>OZ271835.1:0-2312500 GCA_965601715.1 Hyphomicrobiales bacterium | reverse complement strand
ACCTGAGAGTACTATCCAGCAGACACACGGCGGGTGCTAACGTCCGTCGTGGAGAGGGAAACAACCCAGACCTCCAGCTAAGGTCCCCAAGTCATGGCTAAGTGGGAAAGGATGTGAGGATCCCAAAACAACCAGGATGTTGGCTTAGAAGCAGCCATCATTTAAAGAAAGCGTAACAGCTCACTGGTCTAAATAAGGGTCTTTGCGCCGAAAATGTAACGGGGCTAAAGCCATGCACCGAAGCTGAGGGCGTGCTTTGCACGCGGTAGCGGAGCGTTCTGTACGACTGCGAAGGGAGACCCGTGAGGGCTCCTGGAGTTATCAGAAGTGAGAATGCTGACATGAGTAACGACAAAGCGGGTGAAAGACCCGCTCGCCGAAAGTCCAAGGGTTCCTGCGTAAAGCTAATCTGCGCAGGGTTAGCCGGCCCCTAAGTCGAGGCAGAAATGCGTAGACGATGGGAACCACGTTAATATTCGTGGGCCAGGTGGTAGTGACGAATGCTGTGTGTTGTCCATCCTTATTGGATTGGTTGGGCAGCGAAGGTGTTCCAGGAAATAGCTCCACCAACATTGACCGTACCCGAAACCGACACAGGTGGACTGGTAGAGTATACCAAGGCGCTTGAGAGAACTATGCTGAAGGAACTCGGCAAAATGCTCCCGTAAGTTCGCGAGAAGGGAGACCCTTGTTTGCGCAAGCAGATGAGGGTGGCACAGACCAGGGGGTGGCGACTGTTTATTAAAAACACAGGGCTCTGCGAAGTTGCAAAACGACGTATAGGGTCTGACGCCTGCCCGGTGCCGGAAGGTTAAAAGGAGATGTGAGAGCGTCGAATTGAAGCCCCGGTAAACGGCGGCCGTAACTATAACGGTCCTAAGGTAGCGAAATTCCTTGTCGGGTAAGTTCCGACCTGCACGAATGGCGTAACGACTTCCCCGCTGTCTCCAGCATAGACTCAGTGAAATTGAATTCCCCGTGAAGATGCGGGGTTCCTGCGGTCAGACGGAAAGACCCCGTGAACCTTTACTATAGCTTCACACTGGCAATTGTGTCGTCATGTGTAGGATAGGTGGTAGACTATGAAAGCCAGCGCCAGCTGGTCTGGAGTCATCCTTGAAATACCACCCTTGAAGTCATGATTGTCTAACCGCGGCGCAACAACGCCCGGGACAGTGTGTGGTGGGTAGTTTGACTGGGGCGGTCGCCTCCCAAAGAGTAACGGAGGCGCGCGATGGTAGGCTCAGACCGGTCGGAAATCGGTCGTTGAGTGCAATGGCATAAGCCTGCCTGACTGCGAGACTGACAAGTCGAGCAGAGTCGAAAGACGGTCATAGTGATCCGGTGGTCCCGTGTGGAAGGGCCATCGCTCAACGGATAAAAGGTACTCCGGGGATAACAGGCTGATGACGCCCAAGAGTCCATATCGACGGCGTTGTTTGGCACCTCGATGTCGGCTCATCGCATCCTGGGGCTGGAGCAGGTCCCAAGGGTTTGGCTGTTCGCCAATTAAAGCGGTACGTGAGCTGGGTTTAGAACGTCGTGAGACAGTTCGGTCCCTATCTGCCGTGGGTGTAGGAATATTGAGAGGATCTGCCCCTAGTACGAGAGGACCGGGGTGGACGTACCTCTGGTGGACCTGTTGTGGCGCCAGCCGCATTGCAGGGTAGCTATGTACGGAAGGGATAACCGCTGAAGGCATCTAAGCGGGAAACCCACCTCAAAACCAGTGTTCCCTTGAGAGCCGTGGAAGACGACCACGTTGATAGGCTGGGTGTGGAAGTGCAGCAATGCATGAAGCTTACCAGTACTAATTGCTCGATTGGCTTGATTGCTCTCATTACACCATACACATGCGCCTCTTTTCAGAGGCACCTCACTGAACAGGCTTCGATCATCGATCGGAGTGAAGACCAAAATCACACCCCATTCTTTGCCGGCCTGGTGGCTTGAGCAGGGAGCCTGCACCCGATCCCATCCCGAACTCGGACGTGAAACTCCCTAGCGCCGATGGTACTTTGTCTTAAGGCACGGGAGAGTAGGTCGTTGCCAGGCCTGCAAAGAATGGGGAGCTCGTCTCGACACTTTGCTTTTTCAAACCCCGCTCTGGGAAACCAGGGCGGGGTTTTTGCGTTTGGGGCTTGGTGGGTCGACCTTGGAAAATTGACGTTACGTATTGTTGGCAACTAGTCTGTTGCTCTGGCGAGGACCATTCTGTCGATTGTGCGATACAGGAGGGTTGAACATGCGAAGCAGTTTTACTTGGAAGGCCTGCGTTTTTACTTTTTTGGCAGCGTGCGTTGGTCTCACTGGGACTTTGTTCTGCTCATCGACATCCCACGCTGGCCCGCTCCAAGACAAGATTATGACGTTCACATACCATCAGAAGATGCTAGATTTTATGTCGGATACGACTTGGATCTACCATGATCTTAGCGTCGGTACACTTGTGACATATTTGGGTTCCGGGGGAAGCCCGGCTGTGGCTTGGTATCCGGGTGGTGACACAGTTGTGTCCGGTCGTTGGGGCGGCGGAACCCTTTCCTCTCAACGTCCTGATCTTACGATTTTTTGCTTGTACCTTGGAGCCGGAGTCGCGGTTTTGCCTCCCGAGCACAATGTGGGCGTGTCTCAGGATCGTGGCAGCAGATGCTATAATCTGCTGAACTTCTCGCGAAACGTCCGTACGGTGTTGGATGGTGACCCTTATGGGCTGAGACGCGCGCGTGGTGCCCCTGGAGTCATCGTTGATCGTCGTCGATACAGCGCTCAGGCATTGATGCAGATTGCTGGCGGCGATCAAGCGGCGTTACGCCAAGTCGATTTGTCCAGATAGCGTGACGTGTCTCATGCTACGCCTAGCCATGGCACTCGCCCTGTTGGTCGGATCAAGCCTGTGGACCGTCCAGACATCCCGTGCCCAAATCGCCCCCGACGCAAATTTCACGCCGCCCATTTACACGCCCGACACGGACCCGGAAACCTATTTTGCCAACCGTTCACGTATGCGCCAGAGCATGAACCAGATGGCCGAGGAGATTGGTGATAGCGGGCTTGCTGGCTTTGACGTTGTGTCCGTCATCATTGACAAGCTTGTGGGCGAAACAGGCTTCACGAACTGGCCCTTCACCAGCTTTGCGCGGCAGCGCTTGTATATAGCGGCGATGGAAACTGGCGACTGCCGGTTGGCGCGGCATATGCTTTGGGACGCTCTGATTGAGGATTTTCCTTTCGTCGCTATTTATCGACATGAGGATTTTTTTGAACGTGTCATCCGCGACCGGCTGTACGCGCCTCACTTTCCCGCCTTGGCGGCGTGCTTGCACGCACGAGAAGCGCGCACGCTTGCGGCGATGATCGTCAACGATAGCTTAGAAAGCACAGGAACCCGCGATCTCATCCGACCCTTTGTGAACAATCGATCTTGGTACTCCGCGTCGGGGACACTGCATGGCAGCCGTGACTTCAATTTCTGGCGCCTTATCGAAATGGCCAGCAATAGCCACCTGCAGACTTATGCGCCTTCGGCCGTTTTGCTTGTTGAGTTGGCAATAGAGCTCGAAAGTCTCAACCTGCCCGATGATATTCTGCATATGCTGCTGTTACGGGCGCAGGCGACATGGTCAGATCTTGACCCTTAGCGACCTTTGCAGGTGAACGAAGAGCGGCTTATCGAGCTATTGGCCATCACCGCAGCACGGCTCAACACCGAACAGTTGGCTCGGGCGGAGAGCTGTTTCCTGACCGATGAGCCATACGTCCGCCTGTTTTTGGGTGAGACGGCTTATTTCGATCAGCCTGCGGAGACCCAGTGCGTGTCGCAGGCAGCTGAATAAGAGGCCCCAGTTCATCGCGCCTTAGGTTCATAGTTCCCTTGTGTCCACGCTGACGCACTTGGTCTGGCTTGCTAATGGATGCCACGCCTGCCAAGCATGGGGAGCTCGTCTCGACACTTTGCTTCTTCAAACCCCGCTCTGGGAAACCAGGGCGGGGTTTTTGCGTTTGGGCGAGTGTAAATACAAGACTTATGCCCAAAGTCTTCGGATACTTGAAAACTGACTTCTTTGCTTACGAAGAGGTCAATCATTGTCTGGCTGTCAAACCTGTGCAACTGTTCGAGAAAATATTCGGCACTTCAATCAACGCAGTCCTGTTGTTTATCAGGAGTACGTGGATGCAAATAATCTGATCCCGAGGCTTGAATTTGAGCTTGAACGCCTGCGCACCCAATACAGTACTCTTGAGGGAGCCGATCGTGCGGCCAGTGTCGCGGTGTCCCTTTCGCTATCCCATCCCGCCGCTTGGGCCATCATTCAGTCATTGCGTGCAGCGACGCTCGGTGAGGCGAAAGCACGGCAGCAGGAGCGTATTCGTGACAAAGAGCGAGAATTAAGGGATGCACGTCGTACCATGGCAGACAAAGACCGTGAGTGGCGTGCCATTCAGGAGAACCTCGCCCGGAGCCAAGAGGCTTGGGTCACCCTCGGGTGCGATGACTGTTAGGCGGTTCCAGAGACTAGTCGCCCTAGCTTCACCAAGCCGGGCTTGGCTCATTCTACCGCTATGGGTCATGCTCTCCTCGCCGGCCATGGGCAATGATTTTTTTGGGGTGGATCTTCCAGAACTGACGATAACACCTGGTTATGAAGGCCGCCCCGACGATGACCCTTACCATTACTTTCCCACCCGCCCGTTCATGCAGGAGAGCATGGAACGGCGAGCCGCTCGGCTTCGGCGTTATGCTCGTGTCGATCAAGACGTCACCGACGCTGCCCTAGAGCAGTTTTTGAGAGACCTAGAGGTTGGGTATACGCTCTTTGCTTACTCGGATTTTGACTATCGAGACCTCTACCGTTCTGCAATCGAGGTAGGCGATTGCCATCATGCGGAGGCCATTTTCTGGGACAGCCTTATCGAAGACCGCCCTTTTTTGAGTGGGTTTCGGGTCGACAGCAATTTTGACCGCGTTCTTCGGAACCAGTTTCTAACGGTCCATTTCCCGGAACTTGCGTCCTGCCTCTATGCAGCCGATGCCCGTGTTCTTTCGGCTTTTATTGCACGGCATAGCCAGCAGGTGACCGGCTCGCGCACGATGGTCCGCCCATTCCTCTTTCATGCATCATGGTTTTCAGCGCAGAACACGTTACACGGGATGCGCGACGTCAATTTCTGGCGGCTTGCTGAAATGGCAGCCAACCCGTTCCAGGACAATTACGGGCCTGCCGGGGCGCTGCTTGTCGAGCTTGCTCTGGAGTTGGACAGCATTGTGCTTCCAGACGATGTGCTGCACATGCTTTTGCTTCGGGCCGAGGAAACCTGGCCAAATGACGATCAGCCGTATCCGTCGCCGGTTTCGAGGCAAAAATTGTCTGACCTTCTCGCCCTCACTGCGTCGCGACTGGATGAAGAGCAGCTGCAAAGAGCAGAACGCTGTTATGCGACAGCGGAACCCCACACCCGCATTTTCCTGGGCGATGCTGTCTATTTTGAGGGCCGCGAAAACCCCGATTGCCTGGCGGAACAATGAGTTTGGCGTGTGTTTCAAGCCATCGAGCAAAAGAGTGCTCAACACCCCAAATACTGTTTAGGCCCGCTGTTAGGCCTTCCTCAAAACCTTTCCACCCAGGGGCGTAGGTTCAGTTCATTGGCCCATGCGCTGCGCGGCTGGTCCACGAGGTGGCGGTAGGACGCCGCAATAGCGTCCGGGTCAAGCGCGCGATCAGGGTTGTCAGGATCAACGCTAACCCGTGGCCCGGCAATCTGGCCATCAATGCCAACCCAAACAACATGGATACCCTGCGGGTGCAGTTCGCGCGCCATGCTTTGCGCCAGTCCGCGTTGGGCGAACTTTCCCATGGCAAACGGCGCCGATTGGGGGAAACCTTTGACGCCAGCCGATGCCCCGGTGAACAGGATCGTTCCACGCACACCGTCGATAGGGTCGGCAGCCAGCATATGCCGCGTAGCGTGTTTGCCCGCGATCAGAGCACCAATAGCTGTCACATCGATGGCCTTGCGGACGGTATCGACTTCCAGCTCGGCCACTGGCCCGCGCGTGCGCGCCGAAGGGTTGTAGACGACCACGCGCGGTGCGGATGGCAGAGCATCGAACAGGGAGCGGATGGCGGCTTCATCGGTCGCATCGGCAACCACCAGTTGAGCACCCGTATCGTCTGCAACGCTTTGCGCCCGTTCGCCACTGCGCGCGACCAGAGTAACGTCATAATCGGGAGCGAAATTGCGCGCGAGGGAGGCCGACAGGCCGTCTCCCGCGCCGATGATCACAGCCTGTCGTCTATCCATACCGCCTCTTAATCCTCTTGAGATAACTGTTTGCTTTAACGGTGAAAATTTACTTCAAATTGGTCCGAAGGTGGACAGGACCGCCCAACCTGTTAAGGCGCATCTTATGCCATTGTCTGTCTTCGTGATCACCAACAATGAGGCCGGTCGCCTCGGCGCGGTTTTGGACGCTGTTGCCAGCTTGTCAGATGATGTTGTTGTCGTCGATTCTGGATCGACCGACGATACTGTCTCCATCGCCGAGGCCAAGGGTGCCAGAACGTACCATCGTGATTGGACCGGCTACGGCGCGCAAAAGCGTTTTGCAGAAGACCAGTGCAAGCACGACTGGCTCTTGAACCTCGACGCCGACGAGGTGGTGACGGAGGATTTGAAGGCGGAACTGACGGCGCTGTTCGCCAAAGGTGATCCTGACGGCGTTGCTTACTGTGTGCGGATTTTGAACCTCTACCCGGGCGATGCCCGTCCTCGCCCGTTTGCCAATGATTACAATGTCGTGCGGCTCTATGATCGGCGCGTCGGCCGATACCGCGATGACCCGGTGTATGACCGTGTTGTGTTGCCGCAAGGAACGCCCGTTCTGCAGCTACAGGCACCGATCCACCATCATTCGATCACCAGCTGGTTTCACATGGTGGACAAGGCCAACCGCTTCACCAACCACGAAATTGCAAAGATCGCCGCTAAGTCTCGTGGTGTGCTCCTCTTGCGCCTCGTGACCGAGATGCCGCTGCAATTCCTGCGCAACTACTTTCTGCGTGGCCATTGGCTTGGTGGGTGGAAGGGCTTCTTCTTCGCGCTCAACACCGCTTATTTGCGCACGTTGCGCATCGCCAAGGCGTTGGAGCACAAGGAAAAGGCGTCGGGTTAGTGCTCGGAAGCTTTGCCACCGACAAACCTACCAAGAAACTGTCATATTCCGCCAACTCGCCCCTTGTGTTTGTCGAACCGCGGACATAGATAAGGGCCTCGCATGAACAACGAGAATGTCGTTTGTTCACCGTGCCTTGTCGCGGGGTGGAGCAGCCCGGTAGCTCGTCAGGCTCATAACCTGAAGGTCGCAGGTTCAAATCCTGCCCCCGCAACCAATTTTCCCAATGACTTAGTGGTAATTCTGGGCGTATCCACGCGTTGGACGCAGCCCCTGTGCCGAGACAGATCACCTACCGGACCGAATTTCGTTTGTTGTTTTGATCGACGCGCTTGATTATCTCTCTTGATGGCGTGGTTGAGACCATCATTATCCCATGAAGTCCGCTTTGCCGGATAGCCTCGATGAAGGCCACACCCACCGCGTCTGAGTAGGACGCTACCGGTCTGTTGCGCTTGATAACGTCCAATCGTTCCTTCCGGCATAGATAAGACCACTCCGGTTGTTCGCCCATTCCAGTTGCGTAAGGGAAAGGTGCCAAGCGGTAGTCGCCCTTTAGGTCCGCAGGAACGCGCCTGCTGACGTAGTAGATGCCCCTCTTAAGGTACAAATATCGACCTGAATTGGTCTTCCGCATGGTCTACCCTCACGCTTATCAAGGCGATAAACGCTTTAAATTCAGAGGGGTAGAGAGGTATATGGTGCCCCTGGCCAGACTCGAACTGGCACTCCTTTTGGGAACTCGATTTTGAATCGAGCGCGTCTACCAATTCCGCCACAGGGGCAAACCGGGTCGTTGCACGGTAGATGGGGCGGACCATACTGGGATCGGCCTTGTGGTCAATCCTCTTTTCACCATTGCGGCCAATGCTTGCACTTCTCGCACCGCGTGGTAACGCAGCAGCGGCTTTTTTTGACGTCTTCTGTTGGAGTTGGGACCTCTGACACAAGCGCCTACAAGGATGAAGACCATCACCACAACGGCAGCTCCTGGTTCTGACACTATCCTTCACATGACTGCCTTTGACCGCATTGATGCAGTGCTGGCACACCTCCAGGATAACGATGAGACCCATACAACGTTGGGCGCCTTGTCCGAGGCTCTTAAGGAACGTGCTTTTGGTCTCATGATCCTGGTTTTGGCGCTGCCGTGCTGCCTGCCGTTTGTCTATCTCATACCGCAGATCGTTGCACTGCCCATGCTCGTCCTAACCGGCCAGATGGCATCGGGTCGCCATGCGCCGTGGCTACCCGCCAAACTTGCGGAGCGCCAGTTGGAAATCGCCGCCATGCGTTCAATCGTTGCCCGCGGCAAGAAATGGTTTGGTTGGGCCGAGACGTTCTCAAAGCCAAGGTTGCTGGCATTATCTGGGCCTAGGTCCAGTCGCATTATCGGTGCGCTTATGCTCATCCCGAGCGCGTCTATTCTGGTTCCGCTGCCATCCACGAATACTGTTCCCGGCATCGGCGTGGCGATCACGTCCATTGGATTGATCGAGCGAGATGGGCTGATGGTGGCCCTAGGTCTGATCATCGGCCTGGCATGGGTAGCATTTCTCTTGATCTCCGCGCCCTTGCTGGCTCTTTGGGTGGTTGACTTCTTCAGCGCCGCGCGGTGACGTCTCGCGCATGGTAGCGCGCGCCCAATCCTCCGAAATGTTCCCCGTCGATGAACGCCACGGCGGCGTCGCCCTAGCAGTGTTGGCGATGGCAAGTGTTGTGCTGGCCATCGCTTGGGCTTTTCAGCTTGTTGGCGGCTTCACCCCTTGCAAGCTGTGCCTGGAGCAACGCGAGGGTTATTACGCGTCTATTCCGGTTCTGGTGGTCGTGGCGATCGCAGTCCGGTTGGGCTGGCCAGCCATCGTTCCGCGGGGGCTGCTGGTCGTAGCAGGCTTGTTTTTCGCGACATCACTCGTCACTGGCGTTTTCCAAGCTGGCGCAGAGTGGCTCTTTTGGCCAGGTCCAAACGATTGTGGATCAGGCGGTCTTCCAACAACATCCGGCGGCAGCCTGTTGGACGAACTCGACAACACAAGGGTGATCTTTTGCGATGAAGCTGCGCTTCGCGTGTTAGGCCTGTCGTTCGCCGGGTGGAATGTTCTGTCGGCGGGTGCGCTGGCTTTGGTTTGTTTTGTAACGGCTGCCTGGCCGGCCAAAAAAGGCTAAGCCTACGGGTCCAACTCGGTGTCCCAATAGAGGAAATCCATCCAGCTTTCGTGCAGATAATTGGGCGGAAATTGGCGCCCATTGGTCTGCAGATCATGGACAGTCGGCTGATAAGGTTCTTGCCGTGGGAACATTTGCGCGATTTTCGGCATCTTGCCGCCCTTGCGCAAATTGCAAGGTGAGCAGGCCGTGACGATGTTCTTCCAAGTCGTTTGACCACCACGCGAACGCGGCACGACATGGTCAAACGTTAGATCGTCGGTCGAACCGCAATACTGGCACTCAAACCGGTCACGTAAGAACACGTTGAACCGCGTGAAGGCCGGGTTGCGTTGTGGCTTCACGTAAGTTTTTAGCGAGACAACGCTTGGCAGCTTAAACTCTGTCGTTGGGCTGCGGACCAATGTCTCGTACTCAGAGAGAATATTCACGCGGTCCAAAAAAACCGCCTTCACGGCTTCCTGCCAGGGCCAAAGCGACAGCGGGTAATAAGACAAGGGTCGGAAGTCGGCGTTGAGAACCAAGGCCGGGCAGGCTTCCGGATTCATAATCCGGGATGCCGGTGTCACCACTGGGTGGCCAGTGGCGCGGAGCTCTTCCGGTGATACGGCGACGGTCAAGCTTTGCTCCCGGTCCGATTCGCACAACGATCGTTACGCATAGGCTATGTATAGTGCTTATGACAGGCATGTGAAGTCTAAACCGGAAACCGCTTGTGGGCAGCCACATGATTGAGAAACAACATTAAATCGCAACGCCAGAGCGACCCTTGGCCACGACAGCATGGTAAGACCACAACAATCGCGCTGCCACGCCGCGCCAAGGCGACCAGGCTAGCGACCGTTCACGAAGCGCCTCGGCTGACAGCTTGTCATCGTGACCAAGTGCCCAGGCTGCCGCTTTCTGAAGCGCTAAGTCACCCACCGGCATCGTGTCGGCATGACCCAAGCAGAACAACACGTAGATTTGAGCAGTCCACGGGCCCACGCCTTTGATCGCCACTAGCTGTTCCTCAATCGCCTGGACGGGCTGGTGATTCAGCGCGTCAAAGGCACTCTGGTCCGGCATGGCGTCGGCGATTGCACGCAAGGTTCGTTGCTTTGGACGAGGTATTCCGCAGTCCTTAAGGGCCTCATCATCAGCCGAGGCTACAAGATCAGCCTGTAGTGCACCCAGGGTCTCCTGTGTTCGTGCTGTGATGGCGCGTGCGCTGGCAACGGAAACTTGCTGAGCGATAACAATGCGTGCGAGCCCTTCAAAATCGGGCGTCGAACGGCGAAGTGGCACATGGTCAACTGTGTCCAAAGCCGCTCGAAGGGCCGGGTCAAGCGTGCGCAGAGCCGAAAGCCCCTCGACCACATCGGCGTCACATTCTATGGATCGCATTATGAGCCAACCGGTCCTCAGATTCGCGCCGTCGCCCAACGGCTATTTGCATTTAGGCCATGCCCTTAGCGCCCTGGAGTGCCAACGCTGGGCCAAAGCCTTGGGTGGGCGGCTTTTGTTGCGCATCGAAGACATCGATATGTCACGCGCAAGGCCTCAGTATCTTGAGGCTATTCTCGATGATCTAGCCTGGCTTGGCCTGACCTGGGAAGAGCCTGTACTTGTTCAGTCACAAAACCTCGGTGCCTACGAAACCGCACTGAAGCAACTCTACGATGCTGGCCTGGCCTATCCTGCGCCGGCGTCGCGCACGCAAATCGCTCGCGCTTTGGAGGGTCTGAAGGCCGAGGGTATCGACTGGAATTCCGATCCAGATGGCAGCCCGCATTACCCATTCGCCGACCGAGACAAAGCCGAACGTCCCGACACCCTTCCCGAGGAAACGCCGATCCGCCTCGATATGGCGGCAGCCCTTGCGGCGCTTGGCGTGTCGCGATTGCCAGAAAAGCGTTTGGCCGATCCAAGCAGCGCGCCTGTTACAACCATGACCGACCCAACCATCTGGGGCGACGTATTGTTGCGTGGCCGCGACCGTCCAGCAACTTACCATCTGGCGGTTGTGGTCGACGACGCCGCGCAAGGCATCACGCATGTGGTGCGTGGCAAAGACTTGGAGCCGGCAACAACGCTGCACCGTATGCTGCAGGAGCTGCTAGACCTCCATGCTCCAGCCTACCACCATCACCGCCTAATCTTGGGAGAGGATGGGCGCAAACTGTCGAAATCCGAAGGCGCGAAGACGATCCGCAGCTTGCGCCGCGCGGGCGTAGATCACGAAACTTTGGTTGCGCGCCTTATGGCAGCGACCAGCTAAGCGACGTAGGTCTGCAAGACCCATAGCCAACCCGTTACGGAAACCACGGCAAGCGCCGTCGACAGAGCAATGGACGATGAGGCGATACGAACGCCTGTTCCGTATCGGTTGGCGAGAAGATAGGCGTTGATCCCCGAAGGGCACGCCGCAAACAGAACGGCAGCACCAAGCCAAACCGGCGGCAGGGAAAAGACAAACGTCCCTAGAACGAACACCAATGCGGGCTGAACAATCAGTTTGAGGAAGCTAATCGTTGCTGTGATCCGAAGATCGCCAACAAGCCCATAACGCTTCAATGCCATGCCAGCAGAGAACAAGGCGCAGGGCACCGCTGTGGAACCAAGCAGATCGAGTATCTGGAATGGGATCGCTGGAATGTCCCACCCCGTCATCCGATAGGCAACGCCCAGCAAAATGCCGACGATGATCGGGTGGGTGAAGATCGAGACGGCAAGCTTGCGCAGCATTTGTGCGGCGCTATCGGACGAGGAACCGCCTATCTCGATGGATATAGTCGCCGCCGTCATCATAAGCGGTAAGTGGATGGCGATGAGAAGGAAGACCGGTACCCGACCAGCGTCCCCGAAGGTGGTGAGGATGAGTGGGATCCCAATCAGAACCGTGTTCGCTTGGGCAGCGGAAAATCCGCCGACCGTTCCTGTGGGACGATCACGACCGAATAGACGCGTCACGGCAAGGTGCGCAGTCGTCCAAACAACTATTACCGCCGAGAAATAGACGACCCAATATATCCATGGCGACGCCTCTGGTACGTCGGCAGTGGCCAGCGTTTTGAAAAGCAAACAAGGAACGGCGACCGTGAACACGAAGTCAGACAGGCCATCGCCGACTTTATCGTTGATCAGTCCGGTGCGAGCGGCTGCGAAACCGATGGCGATCAACCCGAAAACGGGCAGGACAATAGCTAGAGGCGACATAGGCTTCCTGTCGCACTGTCGTGACGGTTGCACAATGGTCAGTTACAAATCGCAGCTAGACGTCTCACGTAACTGTGCGGTGACATATCGCTGAAGTATGCCAAGATGTCTGAAGGAAGAGATGGTTAGGATACGAGATCATGACATTAATGGATATTGGCAAGGCGCTAGCTGACCATTGTCGTGCAGGCACAGAAGCTGAAGGCTTAAACACGCTGTACGCAGATGACGCCGTCTCAGTGGAGGCCATGGCGCAACCAGGCGGTGGCCCGCAAGTTTTTGAGGGTAGGGATGCAATTCGCGGCAAGCACGAGTTTTGGGCCAGCACTATGGAGCAAAAATCCCTGGACGTTCTGGGCCCGTACCCCCACCATCCCGACAAATTTGCTTTATTGTTCAAGGGCGAGGCGATCGTCAAAGAAACAGGCGACCTGTTTCCGATGGATGAAGTTGCGGTTTACACCATCAAAGATGGAAAGATCGTGCGCGAGGAGTTTTTCTACAGCCTTGGCGACGAGTTTCAGTCTTAAACATCAACAGATCTCAAGCCACAGGGCACAATGATGAACCGCGCCGATCCCCAAACTCGCAGTGAAGCTCATGATCAGTTGGATCTGAAGGGCCGGGCGTTCAAGCTGCTCTACGACCGGCTGCCGGGACAATACAATGCCTTGGTTGCCGTTTTTGGCTATCAAGCGCCAGCACTGGTGGCTGGCGCCCTTGCTGAGCACATGGAAACATCCAAAGCTGCTAGCATTTTGGATGCTGGGTGCGGCACCGGGCTCACAGCTGAGGCTGTGCTCCAGCGTTTTCCCAAGGCGGTGATTGATGGCTTCGACTTGTCGCCGGATATGTTACGCGAAGCGTCCAAGACCAAGCATTACCGTTCACTTCAGGAGGCCGACGCAACGGCCTCGTTGCCCTACCCACACGCACGGTTTGATGCAGCTGTTTCCAGCGGATTGTACACCGATGGGCATGTTGGCCCAGAAGCGCTGCGACCTGTGTTGGACGCCATCAAACCCGGCGGCTTGTTCGCGCTGAATATTTTTGATTCTGCATGGGAAAAACTGGGATTTGAAAAGGCCATCGATCACATGGTGACCGATGGCCTTATCACAGTGCTCCGCCACGAAAGGGCAACCCACTTTGGTCGCATCGGGCAGACTTGCCGCGTGCTCGTGCTGGATAAGCGCAGCTAACCCTGCGCGCCTTAAGCCAGCGTTTGGCCAACCGGTCGAAATTAAGCCAAAACTGATCTGACGCTAAGCAGCGCGTTCGGACCGATCGGCCACGATCCGGACAATATCGGCCATGATCGCATTCACCTTAAAGTCTTTCGGTGTGTAGACGGCTGCGACACCCATCGCTTTCAGCGCAGTTTCGTCCTCTGGCGGAATAATCCCGCCGACAACCACTGGAATATCATCGGCGCCTTGGGCTCGCAGTCGGTGCATAACGTCCCTAAGAAGCGCGACGTGACTGCCCGAAAGAATGGAAAGACCAACAATATGAACATCTTCCTCAATGGCTGCGTTGACAATCTCTGCAGGCGTTAAGCGGATGCCTTCATAAACAACTTCCATGCCGCAATCTCGGGCACGCACTGCGATTTGTTCTGCGCCGTTGGAATGTCCATCAAGGCCGGGTTTGCCGACCAAAATTTTGAGGCGACGTCCCATCTTGGCGGAGAGTGTATCAACACTCGCCTGCACGCCCTCCAAGTCGTCCACGTCAGCGCGGGCTGACTTGCCAACACCAGTTGGTGCGCGATACTCGCCGTAAACGGACCGCAGGGCCTCACCCCACTCACCCGTGGTAACACCCGCTTTGGCAGCCTTGATAGACGCATCCATGATGTTGCCGTTGCCTTCAGCCGCCGCTTTTAAATCGATGATAGCCGTTTGGGCAGCGCCTTCGTCACGCGCGGCGCGCCAAGCGTTCAGCGTTGCGATTGTATCGTCTTCAACCCCAGCCGGCACGACCATGATCGCACCTTCACCGGATCCAAGAGGTGATACTTCGCTCTCTTCGTAACGATTGACCCCAACCACCGTTTGTTCGCCCTTTTCGATTCCTTCAAGGCGGGCAGTGTTGGAGACGACCAACTGCTGCTTCATATAGCTGGTCTCGATGGCCGCAATGGCGCCGCCCATCGCTTCAATGCGGGCTAGCTCGTGACGTGCTTCGGTTTTCAAAGCCTCAACTTTGGCGTCCACTTCTTTGGACCCATCAAACAAATCACCGAACTCAAGAAGATCGGTTTCGAAAGCCATCACCTGCTGCATGCGCAGCGACCATTGCTGGTCCCAAGGCCTCGGCAAGCCTAACGCCTCGTTCCAGGCAGGCAGTTGAACAGCACGGGCACGGGCTTTCTTGGAGAGGACAACTGCAAGCATCTGGATGAGGATGCGATAGACGTTGTTTTCCGCCTGCGGCTCCGTCAGGCCAAGCGAGTTGACCTGAACACCGTACCGAAACCGCCGATATTTGGGATCGTCAACACCGTAACGCTGTTCGCAAATTTCGTCCCAAAGATCGACGAAGGCGCGCATTTTGCACATCTCGGTGACAAACCGCATGCCCGCATTGACGAAGAATGAGATTCGTCCCACGGCTTTCGGGAAGTCCTCTTCAGGAATGATGCTGCGGGCTTTTACCGTGTCGAGCACAGCCATGGCGGTGGCCAAGGCAAAAGAAAGCTCTTGTACTGGTGTCGCGCCAGCCTCTTGCAAATGGTAGGAACACACATTCATAGGGTTCCACTTGGGTGTCTCGCGATAGGTCCAACCGATCATATCGGTGGTTAGCCGCATTGAGGGCTCAGGCGGAAACACATAGGTGCCGCGCGAGAGGTACTCTTTGATGATGTCGTTTTGGGTTGTCCCGGCCAATTTGGAACGGTCGGCGCCCTGCTCGTCGGCCACCGCAACGTAGAGCGCCAAAAGCCATGGTGCCGTCGCGTTGATTGTCATCGACGTGTTCATGGCATCAAGCGGGATACCGTCGAACAGCGTACGCATGTCGCCCAAATGCGCCACCGGCACGCCGACTTTGCCCACCTCACCGCGCGCCAAAACATGGTCGGGATCGTAACCTGTCTGTGTAGGAAGATCGAACGCAACCGACAAACCAGTCTGCCCTTTGGCGAGGTTCGTCTTGTACAGTGCGTTGGAGTCCTTCGCCGTTGAATGCCCTGCATAAGTGCGAAAGATCCAGGGTTTGTCGCGGATCGGTTTCTCGCTCATCGCCATTTGCCTTGTCGTGGCGGCAGCGTCTTGTGCGCTGCAACAACAGGCAAATTAATGCGCAAATCGCACTGCGTCACCCCATCTTTGGATGAAGACGCTTCACCTGTTCACCAAGCGCTTAAGGAAACAAGCGACCAAGATGACCACGCTGGCGCCGGCCACAGCAGCAAAAAACGGAAGGTGAGGCATCGACATGGTTCGGTGTGCTGAGCCGAGGTGCATCATTATCCAAGTTGCGCCTACCAGCGATCCGATCATCAAAAAGAAGTAGTTGCCGAAGAGCCCAAATGCGCGGTCTTTGAACACACCATCAGCGATCCATGCCGCTGGCCATGTCAAAAAACTCGCCACCAAAATGATGAACCACAGGTTATCCATGACAAAAGGCGGAAGGTAGTTCGCCATTTCTGGGCCTCGCGCGGGAATTGAATACAAAAACGGACTGATTTGTCGGCTAGCGTATCGGTCACGTCTGTAGGAATTGCTTACTTCGCCGCATAAGCCATGCTGAACTCGTGAACATGGTAAGCCTGTCCTTAAGGCCCTCCGACAAATTCATCGGTTATCAAACAATGCCAGCGGGGCTCGCCCGCAATGCCTCTTCGCCAACACCATGGTCGTATGGTTTTTTGCGGTGCAGCATGCAAGATGCGCGTCGTCGTTAAAAACGCAAAAGAGGCCCACCACCATGGCGCTTGCTGAAACCTCTGAAGAATTCAAAGACTTGTATGAAGTGGGTGAGATCCCACCGCTCGGACATGTGCCTGCCAATATGTATGCTTGGGCGGTACGCCGCGACCGGCACGGCGCCCCTGAAGATGCGATGCAAGTCGAAGTGGTCCCAACCTGGGACATTGGCGACGATGAGGTGCTGGTCCTCGTGATGGCCGCCGGCGTCAATTACAACGGCATCTGGGCTGCTCTCGGCGAGCCAATCTCCCCCTTTGACGGACACGACGTTCCCTATCACATCGCTGGGTCCGACGCCTCCGGCATTGTCTGGGCCGTCGGTGCCAAGGTGAAGCGTTGGAAAGTCGGCGACGAAGTGGTTGTTCACTGCAACCAAGACGATGGCGATGACGAAGAGTGTAATGGCGGCGATCCCATGTTCTCGCCTAGCCAGCGCATTTGGGGTTATGAGACTCCCGATGGCTCATTCTCGCAGTTTACCCGCGTGCAAGCGCGCCAATTGATGCCAAGGCCAAAGCACCTCACCTGGGAAGAGTCGGCCTCCTACACGCTGACGCTCGCCACGGCCTATCGCATGCTTTACGGCCACCGACCCAACGTCCTGCGTCCAGCCGACAACGTGCTAATCTGGGGTGCCTCCGGTGGACTGGGTGTTTTTGCGGTACAAATTTGTGCCGCCGCTGGCGCCAATGCCATCGGCGTGATCTCTGATGAAGACAAGCGAGACTTCGTGATGTCGCTTGGCGCCAAAGGCGTTATCAACCGCAAGGATTTCGATTGCTGGGGCCAACTTCCGAAGGTCGGTTCGGACGAATACGGCCAATGGTTCAGTGAAGTTCGCAAGTTTGGCAAAGCGATCTGGGACATAACAGGCAAAGGCAACAATGTTGACTTCGTCTTTGAACATCCTGGGGAATCGACCTTCCCGGTGTCGGTTTTTGTGGTGAAACGAGGCGGCATGGTCGTCATCTGCGCCGGAACAACCGGCTTCAACCTGACCATGGACGCTCGATATCTTTGGATGCATCAAAAGCGCGTGCAAGGCTCACACTTTGCCCACTTGAAGCAGGCTGCCGCGGCAAACAAGCTGGTCATTGAACGACGTATCGACCCCTGCATGTCCGAGGTCTTTGCTTGGCGAGACATTCCAAAAGCGCACACCAAGATGTGGAAGAACGAGCATGCGCCTGGCAACATGGCGTGCCTCGTTAGCGCACCACGCCCCGGCCTGCGGACCTATGAGGATGTTCTAGACGCCGCGAGCTAGCCCATCGGGCGTCGGCTGCGATCGCGTTGGTTTGCCCATTTCAAAGAAAGACAAGTCCCGGCCAAGTCTGGGGCTTGATATGGCCAGACACGCCCTTAGTTGGCTGGCTGTCCGACCAAACTCCATAGAAACTCAAAAATGCTTCTGCGCCTTGCGCCTGTCCTGTTCGTCCTCATCTGGTCAACCGGTTGGATATCGGCGCGCGCCGCAGCGCCACTTGCTGATCCACTTACCTTCCTAACGGCCCGCTTTGGGCTAGCCGTCGTGCTGCTCGCCATCATCATGATGGTGCTCGGCGTGAAATTCCCAGCCACCAGGCGGGTATGGTTCCATGGAATCGTGACGGGGATTTTTCTCCACGCCATTTACCTGGGTGGCATTTGGGTTTCCATTGATCGCGGCATGCCGACGGCCTTGGCCGGCATCATCGCGGCTTTGCAACCGCTTCTCACGGCGTGCGTTGCTGTGGTTTGGTTGTCTGAACGTCTGACGCGGTACCAGTGGCTAGGCTTGGTGCTCGGCTTTGCTGGCATTCTCGTTGCGCTTCTGCCTGACCTTTTTCAGCTAGAAGCCGAAGCTCTGCGGGCAGACGCCGGGCTCATCGGGCTAAACGTTATGGCTATAGCGTCGGTCACTCTCGGATCGCTTTACCAGAAACGCTTCCTACCCGAGGGAGACCTTCGCGCCATCACCCTTGTCCAATATATCGGCGCCTCCCTGTTGATCGCGCCTTTGGCGCTCACGACAGAGACCCTTTATATTGAACTCAGCCTTCAGACTGCTTTGGTGATGGGTTGGGCAGTCTTTGGCCTTTCCTTCGCTGCCATCGGCCTCTATCTGCTGCTCATTCGCCATGGCGCCGTCTCCAGGGCTGCGACGCTGATTTACTTGATACCGCCGCTGGTTGCCGTGGAGGCTTTTTTGCTTTTTGGCGAGTCGATATCGGCCCTCGCTATTGCGGGTTTGCTGGTGACCGTTGTCGGTGTTTATCTGGTCAGTCAGAGCGGTCGACCTGAGAAAGCCGGACAATAACCAGGGTTGCACTTGTACCAGGGTTGGACTTGACGATCCCAGCTTTCAAACCGGTCAGTGCAAATCACGCGTGGTGGCAAGACTCGACGCGATCTGAGGTCTAGGCCCTTCGGTGGGGTTGTCCCGTCAACTTGTGTTGCCCATTTTGCAGTGCACAATTACCATCCCCAGCGTTGAATCCCCGAGCCGTCGTGAGGAATGCACCATGAGCCTAGCTGAAGATCTGAGCCTCGACCAAGCCGACACATTGCAACTTGCGAAGGATGCACTGGGAGCGGTCAATCGGGTTTATGACGCGGCGAAGCAATCCGTTTCTGCTATCACCATGCAGGACGGACGGGTACGCGGCGCCTTGCTTGAGCAACATCAACATGCGGCCCACGGTTTGGCCTGGTTGGCAACCTATCGCGAAGCGCTTCGCGAGTTGCTCGCTTATGCCCAACGCATGCAGGCGGAAGGCGCCTACGGCGATGTCGAAGCACTGATCGTCGAAATTGGATTTGCGGAGTACCTCGCGCAGATTGAAGGCGGCATTCCGATGAACCAGAGCGAGATTGTTCGCCTGGCGGCACTCGGTGTCTCGCGTGACGTGATAACGGCCTTCTCTGAGGATCCATCTGTGCGCGCCCTCGTTGCCCTGGGTAACGATCCGGCAAAACGCACGGCGCTTGTGGCGACCATGATGGAAGATTCCGGCGCTGCCACGGTCGGCGTCGATGGCCTCGATGAAACTATGCAGGCCTTCCGCGATGAGATGCGCCGCTTTGCCGCTGATGCAGTGGAGCCCTACGCGCATGAGTGGCACTTAGCTAACGATTACATCCCCATCGAGATTATCAACCAGATGTCGGAACTGGGCGTCTTCGGCCTGACCATCCCCGAAGAATTCGGTGGTCTGGGCCTTGGCAAAGAGGCCATGTGCGTCGTCTCCGAGGAACTGTCACGCGCCTATATTGGCGTTGGTTCGCTGGGGACACGCTCCGAAATTGCGGCTGAACTGATCCTCTGTGGCGGTACGGATACGCAAAAACAGAAGTGGCTGCCTTTGATCGCATCCGGCGAGATCCTGCCAACGGCGGTTTTCACTGAGCCCAACACTGGTTCAGATCTTGCAAGCCTGAAAACCCGGGCCGTCTTGGATGGCGACACTTATACGTTGAACGGCAACAAGACCTGGATCACCCACCCGGTACGGGCTGATATTATGACCGTTCTGGCGCGCACAAATCCAGACGAACCGGGCTACAAGGGCCTGTCGATGTTCATCGCCGAGAAGCCCCGCGGCAGCGACGATGACCCCTTTCCCCATCCCAACATGTCCGGTGGGGAAATCGAAGTGCTGGGCTACCGCGGCATGAAGGAATACGAAATTGCCTTCGATGGCTTTGAAGTCCCAACCGAAAACCTACTCGGCGAGGCCGAGGGTAACGGCTTCAAACAGCTTATGGAAACGTTCGAAAGCGCACGTATCCAAACTGCTGCTCGTGCTGTTGGTGTTGCGCAAAGCGCTATGGACCTTGGCCTGCGCTATGCGAAGGAGCGTGTTCAGTTTGGCAAGGCTTTGATCCACTTCCCGCGTGTTGCTGACAAACTGGCGATTATGGCAGTCGAGACCATGATTGGGCGTCAGCTCACTTACTTCTCTGCCCGCGAAAAGGACGAAAGCCGCCGCTGCGATGTCGAAGCAGGGATGGCCAAGCTGCTCTGCGCGCGCATCGCCTGGGCGAACGCCGATAATGCTCTGCAGATTCATGGCGGCAACGGATTTGCGCTGGAATATGCAATCTCGCGCGTCCTGTGCGATGCCCGCATCCTCAACATCTTTGAAGGGGCGGCGGAAATTCAAGCCCAAGTGATCGCCAAGCGCTTGCTTGAAGCCTAGCACCTAGCCGTGCCGCTGCGGACACGTTAAGCGGCACGCCATGACACGTTCGATCCTTATCACTGGCTGCTCTAGCGGCATCGGCCATCACGCGGCCCACACGCTGGATAGCCAAGGTTGGCAGGTCATTGCGACCGCGCGCAAGCGCACAGACGTTGAAGCTCTGCGCCAAGAAGGGCTTGACGCCGTTCAACTGGACTATGCCAACGAGGCATCGATCTCTGGTGCGCTGAACGCTGTGCTCGAGAAAACCCAAGGCCGCCTCGACGCCGTTTTCAACAATGGCGCTTATGGCCAGGTCGGTGCGCTGGAAGATATCTCATCCGAACACATGCGCGCGCAATTTGAAGCCAACTTCTTTGGCTGGCACGTGCTGACGCAAAAGATTCTGCCGATCATGCGCGTCCGTGGATATGGCCGCATCGTGCAATGTTCAAGCGTTTTGGGCTTCATAGCGGCCGCCTATCGTGGGCCGTACACCGCCTCAAAATTTGCGCTAGAGGGCTATACCGACACGCTGCGGGCCGAGGTTGCCCAGTTCGGCATCCAGGTCATCTCTATCCAACCGGGCCCTATTACCAGCAAGTTTCGCGCAAACGCCTTGGCCAAGTTTGAGCAGACTGTCGACCTCGATAACACGGCCTACAGGGAAGACTATCAACGTCAGTTGAAACGGCTTCGATCCCGCGACAAAGCCCGGTTCGAACTTGGGCCGGAAGCTGTCACAGAAGCGTTGATCACGGCTCTTAGTTCAAAGAACCCACGCCCCATTTACCGCGTCACAAAGCCAACCCACGCGATGGCTTTGGCCAACCGTCTCCTTCCGAAACGCATCATTGCGGGCATTTTGGAGCGCGCTCGCGGCTCCTGATCCAACAGACTGGTCGCGACGATCCGCCCTGCTTTGGCGCACTCGCCAGTCATTCGGACCTATTCTATATCCTGAGCCAAACCTCACCAAATCGGATGGCAATTGGCCGTGTCTTTGTTATCGAAAATCGTAGTCGCTGCAGCGCTCTTGGCCGTTGCGGTTGTTTTGTTCATGGGCCTGGCCAATATGATGAAAGGCGGGAGCGCCAACCGCTCGCAGCAGCTCATGCGGTGGCGTGTCATCCTGCAGGCCATCGCCATCGTTGTGGTCATGATCGTCGCTTGGATTGCTAGCCGAGCCTGATCCGCTTCCATCCGCTACCTTAAGTGTGCAAATGCGCCACAATCAGCGCTGGAGTTGCATGCAAAACGAATTCGTTGATTGCAACTGATTCACGCCAAGGTTATCCAAGACTTGAATGGGCTGGAGTTTCGAATGGTTCGCGCCAAAATCTTAGTAATGAGCGCCATGCTGGTTTGCATGGGATGCCTGCCGAGCTCCCAAGCTTGGGCAGACTATCTGAACCGTGGTTTTTCAACCGTGGCGTCGCATGAGTTCAGGGCAGGCTTCATGTATCGTGAGCCCACTGGCCTGGAGAAGGGCGTCGACTTAGACGTCGAAGTCTTGGCTCATCTTGGCTGGACCTTCGAGGTATTCGACCGTTTGGCAGCCGTGCGGCCACTGGTTGGTGCCTCAATTAGCACTCAAGGCGACACCCATTTCGGCTATGCACAGTTGGCTCTGACGATTGATGTGACCGACCAGCTTTTCATTGAAGGCGCTTTCGGCGGCACAGTTCACAATGGCGATACAAATGGCACAACGCCGAACCGCCTGCATCTTGGTTGTCCCGTTTTGTTCCGCGAATCGGGCACGATCGGCTATCGCGTAACAGAGCGATACAGCATCATGGCAACTGTAAGTCACTCGTCGAACGCTGGTCTTTGCAGCCGGAATCGTGGAATGACGAATCTTGGCGCGAGGGTGGGCTTCAGCTTCTAACCCTCTATATGGCCACCCATGGTCGTACTCACCAAAATCTATACCAAAACCGGCGACGATGGCACCACAGGACTTGGCTCCGGTGAACGCCGCAAGAAGTTTGATCTGCGGGTCGAAGCTTATGGCACGGTCGACGAAACCAATGCGGCGATCGGGATGGCACGCTTGTCCAGCGGGTCAGATCCGACCCTCAGCGCATTGGATGCCATGTTGATGCGCATTCAGAACGATTTGTTCGATCTTGGCGCCGACTTGGCGACCCCGCCAACTGACGAAGATCTAGGCTATGAGCCTCTGCGACTTGTGGAAGTTCAGGTCACACGGTTGGAAAGCGAGATTGACCAGCTGAATGCTGATCTATCGCCCCTCAATTCCTTTGTCCTACCAGGCGGTACTCCAGTTGCTGCTGCACTCCATTTGGCCAGAACCATTGCCCGCCGGGCTGAGCGGCTGAGCGTCGAACTTTCAGAGTCGGAGCCGGGTCAGGTGAGTAGTGAAGTTCGCCTCTATTTGAACCGTCTATCCGACTTCTTGTTCGTCGCTGCTCGTTGGGCCAACGACAAAGGTGCTTCGGACGTCTTGTGGGTGCCTGGTAAAAACCGCTAAGTGCCACCGAAGTCATCGTTCGACCCGCAGCACAGTCCAAGGTCACGACCGAATGTTCCTCCCCTTCTTTGACGCCAATCCAAAGCAGCGGATCACGCTCCAAATCGTCACCGTTGCACTGATTGTCCTGAACGTTGGTGTGTTCATCCTGTTTCAAGGGACAGTCGTCGACTACCCGGACTTCCGGCTGGCGTTGATCCCGGTGACGCTGCTGGCCGAGCAGACGCGGCCTGCTGACCTAATCTTCATCCCCGAAGAATTGACCTTGATCAGCTATGCCTTCCTACACGGCAGTTGGCTGCACCTGGCGGGCAACATGCTGTTCCTATGGGTTTTTGGCGACAATGTTGAAGACTCGATGGGCCACGTTAAGTTTCTCATCTTCTATATTCTGTGCGGTTTGGCAGGTGGCCTGGCCTATGCCTTTTTCACACCTGACCCGTCCTCACCCTTGGTTGGTGCTTCCGGTGCGACTTCTGGGATCGTTGCGGCCTATTTGATGCTGCATCCACGCGTGAAAGTCTGGGTTCTAGTGACACTTCTGGTGAAGTTTCCGTTCCAACTCCCCGCCTGGATCGTTCTTGGCGTCTATGTTGTTTGGAATGTCTTTATGGTGCTGTCGGGCGACAGCGGATCCAACACCGCTTGGTGGGCACACATTGGCGGTTTGGTCGCAGGTGCCGCTCTGACGCCCCTGTTTAAGCATCGTGGCGTCCAGTTGTTTGACCGCGACCTACCAACCACAATCTCACCGCAGGCCAATCAGAGATAAACAACCAAACAAGTTGTGTGTGAGGATGCCCAACTTTGGGATCGTTGACAGGTATTGCCGTCGCTCCTAGCCTCGCTGCGCCAGGTTGCTGCATTGCACAATCTGTTAGGATGCGCGAAAAGCTTCGCACACACATCCCACATCAGCTATCGCTAGAGGTTCTGCGTGAAAATATTGGTGCCGGTCAAACGTGTTGTCGACTATAACGTTACGATAACCGTAAAAGAAGACGGGTCAGGAGTGAACTTGGCCAACGTCAAAATGTCGATGAACCCGTTCGATGAGATCGCGGTGGAAGAGGCATTGCGATTGAAAGAGGCTGGGAAGGCTGAGGAAATTGTGGCGGTGTCCATAGGCCCGGACAAAGCGCAAGAAACTTTGCGGACTGCTTTGGCGATGGGCGCGGATCGGGCCATATTGGTCACGACCGATGAGACGACCGAGCCGCTGGCCGTTGCTAAAGCGCTCAAAGCCATCATTGCTGAGGAAGCGCCGCAACTGGTCATCATGGGCAAGCAGGCCATCGATGATGATTGCAACCAAACCGGTCAAATGCTGGCTGCGTTACTAGGCTGGGGTCAGGGCACCTTCGCATCCAAGGTTGATGTCGACGGCGAGAGCGTCAGCGTAACCCGTGAAGTCGATGGCGGCCTCGAAACGGTCAACCTCTCGCTACCAGCGATTATCACAACGGACCTTCGCCTCAACGAACCGCGTTACGCTTCCCTGCCGAACATCATGAAAGCGAAAAAGAAGCCGCTTGATGTTAAAACCCCGGACGAAATCGGCGTCGATTTTGCGCCACGCCTTGAGGTTTTGACCACGCAAGCGCCCGCCAAGCGCGAAGCTGGCGTCAAAGTTGGCAGCGTCGACGAATTGGTCGACAAGCTGAAGCAAGAAGCTGGCGTGCTGTAGGAGGCGATCCCATGACGACATTATTGATTGCCGACCATGATGGCACCACCCTTTCTGCCGAAACCGCCAAAGCTCTGACCGCAGCCAAGGCCTTGGGTGCACCTGTTGACGTGTTGGTCGCTGGCGCAGCGTCAGCAGCTGTGGCGGAGGCTGCCGCCAAACTTGACGGCGCAGCAAAGGTTCTTCATGCCGATGCAGACGGTCTGGAGCATCACCTCGCTGAACCAATGGCAGCTCTGATTGTCTCTCTCGCCGATGACTATCATGCCTTCGTGGCTCCAGCGACCACCACCGGCAAGAACATCATGCCCCGCGTGGCTGCCCTGCTGGATGTGATGCAGATTTCGGACATCATTGCCGTTGAAGGCCCGGACACGTTCCAGCGTCCCATCTATGCGGGCAATGCGGTGCAAACGGTCAAAAGCTCGGACGCGAAGATAGTCATCACCGCGCGTGGAACGGCGTTCGACGCCGCGGGCGAAGGTGGAGCCGCACCTATCGAGGCCGTATCTGTTCCCGATTTGCCCGAATTGTCGCGCTTTGTGTCGGCAGACTTGGCGGACAGCGAGCGCCCCGAGCTGACCAGCGCAAAAGTGATCCTTTCCGGGGGGCGGGCACTTGGCTCGAAAGAAGAGTTTGAGCGGGTGATCCTGCCGTTGGCAGATGCTTTGGGCGCAGCTGTCGGCGCCTCACGCGCTGCCGTTGATGCAGGATACGCTCCCAATGACTGGCAGGTCGGTCAGACGGGCAAGGTCGTGGCACCAGATCTCTACATCGCAGCCGGCATTTCTGGTGCTATCCAGCACTTAGCAGGAATGAAAGACAGCCGTATAATCGTCGCCATCAACAAAGACGAGGACGCGCCGATCTTTGATGTGGCCGATTATGGCTTGGTCGCAGACTTGTTTGATGTGCTGCCAGAGTTGAAATCAGCCGTTGAATCCTAGAAAGGTAACCGGGCCGACCGCGCCGTCGGTATCGTCTGGGCGCATAGAAAGATCGTTGCAAGCATGAGTGGCATTCAAAAGGTTGGAGTGGTCGGCGCTGGCCAAATGGGATCAGGCATCGCCCATGTCTGTTCTTTGGCGGGCATGGACGTGGTCCTGCAGGACCTGGCTCTAGAAAAGGTTGAGCAGGGACTGGCGACGATTTCTGGCAACATGGCGCGCCAGGCATCCAAAGGCATCATCAAAGAAGACGAGATCAAACCGGCGCTGGCCCGCATCAAACCATCCGATACTTATGAGTTGATGGCTGACCGTGACCTGATCATTGAATCGGCCACGGAAGATGAGACGATTAAGCGCAAGATCTTTTCCCAGCTAAGCCCAATCGTTAGCCCGGAAGCCATTCTAGCCTCGAACACATCTTCGATTTCAATCACCCGATTGGCCGCCTCCACCGATCGCCCTGAGCGCTTCATCGGTATCCACTTCATGAACCCAGTCCCCATCATGGAACTGGTCGAGGTCGTGCGCGGTATTGCAACCGATGACGAGACCTATGAGGCGTCGCGCGCTTTTGTAGACAATATCGGTAAGCAAATCACGGTGGCAGAAGACTTCCCGGCCTTCATCGTCAATCGCATTTTGCTGCCTATGATCAACGAGGCCATCTACACCCTTTATGAGGGTGTAGGCTCGGTCGAGAGCATCGATACGGCTATGAAGTTGGGTGCCAATCACCCCATGGGACCGCTCCAATTGGCAGACTTTATCGGTCTCGACACCTGCCTGGCGGTTATGCAAGTGCTTTACGATGGTTTGGCAGACACCAAATACCGGCCATGCCCCTTGCTCGTGAAGTACGTTGAAGCTGGATGGGTTGGTCGCAAAGCCGGCCGAGGGTTTTACGACTATCGCGGCGAAACCCCAGTCCCTACACGCTAGCTTCGTTTACCGGGCCGCAGGCAATATTCCCTAAAATTGAGACAATTACGTCAGCATGGATGAAAGCCGTGCCGGTTATCATCGTCTCAAGGATGTGGGGAGCCACCTGTGGAATCTATTGCGATAGCGACAGCCGCAGCAGCTGATACCAAGGGAACCATTGGTGCGGCTGCCGCTCAAAAGATGCTGAAAGCCAATCATGAGGCGACACAGCAACTGGTCGCGATGATTGACCAGGCTGCTGCAAATTCCGCGGCGCTTGCCGATTCTCAACGCGTGGGCTCTGCAACAGCCCCAGGTGTTGGCAACCGCCTGGACAAACAGGTGTAGACGTGGCGACCAGCGGTATTCTTCTTGTTGGTGTTTTATCCGGCATGATCTTCGGCGTACTGGGTATGTTTGCCCGCCGCTATGCCGCGACCGTGATTTTGTTTCCGGTCGTCGCCGTGCCCGCACTGTTTGTCGTGGCTAGCCGTGACGCCCTTATTGGCCACTGTTTTTTTGCCAGCCGGTTTGCCTCACCCAGCTGCGGACCCTTTCGCGAGTTCATCTTCACGATTGTCGCCCATGCCGGTGATACCGCAACCATTATGGCATGCCATGTCGTTGTTTCGTTTGTCACACTGTTCCTGATTCAGATCGCCAGTAAGGTCATCGCAGAGGTTGATCTTTCCTCGCCACGCGAAAAGGCGGCGCGTGAACAGGCAATTGCACGTGCACAAGAAGCCCGTGCCTTGGCCCTGGAACAAGCACGCGAAGCGCGTGCGCTATACGATGACGAAGTCGCGCGGCTCACCTCGAAGATCACGGGCATTCCGATAGACAAGATCAGACAGATGAGAGAACTGCAGTCGGCTGAGATTCATTAGGGGACCTGCGCAGCGGCCACCAGCGCCAGCGCATCATCACTATCCCAATGGGCCGCACCCGCCAGGAAACCTTGTAAACAACCGTCTTGGTCGATCAGGAGGGTCGTCGGCATGCCGAAAGCCAAACCCTCAGCCCGTAGATCCTGAAAGGTGTCCGCTGTCGCGTCCTGATAAAAGGCAAGCGACGCCACATTGATTTCACTGAGGAACCCTTGCGGGTTTGCGCTGTCACGTGTGTCGATGTTGACGGCCACAACCTCAAAATCGTCACCACCGAAACTGGCCTGCAAGGCATCCAGAGCCGGCATCTCTTCGCGGCACGGGGCGCACCAGGTGGCCCACAGGTTGAACAGCACCGTCTGACCGCGCCAATCGGTTAAGCTGCGCTGGTTGCCCTCGATGTCGCGAAACGCCAGTTCCGGGGCAGGCCGTCCTTCGTCAACCACTGCAAATGCAGCGACCTCGCCCTGGGCTGCAGCGTCCAAGGCAGCCATGCGATCATCTGACAAGGAGCAGGCGTGCGCCGTTTGTGTATTGGCAGGATCCCCATTGTTGAGATAGACCGCAAGCCCGCCCGACGCGATGCCGAGAATGGCCGCAACCAGCAAAAGGATGGTCAAGCTGGTCTTGCTGCCCTTGCGCTTGCGCGGCGGGGCAGATGCTGGATCGGGTGACGACATGACGACGGTCCTTCTGGCAAACAAACACGAAGCAGGGTCTCGATGAGCAATACCGGCAAAAACACCATGTGGGGCGGGCGCTTTGCCGCAGGACCGGCCGCCATCATGGAAGACATCAACGCTTCGATTGGCTTCGATCAGAAGCTCTACGCCCAAGACATCGCGGGCTCGAAAGCGCATGCCACCATGTTGGCACAGGCCGGTATCCTTACCCCGCAAGATAGGGATGCCATTGTTCAGGGCCTAGACGCGATTGGCCAAGAGATTGCACACGGGCAGTTCACATTTTCGCGTGGTCTTGAAGATATCCATATGAACATCGAGGCTCGACTGAGAGAAACAATTGGTGAAGCAGCCGGCCGGTTGCACACGGCGCGATCGCGCAACGACCAGGTGGCGAATGACACCAAGCTGTATGTGCGCGATGCGATTGATGGCATCGACAGTGCCCTGGCAGAACTGCAACAAGCCCTGGCCGAGAAAGCCCTAGAGCACGCGGCGCTGCCCATGCCGGGGTTCACCCATCTGCAATCCGCGCAGCCGGTGACCTTCGGCCACCATTTGCTTGCTTATGTCGAGATGATCGGGCGTGACCGTGGCCGGTTCCAAGACGCACGCAAGCGGCTCAATGAGTCGCCACTTGGTGCTGCAGCCTTGGCCGGGACCAGCTTTCCGATCGATCGTCATGCCACCTCGGAGGCGCTCGGCTTCGACCGGCCGACTGCCAACTCGCTCGACAGCGTCTCAGATCGAGATTACGCGCTCGAAACGTTAGCGGCGGCATCCATTCTATCGATGCACCTGTCGCGCTTCGCAGAAGAAATCGTCATTTGGTGCTCGGCGCAATTTCAGTTCATCACCTTGTCGGACGCGCTAACGACCGGCTCGTCGATTATGCCGCAGAAGAAAAACCCTGACGCCGCGGAGTTGGTGCGTGCCAAGGTCGGTCGTGTCTTTGGCGCCTTCACAGCTCTGTTAACGGTGATGAAGGGACTGCCCATGGCCTATGCCAAGGACATGCAAGAGGACAAAGAGCCCGTTTTTGATGCGCTGGAAACGCTGGAACTTACCATTGCAGCGACCACCGGTATGGTGCGCGACATGGTGCCCAATGCCAAAGCAATGAAGAAGGCCGCCGGTGCGGGCTACGCAACAGCCACCGACTTGGCGGATTGGCTCGTACGGGTGCTCGCTATGCCGTTTCGCGATGCCCACCATGTCACCGGCACGCTGGTGGGCATGGCTGCAGAGCGTGGTATAGACCTGCACAAACTGACCCTTAACGATATGCAAAGCGTGGAACCACGCATAACGCAGGACGTTTACTCCGTGCTGTCTGTCGACAAATCCATCCGTTCGCGCACCAGCTATGGTGGCACTGCGCCACAAAATGTCCGCAAGCAGGCAAGACGCTGGTTGAAACACTTAAACAAGGCGTCCTAAAGGTAGACATCGTCTCATCAAGGAACGCACCATGCGCTTGTCCGCCCTGATCCTTTCGGCCCTATTGGCCCTGTCTGTCACCGGGTGCGGAGTGCGTGGCTCGCTTGAACCACCCTCCGCCTCCCAAACCGTGGAAGGCGCGCCAGCCGATGCACCCGTCGAGGAGGACCGCGAGTTCATCCTTGATGGCCTCCTGCTGTAGGGCCGGATACAGAAGTCATGCATCATTTCAGCTATCGCGGCGGTCGGCTGTTTGCCGAAGACGTCCCTGTTGAGCGTCTGGCGCAAGAGGTAGGAACACCATTCTACGTCTATTCAACAGCGACGCTCGAACGGCACTATCAAGTGTTCACCAGCGCTTTTGGCGACTTGCCACTGCTGGTTTGCTACGCGCTTAAGGCCAATTCAAACCAAGCCGTCATGGCAACATTGGCTCGTATTGGATCCGGCGCCGACGTGGTGTCAGGGGGTGAACTGGAGCGTGCGCTTCGCGCGGGCGTCCCACCGAACAAGATCATGTTTTCCGGTGTGGCAAAAACCCGAGCTGAAATGCAAGCGGCGCTGGAAGCCGAGATATTGTGCTTCAATGTCGAAAGCTTACCTGAGTTGGAGCGTTTATCCGAAGTTGCGGTGTCCATGGGCACCAATGCACCGGTATCGTTGCGCATCAACCCAGACGTCGACGCGAAAACGCACGCCAAGATCACCACTGGCCTGACAGAAAACAAGTTCGGCATTCCGTGGGTGCAAGCCCGCGATGCCTATGCGCGCGCAGCGCAGCTAGAGGGCATCAACGTCATTGGTATCGATATGCATATCGGGTCGCAGATCACGCAGCTTGAGCCGTTCGACACCGCGTTTGGCAAGCTGGGAGAGCTGATCGGGACACTGCGTGCCGATGGGCACACGATTGAGCACATCGATCTGGGTGGCGGCCTTGGTATTCCTTACACGGAGGACAATGACCCGCCTCCACACCCCGACCAATATGCTGCGGTTGTCCGCAAGCATGTCGATAAGCTGGATTGCGAAATCATCTTCGAGCCTGGCCGTTTGATCGCCGGCAACGCTGGGATTCTGGTTTCAACCGTCGAATACGTAAAACCTGGTGACGACAAGACATTCGTGATCATCGATGCAGCAATGAACGACCTCATTCGCCCGACCCTCTACGATGCCTACCACGCGATCCGTCCGGTGATTGAACCAACTTCGCCGGACATGTGGCCGGTCGTCGATATCGTTGGCCCTGTTTGCGAAACCGGCGATTACTTGGCCAAGAACCGATCTTTTCCGCCCGTTAAGGAAGCCGATTTGGTTGCGGTGTTCTCGGCGGGCGCCTATGGCGCTGTTCAATCCGGAACCTACAACACGCGGCTGCTCATTCCGGAGGTCATGGTCAAGGGTGATCAATTCCATGTGATTCGCCCGCGCACCTCCATGGATGACTTGATCGGCTTGGATTCCCGCCCGAGTTGGTTGGAAGAGCCTGCCACATCATAAATGTCCGCTGGTCTTTGGCCGCAGGAGCCCTTCCACGTCTTGCGTTGGTCACAAGTGCGCGCCACACTTGGGGCATGACTTCACCACAATCGATCAACTCTCCGCTTTTGAAGCGTATTGGTCAGGCTGTTGCGCTTGCAAAAGCATACGCCACGATTGAGCGCGTCTGGCCACGACTGGTTCTGGCGACGTCGATTGCGGGTCTGTTCTTGATTGTCTCGTGGTTGGGCCTTTGGCCATATCTGCCGGACGTGCTTCGCTTCGCGCTCGTTGGCGTTCTTGGCTTTGCCTTTATGGCAGCTGTTGTTTGGTCTTTCCGCGCGCCTGCCTCTTCGCAAAGCGAGGCCATTAAACGGGTTGAACGCGCTTCTGGCCTTACCGGCCGCCCGCTAGCGACCCTTGTCGACCAACCCTTTGATACTCAAACCGCCGACGGCGCGGCACTGTGGGCGGCCAACCAAGAACGTCTTTCCGAATCGGTCGGCCGACTGAGCGCTGGTACCCCCGCACCACGCACGGATCGTCTGGATCCCTGGGCGCTGCGTGCTCCGGTGCTCCTGCTGCTGGTCGTTGCTTTTTTTGTTGCTGGGCCGGAGCGATTAGAACGGATCGAGCAAGCCCTTGCGCCCATGCAGTCGGGTCACACGGTCCCGATTCGCGTGGATGTCTGGGCAACACCACCCGGATACACTGGACTTCCACCTCGCACGCTTATGGCGGCCGCCACGTTGGATGAAACGACCGAACCACCTGTTGGCGCAATGGTGCCAACGGGCAGTCGGTTGACGGTGCTCCTCAGTGACCCCGAGACTGTGACGGCCGCCTTGATGCCGATGGATGGCGGTGAGGCGATCCAGCTTTCTGCCAGCGAAGGAGACACCGCGAGCCTAGAGACGATAATGACAGTCGGCGCGACGCTAGAGCTCGCAACCCGCAGCAATAGGGTTTCTATCCCGGTATTGGTGACCCCTGACATTCCACCGCTCATACGGTTTGAAGGCGAACCGGAAGCCACAGTCGTCGGCGCACTCAAGATTACCTATTTTGCGGAAGATGATTATGCCGTCGAAACGGCCCATGCGGAGGTGACACCAGCCGACGAGCAATACGCCAATGCGACGCCACTGATTGACCCACCACGCATCGACCTGGTCCTTCCGCAAGACCGTAGTGGCGGGACTGTCGAAACAACGCGCGACCTGTCTGCCCATCCTTGGGCCGGGCTGGAGGTCGATATGACGTTGGTGGCAACAGATGGAGCTGGGCAGGAAGCAACCAGCCGCACGCAACTCATCACCTTACCAACCAGACCATTTCGAGAAGAATTGGCTCTTGCCCTGGTCGAGCAGCGCCGTTTGCTGGCCATCGACACCCGTACACGCATGCGTGTTTTGACGGCGCTCGAAGGCTTTGCCATCGCGCCTGAGCAGTTCATGGCGGATGACTATACCACCTTCCTCGCGCTCACGGTCACGACGCAACGATTACGTTTTGCTGAAACGGATGAGGATCTGTTGGACGTTATCGACCTGCTTTGGCAGCTCGCGCTTCAGGTCGAAGACGGTGACCTGTCCCTTGCAGCCGAACGGCTGAGGGAAGCCGAAGAAAATCTCGCCGAGGCCCTGGAGAACGGCGCGAGTGAAGACGAGATCATTCGGCTGATGGACGAACTGCGCCAGGCGTTCCAAGAGTATATGCAGGCTTTGGCGGAGCGTATGCAATCGGCTGATATGGCGGACATGCCGCAAAACATGCCGATGCAAAATCTCGATCCCTTGGCCATGCAAGACCTGATGGACCAAATACAGGACCTGGCAGAGCTGGGCGCAGCCGATGCTGCTCGTGAGCTGTTGGAGCAGTTGCGCGAGCAACTCGATCAGCTGCGCGGTGCACAAGCCATGCAGCAGCGCCAACCAAGCCCAGCCGAACAGCAACTGCGCGAGTCGATCCAAGAACTCCAAGATATCACGCGCGAGCAACAACGGCTGCTCGACGAGACGTTTCCCTTCACCTGGGATGCCCAGCGCAGCGAAGCCCGGCCACCGTCCACGTTCTCTCCACCGCGTCGGGAAAATAGACAGACCGACCGCAACCAAGAGGCGCAGGAGGGCGAGCAGCCATCCGATGAACCTCCCTTCGACGAACTGGCCCAGGATCAAGGCGATCTGGAAGAACGGCTTCAGGCCCTTATGGACGAGTTGCGCGATCTTGGGCTTGATCCTTCCGAGTTCGGAGAAGCGGCGGATGCTATGGACGGGGCCGCAACAATGCTTGACCGCAGCAGCCCCAACAATGCCATCAATGAACAGGGCCGAGCACTAGAGGCTTTGCGTCAGGGCGCTCAAGATATGATGGAGCAACTGGCACAAGGCCAAGGGCAGGGTGGCCAGGGTGAAGGCCAAGCTCAAGGCCCTGGGCAGAACCCAGGTCCTGGTCAGGGGCTACCACGCATGATCTTTGGCCCAAGCAGTGATGGGGCGCGGGGTGTTGACCCACTGGGTCGCCCACAGCGTGACCAAGGCCAGCAGGTAGAGGGCACCGTGCGCATCCCCGAAGAGAGTGACATTCAGCGTGCTCGCGATATTCTCGATGAAATTCAGAGGCGTTTGGGGGACCGGCTTCGCCGTCAGGACGAGCGCGATTACCTCGACCGGCTTATTGAACGGTTCTAGCGTCCTTGTTTAAGCCGCGCGCTTTGCCAGGACACCTTCTACGGCGGTACGGATATCACTCAAAGAGAACGGCTTCATGATCACGTCCTCAACCAGGGAATCCAACCCGTGAGCCCGCTCGCGCTGATTGGCGTACCCCGTCATCAGCAGGATCGGGAGTTGTGGGTGGTCGCGGACGGCTGACAGGGCCAGCGCGATACCGTCCATGACGGGCATCTGGATATCGGTCAGTAAGAGGTCAAAAGCGCCGTTCTCATTTGCCAAAACCTCAAGTGCCATCGCGCCGTCCTCGGCGGTGAGGACGGTGTGGCCATCCAGTTCGAACGCTTTTTCCAGAAAAGCGCGGACGGCTTCGTCATCTTCAGCAACCAGAATCCTTGCCATGGCAACGCCATCCTATCTCGTGTGAGGCCCTGCAACGATGTTTCGCGACAAATTAACATGAGGTAACGGGAGGGCAAATGGCCTGACAATCGGCCAATCAGAATACCTGCCCAGGGATCACTTCGTCCTGCTGAAGGAAACGCACGGATACGGCTGCGACTGTTTCCGGCGGTGCCGTGAGTTCTCCCATCAAAGGAACGGTCTGACCTGGGATAAGTGCGTCGGTGGGTGGGTCCATGCGCCAAACAAAGATTTCTGCACCGTCTTCGGCCAACAGGGCAAATCGGATCGGCGCTGTCTGCCGGTCCACGCTGTCGGCGTTGGTCATAGCGCCCTCGATGGTTAGCACCGATAACCCTGCCACAACCGATCGTTCCGCAGTGACTGGTGCGAAAGTTATGCCTCGTACGTTTACGTCCAACCCGACTGTGGCATAGAGACGAGCCAAGTCTGGCGCGATTGAGACGACGGATTCACGTAGAGGAATCGCAAGCACCAGACCTAAGAGCCCACACGCAACGGCCGTCGGCGTTCCAATCGCAATCGTTCTTCTTATCCAAACTTCGAAAACAGATGGACCAGTGCTTTCGCCCTTCAGCTTGACCCGTCCCGGCTGATGTCGGTGAGGCACCCCTGACACCCCCGCGTTGACATCGTCGATAACAGCCTCACCATCTTGCGACCATTCGTTGTCACTGGAAACTGTGGCATCAAACCCGTCCATATGCTCAGGATCGGTGTCGGATTCCATGGTTCTCGAACGCGTGTCTTCTGCGTCTATCACGACTTGGGGTGGTTCAGGTTTGGCCAGCCAGACTTCTGAACACGAGGCACACTTCACTTTGCGGCCATTGGGACCCAGCATGTCGTCCGCAACGGCGTAGGAGGACGCGCAATTTGGACAAGTGATCTTCATGAGGATACTGCGCTGTTGATTTGTTGTGGCGCTAATAGCCACGTGCAACCGTCGTAGCGGTTTAGCGTTAAAGGGCTGTTAACCATGTGAGGTGCGAGTGGTATTGCAACGCTTGCTGAGGGGTTGTTTCAAGTTGACCTGGAGTGATCATTTTTGCTGACGATGGAAAATGTTGGCCTGCGCTATGATGGCGGACCAGAGGTCTTGACGGATCTTTCCTTTGGGATCGAACCGCGCAGTTTTCAGTATCTTACTGGCCCCTCCGGCGCCGGTAAGACGTCGATGTTGAAGCTCATGTCCCTGGCTATGCGTCCGACCCGCGGCAGCGTCACGGCGTTTGGTAAGAACACAGCAAGGTTGACGTCGCGCGACATCCCCGCACTGCGCCAACGCATCGGCGTGGTTTTTCAAGACTTTCGCCTGCTCGACCATATGACCACGTTTGAGAATGTAGCTCTTCCCTTGCGAGTCCAAGGTAAGGAGGAAGCAGAGTATGGTGCTGACGTTCGCGAATTGTTGGGCTGGGTTGGGTTGGGCGAGCGCATGTACGCGATGCCACCCGTGCTGTCCGGGGGTGAGAAGCAGCGCGCGGCCATCGCGCGGGCTGTGATTGGTCAACCAGACCTGTTGCTTGCGGACGAACCAACCGGCAACGTGGATCCCCAGCTGGGGCGTCGGTTGTTGCGTTTGTTCGTTGAGCTCAACAAGCTTGGTACATCGATCGTTATCGCCACCCACGACGTGCTGCTGATGCAGCAACACCAGGCCCGTCGTTTGGTGCTGCACGACGGCAAGGTGCAAATCTATGATTAGGCCACTTTTTGCTCCGGGGGCGTCATGCTGAAGCCAGAACGAGCGAGCGTGGGAGGCCGATCCGGTCAGAAAGCCCAAGACCGCCAGCAACGCGACACAACCAAGCCTGAGCCAATTGTGCCCGAACGGTCGATTGCTGGCAGTGCGCTTATGCTGGTGATCGCGATCATGGGCTGCTTGGCCTGCCTGTCAGTCGGAGCTGTTACTTTGGTTGATCGTGCAGCCAATGATTGGCGTGCCGATATCGGCCGTGAGCTCACCATTGAGGTGTCGGCCATTGACCACTTGACCATGGACGATCGCGTGCGCCGTGCTGCGGACTTGGCTCGGGTCTCGCCAGGTATTGGGTCGGTGTCCGTGGTCAGCCAGGCCGAGACGCAAGCTCTCTTGGAGCCATGGCTTGGTATCGTTGGATCCGAAGTTGCCGTCGAAGAATTGCCGATTCCTCGTCTCGTATCGATGACCGTGACGGATGTACGCCTGCTGAATCTGGAGACGCTACAAGCAGCCCTGGACCAGGAGGTTCCCGGTGCGACCGTCGATGATCACCGTGTTTGGACAGACCAATTGTCCCGCATGGCAGGCGCGATGGTACTTGGCGGACTGGGTATTCTGGTCCTTGTGCTCAGCGCCACCATTCTGTGCGTGATCTTTGCGACCCGCGCTGCCATGGCCGGGAACAAAGATGTTGTTGAGGTTCTACATTTTGTCGGCGCCAGCCATTCCTTCATCGCGGGCCAATTTCAACGCCACTTCCTGATGCTTGGTATGCGTGGCGGGCTGATCGGGGGCATAAGTGCGATCGGTATTTTCCTGTTCTTTCAGTTTTGGGTATTTGCACGACGCGGAGCGGCTGACGCCGCCCAGGTCGAAGCGCTGATAGGATCACCGGCGCTCGGTCTGCAGGGCTATGCCGGATGTGCTCTGGTGGTTTTTCTTATAGCGTTCCTCACGGCTGCTACGTCTAGGATAACCGTCAGTCGTTTCTTGCGGGGTCGTTGATTTCGACAAGGTACTGGCGGCGCATCATAGTTTAACCGTATCCGCCCATTAATGACCGTGCGATTTGACGTGCAACACCAGGCGCGCACAATAGGCAAGCACCAATACGCGTAGAAACGAACCGAACCTATGGATGCCCAAGCTCACCAAGCCACGTCAGAGCTGCACCGTCGCAGACCGGCTAGCTATGCCCGTTGGGCAATTGGCGTATCGATTGGTCTCATGCTCCTGTTTGGATTGGTCACGTTCTCTGACTTTGTGCGTGGCGTGAACGCGCTAAGTGCCCCAACAGCCACAGCGCAGGCTGATGGCATTGTGGTCGTCACAGGTGGCCAGGCGCGGATTGAAGTCGCGGTGCAGCTCTTAGAGAATGGGGCGGCTGAACGACTTTTGATCTCAGGCGTCCACGATGGAACATCGGCCGCCTCATTGGTCGCACGCACACAAGTTGATGCCGATCTGTTTGGTTGCTGTGTCGATCTTGACCGCGCGGCGATGGATACAGCCGGCAACGCTCGCGAAGCAGCCTCTTGGTCGCGTGAGCACGGTTTTGATTCTCTCTTGGTTGTTACAAGCGCCTATCACATGCCTCGAACGACACTGGAGATCGAACGCCTCCTACCGGATGTTGACCTTATCGCCGTGCCAATTGATCCAGCGACGGAGACCCAACGTGCCGATGGCGGACCCGTCAACACATGGCCTATGCGGTTGCTTGCACGTGAGTTCGTCAAACTTGGGCTTGCACGCGTTCGCCACCTTGTCGATGACGTCAGTTAGTCGGATAAGCGGCACATTAGGTCCTGTCGAAGCCACCACACATGCCTTTCATCCGCGCACTCGTCGCCAACACGGTTTTTTACACCAACGCCACTGTTTGGTTGATCGCGTGTTTGCCGATACTGCTCGGTCCGGCTCACTTGTCCGAGAGAGCGTTGAAGGCATTCACTAAGACGACGATCGTGCTTCTGCGTTTGTTTGTTGGGATCAGGTGGGAAATCCAAGGCCTCGAGAACATCCCCAAGGATGGACTAGCCCAAGCAGGGTGTATCATCGCGTCCAAACATCAATCGACCTGGGAGACATTTGGACTGATACCCTATGTCGACCGGCCCACTTTCATTCTCAAAAAAGAGCTCATGAGCATCCCTTTGGTCGGATGGTACCTCGCCAAGATCGGCATGATACCCATTGAACGCTCAAGGAACGCTGCGGCGCTGCGCGAGATGACCAAGGCAGCCAAGCAAGCCATGAAAGATGGTCGCCAGCTCATCATCTTCCCCGAAGGAACGCGACGGCCAGTCGATGCGCCACCTGATTACAAATCGGGGATCGCCCACATGTACAAGCAACTCGGCGTTCCACTTGTTCCCGCAGCGCTCAATTCTGGCTTGTTCTGGCCACGCAACACGATGCAGCGCTACCCCGGTTTGCTGACGATCAAGCTGATGAACGCCATTCCTAGCGGCGAAGACCCACGAGCCGTTCAGATTCAGCTACAGGAATTGATCGAAGTAGAAACCAATAGGTTGGTTGCGACTGAGCGCGCTCGGAATCCTCAATTGCCGCCAGCCTGAAGGCGCACGCTAAGCCAAAGTAGTGTTGGATCGTGAACGCCAAGACGCTCTAGAGCTGCCGCCGTTTCGATCACATATTCGGGGTTCTCGCCCGACTGACCGACCGCTCCTTCCACCAAGGCAAGTTGGTCCTCGCGCGACAGGCTGCCCGCGTACTGAATATGGGTACGATCAACGCAGTAGGTTACTGCTGTCACGCTATGTGGTAGTCCTTCGCCTCGATCCAAAAGGTGGACCGGCTGCAGGCGCTCGAGATAAACCATCGTGGCTTGCTCACGCTCACGTAAATAGCGCAGCACCTCGTCATGGTGTGCATCGTCGACGTGGTATGCAATGCCTCGGCAAGACCCGCCGCGGTCCAATCCCATCACGAGGCCGGGGCGTTCCGGCGTTCCGCGGTGAACATGGCTGTAGACGCACAATGATCGATGATAACCGTGCAGCCGGGCCGCATAAGACGCACGATAAGGGAAGCCAGGTCGCCAAATCAGTGACCCATATCCAAATATCCAGAGATCAGACACCCGTGTATACCCTTCCGCTTGTCGCTAGCCGCGCTTGTATCGAAGGGCTGCGCGTGGTGGAAGGACCAAGAGCAACAATTCCAGATAGACCAGGACGCTGGTATGAGCACCTCATTGTCACCACCAACACGGTCGCCATTCGGACGGAAAATTCGGATGTTGGCCATCGCTGTTGTTGCGCTGGCGGTTTTGGTGATCGGCGGCTGGTTTGTCGGGGCGCAGTTCTATCGCGCAGCCATCGAACAAGGCAGGGCGACCTTGGCAGCCGAAGGTGTCCGGATGGAATGTGCAGAGGAAGCACTGGCTGGTTTTCCGGCGCGGTTTGAGTGGCACTGCTCTTCACTCGCGCTTGCCTTTGGCAACGGTTCCACGCTTTCGGGTGGGTCCTTAAGCACGGTCGCACCCGTTTGGAATCCTTTGTTCACGATCGCTGAGTGGCGCGGACCCTTTCGCAGCGTCTCGGCAGAAGGTTTCAACACCCAAATCGATACGGAACTTGCGCGGGCAAGCATCCGCCTGACCTCCGGCCTTGAATTGGAGCGGTTTTCGGCTGTGCTGAATCGCTTTTCGGTGACGTTCGAAGACGGTGCCCAACCAGTGGCCAACGGCAACCAAGCGGAGTTGCATGTGCGTAGCGCGCAAGCAATGATAGACGCTAGCAGCGATGACTATGAAGTAGCACTGCTTGCGTTCGGCGTGACCAGTCCGTTTCTGGGCAGTGTGGATCAAGTAGATCTATCGCTTTCCAGCCTGCTGGACGCTGTCGCAGGCAACCAAGCACGCTCAGTGCAGGGGCTCGCGCGCGATTGGATTTCAAGATCAGGGGCATTCGGGCCGTTGGCCGGGCGCCTCAGATTGGACAATCATGCCATCAATCTGGATGGATCGGGACGGTTCGCGCCTGACGGTTTGCTGGATTTTCGAGGCACCGTTGCCACAAATGACATTGCTTCACTCGTCGAACTTTTTGGCATTGATGCAAGCAACGGGGCCGCAGCTATTACGGCGGGCGCAACTTTCTTTGGTCGTCAGACAACGATCGGCGAAGACAGCGCCATTGAACTGCCGGTCTCTGTGGCGCGCGGTACGATCAGTATCGGCCCTGTGCCACTGGGGGTTGTGCCACCCTGGCGCCCTTAGTCGCCGCCATAAGGTTTGGGAACCGGCGGTGCCGCGCTGGTATGACGACCAAAGTCGATTTGGTCGGTATCTTGGCCAAGCTCAATGATACCGCGCCGAATATCACAGGTACGGGTGAACAGCTCTTCCAACTTGTCAGCCTCGCCCCAGCGAATGGCCCGTTGTAGGGCAGACAAATCCTCCGAAAATCGTCCGAGCACTTCTAGCACAGCATCCTTATTGTGGAGGAACACGTCGCGCCACATGACCGGATCGGAGGCCGCGATACGTGTGAAGTCGCGGAAGCCGCCAGCGGAGTATTTCATCACTTCGCTCTCGGTGACGTTTTCAATATCAGCCGCCGTCCCAACAATGGAATAGGCGATTAGGTGAGGAAGGTGGGAGGTGATGGCCAGAACAAGATCATGGTGCCGAGGATCCATGATCTCGACCATGGCCCCCAAGCGACGCCAAAACCGAGTAAGGTTTTGTAGAGCTTCTACATCGAACCCATCTTCCGGTGTCAGAATGACGTACCGGTTGTCGAAAAGATCCGGCAAACCCGCACGAGGCCCTGATTGCTCGGTGCCTGCGATCGGGTGGCCAGGGATAACATGAATACCCGCACCAAACGCGTCACGCATGGCATCGGATACGCTGCGCTTGACCGAGCCGACATCGCTGACCGTCGCGCCAGGCTTTACAACACCCGCAATGGATTGGCACACAGTCGGCATTGCGCCTACCGGCACGCAAAGCATCACAAGGTCTGCGTCACGCGCGGTATCCGAGGGATCATCTGACACCAAACTATCGGGAAATAGCTCGCGCAATGTGTCGACGGACTGCGGATCAGCATCAGCAAACTGCAACAGGCACTCCGGGTCCTTCCCACGCACGGCATGCGCAATGGATGTGCCCTGCAGACCGCCGCCGATGATGGCGATACGCTCATAGGGAAGGCGCGTTGTCACGGCTGAGCCATGAATGCGCGCAGCGTTTCAATGAGCAAGGCATTGGCCTCATCGGTGCCAATCGAGATGCGCAGTGCCTCGGGCAACTTGTAGGCGCCTACTTTGCGCGTCACCAAACCTCGCTGCAGCAGGTATGCATCCGCGTCATCTGCTGTTTTTCCAGCATCAGTGGGGAAATGGACAAGTACGAAGTTCGCCACGCTTGGCGTCACCTCAAGCCCGAGTTCAGTAAGCGCTTCGGTTAGCTTCGGTAGCCAACGTTCGTTGTGCTCGATGGCCTGCTGAATGAACGCGTGATCTTCCATGGCCGCTGCACCTGCAGCAATGGCCGGCCCTGTCAGGTTGAACGGCCCCCGCACACGGTTGATCGCATCAATCACATGTTCGGGCCCGTACATCCAACCAATCCGCAGATTTGCTAAGCCATAGATCTTTGAGAAAGTGCGCGTCATCACCACATTGGGTGCTGTCGCTGCGAGCTCCATCCCACTTTCATAGTCGTTGCGCCGTACATATTCTGCATAGGCAGCATCGAGGACCAAAAGCACGTGCTGCGGCAAGGCTTCGTGCAGGCGTCGCACTTCTTTGAAGGGCACATAGGTCCCTGTTGGATTGTTGGGATTGGCCAAGAAGACCATTTTGGTGCGATCACCTAGAGCCTCTATAAACCCATCCATATTGGCTGTTAAACCAACATCTTGGACTTCGACGGGGGTCGCGCCGGATGCTTTCGTAACAATTGGATAGACCAGAAAACCATGCTCTGAGAACACTGCTTCGTCGCCTGGCGATAGATAAGTCTGGGCCAGTAGGGACAAGAGTTCGTCTGATCCGTTGCCGCATGCGATGCGCTCTGCGGCAATGCCGTGCCGCTTGGCAATGGCGGAGCGCAGGGCAAGTGCCGACCCGTCGGGATAGCTGGCCAAAGCGTTCGCAACGCCTTGGAAAGCCTCGACGGCATTGGGGCTTGGTCCCAGAGGTGTCTCATTGGACGATAGCTTATGAAGCTTCACCCCCGGTGCGGCTTTGTCGCGGCCGGGCACATAGGCGGCGATATCGAGCACACCTGCTCTTGGAACGGGGTAGGCAGGGTTGGCAGAAGCCATGATGCACCAACCGGATTAGATTTGCGAAAGAGGTCTTGTGACGTGGTTTGACGGGCTTTGCAATGGCAATGGTGGTAGGCCTAGGGGCGAAAAATTGGCGCATGGCTGCCCACGACCACACTGTCCAGCCAAGACGTCACCAGGGCTTGAAAAGCTGTTGCGTTTGGGACGCTGACCAAGGCGCGCTCCGCGCTCCGCGCCAAGATATCGACGCCAGTTGGCAATGCCTTGTTGACCGAGCGGCGCAGCGATACGACCCGCGCAGCCATAACCTCTGGATCGATGGGGGCGTTCGCAACAACCAAACACGGCTGCCCAGCCGGATGGTCCGGGCGATCAACAAAGGGCAGGCGGGCGATCACATTGGGGGCCTCGTCCGACTCGAGCGCGGTCCACCATGCACCTTCACTGGCCAACGGGATAATGCCAAGCGCATCGCCGCGCGTGCCGACGGCTTCCAAAACCTCGGTTGAAGCATCAAACGCCACCACGGGAACTGTGTACCCAAAATGGAACCGTGCCACGTCGCGCATAGCCAAGCCGTCCGCGCCACGCGCATACATGACCTCATAGGGAGCCTGGACATAGGTGAAGGTGGAGATGATGACGCGCCAAATGCTCTCCACAGTGTCGAGGGGCAGCAGACCGGTGTGCCGCTCGATCATGGCCCGCATCATTGAGGCTTCGCGCGCAGGGCGGAAGGCCGACGTCCGCCTGGCTGGGTCGCCTTCATCTGACGACTGAACCTTTTTGATTTCGATAAGGTCCGAAATAACATCGCTGCGCTCAATGAGAAGCGCATGCATCGCATCATCGATGCGATCGATTTCTGCACGGATTTCCTCAAGGCTGGTGGGCCTGGCGGCAGATGAGGTCGGTTCGGAGGCAGGCGCATTCTTTGACATGCCCCTCCTTTACTGCCCATCGCACGAATGTCCAACGCTGACACGTTAGCTTCAATCACATCCCACCCTTTTATGTTGCGATTAAAGGGTTTAGGGAACGGCGCTTGGCCCTTTAGCCACCCAACACTGAAGCAGTACAGAAACCACAATCGTTCATGTCCGACGCCGCACACAAAGATGCAACCTACGAGGTCGATGAACCTTTGGTGCTGGAGTCTGGCGCAACATTGGACAAGTGCCAGATTGCCTACACGACCTACGGCACCTTGAATGCCGACAAGTCGAACGCGATTCTCGTCTGCCATGCACTCACTGGCGACCAGTATATGCTCGGGAAGCACCCGGTGACCGGCAAAGGCGGTTGGTGGGAAACAATCGCAGGGTCTGGCAAGCCACTGGATACCGACCACTACTTTCTGATCTGCGCCAACGTCCTGGGCGGTTGCATGGGATCGACGGGCCCGAGTTCGCTCGATCCAGCGACAGGCCAGGTCTATGGCCTATCTTTCCCGATCGTGACCATCGGCGATATGGTCGACGCCCAAGCCAAGCTCCTCGAGCATCTAGGTATCAAACGACTTTTGTCTGTGGTCGGCGGCTCGATGGGCGGCATGCAGGTATTGCAATGGGCTGTGCGCTACCCGGAAAGGGTGGCAAGCGCCATACCCATCGCCACCGCCGCCAAGCACTCCTCGCAGAACATAGCCTTCCATGAGGTAGGCCGACAGGCCGTAATGGCCGATCCGGAATGGCATGGCGGCCGTTACGCCGAAGAAGGAACCCGGCCGACCAAGGGTCTGGCGGTTGCACGCATGGGCGCGCACATCACCTACATGTCGGATGAAGCGCTCCATGGGAAATTTGGCCGCGCTCTGCAAGACCGTTCCAATGTGTCGTTTGGATTCGACGCAGACTTCCAGATCGAGAGCTATCTGCGCCACCAGGGCATGACGTTTGTCGATCGCTTCGACGCGAACTCCTACCTCTATGTCACGCGGGCGATGGATTATTTCGACCTGGTGACAGACCATGACGGGCAGCTCGCCAACGCATTTTCTGAGTCAACAGCGCGCTTCTGCGTCATCTCCTTTACATCAGACTGGCTGTTCCCAACGTCGGAAAGCCGCGCCATCGTGCACGCCCTCAACGCCTCAACCGCAAAGGTGTCATTCGTGGAGATTGAAACGGATCGCGGGCACGACGCGTTCCTGCTAGATGAGCCGGAATTGTTCACAACCGTGCGGGCCTTTCTGACGAGCGTTGCCGATCAGGAAGGGCTGTCCTCGTGACCATCGCAGACACCCGCGTCGACTATGCCATCATTGAAGAGTTCGTGCCGCAAGGCGCGCGCGTCCTCGACGTTGGTTGTGAAGACGGAACGCTGCTGGCGCTTCTCGAGGAAAAAAAGAACGTCGATGGTCGCGGGCTCGAGCTGTCACAGGCTGGTGTGAACGAAGCCGTGGCCCGTGGCCTTTCGGTTATTCAGGGTGACGCGGATACCGATCTCACGACCTATCCAGACCGCGCCTTTGACGTGGTGATTCTTTCGCAAACCCTCCAGGCCACGCAGGCACCGAAACGCGTACTGGAAGAGCTGCTTAGGATCGGCGAGCGCGTGATTGTCACAATCCCGAATTTCGGCAATTGGCGCGCACGCATGCACCTCCTATTGCGCGGCGAGATGCCGGTTACAAAATCGCTGCCCTACTCTTGGTATGACACGCCGAACATTCACTTCTGTACCCTGCGCGACTTCATCAATCTGGCCGACGAATTGGGCGCAACCATCGAAAGGTCCGCCGCTCTGAACAGTGATGGTAAGCGCCTCGCACTCAGCGCGCCGACGCCCATCTGGAACCTGATCGGCGCACAGGGAATATTCGTGCTGCGACGCGAACGTGACGCAGACGGACCAATGGCTTGACCGAAACGACAAGCGACCACCTTCCAACCGACAACCTCAAAGCGATCATTTTGATGGTCGTCTGCATGATGTGCTTTGCCATCGACGATGCGGCCATCAAGGCGGCGGGGACATTCGACGACGGTTTCGCCACACCCGGTGAGATTGTGCTCATCAAGGGCGTCCTTGGGGGCCTGCTCTATGGCGCCCTCTTACGGAGCGAGGGCAAACACCTGACATTTGATCTGGTCCGCTCCCTTTTCAGCGACCGACTGCTCAACGTCCGCACATTTGGCGACCTGTTATCGGCCATGGCGATCATCACGGCGCTATCCTTGATGCCGCTGTCAGAGTTTTCCGCGATCATGCAGGTGCAGCCTTTGGTCGTGACGTTGGGCGCCGCGTTGATCCTGAAAGAGACGGTTGGCTGGCGCCGATGGAGCGCCATCTGTGTCGGCTTTGTTGGCGTTCTGATTATCATTCAGCCAACTGGTGAAGGGTATGATGCAAGCACGCTTTGGGCGGTTCTTGCGGTTGTCGGGTTGGCGATCCGGGATCTCGCCACCCGCCGTATCAAAGTGCGCTTCTCCACCTTCTCCATTGTTACAGTGGTCGCCTGGTTGCTTGTTCCGATGGGCATTGTCATGCACTTCATCATGACGCCTGGACCGATGCTCAATGATATCTCTTGGCAAGCATGGGCGCTCATTATCGGTGGCGGCTTGTTTGGCATGGTCGGCTATTACGCCATCACCGTGTCGATGCGCATTGGCGAGCTCTCGGCGATCGCACCCTACCGCTACACACGGCTCGTCGCACACCTTACCCTGGCGTATATTTTCTTCGCGGAAGTGCCGACACCTGCCATGATGATCGGCGCAGCGTTGGTCATCGGGGCCGGCCTGTTCACGCTTTACCGTGAGCGCAAGCTCAGCCGACGCCCAGCCTAATTGGGCACTGCACCAACAGGTACCAGCACGGGCTTAGCTCGCACCCGCGCACCTTCCGTGACAGGCAATCCCCGGAACATATGCTTCGTCGCTTCCAAGATAATCACCCCACCCAACGGCGACAGCATACTTTTACCCATGCGCTCAAAGAAGCTAGCGGTACGCATCGCCAGCCGGTTTTGACCCGGGAAGAAATGCAGAGCCTCCGACCATGCCGTCGGCGAGAACTGGGTGTCGCGGCACAGCCGCATCAATTGACCTTTTGAGAAAGGCCGACCGTGGCCGAAGGGCGTCGAGTCCATACGCGCCAACAAACCGGCCCGGTTTGGCACCACGGCGATCATGCGTCCACCTGGAGCCAACACCCGCCAAACCTCTTCCATCAACTGCGCCGGGTGCGGTGAGAATTCCAAAGCGTGCACGAGGATAACACGGTCCAAAGCGGCGTTGGCCAACGGTAATTTGTCTTCGTCAACCAAGACGGAAGCGTTTGGTCCTTGCGATGGCCAGTTCACGCAACCTTGGACGGCCGGCATGAAGCTGACCAAGCGTTCTGCCTCATCGCGAAACTGTCCGAGATACGGGTTCGCAAATCCGATGCCAGCGATGTCGTAGTGCTTGGCGTCCGCCAGATGCTTACGCAGTGCGGTGCGCAGATAGGCGCGCGTCCGCAGCCCCAACTGGCTGGTGTAAAAATCGCGCAGATCAATAATATCAACTTGCATGATTGCCGTTCTACCGCGAACGTCTTGCCACCTCCATAACAGCGCGAATTGCCATGTCTGTAAAATGCCACGTTTATCCCTGCCGCACCGACAATTACGGCGTCCTCGTCTATGACGACGCGACCGGCCAAACAGCGCTTATTGACGTTCCCGAAGAGATGGCGACCCGCCGCGCTATTGAGCAGACCGGCTGGGTGCCAACGCATATCTTCATCACGCACCATCATGGTGACCATATCGACGGCGTGGGCGGTATACGCGGCAGCTTTGACGTTGAGGTGGTTGGAAACGCGGCAGACGCGCAGCGCTTGCCAAGGCTGGATCGCGCGGTGAAGGAAGGAGACCAGGTGGCTCTTGGCGAAACCATCTTCGACGTCCTTGATACGCCAGGTCACACTGTGGGACACATTGCCTATGTCTCAAAGGCCGACAAACTCGCTTTTGTCGCCGATACGCTCTTCGCCATGGGGTGTGGGCGGATGTTTGAAGGGACGCCGGAACAGTTCTTCGGCAGCCTGCAAAAACTCGCGGCATTGCCCCCGGAAACAAAAATCTACTGTGGCCACGAATACACCGAGGCGAATGCCAACTTTGCTCTGTCGGTCGACCCCAACAATGCTGCGCTTGCCAGCCATGTGGACGCCATCAAAGCCGCCCGTGCTGTGGGCAAGCCTACGGTCCCTACACAACTTGATACAGAGCTTGCGTTCAATCCGTTTATGCGCGCAAAAACGCCTGAAGACTTCGCTAGTCTTCGCCGCGCAAAGGACAATTTCTAGTGTCTGAACCCTCCGCTCAGCGCCGCCGCCTCATCTCCTTTTTTGAGGTGACGGGGTCTGTTTCCGCCATGGCTTATGCCCTGTTGATTGCGTCCAACACTGGCAACGAGATCCTTGGCTTCAGCCTGCTCCTGGTTTCCGCTCTTTTGTTCGCCGGTTGGGGCCTTATCGACAAACGTTGGGCGTTTCTTGCCCTCCAGGCCTTCTACGCGGCCTCGGCCATTATCGGTCTTGTTCGCTGGAGCTGAGACAAACCGGAAGAAATCGTCATGTCTCTAGAATTCTTGATAACATCATTGGTGGTCATCCTATTGCCGGGCACCGGCGTGTTGTACACGCTCGCCATCGGCCTCGGACGTGGCTTCCGCGCAAGCATTTGGGCGGCCTTAGGCTGCACGTTTGGCATAGTCCCGCACATCGTCGCCAGCATTGTCGGCCTGGCTGCGCTGCTTCACGCATCCGCGCTCGCTTTTCAGCTCATCAAGTATGCTGGGGTTGCCTACCTGCTCTATATGGCGTGGACGATCCTGCGCGACGGAGGGGCATTGGACGTATCGGAAGACCGCGCAGCACGGTCCGCTTGGCAGACCGCGCGTACTGGAACGTTGATCAACGTCCTTAATCCCAAACTTTCGCTCTTCTTTCTGGCCTTTCTTCCCCAGTTTGTGCCCGCCGACAGTGGCAGTCCGACGGTCGTTATGATCGGCCTTGCGCTGACATTCATGGCCCTGACATTCATCGTTTTCGTTGGATATGGAGCTTGCGCAGCTATGGCGCGTGATTACGTTGTCACCAAGCCAGCGGTTATGAACTGGATGAAGCGCTCCTTCGCTGCCGCGTTTGGTCTCCTGGGCCTGCGCCTCGCCTTGACGGACAGGTGATAAATGACCTTCCAAGAAATCGTTCAAGCGCTTGACCTGAAGCCACACCCTGAAGGCGGGTACTATCGGGAAACCTATCGGGACCCACACGAGGCCGATGGGCGCAGCGTTGGGACAGCTATCTATTACGCACTTGGAGTCGGTGACTGTTCGGCTTGGCACCGCGTCGACGCCGCAGAGATTTGGCACTGGTATGCCGGTTCGCCGCTCGCGCTTACCCTTTCACCCAACGGCCATGACGCTGAGGCCTATCGGCTCGGTACGAATCTCACCCAAGGTGAGCGACCACAGGTGGTCGTTCCGGCCGGTTGGTGGCAGACGGCCGAAAGCCTGGGCGAGTGGACGCTGGTGGGATGCACGGTAGCACCTGGTTTCACATTCGATGGCTTTGAAATGGCCCCAGCCGATTGGCGGCCCGTCCCAAGAAGCTGAGACTGCTAACAGTACGCCACCTTGCCTTCGCCGGTAACATATTGATGGAAAACCCCACTTGGAGGCTGGTAATCTCATTTTTGCCGTCTTCTATTGGCCGGATGATATTAAGGGCGCGTCGATGCCGAGCCCTTCAGGTGGGATACTTGCATCGCCGGGTCGTTTTAGCGGCGGCTTCGTACCCGGCATTGGATGGGCCATCTGTTTTGAAGTGCGACAGGCGACGAGGCCCACACTCATGACGACAAGCTTACTGCTCATCGACGTTCAAGGATTTGAAGCGCTGGCAAAGGGGCAAGCAAACCCATCTGCGTTGCGCGATCAGCTGACACACACAACACATGGTATGAACCGTCAGTTGGCGGTCATGCGTGCCTACTGTTCCAGCCGCGTTTCCTCATACCGCAAGACGGCATATCGGGAAGCGGGTTTCGAGATCACCGAAACCACCGGCTCAGAAGATACGCTAATCCTGATGAGCCTCGACTTGGCCGAATTGGCCCGCGCTGATGTTACCTATCAAGAAGCCATCCTTATGGCTGGTTCGGCCGACCTCACGTCGTTGGCACGGTTCGCTCGCGAACACCTGATGTCGGTCAGCGTTGTGGACCACCCATCGGTTCCAGCATCCTTGGAAGCGCTAGCCGATGGTCTGCTTGATGTCGCTGATTTCGAAATTGACCGCATGTCTGGACCGCCACCAGCTCCGAATTTCAAAGCCCGTGATCGTTCTACAACAGAACCGCTTGTGGCTCGTTCGCGAGCCGCTGCTAGCGAGAAAGAAACCAATGCGCCGGAAACGTTGAAGGCGGATCCGTCGGACGACAAAGCTCCTGAGGCATCTGCTCCAGATGATAAGATGACCGAAGCTGATACCGGGACCTCCGGCAAGTCATTTGGGCGTAATGGCTCAAAGACATCCTCTTTTGGGTCTTCCAGCCTTACGAGCGATCGAAAGAAAGACGCTGTTGAGGGCGACCATGCCCTCAAAAAAACTGACGACGCGCCATCGTCTGAAGCTGCAAAAAGTCCGGTCTCGGAGTCCATGACCAGCCCGAAGAAGGACCGAGATACACCCAAGCCTGATCTGCCAATGCGCGATGGGGAGGCAAGCAAGGTTAAGACCAAGGCTGATGACAGCGAGCTTGAAAGCAACTTGGAAGAGGCGCTTGCTGCGTCCCTGTCGGATGATCTTGCCAGTGCTTTGGAGGACAGCGCCCAACCAGCTCTAACAACCCAAGTTACGGGCTCCAATCCCGAGCCAGACTTGGAAGCTGATTTGGCAGCAGACATAGCTGCCGAGCTTGATATTGATTTGCCGCCTGATGAGAACAGCGAAACGCAAGGAACAGATACCGACCTTGATGCGCTTTTCGCAGATATTGCTAGTGGCGACGCTTCAGATCCTATGGCTGCCTCGGATGTGACCACCGCCGTTGATCCCGCTGCCCAAGAAGAGCCCCTTGATTTGGGCAAAGCGGCGGATGCGCAAGCCGACGCCGAAGTCGACCAGTTGCTGTCGCGCCTTATGTCAGATGATATGGCCTCAGATCCAGAGGCGCCGAAAAAAGCCGCACTCGATGTGGTGCCCGAGCGGTAAGCGCCTCTCAAACGGCGCTCGTCTTTCCTTCAGATAACCAGCGCATTTGGCAACAAAAAAGGCCCCTCCGACCGAGGGGCCTTTGCTTCTCCATTGTTAAATGGATCAGACGAAGAACTGCGCGCCGTTTGCCGAGATCGTCGAGCCATTGATGAACCCGGTTTCGTCCGAGGCAAGGAAGCTCACGCAACGAGCGATCTCTGAAGGCTCGCCCAGGCGGCCTGCAGGGATACCCTTGATGATCTTCTCGCGAATGCCTTCGTCAATTGCCATCACCATTTCGGTTGCGATGTAGCCAGGGCAAACCGCATTGGCAGTGATGCCCTTGGCGGCACCTTCCTGCGCCAGCGATTTGACAATTCCCAGGTCGCCAGCCTTGGTTGCGGCGTAGTTCACTTGGCCAAACTGGCCTTTTTGACCGTTAACCGAGGATATAACGATCACACGCCCAAAGCCGCGCTCGCGCATCCCTGGCCAAACCGGACGGACCGTATTGAAGACGCCGGTCAAATTCGTAGCGATTACCTCATTCCATTGCTCTGGCGACATACGGTGGAATGGGGCGTCCCGGGTGATGCCCGCATTGGCCACCACGATGTCGATGGGGCCAAGATCGGCCTCTACTTGAGCAATACCGGCTTGCGATGATTCAAAGTCGCCAACGTTCCACTTGTAGGTTTTGATGCCAGTGGCAGCAGTGAAGGCCGCTGCCCTTTCGTCGTTGCCGGCATAGGTTGCTGCGACGGTGCATCCGTCCGCTTGGAGAGCTTTCGAAATCGCCTCGCCGATACCGCGCGATCCTCCGGTTACTAGTGCCACTCTGGCCATGGATGTTTCCTCGATTTTGGAGAAGGTAGTTGATGTGCAAGCTGGGCTGAATGTTCCCCTAGGCGTTCAAATAGCCCAGCTTATTACTCGATGGATGGCTCACCGCTCGACGCAGAGCGCGACGCCCATGCCGCCGCCGATGCAAAGCGTTGCGAGACCTTTCTTGGCATCACGTTTTTGCATTTCGAACAGCAAGGTGTTGAGAACACGTGCGCCGGACGCACCAACCGGGTGTCCGATAGCGATCGCGCCGCCATTGACGTTCACGATCTCTGGGTTCCAACCCATGTCCTTGTTCACGGCGCAGGCCTGAGCGGCGAACGCCTCGTTGGCTTCAACCAAATCAAGGTCTTCGACCTTCCAGCCAGCCTTTTCGAGCGCTTTGCGTGATGCTGGAATAGGGCCGGTGCCCATGATTGCCGGATCTACGCCCGCCGTCGCCCAAGCTGCGATTCGAGCCATCGGCGTGATGCCGCGTTTGGCAGCTTCTTCCTCGGTCATCAGAACGGTGGCAGCGCCGCCATCATTGATGCCGGATGCGTTGGCAGCGGTCACGGTACCTTCTTTGTTGAAGGCTGGGCGCAGCTTGGAAATGCCCTCAACCGTCACGCCGTGCTTGATGTACTCATCTTCATCGACGACGATATCGCCTTTGCGGTGGTTGATGGTATGGGCCACGATCTCGTCTTTGAACTTACCGGCCTTCTGCGCTGCTTCGGCCTTGTTCTGCGAGTTGACCGCGAACTGATCTTGCTCGTCGCGGGTCAACTGCCATTGCTTGGCAACGTTCTCAGCCGTGGTTCCCATCAGGTACTTCTGAAAGGCGTCTGTCAAAGCATCGTACATCATGGTGTCGACCAAGGTGCCGTTACCCATTTTGACGCCGCCGCGCATATGCATCGCGTGAGGCGCCATCGACATGCTTTCCTGGCCACCAGCCACGATGATGTCAGCGTCGCCATTGGCGATTTGCTGCATGCCGATCGCGACAGTCCGCAGGCCAGAGCCGCAAAGCTGGTTGAGACCCCAAGCCGTTGTTTCTTTCGGGCAGCCCGCTGCCATAGCGGCTTGACGCGCAGGGTTCTGTCCTTCGCCAGCGGCGAGGATTTGACCCATGATCACTTCATCGACCTCGTCAGGCGATACGCCCGCTCGGTCGAGTGCCCCGCGGATGGCAGTGGCGCCAAGTTGGTGGGCCGGCACGGTGCCGAAGGATCCGTTGAACGAACCCACAGCGGTGCGTGCTGCTGACGCGATAACCACAGATGTCATGTAAAGTCTCCCGGTTGGCCCTCTCGCGGGCCTGTACAGATCAGGGTGGATGGCCAGAAGGCCGGTGCAGTGTGAAAGCACTCAATCACAGGGCGGTATGCGCCTTCAATTGTTCAAAAGGCACTGTTCGGCCTTGATCATTCTCAAGGGTTGCGACACCTCAAAGCGCGGTTCGCAAGGTTTAGTTGTGCTTTGCAGCAGAGTGCGCCATACCTAGGGGTGCAGTGCACCACAGCAAACAATCGCTCGCCAAATTCGTTGACGACGAAATAAGGTGCCACTTCAAGGAGACAGCGCGATGGCCATGCCTTCGGAACCAGACGCCGGGTCGCCCGCCACAGTCATTAAAAAATATGCCAATCGCCGTCTCTACAACACCGGCACCAGCACCTACGTCACGCTCGATGATTTGGCCGATATGGTCAAAGGTGGCGAAGATTTTGTGGTTCAAGACGCAAAGTCAGGCGAAGACCTCACCCGCTCGGTGCTAACCCAGATCATTTTCGAGCAGGAGAACAAGGGCACAAACCTGCTGCCCATCACAGTTCTGCGCCAGTTGATCCGGTTCTACGACGATTCCATGCAGGCGGTCGTGCCGAGCTATCTTGAGCATTCCATCAACGCGTTTGTCGCCGATCAGGAAAAGATCCGCGAAGCCATGTCCAGCTCCCTTGGTTCAACGCCTCTGGGCGCAATGAACGGTATGAGTTCGGCTATGCAAGAACAGACGCGCCGCAATATGGAAATGTTCCAAAAGGCTATGGCGAACGCCATGTCTGTGTTCGTTCCCTTTTCGGGCACGACGGGCGAAGAGGCTCCGACCGAGGACAAAAACGCCAGCATCGACGAGTTGCGTGAACAACTTTCGGCCATGCAGTCAAAGCTGGATTCGATCAGCGACAAGTGAGCTTGGATAAGGCGCATCACGCGCCTTCGATCCCAACCATTTACCAAGCCTGTTTACTGCGCGCATTAAACCTACGCCCAGGTTGCGCTCGTGCCTTTGCACCCCATCTGATAGTTTAACGAAACGTTAACAGCGCATTGAACCGGCCGTGTCGGCTTGGTACAGGCGGCAACACTCAGAGCGGCAAAGGTATCGCGGTGATCATCGCACCCACGCACAGCATCGCAAACACCCATCAGGCGGAGGCGCCTCGTGCCACTGAGCCTGTTCAAAGTCCATTTCGCGTTGAGCCTGTTGCATCGGTGCGCCCGCGTGAAGAACGCCGGTCTTCAGAAACGTTGGCCAATGCAGCCGCTTTGCGCCTTGGCCTGGCCGCACAAATGCTGACCACGCAGCGTGAGACCGTAACCTTCATGCCGTTGGCACCAGAAACGCGCGCGGCTGCTCGATACGCGACCGTTTCCGAGGGCTCAGCACAAGCCGGAACCCTCGGGTTCTCGCGCGTTGCTTAACTAGATACCAACAGCACAACCATCTTTGCGTGGGTCAGACCCGCCAACATACCCTTTTGTCTTGGGGTCACGCCAAATCGCTTGGCCACCGCCAATCGGGTGTGCGGCACGCTCAGGCGCATGGCCTTTGGCACGTAGGCCTTCCATCACATCATCGCCATAGCCTTGCTCGACCATCGGCTGGGTGTGGTTGGTTTCGCGGTAAAGCTTCGGCTCGTTCCAGAACACACGTGGCTCATCGAGCGCTTCCTGCACATCCATGCCATAATCGACCATGTTCGTGATCACATGGGCTTGGCCCATCGGCTGGTAAGCACCTCCCATCACGCCAAACGACAGAACCGGCACACCATCCTGCAAAGCCATCGCTGGGATGATGGTGTGCAGTGGCCGTTTTCCACCGGCGAGCTCGTTGGCGTGCCCCTCGATGAGACTGAAGCAAGCACCACGGTTTTGCAGCACGATGCCTGTCGTTTCCGTTGCCGTCATCGCGCCGAAATCGCCATAGATCGAGAAGATCAGCGACACCATCCGGCCCTCTGCATCTGCCGTGGTCAGATAGACCGTGTCAGAGTTAGGAACCTCGCCCATATCGAAGTTCTCATTGCGGGCGTCGGGGTTAATCTGCGCTGCCAGAGCATCGATAGCGGCGTCACTGTACAACCGAGTAAAGTCGCCGCTGGTGTCAAAATCGCCGACAAACGCGTCACGCACCGAATAGGCCGCGCGGCAAGCCTCGACCTCTAGGTGAAGCCGCTCTGGGCTCCTTGGATCGAGATTGGCGATGTCAAAGCGCTCCAAGATCTTCAGCGCTACAAGTGCGACAAGACCGGTACCATTCGGCGGCAACTCGGCAATCGTCAGTCCACGATAATCGGCTGTGATTGGCGTAACTGCCTCAGCCTTGCAGTTGGCGAGATCAGCGACGCTCATCACACCGCCGCGGTCGCGCACATGGTTGGCGATATCGCGCGCAATATCGCCGGTATAGAACGCATCCACGCCATCGCGCTGGATCGCTTCGAGCGTGCGGGCCAGTTGCGGCCAGACTATCCGATCGCCAGCGACCGGGATACGGCCCTGAGGCTGGAAGACGCGCGACAATACGGGGTCGGACTCCACGCCCTTCGCAATGTCCGGTTTGGCGAAGTCATACGCCACGCGGTCTGAAACCAACCAACCGTCACGCGCCAAACCAATCGCCGGCTCCAACAGGTTGCGGAACCGTGTGGTGCCGAAATGGCTTGCCATGTACTCGAACCCGCGCAGGGCACCGGGCACGGTGATCGCGTGCGCTCCTGTGTAGGGTATAGTGGTATGCCCCTCGGCGCGCAGCATCTCAGCGTTCAGCATCGCGGGTGCAGCGCCGGAACCGTTGACGCCATAGATAGAACCATCGGGCTGCGCGATAATCGCAAAGCAGTCGCCACCCAGGCTCGTCATTTGCGGCTCGACGACGGCCAGGACAGCAGCGGCGGCCAACGCGCCGTCGACGGCATTGCCGCCTTTGTCCATCGTGGTCAGCGCAGCGGCTGTGGCGGAGGCGTGCGATGTAGCGGCCATCATACGAAGACCGCGAGCGGGTGAGCGACCAGGGCTTTGAAATGTTCTCATCGTAATTCCAGCTATCAGTATCGGCGGCAAAACAGTTTGGCCTAGGCGAAGGGTCTTATCGTCTTGCACATAGGCGAACCGCGCGGTACGCCCTACCACACCTTTTATGTGAAGAAACCATTAGTTTGGAGAAAGTCCTATGCCCTTGACGCTCGAACAAGCCAACACCCTCATCGCCGCTGCTTTGGCCGAAGGGCAAGCCAAAGGCTTTCAACCGCTTGCCGTGTGTGTGCTTGACGCCGGTGGCCATGTCCAGGCGTTTCAGCGTTCTGACGGTGCATCGATGATGCGCTTCGAGATCGCCAAGGGCAAAGCATTTGGTGCATTGGCTGTCGGCAAGGGATCTCGCTGGCTGAACGCTCAGGCAGAGGGCCGCCCGCACTTCCTTGAGGGACTGTCGAATGTCTCGGGAGGCAAGATCATTCCGGTACCAGGCGGTGTACTCGTCAAGGAAGAGGACGGTACCCTGCTAGGGGCGGTTGGCATCACTGGTGACACCTCCGACAATGATGAAATCGCCGCGCTTGCTGGCATTGCTGCCATCGGTAAGGTCGCGGTCGTCGACTAATCGCTGTGGAAACGGTGTAACCCAACACAAACGAAAAAGGCCGGTCAAACGACCGGCCTTTGTCAATTCAAAGGAGCAGGAACGCCCTCAAGACTATTCGTCTTTCGGCTCCAGCACCTGGCGGCCACGGTACATGCCGGACTTCAGGTCGATATGGTGCGGACGACGCAGTTCGCCCGAATCCTTATCTTCCACATAAGTCGGCGCGTTGAGGCCATCAGCCGAGCGGCGGAAACCGCGCTTCATCCGGCTAACTTTGCGCTTTGGAACGGCCATTGTTTCACTCCAACAAAGGGGCAAGACGACAAGACGGATGCAAGCGTCTGCGCGCGCCGTGGCGCGTTTGGTCTGCCGCCCGTCAAATTCGGAAGGCTGCTCTATACATACAGTCGACCCATCTGCAAAGCCCCTGGGACAGGAATTCGAAGGCTTTTCAAGCTTCCGCGGGCGCCAAACAGCCGATATAGGCGCCCATCCGCCGCGCGCGCGTTGAAATAAGGTCCGCCAATCGGGCTTGTCGGCTCGTCGGACGCGCCGGATCTCGCTCCGATGGCAAGGGCAACGCGGCTACCAAAAGCGCGGCCTGGCGACGCGACACGTCGGCAGCTGAACGCCCAAAGGCCTTTTGCGCCGCAGCCTCAAATCCATAGGTCTGCGGGCCGAGCTCTACGATGTTGATGTAGACTTCCATCATGCGCCGCTTGGTCCACACGGTATCCAGGAGCACAGCAAGCGGCACTTCCAGGGCTTTGCGAACTGCCGAACGGCCCTGCCAAAGGAAGAGATTACGCGCCACCTGCATCGACAGTGTCGACGCTCCGCGCGCGTCCTCGCCTTCACGCCATCGGTCAAATTCTGCCCGAAGTATGTCCCACTCCACGCCGCCATGGCTGCAGAAGGTCTGATCTTCCGACGCAATAACGCTGTTCTCTAAAACCGGCGCAACCTCGTCCAACGAGATCCACTCACGGTCATAGCCACGCAGCAGTACCAGATCACGGAGCATCAACGTCGAAACGGGCGGCACAACAGTGTAAACGAGCGTGAGCACCAGAGGCAGCGCGATGATAGCAGCCAGAGCATATACAGCTGGCCGCACGCCGCGACGCTGCAACCAACGTTTCCAGCGCGGCGTATCTGCTGTTTGCTCTGCCCTTGTGTCGGACGCCCCCATTGGCTAGGCCCATTCCACTGTTCTGCCGATCACTTTGTCACGTCGCGCCTACCCATGTCTGACACCAATCAAACCGATAAGACCAAGGCCTATCTCAGAGATTTGGGCGCTTCTGTTACGCGCGATATGGAGCAGCTTCTGTCGGACCTCAAGGCACCAGACCGATTGGTGTCGGCCATGCGCCACGCCCTTCTCGCCGGTGGCAAGCGGCTTCGACCCATTCTGGTTTTGGAGACGGCGCACCTCCTGACGGCTGGAACCCATGTCAAAACGCAGCTTCCACCGGGCGCGCCGCAAGTTGCAATGGCCATTGAGTGCATCCACACCTACTCGCTCATCCATGACGATTTACCCTCGATGGACGATGATGATTTGCGCCGCGGTAAGCCGACCGTCCACAAAGCCTATGATGAAGCGACCGCGATCCTCGCGGGAGATGCTCTGCAAACGCTGGCGTTCGAGCTCTTGGCAACCTGTGGTCACCCAAAGACACCTATGATGGTCCGTGACCTCGCCCGTGCTTCTGGCGCCGACGGCATGGTTGGCGGGCAGATCCTCGATCTTGCGGCCGAAGGCCGGTTTGGTGAAGCGGCTACGATCGGCGACACCTTTGCCTTGGCCAGCATGCAGGCGATGAAGACGGGCGCGTTGATCGAAGTAGCCTGTACGTTGGGCGCTCACCTTGCTTTGGCACCCGAGGAAGAAAGCCAGCGGATCGCTCGTTATGGCCAGAGTTTGGGCCTTGCCTTTCAGATTTCCGACGATCTTCTGGATATCACGGCGACGGATGATGAAGCCGGTAAGCGCACGGGCAAAGACGCCGAAGCAGGCAAAACGACCTGGCCGGGTTTGCTGGGAGAGGCTAAGGCGAGAGAGACGTTGGACGCCACCATCAATGATGCGCTGGCAACACTCGCGCCCTATGGCACCAAGGCCGACTGTTTGGTCTATCTCGCCAACAGCTTACGCGACCGAACCAGCTAGCTCTGGAAGCGAACAGCCGGGTTGCCGCGTAGTTGCTCGATCAGTGTTTCGTAAAGCTGGACTTTGAAGGGTACGGCCTTGGCTGGCATGTCCTCTATGGGCATCCAGGCCCAACTATCAAACTCAGGCTTCTCGCCTTCGGGCGGATGAACCACGTTGATTTCTGACTCGTCCCCGTCAAATCGATAAACAAACCAGCGCTGTTTCTGACCGCGGAACTTGCCCTTCAGCGCATGGCCAATCAAATGGTCTGGCAGGTCGTAGATAAGCCAGCCGTCTATCTCATCAATCAACGAAACCGACCGGATGGACGTTTCTTCGTAGAGTTCGCGCAGCGACGCTTTCTGTGCGTCTTCGCCTTCATCGATACCACCTTGCGGGAACTGCCAAAGACGCACTTCGCCCGTGTATTCTTCATTGGGAATGCGGCGCCCGGCCCAAACCAAACCGGAGGGATTCACCACCACCACACCGACACAGGGTCGATAGGGAAGTGCCGCCTTTTCTTCAGGCGACAAGTCTCGACGGGTTTTGGCCATGGAACTCTCTAGAAGCGAACAATGCTTGAAGCCGGTACCAGCGCAATGCCTTTAACGGCAAGGCTCTCCGACCATTCTTCTAGCGAGCTAATGGTCAAAGGCAACGCGGTTGCCACACCAACGGCATAACCGCGATCGCGTGCGACGGTCTCCAGCTGGCGAAGCCGGTCATTGATCGCTTGCTGATCAGCCCGCGCATCAATCACAGCGTCTGCTCGTAGCACTGGATCATTTTCACCAGCGACCGCAGAAATGCGGCTACGCGCTGAGCGGCCATCATCGACGATCATCAGGCCACGCTCAACGATGTCCGCAACCACAGGCGCGACGGAGGCCTCCTCCGAGGTGAAGCGGGCGCCCATGTAGTTCACCACACCCACAGGTGTTGGTAGTCGCGACAGAGCCCAATGCAGGCGCTCAATATTGGCCTGTCCGGTCAAGGCGACTTGAAGCGTATGCGGGCCAGGATCGTTGTTGGGAAAATCGAACGGCTCCATCGGCACCTCCATAAGGTACTCATGACCATCCTGACGGGCACGGCTCGCCCATCGCGACAGAGAGTTGCCGTAGGGCGCGAAGGCCAGGGTGATCTCTGGTGGAAGGCGATTCAAAACCTCCTGGGTCGAGGTTTGAGAAAGGCCCAATCCGCCGACAATGATAGCAACACGCGGCTGCCCAGGTGCGACCGTTCCGGCTTCGAGGGGGCGCGCATAGATGTCCAATGGACGTTCCCCATTGCTGCTCATTCTGGGGACAAAGCTATCCGCGTCGAAACGGTCGACAAGGGAAGGGCTGGCCACGCCCTCTAAGCCTCCACGCGCGTCAAACTGAGGACCATCAAGCATCAATCCGTCTTCAGCGGGGTTGGTCGCGATCTCGTCTGAGTTGGCTATAAACGGGTCGGCTTGTGGCACCTGTAGAACCTGAGGTCCACTGCGGGATTGGATGGGAGTGGGCAACGGCTGTGCACCATCATTCACTGCCGTGGCGCCTTCCCTTGAGGGTGAACCGGCGATCAAAACCGGCGCTGTCGCACTGGGTTCGCCCCCTAGCGGATCATCGATCAGCGCTATCCAAGCACCCAGCAACAAACAGATAACGGCGATAATGCCGCCGCCAATTCTGGTAAACCACCAGGTCAGTCGAGACAAAAGAGGGAAAAGTGCGCGCAGGCGGTCGCTCATGCGAGTCCGCGGGACCAAAGGCCTATGCAAGCTGCCGTCGACGTCTGTCGCCATATGAAACCCAGATCCAAGCGTGTGCGCGCAAGAGGTCGCACAAAAAACCCCCGCTCTGTTCTAGAGCGAGGGCTTTAAGCGTTGGTTAACCAAGGTTGTTAAGACCTCAGATCAAACTACCCTCAGTTGGGTAATGGCGCATTCGGGTCAGGAGGAAACGCCGCATGGGTTTCTTCGCCACGCAGCAGGCTCAGCGCATATTGAAGCTGCGTGTCCAACTCGGCGTCCTGCGGCACGTACACCGATGATCCGGTACGCTCCCCTTCGTCTTCGTTGGACAGGTGCCCATCAAGCGATGCCTCGCCTCCAGGTGTATCCAATCCAACCAACTCTTCGGGCAGGTTTTCCTGCAGCACTTCGATGTCGGGGTCGACGCCGCGCGCCTGGATCGAGCGACCCGACGGCGTGTAGTAGCGCGCAGTGGTCAAGCGAACCGCGCTGGTTGCCGACATTGGGATGACAGTCTGAACGGAGCCCTTGCCGAACGACAGAGAACCAACCAGCGTTGCGCGACGATGATCTTGCAGCGCACCTGCGACAATTTCAGAAGCCGATGCCGAGCCGCCGTTGATCAGGACGACCACTGGCAAACCGCCCACCAAATCGCCGGAACGCGCATTGTAACGGCGGGTATCAGCTTCAGAGCGCCCACGGATTGAAACGATCTCACCGCGATCGAGGAAAGCGTCAGAAACCTCAAGCGCTTGGTTCACCAAGCCACCCGGATTGTTGCGCAAGTCGAGGATATAGCCAGAAATCTCGACACCGGCCTCCCCGGCTTCCTCGTTTAGGTCGATGATTTCCTGCTCCAGTCCTTCGCCGGTCTGGCCAGAGAATTGGGTCACGCGCAGATAGCCAATGTCGCCCTCAAGGCGGCTACGCACCGATGCGATGCGAATGGTATCGCGCTCCAACGTGACGTCGAAATCGTCGACACCCTCACGGCGGATGCGTACCGTGATCGGCGTGCCAACAATACCGCGCATGCGATCGACAGCCTGGCGCAAATCAAGGCCCTGCACATCTTCACCATCTAGGCTGATGATGAGGTCATTGGCGAGCAAACCAGCACGCGCCGCCGGTGTGTCATCAATCGGCGACACGACCTTCACGAAGCCATCTTCCATGGTGACCTGAATACCAAGGCCGCCAAACTCACCGCTGGTCTGCTCTTGGATATCTTCGAAAGCTTCCGGGCCGAGATAGGCCGAATGCGGGTCGAGCGAGGTCAACATGCCGTTGAGAGCATTCTCGATGAGATCGACCTCATCTTGCGGTTCAACATAGTCGTTTAGAACGCGCTCAAACACGTCGCCGAAAAGTTTCAGCTGGTTGAAGGTTTCCGCACCGGTCTGGGCCTGTGCTCCCATCGGTCCAAACCGATAGTGCGTCACGCCGAAAGTCACAGCGACACCCAGCATGATTCCCAGAACGAAAACCGGTAACTTTTTGATCATCCGTCAGTCCTTTGACTGTCTATTAGCGTTAACCTGTCGCTTCCCGCCCACCATGACGAAGAATCGATAGGACGTCCATCCTCTCGCAGCTCAACGAACAACACAGGTTGCGGCGTTTGTGTTGATCCATCGGCCAAAACCGTCGAGCCGCGCTCGCCCATAGCGGCGATTGGTTCACCCATCAGGACAAATTGCCCCAATGCGACATTAATGCGGCTCATACCGGCCAAAATCATCCGGTACCCGTCACCAAGATCCAGGATAATGACCTGGCCATAAGAACGGAACGGTCCCGCATAGAGCACCCAGCCATCAGCGGGTGCCACCACGCGGGTGTCTGCTTGAGTCCCTATATGGAGACCCTGGCTCGTTTCTCCAAATCGATCTTCGTCACCAAAGCCGAGGATTTGTTGCCCGCGAAGGGGTAAACGGATGCGCCCTTGCGCCGAACCAAATGCAAAGGCGGGCTCAATGCGCCCTGGGTCCTGAAGGCTGGCTGTCGCCTCTCGCTCATCGATATCAGGCGGCGCGTCCTCGACGGTATTGGCCGCGCGCTCCAAGGCTGTTCGCACGCTTTCAAGTTCCGCTTCGAGATCGCTGAGCAGCGCCTCCAAGCTCGTCGCTTCGCCCGCCAGAAGCGCCGCGCGTTCGCGCTCACGCTCTAGTACCTGTTGGTTTTCCTCACGCAATCGTGAACGCTCGACCAACACAAGCTCGATGCGTTGTTCCTCCTGGGCCAATGCTTCGGCGTCGGCGAGCAACAATGAAAGTGCAGAATCGAGTTCAGATCGCGCATCATCGAGCGCGGCCAAGTCATCAGCAAGCACGCGTGATTCGGCCTCAAGTTCTGGAAACGCCACACCAAGAAGGATGGCAGAGCGGACCGATTGAAGCGCGTCCCCTGGAGAGACAAACAGCGCAGGTGGTGGCGCGCGGCCAACCCGGACCATAGCCGCCAAGAGAACAGCGATGCGTTCGCGTTGGGCTCGCAGTGACACTTCAAGCGCCTGAGCGTTCTCGTCCAGCACGGCAATGCGCTGACGCTGAACATCGATGCGCGCCGAAATCGTCTCAGCTTGTTCCGTTGTGCGAATGAGAAGTTGCGTTAGGCCCTCGACGTCCTCGTCGATGTCAACCAACTCACGCGCTAGCATGGTTTGCCGCGCCTCTGCCGCCGCAAGGTCGGAACGCAAGCGTTCCAAGGCGTCGGCGGCCACGTCGCGCTCCTGCTCCAGCTCTTGTTGTGCGAGATCGCCACCTTGGCTTGCGCCTGGGTCATTAGCGGTCTCCAAGCCGTCGATCACAAAACGGTCAAGTCCATCCTCCCCCGGCTGAAGACGGTCTTGGGCGTGGGCCGTTGAGACGACAGCGATGAACGCAAGGGGAAGCCAGACAAGACGCATCAGGTTGCGGTTCGAGAAAAGTGCCTGCGGGAGCTTAGGCGCCACCCAATAACCATTCGTTAACCATACCAATAACTCAGATTACACCCGGTGGTAGGGGTGGCCCGATAGCACGGTCATCACGCGGTAGAGTTGTTCCGCCAACAACACCCGAACAAGCTGATGTGGCAGCGTCAAGGCACCAAAGCTGACAACGAGATCAGCGCGCTCGCGAACGGTAGGGTCCAATCCATCAGGCCCGCCAATCACAAAGGCAACGGGTTTGCCCGCATCGCGGGCGTGTTCCAGTCTTTGTGCAAGGTGTTGTGTGGATAGGGACTGCCCGCGTTCGTCCAGGGCAATCGAAAACGCGCCATCAGGTGCCTTGGCCAGCAAGTCTTTGGCTTCATCGCTTTTGCGAGCATCGGCGGAGCGCTGCTGACTTTCGCGATGCTCAACGCATGTCAACGCGCCAAAACCTAGGGATCTGGCGAGCGGCTTGGCACGGTTCCAATAGCGCTCAAAAAGCTCTTGCTCGGGGCCAGCTTTCAGGCGGCCCACGGCCAGCATATGCACCATCGGTCAAGCCAAACGCTGTTTAGGCGTTTGGCGCCTCGGCAAAGCTATCATCCCACAACTTCTCCATATTGTAGAAGCTGCGCACCTCTGGGCGAAAGAGATGGAGGATGACATCGCCAGCGTCGATCAGCACCCAATCCGCCTGAGGAAGACCCTCAATACGTGGGCTGCCGTGACCGGCATCTTTCAAGGCTCGCTGCACATGATCGGCAACAGCCGAGACATGACGGTGCGAGCGTCCCGACGCGATGATCATCGTATCGGCGAGCGATGACTTGCCTTCAAGATCGATGGTGATGACGTCCTCGGCCTTGGAGTCTTCCAAGACAGCCTGGACAGTCGTGAGAATGCTTGCGCCAGCGGCATGCGCCCCATTTGCAAGCGAGGCATTGTCCACCAAGTGGACAACATTGTTTTGCGGAGTCAAACCGGCAAAGGTCCTTTCTCTATGGTTCTTCTAAGAGTGGAACCACAGATCCGGCCGATTGAAAAGGTGGCAGGATCTGCGCAACCTCATGCGGGCGAACCATCACCGCATGATTCGTATTGTGGGCGCGAAGTCTTAACGTTTCAAGACATCAACGCATTTCTTCAGATCGTGATGCACGGATAGCGCTCGACGACAGGGGTGACAACGGCCCGCGCACAAATGTCCAAACCGGCGGATTTAGCTGCGCGAGCATCGCGGCATCATAGTCATCGACTCGTCGTTTGGCCCAGGTCTGAGCCGCTGGTGACGAAAGCGGCGCGTGGCGTGAACCCGGCCGGTCGATCACTGCAATCGGTATCTGCGCCGCGATCAGACGCCATTGGTTCCAGCGATGAAAGCTCGACAGATTGTCCGCGCCCATCAACCAAACAAAACGTACATTGGGACGCATCGTCGTCAGCATCGATACGGTGTCGGCCGTGTAGCGCACACCCAAATCGGCCTCGATGGAAAGCACCCTGCGTCTGGGATGATAGGACGCATGGCGCACTGTTGCCAAACGGGCAGCGAGGCCATGCGAGGGATCGTGCGCCTTCAACGGATTGCCGGGCGTCACCAGCCACCACAGCCAGTCGAGTTTCAGGCGTTTCATCGCCTGTTCGGCCACAAGCAGGTGGCCGTCATGGATCGGGTCGAAAGACCCACCATAAAGGCCCACCGATTGACCAGGCGCGACAAAGGGTAGGCGAACCTGCCCAGGTGGATAGCGTTTGATCAAACTAGACAGGCCGCGTTTGCCCGGTGCCACGCACCACATAGTGAAAGCTCGTCAATTGCTCGAGCCCCACAGGGCCACGCGCATGCATGCGGCCTGTGGCGATGCCGATCTCCGCGCCCATGCCGAACTCGCCTCCATCGGCGAATTGCGTCGACGCGTTGTGCATCACAATGGCGCTGTCACACTCGTTGAGGAACCGTGTCGCTACAGCTTCATCTTCGGTGACGATACTTTCGGTATGCGACGATCCATAGGTGGCGATATGATCGAGCGCTGCGCTTACGCCATCGACAAGGCCAACCGCAATGATAGCATCACCGTATTCGGTGCCCCAGTCATCGCTCGTCGCCGGCCGCACGCCCTCGGCCATGGATCGCACATCCTCGTCGCCGCGCACTTCGCATCCGGCTTCTTGCAGAGCCGCAACCAGCGGTCCGACCAACGTGTCGGCAGCGGCGCGATCAATCAGCAGGGTTTCCGCCGCGCCACAGATAGACGTGCGGCGCATCTTGGCGTTCACGACAATGTCGCGCGCCATATCTAGTTTGGCGTCTTTGTCGACATAGATGTGGCAGATGCCCTCCAGGTGAGAGAAAACAGGCACGCGGGCTTCGGACTGGACTCGTCCGACGAGCGACTTACCGCCACGGGGCACTATCACGTCCACCGTTCCATTGAGGCCCGTCAGCAAGGCACCCACGGCAGCACGGTCGGTGATGGGCACGAGCTGGACAACATCAGTTGGCAAGCCCGCACTATCCAGGCCCTCGGCTATGGCTGCATACAAAGCTTGATTGGTCTCAATCGTGTCGGAGCCACCCCGCAGAATCGATGCGTTGCCGGATTTCATCGCCAATGCAGCAGCATCGACCGTCACATTGGGGCGGCTCTCGAAAATGATCCCAATCACCCCAAGCGGCGTGCGCACACGGGCGATATCCAACCCAGTCGGGCGTTGCCACCGCGCAATCTCGTCGCCGACAGGGTCGGGTAGGGCGGCAATATCTTCGACAGCTTTCGCAATCGCCTCGACGCGTTCCGGGTTCAGCGTAGCACGCTCCTGATAGGCAATGGTTACGTCGCGCTGACGCATCCCGGCCAGATCACGCGCATTCGCCGCAAGGACGTCATCGACCCTCGCGCGAATGCCCGCAGCGATCGCGTGCAAGGCAGCGTTTTTGGTTTCGGTTGGTGCCAAGGCAATCGACCTTGCCGCCACACGAGCACGGTCACCCATGTCTTGCATTAGGGCGCCGACATCAACGCTGGCATCGCTATCCAATAGAGCCATCCGAAACTCCCTACTCACTTGGCAGCCGCAGGGGCTGCACGATTTGTATTGGCCATAGGCCCAGCAAGGCTGGCACCGGTCAGAGCAAGATCATCCCTATGCACCATGGCGTTGCGACCCGCATAGCCCAAGATGCCTTCAATGTCCGCGCTTTTTCGCCCTGCGATCTTGCGGGCATCGGCGCTGTCATACGCAACAAGACCGCGCGCAACCTCATCACCTTCCAGCGTAACGATCCGTACCGCATCGCCGCGCTCGAACTGACCGCGAACGTCACGAATCCCGGCAGGCAACAGGGATTTGCCGTTCTCCAAGGCTTGAGCAGCTCCTGCATCAATCACCAGATCGCCATGCGGATCGAGCGATCCAGCAATAAAGCGCTTGCGCGCCGTCGCGGGATTGCCATCGGGCGCAAACCATGTGCAACGCGCACCGTCGCCAATGGCCTTGAGCGGGTTCGTGACCTTGCCCGACGCGATAACCATGGTTGCTCCAGCGGCGGTCGCCATCTTGGCCGCGTCGATCTTTGTGCGCATGCCGCCGCGCGAGAGGTTTGTCCCCTCGCCACCAGCCATCGCTTCGATGGCGGGCGTCAAGCGATCAACGACTGGCAGGTGTTCCGCGTTTGGATTTTGCACCGGAGGCGCGGTGTACAGACCATCCACATCTGACAGCAGCACCAATGCGTCTGCGCCAATCATGGAAGCGACCCGGGCGGCCAAACGGTCATTATCGCCATAGCGAATTTCGTTGGTAGCCACCGTGTCGTTCTCGTTGACAACGGGAATCGCGCCGCGCGCCAACAGCGTGTTGATCGTAGCGCGGGCATTAAGATAGCGCCGACGGTTCTCGGTATCGCCCAGCGTCACCAGGACTTGACCAGCCACCAGGTCGCGCGCGGCCAACGCTTCGGCATAGGCGCGGCCCAGCGCAATCTGCCCGACTGCGGCTGCGGCCTGCGCATCTTCAAGCTTATCGGGGCGAGCGGCCATACCAAGCATAACGCGGCCCATGGCGATCGCGCCTGACGAGACCAGCACAATCTCGCAGCTTGCTTTTGCAAGGTCGGCCAGATCATCGGCCAGCGATTCAAGCCATTGGGCTTTCAACGAGCCGGTGTCGGAATCGACTAAGAGCGACGATCCGATCTTGATGACGACGCGTTTGTGCTGAGTGAGCGGCAAGAACCGCGATTGGTCTACGGACTCCACGGCGCAGCCTCCTGCGACGGGTACTCGTCCTCCTGGTCGACGTCACCATCGATCATCCGCATCAAGGCGCGCAAAACCTGTTGCACACCCTCACCGGTCGCTGCCGACACCAGCAACGGCCGTTGGCCACAGGCTTTGCCGAGCGCCGAAAGCTTCTCAGCGCGCTCCTCCGCCGACACCGCATCGGCCTTGGAAAGCGCAACAAGCTCAAGCTTGTCCTCAAGCCCGTGACCGTAGGCGTCTAACTCTTGGCGGATCACGGAATAGGCCTCCGCGACATCCTCCTGTGTGCCATCGACCAGATGAAGCAGCACCTTGCAGCGCTCAATGTGCGCCAAGAAACGGTCGCCGAGGCCCACGCCCTGCGATGCGCCTTCAATGAGCCCTGGAATATCAGCAAGCACGAACTCACGGCCGTCCACACCCACGACCCCAAGTCCAGGATGAAGGGTGGTGAAGGGGTAGTCAGCGATTTTGGGTTTCGCCGCAGATGTGGCAGCGAGGAAGGTGGACTTGCCAGCGTTAGGCTGGCCCACCAGACCGGCATCCGCGATCAGTTTCAACCGCAGCCATATCCAAGCTTCGTCGCCTTCTTGGCCAGGATTGGCGTTGCGCGGCGCCTGGTTGGTCGATGACTTGAAGTGGGCGTTGCCAAAGCCGCCATTGCCGCCCTTGTACAAACGCACCTTCTGACCGACCTCGGTCAGGTCCGCCAACAGTTCGTCGGTCTCGCTGTGGAGGATCTGCGTCCCAGCAGGAACGCGCAGCACAACATCGTCGCCTTTGCCGCCCGTACGGTTGCGGCCCATGCCGTGCATGCCTTTCTTGGCTTTAAAGTGTTGCTGATAGCGATAGTCGATTAGTGTGTTGAGACCTGCCACGCATTCTGCCCACACGTCGCCGCCGCGCCCGCCATCACCGCCATCAGGCCCGCCATACTCGATGTATTTCTCGCGTCGGAACGAGACACATCCTGCCCCGCCGTCGCCGGCCTTCACATAGATTTTGGCTTGGTCGAGAAACTTCATCGTTCTAACGCTCTAACACAAAGCACTTAGCAGCCATTGTATCGCTCTCACGCGCAGGCGTGACACACCGACCATCGCCAACATAGGTGAAGCCGTTCTTGATCAATACGCGCTGCGAGGCTTCGTTTGACGCCATTGTCTGCGCATCAATTGGCCCGTCAATGCCGAGGGCTGAGAGTTCGACCAGAAACAGACGCACCGCTTCGCTCGCAATGCCTTGTCCCCAATGGGGCTTGCCAATCCAATAGCCCAACTCTTCACCGCCGTTGGCCCGAACACCGAGACCGATCCCGCCCACTAGGTCGCCCGCAGCAATGACGGCGCGGCTGACCTCGCGGCCCTCTTCATTGCGAACACCTGATAGAAAGGCTTCCGCATCGGCACGCGCATAGGGATAGGGTATGGAGGATGTCATGGCCGTGACGTTGGGGTCGTTCAACAGCACCGCCAAGCGATCGGCATCATCCAGCCGGTAGGGCCTTAAGCTGATCTGTTGGGCGGAGGAAGCGGTCATCTCAGTGCTCAAAACGAAAAAAAGGGAGGCGATAGCCTCCCTTTGAACTTGCCTGCGGCTCTCAAAAGGAGGCCGCATCCGTTCGGACCAGCCTATTCAGCAGCCTCGGCAAACGGGAGAATGGAAACATAGGTGTTGCCGTCGCGCTTCTTGGCGAACGACACCGTGCCGTCCGTCAATGCGAACAGCGTATGGTCTTTGCCCATACCCATGTTGTCGCCTGGGTGCCATTTGGTGCCACGTTGGCGAATGACGATGTTGCCAGCCGTCACGACTTCACCACCGAACTTTTTCACGCCAAGACGGCGACCAGCTGTATCGCGACCGTTGCGGGACGAACCGCCTGCTTTTTTATGTGCCATCGATCAGATCTCCTACGGTCTGAGCTTATTCGCCTTTGGCGAATTCAGCGGCCTGTTCCAGCCAATTATCACGTTCAATGCGGCCTTTGAAGGAAAGCGCTTCATCGACCTTAGCAATGTCTTCTGCGGTGAAGGCAGCGATCTGCGCGAAGGTTGTAATGCCCAGCGCGTTCAGCTTCTTCTCTAAGACCGGTCCGACACCCGAAATCTTCTTCAGGTCATCTGCAGCACCCTCAGGGGCAGCAAACAGAGCGCCTTCGGCAGCAGCCGGAGCCGGTGCAGCAGCGGCTTCAACCGGCGTCGGCGCCTCAGCGGGTGCCACAGCAGGTGCAGCTTCTTTTGCCTTCTTCGGCGCAGCTTTCTTCTTGGCTGCTTTCGGCTTCGCGCCACCGGTCAGGATGTCGGTGATCTTAACCACCGAAAACTCTTGGCGATGGCCGTTCTTGCGGCGCGAGTTCTGGCGGCGGCGTTTCTTGAAGATGATGATCTTCCGGCCGCGCTTGTTCTCGACCAGCTCGCCAACCACGCTCGCACCCTCAACCAGAGGAGCACCAACAGTGACGTCAGCATCGTTGCCAACCATCAGCACGTTTTCGAAAACAACTTGCTCGCTCGGCGCAGAGCCAAGCTTTTCAATTTGAATAACGTCATCGGCAGCAACCTTATATTGTTTGCCGCCCGTTTTGATGACTGCGAACATCGTTTTGTCCTTTGTGTTCGTGTCCTGCATACACCAAGCGCGCCGAATGGCTTGCCCGCGCCGCAGGTCTTTTTGTCAGTCCCGGGTGGGATATGCCTGGACACCGCCAATTTGGGGGGAGCGTGTGCCCAGACGAAAAAGGCGCGGAACCATGCCCCGCGCTGCTTTCGTGGCGCTATAAGCTCTAAAGTGCACCCATTGTCAAGCTGGATAAGGCTTTGGCTGAGCGATAGGCGCTTGCGTTTGCCCGCTTCTATCGTCTATGCGTGACGCCGCTTCGGCGTGACCACCAGTCGGAGCGCAGCGGAGAGATGCCGGAGTGGTCGAACGGGGCGGTCTCGAAAACCGTTGTGCGCTTACGCGTACCGAGGGTTCGAATCCCTCTCTCTCCGCCATTAGATCAATATTAATTGTTTAATTACAATCAGTTAGAGGGGACTATTCGGATCGCGTCCCCCAATTTGTACCGCAGATAGATCGATTTGAATGGTTGGACGCGCAGTATCGGTCGCTCGTGTCAGCATGATCAATGTCAGCTTCCGGCCCACAATGGACTTGGGTCGTGGCTTCGAAATCAAGGCCGTGCTCACGCGCGCTACAAGCAAATGTGGGTCTGGGTCGCCTTCATTGGACCAGCCTGCGCAGATCAGGTCTTAGCGGACTGACGAATTGGTTCCGAAACCCCGCGAGATCTAGGGTCCGGCTCGACAGGCCAATGGGAAAGACGCTCATCGAGGGCTGTTAGTGTGTCCATTAAGAGAAGAGGTACATCATTTGCACCAACAAACGCTGTTTCGTCGCCAGCCTTCGCCTGTGTTTCGATTTCTTGGCACTTGTCGGCCAATCTCTGAGCAGCAATATTGTTGCTCATAGACTTCAGCGCATGCGCGGCGTCAGCAAGCTTGGTGAAGTCGCGTGTTACAGCCGCTTGGGTGATGCGCTCCGCAATTTCTGGCGCGTTGTCTTCATAGAGCGACACCAATGTTCGGAAGAGATCGACACTCAACCCGCCTGTCAGTGCGCTCAGAGCCTGAAGCCCGTCGTCGCTAACGAGCGCGGATATCTGGCTGCTATCTCTTGAAGCCGCCCAAACTTCTTCCGACGGATCTGCCACCCTTTCGTCGGTGTCTTTCTTTATCGCCGCATGATCCACATCCGACTTCGGGGATGGCTCCGGAAGCCACCGCAGTAGGCAAGCTTGCAGACTATCGAGGGTAAATGGCTTGGCCAGATAGCTGTTCATGCCAGCCTCTTTCCAATGGTCTTCGCTGGCGATTGAAGCGTTCGCCGTCAAAGCGATCACGGGAATGGGGGCGTTCGCCGCCGACTGAATCTGCCTATTGCGGATCTCGCGCGTTGCTTCGTAGCCATCCATCACCGGCATGCTGCAATCCATCAAGACAAGATCGTAAGTAGCCTCATTCAAGGCCTCTAGAGCAGCGGCTCCGTCCACAAAACAGTCCGGTTTGATGCCGAACTGGCCCAAGGCTTCACGCGCAACTTCGATGTTTACCTCACTGTCATCCGCAACCAGAACACGTTGACTTGGCCACTGAGGCAAGTCCGGCATGGGCTGGGATGACGAGGCGCTACTGCGCTTTTCCAAACCAAAGGCGGAGCGGATGGCGGCCTCTAACCTTTGGTGACCAAAGGGCAACATCAATACAGCGTGGCACCGCTGATTATCTAAGGCCACGTCGGCTCGCTGGTCGCCGGCGTCGGCCAACGCGACTATCCGCTCGTCGCCTTCAGCTTGTCGGTTGAGACAATCCTCAATTGAACTGATCCGAAGAGCGTGCCCATCGCTGGCTGGTTCATCGTCAAAAGAACCGTGGTTCGGGATGAGATCGTTTAAGTGACGTCTCAGTGAGTATTCGGTCAAAGGTCCATCCACATCGACGGAAACCGTCACTGCTCCCAAATCGTTCAGGCCGGTCCAATGTGGCGCCGCTTCTGCTTTGGCGATGGGCAGCTCGATGATGAAATCTGAACCTTCGCCCACAACGCTCTCAACCCAGATCTTTCCCTGCATCGCCTCAACCAACCGTTTTGCGATCGCAAGACCCAAACCAGTACCGCCATATTGCCGTGTGGTAGACTGATCTGCCTGCAGGAATGCCTCGAAGATGGTCGCACATTTTTCTGGAGGTATGCCGATGCCTGTATCGCGTACCACAAGGTGCAGTTGGTTGGGTGCGCCTGCCAATTTTGCTTCGACAACAACAGCCCCTTCGTCGGTGAACTTGATAGCGTTGTTGACGAGATTGGAAACGACTTGCCGCAACCGAACCGGATCTCCGCCAAGGGATTCTGGAACATCCGCTTCCACATAAGAGACGAGTTCGACGCCCTTGGCTTGGGCCCGGTCATGAAACACGTCCAGAACGTCGACGGTTAGATTGCGCGGCGACCAGCGCCCATCTTCCAGAGACATGCGACCGGCCTCAATTTTCGAGATATCCAGGATGTCGTTGATGATCGTTAGCAGGCCTTGGCCGGACTTGTTGATGACTTCGGCATAGCGATTGAGCCGACCAGGCAATTCGGCCTTGGCCAAAAGCTCGGCCATCACCAGCATACCATTCATCGGCGTGCGGATTTCATGGCTCATGGTCGCCAGGAAGTCAGATTTGGCAGCGTTGGCCTTCTCGGCTTCCTCTTTCGCCGAACGATATTGCTGCGTGCGCTCAGTCACCTCCAACTCTAGATTGTCGCGGTGGCGCTGGAGGCGTTGGTCACGATCACGAATTCCAGAGATCATCTCGTTGAATGCGTCGGTTAGATGCCCGGTTTCATCGTCACTGATGCGCGTGATCTGCGTATCGAACTCCTGCTTGTCGCGAACCTTGGTCATCGCCTCGTTAAGGTTCTTGATTGGTGCCGTAATGCGTCGTGTCAGCAAACTGACACCTGTAATGCCGATCAGGGCAGCGAGAAGACTTGCAAGTGCAAGATCACCCAGGAAGCTGAAAATCCGTGACCACAGAGCATCGGTCTGCGCCATCAGGACCAAGGCACCGACGCGCTCGCCCGCAAAGCGCACGGGGACACCGATTATAATCGGCCTTCCTGCTAGGACCGAGTATGCGTTTCTGGCATTAGAGGCTTCTATATCGGAATCGAGAGCAATGCCGGTGCCGACCTGCGCCAAAACCGCACCATTCAGATCCTCGAGTCGGGCAAAGCTCACGCCCTCAAAATCGCTAACGGCGCGCAAGGCGTCAAAAGCGGCGCGCTCGTCGGTCTGAGCCACGGCCTCGGCCGAGACGCTGGCCATGACCCGCGCGACCGAGACGACTTCCTCGGTTCGCGTTTCGGCAAATCGAGACGCTTCGCGCCAGACCGAAAAGCCAGCCACAAGCACGATTGTCGCGGTCAGGGAAATAGAAACAACGAGGACAAACCTCGCCCAGATCGTACGCAACCGAAACATGACACCGTCGAACAACACTAAACTACAGCTAAAATACGTGTTGGCCTCTCAACCTCCGGTTAATGCTGGCGCCAGGAAACCCACAATTATTGATGCGAATTTACTTTTACTCAGAGCTGCCCTGTTAATTTTTACGACCGCTTGAATTGCATGAGGAGGTCCATCGTTATGTCGGGTCTCGAACCACAATGCGCTGACGCAGCCCCCAATAGATCGGTTGAAACCGAGTTTGGATTGGTGCGTCCTGTTCAAGCTTGGGCTGCACGATTCTGGACGGTAGTTGATCACCAGATATCGCAGTTTGCCGTTGCGCAATCAGGGGCTGTCGCCGTTGTATTCACGTTGGCATTGCCGTTCGTTGTGGCCATGGGTGCCAGCGCCGTCGAGTATTCCTCAGTGTCCAGCCACAAGAGTGGCCTGCAATCAGCGCTTGACGCTGCAACTTTGGCGGCGGCGCGGGAGCTAAGCCTATCCAACGCCAACGAGCGAACCATCCGCAGCGTTCTAGAAAGAACTCTTAGTGCAAATCTGGACGATCAAAATGGGTCGCCCAAGCTCGAGTTCGAAGTTGACCGAGAAGCTATGCGAGTATCGGCGCAGGCGGCTATGGAAGTGGACCTGGCCTTCGGGAGTTTGTTCGGCTTGGATGCCATCACAGTTGGCGCAGAAGCCGCCGCCCAAGCGATGGGGCAACCCAACATCTGTGTGTTGGGGTTGGATCCCTTGTCGCGCGGAACGATCTCTCTGGATTCTCAGTCACGTCTAACCGCGAATGGCTGTGCCGTATTCTCGAACTCAACCAGCGCAACAGGCATTCAGGGCACTGGGAGATCTTTGCTGACATCAGTAACGACCTGTTCAGCAGGCGGATTCAACGGTGGAAGCCAAAACTTCGAGCCCATGCCGTTTGTTGACTGTCCAGCATTTGACGACCCACTGCGCGACCGTCGGCCGCCCACTTTCTCAGGGTGTGACTTCAACAACGTGAGAATTAACGGAAATCAGCGAGCGACGCTCGACCCGGGCGTTTATTGCGGTGGATTGCAGGTAGCCGGTAACTCTGAGATCACACTCTCGCCGGGCATATATGTGATGCACAATGGCGATTTTCGGATCACTTCGAACGCCGTTGTTACTGGCCGTGGCGTTGGTATCTATCTGTCTGGACCTACCTCGCGCCTCTACTATGGCCCGAAGGTTCGGGTAGACCTTGAAGCACCCGAGGACGGCGAGATGGCTGGCCTCTTGTTGTTTTCAGATCCCACGCAATCAGGCACCGTTGTTAACGAGATCAAGAGCAATTACGTCCGTAACATGGTTGGCACGGTCTACATGCCTGCAGCCGAATTCCACGTTACAGCCAACAATCCGGTCGCCGACCAGTCGGCCTACACGGCTATTGTTGTCAATCGATTGGTGTTGGCGAGGGGCCCAAACCTAGTTCTGAATTCCGATTACGACCAAACAGATGTTCCCGTTCCTGACGGTATTCGAGGCGCTGGCTCACCGATTCGTCTGGTCGAATAATGGCGGCTTTAGAACTGGATCCAAAACACTGCGGCAATAAGGGAATTTGGGGCACTCAATGACGTATGAACATGTATTAGTGGTCGACGACGATCCGCTCATTCCCGCTGTTTGCAAAGCTTTCTTCAAGCGCCGTGGCTCCCACACGGTGACGGCGGCTATGAACGCCGAACAAGGCCTACAAGTGCTCGACGATTACCCCGAAATTGATCTGATCCTGTGCGATCTGAACATGCCAGACATCGACGGCCTACAGTTCTTGCGGCTTCTGAGGGAAAGAGAACGTTTCGTTCCGATCATCATTATCAGCGGCGAAGATCAGACGATTGTACGTGCATCCAATATGCTGGCGATGGCATTGGGCTTGCAGTTGATCGGCAGCATTCACAAGCCAATCAATCACGTCTTCCTTGAACAGTTGCTCGAAACATCTGCCTTTGAGCCCAAGGTAGACCGGGCAGTGAAACCGACTGCCGTCACGGGCGCGGATTTCCAGGCAGCACTGCGCACCGGTGAGATTCGGGCATACCTCCAGCCACTCATCGATTGTCGGACTGGTGAAGTCGAATCAGTGGAAGCATTGGCCAGGTGGACCCACCCTGAATTTGGCGACATCAGCCCTGATGTGTTTATCCCCATCCTAGAAGATGCCGGCCTGATTCCCGACCTCACCAAGCACATCATGCAGGATGCGCTAAGAACCATTGTTGCCTGCACCGAACGCGGCCACGGCCTTCGCCTGGCCGTTAACACCGACGCCCATACCCTGGGCCAGATCGATTTTCCCGATCAAATCGCCGCGATCGCGCGCAATGCTGGTGTGCAAAACCAAGATATCAAGCTCGAACTCACTGAACGTTCCCTCATCGATGAAGGCCCAGGAACCATGGAAGTTCTGGCACGCCTTCGTCTGCTTCGGTTCGATGTGTCAATCGACGATTTTGGAACTGGCAACTCAAATCTCAAGCAGTTGTGCACCTTGCCGTTGACCGAGCTCAAGATTGACAAATCCTTTCTTGACGGAGTGACCACCGACAATGCAAAGGCAGTTTGTTTGAACGCGATTGTCTCGTTGGCCCAATCGCTCCGATTGATAACGGTGGCAGAGGGTATAGAGACGGAAAGAGATCTCGCCTTGGTGAGCAAGGCTGGTGTCAACCAAGCCCAGGGATTCTATATTGCTCGACCGCTCACTGCGGGTGATTTCGTTCCTTGGCTTGAAGAACACAAGCGATCAACAATGCATCATCTCCTGGTTGCATAGGACAGCCCACTCACCAGGGCTCGACGCCTGCATTTGTAGCCACAAAGCGGCCTCGTAACTCCGCTCTAAAGGGCCATTTGATCGCCAATAGTTGTCGTCTTTTTCACAGTTACGCCCGCTCTTGTATCTGGCCGTATTTCGCCGGCTGAGCCGACGACAAGAACTGGAATTGGTTCGATCAAAGGTTCAATCTGAAGCCAAACCCCACGCTGAAATGAGTCTCATCCGAGTACTCCAGGGACATGGCTCTGCGATCTTGCACGGTGGGGAATCTGGCCGTAGCGTTATGGCCTAGATGGTCGAGTTGCCCGCGTACGAACAGCTCTCCCAAACCAGTATTCAGACCCAACTCGCCAAAAGCCGCTAGATGGTATGTCAATTGGTTGGAACTATCGTTGACAAGGGCTTGGGCGAAACCTCCGTTGCAAGGCTCGCCTAGCGCAACGGCGTTACCCACACAGCTTGATGCTGAGGCGTTGCTATGCGCGTAAAGGATCGATCCCGATGCACCTAAATCTAAGGATGCATTGGAGCCCAGGACCACTCGATGGGTCAGGCCAACCGCAGGGCCCACGAGAAGTTGTCTCGCTTCGAAAGTCATCTCTACGGGGTTCTCCAGCGTGCCTCCCGCAAACGGGGTGCTGATATCGATAGAGCTTGATTGATGTTGAAGATTGACCTTGATCCCAACGTAGGATTCAACACGGGTGACTGCGCCAGACCAAATCTCTTCGTTCCATGTCGCCAGCATACGATACTCGGTTAGATCAGCATCAATTCTCGCATTCGGTTGGCTAGATCCGAACTGAGTGGTCTGCAAACCGTCGACCGCAACAAAGGTGGCACTGGTGCCGCCCGGTAGGCTTGCTGAGTTGGTGTCATCACCAATCGAAAAGCCTAAGGCTATGCGTAGGTGGTTAGGATGCGCTGACGTGTCTTGGTGTATCGGCAACCGCAGGTCTGCGTCGATACGGAGGGTATCGACACTGTCGATGGGCGAAAAAAGTGGAGCCCCGGCAGCGCCTATCAGACCGAATTGGCCATAAAACCCTGGCGTCACAATCCGCTCGGAAAGACTGACGGCAACGCTCACTTCGCCCGGGCTCTGGATAACCAAGCCATCGTGCTGCTCTAGCTCGTCGGCTGTGGCACATGGCACCGCAAATGATAAAAGAACGGTGTAGCAGGCCAAGAAGGAGCGCATTTCGAGGGTGCCATTCGCAATAACTCGTTAGCGGTCTATCCTGGCTACTTATGGTTAACCGAGATTTACGTTTTCGGCACCGTTAGCTGTTACCTGCTTCCTTTGCCTGCTCTGCGCCCTATGCGGCCTTTACCTGACGGCGCTGCAGCCCCAGCGGTCCGCGCTAAAGGGATAAGCCCTGCACTCTGGTGATTTCATAGCGTCGACTTTGAAATTAGTATCGCCAGATCGGGCAGCATATTCCTGTTCTGGCAACGGTCGGTGCGCGGATAAATCATGTGAAGAGCATCGCACTGAATTGGAGTGGTTCAATGACAATGTCACAGCGAGAATTTGGAAGAACTGGGTGGCGCGTTTCATCGATTGGCTTTGGCGCCTGGGCGATTGGAGGTTCTTGGGGCGATGTGCCTGAGGCCGACGCGAAAAATACGCTCACGGCGGCCTTAGATGCGGGTGTAACCTTCGTTGATACCGCTGACGTCTACGGCGATGGCCGTTCAGAACGGATTGTGCGCGACATGCTCGCAAGCCGCTCAGGGCCACGCCCGATTGTGGCGACCAAAGCTGGACGCCGCCTCGATCCACATATTGCTGATGGTTACAGGCTTGAAGCGATCGAAGCTTATGTCGATCGAAGCCTCACGAACCTTGGCGTTGAGTGCATCGACCTACTGCAGCTGCACTGCCCGCCAACCGAGGTCTATTACCGGCCTGACTTTGTCCATTCCCTCGATCGGTTGGCAGACAAGGGCAAGGTGCGCTTCTTTGGTGTTTCTGTGGAGAAGGTTGAAGAGGCCCTGAAGGCCATAGAGTACCCTAATATCTCTTCAGTCCAGATTATCTTCAACGCCTTTCGGCAACGCCCTAGCCAGTTGTTCTTTCAAGAGGCGAAAGCGAAGAACGTGGCAGTTATTGCGCGCGTTCCATTGGCCAGCGGATTGTTGAGCGGCAAGATGTCAAAGGAGACCAGCTTCGCAGCCGATGACCATCGGGCCTTCAACAGGCATGGCGAGGCTTTTGATGTGGGCGAGACCTTTGCTGGTGTCCCCTTTGATGTCGCACTGGACGCCGTTGAACGGCTGAGACCCTTGGTACCTCCAGGCGTAACGATGGCCCAGTTCGCGCTGCGTTGGATACTGATGCATGACGCAGTGAGCGTTGTTATTCCCGGGGCTAGGACGCCCGCCCAGGCAACTGCGAACGCAGATGCGGACAGGCTTGCGCCGCTGAACTCAGACACAATGGCAGCAGTGGACGAGGTTTATGACACGCTGATCAAGCAGCACGTTCACCACCGATGGTAGTCAGGCTCCGATAATCTGTTGGATCTGGTTGGGCGCGGCGAGAACCTGTCGGAACGATCGTGTCCGTGATTGAGGAGCGTGGATGTGTGGGAAGATCGATATGCGAATGCCGGCGGTTATCTATTCGGAGAAGCCCCAGCACAGATGTTGATTGAGAACCTTTGGATCATCGACGGCGCCGAGACTTGCCTTTGCGTAGCCGATGGCGAAGGGCGCAACAGCGTTTGGTTGGCGAAGCAGGGCCTCTCGGTTACCAGCTTTGACCTCGCTCCCACAGCTGTTGAGCGGGCAAGTGCGCTGGCTGTAAGATCCAGCACCCAACTGGATACAAATGTGTCTGACTGGGAAGGTTGGGATTGGTCACAGACCTTCGATCTGGTGGTTGCCATCTTTGTGCAGTTCGTGGGCCCCAAGGAACGGGTTCGGCAGTTTGAGACACTACGCCGAGCCGTCCGGCCTGGAGGGCGCCTTGCTCTCCACGGGTACACGCCTGAACAGATTAGCTTTGGGACCGGTGGCCCGCCCTACGCGGAGAATATGTACACAACCGAGCTACTGAACGACGCCTTTGGGGATTGGCGCGTGCTTCGTCTCGCCGCTTACGAACGCGAGGTGCAAGAAGGGAGGGGCCATTCAGGGCAATCAGCCTTGATAGACCTCGTGGCACAGAAGCCAGGCTGACAATGGCGCGGCGATCATACCGCCAAACCGCATCGATCTAGGACGTAGCGAAGGGCGTCTCTCCGCCCGAAGCGACTCCCCAGAAGCTATGAACTTACTGCATTGAGATAATGACCAGCGTATTCAGCGCTCTACCTGATGACGGCTTTGTTCTTGTTGATCTGTCCAAAAAGCAAACAATAGACTTTTTCGAAGAGCCGAAACCTCAAGCGGTGCGGGATGATAATCAAATTAAGAAAGTAATAACCGTTCAAAGAAATTTGTGTGTCGCAGTAACGGTATTTGATGGCTGGCCAAGATATGATGCAAGACTTCTAATGGAACGATTATAAGTCAATGGCAGAAAAGAACTTCGTCCCAAATCCGGGAAATACCGTGCAAGAAACCACGGGACCAGCCGTGGCGAAGGACGAAAGGTTAGGCGCGCCGAAAGAGGTGCGCCTTGATGACGGACTTGAACCGGGGACCGGTCATGCAGACCTAAGCGCCACCACAGCGACCGCGGCATCAATGTCGTTGTTCTTTGCGTTTGATCGCGACTCAATGAGCCTCGATCCTGAAGAGGCCACCAATCACGGCCTGATTGGCAAAACGGACCCAACGCTAACATCGTACATAGAACAGAAAACGCTCCTTGAAGATGAAGACATCCTTTTCGCAGATAATGGACCGTCATTAGAACCATATGAATTTGAGAGTGTTTTCGCGGGGGCAGCGACCAACCTTTCGAAAACAATTGGCGAGCCAGGCGAAGATGGTGAGCTTTTTTCATTGGGGAAAGCAGATAGTTCGCCAGGCGCATCTACCCAGCCCGTCGCCGAAACTGTATCCCAAGGTCCACCTGAGCCTTCACAACCGACGCCCTCCGAGTGGTCAAGCACTACCAGCGACGGCAACGGTGGCGGGGTCGACCGACCAAGTCCAAATCTGTTCGGCGTTTCTGCCATCTCCGATACGGACGCCAATGCCGACAGCGTCATGGAGAACGCGGCGAACGGGACCGTGGTCGGTGTTACCGCCTTTGCCTCCGACGGTGATGGCACCGACAGCGTCACCTATTCCCTGTCCGATGATGCCGGGGGTCGCTTCACCATTGATGGATCCACGGGCGTCGTTACCGTGGCGGGCGCCATCGACCGTGAGGCCGCTGCCGACTACACCATTGAGGTCACCGCCACCTCAACCGATGGCTCCACCGCCACCCAGTCCTACACCATCACGGTGGGGGACGAGGACGAGTTCGACGTCTCCGCTGTCACCGACAGCGATGCGGGCGCCGACACGCTGGCTGAGAACGCCACGGTTGGCACCACCGTGGGCGTCGTGGCCTCGGCCAGTGATGGCGATGCCACAGATGGGGTGTCCTACAGCGTCGATGACAACCGCTTCACCGTTGATCCCGATGGCACCGTGCGCGTCGCCTCCGGTGCAAGCTTCGACCATGAGACCGAAGCCTCCATCGATATCACCGTCACCGCAACCTCCGATGATGGCTCGACCAGCAACGAGACCTTCACCCTGGCCGTCACAGACGTCAACGAGAGCGGTGTTGGCGCCATCTCCGATACGGACGCCAATGCCGACAGCGTCATGGAGAACGCGGCGAACGGGACCGTGGTCGGTGTTACCGCCTTTGCCTCCGACGGTGATGGCACCGACAGCGTCACCTACTCCTTGAGCAATGATGCCGGGGGTCGCTTCACCATTGATGGATCCACGGGCGTTGTCACCGTCGACGGCGTCATCGACCGTGAGGCCGCTGCCGACTACACCATTGAGGTCACCGCCACCTCAACCGATGGCTCAACCTCAACACAGTCCTACACCATTGCCATTGGCGATCAGGACGAGTTCGACGTCTCCGCTGTCACCGACAGCGATGCGGGCGCCGACACGCTGGCTGAGAACGCCACGGTTGGCACCACCGTGGGCGTCGTGGCCTCGGCCAGTGATGGCGATGCCACAGATGGGGTGTCCTACAGCGTCGATGACAACCGCTTCACCGTTGATCCCGATGGCACCGTGCGCGTCGCCTCCGGGGCCAGCTTCGACCATGAGACCGAAGCCTCCATCGATATCACCGTCACCGCAACCTCCGATGATGGCTCGACCAGCAACGAGACCTTCACCCTGGCCGTCACAGACGTCAACGAGAGCGGTGTCTCCGCCATCTCTGACACAGATAGCAGTGCCGACAGCGTCATGGAGAACGCGGCGAACGGGACCGTGGTCGGTGTTACCGCCTTTGCCTCCGACGGTGATGGCACCGACAGCGTCACCTACTCCTTGAGCAATGATGCCGGGGGCCGCTTCGCCATTGACGAGACCACAGGCGTTGTCACCGTCGACGGCGTCATCGACCGTGAGGCCGCTGCCGACTACACCATTGAGGTCACCGCCACCTCAACCGATGGCTCCACCGCCACCCAGTCCTACACCATCACGGTGGGGGACGAGGACGAGTTCGACGTCTCCGCTGTCACCGACAGCGATGCGGGCGCCGACACGCTGGCTGAGAACGCCACGGTTGGCACCACCGTGGGCGTCGTGGCCTCGGCCAGTGATGGCGATGCCACAGATGGGGTGTCCTACAGCGTCGATGACAACCGCTTCACCGTTGATCCCGATGGCACCGTGCGCGTCGCCTCCGGGGCCAGCTTCGATGCTGAGACCGAAGCCTCCATCGACATCACCGTCACCGCCACCTCCACCGATGGCTCGACAAGCCAGCAGACCTTCACCCTGGCCGTCACAGACGTCAACGAGAGCGGTGTCTCCGCCATCTCTGACACAGATGGCAGTGCCGACAGCGTCATGGAGAACGCGGCGAACGGGACTGTCGTCGGTGTCACCGCCTTTGCCTCCGACGCCGATGCCACCGACAGCGTCACCTATTCCCTGTCCGATGATGCCGGGGGTCGCTTCACCATTGATGGGTCCACGGGCGTCGTTACCGTGGCGGGCGCCATCGACCGTGAGGCCGCTGCCGACTACACCATTGAGGTCACCGCCACCTCAACCGATGGCTCAACCTCTACCCAGTCCTACACCATTGCCATTGGCGATCAGGACGAGTTCGATGTCACCGCCGTCACCGACAGCGATGCGGGCGCCGACACGCTGGCTGAGAACGCCTCTGTGGGCACCACGGTCGGCGTCGTGGCCAGTGCATCCGATGCGGATGCTACAGACAGCGTGTCCTACAGCGTCGATGACAACCGCTTCACCGTTGATCCCGATGGCACCGTGCGCGTCGCCTCCGGTGCAAGCTTCGACCATGAGACCGAAGCCTCCATCGATATCACCGTCACCGCAACCTCCGATGATGGCTCGACCAGCAACGAGACCTTCACCCTGGCCGTCACAGACGTCAACGAGAGCGGTGTTGGCGCCATCTCCGATACGGACGCCAATGCCGACAGCGTCATGGAGAACGCGGCGAACGGGACTGTGGTCGGTGTCACCGCCTTTGCCTCCGACGGTGATGGCACCGACAGCGTCACCTATTCCCTGTCCGATGATGCCGGGGGTCGCTTCACCATTGATGGGTCCACGGGCGTCGTTACCGTCGACGGCGTCATCGACCGTGAGGCCGCTGCCGACTACACCATTGAGGTCACCGCCACCTCAACCGATGGCTCCACCGCCACCCAGTCCTACACCATCACGGTGGGGGACGAGGACGAGTTCGACGTCTCCGCTGTCACCGACAGCGATGCGGGCGCCGACACGCTGGCTGAGAACGCCTCTGTGGGCACCACGGTCGGCGTCGTCGCCAGTGCATCCGATGCGGATGCTACAGACAGCGTGTCCTACAGCGTCGATGACAACCGCTTCACCGTTGATCCCGATGGCACCGTGCGCGTCGCCTCCGGTGCAAGCTTCGACCATGAGACCGAAGCCTCCATCGATATCACCGTCACCGCAACCTCCGATGATGGCTCGACCAGCAACGAGACCTTCACCCTGGCCGTCACAGACGTCAACGAGAGCGGTGTTGGCGCCATCTCCGATACGGACGCCAATGCCGACAGCGTCATGGAGAACGCGGCGAACGGGACCGTGGTCGGTGTTACCGCCTTTGCCTCCGACGGTGATGGCACCGACAGCGTCACCTATTCCCTGTCCGATGATGCCGGGGGTCGCTTCACCATTGATGGGTCCACGGGCGTCGTTACCGTCGACGGCGTCATCGACCGTGAGGCCGCTGCCGACTACACCATTGAGGTCACCGCCACCTCAACCGATGGCTCCACCGCCACCCAGTCCTACACCATCACGGTGGGGGACGAGGACGAGTTCGACGTCTCCGCTGTCACCGACAGCGATGCGGGCGCCGACACGCTGGCTGAGAACGCCTCTGTGGGCACCACGGTCGGCGTCGTCGCCAGTGCATCCGATGCGGATGCTACAGACAGCGTGTCCTACAGCGTCGATGACAACCGCTTCACCGTTGATCCCGATGGCACCGTGCGCGTCGCCTCCGGTGCAAGCTTCGACCATGAGACCGAAGCCTCCATCGATATCACCGTCACCGCAACCTCCGATGATGGCTCGACCAGCAACGAGACCTTCACCCTGGCCGTCACAGACGTCAACGAGAGCGGTGTTGGCGCCATCTCCGATACGGACGCCAATGCCGACACGTCGATGACAACCGCTTCACCGTTGATCCCGATGGCACCGTGCGCGTCGCCTCCGGTGCAAGCTTCGACCATGAGACCGAAGCCTCCATCGATATCACCGTCACCGCAACCTCCGATGATGGCTCGACCAGCAACGAGACCTTCACCCTGGCCGTCACAGACGTCAACGAGAGCGGTGTCTCCGCCATCTCTGACACAGATAGCAGTGCCGACAGCGTCATGGAGAACGCGGCGAACGGGACCGTGGTCGGTGTTACCGCCTTTGCCTCCGACGGTGATGGCACCGACAGCGTCACCTACTCCTTGAGCAATGATGCCGGGGGTCGCTTCACCATTGATGGGTCCACGGGCGTCGTTACCGTGGCGGGCGCCATCGACCGTGAGGCCGCTGCCGACTACACCATTGAGGTCACCGCCACCTCAACCGATGGCTCCACCGCCACCCAGTCCTACACCATCACGGTGGGGGACGAGGACGAGTTCGACGTCTCCGCTGTCACCGACAGCGATGCGGGCGCCGACACGCTGGCTGAGAACGCCACGGTTGGCACCACCGTGGGCGTCGTGGCCTCGGCCAGTGATGGCGATGCCACAGATGGGGTGTCCTACAGCGTCGATGACAACCGCTTCACCGTTGATCCCGATGGCACCGTGCGCGTCGCCTCCGGGGCCAGCTTCGACCATGAGACCGAAGCCTCCATCGATATCACCGTCACCGCAACCTCCGATGATGGCTCGACCAGCAACGAGACCTTCACCCTGGCCGTCACAGACGTCAACGAGAGCGGTGTCTCCGCCATCTCTGACACAGATAGCAGTGCCGACAGCGTCATGGAGAACGCGGCGAACGGGACCGTGGTCGGTGTTACCGCCTTTGCCTCCGACGGTGATGGCACCGACAGCGTCACCTACTCCTTGAGCAATGATGCCGGGGGCCGCTTCGCCATTGACGAGACCACAGGCGTCGTTACCGTCGACGGCGTCATCGACCGTGAGGCCGCTGCCGACTACACCATTGAGGTCACCGCCACCTCAACCGATGGCTCCACCGCCACCCAGTCCTACACCATCACGGTGGGGGACGAGGACGAGTTCGATGTCACCGCCGTCACCGACAGCGATGCGGGCGCCGACACGCTGGCTGAGAACGCCTCTGTGGGCACCACGGTCGGCGTCGTGGCCAGTGCATCCGATGCGGATGCTACAGACAGCGTGTCCTACAGCGTCGATGACAACCGCTTCACCGTCGATCCTGACGGCACCGTGCGCGTCGCCTCCGGGGCCAGCTTCGATGCTGAGACCGAAGCCTCCATCGACATCACCGTCACCGCAACCTCCGATGATGGCTCGACCAGCAACGAGACCTTCACCCTGGCCGTCACAGACGTCAACGAGAGCGGTGTTGGCGCCATCTCCGATACGGACGCCAATGCCGACAGCGTCATGGAGAACGCGGCGAACGGGACTGTGGTCGGTGTCACCGCCTTTGCCTCCGACGGTGATGGCACCGACAGCGTCACCTATTCCCTGTCCGATGATGCCGGGGGTCGCTTCACCATTGATGGGTCCACGGGCGTCGTTACCGTCGACGGCGTCATCGACCGTGAGGCCGCTGCCGACTACACCATTGAGGTCACCGCCACCTCAACCGATGGCTCCACCGCCACCCAGTCCTACACCATCACGGTGGGGGACGAGGACGAGTTCGACGTCTCCGCTGTCACCGACAGCGATGCGGGCGCCGACACGCTGGCTGAGAACGCCTCTGTGGGCACCACGGTCGGCGTCGTCGCCAGTGCATCCGATGCGGATGCTACAGACAGCGTGTCCTACAGCGTCGATGACAACCGCTTCACCGTTGATCCCGATGGCACCGTGCGCGTCGCCTCCGGTGCAAGCTTCGACCATGAGACCGAAGCCTCCATCGATATCACCGTCACCGCAACCTCCGATGATGGCTCGACCAGCAACGAGACCTTCACCCTGGCCGTCACAGACGTCAACGAGAGCGGTGTTGGCGCCATCTCCGATACGGACGCCAATGCCGACAGCGTCATGGAGAACGCGGCGAACGGGACCGTGGTCGGTGTTACCGCCTTTGCCTCCGACGGTGATGGCACCGACAGCGTCACCTATTCCCTGTCCGATGATGCCGGGGGTCGCTTCACCATTGATGGATCCACGGGCGTTGTCACCGTCGACGGCGTCATCGACCGTGAGGCCGCTGCCGACTACACCATTGAGGTCACCGCCACCTCAACCGATGGCTCAACCTCAACACAGTCCTACACCATTGCCATTGGCGATCAGGACGAGTTCGACGTCTCCGCTGTCACCGACAGCGATGCGGGCGCCGACACGCTGGCCGAAGATGCCTCTGTGGGCACCACGGTCGGCGTCGTGGCCAGTGCATCCGATGCGGATGCTACAGACAGCGTGTCCTACAGCGTCGATGACAACCGCTTCACCGTTGATCCCGATGGCACCGTGCGCGTCGCCTCCGGTGCAAGCTTCGACCATGAGACCGAAGCCTCCATCGACATCACCGTCACCGCCACCTCCACCGATGGCTCGACAAGCCAGCAGACCTTCACCCTGGCCGTCACAGACGTCAACGAGAGCGGTGTCTCCGCCATCTCTGACACAGATGGCAGTGCCGACAGCGTCATGGAGAACGCGGCGAACGGGACTGTCGTCGGTGTCACCGCCTTTGCCTCCGACGCCGATGCCACCGACAGCGTCACCTATTCCCTGTCCGATGATGCCGGGGGTCGCTTCACCATTGATGGGTCCACGGGCGTCGTTACCGTGGCGGGCGCCATCGACCGTGAGGCCGCTGCCGACTACACCATTGAGGTCACCGCCACCTCAACCGATGGCTCCACCGCCACCCAGTCCTACACCATCACGGTGGGGGACCAGGACGAGTTCGACATCACCGCTGTCACCGACAGTGATGCGGGCGCCGACACGCTGGCTGAGAACGCCACGGTTGGCACCACCGTGGGCGTCGTGGCCTCGGCCAGTGATGGCGATGCCACAGATGGGGTGTCCTATGCCGTTGATGACGCCCGCTTCACCGTCGATCCTGACGGCACCGTGCGCGTCGCCTCCGGGGCCAGCTTCGACCATGAGACCGAAGCCTCCATCGATATCACCGTCACCGCAACCTCCGATGATGGCTCGACCAGCAACGAGACCTTCACCCTGGCCGTCACAGACGTCAACGAGAGCGGTGTTGGCGCCATCTCCGATACGGACGCCAATGCCGACAGCGTCATGGAGAACGCGGCGAACGGGACCGTGGTCGGTGTTACCGCCTTTGCCTCCGACGGTGATGGCACCGACAGCGTCACCTACTCCTTGAGCAATGATGCCGGGGGTCGCTTCACCATTGATGGGTCCACGGGCGTCGTTACCGTGGCGGGCGTCATCGACCGTGAGGCCGCTGCCGACTACACCATTGAGGTCACCGCCACCTCAACCGATGGCTCCACCGCCACCCAGTCCTACACCATCACGGTGGGGGACGAGGACGAGTTCGACGTCTCCGCTGTCACCGACAGCGATGCGGGCGCCGACACGCTGGCTGAGAACGCCACGGTTGGCACCACCGTGGGCGTCGTGGCCTCGGCCAGTGATGGCGATGCCACAGATGGGGTGTCCTACAGCGTCGATGACAACCGCTTCACCGTTGATCCCGATGGCACCGTGCGCGTCGCCTCCGGGGCCAGCTTCGACCATGAGACCGAAGCCTCCATCGATATCACCGTCACCGCAACCTCCGATGATGGCTCGACCAGCAACGAGACCTTCACCCTGGCCGTCACAGACGTCAACGAGAGCGGTGTCTCCGCCATCTCTGACACAGATAGCAGTGCCGACAGCGTCATGGAGAACGCGGCGAACGGGACCGTGGTCGGTGTTACCGCCTTTGCCTCCGACGGTGATGGCACCGACAGCGTCACCTACTCCTTGAGCAATGATGCCGGGGGCCGCTTCGCCATTGACGAGACCACAGGCGTTGTCACCGTCGACGGCGTCATCGACCGTGAGGCCGCTGCCGACTACACCATTGAGGTCACCGCCACCTCAACCGATGGCTCCACCGCCACCCAGTCCTACACCATCACGGTGGGGGACGAGGACGAGTTCGACGTCTCCGCTGTCACCGACAGCGATGCGGGCGCCGACACGCTGGCTGAGAACGCCACGGTTGGCACCACCGTGGGCGTCGTGGCCTCGGCCAGTGATGGCGATGCCACAGATGGGGTGTCCTACAGCGTCGATGACAACCGCTTCACCGTTGATCCCGATGGCACCGTGCGCGTCGCCTCCGGGGCCAGCTTCGATGCTGAGACCGAAGCCTCCATCGACATCACCGTCACCGCCACCTCCACCGATGGCTCGACAAGCCAGCAGACCTTCACCCTGGCCGTCACAGACGTCAACGAGAGCGGTGTCTCCGCCATCTCTGACACAGATGGCAGTGCCGACAGCGTCATGGAGAACGCGGCGAACGGGACTGTCGTCGGTGTCACCGCCTTTGCCTCCGACGCCGATGCCACCGACAGCGTCACCTATTCCCTGTCCGATGATGCCGGGGGTCGCTTCACCATTGATGGGTCCACGGGCGTCGTTACCGTGGCGGGCGCCATCGACCGTGAGGCCGCTGCCGACTACACCATTGAGGTCACCGCCACCTCAACCGATGGCTCAACCTCTACCCAGTCCTACACCATTGCCATTGGCGATCAGGACGAGTTCGATGTCACCGCCGTCACCGACAGCGATGCGGGCGCCGACACGCTGGCTGAGAACGCCTCTGTGGGCACCACGGTCGGCGTCGTGGCCAGTGCATCCGATGCGGATGCTACAGACAGCGTGTCCTACAGCGTCGATGACAACCGCTTCACCGTCGATCCTGACGGCACCGTGCGCGTCGCCTCCGGGGCCAGCTTCGATGCTGAGACCGAAGCCTCCATCGACATCACCGTCACCGCAACCTCCGATGATGGCTCGACCAGCAACGAGACCTTCACCCTGTCGGTCCAAAACATCATAGATGAGGCACCAACCGACATCACCTTCGATCTAAATTCTGGGATCACGCTGAACACAGACGGTGGCAACAACGCCTATCTCTCAGTCACCGACAGCGGCGACATCGTTGGTGGACTGTCCTCAATGACCATCGAATTGGCGTTTTCCACGGCCCGGGACCTGGAAAATGGTGAGTATTCCAACCTCCTGAGTTATCATGCCGGTGGTGCCAGCGATGAGCTTGAAATCGGGCTTGATAACAATGGCAACGGCATCGACATCTATCTTGAAGTCGGAGAGAACGTTGTTGTCATAACGGATTATGACGCGGCCGCGATAATGGACGGCGGTATGCATCAGGTCTCGATGACCTGGGACAATACGGCCGGCGATTGGGAATTCTTTGTCGACGGCGCGTCGATTGCGTCTGGAACAGGTTTGGCAACCGGACAGACCATTGCGAGCGGCGGTGAACTTGTTCTCGGCCAAGAGCAGGACAGCCAGGGCGGCGGCTACAATCCTGATCAGAACTTCCGGGGCACGTATCACGACGTGCGCATTTTCAATGATGTGCGCACCGGCAAAGAGATCGAAGACAACGCCTTTACCGAGGTTAGCGACAGCGAACCTGGTTTGGTTGCCAATTGGCGCATGGATGACGATCCGTCCGATGGGACGGTAATTGATGCGGTTTCTGGCAATAATCTCTCGGTCGGCAATGTAACGGGTGCAGGTTGGGTGGCCAGCACGCCCCAACAAGTCGCCCATGTGGTCGAAAACGCTTCAGCTGGTACGGTTGTCACACGCCTTAACACAACGGACGCCGATGCGGGCGACAGCTTTACCTATGCCATCACCAGCGATCCATCAGGTCATTTCGAGATCGTTGGTGATGAGTTGCGCGTGAAATCAGGTGCCGATATCGACTATGACACCAACACAGCGCACACCATTACCGTCGAAGTAACCGACGCTGCTGGGCTGACCTACTCGGAAAACCTAACAATTGATGTCGCGAACTTGAATGAGGGGCCAACAGACATAACCCCAACATTCGCGCCGAAGGTGAATGTCACAGCGCTTGCGATGGATTTCGAGGATGGCACGTCGGGCATCAATGGCTACACGCCGGCGACGTTCCAAACGTCCGACAGTCAGAACGCGCCTATGGGCGACGATGCGTTGGTTATTCAAAGCGGCATGACCATGAATGGTGGCAGCACCTATGGCGGAGCTGAGTTTTCACTCGACACCAGCGATATGGTGGTCGGGCAGACTTACACGATCAGCTATTGGGCGAAGGCCACAACCGGCAGCGGCACAATCCGCATGAGCAATCAGAATGGCAGTGGCGATGAGTCCAACCTCAGCCATAGCAATTCGCTCACCACGGAATGGCAGTTCTTCACCGAGACCGTGGTGCTCGATGAGTCCAAATCCAAACTGTACGTTTGGAACAATGACCAACCTGGTTTCGAGTATGCCATTGATGGTCTACGCGTCGAACAAATCGAGCCAACGGAATATGTCGTTGCGGAGAATGCGCTTGATGGCGCCCTGGTTGCCTCGCTGTCGGCAACAGATGAAGACGCAGGCGATACGGCAACCTTTGCCATCACCAACGATCCATCCGGCTTTTTTGAGGTGGTTGATGGCAACCAGATCCGCGTGAAGGCTGGCGCCGACATCGACTATGAAACGGCAACGTCACACGATGTGACCATCGAAGTGACCGATTCCGGTGGCAACACCTACTCAGAAGTCGTCACCATCAATGTTGGCGAGGTGAATGAGGTCGCGACCGATTTCAATTTCGAACGCGGCACCGGCATCGCGATCAACACCGACGGCGGCAACAACGCCTATTTGAAGGTTACAGACAGCGGCGACATCGTTGGCGGCTTGTCCGCGATGACGATTGAAGTTGCGTTCTCATCTGATGATGGGTCTGGCAATGACATCCCGCTGTTTAGCTACCACGCCGGCGGAGCAAGCGACGAGATCGAGATCGGCATCAACAATGACGGCTCTGGCAACGAACTCTATCTTGAAATCGGGGAACAGGTCATTGGCGGCATTGCTGGCTATGATGCCACCCAACTTCTTGATGGCAACAGCCACCAAGTCTCGCTGACCTGGGACAACGCGGCGGGCGCGTGGGAAATCTTCGTTGACGGCGTTTCCGTCGGCAGCGGCACCGGCGTTGCAACTGGGCAAACTATTGCGTCCGGCGGCACCATCGTTCTTGGACAGGAGCAAGACTCCAACGACGGCGGTTACAATCCTGTCCAAATCTTCCAGGGCACCTATCACGATGTCCGCATATTCGATGATGTGCGCACGTCGACAGAGATCGCGGATAACGCTTTCAGCGACGTCGGCAGCACTGAGCCCGGATTGGTGGCCAATTGGCAGATGGACAATGATCCATCCGGAGGAAGTGTCACGGACACCGTTTCAGGCAACGATCTCACCGTCGCAAACGTATCCGGTGGTGGTTGGACCACCAGCACGCCTGCATTGGTGACGGATTCGGGTAACAATCTAGGCATTGGCTCAACGCTTGGCAGCTTCACTGCCGTTGACCCGGAAGGTGATGCGCTCTCGTACAGCCTGGCGGACGACGCCGGTGGCATGTTCTCCATCGATGCCAACACCGGGGAAATCACCTGGGAAGGTACACCAACTGGCCCGAGCTTCAATCAGCTGGGAGGGGCATCTCAAGCAACCATTGCGGCAAACAGTGGGTCGGCCAATCCTTTCAACGGTATCACTGGCGGCGAAGGAGAAGATTTCCATATCACGCTTGCAGACATTGATGGCGATGGCGACCTGGATGCATTTGCGGCTGGGGCCACTGGCAACATCGAATATTATGAGAACACGGGGTCAGCAACGAACCCAACCTTTGTTGCGTCAGGAACCAATCCATTTGGGCTGTCGGGAACGAGTGATAGCGCTGATCCAACCTTCGCTGACATTGATGGCGATGGCGACCTAGATGCCTTCGTTGGGTACAGTGATGGTGACATTCGATACTATGAAAACACTGGCACGGCCAACAGCCCAAGCTTCGCCGCCGCCGTCGCTGATCCGTTCGGCATGAACTTTATTGGCCCAGACTCGTCACCAAGCTTTGTCGATATCGATGGCGACGGTGATTTGGATGTGTTCGCCGGTGGTTCGAGTGGCGATATCCAGTTTTTTGAGAACACCGGCACTGCCAATAGCCCCAGCTTTGCAAGCGGCGTCTACAATCCCTTCGGCCTGGAGGACATTGGCACCAACGCCCATACCGTTTTTGGCGACATGGACGGCGACGGCGATTATGACGCATTCGTTGGGACGAATGACGGCACGCTGAAATACTACGAGAACACAGGGACGGCCGGTAGCCCGAGCTTCGCAGCGGCTGTAGACAATCCGTTTGGCTACACCGACGTGGGTTCGGAGGTGTCACCGGAACTCGCAGACGTTGATGGTGATGGCGACTTAGACCTGGTTGTCGCGGCATTGAACAAAAGTTCCAATGTCAGTTATTTCGAGAACACAGCGTCTCGCGAGATAGATACCTCCACAATTAACTCTTACGACATTACTCTGCAGGCCACCGACGCACGCGGTGGTGTCGCGACTGAGACAGTGACAATCTCAACCGGCACGTCGGGTGACGACGCGATCAACGGCCATGTTACCCAGGACAACATCATGTTTGGCTTAGCAGGCAATGATGTCGTAACCGGGGGTTCGGGTGACGACGTCCTTTATGGAGACGAAGGTGACGATACCCTGAACGGGGGCGCTGGTGATGATGTCCTCATCGGCGGTGCCGGTGGCGATATCCTCAATGGCGGTTCCGGCGATGACACCGTGGACTATTCTGCAAGCACAGCAGGCGTAGCCGTAGCCTTTGATAATGTTGATAGTTGGGGCATTGGTGGGGCCTATGCCAACACTTCAGCTGGCGGTCTGGCGGGCGATGCACAGGGCGACACCTTTACCAGCATCGAGAATTTCGTTGGTACCGACTTTGACGACGCCGTGCACAGCGCCTCAACCGACATGACCTACGATCTCGGCGCTGGTGATGATGTCTTCGATAGCGACGAACTTACCAGCGGAAACGACACCGTCGATCTCGGCGCCGGAGATGACTTGGCCTACGCAGGGTCGGGCAACGACATCATCGCTGGCGGAAGCGGCGATGATGAAATCTGGGGGGAAACCGGCGACGATCAATTGTCCGGCGGCGACGGTAATGACTTGTTCCTGTATCTAGCAGGAGAAGGTTCGGACACCATTGACGGCGGCGGCGGCGGTTGGGTCGACAGGGTTGACCTACGCCAGATGACAGGCTCGGTCGATGTGTCAGGTAATACGGTAACCGGTCAAGGTTGGACTATGATTGTAGACGGTGACCACAGCATCGACGGCCAAACCGGCGAAAGGCTCGATCTGTCCGATGATGCGTCTGGGACCATATCCTTTACCGATGGTTCGACTATGACCTTCGATGGTATTGAGCAAATTGACTGGTCGACGAGCTGGTAGCGCAAAAGCGGTATTGGCGCGTTGCTAAGTGGCAACCTAAGAGGGCGGCTTATTGTGACAACTGCTCTGGTGTTCCTTCAGTGCCCGATTCGCTGCGGCACTACCGTCTCGCTAAGGCATATGCCGCCTTAAGTTGAGGAATACGCTGGTAAGTGGACTTTGCCGTGGCTTGGAGGGATTCGTCCGATCCGGACCAGCATGGTTCAAAGACGGCCAACGTGGTCCAGTCGCCCTTAAATAAAATGTTGAATTGCGGGCATAACCCCAAACGATTCGGGGTTTGACCATTCCCACAATAAGCGCCGTATGACTTGATTCGACTGCGCGCGAATCAGTTGCGCCGCCGTCGGCAATGGCGTCGTTGGCGAACCTGGCAAAGCAAAGCCGCCATCGATCTGGCAGGATCGACAGCGGCTGGAATGGGTTTCCCCAGTGCATTCTGCGACGCACGTCGGGAACTTACGTCCATCACCTCCCTCTGTTCAAGCAGAGATTTTGGCGGCTTTGCCCCAGTTTGAGGGTAAGTACCCATGACTGTTGCACAAAACGCAACTTCAAATACCCGTGGATATTCGAGCGGCAAGCGGAGCGGCTTTCTTCGATTGCCAAACATCCTTGCACCCAAGGGTCCAATCCCCGTTTCCAAGTCCACCTGGTGGGCAGGCGTGAAGTCTGGTCGGTATCCAAAGCCGGTGAAGCTCGGGCCGCGCATCACGGCCTGGCGGACCGAGGATATCAACGCACTCGTTGAGAACGGCGTGGAGTAAGGTCCATGCCACGTCTCGCCAATGGGCGGGGTGTGAAGGCTCATCGCATCTACACGGTGGCAGAAGATGCGCGTGCTTGTGGCGTTGCCGAGCGCACCGTTCGGCAATGGCTACGCCAAGGCTTGGAACACACGGGCGGCCGCCCAACGTTGATCCGCGGATGTGACCTCAAAGCCTTCCTCGACACCCGCAACAAGTCGCGCAAGCAACCGCTTGGGCCAACGGAGTTCTATTGCCTGCCCTGTCAGCGCCCGCAGCCAGCAGGTGAGAACATGGCTGAGTATGTGTCGACGGATGACACCAGTGGGACCCTCAAAGCGCTGTGTCCCGCCTGCGCAACGGTCATGAATCGCAAGGTCTCCAAAGCAGAACTTCCCCGCTTCAAGGCCGTCATGGAGGTGTCGGCATACGAGGCGTGTGAGCAGATTAAAGACCTAGACCAAGACCCTCGCTAACCATCACTTCAGAGGATCAAAATCACCATGTCGAAACGCAATGCCAAGAACGAACGGATCAAGCACGAGTATCAAAGCTGGTTGGAGGGGGCTGAAGGCTGCGGCGAGAACGTTACCGATAACGCCTTGGCCGCAATCAACGAGTTTGAGGCTTTCACCAAGCTGAAGGACTTTCGCCTGTTCCGTATCCAAGACGCGCGCGATTTTGTACGCTCCGTGGAGGAAGCCGAGAACCCAAAGACAGGTCGGCCTTACGCGAAGCCGACGCTGGACAAAAAGTTATCGGCTCTTCGGAAGTTTGTGAAATGGTTCGCCTGGCACCCCGAAGGCCGCAAACGCATCGGTTATCGCGATGAGAACTACTTTCGCCTCAGCCGCAAAGATCAAGCCATAGCGCGCGCCACAAGGCCCAAGCGTGTGCCATCCGTCGACGAGATTGTTCGGGTGTTGGAAGCAATGCCTGTTACCAACGAGACGGAGCGTCGTGACCGGGCAATCATCGCTTTCACCTTGCTGACCTGTGCTCGCGTCCAAGCCGTCATCACGGCCAAGATCAAACATGTCGATTTGGAAGCACAGGTCTTTCATCAAGACGCCCGCGATGTGGAGACCAAATTCTCGAAGACCTTCGATACGGCGTTCTTTCCCGTCGGAGAGTCGGTCGTCGCCATCGTCAAAGACTGGATCACCTTTCTCATCGACCAAAAACAGTTTGGTCCGGATGACCCGCTGTTTCCAAAGCCGAGCATTGGCATTGGTGACCGACAGCGCTTTGCCAACCTAGGTCTGAGCCGTGATCATTATGCTTCGCAAGGTCCGATACGCCGCATCTTCAAAGAGGCTTTCAAGGCCAATGATCTGCCGCCACCCAACCCACATGTCTTCCGTGACACAGTTACTCAGCTCGGGGAGAAGATTTGCACGACGGCCGAGGAGCTAAAAGCCTGGTCCCAGAACATGGGTCACGAACAGGTCCTCACGACGCTCAAAAGCTATGGCAAGGTGGAGAGACCGCGCCAGGTAGAACTGATCAAGCAGCTCGGCGCTGCCACGACGGATTGCCCGCCATCGACGACGCCGACATCCCAGGACATTGAATGGCTTCTGGACTTCGCGCGTAAGAACAGGGGCGAGGGGTAAGTCACTCGGGTGCTTTGTCCTGCACCACGCCACGAACAAAGAGCGCCCAGTCATCCATCAACTCGCGCCGCTTTTGCAACAGGTCCGAACGCGCGTAGGCGGCTTCGCTCTTATCTTTGATGACATGCGCCAGCGCGGCTTCAGAGACTTCGCGCGGGTGACTGGTGCATTCCTGTGCCCAAGTCTTGAAGGATGTACGGAAGCCATGCACGTCCACCGGGTAGCCCAACTCACGCACCAGCTTAAGCAGCGTGTTATCCGACAAGGGCTGACCATACTTGGTTCCGGGAAACACCAACCCACTGTCGTCCGTCAGGGCCTTGGCCTGCTCAATTATCGCTGTGGCACGGTCGGAGAGAGGCACACGATGCGGACGCTTCATCTTGGTGCGCTCGTCAGGGACCAACCAAACCGCGCCATCGCTCGATGACAGATCAAACTCTTCCCATCGCGCGCCTCGTGCCTCGATCGACCGGACTGCTGTTAGAATGAGGAGCTCCAAGGCCAGCTTGGTCGACAGTGCCGCTTGCGATGCATCCAAGGAATGCAACAGATCACCAACCTGGTCATAGGGCAGAGCGGTCCTGTGAACGACGCGCTTGTCACGCTTGGGCAAAGCCTGCGCGATATTGGCCGCAGGATCATCTTGGCGCCAACCCTGCGCAATCGCCCACTTCATCACGGTCCCAATGAGCTGTTTGACCCTGGATGCTGTTTCGGGCTTCTCGGTCCAGATAGGCGTCAGTACCGCAAGGACGTCTGCTGTGGTCACCTTCGACACATTCAAACCGCCCATCTTTGGAAAGGCATAGGTCTCAAGCGTCGATATGAATTGGGCGGCGTGTTTCTTGTTGCGCCAGGTCGGCAAGTGGATGCGGTGCACTTCGCGTGCCGCCTCCTCAAAAGTCATCACGGCTTGGGCTTCGCGTTTGGCTTGAAGGGGGTCGCCACCAGAGCGAGCGGATCTGCGGTTCTCGAAGGCTTTGTCGCGCGCCTCTGACAGCGAAACCAGTGATGCCGAGCCAAGTCCAAGCTCTTTGCGTTTGCCGTTGATCGTGACGCGTTGCACCCACTGTTTGGATCCCGCTGGCAACACACGCAGAAACAGACCGTGCTGGTCGTAGTACTTGCCTGGCTCTGAGACGGTCTGAACAAACCGCGCTGTCAGCTTCGCACTTTGAGGCATCCAATGCGTCCCCCGCTCTATCCCCCAAAACATAGCGGATTGTAGCGGTTCATGCTAGACTATCTTGGACAAGATCATGCTTTAGTGCCCTGAATATAAACAGCTTATTATATCAAGGCGGACGTAGCTGGATAATCCAAAGGCGGACTCTCTGTCCGCCACTGCCTTGTTGCTTGCTGAATCCCCCTAAGCTGGTTGACGCTATCTTGGCCCTGTCCGCTAATTTGCACCGCGTATTAAACTATCAGCGTGGTTGAATGCGCCGGTACCGCCTTTTTTGCAGATCGTGCTCTAGCTGTGTTCCAAAGAACTGAATTATCTGAACAGGATGGTGGGCCCAAGACCAACTCTCAAGTTTTTGTTCGGGATCAGTTCGCATGAACAATAAAAGAATACTGATCTGTGCCCCAAGAGGCGGCCTCAACGATACATTCTGTCAAATAGAAAAGAGCTGGTCATACGCGGAAAGATGGGGTCGCCGTCTCTATATCGAACCTGAAGGTTCGGGCTTGTTCGGGTTTTTGTGGGAGGTGTTTGAAGAACAAACCATCTCAAATTCCAAAAACACAAGGATCATCATTCAGGGCCGAGAGGATGCTTTTGCCTACGCAAAGCAGGGCACCTTGAAGCAGGATGTTCTGAAGCGATACTACGACGCCTCATTCGATCATGAGGCGATCATTGACTACAACCCCACGGCAAACGCCTTCATTCCTGTAGATGCTCGAGACGGTCTGACGTTTGATTTCTTTCGGGACCATCAAGAGGACATTCTGCTTCACTTGGCCTTTGGCGGCGGAGAGGAAAGTCGAGGAGTTGTCAATCGACTTCGCTTATGCGCTGAGGTCAGTGCCTATGTTCAATCGCGACTGGCCCATTTGCCCGGTGACTACATCGCCCTTCATGTTCGTTGCACCGATAGAGCATCCTACTATCAGCGATTTATTGCTGGTTTGAAGCCAAGCCTAGAAGGCCAGAACGTGTTGATATGCAGCGACAATCAAGCGGTGATCGAGTACGCGCGAAGAAGCCTGACCGGCTGCGTGTTGTTTGATACCGGTGTCAAACGGAGTGACTCGCGCAGCAGCATTCATGAGGCAATGGCGGATCCACGGGTAGACCGAGAGCTGCGCTATGCAGCCTTGCTAGACGTGATCACGGACCTGGTCGCTTTGGGCGGCGGGAGCCAAGTTCATGTCGCTCCAACCTTCACCGAGTATGGAACCCGACCGCTCAAAGTTTTGAGAAACCGTGTGAAGCGGACACTAGGGCTAACGCCTACGAGTCCGTCAGGGTTCTCGAGGCTTGCCCAATACCTTTCAGACAACAAAGACGTCTTGGAACGCTTTGTGGGAAATGGTGTGGCCGAATAGTGCCTTCGCGTATTGGCAGGCGATGGGCTTGTGCCGCTCGATCCGGCTTCCAACGGGTATCGTTTGATCTGCCATGCGTCAGGCGCCGATGCCGTCGATCACGATCGCCCGTCCGATATGCCTAGATGATGAATGCGCAGGTCTGCTCCCTGCCTCTGTAGGTCCTGGAGGTGTTGGTGTGTGGTCAAGCAATATCCGCCTGAATACCTGTGAAAGCTAGGTCGTGGGGCGATAGAGAACATCGGCAGGTGCGCTCTCCGCGATCACCAAGCGCGCGTTGGGAAGATCGTTCGCCTCCAGCTTCGTTTTGAGGGCGTTTTCGTCCAATCCGTAATGCTGCCAGCGCTCGGTAAGCCGCGCCTCAAGCGCTTCCATGGCAACGTCGATGAAGACCGTAAGATCATAATAGTTGCGCAGTTGGTTCCACGGCTCTTGGTCAAGCAGAAGATAGTTGCCTTCAACGATGACGGTCTGCGTCGACGGGTCGATGATGCGTGCCGCTGCGCGGGTCAGTTCCATGGACCTATCGAACACCGGTACTGCGACTGCATAAGGCGATGGCTCGACCAGGAGTTTATGGAAGTGGAGGAACCCATGGACGTCAAATGTATGCGGCGCGCCTTTGCGAGGGCGATCGCCGCGTTCGTTTAGAATCGCATCATCGAAATGGAACCCATCCATCGGAACCATCGCGCAACTGTTAGGCTGAACCTCGTTGACAAGCGCGCACAACGATCTGCTTAGGGTCGATTTGCCAGCTCCCGGTGCGCCTATGATGGCCACGACCTGCCGCTTGCCTCCCATGGATGCGCGCTGCTGGACAACCAGATCACGAAGATCCGTTATCGCATCGACACTTTGCTGACCGGGGTATTTCAACGGCATGCCGTTGCCTTCATTGCTAACTGGTAGAGACGCCACTGAACGCTCCCACTAACGCTCGGTAGCACCTGAGTAATAGCGGTCAAGGGCCTGCTGCGTGCCGACCTGCCATATCATGGCCAACCAGCGCTCAAAGGCATCGGCGAAACGGCTTGCCTCTCTCAAGTCACCATAAATCGACGCCTGATCGAGCCAAGCGCTTGGGCGTTCGCGACTGGCGCGCGCCGCTTCTTGCAGAGAACCCCAATGCGGGTCATTGGCATCGATGACGGTTCCATCCTCACGAACGCCGAAGCACATGCGCGCCCAAAGCGCTTCTGTGAGTGCCAGGCCATCGACCGGAGCATCCGCATCAAGCGCGTCGCGCAGGATCGGCAGCACAAAGCCGGTGTGGCGCGAGGAACCGTCAAAGGCCACGCGCCGCGTGGTGTCCTTCACAGCTGGATTTTGAAAGCGCTTCGTCACCTGCGCGAGATAGGCCTCCGTCGTCATGCCCGGGACATCGGCGACATGCGGCAGGATTTCTTGCGTCTGCACGCGATGGAAGAACGCACCGATCGAAGGGTGGCCAATGCATGTGTCGATGGTTGGCTGGCTCAGCAATTCGCCTGCATTCGCCAATATCTGATGACCGGCGTTCAGGATGCGCAGCTTCATGGCCTCGTAGCCATGGACATCGTTGGTGAAGGTCGCCCCGGCTTTGTCCCAGGCAGGACGACCGGCGCAGAAAGCATCCTCGATGACCCATTGGCGAAAGTTTTCGTGTGTCACGGGCGCATCGTCGGCGATGCCGAAGCTCCGCGCGAGCTCCCGTTCTTCCGGGCCGGTCGCCGGAACAATGGAGTCGACCATGGAATTTGGGAAGGTGCAGTGGGTGTCGATCCAGTGCGCCAATTCGGCGTCCGACAGCGCGGCCAGCCCAACAATCGTTCGGCGTACGATCTGGCCATTGCCTTGTAGATTGTCACAGCTCAAGACCGTCATCGGCCCGTGACCGGCGCCTCGCCGTTGCCGCAGCGCTTCAATGATCGCGCCGAAGGCCGTCTGGGGTTCGCGCGGATTGCGTGCATCGCGATCGATGTCGGGGTGGTCGGGGTCGAACGCGCCTGTGGCCTGGTCGAGATAATAGCCGCCCTCTGTAACCGTCATCGCGACGATACGGATATCTGGCCGCGCCATTGCTTCGATGAGTGCGGTGTTGCTGTCGACGACCGGGACATAGTCGATCATTGAGCCGATTACTTCGACGCGCGAGCTGTCCGGCGCGAGCTCAATAAGTGTGGTCAGGCAGTCCTGCGCCAACAGTTTGGCGCGCATGTCGGCATCATAAGAGCGGACGCCAGCGCCCAGGATCGCCCAATCGTGGGCCAATCCCTGTTGCATGAGTTGGTGCAGATACCAGGCCTGATGCGCCCGGTGGAAATTGCCAACGCCGATATGCACAATCCCCGGCGTCAGCTTCGAACGGTCATAGCCCGGACCGATCACCGATTCTGGCAGGTGCGGCAGGTTTTTGTCCGACAAGGGCAGAGGCCCCGCCTTGATGGCGGCTAGCTCATCCATTGCCCGCCATCCACATTGTAGGTTTGCGCAACAATGTAATCAGCCTCGTTGGAGGCCAGGAAAATCGCCATGCCGGTTAGGTCGTCGGCTGTGCCCATGCGCCCGTAGGGAACGCCCTCACCGACTTCCTTTTTCTTCTGGCCCGGTGCCTTGCCTTCGAGCTTGGCAAAGAAGGCGTCAACCCCGTCCCAGTGCTCGCCATCCACCACGCCTGGGGCGATGGCATTCACATTGATGCCGTGCTCAATCAGGTTGAGCCCGGCCGACTGCGTGAGGCTGATCACGGCCGCTTTGGTGGCACAGTAGACCGCAACAAGCGCCTCACCGCGTCGGCCGGCTTGGCTTGCCATGTTGATGATCTTGCCGCCACCACCTCGTGCGATCATGTGGCGCGCGACCGCTTGCAGCGTGAACAGGGTGCCCGAAACATTCACATCGAAGATGCGGTTGTAATCGTCGCGCGTGATGTCAGTGATCGGCGCAGCTGAAAAAAGCGCCGCGTTGTTGATCAGGATATCGATCTGGCCGAGCGCGCTGATCGTGGTTTCGACAGCTTGGTCGATGCTGGACTGCGATGTCACATCCATCTCAACTGGCACGGCTGACGGCCCGATGCTGGCTGCTGACTGGGTGGCGCGGGCTAGGTCAATGTCGGCAATCGCCACCCGCGCGCCTTCGCCCACATAGGCTTCAGCAAACGCCAAACCTATCCCACGCGCAGCACCCGTGATGAGGGCGCATTTGCCGTCGAGCCGTTTCATCAGATCCGCAGCCCGTCCGCACTGAACTTGTGAATGCGCTCCTCGTCCGGCGTCAGGAAGATAGTGTCGCCGTTGTGCAGATCGACATCGCCCCCCGCACGCACCGTCACCGGTTCCGGCCAACCTTGAACATGCACATGGAAGAACGTGTCTGAGCCCAAATGCTCCGAGACGCCGACGCGCCCTTGCCACGCGCCTTCCGTTGCCGATGGCGTGATGTGTTCGGGCCTCACACCGATGGCATGAGCGCCGCGTTTGGAGGCTTCTTCACCCTCGACAAAGTTCATCTTGGGCGACCCAATGAACCCGGCAACGAAGCGATTGCGCGGCTCACGGTAAAGTTCAAGCGGCGTGCCGACTTGTTCGATGCGTCCAGCCTGCAACACCACAATCTTGTCGGCCATGGTCATGGCTTCCACCTGATCGTGGGTGACGTAGACCATGGTGGTCTTGAGACGGTCGTGCAGTTCGCTGATTTCCAGGCGCATGCCGACGCGCAGCGCTGCGTCCAGGTTCGAGAGCGGCTCATCGAATAGGAAGGCCGCTGGTTCACGGACAATTGCGCGCCCAATCGCGACGCGTTGGCGTTGCCCGCCCGATAGGGCAGCGGGCCGCCGGTCGAGATAGTCGGTCAGGTTCAAAACTGCGGCGGCTTGCTCGACACGCTTGTCCTGTTCAGCCTTGTCGAGCCCGGCCATGCGCAGCGGGAAAGCAATGTTCTTGCGCACAGACATGTGCGGATAGAGCGCGTAGGACTGAAACACCATGGCAAGACCGCGCTTGGCGGGTGGCACGTCGGTCGCGTCGTCCCCATCGATGCGGATGGTCCCGCCCGTAACGTCTTCGAGCCCCGCTATCAACCGCAGCAAGGTGGACTTGCCGCAGCCCGAAGGGCCGACAAACACCACGAACTCACCTTCATTGATCTCAAGGTCGAGCGGGTGGATGACTTTGACCGAGCCGAAGGCTTTTTCGACCTTATCGAGAACTATTCTGCCCATCGTCGGTCTCCTATTTCACCGCACCGAAGGTGAGGCCGCGTACAAGTTGTTTCTGGCTGAACCAGCCAAGGATGAGGATCGGCGCGATGGCCATGGTGGATGCCGCGCTGAGCTTGGCGAAGAACAAGCCTTCCGGACTGGAATAGCTGGCGATGAAGGCGGTCAGCGGTGCGGCGCCGGCTGCTGTGAGGTTCAGCGTCCAGAATGCTTCGTTCCATGCCAAAATTAGGTTGAGCAGGATGGTCGATGCGATGCCTGGGATCGCCATAGGCGTCAGGACGTATAGGATCTCTTCGCGAAGCCCCGCGCCATCCATGCGTGCCGCTTCAAGGATCTCGCCTGGTATCTCTTTAAAATAGGTGTAGAGCATCCAAACGATGATTGGCAGGTTGATGAGCATAAGCACCAGGATCAGACCGATGCGGGTGTCCAGGAGCCCAAACTGAATGAACAAGAGTGAGATGGGGTAGAGCACGCCGACAGCTGGCAGCATCTTGGTGGAGAGCATCCACAATAGGATGTCCTTGGTGCGCTTGGACGGCACAAACGCCATCGACCAGGCAGCGGGAACGGCCACCAAAATACCCAGCAGCGTTGAACCTCCAGCCACGATCACCGAATTCCACAGGAAGCGTAGATAATCCGACCGCTCCTGCACAACGGCATAGTTTTCCAGCGTCCAGTCAAAGAAGAAGAACAAGGGCGGATCGTTAATCGCCTGCGCTTCTGTTTTGAAGCTCGTTAAAATGGTCCAGTAGATCGGGAAGAAGATCAAAAGACCAACGGCCCAAGCCAATGCCGTGATGACGATCTTGCGGCGGGTGGATACTGCGCGTGCCATGATTGCCTCCCTACCGATCCAGGTTCTGACCAACGATGCGCATCAAGAAGATCGCAACGATGTTCGCGAGGATGATTGCGTAAACGCCGCCTGCTGAACCGAGCCCGATATTCTGGCTGTCCACCACCCGCTGGAAGATCAGATAGGTGAGCGTGCGGGTTCCGAAGGCACCACCGGTGGTCACGAAAATCTCGGCAAAGATCGATAACAGGAAGATGGTTTGGATGAGCACCACGATGGTGATGGCGCGGCTCAGGTGCGGCAGGATGATGAACCAAAAGCGCTTCAGTGGTGGTGCGCCATCCATTTCGGCTGCTTCCAACTGTTCGCTATCAAGCGATTGGATGGCGGTGAGCAATATCAGTGTCGCGAACGGCAGCCACTGCCATGAAACAATCATGATCACCGACTGGAGCGATGCGTCCGATAACCAGGATACAGGTTCGGCACCGAAGAACCGCCAAAGGTGGGCCAGGATACCGTTGACCGGGTCCATGAACATATTCTTCCAGACCAAGGCAGACACCGTTGGCATCACGAAGAACGGCGCGATCACCAAGATCCGAACGATACCCTGCCCCCAAAAGGGTTGATCCAACAGTAGGGCTAGCAAGACCCCCAAGATGACCGTGATGAGCAAAACACCACCAACCATCACCAGGGTTGTCTGAACGCTTGGCCAGAACGAACTGGAGGACAGGAACCGGGCGTAGTTTTCGAAGCCGACCCAATCGAGGCCGCGTTCAAGGTTGTCGCCGCGCAGCGGCAGGTACTTCTTGAACGAGAAGTAGAGCGTCATCGTTAGCGGCACCAGCATCCACCCCAAAAGGAGGATCACTGCAGGCGCCATCATAATGCGGGCTGCGGATCTGGATGCTTTCGTCGCCATCGATACACTTCTCTCGTTACCTGGCTGCGCCGAGCAGGAGGCGCAGTCGGCCAAATGGGAAAAGAGGGGGAGTGCGGGTGAAGGGGACGGTCAACGGGAGAAAACCGTCCCCATATATTGGATGGTGCGCTTAGCGGTAACCAGCGGCTTCCATAGCATCGTTGGTCAGAGCCTGAGCTTTCTCAAGCGCTTCCTCAACGGTTTGCTGACCGGCATAGACCGCAGAGAACTCCTGGCTCACCTCGGTGGCGATACCGGCGAACTCCGGAATAGCGACGAACTGGATACCCACGTAAGGCACTGGATCGACGGTCGGATTGTTCGGGTCAGCCGCGTTGATGGAATCCAGCGTCATCTGCGCAAAGGGCACGGATGCGTAGTCTGGGTTCTCGTACAGCGAGGTGCGCGCACCTGGAGGCACGTTGGCCCAGCCTTCGTTCTCGGCTACTAGCTCGATGTACTCGCGCGATGTCGCCCACTCGATGAACTGCTGAGCTTCGTCGGCTTGCTGGGTACCTGCAGGAATAGCCAAGGCCCATGCCCACAGCCAGTTAGAGCGTTTGCCAAGGCCATTGTCTGGTGCCAGCGCGAAACCAACGCTGTCAGCAACGGTCGAGTCGTTCGGGTTGGTCACGAAGGATGCAGCCACAGTGGCATCAATCCACATGCCGCATTTGCCCTGTTGGAAGAGCGACAGGTTTTCGTTGAAGCCGTTGGTAGCGTAACCTTCTGGGCCGTAATCGTTCATCAGGTTGACGAAGAATGTCAGCGCTTCGTTCCACTCTGGTTGGTCGAACTGTGCGTTCCAGTCTTCATCGAACCAGCGTGCGCCGAATGAGTTGGCGGTCACAGTGATGAAGGCACCGCCTTCACCCCACCCAGCTTTACCGCGCAGGCAAACGCCGTTGATGTCGTTTGCTGGATCATCCATCGCAGCAGCCGCTTCACGGATGAACTCCCAAGTCGGAGCAGCCGGCATTTCAAGGCCTGCAGCTTCCATCAGGTCGGTGCGGTACATAACCATGGAGCTCTCGCCATAGAACGGAGCGGCATAGAGCGTACCGTCGTGCGAAAGTCCGCCACGCATGGCAGGCAGAATGTCGTCGACGTCGTACTCAGCTGACAGGCTGTCCAACGGGACCAACCAATCATTGGCGCCCCAGATTGGGGTTTCGTACATGCCGATGGTCATGATGTCGAACTGACCACCGTTGGTGGTGATGTCGGTTGTCACACGCTGACGCAGCGTGTTTTCTTCCAGTGTCACCCACTCAACGTTGATGCCGGTCTGCTCGGTGAAATTATCCGTGTAGCCCTGCATGCGGATCATGTCGCCATTGTTTACCGTGGCGATTGTGATGGTCGGTGAGTGGCTACCGGCGACCGCGCCGCCGGTCATCACGAGCGACAGAGCTGTGGCCGCGCACAGCTTCTTTGCAATAGACATTGGGTCTCCTCCCGGGAGTTTTTTGGTTTTTTGCAATTAGGAGGTTACCGACAGAATGTCGCAGATGTCAATTCAATATTTTACGCGCGTAAAGTTCGAACCGGTATTTACGCCGAATCCCGCACGACCAACCTCCCCTCAAACAGGGTCGTTGTCCGTTGGCGTGTCGAGGCATCACTCTCGGCGAACAGCTCAATAAGCAACTCAACACTGCGAGAAGCAATGGCAGAGAAGTCCTGCGAGACAGTGGTCAAGGGTGGACAGGTGAAGCGTGAGAATGGGTGATCGTCGTGACCCGCCACACGCAGCGCATTGGTGCTGCCGCGCCCGACGCGTAGGCCCTTTTGGAAGGCGGCAGCAAGAACACCCACCGCCAGTCGGTCGTTGCCGCAAAGGATCGTGTTGGTCGCGAAAGCACCTGTGGAGAGCGCCTGCATGGCGCCTTCATAGCCGATCTTCTCAAAATCCCAGCCATCACCCTCAGCATAGACGATTTGAGGTTCGTGACGGTGGCGCTTCATGGCAGCCTCATAAGCCTTAAGCTTTGATCGAACGTTTGGGTTAGGGGCCGAACGTCCTTCAAAGAAACAGGGCGGCTCGCCAGTCTCGCAAAGATAATCAACGATGGTGCCAACACTCTGATTGTTGTCGAGCCCAACGAACGCCCGGCCAAGCCCTTCAATGTTGCTGTCGAACAGCACGGTGGGAACTGACTCGCAGAAGCTTTCCAAAGCACCAATGTCGGAGTCGCGCCCCAATGGGGCCAACAAGGCTCCAGCTGGTTTCAGTGCTTTGAGGCTGTCCAGATTCTCCGACTCCAACCCGGTCTCACCGTGGGAACTGAACACGATAGGTCGGAAGCCCGCATCGATACACAGGCGCTCAATCGTCCGTGCGATCTCGCCAAAGAACGGGTCCGTCAGATAAGGCACCATGATGCCAACGGTCCGCGTTGAACGGCGGTTCTGGTTTACGGCGTAGACGTTCGGTCGATAATCATAGCGCTCTAGCGCCTCTTCGATGCGTGCGCGTGTCTTGGGCCGGACACTGCTCGGGTCAAAGAAATACTTGGAGACCGTCGGCCGAGAGAGCCCGCTCACCGCTGCAAAATCTTCCATCGTTTTGATTTTTGAATCGGACATCGGCAATTGCGCTAAGTCTGCGGTTGAAACAGCGATATCGATCAGTCATTCACTCAGAAGTCAAATCTCATTCAGCGGTATTTTTTGGTAAAGCCGAGCTGGTCCATCTCCAATTTTGAGCGTCCTCAACTTGCGCGACCGAATACCAAATGACTGCAACAAGGGAATTCACGCCGCTTGGAAACAGGGCGATGTGGATGGCGCGATCAAAGAAGATGTGGCTCTTGTGAACGCATTTCGCGAGGCGGTGCATCAAGCGAGTCTTGCCAGGCAACTCGCTTATTACCCCTCTATGAAGTGTGATTTCTGATTCGAGACATCGATTCAGTCCTCAACAGTCGAGAAAGAGCGGCGGTCGATGACCGGTGCAAGTCGGATTGCTGGTTTCATGTCATGCGGGATTGGTGGACACACACAGACTTTTGCTCGCCGGTATGGGGGGCGTTGCAGGCGTTCTACCTTCGATAACCGGGGCGATTGATGTCGACGTACCGAGAACCGTCGCAACTCCCCTTTGGAACCAGAACTTTTTGCGAGATCAGGTCTGGGGCCGCATGAAAAGACACGCGCTTGTGCACGACCGATTTTTTGAACGCGCCAGAAACGAGGCTTTGGTCGACACCTAACGCACCAGACAATGAGCATATTGGACAGGGTCAGTTTGCAGCGAGACAGGAGGAGCAGGCCAGGCGTCTCGCGCGGTGGATTGAACACCTGCCATGCCTTATCGCCGCCTCGGATCCCAACGTGATGTGGCCGGTTTGAATGGCCAAGAGCGCAATGAAGGGATTCATTGACCCTTCCTGAGCTATGAAGATCGCGCACGCAGAACGTATGGTGTGTAATCGATCAGGTCACTATGCCGTCAGATCTGTCTTGCGCAGATGATTGTCGGACGATCATTTTCACCGGCAAACGTTGAACTGCGGGTGGACGTTTGCCCTGATCTATCCATGACAAGATTGCGTCGGCCGTCTGCTCGGCGAACCTGGCCACGTCGCATCGCACCGAGCTGAGCTGCGGATAGACCAGAGAGCACTCCTCAATGTCGTCGAAGCCGACAAGAAGAAAGTCTTGTCCTACTTTGACATCGCGTTCAGCGAAACCCGACAGCGCGCCGATGGCCACCAGGTCGCTGAAACAAAGAGCTGCGTCCACGTCTGGATGGTCGTCGCCCAAGCGTCTTGCAATGCTCCGTCCAAGGGCACGCGATGGTCGTCCAGCTATGTGCAAAGGTTGCAAGCCGTGGGACTCCATAACCTCTAGATAGCCTTGCATACGTTCCTGGGTGATGGGACGGCCTTCAATCCCGCCCATAAAGGCGATGCGTTTGGCGCCCTGCTCGATCAGGTGCTTGGTGGCGAGTGCGCCGCCCTTTGCGTAGTCCAGAGAGGCGAAGGGAAAGGTGGATACCCGCTGATCGATCTGACGCAGGACCTGCATGGTTGGGGTGCCCGCCCTTTCCAGCTTGTCCAAAAGATCGCCGCAATCGCCGTAGGCCGGTGAGATCACCAAGGCGGAGACTCCATGCTCGATCATGGAATCAACGACTTTGCCTTGTACCTCTGGGTCTTCATCGGTGTTGGCGATCACCGTTGAGTAACCCTTCTGAGCGAAGACCATTTGTGCGCTGGCCGCGAACTCTGTGAAGAATGGATTGCGCAAATCATTGATCACCAGGCCAACAAGTCCGGTCTCCGCGCCGCGCAGACCTGCCGCCGATCGGTTGTAGACATAGTTGATCGCGGTCATTGATTTTTCGACTTGCTCGCGCGTCGAAGCTTTTACAAGCGGTGAGTTTTGCAGGACGAGCGAAACCGTCGACTTAGAAACCCCCGCATGGCGGGCAACGTCCAAGATGGTGGGTCGCTTGCCCATGAGCTCAGCTAGGCAAGGCCGTAGACTTTGAGGAGCAAGCCCATACGCTCTTCGGCGAGGTCAGGTTTGGACAGAACGCGTGCCGTGTCTGCCAGGCGATACACTTCGGAATAGTGTGTGATCTCGCGGGCCGACTGGAAGCCGCCTGGCATGGAGAAATGCGATTGTGCACCGTTGAGCCAAGCTAGGAAGGCGATCCCAGCTTTATAGAACTGGGTTGGTGCTTTGAAGATCTCTCGGCTCAGCGGAACCGTCGGCGCAAACAGCGCGTGGTAGGTCTGGCTGTCGCCTTTCGCCAGCGCTTCCAACGCTTGGGAGGCCGCCGGGGCGATAGCGGCAAAGGCGCCGAGAAGGGCGTGCGAATAATGCGTGCCATCGCCTTCAATCAGCGCTGCATAGTTGAAATCGTCGCCTGTGTAGAGCCGCACCCCGTCGGGTAGTCGCGCACGAAATGTTTCTTCATGGGCCTGGTCGAGCAGCGATATCTTGATGCCGTCGACTTTGGCGACGTTGGCTTCGATGATGGCCAGTACAGCGTCTGATGCAGCGGCGATATCGCTGTGCCCCCAGTAGCCCGTGAGCGCTGGATCGAACATGTCGCCCAACCAATGCAGAACGACGGGGGCAGATGCTTGCGCAAGCAAGCGACTGTAGGCGTCGAAGTAGTCCTGCGCAGTGGCATTGATCGCGGGAAAGGCGCGCGAGGCCATGAGAATAATCTGACCACCGGCCGCTTCGATTGCCTCCATCTGTTCTGTGTAGGCCGTTTCGATCGCGGGCAAGTCACGCAGGTCGGAGAGTTCAAACTGGTCGGTTCCCGCACCGCAAGCAACCCGAGGTTTCAGCGGGTGCGCTTTGGCTTCCACCATGGTGCGTTCAATCAACTCTTTGGCGGTGGCCCAATCGACCCCCATGCCGCGCTGTGCCGTGTCCATGGCTTCGGCAAGACCTAAACCCTGATCCCACAGCCAATGGCGAAAACGCAGCGTGTTTTCCCAATCGACGGCAGGTCGCCCAACCCAGGGCGCGCGTTCCGCCATTGGGTCAGACACCACATGCGCCGCGGCGAATGCGGTCCGCGTCAGCGGGACGCTGGGTGCACGCGGTACCAGGGGTTCGCCGGCCAGTTCGTAAGGCTCTAGGGTGTTGTCGAAGGTTGGTAGAGTCAGCATATCGTCTCGTTCCTTGCCCTAGGCCTCGACGGGCAAATCAAAAACCAAAATTCCACCAAGGCCGCCGACTGCGTTGGCCACCAAGCGCGCGCCCAAGGCCTGGTGCTGCGGGTGTTCTTGATAGGCTTGCAGCGCGTCCCAGCTTTCAAAATCGGCGACGAAGCCATGCATGTAACCGCGCTCAATCTTCTCCGGGCTCTCGCTTTGGCCCGATGTGATGGAAAGCAGTCCGGGCATCTGACCTTCGATGGCGTGGAGTTCGCGCCAGATATCGGCGATCTCATCATCGGCGAGACCGGGTTTGAACTTGATAAGGACGATGTGGCGAATCATGCGGCCATCCCGTGATCTTGGCGGATCATGTCGGAGGCTTTCTCGCCGATCATGATCGCGGCAGCATTGGTGTTGGACGAAATGACGGTTGGCATGATCGAATTATCGACGATGCGCAGCTTGTCGATGCCGTTGAAACGCAGGCGCGGGTCCACGACAGCCGCGTCATCCACACCCATGCGGCAGGTGCCAGCGCAATGGTGCGACGTCTTGGAGTGCTCGCACATGAAGTCGAAATACTCTTGGTCTGTCTTGACGTCTGGGCCTGGCAGACGTTCTGCCTTGATGAACTTCTTCAAGGGGCCCTGTGCGAGGATGTCCTGGGTCAGCTTTAGTCCGCGGATCGAGTTTTCACGGTCCTGCGGGTCAGCCAAGTAATTTGGATCGATCAGCGGTGCCTTTGCCGGATCCGCGCTTTGGAGACGCACCGTTCCGCGCGAGCGCGGTCGCAAGTAGCACGAGTTAAGCGTGACACCGCCTTCCGGCATCGCCTCAACACCTTTCTCGATGCCCGTGCCAAGTCCAAGGTGGAACTGGATATCTGGCGAACGCGCTTCGGGGTCGGCGTACCAAAACCCGCCGGTTTCAAACAGGCTGGATGCCACTGGACCGGTGCGATTGAAGATGTATTGCAGGCCAGCAAGCACCGATAGGTGTGGTTTGGCGAAGCGGTCATAGGTGTAGGGGCCAGACACTTCACAGATGCAGTAAAGGTCGAGGTGATCTTGAAGATTTTCGCCCACTTGTGGTTGGTCGAAGACGACGTTGATGCCATTGTCCTGCAGATGGACTGACGGTCCGATGCCAGAAAGCTGCAAGAGGCGCGGCGTGCCGATGGCGCCTGAGGCGAGGATGAGTTCGTTGCGCGCGGTGAGCTTGGTGCCGTCCATCAACTCCACACCGCGTGCTTCGCCACCCTCCACGATGAGGCGTCGCACCTGCACACCCATGCGCACATGCAAGTTTGAGCGGCCACGGTTCGGGGCTAGATAGGCCATGGCGGCCGAAGAGCGGCGGTAGTTGCGCTGGGTGAGCTGGTAGTAGCAAACGCCGTCTTGCGTCTCGCCGTTTATGTCGAGATTGCGTGGGATGCCGAGTTCACCGGCCGCTTCGAAATAGGCTTCGCAGATGGGCAGCGGTGCGCGCGGTTGGGACACACCCAATGGGCCGCCCTTGCCGTGATATTTGTTGTCGTAGGTGTCGTTGTCCTCAGCTTTGCGGAAGTAGGGCAGCACATCGTCATAGCCCCAGCCTTCGCAGCCCATCTGGCGCCACTCGTCGTAATCCTGAGCGTTGCCGCGCGTGTAAATCTGCGCGTTGATCGCCGAGCCGCCGCCGATCACCTTGGCCTGGGTGTAGTTGAAGACGCGGTCTTTCATGTGTTTCTGCGGCGTCGTGCCCCAGCCCCAAGAACCAATGCCCTTGGTCATTTTCGCGAAGCCTGCAGGCAGGTGGTAGAACGGGTGCCAATCGCCGCCGCCTGCCTCCAACAGCAGAACTTGGGCATCGCTGTTCTCCGACAGGCGCGAAGCGACCACGGAGCCCGCGCTGCCGCCACCGACGATGATGAAATCAAAAGCGTCGCTCATTGGATCTCTCACAACCTTGGAATGGATAGGCCGCCATCAGCATCGATGACACTGCCGGTGGCAAAAGCCAGGTCACCACGCACCAGCGGCAACACTGCGCCTGCAATGTCGCTGGGTTGCCCCCACCTTTGGGCTGGCACCAAGCCGTCTTCGATGCGGGCGGTGTATTTGTCTTTGACGCCTGACGTCATAGGCGTCTCGATGATGCCTGGGCGCACTTCAAAGACGCCGATGCCTTCCGGCGCGAGGCGGACGGAAAACAAGTTCGACATCATGGCGAGGGCGGATTTCGACATGCAGTATTCGGCGCGCTCGATGGAAACCATCGTCGCGCTCACCGAGCCGATAAAGATGATGGAGCGATAAGCCTCAGACGCGTGCGACACCATCCGGCGAGCCACCGCTTGGGCCAGGAAGAAGGCTCCGCGCAGATTGATATCCATGACGAAGTCGTAGTTCTCCGGCAGGATATCGAGCATATCTCCGCGCACCGGTGCGCCGACGCCAGCGTTGGAGATGAAGCTGGTGACCGGGCCAAGCTCTGCTTCGATACGGTCCAACAGGCCAGGGTGGCTCTCGGTTGCGCGCACATCGTGCGAGAAATACCGCGCCGCGTCCCCCAGCGCGCTAAGGGTATGTTGCACCTCGTCGCCGTCGGGCGCTTGGCGGGCGACAAGCGCCACTTTGAATCCAGCATCCACCAGCGCTTGGGCGATGCCAAACCCGATGCCGCGTTGCCCGCCGGTGATCAGTGCGACACCACTCATGCTGCGAGGTCCTTTGCGATTGTCTCAGCCGCGCGCAGTGAGAGCGCTGCCACCGTGAGCGCCGGATTGACCGCGGCGGAGGTGGGCAGGGCACCGGCGTCGGTGACGAACAGATTGGGGTGGTCCCAAGAGCGGCAATCTGGGTCGATGACGGATTGGGCAGGGTCGCTGCCCATACGCACGGTGCCGCACTGGTGCGAAGGGACGCGGCCATCGAACAGGCGCGACAGCACAACCGGGAAGCCAGCCGCTTTGAGCGTTTGTTTGGTCTTTGCCAGCAGGCGGCGATGCGCTTCCATGTTGGAGCGGCGCCAGATCAGGGCGATGTCGTCCCCCTGCAGAACCACGCGGCTTTCGGGATCCGGCAAGTCTTCCGAGATCGCGTAGAGATCGATGGCGTGGCCGGAGATCCACCCGGCGACGGGCTTGGGCAGTTGCGGGACTTGGATTTTCAGGATGTCGGGTGTTACGCGGCCAAGTAGTTGAACATTGCCCAGCGGTTTACCGCCTTCGCCATCTGACAAATACCAGTCGTTGATGCCAAATGTCTTTTGATAGACCGAGTCATTGCGAAAGCGCGGGTCGATCGCGATAACCGCACTTGCGTTGTGGTTCATAAAGCAACGACCGACCTGGTCGGAGCTGTTGGCGATGTCCGAGCGCAGCAGAAGCGCCGCCGACTGCACGGCCCCGGCGCACAGAGCGACCATTCGGGGGCGCAGCACGATTTCTTCGCCACGCCTTTCGTAGACGACTTCGGTGACCTCGCGCCCATTTGGCCCCAAGCGAAGCGCCAAAACATTGGCACCGGTTACCAACTCCACATTGTCGTGGGTCAGTGCTTGGGCCAGACCGCATGTTTCTGCGTCCATCTTGCCGCAGCGCGCATCCGGGTAGCCGTCCCAGCCGGTTTGGCCATAGTCGAGCCAGGTGTCGATGTCGACGCCGAGCGGCAAGGTGAAGGGGTGCACACCAGCGCGGGAAAGCCGTTCACGTGCACTGCGCATGGCCGGTTCATCAGGGACCGGTGGGTAGGGGTAGGGCGCTGTATGGTTGGGCTCGGATGGATCATCCGAGCCAAGCCCGCGCACCTGGTAGAGCGTTTCGGCCGCGTCGTACCAAGAGGCGACATCATCATAGGCGAGCGGCCAAGCTGGTGATGTGCCGCCATAATGCTCCTGCTCGTCGAAATCTTCAGCCCGGTAGCGGATCAGCACCGCGCCGTAGAACTTCGAGTTGCCTCCAACATTGTAGTAATTGCCTGGCGCGAACCGTTGCCCGTTTTCATCAAGCCAGGTCTCATCCGGCTTGAAGGCGCTGTTCGTATAGATGCGCCACGGATCGCGGACTGGCGCATCCTCGGGGATCTGATGTCCCCGTTCCAGGATGGTGATGCGGGCGCCCGTGGGCGCCAGCCCCGCTGCTAGCGTTGCGCCGCCCATGCCGCTGCCGACGATGACAATGTCTGGGCTGCTGGCCATGGATTACCGGATCCGGTCTTCCGTCTGCGGATCGAAGGCGACGGCCTTCTCCATGTTGAAGGCAAACTGAGACTTCTCGCCAGCACGGATCGGCACGTCGGCGCGGAAACGTCCAACGACGTCTTTGCCGCCAATCTGTGTCACGACAAACGTGTCGGAGCCGGCAGGCTCGGTCACTTCAACTTGTGAGTCGATGACATGCACTGCTTGGCTGTTTCGGTCTGCGCCGTCCCGGTCTGTGATGGCCTCCGGACGAATGCCGAGAATGATATCGCGGCCAGTCTGGCCGGCCATGCGCCCTTGGGCAAACGGAATGGTCGCTTCCGTTCCATCAACCAATTTGATTTCGGCTGCCGGGATGCCATTGGAATCAACGACTTTGGCAGGGAACAGGTTCATCGACGGCGATCCCATGAAGCCAGCGACAAACATGTTGGCGGGGTCGTTGTAGATTTCCTGCGGCGTACCGAGTTGTTGCACGTAACCACCAAACATAACGGCAATCCGCGTCGACAGCGTGAGCGCTTCGATCTGGTCGTGCGTCACGTACACGATGGTGGTGCCGAGCTTTTGGTGCAGCTTCTTGATTTCTGTGCGCATATCCACGCGCAGCTTGGCATCAAGGTTGGAAAGCGGTTCGTCGAACAGGAAGACATCCGGATCGCGCACCAAGGCGCGGCCCATGGCGACGCGTTGGCGCTGACCGCCGGATAACTGCCCGGGGCGACGGTCGAGCAGGTTTTCAATCTGCAAGAGCTTGGCGACGTCGTTCATCGCCTGATCGCGCTGCGCTTTCGGTGTGCCATTCATCTCCAGGCCAAAGGTGATGTTTTGGCCAACCGTCATGTTCGGGTAGAGCGCATAGCTTTGGAACACCATGGCGATGTTGCGCTGAGACGGGTGCACGCCGTTCATGACATTGCCCTTGATGCGGATCTCACCATTGGTGATGCCTTCCAGGCCCGCGATCATGTTGAGCAGGGTCGATTTTCCGCACCCTGATGGACCAACGAGAACAAGGAACTCACCTTCTTCCACGTCGATGTCCACGCGGTGAAGAACTTCCACTGAGCCGTAGGATTTGGTGACACTGTCGATGTCGAGGAATCCCATGAGACTATCCTTTCACTGAGCCGGCCATGAGACCGCGCACGAAGTAGCGACCCGCCACGATGTAGACGAGCAGCGTTGGGCCTGCCGCCATGATCGCGCCGGCGAAATGCACGTTGTATTCACGCACGCCAGTCGACGAGTTCACGAGGTTATTGAGGGCGACCGTCATCGGTGCAGCACCGCCAGAGGCGAAGGACGCGCCGAACAAGAAGTCGTTCCAGATGTTGGTGAACTGCCAAATGCAGCACACAGCGATGATGGGTCCGGACGAGGGCAGCATGATGCGCCAGAAGATCTGGAAGAACCCAGCGCCATCGATTTGTGCGGCCCGCACGAGCTCGGTAGGGAACACCGCATAGTAGTTGCGGAAGTACAGCGTCGAGAAACCGATGCCGTAGACCACGTGGACCAGGATGAGCCCGACCGTCGTGCCTGCGATGTCCAAGATGCCCAGAATACGCGCCATCGGAATGAGCACGATCTGGAATGGAATGAAGCAGGAAAACAGGAGCAGGCCGAAGATGATTGTGGCGCCGCGGAAGTGCCATTTGGTGAGCACATAGCCGTTGAGCGCGCCGATCACCGTGGAGATCGCCACGGCCGGTACGGCCATCGCAATCGAGTTCATGAAGTAGGGCCGCAGACCCGTTGGTTCGACCCCGATTTGTGCTGTCGACCAAGCGCTGAGCCATGGTTCAATCGTCCAGACCTGGGGCAGGGCCACCATATTGCCGCCGGTGATTTCCGACAGCGGTTTGACCGAGTTCACCAGCATGATGCCAAAAGGTAGCAGGTAAAACAGGGCAAACAGAAGCAAAACCAGGTAAATGAAGAAGCGCGTCGTGTTGGACGAACGGATGGCGTTTTCTGTTGATGCGACAGACATTATTTTTTCTCCCGCAGTTCGGCGTAGAGATATGGCACCATGATCGCGGCAATGGTCATCAACATGATCACCGCCGACGATGCACCAATGCCCATCTGGTTTCGCGTGAAGGTGTAGGAGTACATGAAGGTTGCGGGCAGCGCCGTGGCATTGCCAGGCCCGCCGCCAGTCAGCGCGATGACCAAGTCGTAGGACTTAATGGCCAAGTGGCTCAGGATGACGAAGGCTGACAGGAACGCTGGCCGCAACTGGGGCAAGATGATCCGTCGGTACATCTGAAAATTCGATGCACCATCCATTTGCGCGGCTTTGAGGATCTCGTTGTCGATACCCCGTAGGCCCGCCAGGAACATGGCCATCACAAAACCCGAACTCTGCCAGACCGCGGCTATGACAATCGTGTAGATCGCCATCTCTCGGTCTTTGATCCAGTCAAACTCGAAGCTTTCCCAACCCCATAAGTGCATGGTGGCTTCGATGCCGATTGCCGGATCGAGGAACCATTTCCACGCCGTACCGGTCACGATGAAGGACAACGCCATCGGGTAGAGGAAGATCGGGCGAAGCACACCTTCGCCGCGAATTTTCTGATCGAGGAAGATCGCCAAGAACAGCCCAATGATCGTGCTGATGACGATGTAGAGCGACGCAAAGACCGCCAAGTTTGTGAGGGCGATGTTCCACTCACGAACGCGGAACAGACGATCATAGTTTTGCCAGCCGACCCAGCCGAACGACGGCAGCATGCGGCTGTCGGTGAAGCTCAGAAAAATCGTGAAAACGATGAAGCCGTAGACAAAGATCAGCATGATCGCCAGCGACGGCGAAAGAACGATCTTTGGTAGCCAATTTTGGAGGCGCGTGCGCAGGTCCGCACCTGGCGCGGATGATGCAGCCATCTGGCCCTCCCCGATGCTGGTTTTGTGTCCGTGCCGGTTTGCCCGGCTTGATTGGAACTGGCCCAGAGCGGGCCGGGCCAGTTCTTATTGTTTTGGCGAAACTGGGCTTATTGAGCCAGTTCGACAGCAGTTACCAATTCAGCTGCGGCCGTTTCGGCATCGAACTCACCGTTGAAGTGAGCCGTGATGACGTCGTACATCGCGTTCTGGGTCGATGGGTTATTGGCGTGGCCGTGAGCCATGGAACCAAACAACGTGCCGTTTTCAGCTGCTTCTGCCAGCTGGGCCATACCCATCTGACCGCATGCATCAAACTCGTCAGATGGGATGTCGGTACGTGCAGGCACCGAACCCTTGACGACGTTGAAGGCCACCTGGAACTCTGGGCTCATCACAGCCGATGCCATCGCAACTTGCGATTCCATCGATGACATGTCCGTCACGTTGAACATGGCGAACTGATCAGAGTTGAAGGTCACGGTGCCAGCGGTGCCAGGGACACGGAAGCATGCGAACTCGTCGCCAGCCGTTTGGCCTGCATTGACGAATTCACCCTTCGCCCAGTCACCCATGATCTGGAACAGAGCTTCGTTGTTGATGACCATGGCTGTTGCCAGGTTCCAGTCGCGGCCAGAGAAGTTGTCGTCGACAAAACCGCGCAACGTTTCCATGCGCTGGAACGCTTCAACCATGGTGTCTGAGCCAAGGGCGTCGGCGTCCAGGTCAACCATAGAGGCTTGGTAGAACTCAGGACCGCCTGCACCCATCACCATGGAGTCAAAAACGGTTGCGTCCTGCCATGCTTGACCACCATGGGCCAGAGCCACATAACCTGCGTCTTGCGCTGTCTGCATTGCAGCAACGAAGTCTTCCCAGGTTTCTGGTTGCTCAAGACCGAGCTCTTCCATCAGCGACGTGTTGGCCCAAACCCAGTTGGTGGAGTGGACGTTCACAGGCGCAGCAACCCAGTTGCCTTCAAAGGTGGAGAAGCGTTGCAGAGCAGCAGGCACAACATCGTTCCAGCCCTGCTCGGTAGCAAGGTCGTTCAAGTTGGCCAAGGCACCTTCGCCAGCCCAGTCCTGGATGGAGAAGCCAAGCATCTGCACGGCAGTTGGTGGGTCGCCCGCGGTAACGCGTGCGCGCAGCACGGTCATGGCATCGGAGCCGCCACCACCAGCAACGGGCATGTCGGTCCAGCCCACGCCGCCCGTTTCTAGGTCGTCTTTCAGGACGTTCAGAGCGGCAGCTTCGCCACCTGATGTCCACCAGTGCAGAACTTCCACATCGTTGGCGACAGCCGGTGATGCAGCAAGCAACGCACCCATTGCAGTGAGTGTCGTTAGTGTGAGTTTACGCATGGTTTCCTCCCTTTTGCGTATCGTCGTTCGTGTTTGGTCGCTTGATTTGCGGCCTTACACATCCACCCAGGGCGCCCGTGTGCGGCCAATCCGCATCGTCACAGTTTTCGCCTCTAGGAATTCTTCCAATCCATAACGGCCGAGCTCTCGGCCCTGACCACTTTCTTTGACGCCGCCAAATGGCAGTTCGGCGTATCCGTCCATCCACGTGTTGGTCCACACGGTGCCGGCTTGGACGCGCCGCGCGAACGCAAGGCAGGTGTGAACGTTCTCGCTCCAAACACCTGCAGAAAGGCCATAGGCGGCATTGTTGGCCAGTTCGATGGCCTCATCGAAAGTTTTAAACGTCAGTACCGACAGTACCGGACCAAACACTTCCTCGCGTGCGATCGGCATATCGGCGTTGACATTGGCCACGACTGTGGGTTCGTAGAACTGACCTTGCATGCCTGGTACGCTGAGCGGGCGACCGCCCAGGCGCACATCCGCCCCAGCACGCGCAGCAGCGGTGACATAGCCATCGATCTTGGCTTGGTGCTCTGGCGATATAATCGCGCCGACTTTCGTGTCTGGGTTCAGCGGATCGCCGAACGGCACGGATTTCGATAGCTCCACTGTGCGAGAGATCACCTCTTCAGCGACATCCTTGTGCACAATGATGCGCGAACCTGAATTGCAGCATTCGCCCGCGTTGAAATAGACGCCAAACACTATGGCGTCGATCGCTTGGTCGAGGTCGGCATCGGGGAAAATGACTTGAGGGTTTTTGCCGCCTAGTTCGAGGGCAACCTTCTTCAAGGTGCCTGACGCGGCACGAGAAATAGCTTTGCCCACACCCGTCGAACCAGTGAACGTCACCATGTCGACGCGCGGGTCAGAGGTCATCTGAGAACCAACGGGATCACCATAACCAAGCACAATGTTTGCTACCCCTGAGGGGAGACCAGCTTCTATAAGTAATTGCCCGAGGATAACGGTTGTTGAAGGCGTAAGTTCCGACGGTTTTATAACGGCTGTGCACCCAGCAGCGAGCGCAAAGGGCAGTTTTTGGCTGACAATCAGGAACGGGAAGTTCCACGGACAGATGATCGAAACGACGCCGATCGGCTCCTTCAAAACCACTCCCAACATGTCGGATCCGAGCGAATTGTGGCTCTCGCCATGCATGGTACGCGCGAGGGAGGCTGCGTAGCGCCATAGGTCGGCTGCACCTTCAATCTCGCCACGCGCTTGGGCTATGGGTTTGCCGGATTCCAAGGTCTCGACAAGTGCGATGCGGTCCAGATCGCGCTCGATAAGGTCAGCGACCTTCAACAACAGCGTCGCCCGGTCTTTGCCGCTGCTGTGGGACCAATCTCCAGCGTCGAAGGTGCGCCGCGCTGCGTCCAAGGCAGCGTCCACGTCAGCCGAATTGCCCTTCGCTGCGACGGTGACCACGGACCCATGTGCAGGCGAGATCCGCTCAAAGGTTCCGCCATCGACAGAATCGCGCCAGGCGCCATCAATCAGATGCTTGGCCTCAAATGGGCTGTTGGGCAGTTCCGTAGCCTGGGCGGCGACGATGGTGAGGTCGTTCATGGGCCAACAGCTCCAAATTTTGCTGGGCGTTTTTCAAGGAAAGCGGCAACGCCCTCCGCCCGGTCAGCACTTGCCGCCACCATGCCGGAGCCGAGGGCCTCGATCAGCGCATCGCGATCTTCGCCGACACCGGCGTGGATCATGTATTTGGCGACCTCTGTTGAGGCTGCGGATTGGCCTGCAGCAGCCTGGGCGATCTCAAAAGCTCGGGCACGCGTGTCTTCGGCGATCTCGGCGGCAAAGCCCAAAGCAACGGCGCGGTCGGCACTGAGACGGCGACCGAACAAGGCCATTTCTTTCACGGCGGGCTCGCCGACCAAGCGGATCAAGCGTTGCGTACCCGACCAACCAGGAACAACTCCAACCTGGGCTTCGGGCAGGGCCAGTGTGGCACCGGGTGCGATAATCCGAAGGTCACAGCAGGCAGCAAACTCTAGCCCGCCGCCAAAGACATGGGCGCCGATCGCCGCAACGGTTGGCTTGGAAAGCCGTGCCAGACGGTCAAACACGCGGTGGCCGCTGCGAACCCAATCGCGGGCAAAAGCCTCTGGGCTGAGTGAGGCCCATTCTTTAATGTCGGCACCGGCACAAAAGGCGCGAGAACCAGTCGCGGTCACGACAACAACCCGAACCTCACGGTCTTGCTCAAGCTCGGTGCAATAGTCATCCAACGACGCCAGCATGGAGCGGGTGAAGGCGTTGAGTTTCGCCGGATTGTCGAGGCGGATCTCGGCAACGGTGCCGCCGGTCATCAGGTGGAGTGCGCTCATAGGGCAAGCTCCATCGCGCCTTGGCGCAGCATGCAAACCGGCAGTTCGATGGCGTCGTTGGCGACGCGCACGCGGCCTTGCGAAGCGTCGACGATATCGCGCCCGGCGTTGATGCCTGGCATGATTTCGGTCGCCAGTAAGCCGCCGTCTGTCAGTCTGATCACGCAGCGTTCGGTAACGTAGAGAACCTCTTGTCCTGTTTCGCGGGCGCGCTTGCCGGAGAAGGTCACATGCTCGACCTGGTCCACCATCTTGGTGAACTTGCCAGGCTTGCGCACGCTCAGCGCGTCGTCGGTCAGTTCAAGCTCAGCACCGGCTTCGAACAGGCCGGAGAAGACGATCTTCTTGGCGTGGGCGGTGATGTCGACAAAGCCGCCACAGCCCGCGGTGAGGTAAGGCTTCTTGCCAAGTTTGGATACGTTGACGTTGCCTTCATTGTCGATTTCGAGGAACGACAGGAACGAGACATCAAAGCCGCCACCCTGGAAGTACGTGAATTGTTGCGGGGATGGCATGTAAGCGTCGGCGTTGGACGCGCAACCGAAGGCAAAGCCGGTGAGTGGCATGCCGCCTGTGGCGCCCTGCTCAATAGCCCAGGTCACGGCCTGCTGTTCGCCCGCCTCAAGCAAGATGCGTGGTACCATTGCGGAAATGCCGAAGCCAAGATTGGCGGTCTGTCCACGGCGCAGTTCCATGGCCGCGCGGCGGGCAACGATCTTCTCGATGCCGTGCTCCGCATGGGAGAAACTGTCCCATGGGCGCATGATTTGGCCGGAAATGGCAGGGTCGTAAGCTGTCTCGGTAGTTTGCAGCTGGTCCGGGTCGACGACGATCGCATCGACCAGATGGCCCGGAACGCGCACATCGTGAGGGCGCAGAGAGCCCGCGGCTGTGACCCGCTTCACCTGCGCGATCACAAACCCACCTGCGTTGCGCACGGCTATCGCCTGTTCCAGTCCACCCAGATAGGCACCTTCATGCTCATAGGTCAGGTTGCCATTCTCATCGGCCGTTGTGGCACGAAGGATGGCGACGTCGGGCACGATGTTGGGAAAATGCAGCCAGGTTTGCCCGGCAAGTTCAACGCGATGAACAATAGGGTTGTCGGCTGCGGCGTCGTTCATGGCGCAGCCCTGCAGGGTCGGGTCGACAAAGGTCTCCAGACCAACCTGGGTTAGGACACCCGGGCGGCGGGCAGCCGCATCGCGGTGCATGTCGAACAGAATACCCGAGGGAACATTGTAAGCTTCGACCCGGTTTTCGACCAGCATACGCCAGATCTCTGGCATCGGCATGGAGGAGGGGCCTGATGGATAAGATCCTGCGATGATGCGCGCCAGCAGACCATCGCGCGCGATGTGATCGACACCCTTGATGCCGTACATATCGCCGGCCGCGATGGGGTGCAGCGTGGTGATGTTGCGTGGATGTCCCTCGGATTCAAAGCGTTCGCCGATTGCGGCCAAGACTTTGTCGGGGCAGCCAAGGCCGGACGACGACGAAACGGTAACAACCGCGCCATCTTCGATCCGGCTGACTGCCTCTTGGGAGGAAACGACTTTCGACACCATGGCTCACACGCCTCCATAATCGACAGAGACGCGCGTGCCGGAGTCGGCAGCTTTTTTTACCGCCAGGGCCACGGCGAGCGATTTAATGCCATCAACGCCATCGGCCGATGGGCGACCGTTGCCGTCCACGGCGTCAACGAACAGGCCCATCGAGCGAATGTAGAGATTGTGACCTGAGAAAGAGATGTCCTCGCGCCCTTTTTCATCGATTACCCAAATCTCGCCGATCGGCTGCTGGGTCATCACGTTTCGCGCGAAGATCGATCCTTTTGTGCCGTGAATTTCAATGCCCGAGCCCGCATGGGCATGGGTGAAGCTCTCATGGGTCTGAACGGTCACGCCCGACGGCATGGTCCAAACGCTCATAACGCTGTCCTCAACGCCTTGGCCGAGGCCGGAGGTGGATGCCATGGCGACGACCTCTGCCGGGTCTTCGCCTAGGTGAAAGCGAACCGTGTCGGCGTCGTGGACGACGATATCTGGGATCACGCCGCCCCCGGCTGCGGCATCATTGATGCGCCAGCCTTGAAGTTGGGCTGGTAGGAAAACAGCATGGAAAACGCGAACGCTTAGAACATCGCCAACGCGACCGCTGCTCACCAAATCACGGATGGCCAGATGCGACCCGGCATTACGCAAATGGTGGTTCGTTGCGAACACAACGCCTTTGTCCTTGGCGGCTTGGACCATCTCAACCGCGTCGACCAAATTCATCGCCAGTGGCTTTTCGCAAACCACATGTTTGCCCGCAGCAATTGAGGCCAGAGCCTGTGCGTGGTGTTTTTCGTTGGTCGTGGAAATGTAGACGGCATCAATACCGTCCATGGCCAGCATGGCATCGAGATCGGTGAAGCTATGGGCAATACGGTTGTCTGCAGCGAACTGCGCACCGCGTTCGGCGTTGGAGCTCAGGACGGCCGCAACGTCACCTCCAACCTGGCGCAATGCATCAATCATGTAACTGGAAGCAATCCGACTTGCCCCGACCAGCGCCCAGCGCATGGCTCCTCCCCAACGTTTCTTGTTCGGATCTTTGAAACCCGTTTCAACCGCAATTATTGGATCGTTCCAAATTTGTCAACACCACGCCCAAGAAGGCGTCGTGCCTTATCTTCGAAGTAGGCCCGAAGCGTAGAAACTTGCCTTGCTAAAACCGCCGATCGTCTTTGGAGATCAACCAGGGCGCCTGTTAAAATATTGGCCCTGTTCAGAACACGGTCCAAATCAACGTAAGGCCCGTGTTGGGTCTATGCTGATCCTGCTGGCATGCTAAAGAAGACAGCAATTCCTACGCAGATCCGGAGATCTATATGCCCGTCAACAACCATATCGCCGCCCGCGCTGACGCCATCAAAGGTTGGCGCCATCATCTGCATCGCAATCCGGAGCTGATGTACGACGTCCCCGAGACGGCGGCATTTGTGGCTGAGAAGTTGCGCTCTTTTGGTTGTGACGAGGTGGTCGAAGGCCTGGGCCAGACAGGTGTTGTCGGCGTCATCAAGGGCAGCAAGGGCGATGGCCCTACAGTGGGGCTGCGATCCGACATGGATGCGCTGCCTATCGAAGAGGAAACTGGGCTTGCCCACGCCTCGACCAAGCCGGGCATGATGCATGCCTGCGGCCATGATGGGCACACTGCGATGCTTCTTGGAGCGGCGGAACATCTCTGCGAAACGCGTGGATTTGTGGGCACGGTGGTTGTGATCTTTCAGCCTGCTGAAGAAGGCGGTGCTGGCGCTAAAGCCATGATGGATGACGGGCTGTTTGAGCGCTTCGGTATCGATGAGGTCTACGGACTGCACAACTATCCAGGCATCCCTGTGGGTGCCTTTGCGATCCGCCCTGGCCCGATCATGGCTGCGACCGATTTCTTCAAGATCACCGTGACCGGCGTTGGTGGGCATGCTGCGAGGCCGCACACCGGTATCGACCCAGTGGTAACGTCCGCGCAAATCATCACTGCGCTGCAAACCATCGCCTCGCGCAACAATGATCCGATGGAGAGTTTGGTTGTTTCGGTGACAACGATCCATGCCGGCCAGGCAGACAATGTCATCCCCGAGCGGGTTCAGATGACAGGTACTGTCCGCACGTTGATCCCGCCCGTGCGGGACTTGGCCGAGCGGCGCATTCGTGAGATCGCCACAAGTGTTGCCTCCGCGATGGGGTGTTCGGCGGAACTGCACTATGAGCGCAACTACCCGGTTGTGGTCAACCACGACCGCGAAACCGCCTTCGCCGCATCAATCGCGGCCAAGGTCGCAGGGGCCGATAAGGTGGATGATGCCACACCCGCCGTGATGGGTGGTGAGGACTTCGCCTTCATGTTGGAAGAACGGCCAGGTGCGTTCATCTTCGCGGGCAATGGCGAGCACTCTGCCAACCTGCATTCGCCGCATTACGACTTCAACGATGACTTGATCCCGCTGGGTTCGAGCTACTGGGTGGAGTTGGTGGAGACGCGCCTCGCTGGATAAGGCCGACCTTTGGGGTTGCCTTTCCGCCTGTTAGAAGCTCGGCCATGTCGACCTTACTTGCCTTGTTGCCGGACGGGCTGTCGCTGCTTTCGGCTTCCATCCTTGTTGGTTCTGCGTTCTTTACGGCAGCGCTAACCGCCGCCTTCGGTATTGGCGGTGGCGTCGCCCTGCTCGCCATCATGGCGTCGATTGTTCCAGTGGCCGTGCTGATCCCAGTTCATGGCGTGGTGCAGATGGGTGCCAACACTGGGCGGGCGCTCGTTCAGATCCGCCAGGTGGTTTGGCCACTGCTCGGCATCTTTACGGTTGGGGCGATTATTGGTGCGCTGGTTGGCGGGCAGTTGGTGGTCACGCTTCCCGAAGCCCTTCTAAAAACCTTTGTCGGCCTGTTCGTTCTTTTCACCTTGTGGGGACCCAAGGTTCACGGCGAAGGTCGCGGCCCGTTCGGCCTCTTCGCTGGCGGCGTGTTCGCCACCGTTCTCACCATGTTTGTCGGCGCGACTGGGCCTTTTGTTGCCGCTTTGCTTGCGCCGCGCCTTGAAGATCGGCGTCACTATGCCGGAACGCACGCTGCGGCGATGGTGATGCAACATGGGTTGAAGGTTGTCGCCTTTGGCTTCCTGGGCTTTGCCTTCGGCGCTTGGGTTCCGGTTATGGTGGCCATGGTGGCTTTTGGGTTCCTTGGCACCCTTGTGGGTACGAAGCTCCTTCACTCCCTGCCGGAGGTGACCTTCCGCAAAGCCTTCAAGATGGTGCTTACACTGCTAGCTCTGCAATTGATCGCTTCGGCTGCTTGGACCTGGCTCACCTAAGGCGGTCCGTGACCGAGTGCGACTTGGGAAACCGCTTGACAATCTCACTTAATTCGATATTTCCAGAATTATAGAAATAATGGTTCAACAGGAATGGCATGAACTTTGTCCAAGCGACGGAAGGTTTTGCTGCAATGGGATCAGAATCGCGCTTTGCGGTTCTGAGGGTGCTGGTGAAAGCTGGGCCCGATGGCCTGGCAACAGGTGCCATAGGCGAGCGCACCGGGATCCCGGCGTCTACCTTGGCCCATCATATTAAGTTCCTGGCGGCTGCAGGTCTTGTGTCGCAAGAACGGCAAGGGCGGATGATTGTCTGTCGGGCGAATTTTGATCATCTGCGGGCGCTTGCGGGTTTTATCCTGAGTGAGTGCTGTGTCGATCAGCCTGTTTCCGAGGAGGCCGCCGCATGAGCGAGACAGTCCTCACACCCGAATCCAAATTATGGCCACGGCTGAAGAAGCTCATCTTCACGCCCTGGTTCTTTGCTTTGACCATCCTGGTGCTGGTCGCGCTGCTTGACGCCGAGCAATTGCGAAGTGTTGCCAGCTTTGCGGCGCGCGCGTTCGGCGGCACGTTACCCTACATCCTGTTCGCCGTTGGCCTTCTGGCTTGGCTGAAAGCCACGGGCGCTGAATCGATTGTCGCCAGTGCCTTCCAGGGACATCCGGTGCGTATGATCACCCTGGCCGCTTTGTTTGGCGGGCTTGCACCTTTTTGCTCGTGTGAAGTTATCCCGTTCATCGCCGCATTGCTGGCCCTGGGCGCCCCACTGTCGGCTGTGATGGCATTCTGGCTGTCCTCGCCGTTGGTTGATCCACCTAATACGCTGATCACCGCCGCTGCACTTGGCTGGGATTTTGCCATCGCCAAAGCCGGAGCCGCTGTTGGTCTTGGCTTGATGGGCGGCATTGCCATGCTCGGCCTTGAGCGCGCAGGCCTGTTCCAAGACGTGCTCAAGCCGCGCAAGAGTTCAGGCTGTGGTTGCGGCCCCAATCCGCTCGATGGCAAGCCGCATTGGCGTTTCTGGGAAGATGAAAAACGCCGCGCGAGCTTCCGCGAGGCTGGTTCCGATAATCTGATTTTCCTCTGTCAGTGGTTGATGTTGGCCTACGTTCTTGAAGCGCTGATGGTGCATTATGTGCCAGCTGATCTGATCGCTACTCTTGTGGGCGGTGAAGGCCTGCAACCGATCGCCACGGCGGCCATCATCGGCATGCCTGCCTATCTCAATGCCTATGTCGCACCGCCGATGCTGGCTGGCCTGATTGAGCAGGGTATGAGCCAGGGTGCTGCCATGGCCTTCCTGATGGCCGGTGCCGTCAGCTCTATCCCGGCAGCGGCCGCTGTTTGGTCGCTGGTGAAGCCTCGGGTGTTCGGGGCTTACCTTGGCCTTGGCGTTGGTGGGGCTATCATTAGCGGTGTGGTTTTCCAGATGATCGTTGGTGTGAGTGGAGCCTAGTTCATGCCGTTTAGGCAGCTTGAAGGCCACCTGTTTCGGTTAGAAAGCCAACAATGTCTTCAACGCCCTTACCGGACTTCAAGTCGGTGAAGACGAAGGGACGCGTACCGCGCGCCTTAGATGCGTCCGCCTGCATGATGTCGAGGTTGGCACCGACATGGGGCGCGAGGTCTGCCTTGTTGATGATCAGCATGTCGGATCGCGTGATCGCTGGACCACCTTTGCGGGGAATGTCTTCACCCTGGCACACGGAGATGACGTAGAGCGACAAGTCGGCCAGGTCCGGCGAAAAGGTGGCTGCTAGGTTATCACCGCCCGACTCGATGAGCACCACATCCAGGTCCGGGTGCTTCTCTGTCAGGCGCTCAATGGCGCGCAGGTTTATCGACGCGTCCTCGCGGATTGCGGTGTGCGGACAACCGCCGGTTTCGACACCCATGATGCGGTCGGAGGTCAGCGCCTGCATGCGCACCAACGCGTCTGCATCTTCTTTGGTGTAGATGTCGTTGGTGACGACGCCGACCGAGTGGGTGTCGCGCAATGCCAGGCAAAGCGCAGCGGTGAGGGTGGTCTTGCCGGAGCCAACGGGGCCACCAATGCCAATGCGCAAAGGGCCATTTTGAGGGGCGGTGCTCACGAGAGAAATATCCTTGGTTGCAGCGTTTCGTGACGTACGCTCATTATGTCGGTCATGAAGGCGCAGCCACCAAGTTCGTCAAGCGTCGAAGCCTTCGCCTGCTCGGCGACGGTGAGGATCACAGGCTCAAGTGCCGCTAACAGGCGGGCCGCACCGGTTTGGCCAACCAGCGATAATCGAATGGCCGCTTGGAGTTGGTTGGAGATCAGCGTTTGCAAGGTTGCGACCAGCGCGTCCTCACAGGGGATTTCCGATGCTTGGCACACCACGCCTAGCGCCACCGGCAGAGGTGTCTCGCGCGGCAGGTCGAATGTTCCCCAGGCGGACGACGCATCTAAGAAGGCGGTGCCTTGGTCCAGCGTTTCGCGGTGGCGTTCGGCGCTGGCGCTGACGGCCTTTGCAAGCTCGGACACGCCGTCCTCCTGGCGGTAGGCAGCGGCCAACAGCACGGCCTCATTCCAGAAGCTGCCGCGTTGCAAAAGCATGGATAGCCAGTCTTGCAGGCTGGCTTCATCGTGTACGAAGCCATCGGCGACAGCCTGCTCCAGCCCTGCCGAATAGGCAAAGCCGCCAGTCGGGAAGACCGGTGAAAGCCAGGCCATCAGGCGGGCAAGTGACTGGCTCATTTGCCACCTGCCCAACGAACATCGATGTCGCCAGTTGCTTGGTTGATAGTGACCAGCAGATCTTGCTCGTCAGTTCCACCAGTTTCAGGATTGTAGGTGCCCGATGGCAAGGTGAGGGTCAGCCCGACTGCGGGGTTGTAGGCGGAACTTGCTGTGGAGGTAATCAGGCGGGTGAATCCGGTCGCGCCGTTGAGTGACACCACGCGACACTGCTTGCCGCCCAACTCGTCATACGGCGGCGAGATGACGACCAGATGGAAGGCGCCAGCTGCAGGCTCAATCATGTCGGTCACGGTGATGCGCACATCACCATTGGCATAGGTCCGAGTATGGTCTTCCCATGGCTCGGGGATGCCCGCCAGCGATGCGCGCCAGTCGCACTCCTCCACAGTGATGGCGGATGCAGGCGCAGCAAAAATCAGAGCCGCAATAGCGCTAAAGGCAAGGGGGGCTGAGGCGGGTTTAATCATGCGCAGGATCTCCATAGTGGTGGTGATCATGCTCCCGATGATGGCTTTTGTGGGCATCGCCGTAGGCGCCGCCTTCAGGGTCGAACGAAGCTTCTATCTCGACCACCGTCGCGCCAAGGCCCTCCAGCATGTCCCTGATCACATGGTCAGCACGGATGCGGATACGCTCGGCGGTGATGTCGGCGGCCAGATGACGATTGCCGATCTGCCAGGCGAGTTGCACCAGGTGCCCGGTGTCTCGCGCGGTGACCTCATAAAGCGCCTCGGGCTCCGCCTTCACCTCAATCACGCGACCGTCGGAAAGCTTCAGCCCTTCGCCATGGCGCAGCAGACGCGCCTCCGGCAGATCGAGAAGGAAGGCGATGCCGCCGTCTGATGTCATCTTCATACGGCGGCGATGGCGGTCTGTCTCATCCAGTGTAATCGTGTCCGCTGGGTGGTGGGTGTGGTCGAGGACGGAGGAAACTGTGGGCAAGTTCAAAACATAAAGTACCGCTGTGCCATCGGGACAACTTCAGCCGGTTCGCACGTCAGCAGCTCCCCATCAGCGCGGACCTCATAGGTTTCTGGATCAACTTCAACGTTTGGCGTCGCGCTGTTGTGCACCATGGAGGTTTTGGAGATGCCGCCGCGTGTGTTGGCGCAGGCGACCATGGCCTTCTCGACACCTAGCGTTTCCTGCAAGCCCGCATCCATCGCTGCCTGAGACACAAACGTCACCGATGAGTTGGTGATCGCCTTGCCAAAGGCGCCGAACATGGGGCGCATATGGACAGGCTGCGGCGTCGGGATGGAGGCGTTCGGGTCGCCCATAGGCGCCGCTGCGATGGAGCCACCGACAATCACCATGTCTGGCTTCACGCCAAAGAAGGCGGTGTTCCATAGGCACAGATCAGCCCGTTTACCGACCTCGATGGATCCGATCTCGGCGGCGAGGCCATGCGCGATGGCCGGGTTGATGGTATATTTGGCGATGTAGCGGCGCACCCGCACATTGTCGTTGTCGCCGGTTTCTTCTGGCAGGGCACCGCGCTGACGTTTCATTTTGTCGGCGGTCTGCCAAGTGCGGATCAGCACTTCGCCAACGCGGCCCATGGCCTGGCTGTCGGACGCGATGATCGAGAACGCCCCCATATCGTGCAGGATGTCTTCAGCCGCGATGGTTTCCTTGCGGATGCGGCTCTCGGCGAAGGCGATGTCCTCGGGGATGCGGCTGTCCAAGTGGTGGCAAACCATCAACATGTCGAGGTGTTCGGCCACCGTGTTCACCGTGTAGGGGCGGGTCGGGTTGGTCGAGGACGGCAGAATGTTATCGAGGCCGCAAACCTTGATGATGTCCGGTGCGTGGCCGCCGCCAGCGCCCTCAGTGTGGAAGGCGTGAATGGTGCGCCCGGCGATCGCGTCGATGGTGCTCTCCACAAAGCCCGACTCGTTGAGCGTGTCGGTGTGGATCATCACCTGCACATCGTACTCATCGGCGACGGAAAGGCAGCAATCGATCGCGCCGGGCGTGGTGCCCCAATCTTCGTGCAGTTTCAGGGCGCATGCGCCACCGAGCACCATCTCTTCCAGTGCTGCAGGCTGGGAGGCGTTGCCTTTGCCGGCGAGGCCGATGTTCATGGGGAACGCATCAAAGCTCTGGATCATGCGGCCAATGTGCCAAGGGCCAGGCGTGCAGGTGGTCGCGAGGGTGCCGTGCGCCGGGCCAGTGCCGCCACCCAGCATGGTGGTGAGGCCGCTCATCAGCGCTTCATCGATCTGCTGTGGGCAAATGAAGTGGATGTGCGCGTCGAAGCCGCCAGCCGTCAGGATCTTGCCTTCGCCCGCGATCGCCTCTGTGCCTGGGCCAATGATGATGTCGACATTGGGTTGTGTGTCCGGATTGCCCGCTTTACCGATGGCCGCGATGCGCCCATCCTTTAGGCCCAAATCCGCTTTGTAGATGCCGGTGTGATCGACGATCAGGGCGTTGGTGATGACCGTATCAACGGCACCGTCTGCCCGGGTCACCTGGCTCTGGCCCATCCCGTCGCGGATTACCTTGCCGCCGCCAAACTTCACTTCCTCACCGTAGGTGGTGAGGTCGCTTTCCACTTCGATAAACAGTTCGGTGTCCGCCAGGCGTACCTTATCGCCGGTGGTTGGGCCGTACATGCCGGCATAGGCAGCGCGGGAGAGAGAGGCAGGCATGGCGGTGCTCCTTAATGCAAGGCTAGCTGGTTAGAGGGCGTGTCGGGTGATCATGGGCGGGTCACCCCTGGGATGCGTGGGCCGCCTTCGGACAGGCGCTCGACGTTCGAGCCGGTGCGCTCTTTCATCGGTTTGACGGCTTCAAGCATGATGGCGGCAGGCGTCGCGCCCTTCCAAAAGGCAAGGGACGCGTTGGCTGCACCTTTGGCAAAGGCAAGCTGTTTTTCGCGCACCATCATTTCGTTTTCGGTGTCGGCGTTATGCCATAGACCGGCGGCACCCATAGCGCGCATTGCGATCACGGAGGGCGCTTCGAAACCCATGCGCAACAGCGTGAAGTTGAGGTCCATGACAGCGCTAGCGCTTGCCTTTTCCATGAGTGCGTCCTGCCTTTTTTGGTCTTGTTCTTGACGCGCATAGGCGCTCGCCACCGGAAGTGGCGGTGGCGTGAGAAGTGAAAACATTTGACGGGATCGCCAGCGACCGCGCCAGCTTAAAAGTCTATCGATCAATGATCACCTGCGTTCTTCAATTGCTCGTTCGCCATCTACACCAGTGCCAAAACCCGCGCTGGGCCGCCTGACCCACCCCTATGCTTGGGTGCACCCGCGATGATCGTGGCGCCGTTTGCGGGAACTTGGTCGAGATTGGCGAGGTTTTCGATTCCGTATCGATTGGTCGGCAGCCAGTCCTTGTGGGTGGCGAAGTTTGTCGACGGCCCGTGATCAAGCGAAAGCGTATCGACGGCCAATGCCACGGCGCCGGACTGCTCCCGAAGCATGTGGGACGCCTCGGCATGGAAGCCGGGGAAGTGCATTGTGCCTTCCTCGTCAGCGTTGCGGTAGCGTGGCGTTGAGACCCTTTCACTCCAACCGGACAGCATGGCGACACAGCAAGGCGCATCCATTTCGCCGTGGTCTTCGATCCAAGCCCCCAAATCGCCAGGCGTCACTTGATAGTTTGGGTCAACCGCCGCCTGATCTCGGACGTCGATGACACAAAGGTTCAAGACCAGCTTGTCAGCTTCGATCTCGTCGACAGATTGGCCGTCCTCGGAGAAGTGAAGTGGGGCGTCAATGTGCGTGCCTGTATGTTCGTCTAGCGTTAGGTCGAACAGGTTGAAGCCATCATCCTTGGCGTTGAAAGTTTGCGTTGCTTGGAATCCAGGAACGCCAGAAAATGTGGGAAAGGATCGATCCAATGTGTGCGTGAGGTCGACCACCTGGCGCGGTGCCTGGCTATTGGCCAAGCCGGGTTTGGCGACTGCCGTGAGCCCGGCGCCAGCAGCAACCGTAGCCACCGCGCCCGCGCGAAACATATCACGCCGCGACAGCATCGTCTGTTTGACCGTATCGATCACGCAAGCGTCGCACATAGGCCGAACTTCAAGTCCTATCCAACAGGGTCATAGCTTGCCCATTACGTCTTTGCGGAAGCCGTAGACTTCGCGGTTTCCTGAAAGCGGCACCAACGTGACGTCGCGCTCTTGGCCTGGCTCAAAACGCACAGCCGTACCCGCGGCGATATCGAGGCGCATGCCGCGGGCAGCGGCCCTATCAAAGGTGAGCGCCGGGTTGGTCTCAAAAAAATGGTAGTGCGACCCAACCTGCACCGGTCGGTCGCCAGTGTTGGCGACTTTAACCGTGACCGTCAGTTGGCCTTCGTTGAGCGTAATATCACCCGCCTGGGTGATAACTTCACCGGGGATCATCGGCTGTGTCCTTCTTCACGGTGGGGATGGATGTGCGTGGCCTTTCGGCGCTTGTCGCAGTGAAACTGGCATCGATCTCATCCGGCGGGAGCGTTCGGCGCCAAGGCCGACCCGTCGCCATTTTGAAGCCGATGATGCTCATCACGACCACCAGCGCGACGCCGATGGCGAGTAGGTCGAAGCTTGCAAGGGGGTGGAAGGTGCTGAGGTTCATGCCGGGGTCGGTGCTCTAGCGGATCGGCTCGTGGACGGTCACCAACTTCGTCCCGTCCGGGAATGTCGCTTCGACCTGCACGTCATGGATCATCTCCGCGACGCCCTCCATCACTTGGTCTCGGGTCAAAACATGCGCTCCAGCGTCCATTAGGTCGGCCACCGCGCGACCGTCGCGGGCGCCTTCCACGACAAAATCGGTGATGAGGGCGATCGCCTCAGGGTGGTTGAGTTTGACACCGCGCTCTAGCCGTTTGCGGGCCACGATGGCGGCCATGGCGACCATCAGCTTGTCTTTTTCGCGGGGTGTGAGTTGCATAGGTTCGTCCTTATGCGTTCAAAGGGACCAGATCTTAGGGACGCTGGCTGTTGTTTGAGAGGGCGAGGCGGCTAGGTGATTGATCAAAGGGATCAAAGCTTGTCGTAGGGCATAACCGTAGGGCGCCGCCAGACGCGCAACGAGCTTGCTTGTTCCGGCAACGGTCCAGCACGAGGCACCTCCAACACAGCCAGGCGCTGCGTTCAGCAAGTGACGCGCACCTTCCAACTTTCCTTCAGCATGGTTGCCGACGAGAAGGGCAGTGGCAAGCGCAGTGTGGCCGTTGAGGCCCGCGATACTGTCTAAATTTTCAGCAATTTCACCCGATAGTCGAACGTTTTCGGCATGGATTAGCTTGCCATTATGGGTGATGCGCCATTGGTCTCGCCATAGGCCAGAGCGGACCGTTTCCCCCATGGCTTGGCGCCCAAAGATCACTGGTTCAACCAGCAGTAGGGATGCTTCGGGCGCGACCTCGGCCTGGATGGATCGCGAAAGGCGCGCTTTGTCAAAAAGGATAGTTTCCTGCGGCAGCCAGTGCAGCTTTGCCTCCGGACCGACATTGAGACGGACGCCAACCGCTGCGACGCCGTTATCGGCCTTGTATACCTTTTCGCAGGCTTGCGTTGTCACTGTGAGATGGGTGCGCGGCCCTGCGGATGCGTTCCATGACAGATCGTCACCACCGGTCACGCCACCTGCGGTGTTGATGATAATGGCTTCCAGATCGTCGCGGCCAAGATGGTCGGGGACGCGGATGCGTGCCGCGCCTTCTTGAAAAAGTGTGTCGATGCGTGACTTGCCATCATGGCCAGGCTTGGCACTGATGCGCCCTTGGCCGTGGGTTCGTTGCATCACGCGAGTCGGCGTATGCTGCACATTCGCTTCAGGCCCTGGAGACGTTTGCGGGTCCAGATTCACTGAGCGGCTACCTCGTCACTGCGGATGCCTTGCCTGCCAGCTCGGTACCAGGCCACGATTACCGCACGTTCGTCGTCGGTAATGCCTGAGATATTCTGCGGCGGCATGGCGTGGGTGTAGCCTGCCTGCATTGCGATGGTGTGCGCGTGCTGCGCGACCTGCCACTCGGTTTCCAATCGCACGCCTTTCGGCGCCCAATAAGTGTCAAACCAAGTCGGCTGTTGTGCGTGGCACATGGAGCAGCGGCCCAGCACAATGGCGTGCACTTCGTCGAAACCAGGGGCAGCGGCGAAACGCTCCTGGCGCGGGCTCATGCTGGTCTCATCCTCCCAGGGATCATGCCCGTTCCACATGGGCGCCATGGAAAGCGCCGCGATCACCAGCATCGTGCCGGCAGCCGCGAACCAGGGCCAAACAAGCTTCTTCTTGGTGGCGTGCATGGTGTTGAAGAAGTGGCGCACAAAAACCCCAACCAAGAACACCAGGGCGGCGATGATCCAGTTGAACTCGCTGGCAAACGCCAGCGGGTAGTGATTGGATAGCATCAAGAATATGACGGGCAGCGTCAGGTAGTTATTGTGCGTTGAACGCAGCTTGGCGATCTTGCCGTATTTCGCGTCCGGCACGCGGCCTGCCTTCATATCGGCGACGACGATCTTCTGGTTCGGGATGATCACCATCGCCACGTTTGCCGACATGATGGTGGCCGTGAACGCCCCCAGGTGCAGCAAAGCCGCGCGGCCCGAGAAGACCTGCGCATAGAACCAAGAAAAGCCGAGAATGATGAGGAACAGAACCCCCATCATCACGTTTGGATTGTCGCCGAGCTTGGAATTGCAGAGGCTGGAGTAAAGCACCCATCCGGCGACAAGAGACACAACCGAGATGCCAACGGCCTGCCAGGTGGCAAGTTCCATCACATGCGGGTCGATGAGGAACAGGTCCGCGCCAAAATAGTAGACCAGAACCAACAATGCGAAGCCGGAAATCCAGGTCCAATAGGCCTCCCATTTGAACCAGACCAAATGTTCAGGAAGATTATCGGGCGCCACCATATATTTGTTGATGTGATAGAAGCCGCCGCCATGCACCTGCCATTCCTCGCCGGCGACACCCTTGGGAAGCGGCACGTCGCGACGCAGACCGAGATCAAGCGCGATGAAATAGAAGCTGGAGCCGATCCAGGCGATAGCGGTGATGACGTGAAGCCATCGGACCACGAATTCTAACCAATCGCCGAGCACAAAAAGATCGAACATGGGGGAGCCTTACGCGGAAACGAACTGCGCCGATCCTTGCAAGGAACGCGCCAAGGCGAAAGGGGCCTTTTGGTGGTGCCTGGAGATTCTGCGCTACTCGTTCCACAGCTCCGTTTCAGGGTAAAACTGCGACCAAGCAAACCAGAATGCCTGATGACTACCAACGTCGCTGCCATCAACATCAACGGCGCGGATACCGCCAGCATCGAGTTCAAGCCGGACATTTTCAACCACAATGTCTTCGCCTGATAGCAATGCCGCCATAGCCGAGGCGCGTTCGAACGCCCAAGGCGTACCAGAGGCAGCGATGACCCCAATGATATCCTCATGGACTGCAAGGCGCGGATCGACGTCACCGATGGGGAATATTGGGCCATCAGCATCACGGCCATTGCGGAAATCTGGGTTGCGGCCCAGCGCCAGGCTTTCGACCAAGACCGTGGTTTCAGGGTGTGCCTCGCGCCAGTTACCCCAGGTGGTGGTCACGACGGTCGCTTGCTCCAATTGTAGGCCAATCTCGGCCAAAGGGCCCGTTACCGCATTACCTTTGAATGTGTCGAAGATCGAGTTGGTAACGACATCGTACATCACTTTGTTGGAGCGGATGAGCAGTCCGGAGGTCCGCATAATTGGGCGTTCGATACCTTGCGGTAGCCCATCAGTGAAATAGGCCTGTGCAGCCCCGCACAGGGTGCAGTACGGGATCGCGATATCGCGTCCACCAAGCGTATCATTGACCATTTCGCGCACTTCCATGATCTGGCGCGGATAAGCTCGGTATTCGCCATTGAGAGCGATCCCGAAAACAATGGCATCTTCGTCGGGCCAGGTGGCGTCGGCAGCATCTACGACCTCCGGGTTGTCGGCAGCTGGGATGCATCGGCATCGCTCATCCGTTTGGTTGTAGGGACGCGCATCAATCAAAACGCCACCCCAGGACACCAAACGCCAATCAATGTCCCCTTCGACCATAAGCGCCTCCCAACCCAGAACAAAGCTCGTGAAAATGGCGCGTTTGAAGTCCAGATAGCCAGGAAATGCAGGGACATCCCAGGCAATCAAGTGGTCGGTCAGTTCGCTCCAATGGAGCTGCGTTTGCAGTTCGACATCAAGAAGACGCGAGGCTGCAACAGCCAGGTCATTGTCAAAGGAAGAGTTGAAAGCAAAGCGCATCATGTCGGTGATGACCCAGGCCAGCCGCGGGTCCTGCGAATCGACAATCTGTTCTAACGCTGACAGTTGGTCGGCTCCCCAAACGCGGGTTTCGAAGATGTCGACAAAAGCTGTGTGAAGCGCTGCTTCCAGTTCCTCAGAGATAGGTCCTTCAGGGATCGCCGGCGGACTACCGAACCGCTCGACAACATGAGGTGCTAGCCCCATTGCAGCCGATGCCGTTATTTGCAGTGCGATACACACGATCAGTGACGGTGCGAGCCACCAAGTTTTGAAGGAACGTAAGATAGTCATCGCCAATCCCATCACAGTGAAGGTGCCCTTATGCGATAACACGGGCCGGCGCATTGCTGCGTTCACCAAGGATCACGATTTAGTTGGCTGGGCCCTGATGGCGGTAGACCAGAAGCTCGCCAATCGTCGCATGTTGAAAAGTGCTTTCGAACCGTGCACCCATGCGCTCAGCCAAAGCGATTGAGCGCTGATTGTCGGGTTCGATGCATGACACCAGCGTCGTCAAGCCCAGCGTGTGATAGGCGTAATGGCGCGTCGCTTTTGCTGCTTCATGTGCATAACCTTTGCCTTCGGCGTGCTCAAAAACCGTCCAGGCGATCTCCGGTTCGGGCCATCCCACTGGGTAGTAGAGCCCCACTGAACCCAAGGCCTGATCACTGGTTGGATCCGCCACGATCCAGCGCCCATACCCTCGCAAATTCCAATGACCAATCATCGAGGCAAGATCGGCAAAGGCACGGTCTTCGGTTTGCTTGCCGCCGACGAACACCGTGCGTTCGGACGCCAAAAAGTCACGCCAGGCGGGCCAGTCCTGCATTCCGGGAGCTCGAAGGACAAGTCGTTCCGTCCGAAGGGTCGGAATATGAAGAGTGGCATCCTGCGGACTGATTTGTGGCTCGCTCATCGGCGCACGTCCTCCAGCGGGGTTTGACTAGCTCCCCCGATACGTCGAGTAACCGTAGGGCGAGAGAAGGAGAGGCACGTGATAGTGATCTTCTTCGCTCATGCCGAAGCGGATGGGCACCAGGTCTACGAAAAGTGGCTCTTCACCAGCCAATCCGTGGGCGCGCAGGTAATCTCCGGCAAAAAAGATTAGCTCGTACTGGCCTGTTTGAAACCGATCATGCGGCAAGATCGGGCTATTGGTCCGTCCATCCGCGTTGGTGACGGTCTCGGCGATTTTTTCCTGACCCGTTTCCGTAACGCGGTACAACCAAATCTTGATGCCCTCGGCGGGGCGTCCGCGCGCTGTATCAAGGACGTGTGTGGTTAGGAAACCTTCCGCGCTTGCCATGATGGCCTGTCTCCTGCTTGTGTTCGTTCCTATGACGTCTGCATAGGTTTACCGCTTTTGGCAAACCTGTTGGTACAGGGCGTTGCCCAAAGTGTAAGCATGTTGCTGTTCAAAGCCTGCGCCCGTCGGAGTTTTGCCTGATGTCCCCCACCCGTTACCCTCGCGATATGATTGGCTACGGCGCCAACCCGCCAGATCCGCAATGGCCGGGTGATGCCAAGATCGCCGTTCAGATTGTGCTCAACTACGAGGAAGGCGGGGAGAATGCGACGATCCACGGCGACACTGGATCGGAGGCATTTTTATCTGAGATCGTTGGTGCCGCATCTTGGAAAGGGCAGCGCCACTGGAACATGGAGTCCATCTACGAGTATGGCGCGCGCGCTGGGTTCTGGCGGCTGCACCGGCTGTTCACGCAAATGGATATTCCGCTGACCGTTTATGGAGTCGCGACGGCGTTGGCGCGTTCACCAGAACAGGTCGAGGCGATGAAAACCGCCAAGTGGGAGATTGCGTCTCATGGCCTCAAATGGATTGAGTACAAGGATTACAAAAAGAAGGCCGAGCGTGCCCACATGGACGAAGCGATCCGGCTCCACACCGAGGTTGTGGGCGAGCGCCCGCACGGTTGGTACACAGGTCGATCCTCCATGCAAACCGTGTCACTGGCAGCGCAGGAGGGCGGCTTCGCCTATGTCGCTGACAGCTATGCCGACGATTTGCCCTATTGGATTCGCTTTGGTGATCGCGATCAGTTGATCGTGCCTTACACTCTGGATGCCAATGACATGCGTTTTGCGACGCCGCAGGGCTTCAACTCGGGCGACCAGTTCTTTGCCTATCTGACAGACAGTTTCGATGCGCTCTACGCTGAAGGCGAGGCCGGTAGCCCAAAGATGATGAGCGTGGGTTTGCATTGTCGTTTGGCCGGTCGGCCGGGCCGTTTGCTGGCTCTGAAGCGCTTTCTTGAGCATGCCGCTGGCCATGAAGGCGTTTGGTTTGCAAGGAGAATCGACATCGCAGAGCATTGGATAGAGCGGTTTCCGCCCTCGCCCCGCTCCCCCGGAGCAAACGCTCAGGGTGTCAGGTCTTCAGAGATGAAAAAAGACACATTTGTCGAAGCCTTTGGCGGGATCTTCGAGCATTCGCCTTGGGTCGCTAAGCGCGCTTACAAGCTGGAGCTTGGCCCAGTGCATGACACGGCCGCTGGCCTCCACAATGCGCTGTGTCGGGCCTTTCGGTCAGCAAGCGAAGAAGAGCGCCTCGGCGTCCTGACGGCGCACCCAGACTTGGCCGGTAAGTTGGCGCAGGCCGAGCGGCTCACGGAGGCGTCGACGGAGGAGCAAGCATCGGCGGGGTTGGACGCGCTCACCGATGAAGAGCGCACGACATTCGAGAAGCTCAATAGCGACTATACTGGGAAGTTCGGGTTCCCGTTCATCATAGCGGTCAAGGACAACACTAAGGCCTCGATCCTTGAAGCTTTCCAGCGGCGGATTGAGAACGACCGCGACACTGAGTTTGCCGAAGCGTGTCGCCAGGTCGAACGCATCGCCCGTTTGAGACTCGACGCCATGTTTGAGAGCGCGTGATGGCGAGCTACTACGACCAGCTCGGCGGCCTGCCACCGCAAAGCGCGCTCATGACCCAACGCGCTGTGTTCACCGAAGCCTACGCGGTGATCCCCAAAGGCGCGATGCAGGATATCGTCACCAGCCCACTTCCGGGTTGGGATCAGACGCGAAGCTGGACGCTGGCCCGCCCACTGTCTGGTTTCGCTGAAACCTTCGCGCATTTGATCATGGAAGTCGCGCCGGGCGGCGGCGCTGAGCGCCCCGAACCGGACCCAATGGCGCAAGGCGTGGTATTTGTTGTGGGCGGCGCAGTCCGGCTGAAGGTTGGCGATTTCGCGCGCAAGGCGGCGCCCGGCTTTACCGCGAACCAAGGCCAAACCTTCGATGGGATCGATACGGTTTTGGAGCCGGGCGGTTACGCGTATCTGCCCGCTGGGTGCAATTGGACTGTGTCCAATGACGGTGACACGGCTGCAACTTTCCATTGGATCCGCAAGGCCTATGAGAACGTTGAAGGGATTGATCCTCCCCTCCCCTTTGTCACCTCGGACGGTGAGCAGCCGATCCATTGGATGCCGGATACTGAAGAGCGCTGGGGGACGACCCGCTTTGTCGATCCTGAGGACCTCGCCCACGATATGCACGTCAACATCGTGACGTTTGAGCCTGGCGGGACCATCCCGTTTGAAGAAACGCATGTGATGGAACACGGCCTGTACGTGCTCGAAGGCAAGGCCGTCTACAAACTGAACCAGGATTGGGTGGAGGTGGAAGCCGGAGACTTTATGTGGCTGCGCGCCTTTTGTCCGCAAGCTTGCTACGCGGGCGGGCCGGGGCGGTTCCGCTACCTTCTCTATAAGGACATGAATCGCCTGCCGCGTCTTGGCCGACCTGGAAGTTTCCTGCGGTGACACGCATCATCGCCCAACTGCTGAGGGATGAAGCCTTCGCACCCTTTGGCGACGTGCTCAGCGTCGATGGTGAACCAGACAAGCTCATCAACCAGGGTTTGTGCGAGCGCTACCATGACCGTGCTAAGCTGGACTTCGGGCCAGAAGGCCGCGCGGGCATCAGTCTTTTCCAGGCGCAGCTTCGCGCCTTGCCTTACACGCTTGATATGGTGGAGCGGCACCCGGATGGCAGCCAAGCTTTCCTGCCGATGGATGTCCATCCCTTTTTGGTCATCGTCGCTCCGGACGATGGGGGCAGCCCCGGCGAACCGCGTGCCTTTCTGACCAGACCGGGGCAGGGAATCAATCTCCACCGCAGTACCTGGCACGGGGTGCTGACGCCGCTGCATGGCAACGGAATGTTTGCGGTGGTGGACCGGATTGGCGATACGCCGAACTTGGAAGAGCATTGGTTCGAATCACCCTATGAGGTGGTCGCCCCAAGCCTGTGACGGGATCCATGTCGCAGAAGATTGCCGTCGAGAACGTCAATGTTCCAGGCCACATCACGAATGTGGATGCAGCAAAGTATGACGCCATGAAAGTGGCGCTGCTGGTAGTCTTGCCATCTGAAGAACCAGGTATGGTCGTGAAAGACGCACTTGATACCCTCAAGCCCAATCTGCCGTAAAACTTGTTTCCAGAAGGCAAGACGTCTGGATGGTGGCAAAAGACCGTCCAACTCGACTTGGAAGCCAAGGGTCAGATCAAGCGCCTACCAACGAAGCCGATGCGCATCATGAAGGTGCAGTAGCTCTACCATGATCGAAGACGGCCCGTGATCTGGCAATGTCACCACGGTTCTGGAGTGCCCATCCGGCCAGCGGTTCCAGCACACTGACCAAAGACACACCCAACTCGGTGAGATTGTAATCGACCCGCGGAGGGATGGTAGGCGTTACATGCCTCTCGATCAGTCCGTCACGCTCCAAACTGCGCAGCGTTTTGGTCAGCATCCGCTGCGATATGTCAGGGATCGCGCGCTTCAGTTCGGAAAAGCGATGGCTTCGTTGCTTCAAGGCCGTCAGCACCAGGATCGACCATTTGTCTCCGATCTGGTCGAGAACGTGTCTCACCGGACATATCTCAGGATCGAAAAACAGTTCCTCGTCGTCCACACGTATCGGCATATGAAACCCCCTGAGCCAAAAAAAATGACGGTTACAAAAAAGTGCCTTCTTCTCAAAGGAAGTTAGTTACTATTAATAACTAGGTGCCTTGGAAAAACCAAGTCTCAATAAGAGCCTTTTGGAGAACCGCACCATGTTTATCCTCAACCGTCGTAATTTCTTGCAACTCACGGCTGGCACGGCTGCAGCTGCCTTGGCTGGAACACCAGCCACGCTGGCGGCTGGCCACGCTTCCACGGATGTTTTCACCGCCGATCCTTTTGGAGGGCTGGTGGATTCCGTTGTCGTGGCTGGGGAGGAGAAGATGCTCCTCATTGACGCTCAGTTCACCGTTCCAAACGCGCAGCGCCTGGCTGACGTTTTGGCTGCTACGGGCAAAAATTTGGAAACGATCTTTATCACCCACTTCCACCCGGATCACCACCTTGGGCTTAAGGTGCTCATGGATCGGTTCCCGGATGCTAAGCCGGTTGCTCACGCGTCAACGCAACCCGCAATTGCGGCTGCCGCCGAAGCCATGCGCGCCGAGTTTGTTCACATATTCCCCGAAGGCACCATCGCCGATGGGGTCGTCATCCCAGAAGCGTTGTCAGGCGACCAACTTACGCTCGAAGGGGAGCGTTTTGACATTCTTGGTCCGATGCACGGCGATACCGACGTGATCACGCCGGTTAGCCTTCCGCAACTCGATACACTTGTCGCCAGCGACATGGTCTACACGGACACTCATGTATGGACGACGGAGAACCTGACGCCAGAACGCATCGATCTTTGGCGGCAAAACATTGCCGCTCTCGAAGAACTCGGGGCTTCAACGATCGTGCCGGGGCACCGGGTGGATGGGTCAGCCAACGATGCAACTGCCTTCGCACATACACGCAACTATCTCGATGCTTGGCAGACAGCCTTGGCTGAAGCGACTTCGGCAGAAGAGCTCAAAGCGTTGATGATTGAACGTGTCGGCGACCTGCCGGGAGGTTTGTTCCTCGACCGTGCGGTCGGCGCTGCCTATAGCTAGAGCGGAAGTTCCCTATGGATTGGCGCGGTCGTTTGGTTGCGCCAATCTATCCAGCACCGTGCGTTCGGTTCACAAGGCCGACTTCAACGGCACACCGGCGACATAGGTTTCGGCGACGTGGCGGTTATCGGCAAGTGTTTGGAGGAGGAACAGTTCCTCCGCCAAGGTCTCAACCCGCTCCATCTTGAGGCTCGCCGCGCCCGTGGCGTTAGCATCCAACACAACCAGGTCAGCCATGGTGCCGACCTCCAACGTGCCCACTTGATCCTCCATGCTCATCGCCTCCGCGTTGCCACGTGTGATGGCGTGGAAGTGTTGCAGCGGATGGACCCGGTCACCCTGGAGTTGAGCGACTTTGTAGGCTTCATCCATCGTGCGCAGCATGTTGTAGCTGGTGCCGCCACCGACATCGGTTGCATAGGCGATGCGTACGCCTTCGTCGGCAAGTGTGTGGCGTGGAAACAAGCCTGACCCAAGGAAGAGGTTTGAGGTTGGACAAGAAACGGCCACCGCGCCGCTTTCCGCCATCGCTGCGCGTTCGCGTGGATTGAGATGGATGCAGTGGCCGTAAAGCGCACGGTTGGTGAGCAAGCCAAAACGTTGATAGACAGCCGTGTAGTCCTCCTCGCCAGGAAAAAGCTGGCGCACCCGTTCGATCTCACCATGGTTCTCTGAGAGGTGTGATTGGATGAGGCAAGTTGGGTGTTCGCGTGCCAGAGCACCCGCCGATTCCAACTGTTCCGGCGTTGAGGTGATCGCAAAGCGTGGCGTGATGGCATAGGTCGCGCGACCCTTACCGTGCCAACGATCGATAAGAGCTTTGGTATCGTCGTACGAGCTTTGCGCTGTGTCGGTGAGGGGTTCTGGCGCTTCGCGATCCATCATCACCTTGCCGCCAGCCATCGCCATATTGCGGTCTGCCGCAGCCTGGAAGAAAGCCTCAGCGCTCCCCGCATGGACCGAACAGTAGGCGAGGGCCGTCGTCGTTCCGTGGCGCACCATTTCATCCATAAAGAGGTTGGCGATGCGTTCTGCGTGCGCCGGGTCCGCAAAGCGCTGTTCTTCCAGGAACGTGTAATTGTGTAGCCATTCAAGCAGACTGCCGGCATAGGACCCCACCACTTGCATCTGCGTGTAATGGATGTGGGGATCAATGAAGCCCGGTAGGATCAATTGGCCGGAGTGGTCGGCGACCGCGGTTTGCGGATTTGCATCGCGCAATTCAGTGAATGGGCCAGCCGCGGCGATTGCACCGTCGATAATCAACAGGCCGCCGTCGGTTTCGTAGGTGTAGGCGCCCAAATCATCGCCATCGGTGGGGCGTCGAAGGAAGGTAAGCGTGCGCCCACGCAACAACAGGCTCATGCGGGAACTTCACTCTTCTGGTAGGTGCCAACCGCTTCCATGACCTGCGCTGCCACCATGGCCGCGATGACGGCTGGTCGTTTGTCGGTGAGGCGGGATGTGCCGATGGGCATGGTGAGACCAGTCATCGCGTGCCGCGAGCCAGTTTCGCGTTCCAACCAGCTTGCAAAGGTGGCGCGTTTCGTTTTGGACCCGATCATGCCGACATAAGCAGCGTCCTTGCGGTTCAGCGCTTCGCGAGTGAGCAGAAAATCGAGCGCGTGGTCATGTGTTAGGATGATAAATGCACTGCCTGAGGGAGCGCTGCGAATATGCGTTTCCGGCAAGGGTGTCAGGCTGGTGGGGATATCGTCGCTCACCGCTGCCAGTTCCTCTTCGCGATTGTCGACCAAGAGACTTTGGACGGGCAGCGCTGACATGGCTTTCGCCAAGGCGCGCCCGACATGTCCGGCCCCAAAGATGAAAATGCGGGGCCGATCCGCCAAATCAGCGCGGACCGTATCGGCCAGCGAACCCGCTTTGTCTTTGGTTAGGTGTGTGAGCTGAACAAAGACATGACCACCGCAACACTGACCGATCTCTGGTCCCAACGGGATATCAAGCGCACGCTCTTGTTGGCCCTTGGTGAGCATCTCGCGCGCGGCATCCATAGCCATGAACTCCAACTGGCCACCGCCAATCGTTCCGAGGGCATCGCTTGCTGAGACAAGCATACTGGTGCCTGCGACTCGAGGCGTGGAGCCTTTGGCCTGTGCGACCGTCACCAAGATGACCGGCCCGCTCTGCACGAAGTACTCAAGGTCCTTCAGGGTGCCTGCGTCAAGCATGATGGTCTAAATGCCTTGCTGCTAAGCGAGCGTCTTCATGCGCTCGACCGCCATCAGGATACGTTCTGGCGTGCAGGGCGTGTCAAGGCAGGGGCACTGCTTGTAGTTGGCGAGGCTGGCCACCGCCATGGAGAGCGCCTCGACGACGCTTACCGCCAACATGAAGGGTGGCTCGCCGACGGCTTTGGAACGGCGGATGGTACGTTCCTTGTTGACCGACCATTCGACCAGTTTTGTCGTGAATTTGGCTGGTCGGTCAGAGGCGAGCGGGATCTTGTAGGTTGAAGGCGCGTGGGTGCGCAGCTGGCCCTTGTCGTCCCACCACAATTCTTCGGTCGTCAGCCACCCCATGCCCTGTATAAAGGCGCCTTCCACCTGACCGATATCGATGGCCGGGTTCAGCGACTTGCCGACATCGTGCAGCAGGTCAGTGCGATCGACATGGTACTCGCCGGTCAGCGTATCGATCGAGACTTCCGACACCGCAGCACCATAGGCAAAATAGAAGAACGGGTTGCCCTGGCCGGTCTCACGGTCCCAGTGGATGCCGGGCGTTTTGTAAAAGCCAGCCGCCGAGAGGTGGATACGTTTCATATAGGCCTGGTCCACCAGGTCGGGGAATGGGATGCGCTGGTTGCCGATGCGCACAACATTCGTCTCAAACGCCACTTGTTCGCGCTCGACTTGGTATTCGTCGCAGGCGAAATCGATCAGGCGATCCTTGATCTGGTTGGCCGCATTGTCGGCGGCCATGCCGTTCAGGTCCGACCCGGAAGATGCAGCCGTTGCGGAGGTGTTGGGCACCTTTTCGGTGGTCGTCGCTGTGATTTTCACCTTGTCGATGTCGATCTGGAACGTGTCCGCGACGACTTGCGCGACCTTGGTGTTGAGCCCTTGGCCCATCTCGGTGCCGCCATGGTTCAGGTGCACGGACCCGTCCCGATAGACATGCACCAGCGCGCCAGCTTGGTTGTACCACGTCGCTGTGAACGAGATACCGAACTTCACCGGCGTCAGCGCGATACCCTTCTTGATGATGGCGCTTGTCTTGTTGAAGGCGAGGATGGCTTCGCGCCGCGCCTGGTAATCGCTGGATGCTTCAAGCTCATCCACCACCTTGTGGATGATGTTGTCGGTGACCTTCTGGTGGTAGGGCGTCACCGTGCGCGCGTCTTCGTCGCCCTCGCGATCGTAGAAATTTATCCGCCTGACTTCGAGCGGATCCTTGCCCAGCTTGTAGGCGATCTCTTCCATGATGCGTTCAGCGACGACCAGGCCTTGCGGGCCACCAAAGCCGCGAAATGCGGTGTTCGAGACCGTGTTTGTTTTGATCGGTTCGGATTGCAGCAAGACGTGCGGGTAGTAGTAGGCGTTGTCGGCGTGAAAGAGCGCTCGATCCGTCACCGGGCCGGACAAATCCGCTGAGAAGCCGCAGCGCGCCGCGAATTTCCCTTGGACAGCTTCGATGCGGCCTTCATCGTCATAGCCAACGTCATAGTCGACCACGAAGTCGTGACGCTTTCCGGTGGTGATCATGTCGTCGTCACGGTCCGGGCGGCATTTCACTGCTTTGCCATATCTACGCGCTGCGACAGCCGCCACCGCGGCGAATTGGTTGGATTGTGTTTCCTTGCCACCGAAACCCCCGCCCATGCGGCGCACATTCACCGTGACGGCAGCCGAGGGTACGCCAAGCACATGGCCCACCATGTGCTGCACTTCGGAGGGGTGCTGGGTGGAGGAATAGACCGTCATGTCATCGTCTTCGCCGGGAATGGCGAGTGCGATATGCCCCTCCAGATACATGTGGTCTTGGCCGCCCATTTCGTAGCGCCCTTGCAATCGGTTGGTTGATCCTTCCAGTGCGCCCGGCGCGTCGCCGCGTTTGAGCGTTAGCGGTTTGGTCACCATGGGATACCTGGCCGCGCGCGCTTCTTCGACTGTCCGCACGAAGGGCCGTTCGCCGTAGGCGACCTGTGCCTTTTGGGCAGCGCGGCGCGCTATTTCACGCGTGGTTGCGACCACTGCGAACATGGCCTGTCCATAAAAGTGCACTTCCCCATCGGCCAAGACAGGTTCGTCGTGCAGATGGGTTGGCGAAATATCATTCGATGCTGGCATGTCGCGCGCGGTCAGCACACCGATTACGCCTGGGGCGGCCCGCACCGCTGAGAGATCCATCGACTCGATGGTGCCGTTGGCGCAAGTCGACAGCCCCAAATAGGCGTGCAACATGCCTGCGGGGGCAGGGATGTCATCGGTGTAGATCGCCAACCCCGTGACATGCTTGTGGCCAGAATCGTGTTTGGTCGACGTATGCACGCCTCCCTTGATGCTACCAGCGTCAAGTGGCGTCTCGGTTACATGCTCGTTCATGCCGCTGCCTCTGCGCCTTCGATATCCCGGGCCAAGCGCACCGGCATTTCCTGGGTTGTGTGCTCCAAATAGAAGCGCAAGAGCAGGTTCTGCGCGGTTCTAAGGCGATAATCCGCTGTCGCGCGCCAATCTGTAAGCGGCTGATAATCTACGGAAAAGCTTGCCATTGCTGCATTGATTGTTTGCTCCGTCCAGGGTTGGCCAGTTAAGGCTTGCTCAACATGGGCAGCCCGCTTCGGCGTACCGGCCATTCCGCCAAAGGCAATGCGTGCTTCGCCGACCATGCCGCTTTCAACCGTGACAGAAAATGCGCCGCAGAGCGCGGAGATGTCCTCGTCGCGGCGTTTCGATATTTTGTAGACTGCATGCATGCTGCCAGGTTTGGGCTTTGGAAGGGTGATTGATTCAACAAACTCGCCAGGACGGCGATCTTGTTTTCCGTAGGCGAGGAAAAAGTCTTCCAAGGAGAGCGAGCGGACACCGTCTTTGGAGCGCAAATTGACCGTGGCGCCGAGCGCAATAAAACCTGGTGGTGTGTCGCCGATGGGTGAGCCGTTAGCGATGTTGCCGCCAATTGTGCCCATGTTGCGCACCTGCTCGCCGCCGATGCGCCACCATAGTTCGTCCATGTGCGGAAAGTGGTCCCGCAGCACGGGCACGAAATCGCTGTAGCTGACACCGCCACCGATTGTGATGCTTGTCTCTTCGACCGAGAGTGTCTGCAGGTCATTCAACCCGCCGATGAAGATGACGGGGTTGATATCGCGATGGTCTTTGTTGACCCACAGACCGACGTCGGTCGCCCCAGCAACAAGGGTGGCGTTCGGATGGTCCGCCAATGCGGAGTCCAATACGGCTTTTGTCGGCGGAATAAGAAACCGCTCAGTGCCGAGCGGGCCGTCAACGGTTACATCGACGAGGCTGTCATCCTGCCAGGTGGTGAGCTGCTCAACGATCCGCTTGTGTTCCGTCGCGAGCCAATCGCTTGTAGGGGACCCATAAGATGAGATGGCTTTCGCCGCTTTGATAATGGGTTCGTAGCCCGTGCAACGGCATAGGTTTCCCTGTAACGCCGTTTCAATCTGCGCTTCGGTTGGACCCGGCGTATCCATCCACAGCGCGTAGAGGCTCATAACGATGCCCGGCGTACAGAAGCCGCACTGCGAACCGTGAAAATCCACCATTGCTTGCTGCACTGGATGGAGGGCGCCGCCCCTGGCCAACGCTTCGACTGTGACGACATGGCAGCCATCTAGGGAACCGACGAACCGGATACAGGCGTTGAGGCTTTGATAGCGTAAGCCCTTTGGCCCTAGTCGACCAACCAACACCGTACAGGCGCCGCAGTCGCCTTCGTTGCAGCCCTCTTTGGTGCCGGTCAGCGCCTTTTCCAGACGCAGAAAGTCCAGAAGTGTGGTTGTCGCACGAAGGTCATCGCGCTCGATGATCTCGTCATTGAGTAGGAAGCGAACCGAGTTGCGGATCGTGATGGACATGGAACCTCTTACACTTGCCATTCCGGCAGCCATATAAGAGGAAACTGGCGCAATTGCGCAATCCATGTGCGTGGCGAAAGTTTGTGCGCGTTGTGCCTTAAATGGTGACCCCGGCTGGATTCGAACCAGCGGCCCTCAGATTAGGAATCTGATGCTCTATCCTGCTGAGCTACGGGGCCAACCGATTCCCTGATAGCCCGGCTTTATGAAGATTTCAAAAGCTCAGGTTTTCAACCGGTAGCCAGATTTGAAGATCCACCCGATGATCCCGATGCAAATCGCCGTGAAAAGTGCGATCGCGGCCAAGGACACGCCAATGGCGACGTCGGCGGTGCCGAAGAAGCTCCAGCGGAAGGCCGAAATCAGATAAACCACCGGATTGAACAGCGAGATTGTCTGCCATAGCGGCGGCAACATGGTGATGGAGTAGAATGCGCCACCGAGAAATACCAAAGGCGTCACGATCAGCAGTGGGATCAACTGCAGCTGTTCAAAGCTTTGTGCCCAGATGCCGATGATGAAACCGAATAGCGAGAAAGCGAAGCTGATCATCACCAGCAGGATCACCATGGATATTGGGTGAGCGATGTCCACGTCGATGACGAGCATTGCGGTCAATAAGATGACACAGCCTATGATGAAAGACTTCACGGCTGCTGCGCCTACGTAGCCAGCAACCACCTCGACAACACCGACCGGGGCTGACAGGACCTCGTAGATCGAGCCGATGAACTTTGGGAAATAGATGCCAAAGGCGGCGTTCGAGATGCCTTGAGTCATGACGGTCAGCATAATGAGTCCGGGTACAATGAACGCGCCGTAACTCACGCCTTCGACGCTCTCGATGCGGCTGCCAATGGCGGCTCCAAAAACCACAAAGTAGAGTGAGGTTGAGATAACCGGTGACACAAGCGACTGAAGCGCGGTGCGCATGGCGCGTGCCATCTCATAGCGGAAGATCGCAACGATCGCATGTATGTTGATCATGACGCGTCCTCCTGGAATCCTGCGTTCTGTACATCTTCTTCCACCAGGGAAACGAAGATTTCTTCCAGCGAACTTTGTGCCGTGTGGATGTCGCGTACAGTCAGGCCGGCAGCGTTGACGTCTCGGAGCAAGGAGCCAATGCCGGTGCGCTCGGCATGGGTGTCATAAGCGTAGGTGGCGCTTTCACCGCGTTCGCTGACAGCGAGATTGTAGGGTTCCAGGCTTGCAGGCAGCCGATCGACGGGCGTGTCGAAATCGATGGTTAGGCTCCGCTTACCCATTTTGTTGATGAGTGCGTCTTTCTCGTCGACAAGCAAGATTCGACCCTGTGAGATAATCGCCACCCGGTCCGCGATCGCTTCGGCTTCCTCAATGTAGTGAGTGGTCAACACGATTGTGACACCGGACGCCTTTAGGTCGCGCACCACGTCCCACATGTCCTTGCGCAGTTCCACGTCGACGCCAGCGGTCGGCTCATCCAGGAAAAGAACGGTGGGTTCATGGCTGAGCGCTTTGGCGATCAAAACGCGGCGTTTCATACCGCCGGACAGTTTGACGTTCTTTTCGTCTTTCTTGTCCCATAGGCTGAGCTTTTTGAGCACGCTTTCGATGTGAGCATCGTTCGGCGGCAAGCCAAAAACGCCGCGTGAAAAGCGGCAAGTGTTCAAAACTGTCTCGAAGGGTTCGATGGTAATCTCTTGCGGTACCAAACCTATGATGCGGCGTGTTTTGCCTGACTGGCTTCCAATGTCGTATCCGCCGACGGAGACTGATCCGCTGGTTGGCACGGTTATACCGCAGATGGAGGAAATCAGCGTCGTCTTGCCCGCACCGTTCGGTCCGAGCAGCGCCAGGATTTCACCGCTCTCGATGTTTAAGTCGACAGCTTTCAGCGCCTCAAAGCCGGAGTCATAGGTTTTTTGCAGACCACGAATTTCGATCATCGGGTCTTGCGCGTCTCGATTGGTCATGGGGAAATGCATCCTTGTTGATGCGGCATGTAGACCTTGAACTGACCAATGAAAACCGCTGACGCCAAAAATGCTGCGTTCACGCGCCGCAATTTCTCACGTTTTTGCGGCGGGGGACTTGTTTTGGCGGGCCTTGCGCTGGGCCGCCAAAGGGGGTTCTTTGCTCCTCCGTTTGTTCGCCCTGCCGGTGCTGCTTTGTTTGATTCTCTTCCCTCACCTGAATGGTCCAAGCTTGAAGCTGGCCCGCAGGTTAGCATTGCCGGTGTGGTAGACGGCGACACGGTAGAGTTGGATCGCGGACCGGATGTGCGGCTCGTCGGCACGCAAGCGCCGAAACTCCCGCTTGGCCGGGACCACGTGGAAGAATGGCCGCTGGCCCCTCGTGCCCACGGTTTTCTTGATGAGGTGGTACGGACGGTTGGGCCGGATGCTCGACTCTATTTTGGTGGGCGCCGGACGGATCGTCATGGGCGGCACCTGGCGCACGTCGTGCTGAGCGATGGAACCTGGTTGCAGGGTGCGATGGTGCTGGCAGGTCTGGCGCGGGTCTATACTTTCGCCGACAACCGTTCCCTCATCCCTGAGTTGATGCTTCGCGAAGCCGTAGCCAGGGCCCAACGGCGCAACGTTTGGGATCACCCCTACTACGCTGTTCGCGATGCCAATGATGTGCAGGATCTACTGCAGCGCACCAACCGATTTGAGCTCGTGGAGGGTGTGGTTCGGCATGTCTCTGACCGCCGCGAGCGTTGGTACCTTAATTTTGGCGAATCTTGGCGCCAAGACTTCACGGTCACCATTGATCGTGAACATGATCATGTGTTTGACGAAAGCGGTGTTGATCTCCATTTGCTCGCTGGTGAGCCAATTCGTGTGCGTGGTTGGGTGATGGAGAACGGCGGACCGCTGATCCGAGTCGATCACCCTGAGGCCATAGAGCGGCTGACGTCGCATGCAGTAACAAGGTAGAGGCACGCCATCATCGTGGGCATGAGCCAAGTCTTTCGGTTGTTGACGATCGCGTCGGCCTCGCTGGTCGTGGCCGCTTGCTTGTCCGTTGACGGTGACGGGCCGCTTATCCCCCTATCCATGGAGGGATCAGAGCCTGGCCTTACCGCGACCATGGCTGCCGAAGAGGCCATCGGTGCCCGTGAACACCCGCGCATCATTGAAGCCTTTGGCGGCGTCTACGAGGACCCTGAACTCGAAACGCGGCTTGTTGCGATGCTGCGTCAGGTCATTGCTGCGTCCAGCGAGCCGGGCCGGGTCTATCGGCTTACCTTGCTCGACTCCGCTACGGTCAATGCCTTCGCGCTGCCTGGTGGCTACCTCTATGTCACGCGTGGTCTCTTGGCCTTGGCCAATGATGAGTCAGAAGTTGCCGCTGTGGTTGCCCATGAAATCGGTCATGTTACGAGGCGCCATGCAATTGCCCGTGAGCAAGAGGTACGCACGGCTGCATTGATTGATCGTGTGCTGACCGACGTCCTGTCTGACCCATCAGCCGCACAGGTCGCTTTGTTGGCGAACGGCGTTTCCCTGGCGCAGTTTTCGCAGAACCAAGAGCTGGAAGCAGACGAACTGGGTGTTCAGACAATTGGGCGGGCTGGATACGACCCATTCGCTGCCGCTCGTTTTTTGGAAACAATGGCGCGGTTCAGTGCCTTGGATACGCTGCCGACCGAAGACGGCATTCCGAGCTTCCTGTCCAGCCACCCATCCACACCTGAGCGCATCGAGGCTGCAACGCGCCTGGCGCGGCAGTTTGGTGCTCCCGGTATAGGCACGACTGAGCGTGCGCGTTACCTCGCAGCGATCGACGGCATGGTATGGGGCGAGCCGACGGATGAAGGCGTCGTCCGGGGTCGGCGCTTCATGCACCCCAGCCTTGGTATTGCCTTTGAAGTGCCCGATGGTTTCCGGCTGGACAACACGCCGCAAGCGGTCCTGGGCGCCCATGAGGACGGTCGGGCACTGCGCTTTGATGGCGTCGAACTGCGTCGCGGCCAAAGCCTGGAGGCCTATCTGCAATCTGGCTGGATTGACGGGCTGGACAGCAACAGCATTGAGTTGGGAACCACTGGCGGTTTGCGAATCGCAACGGCCGACGCCTCTGCCGGTGGATGGGCGTTTCGCGTGGCGGTGATCCAGGTTGATGACCGCGTCTATCGGTTCATCTTCGCCAACGATCAACGAACACGGGCGTTTCGCGCCGCCGCTGATGCGGTGGTTGCGTCGTTCCGGCGCCTATCCGCCGACGAGCGCAATGGCATTGAGCCATTGCGGCTTCAACTGGTGACGGTTCGATCGGGCGACACCATCGCACGTCTGGCACGTCGGATGGATACCGGTGGTGACGAGGAAGCGCTGTTCCGCATCATCAACGCCCTCAGTTCTGGCGACCGTCTGCGCGCTGGTGCCACGGTGAAGATCATCACAGAGTAGGCGTCAACCGAGCTGTCGAGTATGACTTGCGACCTGCCAAGCCATTGCTGCTCAGACGTAGGATTTCGCGCTTTGTTGGTCGAGAAGTGCCGCCTTCAGCTTTTCAAGAGCACGGCTCTCCAATTGGCGAACGCGCTCTTTGGAGATTCCCAAGGTTGCGCCAAGTGCTTCCAGCGTTGCGCCGTCTTCGACCAATCGGCGCTCTCTTACGATCTTCAACTCGCGTTCGTTGAGCACGGCCATGGCCTTTGACAGCCAATCGCTGCGGCGTTCGGCATCAATGGCATCACCAACGAGCTCATCCTGAAGCGGAGCCTTATCTTCCAAGAAGTCTTGCCGATCAGCGCTGCCGCCATCCTCGCCATCAGAGATGGGAGCATTGAGGGATGCATCCGAGCCCGAAAGCCGCACATCCATCGTCGCAACATCATTGACCGAGACGCCGATGGCGTCGGCTATTTCGCGGTGCATTTGGGAGGGGGAGACGGTACCGTCCTGCGTGATCCTTGCGCGTAGACGGCGGAGGTTGAAGAACAGTGCTTTTTGCGCCGATGAGGTACCACCGCGGACGATTGACCAGTTGCGCAAAATGAAATCTTGGATGGAGGCGCGGATCCACCAGGTCGCATAGGTGGAGAAGCGCACTTCGCGATCCGGCTCGAACCGTGCTGCAGCTTCCAATAGACCGACATGGCCTTCTTGGATCAAATCGCTCATCGGTAGGCCGAAATGGCGGAAACGAGCTGCGATTGAGATGACCAGCCGCATATGGGCCTGGGTCAACTTGTGAAGCGCGTCTTGGTCTTGGCGATCTTTCCACGAGACAGCAAGCGCGTGTTCTTCGTCGCGTTCCAAGTAGGGGGCTTGCATCGCTCGCTTAACGAAGTCTCGCCGCGGGCCGGAACCATCATTCATCGCACGCTCCCTTGTCTGCGTGGTGATCTCGCCCTGGACTTCACCTGTTCCATTTTGGAGCCAGTAATTTTGTTTATAGACGATACACCTTAGGCTTTTTTACGACGCGTTAAAGGTGCCAGATCACTTCCTCCGCGATGCAAAGCGGTTCGATTTGGTAGGATTCCCTCTAAGCCGTTTGAGTCATTCATCAAATTAATTGATAAAAAAAAGCCCGGCCACCGAATGGCCGGGCTTCGAAACTGGTTTCGGAAATCAAAGGGTTAGGCAGCAGCGCTCTGGTCTTCAGCCTCTGTCTCCTCAGCCTCTTCGACCGCCTTCTGACGGCTAGGGCTTTTGGCAAGAGTCTGTTCGATCAAGCGTACAGCTTCTGTCTCAGTCATAGCATTCACGGCTGCAATCTCGCGGGCCATACGGTCCAGCGCAGCTTCATAAAGCTGACGCTCAGAGTAAGACTGCTCTGGCTGGCTCTCGGCGCGATACAGGTCGCGAACAACCTCGGCGATCTGAATCAGGTCACCTGAGTTGATCTTGGCCTCATATTCCTGAGCACGGCGTGACCACATGGCGCGTTTGATGCGCGCACGGCCTTTGATCGTCTTCAGGGATTTTTGAACAAGGCTGTCTTCGGCAAGCTTGCGCATGCCGACGCTTTCGACCTTCGCAACCGGAACACGAAGGGTCATCTTGTCTTTGTCAAAGGTGATAACGAACAGCTCAAGCGTCAGGCCCGCGATCTCCTGTTTTTCGATCGCAACGATGCGGCCAACACCATGGGCAGGATACACAACCTGCTCATTGACCTTGAAACCCTGCTTTTGTGTCGTTTTCTTCGCGGTTGCCATACGCTGACAAACTCCTGTTGGGTCGGATGCGGAAGGGGAGTTCCGACCAAGCTGGGCGTTGCGCCCATTACATTGTTGCTGTTTCAGACAAACCGACCGCGGCTGGCGCCTTAGCGACAGACAACGCATCTGTTCCGCACGAAAACGACCCTGTCGCGGCCAATGGACAGCCACGCAAGGTGGTGCGAATTGATGGTCAGGTTAACGAGAAAGAGGCGGCAAAAGCGTCCGGCCTAATCGATTGGTTGTCGAAACGAACAAATAACATAGCGCAAAAAGCGGCAAAAATCAATCTGTTGCCGCCTTATGGTTAAGATCAGGGCGCTTCGCGGGTTCGCGTTAATCTGTGTTCAACACGTAATCTGGGGCCGAATTACCAAGGGTCAAATGATGACCTTACGTTAATCTCCTGTGCCAGGATTGGCTGAAAAGAGCTCGGCCTTGCCCGGCTTGCCGTCAAAGCTGTCAGCGTCCGGCATTTGCTCTTTCTTGATGGTGATGTTGGGCCACTCGGACGCATATTTCGTGTTAAGCGTCAGCCAACTTTCGAGGCCGGGCTCCGTATCCGGTTTAATGGCGTCGGCCGGGCACTCCGGCTCGCACACTCCGCAGTCGATGCATTCATCTGGGTGAATGACGAGCATGTTCTCGCCTTCGTAAAAGCAGTCGACAGGGCAGACCTCGACGCAATCCGTGTACTTACACTTTATGCAGTTCTCGGTAACGATGTAGGTCATGAAGGATGGGGCTCCGGCAGATATCAGTCACGCAGTTGCGGCAGTTAGAACTGTCAAATCCGGTTCACGCGTGGTTTGTCAAGGCGGCAAAAAGCGTTGGTCGTGGCAATGCTTAAGCACCTTCCCCGATGGATCGCTTGAAGCGCTGGATGCTCTCGCGTTCATGCTTGGTCGGTCGCCTGCCAGGGCTCGGAGCTGTACGCGGTGCGACGTCGGCTTCCTCTGTGGGAGGTGGTGGAGGCGTCAGGTCTTCGTAGAGGGTTTGCGCTTCTACCGCCGGGCCACGGCGCGTACCGCACGCTACGACCTTGATGACTTTTACCCCGACAGGCAGCGCAACTGTCAGCACATCGCCGGGGCCAACCATGCGCTTTGCTTGGTGCGTTTTGATGCCGTTGACGCGCACCTGACCATGTTCAATGAATTTCGCGGCGAGTGATCGGCTTTTGACCAACCGAGTGAAGAATAGCCAGCGATCAAGCCGCAGCTTTTCTTCCGCCGCCCCCAACGCGGAGGCGCCTCGGTCAGCCATCGCCTTCTTTGCCGTCCAGCAAGCCAGCCAGAGCTGCAAAGGGTGAGTCTGGATCGGCTTGTTTGTCTTTTTTGGGCGGCGCGAAACTGTAATCGCGTGGACCTTTGTTGCCGCCGTCGTTGCGCGGAACGCGGCCCTTGCCGCCTTGCTTGTTCCGTTTGCCCTTGCCCTGAGGCCGACCTTTGCCGGCGCGTTGCTGCTCGCCGTCACCCCCGTGAGATCGACGGCCCTGAGGGCGCCCTTGTTGGCGCGGCCTGTTGGGCGCTGGCCGCCAAATCTCAATCACCAGTTCAGTCGGCTCGGGTTCGCCGATGGCATCATCAGTGGTCTCTGCTGCAGCATCGCTTGGCGCCTCGGGCGAGGGCGAACTCTCAGATGCCGTCATCGGTTCTGCGGTCGCGGCTGGTGCGTCATCGGCTGGCGTCGTTTCCTCAAAGGCTTGCGGAACCGCCTCTGCCTCGTTTGGTTCAGCAGTTTCCGTCGTTACCTCTTGCGACACGTCGGCAGCAGTCGTGGATTCAATGGGCACAGTCTTGCGCTCGACCTTGTAACCAAGTGATTTGAGCACTTCTGAGAAATCATCGCCAGCGCACCCGAGCAGCGATGTCATTTCCACGGTCACCGTGAAGCCGGAACCCTCAGCTGCGCCCTCTGGGGCGTCGCCTTCGGTTTGCCCGACCCGAAATGCAATGAGCGGGCGAATCAGGTCGGCAAGGCGTTCGAGAATGTCGAACCGTACGGCCCTGCGGCCACAAACGCGGAAGCCAGCAATGGGATAGAGGCTGGCATTCACCTCAGGGTCGACGGGGATCGACGTGCGCCCCGACGCGTTAAGCTGCGGGAGTTCAAGCAGGCCAGGTTGATCGGTGCCGCCATTCGTCAAGGCCCAAAGCGTGGCCAGAAGGGTCGCCGGAGCGGGTTTTAGAAGAGCGGGAACAAACAGGGCGTAGGCACCAAAACGAACACCGTGTTTGCGCAAAGTTGCGCGGGCGTCTTGCTCGAGAGATTTGACATCACCAGCGATGGCGCTGCGATCAATGGCGCCAAGCTCCTCTGCGATCCGGAAGCCAACGCCGCGGGCTATGCCTTCGAGGCCGTCTCCGTTGCGAAGGGCGACAAGGTTTCCAAGATGCTTTTCGATCTGGTCGTCGAGCCATTTGGTGAGGCGGGCGTCGACGCTTTCACGCGCGCCGCCGGTCAACTGCTCGTCGGCTAGCAGGATGATCTTGGGCTTCAGCACGTCTTCGGACGCGGACAGTTTGGCGACAATTTCGCCCGTCCAGCGTATTGATCCCTCCGCATCCAGGACAAAAGCACTGTCATCAGCGAGCGATAGCTTCTCTGCCCGGCGTTGGATTTCTGCCGCAAGGGCTTTTTGCGCGGCTGTTCGTACAGCCTTGCCATCGAGATCTTCCGCCGTTGAGTCCGGCGTGAAGCGGAAGCCTGCGAGCCAGCCGACATGCTGCCCTTCGACTTGAACGTCGCCGTCGCTGGCGATCATCGCCTCTAGCATTACTTTCTCCCTCAAGCGCCGCATCAACACGCTGGTTCGTCGATCAACAAAACGTTGTGTCAGCTTTTCATGAAGAGCGTCCGACAGCGCGTCCTCTAGCGCGCGCGTGCGCTCCTGCCAATGCAAAGGATCATCCAGCCAAGCATTTCGGTTAGCGACAAAGGTCCAAGTGCGAACTTGTGCGATGCGGGCGGATAGCGCGTCGATGTCCCCGTCGACCCTGTCGCAGTTTTTGAGCTGTGCCGCCATCCAGTCGTCTGGCACCGCCCCGCGGTCTGCTACGTGCGCGAAAACCTGGCCGACGATCTCGATGTGCTGCGCTGGCGCGATCTTGCGGTAATCGGGGAGCTGACACGCGTCCCAGAGCATTTCGACCCTCTCGCGCGATGTGGCCCGCTCCCGCATGGCTTTGTCGCGCAGAACGCCGTCGAGTGTATCTGCATCTTCTTGCGGCAAGGCACGGGTCAGGAGGTCGTGACCCGGCAGATCATCCAAACTGTCGCGTAAGTTTTCAACCGATGCAAAATCGAGGTCAGCGTTGCGCCATTGTAAGCGTCGCACTGGCTCGAAGGCGTGTGTCTCGAGTTTTTCGACCAGCATGTCGTCGAACGGCTCGGTGCGCGCGGTGACACCAAAGGTGCCGTCGCGTGTGTGTCGACCGGCACGCCCAGAGATCTGCCCCATCTCGGCAGCGGTTAGGTCGCGGTAATCGAAGCCATCAAACTTGTGCCGACCGGCAAAGGCAACATGGTCCACGTCCAAATTGAGGCCCATCCCGATCGCGTCAGTGGCGACGAGAAAGTCCACATCACCGTTCTGGTAGATATCGACCTGCGCATTGCGGGTGCGTGGCGATAGGGCGCCGAGCACGACGGCGGCGCCACCGCGTTGGCGTCGGATCAATTCGGCGATGGCGTAGACATCATTAGCGGAGAACGCGACCACAGCCGTGCGCCTTGGTTGCCGCGTGATTTTCTTTGAGCCCGCATAGGTGATCAGCGACATGCGCGGACGCTGGATGATCGTGATGCCCGGCAAGAGCTGCGAAAGGAGACCACGGATAGTCCCCGCGCCCAACAGCATCGTCTCCAGCTTGCCGCGCACATTGAGAATGCGATCGGTGAAGACGTGTCCACGTTCCAAGTTCGCGGCCATTTGTACTTCGTCAACGGCGACGAAATCGACGTCGAGATCGCGCGGCATCGCCTCGACGGTGGATACCCAGTAGCGCGGAGCGAGTGGGATGATTTTCTCTTCGCCAGTGATCAGCGCGACATGCTCTTCACCTACCCGTGCGCATAACTTGAGATAGACCTCCCGGGCCAACAGGCGGAGCGGCAAGCCGATGACGCCAGATTCGTGCGTCATCATGCGCTCGATCGCCATGTAGGTTTTGCCTGTGTTGGTGGGGCCAAGGATGGCCGTCACACCAGCGCCAGGTGCGTGGGAGCGTGCTCGATAAGGCATGGTTTGGGGGGAGTGACCGTCAGCGAAAAATCAGGAGCCTTGTTAACCCATCGAACGTGCCCAGAACAAGGCGTGTCCGAATCAGCTAGTTCAGCAATTTTCTATGTTCGTTCACGCTAGATGTGGTGTGTTGTTTCTTGAATGCCCACAAAGCTGAATTGCACAGGCAATCCTCCAACATGTGTCCTGTTCAGAAGATTGTGCCAAGTTGGGACAGAGCTTTCATCAGATGGGTCTCATCAGGCTGCAATGGAGTTGGGCCGCCGGAAGCTCGCCGGATAATCGCTAGTGCCCTTTTCGATGACAGTGCTCGACCCCAGTGTAATGGGCTGATAGCTTCGCGCCTATGCCAATCCAATCATTCGACCACGTGAATATTCGAACCGCGAACCTCCCGGCTATGGTCGAGTGGTATGCCGATATTCTGGGCTTCCCCACTGGACCACGTCCCGATTTCCCGTTTGGCGGCGCGTGGCTCTATATGGGAGATCAAGCCGTGATTCATCTGGTCGAAGTTGCCGACCGTCCTCAGGCGGGGGGAAACATCACACTGGAACACTTCGCTTTTCGCGCGACCGATTTGGCGGGGATGCGATCGCGCCTGGACGACCGAGACGTGGCCTATTCCATTGACCCGGTGCCCGGTTTACCAGTGGTGCAGATCAACCTGCACGACCCCGACGGCAACCATATTCACATCGATTTTGACCGTTAGCGATATGATGGTTGAACGGCGACTGATGCACAGCAATTTGCCGTTTTTATCGGCCTAAGGCTTCGCTTTAATCTCGTAAATCGAAACGTCCAGCTGGCCATCACTGGTCTGCGCTGCCGTGACCACACGTTGATAGGCTTCGCCTTCAAAAGCGTCGAGACGATCCCAATGGGCGGGCAGATCGCTGGAGGTAAATATGAACACCTCGATCTCCTGGCCAGCTGGATCAAGGATGCAGCCGGGATATCCAATCCACGTACCCCAGCCAGCCTGCACCAGGTTCCCGCGTACGATTCCCGTGCTCCAGGTGCCCGCCAAGCTTTCAAGCTGGTGAGCGTTCTCACGGCCAGGCGCGAGGCTACCATAGCTGGCAAGGCGATGAATGGCTGTTTGCATGGAGGACGATCTACCGTGCTGCCCACTCGACTGCTTGGACCGACAGGGTGCCAAAGTCGAGGCCAATATCAATTCGGACCGGCGCAACCAGAGCTTGGTCACCAACCTGTGACAACCAGACGAACAGGTTGGTGTTGGCGGCAAGTTCTTGGTTTGCGCGTCTGTTAGAACGGTGTCCCGCGATTGGGCGGTAACGAAACCGACAAACGGCGGCATTGCCATTGCCAAACTGAACTTGTTCCATGCGCACGAACGTGAGCTCTATGTCGAATCTCTGACGGCCATCGAACATGGGGACAGTGCGGTCACAGGCGGCTGGCCCGCGAGCGCTCTCAGCGTTTGGTACGGGCATCAAGAGGGCCGAAACCGGGTCTACGACGTCGCGGCGATGACGCGCACGCACTTCGATGCGATTGGGATGCTCTGACAGAGGCGGTTCGGCCGACAGTTCGGAAATGTCGCCGCGTGCCAAACGCATCCGCACCACATTCGTCAGATCATCCTCAGAAGCCGATAGGTCGTAGCTAACGGGTACAGCAACCGTTCGGCCAAAAAAACCACGAGCAACCGCTTCGCCCCGGCCTTGGCTGACCAGGCGGCCTAAGGCGCTGGTTCGGGCAGAAACCGAGGCAGTATAGCGATCGCCGTCCATGTTGGCGGAGAGCACTGCGGTCCCAATTCGTATGCCGGCGAGCCGCGCAGCATAAGTGATCCGTAAGCTGGAGTCGGACGCTTGGGCTGGTTGTGGTCCAGAAACCTCAAGTGCGCCACCTGGAAGGCCAGTCGGATGGACCGTTGCAAGAAGAGTGGCGATCGCCACGCTAAGGGCCGCTGCACCCTTTAAGAGCGTTGCTAGCCCAAACACTGAGCGGTCTTTGGCGCGTATCGACACCGGCATGTCTTTTCGTGACTCCGTGTTCACAGTCGGAATTCCTTGCCCCAGCTGTCAGCTGCAACGCTAGGTCAAAGGCGTTGACCAGCCGTTAACCATAGACGCTTCGCTCATTTATACACCCTCCAGCTTCGAGGTTCTCGTTGAATGTGGCTTTTTGGTGTGGTCGTTTGACGTTTCTGGCTATCTGCGCGTCTTGACGAGCGGCGCCTTGGATGACTATAGACACGCCTCTTTCCACGGTCGGATGCGGTTTTGCGTTTCCGGCCGGTTTTTCACCAGACACCCTGGTCTTCGCGAAAGAGCGCCAAACCAGACTTTCGGTTCCTTGAGCGCCTATCAGAAGGACGTTGGGTTTTGCGTGTGCTCAGCTTGGGGCTGGGTGACCGCGCACCATGATATTGAAGGATAGCGTGTTATGGCACGTCGTTGTGAACTGACCGGCAAAGGTGTGCAGACTGGCAACAATGTCAGCCACGCCAACAATAAAACCCGTCGCCGGTTTTTGCCGAACCTGAACACCGTATCTTTGGTTTCCGATACGCTGGGCCGCACGGTGCGCCTGCGCATTTCTGCGAGTGCACTTCGCTCTGTGGAACACCGTGGTGGTCTGGATGCTTTTCTGATGAAGGCGAAAGATGCGGACCTTTCCGCCAACGCGCTTCAGGTCAAAAAAGAGCTGCTCAAAGCGCAAAGCGCTTAACACGCTCCCATGACAAAAACTGGCTGGTTCATCGCCGCTATGTTTAGCATGGCGGCGGTTATCGTTGTATCGAACGTTTTGGTTCAGCACCCCCTCGCCGGGATGCTTGGGCCCATCGTTCTGGGTGATGTGCTCACCTGGGGCGCCTTCACATTTCCACTTGCCTTTCTGGTGACCGACTTTGCCAACCGCGCTTTTGGGTCAGCCAAGGCGCGTCAGGTTGTGCTGGTTGGCTTTGCCGTGGCGGTTGTCCTATCGATTGTGTTTGCGACACCACGCATTGCCATTGCTTCGGGCCTTGCCTTTCTCACAGCCCAGATGCTGGATGTTCAGCTGTTTGATCGCCTGCAACGCGGTAAACGCAGACCTGCTTGGTGGACGCCGCCTGCCGTTTCATCGGTCATTGGCTCGGTCGTCGATACCGCGTTGTTCTTCACGCTCGCCTTTGCCGCTTCGTTCACAACGTTGCTAGGTTATGGCGATGATTTCGCAACCGGCACGTCCGCTGTCTTGGGGTTCTTGCCAGTTGAAGCCCCGCGTTGGGTGAGCTGGGCTATTGGCGATCTCGCGGTCAAACTGGTGGCGATCCCGTTGCTGCTGTTCCCTTACCGCTTGCTCCTGCTTGCTACCGGCCTGGACGCGCGACAGGCGCAGGCGGCGTAGACGCAGCTAGGTCGCTCAGGTCTTCGGTGATCTGGAAGCGCAGCAAGACGGTGCGCTGGAAGAAGTTACCATTGTCATCGGATATCAAGGTGATGATCGGTCCGTTCTCGTGAGGCGAGACGGCGATGCCTTCCATGTTGTCGATCAGTGTCGCTCCGTCCGCGTGGAGCAGTAAGCGGCCTTGAACGGCGCCATTGGCTATCTCTGCCGCAGGCAAGAGCTTCAGCCGCATGAAGATGCCGTCACCCCACGAAAACCGACGCTCCACGATGACGATGTCACCGCCGGGCATCATGGCCGCGCCAGTAATGGCAAATCCCTCTTGGCGCTGGACAGCAAAGCGGAGGACCTCACCGGACGCGGTGAGGCGTGCCGCAGTTGGGTTGGCGGCTTGACGTGGAGGCTCCTCCAGAAAGACCAGCGTTTCACCCGCCAACGGGCCCTCGGTTACGTGGACCATGGCTTCTGGGCCTAGGTTGTCCCGTGAAGGCAATGGTGGCTCGGCGCCGAAGGGCAGGCGCGCCGGTCCGGTCAGCGCATTGTCGGTCAAAGCATATGCGCGCAATGGTCGATTGCGCTCTGACGAGACCCACACTTCATTGCCGATAATGTCGATCGCTTCGGCGTCAGCCATCCGCTTGCTGCCAATCGGTTCGCCGTCGGCGTCGAGCAAAGCACTGATAACCGCGTTGCGCACACCAACCGGCCGACCATCGGGCATGTTCTCCAAAGTTGCACGGAGCCAATTGCCTTGATCGGTAACAATCAGCAACGTGTCGCCGATCATGGTCAGGCCGGAAAGGCCTTCGAAGCTGCGATGGCTGCTGTTAAGGTCCAACCCACCCAAAAAGGTCAGTGGACCATAGCGATTGTCCGGCGTCGCTCGGTCAAAGACGCGCAGTTCGGTCGCCTCTATGGTCAGTGGTTCTTGGTAAGCGTCTTGTGCAGCAACTGGTGCAGCTAAGAGTGCTGCCAGCATGCATGCCTTAAGACGCAAGGCGACGTCCTGCGGCTTGGCCCATTTGGGTTCGCTGGCTGGAGGCTGATTCCTCCTCGAACAGGGCTGCCAGTTGGTCCGTCATGGCGCCAGCCAATTCCTCTGCATCGACAATGGTCACTGCGCGCCGATAGTAGCGTGTCACATCATGGCCGATGCCGATTGCAATCAGATCTATGGGCGAACGCGTTTCTATCTGATCGATCACATGACGCAAATGACGCTCGAGGTAGTTGCCGGTGTTGACCGACAATGTGCTGTCATCAACGGGTGCGCCGTCGGAAATGACCATCAAAATCCGGCGTTGCTCTGGACGTGCCAGCAAACGAGCATGCGCCCATTCCAACGCCTCGCCATCGATGTTCTCTTTCAGCAAACCTTCGCGCATCATCAGGCCGAGATTGCGCTTTGCACGGCGCCAAGGGTCGTCAGCCGACTTGTAGATGATGTGGCGTAGATCGTTGAGGCGTCCGGGTAGGGCAGGTTTGCCAGCATTCAGCCAGGCTTCGCGGGATTGACCACCTTTCCAGGCACGGGTCGTGAAGCCGAGCACTTCCACCTTCACTCCGCAGCGTTCCAGCGTCCGAGCCAATATATCAGCGCAGGTCGCGGCGACGGTGATCGGGCGTCCTCGCATCGAGCCAGAATTGTCGATGAGCAGCGTGACCACCGTGTCGCGAAACTCGGTGTCTTGCTCCATCTTGAAGGCAAGCGGCTGCATGGGGTCCGTGACGACGCGGGTGAGGCGGGCGGTGTCGAGCAGACCTTCTTCAAGGTCGAAATCCCAGCCACGATTTTGCTGCGCCATCAAGCGGCGTTGCAGGCGGTTGGCGAGCCGTGCCACGGCGCCGGCAAGGTTCTGCAATTGCTTGTCGAGGAAAGCGCGCAAGCGTTCCAGCTCCTGCGCGTCGCACAGCTCTTCCACCTTCACCTCTTCATCGAATTTGGTGATGAAGGCTTTGTAGTCGGTCAGCGGCTCGAGATAGCCTTGATTCTGCCGTTGGTTTTGCGGCGAGCCGGAATCGTCGGCGTCTTCGGGAACATCACCTTCTGACATTTCCGAGACCGACTCTTCAGATGCTTCGCTTTCGCCCGTTTCGTCGTCTTCGCCAGCTTGCGCGGCGTCGGCTTCCACCGAGCCAGTCATCTCGTCGCCGGTGGCATCATCGTCGTTTTGGTTGTCCGACTCGCCATCATCATTGACGTCAGACTCTTCGTCTTCGTCGCTGGTGTTATCGGCCTGCGGCAACAGATCGTCGGCCATATCAAGCGAGACGAGTAACTCGCGGATAGCGCGGGCGAAACCTTCCTGATCGTCGATGGCATGGGCCAGAGACTTCAGATCCTTGCCGGCCTTGGCTTCCACATCGTCGCGCCAGATGTCGACGATCTTCTGCGCGCTCTTGGGGATGGGCATACCAGCCAACCGTTCGCGCACCATCAGCGCGACCGCATCTTCTAGCGGTGCGTCGGCTTTGTCCGTGATCTCTTCAAAATTGCCGCGGTGATACTTGTCCTCCAGCATCGCTGACAGGTTGCCGCGCACACCTTGCATGCGCCCAGCGCCAATGGCTTCGACGCGAGCCTGCTCAACGGCGTCATAAACGGCACGCGCGGCCTGGCCTTCCGGCGCGAGCGACTTGTGAAGCTTGGTATCGTGGCAGGCGAGGCGCAAGGCCATGGCGTCGGAGAGGCCACGCAGTATGGCACCATCTTCGGCGGTCATGCGGCGAGGTGGTTCCGGCAGACGTGCCGAGTTGCCTGCCAAGACCGGCCGATCCGCGGCGAACGCAATTTCAACGTCGTCGCGGCCTGCGATGGCCTTAAGGCAACCAGCAACAGCCTTTTTCAGCGGCTCGTTATGCGCAGGCGCGCGTGCGCTTCCGCGCTGGTTCGAGCCAGGGCGTGTCCGTGGCTCGATCATGTCAGCTCAGAGCAACATTGAGGGCCGAATCCGGAATTTCCTCGCCAAAGCAGCGTTGATAGAACTCAGCCACCAATGGCCGTTCGGTCTCGTCGCACTTGTTGAGGAACGTAACGCGGAAGGCGAAGCCGATACCGCCAAAGATCTCAGCGTTTTGTGCCCAGGTGATCACCGTTCGCGGGCTCATCACTGTCGACAGATCGCCATTGATGAACGCATTACGCGTCAGGTCGGCCAAGCGCACCATGTTGGCAATGGCCTCGCGACCATCCGTTGTTTTGTACGTCGGTGCCTTGGCGAGCACGATTTCCACTTCCGTGTCGTGCGGTAGATAGTTGAGCACCGTGACGACCGACCAGCGGTCCATCTGGCCTTGGTTGATTTGCTGCGTGCCGTGATAGAGGCCGGATGTGTCGCCGAGGCCAATGGTGTTGGCCGTTGCAAACAGGCGGAAGCTTGGGTGCGGGCGGATTACGCGGTTCTGGTCAAGCAGCGTAAGTCGGCCAGAAACTTCCAGAACACGCTGGATAACGAACATCACATCGGGGCGGCCAGCATCATACTCGTCGAAGACGAGCGCGGTGTTGGTTTGAAGTGCCCACGGAAGAATGCCGTCCTTGAACTCGGTGACCTGCATGCCGTCGCGGATGACGATGGCGTCTTTTCCGACCAGGTCGATCCGCGAAATGTGGCTGTCGAGGTTGACGCGTACACACGGCCAGTTCAGCCGTGCGGCGACTTGCTCAATATGGGTCGACTTACCCGTCCCGTGATAGCCCTGCACCATAACACGGCGGTTGTGCATAAAGCCGGCCAGAATGGCGAGCGTCGTGTCATGGTCGAAGATATAGTCCGGATCGAATTCGGGCACATGGGCATCGGGCTCGGCGAAGCCAAGCACCTGCATGTCGGTGTCGATGCCGAAGACTTTGCGAACATCAATGGGTTCGGTCGGTGTCTGGGTCTGGTCGGTGGCAGTATCGGTTTGGACAGCAAGGTTCATGCGATTGGTGTCCTCATGGGACTGATGAGAGGAAGGCGCCAACATGGCGCACTGGTCATATAGTGCGGCGGCTTTTTAGCAGAAGCCTGCAGCTTTCAAAGTGTTGTAGGCCTGAATCACGTCGCGCAGGCGATCTTCTGTCGCGCGATCACCCTTGTTGAGATCCGGGTGGAGGCGTTTGGCCAGGTCTTTAAAGCGCGCTTTGATTGTCTCCGCATCGGCGTCGGTGTCGAGGCCGAGGGTAGAAAAGCTCTTGCGCGCGGCATTGCCGACGGACCGTTTTGGCTGTTGCGGGCGGGCTGACGAACCATCACCAAACAGGCTGAATGGATCGGCACCCGCATCGTCCGCCCAAGGGCGACGAGGTTTGCCCGATGCCGTGGGCTTCGGGCCGCGGCGCTTGCGAACCTTATCGGCATTTGCGTTTTGGCCCCATTGCCAGGTTGGGCGATGGCCGGTCATCGAAGCCTTTTGGTACTTCGATAGATCATCGTCGCTCATGCCGGAGAAGTAGTTGTAGGACTTGTTGTACTCCTGCACGTGCTCCAGGCAGAACCAGTGGAATTCACCTTCCTGGTCACGGCCTTTAGGCGCGCGGTGCTCGGCCTTTTTCTCACATCCTTCCCAGCCGCAGATACGCTGTTCTGGCTTGGCCTTCTCGGCTTTCGCCTTCGCCTTGCCACGCGGTTTGATGCGGATGGAGTCAAACAGGGGGGAGTCTGATGTCATATCTGCCATTATGGTGATGCGGACACGCCGAACAAGGGTTGTTGTGCGGCTGATGCACAGCTTGCCGACGCTTTTTGAAAGATCGCGTGTTTAGCTGGTCCGAACCGAACCGTATAGAGGCCTTAGTGCCACACTGCCCTATAAGGGTGGTGCGCCTTCCTTATGACCCAGCACAAGCGTGTACCCGTCCGGATCACGCACCACGATTTCCGCCATGCCGTACCACTGGACCGTAGGGCCAGCGACCATGGAGCCATCAGGCAAGCCGTCAACGATGGCGTCCCATTCATAGTCGCGCAGATACAAAGAGCCGGAAAGCATTGGTCTGTTGAAGGCTTGGTTGGCGTCGCTCGATTCCAGGTGTGACCGCGTTTGCAGCATAAGCTGATGATCGCCCCACGACAGTGTCGCAAATGTCGCCCGCGGATGCGCGGGATCGTCTGTCATTTGGTTGTCCGCCGTCAGCACCATCATGACACTGAAACCAAGATGCTTGGTGTAGAACGCGACGGAGGCTTGCAGGTCGTCGACAAGTAAGTTTGGAACGATCATGACATCATCTCTGTCAGCCTAGGCACAATGGCTAAGCGCGAAACTGCATCAAAACGCTACTCAGTTTAACCCCAGCGCACCGTTGCTCCTGCCAGCTTTGATCCATAAACCGGTTTCGGTACTGGAGGGTTTATGTCGGTCAAATCGGTTATTGAGGCCAAACTCAAGCTGGCTCTGCGGCCAGAAGCGCTCGACGTCGTTGACGAGTCGCACCAGCACGAAGGCCATTCCGGTTGGCAGCCGGGTGGTGAAACGCATTTTCGCGTCTACATTGTCTCAAATGCGTTTGAGGGCAAGGGCCGCGTTGAGATGCACCGGATGGTGAACGAAGTTCTGGCTGAAGAACTGTCCGGCCCCGTGCATGCACTTGCCATTCACGCATCCGCAAAGGGCGCAGGATAGCTGTCGCGCCCAGTTTGCTGCGAGAGCGGCTCGTCTTCGCGATAGGTGCCGGGCTGCTGTTTGATGACCGCCTGTGCGCAAATGACCTGGCCGCTATTCGGATCGGTCGATAGCGTGGGGTCGCCATAGAGCTCCCACCCATCATTGAGCGCACGTGTCACTTTCCGGCAGAAGCTGTCACCCTCGTCAGGGCCGGTGAGCAAGCGGTAGAGTTGCATCGGTCTATCCTCGCGCCGCTATCGCGTCGGCCATGGCGACGGTCTTGCCGGCCATCTCGGCATGCAAACGCTCTACCATTTTCCCCTCAACGCGCAGCGCACCAATATTGGCGTTTTCTGGCTTAGCGAAGGCGTCGATCACTGTGCGCGCGAAGGCAACCTCTTCGGCGTTCGGTGCGAAGACGGTGTTGGATGGGTCGATCTGCTTGGGGTGGATGATGGTTTTGCCATCCATGCCCAGATCGCGCCCTTGTTCGCACTCGGCCAGAAAGCCTTCAGCATCATCGAGCGCGTTGTAAACGCCGTCCAGAATCGCGAGCCCGTGCATTCGCGCCGCCGCCACGCAGGTGGAGAGCCACGCCAACATGGGCAAGCGACCTGGGATGAGGCGGGCGCCGGTATCCTTGGCCAAATCGTTCGTGCCCATGACAAAACCGTCGAGCCCGGCGCCGGCAATCTCCGCTGCTGCGAAGATGGAGGCCGGGGTCTCCATCATCGCCCACAAGCTGGCATTGGGCAATTTCCTGCGCGCAGCAGCAACGTCGACCGCACTGTTCACTTTGGGTATCAGGACGGCATCCGCTGAGACCGCATTGGCCAAGGCCGCGTCATCATCAAACCAAGCGGTATCGGCTGCATTGACACGCAAGATCATGAACCGGTGACCGAAGCCTCCTTCGTCGAGCGCGGCTTTGACGAGCGTACGCGCCTCGGCTTTCGCGTCCGGTGCCACGGCGTCTTCCAAGTCGAGGATGACACCGTCGCAGTCGAGGTTGCGGGCCTTTTCGATGGCGCGGGCGTTCGAGCCTGGCATGTAAAGGACGCTGCGCAGCGGGCGCATGATGGCGGCTGTCATAGCAAACTCCGTCTTTGAACTGTGGTTGGCAATACCCGCCTGCGTGCGGTCTGGGGAGATGGCCGTTCGTCTGGCGTGTAGGCGCGCAGCTTGCAGTTGCTTGCGCCCGGGAGTGCGCGCGCCTAAGAGCGGGGGCATGACAACACAGCAATTGCCTAAGGCCGTATTGGCCATATCGTCCATGGTTGCTCGCGGCTCGGTCGGCCTGCGAGCGGCGAGCTTTGCGATGGAGCGATTAGGCGTTCCGGTGTGGAAGGTGCCTACCGTGATGCTCCCTTGGCATCCCGGTCACGCCAAGCGCTACGGCGTTCCGCCACGCTCGGCCACGCCAGATGAGTATTTCGAGGCCAGTCTTCAGGCGCTGGTGGAGGCGCCCTTTGCCAGCGAATTGGGCTGCGTGCTGACCGGCTATTTTGCATCGGAGAAGCAGGTGCAGGCCGTATGCAAAGCGATCGATCGGCTGAAAGATGCCAATCCTGGGGTCCAGGTCATTGTCGATCCAGTGAGCGCGGATAGCTATGGCGTGTATGTGCCGCAGCCGGTGGTGGATGCCATTCGCTCTGACCTTTTGCCACGTGCCGATCTTGCGACACCGAACCGGCACGAGTTGGCCTTGTTCGCTAACGAACCAGACGATTTGCACGACAACAGTGCCATCATCGCCGCCGTTAAAAAGCTCGGCCTGCCAAGAGCTGTGGTGACGTCTGCCCATGGCATGATGCGCGACCACATCGGCGCTCTCCTGGTCGATGACAAGCGTGCGATGTTGGCTGAGCACGCGATGGTCGAGCGTGCACCGAATGGGACCGGCGATTTGTTTTCCGCGCTTCTGGCCTCCCATTGGATGCTCGGCTTGGAGCTTCCCGCCGCGCTGATGAAATCCACCGCATCGGTGTTCGAGATGGTGGCGCGTTCTGCCAAGGCGGGTGACTTGGAGCTTGCCATCGCACGTGAACAGGACAGTGTGGTGCGTGCCATGGCCATGGTGAACCAACGGCAACTGGCCTTCCCGAAGGCTGCTCAGTGACCGGACAGGTCGGCGTTGACGGCTGTAAGGCGGGTTGGGTTGCGGTTGTCGGTGACGGACCGGACCTGCGCGTCTATGGGCGTTTCGCTGAGCTCGTTGCGGATTGGCCGAAAGCAAAAATTGCCGTCGATATGCCCATTGGATTGCCGGATCGGATTGTTGGCGGCGGGCGAGCGCCTGAAAAACTCGTGCGGCCCATGCTCGGTCAACGTCAATCGAGCGTGTTTGCGATGCCCGGCCGCGCTGCTGTTGAGCTCGGCGCGCAGATGACGGGGCGCACCGCCGAAGATTATTCGTTGCATCGCAAGGCAAGCGCGCTGGCCAAGTCGCTATCGGATCCCCCCAAGGGCGTCTCAATCCAGGGGTTCTACCTTTTTCCTAAGATCCTCGAGATTGATGCGCTAATGCGTGCGGATATTGCTTTGCTCGACAGGGTGAAAGAGAGCCACCCGGAAGTGGCGTTCACCGTGCTCAACGGTGGCAGGCCGATGGCGTTGCCGAAGAAGATCAAGGGGCGGGTGAATCCAGAAGGTATGGAGGAACGTCGGGTGTTGCTCGCGCGCTATGGGCTAGGCGCGGGCTTCCTGACAGCCAAACCACCACCCGGTGTCGGCATCGATGATGTCCTTGATGCGGCGGTCTGCTGGTTGGTGGCCAAGCGGGTAGCGCGCGGTGAGGCTGTGTCGTTCCCGCCGGAGCCGGAGCGCGATGCGCATGGCCTTGAGGTCGCCATTTGGGCTTGAGCCAAGGTGTGCCATGCTCCTGACAGAAGGCTGTCAGGAGGGGTGTGCGATGAAGAGGCCATCGCAACAAACCCAAAGGAGCACGCACCATGTCACTTCCACCAAACCAACTGGTCTGGGCTGAAATCCCTGTCAGCGACCTGGAGGCCTCTCGGGCTTTCTACAGCGCTGTTCTGAAGACAGAACTTTCCGTCAATCACAATGGGCCAAATCCCATGGTGGACTTGCCAACCGCTGAGCCCGACGCTGGAGTCTCGGCCCACCTTTACCCCGGGAAACCGGCCCCTGAAGGCATTGGACCAACCATCCACTTGGCAGCACCTGATGATCTTGAAGCCACGGCCGATCGCGTGGTGGAAGCGGGCGGCAAGGTGCTCTCGCCTGCGATCGACATCCCGGTTGGCTCGTTCATCTACACGCTGGACCCTGATGGTAATTCCATCGGCTGGTTCAAATACAAGGCGGCTTGATCCTGCCATGCGGCGCGCCGACCGATTGTTCCAAATTGTCCAACTTCTTCGTGGTGGCCGTCTGGTCACCGCGAAGATGCTGGCTGACAAGCTGGAGGTCTCTGAGCGCACGATTTACCGCGACATTGTTGATTTGCAGGGCTCGGGCGTGCCTGTCGAGGGTGAGGCCGGTGTTGGATATTTGATGCGCGACGGCTACGAATTACCGCCGCTTATGTTCACCCGCGATGAGATCGCCTCACTTGTTGCTGGTGCACGTATGGTGCGCGCTTGGGGCGGTCTCTCGATGGCTCGGGCTGCCGAGGAGGCTCTGGTGAAGATCGGGGCCGTCTTGCCGGACGCAAAGAAGCCGACGGTCGACGCCACGGCGATCTTCGCACCGAGTTTTGAATTCGCCGAAGAGCAACGCGCGACACTTGATGTGCTCGACAAGGCCATCGACCAATCTCACAAGCTGACGATGGACTACACCGATGCCAAGGGAGACGCGACGCGTCGCACGGTGAGGCCGCTTGGCCTGTATTTTTGGGGCAAGGTTTGGACACTGCTCGCCTGGTGCGAGTTGCGCGACGACTTTCGCGGTTTCCGCGTCGACCGCATTGTTGAACCGGTGAACGATGGCAGCAAGTTCAAGCCAGAGCGCGGCAAGCAGTTGATCGATTTCTACCGCATGATGGAACGTGAGGGTTGGCCGCATCCCGGCGGTAGCTAGCAACCGCATTTGACTGGCTAGGAGCCGTCGACCTTGTAGCGTTGACCCCATTGGCGCATGGGTTGTAGCGCCTCATACAAGGCACGCCCATCGTCTGTAAGCTCATAGGACGTCCGCGGTGGCATTTCCGCGAAGATCGTCTTTTTAACAAGACCAACTTCTTGGAGTGCTCGAAGTTCCTGCGCCAGCATGCGTTCTGAGATGCCGTCAATCGCGCGTTTGAGTGCGCCGAAGCGATCCACGCCTTTCCCCAGATGATGCATAATCAACGCCCGCCAGCGACCTTGGATCGTCGCTATAGCGAGCTGCAGTGGGCAATTGAAGCTTGACTGATTGTTCGCGAAAGACGCCATGAAGATACTTACTTTTTTGTAAGTACTTGCGTCAATATACCGTTTTTGAGAAATGTCGGTGTATAGCGAAGGGAGAGGCGCCTATGGCCGACACACACACACCGGACAATGCCATTGCGGCAAAGTGAAATTTTCGGTTGAGGGAGAGCGCATTGGCGTCATCGCCTGCCACTGCCGCGACTGTCAGCAGATGCATGGTAATTACAATCCGATGGCGGCTGTGCCAGAAGGTAGTTTGCACATGGAATCCGACGAGACGCTGGTCTGGTATGACTCGTCCGATCGGGCCAAGAGAGGGTTTTGCGGCGTATGCGGCAGCAGGCTTTTCAAGAAGAACCTGGGTGCGGACCGCATGATGATTTCAATGGGCGCGTTCGATCCGCCCACGGGCATGCGTTTCTTCAAGCACATTTGGACGGATTCCAAAGGTGACTGGTACGACGTGCCCGAGGTGGAAGTCGCCTCCGCTAGCAGCTAGCCGATCGGTCGGTGGCTGCTAGCCACGCCATTCATAGCGGATATCAGGCAGTTTTTCGTCATTGTGCGCCCCGTCGGTGCGCTCGACGACCACAAAGCCATGGCCATCATAAAGAGCGCGAGCTGGAACGTTGGCCTCGAAGCACCAAAGGGTCAGAGGCGCCCGATAGCGCCGCATGGCGTCATCAAGCAGCAAGGCGCCGATGCCTTGGCGGTGATGGTCTGGGTGAACGAATAGGTGGCTGATGAGACCGGCCGCGCCGCCGGGCTTGCGCGCATAGCTTAGAAAGCCGACTTGCACGCCGTCTATCTCGGCCACGGTGATCTCGCAGCCAACGGATAGTCCTGCGATGTATCCGATATGCTCGCCCGTCGTGTAAGGCTCGTCGAACAAAGCCATCGACGCACGGCCGGCACCAAACAAAATACCAAGGGCCACGACGTCGTCATCGTCGAAGGGGCGCAGAGTTACCTCTGCGCGCCCTTCGTCATTGCTCATCAGGCAGCTGCCCGTTTTGGCTCGATCAAACCACGGTTTATCAGGACCTCGGCGATCTGCACAGTATTCAGCGCTGCTCCCTTGCGCAGATTGTCCGACACACACCAGAAGGACAAGCCGTTCTCGACCGTGATGTCTTCGCGCACGCGGCTGATATAGGTGGCATCTTCACCAGCGGCCTCGTGCGGGGTGATGTAACCGCCATCCTCACGTTTATCGATCAGCAACACGCCAGGCGCGTTACGCAAGATGGCTTGCGCTTCTTCGGCAGAGATCGGGTTTTCGAACTCAACGTTAACAGCTTCCGAGTGCGAAACGAACACAGGGATACGCACGCAGGTGGCGGTAAGCTTGATGCTCGGATCCAAGATTTTCTTGGTCTCGGCCATCATCTTCCACTCTTCCTTGGTATAGCCGTCCTCCATGAATGTATCGATGTGCGGAATGGCATTGAAGGCGATGCGCTTGGTGAACTTCTCTGGCTTGATCTCGCCCACCGAAAAGACGGCTTTGGTCTGCGCGAACAGCTCATCCATGGCATCTTTGCCGGCACCAGACGTCGACTGATACGTCGCCACAACAACACGCTTGATGGTCGCCGCGTCGTGTAGCGGCTTCAGCGCCACCATCAACTGCATGGTCGAGCAATTTGGGTTCGCGATTATGTTCATCTCGCGGAAGCCTTCGATGGCGTCGGCATTCACTTCTGGGACAATGAGAGGCACACGCGGGTCCATCCGCCATGTCGATGAGTTGTCGATGACCACGCAGTTTTGCGCTGCGATCTTCGGTCCCCATTCTTTGGAGATCGCTCCGCCAGCCGACATGATAGCTATGTCGATGCGGGAGAAATCGACGTTCTCCAACGCTTGGACCTTCAGTTTTGTGTCGCCGAAATAGGCGTCTTGTCCGGCGCTGCGTCGGGACGCGACTGCGACCACTTCGTCAGCTGGGAAGCCGCGTTCAGCGAGAATATCGAGGGCCTCGCGGCCCACATTGCCGGTCGCGCCGACAACTGCAACGGTGAACCCCATGGTTCTGCTCCTTCATTGGCCTCCAAGTTAGGAGGCACCTGCCCGTTTCATGATGGATGTGCGTCCATCGCGCAAGTTGGCCCTTTTCCTCGTGCGCGGTGCCCTTTGGCACAAATGCTCCTGCCCCTCCCGGTTTCCGGGTTGGGCATTGGCCGAACGCGCGGAAGGGACGGGCTGGTTAAAGCTCGGTCGTCTTTGTGGTTGTGGTGGTCTTGGGTGCGCGCAGCATCAGCGCCACTGTGAGCGACGTCACAGCGAGGTCGATTGCCTTGGTTAGGATGCTTTCTTGGCGCATGGTGGTCCTAACGCCACAAGCGCCTACCAATGTCAATGCGGAGATCCCTCGCCATGCTCAATCGTTTCTTGGCTGTTGCAATTGTGTTCGCTGGAACGCTGCCGGCTGCCGCATCTGACGGTGCGGTGCCGATGTTGGAGCGCGGCATCCGGCTGGATGTGCCGTTTAACGATGTTGGTAGCTTGAGCTTTGAACACCCGGCTTACCAGGGCGCGCAGGCTATTGTGCGGCTGGAGAATGGTAGCGTTCTGGCCGGTACCGACTCCGATGCACTCACCTTGCAAGACGGCATCTCCGAAGATGATCTGCTGCACGGCGAGATGTCGGTGCTGCTTATGGATATCGATTTCGACGGCTACTTGGATGTCGGCGTTGTTGATGGGGTCGGTTATGGCGGGGTCAACTGGTTCTGGCAGTTCTACCGCGCCGATCCTGACGGTCTGTTCGTCCCCGTCCAGGGCACAGTTTCCAACCCAGAGCGTGATGATGTGGTCGGCGCGATCGTTTCCAATAGCCGCTCCGGCCCATTCTGGAGCCGCGACGTCCATCGCTACGAGAATGGAAATTTGCAGCTAGTGGTGAGTCGAGAGCGCCACGGTGACTATGATGTTGTGAGTTTTCCATCCGCCTACAAAGGCGGTGAGTCACAACGCGGAATCATCCCCACCATAGCGCCGGACCCTTGGGAGCCGGAAGTGTTGGAGGACCCGGCGTTCCACCAGTTTGCGATTTCGACCAATCCGGGCCGCGCCTATTTTCACGACGAACCCGATCCGGCGACGCGCCGGGCTGCTTACTTGGTGGAAGGCGATGTCGGCCGGGTGACAGACGTGGCAGCTTGGGGCGCGTGGTTCTTCATGGTCTTCACCCACCCCGAAACCCGCATCACCACCACGGGGTGGATGCGGGCGGAAGATTTGGTTCTGCCACAGGGATAGGGCTTAAACCGCCACGACCTTTTGCAGTTCGGCCAACAGAGCATCGCCCATCTCGGAGGTCGAGACCGGGTTGGTGCCCTCGCTTGCGATGTCACCGGTGCGCACGCCTGAATCCAGAACGTTGGCGATGGTCGTTTCGACCTGGGTAGCCAGGTCGCCCATGCCGAGCGAATAGCGCAGCATCATGGCGAAGCTTGCAACCATGGCGATTGGGTTGGCTTTGCCTTCGCCAGCAATGTCCGGTGCTGAGCCGTGCACCGGCTCATACATCGCCTTGCGCTTGCCGCTGGCTTCATCTTCGGCGCCGAGCGATGCCGACGGCAACATGCCGAGCGAACCGGTAAGCATTGCGGCAACGTCCGACAGCATGTCGCCGAACAAATTGTCGGTGACGATCACATCAAACTGTTTGGGTGCACGCACAAGCTGCATACCGCCGGCATCGGCCAGCATGTGGGAGAGTTCGACATCTTGGAAGTTCTTGGCATGGGTGGCGGTGACCACCTGGTTCCATAGGACGCCCGAACGCATAACGTTGCGCTTTTCCATGGAGCACACTTTGTTGGCGCGGGTGCGGGCAAGTTCGAAGGCCACAGACGCAATGCGTTCAATCTCATGGGTGGTGTAGACTTGGGTGTCGACGGCTCGTTGTTCGCCGTTTTCCAGCGTGACGACTTCCTTGGGTTCTCCAAAATAAACGCCGCCGGTTAGTTCGCGGACGATAAGAATGTCCAGGGCTTCGACGAGTTCCGGCTTCAGCGACGAGGCTGAGGCAAGGGCCGGGTAGCAGATTGCTGGCCGCAAATTGGCAAACAGTGCCAAGTCTTTGCGCAGACGAAGAAGACCAGCTTCAGGCCGCGCTTCATAGGGAACATCATCCCATTTCGGGCCGCCAACGGCGCCAAACAGAACAGCATCGGCGGCCAGGGCTTTGTCCATCGCCGCGTCGGAGATGGCTGCGCCGTGATCATCATAGGCGGCCCCGCCCACCAGATCGATATCGGTCTCAATGGCGGTCAAACCCTGCGCGTTGGTCCAGGCGATGATCTTGTCGACCTCGGCCATGGCCTCTGGGCCGATGCCGTCACCGGGCAAGACGAGAATGTTCGAGCGGGCAGGAGCCATTGGGGCCTCTTCAATGTTTGGAAAATGTGCCCGGTCTGTACCGCTGGGTACGGTGGTTGGCAAGGGGGTGTGTGGCCTGGCAGGCACAGCCTTTTACAAAGCGATGCTAGCTTGGCGGATCGGCTTGAACCGCAGCGGTGATGATACTAGGTCGTGCTCACGCGCCGTACAGGTGGCGCTGTTCATGGAGCTTTGATGCAAGAGATTGCAGCACGTCGCTAAGTTCCCGGCGTGAGAGGATGCTCACTATCGAGCAACCCAAGGGAACACGGACTGGCACCACGCCGCACCCAATGTGTCGGCGGTGGATGCTTGGCGATTCCAGTTCCAGCGAACGACACTCCCATGAACATCTCGAAATACGAACAGCGCGTGCTTCACGTGTTGGCTCAAGGTGGTTCGATCCACTTCAAACGCAGTGATGGCGGCAAGGTGCATGAAGTCACTTGCTTCACCCGCGACGGCTATGTGCTGTCAGATTGCACACTTCCGCTTTTTGAGCGGTTGAAGAAACGCAGGCTAATTCGGTCTCAATCGGGAAAGCCTTATCGGATAACCTATCTGGGGCGCGTCTCTGTACGCCCTCAATTGGATAACCGGTAGCGTTGCAAAAGGTCATGGCCTCCATTTGGTGGCCATGGCCGCACCTCTATTCGGCAGGCGACGCGCTTTCTTCGCCGTCTTCTTCCCCGTCGTCTTCGCCATAGCGGCTCATGACGCCGATCTGTGCCATGGCGAAAACAAAGGTGAGCGGCATAACACCCCAAACCTTGAAGGCGACCCAGAAGTCGGTGGTTTGCGTACGCCAGACAACTTCGTTGATCACGGCGAGGAAGACGAAAAACAGCCCCCAGCGCTGCGTGAGGATGCGCCAGCCTTCTTCCTTGAGGTTGAAGGCATCATCGAACACGTAAGACAGAAGCGAAACACGGAAGATCCAAAGCCCGCCCAGAAGGGCCGTCGCGAACATCATGTTCACGATGGTCGGCTTCAGTTTGATGAAAAGATCATCGTTGAGCCAAAGGGTCAGCGCGCCAAAGAACAGCACCAGCACCCCAGAGACAAGCGGCATCATGGGCAGTTTGCCAAGAATGAAGCGCGATAGGATCAGCGAAATCGTGATTGCCACCATGAAGATGGCTGTGGCGAGGAAGATGGGCTCTCCGAAGCCGGCCAGCTGCGGGTAGGCATCCATCAGCCGATCGCCGCGCGCATTGACAAAAAAGAAGATGACCAGCGGCCCAAGCTCGAGCGCCATTTTCACGAATGGGTTCACAGCGGGTTTTTTCGTGGCGGCCTTTTTGGATGGTACGGCGGCGGTTTGGGTTTCGTCAGTCACACCGGTTCCTGCGTTTCTGTTTCATCAAGCCCGGCAATGGCGCGGGCAAAACTCGTTGGGTCGAAGGCTTCCAGATCGTCGACGGCTTCACCGACGCCAATCAAGTGAACCGGTATCTGGTACTTTTTAGCAATCGCGACAAGGATGCCTCCCTTCGCGGTGCCATCCAACTTGGTCATAACGAGGCCGGTGACGCCAGCCGTTTTGCCAAAAACGTCCACCTGGTTGAGGGCGTTTTGACCCGTTGTGGCGTCCAATGTCAGCAGCACATCATGGGGTGCTTCGGGGTCCACCTTCTTGATGACACGGACAACTTTTTCCAGTTCGGCCATCAGTTCACCGCGGTTTTGCAAGCGTCCGGCGGTGTCGATGAGCAGGACATCAGTCCCCTGTTCCTTGGCTTGGGTCAACGCATCGTAGGCGAGGCTGGCCGCGTCTGAGCCCTGCGGGCGGGTGATGACGGGCGCGCCTGTGCGTTCCCCCCAAACTTTGAGCTGTTCGATGGCCGCCGCGCGGAATGTATCACCGGCTGCGAGCATGGGTTTCATACCCAAGGTGGATATTTTGGAGGCAAGTTTGCCAATCGTGGTCGTCTTGCCGGCGCCATTGACGCCGACCATCAGTATCACATGCGGCTTGCGTGCTGGGGCAACCTGGAGCGACCGGGCCACCGGCTCCAATACTTTGGCCACTTCGTCGGCCAGCACTTGCTTGATCTCGTCTTCGGAGACTTCGCGGCCGAAGCGCTCATCTTCCAGTCGGGTGGTGATGGCCATGGCAGTGTCGACGCCCAGGTCTGCCTGAATCAGGATGTCTTCCAAGTCCTCAAGCGCCTCGGCGTCGAGCTTTCTCTTGGTGACGATGGCCACCACGCCCTGTGTGATCGATGAGGAACTTTTCTTCAGGCCTGACGCTAGGCGCGAGAACCAACCCTTCTTTTCTTCAGGCTGCGGGCCTGTATCGGCTCGCTTTTCTGGCGTGATGGCGAAGAATTCGAGGTCGCTCATGCGGCTTTGTCTGTTTCTTGAAGGAAGGTGCCGGTTAGGCGTTGGCCTTGGTGGCCAGTGATTTGCACGGGCAGAATATCCCCGGCGGCTGGGCCATTGCCCGATATCGCGATGGCGACTTCGGTGTAGGCAGGAATCCGGCCACGCGCGACACCGTTGGCCACGCGCTCGATAAGGACCGGTTGTGTCTTGCCCTGCTGTGCGCGCAAATGCTCGGTGAGCGCTTCCTGTCCTTTGGCCCGCAATTGCTCTGCGCGCGCTTTGACGATGTGGCGGTCAAGCTGTGGCATCTTCGCCGCTGGCGTTCCTTGGCGCGGAGAAAACGGGAAGACGTGCAGGAAGGTGAGGTCGCACGCATCGACCAACTTCAGCGAGTTCTCAAACATCGAGTCCGTCTCGGTCGGGAAGCCAGCGATGATATCGGCGCCGAAAACAAGCTCTGGCCTGGCAGCACGCACATCCTCGCAGAAGCGGATCGCGTCTTCGCGAAGATGTCGCCGCTTCATACGCTTGAGGATCATGTCGTCACCAGCCTGCAATGACAGGTGCAGGTGCGGCATCAGGCGATCTTCGCTCTTGATGGCGTCGAGCAAGGCGGGGTCGGCCTCAATGCTGTCGATTGAGGAGAGCCGCAGCCGCCTCAGGTCCGGCACATGTTTCACGATTTGCTGCACCAAATTACCCAGCTTGGGCGCGCCGGGTAAGTCCGGCCCGTAGCTTGTGAGGTCGACACCCGTCAGCACAGCTTCCGCATAGCCTTGGTCCACCAGCTTCTTGATTTGGTCGACAGCGATACCGATCGGCACAGAGCGCGCGTTCCCGCGGCCATAGGGTATGATGCAGAATGTGCAGCGATGATCGCAGCCATTTTGCACTTCAACAAAGGCGCGCGTGCGCTCGCCAAAACCATTGGTGAACGCTGGTGCCGTCTCCTTGACGCGCATGATGTCGGTGACATGCAGCTTGCCGATAGGCTCTTGCGGTAGGTTGGCCCAAGTTGCGGCAGACGTTTTGGCTTCATTGCCGAGGACCAGATCAACCTCGGGCATCTCGGCGAAGGTTTCTGGTTCGATCTGAGCAGCGCAGCCGGTCACGACGATGCGCGCGGCGGGGTTGTCGCGTTTGGCTTTGCGAATGCTCTGGCGGGCCTGGCGGACAGCTTCCCCGGTAACTGCGCAAGTGTTCACGATGATGGTGTTGCTGTGCCCGGCTTCCTGCGCGCGCTGGCGCATGGCTTCCGATTCCACCGTGTTCAGGCGGCAACCAAGAGTAAGGACGTCGACGGTCATGGTGCCCTCTATGCCGCTGCGTTGGTAAACATTGCGTCGGTGAGCACGACATCGCGCTCATGTTCCACCGGACCGGTCATCAGGACATGATCGTTGTCCGCCCATTTGATCTGCAGGACACCTCCTGGCTGGTGCACGGTCACCTCCCGATCAGTCCGGCGCAGACGTGCCGCTGAGACGGCCGCCGCGCAGGCCGCTGAACCGCAAGCCAGCGTGAGGCCCGCTCCACGTTCCCACGTGCGCATAACCAGTGTTTGCCGGTCCATAACCTTAACGATGGAGATGTTGGCACGTGCTGGGAACAGCGGGTGGTGCTCCAGCATTGGACCGATTTTGTCGAGTCCGATGGTGGCGACGTCGTCGACCCAGAACACGGCGTGCGGATTGCCCATATTCATTACTGCGGGCGAGGAGAGTACAGGATTCCCCTGCGGGCCGACATGCAGTTCGATAAAGCGCGTGTCTTGGAAGGGCTCGGAGAGCGGGATCTCATCCCAGGCGAATCGCGGCCTACCCATGTCCACCGTGTAGGTCAGTGGCACATCGGATTTGGTGATGGAGAGGATACCACCGGCGGTCTCAACAACCCGCGAATCAAGCGCTTCGTGGGTTTCGTCCATATGCCAAGCGACGCACCTGGTTCCGTTTCCGCACGCTTCCGCCAGCGATCCATCGGTGTTGTGAATGCGGATGAGCGCGCTGGTGCCCTCTATACGTGGCGCGTGCACCACCATCAGCTGGTCAAATGTGGTGTCTGGATTCTCGGCAAGCGCACGGGCATCGCTCTCCGACACGATATAATCTGTGTCAGAGAGGTCGAGTAAAGTAATTTTATTGCCAGCACCGTTCATAATGCGCGCGGTGCGTCCTGTAAGTACGCTCACTCAATATGCCCAAGTTTTACAGTGTTCTCGACTGTCTATGCCGTAACACCAAATGGATGACCAGTTTTGCCATTTAAGTGTGCAGCGCACACCTTGCCAAAAAACAGTCCTATGCTACATTCGTTCAACGTGCGGCGGCCATATTTTGAAGACCCATACCTGCTTTAGGCAGTAGGAACGCAAAAGATTGCCGGTTGAATGTGAGTGGCTTCATCGCACGAGAGGCTGCTTCAATTGCCAAGGCAGGAGACGTTTCATGGCAACAGGTACGGTCAAGTGGTTTGATGCCACCAAGGGCTTCGGATTTATCGTTCCAGATGAAGGTGGTAAAGATGTGTTTGTGCACATCTCAGCTGTTGAACGTGCTGGCTTGCAAACTCTGAAGGACAATCAAAAGATTTCCTACGAGTTGGAAGAAGGCCGCAACGGACGCATGGCGGCTGCACAGCTTCAAGTTCAGGACGAATAAACCATAACTTCCTGCTGAACGTCGCACACCAGCCGGGCTAAAAGCCCGGCTTTCTGTTTCAAGGGCTGATATAGCCCGATTTGCTTGACTTTGCTTCCCTTTGGATTTAGCGACGCGCATCCTTGCTGATGCAGTGTCTTTTGCATGAGCCGACCGGTGCGCCTACTTTAGGTCTGATGCCGGAGGTCAACTCCCGCCAGCGCGATGCGCCCGCGGGAGCGTTTGTGCTTTGGCCATTTGCGATGCAAGCCATGAGGAACCCGAGCTGATGTTCGACACGCTATCCGATCGCCTTTCTGGCATTTTTGATACGCTCACCAAACGCGGTGCGCTGAGCGAAAAGGATGTCAACGAGGCCCTGCGCGAGGTTCGCCGCGCGCTGTTGGAGGCTGATGTTGCCTTGGAGGTTGTGCGGGCCTTCGTCGAGCAGGTGCGGACGCGTGCCGTCGGTGCCGAAGTTCTCAAAAGCGTTTCGCCGGGTCAGCAAGTCATCAAGATCGTGCATGACGAGCTTGTGGCCGTTCTTGGGTCAGACGCCCAGACGATTGATCTTGCCGCGACCCCACCGGTGCCGATCCTTATGGTCGGTCTGCAAGGCTCCGGTAAGACAACGACCACGGCAAAGATCGCCAAGCGCCTCACGGATCGCGAGAAGAAAAAGGTCTTGATGGCCTCGCTCGACACCCGCCGCCCAGCCGCGATGGAACAGCTGCGCGTGCTCGGCGAGCAGCTCGAGGTTTCGACCCTGCCCATCGTTGATGGCCAAAGCGCGGTCCAAATCGCCAAGCGGGCGATGGAGGCCGGGCGCCTTGGTGGCTACGACGTGGTGCTGTTGGATACGGCTGGCCGTACCACGGTCGATGAAGCGTTGATGGCCGAGACTGCAGAGATCGAGGCCGTCGCGAAGCCGCACGAAGTGCTGCTGGTCGTTGATGCGCTGACCGGTCAGGACGCCGTGAACACAGCGCGCGCCTTTGACGAGCGCCTTGCGGTCACCGGTATCCTGCTGACCCGAGTCGATGGCGATGGTCGTGGCGGTGCCGCCCTGGCCATGCGCGCTGTCACTGGCAAACCAATCAAGCTGATCGGTACTGGTGAGAAGACCGACGCACTGGAAGAGTTTCACCCGCAACGCATCGCTGGGCGCATTCTTGGCCAAGGTGACATTGTCTCGCTGGTTGAAAAGGCCGCGCAAGACATCGACGCCGAGAAGGCGGCAAAGATGGCCAAGCGCCTGCAAAAAGGCGCTTTCGATCTGAACGATCTGAAAGAGCAGATGCAGCAGATGCAAAAGCTCGGCGGCATGGGCGGCTTGATGGGCATGATGCCCGGCGTCGGCAAGATGAAGAAGCAGATTGATAAGGCGGGCATCGACGACAAGGCGATTACCCGGCAGATCGCGATCATTCAATCGATGACGCCGAAGGAGCGGGCGAAACCTGACCTTTTGAAAGCCAGCCGCAAAAAGCGCATTGCCGCCGGTTCAGGCATGCATGTGGCGGACGTGAATAAGCTTCTGAAAATGCACCGCCAGATGGCCGACATGATGAAGGCCATGGGCAAGAAAAAGGGCGGCATGTTGGGCGGCCTGTTTGGCGGCGGAATGCCGAGCCCTGAAGAGATTGCAGCGGCACAAGCAGCGCAAGGTGGCGGCCCTGCACCGGATTTGGACCCCGATGCATTGGCCAAGATGGCACAGCAGGCAGGTGGTGGATTGCCCGGCTTGGGCGCACCTGGCCTTGGTGCACCCGGTTTGCCAGGTCTTGGCGGCCCCGGTGCTCTGCCAGGCATGCCTGGTCTTCCCGGTTTGGGAGGTCAGGTGCGTGGTGGCAAGAAAAAGAAGAAGCGTCGCTGATGGAGTTCATGCCCGTCCTTGAAACGACACGGCTGCGCTTGCGTGGTTGGACGCTCGAAGACTTCGAGCCGTTGGCAGACTTTTTGGCCGATGACGACGCCAATCGCTTTCGCGGTGGCGGCGTGGATCGCGCCGATGCTTGGTCTCAGTTTGAGGGCTTTGCCGGTAGCTGGTTGTTGCGCGGCTATGGGGTGTTTGCGATCGAAGAGATCGAAGACGAAGAACTCGTTGGTTGGGCGGGGCTTTGGCACCCGCACAATTTGGAAGAACCAGAGCTGTGCTGGTCTGTCTTCCCAGCGCATGTCGGCCGAGGTTATGCCCCAGAAGCGGCGTCTGCTGTGTTGGTCTGGTGGACCCAGATGGAAGGCCAGCCTGCGCCCTTCACCATGACCCACCCAGACAACCGAGCCTCGCAGCGGGTTGCCGAAAAGCTCGGCGCAGAGCGTGGCGAGGACTTCGTTTTTGAGGGTCGCCCTTCGTTGTTCTACCGCCACAAGGTGCCCGATGAGGCACGGTGGGAGCAACGCTCGTGACCGACTATGCCTTCACCATTCCGACGCTAGAGACCGACCGCTTGATCCTGCGCGGTTGGAGAGATGCCGATGCGGACGGCGTTGCCGAGATGTATGGCGACGAGGAGAACGCGCGCTACATTGGCGGCGTCCTGCGCCCAGATCAGGCTTGGCGCATGGTGTGCCAGCGCCTCGGCCAATGGGCCCTTCGTGGTTTTGCCTTGATGGCAGTCGAAGAGAAAGCCAGCGGCGACTTTGTCGGCCACTGCGGTGCGCATTTCCCCGTTGGTTACCCCGAGGGCGAAATCGGTTGGAGCCTGATCAAGCGCTATCACGGCAAAGGCTACGCAACCGAAGCCGCCAAGCGTGCGCTGCGCTATGCTTATGAAGACCTTGGTTGGAAGACGGCCATCAGCCTTGTCGATGAAGGCGACGACCCGTCGGCGCGCGTCGCACAGCGCCTTGGCGCCACGTACGAAGACACTCAACAAGTCACAGATTTTACCGCCCGGATTTTCCGGCACCTTCCCCCTTCCCAATTCTTGAATAGCTGAACGAAAAGGACTTTACCCATGGCTATCAAACTGCGTCTCGCCCGTGGCGGGTCAAAAAAGCGCCCTTACTACTCCATCGTCGCTGCCGACGCGCGTGCTCCGCGTGATGGCCGCTACATCGAGAAAGTCGGGAGCTACAATCCGCTGCTGCCCAAAGACAACGACAACCGCGTGCAGCTGAAAACTGAGCGCATTGAGCATTGGCTTTCCAAAGGTGCACAGCCGACGGACCGTGTGCTGCGCTTCCTCGACGAAGCAGGTCTTGCCAAGCGTCCTGCCCGCAATAACCCGAACAAAGCTGAGCCAGGCGCCAAAGCCAAAGAGCGTGCTGAAGAGAAGGCTGAAAAAGAGCGCATGAAGGCCGAGGCAGAAGCTGAAGCAGCGGCTGCGCCTGCAGAAGAAGCACCTGCCGAGGAGGAAGCTCCCGCGGAAGCAGAAGCTGCAGCAGACGAGGCGCCTGCCGAAGAAGAAGCTGCAGAAGAAGCTCCGGCTGAAGAATCTGCAGAGGAAGAGAAGGCCGAATAGGCTTTCCCCTAGCTATGGCTGGGTCCGATCCGTTCATCACACTTGCCCGCATCGGCGCGCCCAATGGCGTGCGCGGTGCGGTGCGGGTGAAACTGTTTGGCGACGACCCTTCAAGCCTGGTCGAGTTTGGCCCACTAAGAAGGGCCGACGGGAAGGGTCCCCTGGAACTGACAGGCGCGCGCCCCGGCAAGACACACGACATGATCGTGGCCACCTTCGCAGGTGTCGATGACCGTGATGCTGCCGCGGCTCTGAACGGCGTGGAGCTTGGCTTGCCACGCTCAGCGCTGCCCGATGTCGAGGACGAAGATGATTTCTACCACGCCGATTTGATTGGCTTGGAGGCTCGGCTCATGGATGGGTCGCGTTTTGGGGAAGTTGTTCAGGTCGCGAACTATGGCGCCGATGACTTGCTTGACGTGAAGCCGGATCGCGGCGGCCCTTCGATCTTGGTGCCGTTCACCAAAGCCATTGTGCCAACTGTGAAAGTGGCCGAAGACTACCTGCAGATCGATCCGCCGGACGGTCTGCTTGATCCACCATCCAACAAGCCAGCTGAGGCGGACGGATGACGTTCAACGCGACCGTCTTCACCCTCTACCCTGATATGTTCCCCGGCACTTTGGGCGCTGCCTTGGCAGGTAAAGCACTTGCTGATGGCGTGTGGTCGCTGGAAACACACAACATCCGTGACGCAGCAACCGACAAGCACCGTTCGGTCGATGACACCCCAGCTGGCGGTGGTGCAGGGATGGTGCTGCGTGCTGACATTCTTGCCCGTGCGCTGGATGCCCATGTAGCCAGGGATGACTCGCGACCGAAGCTCCTAATGTCGCCGCGTGGCAAGCCACTTAACCAAGCGATGGCCCGTGATTTGGCCGCCGGGCCAGGTGCGGTGATTGTCTGTGGGCGCTTTGAGGGTGTCGATGAGCGCGTGATCTCAGGACGCAATCTGCAGGAAGTGTCGATTGGCGACTATGTGCTGTCGGGTGGCGAGGTGGCGGCACAGGTGCTGTTGGATGCCGTTGTCCGTCTGTTGCCAGGTGTGATGGGCAACGATCAATCCGGCGCGCACGAGAGCTTTGAAACAGCCCTGCTGGAACACCCGCACTACACGCGCCCAGTCGAGTGGGAAGGGCGCACAATTCCTGATGTTTTGCGTTCTGGCGACCACAAGAAGATCGATCAGTGGCGCCGCGAACAGGCTGCAAAGCTAACCCGGGCTCGTCGCCCCGATTTGCTGGACTGAAAGCGACGCGCACCACTCGACAAGTGTCACGGCCTCGTGTATGCGATCCGCTCACCCGGCAGGCGACTGTCGGGCTTTTCGATTTTGATGACAGCTCGTGCACCCAGAGCTTCGGCCTTGGGTAGGCAAACCGGAAACGGCGGCCATCACCGACGAGCTTGAACCACAACACGCACGCATCCCGCGGCTCATGTGCGCGCCAACGCGCCGGGTCCTTGTGATGCCTCTGGATGATGATGGAGTGCAGACGATGAACCTCATCGCTGAACTGGAAAAAGAGCACGCGCAAGAGCTGGAAGCCAAGCGTGCGATTCCAAAATTTTCGCCAGGCGACACGCTGAAAGTGAATGTCCGTGTGACGGAAGGCACCCGTACCCGTGTGCAGGCCTATGAAGGTGTTTGCATCGCACGGTCGGGCGGCGGCCTGAACGAAAGCTTCACGGTGCGCAAGATCTCCTACGGTGAAGGCGTGGAGCGTGTGTTCCCGCTCTACTCACCGTTGCTGGAAAGCATCGAAGTGGTGCGCCGCGGTAAAGTGCGTCGTGCGAAGCTTTACTATCTGCGAGATCGTCGCGGTAAGTCGGCCCGTATCGCTGAAGCCACCAACGTTCGCGCTCGTGCACTGAACGACGAGGTTCGTGCCGAAATCGCCGCTGAAAAGGCTGCCGTCCAAGCGGCAAAGGACGAGGCAAAGGCTGCGGCCGAAGCAGCTGCTAAGGCTGAGGCTGAAGCAGCAGCCGCCGCAGAGGCGGAAGCAACGGCAGCCGCCGAAGCTGAAGCTGAGACGCCTGCCGAAGAGAAGAACGACTAAGCTTTCTTCGTCGGTTCCGATACATCAAGGCGGCCTTTGTGCCGCCTTTTTTGTTAGGCACTGCGTAGAAGCGCCAAATGCTGCAAGAGCATAATGGTCTTGGCGTCGGCGATTTCACCGGTCCGCATCATTTCCATGGCTTGGTCAAAGGGGATGTGCAGCACCGTGATGTCTTCGCCCTCGTCAGGGTGGCCACCGCCGTCCGAAACCTGATCGCTCATAAAGTACTCACCAACAAAGCAGATGATCCGCTCTGAAACGGAGCCGGGGCTCATAAAGGCATCAAAAACTTTGGTCAGCTTTGAGACCTCGAATCCAGTTTCCTCCTGCAACTCGGCCCGCATGCGTTCGGCGGGTTCCATACCTTCCAAAATTCCAGCAGGCGCTTCTATCATCTGCTCGGGATGATCATTGAGATAGGCTGGCATACGGAACTGCTCGATCAGCAATACGGTGTCTTGCTCGGGATTGTGCAGCAGACACGCTGCGCCGTTGCCGCGATCATAAACTTCACGTGTCTGGCGCTGCCATGATCCGTCACGCCGCTTAAGTTCGAACGTGTGCTTGGTCAGCGTGCCCCAGTGATCGGACAGCAGGGTGCTCTCAAGAGCGCGTATTGATTGCGGATCGGACATGACAGTTTTCGCTTTGCTGGCGGACAAAAGAAAACCGCCCCACCGGGTGTGGGGCGGTTGAAGCGTTTAACGTGCGCTAGGCGGATTAGCAGTTCACGATTGTATAGGTGCCGTCGCCGTTTGCGATTGCGCACTGACTGGTTGTTGCGTTGCGGCCAATGATTGCGCCAGCCGCTGCACCAGCGGCACCGGCCACCACAACCCAGCCAGCGCTTGCGCCCAGCGCGGCTGCGGTCACAACGCCGACGCCTCCGCCGATGATCCCGCCAGCCAAGGTGTTTTGGTCGGCCCGGCTCATCGATTGGCATCCAGCCATTGCCAACGCTCCGGCAAGAACAATGGCAGCTGTGGCCATCTTGTGAGAGCGTTTGGGCGATATGGATTGCATGCTGGCCATTGAAAATCTCCTTTGTGAGGTTTGCGCGCTTGCAGTTTGGTTTTGGCGAATCTCAGCACGCAGCCGCGCCATAGTGCCTCATCTTGCCTAGGGCGTCGATTGACGTACGTCACACTTTGCCAATGACAGTGGACCAGGAACGCGACAATTTTGTGCGCTTGGTTAGCCAAGGGTTAACCGAAAAACGGCTGCGGCGTGCCAAGCGTCTGGCGGATTGCTTATAGGTGTAGCCTAAAAGTGCGCCTTACTTTTTGCCCTCGCCAGGCACGTTCGGTGGCGTGGTGCCGGCGCTGAGGTCGCGGATTGAAAGTGTTGCCGGCGCGTGGCCAACCGATGAGAAAGTGCCAAGCCATACTTCGTATGCGCCAGATTGGGCGCCGTCGGCGATCACCAGCGGGTTAAAGTCGCCAGCTGAATCATCGTCACACAAGAACTGACCGGACGGTGTGCGGACTGCCAGTGTTGTGTCCTCGGCGGAGCGAACGGTGAACTCCACATCAATCCCAGCGCTGTCGACGAAGGCGGTGAAGTCCGGGTTCGCTGCCACGAACCCGTTACAGTTCCCGCCGAAGTTGTTGAACGCGTCCAGCGATCCGCCGGCAAGCAGATCAAAGTCCGAACGCGTCATGCCCAAGGATACTGTGGTTTGCGTGATGGCCCCGTCTGGCAGGGATTTTTCATCCAGTATCTCGGTGATCGCCAAGGTTGCTTCGGGGAAACCCTCGCTGCCGCTGAAGGTGCCGATATAGACTTCATACGGACCTGAAACAGGATCGGGGATGGTCACCGCCGGGTTGAGGCCATCGGTATCGTCGTTGCAGATCACCTCGCCGCGGGGTGTGCGCACCAGCATGGTTGTGTCTGCATCTGAGTTGACGAAAAACCGCAATGGGAAATCACCACTGGTATAGGCCAAGACGAAATCTGGCCGCGACGCGACAAAGCCCCAGCAATTATCACCGAACGTTGATGCGTCCACCATACCGCCAGCGGCCAGCGAGGTGACAAATGGGTCGGGTGTGAAGCCAGCCGTTAGAGACATCGATGTGATGGCCCCGGATGGTTGACCTTTGAACGTAGACACCTCTTCGACCACCAAGCGTGCATCGGGGTAGAAATCATTTTCGATGGGGCTGTAGGTGCCCACCCAGATGGGGAAGGAACCTCGCAGACCTTCTGGCCCGATCACACCGGGGTTGAGCCCTTCGAAATCGTCATTGCAAATGATGTCACCGTTTGGCAGCCCGACAGCGATAGTTGTGTCGGCTTCTGAGGTTGCGGTGACGCGCAAAGCCAGATCGCCGGCGTATGACACCACATAATCTGGTGCGTCTGCGACAAAGCCGGTGCAGCTTGCGCCAAAGTCCGCCCCATTGACGAAGCCGCCCGCCTGAATGGTGAGCTCATGACGACCGAAGCCCGCGTTGAGCTGGGTTGACCCGAAGCTCGGAGGTAATGCGAAGCGTGGATTTCCTGGTGGTGGCGCCAAGGATGATCCACCAGCGCTGGTCGAAACAGTCATCACGGCATCTGGGTAAAAATCGTTCTCGATCGGGCTATAGGTGCCAACCCACAAAGCGTAGATACCGCCGGCGGGGTTGGCGATGGTAAGCCCTGGATTGAGATCGACCGCGTCGTCGTTGCACACCACGTCGCCACTCGGTGTAACAACGACCAACGTGGTGTCGACATCGGACCGAATGGCCACATCAATCGGCGCGCTCAATCCTGGTTGGACGTTCAGCGTGTAATCGGGCGTATCTGCGATGAATCCAGCGCACGACACATCGACGTCCGCCGCGCGGGCCAATCCGCCAGCTTGCAAGTCGAACGTCTGGCTACCGAAACCGCCAGTGACCGAAATCTCTGCGAAAGTAGGCTGAAGCCCTGCATTGACACCCGTCCCAGTAACGCCGCCAGGTGTTGGCGCTGCGGGTGGTGCGGCTCCGGGTTGCTCGGTTAGGAGTATATCCGCGTCCGGATAGGTGTTGTTTTCGATCGGCAAGTACGTCCCGATCCAAATAGCGTAACGTCCTGAAATCCCAGCCGCTGTTTCTACGCCTGGGTTCAAATCGTCAAAATCATCGTTGCAGAGGATCTGCCCGTTTGGTGCTTCAACAACTATGGTCGTGTCCGCATCCGATGTGCCCTGGATCAGGACTGAGGCGCTTCCAGAATACTCAAAAATGACGTCCGGCGCGTCGGCTATAAAGCCATTGCAAGTCGATGCCACGACGTTGGCTTCGATATCGCCACCTGCTTGGATGGTTTGTGACAGCGACCCAAAACCCGCGCCTCCCGATAGCGTGCCGAAAGTTGGCGCTAGCGCACTGTTTTGTGCCAGGTTTGGCGACGCTATCCCAACGCAAATGGCGAATATTGCGCCGCCAGCAAGAAGATGTTGGCGACGGATGGAAGGTGCTGGTTTGGCCATAAGCTTTGGGATCCCCTGATGTTCTGGATGCCCAAACGCCCCGAAGTTAAGCACCCTTTTTGCGCCACGTTACGCTTCGCTCGGGCGTCTTGTCTATGTCGCAACGCATTTCTCGTGGCGACCATCTGTGTCCATGCCGTGACATGGGTAGCACCTGCCGGGTTGCCAATTGTCTTGACGAAAAAGGACGACAGGCACCGACCCTACGCAATCCGGTCTTTTTCGCGCGCAACCGACATTGCATAGCTGGTTGGGAAGGGCTATCTGAGGCGGTCGGATTTCTTCACAGTTTCAGGACCTTCACGATGGCCAATGCTTCGGGCAAGCCCCGCACAATGTATGACAAGATCTGGGATGATCACCTGGTTCACATGCAAGAAGACGGCACCGGGCTGCTCTATATTGACCGCCACTTGGTGCATGAGGTGACAAGCCCGCAGGCTTTTGAAGGTTTGCGCATGGCGGGTCGCAAGGTCCGCGCACCGGAACGGACTTTGGCCGTTGTCGATCATAATGTGCCGACCACGGACCGTTCCAAAGGTATTGATGACCCAGAAAGTGCGCTCCAGGTCGACACCCTCGCCAAAAACGCCTCTGAGTTCGGCATCGACTATTACAATGAAGTCGATATCCGCCAAGGCATCGTGCACATCGTTGGACCGGAACAGGGTTTCACGTTGCCAGGCATGACGATTGTTTGCGGTGACAGCCACACCTCAACCCACGGCGCTTTCGGTGCGTTGGCGCATGGCATCGGCACCAGCGAGGTGGAGCATGTGCTCGCCACACAAACGCTGATCCAGAAAAAAGCGAAAAACATGCGCGTCACCGTCAACGGTGCGCTGCCTGAGGGTGTCACAGCGAAAGACATCATTCTTGCCATCATCGGCGAAATCGGAACGGCCGGCGGCACGGGTTCGGTGATTGAATATGCTGGTGAAGCCATCCGCTCGCTGTCGATGGAAGGCCGCATGACGGTCTGCAACATGTCCATTGAGGGCGGTGCACGCGCCGGGCTGATCGCACCAGACGAAAATACTTACGAATATATTATGGGCCGTCCGCGCGCACCAAAGGGCGCGGCTTGGGAGATGGCAAAGGCCTATTGGGAAACGCTGCCAACTGACGAAGGTGCGGTGTTTGACCGCGAAGTCGTGCTCGACGCCGCGAACCTGCCGCCCATCGTCACCTGGGGCACCAGCCCCGAAGATGTGATCTCGGTGACCGGGGCGGTGCCTGACCCTGCGCAGATCGAGGACCCAAACACCCGCGCATCGAAAGAGCGTGCGCTGGCCTATATGGGCCTCGAGCCGGGCACCAAGATGACCGACATCAAGCTGGACCGTGTGTTTATTGGTTCGTGTACCAATGGCCGTATCGAGGACCTTCGCGAAGTTGCGAAGGTGGTGAAAGGCAAAAAGGTAGCCGGCACCCTAGACGCCATGATCGTGCCTGGTTCCGGCCTGGTGAAGCAACAAGCCGAGGAGGAAGGCCTTGATGTCATCTTCCAGGATGCTGGCTTTGATTGGCGCGAGCCTGGCTGTTCCATGTGCCTGGCAATGAACGCCGACAAGCTGTCACCGGAAGAGCGCTGCGCTTCGACTTCAAACCGTAACTTTGAAGGTCGCCAGGGCTTCAAAGGCCGCACGCACTTGGTGTCGCCAGCTATGGCGGCTGCCGCCGCGATCCATGGGCACTTCGTGGATATTCGCCAAGAATAGGCGCCTTGCTAATGTAGGCTATCCTGTTGATATTTTTCAAGAAGTGCCTCATTGTGGTCTGATATTTCGTCCAGGGTTCCGACGTCATATATAGCCAATTTTGGTACACGATTGGATTCCGCAATCCAGAAGGCGACATAAACTTCGCAGTGCGCGACCACTAGCAGTGTATTTTCACTCAGCGTTCCATGGTCACATTCGAATTCGTAAGGAAATTCGGCCGTACCAAACATTAGTCGATCGTGGTCACCTGTTTCGAAGTGGGTAACCGCTCGCTCAACTTGTGCCTGTTGCGCTTGGGTCATGCCCTGAAAGTGGGTCAGCGCAGCCGGTCTGGTGTAAATGCGCTCGTGAAATGGTGGGGGGCCCATGTCAGCCTCGATTCCTCATCGCACCAGGCGAATCGTTGACGCGAGGTTAATAAGCTAACATATGTGGGATAAATCTGCAAATTATGCACATTTGATGCGTATATATTGCACAGGCGAGAAAATCACTATATAAAGTGAAATTGCCGCGGGGCACGGACAGCCGGTTCCCGCGGCGTATGATTCTCAACGATAGGGGATGCAGCTATGGCAAAAGCCCGTTTGAATATTGAGTTGAGTTCTGAACTCACAGAATTCCTCGAGGGCTTGGCGGAAAAGGAAAATGTGACGAAGACAGAGCTTGTTCGTCGAGCACTTGGTGTTTTGAAGATGTATGATCAGCAAATAGACCAGGGCCGAAAACACTTCGGTTTTGTCTCCGATCCCACCAATTTGGATGCTGAGATTGTTGGCGTCATTGATTCGATTAATCGGGCCAAGCGCGAACAAGTTGGAGATCGGTAAATCACCGGGGGTGGCTATTGCGTGAGATACTGGACCTAAATGACTATGTTAGTCCTTCCGACCTAGAGAAGGCTAAAGCAAAGTCACTTTCGACCAAAACGAATGCCGCAGCTATCGGCATATATGCATCGTTTTTCATTGTCGGTGTGGTCGTTTTGGTCGACTTGTGTCCCGTGATTTCAGTCACGGATAGTATAGCAGAAAATGCCTGGAATGCGCTGCTTATCCTAATTGGAGCGTGCGCAGGGCATATAGCCGCAAATAGTCCATAACAAAAAAGGCCGGGCATTGCCCGGCCTTTTGCATTGGTAAGGGAGGCTCGTGCTTACAGCGCGGAGCGGATGCGGTCAGCCACGTCGTCGGACACCCAAGCGGTCCAGATGTCTTCGCGGGTGCGCAGGAACTCTTCGGCTGCTTCGTCGGCCTGCACATCGTTCTCTTGCATAAAGAGAAGGGCGGCAGACACGTCAGCGCCGGTCATCCCGTAGTTGCCGAGGAACTCAACAATGGTTGGTGCTTCCGCGCCAAACTCCGTGTTCACGCCGATCTCCACTGGGATCACAGGATAGGCGGTGGCAACTTCGGCGGAGTCAGCTGGCTCAGCTGCCATCATGGCGTTCCATGTGTCTTCGTCATAAGCAGGTTCATCGAGCTGCACGACCTGGTCCCCAACCTTTCCGAGAACCCAAGTTGGACCCCAGTAATAGAAGACAATGGGCTGTTCACGCAGAATGGCCGACTCGATGGCTGCCGCCAGCGCGCCGCCCGTGCCAGGGCGGAAGTTGGTGAAGCTCTCGTCGAGACCGTATGCAGCGAGCTTACGTGTGTTGGCGTTTTCGCAGCCCCAACCAGCGATGCAGTTGTAGAAGCGGCCCATGTCTGGATCTTCGGGGTCACGGAAGACCTCAGCAAACTCGGCGAGTTGATCGACGGAGGTCAGGCCCGCAGCAGGGGCATCATCACCTTCGACGATGTAGCGCGGCACGAACCAACCCTGCACGGCGTCGGGGTAAGCCAAGCCAACAGCTTCCACGCTGCCGTTGCCGGTGTTTTCATCCCACCATTCCTGCACGTTTGGCACCCAGATTTCCATGGTTATATCGACATCGCCTCGCGCCATGCCGTTGTAGATCGGCAGGGTGGATCCTGGGATCACATCAGTCGAGCAGCCATAGCCCTCTTCAAGGATGAACTGTGCAACACGGTTGTGAAACTGAGCTGAGGACCAATCAAGATCGCCAAAAACGATATCGCGATCGAGGTCGCAGGCCTGGGCATCTTCAACGGCTACAAAGCCGGAGCCAAGCATAGCCGCCATGGCTACTGCTCCACCCAAGAATACTTGTTTCAAAGCCAAAATAATCTCCCTGTTATATTGAATATTGCCGACCCATTCTAAAGTATTTCTGGGCCAGCTCCGTAATAGCATTTCCTCGCCAAAACATTACGCGTTCGCGGCGAAATCCACATTGAACTGCTACGGATGGGGGCGGAAACTATCGGCTGACATTCATATGTCAACCGCGGCGCGCAATTTACTGTGCCGTACAGGCCGGAAACTGGCTATCAGATGGGCGCGACTTAACAAAGGGTTAACGCTGGCTTGGTAGGGTGCCGGCATGTTTGAGGTGTCCCTCTTTGTGCCGCCATCCTGCGTGCGTTTTGAAGCGTGGCAGACCCATCTGCGCGCCGAACGGCGCTTGGCCGATGCCACGCTAAGCGCCTACGCCGCCGATGTGCATAGCTTTCTGGCCTATCTGCAAAGTCTGTCACCTGATCTTTTGGCGACGCTTAAGCGATTGAAGCCTGCTACGATTCGTGGGTTCTTGTCCCGCCGGGTGGAAAGCGGTGCGAGCGCACGCACACGCGCCAGGAACCTCGCCGCGATCCGCTCTTACCTCACCTTCTTGGAGCGGGAGGGTATCGCCCAAGCGGCGCCGGCCCGCGCTATTAAGACCCCCAAATTACCTGACCGGTTGCCACGGCCCGTCGATGCCACCGCCGCCCTGCGCATGGCGCGCGGCGAGGCTGATGATCTGGACGCAGAACCCTGGATCGTTGCGCGCAACGCTGCCGTTTTCGCGTTGATGTATGGCGCAGGCCTGCGCGTTTCGGAGGCGTTGGCCATCACCAAACAAGACGCGCCAACGGCAAATGGTCCGAGTGCCTTACGGGTGACTGGTAAGGGTGGCAAAACGCGCATGGTGCCCGTCCTAGGTGCAATCGCCGCGGCGTGTGATGCCTACGCCAGGCTGGCACCCTATCATTTGGAGGCCGATGAGCCGTTCTTTCGTGGCACCCGCGGCGGTCCGCTAGATCAGCGCATTGTTCGCCGTGTGACCGAGGTCGCGCGGGGTCGGCTCGGCTTGCCATCTACAGCGACACCACACGCCTTGCGACACGCCTTCGCGACGCACCTTCTCGCCAATGGCGGTGATTTGCGCACAATCCAGGACCTACTTGGCCATGCAAGTTTGTCGACCACTCAGGTATATACCCGGGTCGATGGTGAAGCCTTGCTCGCAAGTTATCGCCAAGCGCATCCGCGCGCCCGGGTGGAGGAACAGTGATGCGACTCTTCTTCCTTGGTTTGGTTCTCGTTTGGGGTTGGGCCGTACCCGCTCAGGCACAAAACTCCATCACAGTCCCCGAGCAATCCTGGTGCATCCACGAGGGCTCGACCATCTGGTCGGCCCGCAACCCAAGACAGCATGACCTTGCGCGTTTGACCGTTGATGTCCGCTGTCTCGACGATGAGCCAACCTGGGTGCGGGTTAAGGCCGAGACACGCTGCGGGCGTGCGCTTTGCACCTGGAGTTTTGCCGAAGAGGCGCAAATTGAGGGTGGTCGCTTAATAGCGATCTTCTGGACCTTCACGGCAACGCGGATGATGCGCGTGGAGCTGACCGGCAATCAGATCAGCGTGTTTGTCGAGAACACCTATAATCAGACTGACCGCGAGAGCGACACGCTGCGCGCGACAATGCGCTTGGACGGCTAACCACGTTTAGAGGCCTTGGATGGGCTTCACCTTCAGCGGTGCGATCTTCAAACTGGTTATACGATTACCCTGGCGGCGCAGCACATTGAAGCGGAAGCCATGGAATGTGAAAGCCTGCCCACGTTCGGGGATCAGGCGCGCTTCATGGATAACCAATCCAGCAATCGTCGTTGCTTCCTCGTCTGGAAGGTCCCAATCCATCACGCGGTTCAAATCTCGGATCGGAACGCCACCATCGACGATCACCGAATTGTCGGGCATCGCGCGCACACCTTCGGCTGAGATATCGTGCTCATCGGTGATGTCGCCGACGATCTCCTCCAAGATGTCTTCCAGCGTAATAAGGCCTTGCACCTCTCCATATTCATCGACCGCCAAGGCGATGTGGGCTTTGCGCTTCAAGAACGCATTGAGCTGCGCCTGCAAGGTCGTTGTGTCCGGCACAAACCAAGGGGTTTGCGCAATCTCGGTGACATTCACCTCCTCCGGGCCGTCTTTGCGGTGCAAGGCCCGCAAAACGTCTTTGGCGTGAACCACGCCGACGATCTCGTCAGATCGATCCTTCCAGAGCGGCAGCCGTGTGTAGGGGCTGCTTAAGATCTCGTCGATGATCTCAGCGTTGGGTTTGTCTATGTCGATCGATTGCATCTTGGTGCGGTGGATCATGACGTCGGAAACTTCCAACTCATGCAAGTCGAGCACACCGCCCAGTCGGTCCCGGTCGTCTTTGAACACGGATCCTTCTTGGTGAAGGTAGTCGAGCTGCCCACGAATCTCCTCGTGCGCCGAGAGCACGTCCATGTTCTCGACGTCAATGCCGAACAGTTTGAGAAGGTTGCGAATGAACCATTGCACTGCGGCGGTGACCGGCGCGAACACCGCGACCACGACACGCACAATTGGCGCGACAAAGGTTGCGAACCGATCGGTATTGGAAATGGCGAGCGTCTTCGGCAGGACCTCGGCAAAGACTAAGACCAGGGCCGTCATGACCAATGTGGCGTAGGCTACGCCGGATTCACCGAACAGGCCCGTGAACAGCGCGGTGGTCAGCGCTGATGCCAGGATGTTCACAAGGTTGTTGCCAAGCAGCATCGCACCAATCAGGCGCTCGCGTGCTTCGGTCAGCTTGCCGACAAGGCCGGCGCGCTTATCGCCCGCCTTCTCTCGCTGCATCATGCGGGCTCGCGACACGGCGGTGAGCGCCGTCTCGGAGCCGGAGAAAAAAGCTGACAAGATCAGTAGGCCAAACACGGCCAAGCCGGTGAGCCAGATTTCGGTGGTGATCATCAGACGATCATTATGCCTATGACAGGTTAAGGACTTCGCTCAGAAACGAACGCAACGCGTCTTCTGAAACGTCTTTGGCAATAAAGCTTTGGCCTATGCCATGTGTCAGGATGAAGGTGAGCGCTCCGCGCGAGACTTTCTTGTCTTGCTTCATGGCGCCGACCAATCCGTCGACCGTAAACTCCATGCCATCGATAGCCGCGATATCGGTTGGCAACCCGACCGCTTCAAGGTGCCGAACAACGCGCTCAACATCTTGGCCTGGACAATGGCCCAAATGGTTGGAGAATTTGTGCGCCAGCACCATTCCAATGGCAACGCCCTCACCATGGACCAAGCGGTCGGCATCGTAGCCGCAGAGCGCTTCCAGGGCGTGGCCAAAAGTGTGGCCGAGGTTGAGAAGCGCGCGGCGGCCACCTTCATGCTCATCGGCGGCAACAACGCGGGCTTTCGCACGACATGACTGGGCAATGGCATAGGCGCGTGCCTCGCTATCGCCAGCAATCAGGTGGGCGGCATTGGCTTCAAGCCATTCAAAGAAGGCTGCATCGTCGATCAGGCCGTATTTGACCACTTCGGCATAGCCAGCCTTCACCTCACGGTCGGGCAGCGTATCGAGTGTCGTTGTGTCGGCGAGCACCAAGATCGGCTGGTGGAACGCACCGACCAGGTTCTTGCCGTGATCGGTATTGATCCCAGTCTTGCCGCCCACGGAGCTATCGACTTGCGCCAACAGGGTCGTCGGCACTTGGACAAAGCGCATGCCCCGGCGCGCAATCGCCGCGGCGAAGCCGGCCAAGTCACCGATCACGCCACCACCCAGCGCGATCACGATATCTCCGCGCTCGAGCCGTCCACCGATGATCGAGTCGGTGATGGTTTGGACGCCGTGCCAACTTTTCGATTGTTCGCCTGCTGGAATGATCGCGGCGAAGCTATCGACGCCGGCCTTACGAAGGCCGGCTTCCAGCGCATCAAGGTGGGTGCGTGCAACATTGCCGTCTGTGACGATCACCGTGCGAGCGCCGGGTGCCAGGACCGCCAGTTGCTCGCCAGCCTCCGCAAGGACGCCCTCACCGATCACGATGTCGTAGCCTCTCTCACCGAGGTCGACTCGAACCGTTTCTTGTTGGGTGCTCACTGGCTGATTGGTCCTGCCGCGAAGTGCTCTTGCAACGCCTCAAGGCAAGCCTGAACAACTTCGCTATGGGCCGCATCGCGCGACGTTACCGTAATATCGGCCAGCGCATAGTTGGGTTCACGTGCTTCCATCAGGCGAAGCATTGTGGCTTCTGGGTCGGCCGTTTTCAGAAGCGGGCGATGCGAGCGACGGCGCACGCGCGCCATCAGGGTGTCCAGGTCGGCTTTCAGCCAAATCGATAGGCCGTTCTTGGAAATGGTCGCACGCGTCTTTGGGTTTTCAAAAGCGCCACCCCCAACGGCGACAACTTTAGCGTCGTCCGACAGGAGGCGTGCTATGACCTTCTGTTCGCCATCGCGAAAATGCGCTTCACCATAAGTTTCGAAGATCTCTGGGATCGTCAGATTGGCTGCCTTCTCGATCTCGTCGTCAGAATCGACAAAATCGAGACGTAGGGTTTGCGCCAGACGACGCCCGATGGACGACTTTCCGGCACCCATCATGCCGACAATCACGATGGCGCGGTCACCCAATTGGTTGCGCAGTGCTTGCGTGTTGATGGATTGGCCATGCGGCGCACTGGTCGTATCGACAGCGGCCGCCGCACTGGAAGATGGTTGAGAGCTCATGGTAGATTTGCTTAAGCGTTTTCAGTCACAGTGAAAAGCCGATTGCGTGCAAAAGCTTGTGGCGGGATTAATGGCCATTTGTAAGCCAGCGCCTTCAAGGTGCCCCAATGTTTCAGTGACCAAGGGATGTCATGCCGACAACGTTCCTTTTTTTGACCCGGCTCGCCATCCTTGGCGCGGTTTTGTCCGGGATTGTTTTTGCGCTCGCGACCTATGTCGAGCCGACGCCCGAGCCAGTCTCGGTGCGCATCGATCCAGAACGCTTCCAATAGCGGTGTAGGTGATGAGCGCGGAAGTTGGCCTTTTTTTGGATATGATGGCTGTTGAGCGCGGGGCAGCGCCCAACACGTTGGCGAGCTATCGGCGCGACTTGGATGACTTTGCGGACGATTGTGCCGGTTCCATCGTCGACGCCGATACCAACCATATTCGACGTTATCTGCAGCGCTTGGAAGAAAGTGGGGCCAAAGCATCCACGGCAGCGCGGCGGCTTTCGGCACTGAAACAGTTTTACCAGTTCTTGTACGCCGAAGGATACCGACCTGACGATCCATGCGAGCCGTTGCGTGGGCCCAAAAAGCCAAAGCCGTTGCCCAAAGTGCTGGGCGAAGACCAGGTGGACCAACTTTTGAACGCCGCCAAATCGGCTGCGGAGCAGGAAGACCTCTCGCCCTCGAAGCGCAGGCAAGCGCTGCGGATTCGCGCGTTGTTGGAACTCCTATACGCCACAGGCTTGCGCGTATCCGAACTTGTAAGCTTGCCACGCAGTGTGGCGCGGGGCGCGGACGCTTTTGTGGTGCGTGGCAAAGGCGGACGCGAGCGCTTGGTGCCGCTGACGCCCATAGCCCAGAGCGCCATGAACGCTTACATCGCAGCGCTTGAAGCTGACAGGCGCCAGGCTCCATCGCCCTTTCTGTTTCCGGCCGTTGGGGTGGAAGGTCACCTCACACGCCAAGCCTTCGCCCGTGACCTCAAGAAGCTTGGCGCGTCAGTTGGCATCCCTGCCAGCAAGCTTTCGCCACACGTTCTTCGTCATGCTTTTGCCAGCCACTTGCTTGCCCATGGCGCTGATCTGCGCACCGTTCAATCGCTCCTCGGCCATAAAGACATTGCGACCACGCAGATCTACACCCATGTTTTGGAGGATCGTTTGCACGGTTTGGTGGCAAACTGTCACCCGTTGAGCGATACGCATTAAGTGTTTGGTCCGGTCTTGTGCCGGATTGGCTTGACTTCACGGGCCGAAGCGCCTTCAAGACCACCCAACCCAAAATCGCGTATCGCGCGTGCCCTGCTGGGCGGTGCTTTTGAGGCGCAATGCACACCTATCTCGACTTTGAAAAATCTGTTGCCGACTTGGAAGGCAAGGTCGCTGAGCTGAAGGCCATGCAGGCCGAAGATGCGGCGGTTGACGTGGCGGACGAAATCGCTCGGCTGGAAGTGAAGGCCGAAAAAGCCCTCACGGACCTCTACACCAAACTGACGCCTTGGCAGAAAACGCAAGTCGCGCGTCACCCCGACCGCCCGCATTACAAAGGTTATGCGAGCGCCTTGTTTACGGACTTTACGCCACTGGCTGGCGACCGAGCCTACGCCGATGATCACGCCATTCAGGTCGGTATGGCCCGTTTTGATGGTCGGGCGGTGATGGTGATCGGCCATGAAAAAGGTGACGATACGGCTTCCCGCCTCACACACAATTTCGGTATGGCGCGCCCTGAGGGCTACCGCAAAGCGATCCGCGCAATGAAGCTTGCCGACCGCTTTGACCTGCCGATCATCACCTTTGTCGATACGGCTGGCGCCTATCCCGGCATCGGCGCTGAGGAGCGCGGCCAGGCGGAAGCCATTGCCCGATCGACCGAGCAGTGTTTGGAGGTGACGGTGCCAACCGTGAGCGTGATCATTGGGGAGGGCGGTTCTGGTGGCGCCATTGCGCTGGCGACGGCCAATCAGGTCTACATGCTGGAGCACGCTATCTATTCAGTGATTTCGCCAGAAGGCGCGGCGAGTATTTTGTGGCGCGATTCCGCGCGGGCAGCTGATGCTGCCTCAGCGCTGAAGATCACCGCGGACGATCTCACGGAACTGAAAGTTATCGATGGGGTTATCGCGGAGCCGCTGGGCGGTGCACATCGTGATCCGGCTCAGGCGATTGCGAATGTCCGCGAGCAGCTCAAGACAACGTTCGCGGCTTTTGATGGCGCAACCGACTCCGATTGGAAAGCGCATCGGCAAGAGAAGTTTCTGGCGATTGGCCGGACATTGGCGCTCTAGGCCGCCCTGCTGTCGCCACACTCAAGCCCGACAGACGTTGCGAGCAGATGACGATTGCGTGAAGAGGCTCGCGTTGACTTTTCTCAGTCCGTTTACGCTGCTAGGTTTGGTAAACCTTTCGTAAGCACAAAGGGCCAAACTGCATGGTGATTAAGCCACCTGTTTGTTTTGCGTTGTGAAAGTCTTGCGTACTATGGCGTCGCGTCCTTCCCCTCATCTTCTTAGCCGCCGCACTTTGATCAAAGGTGCGTTGTTGGCCAGTGCTGCGCCTGTTCTGGCGGCCTGCCAGTCCGACTATATGCCAAAGCATCTGCGGCCTGTGCCTGCCTCGTTGCAGTTAAAGATGGAGCGGTTCGACATGAGCGAATCCGATCCAATCTTCATACGCATCTTCAAAGAAGAGTCGGCGCTGGAAGTCTGGAAGCTCGGTCCGCAGGGCCGATACATGCTTTTAGAGAACTATGAGATTTGTACCTGGTCGGGTGAGCTCGGGCCAAAGTTCCGAGAAGGTGATCGTCAGGCACCGGAAGGTTTCTACACGATCACGCCGTCGCAGATGAACCCAAATTCGTCGTTCTATCTGTCGTTTAATCTTGGCTATCCCAACGCCTATGATCGCGCTCACGGACGCACCGGATCACACCTTATGGTGCATGGCGCGTGTTCATCGCGTGGTTGCTACGCCATGACGGACGATCAGATTGCCGACATTTACGCACTCGCGCGCGAAGCCTTTGAAGGTGGCCAGCGCGCGTTTGAGGTTCATGCCTTTCCTTTCCGCATGACGCCGGAAAACATGGCGCGTCATGCCACGCACGAATATTTCCCGTTTTGGCAGATGCTGCAGGAAGGGTATCAGCATTTTGAGCTGACTCGGCTGCCGCCCAAGGTGGATGTCTGTGATCGTCGGTACATCTTCAATGCTGTGGCCGCCGATCAGTTCGCCGCCGCCGAGCAGTGCCCGGACTTTACCACGCCGGAGCCAATTGCCTCGGCCTTCCAAACCGCTCAGGCCGAGCACCAAGCCGCGTTTGAGGTGGCGCTTGCTGAGATTGAAGCCAACGCGGTCACGGTCCCCGCTGTCGCCGAACCAGCGGCGGCGTCCAACCAAGTGTTGGTCGCCACACAGCCAGCGGCCTCTCCGAGCACAACAGCTGCCGTGCCGGCCCCTGTGCCTCCGCCCGGTTCCGAAGTGGCGGCCGCCCCGGCGGCAGAAGCGCCCGCCGACAACTCTTTCCTTGCAAGGGCCGGTAGCCTGTTCGACGGTTTGTTCTCAGGCAACTAGTACCTGTCACTATCTGAGGCGTCCTCATGCCCTTCACGACCTTCGACGGCCGACAGTTACACTATGTCGATACAGGCGCGCCGTCGGATGGGAGCGATCGCCCAGCCTTGCTGTTTGTGCATGCCTACACCTGCAATATGTCGCTTTGGGACGGGCTGGTAGCGCGGTTCGCGCCAGACTATCGTTGCTTGACGTTTGATTTACCCGGCCACGGCAAGTCGGAGCCCAATGACAACGCCTCTGATATGGGATTTCTGGCGGATTGCGCCGTGGCTGTTCTTGACGCGGCAGGGGTGCGCCAAGCCCATGTTTGTGGCCTTTCTATTGGCGGCATGATCGGCCAGCATTTGGGGTTCTCCCACGCTGAGCGCGTGGCGTCGCTCATCTTGGCGTGCACCACGGGCAAACTGGCAACAGAAGCAGTTGCTATGTGGGATGATCGCCTCGACGCTGTGACCAGCAAAGGCATGTGGACGCAGATCGCAACGAGTATAGAGCGCTGGTATGGCGACGGCATCATTGATGGCTTTGGTGCTGCCGACCTCGACTCAGTCGCGCAGATGATCGCGACCACCAGCGTTGCGGGTGCGGTTTCCTGTGGTCTGGCCGTCAAGGCGCACGATGTGGTGGATCGCTTGGACGGCATTCGTGCACCGACCTTGGTGATTGGTGCTGACCGCGATCTGTCCTTCACACCTGACCACCCTCAGGCGCTGACGGCTGCCATTTCTGGCGCGACCATGGTGATGCTGGAAAACGCAGGTCATTTGGCACCTGTCCAGGTGCCTGATGCGTTCGAGCATGCCATGCGGGGCTTCCTCTCCTCCCTTTGAGTACACAGCTTTGCGCACCAAGGCGATTTGCTTCACCGCACGCGCCGCGTTAGCGCTTAGGGCGTGAAAGCACGTTCGATCCTTCTTCTGATGATCGCCGAGATTTGCGGCATGAGCCTCTGGTTCGTTTCGGCGGCCGTGCTGCCAGGCATGGCGGCAGAATTCCCCATGTCAGAGGGTCAGCAAGCAGCGCTCTCAAGCGGCGTGCAGGGCGGCTTTGTTTTGGGTGCCTTGGCGCTGGCGATTAGCGGTCTGCCGGACCGGCTTGATCCGCGTAAAGTTTTTGCAAGCTGCGCCATCCTGGCTGGGCTCGCCAATGTGTTGCTTCTTGTTGTGCCGCCGGACAGTGTTGGCGCGGTCGTCCTTCGGGTGGTGACGGGTGCTTTGCTGGCGGGCGTCTATCCAGTTGGGATGAAGATCGCCGTTGGCTGGGGCACGTCGGACCGTGGCCTGTTGGTGGGCGCCTTGGTTGGCGCGGTCGCGCTAGGGTCGGCCTCACCGCACTTGCTCGCCTTTGGCGGGGGGGCGGATTGGCGCCTGACGGTCGGGTTGGCATCGATGCTGGCAATCTTAGGTGGCCTTCTAGCCTTGGCGGCCAAACTCGGCCCGCATCATGTTGTGGCGCCGGCGTTCAATCCCCGCGCTATCGGCACCGCCTGGACCAATAAGGGCGTGCGCCTCGCGATCCTCGGCTATCTTGGCCATATGTGGGAGCTTTACGCCATGTGGGCGTGGATCGGCCTGATCACCGCAACGTCTTTCGCGATGGTTCTTAGCGAGGCCCAGGCAGTGCGGCTCGCCACGCTCATAGCGTTCTTGGTGATCGCGCTTGGCGCGCTTGTGTGTGTGCCGACAGGATGGCTGGCGGACCGAGTTGGCAAGGCGCAAGTCGCTGGTGGCGCGATGATTGTCAGCGGTGGCAGCGCTGTATTGGCGGCGCTCACCTTTGGCGGGCCGTTGTGGTTGGTGGTGCCGATTCTTTTGATCTGGGGAGCCAGCGTGATCCCGGATTCACCGCAGCTTTCGGCACTGGTCGCCGATCATGCGCCGAGCAACCAAACCGGAAGCTTGCTGACCTTTCAGACAGCGCTCGGTTTCGGCCTCACCATGATCACCGTGCAAGTTACGCCGCTACTGGCCAACCTGTGGGGCTGGCCACCAGTGCTGCTGGTTATGGCCCTTGGCCCCTGCGTCGGGGTGTGGGCCATGATCGCGCTGGCGCGCTTCGCGCGGCGGTTGCAGCCGGCCTAAACGGCGCCGTGGCAGTGCTTGTACTTCTTGCCGGAACCGCAGGGGCACGGCTCGTTGCGGCCAACCTTGCCCCAAGTTTCTGGGCGCTCGGGATCGCGCTCTGCTGTTGCAACGCCAGCAGAGGCAGGTACCGCTTCGCCGCGCAGCGCGGCCATGCCAGCGGCAGCCTTGGCCATCGCTGGTGACAGAGCGGCGGGTGCTGCCATCTCATCTTCACCGGTGAGCGGGTCAGTGTGATGGCCAGTGCCAGGAAGCGCGCCTTCCGTCGGCAATTGCGGCGGTGCTTCTGAACGCACTTCGACGACCATAAGATGCTTGGTCACGGTCTCACGCAGATTGGCAAGCATCGCTTCGAACAGCTGGAATGCCTCTGTGCGGTATTCTTGCAGTGGATCACGCTGACCGTAGCCACGGAAGCCAATAACGGAGCGTAGATTGTCGAGCGTTGCCAAATGCTCGCGCCAGAGGCCGTCCAGCGTTTGCAGCAGGATGGCGCGCTCAACCTGGCGCATGACATCTGGGCCGAAACGGGCAACGCGCGATGCGTAGGTTTCATCGGCTACTTTTTTCAGGCGTTCCAGTACATCGTCTTCGGCGATGCCTTCTTCGTCGGCCCAATCAACCACCGGCAGGTCGAGGTTCAGCACCTCTTTCATCCGCTCCTGCAGGCCCTCGGTTTCCCACTGCTCAGGATAGGCTTTCTCAGGGATGTGGACGGCGACCATGTCTTCGATAACGTCATGGCGCATGTCTTTGACGGGTTCGGCGAGGTCGTCCTCTTCCATCAGTTCGAGGCGTTGATCGAAGACCACTTTACGCTGGTCGTTCATCACGTTGTCGAACTTCAGCAAGTTTTTGCGGATATCGAAGTTGCGCGCCTCAACCTTCTGCTGCGCCTTTTCAAGCGCCTTGTTGATCCAGTTATGGATGATCGCTTCGCCTTCTTTGAGGCCAAGTTTTTGCAGCATCCCGTCCATACGGTCAGAGCCGAAGATGCGCATGAGGTCGTCTTGCAAAGATAGGAAGAATTTGGAGTGGCCGGGGTCGCCCTGACGGCCGGAACGACCGCGCAGCTGGTTGTCGATGCGACGGCTTTCGTGCCGCTCGGTACCGACAACATAAAGACCGCCCGCGTCGAGCGCCGTTTGCTTCAGTTCGGCCACTTCGTTGCGGATGGCCTCTGTCTTGGCGTCTTTGTCCGCGCCGTCTGCCACTTCCGCCAACTCGGTCACAATGCGCATATCGGCGTTACCGCCGAGCTGAATATCGGTACCACGACCGGCCATGTTGGTGGCGATGGTGACCGCGCCAGGCACACCGGCCTGGGCGACGATCAACGCTTCCTGTTCGTGGAAACGCGCGTTCAAGACCTGGTGCGGAATGGCAGGATTTTTGCCTTTCACCGCCTTAGCAGTTTCTTTCAGATACTCGCCGGCATCGCGTAGATAGTCGGCAAACTCGGCTTCGCTCTTATCGGTGATGTCGGCCTGTTCGATCAGCTTCTCGGCGATGCCCGTTACCGTCTTTTTGTCCGAGAGCATTTGCGACAAAAGCTCTGACTTTTCGATCGACGTGGTGCCGACCAGAATTGGTTGTCCGCGGCGTTTACAGTCGGCGATCAGTGCAACGATGGCGCGGTATTTCTCTTCGAAGGTCCGGTAAACTTCATCGTCATCGTCAATACGAGCGACGGCCACGTTGGTCGGGATCTCCACAACCTCGAGGCCGTAAATGTCGCCGAACTCTTCGGCCTCGGTGGAGGCCGTGCCGGTCATGCCACCGAGCTTGTCATACAGACGGAAGTAGTTCTGGAACGTCACAGAGGCGAGGGTCTGGTTCTCCGGATTGATGGCAACCCGTTCTTTGGCCTCGAGTGCTTGGTGGAGGCCATCCGAAAAGCGGCGGCCCGGCATCATGCGGCCGGTAAACTCGTCGATGATCACCACTTCGCCGTTGCGCACAATATAGTCCTTATCGCGCTGGAACAGCTGATGCGCGCGCAGCGCTTGGTTCATGTGGTGGACGACTTGGATGTTCTCGGTGTCGTAGAGGCTGGTACCTTCTTCGATGAGGCCTGAGCCAGCCAGGATGCTTTCAAGATGCTCCGAGCCTTCCTCGGTGAAGTTGGCGGTGCGCTGTTTTTCATCGACCTCGTAGTCGTCTTCTTGAAGCTGCGGCACTAATTTGTCGATGGCGTTATAGAGCTCTGACTTGTCGGCCAGCGGTCCAGAAATGATGAGCGGAGTGCGGGCTTCATCGACCAGAATGGAGTCCACCTCATCGACAATCGCGAAGCGGTGGCTGCGTTGCGCCATCTCGGTGCGCCGATACTTCATGTTGTCGCGCAGATAATCGAAGCCCAGCTCGTTGTTGGTGCCGTAGGTCACATCGCAACGGTAGGCCTGGCGACGTTCTTCGTCCGTCAAGCCATGAACGATCACGCCCGTGGTCAGACCAAGAAAGCCATAGACCTGCCCCATCCAGGCGGCGTCACGGCGGGCCAGATAGTCGTTGACCGTCACGACGTGCACACCTTCGCCTTCCAAAGCATTGAGGTACACGGCGAGCGTCGCGACAAGGGTTTTGCCCTCACCGGTTTTCATTTCAGCGATCCGGCCTTCGTGCAGCACCATGCCGCCGATCAGCTGAACATCATAGTGGCGCTGGCCGAGCGCACGCTTGCCGGCCTCACGCACAACGGCAAAGGCTTCCGGCAAGAGCTTGTCGAGCGTTTCGCCATCGGCCAACCGCTCGCGGAATTCTAGAGTTTTGCCGCGCAGCTCTTCGTCGGACAACGCCTCCATTTGCGGTTCCAGAGCGTTGATGGCGTCGACCCGTCCTTGATAGCCTTTCACCAGGCGATCATTGGACGAACCAAACAGTTTGGAGGCGATAGAGCCGAGACCGAGCATATGGGAATTCTCTCCGGGCGACCCGCAGCACTGAGGGTGGTTTGCTCAGGCGGGGTGCGATGTCGAAAACAGGCGGCTGCAGGTGGTTTTGATGGACAGTGCAGCCCGTGAAAAATCGCCACACAGATAAGAATGGGCCTATTGCTTGTCAACGTGGGGAAACATCGCCATGGTCCGGCCAGATTTCATAGCGCATGGTCGGACCGACGGGTCTGACGGCCTCTTACATTCAAGGACAATCCGCATGCTTCATCCTCTTTCGCGCCTGGCCGTGGCCGGGTCTATGGTTTTTGCCGTGAGCTTGCCGGCCCAAGGCCAAGACGCTCTCGATCCCTCAACTGTGTTGGCGACAGTCAACGGCTATAGCATCACGGAAGAGGAGGCATTGTTGGCCAGCCAAGATTTTGCTGAGCAATTGCAACAGGTTCCTGTGGAGTTGCGTCGGGCCACCATCGTCGATGCACTGGTTGATTTGCACCTCTTGGCAGGAGCCGGCGAGGAAGCAGGCCTTGCTGATAGTGATAGTTTTGCGCGACGGCTTGCCTACCAACGGGCGCGCATGTTGCGGACCACCTACCTGATTGAGGTTCTGGCCGCCGATGTGGATGAAGCCGCCGTTCGTACCGCCTATGACGAGGCTGTGGCTCAGTTCGAACCTGAGGAAGAGTTGCGGGCGCGCCACATTCTTTTGGAAACCGAAGACGAAGCACAAGCTGTGATTGACGAACTTGATGGCGGCGCCGACTTCGCCACCTTGGCGCAGGAACGTTCCACCGGGCCTAGCGCTGCCAATGGCGGTGATCTCGGGTTTTTTGGCCGCGGACAGATGGTTCCGGCGTTCGAAGAAGCCGTTTTCGCCTTGGATGTCGGTAGCTATTCCGCCGAGCCCGTTGAAACCCGCTTTGGCTGGCACGTCATCTTGGTTGAAGAAAACCGCGATAGTCAGCCGCCCACGTTCGAAGAGCTGGGGCCACAGATTCAGCAAGGTCTTTTACAGCAAGCTTTTGTAACAGCGATTGAAGACCTGCGCGGCAGCGCAGAGATCACCTACGAGGTGGAAGGCCTTGAACCGCCCGCCGCGCAATGATGCTTGTGCCGTTCGCATGAGGTGCCTGTGATGGCGGGGCCAGACTATCCATCGCCGTTTACGCCTGAGGATCCGCCGGAGGTATCACCGGTGGAGGGCGTGCGCCTAGCTTCAGCAGAAGCCGGGATCAAATACGCGGGCCGCAAGGACGTCATGCTGATGGCGTTTGATCCGGGTACACATGTTGCCGGCACGTTTACACAGTCTGCTTGTGCGTCGGCGCCAGTTGAATGGTGCCGAGCCAAGCTTGGTGGTGCGCAGGCCCGCGCTTTGCTCGTGAACTCTGGTAATGCCAATGCCTTTACCGGAATGAAGGGGCGCGAAGCGACAGAGCAATCCGCGGCGATCACAGCGTCTGCCTTGCGGCTTGACCCAGAAACTGTCTTCCTTGCCTCGACGGGCGTCATTGGCGAGCCACTCAGCGCAGACAAGTTTGAAGGTGTGATGGGTGGATTGGTATCCGCTTTGGACGGTGGCGAGGCCGCTTGGATCGATGGTGCCCGGGCCATCATGACCACCGACACGTTTCCAAAGGTAGAATCTCGGCGCGTCGAGGTCGACGGAGAAACGGTCACAATCAGTGGCATGGCCAAAGGCGCCGGGATGATTGCGCCCGACATGGCCACCATGCTTTCGTTCCTGGCTATGGATGCGGCGATCGCACCGGACGTGCTGCAGGCGATCACGGCCCAGGCTGTGAAGGTGAGCTTCAACCGCATCACCATCGACAGCGATACATCAACGTCCGACACGGTTTTGGTGTTTGCGACGGGCAAACGCTTCGCTGACGATCCCATCACGACTTACGACGATCCACGCTTGGGGCCGGTGCAGGAGGCGCTTCATGATCTTGCGCTCGCGCTGGCACATGCGATCGTCAAAGACGGTGAGGGCCTCACCAAGTTCGTCACCGTTACAGTTCGTGGCGCGACCAACGATGCCAGTGCCGACCGGGTCGCACGATCCATCGGTAACTCGCCGCTGGTAAAGACAGCGTTTGCCGGAGAGGACGCCAACTGGGGCCGCGTGGTCATGGCTGTTGGTAAGGCTGGGGAGCCGGCGGATCGCGACCGATTAGCGATTTGGTTTGGTGGTGTACGTGTTGCGGTCGCCGGCGCGCGCGACCCGGCCTACAGCGAAGACGCCGCTGCCGCTGTTATGAAGCAACCGGAAATCACGCTCACCGTCGATCTCGGTATGGGCGGTGGTGCGGCGACGATTTGGACCTGCGATCTCACCAAAGCTTATGTGGCCATCAATGGTGACTACCGCACATGAGTCTGCGTTTGGTCCTGGTGGCTGCGGCGGCCCTCGTTGATTCCGACAACCGCGTACTCATTGCCAAGCGGCCAGAGGGCAAAGCGATGGCGGGCCTGTGGGAGTTCCCTGGCGGCAAGGTTGAGCCGGGTGAACGCCCCGAAGATGCGCTGCTGCGTGAATTGCATGAAGAGCTGGGTGTTGAAACGCAAACGGCGTGCCTTGCACCGCTTACCTTTGCTAGCCACGCCTACTCCGACTTCCATTTGTTGATGCCGCTGTTTGTCATCCGGCGTTGGCAGGGCACTCCGACGCCAAAGGAGGGACAAGAGCTGGCTTGGGTGCGGGCCAATCGATTGCGCAGCTATCCGATGCCCGAGGCCGATGAGCCACTGATCGCCCCGCTGATAGACCTGTTGTAGCGCGCCCTCTGCGCCGATGGTCATCTCGCTTGCGCTCATTTTTGTGTCGTTAGATTTTTAGTATTCTTCGACACCCTCTCTTCACGTTCAGGCCTTACGGTTTCAATCTCATTGAGGGCTCAACATGCGCATGATACGCCAATTCATCTCCGATCAATCCGGCGCCACAGCTGTCGAGTATGGGTTGATAGCGATTTTGCTGTCGATCCTGATTGTGGCAGCGGCCACGGGCATTGGCGAGCAGACCGTCGACTTTTTGACCCAGGTGCTCGCCGGTTTCTAAGCGTCCGGCCCGGCCTTATCCCCGCTAGAGCGTTCTTTTACGCCTAGGGCATCGGCGAGCCGTGTTTGGGCAGAGCCCGGGCGCAGCGGCTTCTGCTGGTTCTCTGAGGGCGCCCATCCGGAAAACGATAGCAATTGAAAGGTCGCCCTGATGCGACCATCCGGATCCGCGTAGCGCTGCGCATAGATTTGTGCCGCCCGCACTGCACGGCCCTTGGTCCAAGGGCGCCGGCTGCGTGCGATCAGCGCATTGGTCGCGCCCATGGCGCGCAGGTCTGCCATCAACACAAACAGATTGCCATAACGCACGGTGAGAGTATCGACATCCGTTACCGGCAAGGCGAAGCCTGCGCGTTGCAGCAAGCTGCCAAGGTCTCGGACATCAACAAATGGCGCAACCTTCGGGCTGACGCCGCCGGTCGCTTCCTCTTCTTCGACGGCCAACACATCACGCAACTCATTTAGCGTCGATCCGCCGATCATCGTTCCCAAAAACAGTCCGTCGGATTGCAGGGATCGGCGTATTTGGATCAGTGTCCCGGGTAGATCGTTAGCCCACTGTAGACCTAACACTGAGGTAATCAGGTTGAGGCTCTGCCCGGCGACGGGCAACGCTTCTTGAGTGCCTATGGCAGTTGACATGCCGTCATCGGCCCATTCCGGGTCGCTGGCTAGCCTTGTTAGATTGGTGACGCGGGGGCTCTGCGCCAAAAGGCGTGCGGCTTCGCCGTCATCGTCGGAAAGGTCGAGCGCCTGCGCAAAGGTCCGCTCAACACTGTCGAGGCGTTCGCGGACGTCGCGGGCCGCATGGTCGCGGAGGAAGCCGCCATCGCGCGCATGTGGCAAACGGGCATTGGCAAAGGCACGTCGCTTGCGCTGGCGCAGCAGATTCTGGTCAAAGATAGTGGGGGCTGCAGAAGTTGATTGGGTCGATATGTCGGCGATTGCAGTGGGCTCCGCAGAGAGGTGTTTTGGTTTTTGCTCAGGCGTTGAAAACGGTTCGATATTGCGGCGCACCCTAGTGGGGATTCTGCGCATGACAAACCCGGATCGTTAGCATAGGTCAAAGGAAGTAGGCCTTTGGTGGAGTATGCCTCGGTTGATGCGAGGCTCTTGGCAGGTCGAAAAAAACGGCATGCAAAGTGCCGCGCCGGGGGAAGCGCATGAGCAGAAATGTGTCTGTATCCGTGAAGGCTCGTCCAGGGTCTCTCAACGGCTCAACGCAAGGACCGGTTCAGCGCTTCGCGCTCGATTCACGCGATGGCGTGCAAAATGTGCTGCGCCGCACCCTCGATTTTTTTGTTCCGCCGACCTGCCCGCTTTGCCAATCCGTGTTGCAAGATGATGGCGGATTGTGCGGCTCGTGCTGGCGCCAAGTGCCGTGGATTGATGGGCCGGTTTGCAACCGTCTTGGTACGCCGCTTTCGTATGACCTAGGGCCTGGCGCTGTTTCCGCGGAGGCGCTCGCTAACCCACCGGAGTTTGATCGGCTGCGCGCGGTTTGCACCCATGACGGTGTCGCCCCGCATCTTGTGCATGCCCTGAAATTTTCCGGTCGCCGTCATTTGGCGCATTCGTTGGGGGCCATGATGGCCCGAGCCGGGAGGGGTCTGTTGGGGCAATCAGATGTCGTGTTGGTACCTGTCCCGCTGCATCCGCTGCGACAAGTTCAAAGGCGATATAACCAATCGGCACTCCTTGCAGGTGTCGTTGGTGCCATCTCTGGCGCACCCGTTGTCACCAACGCCGTGAAGCGCGTGCGCATGACCAGACAGCAAACCGCACTGTCCCGAGGGGACCGACTACGCAATGTGCGCGGCGCGTTCAAGATGACGTCGGCCGGCGAGGCAGCCCTGGCTGGTAAGCGAGTTGTTCTGGTGGATGATGTTCACACCACGGGCGCCACGCTCAACACGTTGACCCAGGCACTCACTGGCTGCCGCGCTGCTATGCGTCCCACGCAAGTTGACGCGCTTGTGTTCTCCACTGCCGTTGTTCCAAGCGGGTCGGCTACCATATAACGGCCGAGAAACGGGGCAGTCCCCCCAACCGTTTATGGAGAGCTTTATGGCCAATGTGACCATCTATACGCGCGCCCTGTGTGGATTTTGCGCGCGCGCCAAATCGCTGTTATCGCAAAAGGGCGTTGCCTTCGTAGAGCACGATGCCACCATGAAACCGGCCATCAAGGCTGAAATGGTCGCGAAGTCCGGTGGTGCCGCCACCTTCCCGCAGATCTTTATCGGCGACACCCATGTGGGTGGCTGTGACGACTTGTTCGCGCTTGAGCGTTCTGGGCAACTTGATCCCTTGTTGGCAGCCTAATAGGAAGGTCCGCCAAAAAGAACTAAGGTGCCCCTTGTGAAGATAGCGCTTATTCAACTTCGATCTGGCCGCGACCACGACGCCAATGTGACCGCGGTCAGCGAATTGGTGGCAGAGGCCGCCGGGGCGGGTGCGCGCTATATTCAGACGCCGGAAATGACAACGCTCATTGAGCGTGATCGTGCGCGCATGCAGGTGGAGATTTCCAGCGAAAAGGCAGCGCGGGCCGCTGAACGGTTCTCGGAATTGGCCGCGCAACTGAATGTGCATTTGCACATCGGTTCTATGGCTGTGCCACAGCCCGATGGCCGTTTCGCCAATCGGGCTCATCTGTTTGGGCCGGACGGTGGGCTGATCACCACCTATGACAAGATCCATATGTTCGATGTCGATCTCGATGGCGGAGAGAGCTGGCGTGAAAGCGCGCTCTATGCTCCAGGTGATCGCTGCGTGGTTGCTGACCTGGGCCGCGCGCAGCTTGGCCTCGGCATTTGCTATGACCTTCGCTTTGCCGCCTTGGCACGTGCACAAGCACAGGCCGGAGCCCAGATCATTACCTATCCGGCGGCCTTCACACGCCAGACGGGCGAAGCCCATTGGCATGTGCTGCTGCGTGCCCGCGCCATTGAAACCGGCAGCTATGTTGTTGCAGCGGCGCAGGGCGGCCATCACGAGGATGATCGTGAAACCTTCGGGCATTCCTTGGTGATTGATCCTTGGGGCCGGGTTGTTGCCGAAAAAGCCGACGACACGCCAGGCGTGTTGCATGCAGTTATCGATGTGGCAGCAGTGACCGAAGCGCGGGGCAAGATTCCGGCGCTGCGCCATGACCGCGATTTTGCCGTTGAAACGGTTGGCGCAGCAACGCCCAAAGCAGTCGCATGATCAGCTTCACCCTCTCATGCAGCAACAAACATCGCTTCGACGGTTGGTTTCGCGGCAGCGACGACTTTGATAAGCAGCGCGACGCTGGGCTTTTGACCTGCCCGGTGTGCGGCGATGCCGACATAACCAAGGCGCTTATGGCACCAAATGTCTCGACCTCGCGCGGCAAGGCCAAGGCAGCAGATGAGTTATGCCAGGCGATGGCTCAGGCCCAAGCCACGGTGGAAGCTGAGAACGCCAAGCCAGCGGTGGACGGCGAAGTTCTTCCCCCAGGTGACAAGCAGGTTGCCGCCGCGATGCCGCCATTGAAGGACGCGCCAGCGCCGGTGAAGGCTTATGTGGAAGCTGTCCGCAAATTACGGGCCGAAGTGGAAGCCAATTCCGAAGATGTCGGCTCTCGCTTCGCTGAAGAAGCGCGCAAAATGCACCACGGCGAGACCGAGGAGCGGGCGATCCGTGGCCAAGCGAGTCTCGAAGAAGCGGTTGAGTTGGATGACGAGGGCATTGATATCTTCATGCTGCCCGACTTGCCCGAAGACGCGCACTAACATTGAGGCGCTAGCTCGGTCGCGCCGCCAATATCATGTAGTTCACATCCAAATCATTGGGCACGCGCTTCCATCCTTCTTCCAAAGGGTTGTAGGCGACGCCGCAGCGATCGACGATCGCCATGCCGGTTGGCTGCAAGGCCCTGTCCAGTTCCTCTGGCTTGACGAGTTTCTCATACTGGTGCGTGCCCACAGGCAGCCAGCGCAACAAGTGTTCCGCACCAATGATGGCCATGAAGAAGGCTTTTGCGGTGCGGTTGATGGTGGCGATGAACATCAAGCCGCCGGGCTTCACCATCGCCGCGCAATCCTGAACGAAGCTCGCCACATCGGCGACATGCTCGACAACTTCCATGTTGAGCACCACGTCGAATGTTTCGCCTTCGGCCCGCAGAGCTTCGGCTGTGGTTGCCCGATAGTCGATCTTCAAGCCCTGCTCGTCGGCATGGACAGCTGCCGTATTGATGTTCTTGTCGGAGGCGTCGACGCCCACGACCGACGCTCCGAGGCGTGTCATCGGTTCGCAAAGCAAGCCGCCACCGCACCCAATGTCGAGCAAGCGCAAGCCTTCAAACGGCGCTGGGCCGTTGGCGTCGCGCCCGAAATGGGCACAAACCTTGTCGCGAATGTAGGCCAACCGCACGGGGTTGAACTTGTGCAGAACGCCAAACTTTCCGGTGGGATCCCACCACTCCGCAGCTAGCGCCGAGAAACGGGCCACTTCGTCAGGGTCGATGGAACTGATGGGGGATGGTTGGGCGCCGGATGGTTCGGCCATGCTGAGATTTGTCCTAAGAACGAATAGAGAGAGTGTTGTATCGGAAGAAACGTATTAAGGACCAGTGTCTACATGTCGCGGTGCCTACCTTCCGTCCATGGACAGGATGGATTTGAGCGGCTAACACGCCCCGGTTAATTTCGAAGGGCCTGTTGCCCCTGCCCACAAGTTTGGAATGCACTGCGTGTCATGGCCCGTTTGGTCTTAAAGTTTGGCGGCACTTCGGTTGCCGATTTGGAGCGTATCAAGACCGTTGCCCGCCATGTGAAACGCGAGGTGGATGCCGGTCACGAAGTGGCCGTTGTGGTGTCTGCCATGGCTGGCAAAACCAATGAACTGGTGAACTGGGTGCAGTCGATGCCCTCGGTCGCCGGTGCCAACGCGCCTGTCTATGATGCTCGGGAGTATGATGCCGTTGTCGCGTCTGGCGAGCAAGTCACGTCCGGCCTCTTGGCAATTGCCTTGCAAGCCATGGGGGTGGAAGCGCGGTCGTGGCAAGGTTGGCAAATTCCGCTCAACACCGATGCGAGCCACGGCGCTGCCCGCATCGATGATATTGACGCCGAACGTCTGATCGCGCGTATGTCGGGCGCTGAGACGGGCACACCACAGGTTGCTGTGATCGCCGGTTTCCAAGGCATTTCGCCGGAAGGCCGCATCGCGACGTTGGGGCGCGGTGGCTCGGATACCTCGGCGGTGGCGATAGCGGCGGCCGTCAATGCAGACCGTTGCGACATCTACACCGACGTTGATGGGGTCTACACAACGGACCCGCGGGTTGCCGCCAAGGCGACGCGCATGGACAAGATCGCTTTCGAAGAGATGCTCGAGATGGCTTCTCTGGGGGCGAAAGTCCTACAGGTGCGCTCGGTGGAGCTCGCGATGGTACATGGCGTGCGGGTGTTTGTGCGATCCTCGTTTGATGACCCCGATGCACCAGAATTGAAGACCGACACACCCGTCGGCACGCTCATTTGCGATGAGGAAGAAATCATGGAACAGCAGGTTGTCACCGGCATCGCCTTTTCGCGCGATGAAGCGCAGATTTCGCTGCGCCGTGTGAAAGACCGTCCTGGCGTGGCCGCCAGCGTGTTCGGCCCGCTTGCCAAGAACGGCATCAATGTCGACATGATTGTGCAGATCATCTCCGCCGATGGTGCCACGACGGACATCACCTTCACCATTCCCGAAGCGGATTACGACCGCGCGGTCGGTATTCTCGAAAATCCAGATAGCGGGATCGAGTTTGAGGCGCTCAATGGCTCAAAAGACGTGGTGAAAGTATCGGTGATCGGCATCGGTATGCGCAGCCATGCAGGGGTCGCCGCCGATGCATTCCGGGCGCTTTCCGAAAAAAATATCAACATTCGCGCCATTACGACGTCGGAAATTAAGATCTCCGTTTTGATCGATGCCGCCTACACCGAACTTGCAGTGCGCACGTTGCATTCGCTATACGGACTCGACGCGGCGTAAGCAGATTTGATTTGCCGCAGAGGTGCGGCGACACCGATGGTTGAACACGAGCTTTCGGTGCGAAGGAACACCCGACAAGCGAGGTCATGATGGCTACGCGCAGTTCGCTAGCGGGGCCGCGTGTCCTGTTGCGGCGACTGCGCGAGGTTATGGCCGAGCGCATAAGCGGGCAGGAGCGGCTCGATAAAATCACGGTGCTCATCGCGGCCAACATGGTGGCCGAGGTGTGCTCGGTCTATCTTTTGCGCGCTGATGGCGTGCTCGAGCTTTCGGCCACCGAGGGTCTGAACCCGGAGGCCGTGCACCAAACTGGCCTGAAAGTGGGCGAGGGCTTGGTCGGTGTGATCGCCGCAAGCGCCGAACCGCTCAACCTCGCTGACGCACAAAAACACCCAAGCTTCGCCTATCTGCCGGAGACAGGCGAGGAGGCTTATCATTCCTTCCTTGGTGTGCCGGTGACGCGCGCAGGCCGCGTGCTTGGCGTCCTGACCGTGCAGAACCAAGCGCGACGCAGCTACACCGAAGAGGAAGAAGAAGCACTCCAGACGGTCGCCATGGTCGTTGCCGAAATGATGGCCGCCGGCGAGCTGCAAGGCGTTTCACGCACTGGGCTAGATCTGGAATCGACCCGCCAGATCCATCTGGAAGGCACGGGATTTGCCGAGGGCGTTGGGCTTGGCCATGTCGTGCTGCACGAACCGCGCCTGGTGGTCACGGAGATGATCGCCGAGAATGTCGACGAAGAAATTGACCGACTCGATCAAGCCATTGCGCGGTTGCGGCTATCGATCGACAGCATCGTCGAGTCCGGCGAAGTGGCGCACCATGGCGAGCACCGCGACATCCTCGAAGCCTACCGTATGTTTGCCTACGACCGCGGTTGGGCGCGGCGCATGCGCGAAGCTATCGAATCTGGCCTCACAGCCGAAGCGGCGGTGGAGCGTGTGCAGTCCGATACGCGTGCCCGCTTGATGCGCCAGAAGGATCCTTTGATCCGCGAACGGCTCAATGATTTTGACGATCTCGCCTATCGCCTGTTCCGCGAATTGTCGGGCGAACACGGTCGCCATCAGGCTGAGATGCCCGACGACGCGATCATCGTCGCCCGCATGATGGGTGCAGCTGAATTGCTGGACTATGAGCGCCCAAAAATCCGCGGCCTGGTTCTGGAAGAAGGTGGGGCCACGAGCCATGTTGCTGTCGTCGCGCGCGCTATGGGGGTGCCGGTTGTGGGCCGCGTCGCCGGTGTGGTCGCGCTGGCGGAAGATGGCGACCCGATCATCCTCGATGGTGACGATGGCGCGGTGCATGTGCGCCCTCCCGTTGATGTGCAGAAGGCCTATGGCGAGAAGGTTCGGTTCCGTGCCCGCCGTCAAGCGCAGTACCGTGCCCTTAAAGATCGCGCCACGGTCACCGCTTGTGGTGTGCCGATCAGCTTGCAGCACAATGCGGGCCTCCTGATCGATTTGCCGAGCCTGGAAGAAACGGGCGCGGAAGGTATAGGCCTGTTCCGCACCGAATTGCAGTTTATGGTCGCCCGCGCCTTGCCGCGCACCAAGGAGCAAGAGACGCTCTATGCAAGGGTGCTGGATGCCGCTGGCGATCGGCCTGTTACCTTCCGCACGCTTGATATCGGCGGCGACAAGGTGCTGCCTTATATGCGCACCTTCGCCGAAGAGAACCCTGCTATGGGCTGGCGCGCGGTGCGGCTTGGCTTGGACCGTCCCGGCCTCATGCGGCTGCAAATCCGCGCACTGTTAATGGCGGCTGCAGGGCGGTCGCTGCGTATGATGTTCCCCATGGTGACGGATGTCGCCGAAATGGACGCTGCCAAAGGTGTGGTGCGCCGGGAGCTGTCGCATCTCGTCAAGCATGGTTACTCCACGCCACGCGAATTGCTAATCGGTTCGATGATCGAAGTGCCGTCGCTGCTGTACCAGCTCGACGCGTTGATGAGCCGGTGTGACTTTGTCTCGGTGGGTTCCAACGATTTGTTGCAGTTCATCACAGCGACGGATCGTGGCAACCCGCGTTTGTCAGGCCGTTTTGATATTCTCTCGCCCAGCTTCTTGCGCCCGTTGCGGGCGATCGCCGAAGCCGCCCAACGCAATGATTGTTCGGCCACTGTGTGCGGTGAGATGGCGGGGCGCCCGGTGGAAGCACTTGCCCTGCTTGGCCTTGGATTCCGCCGACTTTCGATGTCGCCAGCCTCTGTTGGCCCGGTGAAGGCGATGGTGCTCGATACGCAGATTGAACCGCTTGAAGCGGCGATGGAGGCCATGATGGCCGACCCGCTGGCGACTGTATCCCTTCGCGAGGGATTGGTTGCCTATGCGCATGAACATGGAATACCGATCTAAACCATGATTTCTGATCAAAAAATCGACGCGCTGATCGCGCGCTTTGAAGGCATCGCCGCGAAGATGGCTTCCGGCGCTGAAGCCGACGAGTTTGTCCAGCTTTCGCGGGACTACGCGGAGTTGGAGCCGGTTGCTGAGCAAGCCAAAGAGCTGCAAAAGACGCGCGATGAGCTCGATGCTGCGCGCGAAATGCTCGCCGATCCGGAGCTTGACGACGAGATGCGGGCGCTCACCGAAGAGGAGATCGGCGACCTCGAAACGCGTTTTGAAGAGCTGCAAAAGGAGCTTCAGGTTGCGTTGCTGCCGAAGGATAAGGCCGACCAGGGCGGCGTGATCCTTGAGGTGCGCGCTGGCACGGGCGGCGACGAAGCGGCCCTTTTTGCTGGGGATTTGTTCCGCATGTACCAGCGCTATGCGCAAGTTAAGGGCTTTAAGGTTGAGGTCCTGTCGATGTCGGAAGGCGAGGTTGGCGGCTTTAAGGAGATCATCGCCGAGGTCCGCGGGCAGGGGGCCTATGGCCTATTAAAGTTTGAATCGGGTGTGCACCGCGTGCAGCGTGTCCCCGAAACCGAATCCGGTGGGCGCATTCACACCTCCGCGGCGACGGTGGCCGTTCTGCCCGAAGCCAAAGATATCGACATCGAAGTGCGCAATGAGGACATTCGCATTGATACGATGCGTGCATCTGGCGCTGGCGGACAGCACGTCAACACCACCGATTCCGCCGTGCGCATCACGCACTTGCCGACGGGCATTGTGGTAACGCAGAGCGAAAAATCGCAGCACCAGAACCGTGCCCGCGCGATGGAAATCCTTAAAGCTCGGCTTTACGATGCTGAGCGGCAAAAAGCGGCTGATGAGCGATCGGAAGCGCGCAAAGGGCAAGTTGGTTCAGGCGACCGCTCGGAGCGCATTCGCACGTACAATTTTCCGCAAGGCCGCATCACCGATCACCGCATCGGCCTAACGCTGTATGCGCTGGACCAGGTGTTGGCAGGCGATGGGCTGGACAGCGTCATTGAACCGCTGATTGCCGCCCATCAGATGGAACTGCTTGCCGAGAGCGAAGCGGCTTGAGTCCAACCTTCAACGCGCTGGTGCGAAACTTGGCGGCGCGCATTGATGCGCGTCCCCACGCCCACGGATTGCGCGAAGCCCGCCAACTCGTTGAGCACGTCACCGGCCATTCCACCGCTGCGCAAATTGTTGTTGGCGAACACGTTGTGCCGGCGTCTGATCGAGAACAACTGGAGACCTTGGTGGCCCGCCGGGAGGCGGGCGAACCCTTGCAGCGCTTGCTGGGCCGCGCCCATTTCTGGGATTTCGAGGTTGAGCTCAACAATGCTACGCTCATCCCGCGCGATGACACCGAAACCTTGGTGCGCGCCGCGCTCGACCTGCTGCCGATCAACAGCACCGCTGATATTGTCGATGTGGGGACGGGTAGTGGCATTGTGCTACTCGCCTTGGCGCGCGAACGCCATGGCATCACCGGGCAGGGCTTGGACATATCCGAAGCAGCGGTAGAGCAGGCCGAACACAACGCGAAGGCTCTGAATCTGTCGGATCGACTGCGATTTGAGCGCTCGAATTGGTTGGAAGCGGTGCGCGGCCATGTGGATATGATCGTCTCCAATCCACCCTATGTCCGCGACAGCGACAAAGACACGCTGGCGGTGGAAGTGCGCGATCATGACCCTGCAGGCGCGCTGTTTGCAGGCGCCGTCGGATTGGACGCCTATCGCGCCCTTTTGCCGGCCTGCCGGCAAACGCTGGTACCAGGTGGGCACGTGCTCGTCGAGATAGGTCACGACCAAGCCGCCGATGTCGAGCGCATCGGTGTCGAATGCGGCCTGACTTGGCAGAGTGTCCATCACGACCTACATAACCAAGAGCGGGTCGTTGTGTTTCGCCAACCCCGGCCATGACCCGGCCGCACAAATGTGCGGTTCTGAAAAAAGAACTTGGAAATCGCAGGCGAAGCGGTTACGACTAAAACAGCTGCTAGGCACCTGATGACGACCACCGCAATCCCCGAGGAATGGGAGCGTGGTTCAGATGGGGAGCAGCGAGCGAGCCTCACAGTTGATTGAGTTTTGGCGGGATCGGTGGTGGTCCGAGCCATAGGCTTGGTGAGCTGTGTCAAGATGGCTACGGCGTTGACGATAAAGCACTGATGACAGTGTTCGGCGCGCTGATGAGCCTGGGACGCGACGGGATTTAGTACGCTGAACAATGACCCCTAGAGGGCTTCAGCATAGACCGCCGGTAGATTTTCGAAACGAAGAGAACACGACATTGGCAATGAGACCTGGTCAATCGAACAAACGTTCACGCGGCCGTGGACGCAAGGGGCCTAGCCCCCTTTCGCGTAGTTACGAGTCCAACGGGCCCGACGTAAAAATTCGCGGAACGGCGCAACATATCGCCGACAAATACATCAATTTGGCACGCGACGCGCAGTCGTCTGGCGATACCGTGTTGGCCGAAGCCTATCTACAGCACGCTGAACACTTCTACCGTATTGTCGCGGTGGCCCAGCAGCAGATGAACCAACCGGTCAATGTGAAGCGGGCCGACGACCCGATTGAGACCGAAGAATCAGAAAACCGCAGCAACGAGTTGGATCCGTCCGACCCGGATGCCCCGCAGCCTGAGGCTGGTGCTGAAGGCAGCAACCAAGGTGGTGACCGGCGCGATGAGGATGGCGATGGCGAGCGTCGCGGACGACGCAATCGCGGACGCCAGCGGCGTGGTCGCGGTGACGACATGCGCAGTGACAATCAACGCGCTGACGGTGAACGTTCCGAACAGCAACAGCCGCGCGAAGATGCGCCTGCAGTTGAGAATGCGATGCCTGCCTTCTTGGAAGCTGCACCGGAAAGCACCAATGGTTCCGGTGGTGACAACGAGCAAGCGGCGACCTCCGCCGATAGCGATGATGATCGTCCTCGCCGCGCCCCGCGTCAGCGCCGCTCAACTGTGGATGTTTCCGATCAGTTTGCCGACGATGCCCCGCAGGACGCCCCGCCAGCTGCGGCTCCGGAAGCGGATGGCTCTGAGGCGCCGAAGCCTGTAAGCTTTGGTGATGATTTGCCATCTGTCCAAGCAGCGCCGGACGAGACCAACTAATTTGTCGCTTACAGCACCGTAACTGAATCGCCGGGCGTCATGCGCCCGGCTTGGACAATCGTGGCATAGATACCGAGGCTTGGCTTGCGGCGCATGCCTTGCAACGTCCGCACAAGCTCTTGATCCTGCTCGGATGTGCCAGGGTTCACGTCAATGGCGCGGCAGCGGTTGATCGGCACTTCGACGCGGAAGGCCGCCGTGCCGACTTCGATGGTCTTGCCGACCAACTCTTCTTCCTCAAACGCGTCCCAGCCATCGACCAGCATATTGCCGCGAAAGCGGCGCGGATCAAGCTCACTTCCGCTGGCTTTTTCGAGCCAGGCTATCGAGGCGCGGTTTTGCACTGAAATCCAGCGATCTGGAACATCGGTGAAGCCGTGACCGGTCCCGCTTTGGGATGGAAAGCGCATCTTCAAAGGCCCGCGTACCCCATAATCAACCAGTTCTTCCGCCAGTTTTTCCAGTGTCGATGAATCTTCCGGGTCGACGGTTAGCGTGCGACCGTCGAGGGTGCTGATGGCAAGTCTGCCCGCCTCGTCGTCATAAGTCGCCGTCATGCGCCCCGTTGCCGGTTGGTGTACCATGCAGACAAATTGGCGCTTGGCGACATGCTGCGGGTTATCTGGGTCAAAGTCGGAGGGGCCATTTTCCAACGCGAAAGCCCGGTCGAACGGGAACAGTTCACCAGCCTTCACGGCAACCGAAGACAGGCTTTCACCGCCCAGGCCTTTCACAGGCCAGCGCCAGAGATGGGTTAGCGTTGCTGGTGATGTCATGATGGCTCTCTTGGAATCAGCGTTGTCGTTGCAACCTAGCGCTGTTCTGGGTTGCCCAACAACGCCTTGCTATCACACCTTGGCTTACGAAAGTGCACATTGTCTCCTTTAGCCAGTGGCCTAGTTTAGGAGCGTCGCGCGGTGCTTTGTGAACCGATTGGCGGCCGAACCCCAGGAGCCTTTGCTTGAGCACTTTGTCGTCTGACCAAGGCGCTGCGGTCGCAGTGCCGCGCAAGTCCACGCTCGTGACCCTTTTGGCGGCTTCGACGCTCACCATGATGGCTGGGGCGACGATTGCGCCTGCATTGCCGCAGATAGAGGCCGTCTATGCCGAGACACCCAATGCGGCTATCCTCACGCGCCTGGTCCTAACCATCACGGCTATCTTCACGGTCATCGGGTCACCCTTCGCCGGTTGGTTTGTCGACCGGTATGGCCGCAAGAACCTCTTGATGTTTGCCCTCGTGCTCTATGCGATCACGGGCACAAACGGGCTCTATGTCGACAGCATTACAGCGCTTTTGATTGGCCGCGCCTGCCTTGGGTTGGCGGTTGCCTGTAATATGACGGCGGCGACAACACTCATCGCAGACCTCTACCGTGGCCCAGAACGCACCAAGGCTTTTGGTCTGCAATCCGCTGTCATCGGCGCGGCTGCTTTCGTCTTGCTGATCGTAGGTGGTTGGCTGGCTGAGTTCGGCTGGCGCACACCTTTTTGGCTGTACACTTCGTCGCTCGTGGTTTTGCTTATGGTTTGGGTCACCGTACCTGAGCCCGAACGTTCAACTATCACAGGCGGGAAAAAAGGCGTCGTACGATGGCCGGTGGCGATGGTCGTGCTGATCATGGCGATCATCGTTGTCTCCCAGATTGCGTTCTATCTTTGGCCGGTTCAGCTTCCCTTTTTCCTGGCGGAATCTTTTGGTGTGAGCGGCGTCGAGGCAGGAATCGCAATTGCAACGGCCTCTGGTATTAGCGTCATCACCTCGGCGATCTATCGGCGCGTGCGCGAACGCATCTCCGAGATGGCGATTGTCGCCATCGTGTTTGCCTCTCTTGGCCTCGCCAATGTTATGCTGTGGATGTCCGGATCGTACACCCATGTGGTTTTGGCTATGGTCGTTGGCGGTATCGGCGTTGGATTGATCTTCCCCGCTGGCGCCAATTGGATGGCCAATACGGTGCCGGAAGCCGTGCGAGGGCGTGCGGTAGGCCTTGTGACGGCGTCGGTATTCTCCGGCCATTTTCTGTCGCCCTTAGTCAGTCAGCCGGTGATGGGGGCGATTGGCTACGCCAACGGATATCTGGTGTTTGGCGTTGTTCTGCTGGTGTTTGCGGTCGCTGCCAGCGTGAGCGCCCTGCGCGAACTAGGCTGAGTGGTGCGTGAAGGATCGATTGTTCTTTGTGCTGGTGCTTGCCGCCCTGACGAGCCAAGTCCCCCTCACGAAAATCGACGGCCGAGACATAAAGGCTTGTTGCGCGCCGCATTTGAACCGAAGATGACAGCCGACACATCTGTTCGAGAGGGCTCATCATGTTGGGAACCAGTGTACATCGGTTGACCCCGGAATTGGCGGATGATTTTCCCTCCGTGGCCGACGATGTGTTTGACCATACGCCGACCCAGGAGCACCTGGCCAAGCTCGCGCTCATGCCCGGCCATGCCCTGTTTGTGGCGCGCGGTGGCGGCGTGGTGGTGGGCCAGTTGTTGGCGATGATCCAGTTTCAGGCCGACCGGGCGCCGCAACTCTACATCGACAATCTTGGCGTCGCGCCGGGCTTCAAGCGCCAAGGCATTGCCCGCACGCTGTTTGAGGCTGCGATGGCTTGGGGCAAGGACAGCGGCTGCGATTCGGTATGGCTCGCCACCGATGTTGGCAATGCCGAGGCGCGGGGCTTCTACGCTTCCCTCGGGTTCTCGCGGGAAGCCGCCGACGTCTATATGGGTACGCTTTAACCATCGGTTGGCCTTCAACCAAACCGGTTTCGCTTGCTTGCCTGCTACCCCTTCAAACGGGCACTTTCACTCCCCATATCTTCTGCACAGCGTGACGCCATTTGGGTTGCGCGGACACTGGCGGTGCCTGTTGGGCCGCTTTCTTTGTGAGTTCCTTCCCGAGGGCCGGATAGCCAGACATGGTCGGCGCGGGCGGGTGCATGGAGGCAACGCATGAATTTAGAGAACTACACCGAACGGGCACGCGGCTTTTTGCAGGCTGCCCAAACGAGCGCGTTGGCCAAGGGTCATCAGCGACTCTTGCCCGACCACCTTCTCAAAGCCCTGATTGATGACAAGGAGGGCTTTGCTGCGCGCCTGATTGAGGCCGCTGGCGGGAAGCCTGATGTCGTCAAGATGCAGGTTGACCAGACTCTTGCCAAGCAACCGTCTGTCGATGGCGGCAATGGCCAGCTCTACATGGACCCGGCGATGGCGCGGCTGTTTGAAGCTGCCGACCAGGCCGCACAGAAGGCGGGCGACAGTTATGTGACGGTGGAGCGGTTGCTGTTGGCATTGGCGCTCGATTCCAAAAGCGATGCTGGCAAAGCGCTGAAGGCTGGGGGTGTCACGCCGCAAAGTCTCAATGCTGCCATTGAAGGCATCCGCCAAGGCCGCACTGCCAACACGGCGTCTGCCGAAGAAGGTTATGACGCCTTGAAGAAATATGCTCGCGACCTCACCGAGGATGCGCGGGAAGGGCGACTCGACCCGGTCATTGGACGCGATGAAGAAATTCGCCGCGCAATCCAAGTCCTGTCGCGTCGCACGAAAAACAATCCTGTTTTGATCGGTGAGCCTGGCGTTGGTAAGACCGCAATTGCGGAAGGCTTGGCGCTGCGCATCGTGAACGGCGACGTGCCTGAGAGCCTGCGCGACAAGCAGCTCATGGCGCTCGACATGGGGGCCTTGATCGCGGGTGCAAAGTTTCGCGGTGAGTTCGAAGAGCGTCTGAAAGCCGTGCTCTCAGAAGTGGAAGCCGCAGCGGGCGGTATCGTTCTGTTCATTGATGAGATGCACACGCTGGTCGGTGCCGGTAAAGCAGATGGCGCGATGGATGCGTCCAACCTTCTGAAGCCAGCTTTGGCGCGCGGCGAACTGCACTGTGTTGGCGCGACGACGCTGGACGAGTATCGCAAGCATGTCGAGAAGGACGCTGCGCTTGCCCGCCGGTTCCAGCCGGTAATGGTGAGCGAGCCAACGGTGGAAGACACCGTCTCGATCCTGCGTGGGCTGAAAGAAAAGTACGAGTTGCACCACGGGGTGCGCATCCTCGACTCAAGCCTTGTGTCGGCGGCGTCGCTGTCAAACCGCTACATCACGGATCGCTTCCTGCCGGACAAGGCCATCGACTTGATGGATGAAGCCTCATCGCGCTTGCGCATGCAGGTGGACTCGAAGCCGGAAGAGCTGGACGAGCTTGATCGCCGCGTCATCCAGCTGAAGATTGAGCGCGAGGCCCTGAAGAAAGAGACCGACCAGGCTTCAAAGGATCGCCTCGACAAGCTGGAGGCCGAACTCTCTGAGTTGGAGCAGAAATCAGCTGAGATGACCGCCCGTTGGCAGGCTGAAAAAGACAAGCTCGCCGACGCCACCACGCTGAAAGAACAGCTGGATGAAGCGCGCACCCAGCTTCAATTGGCGCAGCGCGACGGTGACCTCGCCAAAGCTGGCGAGCTGGCCTATGGCCGCATCCCCGATTTGGAGAAGAAACTCGCCGAAGCTGAAGAGGCCGGAGAACGCGATGACATGGTGGAAGAGGCTGTCTCGCCCGACATGATCGCCCATGTGGTTTCCCGTTGGACGGGTGTGCCGGTGGACAAAATGCTGGAAGGCGAGCGCGAGAAATTGCTACGCATGGAAGACGAACTGGCGAACCGCGTGGTTGGTCAGGCCGAAGCCGTGCACGCCGTTTCAACCGCTGTACGCCGCGCCCGTGCAGGTCTGCAAGATCCAAACCGGCCGCTTGGCTCGTTCCTGTTCCTTGGCCCAACCGGTGTCGGTAAAACGGAGCTCACCAAGGCGCTGGCCTCCTTCCTGTTCGACGATGAGCACGCCATGGTGCGGCTCGACATGTCGGAGTTTATGGAAAAGCACGCGGTTGCCCGCCTCATCGGCGCGCCTCCGGGCTATGTCGGCTATGATGAGGGTGGCGCGCTGACCGAAGCTGTTCGCCGTCGCCCCTATCAGGTGCTTCTGTTCGACGAGGTGGAAAAGGCCCACCCGGATGTGTTCAACGTGCTTCTGCAAGTGCTGGATGATGGCCGCCTTACCGATGGTCAGGGCCGCACGGTGGACTTCAAGAACACGCTCATCATCATGACGTCGAACCTGGGCGCTGAGTTTCTTGTGGCTGCCAAGGACGAGGACGATATGTCTTCGGTGCGTGGCCAAGTGATGGAAATGGTGCGCGGGCACTTCCGGCCTGAGTTCCTCAACCGGCTGGATGAGATTGTTCTGTTCGAGCGCCTGAAGCGCACCGAGATGGGCGCGATTGTCGATATCCAGATGGGCCGCCTGCATGGCCTTTTGGCAGACCGCAATATGACGGTCGAGTTGGATGGCTCAGCGCGTGAGTGGCTGTCGGACAAGGGTTACGATCCAGCCTATGGTGCCCGACCGCTGAAGCGGGTCATCCAGCGTGAGCTACAAGACCCGCTGGCCGAAAAGATCCTCGCCGGTGAGGTGAAAGATGGCGACGCGGTGCGGGTGTCGGGCGGCAAGTTCGACAATGGCGCCGACCGGCTGATCTTTGAAGTTCGCTCGCCGGATGGCGAAGATGTGGGCTCCCAGGATGATGGCGAGTTGGCCGCTTAGTGGCTGCCCGATGCGTCCAATCACAACCTTACAAACCCCGGCCCAATGGCCGGGGTTTTTTGTCGCCAGCTTGGCCTTGGGAGCGTGGCTGTGGGTTTAGATGGCGATGCCCATCACAGCGCCGATGGCGGCTTCGTGACTTTGCGCCGTGACGCGCAGATAGGGCGAGCACATGTTGGTGCCGTCGGTCATGCCGACGAGTGCTCCGCGGTCTGGTACAACGACGATGACTGCCGTTTTGCCCCAGGAATTTTCGGGCCGTCCCTGGCCTAAGAGATCGAGGTAGCGATCCGTTTCATCGACGGTCAGATTGATCATTTCAGGTGCCGCCTGTGCGATGCCGGCGCGAATGGCATCGACGGTGCTGTATTGTGGGCCGCATATAAGCGCGTCCTGGGCCTCGGCCGAATATGGCGCGAGGACGTCAGACGCGCCGAGGATTAGGGTTACACTTGCCGCGGTACGCAGAGACTTTTTTACAAAGCTGCCAGTGTGACGTTGGGGGGATACATGGGCTGCTTCTCCTTTCAAGGGTCGCGCATAAGCGGATGCAAATGGCGACAGGGTGAGCAGGCGTGCGGCCTGCTTTTTGGGCAGCGCCAAAGCCTATGGAGATGGTAACCCCATCCAAACCACCCGTGGACAAGTGTGCCCGTGGAGGCGTGTCCCAGCCGCAAAGCCCTGAAATTCCAGCGTTCCCTTACCCTTTGCCGTGCCTTTTCAAGGACCGATGGCACGGCTTTGTTGGGTTTGATTACGCAGGTTCTGTGCCAGGGCCCCTATGGGGTTGATGGTTTTCAGCCACACTTGTGGTGGAACCGCATTTTCTGCAGCGGGCGAAGGGTGTGGGGAGTTGAGATCAGCTTGTGCGATGGAAGGATGGTGATGCGGAGCTGGCACCCGGAGGCATGCCCGGGCATGGCTCCGACCTTCTCATGCCTGCAGGCCGTACAGCGAAGCTCGCGAGCGTGCCGCTTAGCGGCTGCGGGCTCCGGACCCTTGGCTCTCAGTTCTTGATGTTCGTCGCCCCCAACCGGGCAACCATCTTCCCATCGATTGTGAGCAACCCAAGGAAGATCACGGCCATCCCGACAATATGGATAACTTGCACCTCTTCAGCGAGTGCGTAGGCACCGATCAACAGGGCCGATATGGGCGCGATAAATGTGAGCGTCGATGTGGCGGTAGCGCCGACCCGGCGGGTCATCCACAGCGCAGACAGAAAAGCCCAACCTGTCAGGACCGGACCAATAGCAAATAGGGAAGCGTAGCTAAGCGGCTCGAGTAAACGCGGCACGCCTTCAAAGAAAAGCATGAACGGCGCGACCAGGACCGTTGCCCCTGTCATGGCCACTGCGACCACCAACGCGATGTCGATGCCACCCAAGCGACGCAAATAGTTCAGCGCAATGGCATAGCTGACCGGTGCGAGCAAGGCCGTGCCGATCGCAACAACCTCGGATGAGCCGCTCTCTGCCTGGAGGCTTGGCAGGCTGAGCAGGACAATACCGCCAAAGCCAAGCAAAACGCCGATAGCCTTCAGCCAGGTGGCACGCTCACCGCCTGGCCAAAAATGGGAAACGATGACAACGACGATCGGTGTCATGGCGTTGACGATGCCGGCCATTCCGCCCGTGATGTGGTTTTGGCTGAGCGGGAAGAGCGTGAACGGCAGCGCGAACATAAACAGCCCGAACACAAAAGCATGGGCCACCTGCATGCCGGTGAGCTGGATTGGTGTGCGCCGGACCATCACGACAAGCCATACGGCGCAGACACCAAGCACCACACGGAAAAACGAAATCGACAGCGGTCCAATCTCACGCAGCAGGATCGTATTAAACGGGAAGGAGGCGCCAAACATGGCGCCTAGGATGACAATGATGATCCAGTCGCGCGTCGTCATGGCGGCTCTTCTTTCGTTTAGCGCTGGTCAGACTGGCCAATGTGACAAGCTAAACACCAACGCAACGCCTGATCCAAGCTCGATCAGGGACGTGCGGCAAGTCGCAAGCTGGAAGAAAGATGTGGGTGTGTGTTCCCTAAGGCTTCAATCGCCTGTCGTCAGCTGGAAATTGCCTTGTTTGCAGCTGCGAACCACTGCGGGCTTGGCACAGTCATTGGCTGGGCTTGCCCCCTATGGCATTCTGCGGGTTCTCTACCGTCCTCGTTATGGAGTTGAAGCCGTGCCCAAAGGATACCTCATCGCCCACATACGCGTTCAAGACAAGGATGCCTTCGAGGAGTTCAAGCAGCTCTCGGGAGAGGCCATAAAAGCTCACAATGGCAAGGTGTTGGTTCGAAACCCGTCACCCGATCATCGTGAGGGAGCCGCTCAAGGCTTGGCGATCGTCATTGAGTTTGAAAGCATTGCGGCAGCTCAGGCCTTCTATGAAAGTGACGCCTATGTCGCGGCACGCGCAGTACGCGAAAAAATCTCTGACACTGATCTGATCCTTGCGGAAGGTCTCTGACCCCCAATCGCAAGTGGCATCAGGAAAGACACACATGAGCTTCCGGCTAAGCCTGACTGTTTTCGGCTTTTATCTGATCATAGTCGCCGGTTGTGGCCTCATGTTTGTTCCCAACGTCATGCTTGGCCTGTTCGGGTTCCCAGCTGCGCAAGATGCCTGGATCCGCATGGTGGGCGCGCTCGCTTTGATCATCGGCGCCTATTATTTGGTCGCAGCACGCCATGGCTTGGTAGAGGTTGCCCGCTGGAGCGTGCCGCTGCGTTTGTTTGCTGCGACCTTCATGGCCACCCTGTTTGCCACCAAGATGCTGCCAATAGGCATCATGCTGTTCGCGTCGGTTGACGTGCTCGGCGCGCTTTGGACATGGGCGTCTCTGCGCAAAGCCAATACACAAAAAGGCCACGCATCCTAGACGCCTAGGATTTGTGACGCACACCAGGGACCGGAACGGCTGCGCGGTTTGAATTCGCGCGGTGTGTGGTTCAATGGCGGCTTCCGGCCAAAAGCTGACCTTCAACTGACGTCAGCAAACGATCGTTAAGCCGATCTGCCACGTTGCTCCACAGTGAGACTGCCAATGAGCGCATATGCCGTTGAAGAAGCAACACCTTTTTGGCCTTTGGGATTTCGATACCTCTTCGACTAGCGCTGGCAAAACGCACCATTGCCGGTGGCTATCATGCTTGAATTGGCCATGGTCTTGAACAGCAAGGAAACCGCGTGCCACGACTAGCGCCCTGCCGTCGTTTGCCAATCATCATAACAGCGCTTTGTGGGCATCAGGCACGAAACTCTGGTCACTCATTGGCGGGCGCACATAATCATGTTGCGAGGGGCGCTCTTCTAGTACAATTGGCTCCCGTTCGATCCGCTTGTATGGGACGATCGATAGCAAATGTGAGATGCAATTGATCCGGGCGTGCTTTTTGACATCTGAGTCAACCACGTACCACGGACACTGTTTGGTGTCGGTATGCGCAAACATGACATCCTTGGCCCTTGAGTAGTCTACCCAACGCTTGCGGCTTTCCAGGTCCATCGGGCTGAGCTTCCATTGCTTGGTCGGATCGTTGATCCTGTTCTGAAAGCGCCGTTCCTGCTCTTCATCGCTGACCGAGAACCAGTACTTGATCAATTGGATATCCGCGCGCAGTAACATCCTCTCGAACTCCGGGCAGCTCCTAAGAAATTCCTCATACTCCTTGTCGGTGCAAAACCCCATAACGCGCTCGACCCCGGCCCGATTGTACCAGGAGCGATCGAATATGACGATTTCGCCGGCTGCCGGCAGGTGAGGAACAAAGCGTTGGAAGTACCATTGCGTCTTCTCTCGCTCGCTAGGCGCTGGAAGGGCGACAACCGTACATCCGCGCGGGTTCAGTGCCTCGATTATCCGCTTGATGGTGCCGCCCTTACCCGCAGCGTCCCGTCCTTCGAAAACGATCGCGACCTTATGCCCAGAGGCCTTGACCCATTCCTGCATGCGAACGAGTTCGGTTTGAAGGCGGGCAAGCTCGTTCAGATAGGCTTTGTTCGAAAGCTTGCCGCGCTGGCGATCATGATTGCCATTCATATCCAACTCCCCTTTGAAGCCCAAAGCGGGCGACCCGTGTGAGCGCCCTAACGTCCCGAACGACCACAGCGACGGGCACGATCACGGCACTAACATTCCACGGATCATGAAGTAGAACATGGCGGCCATAAGCGCTGCCATCGGCACAGTGATGACCCAGGCTGCGGCGATCTTGAGCAAGAGGTTGCGTTTCACCAGTTCCACACGGTGTACACGGCCGAGACCCTTGCGCTCCTTCTTGGCCAGCAGGCGGTTCGACGAGGATTGCGCCTTCATGTCGCGCAGCATCAGCCCCTTGCTCGTCACATCGGCTGCTTCGAAGCGCTGCAGGAACGCTTCAACCTCCTGCGGGTCGTTGTCAGCGTGATGCTCGCGGATGTCGTCAAGCATCCGCGCGTAGTTCGACTTGATGTATTCGCGCAGAAAGCCAACGCCGAACACGCCGCCAACCGCGATGTGGGTCGAGCTTACCGGCAGGCCCAGCTGCGAGGCGATGATAACGGTGATAGCGGCGGCCATGGCAATGCAAAAGGCGCGCATCTTGTCGAGCTCGGTGATTTCGCTCCCGACGGTGCGGATAAGTTTTGGTCCGTAAAGCGCAAGACCCAGCGAGATGCCAATCGCGCCCACAGCCATTACCCATAAAGGAATGGAGGCTCTGGCCACGATTCCGCCTTCCGTGACCGCTTCATTGATGGCCGCAAGCGGTCCGACCGCGTTGGCAACATCGTTGGCGCCATGGGCAAAGCTTAATAGAGCCGCCGCAAAGATGAGTGGGATGGTGAACAGATCATTGACGCTTGCCTTGTTGTTGGTGAGCCCGGCGGTCTGACGGCTGACAATGGGGCGCACCATCAGGAAGACAGCGACCGCTACCACCAATCCTATGACAGCGGCCATCGGAAAACCGACAGCGATGATCTTCTTGACGCCTTTAAGCATCAAATAGGTACCAAAAGCCCAAGCCATGACGGCGACCAGAACTGGCACCATGCGTTTGGCGGCCCAAAGGACATCTGGCTTGTAGGTGATAGTGCGCTTGATGATGAAGAGGAAACCCGCCGCAATCAGCCCGCCGAGCACCGGTGAGATGACCCAGCTTGCAGCGATGCGACCGACGACCGACCAGTCGGCAATGCCCCAGCCCGCCGCCGCAATTCCTGCGCCGAGAACCCCACCCACAATGGAGTGCGTAGTCGAAACCGGAGCACCCACAGCGGTGGCAAAGTTCAACCAAACCGCCGCAGCCAGAAGGGCAGCGATCATCAGCCAGATAAAGGTGTTGCGGTCAGCCACGAGGTCGGGGTCAATGATGCCGCTCTTGATCGTCCCAACCACATCACCACCAGCAATCAGTGCGCCGCCGGCCTCGAAGGACGCGGCAATGATGATGGCGCCTGTCAACGTGATGGCTTGCGATCCCACGGCGGGGCCGACGTTGTTAGCGACATCGTTAGCGCCGATGTTCATTGCCATGTAACCGCCGATCATCGCAGCGACCACCAGCAGAATGCCGTCGATCCCGCCATCGGTGCGCACGATCGTGAACAGCATGATGCCGACAATGAAAATGAGGGCGGTGCCGAAGCGAACCAGTTCGTCACGGTTCAGCTGCACGGCCGACTCGATCCGCTCGGTTCTTACTATGCCCATGCTTCCTCCGGTCTCTTGCATTCGCCCAAGCGGGGGGGATCATGCGCGTTCAGTGAAACCGGGCGTTGACTTCTGTCATGCTCTCGCCATGCGCTTGTCATTAAACTGTTACAAACATGCCATGACCCAACTTAATGCATCCGATTTTGGGACATTCACGGGGGCGCGCCTCATCAGAGCCGATGCCGGGGCTTCATTATGAGGCGGTTCTACCTCCCGGTCGCTCTTGCCGCGCTCGTGGCCGCTTTTTGGTTTAGTTCAGACGCGCAGGAAATTGCCGCGGGAGTGGCGATCTTCTTGTTCGGCATGATCATGCTGGAAGACGGCTTCAAGCTGTTTGGCGGCGGAACGTTGGAGCGCATGTTGGAAAGCGCGACCAGCTCTACGCCACGGGCGCTCGCCTTTGGTATCGTCTCCACTACCATCCTTCAATCCAGCTCGCTCGTATCCGTGATAACCATCTCGTTCCTCAGCGCTGGATTGATCTCTTTGATCGGAGGGGTTGGCATAATCTTCGGCGCCAATATTGGGACCACCACTGGCGCCTGGTTGGTTGCCGGCCTTGGCTTGAAGGTTAACATCGCCAGCTACGCGATGCCGATGATCGCGATCAGCATCCTTCTTGTTTTCCAAAAGGCAAAGTTGCTGCGGGGCATCGGCTATGCCCTTGGCGGGCTCGGCTTCCTCTTTCTCGGTATCCATCACATGAAGGAGGGCTTCGAGGCTTTCAAAGATCAAATTGACCTGTTGCGCTTCGCCTTGCCAGGTCTTTTCGGCCTGATCGTTTACATGCTCATTGGCACAGCCGCGACGGTGATCATGCAATCAAGCCATGCCACGATGGTTCTGATCCTAACGGCCCTCGCTGCGTCGCAGATCACCTATGACAACGCCCTCGCATTGGCCGTCGGGGCAAATATCGGCACCACAATTACCGCAATCATCGGTTCGCTTGGCGCCAATTTTCAGGGCAAACGGCTAGCGCTTGCTCATCTGATCTTCAATGTGGCGACCGCTGCTGTTGCATTGGTGTTCATTGTTCCATTGCGCGATCTGGTCGACGAGATCAGCGCCCTTGTGGGCATTGGCGACCAAGACTTCGCGTTGAAACTCGCGGTTTTTCACACGATCTTCAACACGCTCGGCGTCGGGCTGATGCTGCCGCTACTTGGTCGATTGATAGCTTTCCTTGAGCGGAGCATCGTCGAAACGACGCCTGACGTCAGCCGTCCGCGTTACCTCAACGAAGCCGTCGACGCCTTCCCTCAGACGCTAGAAACAGCGCTCCACAAAGAGGTTCAGCACCTTTACGAAAACGCAATCGAGCTGATCCTGCATGGATTGAACCTGCACCGCCACCAGATTTTCCAGACGGATAACATCGCGGCCACGGTTCGTCGAAGCCGCACGGCTTTGGATACCGACCTGCAAGAAGGCTACGAACACCGCGTCAAAACCCTCTACTCGGCTATTGTTGAGTTCACCACACGTGCTGGCGAGCAGCGTCTAGGGGAAAAGATCAACGAACGCGTCCAGACCCTGCGCGACGTTTCAGGAGATATCGTTAAGGCGGTCAAAGCGGTGAAGCATCTACGCAAAAACGTTACGCGTTTCACCGAGCGCGATAAGGGGACTGTCACAGAACTGTATGACGGACTGCGCACCGAGTTGGCCCGTATCGCCGCAGAGATCCGCAAGCTTGAAATCAGTGACCCTGACGACCGCAGCGCGCTATGGCTGGATCAGGAGCGCGCGCAGATTGAGAGCGACTCACTGTCAACGACGCAGCGCGTCGAGGATTTGATACTGAAAGGCAAGCTGAAGCCAGCAGCCGCAACCTCGTTCCTCAACGATTCCGGTTACGCCTACTCCGCCATGCGCGATCTCATCGAAGCGGCGCGTAAACTCCATGTTGAGCGGGAAAGCGCACTTGCTGAGGTCGAGCGGCTTCTGGCTTTGGAAGATGAGGAACTGCAGGAGGATCTGTCGGGCCGTGAGGCGCCTGCGGAACTCTCCATCGCTGACAGTATCAAAACCGTCGCAAAGAGCAGTTAAGGTACCGGTTGATGGCTGTGTTGGAGTAACCCGGATGGGACTGAAAAAGCTGGCTGAGAAGGTCGCGGAGTACAACGAGCGTTACGAGCGCGGTAGGGCGGAAAAGATCAAGCCGAGCCACGTCCTGAAGGTCCTTGGCAAGCTACGCAAAAAGTCCGCCGATCTTGAGACGGACATCGCAACGGCGCACTCCGAGGACAAGAAAGCACGGCTGGAAAAGAAGCTGGACGTTGCCAACGCACAAATCGAACGTGCCGAATGGCTGTTGAAAGAAATCAGCTAGGCGACAAGATTTCCGTGTGTGCAATTGGGCAGGGTTGGTCGTTCGGTTTGGCAATGCGAGCGAAGAAGCGGTGCAGAACCAAGGAGCGGGAACCATGTTGGCGACCGCCATCAGCGCATTGATGATCTATATGGCTCACGACCAGATCGAAGCCATGACATTGGCCGACAAAATAGGTGTCACGCATGATGGAATCATCGAGCAGGTTGGAACCCCAATGGAGTTATACAACAACCCAGCCAATCAATTTGTTGCGGGATTTCTATGATCTCCTTCGATGAACTTCCTGCCGGCTGACACCGTCGGCGGCTCGCCTGAGCTGACTGTCGGTATTCGCCGGGAGGACTTAAAGATCGAGAGCGAGGGAGGATTTCGTGCCAAGATCTCACATTTGGAAATTCTCTGAGGCGACACAAGCGTTCTCGGGACGACGACAAAAGGCTTCCCGGTTACGGTGCGCCTGTTTGGGCAGCACCAAATCGCAGAGAATTTGGAAGTTGGATTATCCTTCGCAAACGACGCTGCCCATTTCTTCGATTCCGAAGGAAGACGTGCTTCCTAGCCTAAGACCGGGTTTGGGGTGTCTTAGGGAAGTATAACGACCGACAGATGCTGCCTGCGTCGAGTGGAGCGCGCAAATTGTTCCGGCCTGAATGCTTCAGACCGCTGCTTTCTTGATGCTGCTTGGCGTGGTCATTCGATACCGTCGTGCCGTGACACATGCTTAGCGGTGGGTTTGGGCCGGGAGCGTTTGTTCGCTTAGGAGCCAGACACACAAAAAGTAGGCTCGTCTTCGTCCCATCGAATCCAAGTTGATACGCATGGCACGGTCCTTGCGATGCTCTCTGCAAAAGAGAGTGTGTTTTGTTGGAACTGAGATTTTTTGAGATCTATCGCAACGCAGATTATTTGCAGTTGCTCTTAGAAGGCGCGGGATTATCGATTGCGCTAACGGTTGCCGGAGGTGTCGCTGGCTTCATACTGGCAGTCCTGTTGGCTTCAGCCAGGCATTTTGAGGTTCCCGGAGCCGCTCATGTTGCGGCCGCCTATGTGGACTTCATTCGCAATACACCGTTGATCGTCCAGCTCTTTTTCGTGACCTTTGGCTTGCCGCCACTGCTTGGCTACGCTTGGCCTTTCTGGGCGCATGCTGCGCTGGCGTTGACCCTCAATTTCTCGGCCTATTTCGCCGAGATCATTAGAGCCGGACTGGCAAGCCTGCCAAAAGGCCAGACTGAAGCAGCGATGGCCTTGGGGCTGCATCAGCGGCTTATTTTTATGAAGATCTCTCTACCCAGGCAATCGCTGCGATGTACCCATCGCTGAACAGCCAGTTCATCTTCCTGTTCTTAACCACCGGCATCATTGCCCAAATCGGCGTCACTGATCTGACATATGCCGGATTATTCATCGACAGCAGAACGTTTCGCTCCTTTGAAGTCTTCATAACGCTAACGGTTATGTACGTGCTCATTGCGCTCGCCTTTAAGGCCACGCTGGCACAAGTACACCGATTGGCTTTCGCCTGGGTGGCCCGCACATGAGGGATACGTTTGGCGATGTTTTCGGGCGACCCTTTGGGATCGTCCTTTACCAGTTGCTCGAGGCAACACAGTTCACCATTTACCTGTCCTTGATCGCCTTTATTGGAGGTGGTTTCGTCGCCCTTTTGGTGACGCTTGCACGGGTATCGCCTTCACCGCGCGCGAAAGCCGTGACATCGGGATACATCTGGCTGTTCCAGTCCGTGCCGCTGCTCATGCTGCTGTTTTTGCTTGGGCTAGGCGTTCCACGGCTACTCGGCGTGGATATTGATCCCTGGATTGCGGCATCGATTGCCTTGGTCGTCTACACCAGTGCCTACCTTTCCGATGGATGGCGCGGCGCGATTGAAGCCATCCCTTCAGGTCAGTGGTAGGCCGGACGCGCCCTGGGGCTGCGTTTTCTAAGTGTGGTTCGTCTGATCATCGTGCCCCAGGCTTTCAAGCTGATGTTGGCCCCAACAGTTGGCTTCATGGTTCAGATCATCAAGGGCACGTCGTTGGCCTTCATCATTGGTTTCCATGACCTGATGAATGTCGGCAAACGCTGGGCAAACGCGCCCGTCGAGGGCACCGAACCCTTCGTCATCTACCCGCTGATGGCGCTTATCTATTTCGCGCTTTGTTTCCCCCTTTCGGTTTGGTCACGCCACTTGGAGCGCCGCCTCGGCAGCGCTTCCAAGAAAGATGTTCCGTCCGCCGCCTAAGCAGCCAATCCACCAACCTGGACAGGGAGTTCATCTATGTGGAATTCAATCAAAATGGGCCTGGTGGCCCTTTCTGCGACCGCCTTCGTCGCCGTCGGGCCGGCCTCGGCCGACCTGGCTGAGATCTTGGAAGAGGGCACAATTCAAATCGCCATTCCTGAAAGCTTCCCGCCGTTCGGTTCCCTCGGCCCCGAAGGCGATTATGTCGGTTACGATGTCGATGTTGCCACCCTGATCGCAGAAGACCTGGGCGTGGAGCTAGAACTTGTGCCGGTGACGTCGCAGCAGCGCATTCCGTTCCTCGAAACGGATCGGGTCGACTTGGTGATCTCTTCGATGGGCGCTAATCCAGAACGTGCGAAGTCCATCTGGTTTTCCAGCGCCTATGCACCGTTCTTCTCTGGAGCCTTCGCTGGGTCTGACAAGGACATCGAAACAATGGATGACCTAGCTGGCATGACGGTCGGCGTGACGGGCGGCACGCTCGAAGATCTCGAAATCACCGAGAATGGTCCCGAAAGCATGGAGGTCATTCGATTTGGCGATAATGCTGCCACGCTCGCGGCGTTCGTCTCCGGTCAGGTGGATGTGCTGGTAACTGGCAACACCGTCGCCGCCCAATTGTCCGCAGACAATCCGGACCTCGACCTTGAGACCAAGTTCATCATCAACGAGTCACCGGCCTTCATCGGGTTTAAAAAAGGCAACTTCGACCTGCTGCAGTGGGTGAATGTATTTATCTTGCACAAGACGCTCGGTGGCCAATTGAATGAGCTTTCAGAGGAACATCTTGGGCAACCACTTCCGCCGTTGCCGACGCTCTAATTGGTAGCAAATCAAACAGTCCGGCCACGCTCTTTACGGGCGTGGTCGAGTGACTGAACGCAAATTTTCGAGATTGATACTGAGACAGTGATCGTAACCTCGAAGGGCGCGAAGGCTGGCTAGACCTAGCGTCGGCTCAGGGCGGAGAGCGGACCTGGCCCGTTTAACGGAATTGGCCGGGATCACCTGAACACCCATCAGCGTTTGCAACTCATACAAGATACTTATCGAGCAAAGCATCCACGATGCCCGCCTGCAGCTGATCTCCGGTTTCGCTGTCCACGCGCAGAATATCGCTCAAGATGATGTGTTGCTCGATGCCAGTGACCATCGACAGTCGCATGGCAAGTTCCTCAACAGCATTGTCGGTCAATGACCCGCGCGCCGGTTCAAGCGCCTCCGTGAAAGCGGCCATGCGACGTCCGCCACGTAGTTCGACATCGGTTTGTTTTTGCCAAACCTCCATTGTCTTCGCCAAAAACTGACGGAAATAGGTCTCATGCTCGCGCGATATCTCTAGATAATAGCGCGCAATCACATGGACCCGCTCACGAACGTCTTCAATTCCGATTAGCAAGTCTGCAGTTGGCGTGACCTCGAAGTCGAGAGTGGCCTCGGCCGCCAGCGTCCCTGGTTCTGAAAAGTAGCGATAAACGGTTGCACGGCTGATCTGCGTATCATCCGCAACGCGAGCGAGCGTTAGCTCTTCGCCCTCCGCCATAAGCCGTCTTGCCGAATCCAGCAGGGCCGCGCGTGTCCTGTTTTTTTGAGCGGTTCGAGGCGCCACAGAAAAATCCTTAATGAGACAGTTGTCTTATTACGATAAATGTGTATCATAGAGACATCGAGGTTGAAGTAAAGGGAGCAAGCACATGTCTGAACCACGCCCACGCATTTACCACCTGCTCGGCAATCTTCTGACGTTTCATGCCTTTCCAAGTGAGACCGATGACAATTACGCGCTCGTCGAAATCAAAACGGCACCAGGGGCAGGCGCGCCGCCCAACCATCACGCTGGCGAGGATGAGAGCTTCTTCATTTTGGAAGGAGAGTTTGAGTTCTTCGTTGATGGTCAAACGAGGAACGTGACCGGTGGCGACTTCGTAAAAATACCAGATGGTGCAGTGCATGCGTTCACCTGTACTGGCAGCGCCCCAGGGCGTCTCATTAGCGTCAGTGCCCCTGGTCAAGTCCACGACATATTTTTCACCCAAGCCGGCGATGTCCTGCCAGATGGCACGACGGACATCCCAGCACCGGACGGTCCTCCAGACATTCCGATGATCATGGATGTCGCGAGCCGGGCAGGCATGACGATCCTGGCACCAGAACCAGAAATGGCGTGACCCGCCATAACCAGCGGGTCGGAAATCCCGGCTCTGGATAGCAAACGCGAACGGGGGAACGCGCGATGAGTGGACGTCACTTTGCCTACGCCTTGCTGCTGGCCGCGGCGCCTGGCTTGGCTCTTGCTGAGCCGACTGTCGAACGCGGGCAGTATCTTGTCGAAGGCCCAGGCGGTTGTGGCAATTGCCACACGCCCCTGGGACCAGATGGGCCAATTTGGGATGCCAATCTGAGCGGCCGTTTTGTTGAGGAAACGCCCATGTTTACGGCCATCGCACCCAACATCACGCCAGCTTCACGGGTGGTGGACTGGTCAGATGAAGAGTTTGCCCGCGCCATTCGCGAAGGATTACGACCGGACGGGTCGCTCATCGGTCCGCCCATGCCCTTCACCATGTATCGCGACCTCTCCGATGATGATGTGATGAGCATGGTGCTCTATCTGAGGACGCTTGCGGCGGTCGACAATGACCCGGGGGTTAGCGAATACAACATGCCACTGCCGCCAGCCTATGGGCCGCCGGTTGGGTCTGTTCCGCACCCACAAGAAGGTGTGACTGTTGCCTACGGTGAATATCTTGCCGGGCCCGTCGCCCACTGTATGGAATGCCACTCGCCGATAGGTCCGATGGGACCGATGGTGGATACGCACCTTGGCGCGGGCGGTTTTGAATTCCATGGGCCTTGGGGTGTCTCAGTTGCCTCTAACCTGACCACCCACGAGGATGGCTTGGTCGACTACAGGGACGATGAGATCCGCGCGATGATTGTAGAAGGTGTGCGGCCCGACGGAACGCCCATGTTCCCGCCAATGCCCTATGGCTATCTGGCGCAGATGACCGAAGATGATCTCAACGCCATCATTCTCTATCTGCGTAGCTTGCCGCTGCTGCCCGATTTTGAAGGATAAATCGACCGAGAGTGGGCAACAGGGTCACGGTGAACCTACGTGAGCACAAGGCTATAATTGTGATGACGGTTAAGGGCGGAGAGCGGACTTGGCACCAAGGCCCCTCAAGCACTGCTTGAATGCATTGGGTCTCGTGGCCCGACAAACAGTTCGTGCCACGGCACCCCATCGAGGCTGCAAACCGATGGCAAGCACGCCTCAGCCCAGTACTTTGTTCAACTATCCACGTGACGTGACGCTTGCCTGATACACATCCAGTTGGTCAATCAATGATAGCCCAGTCGGTGTGTCCAAACGCTCGCAGAATTCCGTCCAGATTGCACCGAATGGAAGGTCCCTAAACTCTTCGGTCATCGTGAGGCGGGTTGTAAAATCGAGCCTGTCTTCCGCCGCCTTCAATTGCAACCAAGGCGTCAGGAGCGCGCGCAGCAGCGCCTTCTGCATGTTCCTCACACCGATCACCCAGGCTGCAGTACGGCTGATGGTCGCGTCGAAGAAATCGAGCCCGATGAAGGTGCGATCCAAGAGATCTGCGCTGACCAGCTCATGCGCCATCGCGAGAATGTCATCGTTCAGCAAAATGACGTGGTCGCTGTCCCAGCGCATCGGGCGCGACACGTGCAGGAGTAGCTGCGGCAAGGAAAGGGCGACAGCGCTGAGCTTGTCGGCGACGTTCTCGGTGGGGTGGAAATGGCCCATATCCAGGCAAAGCAGCGTACCCTTGCGGATCGCATAGCCCATGTAAAATTCGTGGCTGCCGACCGTGCAGGCCTCGACGCCGATGCCAAAGAGCTTCGACTCCACAGCATCGAGCATCTGGGAAGGGCTCTGACTGATCGCGAGCATCTCATCCAAAGATGCTTCCAGTCGCTTGCGGGCGGCCATTCGGTCGACAGGGATATCCTTGTAACCATCCGGCACCCAGATGTTGTTGACGCAAGAGCTGCCGAGTTCGGCGCCGATGCGCGCGGCGATGTCCCGGGTGCGTTTGCCATGCTCAATCCAGAACTGCCGAATGCCAGCATCAGGATGCGACAAGGTAAGATTGTCGTCTGCCTTGGCATGGGCAAAGAAAGTTGGATTGAAATCAAGCCCAATGCCCTGGTCCTTGGCCCAGTCCACCCACGGCGCGAAGTGTCTGTATTCGATCTCGTCGCGATCCGGTGTTTCATCGGTGTCCATGTACATGGCATGCAGATTGAGGCGATGCCGGCCAGGAATCATTGAATAGGCAAACTCGAGGTCCGCGCGTAGCTCGTCCGGCGTGCGCGCACGACCTGGGTGGTTGCCTGTCGCTTGGATGCCGCCGCCTGACGTGCCGGATTGGTTCTCAAACCCCACGACGTCATCGCCTTGCCAACAATGCATCGAGATCGGGATCACCCGGAGCCGTTCTATGGCGGCCTCTGCGTCAACCTCCCACTCGGCAAAGGCTGCTTTCGCACTTTCGTAGTCCATGATCCCCGTCCCCCTTTCTGGCGATCAACGCGTGAACGCCTGCACGTTGCCGGCATCGACATTCAGAATGTTGCCGGTGGATTTGGCCGAGGTGTCGGCAGCGAAGAAATAACAGGCCTCTGCGATGTCTTCGGGCAGAACCGAGCGCTTCAGCATCGAGCGTTGTCGATACATCTCCTCGAGCCCCTGCTTGTCGGTGCCATAGGTGGACGCGCGCTGGTCCAGCCATTCACCTTCCCAGATCTTCGAACCGCGCAAGACCGCGTCCGGATTGACGACGTTGACGCGGATGCCAGCCTCGGCGCCTTCCAAGGCGAGGCAGCGGGCAAGGTGGATTTCGGAGGCCTTAGCTGTGCAGTAAGCCGAGGCGTTCGGCGATGCCGCCAGACCATTCTTGGAGGCAACAAAAACGATGGATCCGCCCATGTCCTGTACCCGCATCAGCTTGAAGGCCTCGCGGCTCACCAGGAAATAGCCCGTGCTGAGGATGTCCATGTTCTTGTTCCAAAGCGCCAGCGTGGTTTCTTCGACCGGTGCTGAAGACGCGATCCCGGCATTCGATACGAGGATATCAACTCCACCGTACTCTACGGCTGCGTCGGCAAAGGCCTTTGCCACCGCGTCTTCGCTGGTGACGTCCATAGCTACCGAACGCACCACGTCGCTGCCATAGCGTTGGGTTAGACTATCTTGTGCAGTTTTTAGGCTTTCGACGTTGATGTCTGCCAGAACCACGCAGGCGCCCTCGTTCAGGTATCTCTCGGTGGTTGCGGCACCAATCCCACCAGCGCCACCTGTGACCAACGCAACGCGACCCGCAAGCGACTTGGGTTTGGGCATGCGCTGCAACTTGGCTTCCTCGAGCAACCAATACTCGATATCGAACGCTTCCTGCTCCGGCAGGCCCTGGTATTCGCTGACCGACGACGCGCCACGCATTACATTGATGGCGTTGACATAGAACTCGCCGGAAATCCGCGCTGTCGCTTTGTCCTTGGCGAAAGTGATCATGCCGACACCAGGCACAAGATAAACAACGGCGTTGGGATCGCGAAGCGCAGGGCTGTCATCGTGTTTGCAGCGTTCGTAGTAAGCTGAGTAGTCCTTCCGGTAGGCTTTGATTTGGGCAGGCAGTCCCTCTAAGACCTCATCGAGATTGCCATTTGCTGGATCAAAACCAACAACCAGTGGGCGAATTTTGGTGCGTAGGAAGTGATCTGGGCACGACGTACCAAGTGCTGCCAGTGGCTCCATGTCGTTTGCGTTCACAAACTCCAGCACCTCGGGGTTGTCGTTGAAATGCCCCACCATGTGCTGATTGCCACTCACGAAACCACGGATTGCGGGCATGAGCCGGCCGGCGACGGATCGGCGCTCATCTTCATCGAGCGAGCTATGTTTTGCACCGCCAAATGCGGGCACACCGGAGGTGCGCGTGTGCAGCCACTCGGTGGCGCGATTGATAACGTTGATGGTCGTGTCGTAGCATGCCTTGGCCGTGTCAGCCCAGGTGAACAGCCCGTGGCTTTCAAGCACAACACCATCGGCGTTGGGGTTCTCGAGGCAGAACTTTTCGAGCCACAGACCCAGCTCAAAACCTGGGCGCTTCCAGGGAAGCCAGCCGACGCTTTCTCCAAAGATTTCTTGGGTCAGTTCCTTTGAGTTCTTCGATGCTGCGATGGCGATGATGGCATCGGCGTGGACGTGATCAACATGTTTGCGCGGTACATATGCGTGCAGCGGCGTGTCGATTGAGGCGGCTCGCGGATTGAGCTTGAAGGTGCAATGCGGCAGATAGCCAACCATCTCATCTTCGAAGGCGACACCGCGATAGAGCGACTTGAGCGCGTTCAGCTTGTCCATGTAGAGGGTTGCGAACCCATCCATTTTGATGGAGCCGATGTCGCCGCCAGAGCCCTTAACCCAAAGGACCTCGACCTCCTCTCCCGTCAGCGGATCTTTCTCCGTCACCTTCGCTGAGGTGTTCCCGCCGCCATAGTTGGTGACGCGCTTGTCCGCTCCCAGAATGTTTGATCGGTAAAGGAGCAGTTCCGGTTCGCTCATGCCTTCAACGACGCGGTCAAACCACCGGTTCTCTAGCATGGGTTTATCGACGGATATCAGCATGGTGCGCTCCTGTGCAGACGGCCAAAGCCTCAGCTGGACTACCGTGTAGGGTGAGGATGGCGCGGCGAATTGTCAATCGTAATCACTCATATTCAATCGTGTTGCACTGCACAATGATTGTTTATGATTGTTTTTGATTGACGCCGTGTCGAAATATGGGCAGGCTCCCCCTTCACGGAGGAGCCTATGCACGAGAAGGAACGCCACAGGATCATTCTTTCCGCAGTCCAAGACCGGGCTGTGGTGACCGTGATCGATCTGTGCAATCTGACAGAGGCGTCAGAGGCGACAATCCGGCGCGATATATCGGCCCTTCACCTGCAGCAGAAAGTCCGGCGCGTGCGCGGCGGCGTGGAAGCCCTTAACCCGCCGCAATTTGTTGGCCTTGCGGGCCGCACCTTTGCCGTCAACGAAACGCTGCGGATCAAGGAAAAGCAGGCTATTGCGCGCGCTGCCGTTGATCTTTGCGATGACGGGGATCCCATCATCATCAATGGCGGGACGACGACATTTCAGATGGTGCATCCTTTGGCCAGTCGGCGCTGTCAGGTGTTCACCAATTCCTTTCCGATTGCCGAGCATCTCCTAAAGCACTCCAAAAACACGGTCATGCTGTCGGGCGGTGCGATCTATCGCGAGCAGAACATCATCCTGTCTCCGTTTGAAAACGACGTGACGCGTAACTATTATGCGCGCCGTATGTTCATGGGTGCACAAGGCATCAGTTCACTGGGACTGATGGAAGCCGACCCGTTGCTTATCCAGGCCGAGGCCAAACTTATTGGTCAGGCCGATGAACTTGTTGTGTTGGTTGACAGCACAAAATTCGATCAGCGCTCGAGCCTCGTTCTTTGCGGGCTTGATCGCATTTCGACTCTGATCACGGATGAAAGAATCTCGGACAAAGCGGCAGCCATGCTGGACGCTGCGGACGTGAAACTGATCGTCGCCCAGTCCGGCGGCGCTCAAGAGGAAGAGGCCGCCTCATGAATCGGTCTAGAAAAACAGTCTCTTTGGGAGGACATACAATGAAACGTCGGACATTCACTTCGCTGATTGCGGGCGTAAGCCTTGCGGTCGGCTTTATGGGCAGCACAGCGGTGGCCCAGGACATGCGGATAGCGCTTGTCGTGAAGGCGCTTGGGATTGGCTTCTTTGAAGCGGCGGCAGAAGGCGCGGAAGAGGCAGCTGCAGAACTCGGTAACGTCGAAATAATCTATACCGGGCCAACCGACACGACCGCTGAAGGTCAAATCGAAGTCATCAATTCGCTGATCGCGCAGGGCGTTGATGCCATCGCGATTTCTGCAAATGACCCAGATGCGGTTGTGCCAGCCCTTCAGCGCGCAATGCAGCGCGGAATAACGGTCATCTCTTGGGACTCCGGTGTGTCCGAAGGGGGGCGTGCGATGCACCTGAACCCTTCGTCCACGCCGTTGATCGGCAACACAATTCTGCGGCTCGCTGCCGACCATATGCCTGACGGTGGCGATGTCGCAATCCTGTCGGCATCGGCCACGGCTACGAACCAGAATGCCTGGATTGCAGCAGCCGAAGAGGCCTTGCCGAACTACCCAGGGATCAATCTTGTCGCGACCGTCTATGGTGATGATCTTTCCGACAAATCCTACCGTGAAGCACAAGGCCTCATGGCGTCCCACCCTGATCTGCAGGCGATTATTGCGCCAACGACAGTCGGTATCCTTGCAGCCTGCCAAGCCGTTTCAGACGCAGGCCGGATCGGCGAAATCAACGTCACGGGCCTTGGCCTACCCTCTGAGATGGCGGGTTGCGTCGAGTCTGGGGCAACGCAGAGCTTTGCCATCTGGAACCCGATTGACCTCGGCTATTCAGCAACCATGATCGCCCACGCTCTCGCATCGGGCGCTGCGACCGCGGGGCCGGGCGCGGACATACCGATGGGTCGCATGGGCTCCGTTACGCTCGACGACAGCACGACTGCCGCGATGTCGGACCCGTTCACTTATGACGCGTCCAACGTCGACGACTTCAAGGACATCTTCTGATCCTCCCAGTCCGGTGCGGGCTTCGGCCTGCGCCGGACATCCAATTGGATGTTGAGAGCCCAATGCTGATGCAGGCCGATCACCCACTGGACGCCTCAAAGGTTCAGGAAAGCACGCCCGTTCTCGCACTTAATGGTGTGACAAAGACATTTCCTGGCGTGACCGCGCTGTCGGAGGTGTCGCTGGAGCTCTTTCCCGGCAAGGTAACGGCGCTCGTTGGCGAAAACGGCGCCGGCAAATCGACAGTCGTCAAGATCCTGACCGGCATCTACCAACCAGATAGCGGTAGCATCGAAGTCGATGGCACAGCGGTGCGTTTTTCAGCTGCCCAGAACGCAGGAAATGTAGGCATCACCGCGATCCACCAGGAGACGGTTCTGTTCGACGAGCTTTCGGTCGCAGAAAACATATTTCTCGGCCATCCTCCTCGAGGGCGTTTCGGTTTGATCGACGCTGGCACGATGGTGGGAAAGGCTCGGGAGATCCTTGAAGGGATCGGAGCGAACATCGATCCGCACACCAAGCTCAAAGATCTCGGGATCGCAAACAAGCATTTGGTTGCCATCGCGCGCGCTCTCTCGATTGATGCCCGCGTTGTCATTATGGACGAACCCACGGCTGCGCTAAGCCAAAAGGAAATCGAAGAGCTATATGAGCTGGTGGAAGAGCTGAAGAGCCAGGGTAAGGCCATCCTGTTCATCAGTCACAAGTTCGATGAGATCTTCCGCATCGCGGACAACTTCACGGTCTTTCGTGATGGAGCATTGGTTGGTGCGGGCGCCATCAACGACGTAACCGAGGCCGCTCTCGTGAAAATGATGGTGGGCCGCGATGTCAGTCAGATATTCCCGGAAAGGGAGCACAATATTGGCGACGAAGTCCTGGTCGTTGGGGGCTATGAACACCCCACCGAATTCGCCGACATCAGCTTCTCGCTACGCAAGGGCGAAATCCTAGGTTTCTACGGCCTTGTTGGTGCGGGCCGATCCGAATTCATGCAGGCTTTGTTTGGCATAACGCGCCCTTCGGCTGGCACCGTTCAGATTGACGGAAGACTCGCCATCATCCGTTCCCCCGCCGACGCCGTGGATCAGGGTATCGTTTACGTGCCTGAGGACCGCGGCAAGCAGGGCACAATCACCGCGCTTCCAATCTTCCAGAATGTGACGCTCCCCTCGCTGGGGCGAACTTCACGCAATGGCTTTCTCAAGCTGGCGGAGGAGTTCAAGTTGGCGCGTGAGTACACCGAACGGCTCGACCTGCGCGCGGCCTCGCTTGACACCAATGTCGACAATCTTTCAGGCGGCAACCAGCAGAAAGTTGTCATTGCCAAGTGGCTGGCGACAAGACCGAAGGTCATCATCCTTGATGAACCCACGAAGGGCATCGACATCGGCTCAAAGGCTGCGGTTCACGAGTTCATGGCCGAACTCGCAGCGCAGGGTTTGGCCGTCATCATGGTCAGTTCAGAAATTCCAGAGGTTCTCGGCATGTCGGACCGCGTGATCGTCATGCGTGAGGGCCGGATTGCTGGGGAATTACCGGGTGAAGACATGACCCCCGAAACGCTTGTGCGCCTCGCCGCCGGGATTTGAGGAGGGAAACCGTGTCGAAGCAGCTTCTCATGTCCCGCGAAGTGCTATTGTCGGGTGCTATCCTTTTGCTGTTGGCCATCATTGCCTGGCGCTTTCCGGCGTTCATCGCGCCGGCGAACCTGGCGAACGTCTTCAATGATACCGCGCCCCTAATCCTGCTGGCCATCGGCCAGATGATCGTGATCCTGACGCGATGCATCGACCTGAGTGTAGCAGCCAACCTTGCGTTGACGGGCATGGTTGTCGCCATGATCAATGTCGCCATGCCAGGCATGCCGGTGTCAGCGATCATCACAGTTGCCATCGGATTTGGTGCGTTGCTTGGGATGCTGAACGGTGCTCTGGTGTGGAAGCTCGCCATTCCGCCAATCGTGGTGACGCTTGGGACCATGACGATCTTTCGCGGGACGATCTTCCTTCTGTCCGACGGTCAATGGATCAACAGCCACGAGCTAAGCGATCCCTTCAAAGCCTTCCCGCGGACTGACCTGCTGGGACTGCCATTGATGAGTTGGATCACCATCCTGGTGGTGATTGTGTTCTCTATCATCATGTCCCGCACCACCCTTGGCCGGGCATTCTATGCTGCTGGAGGCAATCCGAACGCCGCAACCTATGCCGGGATCGACGTTGGCAAGACCCAGTTCTGGGCCTTCACAATATCTGGCGCGCTGGCGGGTTTAACCGGGTATCTGTGGGTGTCGCGGTTTGCCGTGGCCTTTGTCGACCTCGCAGGCGGATTCGAGCTCAACGTGGTCGCGGCTTGCGTCATCGGTGGCGTCGCCATCATGGGCGGCATTGGCACAGTGTTGGGCGCTATGCTTGGCGCTTTGTTTCTGGGAATCATCAGCAACGCGTTGCCCGTCGTGAACATCTCACCCTTTTGGCAATTGGCGATCTCCGGGGGCGCGATCATCATCGCGGTAGCCTTGAACGCGCAGGCCAATCGCGACAAAGGCCGGATCATTCTCAAACGCGCTGAGCACGCAACATGACCGACACGACCCGCTTTATTCCGGACCGTTTGCAGTCGCCCCTTGAGCGCCGGCTAAAGAGCTGGGAGTCGTTGCTCTTAGCCGTCGCCGTCGCGATCTTTATCGCGAACAGCTTTACGTCGCCCTATTTCCTGAATGCATGGAACCTGAGCGACATGACGTTCAACTTCACCGAGAAAGCAATGATCGCCTTTGCCATGGCGCTGTTGATCATTGCTGGTGAGATTGATTTGTCCGTGGCATCCATCATTGCTCTGGCGTCGACCGCCATGGGCGCCGCTGTCCAGGTCGGGGTCGACACGCCCGGGTTGATCATGATTGGGCTCGTGGTCGGGCTGCTTTGCGGCGCGTTCAATGGCTTTCTCGTCACGCGAATGGGCTTACCGTCGATTGTCGTCACCATTGGCACGATGAGCCTGTTTCGTGGCATCAGCTATATCGTCTTGGGTGACCAGGCCTATCGTGGCTATCCATCAGACTTTGCGTTCTTCGGGCAAGGATATGTTTTCTGGGTGATCTCGTTCGAGCTGGTTTTGTTTGCGATTCTCGCCCTGATTTACTTCGTGGTGCTGCACAAAACGAACTTCGGCCGTGCGGTATATGCCATCGGGAACAATCCGGTTGGAGCGGAGTTTTCAGGGATTCGCGTCGCTCGCGTGAAGTTCATTCTGTTCTTGCTCACGGGGTTGATGTCCGGCGTTGCTGCCATCTGCCTAACTTCGCGCCTCGCCTCGACGCGCCCTTCTATTGCCTTTGGCTGGGAGCTTGAAATTGTCACCATGGTGGTTCTTGGCGGCGTCAGCATTCTGGGCGGGTCTGGCTCAATCCCGGGCGTGGTTATCGCAGCGTTCGTCATGGGCCTGGTGACCTTCGGACTTGGGCTTCTCAACGTGCCGGGGATCGTAATGTCCATCGTGATCGGCGCGCTTCTGATCGGGGTGATCGCCCTGCCGCGTCTGTGGGAAAAGTGGAGAGCTTGATGGAAAAGTTTGCCTTCAAGATGCGTCTCAACGCCGGGATGAAGGACGAGTACAAGAAGCGCCACGACGAGATATGGCCCGAACTCGTTGCGCTACTGAAGGACGCTGGGGTTTCTGATTATTCGATCCACCTCGACGAGGAGACGAACATTCTTTTCGGGGTGCTCTGGCGCGCGGATAATCACACCATGGGCGATCTGCCGGCCCACGAAATCATGAAAAAGTGGTGGGCTCATATGGCGGATATTATGGAAACCCACGACAACAACGAACCAATTGCCGTGCCGCTCACGCCTGTCTTTCATATGCCATGACAAACGGAAACGTCGCCGTCATCGACATTGGCAAGACCAACGCGAAGGTCGTTCTGATTGGTCCCGATGCCACTGAACTTTGGGAACGGCGCTTTCCCAACACCGTCGTCGATACCGATCCATTTCCACATTTCGATAGCAACAAATTGTGGGATTTTGTCCTGGATGCGCTCGGCGCCTTGCCGGAGCGTCCCGATTGCATCGTACCGGTAACACATGGTGCGTGCGCGGCACTTGTGGATGCCGACGGTGAGCTCACACTTCCCGTACTGGACTACGAGTATTCAGGACCAGAGGAAGCCGCAGCTACCTATGACGCGCCGCCGTTTGACGAAACTGGGTCACCAAGAATGCCAGGCGGGCTGAACGTTGGTCGGCAGCTGCACTGGCTTCAAACCAATTGGCCAGAGGCGTTCGAACGTGCCAAGTATTTGCTGATGTGGCCGCAATGGTGGGCTTACAAGCTCACCGGTGTTCCGGCCAGCGAGTTGACGTCACTTGGGTGTCATTCAGATCTATGGGCACCGCTTGATGCTAGGCCGTCGAGCTTGGCAAAAGCGCGTGGCTGGGATGCTTTGATACCCCCGACCAAACCAGCGAATGCTGTGTTGGGCCATCTCAGGCCCAATGTTGCGGCAAAGACCGGCTTGCCTCAAGACCTCCCCGTCTTGACGGGCATCCACGACAGCAATGCTTCGCTACTGCCCTATTTGCAAAAGTCACCTTGCGGGGTTCTATCCACTGGAACGTGGATTGTTGCCATGTCGATCAACGACGCATTGCCCAACCTCGCTTCGACCACCCACACGCTGCTCAACGTTGCTGCCGATGGCCGGCCCATACCAACAGCGCCATTTATGGGTGGTCGAGAGCGCGAGGAAGCGCTGGCAGAAGGCGTCGCGCTGGAGGTAGCAGATCAGCGCGCTGCCGAAAGGTCGGTTGAGCGACTAAACACCATTGGCGCGTCCGGTCCGATTTACGTTGAGGGGCCATTTGCCCAAAGCTCAGCCTTTATTGAGACGCTACGACGCCAGACCGGACGCTCCGTGTATGCCAGAAAAGGAAGTGGCACCAGCGCCGGAGCCAGTTTGTTAGCCAAGTCAATCGCTCCGTGACATGCTTGCGCGTTCGACCGGCTGCTGGGTTGTGTAAGAAACGCAGATGTCCGTCGCTTGGGCAAAACAGACACCACCACATGTCGCGCGCAAGGATGTCTGCGGCGGCCGAGCGTGTCTTCCGCCCTTGGTTGCCGATGGCATGCCCCAGTGCTGTCTCCGGCATCGAGGGCTTCTTCTCGCGCTTTGAGGAGGTCAACGGCCACGAAGATTGTATGGGTTTCGGCATCCGCTTGTTTTGTTCCGCTTGCTTCGACCCATTGCGTGTTCCCGTGCTTGATCGAGGTGTTTCCGCCAGCGCCCCGGACCCGCAAAGCGTTACGCACGAGCCTTGCCGAGAGTGCGCAAGTCTCTCCAAGCTTTGAAGGAACGCGTTAGGGACAAGCGTCTGCAATCATTACGGGAATCCGGACCACGGCAAGCTTGCAACAAAAAAGCCGCCTGCGGGCGGCTTTTTTGGTGGGCTTTTGATCTTTGGTTGTGGCCTGCCGAAGACGACGCGAACCTTAGACCCAGGGGCGGACCGTCTGCATCTGGCCTTCAAAACCGTCAATATGCGGCGCTTTTTCCATCGTCAGGCCGATATCGTCGAGGCCGTTCAACAGGCAGTGCTTGCGGAATGGATCGATATCGAAATTTATCGTTCCACCATCTGGGCCCTTGATGGATTGGCTCTCCAGATCAACGGTCAGTGTCGCATTGGAGCCACGCTCAGCATCATCCATCAGCTTGGCCAGCTCGTCTGGGCTGACAACGATCGGCAGAATGCCGTTTTTAAAACAGTTGTTGTAGAAGATGTCGGCGAAGCTGGTGGAGATCACGCAGCGGATGCCATAATCGAGCAATGCCCAGGGCGCGTGCTCGCGGCTTGAGCCGCAGCCGAAATTGTCGCCAGCCACTAAGATCTGCGCGCCACGATAGGCATCGTGGTTCAGCACGAAATCCGGGTTTTCAGACCCATCTTCATTGAAACGCATCTCGAAGAAGAGGCTTTTGCCCAGCCCCGTGCGTTTGATCGTTTTCAAGAACTGCTTGGGGATGATCATATCGGTGTCGATGTTGATCACCGGCAAGGGTGCCGCGACTGAGGTGAGCGAAGTGAACTTGTCCATAGACGCAATATCTCCTGAAGTTGGCGGTGTGTTATCAGCCGCCAAACACAACGACAAGCGGCTTGACCGCTCCGCGTTTGCCTGACACTGGCACTGCATGTCCGAGCCAACTGTTCCGCCCGCCAAAGGCATTGTTTTTACGCCCAAAGGAATGGTGCGTGGCGCACAGCGTTTGCTGCCAGTTGGAATATTCGTTGTGCCGTTTGGCATTGCCTTTGGGGCAGCGGCAATTGATGTGGGGATGACGGTCGATCAGGCCTTGGTGATGAGCTTGATCATGTTTGCTGGGGCGTCCCAATTTGCCGCCCTGGACCTTTGGCAGTCGCCGTTGCCCTACCTCTCGCTGGCGTTAGTCGTGCTGGCCGTGAACGCCCGGCACATCATTTTGGGCGCCGCGATCAGCCCTTATGTGAACCAGCTGCCGCGCCTCCATTGGTTCGCAGCTTTGATGCTGCTTTCCGACATCAATTTTGCCGACAGCTATCAGGCGTTGAAGGCGGGCGAAAAGGATGCTGCGCACATTTTGGGGGGCGGGCTTGCCCTTTGGAGCTTTTGGGCCGTGTCGACGACCATCGGTGTTGTGGCTGGTGCCAATCTGGGGGATTTGGATCGCTTCGGGATTGATGTGGTGATGGCTGCCTTTTTTGGTGCCTTGGCGCTCGGCATGGTGCCCAATGTGCGCCGCGCGGTGCCGGTTCTTGTCGCCTGCGCTGTCGCCATATTCAGTCAGTCGCTGCTCCCGACAGGGTGGAACATCATCGCAGCCGCTTTGGCTGGCGGGGTGATTGGCGCCCTGGATAGCAAGACGGTAGCCGACGTGGCCAGCAGGGACGCTCCCCATGAGTGACCCAATCAGCGCCTATCTTGCGATCACTCTAATGGCGTTTGTGACGCTTGGCACCCGTCTCGGCGGTGCGATGATCATGCGGTTTGTCACGCTCTCTCCGCGCGTGACGGTGTTCTTGGAAGCCATGTCGACATCGGTGCTGGCGGCCATCGTGGCAACCTTCCTTGTCAACAATGGAACACGGGAACTGGCTGCGATTGGGGTGGCGCTGTTGATCATGGCGCTCACGCGCAGCGCGGTATGGGCAATGATTGGCGCGGTGGTTCTTGCCGCTGGTTGGAGTTGGATCGTCACCTAACGCCTAGGCATGGCTCTAGACTATGTCTGCTTCAATACGGTCCATATCATCGTCGGAGAGGCCCATATGGTGGCCCATCTCATGGATGAAGACGTGGCGGACGACTGCGCCGAGCGTTTCTTCATGCTCGGCCCAATAGTCGAGGATCGGGCGGCGGTAGAGCCAGATCTCATTGCCAAGTTGGTCAGACTGGATATCCGCGCCGCCTTCGGACAGGCCTTGGCCAACGAACAGACCGAGCAACTCAAACGGGGTTTCCATGGCGAGGTCGGACAGGACCTCTGGCTCCGGAAAGTCGGCAATACGGACAGAAACCGTCCCTGCCAATCCGGCAAAAGGTTCGGGCAATTCGCGGAAGGCTTCGCGCGAAAGTTGCGCAAAATCGTCGAGGCTCGGCGCCAGTGCATCGGACCAGCGTAAGGTCGGAAAATCTGGAATCTTTTGGCCCATAGAGGTGCGGTCGCTTTCTCACTTTCCGATAAGCTGACCCTGGGTCAGCCATTGCGCGACCATAAAAGCGCGAAACGTCAGCTTCAAGACAGGTGTCGGCATGGCTCGACAGGCCCATTGGCATCGTCAATAGTTGCGCTGTAACCGGTTTTGAGAATCAAACGGTTAGAAGCGCATAAGGGCACGCTGACTGGCGGCGGCACAGCGGGTCCACATTCGGGAGGGGGTTGCCATGAGCCAAGCGGTTCAGGTGCAAAAGCGCAAACTGATCGACGAAACGATCAAGCTTCTGAGCGACGACGTTGACCATGGGGAAACGCTGTCGCGGTTTGCGGCTGCTCTTTTTCGAGAAGGCGCGGCTGAGGATTTGGTGCTCTACAGCGCTGATGAACTTGTGGTTGTGACGCGCGATGCCTACGAGCGCATGTCGGACCGCAAGTCGGGTGACGCCTTTGTGCGCGTGTTCAACCCGAAGCCGGTCAACAGTGACGGTGTGCTGCCGGAAGTTTCCGTCGTCGAAATCGTCAACGACAATATGCCGTTCCTTGTCGACTCGGTGATGAGCGAGCTGCAAGCCGCGAGCGTTGACCTGCGGCTGGTGCTGCACCCCGTCCTGTGGGTAAGCCGCGACCAGAAGGGCCACCTGACCCATGTCTACGGCTACGAGCGCCCGGCCGAAGATGAGTCGGCAATCCGCGAAAGCCTGATCCTATTTCACGTCCAGCAGATGGATTCCGTGTCCGACCGCGACACGCTGGAAGCCGGTATCCGCGCGGTGCTTGATGATGTGCGTGTCGCTGTTCGCGATTGGCAGGGCATGCGGGCGCGCGTTGAGCAAGTTGTGATGGGTTACAAGAACGACCCACCATCGTTGCCCGTCGATGAATTGGCAGAAGGCATTCAATTCATTGATTGGCTGTTAGACGAGAACTTCACGTTCCTTGGAATGCGTGATTATCGCTTTATCGATGATGGCGAAGGCGGAACGTTGGAACGCGTTGACGCGCCGGGCCTTGGATTGCTCGCCGACCCCGATCTTATGGTGCTGCGCAAGGGCGACACCTATGTCACCCACACCCCGGAATTGTTGGACTTCCTGCGTCGCCCTGAGCCACTGATCGTCACCAAGGCGAATGTCCGCAGCCGCGTCCACCGGCGCACCTACATGGACTATATCGGCCTGAAGACATACGCCGAGGACGGCTCGCTGTTCGGCGAGCTGCGCATTGTTGGCCTCTTCTCTGCCACCGCCTACACACGCTCGACGGCCAACATTCCTTACCTTCGGCGCAAGACCAATCAAGTCATGCAACGCGCGGGATATGACCCGGATAGCCACTCGGGGCGGGCCTTGGCGAACGTGTTGGAAAGCTACCCGCGCGATGAACTGTTCCAGCTCGACCTGGAAACGTTGCACCGGTTTGCTGATGCCATTTTGCAGCTTGGTGAGCGGCCGCGGGTTCGGGTGTTGTCGCGCGTCGACAAGTTCGACCGGTTTGTCTCAGCACTTGTCTTTGTGCCACGAGAGCGCTACTCCACCGACACGCGCATGAAGATCGGTCAGTGGCTGGCCGAACAGTTCGATGGGCATGTTTCGGCTTGGTATGTCGCCTACCCGGAAGGGCCGTTGGCCCGCGTCCACTTCATCCTTGGACGTGCCGAAGGGGTGACCCCGGAGATCCCACAGGAAGCGCTTGAAGAAGGCGTGGCGAACATCGTGCGCACCTGGGCGGACACGTTCCGTTCGGCAGTGCGGGCGCAGCAAGATAGCGTTCGCGGTGCCCTGCTTCTAACCCGGTATTCCGAAGCCTTCACCGGCGCCTACCGCGAAGCTTTTTCCGGTGAAGAAGCGCTCGACGATGCTCTGATGATGGAAAGCCTAGGCGAAGGGCGCGAACTACAACTCGCCTTCCGTGATCGCGAAGGGAGTGACGGTAAGCGCCTCGATCTCAAGCTCTATCATAGCGGTAAGCCAATTGCTCTGTCCGACCGGATGCCAATCATTGAGGCCATGGGCTTCCGTGCCATCAATGAGCGCACCTATCGGGTCGAGCGTCTCGATGCCGAGTTGGTTTGGATTCATGATATCCTTCTGGAACGGGCCGATGGCGAAGCTTTGGATGTCGAAGCACATGCTGAGCTTCTGAGGGCAGGCTTCCTTGCCGTGTGGTATGGCGATGCTGAGAATGACGGTTTCAACACGTTGATCACAACGGCTGGTTTGCCGTGGCGCGACGTCGCGATGCTGCGCGCGCTGGCGCGTTATCTGCGCCAAGCTTTATTGCCCTACAGCCAAGATTATGTGTGGCAGACCCTCATTGAGCATGAATCGATCACAACATCGCTGGTCGACCTTTTCCATGCGCGCCTCGATCCGCAGCGCACGGAGGCCGAGCGGCGCAACCAGTCTGAGAAGATTGCTGCCGTTATCTCGATGGCCTTGGAGGATGTGTCGAGCCTCGACGATGACACCATCCTGCGGCGCTTCCTCAACCTGGTCGAGTCGATCTTGCGGACAAACTTTTTCCAACCTGGTGCGGACGGGAAGCCGAAGCCAACCTTCGCCTTCAAGATCGACTCAAAGAATGTCGATGGATTGCCCGAGCCGAGACCGGTGCGAGAAATTTCAGTCTATTCGCCGCGGGTTGAGGGTGTGCACCTACGCGGAGGCATGATCGCTCGCGGTGGTTTGCGCTGGTCGGATCGCCCGCAAGATTTCCGCACCGAAGTGTTGGGCCTCGCCAAGGCGCAACAGGTGAAGAACGCAGTGATTGTTCCCTTTGGGGCAAAGGGCGGGTTTGTGCCCAAGCGGCTGCCGTCGCGCGACGATCGGGAGGCTTGGTTTGCCGAAGGAACCGAAGCCTACAAGATATTCATCTCATCGCTGCTCGACGTGACCGATAATCTGAACCTCGAAGGCATCGAACCACCAGATGCTGTCGTACGGATTGATGGTGACGATCCCTATCTGGTTGTCGCCGCCGACAAAGGCACGGCCACGTTCTCAGATACGGCCAATGGCATCTCCGAAGATCGTGGCTTCTGGATGGGCGATGCGTTCGCGTCTGGCGGGTCTCAAGGCTATGACCACAAGAAGATGGGCATCACCGCGCGCGGTGGCTGGGAGGCGGTGAAACGCCACTTCCGCGAACTGGACAAGGACATTCAAACCGAACCGTTCACGGTTGTGGGTGTAGGCGATATGTCCGGTGATGTGTTCGGCAATGGCATGCTCTTGTCGCCAGCCATCAAGCTGGTCGCGGCCTTCGATCACCGCGACATCTTCATCGATCCCGATCCAGACCCGGCGATGAGTTTTGTCGAGCGCCAGCGGTTGTTTGATATGGGCCGGTCCAGTTGGCAGGACTACAACACCGACCTCATCTCCAAGGGTGGAGGCATCTTCCCGCGGTCGTCGAAGACCATCGCCTTGTCGAAAGAAGCGCGCTCTGTCCTTGGCATTGATGGGTCAAATGTAACGCCAAACGTCCTGATGACGGCCATCCTTAAGGCTGACGCTGAACTGCTCTGGTTCGGAGGCATAGGGACATATATCCGCGCATCCGGCGAGACCAATGCGGATGCGGGCGACCGTGCCAATGATGCCATTCGCATCACGGCGCCTGAGCTGCGGGCAAAGGCTATCGGAGAAGGGGCCAATCTCGGCCTGACCCAGCGGGCCCGGATTGAGGCAGGCCTGCATGGTGTGCGCCTTAACACCGATGCCATCGATAACTCGGCTGGCGTGAACTCGTCTGACTTGGAGGTGAATATCAAGATTGCGCTTGGCGCGGCTGAAGCGGCTGGCAAGCTGTCACGCGATGATCGCAACACGCTGCTGGTCGAGATGACCGACGAGGTCGCCGCGCTGGTGCTGCGGAACAATTATTTGCAGACGCTCTCGCTGTCGCTCACCGAGGCCAAGAACGACGAAGACTTTGGCTACCAGGCGCGCCTCATGAACACGCTGGAATCGTCTGGCCTGTTGGACCGCCAGGTTGAGTTTTTGCCGGATGCCGTGATGCTGGCAGAACGCCAAGAATCGGGCACGAGCCTGACTCGGCCCGAGCTGGCGGTTATCTTCGCTTACGCGAAGATCGATCTGTTTTCGTCGCTGCTTGAAAGCGACGTGCCGGATGACCCATATCTTGGCCGCGAGCTTTATCGCTACTTCCCGACGCCTATGCACGAGCCGTATCGAGACGAGATCGAAGGCCACCGCCTGCGCCGTGAGATCATTGCGACGCAACTTTCCAACTCGATGATCAACCGCGGTGGGGCAACACTCATCCAGATCATTTCCGACACGACGGGAGCGTCCAAGGCGGACATTGCCTGCGCATTCGCCGTGGTGCGTGATGCCTACCAATTGACCGCGCTCAACGAAGACATCGACGCGCTGGACACAAAAATTTCCGGTGCTTTGCAACTGTCGCTTTACAGCGCCGTACAGCGCTTGGTGATTGATCGGATCGGTTGGTTCCTGACCAATGTCGAGTTCTCGGAAGGATTGGCCGATATCGTCGAGCACTACCGAAAAGGCATTGCCGACTTTGCGCCCGTCTTGGAAAAAACAATGGCGCGTCCGGTCGCCGACCGTATAGCCAGTCAGACTCACGAACTGGTCGAGCACGGTGTTCCTGAAGAGCTGGCCAATCGCATCGCGTCGATGGCGGTCTACTCCATCCTGCCAGATATGATCTTGGTGCGGGACGCGTCGGGTCTTGCGACGCAAGATGTGGCGGCGACCTATTTCGAACTCGGTGCTATCTTTGGCCTCGGTCGGTTGGATGCGGCTGCGCGCGAACTTCAAGTGAGCGACTACTATGATGCGCTTGCCTTTGACCGCGCGCGGCAGTCACTTGCTTCGGCCCGGCGTCGTCTGACAATCGACATCCTACAGTCCGAAGGTGGGTTGGACGCCTGGAAAGAAGCGCGTGCTGCGAAAGTTGACCGTGTCGCGCGGGCCATCGGCGATATTATCGACGGCGGCGCTTTGACCGTCTCGAAACTAGCCGTGGCAGGTGGACTGCTTGACGACCTCACCTGAGATTGAAGCACACCATATGGCGGAGGTGGCCGACAGCTTGTCGGACCCACCCGCGCCACGCCGTGGCATCGTCGGCTGGATCCTTTTCGATGCGGCGATGCAGCCTTGGTTCACGCTGGTGACCACCTTCGTTTTCGGCCCCTATGTGGTGTCGGCGCTGGCATCGTCGCCCGCCGAGGGACAGGCCATGTGGGGCTATGCCACCGGAATGGCGGGCCTTGTGATCGCGCTACTGTCGCCACCATTGGGCGCGATTGCTGATGCAGCTGGACCTCGCAAGCCTTGGATTTTCGCGTTGGGCCTTGTCATGGTGGTGTGCGCGTGCGGCCTTTGGTTTGCCGAGCCGCGCGTGCCGTATGGCCTGACCTTGGCTCTTACCCTGTTTGCCATTGGAACAGTTGCCGCTGAGATGGCCGGGGTGTTCAACAACGCGATGATGCCAACGCTGGTGCCCGCCAACCGGCTCGGGCGGTTGTCCGCCTATGGCTGGGCGTCCGGTTATTTTGCGGCCATCGTCGTGATCCTGATCGCCATCGGGCTGATGGTTGGCTCACCAGAAACGGGGCGCACCATTCTTGGCATAGACCCTATCCTCGACCTCGACCCGGTCGCCCGGGAAGGCGATAGGGCCGTTGGACCGTTTACGGCACTATGGTTTTTGGTGCTGGTTTTGCCGCTCCTAGCATTTACACCGGACCGCCCGGTGATGATGCCCATGGCACAGGCCGTGGGACAGGGACTTGCCGATCTGCGTGCCGGGCTTGTGGCCCTCAAAGGCGACCAACCGCTGACAACATTTCTGGTGGCCCACATGATCTATGCCGACGGTCTTGTTGCGCTGTTCGCTTTTGGCGGCATTTACGGCACAGGGGTCTTTGGCTGGTCGATCACGGAAGTTGGTCTGTTTGGCATCCTGCTCACAATCACCGGTTTTTGCGGGGCTTTGTTGGGAGGGCCTTTGGAAGACAGGCTTGGCGCTAAGCCGGTGATCCTGACGAGCCTAGCGGTCCTCACTATGGCCAGTCTTGCGGTTGTCTCGCTAAGCGCGGATCGGATCTTCTTTGTCATCCCGGTCGAAGCCGGAACAAGGCTGTTCGGCAGTTTGCCCGAACAACTCTATCTTCTTCTTGGTGGGTTGATGGGCGCGGCGGCGGGTCCACTGCAAGCTTCTTCGCGTGCGCTTCTAGCGCGCCTGTCGCCGCCAGACGCGCGGGCGCGCAGTTTCGGTCTGTTTGCCCTGTCCGGAAAGGTCACCAGCTTCGTCGGGCCCTGGGCGGTCGCCACCATCACCGCGCTGACGCTTGATCAGCGTGCCGGCATATCCATCCTGGTTTTGTTTTTTGTGTGCGGCGGCCTGCTGTTGAGCCGGGTTCGCGTGCCACGAATCTGACCTTTGGGCTTGATTGGATAGCTCAACTGGCCGACGCTGCGGCCAACACATTACCGAGGAGCATGATGAATCGGAAAGTGACCCCGACACCGCTGATCAGCACCGCCTTGGTGCTCGGTGCATGGTGTTTATCTGCGGTGCCTGCGCACGCGCAATTCGAGCAACCGATTCAGCCGATGCGGTTCCAGCTCATCACTGAAGATGTCGACTGCGAGGAGTGTCGCTACATCCGCGCCGTGGGCGACATTGAAACCTACACCGCGGCGCAGTTTCGCCATTTCGTGGATGCTTATGCGTTACAAGGCCAGGGCCTGACGGTCGTTTTTGATTCACCGGGCGGAGACGTGATTGCCGGACTACGGCTGGGCCGGGCGATCCGCGATCTTTCCTTCAACACCCAAGTCGGTTTCCCGCAGCGCTTGCCAAGGGGAGGCTACACAATACGCCCAGGTGATTGCGCGTCGGCCTGTACCTTCGCTTTTTTGGGAGGCATTGAGCGATACGCCGAGGACCAAGTGATCGGCGTGCATCGGTTCTTCCCTGGCAATTTGGAGCCAGACAATCGGGTCATCATGCGCCCGGGTGATGACGCGGTAGAGGCGATGATCAAGGTTTACGCCATTGACATGGGCGTAGACGAAACGTTCATCGATATCTCGCTGGCTGTTCCGCCTGCTGACCTGGAGTATCTCTCAACGTCGGCGCTGCGCGATCTTTTGGTGGTCAACACTGATGGGCCTATCCCGCTGGTCGCGAGAGCCCGCGGCCGAAAGTAGCACTGCACAGCTTCAGTGGCGGAAGTGGCGCACTCCGGTGAACACCATCGCGAGCCCCGCCTCGTCGGCGGCTTTGATGACGTCCTGGTCGCGCATCGACCCTCCGGGCTGAATAACCGCGGACGCGCCAGCTTCGGCGGCTGCCAGCAAGCCATCGGGGAAGGGGAAGAAGGCGTCTGACGCCACCACTGACCCAGCGGCCAGCGACTGATCAAACCCAGCCGTTTCTGCTGCCTCGGCGGCCTTAGCGGCCGCTATGCGTGAGGAATCGCGTCGGTTCATTTGCCCTGCGCCGATTCCGACCGTTGCGCCGTCCTTGGCATAGACGATCGCGTTGGACTTCACATGCTTCGCGACTTTGAAGGCAAACCTTAGGTCGCAAAGCTGACCATCGGTCGGTGCCAGTTTGGTGACGACCTGCAGGTCGAGGTCATCAGCTTCCACCGTATCGCGACCTTGAAGCAGGAAGCCGCCAGCGACTGAGCGTACCAGCGTCCCTTGTGCCCGTGGGTCGGCCAAGCCACCGGTCAGGAGAAGGCGCAGATTTTTCTTCTTGGCCACCAAGGCGATGGCCTCGTCCGTCGCGTCGGGGGCGACGATCACCTCGGTGAAGATGTCGGTGATCTTCGTCGCTGCCTCGCCCGTCAGCGTCGTGTTCATCGCCACGATGCCGCCAAACGCGGAGACTGGATCACAGCGCAGAGCGAGATCATAGGCGTCGCCCAAATTGTCAGCCTGTGCCACGCCGCAAGGATTGGCGTGTTTGATGATGGCGACCGCCGCTCCATCGTCAGTTGCAAAACTTGATGCGAGCTCAAAGGCTGCATCGGCATCGTTGATGTTGTTGAAGGAAAGTGGCTTGCCTTGCACCAACCGGGCGTGCGCGACGCCGGGTCTTTCTTCGCCAGTCAGGTAGAGCGCGGCGATTTGGTGCGGGTTTTCACCATAGCGCATGGTGAGCGATTTCGTGCCGCCAAGCGTCATGTGTTCGGGCAGCGTGTCATGGTCATCGCGCGCGAACCAGGCCGCTACGGCTGCGTCGTATGCCGCCGTGCGTGCATAGGCTTTGCCAGCCAGCTTGCTGCGCGTGGCGAGTTTGGTGTGGCCGTTGTTGGCGTCTAACTCATCCAGCACGGCTTGGTAGTCGTCCGGCGTCGTGACCACGGTGACATCACCATGGTTTTTGGCTGACGCGCGGATCATTGCTGGGCCGCCGATGTCAATGTTCTCGATTACGTCGGCCCGGGCCGCTTTGCTGGCGACTGTCTCTTCAAACGGGTAAAGGTTGGCCACGACCATATCGATGGGTTCGATCGCTTGAGAATTGAGCGCTTCTTGATGGTCGGCATTGGCACGCACGGCCAGAAGGCCACCATGGATGGCGGGATGAAGCGTCTTAACGCGGCCATCCATGATCTCGGGGAAGCCGGTCACCTCCGATACATCGATGACCTCTAGCCCGGCGTCTCGTAAGGCGCGTGCGGTGCCACCCGTCGACAGAAGCGTTACCGAATGCCGTGCCAGCCCCTTAGCGAAGGGGATGAGCCCAGTCTTGTCAAAGACCGACAGCAGGGCGCGGCGGACCGGGGCTAAATCTGGCGGTGTCGCAGCCGCCTGGTCGGTGATAATGTTTGGCATGGGCCCGCGCTAGCACGGCGCTTGCCAACTCGGAAGATCAACGCCTACCTAATCTGGGGACGGGACCTCAATTGTCACGGGCTCAAACGGGGCCGGTATTTCCGCGCCGCTGGCTTGCACAAGGAAGCGCCATTGGACATCGGCAGCCCCTGCGGCAGGGCCATGCACCAAAATTCGACGGGCGCGGCTGGGTCCACGATATGTCGGTCGTTCAGTTGGGTCGCTGATCTCAACACGTCCGGCATCCGCTTCGAAGAAAATGGTGAGATGGCGGATGGTGATGCGAAGGCGTCGATCGGTTTCTTGACGCACCCGCACCCCTGGTTGAAGCTGGAAGGCCAGCACAAAGGGGCTTCGGTTGTTCGCGGCCGGCTGGCCCGATGGCAAGAAGAGTTGATCGCGCCCCTCCAGCACCCGGCCATTTTCAGACAGAGCCAGGCTGCGTGCATGGTCGATGCCGAATTTCTGCCGATAGCCGGTGTGGCGACCGCGCATGGCGCGGGTCGGCGCAAAGTCTTCTTTTTCGAGCGCAATTGTCAGCTTGCGCGCGCCCATTTGGCTATCTGGAAGCGCACCGGCAAACACGGCCGATGATTGCTGGCCCACGATGACTGTCGAATGGGCCGTCGTTTGGCGCTGACCAAATATGTCCGCGTCCACGGAATAGCCGATCTCTGGCGCGCTGGTGATGATCTTGCAGGCATCAACACTCCACTCGAAGGCGAGGGCGGATGCGTGAGCCTGGGTGCTGGCCTCCGGTGGAGGAGGCCTTCCGCAGTCTACAAGGACCACAGACCCGGGAGCTTCGAGACGTGCATATCCGGTGTCTGGCGCCATGATCGGCAACGGATCACGGTCGGTGTCGTAGGACAGGATTGTTGAGATGAGGTCTGTTTCCACTGATGCGATTGCGTCGGTTCCTTGGAAGCGCGCCAATGAACCGTCGGGATGTCGCATGAAGCGCAACATCCGCATTCCTTTCGCGATCACGTCGCGCATTCCTCTGGGCAGTGCGACTTCGCGTGTTTCCATGAGTGCCTCAAGCGACAGGAGTGCCGACAGAAGCTTGGGCAGGTCGCCTGGCCGACGCGTGATCGGCCCACCATCATTGTGGAATGTTTGTTTCAATGCGATTGCCAAAGCTTCGCGTGTTTTCTGCTTCAGAGAAACGTGATCTGGCAGCGAAAAGGCTACCGACGCGCAGGCAATTAACAAGAAGCAATGGTCCGAAGGATCGGTCGCAAGGGCGCGTCTAATGAAGGCCCGACGCATGTCATCGATGATCATGACCATGATGGCGCGATAATCACGGGGCTCAGCATCATCCAGCAGGAATGCAGCTTGGTTCGTCATCGCAAGGCATCGACGGGCGCACATCATGGGCGTCATTGCCAACTGTGGATGGGTTGAGCGGTTGGCGATCCAATTCAATACATGGTCGCGTGCCTGCCCTGCTGCGACCTTTTGTGCTTCCTCACTCGACAGGCTTGCCAACCGGTAGGCGCGCAGATGCCGCAGCCAATCAAAGCTGTGCAGGGCTTCAGCAAAAGCGTCGCTTGGCGGGCGGATCTCGAACAGTTTGCGGCCTTTGAGATCGACCGCATCATCGGCCAGTGCAATGTAACCCTCGATCCATTCGCTCGCGCGCGTGGGATCGGCCGTACGGATATTGCGTGGCACCATGTCGAACGCGATACGACGTGTTGTCCATGTGCCGACCAAGGTGTTTGAGAAGGCAGCGCCAAAGGCGCGCAGGCGCGTGGTCGCCGCCGCTTGGCTGCGAGCCCACATGTCCGCAATCGGTCGCAAAGCCTTTGCCATGGCCTGTGCGCCTAACCCCAAAACACAGAAACACCGTCCTAAAGCACTTTTTCGCAATCAAAGATTACAATTTGTGCCCACTGGGTAGGACTTAGCGCAAATTTATATTGAATGGTCAGGAACTTGGCGGTCCGGTTAACAGCGCACCAGGCCGGCGGAGTGCTGGTTCATCGGGTCGGGGCACGTAACAACGCCATAAAGAAGCCGTCCATGCCTTCCGCAGTGTCGCCTGCGGCTATCGCGTGGTTTGGCAAGGTGCGCACGCCATAGGCCGAATGTGGTGCGCCGATCGGTAAGCCGGGAGGTCTGCTGTCAGCGATATGCCAATCTGGATTATCTGTCAGAAAACGCTCGATCTGGTCTTCACCCTCCTCTTTTTCCATCGAGCAGGTGGCATAGGCCAGCAATCCGCCTGGCACCACAAGAGATTTGGCGTGGTCCAACAACTCCATTTGGAGCTCGGCGAGCGTCGCAATATCTTCCTCGGATCGCAGATATCCAATATCCGGATTGCGGCGCAGGGTGCCGGTCGCGCTGCAAGGTGCATCCAGCAAAATTGCATTGAATGGTCGGTCAAAGGTCACCGATCGCGCATCGCCGATCCGCGTCTCAACCTTCAGTTTGAGGCGTCGCATGTTCTCCCGCAGGCGGGACATACGCGCTTTCGATTGGTCGACTGCAACCACCTGGCAGCCAGCGCTCGCCAGCTGTGCCGTTTTCCCGCCGGGTGCGGCACACAGATCCAGGACCCGGCAATTGGTGTGTTCGGATAGCTCCTTCAATAGCCATCTAGCGGGGAGCGAGGCCGCATAGTCTTGCACCCACCAATGGCCCTCATCAAAGCCCGGCAGGTTTGTGATGCTGCCGGGTCGTCGTAAGCGGATATGGCCACCTCCGAGGCCAATCGGGTCCTGTCCTGCCAACTGTTCGAGGAGTTTGGCAATTTCGATCTGCGGCTTAACGGCGATATCCAATGCAGGCTGCGCGCGAACAGCCTCGGCGATGGCTTGGGCCGTTTCGGCGCCATAATGGGCTTCCCACCGCGCGGCGATCCAGGGCGATAGGTCATGCGCTGGACCGTCGGCGAGCAATTGTATCTTTTCGCGTACCAGGCGACGGCCGACGGCGTTGATGAGGCCTTTGAGCGGCTGCGCACCTTTCGTGCACGATGCGTCTTCCACCGCCAGAGCCACCGCTGCGTGGTGCGCGATCCCCAGGATCAGAACCTGCGTCGCCAGAACACGAAGGATGGCTTGGGCACGCGAAGCTTTGGCCTTGAGTGGCTTGTCGAGGCAGGCCGCGATGGCATGATCGACGGTCGGTAGACGCCGCAGGCAGGTGAGAACGATGGCCTGCGTCAACGCATGATCGGAAGGCGAGCCCTGATTGTCTCCGCGGTGCTCAAAGGCACCGTCCAAAGACTGTTTATCTTCCAGCACACGGTGGATGAGTTGCGCCGCCCGGTGACGTGGCTGAAGCCCAGCGACCCGGGGCTTTTGGGGCTTAGATGTTACCCCCAAGGCCCAGATTGACCCCGGCTTGGTGGTTGTTGGCCATGCCCTTGTGGGGCGACGTCGAACGGCTGATCGCCCCAGCTTATCGCCAGATCATTCAAAGCTGCGATGCGCTGTTCCATCGGTGGGTGGGTGGCAAAGAGGCCTTGAAAACGTGAGCCAGCGAGCGGATTGGCGATAAACAGGTGGGCCGAAGCCGGATTTCGCTCGGCGGTCTCAATGCGACCGCGTTGGGCGAGCTGGCCGATGCGTGCGAGGGCCGAAGCCAGCCAGTCTGGGCGGCCTGTGATTTCCGCAGCGAGCTTGTCAGCGGCGAATTCCCGCGTTCGCGAGATGGCCATCTGCACCATCATGGCAGCCATGGGCGCGACGATCATTGCGGCCAAAACGCCAACGATACCAAGAGGGTTGTTGCGGTTGTTGCCGAAGAACAAGGCGAAGTTGCCAAGCATCGAAATGGCACCCGCCAGGGTGGCGGTGATGGTCATGGTGAGGGTGTCGCGGTGCTTCACATGGGCGAGCTCGTGCGCCATCACGGCGACCACTTCTTCTTGTGTCAGAGTCTCTAAGAGACCAGTGGTGGCCGCGACTGCCGCGTTTTCTGGGTTGCGACCCGTGGCAAACGCGTTGGGTTGCGGCGTGTTTATGACGTAGACCTTGGGCATCGGCATCTGTGCGTGCTGCGCTAATTGCCGGACGATCGCCACCAATTGGGGCGCCGAACGCTCGTCCACCTCCTGCGCATTGTGCATGCGCAGCACCATCTTGTCGGCGTTCCAGTAACTAAAGACGTTCATCCCGGCGGCGATGACGAAGGCGATCGCCATCCCGCTGGTTCCCCCGATCATAAAACCAACGCCCATAAACAAAGCCGTCATCGCGGCCAAAAGCATGCCTGTGCGCATCACGCTCATTGTGACTTTGTGTCCTCGTGTGGATTTCTTACTGGCTATGTTATGGGGTGCCGGCCTAGGGCTCACAAGGTTTGACGACGCAACCAAGCGGGTCTAAGCCATCCACATGGCGAAGGAACTGGACACAGTGTCAGACGAAAAAACCGAGGTCCGCGAACGCGTTAGGGCTGCGGCTGAGCGCGCCAAAGCCGAAGCAGAGGCGCGCCGGGCCGAGCGCGACGCTGCGAAGAAAGCCGCCCCTAAAGAAGTTGATGGGCGCGGAGGGCTTGACCCCGTGCGCTACAATGATTGGGAAATCAAAGGCCTAACTGCAGACTTTTAGTGGCAGGCCGGTCAGTGTTTGCCAGCGCCGGCGCAGTGGCGGCAAAACGGAGCATGCGGAACCGCGACCAAGCGCTCGTCGGAAATCTCACCACCGCACTTCATGCAGGTGCCGTACGTGCCATTGTCTATGCGTTGCAGGGCCGCCTCGATCATCCGTACTTCCAGAAGGCCAACGGTACCCAGAGCTTCCAGAGCCTCGTCACCTTCGCGGTCGCTGGCGGCTTCCTCGAAATCCGCGGAGCGCGGTTCATCCAAGTCGTGCTCAATGTCAACCAGCCGATGGTCAAGTTCCAAGAGACGTGATTTGAGTCGTTTACGCGCTTCGCTGAAAGGTACCATGATTATTCTCCATTGAATTGGTGACGGTTCTAGCGCAACCCAATCCGGAGGCATTGCGATGTGTCATACGCCAAGCGTTTGGTCACTCTTGCGGTACATCCACTTGATCATCGTCTTCGAGAATGCGCCTTAGGCGGCCGAATGCCAGGCGTATCCGAGACTTGACCGTGCCAAGGGGCAATCCCGTTTCCTCGGCAATTTGGCTATGCGAAAGCTCGGTGAAGAACGCCAGTTCGACGAGCTGCAATTGCTGTTCTGGTAGCTTGGCGAGTGCAGAGCGAATGCGGTCTTTGCGCTTGTCTTCATCCAGCGTGACATCTGGATCAGGCAGGCTCTCATCCTCGACCACGATTGTCTCTGGGTCCACATCTATGGAGCGATTGCGCCGCAATACGTCGATGCGCCGGTTGCGCGCTATCCGAAACAGCCAGGTTGCCGCAGAACTTTTTGAGCGATCAAACAGGGCAGCCTTGCGCCACACGGTGACCATAACATCTTGGGTCACTTCTTCGGCCAGTGTTTCATCTGCGCCGAGCCGCATCAGATAGGCCTTCACCCGGGGGGCGAAATGCTCGAATAGCGATCCAAACGCCTCGCGGTCCTTGTCGCGCGCAACAGCTTCCAGCCAGGTAGCATGCTGTTTGGCATCTGACTTGGGCGAGCCTGAAGGAGTATCGCTGGACTGCGACGATGGCATCTTGGCTCCCATTTACCCTAGGTGACACACCATTCCAGGCGTGCGGAAGTTGTTTTTGTGGCGATACTTACGGTGCTGACGGACCGATTGCAGCCCCTGGGTAGGAAAAATTCTATTCGACGATAGGACAGGCAAGCTTTGCACCCATTGAGCTGCGTCATCTGTCGCTGATGCTCAATGTTTCAATACGGGCGACGGTCGTGCGTTGAACCCGTCGTGATGGTCACACTCTTGCCCCAGTCGCTGTTACCAGTGGTGTTGGGCGGATAGCTGGGGTTCTGGCACACAACAGTGGCAGACCTTAACCGGCATTTAACAACCTTTGACGCACAATTAATGGTGAATTGGACCTTGCGGACAAGCTTCACCTTGTATGGTGTGCGTAAGGAGTACGTTAACCGTCTTGAGCCATGTCGAACCTGGCTCGGACCTGACGAGCGATTGAGCGAGTTTCACAATGTCTGTTTTTCCGCTTTCCTTTACCCGTGCCTTCATGGCTGCTGGTTTGGTGCTTGGTTTGGCTCTGCCAACCGCGGCCTTGGCTCAGGAGCCCACCTTTGTTGAGCAGTCTCGCGACTGGGATATCTTCACGACCACGATAGAAGGCTCACAGGCCTGCTTTATTGTGTCGAAGCCACGATCCTATGACCCGATGCCGGAGAGCCGCCACGGCGATGTGTTCTTCTATATGACGCGTCGGCCTGCTGCGGGCGTCAGCGCAGAGCCGTTAATCCTGGTCGGCTATTCCTTCGCAGAGGGGTCACAAGTCACGACAACGGTGGCCGGCACGAGCTTCACCTTCCTCACCCAGGGTCCGCGAGCCTTTCTGAACAATCCGGCAGACGGGGCGAACCTGCTGGCCGCGATGCGCGCAGGCAGTGATATGCGTGTGACCGGGCAATCGTCTCGCGGCACCAACGTGACGTATGTGTTCTCGCTTTCTGGCGTGACAGCAGGTACCAACCGCACCGCGCAGGACTGCCCCGTATAAGGACGCGTCAATAGCGATCATTGCGCCGCTGCCTGGTTTGCCGGGCAGCGGTTTTTGCGTTATGGGCCGCAGTCTACACTTTCAACGTTGCTGAATGGATGCCGCCCTCCAATGGCCGCAACACTTGATCTTGCTCGTCAGAACCCCAATGCGCCCATCATTGATGTGGTCAAAGATTTCGTTGCGCCCAGTTCGCCGCTGGTTGGGATGGACAGAGCCGGCCTGCAAAGCGCGCTCGAAGAGATTGGCGTGCCGGAGAAACAACGGCGCATGCGGGCTCGGCAACTGTGGAACTGGCTCTATGTGCGTGGTGCGCACGATTTTGATGCGATGACCAACATCTCCAAGGATGTGCGTAGCGCTCTATCCGCCCAATTCAGTGTTGCTCGGCCGGAGATTATTGTCGAGCAAATCAGCCAGGATGGCACCGCCAAGTGGCTGCTGCGCTTTCCTTCGCGCTCAGCAACCGAACAGCCAGTTGATGTGGAAACGGTCTACATCCCTGAAACGGACCGCGGCACCTTGTGTGTCTCCAGCCAGGTGGGCTGCACGCTGACTTGTTCGTTCTGTCACACTGGGACGCAGAAATTGGTGCGCAACCTCACTGCCGAGGAGATTTTGGCGCAAGTTCTTGTGGCGCGTGATCGCCTTGGCGATTGGCCCGACCAAGACATTCCCGAAGGCATGACGGCACCGCGCGATGGTAGCCGTGCGATTTCGAATGTTGTCATGATGGGTATGGGTGAGCCGCTCTACAATTTTGATGCGGTCAAGCAGGCCCTCCTCATTGCGTCAGACGGTGAGGGCGTTTCGCTGTCCAAACGCCGTATCACTCTATCCACCTCAGGCGTTGTGCCGGAAATCACCCGCTGCGGTGATGAGATTGGCGTGATGCTGGCCATCAGCCTGCACGCGGTACGCGATGATCTTCGCAACGAGTTGGTACCGCTGAACAAGAAATATCCGCTGGCTGAACTGTTGGAGGCCTGCCGCACCTATCCAGGCGTATCCAACGCCAAGCGCATCACCTTTGAGTATGTGATGTTGAAGGGTGTGAACGACAGCTTGGCGGATGCCAAAGAGTTGGTGCGCCTCCTGAAGAACATCCCAGCGAAGATCAATCTGATCCCGTTCAATCCATGGCCAGGCACGCGCTATGAATGCTCTGATTGGGACCAGATTGAGCGGTTCGCCGATGTGGTCAATCGGGCAGGTTATGCCTCGCCAGTGCGCACGCCGCGTGGCCGCGATATTCTAGCGGCGTGCGGCCAGCTGAAGAGTGAATCCGAGCGCATTCCTGCTTGGAAAAAGCGTGCGATGGCCGCCGCGCTTGCTGGCGAAGAGGTCGATCCGCACGACGCGGCGCATCTCGGCGCGCAAGGCAATGGCTGATCAGTCACCGCCGGTCGTCTCTGGCGAGGGGCGGGTGTCGTTCACCCGCCTGTTTTTGCGCTTTCTGGTGATTGTTTTTGGCTTCTCCATCGCCGTTTTTGTGGCCGGATTGGTCGGAACTTTCGGCCTTTACCGCGGCTTGGAATCGGACGTTGGGTACGCCGCGTTTTTCGCTGGCACGGCGGTGCTGGCCATCACGGCGGCCGCCCACACAACCTTTGTGCCCTTTGTCGTCTTGGTGCTGCTAGCAGAAGCGCTGCGCTTGCGCTCAGCACTTGTGTACCTGTTCGCTGGTGGCGCCATAGCTGCCTATGCCATGTTGGCGAATGTGGTATCGGCGATTGATTTGGGCGACCGCCGCATGCTTGTCGCCGTTGCGGCCGGTATTGTTGGCGGCTTTGCCTATTGGGCGGTCGCCGGGCGCATGGCTGGCGACTTCCGCGAACGCCGCTATGTAGCGCCTAGCGCGTCTGGGTCGCCAGAAGCTTAAGCGCGAAGCCGCCCATCACGCCTGCAAACAACCAGTCAAACACCCTGCCAGCCCGTTTCGAGTTGCGCAGAAAGCCTGAAATCTGCTCAGCACCTAAGATCATCACCGCAACCAGCGGGATCGCGATGACAAGGAAGAACAACCCAAGAAAGAACAGTTTGCCCGAGGCATTTGCATCGGTTGGAGACACAAACTGAGGCAGGAACGTCACGAAGAACAGGATGATCTTTGGGTTGAGCAGGTTGATCATCAAGCCTTTGAGGTAGGCTTTGCGTAAGGAAGGCGACAGGCTCTGGCTATCGCTGGTGAGCCCAGACCCGTTCCTCAGAACATCATAGGCAAGATAGGCGAGATAAGCGGCGCCAATCCATTTGAGCACCTCGAAGGCCTGTGGTGAGGCGGCGATCAATGCCGACAAGCCGATAGCTGCGGCCAGTGAGTGAACAACGATACCGCTCGACGCTCCTGCCATTGACATGAAGCCGGCGCGCCGACCGTTGCTAACCGTCTGGCCTAGGAAGAGGGTCATGTCAGGCCCAGGGGTCACTGTGAGCGCTATCGCAGCCAAGGAAAACGCAGCGAGCGTGGCAATGGATGGAACAAAATCAATCATGGATTGACCATTGAGGTGTGACGGGGATCGAGCCAACCGAAATCATACTTACTCGTCTGGGCCAACCGCCAAAAATAGATAGCTGTTCGAGCGGAACGGTGCAGATCCGGCATCAGCTTCGACAACCCCTACCAGCCGCGCTCTGGGCCAAGGACTTATGTTGCCTGGTGAGATGATCACAGCGCGCTCTCCTGGGCCTGGACCATGCCAGGGGGTGGTCAGTTCAAAATGGTTGCGTGGTGGGGCGTCCTCCCGGCGAAAAGCGCGTATGTTCTCCTCCCGGTTGCGCATGTAGTAGCTAAGACCAGCCTCATACCGTCGGCCAACAGTGACGATTGTGTCGGCCTCCAGGGTGTCTAAGCGCCTGCCGATTTCATCAGCGTGTTCCGCCCAACCAAACATGTCTTCCAGATTGGTCTGCGAAATGATTGGGTTCTCTGGTCGGACTGCCAAGGCAGCAATCGCTGCGCCAGAAACGATTACAGCGACAGCCGCGCAGGTGATGAGGTTCCAACGCACCCAGCTCTGGCGTCCGCGATCGGTAAGAATTGCGGTTGAAACTATAATCACGGCCGGAAAGGCGGTGGCCGCCCAGTTATAGTTGGTGCTTCCTTGGAAAGCTTGCAGGCTCAAAAGGCCCAGGATCGGCAGGCTGAAGAAAAGCAGAAGGCGGTCTGCTTGGGGCTGGTCGCTTTTCCAACGCCTTGCGAGGGCGTAGAGCAGCCCGCCGAATAGGATCGGCCCGGCGACAAAGAACTGACTGCCAACAAAATCCAAAAAATTCAGAGGGTCGAACGTGAAGCCTTGGCCGACAACATTCTCTATCGTTTGTCTGAATGTGATAAAGTCGTTTTGTTGGTTCCAGAATATGTTGGGCAGCAATCCCAAAAGACCAATAGTCAGCCCGACCCAGAAGTCGCTTCGCTTAAGAAGCTTGCGGCTTGCGGCCGTGAAGACAAGATGGGCCACGGCACATAGCGGAAAGAAGACCATCGCATAGTTGGCGTTGATGCCAACGGCCAGGGCAAGGCCATGAACCAGGGCCCAGCCATAGGACGGGGTGAAGGTGTATCTGATGAAGGCCCATAGGCCGAACGTCCAGCACAACAGCAGCGGGACATCACTCGAAATCAAAAGGGACGAGGCCGAAACGCCGATGGCAAAAAGATAAGCTAGGGCAGCCATGAAGGCGGTGCGCGGCGTATAAAGCGCCAGAGCGACCAGAAATACCGTGAATGCAATCACACCATGGAAGATCGGGGCGGCGCTCCGGATACAAGCTTCGGTGTCCCCACAAACAGCCGTTGTGGCTCCGACGATCCATCCGATCACCGGCGGCTCCGAAAAATACCCAAAGGCCAGGTTCTGGCCCCAATGCCAGTATTGGGCTTCGTTGAAAAGAAGATCGAGCGGCGTGATAACCAACGCAATCATTCGAACAGCTACGACCACCAACACAAGCATAAGTAGCAGCCGTGCATAGTGGCTGGTCAGGCGATCCGATGGTGGAGAGGCAGTGGTTGCCATAGTGGCCAGGCGCGTCCTATCTGGCGGTCGACCGTTGGTGAGGACCGTTTATGACTGCTTCAAAACCATCGCGCCAGCCCTTTGTGGTTAGGGTATTGGACCTAGACGATTATGATGCTTGGCTGCCTCTATGGCAGGGTTATTTGTCGTTTTACGGTGCGAATCTGGACGACACGGTGACGCACGTCACCTGGAATCGTTTCCATGATGAGCAAGAGCCCATGTACGCGTTTGGTGCATTTTCCGGCAAGGAGTTGGTCGGGATCGTCCATTGTGTGAAGCACCGGGCGACTTGGACCGACACTTGGTACCTCTATCTGGAAGATCTGTTCACCCGCAAAGACTGCCGCGGCCTGGGTGTGGGACGGGTGCTTATCGAAGCGGTCTATGACCTGGCGGACCGGCTTGGCGCTGGTCGGGTGTACTGGTTAACCCACGAAAGCAATGCCGACGCGCGCACGCTTTACGACAAGGTGGGACACAATGCCGGGTTCATCCAGTATCGCCGTCCGTCCTAAAGGACTGCTGTCTCAACGCTAAGGAGCCGCTCTATGGATTCGCAATTTGCCGCCGATATGGCGCGTTTTTTGGCTCTTTTCTTTGCTGCGTTGACCGCTGGCGGGATGGTATTGTTCGCAGCAGGCGTTGCGCCGACAATTCACCGGGTGCTCGAGAAAGGCGCAGCGCGCACTGTCACGCGGGCGATCTTTCCGACCTACTATCTGGTGTTGGCCATTGGTGCCGGGTTGGCGGCCTTGGCCGCGTTTTTTGTGAATGTCGCTGCAGGCATTGTTTTGGCGGTTATTGCGGGCGGTTTTGTGTTCGCCCGTCAAGCCATCATCCCACGGCTCAACGCACTTAACGATGAAGCTTCCCGAGGGTCGACCGTGGCAAAAGACGGCGCACGTGCCTTGCATCAATGGAGCGTGCGCATGAACATCTTGCAACTTTTCGTGCTGCTCGTTGTCTTCTGGTTCCTTGCGCTGAGCGCTGGTTGATCGGCCTCTCTCCAGGCTTGTTCATGCTAGCTGCGCTTCTCTGGCCGGCTCACGGTCGGTGAAAGATGATGCGCAGGTGCTGTTCAGCGACTTTCAGCGTCAGGCGATAAAACCACTAGGTTCGAACGCCAAGCGTAGTTTGAAAGGTAGGAATCCGTTGAGACGCCAGCGTTCGACAGTATCCCTTGGATTTGCCTGGCCTGACTTTGGCTGCCGTCTTCGCCAACGATAACTGGATAGTAGATGTTTCCAGGTCGGCGACATCCCACCGAGACCTGGAGATTTATGTCGGCGTCGGACAGTCTATCTGCTAATGCTTCGGCTATTGTGCCTGCCCTTTCGAAATCGGGTTCTGAGGCCACAATAACGCGGTAGGTCTCGCTGGCTTGAGCCCGGGTTAAATAGCGGTTTGCCGCATCGGTAAATTGCTCGAGAAAGGTGCCCTCGTCGCATACGCCGTCGTCGCTTTGCTCCTCGGCATACGCGCCTGAGATGATCATCCCGCCAAGCTCATGTGTATCCTGGCTATAGAGTGCGATCATATCGGCATCGCCTGTTGTCTGAGACTCTCGTTCCGTTCCTAGAGCCATCGAGACGATGGCTGGCAGCGAAGCGCAGAAAATCAACATTTTCTGAGGCTTCTTCTCCTCGGCGAACAGGCCGGAGATGCCGCCTAATGTGACGGTGATACAGGAAATGAAAACGTAAAACGCAATGGCGCCAGTGACCCCGGTAAGAAAGAGGGATCGCACATGGTCTTGGTCAGGTCCGATAATCTTCACGCAGACAATAGCGACGCCGGCCAAAACACCCCATAGGAAGCGTCGTCCAATTGGCATGCTGGATGTTGATTCCGTTGTATTCATAACTCAATCCCGCATTAATTGGTTTAGACACAAGGAATACTTTCTAGAATAGAATAAAAAGTGCTTTCTGACAATCGTCCACTTTGTTCAATTATCTTTTCTAAAAGTGTCAACTACGTCATTTTGTCGGGTTTAACGGTTGGTTGGGCGCTCGGATTTGATAGGTGTGCCCAGTCTTGGCTTGCGCCCCCGAGGTCCTCGGGCTTAAACGCATCCAAGCTTTTCTTGTTGATTTGGAGTGAATGCCATGGCCGTTGCCGGCGACGTAAAAAAGGTCGTGCTTGCCTATTCAGGTGGGCTCGATACCTCGATCATACTCAAGTGGTTGCAGACCGAGTATGGCGCTGAGGTTGTCACCTTCACCGCTGATCTTGGCCAAGGTGAAGAGCTGGAGCCAGCGCGCCGTAAGGCCGAGATGCTCGGCATCAAAGAAATCTATGTCGACGATCTGCGCGAAGAGTTTGTGCGCGACTTTGTTTTCCCGATGTTCCGCGCCAATGCTGTTTATGAAGGTGTCTATCTTCTTGGTACGTCCATCGCGCGTCCCTTGATCGCCAAACGTCTTGTCGAGATTGCGCAGGAAACGGGTGCCGATGCGGTGGCCCATGGTGCGACTGGAAAGGGCAACGACCAGGTGCGCTTTGAACTGAATGCCTATGCGCTCGACCCGGATATCAAGGTCATCGCGCCGTGGCGTGAGTGGGACTTTGTATCGCGGGAGAGCCTTATCGAGTTTGCCGAACTACACCAAATTCCGGTGCCAAAGGACAAGCGCGGGGAAGCGCCCTTTTCGGTGGACGCCAACCTTTTGCACTCCTCGTCTGAAGGCAAAGTTCTGGAGGATCCAGCCCAAGGCGCGCCCGAATATGTGCATATGCGCACAGTCTCGCCGATGGATGCACCGGACCAACCCACCAACATCACAATTGGTTTTGAGAAGGGCGACGCGGTCTCGATCAACGGTGAACGCCTGTCACCAGCGACATTGCTAGCCAAATTGAATGATCTTGGCCGCGACAATGGCATTGGGCGCTTGGACCTGGTGGAGAACCGCTTCGTCGGGATGAAGTCACGCGGGGTCTATGAGACACCTGGCGGAACCATTTTGCTCGCTGCCCACCGCGCCATGGAATCCATCACCTTGGATCGCGGCGCTGCGCACCTGAAAGATGAGCTGATGCCGCGCTATGCCGAACTCATCTACTACGGCTTCTGGTTCTCACCGGAGCGCGAGATGTTACAAGCGGCGATTGACCACAGCCAGCGCCATGTCGAAGGCGAGGTGATGCTGACGCTCTACAAGGGTAATGTCATGGTGACGGGTCGCCAATCTGAGAAATCGCTTTATTCGGAAGAGCTTGTGACTTTTGAAGATGACCAAGGCGCCTACGATCAGGCTGATGCACAAGGCTTTATCAAGCTGAACGCGTTGCGCCTGCGGACCTTGGCGGCACGCACCAAAAAGTTTCCGTCTTAGATGAAGGCCATGTAAGCGCCGGACGATGCCTAGTCCCGTCCCCGTACAGCAATCAACGGTCAAGCACACGCCTCTCGAAGATGCGCAGGGCCTGGCCACCGGCGTGGTCATGTGCACCGTTGGTTTGGTCTTCCTGACGCATCTTGGGTTAATCACCGGGCAAACAGCAGGTTTGGCCGTGGTGATTTCTTATCTCACCGGCGCGTCGTTCGGCCTGGTTTTTTTTGTTGTGAACATCCCGTTCTACGTGTTCGCCATCAAAGCGATGGGGTGGGAGTTCACGCTCAAGTCTCTGGCGTGTGTCGCGGCTTTGTCGGTTGGCACAGAGTTCGTGCCGCTCGGGTTTGTGATTGAGCGGCTCGATCCTGTCTTGGGTGCCGTTGTTTTTGGCGTTATCACCGGCATAGGTCTGATCGCGATCTTTCGACACAAGGGCTCGCTTGGTGGCCTTGGTGTGCTGGCGATTTGGATACAGGACAAGTTCGCGATACGTGCAGGCTACATTCAGCTTGGCTTTGATGCCGTGCTGTTTGCAGCTGCGGCGTTTCTGTTTCCACTGTCGGTGGTGATGTATTCGCTGCTTGGCGCGGTCGTGTTGAACGGGCTCATCGCCTTTAATCATCGGCGCGATTGGTACATCGTCAGCTGACCGACAATTCCGGACTAGATGCTGGACGACGCCATCCGGATGGTGGCGCCGCGATCGCGCTCCATCAATTCGTCGATACGGGCGCGTTCACGCTCAAAGTCGATCAGACGCTGGCCGGATAGGGTTTCTTCGCGCGCCACGCGAATACCCATCGGGTCAACATGACGACCGTTGACGGTGACCTCATAGTGCAGGTGCGGACCGGTTGATAGGCCAGTCGAGCCAACGTAGCCAATCACTTGGCCTTGGCGCACTTCAACGCCTGGTGCGATGCCCTCTGCGAAGCGTGTCATATGGGCGTAACTGGTGTGATAGCCGTTGGCGTGCTGGATACGCACCCAGCGACCGAAGCCTGAGTTCCAACGCGCGTCGGTGACGGTGCCATTGCCTGACGCAATTATGGGTGTGCCGCGCGGAGCTGACCAATCAACACCGTTGTGCATACGGTTGTAGCCGAGGATCGGGTGACGGCGCATCCCGAACGCTGAGCGGAAGCGACCGTTCGGCAGAGGGTTGCGGATGAGGAATTTGTTCGCGGACACGCCATTCTCATCGAAGTAGAGCAGCGAACCGTCTTCTGCGGTGAAGCGATAGAAGCGGTGCGTGGTCGAACCCGACGTCAGCGACGCAAAGACCACATCGCCAGAGGCGTCGCCGTCATCATCCAGTTCGTGGAGAACTTCGATGGTATCACCAGGCTGGACCACCCGCTGGTAATCAAGATCGTAGGCAAAGATCTGGATGAGCTCACCGGCGACATCCATCGGAATTTCATTGGCCAGCGCTGTCTCGTAAATGGAAGAGTAGAGGCGGGCCGAGCCCTCGGTCTCTTGCTCGACGGAGGCGAAGGCGCTGAGATCAAGGATCCGTGGCTCTTCGTCAACGCGGTAGCTGCCATTTTCGGACAGTGCGATGGTCAGAAGATGCGAGCCTTGGTCGTAAAGGCTCACCCGAATGGGATCGAAGCTCTCACCGCTCTCGCCAGCTGGAGCCATGGCAATGCGCAGACGATGGCCCTCGCGCATCTGCGTTGTGTTGAGGAATTGTTGGAAGGCCGTTTCAACCGGCGCGACAGCACCTTCGCGGGCGCCATTTGCTAGGAGCACAGACTCCAATGTGTCGCCTTCGCGTAACGCGACGATGACCTCGTCGAGCCCATCGCCTTCTGCTGTTGGTTCATCCTCGACTTTTCCGATCACAGAGAAGTTTTCCGGGACCACACGTACGCTGGCGAAGTCTTCCAAGGCGCTGAGCGTATCGGTACCTGGCGTACCAATATCGCCGACGGCCGCAAACGCCGCAGCCGCTCGACTGGGACCACCCAAACCAAGGGTACCGTCTGCGCCCAATGCAATGTCGCTGTTGAAGCCACCGGCCGACGCGGGCGTGAACGTTTGGGCAACGGCGAAGCGCACTGTGTCTGCAACTGCGAATTCTACCTGGGTCGCCGAAGGCACGGCGTTTTGGTCCAAGACGACGGTATCATAAGGGAATTGTGACTCGCGCACCGCGATCTCGCCTTCGACGTCGGCATCGTAAATCAGCGAGGCTGCATCCGCGCTGATGATGTCTTCGTTGCCAGCGAACAGGTTTAGAGGATTGAACGGTGGGCGATCAGCACTGATCTCAGTTGTTTCCAATGCCAGCGTCGCGATCACTCGGGCGAACGGCTGAAGGCGCACAACATCCATGTCACCTTCGCGGTTGATTGTGGAAACATCAATCAGCTGGCGGTTGGCGATTGGCTCAACCACGCGCGTTAGGCGGTCGCCCTTGGAGACGCGGCCATCTTCGTCGACCAGGCTAGCTAGCAATTCGGTGGCAGCCACGCTCGGTGGTACCGCTGCTTCGCTGCGAGAATCCACGGCGGCATAAAGCGCGCCGATCATCAATCCCGTCGATGCAAGGCCCGTCACTACGGTGCCAGCAAGCCATTTGAGGCTGACGCCGCGATGTTCCACGCCAGAAGGCTTTTGCGGTTCAAGGTTGAGCGCTGGATCATTGCCAACCTTGATGCGCCGAAGGAGTCGCCGTTTTGTTACCATAAATTGCGGTTTATCGCGCCAAATGCTGATGGGTAAAGAGAAATCATTGCTTGTATTAACAGCGATGACGACCAAATGTGGTGCCATTGTGGAAAGCGGTTCAGGCTTTGCGTATTGGCCTTTCTCGATTGCCCGAATCGCTATGCCCGTGGCATGACGACGTATGGTTTTGTTCAAAGGCCGAAGCTCCGAACGTGATCGCTCCAGCGATCAATCGCGCATTGCGGCGTTGGTGCGCCAGATCGGCGATGTGCGCAGCGGCGTGATGAAGGAACGCCGCGGCCTCGAACGTCGGTATGCAGACATCGTTGGAACCGCCTCCCAGATCATCGACACGGGATATGATGGTGAGCGCGACGATGCATCAGAGCGTCGCCTCAGCCGGGTCGAAAATGACGTGCTTTATGCCCGCAAACGCATGGCCGAACTCGATCGGCACCTGGAAGCGCTGGACGCCCTAACAGAGCGCGTCCGCGTGATGTTCGATCCGGTCGATGAGATCGAAAGGCTGCGCAAGCGCTGAGCGCGACGCAGCCTCGTCGTCACTACATGTGGATCTGTCGTTTCTCGACGGCGAGCGCTGCCTCTTTAACGGCTTCGCTCATGGTTGGGTGCGCGTGGCATGAGCGGGCCATGTCTTCTGATGAGCCGCCAAACTCCATCAGAATCACCGCTTCGTGGACAAGGTCACCGGCACCCTTGCCAACAATGTGGACGCCCAAAACACGGTCCGTTGTCGCGTCCGCGAGCACCTTGGCGAAACCGTCTGTGGCGTTCATGGCCCGGGCGCGCCCATTGGCTGAGAATGGGAACTTGCCCACCTTGTAGTCGACGCCAGCAGCTTTGAGTTCTTCCTCGGTCTTTCCGACAGACGCCACTTCCGGCTCGGTGTAGACCACGCTGGGGATCACGTCGTAGTTCACGTGACCGGCCTTGCCAGCGATCAGTTCTGCCAGGGCGACACCCTCATCCTCTGCTTTGTGCGCAAGCATAGGGCCGTCGATAACGTCGCCAATTGCGTAGATGCCTTCGACGTTGGTGCGGTAGTGACCATCGGTTTGAACCCGTCCGCGATCGTCCAACGCGACGCCAACTTCTTCGAGGCCAAGCCCTTTGGTGTAAGGAATACGCCCGGTGGAGACCAAAACGACATCAGCGGAGAGTGTTTCGGCGTCCGCCTCGCCGCCAGCGTGCTCCACGGTCACGGCCAGCTTGCCGCGAGCTTTTTTCTCGACGGCCGTGACCTTGGACGACAGCATGAAATCCATACCCTGCCTCTTCAACATGCGCAGGAACTGCTTGGATGTGTCCAGGTCCATAGCGCCGAGGATATGATCTTGGAATTCGACGACGGTGACTTTGGCGCCGAGCCGACGCCAAACTGATCCAAGCTCTAGTCCGATCACGCCGCCACCGACCACCACAAGGTGGCCCGGGACCTTTTCCAGTTCCAAAGCACCGGTAGAGGTGACGATGGTTTTCTCGTCGATGTCGATGGCGACACCTGGAATGCTGGCCGAATCCGAGCCGGTCGCGATGACAATGTGCTTGGCTTCCAAATCCGTCGTTTTGCCGTCTTCAGCGATCACGGTGACCTTGCCAGGCGCGGTGATCGCGCCGGTACCGATGTAATCGGTGATCTTGTTCTTCTTAAACAGGTAGGCAATGCCGTTGACATTGTCCTTCACCACGTCGTCCTTGAAGGCCAACATCTTGTCGAGCTCAAGCTTCGGCTTGGTGACTTTGATGCCAAGCGTCTCGAAGGTGTGGCCAGCCTCTTCGAACACGTCGGAGGCATGTAGCAACGCCTTAGACGGAATGCACCCGATGTTGAGGCAGGTGCCGCCATGGGTGGCGCGCTTTTCCACAACGGCCACTTTCAAGCCGAGTTGAGCAGCGCGGATGGCGCACACATAGCCGCCTGGGCCGGTTCCGATGACGATGACGTCGTAGCTGTCAGCCATAATGGGGTGTCCTTAGGGCGTGGGTGTAAGTGTCTCGGTTGCGCGGCCGCCTGCCCATGTGCCCGAAAGCGACATGTCGGCATTCACGCTGTAGATGACTGGGGTATCTTGGCCCCAGTCGATGATGAGTTGGCCGTCCTGTAAGGGGCCGCTTCCTTGAAACGTGTCAGCGCCGACTTGCCATGTGATTGCTGCCGTCAGCGATTGGCGGTTAAAGCTCATTTGAGCGGTGCCGGCGTAGGTCGAGCCATCCGGGTTGGTGCCCGCGACAGCGAAATCTGCTGGTAGCGTGTTGAGGAAGGCCTCGACCACATCGCCTTGTACTTCGGACACATCGCCAGCACCCGGGGCCTCCCGCTTGTCGCGGGCAGTGGCCGGTACGGCGGTAAGTCCCACCGCCAACAGGACGCAAAGGACGTATCCGAAGACGCGCATGATGTTACAGATCCAGCACCAGGCGTTGGACGTCTTCCAGGCTCTCTTTGACGCGCACCAAGAAGGTGACGGCCTCTTTGCCGTCGACGATGCGGTGATCGTAGGACAGTGCCAGGTACATCATCGGTCGGATGACCACCTGTCCGTTCACAGCCATCGGCCGCTCTTGGATTTTATGCATGCCAAGAATGCCCGACTGCGGCGCGTTGAGGATCGGCGATGACATCAACGAGCCATACACACCGCCGTTGGAGATGGTGAAGGTTCCGCCCTGCATGGCATCCATGCCCAGCTTACCGTCACGCGCGGCGAGGCCAAGGCGTCCGATCTCTTTCTCGATCTCGGCAATCGACATATGATCCGCGTCGCGCACCACCGGCACAACCAGGCCCTTGTCGGTGCCGACGGCGACGCCAATGTGGCAGAAGTTTTTGTAGATGATGTCGGTGCCGTCGATCTCAGCGTTGACCGCCGGAATTTCTTTCAGTGCATGGGTGACCGCTTTGGTGAAGAAGCCCATGAAGCCAAGCTTCACGCCGTGCTTTTTCTCAAACAGATCCTTGTACTGTTTGCGGATGTCCATCACTGGGCCCATGTCCACCTCATTGTAGGTGGTGAGCATGGCAGCGGTGTTCTGCGCGTCTTTCAGGCGGCGGGCGATCGTCTGACGCAGACGGGTCATGCGTACGCGATCTTCGCGGGCCTCATCGTCTGGCGTCGAAGGCGCGCGCACGGACGCCGGGGCTGACGCAGCCGGTTGTGCCGTCGCGCCGGAGTTGATGGCGTTGATGACGTCACCTTTGAGAACTTGGCCACGTTTGCCGGTGCCAGCTGCAACAGAGACGCCGGTCTCTGCCATCATGCGTGATGCGGAAGGTGCAGGTGGCATAGAGGTGCTGCTGGCCGTAGGCGCTGCTGGCGCAGCCGGGGCAGACGCGGCAGCTTGTGTTGGGGCAGCGGTGGCAGCGCCACCGGCGCCCTCTTGGATTTTCAAGAGCAGCTTGCCGGGTTCCACAATGTCGCCGGTCGACACGACGATCTCGGCGATGGTGCCTGAGACCGGCGCTGGGATTTCTTGCGCGGCCTTGTCGGTTTCAAGTTCGAGAAGAACATCGTCGGCTTTGACGGTGTCGCCAACCTTGACCGATATCTCGCCAACCTCGGCCTCCGTCACGGACTCACCTGCGCTTGGCGTGATGACCTCAACCAAGTTGCCACTGGAAGCAGCTGCGGCTGCAGGTGCTGCTTTGGCTGGTGCAGGAGCGGCCTCGGAAGAGGCAGCCGCAGCGCCGTCGCCTTCGCCCAACATGCCCAGAAGGGTACCAACCTCAACGGTTTCTCCTTCTTTGACGATGATCTCGCCAAGCGTACCGGCTGATGGCGCTGGCACTTCAACCGTCACCTTGTCGGTTTCGAGTTCAACAAGGGGCTCGTCGGCGTTCACAGCGTCGCCGGGCTTCTTGTACCAGCTTGCCACCGTTGCTTCGGTGACGGACTCACCCAATGTCGGGACGCGGATTTCACTCGCCATATCAGGTCTCCTTCGGGCCGCTTAGCGGCGCAATTGGTTAGTCGCCCAGCGCTTCTTCGAGGAAGGCGTTCAATTGCGCGACGTGTTTGGACATCAGGCCGGTTGCGGTCGCCGCTGCGGCCGAGCGTCCTGCGTAACGTGGTCTGCTGTGCTTGGCGCCGATCTTGCCAAGCACCCATTCAATGTTCGGCTCGACGAAGAACCATGCACCCATGTTTTTCGGCTCTTCTTGGCACCAAACGATCTCGGCATTCTTGAAGCGTGAGAGCTCGGTCATCAGCGCGCGCGCTGGGAAGGGGTAGAGTTGCTCAACGCGCAAAATCTGAATGTCGTTGATGCCGCGTTTTTCGCGCTCCTCGTAAAGGTCGAAATAGACCTTGCCGGTGCACAGAACGACGCGACGGATCTTGTCGTCTTTGACCAGTTGGATGGGTTCATCCTTCAGGACTTGGGCGTCATCCCACAGCACACGGTGGAAGGTGGCATCTGACCCCAACTCGTCCAAACGCGAGGTGGCGCGCTTGTTACGCAGCAGCGACTTCGGCGTCATCAAAATGAGGGGCTTGCGGAAGTCACGGTTCAACTGACGGCGCAGAATGTGGAAGTAGTTGGCCGGTGTCGTGCAGTTGGCAACCTGCATGTTGTCTTCGGCGCACATCTGCAAGAATCGCTCAAGGCGTGCCGATGAGTGCTCTGGCCCTTGGCCTTCATAGCCATGCGGCAACAGGCAAACGAGCCCGGACATGCGCAACCATTTGCGCTCGCCCGACGAGATGAACTGGTCGAACAGCACCTGAGCGCCGTTGGCAAAGTCACCAAACTGAGCTTCCCACAAGGTGAGGGCGTTCGGCTCGGCCATGGAGTAGCCGTACTCGTAACCGAGCACCGCTTCCTCGGAGAGCATCGAGTTGATGACCTCGTAGCGAGCTTGGCCTTCGCGCAGATTGTTGAGCGGGATGAAGCGTCGCTCATCGCGCTGGTCATAAAGCACCGAGTGGCGTTGCGAGAACGTGCCGCGCTCACAATCCTGACCTGAAAGGCGCACGGGGTGGCCTTCCACAGCGAGCGTGCCAAAGGCCAACGCCTCAGCAGTCGCCCAATCCAGGCCCTCGCCGGAATCGATCATGGCTTTGCGATTGGCGATGAAGCGGCGGATTGTGCGGTGGGCTTCAAAGTCCTCAGGGATATCGGTCAGCTTACCGCCGACTTCCTTGAGGATTTCCATATCGACGCCGGTGCTGCCCTTGCGTGGATCGTCATCGACCTTGGCTTGGGTCAGGCCGGACCATTTGCCGTCCAGCCAGTCAGCTTTGTTTGGCTTGTAGGCTTCGCCTGTTTCAAACTCTGCATCGAGGTGCTTGCGGAACTCGGCCTTGCGTTCTTCGACTTGTTCTGCGGTCAGCACGCCTTCCTTGACCAGCTTCTCGCTGTAGATGGTGAGCGTGGTCGGGTGCGAGCGGATCTTTTTGTACATGATCGGCTGCGTGAACGCCGGCTCGTCACCCTCATTGTGGCCGAAGCGACGGTAGCAGATCATATCGATGACGACCGGCTTGTGGAATTTCTGGCGGAATTCGATCGCCACCTTGGCGGCGTAAACCACCGACTCTGGGTCGTCGCCATTGCAGTGGAAGATCGGCGTTTCCACCATCTTCGCCACGTCCGATGGATAAGGCGACGAACGCGAGAAGCGCGGGTTGGTGGTGAAACCAATCTGATTGTTGATGATGAAGTGGATCGAGCCCGCCGTGCGGTGCCCACGCAGGCCGGACAGGCCAAAGCACTCGGCCACCACGCCTTGGCCAGCAAACGCCGCATCGCCGTGAAGCAGCAGCGGCAATACCTGTGCGCGCTCAGAAAGCGGCACCACGTCGCGTTCTTCGTCGAAGGTTCCGACTTGATCCTGTTTCGCGCGCACCTTGCCAAGTACCACCGGGTTGACGATCTCCAGGTGCGATGGGTTCGCCGTCAGTGAGAGGTGGACATTGTTGCCGTCGAATGAGCGGTCCGAAGAAGCGCCGAGGTGGTACTTCACATCTCCCGACCCTTCCACATCATCAGGGGCATAGGAGCCGCCTTTGAACTCGTGGAAGATGGCGCGGTGTGGTTTTTCCATCACCTGTGACAGCACGTTCAAGCGTCCGCGGTGAGCCATCCCAAGCACAATATCGCGCACGCCGAGCTGGCCACCCCGCTTGATGATTTGCTCAAGAGCTGGAACCAATGACTCGCCGCCATCCAAGCCGAAGCGCTTGGTGCCGGTGTATTTTACGTCGAGAAACTTCTCGAAGCCTTCTGCTTCGATCAGCGTGTTGAGGATGGCCTTCTTGCCGTTATCAGTGAAGGCAATACCTTTATCAGGACCTTCAATGCGTTGCTGAATCCATGCTTTCTCCTCAGCGTCAGAGACGTGCATGAACTCAACGCCCAGTGTTGAGCAGTAGGTGCGCTTAAGAATGTCGACCATCTGCGGGATGGTCGCGAACTCTAGGCCCAGAACATTGTCTAGGAAGATCGGGCGATCATTGTCGGCATCAGTCCAGCCGTAGCTTTTTGGATCGAGCTCCGGCGCGTCTTCAAGCTTGGAAAGGCCAAGCGGATCGAGGTCAGCGTGCAAGTGGCCGCGCATACGGTAGGCACGGATCATCATGATGGCGCGAACCGAGTCGCGCGTGGCCTGCTGCACCTGTGCTTCGGTGACTTGCCCACCAGCCGCCTGTGCGCCCGCTTTCAGCTTGTCGCTAACTTTTTTGGCAGCTGCTTGCTCGTCAACGCCCCAGTTGGCATCGAGTGCGGACACCAATTCGCCATTGCCAGCGATGGGCCAATCTTGTCGGCTCCATGAGGCGCCTCGCGCATTTTCTGCGACGTCGGTGGCGTCGTCGCCAAGTTCAGCGAAGAAGGCTGCCCATTCCGCGCCAAATTTGGATGGGTCTTTTTGGTAGTCGGCGTAGAGTTGATCCAGATAGGCGGCGTTGCCGCCGTAAAGGAATGACGTTGCAGCAAAGGCTGCGTTCGCATCCTGCCGTGCCATCGGCGTCTGTCGCGAGGCGTCTGGGCCTCGTGCTCCCTATATCGGCCGCCCGCCAATCGGGCGGCTCTGTTATCGCGGCCTCGAATCAGAGGCTACGAATATTCTTATGCATTCAAGACCTTAACCAAGGTTTTCCCAAGCTGAGCGGGCGACGGAGAAACTGCAATGCCGACAGCTTCCATGGCCTCGATTTTGTCTTCAGCACCACCTTTGCCACCGGAGATCACAGCGCCAGCATGGCCCATGGTGCGCCCTGGAGGCGCTGTGCGCCCGGCGATGAATCCAACAGTTGGCTTCCAGCGGCCTTTTTTCTTCTCATCAGCTAGGAACTGGGCAGCGTCTTCTTCCGCCGAGCCACCAATCTCTCCGATCATAATCATGGAAGTGGTTTCATCATCGCCCAAGAATTTCTCCAGCACATCGATAAATTCGGTGCCTTTAACTGGGTCGCCGCCAATACCAACAGCAGTGGTTTGTCCGAGGCCTTCATTTGTGGTCTGGAACACCGCTTCGTAGGTGAGGGTTCCTGAACGCGATACAATACCCACATTGCCCTTTTTGAAGATTGAGCCTGGCATGATGCCGATCTTGCACTCATCCGGCGTCATGATGCCTGGGCAATTGGGGCCAAGAAGCTGCGAGTTTGACGCATTGAGGCGCGCCTTAACCTTCACCATGTCTTGCACCGGAATACCCTCGGTGATGCAGGTGATAAAGGGAATTTCAGCGTCGATGGCTTCGATGATCGCCGCAGCGGCTCCAGCCGGCGGTACATAGACCACGCTGGCATTTGCGCCGGTGGCTTCCTTAGCCTCGGCAACAGTGGTGTAAATCGGCAAGTTGGTTCCGGCGGCTGACCCGGCGCCATCGCCAGCGGTCCAGGTCTCACCACCCTTTTTAGGATGGATGCCGGCGACCATTTGAGTGCCGTGGTAGGCAAGAGCCTGCTCAGTGTGGAACGTGCCTGTTTTGCCGGTCAGGCCCTGCACGATGATTTTGGTGTTCTTGTCGACAATAATGGACATGGGACGGGCGAGCTCCGAGGTGGCTTCAAGCGTTCAGTCGTTGGGGGATGAGGGCGATAGGTCGGAAACAGATCAAGTGACTAGCTTCCCGATGATGCGGCGCGGTCGTTGCGCCAGCGGTTAAGGCGATGTGATGCTTGGCGAGCCCAGCGTCCTGACAGGACAAAAGCAACGGGACTGTCGTCCGGATATTGGGTCTGCAAGGTCGTGGCGCGCGTTGGATCTTTAACGTCGATCAAGTTGGCCTCGTCGCCCGCTTTTATCTTGCGGAAGATAGCCGTTGTTGTTTCCAAATGACCATCGACTGGAACCAGTCCTGCCACGCGGCCAGCTGCTTCCAGCGTCTCTCCGACAAAGCCGTGGACGTGGGCGAAGTGAAACCGATCGAACGATGGTTTGTGGTTCGGGCGCATGTCGGGCACTTCAATGTGCACGATGCCATCGTCAGCTGCCCATTCGGCCATCTTTTTGATCGCATCAACTGGGCGGCGCAGATGCTCTACAACATGGTAACAGGAAACCACATCAAAAGAGCCCGGTGCGAAGTCTGCGTCTTGCCATTGCATTGCTTTGGCATCGACGCCGTAGGTCTCACGCGCGAAGTCGAGGTATTCGCTGCCGGGATCAAATGCAGTAACGTGCGCACCTGCTTGTTTGGCTAGGTATGCAAACTCGCCGCTGCCGCAACCGAAATCAAGAACGCGTGCGCCAGGCTTGATCCATTGCGCAAGCTTGTCCATGCGCCCCTGTCCGGTCCGCATAGAGCGCACGATGTGGGTTTTCGGCGGTTTGGATGAAGCAAATTGATAGTCTTTTCGGTACCCGCCGGAATAGTAGCTTGCCAGTTCCTCATCGGTTGGCATTGGCTGCGTGCGCATCAAACCGCAATCAGCGCAAGCGACTGTATGCAGGGGCTTAAGACGCCGATCGAGCTTGCAGATGTCTACCGTTTCGTTGCTGCCGCAAAGGTTGCAGGGCTCAATGGTGCCTGCAACGGGATAGGGCAAAAAGGGCAGGTAGTTTTGTAGCAAGGCTGGTTCCTGGGTTTGGGCGTGCATCGCTTTGACGGTTTAACCGACCGCTTTCACGATTTTTTGGGCGGCGTCATCAAGGTCATCGGCGGCAATCACATTGAGGCCAGAGGAATTGACGATGGCCTTGCCTTCTTCAACTTTCGTGCCTTCTAGGCGAACAACCAGCGGGACTTGCAGCCCCACCTCCTTGACGGCGGCGACAACGCCTTCAGCGATCACATCGCAGCGCATGATGCCGCCAAAGATGTTCACCAGGATTCCCTTCACATTGGGATCGGCTGTGATGATCTTGAAAGCGGCGGTCACTTTCTCCTTCGACGCGCCACCACCAACATCAAGAAAGTTGGCCGGTTCTTTGCCGTAAAGCTTGATGATATCCATCGTGGCCATGGCCAGGCCGGCGCCGTTCACCATGCAGCCGATATCGCCATCGAGTGCGACATAGGCGAGGTCGTACTTCGACGCCTCGATCTCTTTGTCGTCTTCTTCGGTCTCGTCGCGCAGTTCCATCACGTCGGCGTGGCGGAAGAGGGCGTTGCCATCGAAGGAAACTTTGGCGTCGAGCACGCGCAGATGACCGTCTTTCATGACGATCAGTGGATTGATCTCCAACAGGCTCATATCCTTCTCGGTGAAGGCTTTGTAGAGCGTTGGAAACAAGCTCTTGCCATCGTCCGCTGCGGCGCCTGAAAGCTCGAAAGCTGCGTTCAGTTTGGCAACAGCAGCATCATCGACGCCGTTTGCAACGTCGATGTCGATGGTGTGGATCTTGTCCGGTGTTTCTTCGGCAACGGCTTCGATATCCATGCCGCCTTCGGTTGAGGCGACGAACGACACTTTGCCAGTCTCACGGTTGACCAAGATCGAGCAGTAAAGCTCGCGGTCGATGTCGGCGCCGTCCTCCAGGTAAAGCCGGTTCACCTGCTTGCCCGCTGGGCCGGTCTGCTTGGTGACCAACGTGTTGCCCAGCATCTCGCCGACATGGCTGACCACTTCGTCCTTGGAGAAGGCGAGGCGCACGCCACCTTTGGCGTCTTCCGGCCGTTCTTTGAACTTTCCTTTGCCGCGTCCACCAGCGTGAATTTGGCTTTTGACCACCCAAACCGGACCGCCAAGTTTGTCGGCAGCGGCGGGGGCATCTGCCGCATCCATGATCGGCACACCGTCTGCGACAGGGGCTCCGAAGCTCTTGAGCAGGGCTTTGGCCTGGTATTCGTGGATGTTCATCTTGAACCCTTTGGGATGGGAGGCGTTGGAAGGAGAGTAGGCGGTAGTGTGGGCGCTGCCTGTTAAGCCAGCGATGACTCGATGCCGATGCAGGCTTCCATCAAGCCTTTCACCGATCCAACCGATTTGTCGAAGGCTTCACGCTCGGCGATGTCGAGGTCGATCTCGATGATCTTTTCTATGCCGTTTTCGCCAATGATGGTGGGGACGCCGACATACATGTCGTCGAGGCCATACTCGCCTTTCAGCGCAGCGGCGCATGGAAGAACGCGTTTCTTGTCCTTCAGATAGCTCTCGGCCATGGCAATCGCCGAAGCAGCTGGCGCGTAAAAAGCCGAGCCAGTTTTCAGCAGGCCAACGATCTCTGCGCCACCGTCGCGGGTGCGCTGTACGATCTGATCCAGTTTCTCTTGGCTCATCCAGCCCATGGTCACAACGTCGTCGAGGCTGATGCCACCAACGGTCGAGTAACGGGTGAGTGGTACCATGGTGTCGCCGTGTCCGCCGAGAACGAAGGCGTTCACGTCTTCTACGGAAACGTTCAGTTCGTCAGCTATGAAATAGCGGAAGCGCGCTGAGTCCAGGACGCCAGCCATGCCGCACACTTTGTTGCGTGGAAGGCCTGAGAATTTTTGAAGCGCCCAGACCATCGCGTCCAGTGGGTTGGTGATGCAGATAACGAAAGCATTGGGCGCGTAACGCGCGATGCCGGCGCCAACCTGTTGCATGACTTTCAGGTTGATGCCCAAAAGGTCATCGCGGCTCATGCCAGGCTTACGCGGAACACCCGCAGTAACAATGCACACGTCGGCGCCTTCAATCGCCTCATAGCCCGTTGTGCCGGACATTTTGGCGTCGAACCCGTCGACAGGGGAACTCTCAGCAATGTCGAGTGACTTGCCTTGCGGAATGCCGTCGGCGATATCGAACATGACGATATCGCCAAGCTCTTTGAGGCCAGCAAGGTGTGCCAATGTGCCACCAATTTGGCCAGAGCCGATCATTGCAAGTTTTTTACGCGCCATAGTTTCCCCCTCGGTGCGGTATTTCGGCGGCAGGATCGCGATAGCTGATCAGGCCGGATAACTTCTGATCTGTTCAACACCGCGCATGCTTCGCAAAATGAAGGTTACGTTTTGGTAAGGTGCTGATTTTCGACCGTTAAGCGGGTCCTATACCCGCACTGTGATGGGCGCAAGTTGGGCAAACGCATAAGGGATTACGTGAACGTAATCTCGTCCTATCACGCGGCCATGGCCTTGCGCTGGGCACGCAGATAATCGTCGGATTGCATATCCACCAACCGCGATGCCGTGCGATCAAACGCGAACGCCTCATTGCCCGACGTCGCCTGATACAATTCATGCGGTAGGCCATCAGCGGACGCGATGAGTTTGGTGCGGGTGTCGTACATGGCGTCGATCAGTGTGATAAAGCGCTTGGCCTCATTGCGCTTGGACATATCCATGCGCGGAATGCCATCGATCATCAGCGTGTGGAAGCGGCTGCACAGCGCCAAATAGTCCTCGGCGCCCAGTGGCTGCGCACATAGATCGTCAAACGAGAAGCGGGCCACACCGTGGGCTTGGTGATTGATTGGAAGCTCGCGCCCCTTCACGATCATCGTGTAGCGCTCGCCCTCATGGTGATTGGTCAAGCGTTCCCAGGCGTCATCCATCGCATGGTCCGATACCGGGCCAAGTGGATTGTACCAAACGGGTGCTGCGCCCAGCTTGTCGATGCGATAGTCGCGCCCAGCTTCCAGTTCAAAAACGTCGACATGGCGCAGCAACAGATCAACGAAGGGTAGAAACAGCGCGCGGTTCAACCCATCCTGGTACAGGCCCGACGGCATGACATTGGAGGTGGCCACCAAAACCACACCGCGCTGGAAGAGCTGCGTGAACAGTCGTCCAAGGATCATTGCGTCGGCGATATCGACGACGTGGAACTCATCGAAGCAGATGAGTACGGACTCATTGGCAATAGCCTGGGCCACAGGCGGGATCGGATCCTCTTGTTTGGTCTTGCCTTCTTTCAACGCCTGTCGATGCGCGTGGATCCGCCCGTGGACGTCGGCCATGAACGAATGAAAGTGCGCGCGGCGTTTGCGCTTCACTGGAACGACATCGAAGAACAAGTCCATCAGCATGGTCTTGCCACGACCGACGCCACCCCAAAGATACAGCCCCTTGGTCACCGGCGCATTGTCCTTGCGCTTGGCAAACAGCCATCCGAGGGCGCTTGATTTGCGCGCCAGACGATGCTCGGCAAGTTCAGCGTTGAGCTGATCAAGTGTGTGCGCTGCCCGCCGTTGAATAGGATCGTTGTCGAGTTCGCTGGCAGCTATGAGCGCCTCATAGCGATTGATGACCCGCAGATGCGGCGGTAGCAGCGGGGCCGCGGGTTTTACGTCTGAAAGGCGTGCCGCCACGGAGATTGCCTCTAGCGAAACAGCGTAATGGCCTGGCCGGTTTCCATTTGTCCGGCATACCGTGTGGGCCCAGTTCGGAACAGACGCGCGAGTGTGGCCCCGTCCGTGCCGCGTAGCAAGACCTGGTTGCCCTCCAGCGCCCATGCCGTCAGTGTTGCAACTTGCACATCGGCACAGTTTCGCGTGGAGGCGCGAAATCCGCCCTGCCAGCTGGTCAGCGATAGGTTGAGCGAACAGGTGGCTGCAGGTGTGTTGGCAGACCAAACGCCGATCAAGTCATCCTCGGTCACGGGTTCGCCACCGTCGGTCGACGTCGGGAGCGTCGTTGCGTCGAGTGCCGCGGACTCGACCGGTTCAACCAAGGGTGCGTTGGGATCTGTCGCGCCGGTTTCATCCAGCGATTGGGATTGGATCGTCGGCTCTTGCCCGATGGTAATGGGAGCAGGCAGCGCTGACGAGGTCACCGAGGTCGTCGGGACCGGCGGTAATGGGCGCAGCGTATTGGAACTCATACATCCGCTGAGCACCAATGTGCCGACGAGAATTGCACCAGATACCGACAGGAAAGGCATAGTGATACGCATGGAACTGGTAGCCTCGCTGGCCATGATACTGCTGCTTCGTTCTTTCAACAGCCTCGGCTTATACCGAAGTGATGGCCCGCTACACAACACGCCTTGTTACGGACCCTTATACACAGTGCGATCAAGCAGCCATTTGTGTATCAAGGCTCACGCAATGTGTGCAAACGGCTCGTGCGGAACGGCGTCCATGGAGGTGAGCTCATCCACCAAGGCGTGGATCGGACTGCGCAACGCGTCAGCCATGGCCATATAGTTACCATAACGATCACCTGGCGCTTGAGATGCCGTCACTTCGACGTCGACCGTCCAGGTCCGAACATCTGTGCTGTCGTTCAGTGCGACTTGCACAGCGGGCGGAAGCGTTGAGCCAAGCAAGATAACATGGTCCAGCTTCGGCGCCCCATCGAACGCGAACAGAGCCAGAGGCTTCATGGACAGGCCTGAGATATCGAGGCCAAGGCGTTGCATGGCCCGAACCATGACGGGGTCGGACTGGACTGCTTCGCTTGTCGTGGCAGAAAAGACGCGCAGAGGCATGCCGCCGACAGATTTGCGCGCGTAGTCCAGGGCCATGGCCTCGGCGAGGATACCCACGCCCACTCCTTCTGCACCCACAAACAGAACGCTGCGATCGAACATGCTTCTTCCTTTGTCCCGATTGGACCAATTTGCCCTGCCGCACCTCCTTTTTTGGGCGCGATTCATTGGGTCAGATCAGCCGTTGGCGAGGGCGGATTAGGCCGCCTTTCCAACAAAAGTATGAGATTCCGATACCGGTTTCTGCGTAGTCCTGCAAGGTCAACTTGGCGTTAATCCTGCAATGTCCCCACCAAAGCTGCGACAGCGGCCTCATCTTCGAGCTGCATGGCCGCTGCGACCAGGGCGACAGCGCGCGGATGAAGCGGTACGTCGCCGTCGGGGATGGCGATGGAAACAAGCCCTGCATCGTCTACGCTGACACACACTTGGTCAGCAGGCACCACGGTGCCGGTTGCCTCGGTTGCATTGATCAGCCTGATGGGCTTGCCGCTATTGTGTGTCTCATCTGCCATGGCTCAAGCTCACACGGGTAGGACTATTTTGGCAAGCGCCACCCGGCATTGGGATGAACCGGCACAGGGGTTCATATGATCACGGCTAGTGATCAACCCCCGCATAGGCTTGTTCTGACCAAACGTTCTCAACCGTGCGATCACGCCTGCAGGACGTACGGTAAAACTGATAGCGCAGCGGGTTTTTCAGGTAGTAGTCCTGGTGGTAGTCCTCGGCTGGCCAAAAGCGTGGTGCGTCGATGATGGGTGTGGCAACAGCCTGGCCTAACTCGTCGGATGCTTGCGCGGCAGCGGCCTCAGCGATCATGCGTTGTGTGTCGTCCAACGTGTAGATGGCCGTCGTGTAAGAATGGCCGCGGTCGCAAAATTGTCCGCCATCATCCAGCGGATTCACCGTCCGGAAGAAGATGTGCGCCAGCTCTTCATAGGTGACGACGGCAGGGTCAAAGATCACCTCGACTGCTTCGCGGTCGCCAGCGCCGACATGGGTTTGATAGGTCGGGTTGGGTAAGCGTCCACCGATGTAGCCAGACGTGGTTTGTAGCACGCCTTCCACATGGTCGAAGTCTTTTTCAACGCACCAGAAGCAACCGCCTGCAAAGATAGCGGTTTCGGTGTTGGCGGCTGGCTCGGCCGGTGTGGTGGCCGTTTGGCTGTTGGCTGTTCCAGATAGGGCGGCAACGGCGAGGCTAGCAAACGCAGCCAAAGTCAGGCCGACGGTGGTGCGGCGATTCACAATAGGCATGGAAAACCTCCAAAGGTTCGTCTGACCGCCATATGGGCGCAATTGGCGTTGGACGCCAATCGCAATGGATCACGCTTGCGTCAGTGGCGCGTCACCTGTCAGTTCAGGCCGTAGCCCTGACCACTCGATTTTCTGCGTCGCAAACATGGTAACTGCGAGCACCGCGAAGGCAAAGATCGATCCGGCGAGGAGCGCATAATCTTCCAAGCGCAGGAAGAGAAACAAGACGCCGAACACACCGGCCAAGAGGCCAAAGACGATGGCGCCGTAGATCCTGCTTTCCAAAGAGCGCGCGCAATAGGTACCGATCAGGGCGCAGGTTGCTGCGGCAGCCGTGGGGTAGGCCGCGAGGAAGCCGATATGTTCTGCCAACGAAAGCAAGAGGACGTAGAACAATACCAGCGCCAAACCAACGAACACGTACTGCACCACATGCACGCGCTTGCCGGTGCGTACCTCCATGACGAAAACGCTAAGGAAGACGATGCCGATGAACAAGATCGCATACTTCAATGCGCGGTCGACGAAGGCGTAGTGATCGACCGGTTGGAAGAACCGAACACCAAAGCTGTCGCGGTTGAGCTGATTGAGGAAGTTGCTCCCATCCGCCGTGAAGGCGAGTGGCACCGCGCGCGCCAAATGGGGAACGCGCCACTGCGCTGAAAAGCCGGCCTCGGGGGTGATGGTCGACGCGTCTGGCAACGCCGCGCCCGTGAACGATGGATGCGGCCAGTTGCTGATGACCGACGCATTGGTGTTGCGCGCTGTGGGCGCAATGAACAGCGCTTCTGAGCCGTTCAATGTCAGGTCGATGCGGAACGAAAAGTCACGCGGATTGACGTGAAATAGGTTCGGCACATGGATACCGCTCAAATTGCCACCGCCCGGTCGTGAAGCGCCATGCGACTCGTCGCGAATGGTGGTGCTGCCACCAAGGCTCGGTTCAAAGGCGCGTTGCTCATTGTCCATCTGCAAGACAACCGCATTGCGGATCGAGCGGACCGACGACATGGCCAGGGAAAGCCTCGCCTCTGGCCAGCGGAAACGCGCGTTTTGCGAAGTGATCGCGCTGCCATCTGGGGCGGCGAACCTGCCTTCGAGTGTGACATCAGCGCTGTAGACCGAAACATCGAAGATGCCGCGTGAGCGCACTTCCGTAGCCGCATCGGCCATGACGGTGAGATCATCAGGCAGGAAGACCGCCTCGCGGCGCACGGTGATGGTGGTCTCTTCGTCATCGACGATGCGCGTCTCGTCCACCTCGTAAGGCACGGTGATGAAAGGGCCGAGCAGGCGCTGCGACCCACCCCAGGTTTGGGCGATCTCGCGCGCCACGTCACGGGCGCGGTCTTCGCGCTCTGACACCAAGAGCCAAACCATCGAAGCCGGAATGAGGAGGAGGAGGGATAGCACGCCGAGCGTGAAAAACTTAAAGCCGGGGGAACGCACAAAACGCCCGGTGGCGTCTACAAAGGTCGTCATGGTGTTGCCTGCACCTTGGCGCGAACTATGCCGCGCATAGCGCCCCCGAGGATCTGCTAGGCGCCAATTGTGGCAACGATGGGTGGATGTCGGGGTGAAAGCAGGGAAACAATGCGGTTCGCCGCCACCCAGATGAGCCGGGTTGGCGGCGATAATGTTGGTGTTGTCATTGGTTAGCTTGCCTGCTGTCCAGCTTCTACCCGTGCTTTAAGGGCTTGGTTCATGGCTTCAAAGCCGGATTGGGTGTCGCCGCCGATCAGGGCGAAGAGCGGGTAGCTCAGAAGGCCGCGGAAGTTTTCACCATGCTTGAGGACCGTGGTGCCTTCGTCGGTTTCTTCGAGGATGAAGTAGTGTTCACCGTCGAAGATGCCTTGGAAGCCCAGGCGTCCAACCCAGCGAAGCTCTTCGTTTTCGTCGGCGACGAGAACTTCTGGTGTGAAGTCCATCGGCGCGTTGCCTTCGGCTTGGACGGTGACGTTGAGGTTGCTGCCAACCTGCAGGTCGCCGGACAGATGGCGGACGAATGGGTTCCAGTCTTCGTAGGCGCTGCCATTGGTAAGCTCCGACCAAACGGCGTCGACGGGGGCGGCGATTTCGACTTCGGTGCTGATCGTTGGTCCGGAAACTTGGGTAATGCCGATCACGGCGACGACGGCGGTGGCAACGGCGGCGGTGGTGCTGAGGAGTGACATGGTGTTGGTCCTTTTTGTTTGAGACCGGTTTGGCCTCGGTTTCGATGGGACCAACTTGAACTATGCGAATGATTTGATAAATTGCCGAAAATTGGACAGTAGATATCAAAAAATTTATATTGCAGTATGAACCTCTCCTGGGACCACATACGCACCTTCAATGCTGTTGCCGAGCATGGTTCCCTGTTGGCGGCGTCGCGCCATCTGGGACTCACGCAGCCGACCGTCGGACGCCACATCGACCTGCTGGAAGACCAGCTTGGCTTCGCGCTGTTCACCCGTGGGCGCGAAGGCGTCCGGCTGACCGACAAGGGCGCTGACCTGGTTGCCAACGCCCAAGAAATGTTGGGCCGCGCCACCGACTTTGAGCGTGTCGCCTCCGGCTTGGAAGAACGCATCGAAGGCACGGTGCGCATTACCGCCAACGACATTTTCGGCCCCTGGTTACTTCCCTCCATGCTGGCGGGTTTCATGCGCGACCATCCAACCATCGAGGTTGAGCTCGACATCACCAACATGGCGACCAACTTGCTGCAGCGCGACGCCGACATCGCGGTGCGGATGTTTCGCCCCACCCAGAACGACCTGGTGGCACGCAAGGTGGGTGACGTGCCGCTCGGCCTGTTCGCTGCCACCAGCTATCTCGACCGGGCCGGCCGGCCAGATACCCTGTCCGATCTGAAGCATCATGTGCTGGTTGGCCAGGACCGCGACCCATCGCTCGCGGCCGCCTATGCCGCATTTGGTCTACCGCTTGCGACCGGCGATTTTCAGTTCCGCTGCGACAACAACATCGCCAGCATCAACGCCATCCGCGCCGGCATCGGTATCGGTCCGCTGCATGTTGGCATGGCCGCGCTGTGGCCGGAGGTGGAGCCCGTCTTGCCCGAACTGCCGGTGCCATCGCTGGAGCTTTGGCTCGCCTGCCATGCCGACATGCGCCACAACAAACGCATCCGCCTGGTGATGGACTTCCTCGCCGAGCGGTTGCGCACGCCCTACGCTTCTATGCAGGCTTAGCCTGCGCCGCCTGCCGGACCACGCGATCCAGCGCTTGCAGGAAGCGCGAGCGGTCGGCCTTGGAAAAGGGGCGCCCTCCGCCTTGATGGAACGGGTCAGCGGCGCGGATATCGGCCATCAGATCGCGCGTGGCCAAGCGCTCGCCGATGTTGGCGGTGGTGAGCGCGTCGCCATTGTGTTTCAGCACCAGCGCGCCCGCTTTCACGGCACGGTCGGCGAGCGGCAGATCGTCGGTGATGACAACATCGCCAGGGCCGCATCGCTCGGCGATCCATTGGTCAGCGACGTCTGGCCCCTCGGGCACGACTTGCAAACGGATCAACGGGTTGCGCGGTGGGCGGATGCCGCCATTGCACACCAGAATGACGGACACGGCCAGCCGGTCGGCCACCCGTTCAATCTCGTCCTTCACGGGGCAAGCATCTGCATCGACATAAAGCGTGGTCATGCCCGCTCCCTTAGCCGACAGCGCGCAGCGCGAAAAGCGCGGAGACGGCAGTGCCGGTCCACGTGGAGCGAAAGTGAGACTGGCGGGGTGCCGCGCGGCATCGCCTGTGTCTTGAATTAGTATCGATGCCACACGGATGAGCCTTGGGTTCAACGTGAGAACCTTGGGCCCGGGCACCCCGCGCGAAACGTTTTTTGGCTTATCCGGAGCATCCGGGGTGCGTAAGCTTTTTCTCCACCCCAGGTGCCAATCACAAATGATGCGGGGGTTTTTGGTCCGTCTCTGTATTTATCCGCTGCGCTCTGTTCGAACCTAATCGCGACCACGCTCTAGGCGTAGAGTGGATATGAGATGGCGCATGGCCTTCTGCAGGTTCGCACAACCGCTTGCTGGACGTCAGAGACTTATCCCGCCACGTGTGGCCCCAGCCCTTGCTCGCAGGCCAGACGACATCCGGTTTCGCCCCCAGTCCGCATCAAGGTCGTTACCCCTCAACGCGGCGATGGGCGCTTCGCCCTTCCACCGGCTCAGGTCACGACCCCGAGCGTCCCATGGTGCAGTGGAAGGTGCGGCCAGGGTAGAGGAGGGTGAATGGGCGGGGATAACCCCAGCGGTTGTGCCCACGCGGTTGGGCCGAAGGCCCAGAGCAAAAAGGCATGCCGGTTGGGCCGTAGGCCCAGAGCAAAGTGTCATGCGGTTGTGCCGCAGGCACAGAGCAAAGCGGCATGCTGGTTGTGCCGCAGGCCCAGAGCAAAATGGCATGTCGGTTGGGCCGGGGGGCACAGAGCAAAGTGGCATGCCGCTTGGGCCGCAGGCACAGAGCAAAGTGTCATGCCGGTTGGGCCGCAGGCACAGAGCAGAGAAGAATGCCGGTTGGGCCGCAGGCCCAGAGCAAAGTGGCATGCCGGTTGGGCCGCAGGCCCAGAGCAAAGTGGCATGCCGGTTGGGCCGCAGGCCCAGAGCAAAGTGGCATGCCGGTTGGGCCGTAGGCCCAGAGCAAAGTGGCATGCCGGTTGGGCCGTAGGCCCAGAGCAAAGTGGCATGCCGGTTGGGCCGTAGGCCCAGAGCAAAGTGGCATGCAGGTTGTGCCGCAGGCACAGAGCAAAGTGGAATGCCGGTTGGGCCTAAGGCCCAGAGCAAGAGTGAATGTTAGGTGCCTGTGTCGCCAGGGTCTGATTTCTTGAAAAGCTTTGGTATCCAGCCAAGCAGACGTTCGCGGTTTCTAAGCACCGCGCCTCCGGCTGATACGGCCGTTTCGGCATCGCCCTGCGCTCGTCCCAGCTTCTCGTAATTTTCGACTCTTTTTTCGTGATAACCTTTGGCAAAGGCCAAGGCCTCATCCGGTGTCTGCGGCTGGAGTTCTTTCAAAACCTCGACCGCTGCAGGACTGCTACTGGCGTTCCTAGCAAGGGTGATCGCCGTTGCGTTGATACCGTCATAGGCATCGATTGCGGCATCGAGACCAGTCCCTTCCAGCGGTTCGTCGCTGGCTGGTACTTCTTCTATGATGCGGTCTACGGCTGCCGGGATCGCTTCATCGACGACCTCAATCGCTGTTTCGGTCCGAAGGTCTTCGTTGGTCTGAGTTAGGTCTATTCGGACTTCATTGCCGCTCACATCCTCCAAGATGCCGGAAAGATCGATGCGTCGTCTTTTGCGCCTCAGTGGGAAGAGATTCAGATAGTCCGTGAGCCCGGCCAGCAAAGCCCTGAATTGGGCCGCTTCGACATCAGGCCACTCTTCGTTGACGGTTGCCGCCATCTCAATCAGCGTTTGCTCGCGTCTGGTCAGTCGGAACAATTCCGCGCTTGTTGGCGCGCCCGCAGGCAACAGTTCGAGCGTTTCTTTGAGGTAATCACAGGCTCGCTGATCATGGTTGCTGGCAACGCCGGGGGCGTCGATCAAACTCTGGAATTCTGCGGCGAGGGCGTCTCGTTCCTCACGCGCCAATATCTCGCTCAGGTCTGACTGAATGTTGGATGTGTCGAGATGGGCTTTACCGTCCCGCCAAACTGATGGGATGGACGACGGTCTCGCGGCCTTGGGGATGGCAGCGGTGTTGATTGCTGGGTTTTCGTCTTGCTTCGGTTGCTCTTCGGTCTCTTCCCGAGCCTCTGTCAAGTCCCGCTCCGTCTCCCGCTCGATGATCTCCTTTATCTTCGCATTAGCGAGCCGCGGTACTCCCCACTCATATTCGGTGACTTCCAGAACGCGCGCGACTTCGATGCGTTCATTGGCAGCGGCGGAAAGCACCGGGTGGGTAGCGCTAACGCCCAAACGTGCGTCGTACCACGCTGTCCAGACCTGCCAATCGTCGCCAAGGCTTAAGAGGTCGCTCCTCAGTGCTTGCCATTCACCCCTGGCCCAAACTGAAGGACCGTCAGGCCATAAAGGCTGCTGGGCTATTGGCGTGCCGGCCGCTATTGCTTCGACATCTGTAGCGAGTGCAGCGTGGGCAGCGTCGGCAGCAGCGAGGGTAGCAGCGTGGGCAGCGTCGGTAGCAGCGCGGGCAGCAGCGCCATGGCACGTAGGGTTGGCAAGACGATAGTTGGGGCGAACCCGGGATTGTCCTTTAGGTGAAGTGAGGCAAGGGCAGGAACGGCGCGCAAAGCGGCGCGCGCAGCAAAGGCCACAACCTGCTCTCGCCCAACGTCCTGCTCGACCGTTTCGCGCAGAAAACGCTCAAGCTGTTCGCGATCTGTGACGTCTATCGAGGCCAAAGTGTTGGAGCCCATCCCCTCATGCACATAGCGCCCAGAGACGGCCCCAAAGCGCCTTTTTGACGTTACAACACTTTGAACAAAAGGCCAGTCACCGCTTCCACTTAATCGAGCAGCCCATGCTGGGAATTTGGTTCTCAGGGCCGTTGCCCGTCTCGCCGATCAGGCGCATGGCCTGCACAAGGTCAGACGTTCCTCCCGATGAGGGCTGGCCCGGGCGGGTGTCGTCGATGCGTCCGCGATACTGCAGCTCGCCCAATGCGTTGAAGCCGAAAAAGTCTGGCGTGCAGACGGCACCATAGGCCTTGGCGACCTCTTGGCTTTCATCGACCAGATAGGGGAAGGGCAAGCCCCAGCGGGCGGCATACTCTTTCATCTTCTCTGGCCGGTCTTCGGCGTAATTCACGAAGTCGTTCGCCATGATGCCGGCGAAGCCGAAGCCTTCATCCCTCAGCGTGCGAGCGTCAGCGGCCAGCCGGTCGGCGACGGCCACCACATAGGGGCAGTGGTTGCACATGAAGACGAGCACCAGGCCCTTCTCGCCCATCAGGGTGTCGAGGCTGTGCTGTGTGCCACCATAGTCGGGAAGGGTGAAAGGCGCTGCCTTCCAGCCCATGGGCGGGTTTTGATCGGAGGTTGTGAGGGCCATCGGACTATCTTGGGCATGTTGGTCCAGTGGCGCAAGGCCCTTGGCCAGGTCCGTTTTTGGCTGGTGGATTAGGGACCGCGTAGACAAAAGCCCCGGATCAAGTCTGGGGCTTGGGAGAAGGGGTTCGGCCTAAACCCTTCTCTCCACCATGATCTTTTTGATCTCTGTGCGCGGATGGGCCGAAGGCCCAGAGCCAGCTAGAAAGGCGCTAAACCCTTCTCTCCACCATCATCTTTTTGATTTCAGCGATCGCCAGCGCCGGGTTGAGCCCTTTCGGGCAGGCCTGGGCGCAGTTCATGATGGTGTGGCAGCGGTAGAGGCGGAACGGATCTTCCAGATTGTCGAGCCGCTTGCCGGTTTCCTCGTCGCGCGAGTCGATCAGCCAGCGATAGGCCTGCAACAGAACGGCCGGGCCGAGGTAGCGGTCGCCGTTCCACCAGTAGCTTGGGCAACTGGTTGAGCAGCAAGCACACAGAATGCACTCATAGAGCCCGTCGAGTTTCGCGCGGTCTTCGTGGCTTTGCTTCCACTCGCCCTGCGGCTCCGGCGTCGCAGTTTGTAGCCAAGGTTCGATAGAGGCGTGCTGGGCGTAGAAGTTCGACAGGTCCGGCACCAGATCCTTGATCACGGCCATGTGCGGCAGCGGGTAGATTTTCACCGCACCGTCGCGCACCTCGTCCATGCCTTTGGTGCAGGCGAGGGTGTTGGTGCCGTCAATGTTCATGGCGCACGAGCCGCAAATCCCTTCGCGGCAGGAGCGGCGGAAGGTCAGCGTCGGATCGATGTTGTTTTTGATCCAGATGAGCGCGTCGAGGACCATCGGGCCGCAATCGTCCATGTCGACATAATAGGTGTCGATGGTCGGATTGGCGTCATCGTCCGGGCTCCACCGGTAGATGCGGAACGCACGCACGTTCGTCGCGCCTTCCGGCTTGGGCCAGGTTTTGCCCTCGCTCATGGTGGAGTTCTTAGGAAGCGTCAGTTGAACCATGGTGTGTGTCCGTGTGGGTTCTCGTGTTCGTATGGCGTTGGGGTCAGCCCATGCAGGCGAGGCCAGCGGTGATCATCGCGTTTTGCACGCCTTGGGCGTCGTCGTTGGTGAAGCTGCCTTCCAGCTCCTCCAGTTTGGTTTCGTCTTCGGTCAGGATCGCCAGGAGGAAGACCAGCTGGTCATCCGACAGCGTGATCATCATTTCCTCTTCCACACAGCCGCAGACCTGTTCGGTCTCGCCCATGGCGTTCATGCATGCCGCGGTGATCTCGCCCGACATGGGTTGGGCGAGAACAGGCGTGGCGGCCAGGGCCAACAGGGCTGGGAGAATGTGCTTCATCACAATTCCTGGCGCGCTTCGCTGCGGACTGACGGTCCGAATGGGAGACACGGGTTAATAGACCCTCGCTTTGGGTTCGATGTACGCAATGTCGTTGGACATTGTGTAGGTGTGGACCGGGCGGTCATCGAGTTTGACGGTCTTCTCCTCAACGTCGACGAAGGCCAGCGTGTGCTTCATCCAGTTTTTGTCGTCGCGCTCGGAGAAGTCCTCGCGGGCGTGAGCGCCACGGCTTTCCTTGCGATTGGCCGCTGACTCCACCGTCACGACGGCTTGGGAGATGAGGTTGTCATACTCCAGCGTCTCGATGAGGTCGGTGTTCCAGATCAGCGATCGGTCGGTCGTCTTGATGTCGTCGGACGCTGCCCAGGTCTGGTTGATGAGCTTCACGCCCTCGTCCAGCACATCGCCGGTGCGGAACACGGCGCAGTTGTTCTGCATGACGCGCTGCATCTCAAGGCGAAGCTCAGCCGTCGAACGTGAGCCGTTGGCGAAGCGGGCCTGGTCGAGGCGTGAGAGCGACATGTCGGCGCTATCGGCTGGCAGCTCAGCGTGTTTTTCGCCAGCTTCCAGCGTGTCGGCGCAGCGGGCGCCGGCAGCACGGCCGAACACCACAAGGTCGATCAGCGAGTTGGAGCCTAAGCGGTTCGCGCCATGGACGGAGACGCAGGCCGCCTCGCCAATGGCCATCAGACCGGGGACGACGCTGTCCGGGTCGCCGCCGACCTTGGTCAGCACTTCGCCGTGATAGTTGGTTGGGATGCCGCCCATATTGTAGTGAACGGTTGGCAGCACAGGGATCGCTTCTTTGGTGACATCGACGCCTGCAAAGATGCGCGCGGATTCAGAAATGCCTGGTAGGCGCTCATGCAGGATCTCTGGGTCGAGGTGATCCAGGTGCAGGAAGATATGATCACCGTTCTTGCCGACACCGCGGCCTTCGCGGATTTCCATCGTCATGGAGCGGGATACCACGTCGCGCGAGGCAAGGTCTTTGGCCGATGGCGCATAGCGCTCCATGAAGCGCTCGCCCTCGGAGTTGACGAGGTAGCCACCTTCGCCGCGTGCGCCCTCGGTGATGAGGCAGCCAGCGCCGTAAATGCCCGTTGGGTGAAACTGCACGAATTCCATATCCTGCAAAGGCAGGCCAGCGCGCAGCACCATGGCGTTGCCGTCACCGGTGCAGGTGTGTGCCGAGGTCGCCGAGAAGTAGGCGCGGCCATAACCGCCGGTCGCCAGCACGGTTTTGTGGGCGCGGAAGCGGTGGATAGACCCGTCTTCCATGCACATGGCAACGACACCACGGCAGGCGCCTTCTTCCATGATCAGGTCAATGGCGAAATACTCGATGAAGAACTCAGTCGAGTTGCGCAGGGCCTGGCCATAGAGCGTGTGCAGGATAGCGTGGCCGGTGCGGTCGGCGGCGGCGCATGTGCGCTGTGCGGCGGGGCCCTCGCCATATTGCGTTGTCATGCCGCCGAAGGGCCGCTGGTAGATCTTGCCAGCTTCGGTGCGCGAGAAAGGCACGCCCCAATGCTCAAGCTCGTAAACGGCTTCTGGCGCGTTCTTGCAGAGATATTCGATCGCGTCCTGGTCGCCGAGCCAGTCTGACCCTTTCACGGTGTCATACATATGCCAGCGCCAGTCATCCTGGCCCATGTTCCCCAAGGCGGCGGAGATACCACCCTGCGCCGCCACGGTGTGCGAGCGCGTTGGGAAGACCTTGGAGATGCAGGCGACCTTGAGGCCAGCTTGCGACGCACCCACGACGGCGCGCAGGCCAGCGCCACCGGCGCCAACAACCACAACATCGAAGGTGTGATCGGTGATGGGGTAAGCCTGGCCATTTGTGGCCGGTGCAGCAGAACCGTTTGCGGTTTCAGTTGCCATAAAGCGTTAGCCTCCGAAGCTCATTTTCAGGATCGCGAAGATGGATGCAGCTGCGATCAAAATGGTGAAGAAGGTGTTTGCGAGGAGCGCGACAATTTTGGCGCCTTCATTGGAGACGTAATCTTCAATGACGATTTGCATGCCCAGGCGCATGTGGATGGTTGCCGAGATGATGACCAGCAGCATCAAGACAGCCACCAAGGGCGAGCCCATGACATCGACAAAGCGCGCATGGCTTGCGCCCTGCAGGCCGATGACCATGACCACGAAGAACAACAGAAGCGGAACATTGGCGACCGCGGTGACGCGCTGGCGCCAGAAGTGATCAGTGCCTTCTTTGGCGGAGCCCAGGCCACGAACACGGGAGAGGGGGGTGCGCATATCTGCCATGATTTGTCTCCCTAAACCGCGTAGCCAATGATCCAGAGGATCACGGTTAGTGCCAAGGACCCGGCCAGCGTGGCGCGCGCCAGGAAGTTGCGGCCAACTGCGTCGAGCCCTCGTCCAGTGTCCCAGATGAAGTGGCGAATACCGCCCAGCATGTGGTGCATCAGCGCCCAGGTGAAGCCGAACAGGATCAGCCGACCGAGAAACGAGCCGAACAGGTCTGTCGCGGTTTCGTAATACTCAGGACCGGCGGCTGCGGCGAGCAGCCAATAGACCACCAGAACCGTGCCGACATACAGCGCGGACCCCGTGATGCGATGCATGATCGACATCATCATGGTGAACAGTGGTCGATAAACTTGGAGGTGCGGCGAAAGCGGGCGATTGCCCCGCAGATCAGTGTTTGCCATAGCGCGTCAATGATGCCCTGTTGATCTGTTCCGACGCTGTGTGCCCCCGATGGCTCAGCGTTCGGCAGAGAGGGTCCAACCCTTCGACACCGGTTTTAGCCTTCCTGCTGGATTCGGTCGAGCCGACCAAGGTCGAAACTGAGGGTGCTTTTTGGACGCAGATGTATTCCGTTTACGTAAAAGGAAGCTTTGCGTGGTCTTGCAGTGTGCCGGCGGTGAAATGTCTGGTTCGGCATGCAATCCGGTGTGCTTCTTGGGTCAAAGGCTTGCCGTTTGTGGCGGGTGTCCTACTCATCCAGTCAACGCATTTGCTGACACCTTGTGATTCCACACCCGTGCTCGACCTTGCCGCCTACACAACCATGTTCGCGTCGGCCTTTTTGGCGGCGACTATTCTGCCCGCCCAGTCCGAACTGGTGCTGATCGGCTTTTTGACCGCGGGGGCGCATTCGGTGGTCGGCATGCTCATCGTGGCGAGCATCGGCAATGTGCTGGGGTCGTGCGTGAACTATGTGCTCGGTCTCTACGCCCAGACCTTTCAAGATCGTAACTGGTTTCCCGCCAGCCCGGAGCAGCTCGGTCGGGCGCGCGGCTTTTACCACAAGTGGGGGCGCTGGTCGCTTCTCTTGGCTTGGATGCCCATCATCGGTGACCCGCTCACAGTCGTTGCTGGGGTCATGCGTGAACCCTGGTGGAGCTTCCTGATCCTGGTGACGATTTCCAAGGTGACCCGGTACGTTGCGCTGACCGCCATCACGCTGAATCTGGTGTAACAGGGCTGACCTGCTAAGACCGTCCTATGAGTTCTGACGCGCCCTCTTTGGATGTTGTGTGTTTCGGCGGTGCCGTGGTGGATCGCACCTATCAGGTGACGGATCCGCTGCTGGCAGGCACGTCCAATCCGGCCAGCGTCCGAACGGCCTTTGGTGGGGTGGCGCGCAATGTTGCCGAGACGCTGGCCCGGCTTGGACATGCGGTGGGGATGGTGTCGCGTGTTGGTGACGACGAGCCGGGGCGCGCATTGCTCGGCGATCTGCAGGCGGTCGGTGTGCGCACGGATGGCTGTTCGCCTTCCTCGGAATACGCAACCGCCGAATATGTTGCGGTGCTCGACCCGCAGGGAGAGTTGGCGTTTGGCCTCGCCGCCATGGACGCTTTCGATGATCTGACAAGCGCCGACTTTGAAGATGTGCGCCCGCTTCTACGCCCGACTGGCTGGGTGTTCGCCGACTGTAATCTTCCCGCTCAAACCCTCTCAGACCTGTTCGATGCCAAGCAAGGCTTCCATCTTGCGTTAAACACCGTGTCGGTCGCCAAAACGGCGCGGCTGCCTGACGACTTGTCAGCCATCGATGTGCTGGTCACCAACCTTGATGAAGCCACCGCGCTGGTTGGCGTGGATGTGCCGTGGGAACAAGCTGAACGCATTCTGGTGCGCGGCGTCAGTGCTGTGGTCGTTACCATGGGGAGCGACGGCTATGTTGTCGCGGATGCATCCGGTGTGCAGCACCGAACTGTTAACCCGGCGAAAGTCATCGATGTGACAGGCGCGGGCGACGCCATGTTGGCTGGCACCTTGCATGGCCTTATACGCGGCCACCCTCTGGACGTGGCGACCGCGATGGGGGCAAAGCTTGCCAAACAAACGCTGGAATCACCCACTGCCGTGCGGCGCGACCTGTCCGCCGCCACGCTCGCCTGATGGCCATGATTGATGGAAGACTGATGCCTGACTCGACCCTTCACCCGTTGATCGACCTTCACGACGATGTGGCTGCTGCTCTCAGCGATGGTGAGCCCGTCGTCGCGCTGGAAAGCACAATCATCACCCATGGCATGCCCTATCCGCAGAACACGCAGATGGCGTCAGAGGTCGAGGCTGAGGTTCGTGCCCAAGGCGCGACCCCTGCCTGCATCGCCGTGATGGGTGGAAGGTTGAAGGTCGGGCTCACCGCTGAGGCGCGCGATCAGTTGGCGCAGACCAAGGGTGCGCTGAAGGTGTCGCGGGCTGACCTGGCCTATGCGGTGTCGTCGGATGCTGATGCTGGCACGACCGTCGCGGCGACGATGATGGTGGCTGCCATGGCGGGCATCCGTGTGTTCGCCACGGGCGGTATTGGCGGCGTGCACAAAGGCGCGGAAGAGAGCTTCGACATCTCCGCCGACCTTTTGGAGTTAGGGCGCACCGGCGTGATTGTGGTGGCCGCCGGAGCCAAGGCGATCCTTGATGTGCCGAAGACGCTGGAAGTGTTGGAGACGCAAGGCGTGCCGGTGGTCGGCTTCCAGACAGATGTGATGCCAGCCTTCTGGTCGCGCCACTCGGCGCACCGCGTACCGGTGCGTATCGAAAGCGCGGGAGAGATTGCGGCCTTTCAGACGAGCCGCGATGCGTTGGGGATCGACGGCGGTATGCTGGTGGCCAACCCGATCCCGAAAGACGACGAGATACCCGCCGATGAAATGGCCGGGTATATCGCGCAAGCTCAGGCTGATCAGATGCGCCTCGGCATCACCGGCAAAGAGGTGACACCTTACCTGTTGGGGCGCATTCTTGAGATCACCGATGGGCGTAGCCTCGTCAGCAACATCGCGTTGGTGAAGAACAATGCACGCTTGGCAGCGCAAATTGCCAATGCACTCGCCGTAACCGCCGATCGGCAAATCTGATGTCTTTGTCCGGTTGTCGGTCAGGCGGGAGGTATCAAAACAACAGGGACCGCAGCCGCGCTTCGCGGATGGGGTCAGCCGACTTATCGCGATGATCCAAGCTGTGTGAGATGATCAACCGAACCCGCGCCATCCATCCGGGCTTAGCTGGCTAGGTTCAGGCCGCAATAGGAGTAGGCTGTGCGGGTTTTTGGATAGCTGGGCGAGGAAGTCGCTTTGTTCCATAACGGAAACCCTGTTGAGAGGGGGTGGCCGCCTTGGGCAGGGGGATTGCAGTAAAGGCACGCATGGCAGGGACCTCTTAGGCGATGTCTTACGTTTCGTTCGGGACAACCCTGAACAAGCCCCATATTCGGTTTTAGGTTAGGTCTGACTGTGACTGCGGTCACAACTCGGTCGCATCATGGACCCGCAACAAGAAACCCCGGCCAATGGCCGGGATTTTCGTTTACGCATGGTCTAACGCTTGATCAGCTGGCCGATGCGTCTTCTTTCCAGCCTTCGTCGCGATGCGTGCCGTCGCAGAACGGCTTGTTTTTGGAGTGCCCACAACGGCACAGGACATATTTGGTGTGGCTCGCGCCGACGCCATTAAACGTCGCATCCAGCGCGACGTTTTTGACACGATAGGGTCCATTCTTCTCGACAGATATTGCGACGTCCCCGTTGACCATATGCTGTGGCTCAGTGGCCGCCACTTCGATCCGCAACGCGCCTGACGGGCAATTGGACATGGCAGTGAGCAGTTCGCCCATCGAGCCATTTTCGGGCTCGACCCATGGTTTGCGGGTTGGGTCGAAAATGGCGTTTGACGCCTTCACGCATTCCGCAGCATGGGAGCATAAGACCGGCGTGTAGTGGACGGTCACCTGCTTCCCGTCGACGGTTCCCGAATAGGCGATCGGTGTGTTGCGGATTTTGCTGGTGTCCGGCGCGCTGGAGAAGCCCGTCTTGTTGTGCGTGCCATCGCAAAACGGTTTGTTCGCTGATTGGCCGCATCGGCACAGAGCCAGTTTTTCGTTGGTCTGGAGGGTGTCGCCGTCCGAGTTCGTTAGCGCCTGAAGGTCGCTGACGATCAATGGGCCATTCTCTACTGGAGAAATTTTGGGCTGAGTCGCCATGATGGGCCTTTCGGTTGGATCCGTTTGACCAGGAGTGTGGCATAGGGCGGCGCCCTCAAAAAGGCTTGGCCGTGGGCGCGTTACACCAAACACGAAAAAACCCCGGCCGATGGCCGGGGCTTTCAGAGCAATCTAGGGCAATTTTTTTAAACGTCGCCGGTGTACTCGCCGCGTGCCGGGTAGTTTTTCTCGATCGCGAAATCGAGGGCGCTGACCAGCTCGCTGAAGTGCGGGCGCACAAACGGCATGGTTGCCACCGAGCCGTAGTAGAGTGTCTGCTCTGGCGTGACCATGAACAGGCCTGGCTCGGAGAACAGCGCTGGTTCCTCGATGCCGATGGAGGTCTTGCCGCGCGACGTGGAGATGTAGAGGCCCCACTCACGCGCCTTGGTCAGCGACAGGTCGTAGCCGAAGCGCAGGCTGGTCGCGCCGATCTTGGTGGCCATTTCACGGGCGCGTTCCTCACCGTCCGAGCTGATGGCGATCGTTGCGACGCCCCGCTCGGCGAACGCGTCAACGCGCTTTTGCATCTCGGTCAGGTAGTTGGCGCAGATCGGGCAGTGCAGGCCGCGATAGAAACAGATAACCGTGCCGCGCTGGGCGCTCTCAGTGCCGAGGTTAAAGGTGCCATGGTCCAGTGTCGGGACCGCAAGGTCAGGGACTTTTTGGCGGGGGATAAGCATCGGGGTGTCCTTTCAGAAGAATGTGTCTGGCCTTTAGCAGGGTTTTTGTTATAGAAAATCCCAAAAATCCGATGGAAAATCTCATATGCGCCGTTTTGATCGCCTGACCACGTTGATGGAGCGTTTTGCGATGCGCGTCGGACCAGCGCACTTGGTCACCGCTTCTTTGGTTGTTATGCCGGGTGAGGATGGCGCGGCGAAGACGGTCATCTTCCGGCCGCACGGGACGGGTTTCGACGACAGTTTTGCGGGCAATGTGTTTGCCGCTCGGGTGGATTGGGGTGGCGATGCCAACCCATTGCTCGCAGCCTTGCCGGAAGAAAGTGTGTTCGACTTGGAGACCGAGGCCGACACGCGCAGCTTGGTTGATCTGCTGCGCTTGGAGATGGCCAACAATCGGTGCGGCTCCGGTTCGGTGGTGAACCGACTGGGCGAGGTTTTGATCGTGCGGCTACTGCGCGCGCAGATCGAAGCTGGCACAACGCAACCTGGCCTCCTGGCCGGCCTTGCCGATGTCCAGTTAAGCCGGGCGATTGTCGCTATCCATGATGACCCTGGCCGCAATTGGCGCAACGATGATTTGGCCAACCTATCTGGCCTATCCCTCAGCCGTTTCGCGACGCGGTTTCAGCAGAGCGTCGGCGAGTCGCCAGCCTCCTATTTGCGGCGTTGGCGCCTTACTCTTGCTTGGCAGGATGTCGCCAAAGGTGACCGGGTTGACGCCATCGCCCGCCGTTATGGGTACGGGTCGCCCGACGGGTTTGCCCGCGCCTTCAAGAAGCAGTTCGGTTCCAACCCGATTGATCACCGTCCGCGTCTCGCCATGTCCTAGCGCTCGCGCCGCACGTCCGTCACTTTTTTGTCACGCACCAGCCGTAGCGTCATGCGTTCCGGGCACGATCGGGTGAAGCCATGTCGGTTTGCGCGAGCGGTGCCAGCAAGAGACGAGGTAATACCGCTATGCCTACCCATGTCTTTTCCAAATCAACCGCGACCATCGCCGCCTGGAACTTGGCGACCTTCGAAAAACTGACGGATGAACGACGCAAGGAACAAGCGCGCGGGCTGCACCGGCTGGATGCCGAATTCATCACGCTCGTTGAAATCAAAGACGAGGACCATGTGGCAGGTCTCGCCTCCCAGCTCACCAAGTGGGGCGTCGACTATGAGTATACCTTCCTGTCACAGAACAGTCCGACAAAGCGCGGCCGCAGCGCGATGCACATTGGCTGCCTCTACAAAAAGGGTGTGAAAGTTGAGAATGCGCATCTCATGGACGGTTCGGACCTCGGCGACGTCAATCTGCGGCGTGCGTTTCTGGCGGACGTCACGATCGGCAAACTCGACTTTCTCCTGATCGGCGTTCACCTGAAGTCCGGTCGTGATCTGGACGACCAACGCATTCGCGACGAACAGTGCAAGGTCATCGGCGGGCACATCACACAGCTACGCGGTGATCAAAGAAGCCGCGAACCGGATATCCTGCTGATGGGTGACTTCAACATGATCCCGGGGCAGGACATCAGCAATTTTCATCATTTGGGCGGCGACGACATTATGGACTTTGTGTCGTCCTGGGATTTGCAGGAACGCTATTCCCACATTTTGCAGTCCGGGCGTGAGAACCTGCTTGATGGCTTCGCGATCAGCCGTAACCGCAGCAACGAGTATATTCGCGGCAGCCTGCGTCTGTTCCCGATGCATTGGAATTTGAATATGGGGCAGGCGAAGTTTCGCGAAAAAGTCTCAGACCACTTGCCGTTTGCGGCGACATTCCGGATCGACAGTGCACGCCTCGACTAAACGAAAAAGTCCGGCCAATGGCCGGGCTTTCTGGTGTTTTGATCGGACCCGCTTAGAGAACCGCTTTGACTTCCTCAAGCTGCGCTAGCTTAAGTTCCGCGGCGGCTTTCTTCATGTCGTCCGTGGCGTCGGCGACGTCTTCTCTGGCGTCCTGAATGGCTTGATCCAGGGCGCTCATATCCATGTCGGCAACGCGCTGCGCCTCTTCGGCAAGCAGCGTCAGGCCTTCCGGATTGGCATCGGCAAAACCACCGCGCACAAAAATCCGGTCAGTTGAACCGTCAGCCATCGTCACCTCTAGGATGCCTGGCTTCAGGGTCGATAAGAAAGGAGCGTGGTTGGCCAGCACCGTGAATTGGCCTTCGGCACCAGGCACCACAACTTGCGTGGCCTCGCCCGAAACCAACTGGCGTTCTGGCGACACGAGTTCAAAGGCAAAGGCGTCTGCCATAGCGACTATCCTCTAGGCGGCCTTAAGCGGCTTCTGCCAGTTTCTGCGCCTTGGCAACGGCATCATCGATGGTGCCGACCATGTAGAACGCAGCTTCTGGCAGGTGGTCATACTCGCCTTCAACAACCGCCTTGAACGAGCGGATGGTGTCTTCCAGCGAAACGAAGATGCCTGGCGAACCGGTGAAGACCTCAGCCACGAAGAAGGGCTGCGACAGGAAGCGCTCGATCTTACGAGCACGGGCCACGGTGAGTTTGTCTTCTTCCGACAGTTCGTCCATGCCGAGAATGGCGATGATGTCTTGTAGGGCTTTGTAGCGCTGCAGCGTTTCCTGCACCTGGCGGGCAACGTTGTAGTGCTCTTCACCGATGATCTGCGGGTCAAGCATACGCGAGGTGGAATCCAGCGGGTCCACGGCCGGGTAGATGCCTTTTTCCGAAATGGCGCGGTTAAGCACGGTCGTTGCGTCCAAGTGAGCGAACGATGTGGCCGGCGCAGGGTCGGTCAAGTCATCGGCAGGCACGTAGATGGCCTGCACCGAGGTCACCGAACCTTTGGTGGTGGTGGTGATGCGCTCTTGCAGGGCGCCCATGTCGGTCGCCAGTGTTGGCTGATAGCCCACAGCCGAAGGAATACGGCCGAGAAGCGCCGACACCTCAGAACCAGCCTGGGTGAAGCGGAAGATGTTGTCGACGAAGAACAGCACGTCCTGGCCTTCATCGCGGAAGTGCTCAGCGATGGTAAGCCCTGAAAGAGCCACACGAGCGCGCGCACCAGGAGGTTCGTTCATCTGACCGAACACGAGAGCGGCTTTGGAACCTTCGCCGCCGCCTTCTTTGTTCACCCCAGATTCGATCATCTCCCAGTAAAGGTCGTTGCCCTCACGGGTACGCTCACCAACGCCAGCGAACACGGAGTAACCACCGTGCGCCTTAGCGACGTTGTTGATGAGTTCCTGAATAAGCACCGTCTTGCCCACGCCGGCGCCGCCGAACAGGCCAATTTTACCGCCACGTGCGTACGGTGCGAGAAGGTCCACAACCTTAATTCCGGTCACAAGGATCTCAGCTTCGGTGGACTGCTCGGAGAAGGCCGGGGCCGGTGCGTGGATTGGGCGCTTGGCTTCGTGCACCACGTCGCCAGCATCATCAATCGGCTCGCCGATCACGTTCATGATGCGGCCAAGGGTGCCGTCACCCACAGGCATCTGAATTGGGCCACCGGTGTCGGTTACGGGCTGGCCGCGGACCAAACCTTCGGATGTGTCCATGGCGATGCAGCGCACGGCGTTTTCGCCGAGGTGCTGGGCTACCTCAAGCACGAGGCGGTTGCCATTGTTGTCGGTTTCCAACGCGTTGAGGATCGGTGGCAAGTCGCCGTCGAACTGAACGTCCACGACGGCCCCGATCACCTGATATACGCGTCCTGTTGCGTCTGCCATGGGAAACTCCCTAACCTTCGATCTGGTCTAGAGCGCCTCAGCGCCCGAAATAATTTCAATAAGCTCTTTGGTGATCTGTGCCTGACGCTGTCGGTTGTACGACAGGGTCAAACTATCAATCATGTCGCCTGCATTGCGCGTGGCGTTGTCCATCGCGGCCATGCGGGCGCCTTGTTCTGAAGCAGCGTTTTCCAGCAGTGCCTTGAACACCTGAACGGTCAGGTTGCGTGGCAACAAATCGTCCAGAATGGCGTTCTCGTCCGGCTCATACTCGTAGAAGACAGGGTCTTCAGATACTTCAAACTGCGCTGGGATCAACTGCTGTGCCGTCGGCACCTGCGAGATCACCGATTTGAACTGCGCGTAGAACAGCGTGCAGACGTCAAACTCGCCCGCCTCGAACATTTCCATGATCTTCGAGGAGACCTCTTCGGCCTGCATGTACCCAATGGACTTCACTGATCGGAACTCGATCTGATCGGTGATCCGCGAGGACATGTCGCGCTTCAGCTGGTCGTAGCCCTTCTTGCCAACCGTGAGGACTTTCACCTCTTTGCCCTGATTGATGAGATCACGGGCGGTTTGGCGGGCCAGGCGCACAATCGATGAGTTGAAGCCACCACATAGGCCGCGCTCGGCGGTTGCCACCACCAGCAAATGAACCTGATCGTTTCCGGTCCCGGCAATCAGCGGTGACGCACCTTCACCACCACCAGACATTTGTCCGGCGGCAAGGTTCGACAGCACGGTGCTCATGCGGTCAGCGTAGGGGCGTGCAGCTTCAGCCGCCGTTTGGGCACGGCGCAGTTTCGCAGCAGCCACCATCTGCATGGCTTTGGTGATTTTGCGCGTCGCAGTCACAGAAGCGATACGGTTGCGCAGATCCTTAAGCGAGGGCATTCGGCATATATCTCCGGTGCAAACCCGCGGCCGTTAAGCGAAGTTCTTCAGGAAGTCGTCGAGAGCGGAGCGCAGTTTTGCGTCCATCTCGTCCGATACCTTGCCTTCGTCGCGAATGGTGTTCAGCACATCGACGTGCTTGTCGCGCATCAGGTGCAGGAACTTCTGTTCGAAGTCGCCAACCTGCCTAACGTCGACCTTGTCGAGGTAGCCGTTCACGCCAGCGAAGATCACCACAACCTGCTCTTCGGTTTTGAGCGGTGCGAACTGCGGCTGCTTGAGAAGCTCTGTTAGACGCGAACCACGGGCCAAAAGCTGCTGCGTGGTGGCATCAAGGTCGGAACCGAACTGCGCAAATGCGGCCATCTCACGGTACTGGGCAAGCTCACCCTTAATCTTACCAGCGACCTGCTTCATGGCTTTCACCTGGGCTGAAGAGCCCACGCGCGACACCGACAGACCGACGTTCACAGCCGGGCGGATGCCTTGGAAGAAGAGATCGGATTCAAGGAAGATCTGACCGTCGGTAATCGAAATCACGTTGGTCGGAATAAACGCCGACACGTCGTTACCTTGGGTTTCAATCACCGGCAGCGCGGTCAACGAACCTGCGCCGAAATCGTCATTCATCTTCGCAGCGCGCTCAAGAAGGCGGGAGTGAAGATAGAACACGTCACCTGGGAAGGCTTCACGGCCTGGTGGGCGGCGGAGCAGCAGGGACATCTGACGATAAGAAACGGCCTGTTTGGACAGATCGTCGTAGGCGATCACAGCGTGCATGCCGTTGTCGCGGAAATATTCACCCATCGCGCAACCGGCGAACGGTGCAATGAACTGCATCGGAGCCGGGTCGGATGCGGTGGCAGCGATAATGATGGAGTATTCCAGAGCGCCGCGCTCTTCGAGCACCTTCACGAACTGAGCGACGGTGGAGCGCTTTTGACCAACAGCAACGTAAACGCAGTACAGTTTCTGGTTTTCGTCGTCGCCGTCATGCAGCGGCTTCTGGTTGAGGAAGGTGTCGAGAATGATCGCGGTTTTACCGGTCTGACGGTCACCAATGATCAACTCGCGCTGGCCACGGCCAATCGGGATCAAAGCGTCAACAGCCTTGAGGCCCGTCGACATTGGCTCGTGCACCGATTTGCGTGGGATGATGCCGGGAGCCTTCACATCGACCTGGCGCATTTCAGCGCCTTCGATTGGACCCTTGCCATCGATTGGGTTGCCCAAAGCGTCGACAACGCGGCCGAGCAGGCCCTTGCCGACAGGCACTTCCACGATGTTACCGGTCCGCTTGACCGTGTCGCCTTCTTTAATCTCGCGGTCATCACCGAAGAGCACGACGCCGACATTGTCGCTTTCCAGGTTCAAGGCCATGCCCTGAATGCCACCTGGGAATTCGACCATCTCACCGGCCTGCACCTGGTCCAGTCCGTAGACGCGGGCGATGCCGTCGCCGACCGACAGCACCTGACCTACTTCCGTGACTTCAGCCTCTTGGCCAAAGCTCGCGATCTGCTCCTTGAGGATCGCGGAAATCTCAGCGGCCCGAAGTTCCATCAGCCAACCTCTTTCATTGCGTATTTGATTGCGTTGAGTTTCGTCTTCAGCGACGTATCGATCATGCGGGACCCGATCTTCACGACCAGCCCGCCCAAAATGGCAGGGTCAACGGTCTCGCTGAGCGTGACGTTGCTGCCCATTTTTTCTTTCAAGCTCTTGGCCAGAGCATCGCGCTGCGCTTTCGTCAGCGCCACAGCCGATGTAACCTCAGCTGCCATCTCGCCGCGCTTTTCAGCCGCCATTGCCGAATAGGCTTTGATCATGCCTGGCAGGGCGAACAAGCGGCGGTTTGACGCTACCACCCCAATAAACTGGGCAGTCAGGCCCTTGATGCCCGCCTTGTCCAGAACAGCGCCAAGAGCTTGGCCTTGCTCGTCTTTTGTGAAGGCCGGACTTTCGACCAAGCGACGCAGATCATCGCTCTCGTCGAGAAGTGATTTGATGCCCTTCAGATCGGATTCTACCGCGTCGATGGCGTTGGCGCCGTCGGCAAGCTCAAACAGCGCCGCAGCATAGCGTCCTGCAACACCAGAAGTCAGGGAAGATGACGACAAGGGAGCCCCAGCTGGTCAATCGGATGTGTCGAGGCTCAGACAATCGCGCTAAGCAATGTCTAAGCCATTGAAATTTCTTTGAAATTCTGAGTGTTTGGACGCTCGCAAGCAATCCTCATCTCAGAAAGCGGGTGGGAAGTACCACAAGGGTTGGGGCGACGCAACCAAGCCAAAAGGGCAAACAGTTGCGCCCTTTTGACCTACCTAAGGCGGCCGAGTTAGGTCTTTTTGAGGAGCCGTGAAGGCCTAGAGAAGCGCTGGGAGATTGATTGCCAGCAGCAAGACGGCAAAAACGACTTCAACAATGAAGAAGATGAGCGGTTTGCCTTCGTTCGCGCCGTCGACAAAAACCGCTGTACCGCGACCGACGGATGCGCCAATCCAAACGGCGGCCAACATAAGATAAGCGATGGGGGTCGCCAGGAGGAGTGCACCGACACCGGCACCGACCCAGAGGGCGCCGGACGCCGCGCGAATTTCAGACTTCGCCAGCCCAGTTTCGTCAGTCGGCTGTGTGCCGATATATTCCATGGTCATTTCTGGGCGGAGCCAGCCAAAAAGACCCAGCCCAATGGTGCCGAGGGCAAGCAAGATATTCAGGCCGGTAGCAATTAGTTCCATTGGGCTGGCTCCAGGAACGCGTCTTCAGGGAGGGGGGAGACGACGCGGGTAATCTCAGCTTTACCTACGGCGGCCTGCCCAAGTTGGTTCACCTGGAATCTTAAACAAAGCTCTGTGGGTCGACATCGACGTCTACACGCAGGTCACCACGGGTCTTGTCGGACCTGCGCAACCAGTCGCGCACAAAGTGATGGGTCTCGCGACCGCGTGGTCCGCGGACCAGCAGTCGTTGACGGTGCCGCCCGCGCAGCATGGCAAGTGGCGCATCGACGGGGCCAAGCACATCGATGCTGTCCGGCGGTCTGGCGATGGTCTTGAGGTGCTGGGCATGGGCTTTGACCGCGCCACCATCGGTGCCGGACACGATCACCGCAACAAACCGAACAAAGGGCGGCAGGTGGGCCCGGCGTCTTGCTTCTTCTTCCAGAGCGTAGAAGCGCTCGGTGTCGTGCGCCAGCAGTGCCTGCAGCACCGGGTGATCGGGCATGTGAGTTTGAACGAGCCCGACGCCCGGCTTATCGGCGCGGCCAGCGCGCCCGGTGACTTGGGTGAGCAACTGGAATGTGCGTTCGGATGCACGCGGGTCGCCTTGGCCGAATCCGACATCGGCATCGACCACGCCGACCAATGTCAGCCCAGGGAAGTTGTGCCCCTTGGCGACGAGCTGGGTGCCGACGACAATATCCACTTCGCCATCAGCGACAGCCTGCAACTCAGCCTTTAACCGCTTGGGGCCCCCCATCATATCGGATGACAGGACCAAGGTGCGGGCATCAGGGAAGCGTACATCCACTTCTTCGGCGATGCGCTCCACGCCGGGTCCCGACGGAACCAAGCTGTCCGTCTTGCCGCATTCGGGGCAGGTCTGGGGCATCGGTTCTTGGTGGCCGCAATGGTGACAGTTGAGCGTATGGGTAAAGCGGTGCTGGACGAGCCAGGCCGAGCAAAGGACGCATTCAAAACGGTGGCCACAGGACCGGCACAGCGTCAGAGGTGCGTAACCACGGCGGTTGAGAAACAGGAGAGACTGTTCGCCACGATCGAGCGTGTCCTGCATGGCTTCAATCAATGGCGGTGCGAGCCAGGTGCCCCGCTCTGGCGGTGTCCGTCGCAGATCGATCGCGGCAAGGCTCGGCAACGGGCGTGAGGCGAACCGTGCTGGCAGTGGCACATGGCGATAGCGCCCCGATTGCGCATTGATGCGGCTTTCAACCGACGGCGTGGCGGAGGCCAAGATCACCTGGGCGCTTTCAAAGCGCGCCCGCACGATGGCCATGTCCCGTGCATTGTAGCTGACCCACTCTTCTTGCTTGTACGCGGCCTCATGCTCTTCATCGACAATGATGAGCCCAAGATCTTCAAACGGTAGATAAAGAGCTGAGCGGGCGCCAATCACCACCTTGATCTTGCCTTCGGCGGTGCCCCGCCAAACGTGTCGGCGCGTTTTGGGTGTGATGCCGGAATGCCACTCGCCCGGCATAGCACCGAAGCGCTCAGCGAACCGGTCGAGCAGAGCGGCCGTGAGCGCGATTTCCGGTAGGAGGATGAGGACCTGGCGACCATCGCGCAATGCTTGGGCAACAGCTTCAAAATAGACTTCTGTCTTGCCAGACCCGGTGACGCCTTCAAGCAAGGCGACGTCCAGCCCGCCGTCGGTCCGTCGATCGGCAATGAGCGTATTGACGGCGTCGGCTTGGCTCTCGGTGAGCGTGCGCGGATCAAAGTCTGGGTCTGGCTCTATGCGGCCCGGTTCGCGTTGTACCTGGAAGGTTTCCAGCGTGCCCGTCTTGACGAGGCCATCAATCACCGCCGTGGAAACTCCTGCCAAGTCGGCCAGTCCTGTCTTGGTGAAGACGTCACCGCCCGTCACCGTGGACATGACCTTTTCGCGGGCAGGGGTCATGCGCGCCGGTGGCGCACCGGACAGACGGACCGCCGTCACTGGCGGGTCGCGCTGCATCAGCTCTTCACCGCGTGTGACCATGCGGGCGACCATGCCGGGGGCGGCGAGCGTCCAATCGGCGACCCAATCGATGAAGGCGCGCAACGGCGCGCGAACGGGCGGCGCGTCGACCACCGCTTCGATAGACTTGAGGCGCTTGCTATCCACTTTGTCGGTGCTGGCACCCCACACCGTGCCGAGCACAAGGCGTTTGCCAAGCGGCACTTTGACGATGCTGCCATCCACGACCTGCTGATCCTCTGCGACCGTGTAGGTTAGCGCCGTTGGCATCGGAGCGGGCACCAAAACGGCAACGCGCGCGCCGGGCGCGTGCACATTTGGCGAATCATTCGCGTGAGCAGGGGATGACGTGAGCATGGAGACAGGTTAGACGAGCGCGCATCAGGCGGGTAGTGCGCCTGCCAACGCTTATAGGGAAAGCTGACAGATGAAGTTTTTTGTCGATACCGCCGACGTCGCTGAAATCACCGAGCTGAACGCGGTTGGTCTCCTCGACGGTGTGACCACCAATCCGTCGCTGATCGCCAAATCTGGCCGCGACTTCAAGGAAGTGATCGCAGAAATTTGCGGCATTGTGGATGGCCCTGTCTCTGCCGAGGTTACCGCACTTGATGCGGACGGTATGGTTGCAGAAGGGCGCGAACTGGCGAAGATCGCCAGCAATGTTACCGTGAAGGTGCCCCTGACACTGGATGGTCTAAAGGCGTGTATAACGCTGACCACCGAAGGCACGATGGTGAATGTGACACTTTGCTTCTCGGCCAACCAGGCGCTGCTTGCAGCGAAATGCGGTGCGACGTTCATCTCACCTTTCATCGGTCGCCTTGATGATATCAACATCGATGGTATGGCGCTGATCGAAGAGATCCGCACGATCTACGACAATTACCCGACGCTTGAGACGGAAATCCTGGCGGCGTCGATCCGCACCGCCAACCATGTGAAGCTTTCGGCCATGCTGGGCGCGGACGTTGCGACCATTCCGCCATCCGTTCTGAAGGGCCTTGCCAAGCATCCGCTGACCGACAAGGGCATTGATGCGTTCATGGCGGACTGGGCGAAGACCGGGCAGAGCATTCTGTAAGCGTCACAGCAGCTTGGTCATAAAAACCGAGTTCGGGTCGGGCCGGTAGTCAGCAAACGGCTCGCAGTAAGAAAAACCGCGCTTTTCATAGAGTTTGCGGGCCGGCTGGAAATAATCAAACGAGCCGGTTTCGAGCGATAAGCGCCTAATGCCCTGCGCCTCGGCATGTGCGATCAAATGGTCGAGCATGCGCGCGCCAAGGCCTTTGGCGCGGTGCTCTTCGGCGGTGCGCATCGATTTGATCTCGCCATGGCCAGGCTCAATCGTTTTGACAGCGCCGACCGAGAGCAGTTCATCGCCAGACCATCCTGCAAAAAAGGCTATCTCCGGCTGCTTGAGGGCCTCTAAGTCCAGCGCATGGACACTGCCTGGCGGTGTCACCGCGATGTTGGTTTCGAGGTGAAACTCCAGCATTCTGATGATCTTTGGATCATCCAGATCGCCACGCAGGATCAACATGGGTTCAGTCATTGGCGCCCCAGGGCTACGAGGTAGACGCACGGCTCGTGCGTTGCATTTTCAAAGGTGACATCTGCGGGCTTCGACAGCCCAAGGCTGTCGCCAGTTTCCAGCGTGTGCACACCGCCACTATCGGTGATTGTCAGCATGCCTTCCAGCACATGGATAACCTCACGTGACAGGCTCAAAGGCGTCTTAGGGATAAACACCTGGGTGTTCGCTGGCAGATAGATTTTGATCAGCTCGACGGGTATGTCCGACGACTGAAAAATCTGGCGTCGAACATAGCGCGTTTCTGGGTCTTCCCAGAGCGGTTGGTCCGCTGCTTTTTGGACCCTACCCGACGCCTGTTCAGCCCGGATGAGCAACCCCGCAAGCGTCAGATCAAATGCATGGGCGAGACGCACCAGAACACTTGCGGTGGGGCTCATCTCACCGCGTTCAATCTTCGAGATCGCCGCTTTCGACACATCCGAGCGCGCGGCCAACTCGGTCATCGACCAGCCGCGCGCTTTGCGTTCGAGCTGTATTCGCCGGGCAAGGGCCTGGCCCGAATTGTCTACTAAAGTGTCCATTTGTCACTTTTAGTAGACTTGGCCAGCCAGGGTCAATCCCCGATCATGCGCTATGTGCAGGTGTTGGGGCGTTTGCGCTGCAAAGCGTCGAGTGCTGCGTCCAACTCATCGTCCCACGGCATTTCCCAGGATGCGATGTCGTGCTTGAGCTGCTCCATCGTGGTCGCGCCGATGATCGACGAGGCAACAAATGGCTTGGACGTGGTGAAGCGGATGGCCGTCTGTGACGGATCGAGGCCGCGTTCGTCGCACAGCGACAGATAATCCTCGATCGCGGCATCCGGCCCCGGCCCCTCATAGCGACCCATGCGGCCGAACAGCGTTCGCCGTGCGCCAGCCGGTTTCGCGCCGTTGCGATACTTGCCCGACAGATAGCCTTGTCCAAGTGGCGAGTAGGCAAGGAGGCCCACATCTTCACGCATGCTGACTTCGGCCATGTTCATCTCATAGGAGCGGTTCACCACATTGTAGGCGTTCTGCACCGATGCGACGCGGGCTTGGTTTTTGATCTCCGATGTGTGCAGCCACTTCATGGTGCCCCAAGAGCTCTCGTTGGATAGCCCGATGGCGCGCACCTTGCCGGATTTTACCAGAGCATCGAAAGCGTCGAGCGTCTCTTCGATGGACACTTCCTCACCCTCTGTCGGTTCCCAGACCAATGGGTGCGTCCCGAAGATGGAGAACGGACGGCCCGGCCAGTGCAACTGGTAGAGGTCGATATAATCTGTCTGTAGGCGTTTCAGCGATGCATCCACCGCATCCATTACACGTTGGCGGGTGGGAAGGCTTGCGCTGTCCTTGTTGGGCGAAAACCAAGGCATCGATGTCGCGCCAACAATCTTGGTGGCCAGGATCACCTTGTCGCGGTTTTTGCGGTTCGCGAACCAAGTGCCAATGATGGTTTCGGTTGAGCCTTGCGTCTCGGCTTTGGGCGGAATGGCGTAAAGCTCAGCGGTGTCGAAGAAGTTGATGCCTTGGTCGAGCGCATAGTCCATTTGCGCGTGGCCATCGGCCTCAGTGTTCTGCTGGCCCCAGGTCATGGTGCCAAGGCAGATAACCGACACATCCATGCCGGTGCGTCCCAGTGGGCGCTTTTCCATGGGAAAGTCCTTTGGTGTTCGGAAGGTGGGGGTGGTCAGCCTTCAGCTGACACGCGGGTGATGAGGTCTTCAACGTAGGGCAGAATGCGTTCGACGATCAAGCCGATGCCTTCAGCCGTCGGGTGGATGCCGTCGGCAAGGTTCAGCGATGGTTCGGCTGCGACCCCCTCCAGAAAGAAGGGATAGAAGACTGCGCCGTACGTCTCGGCCAACCTTGGATAGATAGGATTGAACTGGTCAGCATAGGCTTGGCCCATATTGGGGGGCGCCTGCATGCCTGCGAGCAAGGCGGGGACATCGCGTGCGGCGAGGTTGGCCAGGATACCATCCAGCGATTGTTCGGTGATCGTTGGGTCGATGCCGCGTAGGGCATCGTTGGCGCCAAGCTCGACAATCACAGCGTCGGTGTCGGGCGACAGTGCCCAGTCCAAACGCGCGAGACCGCCAGACGAGGTGTCGCCGGAGACGCCTGCGTCGAGCACGACGACGTCATGCCCGTTGGCCTGAAGAGCCTCCTGAAGCTGGGCAGGAAAGCCCTCGCCGGGCGCGAGACCAAACCCCGCCGTCAGGCTGTCGCCGAGCGCTGTAATGGTGATGGTGTCGGCGCGTGCCTGTGGCGAAACGCTGAATACAACCGGCGCCGTCACCACAAAGACCGCAAAACCGATCCGTCGAAATGCAAGAAAAAGCTTGGTCAGTTGCGTGTTGCTATCTTGGCGCATCAAATGTGCGTTCCTATCTGATCGGACGATGTGATCGCCACGTATGGCGGATATCTCGGTTTTCCAGATTGAACGGACAGATTTGTGGCCCCCACGACCCAAGAAACCATCATCGCGCTTGACGAAGTTCACCTTTCGCTTGGTTCAGGCGCGGCCCGCGTCGACATTCTCAAAGGTGCGGACTTGGCCGTCGCGAAAGGCGCCTCGGTTGGTTTGGTCGGGCCATCAGGATCCGGCAAGTCGACTTTGTTGATGGTTTTGGCCGGGCTTGAACGCCCCACGTCCGGGTCCGTTCGTGTTGGCGATGCCACGCTGACCGATCTGTCTGAAGATCGGCTCGCCGCGTTTCGCGGCCGCGAAATTGGCATTGTGTTTCAGTCGTTCCATCTGATTCCGACCATGACGGCGTTGGAAAATGTTGCGGTGCCGCTTGAGCTGGCTGGTCATGGCGACCCGATTGCTGCCGCGCGGGCCGAATTGGAGGCTGTCGGCCTCGGTGAGCGAACGGCGCACTACCCAACCCAGCTTTCCGGTGGTGAGCAGCAGCGTGTTGCCGTGGCGCGTGCTCTGGCACCCGAGCCAGCCATTTTGGTCGCCGATGAGCCAACGGGGAACCTGGATGATTCGACCGGCAAGCAGATCGCGGACCTGCTGTTCGAAGCGCCGACCAAACGCGGAACGACGCTTGTCCTCGTGACGCATGATCTTGCGCTCGCACAGCGGTGTGACCGTCAAGTGCACTTGAGCGACGGACGCGTGGTGGAAGACGGCCCGACGGGCACATTGGCTGAGGCCGCCGAATAATGGCCGATATTGCTGTCACAGACGCGCCCAAAGCGCAGAACGGCGCATCCCCGTTTGGCCTGAGTTTTGTTTACGCGATGCGCGAATTGCGCGGCGGTTTGCGCGGTTTTGCGATCTTTCTGGCCTGTATTGCGCTTGGTGTCGCCTCCATTGCGGGCGTGAACGCGCTGGCCCAATCAATGACTGGCGGCTTGGCCAATGAAGGGCGGGCAATCCTGGGCGGCGACGTATCGATGGAGCTTATCCAGCGCCAAGCGAGCGACGAAGAGATCGCATTTTTATCTGGACTGGGCGCGACCGTGAATGAACGTGCTGACTTGCGCGGCATGGCACGCAGCGGTGATGAACAGCGACAGACGGTTGTTGAAATCAAAGCCGTTGATGACCCCTACCCAATGGTCTCCGAGCTTACCTTTACCGACCAATCGGGCGCTTTGCGCACCGACCTGCATACCGCCATGGCCCAGCAGAACGGCATCTATGGCCTGCTCGCTGAGGGCACTTTGGTGGCGCGCTTGGACATTGAGGTCGGCGATACGATCCGCCTGGGCGAACACGCCTTTCAATTGCGCGGTGTTATCGATCGCGAGCCAGACAGATTGTCGTCTGGATTTGGCTTTGGCCCGCGGGCGATGATCTCTGCCGCAGGCCTTGCCGCCAGCCAACTGGTGCAGCCGGGTAGCTTGGTGGAGTGGGAGTACACGCTCGCCTTCCCAGAAGCGTTGGACGATGCAGACCTTGCCGCGTTTGAAGCGCAAGCCAATGAAGTTCACCCGGACGCCGGCTGGCGTATCCGTGACCGCACTGAAGCCAGCCCGCGCCTCTCCGGCGCTATCTCACAGTTCGCCCAATTCCTGACCTTGGTCGGCCTCACGGCGCTGGTTGTCGGTGGCGTGGGTGTGGCCAACGCTGTTCGATCGTTCGTGGAGGCCAAGCGCCGATCGATCGCGACCTTCAAATCGCTTGGCGCAGCCGGGCCGTTTGTCTTCCGGGTGCAGTTCTTCCAGGTGATGGCGATTGCAGCGCTGGGTGTTGCGATCGGGCTGGTGATTGGCGCGCTGGTGCCATTCGCCGTGCAGACCCTCTTCGGCGACGTGCTGCCCGTTCCGTTGGAAACACGCCTCTACCCCAATGCGCTGGGCTTGGCCGCGCTTTACGGGGTCTTGGTGGCGCTGGCCTTTGCCCTTTGGCCGCTGGGCACGGTGCGCGATGTACCGGCAACGGCGCTGTTCCGAGATGTCGGCGGTAACAGCCGGCGCTTCCCGCGTTGGCCTTATTTGGCGGGCGCTGCCAGTGCGATGATTGGCCTGGGTGCAATCGCATTCTTGGCGTCCGACAGTCGTTTTATCGCGGCGATCTATCTTGCGGCGGCGGGGGTGAGTTTTGTCGTCCTTCGGCTTGTTGGATGGGCCGTTATGGCGCTGGCCAGACGGGTGCCCCGCCCGCGCGCGACGACCGTGAAACTGGCACTGGGGAACATCCATCGTCCTGGCGCCTTGACCCCATCTGTCGTGCTCTCGCTGGGTCTTGGTCTGACCCTGCTGGTGGCGCTGGCACTGATTGACGCGAACTTGCGGCGGCAACTTACCGGCTCAATCCCCGAAGTCGCGCCGAGTTTCTTCTTCCTCGATATCCAGAACACACAGCTGGATGCCTTCACATCTCTGGTGGCCGAAGAAGCACCCAATGCGACACTGGAAACGGTGCCTATGCTGCGCGGACGGCTGGTGTCGCTCAATGGGATCGCTGCGCGCGACTTCGAAGCTCCGCCGGAAGCTGCCTGGGTACTGCAAGGTGATCGCGGCATCACCTACGAAGAGTTTATGCCCGAAGGCACGGTGCTGACCGAAGGCGAGTGGTGGCCGCAAAACTATACCGGCGAACCGCTGGTTTCCTTCATCGAAGAAGAGGGCCGCCAGCTTGGCCTTCAGATCGGCGACACGCTGACGGTCAATGTGCTTGGCCGCGAGATCACGGCACGGATTGCCAATTTCCGTGAGGTGGAATGGCAGTCGCTCGCCATCAATTTCGTCATGGTGTTCTCGCCCAACACGTTGGCGGGGGCGCCGCACGCTCATCTGTCGACGGTGACCTATGACGAACAGCAACCCGATGCGGTGGAGTTGGACCTGCTGCGTACCGTCACAGCCGCCTTCCCTGGCATTACGTCGGTGCGCATTTCCGACGCCTTGGATGAAGTGAACGCGCTGGTCGAAGACCTTGCGCTCGCGGTGCGCGGCGCGGCTTCGATTACCCTCGTTGCATCCATCTTGGTGCTTGCGGGTGCGTTGGCCGCTGGTCACCGACACCGGCTCTATGATGCGGTGATCCTCAAAACACTGGGCGCCACGCGCGGACGCATCCTAAGGGCGTTCCTCTTGGAGTATGCGCTGCTTGGATTTGCGGCTGCCCTTTTTGGGTTGGGCGCTGGTACGCTCGCCGCCTATGCGGTCCTTGAGTTCGTGATGAGCGCTGGCTTCACCTTCCTGCCCACAGTGGCGTTTGGCGCTGTAGGCGTCGCGCTTTTGTTGACGGTTGGGCTCGGGCTAGTCGGGACTTGGCAGATCTTGGGTCAAAAACCGGCGCCTGTGCTGCGTAACCTTTGACGGCGCGCAAGATCTAACCCTTCGCGTTGATCACAAAATCAATCCGGGCGTGACGGCTGAGAGAACATAGTTTTTCCGATTGATGCGTCGGCGCGCAATAATCTTGTTTGATGCCGCTGTGTCCATTCGACATTCTTAATGGAAGGTAAATGTGGGCCTGCCCACGGCCCCGCTCGGCTCGCCAGATGCTCGCCTAGCCTTCCATAAGATTGATGAATTCGGAGGCCACGTTGATGGCAATCGCGCAATCAATGACGACCGCTGCACGCCAAATGCAAGCCGATATGCTTGCACCAGCCCGCCCCCTTGACGCAAAAGCCACGCAAGCCCGTCGCCCGCGGCTGGACCGCGCGCCAGAACCCAAATGGTGGACCGGTCAAGCGCCTATGCCGGCCTCGGACTTCCAGATCGATGCGCACGACTATCAGGATGGTGCGTCTGCCATCGAAGAGAGTGCCGCGCTGGCGGACCGCATGCGCGAAACGTTTGATCGTGTTGGCCTCGTGCATGTTACCAACACCGGCCTTGGCGACTTGGGCCGTATGCGTGCCATCGCCAAGCATGTCATCCAGACCGATATGAACTACCAGGGCGGCGCCAACCCGCGCGACGCCCTTCAGCCCAATGTCTTTGAGATTGGCGCGCCCCTGCGCGCTTGGCTGCACTACCATCACGAGATGGCGTATGTCGGCCAGAGCACATCGATGCTCGGCTTTCTTTGCAAGCACGCAACAGCGGGCAAAGGGGCGACCTTTGTCTCCGACAATGTAAAGGTGACCGACGCGCTTTTGGCGACGCCGTTCGGGCAAAAGCTCAAAACCCATGGCCTGACCTACCACCGCAAGCTCACCGACCGCGAAGCCTTTGTCGGGCGCGACAATGCCGGTGTCTACAATCATTGGCAGAAGTCGATGATGACGGAAGACCCTGCTGCGGCGGAAGCGGCAGCACAGGCCCGCGGCCTCGAGACGGAATGGGGGCCGAACCGGCTTTTGATCACCCGCTACACCACGTCAGCCTTTGAATACTTCCCGGGGCTCGACCGTAATCTCTTGTTCTCCAGCATTGCGGACGATTCCGTTTGGTTCGACGCGTGGCCAAGTGTCATGCACTTGCCGCATGAGGAGCGCCCGCTGAAGCTAACCTTCGGCAATGGCGAGGAGCTGTCGCGCGAGGAGATCCTACAGTTCATCAGCGTCTACGACCAGTTCGGCATGCCGATCCGCTGGTCACAAGGCGATGTGGCGATTGTCTGCAACTACCGCTTTGCCCATGGTCGCCCGGCGGTTCGCTTGGAACCAGGCGAGAAACGCGAGCTTGGCGTCATGATCGGCGCGCCGTTTGAGCGGGTCGAAACCTTGCCAAATAAGTGGTGATTGCCGCGCTGCGACACTTTATATTAGCTTTCTCTTGAGGATTGCCCGATTCCGTTGCGAAACCTCTTGAGAAAGTTGCATTTCATATCCATATTCACGGCAATTCCCGCAGGTCATGAGATCTGCGGTGCTTCTGGCCGTTTACGACCATTTGGAGAGTAAAGAAATGAACAACCCGCTTCGCGACGGTTACGCCCAGTCGGGCGTGCAAACAGCCGCAGGCATTGATGAGGGCCTTCGCGCCTACATGCTGAAGGTCTACAACTACATGGCTCTGGGCCTTGCCATCACCGGCATCGCCGCGATGGGCATGTTCCAGCTGTCGGTGGTGCAAGACGCATCCGGCGCCATCATCGGACTGACCTCGATTGGTGAGGCCATTTACACTTCGCCTCTGCGTTGGGTCATCATGCTGGCTCCGCTGGGCGCAGTATTCTTCCTGAGCTTCCGCATTCAGTCGATGAGCGTGGGCGCGGCCCAGGCGACGTTCTGGGTGTTTGCCGCAATTATGGGCTTGTCCCTGTCGTCGATCTTCCTGGTGTACACCGCTGAATCGATCACCCGCGTGTTCTTCATCACCGCTGCTGCATTCGGTTCTCTGAGCCTTTGGGGCTACACGACGAAGAAAGACCTGTCTGGCTGGGGCTCGTTCCTGTTCATGGGTCTGATCGGTGTGATCATCGCCTCGATCGTGAACATCTTCCTCGGCTCATCCGCGCTTCAGTTCGCCATCTCGGTGATTGGTGTCCTGGTGTTCGCTGGCCTTACCGCCTACGACACGCAGCGCATCAAAGAGATGTACTATGCTGGTGACAGCGCAGAATCCGCTGGCAAGAAAGCCATCATGGGCGCGCTGAGCCTGTACCTTAACTTCATCAACATGTTCATCATGTTGCTGCAGTTGTTCGGTAGCCGCGAATAGTTCGCGTCGTCCTAGACGAAAAAAGAAACCCCGGTGGTGCAAACCACCGGGGTTTTTCTTTGCGCAGAGCACAATCAGCCATGGGCAACCGATTTGGCGGCCCAACTAAAGATCGTTGTAGTCGTCCGGCATGAAGGGGACGTCCGTATCGCTGGGCTTTGCACCAGCCGCCGTGAGCATTGCATGGATCTGCCCACGGTGATGCGTCTGATGGTTGAAGAGTTGGATGACGAGGGTCTTTTTGGGCTTGGTGACCCGCCGACCCATGGCTGCCGAATCCCAGCCCAGTTCCCCCTGAAACCAGTCAGGCTCCACTTCGTGCGCCCATTGCACAATCCGCTGGTCGAACGCTTTGCGATCAACAAGATACTGCGCCCACGATTCGATAAGGCCTGTTGATCCGGGGATGCCGACTGAGGGGGCAGGCGTGCCCGCAAACCGGCTCATCCAAACCATGTCGCCCCAAAACAGGTGGGACAGCGTCGCCTCGATAGAGCCGAAAAAGGCGCCTCGATTCTTCTGGCGTTCTGCGACCGAAAGCCCGTCCGCAGCGTCGAGGATGCTCTCGTTCTGCCACACATTATACCGGGCCATGGTGAGGGCGTACTCTTTGTTCGGCATGTCGGTTCCCTTGCGCTTTGAGGCCACACAAGAGCCGATGATGGCGCTGCCTGGCAATCGCCGATTGGTCCCATAGGCTCGAGGCTCAGATTGGGCTTGCACGGCCAAAATATATCAATTAATCGCGATATATGGATACATTTGAAGCCGCTGAATCCTTTGCGGCCCTCAGCCAACCGTCGCGCCTTGAGGCCTTTCATCTGCTTGTCAAAGCGGGGGCGCATGGTGTCGCCGCCGGTGAGATAGCCCGCCAGTTGGAGGTTCGCCAAAACACAATGTCGGCCAATCTTTCGGTTCTCTTGCATGCAGGTCTGGTGCGCCGTGAGCGCGATGGCCGGATCATCCGCTATTTCGCCGATTTCGATGCCTTTCAGCGCCTCATGCAGTTTCTGATCCAGGACTGCTGCGGCGGAAACCCAGCCATCTGTTCTCCGCTGATGGACGTTTTGTCCGTCGCTGGTTCCTGTGCCCCTGGTTCGCGCGACCGGGCTTTCGAAGGACGATAATCAATGCACTACACACTGTCGCAACGCGTTGGCGCCGAGTTCGTCGGAACAGCGTTTTTGCTCGCCGCCGTTGTTGGGTCGGGCATCATGGCCGAGCGGTTAGCGGATGGGAATCTTGCCCTTGCCTTATTGGGCAACACGATCCCAACCGGCGCTATCCTGACCGTCTTGATCACCATGCTGGGGCCAATCTCCGGTGCGCACTTCAACCCTGTGGTGACGCTTGTCTTCGTCATCCAAAAGAAGATCGCAGACCGCGACTCTTGGTTTTACGTGGCCGCGCAGGTCTTGGGCGGCATCATCGGGGTGTGGTCGGCTCACATCATGTTTGCCGAATCCGTTTTTCAAACCTCGGCTACGGTGCGCACGGGTTTTCCCCAATGGTTCGCGGAGGGCGCCGCCACCTTTGGCTTGGTGTTCACAATCCTGGTGACGCTGAAAGCACGCGAAAGCGCAGTGGCCATGGCCGTAGGCCTGTACATCACGGCGGCCTATTGGTTCACCGCATCGACCTCCTTTGCCAATCCGGCCGTGACCATCGCACGGGGCTTGTCGGACACCTTTGCCGGCATCAGGCCGATCGACGTGCCAATGTTCCTCGCAGCCCAATATGCCGGCGGGCTGATGGCGCTGGCGGTGTGCGTCTGGTTGATCAATGTGCGTGTCGGCAGCCGGGCGCTGGAAGCGCAAGCCACCAATGACTGATCTGCCGAATTTGGACCAGGGGGCGCTCCATCCCATCGATGGCGCTTTGTTGGGGGACACACTGGCTCACAAGCCGCGTGTGTTGATGCTGTACGGTTCGCTGCGCGAGCGTTCCTACTCCAAGCTACTGACCCTGGAAGCCAGCCGCATTCTGGAACGGCTTGGTGCGGAAGTGCGCGTTCTCGATCCGGCTGGCTTGCCGCTGGTTGACGACCCGCAAGGGTATGACCCCGCCGCCGATCATCCCAAGGTGCAGGAGCTGCGCGAGCTGTCGCTGTGGTCGGAAGCGCAGGTCTGGTGCTCGCCCGAACGCCACGGTGCTATGACAGGCGTGTTCAAGAGCCAGATCGATTGGTTGCCATTGGCGCCTATTGGCGGAGTTCGCCCAACCCAAGGACGGACGTTGGCGTTGATGCAGGTTTGTGGTGGCTCACAAAGCTTCAACACGGTCAATCAGATGCGCATTCTTGGCCGCTGGATGCGTATGATCGTTATCCCCAACCAGTCCTCCGTGCCAAAGGCCTTCACCGAATTTGAGGAAGATGGCCGCATGAAGGCATCGCCTTATTACAACCGCGTGGTCGATGTGATGGAGGAGCTGATGAAGTTCACCTACCTGACACGCGGGCGGGCAGACTATTTGGTCGACCGCTACTCCGAGCGGGTGGAAACGCGCGAGGAATTGTCCAAACGGGTCAATGTGCGCTCGATCTAGGCGTTGGCGCTAAACCACTTCCAACTTGGGCTTTTTGTCGAAGATCTTGAGGACCTGCTTCAGGTCATGGCCGCGCTTGAGGATCTGGCCCGAGGCCGCAACCACCTTGTAGGCCCCTTGGCGGCGCGTCAGTTTCGGATCCTTCTCTATCGTATAGATCGGCACTTCCGCGGCGCGGCGAAACACCGAGAAGACCGCCTTTTCCTTAAGGTGATCAATGGCATAGTCACGCCATTCGCCATCAGCGACCATGCGCCCATAGACGTTGAGAATGGTGTCCAACTCGCGGCGGTGAAAGGTCACCTGCGCTGGCAGGTTGCGCGAAGGATGGGCGGTGTTCGACGTCACAATGGTGACAGATGCTTGTGATTTTTTGGAAGTTGCCTGGGGGGCGGTTTCCCGTCTGTGTTCGCTCAAAGTCACCAAATTGGCACTGCGATTATCGGGATTATCGGATGCGTCCGTCATGGGCACTCTGGTCTGTCAAACTCGTGTCAGTCTTCCAAGAGTTTGACATCTTTGCAAGGTATTTGCGCACTGTGTGCGCTTGTTTGGTGGATGCGCGAAACACAAGCTATCCACAGCGCCACAATATTGCCCAGAAACAGCCCAGATCGCGCCCTTCGTAGGTCAAACTGAAACGCTTTTCTTATGCTGTTGCTTGGTAGCGCGGCGCCGGGAGATCAGACCCTCCAGCCCCCAGCCCCTGGTGTTTCGGCGTCGTGCGCCTTCCTGCAACATTGTGGCCTTGTTTCTGACATGGTCGCTGGAGCCGAACCCGCAGGATAACAAAGGTGGGGCTGCTCGTTCAGGCAAGACCGACTTTGCCGCTTTGGTGAAACACGCCAAGGCGGTTTTTTTGATGGGCGCAAACAAAAACGCCGGGCGCGAGGCCCGGCGTTTGTTTTGGATGCTGTGAGCGAAGTGTTTAGGCGGCTTCTTGCGCCAGGTTGCGCAGCACGTAGTGCAGCACGCCGCCATGCTCGACATATTCGATCTCGACCTCGGTATCGATCCGGCATTTCAGTTCGATATCCTTGGTGCTGCCGTCGGCGTAGCTGATGGTGGCGCTCACCATCTGGCGCGGCTTGAGATCGCCGGACAGGCCTTTGATGGACACTGTCTCGTCACCTTTGAGGCCAAGCGATTTGCGGCTGTCATCGCCAGTGAACTCGAACGGTATCACGCCCATGCCAACCAGGTTGGAGCGGTGGATACGTTCAAAGCTTTCAGCAATCACCGCCTTCACGCCCAACAGGTTGGTGCCTTTGGCTGCCCAGTCGCGTGAGGAACCAGCGCCATACTGTTCGCCGCCGAACACCACAAGTGGTGTACCTTCAGCGCGGTAGGCCATAGCCGCTTCGAAGATCGAGGTCTTCTCGCCGTCAGGACCAAGCGTGTAGCCACCTTCAACACCCTCGAGCATCTCGTTCTTGATGCGGATGTTGGCGAAGGTGCCGCGCATCATGATCTCGTGGTTGCCGCGTCGCGAGCCATAAGAGTTGAACTCGCGCACCGGAACCTGGCGCTCTGTCAGGTATTGGCCGGCAGGCGTGCTGTCCTTGAAGGAACCCGCAGGTGAGATGTGATCGGTGGTGATCATGTCACCCAGGATGGCAAGCACCTTGGCGTTCTCAATGTCGGAGATCGTGCCGGGCTCTTTTTCCATGCCCTGGAAATAGGGTGGGTTCTGAACATAGGTGGAGCTTGGCGGCCAGTCGTACGTCTGGCTGTCTGTGGTCTCCACGCCTTGCCACTTCTCGTCGCCCTTGAAGACGTCGGCATATTTCGACTGGAAGGCTTCGCGCGTCACTGTCTCATGGACGATGTCGGCGATCTCCGCTTGGGTTGGCCAGATGTCTTTAAGGTAGACGTCATTGCCATCTTGATCCTGACCGAGTGGCTCACGGGTGAGGTCCATGTTCATGTCGCCCGCCAATGCGTAGGCAACAACAAGTGGCGGCGAGGCAAGATAGTTGGCGCGCACATCTGGACTGATACGGCCTTCGAAGTTCCGGTTGCCGGAAAGAACCGACGTGGCCACCAGATCGCCTTCGTTGATCGCTTTGGAGATTTCCTCCTGCAGCGGGCCAGAGTTGCCGATGCAGGTGGTGCACCCATAGCCGACCAGGTTGAAGCCGATGGCGTCCAGATCCTCTTGCAGACCGGCGGCCTCGAGATATTGCGACACGACCTGAGAGCCTGGTGCTAGCGATGTCTTCACCCAGGGCTTTTGGGTCAGGCCCTTGGCGCGGGCTTTGCGCGCAACAAGGCCAGCCCCGATCATCACGTAGGGGTTGGACGTGTTGGTGCAGGACGTGATCGAAGCGATCACCACCTTGCCCGACGACATGGCATAGTCTTCGCCTTCCACAGCAACTTCCTTGTCGAGTGGACGGTCGAAGGTTTCTTCCATCTCTTTCTTGAAGGCGGCCGAAGCATCGACAAGCGCAACGAAGTCTTGCGGGCGCTTCGGACCAGAGATGGCGGCCCGGATGGTGCCCATATCGAGTTCTAGCGTGTCGGTGAAGACAGGTTCAACACCCGACTCGCGCCAGAAACCGCAAGCTTTGGCATATTCTTCGACCAGCTTGATGCGCTCCTCGGTCCGACCGGTCATGCGCATGTAGCGCAGGGTTTCATCATCGATCGGGAAGAAGCCGCAGGTCGCGCCATATTCCGGTGCCATGTTGGCGATGGTGGCGCGGTCTGGCAGCGGTAGGCGGTCGAGGCCGTCGCCGTAGAATTCGACCAGCTTACCGACCACACCTTTTTCGCGCAGCATTTGCACGACTTTCAGCACGAGGTCGGTTGCCGTGGTGCCTTCCACCATTTCACCGGTCAGCTTGAAGCCGACAACTTCTGGGATGAGCATCGAGATTGGCTGACCGAGCATAGCGGCCTCAGCCTCGATGCCGCCAACACCCCAACCCAGTACGGCCATGCCGTTGACCATGGTGGTGTGGCTGTCGGTGCCGACCAGCGTATCCGGATAGGCGATGGTTTCTCCATCTTTCTCGTCGGTCCAAATGACCTGGGCGAGATATTCCACGTTCACCTGGTGGCAAATGCCTGTGCCTGGTGGCACCACGCGGAAATTGTTGAACGCTTTCTGTCCCCATTTGAGGAAGGTGTAGCGCTCCATGTTGCGCTCATACTCGCGGTCCACATTCATTTGGAACGCGCGTGGGTTGCCGAACTCGTCGATCATCACCGAGTGGTCGATGACGAGATCAACGGGGTTCAGCGGGTTGATCTTCTCCGGGTCGCCGCCCAATGCAACGATACCGTCGCGCATGGCCGCCAAATCGACCACCGCAGGCACGCCCGTGAAGTCTTGCATCAAGACGCGGGCAGGGCGGTAAGCAATCTCTTGCGTGGAGGTTCGTTCCGAGGCCCAAGTGCTCATGGCCTCGATATCGGCCTTGTGAACAGTTTTGGAATCTTCGTGGCGTAGCAAGTTCTCCAGCAGCACCTTCAAAGAGTAGGGCAGCTTGGAAACGTCCTTGAGGCCGTTCTTTTCGGCCTCGAGTAGGTTGTAGACGGTGACGGTTTGGTCGCCAACCGTGAGGGTTTGGCGAGACTTGAAGCTATCGAGCGACATCGGCGTCCTATCGTGTCATTGCAATGATCGTTTGGGGGCACCGGTGCCGAGCATGCTCCCCCTTTTTGGATGCAAGCGGCACATCGGACCCACCCTCCTGATAGAGCTTTCACTCATGCAGGTTCCCGAATTGGGCAGGTTGCGCTTGGGATAACCGCTTTTATAACGGTTTGAAAAGAGCAACAAAGGTCGCGCTCGGCTGGCGCAAGTTTGGTGTAGATGCCCCAGGCGAATTCTGAGTGGTCGCAGACCACGCTATCCCTGCAAGATGTTTCCATTGCACGCGGTGAACGTGTGCTGATGGCAGGCGTGTCGCTGTCCCTGAAGGGCGGCGACGCAGTGGCGCTGGTTGGGCCGAACGGTTCCGGCAAAACGTCGCTTCTGCGTGTGATGGCTGGCTTGGGCGAACCTGTGCTGGGCTCCGTAGAGGTGCGTGCCGATGGATTTGCGCAGGATGTGCCGCGCAACGCGATGGTTCATTTGGGTGGCCACCAGGACGGCCTGAAAGGCGCGCTCACCGTTCGCCAGAACCTAGATTTTTGGATCCGCTACTTCGGGCGCCAAGGCATGGCGATCGACGCCGCGTTGGCGCAATTGGGGGTTGGCCATGTCGTCGACCTTCCGGCGGCGGTGCTCTCGCAAGGCCAAAAGCGCCGGGTGGCTTTGGCGCGATTGCTGGTCGCGCCGCGCCCGATCTGGCTGCTCGATGAACCCACCGCAGCCCTCGACAAAGCCTCGACAGCCAGGTTCCTCGACCTTGTTGAAGCCCACCGCACCCGCGGCGGCGTGCTTATTGCAGCCACGCATAATGAACTCCCACTGGCCGGATTGCAGGTTCTCGATCTCGCCGACTACCCAGCCGTCAACCCCGGTGACGACGCCCACCCCGTCGATGGCGAATCCTACTGGCTGGAAGGTGGTGCCCCATGAGCGGCTTTCTTGCCCTGATCGCGCGTGATGTGCGGCTGTCGGTTCGCGTCGGTGGTGGTGCGTTGACGGGGACATTGTTCTTCCTCGCCGTGATCGTCACCATCCCGTTCGGCGTTGGCCCTGACCTCAATCTGTTGTCGCGCATTGGGCCTGCCATCATGTGGATCGCAGCGCTGCTTGCGACATTGATCGGTCTCGAGCGGCTGTTTCAGTCCGACAAGGATGATGGCGCGCTGGACCTCCTGCTCCTCACCGACAGCCCGGTTTCCAGCTTCGTGATTGCCAAAGTGGTCGCGCATTGGATTGGCTCCGGCCTGCCGCTCGTTATTGTCGCGCCAATCCTGTCGCTGTTGCTAGCGCTGGAGCCGATGGCGATCCTGGCGCTGACGGCAACCCTTTTGGTCGGCACGCCGGCGCTTTCCTTCCTGGGCGCAGTCGGCGCAGCCCTTGCTGTGACTCTGCGTCGCGGCGCGCTTCTGATGGCGGTCATCATCCTACCATTTTCGATACCCGTGCTTATCTTCGGAGTGGCGGCAACACGCGCTGCTGTCGTCGATCCAGACCCTTTCTGGCCGTCCTTTGCGCTATTGACCGCGATCAGTCTCATCTATGCGGTGATTGGTACGATTGGTGCGGCGGCGACTCTGAAGATCGGCGATTAGGGATCGCATAAGCACGAACTTGGATTGGGTGCGCACCGCATGCTAAGCGCCTGAAACGACGAGGAAACGAGACAAGGCCCATGGGCGTTCTTGATTATGCCAATCCAACCCGCGTGATGCGCTTTTCGCGCGCCGTGAAGCCGTGGCTGCTCGGCCTTGGTTTGGTAACGCTGGCTGTTGGGCTTTATGGCGCCTTTTTCTCGGCTCCCGCCGATTACCAACAAGGCGAAACCATCCGTATCATGTTCCTCCATGTGCCAATGGCATGGCTCGCCATGATGGCCTACGCCATGATGGCTTTGTCGGCGATCGGCACCCTCGGATTCAAACACCCGATGGCGGATGTCTCGGCCAAGGCTTTGGCGCCGATCGGCGCGACATTCACGGCCATCTGCCTGATCACCGGCTCGCTTTGGGGCAAGCCGATGTGGAACACATGGTGGGTGTGGGATGCACGCCTGACCAGTGTGTTGATCCTGTTCCTCATCTATCTGGGTGTGATCGCACTCTGGCAGGCGATTGAGGAGCCTGTGAAGGCTGGCAAGGTAACAGCCATCATTACGCTGGTTGGCGCGATCAACCTGCCGATCATCAAGTTCTCGGTGGACTGGTGGTACACGCTGCACCAACCCGCGTCGGTGTTCCGCGTGGATGGGCCGACCATCCACCCCACCATGCTTTACCCGCTTCTTATCTGTGCCGTCGGCTTTGCGCTGGTCTTCTTTTACCTGCACTTTGCCGCAATGGAGAACGAACTGAAGAGGCGGCGTATCCGGGCTCTGCAGATGCGTGCGGCCCGCCGCGTTGAACCTGATCAGTCCAGTGTGCCGGAAGGGAGTGCCGCCTGATGGAAATCGATCAGCACTTCGGCTTTATCGCGTTTGCTTGGCTGGCTGGCCTTGTCGGCTTTGTCGGGCTCTTCCTTTGGATAGGGTCGGACCGCAAAGCGCTCGATCGCCAACTAACAGAGCTTGAGGCGCGTGGCCTTGATGTCTCGCGCGCCAAGGACCCCGCATGACCGATCAGCACGTCGACTCCACCGACGGGCAGGCACCAAAGCGCAGGATCAGTTGGTTGGCCCTTTCGCCGCTGCTTGTGTTTCTCGCGCTAGGCGGCGTGTTCGGCTACCAGCTTGTCTTTGGTGACCCAGCCAATGAGGTGCCCTCGGCGCTGATCGGGCAGGCAGCGCCACAGGTCAGCCTCGATCCGATCCCAGAACACTCCACGCCTGGATTCGGTCCCGACGACCTTCAGGGCCAGGTGAGTCTGGTGAACGTATTTGCCTCGTGGTGTGCACCATGCCGGCAAGAACACCCTATGTTGATGCAGCTTGCGCGCGATGGTCGGTTCCAGATCATCGGCATCAACCAGAAAGATCAGCCGGCTGATGCGCGGCGTTTCCTGTCGACGCTTGGCAACCCGTACGACCGGATCGGCGTGGACCCCAATGGTCGAGCCTCCATTGAGTGGGGTGTCTACGGCGTACCCGAGACGTTCATCGTCGGCGCTGACGGGGTGATCCTCCACAAACATATTGGACCGTTTGACGCTGGCCATGTGGAAGAAGAGTTTCTGCCGGTCATCGAAGAGGCTCTTGCCTCGGGCTCGCCCGCATCCTAAGCCCCGCCCATGGCGCAAACGTCTGACCAATCTCCTGACGCAACTCCGTCCGAGCCGGAAATCGACACCCTTTTTGTGTCGCCTGTCCGTGCGGGCTTGGTGTCTGTGATCTTGCTGGCTTTGGGCGCGGCGATGGCCGCTCTGCCGATTTATTTGGTCGTCAGCAGCCCAACGCTCGACTTCTCGATACCGGCTTTGGTCGTGGGCGTGTTCTTTTTGGGCTTGGGCCTGATCATGATCTGGCCTGGCCTGACCTTTCTACGATGCATTGCAACGGCGCACCCACTGATCCGGACCGATGGGACGACCATTTGGAAAACCCGGATGGGTATCAGTATGAATGAGATCAGCTGGAAGAATGTCGGCTCGGTGAGCATCCGTGGCCTATGGGTGATCCTGCTTGATGGGCGCATCAAGCAAAGCAAGTTCAATCAGATCATGTTCGGCGCGAAGGGCATCTGGATCCCCGCGCTGCTGATGCATGGCGGCGGCGCAGAGACAATGCGCTTCATTGAGCGTCACAAGCCGGAACTGATCGAGCCGCTGATCCAGCGCGTCGTAAGCGGTCGCAAATAATCAGGAAGGCGCCAGCTGGCGGCGCGCGGTGACTTCGATTTCCACCTTCATTTCGTCCGAAAGAAGCCCGCAGACAATCAGCGTGGCAGCAGGGCGAATGTCGCCGAACACCTCACCTGCAATCTGCATCACGGCTTTGGCGTGGGCCCGGTCGGTGATGTAGTAGCGTACGCGCACGACCTCCTTCATTTCGGTTCCTGCTTCGGCGAGGACATTGGCGATGGTGGCGAAGGTATTGCGTGTTTGGGCGTCGACACTCTCGGGCATGGTCATGGTCGCGTAGTCGAAGCCAGTGGTGCCTGACACATGGACCCAATCATCTTCGACCACGGCACGTGAGTAGCCAGCTTCGGCTTCCATGGGGGAGCCGGATGAGATGAGACGCCGCGTCATCGAAATTCTCCTTCACGCCAGCGGTCGAACAGGGCTTGGGCTGGTGCGCTCCATTCTTCCAGCGGCGGACGTACATCAGGCGCGCCTTCGTTGAAATAGGCCGAGTAGACCCGCTCTTGCGTCACATCGACGGCCAGAAGGCCCAGCGTGAAGCCACATTGGCCCGACAGGCAACCGCTTTGCAGCAGGAAGTTGCCGTCGACGATCGGCACGGTTCGGGTCGAGAGGTGGCGGCCAAAAATGAAAAGCTCCGGCCCCCATAAGTCCACCAGCGCGTCATAAACGGGCGCGGCGGCGTAGAGGTCGAGCGTGGAAAGATCGCTGTAACCGCCGACTTCGGCGTCGAGAGCGTCCCAACCCCTGGTCTCTTGCGGTGCGTAGACAATCGGCCCGAGTGGAACGACCCCGTCGCGCAGGTCAAAGACCACGGCATCGCCGTCCTGGCCTAAATCCGGTGGGCTGATGAAGGCCGCGGTGCTGGTACGGGCGGTGGCCAGATAGGCTAGGCATGGGATCCCGATAGGCCCTTGCGGCCAAGCGACGCCAAAGTCAGCGGATACCACGTAGGGCGACGCCGCGCAGCCTTCTTGGTCGCTCGCCGCATAGACGATAACGGCCGCCTGTTCGCCCTGCGGTCCGAGGATCGGCAGATCGCGCGTGATGGAGGGCGCGGACAGCAGTATCGCCCCATCGGCCACCAAATCTTGCTGGTTGGTCTGGCTGTTAAGCTGGATCGTCACATCCACACCGCCCTCCAGCGTGAACACGTCCAGTGTCTGGGCGGTCGCCGGTGCCGCGACAAGGGTGAGCGCAAGCGATAGGGTTCGGATCATCACGGGCGTCTCCAAACAGTGAGGAGGTTGTTGGCTGGCATGTCTATTCGGTCAACGCGATCAAGGCCATGCTCCCTTAGGCACTGCTCAATCCAGCCAATATCCTTGTAACCCGCCTCAGGCATCTGAGCTTGTATGCTTGCGTCGAAACGTTCGTCACCTTCGCTGGCGTAGGCGGTGCCGCGCAAAAAGGGCCCATAGATCAGGGCCAAACCCTCGGCGCTCAACGCGTCGGCCATGTGACCAAGGAGACGCTCGGTGTCGTCTTTCGAGATGAGGTGAATGAGGTTGGCGAGAAACACGCCTTGGACTGCCTCGCCTTGCCAAGCCTGGGTGATGGCATTGTAGGCGCGCGGCTCAGCGACGTTGGCGGCGCCCGTCGCTTTCGTCCAGGCGCGGATGCTGGCGAGGCGCTCGGGGTCGATGTCCGTTGGTTGCCAGGTGAGCTGCGGTGCGGCGGCGGCGAACTTCACCGCATGTTCTCCTGTGCCGGAGGCGATCTCCAGTACTGTTCCTGAACCCGGCAAAAATGGTTGGATTGCCTCAAGGAGCGCATCAGCGTTGCGGGCAACAGCCGGCGCATACAGACGGCCATCGTCTTGTGTGCCGGGTTGGGCGAAAGAGTGTTTTGGCTTGGATTGCGCCATGGAAGTGAGCCTCGGCCTGTCACGTCGAAAGTCGCTCTTGTTGCAGTGCAGCATTTTGAGGTACAAAGCGACCGCCACGAAAGCAGGATTATCCCATGCCCAAAACCAATGCAGGCCATTTTTTTGAAGATTTTGCTGTTGGCCAGGTTCTTAAGCATGCAACGCCGCTCACCCTAACCGAGGGTGACGCCAGCCTCTACCGGGCACTTTATGGCACGCGCTATGCCGTGCAATCCGCTTGCAGCTTCGCTCAGGAAGTCGGCTACCCGACCTTGCCGTTGGATGACCTGCTCGTCTTTCACGCGGTGTTCGGCAAAACCGTACCGGATATCTCGCTCAACGCTGTCGCGAACCTTGGGTATGCGGAAGGCGTGTTCCACGCCCCGGTCTATCCCGGCGACACGGTGACCTCGGTCAGCGAGGTGATCGGTGTGAAGGAGAACTCGAACGGCAAGACCGGCACGGTCTATGTGCGCACCACCGGTACCAACCAGCATGGCGGCTCTGTGTTGTCTTACGTGCGCTGGGTGATGGTGCGTAAGCGCGATGCTGCGAGCCCCGCGCCGGTGGCGGTGGTTCCAGACCTGAAAGACGCCGTGCGGCCGTCTGATCTCGGTCAGGCCGTTCCACCGATTGCCAGCAACAAATGGAATGCGGTGCTGTCGGGATCGAGCTTCTTTTGGGAAGACTACGCTGTTGGCGAGCGCATCGACCATGTCGACGGCATGACTGTCGAAGAAAGCGACCACATGGCCGCGACGCGCCTCTACCAAAACACGGCCAAGGTGCACTTCAACCAACATACCGAAGGGCAGGGCCGTTTCGGTCGTCGGCTGATCTATGGTGGGCACGTGATCTCCTTGGCGCGTTCGCTCGCCTTCAATGGTTGCCAAAACGCCTTCCACCTGTCGGCCATCAATGGTGGGCGCCATGTCGCGCCGCTGTTCGCGGGGGATACGGTTTATGCATGGAGCGAGGTCCTCGACAGCGCGCAGATCGATGGGCGATCTGACATCGGCGCGACGCGCATGCGCCTCGTTGCCACCAAGGATCTGCCGTGCGCCGACTTTCCGTTCAAGACGGATGATGGCTACGCCGAGGGCGTGATCTTGGATTTCGACGCTTGGTTCGTGTTGCCGCGGCGCGCCTAGGCGCGACCAGCGCCGAAGCGCTTCTCGATATAGTCTTCGACCAGGCCTTTGAAATCGTCGGCGAGGTTCGGACCGCGCAAGGTCATGGCTTTCTTGCCATCGATGAACACTGGCGCGGCGGGCTGTTCTCCGGTGCCGGGCAGTGAGATGCCGATATCGGCGTGCTTGCTTTCGCCCGGGCCGTTCACAATGCAGCCCATGACGGCGAAGGTGAGTTGCTCAACGCCGGGGTAGCTTTGCTTCCACTCCGGCATCTTCACGCGGATCATCTCTTGGACGTCCTGCGCCAACTCTTGGAAGACGGTGGATGTCGTGCGTCCGCACCCTGGGCAAGCCGCAACCACAGGCACAAAGGATCGAATGCCCATCGTTTGCAGAAGTTCTTGCGCAACCTGCACCTCTTTGGTGCGGTCGCCACCTGGTTCCGGTGTCAGCGAAATGCGGATCGTATCGCCAATGCCTTGCTGCAGCAGGATGCCCAATGCGGCTGATGAAGCGACGATGCCCTTCGAGCCCATGCCAGCTTCGGTCAATCCAAGGTGTAAGGCATAGTCTGAGCGCTCAGCGATCTTGGTGTAAACGGCCACCAGATCCTGCACCTGGCTCACCTTGCAGGAGATGATGATTTTGTCGCGTCCCATGCCGAGACTTTCGGCATGCTCAGACGATAGGAGCGCCGACTGTACCATGGCTTCATGGGTGACTTCGCGCGCCGAGAGTGGGGAACCGTTCTCCTGGTTCTCGTCCATCAAATGGGTCAGCAGCTCTTGGTCGAGCGAGCCCCAATTGACGCCGATACGAACCGCCTTGTCGCGCTTCATCGCTTCTTCGATGATGGCGCCGAACTGTTTGTCTTTCTTGTCCTTGAAGCCGACATTGCCAGGGTTGATGCGGTACTTGTCGAGCGCATCGGCACAGGCTGGATGATCTTGCAGTAGCTTGTGGCCGATATAGTGAAAGTCACCAACAAGTGGGACGGAGACGCCCCATTTTTCAAGTTTGTCCCTGACATGCGGCACAGCGGCAGCCGCTTCGTCGCGATCGACCGTGATGCGCACCAACTCAGACCCAGCGTTGGCGAGTGCCGCGACCTGGGTCGCCGTTGCACGAATGTCCGCTGTGTCGGTGTTGGTCATGGATTGCACGACGACGGGGGCATCGCCGCCGACGATCACGCCGCCCACGTTGACGGCAACCGACTTACGCCGTGGATACGGCTCCGACATATAGGGCAGGCAAGGCTCGGACGCGGTTCTGTCTAACATAGGGTTGGTATAGGTGGGCTGGCGCCCGCCCGCAACTAGGAGCAATGCGTGGGCGCGTGGATCGCCCAATGCTGCATTGCAAAATAGCGCCAAGCGCGTATGGTCCGCCACGATTTTGACTGCCAGCTTCTGGAGGCCTTCATGGCTTTGACCCTCGACCTTACCGGCCATGTCGCCGTTGTTACCGGCTCCACTTCAGGCATTGGCCTTGGTGTCGCAACCAGCTTGGCGCAGGCTGGTGCCAAGGTAGCCCTCAACTCGCACCTTGACCGCGAAGAAGACTACCAGATTGCCAAGGACTTGGCCGAGCAGACTGGCAGCGAGGTCATCTACATTCAGGCCGATATGTCGAAAGCTGATGAGTGCGTGAAGCTGGTCGAAACGGCAGCTGAGAAACTCGGCACGGTCGACATCCTCGTCAACAATGCGGGCATTCAGTATGTCGCTCCGGTGGAAGACTTCCCGCCCGCCAAATGGGACGCGATCATCGCCATCAACCTGTCGTCGGCCTTCCACACAACCCGCGCCGCGGTGCCGGGCATGAAGGAAAAGAAATGGGGCCGCATCATCAACATTGCGTCGGCGCACGGCCTCACCGCATCGCCCTATAAGAGCGCGTATGTCTCGGCCAAGCACGGCCTGGTTGGCCTTACCAAAACGATCGCGTTGGAGTTGGCCGAATGTGGTGGCACCTGCAACGCCATCTGCCCTGGCTATGTCCTGACGCCACTGGTGGAGGGGCAAATTCCCGACCAGATGAAGGCGCATAACATGTCGCGCGACGATGTCATCAAGAATGTCATGCTGGAGCGTCAGCCGACCAAAGAGTTCGTCACCGTCGAGCAGATGGGCGCATTTGCGGTGTTCCTTGCGTCGGACGCTGGTTCACAGATCACTGGCTCCGCTTTGCCAGCCGATGGCGGCTGGACGGCGATGTAACCGACGCGCCGAGCGAAGCGGGAGGCGGCATGGCGGCTGCGAAATCGCAGCGCAAGATGGTCAATCTTGCGCTTCAGGGTGGCGGGGCGCATGGCGCCTTCACCTGGGGTGTCCTCGACCGCATCCTCGAAGATGGGCGCATAGGATTCGAAGGCATTTCCGGCACCAGCGCTGGGGCCATGAACGCTGTTGCGCTGGCTGATGGTTGGTATGAGAACCGCACTGAGGGCGCGCGCGAAAAGCTGGAAAACTTTTGGCGTGCTATTTCGCGATCTGGCTCATTTTCCATCACTGACAAACAGCAAGAGGTATTGGACCGGTTTCTGAGTTTTTGGATGTGGCCGCTGGCCGGCACGCAAGGGATCGCCAAGCTTTTCCCCACTGCGCCGTGGGCTAACCCGTTCACCTCGCAGCTCACCAGCCCGTATGATGTGAACCCGCTCAACATCAATCCGTTGCGCGACGTGGTGGAGGCGCTGGTCGACTTCGACCGTGTGGCAAAGTGCGAAGACTTCAAGCTCTTCATCGCGGCGACCAGCGTTCACACGGGCAAGATCCGGGTGTTCGGTCGGCACGATGTATCGGCGGACGCGGTGCTTGCCTCGGCCTGTCTGCCGTTTGCCTTCCAAGCCGTCGAGATTGATGATGAGCCCTACTGGGATGGTGGCTACACCGGTAACCCGGCGATCTTTCCCTTCTTCACCGAGACGCAGTGCGAGGACATTGTGCTTGTCCAGATCAACCCACTCGAGCGCAAGGAAACGCCCAAGACCAGCCAGGAGATTTTGGAGCGCGTGTCTGAGGTGACGTTCAATTCATCGCTGTTGCGTGAGTTCCGAGCGATCGACTTTGTGAACCGTCTGATCGATGCCGGTAAGCTACAAGGCGGGGATTATCGCCGCAACCGTGTCCACCGCATCGATGCCAGCGAGGAGTTGGCCGCTTTGGGTGCTGGTTCCAAGTTCAACACGAGTTGGGCCTTCTTCACGCGGCTGCGCGACATTGGGCGTGACGCGGCAGGCGCGTTTCTCGATGAATGCTATGATGACATTGGCAAGCGCGGCACACTCGATTTACGGGACGCCTTTTCCTAAACTACGTTCATGATGGACCGCCAAACCTTTGACGCCTTTTGCGCAACACTTCCTGCCACCTTCATGGTGCAGCAATGGGGGGACGCGCATGTTTGGAAGGTGGGCAACGCGGAAAGGAACAAGGTGTTCTCGGTCTCGTCGTTCTGGCTTGGCAAAGATGGGCCAAATGAAAAGAACGGTCAGCACGGCATCATCTTCAAGGTCGCGCCGATGAGCTTTGAGATGCTCACGCAAGAGACCGGCATTGCTCAGGCGCCCTACTTCGCCAAAGGCCAGTGGGTGCGCGCGGTGGACGGTAACCCGCTGGCAGACGACGATATAAAGGCCTATGTGCGCGAGGCGCATCGGATCATGGCCAAGGGGCTCACGAAAAAGCTGCAAGCTGAGTTAGGGCTGACCGACTGGGTGGCAAAAGGTACCTGATGCGGGCCGTACTCGCTCTGCTTGTCATGGGCCTGTTGCTGGCACCCGCCCGCGCGGAACCACTGACGATCTTTGCCGCGGCGAGCCTGAAGAATGCGTTCGATGAGATCGCCGCGCTGTTTGAAGCCCAGACAGGCGCCCAGGTCGTCGTTTCCTATGCAGGCACATCCATCCTGGCGCGGCAGATTGAGCGCGGTGCGCCCGCCGATATTTTCGCCTCTGCCAATGATGCCTGGACCGACTATCTGGTGACACGCGGCTTGGCGGACGCGCAGTCCAGCCGCTCCATCGCGGGCAACCAACTTGTGTTGGTCGCTCCGCAAACTTTGGCGTTCGATGTGCCGCCTGATCTGGCGTCGGCGACTGACATACTGGCCTTGTTGGGCGACAATGGGCGGCTTGCGACCGCGTTGGTGGATGCCGTGCCGGCAGGGCTTTATGCCCGCGAGGCGTTGCATTACTTGGGCACTTGGGATGCGCTCGCGCCCCGCTTAGCCCAAACCGATAATGTGCGTGCCGCGGTTGTTCTGGTGACTCGCGGCGAGGCACCGCTCGGCATTGTCTATGCAAGCGATGCTGCCGCCGAAGACGAAGTTCAGATTGCTGCTCGCTTCGGCTCTGAAACCCATTCTGACATCCGCTACACCGCTTCCCGTGTCACTGATTCAGCCTCCCCGCTGGCAGAAGCGTTCTTAGCCTTTCTCTTGACAGACCAAGCCCAGTCAGTCTTTGCAGAAAACAGTTTTCTCCCAGCGCCTTAGGGGGCGAGTTTGACCGAATGGCTGGGCCCGAACGAATGGCAAGCGGTACGCCTATCGCTTCAGGTGGCGCTCGTCGCGACTTTGGCCAGCCTGCCGTTGGGCATTTTGGTGGCCTATGCTTTGGCCCGCTGGCGCTTCTGGGGGCATGGCATCCTCAATGCGCTGGTTCATTTGCCTTTGGTGCTGCCACCGGTTGTGACCGGCTATCTCCTGTTGATCGGGTTCGGTCGGCAGGGCCCCATCGGCGGGTTCTTGGAAAGCACCTTCGGACTTGTCTTTGCCTTTGAGTGGACGGGTGCCGCGCTGGCCAGCGCCGTGATGGGCTTTCCGCTCATGGTCCGCGCGATCCGCCTGGCGATTGAAGCGGTCGACCCGAAGTTGGAGGCGGCCGCTTCGACCTTGGGCGCCACACGTCTTGGCGTTCTGGCGACAATCACCATGCCGCTCGCCCTACCAGGCGTTTTGGCGGGCAGCGTCCTAGCCTTCGCCAAATCGATGGGTGAGTTCGGAGCGACGATTACTTTTGTCTCCAACATTCCCGGCAGCACACAGACCATCCCCTCGGCCATCTACGCCTTTCTTCAGGTGCCGGGCGGTGAGGAAAGCGCGTTTCGCCTCATCATCATATCCATCATCGTGTCGATCAGTGCGGTGATGCTGGCTGAGGTGCTGGCGCGGCGCGCTAAGCGAGCGGGGTCGCCATGACGCTCTCCGTCGCGATCCGTAAAAGGCTTGGTGATTTCCAACTGGATGTTGCCTTCGAAGCCCACGCGGGCGTGACGGCATTGTTCGGGCGGTCTGGGTCCGGCAAGAGCACGGTGCTCAATGCTATTGCCGGCCTGATTGGGCCGGACGAAGGCCGGATCGTCCTCGACGATGTGGTGCTCGCCGACACCCATACGCAAAGCAGCGTGCCCGTGCACCGACGCCGCGTCGCCATGGTGTTTCAAGACGCTCGGCTGTTCCCGCACATGTCGGTGATGAAGAACCTGCTTTACGGCGCCAAGTTGGCCGACAAGACGGTCACCCGCGCCGACGGGCAGGCTATGGCCAATTTGCTGGGCCTTGGGGACAAGGTCAGGCGTCGACCAGCAAGCTTGTCAGGCGGGGAGGCGCAGCGTGTCGCGATTGGGCGTGCGTTGCTGTCCAAGCCGAAACTCTTGATGATGGACGAACCCTTGTCCGGCCTCGATCAGGCACGCAAAGGCGATGTGCTGGCCCTCATCGAAAAGGTTCGCGATGTGGTGGGCGTTCCCATCCTTTATGTCAGCCATGCGCGCGAAGAAGTGACACGCCTAGCGGACCATGTTGTGGTGCTCAAAGATGGTCGGGTCACCAATGTAGGCACGCCCAGTTCCGTGCTTGGCGACGACGAAGACAATCGGCTGATCCGCACTCTGCAGGCGAGATTGGTGCTCAAAAACGCGTCCGATGGCATGTCGGAACTGGCGATCACCGGCGGGCGCTTGTTCGTGCCGCAGGTTGATGCGCCGCTCGGCACCATGATTTCCGTCGATATCGCTGCGCGCGATGTGATGCTGTCACTCAACCAACCTGATGGGCTCAGCGCGCTTAACGTGCTGCCGTGCACGATCACCGATCTCAAGCCAACCGAGGGCAATCCGGTTGCCGTTGATGTTTACTTGGATTGTAGTGGAGAGCCCCTGGCTGCTCAGGTAACACGCCGATCCGTCGGGCGCATGGGCCTGGAGCCGGGCCAGACGGTCTATGCCGTGATCAAGTCGGTCGCGCTGGGGCAGACATCAGGATTGGTGGCGCCAGTCCACGTCTAAGCAGGATCAATCAGGATCGCCCGGAAGTCGTTGACGTTGGTGAGCGTCGGCCCTGTGACGACTTGGCGATCAATCGCTGCAAAGAAGCTGTGCGCGTCATTGTCGGCGAGCGATGCGTTGGCGTCGATGGAACAGTCACGCGCACGTTGAAGCGTGTCTGGTTCCACCATGGCACCTGCGACCTCTGCCGCGCCATCCACACCATCCGTGTCGCAGGCGAGGGCATGGATGCCACTGGCGCCGTCCAAAGCGATTGCAAGTGACAGCGCGTATTCGGCGTTCGGGCCGCCAACGCCGGCCCCGGTTCGGGTGACCGTGCATTCGCCGCCCGAAAGCAGCAGGTGCGGTTTCGAGATCGCTTGGCGCTTGGCCACGGCGAGAGCAGCGTGTTCGCGCGCCAAATCACGCGCCTCGCCTTCCAGATCGTCGCCCAGAATCGTCACATCGATGTCTTGCGCTTCTGCGATGGCCTTGGCCGCCTCCAGAGACTGCGAAGGTGCAGCGATGATGGTGTTCGTGGTGGTTGAGAGCCTCTCATCACCAGGCGGGATAACTCCTGTTGCCCCCTCCAAAACGGCGCGGGCGGAGTGAGGCAAGTCGATGCCGTATTGCGCAACAATCGCCAGCGCATCGGCGGGCGTGGAGGGGTCACCAACCGTAGGACCAGAGGCGATGTAGGCCGGGTCGTCGCCCGGCACGTCGGAGATCATCAGCGCAAGCAATTGAGCCGGGTAGGCGGATGCTGCCAATTGTCCGCCTTTGATCTGCGACAAATGTTTGCGCACCACGTTCATCGCATTGATGGGTGCACCGGACGCCAGCAATGCTTGGTTTACGGCCTGTTTTTCGTCCAGCGTCATGGCGCCTGCTGGGTCAATCATCAGCGCCGACCCGCCGCCGGAAATCAAAGCGATGATGGTGGTGCTTTCAACCGCAGCTTCGAGACGCGCGCGCAATTCCCGCGTTGCTTCCAATCCTGCTTGATCAGGAACCGGGTGTGATGCCGATCTTAGCTCAAGGCCCTGTAGCGGGCGTTCGTAGCCGTAGCGCGTGATGATCAGCCCTTCGCACGGCCCCCAAACGCTTTCCAACGCCTCGGCCATGCGGGCAGAGGCTTTGCCGGCGCCAATGACCAAAAACCTGCCACTGGGCTTGGGTGGTAGGTGCGCGGGTACGCAGACCATTGGGTCGGCGACGCGAACGGCCTCATCAAAGAGGCTCCGTAAAAATGTGGGCTTGTCCATGCGGTCTTTTAACAATCAAGCCGCGTGGTACAACGCGCTTGTGACCCTTGGTTTAGCGCGATGGCAACGTTTCATCGGGCAGCTTGTGCGCGATCGATGACGACGCCAAGTTACCAGGCGTTGCCTGCACATGATCCAACACTTAGCGGTCTTTTTGGCGCCGCCTTTCGGCGGCGCCGAGCGCTAGAGAATCTGGTTGAGGAAGTTCTGCGTGCGCTCGTTCTGCGGATTGTCGAAGAACGCGTTTGGCTCATTTTGCTCGACGATCTCGCCCTGATCCATGAAGATCACACGGTCGGCAACGGCTTTGGCGAAGCCCATTTCGTGGGTGACGCAAAGCATGGTCATGCCTTCTTTGGCGAGGTCGACCATGGTGTCGAGCACCTCTTTCACCATCTCCGGATCAAGCGCGGATGTCGGCTCATCGAACAGCATGATCTTTGGCGTCATGCACAGCGCGCGGGCGATCGCCACACGTTGCTGCTGACCACCAGACAGCTGACCAGGATATTTTTGAGCCTGCTCGCCAATGCGCACGCGCTCAAGATATTTCATGCCCAGCGCTTCGGCTTCGGCCTTCGGTTTCTTCTTCACCCAGATCGGTGCCAGCGTGCAGTTGTCGAGCACGGTGAGGTGCGGGAAAAGGTTGAAGTGCTGGAAAACCATGCCGACCTCGGCGCGCACGGCGTCGATGTTCTTGATGTTGTCGGTCAGCTCAATGCCGTCGACATTGATCTGGCCTTCTTGGTGCTCTTCGAGGCGGTTAATGCAGCGAATGAGCGTTGACTTTCCGGAGCCGGATGGCCCGCAAACCACGATGCGCTCGCCAGACTTTACCTGGAGGTTGATGTCCTTGAGCACATGGAAGTCGCCATACCATTTGTTGACGCCGGTCATCGTGATGATGTCGCTGGTCCCCATGGACGATTCAGCGGTGGAGGCAGGAGCGGTAGAAGACATAATTTTTATCCTTACGCGTAACGTGTGTCGGAGACCGGCGACTAGCGCTTATGGCCGCGGTGCAATTCGTTCTCGAGCCATTGGCTGTACTTCGACATGGAGAAACAGAACAGGAAGTAGAGGACGGCCACGAAGACCATGCCCTCAATGTAGTAGGAACGCCATTCCAGATCATTGATGGCGACACGCATGGTGAACATCAGATCGAAAATGCCAACGATGAGCACCAGCGACGTGTCCTTGAACATGCCGATGAAGGTGTTCACCTGCGGCGGAATGGTGATCTTCAGTGCCTGGGGCAGGATGATGAAGGTCATCGACTGCCAGTAGGACAGACCCATGGCGTCGCCAGCTTCATACTGACCTTTCGGAATGGCTTGCAGTCCACCACGTACAACTTCGGCCAGATAGGCCGCGGCAAACATGATGATGGCGACCTGTGCGCGCAGAAGTTTATCGATGGTCAGGCCTTCAGGCATGAACAGCGGGAACATCACCGAGGCCATGAACAGGACGGTGATAAGCGGTACGCCACGGATCAGCTCGATGTAGCCGACACTAAATGCCTTGATGATCGGCATGTTCGAGCGACGACCCAATGCCAAGGCGATGGAAATCGGGAACGCCAACAGACAGCCAATGACGGCCAGCATCAGGGTGATGGGAAGACCACCCCAAAGCGTGTTGGGAACATGGTCGAGCCCAAAAATGCCGCCGGATAGCAAGATCCAGCAGATCGCCAGACCGACTGGCCAAATGACGAGCAGGCTTTTGTTCCACATCGGTTTGAAGCAGGACAAAACGACCAGGCCGATGAAGAGGATCACCGAAGCGCCCGGGCGCCATTGCTGCTCAAACGGGTAGGTGCCGAACAGAATGAAACGCCATTTCTCGTAGACGAACGCCCAACATGCGCCTGCAACTTCACGGCAGGCCTCGGCTGGTGCCGCTTCCCAAAGAGCGCTTGTCAGCGCCCAATCGACGATGGCCGGGATCCAAGTGGCCAGCGCCCAGATGGCCAACACCGTGAACACGGCATTGTACCAGGTGTTGAATAGGTTCTGTCTCAGCCAGGTGATTGGGCCTGGGCGGACAGCCGATGGTGCAGGACGTGCCTCGGTGGGAACGAAATTTGCGCCGGTGTTGCTAATGTCAGCCATTGCTATTCTCCCCTCCCTTAGCGCTCGGTCAGCGCGATGCGCCCGTTGTACCAATTCATGAACAACGAGGTGATCAGCGACAGTGACAGGTACACCGTCATGAAGACGGCAATGATTTCGATGGCCTGGCCAGACTGGTTCAGCGCCGTGTTACCCACGGAAACGAGATCCGGGTAGCCGATAGCGATGGCCAAAGACGAGTTCTTGGTCAGGTTCAGATACTGGCTGGTGATGGGCGGGATGATGACCCGCAGCGCCTGCGGCAAGACCACCAGGCGCAGGGTGCTGCCTGGGTTAAGTCCAACGGCTTTGGCGGCCTCGGTTTGCCCGTAGTTCACGGCTTGAATGCCGGAGCGAACGATCTCAGCGATGAAGGCACTGGTGTAGATCGTCAGGCCAAGTAGCAGCGCCAGGAATTCCGGTGATAGCGATTGCCCACCCTGGAAGTTGAAGCCGCGCAGCTCTGGGCTGTTCACTGCGGTGGGTGCACCACCGATGAGCCAGACAGCGATGCCCGCGCCAAAGATCAGACCAAGCGAGGGCAGCAGCGTTTTGGGGCGTTGGCCGGTGTCGGCTTGGATACGGTCGGCGCGCCGCGCCAAGAGGTAGGCGCCGATGGCACCGACAAGCATGGCGATGAGAACCCAGATCCAAATCGGATCGTCTGCCATGACAGGGTATTTCAGACCGCGATTGGACATGAAGACACCTGGCAGCGGTGTCCAGCTATCGCGAGGCCGTGGAAGGATGTTGATCAGCAGCCCGTAGATAAAGAACAGGTGCAGAAGCAGCGGGATGTTGCGCAAGAACTCGACATAGACAGACGCAAACCTTGCCACCAGAAAGTTGGTCGAAAGGCGCGCGATGCCCATGATGACGCCGACGATCGTCGCCAGGATAATCCCGAAGAACGCGACTTTGACCGTGTTGAGAATACCAACCAACAGAGCTCGCCCGTAGGTGTCGTCATTGGTGTATTCGATCAATGCCTCGCCGATGTCGAATCCGGCGCGTACATCGAGGAACCCATAGCCAGACTGAATGCCGCGAGCGGCAAGGTTGGCCAGTGTGTTGGAGACGAGGAAAAAGCCGATAAAGATGACAACGGCAATCAGCACCACCTGGTACAGAATCGCTCGAAACTTCTCAGAGTAGAAGATGTTGTCTTTGGGAGCCGCCTTGGCTTCTGGAGCCGGCGGTGTCGGTATTCCTGTATGGGCGTGGTCGGTCATGTGACGCTCACTGGCACGGCCCAGAACGTTTCGATCACTGTACGCAACTTTTGCTGGTGACCTTCAGCCGTTTGGGTGCCTTGTTTCACGCTTTCCAAGCCTAAGCCTGTTTGCGCTTGTTCCCCGTTTGCGTGTCGGATTCGCGCTGCAAAGCCTCGTGGGCATCGAGCGGGCGTCCGGCACGCCCTCAATTGAATTGGGCCACCACACTGTCGTGTGATGGCCCATCTTTTTGTCGCTTAGCGAACTGGCGGAGCGTATTGGATCCCGCCTTCGGTCCACAACGCGTTCAAGCCGCGTGGCAGACCGAGTGGCGTGATGTTGCGCTCGTACATCTCACCGTAGTTACCGAACTCGGAGATGATGTCGTAGGCCCAGTCGGCACGCAGGCCGAGCAGCGAACCCATCTCGCCAGACACACCGAGCAGACGTTGCACGGTTGGGTCAGCAGAGTTGGCGCGCATGTCGTCAACGTTTGCAGACGTCACACCTTTTTCTTCAGCTTCCAGAGCTGCGAAGAGCACCCAGCGAGCAATCGCGTAGAACTCATCGTCGCCACGGCGCAGCATTGGGCCGAGCGGCTCTTTGGAGATCAGATCTGGAAGGATCGTGTAGTCGTCTGGGTTTGGCGCGTTGGCCGTACGAACAGCGGCGAGAGCCGAAGCGTCCGTGGTGTAGACGTCACAACGACCTTCGAAGAAGGCGGTGAGAACTTCTTGCAGGGCTTCGAACAGCACTGGCTCGTAATCGATACCACGTGCAGAGAATACGTCTGCCAGGTTCAGCTCGGTGGTGGTGCCCGACTCAACGCAAATCGATGCGCCGTTCATGTCTTCCAGCGATTCCACACCAAGGTCGGATGGGACCATGAAGCCCTGACCGTCGTAGAACCAAACGCCAGCGAAGGTTGCACCCAAGGATGCGTCGCGGGTCAGGGTCCAGGTGGTGTTACGTGAAAGAATGTCGACTTCACCAGCTTGCAGAGCTGGGAAACGTTGCACGGACGAAAGTGGCACGAAGCTTACTTTCGAGGAGTCGCCGAGAACGGCGAGAGCAACAGCGCGGCAGTACTCGACGTCGAAGCCGGTCCAAACGCCTTGGCTGTCGGCGATGCCGAAGCCTGCGAGGCCGGTGTTCACGCCGCAGATGAGCTCGTCGCGCTCGATGATGGCATCAAGCTGGTCGCCAGCCATAGCTGGGACAGCCGTTGCCGCCACCGCCACTGCGGAGGCCGTCATGACGGCCGCAGAGAGTTTTTTCATTGTTGGTCCTTCCCTTGTTTACGCAGCCACACCTCGGAAGAGCCAGTGAGGCCTTTTTGCCCCGTTGTACGCTCTTCGGCGAACTGTGACGTCCCGAAGACAAGGGCTCCTGCGCCATCTTCTCAACGGGATAGGGAGGGCTAGCACAGGCTTTACGAATTGCTCAAGGTCTGTGCAGCGCACAAATTGCGTGCGCCCCTTGCGGCGATTGCGCACAATATGTGCAATTGCGGCACATGTCATAGGGGCCGTTTCTATTTGGGAACGTCAATAGGGCAGGATTGTTCCATCATAGGCCACCAGGCCCCCCGTTTGCGCTGGTGTGACTTCATTTACCACGTTCAACATAGCGCGCGCGGATTCATCAGGTGCCTGCAAACGTAAACCCTGTTTGGCGAACGGTGCCGACAGCGGTGTTCTCACCGTACCGGGGTGCAAGGCGAGACAAATGGCGTGCGGGCGCTTGCGAGCCAGCTCGATGGAGGCCGTTTTGACCAACTGATTGAGAGCTGCCTTGGAGGCGCGATAGCCATACCAGCCGCCCAATTGGTTGTCGGCAATCGAGCCAACCTTGGCGGAGATGGTGGCGAACACGGCTTTGCCGGAACGCGGAAACATCGGCAGTAAGTGCTTCATCAAGAGTGCCGGGCCGATTGCGTTGATGGCGAACTGGTGGGCCATCTTTTCGGGATCGATGCTGCTCCAACTCTTTTCTGGGCCCCCTCGGTCGCCATGGAGATAACCGGTTGCGTCAAACACCAAACGCAGGTCCAGACCAGTTTCCCGGATGGCCGCAGCGAGGTCGATGATGTCGGTCTCATTGGTCAGATCGAGCGGCGGCGATCCAGCACGCGAGGTGCCAAGGATTTGTGCAAAGGATTGGCTGGCCTGAAGCTGTTCGCTGATCGCAGCACCGATTCCGCCGCTGGCGCCAACGACAACAGCCAATCCTCCAGGAGGATAGCTTGAGAACCCAGTTTCCATAACAGGTGTAGCCTTCATTGTGATGGTGACATTGGGACTTGGTATCGCGCTCGCGCTTGGCAAGGTCTTGGCTCGCCCCAGGTCGCAATTGACAACGTGCATGCACGTGCCTTGTATGGCCTTGGAAATTTGGCGCGCCAACCAAACAGCGCCCAACAATAATGGGGATCACTATGAGACGTTTCCTGGTATCGATGCTGAGCGGTGCTGTTGCTGTAGCCGGCCTCACTTTTGGCGTCGCAGTGACAACCGTGGCGCTTGTCGATGAGGCGCATGCCGCTTGCCCCACATGGCAGGGGAGACCTCACTTCGGGACGGTAAACCTGACGGAAGGGTTTTTGCCGGACCCTTGGAACCGCGGTGTAACCGCAGGAGGACGCAACGACCTGTCCAACTGCGGCATCAATGCTTGGGGCTGGGTGGCGGTACGGCCAGACTATCGCTTGCAGTACAGCACGTCCGGGTCATCGGACCTTACGTTTATCATCCAGTCCAACATCGACACGATCTTGTTGGTGAACGGGCCAAGTGGCGAGTGGTACTTTGATGATGATGGTGGGGTTGATCTGGGCGCTCAGCTCACCATCGCCAACGCGCCTCCTGGCCAATACGATATTTGGACTGGCGCCTACAACCGGGCCAGCGGCATCCCAGCAACGCTGCAGATTACCGAGCGCATCCAAGTTACGACCCAGGGAAAGTGATTGCTTTTCCCGGCGTTGTTCGCAGAGCCTTTGTTTGTTTTTGAGACAATCAGGCAATTTGGCGATTAACGATCTGTTAAGTCCGTCTCAGGGAAGGCGGTCCCATGATGTTAGCCAACAAGGCTCATGGCATAGGGTGCGAGAAGCTTCCACGCGATGAAAAGCATGACGGCGGCGGTGATGGCGTCGATGATCCGCCAGGTGTTCGGCTTGGCGAGGTAGGGCGCGAGCATTTTGGCACCCAAGGCCAATGCAAGAAACCAGGCAAAGCTTGCGCTCATTGCGCCCACGGCAAAAGCGGGGCGCAGGTCTGAATCGTACTGAGCGCTAATGGAGCCAAGCAGGACGACTGTGTCCAAATAGACGTGCGGGTTTAGGAACGTCACCGCCAGCGTTTGCATCAGCACGATCTTCCAAGGTGATCGCTGTGCCTCTTGCGCCTCAAGGGATGCAGGTTGCAGCGCGCGGCGGATGGCAAAGGCCGCATAGGCGATCAAGAAGGCCGCGCCGCCCAGCGCTGCAATATTGGTTGCCAAACTGGATGCTGCGATGAGGCTACCTAGGCCGGCCACCCCGGCCAGGATCAACAGTGCATCAGCCAAAGCACACACCAGTGCCGCCTTGATGGCGTGTTGACGCTTTAGGCCAAGCGACAACACAAAGGCGTTCTGGGCGCCAATCGCGATGATCAGTCCGGCGCCAAGTGCTGCGCCAGTGAAGAAGGTGTTGATCATAGGGGGATGTACGCCCGTTGGAAGTGTCACCGAGCCGTACTAGGGTGAGGTCAGAGCCGCAAGAGAGGGCACCCACCATGCGAGGCATCACCGAAAAAGGCGCTGTGGCTGCGCCCGCCGATCTTGCGCCGGTCGCGTGCTCCAAACGTCAGCAGCTTATCGTCCTGATTGTGGCTATCCTCGGCTCCACGCTGGGCTTCATTGATGGCACCATCGTTGCGATCATCGCTCCTGCGATCCGCGCCGACCTGAACGCGTCTCTGGCGACACTCAGCTGGGTGGTGAACGGCTACACACTGGTACTGACGGCCTTCATTCTGGTTGGCGGCAGTGCCGGGGACGTGTTTGGCCGTCGGCGGGTGTTTGGGCTCGGCATTGCGATTTTCGCCGTCGCTTCCTTAGCGTGTGCTGTGGTGCTCGATGGCGGCCAGTTGATCGCCGCGCGTGTCGTTCAGGGGTTCGGCGCGGCACTGATGGTTCCCTCGTCGCTGGCGCTGATCGCTACCTACTACCCCCGTGAAGAACGAGGGCGAGCCGTAGGCATTTGGGCTGCGGCCTCTGGGGTGTCCGCCGCTCTTGGACCAATCTTGGGCGGCGCGTTGGTCGACAGCTTTGGTTGGCGCTCGGCTTTCTACATCAATCTGCCAATTGCTGCGGTCACGCTTTGGCTGCTTTGGGCACGCGTGCCCGATGATGCGCACCGCGTGGTTGAACAAGCGCTGGACTGGCTGGGCGCGGTGTTGGCCGTGGTTGCCTTGGGGCTGTTGGCATTCTCGCTGACATTGTTGGGCGAGGGCGGCGAGCTGGGTGAAGCGATCGCGCTCGGTCCTGCAATGTTGATTGGCTTGGTCGTCCTGGGCCTCGTCGCGACGGCGCTTTTCCTTTGGCACGAGGCGCGGGCGGCAGAGCCAATGATGCCGCTTTCCATGTTCGCCAAGCCGGGCTTTTCGGTCGTCAATGCAGCGACCTTCTTTCTCTATGCGGCACTTGGTGGGCTGTTGTTCTTTCTGCCGGTCACCATGCTCAGCGCGTTCGATATGTCGGCGCTCGCCGTTGGCTCTGTGTTCCTGCCGTTCACGTTGGTCATGGCCCTCATCACACCTCGGGTCGGGGCGCTGGTAGACACCATTGGCGTGCGTTTGCCTTTAGCGGTGGGCGCGGCCATAGCAGGTGTTTCCTTCTGGATGACCAGCATGGCCGCCAACACCGGCTCGCTCATCGCTGTCGGTGGATCTTTGGTGGTCCTTGGCCTTGGCATGGGACTGTGTATTCCGCCGCTTTCGACGGCGATCATCAACGCGGTCAGCGATGCGCAGTCCGGTGTCGCTTCTGGCATCAACAACGCAGTGTCGCGGGCCGGTGGACTGTTCGCGGTGGCGGCTTTTGCGCCGCTTGGCGCCTGGGCCTATGGAGCGGGTGAGGGATTGCCCGGTTTCGCCTTGTCCGGCGATGCGCTGGGCGCGGACCTGCGAGCGATGCATGCCGAAGCGAGTTTGCGAGCCTATGGGATGCTGGCGCTGATCGCTCAGGGTCTTGCCGTTGGCAGTGCGCTGTTGGTTCTGGCCTTTGTCAAGGAAGGCCCAGCCGAGAAGGCGGGCGACTAGGCAGGCCGTTCAATATCGGCATAATTGCGCCATGATCCAAAAGATCGATCCAAGGTTATGGTTCACCTCGGGCGCAGCGCGCATTGTGCTGGGCGCATTGCTTCTGTGCGCGATTGCCCTAGCGGCCCTTCCCAGCTTGGAGCGACAGTTTCTCATTCGGGCCGGCGAGGAAGCACAGGCTACGTTGCGGCTTTCGGTCGAAGGGTTGGAAGGGGCTTTGCAGCGCTTTGAACCGCTCCCTGGCCTGATTGGCGAGCGCCCCAATCTGCGTGACCTGCTGTTACAGCCAGGCGATGACACACTGCGCGTATCGATCAATGAAGAGTTGCGTGCCACCGCAGAAAATCTGGGTGCGTCCGATATTTATCTGCTCGACCGCGATGGTCTGACGATTGCCACCAGCAACTATCTGAAAGAGCGCTCCTTCATGGGACGGCGCTTTGCCTTTCGACCCTATTTCACGCAGGCCATCGATGGTGACATTGGCCGCTACTTTGCGCTTGGCACCACGTCGCTTGAGCGCGGTTATTTTTACGCCGCGCCGGTCTATGACGGACAGACCATTGTCGGCGCTTTGACGCTCAAATTCACGGTGGACGCTTTTGAGGATGCGTGGCGCGGCGGGGCCTATGACATCATCGTCAGTGACTTGAACGGCATCGTTTTTATGGCGAACCGCGAGGACTGGCATTTCCGCACGCTCGCACCGCTCAACAATGAAACGCTGTCCGAAATTGCTGAGACGCAGCAATACCCGCTTGATGAGTTGGTGCCGCTGGAAAACACCAGAAGTATCTTAACGCCGTCGCTCGACATGCTGCAGGTGACGGACGCTGGTACCGCCCAGGTTTTCGTGTCCAGCACAACGGCGCTGGACCAGGTGGGTTGGGCCGTGTCGATCCTGGTTCCGGCTGGACCAGCCAAAGCACAAGCATTGATCACGCTCTTCGTAGCAGTGCTTGTTGTCCTAATCGTTGGCCTGGTCTTCCTCAATGTGCGACAGCGCCGTGCTCGCATCATGGAGCGCCTGGAAGCGCAGCGCGCCGCGCAGGATTTGCTGGAACGCCGGGTTGAAGAGCGCACGGCCGACCTGAACGCCGCCAACGCTCATTTGCGCAAGACGCAGCACGATCTGGTCCAGGCCGGGAAATTGGCCGCGCTTGGCCAAATGTCGGCGGCGCTGTCGCATGAGATCAACCAGCCCTTGGCGGCGGTAAAAACCTATGCGGCCAATGCGGCCACCTTTTTGGAACGGCAGAAGGTTGAGGATGCGCGTGATAATGTTTCGCGGATTTCGCAACTGGCGGATCGCATGGCATCCATCTCAGGACACTTGCGCAACTTCGCACGGCGGCCGCAGGACGATGTCGGTCCCATTGATGTGCGCAAAGCCATCGACGACGCATTGGCGATCATGGAGCCTCGATTGAAGGCCTCCAAAGCGACTGTCGTTTATGAAGCAGTTGATGACCCGCTTTGGGTTCTGGGCGGGCAGTTGCGGTTGCAGCAGGTGATCATCAATCTGATGAACAATGCGCTCGATGCCATGGAAGATCAGGCGAAGCCGACGATCGATCTGGAAGTCGATGACGGCGCTACGGACGAGGTGAGCTTGCGGGTCCTCGACCGGGGTGAGGGCCTCGACGAAGAGACGCTGGCTCAGCTGTTCGATCCGTTCTTCACCACGAAAAGCCCGGGCAAAGGCCTAGGGCTTGGTTTGTCGATCTCCTACAACATCGTCGAAGATTTTGGTGGTCATCTGCGTGCCGAAAACCGGCCGGATGGCGGTGCTGTCTTCTCGATTGTCTTGCAGCGGGCGCAGGCACCTGACCTTGCAAGTGACCAGGGCGTGGCTGCCGAATGAGTGAGCTGACCGTGCTGTTTGTTGATGACGAAGAGGATCTGCGCCACGCGGTGGAACAGACGCTTCGCCTCGCCGACATCAAAGTGGAATGTTTTGCCGATGCCGAACGGGCGCTCGGAAAGATCAGCCGGTCTTATGAGGGTATTTTGGTCACCGACATCCGCATGGAACCGGTCGATGGGCTGACGCTGATGCGCCGCTGTCTCGATATTGACCCGGCTTTCCCAGTCCTGTTGGTGACCGGTCATGGCGATGTCGACCTGGCGGTTCAATCGATACGCGACGGCGCTTACGATTTTCTCGAGAAGCCTTTTGAGCCAGCTCGCCTGGTCGAGACGGTGAAGCGGGCGATCGACAAGCGGCAGCTGACACTGGAAAACCGCGCCCTGCGTAGCCAGGTCGGCGGGCGTGACGCCATCGAAGCGCGGCTGGTTGGCCGGAGCCCACAAATGGTCGCACTGCGCGAACAGGTGCGCGCCGTTGCGGCCACCGATACCGATATTCTAGTCATGGGTGCGACCGGCACCGGCAAGGAAGTTGCCGCCCGTGCCGTCCATCGGGCTAGCGCCCGCAGCGAGGGGCCGTTCGTCCATATCAACTGCGCGGCCCTGCCTGCTGAATTGATTGAGAGTGAGCTGTTCGGCCACGAGGCTGGTGCGTTCGCCGGTGCCTCACGCGCCCGCTATGGCAAGTTTGAGCACGCACGCGGCGGCACCGTCTTTCTCGACGAGATCGACAGCCTGTCACAACCGTTGCAGGCTAAGCTTCTGCATGCCGTGCAGAACCGCCAGATCACCCGGCTTGGCTCTAATGACCCGATTGACCTTGATGTGCGTTTCATTGCGGCCAGTAAGGCCGACCTTGAGGCCGATGCAGCGGCGGGGCGATTCCGGGGGGACCTGCTTTACCGGTTGAACGTTGTCACGCTGCGCATGCCGGACCTGGCCGCGCGGCAAAGCGACGTGCCGAACCTGTTCGTCCATTTGGTGCAGGAAGCTTGCGCGCGCTATCGCCGGTCGGCCCCCGATGTGCCACCTGGACTGTTGGCCAATCTCTCCATGCGGTCCTGGCCGGGCAATGTGCGCGAGTTGCGCAATGCTGCGGAGCGGTTCGCGCTCGACCTGGATGTTGGCCTGAGCGACGACGGCTCAAGTCTGACTGACACCCAATCGGCCTCTTTGCCAGAACAGCTCGCTGCACATGAAAAGGCTATCCTCGTGGCGGCCATCGGCGCCCATGGTGGCAACCTGAAAGCGACCTATGAGGCGCTCGGGATCTCGCGCAAAGCGCTCTATGAGAAGATGCAAAAGTACGATCTGTCGCGTGCTGATTTTGTCGACGCGCCAGCCACGTCTTAGCCTTTGGGTTGATATCGACACACGATATTTTGCTCGATGTGTCGGTTTCGACCCATCGTCGACAATAATCTCGCGATTGACTGCCATGTTTGCTTAGCACCCTTGCGCTCGGTCGGTGCAGCGAGTCATGGAGCCCGCGCTCTGGGGAGGGCGATCATTGCAGGACGTTCGGCTGTCTCGGTGACGGGTAGGCTTCACGCTTCCACCCAATGATCGGCGCTCTCAAGCAATCCAAAGCCGATTGTCGGCAAACGGGAGGATTATCCATGAAATTATCAGTTGTTCTTGCAGCGACCACGGCTCTTGTAGTCGGCACGGGCGTTGCGCTTGCTGGAAGCCACGCAGACCGCGAAGGCTGGCCAGAAAGCTTCACCGTGGGCACCGCGTCTCAAGGCGGCACCTACTTCGCTTACGGTTCCGGTTGGGCCAACCTAGTCGCTGAAGAGCTCGGCCTGTCCGGCGGTGGCGAAGTCACCGGCGGCCCAATGCAGAACATGGCGCTTGTGCACACGGGCGACGCTCAATTCGGCATGACCACGATGGGTCCGGCAGCGGAATCGCTTGCTGGTACCAACCCAATCGCACCAGGTCTGCAGATGGACAACGCTTGCGCGATGTTCCCAATGTACCAGACGCCCTTCTCTGTGACGGCTCTGTCGTCATCTGGCATCGAGTCGATCGCTGACATTCCTGAAGGTGCGCGCATCGGCTTCGGTCCTGCTGGCTCGACCTCTGACACCTACTTCCCTCGCATGATGGAAGAGCTGGGCGTCAACTTCGATCGCCGCAACGGCGGTTGGTCTGACCTTGGCAGCCAGCTGCAGGATGGCCTGCTGGACGTGATCGCGTTCGCTGCTGGTGTTCCGGTTCCTGCTGTGTCTCAGCTCGAAGTACAAACTGACGTGAACATTATTGAGTTCACTGCAGATGAGCAGGCTGCGATCCTGGACGCATTCCCGGTTTCTCAGTTCAACATCGCCTCGGACACTTACACCACGCTGGAAGCTGATGCGCGTTCGGTGTCCATGTGGAACTTCGCCATCGCCAACTGCGACCTGCCAGCTTCATTCGTGAAAGCTGTCGTGGACGTTGTGATGTCGGACAATGAGCGCATGGTAGGCATCCACCGCGCTGCTCGCTCCACGCTGCCCGAGAACTGGGATAAGAACGGCGTTTTGATGTGGCATCCTGGTGCTGCTGAGTGGTTCCAAGAAAACGCTGGAGCAGACATCCCAGCCGACATGATCCACTCGGGCATGTAATCTTGGTTTAGCGACAAAGTTCGGGCCGCCCCTCTTTCGGGCGGCCCGTTTTCCATCACTTTGTGATGGATCATGTCAGCCGACGCGCAAATGGGCGACAAGACCCTACGGCTGTTTGAAAAACAAAAAGACGGGCAGGGACGCAGAACCATGAGCAACGGCGACGATACGACCAACAAGGACGAGCATCCTGATCGCGTCAGCGAGGAAGCCATCCATGAAGCGGCGATGATCCGCGAACCGGTGATGGTTGACCCCGTCGTGATCGCTGAAGGCGTCGACGACGAACCCATTGAAGGCAACCGCCGCCTGTTTGAAGGCTATGGCCTCAAGATCATCGCCTTTGTCTCGGCCTTCTATGCAGCCTTCCACATGGCTGCGCTCAACGGGGTTTCTATCTCTGCCCTGACCAGGATTGATATTCCATTCCTGCCTCAGTTCCCGCTTGAAACGTGGAACTTCCGCATCCTGCACGTTGCTGGCGCCTTGGTGCTTGGCTTTCTGCTCTACTCGGGTAGTTCGTTTGCCCGAGACGACAAAAAGCCCACGACCATCCTGGGCTACGCCTCCTATCTGCTGGCCCTGCCAGCCCTCTACGCGCTCTACAGCGCGATTGGCTTTGCCAATGATATTGCTGGTGGCGTGATGTGGAACGGTATCGACGAAGGTATCCGCAACCGCGAGGTCTACCATTTCGGGCTTCCGCTGATTGTGGCCACCGTCGGCGGGATTTTGCTCGGCTGGTTCCACCGTTTGCCGCGTTATCAATTCTCTGCGCCAGACTTTGTTCTGGCCATCTGCGGCGTGGCCGTTGCGACCTATCTGATCACCATCTACGGCACGCCGATGCGCAACTCGACCGGCACGCCATTTGCGCCGATCGGTATGTCTATTGCTGCCGTTGCCGGCACGCTTTTGATCATGGAGCTTACCCGCCGCGTGGCTGGTTTGACGTTGATCGTGATCGCCGTTGTGTTTCTCATCTATGTGTTCGTTGGTGACAAGCTGCCGGGCTTCCTGAATGCTCCGGACATCACCTGGGAGCGCTTCTTCAGCCAGGTCTACACCGACGCCGGTATCCTCGGACCGACCACGGCTGTGTCATCGACCTACATCATCCTGTTCATCATCTTCGCGGCGTTCTTGCAGGCCTCCAAAGTGGGCGACTACTTCGTCAACTTCGCCTTTGCTGCTGCCGGTCGCACCCGTGGTGGCCCGGCCAAGGTTGCTATCTTTGCCTCCGGTCTGATGGGCATGATCAACGGCACGTCAGCCGGTAATGTCGTGGCAACGGGCTCGTTGACGATCCCGCTGATGAAAAAGATCGGCTACCCGCCGAAATCAGCTGGCGCCATTGAGGCGGGTGCCTCGACCGGTGGTCAGATCATGCCGCCGATCATGGGCGCGGGTGCGTTCATCATGGCTGAGATCACGGGCATTCCCTACACCGAGATTGCTGTCGCTGCCGTCATTCCAGCGATCCTCTATTTCGGCTCGATCTTCTTCATGGTCGATTTTGAGGCGCGCAAACTTGGCATGCGCGGTATGCGCGACGACGAGCTGCCAAAGTTTGGTGAGCTTGCCAAACAAGTCTATCTGTTTGTGCCAATTATCATTCTGATTGTCGCGCTGTTCATGGGCTACTCGGTGATCCGCGCCGGTACGTTGGCGACCGCTGCGGCCGCGGTTGTCTCTTGGCTGACACCGCACCGCATGGGTCCGGGCTCCGTCTATAAGGCCTTTGACCTTGCTGGTGTGATGGCGATCCAGATCATCGCCGTGTGTGCCTGCGCTGGGATCATTGTGGGCGTGATTTCGCTGACCGGTGTTGGCGCGCGCTTCTCGGCACTTCTCCTGGGCCTAGCCGACACAAGCCAGCTTTTGGCTCTGTTCTTTGCGATGTGCATCGCCATCCTGCTTGGTATGGGCATGCCGACAACGGCGGCCTACGCTGTGGCTGCGTCGGTGGTGGCACCGGGTCTCGTCCAGTTGGGCATTCCACCGCTTACGGCGCACTTCTTCGTGTTCTACTACGCGGTGGTTTCGGCGATAACGCCACCCGTTGCGCTTGCCAGTTACGCGGCGGCGGGGATATCCGGCGCCAACCCGATGGGCACATCGGTGACGTCGTTCAAGATCGGTTTGGCAGCCTTCATCGTGCCGTTCATGTTCTTCTACAATCCGGCGCTGTTGGGCGATGGGACGTGGTTCGATATTGGCCGGGCGCTGGTAACCGCCTCCGTTGGTGTGTGTTTGTTGTCCGGCGGTGTGCAGGGCTACTTCTTCACCGGACGTCTGCCGCAAATTCCTCGGGCTATGCTATTTGTCGCCGCGTTCTTCCTGATTGAAGGCAGTTTGCTGTCGGATGCGCTGGGCATCGGACTAACCGTCGGTGGCATCCTCTTGGCGCGAATGGCCAGTGGCAAAGAGGAGCCCAAGCCCGCCGAATAGCCAAGCGAATAGCTGGCATGCCTCAGGCGACGTGGTGCTTGAGGGAAATGAAGTGCTAGAGAGGCGTAGCAATGCCTCTCTGGATCCCCATCACAATCGCTGCAGCGTTCCTGCAGAACATCCGTTCGTTGCTGCAAAAGCAATTGACAGGTCGTCTCTCCGTAGGTGGGGCGACCTTTGCGCGTTTCGTTTTTGCTTTCCCCTTGGCATTTGCCTACGCACTGATTGTATCGGGACTGACTGGCTATGCGCCGATTGACCCGCCGCTTTCCTTCTTTGGTTTCGTCACTATGGGGGCGGTAACGCAGATCCTGGCCACCTATGCGTTGCTGGCAAGCTTTGCCTATGGGCCTTTTGCGATTGGCACAGCCTACTCAAAGACCGAAGCGCTGCAGGCGGCGCTCATTGCGGTGGTTGTGTTGGGCGAGTTCCTGTCGCTCCTCGGGGTTCTGGCTGTTGGCGTCGGATTCGCGGGCGTTTTGTTGATGACCTATCGGGGGCGGCAAGATGGTGCTGAGGCAGGCCGCGGAGCATTCTTTGATCTCACCAACAAAGCCGTCCTATGGGGCTTGGGTGCTGGCGCTTTGTTTGCGTTTGCCTCGGTGGGGTATCGCGGCGCATCGCTAAGCTTGGGTGATGGCTCTGCCTTTGTCCGCGCGGGTTGGACGTTGGCCTGTGCGACCCTTTTGCAGACCGTTCTGATGGCGGCCTTTCTGCGCTGGCGCGAACCGGGAACAGTGTCGGCAACGCTCGGGTTATGGCGACAAAGCAGCTTGGTGGCGTTGGCTGGAGTTTGTGCATCTATTGGTTGGTTTACCGCGCTGACGTTGCAGACGGCGGCTTTGGTCAAAGCCTTGGCCCAGGTTGAGCTGGTGTTCTCAACACTGACCAGCTGGTTCTATTTCAAGGAGCCGGTCAGCGCGCGCGACGTCTCCGGCATCCTGTTGATCGGCCTGTCCGTCATCATGATTGTAACGGTGGCATAATGGCAGGTCCCAAACGCGTCCCGTTCTACAAAGACTTTGGCTTTCTCCTCGTCTGCGTCCTGTCCTTCGGTGCAGCGCTCGGCGTCTTTGTGCGCGACGGATGGCAGCGCTTTCAGGAGATCTTGATCGACGACGCCATTCTCTGGCTGACGATCCTGCCGAAAGTGGTGGCGGGTGTCACGGTGGCGGCGTTCCTGCGGATCTTGCTGCCGCGCGAAGTTGTGGCCCGCTGGATCGGCGCACGCTCTGGCCTGAAGGGCCTGGCCGTTGCGACGCTCGCCGGAGCAATCATCCCGGGCGGTCCGATGACCATCTTCCCAATTGCCACGGCGCTCTATCTTTCGGGGGCCGATCGCGGCTCCACGGTGGCTTTCATCACAGGATGGCTGACGATTGGCATCAACCGCGCCATTGTGTGGGAGCTTTCCTTTTTCGGCGCGGACTTCGTTTTGCTGCGTACGGCCATCTCGCTGCCAATCCCGATCCTGTGTGGTTTGGCCGCGCGTTTGTTGCCGGGGCGTACCGAAGATGAACGCGAGGAAGACAAGGCCAAGCCCAAACCCGTCGTCCCTGACAGCGGGAGCGTACCATGATCGTTATTGCTTTTGCTGCGCTGCTTTATGTGGTGGCTACCGGAATGATCATCGCCGCCGCGAGACGCGATCGTGCGCTGGTGGGAGAAGGCCTCAAGGATGCTTGGGGTCAGTTTCTTGCCATTCTACCAGCGCTGACGGTGGGCATCATGGGCGCAGGTTTCATTGCCGCTCTCATTCCGCCGGAGCTGGCGCAAACCTACTTGGGCGAGAGCTCGGGAATCACGGGCTACGCCATTGCCTACGCGATTGGCGCGTTTCTGCCTGGTGGGCCAGTCGTTGGCTTTGCGCTTGGCGCAGCGGCGCTGCAGGCGGGCGCCTCGGTTGCGCTGGTTGTTGTTTTTGTGACCGCCTGGGCTTTGGTGAGCCTTCACCGGCTGTTTATTTGGGAACTGGCGGCTGTGCCACGCCGTGTAACGCTCGCGCGGTTCATCGTGTCCGCGCCCGTGCCGGTTCTGCTTGGCCTTGTAACCGACCTGTTGGTCTAGCGTTCTAGAAACCCGCGCATCCGGGCCAGAGCCTCTTCGATCTGTTCGGCGGACGCTGCATAAGACACGCGGATATAACCTTCACCGAGTGTTCCAAAGTCCGGCCCGCCAATCAGCGCAACGCCGGTTTCGTCCAGCAGTTTGTTGGCCAGTTCCTTGGCCTTGAAGCCCGTTTGCGCGATGTTGGGAAAAGCGTAGAACGCACCCTCCGGCTCGATACACGATACCGACGGCAGCGCATTCAATCCATCCACCACCAAGCGCCTGCGTGCTGCGAAGGCGGCCATCATGGTGTCGACATCGTCTTGAGGTCCGTCCAGCGCCGCGAGGCCTGCCCATTGACTCGGCGCGTTGACGCAGGACCAGGCGTTGACCGCGAGTTTGCGGGCATTGTCATAAAGCCCGTCCGGCCAGATTGACCAACCCATACGCCAGCCGGTCATAGCCCATGTTTTCGACCAGCCGTTGAGGACAATCAGCCGTTCACGGATCGACGGGTAAGTGAGAAGCGAGATGTGCGTGTCGGCAGGCGCATCTCCGTCATACGTCATGCGCTCGTAGATTTCGTCGGACATGATGGCGACGTTCGGAAACTGCTCTAACCCTGAAACAAGCGCATCAATTTCCGCCTTTGGTGTAACGCCGCCCGTTGGATTGGCGGGCGAGTTGACGATGATGAGGCGGGTCTTGTCGGTGATCCGCGCCAACACGTCTTCGGCCTTGAAGGCGAAACCGTTGGCCTCCGTGATGGGGATGGGGATGGGCGTCGCCCCGGTGAACTCGATCATTGAGCGATATATCGGGAAGCCGGGATCCGGGTAGAGGATATCCGCGCCTGGTTCCCCAAACATCAAAATGGCGGCAAACATGGTGACCTTGCCGCCTGGCACGATCAGCACGTTGTCCGGTGAGACTTCCACGCCGGTGCGGCCCAACGTGTAGCGCGCGACACCCTCGCGGACCGCTGCAATGCCACGCGCATCGGTGTAGCCGTGGTGGCCGTCTTGCAAGGCCTTAACGGCCGCCTCGACAATGTGTTGGGGGGTCTGAAAATCCGGCTGACCGATGCCGAGATTAATCACCGACTTGCCGGAAGCAGCAAGGGCTTGCGCGCGGGCGAGCACGGCGAAGGCGTTTTCTTCGCCGATGCGATCGAAGGCGGCGACGGGCTGCATGCGTATGTCCTAGTCTTGATGGTGTGGCGAGGGGATTTGGGATAGCGCGGCACGGTTGAGCCTCGCCTCTAGCACACTAAGACCATCTAGATGCAACTGTGTCGGACTAGCTTGTTGGTTTCTAGTTCTCGTCGGACGCCGCGTCGTCTTCGTCCTTCTGGTCGATCTCGAGTGGGTCTTCTATCCGATCGTCGTTGAAATTCCTTTCCACCCGACGCAGCGCTTTACGCAGTCGCTTACGATCTTTGTCGTCCAGCCCTTTGAGGGCGAGTTTGTCCATCTGCTTGAGGCGGCGGTCCAGGTCTTCCATCAGCTCGCGACCCTGGTCTGTCAGAAAGACGCTGGATGAGCGGGCGTCGCTTTCGCTTTGTCGGCGCTCCAGTAGACCCTGTGCACTCAGACGTCCGATCATCTTGGTGATGGTTGGAGGTTGCACTGAAAGCGCGCTCGCCAGTGATCCCATTGTCTGCCCGTCATTTTCGGACAGCGCCTTGAGCACTTGATCTTGGCCGGGGTGCAGGCCGACTTGCGCGAGCACATTGGAAGAGCGTTGTCGGTAGGCCTTTGCGGCCTGAACCAACCTGTAACTGACTGTTTTGCGATGGTTAAACGCCATGGCTCTTACCAATCGGAACCGGTGCTCCTCCTCTTTTGAGGTCACCATAGCGTGCAATGATGATTTTCGCATTGCAAAAGTTTCGGCGTGTCGACGGTTGATGATTCCAAGCGGGTAGACCGAGGGCTTGCTTGTGTGCAGTGTCAGCATATGCCCGTCTACGATTGGACATATCTGCCATCTTTCGCGTTCGCCTCGGGAGACCTGGACGACCACATTGCAGTCTTGCCGCTGGGTGCGACCGAGCAGCATGGGCCGCACCTACCAGTCGGAACCGATAGCCATATCGCGTCGGGTATGATTGCGGCTGTTAAAGCCGAGCTTCCCGCCGACGCGAAGGTGGTGTTCTTGCCGGTTGTTGAGGTTACCAATTCTGTTGAGCACACCAACAGGCCAGGCACGCTTTCCATTGGGCGCACGCTAACCTTGGATCTGGTGATGGAGCTGGCGCGCAGCGTACACCGGGCGGGTATCCGCAAAATGGTGATCATCAACGCGCATGGTGGAAATGTCGGTGTGATGGTGGATGCCAGCCACGCCATCCGCGCCGAATTGGGCATGCTTTGTGTCGCGACCAATTGGATGCGCCTCGGCCTGCCGGATGGGGTCATCGCGCAAGATAAGCGGGCGGTGGATATTCATGGTGGCCAGTTGGAAACAGCCGTCATGTTGGCTTTGCAGCCATCGGCGGTTGATCGCGCCAAAGCGGAAAACTTCCGATCCTTGCAACAGGATTTAGCCGAGCAGTTTTCTTTGCTGCGCGCTTATGGGCCGATCGGGTTTGGTTGGATGGGTGATGATTTGAACGCCAGCGGCGCAATCGGCGATGCCAGCGCTGCGACCTCTCAGCAAGGGGCTGATATTGTGGCCCATCAGGCCACCCAAATGGCCGTGCTGCTTTGCGAAGTGCAACAGTTCCAGCCTGCTGGGTTTAGAGCTTAAGCTAAGCTCGAACTTGCAATTGACGTAAAGTCATGAATTGATTGTGAATTATCGATTTTTCGCCATTTTGAGCGTTGCAACCTTTGGTTTGCTACTTTACCGGTGGGTCATGTGCTCAGTCTTACCTAACGGAAATTCTTAAGTAAGGAGACACAAACCGTGACCTCCCCCCTTATTCGCGCAGGTGCCGTGTTTCTCTGCGCTATCATGTTCGCTGGTGCGGCCAACGCCGAAACCCTGCGATGGGTCCGCACGAGCGATGCACTGACCCTCGACCCGCATGCGAGGAACGAGGTGCCGACGCTTACCCTCGCGCACCAGATCTACGAGCCCCTATTGCAACGCGACATGGCCGGCGTGATCATTCCATCGCTCGCAACCGATTGGGCAGTGCATGAAGACGACCCTGCGATCTGGGTGTTCAATCTGCGTGAAGGCGTGACCTTTCATGATGGCGCGGCGTTTGATGCAAACGACGTGGTTTTCTCGCTTAATCGCGCTGGGTCAGACTTGTCCGACATGCGGGGCGACGTCGCTTCAATTGCGGAGGTTATCAGGATCGACGACCACACCGTTCATATCCGCACGGATGGTCCGAACCCGACGCTGCCCGGTAGCCTGACCAACATCTTCATGATGGACCAAGGTTGGGCGGAAACCAACGATGCAGTGGCCGTACAAAACTACAATGAAGGCGTGACCAATTACGCTACCCGCAATGCCAACGGGACGGGCCCCTATCGGCTCGTTAGCCGCGAACCAGAGGTGCGTACCGTTCTGGAAGCCAATCCGGACTATTGGGGCATTGGCCAATTTCCGCTGGAAGTAACAGAGATCATCTACACGCCGATGCAAAACCAGGCGACGCGCGTTGCGGCTCTGCTGTCTGGCGAGGTGGACTTTCTGCAAGACGTCCCGGTTCAAGATCTCGACCTGGTTAGCAACACGGAAGGCCTCAAGCTCCCGTCGGGCCCTCAGAACCGGGTGATCTATCTTGGCATGCAGCAGGGCCGCGCCGACCTCAACATGGACAGTGTTGAAGGCGCTAACCCTCTTGCCGATGTTCGCATTCGGCGCGCGATCAACCTGTCGGTTAACCGCGAAGCCATCCGTCAGGTTGTGATGCGCGGACAGTCGGTGCCCACGGGCCAAATGGTCTCGCCTTTCGTCAACGGATGGTCCGAGGAGCTAAGTGCGGTGCCGGAACATGACCTTGAGGCGGCCCGTTCACTTATTGAAGATGCAGGGTACGGCGACGGCTTTGAAATCGTCATGCATTGTCCGAATGACCGCTACATCAACGATGAAGCCATCTGCGAAGCTATTGTCGGGATGCTGGCGCGTGTCGGCATCAACGTCGATCTTGAAGCGATCACGCGCAGCCTGTTCTTCCCCCTGCTGCAGCGTGAGGAGGCTGAGTTCTTCTTGGCTGGTATCGGCCTGCCAACGTTCGATTCTGAATGGTTCTTCAGGTTGTTGGTTCATACCAAAACCGACCAACTGGGTGGCTTCAATTCAAGCGGTTACGCGGTACCTGAGGTTGACGCAATGATCCGCTCGCTGTCTTCGGAAATCGATCTCAATGTTCGCAACGCGACGATTGCCGACATTTGGGATCGTTTCCAAGAAGATGTGGTGTACATCCCCGTTCACTACCAGTTGTTGAACTGGGGGATGCGTGATGACATTGAGTTCACGGTTCAGCCGTCAAACATGCCTCTGTTCAAATTCATGCAGCTTGATCAACCGGAAAAGGCTTAGCCAAAGACGGTTGTCACAGTCATTGTTGTCTCCCTGCCTACAGGCTTTGCATCGAAACTGACCAGTGCCCACCGCTTGGGCGACCTCGGCTGCAATCATGCGTGACAAGCCGTAGTTCATCGGTTTAGATGCAGGTCTTCATCGCACGCGTCCACGAAGGGCGCGGCGATGCAACAGGGAGACTACATTTATGAAATCCACACTCATCCGCACCGCTGCGGTGCTCATGGGCGCGACCATGCTCGCCGGTGCCGCGAACGCGGAATCACTGCGCTGGGCGCGTGCCGGTGACTCGCTGACGCTTGACCCGCATGCGCAGAACGAGGGCCCGACCCACACGCTGGCGCACCAGATTTATGAGCCGCTCTTGCACCGCGATATGTCGGCTCAGGTCATTCCGGCCCTCGCTACCAGCTGGGCGCCTTTGGACAGCGATCCAACGATTTGGGAATTCAACCTGCGTGAAGGTGTGACCTTCCACGATGGCGCTGAGTTCAACGCTGACGACGTGGTGTTCTCGCTCAACCGGGCGATGTCCGAAACGTCGGCGATGAAAGAGCTTTTGGCGTCGGTTGCCGAAGTCATCAAAGTTGACGACATGACCGTGCACATCCGCACCGAAGGCCCGAACCCGCTGTTCCCGAACAACCTCACCAACCTGTTCATGATGGATCAGGGCTGGGCGGAAGCCAATGGCGTGGTCGCCGTGCAGGATATTGCTGCCGGTGAAGACAGCTTCGCAGCGCGTAATGCCAACGGCACCGGCGCTTTCGTGCTGGAAAGCCGTGAGCCTGACGTGCGCACGGTTCTGTCGGCCAACCCAGATTATTGGGGCATTGGCGAGTTCCCGCTTGAAGTAAGCGAGATCGTCTACACGCCGATCCAAAGTGCCGCGACCCGCGTTGCTGCGCTTCTGTCGGGCGAAGTGGACATCATCCAAGACGTTCCGGTGCAGGATCTTCAGCGCGTGAGCGAAACCGACGGCCTGCAGGTTGTGACGGCGGCGCAGAACCGCGTGATCTTCCTTGGTATGAACCAGGGCAAAGATGACCTGGAAAGCGACAATGTCGATGGCGCCAACCCATTTGGTGACGTGCGCGTGCGCCAGGCGATGAACATTGCTCTGAACCGCGATGCCATCCGCCAGGTTGTGATGCGTGGCCAGTCGACACCAACCGGTGTCATCATGCCTCCGTTCGTGAACGGTTGGACTGAAGAGCTGGATGCATTCCCTGCCAATGATATGGATGCTGCCCGTGCGCTGATGGCTGACGCCGGTTACGGCGATGGCTTTTCTGTCACGCTCAACTGCCCGAATGACCGCTACATCAATGATGAAGCGATCTGCCAGGCATCGGTTGGCATGCTGGCGCAGATCGGCATCGACGTGAACTTGGAATCGCTGCCGAAGGCACAGCACTTCCCGCTGATCCAGAACCAAACCACCGAGTTCTACATGCTCGGCTGGGGCGTTCCGACGTTCGATTCTGAGTACATCTTCAACTTCTTGGTGCACTCCACGACCGACGAGTACGGTTCTTGGAACAACACCGGTTACTCCAACCCTTCGATTGACGACATGATCGTTTCGCTGGCTTCGGAGACCAACCTCGATGCCCGTAACGCCACGATCGGCGACATCTGGGCCCAGGTGCAGGAAGATGTTCTGTATCTGCCGATCCACAACCAGGTGCTAAACTGGGGCATGAGCGCGAACATTGATTTCCCGGTGCAACCGGAAGATCAGCCGCACTTCAAGTTCCTCACGTTCAATTGATCGCAGGAAGCACTGTGATCGCGTGAAATGCGCAGGGCGAGCGATTTTGTTGCTTGCCCTGCAGCCTTTACCGCCCTCTATCACACACCAGGCTGACCTCTTGCCCAACAATGTCAGTCATCTCGATAGAGGGGCCGCGCTGCCAAGCTGTGGCCTGACCTTGGAGGATTTTCTGGCATGACCCAATCCAAAACACGCTTGGTGGTTTCCACCATCGCACTGGCCGTTGCCCTAGGCGCGGCGGCACCGGCTTCGGCGGAGACATTCCGCTGGGCCACCACATCCGACCCCAACACAATGGACCCGCACGCAGCATCGTCCGCGCCGGTTTTGGGGTTCTTGAACAATGTTTATGAAGGCCTTGTACGGCGCGACCGTTCGATGGCGGTTGAGCCGGCTTTGGCCGTTAGCTGGGAAGCGCTGGGCGATGAAGGCTGGCGCTTCAACCTGCGCGAAGGTGTGACCTTCCACAATGGCGCAGCCTTTACCGCCGATGATGTGTTGTTCTCCTACGAGCGCGCTTCGGGGGAAACATCGGACGTGCGTTCTTGGTTCGCCACTGTGACGGACGTGCAGGTTGTCGACGATTACACCATCGACTTCATGACCTCGGCGCCGAACCCCATTTTCCCAGGCTCCATTGCCAACTTCATGATCATGGATCGTGAATGGACCGAGGGCAACGACGCTGCCACTCCCGCCACCGATGAAGAGCGCTACACCACGCTCAACACCAATGGTACGGCGGCCTTCCAAATGGTCGAGCGCTCACCAGGCGTGCGCACTGTGCTGCAAGCCTATGATGGCTGGTGGGGCGATGTGGAGCACAACATCACCGAAGCCATCTACACGCCGATCCAATCGGATGCGACCATGTTGGCCGCGCTGATTGCGGGCGATGTCGACTATATCAATCCTGTGCCGATCCAGAACGTCGAACGTCTGCAGGGCACCGATGGCATGAACGTCATTGTTGGTGAAGAAGCCCGGGCGATGATGTTCGGCTTCAAGCACGACGCCGATACCCTGATCTATGATGGTTCGCCGAATCCGTTCCAAGATGAGCGAGTGCGCCGTGCAGTTTACCACGCCATCAATGTGGACGCGATCAACACCACCATTATGCGCGGCGCTGTTGAGCCCGTGTCTCAGCTCGTGACGCCGGACATGCGTGGCTATTCAGCCGCCAATGCGGATCGTTTGGAGTACAATCCAGATGGTGCGCGCGCGCTTCTTGCCGAAGCAGGCTATGAAGATGGCTTCACCTTCTCGCTGATGTGCCCGAATGATCGCTACATCAACGATGCTGCGGTCTGCCAAGCGGTCGTCGGTATGTTGGCGCAGGTCGGCATCACCGTTGATCTCAACACCATGCCGGTTGCCAACTACTGGCCAGAGCTGCGTGCCGACAATTTCGACATGTACCTGCTCGGCTGGTCGCCAGGCACGTTCGACCATGAGCACCCAATTCGCTTCCTGGTCTCGACACCGAATGAAGAGCGCCGCCTGGGTTCGTGGAACTTTGGTGCCTACTCGAACGCCCGCGTCGACGAGCTTCTGCCTGCTGTCCAGTCAGAGGTCGATGAAGGCGTGCGCCAGGGCATGCTCGATGAGATCACCGCGCTCTATCAAGGTGAAACGGCCTATGTGCCGCTTTACTCGCAGCCTATCCTTTGGGGTGTGCGTGACGGCGTGGAGCTCAGCCCGCGCTCGGATAACTTCTTCATCCTGCGCTGGGTGACTGTCGAATAAAACACACTTGAGGCCGCCGACCCGCTGGGGTTGGCGGCCTCGTAATTTGGGGTACAGAGATGCTGCATGGCACTCTCATCAGGGCGAGCGGGGACGCGTAGGCCATGGCCGCATTTGTTATCCGCCGCGTCTTCCAATCGATCGTCGTTCTTTTGATCGTCGGCCTGATTGCCTTTTTGATGTTCCGCTATGTCGGCGACCCGATTGAAAGCCTTCTTGGGCAGGAACGCACGGTCGAGGACATCGAAAACCTGCGTGAGCGCCTCGGGCTGAACGACCCCTTCATCGTGCAGTATTTCAATTTTCTCTTGGGTGCGGTCCAAGGCCAATTTGGCATCTCTTACCGCGCCGGAGTTCCCGTTTCCCAGCTTATTGGTGAGCGCCTTCCGGCGACACTCGAGTTGGCTTTTGTTTCGGGCATGTTCGCCCTGCTCGGCGGGTTGGCGCTGGGCGTCTACACAGCGCTGCGCCGCCGCGGCTTCGTGGCGACGACCATCATGACAGCCTCGTTGATTGGCGTGTCTTTGCCGACCTTCCTTATTGGTATCGCGCTCATATGGATATTCGCGGTGGAGCTACAGTGGCTCCCCTCCAACGGGCGAGGAGAGGTGGTGGCCATAGGCGGCTGGACGACGGGCTTCCTCACCGATAGCGGGCGTGCGTCGCTGATCCTGCCTGCAATCACGCTTGGCCTCTACCAGCTCACCTTGATCATGCGCCTGGTGCGATCGGAAATGCTGGAAGTGCTGCGCACCGACTACATCAAATTTGCGCGGGCGCGGGGCCTCTCATCGCGGGCCATCAATTTCGGTCACGCGCTGAAGAACACGCTGATCCCGGTGATCACGATCACGGGCCTACAGCTCGGCTCCATCGTGGCGTTCGCCATCATCACTGAAACGGTGTTTCAGTGGCCCGGCGTCGGGCTGATGTTCATCAATGCCATTCAGTTCGTCGATATCCCGGTGATGGCGACCTATTTGATGTTGATCGCCGTGTTCTTTGTCTTGGTGAACCTCATCGTTGACCTTCTCTACTTTGCCGTCGATCCGCGTCTGCGCGTTGAGCGGCCCACGAGCAAATAGAGGGCGGCATGGCAGACACTTCTTTGGACGATCAGAAACCAGCAGGCCAAGGCGAGCCACCAGCGGCCGAGGCCGCCAACCTGAAAGCGCCGTCGCTGCTTTCGCGGATGCTGCATTCGGACGTTTGGTATTCTTTCACCCGCTCGCCGGTGGCGTTGGTGGCGGCTGTTATTGTGCTGATCATTGTAGCGGGCTCCGTGTTTGCGCCGCTCCTGGCGCCGCAGAACCCATTCAACCCCGCAGAGCTCAACCTGATGGACGGCTTCTCCGCGCCGATGGAACCGAACCAGTTCACACAGAACGTCTATTGGCTGGGCACGGACGACCAGGGCCGCGATATCTTCTCGACCATTCTTTATGGCTCGCGGATCTCGCTATTCGTCGGCATCTCCGCCGTGCTCTTGGCGATGGTGATTGGCATCGTCCTTGGCCTGGTTGCGGGCTATCGCGGTGGGTGGGCCGACACCATCATCATGCGTGTCGCTGATGTGCAGCTGACCTTCCCGTCCATCCTGATTGCACTGCTCGTCTTCGGCATTGTGCGCGGGCTGGTGCCGCCTGAATTACGCAACGATGTGGCGGTTTGGGTGCTCATTGTTTCCATCGCGCTGTCCGATTGGGTGCAGTACGCCCGTACCGTGCGCGGCGCGACGCTGGTCGAACGCAACAAGGAATATGTGCAGGCTGCGCGTGTGATCGGCGTCAGCCCCTTTACGATCATGTTGCGTCATGTGCTGCCGAATGTTCTCGGCCCGGTGTTGGTCATTGCGACCATCGGTTTGGCGCTCGCAATTATTGCCGAGGCGACGCTTTCCTTCTTGGGTGTCGGCATGCCGCCAACCACCCCGTCGCTCGGAACGCTCATCAACACTGGCCAGGACTTCCTGTTCTCCGGTGAGTGGTGGATCCTCTTCTTCCCGGCCCTGGCGCTGCTTGCCTTGGCCTTGTCGGTGAACCTGCTGGGTGATTGGCTGCGCGATGCGCTCAATCCGAAGCTGCGATAGGGCAGGGAGATCAACATGTCGGGTGACGTACTTCTTTCTGTCCGTGATCTTGTGGTGGAGTTTCCCACCCGTCACGCCCTGCTGCGTGCCATTGATGGCGTGTCGTTCGACGTCCATCGCGGTGAAGTGCTGGGCCTGGTAGGTGAATCCGGCGCGGGTAAGTCGATCACCGGCGCTGCGATTATCGGCTTGCTGGAACCGCCAGGGCGGGTTGCCAGCGGCTCAGTGAAGCTAGACGGCCAGGAGATTGCTGGCCTGCCCATCGAGCAGATGCGCAAGATCCGCGGCAAGAAGATCGCCATGATCTTTCAGGACCCGCTGACCAGCCTCAACCCGCTTTACTCCATCGGGCGTCAGCTCACCGAGACGATCCAAACCCACCTCACCATGTCCGACAGCGAGGCGCGTGCACGGGCCGTATCGCTGCTCGAGGATGTTGGTATTCCGGCAGCGGCGGAGCGTTTGGACGCCTTCCCGCACGAGTTCTCCGGCGGCATGCGTCAGCGTGTGGTTATCGCACTTGCCTTGGCCGCCGAGCCGGAGCTGATCATCGCTGACGAACCCACAACTGCGCTTGACGTGTCTGTGCAGGCGCAGGTGATCGCACTTCTCAAACGGCTGTGCGCCGAGCGCGGTACATCCGTGATCTTGGTGACGCACGATATGGGCGTTATCGCCGAGACCGCGCACCGTGTTGCGGTCATGTATTCTGGCCGGATCGCCGAAATTGGCCCGGTGAACGATGTCGTGCACAATCCGCACCATCCCTACACAATGGGCCTGATGGGTGCGATCCCCGACCTCGACACCAATAGCGACCGGCTCGACCAGATCGAAGGGTCGATGCCGCGCTTGGACCGCTTGCCGCAAGGCTGTGCCTTCAACCCGCGTTGCCCGCGCCGGTTTGAACCCTGCGCCGACAACCGTCCGGATCTTGTCCCGGTTGATGTGTCATTCGCGGCTTGTTTCCTGCACGATCCGGCCTACGCCTATCCGGCAAGCAAGGAGGCGGCGGAATGAGCGGATTTGTTGAAGTTGAAGGCCTGGTTAAACGGTTCAATGTCTCCAAGCCCTGGTTGAACCGGGTGCTTGAGCGTCTGCCCGAGCAGACGCTAACCGCCGTGTCTGGCGTGTCATTTGAGATCAAGAAAGGCGAGACGTTCGCCCTCGTTGGAGAAAGTGGCTCCGGCAAATCCACGGTCGCAAAAATGGTCATCGGGCTGCTGAATCCGACCGATGGGGTGATCCGCGTCGACGGGCAATTGGTGCATGGCAATCCGGATGCTGCAGCGCGCGCGGCGCTACGCCGGCGCATGCAGATGATCTTCCAAGATCCTTATGCCAGTCTCAACCCGCGCTGGCGGATCGACAAGATCATCTCTGAACCGATCCGCGTGTTTGGATTGATCACCGATGAGATGGCGATCAACCGCCGGGTCGGTGAGTTGCTTGAGCTGGTTGGTCTCGATTCACGTGACGCGGTGAAGTACCCGCACGAGTTTTCCGGCGGGCAGCGCCAGCGGCTTTGTATTGCGCGGGCGCTATCATCTAACCCGGAATTCTTGGTATGCGACGAGCCGACCTCGGCGCTGGATGTGTCAGTGCAAGCGCAGATTCTCAACCTGATGCGTGACCTGCAAGACGAGCTCGGGCTGACCTACCTGTTCATCAGTCACAATCTGGCAGTGGTCCGGTACATGGCGAACCGCATTGGCGTGATGTATCTCGGCGGTCTGGTGGAAGTCTCTGATACGAAAGAGCTTTTCGATAGTCCGGCCCACCCCTACACGCGGATGCTGCTGGATGCGGTGCCGTCGATTGCGCATATTGGCCGTGAGCGGCAGCCGGTGCAGGGTGAGATCCCGAACCCGATCAACCCGCCCTCTGGCTGCGTTTTTCACCCGCGCTGCCCGTTCGCCAATGACCGCTGCAAGGCGGAAATCCCGCAGGCTTTCGATCAAGACGGCCGTGCCATTGCTTGTCATGCGGTGGAAGAGGGGCGCCTGTCGATTGGCGCCGTCACCGAAGCCGCCTAGGCAAGCCCCGCCTGCCCGAGCAATTTCGGGATTTTCTGCTTCAGCTTGAAGAAGCCCCTGGTGGCGTGCGGCCAGCCGTGCTGGTCCCAGGATCGCTTGATTTCATGGATAGTGAGGCCGTCATCGGTGAGCTTTGCGCGGATGCCCGACAGGTTGGTGTGGGTTGGCCCAACCGGCGTGAAGGCGAGTGCAACAGTAGCCGTTCCACTGGCGGGAATTGAGTTGCGAATTGGCGCGAATTCGGCCGAAACGGCCTGCGAATTCGCAACTGCATTCGCGCTCAGACCCTTGAAAGCTTCCTCGGTGAAGACGGATGCTATCTTGCCTGCATTCAGGCCCGCTTCGGTGGACGTTCGGTCGACGTACAGCATCAGCTTGGGTGGGTTCGTGTTGAAGCCCGGCAGGCTCTGCGGATGCATATCCTCGTTGGTGACGAGTAGCACATAATCGCCATCTGGCACGCGGGCGTGCCCGTCGCGCGGTGGCAGCGGCGCGGGGATGTCGCCATCCTCAATCAACGGCTCGGCAAAGGGGGCGAGGTTGGTGGGGCGAAAACGGCCGTTGGTGTACTTTTCGATATTCTCGGCGCGGGCGAGGTAGGTCTTGCCGCGCGTGTGCAGTCCGCCGACCCAGCGCCAAGACAGCGTGTTCGAAGCGGGGTCAGCATCAAGCAGGTGCTTGTAGAAGAAGTCGGCACCCAAGGCCCACGGCAGTCGCAGTGTGAAGATCCAGATCGAGGCGAACCACATACGCGCGTGGTTGTGCAGCCAGCCGGTCTGCACCAGCTCTTGCGCCCAGTCGTCGAAGCCATCAATCCCTGTGGTGCCGGTGATCGCCTCCTCGTAGTCGCGGCGCAGGGCACCGTCCTTTTCGAGCTGGGTGAAGGCATGGTTCCGGCTTGCCAGATAGTGCTGCCAAACGGTTGGCCGCATCTCCAGCCACCCCTTCCAATAGGTGCGCCAAAACACTTCCTGAATGTACTTTTCGGCGGCCTCGGGCGTGTGGTGCTTGAGCACCGCTTCAACCACTTCATGCTCGGTGATCATGCGCCGCCGCAGATAAGGTGACAGCATCGAAACGGCGGTGGCATTGCCCGGCCCGACATCGGTGTTGCGACCCGACGCATAGGCACGCCCTGCCTTTGGAGCAAAGGCCTCCAGCCGTTCCAGCGCCGCCGCCCGGGTGGGCGGAAACAGGTCAGACATCGCTGCGGGGTTTGTTCTTCGCCGGGCGAACGATGCGTTTGAGGATGGGCCGCATCGGCAGAAACAGCCTGTAGGCGCCTTCGGCGATCCATGGGATCGGCGGCACGCTGAGGGCGTGGCCGAGCCAACGCAGCTTTGGCATCGTCTTCATGACTTCGAAGAAGCCGCGGGCACCGGAGACAAGCGTGCCGTCCGCGCGGCGGACATGAAAGCGCGCCATCGCTTGCGCCTGATCCAGGTCATCAGACCCGGTATCGACCGCGCTCACATCATGCCAGCGAATGGCCTGCGCACCATCCATGCCTTGATAGAGGTTGATCTCGCGCTGACACAGCGGGCAGGACCCATCAAAATAGACCGTGCAGGCTTCACCTTCTTGGGGGTGGGAAACCGGCTCAATTGTTGCGGGTGAGGGGGCAGACGTTTCGCTCATGCCCCTCTATATGGGACGAGACACTTCCCATGGCGAGGCTTCCGCATGTCCCTTGATGTCGCAGTTATAGGCGCCGGTATGGCAGGGCTTGCCGCGTCGCGGACGTTGGCATCCGCCGGGCACAGGGTGGCGGTGTTCGACAAGGGGCGCGGCATTGGTGGGCGGCTCTCGACACGGCGCACGCAGTGGGGAGGGTTTGACCATGGGGCGCAGTTTGTAACGGTGCGCGACCCGGCCTTTTCAGCCTACATCGCCGAGCTACATCAGATGAAAGCCGTCGACTTGTGGGAGGCTGCGAAGCCCGGCGCAATGATCGGCGTGCCGGGCATGTCGGCTCTGGTCAAAGCAGGCTTTGAGGGGCAGGACGCCATCGCCGTCACCACCGGCTTCGAGGTGGCGCATATCGGCAAGGTCGCTGAGGGTTATGTGCTGTCAGACGAGCAAGGCAACCATCATGGGCCTTTCGACCGGGTGATCGTCACCACACCAGGTCCACAGGCAGCGCATCTGCTGCAAGCGTTTGGCGAGCCGTTCCAGCGGCTGGAGGACATCCGCTACGCGCCGAGCTACACGCTGATGGCGGCCTTTGACAGGCCACTCGACATTCCTGCGCTGCCGCCACTACCAGAAGAGGGCGACATCGCCATCGCTTGCCGCCAGTCCGCGCGTGGGCCGGGGCGGGAAACGGAGCATGACCTCTGGGTGGTGCAAGCGTCAGCTTCTTACTCAAAGGCAAACCTCGAGCGCGAGCGGGCAGAGATGGTGCCCGTGCTGCTGCGCCTGTTCCAAGACGCTGTAGGCGAGGACGTGCCCCAACCGGTCTACGCTGCCGCGCATCGCTGGCGCTACGCCCTGGTGGAACAGGCGGTTGGCGAACCCTTCCTGCTCAGTGCCGATGGCACACTTGGCGCAGCAGGTGACGGCATGTTGGGGCCGCGCGTTGAGCTCGCATTCCTCTCCGGCGTCCATTGTGCTCAAGCAATTTTATGACGTTACGGCGACTTTTTTATGCCGTAACGCCACTTTCGCAAAGTTACGTAACGGTTAGTTAAGGTAAGCAACGCACCTTCCGCGCATCTTTAGGTTGGCGGGTCTGCGGCAGAATCGCCGTGGCAGAGAGGGGCACCATGAAATTTTCCATCCAAAAAACTGTTGTAACGGGCCTTGTGTTCTTGTCGCTGGTGATTGCCGGCTTGCTCGGCAACATGATCATCGGCGACTGGCGCGGGCTGTCGTCGCTTAACACGTCCGCGCAGGCCACCAAGGCCGTGGCTGAGGTATCGCAGGCGACTATTGAGCTTTCGTTGGAACGCTCGCTGACGCAGGTTGCGCTTAGCCTCGACGAACCAATCGGCGGCGACTTACAGCGCATGCTCAATGACCAACGCGCGCTTTCAGATCAACTGTTCGCGCATGCGCGAGAAACGTTGTTGGCCAGTGGTCGGATCGATCGCCGAGATAGTTTGGTCCAACGTTTGGACGCGTCACTGCAAACCATGGCTGCATTGCGCCGACAGGCTGATGACCAATTGTCGGTTGCGATTACCGCGCGAGATGGTTCTCTAATCTACGATATTCCTTCGCATATCAAAGACACCGTGTCCGAGATTGATGGTCTGTCGACGACGTTGCGCTCGCTTATCCAAAATGTGCCAGACCGCATTCTGGCCACTGACGCCATCATTCAGCAGGCCTGGATCATTCGCGAGTTTGGTGGTCGCGAACGCACCCTATTTGCCATTGCAACCGCACGGGAGGAGCCGATCAGCCGGTCAGACTTGTCCTACATGTTCCAGAACCACGGCAAGGTGCTGCAAGCCTGGTGGTCAATCGAAGATGTTATGCGCTACGCCGATGTCGATCCAGCGGTCGAGTGAGCCGTTCAGAACGTTGGCCAACAATATTTTGGTGAATACGAAGTGTTGCGGAATACGCTGATTGAGGAGTCGGTCAGCGGTGAGTACTCCGTCAGCTTTGGCGATCTGTTCACGCGCTCAGAAGCTGCATTGCAGACCGCGATATCTCTGCTCAATGTATCGGCCGAATCGAACTCACAGAATGTGACCGATGGCCTGTCGTCGGCTTGGATGAAGCTGATGATCGAGGCGGCTATCGGCCTCCTTGTCATCATGGCGATCGCGTTTATCGCCTGGTTCATGATGGCGCGGGTCTTGAAGCCTCTGGACAACATGACATCGGCTATGGGCCGCCTGGCAGAAAACGATCTTGACGTCGTGATCCCAGACGCCGATCGCACCGATGAGATCGGTGACATCGCGTCCGCCGTCCAAGTATTCAAAGACAATATGGTGGAAGCCGAGCGCCTGCGCCTTGCCCAAAGCGAGGAACAGGCGGTCAAAGAGCGCCGCCAGGCGGCGGTCACCTCCGCTATCGAGGCGTTTGAAAGCTCAGCCTCGACGGCGATTGAAAGTGTCGGCGGCGCGCTTGGACAGCTTGAGCAGGTTGCCAACACACTCACACAGACGGCAGAGGAAACATCCCTGCAGTCAGCCAGCGCGGCGTCGTCCTCGGATGAAGCGTCGAGCAACGTGCAGACCGTGGCTGCTTCGGCGGAAGAATTGGCAGCCTCAGTGAGCGAGATTTCGCGCCAAGTCAGCCAGTCGAACGACATGTCCAAGCAGGCTGTTGCGAGCGCCGACCAGACCTCGCAGCGCGTGCAAGGTTTGGCAGAAGCCGCCAATCGCATCGGCGATGTGGTGGGCATGATTTCGGACATCGCCGAACAGACCAACCTGTTGGCGCTGAACGCGACGATCGAAGCGGCACGCGCTGGCGAGGCTGGTAAGGGCTTCGCGGTGGTCGCCTCGGAGGTCAAGTCGCTTGCCGAGCAGACCGGTAAAGCGACGACCGAGATCAGCGATCAGATCGGCGCGATGCAGTCGGCAACCGACGAAGCGGTGGACGCCATCAAGGGCATCACCGAACTGATTGCATCCATGGACGAGATTTCGACTATGATCGCGGCCGCTGTTGAAGAACAGGGCACGGCAACCGGCGAGATCGCGGCCAATGTTCAACAGGCGGCGGCCCGCTCGCAAGATGTGAATGCGAGCATCTCGGATGTCAGCCAGGCCGCTGATAAGGCAGGGCAGGCCTCTGGCGACGTGCAGTCAGCATCGCAAGACCTTGGTCGCAACACCGACGATTTGCGCGCGCAGATCGATGGATTTCTCAACGCCATTCGGGCTGCTTAGGCCCCCATCTAAGCAGCCTGTCCCCCGGCCACGGCGTTCTGCGCCGTGGCCGATTTGCATTTTGCAACCGCTTGCAAAAAATCGCGGTTGCTGCTGTTCGGGGCGTGACAAGCGCGCCATGGTATGCCCTATTGGCGATCGAGCCGCGCCATGGCGGGCTTAAGCAAGACGCGGGGAAAGCCGCGCTGATAATTGGTTTAAGGGAGACCACAATGAATAAACTACTCACGCGGGCCTTCGCGGCTGCGGCGATTGCTACCGTTGGTTTAGCAGGCCCAGTGTCAGCTGGCGGGCATCAGGTTCTTGAAAGCGTCCACTTCTTGATCCCCGGTGGGGCAGGTGGTGGCTGGGACGGCACCGCACGTGGCACAGGCGAAGCGCTCACCGAATCCGGCATTGTCGGCTCTGCGAGCTACGAGAACATGTCTGGCGGCGGCGGCGGTGTGGCCATCGGCTTCCTGATTGAGAACGCCGAAAGCCAGTATGGCACGCTGATGGTGAACTCCACGCCTATCGTGATCCGTTCGCTGACCGGCGTTTTCCCGCACAACTTCCGTGACCTGACGCTGATCGCCGGCACCATTGGTGACTATGCAGCGCTTGTTGTGCACTCCGACAGTGACATCCAGAACATGGGCGATCTGATCGCTGCTTTCGAAGCTGACGCAGGTGGCACGGCCATCGGCGGTGGCTCGGTGCCTGGCGGTATGGACCACTTGGTCGCTGCCATGGCCATGCAGGCTGCAGGCCAGGATCCTCTTGAAGTACGCTACATCGCTTATGACGCTGGTGGTGCTGCCATGGCTGCGCTCCTGTCGGGCGAAGTGGCCGCAATCTCCACCGGCTTCTCGGAAGCCGTGGACATGGCCAATGCCGGCGAAGCGCGTATCATCGCTGTAACCTCGCCAGAGCGCGTTGACGCTGCGCCGGATGCGCCAACCCTCATCGAGCAGGGCATCGACACCACGTTCGTCAACTGGCGCGGTTTCTTCGCGGCACCAGGTCTGCCTGACGACCAGGCTGACGCCTATCGCGCGGCTCTTGAGGCGATGTACGACACCGAAGAGTGGGAAACTGTTCGTGCCCGCAACGGTTGGGTGAACATCCACAACTCCGGTGACGAGTTCCTGACCTTCTTGGAAGAGCAGGAAGAGGTGATCGGCGACCTGATGCGGACGCTGGGCTTCCTCTAAGCCTTACCTGATTGGTTCTGTGCCCGGGGCAACGACCCTGGGCACGGAGCACCTAAGACGGCCCGGGCGCGGGACGGCCCGGACTTTCCAAAACGGGGGAGGGGCGAATGGCGCTCGACCGCTGGATCGCACTGGTGATCCTGATGATATGCGTGGCCTACGGCTACGCGGCCTTTTTCACGATGGACGCCGGTCTGCCACCGTTCATGCAGCGGAATCCGGTCTGGCCGTCGACCTTCCCAAAAATTCTGGCTGTTGCCGCGATCATTGTTTCGCTGGTGATCCTGCTTGGGATCGAAAAATCCAGTTTGCAACCGGACGCGATGGACATCAACTATCGCCGCCTGACGGACTACAAACTGGGCCAGGCCGTGAGCTTGTTGGCCCTGATGGTCGTCTACGCGCTGATGTTGCGCACAGCAGGTTTCATCATTTCAACCACGGTCTTTCTGGTCGGCGGTTCGTTCATTCTCGGTGAGCGGAAATTTCATGTCATGGTCCCCATCGCTCTGCTGGCGACGGGGATCATCTGGTATCTGGTGCAGGTTGTCCTCGGTATCTTCCTGCGTCCCTGGCCCTTTTTCTTGGGAGTGTAAGCCATGCTTGAAGGACTCCTAACAGGCCTCTCAACCGCCTTTTCGATCACCAATATCCTCATGGTGGTGGGTGGCTGTTTGATCGGCACGTTCATCGGCATGCTGCCGGGCCTTGGCCCGATGTCGATCATCGCGATCATGATCCCTGTGGCGATCACCATCGGCGATCCTTCGGCAGCGCTGATCCTGCTTGCCGGCGTCTATTACGGCGCGATCTTCGGCGGCTCCACATCCTCGATCCTGATCAACGCGCCAGGTGTCGCCTCCACGGTTGCGACCAGTTTCGACGGCTACCCCATGGCCCGCCAGGGCAAGGCCGGTAAGGCGCTGACCGTTGCTGCCATCTCGTCCTTTGCTGGCGGCACGATAGGCGCGATCCTGTTGATGGCGTTCGCGCCCGCGCTGGCGAGCGTCGCACTCCTGTTCCACTCCTCGGAATATTTTGCGCTGATGGTTGTTGGCCTTTCGGCCATCGCGGCCTTCGCGGGCACGGGCAATGTCGCCAAGGCGCTCTTGATGACACTCCTAGGGCTGATCATGGCCACGGTGGGCGAGGGGGCGCAGTTCAATATGCCCCGCTTCACAATGGGAATGATGGATTTGCAGTCCGGCTTCGGCTTCATCACGCTGGCGATGGCCATGTTCGCTTTGCCGGAGGCGCTCTACCTCGTGCTCGATCCGTCACGGTCTGCCGAGAAGAAAGGTGGCGGCGAGATCAAGGATCTGCGCATCACGCGCGAGGAGGCCAAGAAGATCGCGCCGGTGATCGGCCGCCAATCGATCCAAGGCTTCCTCATCGGCGTGCTGCCCGGTGCAGGCGCCACCATTGCGTCTTTCCTTGGTTATGCCGTTGAGCGCAACATCGCGCCCAAGAAAGAGCAGGACGAATTCGGCAAGGGCTCGGTCAAAGGGCTCGCCGCGCCGGAGAGCGCCAACAATGCGGCGTGTACGGGCTCGTTCGTGCCGCTCCTCACCCTTGGCATCCCCGGCTCCGGCACCACGGCCATTCTGCTGGGTGCGTTGATCGCGCTAAGTGTCACGCCTGGGCCGCGGCTTATGATCGATGAGCCTCAGATCTTCTGGGCCGTGATCATCTCCATGTATCTTGGCAACGTCGTTCTGTTGATCCTGAACCTGCCGCTCATCCCGTACATCGCAAAGATCCTGGCTGTGCCGCGCAACTACCTGATCCCCTTCATTTTGTTCTTCACGCTGATGGGGGCCTATATCGGCCAGAACAACGCGACGGAGCTGCTCATTCTGGTGGGCTTTGGCGTTTGCGCCACGATCCTGCGCTTTGCAGACTATCCGTTGGCGCCGCTCCTAATCGGCTTCATCCTTGGCACAATGCTGGAAGACAATTTCTCGCGCGCCATGCAGCTCTATGATGGCCCGAGCTTTATCTGGGAGCGCCCAATGACAACGGGTCTCCTGATACTGGCAGCCTTGCTTGTGCTGCTGCCATCCTACCGGGCACGCCGGGCGCGCGCACGGGCCGAAGGCACCGCCGACGGCGATTGATCCTCACCGGTGGGCCTCATTGGGCCCGCCGGCCAGTTGGGACATTGACAATGACCAAAATCCTCATCCCGTCTGGGGCACTTGGCCTTGGCTACGACCGCGCGGCCCTGGCCCGCGGCATCGAAGAAGGCCCTGACCTCATCGCCATCGATGGCGGATCGACCGACAGCGGGCCGCATTATCTGGGTACAGGCACCTCGAAATATTCGCGCGGCTCGGTCAAAGCGGAATGGCGCGAGCTAATGGAAGCGCGTGCTAAGGCGGGTGTTCCGTTGATTATTGGTACGGCTGGCACGTGCGGCGCCGACAGCGCCGTTGACTGGATGTTGGACATCACCCGCGAGATCGCCGCCGAAACGGGGCAGGTGCTGAAAATCGCCACGCTCAAGAGTGGTCAGGACCAAGGGGAGATGGCGTCTGCGCTCACCGCAGGCCGGATCAACCCGCTGGAGGCCGCGCCAGAAATTTCACCGGAGATCCTTCAAAGCTGCACCAACATCGTGGCACTCGCCGGGATCGAACAGATCCAGGCAGCGCTCGATACCGGTGCCGACATTGTAATCGCTGGGCGTACCACCGACACAGCAATCATCGCGGCCCTGCCCATTGCCCAAGGCGCACACCCGGGCGGGGCTTGGCACGGCGCGAAGATTGGCGAATGCGGTGCGCTGGCGACCACCAGCCCCAATTCCGGGACCATTCTGATTGAGTTCGATACCGACGGCTTCACCATCACGCCGATGGGGGCCGAAGCGCGCGCCACGCCCTACACTGTCTCGGCGCACATGCTCTACGAGAATTCCAATCCCTATCAGCTCTATGAACCGGGCGGGCACCTGGACGTGACTGGCGCGCTCTATGAGGCCTTGGATGATGCGCGCGTTCGCGTGACGGGCAGCCAATGGATCGCGTCGGACCACTACACGGTCAAACTCGAAGGCGCCAAAAGCGGCGGATACCAGACCGTCTCGCTCGCACTGGTGCGCGAGCCTCGCTATGTCGCGAACATCCGTGCGTGGGTCGCCGACATTGAGGCAAAATGCCTTGAGAAGGCACGCGCGCGTGTCGACGGCGACTTCACGCTGGAGCTCCGCTTGATCGGAGCAGACGCCACGCTTGGGCAGCTCGAAGGGGAGGCGCGCATCGGCAGCGAAGTTGGCGTGATGGGCATTGTCACGGCACCAACCGAGGCCATCTCCCGCGAGGTCGCCAAGATCCTCAATCCCTATCTGTTGCATCACCCACTGACCGAGCAGGAAGAGATGCCGACCTTCGCTTTTCCGTTCTCGCCAACGGAGATGCCGCGTGGCGAGATTTACGAGTTCTGCCTCAACCATATCCTGACGCTTGACGACCCCATGCAGGCCTTTCGCATCGCCACCACCGAGGTTGGTCGATGACCACACTTGCCGAGGTGGCCACCAAGGTTCGCTCGAAGAATGCCGGTCCGTTTTGGCTGACCATTGATATCTTTTGCACGGGGCCGGACGACTTTGCACGGGTTTGTGCAGCCCTCGACAGCGCACGTGTCGCGGTGGCGTTGAAGGTTGATGAGGCGCGCTTGAAGCGCTTTGAGATAGCCGACCTCAATGTTCTGAAGTTCAGCCTACCGCGCCCGCAGATCCAGGGTACACGCGCCGATCGGGACATGCATGGTGCCTCCTTCGCGAATGTTCTGGCGGAGCTTGAGGTCTGACCCAAGCATCACAACCACCCTCGTCAGGCCATTTGTTTGGCTCTGCTTTTTTCGAAAGTGGCAGGCGATCGACGCGCGGTCGGACGGCGAAGGTGTGAGCGGTGAGCTGGCGACGGCAGGATGTGAGCGACGGCAGGACCTGCGTGGGGCTGATGTTGACGGATGTCATCGCACAGCAAATCAGCCGTATATCCTGCGGTGCATGTTCAAGCACATTGTTTGGTGCGCGTTGTCATTGAGCGATTTTTCAAACTGCCAAGTGCGACCACGATGACCGCCACCCAGCCAATTCCTCGGCCAACGGCCAAGACACTTGCTGTCTTTGCAGCGGGTATCTCGTTCATCGGTATGGGCGTCAGCGGCGTTGTTTTGTTTGTCAGACCGCTCGCCCTGTTGGGATCGCGGCTCAATTATGCGTTTCTGGGTATCGACGCAGCAGGGTGGATCAGGGTCCACATTGTTTTTGCGATCCTGTTCCTAATTGCCGGCGCTTGGCACATTGTCCTGCACTTCGGCGTGATCAGAACGTTCCTCTTCGGCATGCAGGGTCGCCACAGGGGGCATTGGCCGGAGGCGGCGATTCTGTTTGGGGTGGCGATCTTGATCCTTGTGACGGCGGTACTTGATGTGCCCCCATCCAGTTGGATCATCGAACTCAAAACGACCTTGGGACGCACGTTCGGTCAAGCCTGATCGGACGCGGATGGCCTGCAGCCGCGTCCGTGCTGATGCGACGATGCCGGGTATTACCGGTCAGGTCCGGGTGCAGACCTTTTCAAGGTGCATCTGCGGCCCCTTAATGACCGATGGGTTGGTTAGGTCTGGTCGTCTAGTTTGGCATCCGGCGCGTTCTTTCGCACAGAGGCGATGCCATTGTCGCGGGACGCTTCGCTTTCGTAAACTTCGGATGTGCCGATGACCTGGCCGTTGGTGGCTTTCAAATTGAAATGCCATTTGCCGTTCTTGGTTTTCGACCGCTCGAAGCGGGCGTCATCTTGAGAATTCTTACGAACCGACTCAACGCCGTTCATCGCGCTGGCTTTGCGCTTGTAGCCTTCGCTCGCCAGAATAATTTGGCCATTTCCAGCCTTTAGACGAAAACGTGTTTCGCCTGCCTTGTCGGTGTAAACCTCGAACTTCCCTGCCATTCTTTCCTCCCAGGAATCGATGCCCCATGCATGAAGGCTTGCTTTGCAGCTTTCGTCAATGGCGCGGCGATTGGCAGGCACCGCGTTGCTTACATTTCCTCAGGTTCTGAGCGCAGGTCGCCAGGCGCCAACAAACGGTATGTACGCTGGTTGACCTCGGCAAGGCTGCAGGCTTGCGACCGAACCGATCTTGAAGCGGTCGATAGGCTGCAACGATTGGCAGATGCCGGGCGCGAAATCGGCAACCTCTGCGCCGTCGAAGGCGACACCGGTGTGTTCGGCAATCCAGCCGCGCACCACATCATTGTCGTGGCCTGCGTCAAGACAAAACGCTGTGTTGGCGCTCGGCTCGTCTTGCGGTCGTTGCCGATTGGCAACTAAGCCTGTCCAAGTATGCGCAATAGAATTATTCACTGCGACACACTACCTATCGTGCAACGACTCGAACCCTGGATGGACCATGGATACCCTGACCCGCATGCGATCATACGTGGATGTTGTCCGCGAGGGCGGGTATTCGGCAGCGGCGCGGGCGACCGGTCGGTCCAAGGCTATTCTTTCCAAAGACGTGCGCGAGCTTGAGGACTTTCTCGGTGTGCGCCTTCTGACGCGCACCACGCGCTCGGTGGTGCCCACCGAAGCGGGTCTGTCTTACTTCGATGAGGCGGTGGAACTGCTCGCCGGGATTGATGGTCTACAGGAGCGTATGCGTGAGCAAAGCGACACCCCGCGTGGGCCGCTGCGCGTATCGGCGCCACGCACCTATTCCGACGGGCTGCTTGGCCAGGCGATCATGGACTTTGCCAAGGCGTATCCGCAGGTGCAGCTTGACGTCGTCTTTGAGGATCGCTTTGTCGATATGATCGCCGAGCGGTTTGATGTCGCGATCCGCATTTCCGAACTGGCGGATTCCAGCCTGATCGCCAAGAAGCTGGCGCCCTTTCGCATCGTCGTGTGTGCGGCGCCGGAGGTGCTGGAACAGCATGGCACGCCGAAGACACCCGACGACCTGGCGCATATGCCGGGTATCGTTGATTCCAATCATCGGGTGAAGCACGCCTACACGTTCGACACGCCTGAGGGGCGCAGGTCGGTGCGCATTCAAAATAGGATCGCGATCAACACGCCGAGCGTTATTCGCTTAGCAGCGCTGAAGGGGCTTGGCTTTTGCCAAGTACCGCACCTCACGCTGCGCAACGATATTGAAGCGGGCAAGCTGGTCACGGTGTTGGAGGACTATGAGTTAAAGGGCGTGGGCATCTATGCGGTCTACGCCGAGCGCCGACACATGACGGTCAAGCTGCGTGCTTTTGTTGACTTCTTGGCGGATGCCTTTGCGAAGCGCGAGGAAGGTTGCTAAGCGGCAGCTTCAATGCGCGATGGGATTGCCACACTGATGCCCAGCTCCGTTCTTAAGGCGGCCCCCATGTTTCGTTTGATTCTGGCCCTGATGATTGTGATGGCTGGCGCCCAGCGCCTGGCCGCGCACCCGCATGTGTGGGTGGATGCGTCCGCCGAAGTCATGTTCGACCAGTCGGGCTCCATCGTGTCGATCCGCCATGCTTGGCGCTTTGATGAGGCGTTTTCGGCCTATCTGATGCTGGGCCTCGATACCAACGGCGATGGGCTCTATTCACGCGACGAGACGGCCGAACTGGCCGAGGTAAATGTTACGTCGCTCGCCGACTTCCATTTCTTCACCAGCATTGCTGGCGCGCAGCTCACCGACCGCTTGGGCGATTTGTACTCGCAAACCTTCGGCGCGCCGGAGGACTATTATTTGGAGCATGATGGGGTCCAAACCACGCTGCATTTCACCTTACCGTTGGCCACCCCGGTGCTGGCGGCTGACCATGATGTGGTGGTCGTGGACATTTATGACCCCGAATATTTCGTCGCCTTTACCTTCGTCGATAACGAACCGGTCCAGATGGCGAACGCGCCGGGAGGTTGTGGCCTCACCGTTGATGAGCCAGTGGAGCTGGACGATAGCTATGCCAGCATCTTGTCGTTGATCCCGGCTGATGGTGTGGTGCCAGAGGACTTGCTTTCAGTGACAACGCAGCTTGCCAATCGCGCGAGGATCGTCTGCACATGATTCAAAAAGGGGCTGGCATCTTTTTGGGTGTGATGGCGGTGCTGGCATTGGGCAGCACAAGCGCATTCGCGCAGGCCAATCCCTTTGGTCCGGTGATCCCCGCTGAACCGGTGCCTGGCTTCGGATTTGATCGGTTGATCGCATGGACAGCAGCGGCGCAGACGCAATTCTATGATGGTTTGACGAGCGCACTGCGCCAGGTCGGCGAATCGGGAACCGCTTTGGGCACCCTTTTGTTGCTGTCACTGGCTTATGGCATTGCCCATGCTGCCGGGCCCGGTCACGGTAAGGTGGTCATCAGCTCCTACATGCTCGCGAGTGGCGATACGGCGCGGCGCGGCGCGATGTTAGCGCTCGGCGCGTCCTTGGTTCAGGCGACGGTGGCGGTGGCGCTGGTTGCAGTGCTCGCCGGTTTGTTTGGCGTCTCGCGCGCTTTCTTGACCGATGCGACGATCACGTTGGAGCGTTTCTCCTACGTTTTGATCGTTGGACTGGGAGCCTATCTGGTTTGGAGAACTGTAAAGGGCTTGATTCCGAGCTCTGTGCAGCTCGCACCGGCTGGACACCCTACTGATCATCACCACCATCATCGTGATCATGCTGCGCATCCCGACCCACACCATGTGCACCATGATGGGTGCGGCTGTGACCATGCCCATATGCCGGGAGCGCACGACGTTGAGCAGTCCAAGGGGTTTGGCCCGTCGCTTGCGCTAATCCTTGCTGCGGGCGCGCGCCCTTGCACCGGAGCATTGCTTGTTTTGGTGCTTGCCATGTCTCAGGGGCTGCTGTGGGCAGGCACCTTGTCGGCCTATGTTATGGGCCTTGGCACGGCGATCACGGTGGGGACGCTGGCCGTCTTTGCTGGTGGCCTATCAGGCTATCTCTCCCGCGATGGCGGCTCCAGCGGCCTTTTGCGATTGGCTTCCACCAGCCTCAGCCTGCTTGGCGGTTTGGTTGTCATCAGTTTCGGTGCACTGCTGCTGCTGGCGTCACTGGCGCGCTAACCCGCGTAAGCCCTGGCCGCTTGTCCGAAAGCTTGGAATATCTTTGTCGAGGGTGGGTCCTCATCCAAACCTTTGTTGGTCCAGTATTCCGGGTGCCACTGAACACCGAGCGTGAACCCTTTCGCGTCGGTGACGGTCACGGCTTCCACCGTGCCATCGTCTGCCGTTGCTTCCACCGTCAGGCCTGGCGACAATGTGCCAATGGCCTGCCGGTGGACGGAGTTCACCATCACCGAATCGACACCAAGGATGCCGCGCAGCGTGCCGCCTGGTGTCAGGTGGATGGCGTGGTTGCGTCGGAACCGATGGGCGATCTCGGCGTCCGATGGGGCACCTCGGTGATCCATACGACCGTCAAACTCCTGGACCTCTGCGTCCAACGTCCCACCAAGTGCGACGTTTAGTTCCTGATGCCCGCGGCATATCGCGAGCAAAGGGATACCATGCTCAAGAGCGGCTTCGATGAGCGCAAAGGTGGTCGCGTCGCGCTTGTCGTCAAACGGCGTATGCTTGTCGGTTGGCTCGACACCATAGCGGCTCGGATGCACGTTGGATCGCGACCCGGTCAGCAGGACGCCTTGCACCGACGCCAATAGACGGTTGTCAATCACGTCAGCCCCAAAAGACGGCAGGATCAGCGGTGTGACGTCCGCCGCCCTGAAGGCTGAAAGGAGATACGTATCGATTGCCGCGTGCCACGCGTAACCGTCGAGGTTGCGGACATCAGAACTCACTAAAACAAGGGGGCGAAGCATTGGTTTTGGACAGCTGCGGCGAAGTGGACAAATAAATTCCGGTTTGGTGAACTCAGCTTAGCTGACCATAAGCCGCTGATAAAGAAAGAAAATTGACTGAATCAGCGTGCAAAAGATCACCGGGGGTTAGCCCTTGTGCTTCTGGATTCTTTCAGGTTTAAGTGCCGCCCAGCTGCATAGGGATTATGCGTAGAACGCATAGCTCCTTGCTTGCTGAACTCCACAATCCGCACAAAGACGTTCGGGAGGAACTCTATATGGATCGTCGTTCGTTTATCAAAAAAGCTGGCCTCGTTTCGGCCGGTGCTGCCGCGTCAACCACGCTGGCCGCTCCCGCGATTGCCCAAGGCATTCGTGAGCTTACCATGGTTACCTCGGTGCCAGATGGCTTTGCTATCTTCGATGACGCCGCCTCAATGGCAGCACGCATCATCACCGAAATGTCTGATGGTCAGCTGACCATCAACAAGATGCCTGCTGGTTCGCTCGTGGGCGCATTTGAAGTTTTCGACGCTGTGTCTGCTGGTCAGGCTGACCTTTACCACTCGGCCGAGTACTACTTCCTCAACCAGCATCCAGCGTTCGCGTTCTACACCTCGGTGCCTTTCGGCATGACCGGTGTTGAAACGCTTGCTTGGTACTACCACCGCGGTGGTAAAGAGCTGCACCACAACCTCGCTAGCCTTTTCAACCTGAAGCCATTCCTTGCTGGTAACACGGCAATGCAGCCTGGCGGTTGGTTCAACACCGAGATCAACTCAGCTGAAGACCTTCAGGGCCTGCGTTTCCGTATGCCTGGCCAGGGTGGTCAGGTGCTTGGTCGCCTCGGCGCATCGGTTCAGAACATCCCAGGTGGTGAGATCTATCAGGCACTTGCTTCTGGTCAGATCGACGGTGCTGAGTGGATTGGTCCATTCGCTGATGAGCGTCTTGGCTTCCAAGAAATCACCAACACCTACTACACCTCAGGTTTCCATGAGCCAGGTTCTGCCCTCGCTCTGTCGATGAACCTTGATGTTTGGGAAAGCCTCACGCCGTCGCAACAGCGCATCGTTGAGGTTGCTTGTGAAGCAACGCACGCCAACAACCTCGGCCTGTCTTGGGCTGAAAACGGTGCTGCGCTGGCTCGCCTGCAAGCTGCTGGCGTCCAGGCTCGCGAATTCCCAGAAGATGTTTGGGATGCATTCGGTAGCGCTGCTGCTGAGGTCCGCGAAGAGAACATGTCTGACCCGATCTACGCTGAGATCGCGGAAAGCTACTTCTCTTCCATCAACGAGACTTCGTCTTGGTGGGAGATCGGTGACGGTGAGTACATCCGTCAGCGCAACCGCGTGAATGCAATGTAAGCATTGACCATTGCCCGTCCGGCCTTAGTTGGTCGGACGGGTTTGTTTTTTGGCGTACAGCAAAACAGCGGTTTGGGGCCGCTTTGCTGAAGCCTGAGGGTGAGACTGTATGATCGATTTCCTTGTTTGGGTCGCGACCAATATCGCCCTAGCGCCGTATCACCTGTTCTTGACGCTGATTAACCCCCAAGCCTGGCTTAATTGGGCCGACAAGGAAGCTCTCGTACGCTTCATCTATTATGGCGGGTCGACAGAATTCCTGTTCGTCGTTCTGACCGCTTTCATCGTCATTTCTGCGATTGGCATGTTCTGGAAGCGGCAGCTTCTGTGGAACTGCGTGCGCGGACTGGAATGGGTCGCCAACACCATTGGGCGTGCTGTCGCCTGGGTTGGCCTCATCATGGTGCTGCAGCAGGTGATGATCGTTTTCCTGCAGCGCATTTTCCGCGTAGCCGAAATTCAGCTTGGGCCGTTTGGCTCGGCCTTTGTGCGCGACCTATCCTGGTGGGGTGAGGAACTCAAACTCTACAACGCGATGGTTGTCTGCCTATGCGTGACCTACACCTTTGTGCAGGGCGGGCATGTGCGCGTTGATTTGTTCTACTCAGCCGTTGGCCACCGCACCAAGCGCATCATCGATATGATGGGGTCGCTGTTGTTCATGATGCCAGCCATCATCATCACCTACCTGTATGCCTGGTTCTTCATGTGGCGGCACTTGGTGGTGCCAAATCCGTCGGCGACGACGCCGCTCGATCGCATGCTTATGCAGTCGCGGATCTTGCGCTGGAATGTTGAGACCATTGGCTTCAGTCCGAACGGTTTTGACGCCTACTTCATTTTCAAGGTGCTGATTGTCGCCTTCTGTGTGCTGGTGTTTGTGCACGCCATGGCCTTCTTCTGGCGCTCCTACCTCGAACTTGTCGAGGGCGAGGAGAGCGCGGGGAAGTATCTCGACAAGGATTCGATGGGCGATACGGCCGAAGACTTGGCGCACGAAGCCCATTCTGGCTCCACCTAGGTTTTAGATTTCAATGAGCGCGTTCTGCGCGTCGCGTATGTAAGGCAACCCGATGCTTTTTGGTTTGGACGGGGTCGAAGTCGGCCTGATCATCGTCTTCCTGACGTTGTTTGCAGGTATTATGACCGGCTTCCCGGTGGCCTTCGCCATTGGCGGTGCTGGCGTGATCTCGTTTGCCATCATTGCGGCACTGGATTCGGCAGGCATCCTGATCCACCAGGCGGTCGACGCGACGTCGCCGGAGTACCGCGCCTTGCTGGCGGAGGGGGTGGCGCGAGAGGCGATATCCTCCTTCCGATACCCCGAGTTACCTAAGATATCAGAACCTTTGTTCCCCGGCGGTTGGGAACAAGCAATGGAACGCAACATCTCGTTCATTGTGAACCGCATGAACGAGCGCGTGATTGCTGGTCAGTCCATCGAGACGCTGCTTGCCGTGCTCATGTTCGTGATGATGGGCATCACGCTGGAGCGCTCGCGCATCGCTGAAGACCTTCTGACCACAATGGCCCGCGTGTTCGGCCCGCTGCCAGGCGGTCTGGCTGTGTCCATCGTGATGGTTGGTGCTTTCCTTGCTGCTTCCACCGGCATCGTTGGCGCGACCGTGGTGACGATGGGCCTCCTCGCCCTACCGACCATGCTGCGCAACAATTATTCGCCGGAACTCGCGACGGGTGTGATCGCCGCCTCTGGTACGCTTGGGCAGATTATTCCGCCATCGATCGTGATCGTTCTCCTGGGGACGCTGGTCGGCGACTTGTACGCCACCGGTCAGGAAACACGCGCTGTTGTCGCCGGCTGTACGGATGCACTTACCTTCTTGGGTGAACCGGCGGTGTTGTCGGTTGGTACGCTTTTCCAGGCGGCGCTGTTGCCAGGTATCTTTATCGCCGGTCTTTACGCGCTTTATGCGTTCGGCTTCGCGCTCATCAATCCGTCCAAGGCGCCAGCGGTGCAGCTTGGCGAAGGCTCATCGGAGCATATTGGACGCAACCATGGCCTGATCTGGTTCCTTGCTGGACCGGTTGTGCTGGTTGGCGCATTTGTTCTTGGCATGGCCTCCGGTGGGGTTGGCACCCAGTCGATCAATGTGTCGATCTATGCCGAGCAGACCGAACAGGCGAGCTTGCGCACCAACGTCTCTGAACCGTGTCAGGCGTCGATGATCGATCTGCATGGCCAAGACGCTTGGGATCGAGCCGTCGCCGAACAGGCGGCGATCGCGGAAGCTGGCAACCAAGACGGCAACGGTGTTCAGGAGCTCACCGAAGAAGAGCTTGAACAAGCACGCGCCGACGCTTTGGCTGGTGCAGCGCCCATTGGTTCTGGTGTAGCCATCATCTTCCTCGTGCTTGGTCTGATCTTGATGATTGCCCGCGGCGTCTCGCCCAGCGGCAACCCGACCCCGCTCTTGATAGGTGCGGGAGGTGTCATAGCAGCGCTGTTTGTCGACATATTCCTGATTACGCCGCTCAGCGGACCAGGCGCGAAGTTCATGCTGCTTGCGATCCCGACACTGGTTGCGATGTTTGGCGTCTCCGTCGCGATGGGCCGCATGGCGCAAAACGAGTTGCTACGTGTTGTCTTCCCGCCCCTGATCCTGATTGTCGCCGTGCTTGGTTCGATCCTAGGTGGCATCACCAACCCGACACCTGCGGCGGCGCTTGGTGCAGCGGGCGCCATTATGCTCGCCGCCTATCGCAAGCTGAAAGAAGACAATCGTTCTGGAAAGGTGATTATCTGGGCCAGTTTCGCGGTGATCATCATGATCCTGTTCGGCGTCAACTTTGACCTGCGCGTCACCCGCGAAGTTGTGCCAGTGGAAGACTGGGTCGCCTATGTCATCGCTCAGATTGCTTACCACTTTGCGTTCTTAGGGCTGCTCTACAGCTGCTGGGTGCTATGGCGCATGAGCGTTCTGACGCCTGTGGTGCGCGAGACGGCCAAGGTGACATCGATGGTGTTCACCATTCTCATCGGCTCGCAGCTGTTGAACCTGGTGCTGATCTCGTTCGGTGGTGAGCACTACATCCAGGAATTCCTGCGCGCTTTCGACAATGAACTCGCCGTCTTCCTGTTGGTGATGTTGATCTTGTTCATCCTTGGCTTCGTGCTCGACTTCCTGGAAATCATCTACATCGTGATCCCGATTGTGGGGCCGGTGATCTATGGCGGAACGTTGGATCCAGCCTGGGTGACGATCATGATCGCCGTGAACTTGCAGACCTCGTTCCTAACGCCGCCATTCGGTTTTGCCCTCTTCTATTTGCGGGGCGTGGCGCCGAAATCGGTCACGACCGGGAACATCTATCGTGGGGTTCTGCCCTTTGTGGGCATCCAGGTGATTGCGCTAGGCTTGTTATGGCTCTTCCCAGGCATTGTCACCATCGTGCCTGATCTCCTACCGTAGGTCCTGCGATGGCGCGGACAGCCCTTGTTACAGGTGCGAACCGCGGCATTGGCTACGCCATCGCCGAAGGGCTGGCGGGCGAGGGCTTCAGTCTTGTGCTGGCCGGACGTGACGCCGCGGCGTTAGAGGCAGCGGCGGAAACCTTCCGCCAGCAATCTGGCATTTCTGCGCAAACCCTGGCTGTAAACCTGAACGATGCGACGTCGATTGACGAAGCCTTGCAAGACCTTGCGCGCCGCGGCGCCGAGATTGATGTGCTGGTCAACAATGCCGGGCTTTTGCCAGATGGCGACATGCTCACCATGCCGTGGACTGACATCGAAGCTTCAACCCAGGTTAACGCGTTGGCGCCCTTGCAATTGATGCGCGGCTTGATGCCGGGCATGGCACGGCGTGGCTATGGCCGCGTGGTCAATGTGTCGTCTGGATGGGGGTCATTGAATGGCCTCGGCCCAGGCGCCTATGGCATCACAAAAGCCTTCTTGAACGCCATCACCATCAAAGGATCGCGCGAAGCCGGGCGCGGTATCTTGGTCAATGCAATGTGCCCTGGATGGGTGCGCACCCGCATGGGTGGAGCCGGAGCCGATAGGTCGCCGGAGGAAGGCGCGGACACAGCGATCTTTCTGTCGACGCTGCCCAATGGTGGACCGACAGGTCAGATTTTTAGGGATCGCCAGCCGATCCCATGGGATGAACAGCCCTAAAAAACCAGGCAAATTGGCCAAATCCACCACTTGGTAAGGCTTTGCGGCGACACTTCGGTCTCGAATTGTGTGTCCGGAGTATGCGTAATGAGCCCGTTAAGCGGGATCAACGAGCCTTCGCAGCGTGCCGTCGAGCGTATGTGCGCTGCGCTTGAGGCTGCTGGATTTGCCGAAGGCCAGGTGGTTTTGACAGGCTATGGCACGGCCTATGCCACGATCCAGGCGTTGACCGATGCAGCGCTGAATCACTTGGGTGCCTACGCTGTCACTGGCGAACAAATGCTGGCCGACGACACATTGATCGCAACTGGCTTTGTCGGCGCGCCGGACCGTTTTTTTGCGTTGTGCCGCGCAGGCTACGGACAGGTTCTGGAACGGGCGCTCGTTGCCGGCGGTGTTGCGTTTCCTATTGTGCATGCCATTGCCACGCAGCAATCCATCATCCTTACGGACGCCATGCTGGACGCTCATTTTGGGCCCTATGCCCTTCGCCAATCGCGTGCGGATAGCTTCGCTGTGCTGGAGCAAGCAACCGTCTCGATCCTCCGCGCGGGTTCAAATGATTGCATGCCTCATGGCATGATTGGCGAAGTGGTCTTGCGCGAAGAGCCAGACGCGCTCACCGCTATCCGTTCTGGCGTTTTAAGCGCTTGGGAACAGGTGCCGCATCGCTACCGGGCACCTGGCTTGAAGGGGTGGATGGGTTTCGTTGTTCCGGCCAAGAAAGTCTACCACGCCCAGGTTCGCGCGGGTGATGTCGCCAGCGTTATCAATCAACATGAGCAGGTTCTGGATGCACGCCTTGTCAGCCATCCCAAAGATGCGGAGATGCCAATCCTGCAGATTGAGACCGAGGCCGGTGAGTGGATCGACAACGATGTGCTGGCCACCTTCGAAGCAAGGACTGGGCTGCGCCCGATCCTGGAACGCGTCGTTCCAGGTAAATTTGGTAATACCGGTAGGTTGTTTGGGTTGCAGGTAGCCTAAACAAAAAAGCCGGGGCGTCGCCCCGGCTTTTGTCTTGCTCTTGTAGCTTGGCTTAGCGCGTCAGCATGATGCGCCCGTCGATGGCCGGGGCAAACTCTCCCAGTTCGCGGACATGGACCATCACATCGTTGGCCATCAATTTCGCATCTTCCTCGCGGACGATGCGCGGCGCATCAGCGAAGACGCGGTATCCATCGCCACCGCGACCCATGAAGTCATTGGTGGCAACAGTATAGGTCGCGCTTGGATCAAGCGCGGCACCGCCAATCATGACGGATGTTACCCGGTCACCCGGATCGCGCGTAAGGTCAGCCTCGATCATCATGCCTGAGACCTGTGGGAAGCGGCCAGAAACGTCTTCAACACGACTAAAGCCATTTTCAAGCGCTTCGAGAACCTGCTCACCGGTCAGCTCAATCATAATATTGACGTTGCCGAACGGCAGTTCGCTTAGGATGTCGCGACGGGTGATCTCGGTGCCTGGCTCATAAATTTTGTCGGCCCGGATACCACCACCATTGGTGATAGCGATGTCTGCGCCCACAGCAGCGCGCATACCGTCGGCAACGAGGTTGCCCATGGTCGCCTCGCCACCACGCACGGAAGCGCGGCGTGAATCGAGCTCGGCGGTGATGGTGCCGATGACAACGTTCAACTCTTCATCAAGCACTGCGTTGAACTCATCAACGCGGGCCTGAACCTCTGCATCTTGGTCCATGCCAAGCGTGGAGATTGGGCGGAAGCCGAGCTCCCAGCGAACGCGGCGGCGATCACCTTCACGGATGTTGGCGATCACGTCGATGGCCGTCACATAGTCAGCCTGTTCGCGCGACTCCACCAAGGCTGTGCTGCCATTGTAGTCAATACGCAGATCATGGTCGTCGCCCGACAGGATCAGATCGAACTCACCGGTGTCATTCATCGCGTTGTCGATGCCGATATGGTTGTGCGTGATGGCGACGATCATGTCGGCGCCCGCCTCACGCAACGCGTCGGCCTGAGCTAAGCCGGTTTCCAGCGCTCCTGCCAGTTGCAATGTTTCGGGCGAAGATTTCACCACCGCATCTTCGGCCGTCAATCCGATGATGCCGATTTTGAAACCGTCGATATCCATCATCATGGTATCGGCAAAACCGTCCAGCACAGTGCCGTCTTCGTTGCGCAGGTTCGAGGCCAGAAGCGGTGCGTCCAACTCGCCCATGCGGGCACGGAAGGCGTCCTCGCCAAAGTCATACTCGTGGTTGCCAGGCACAAAGATGTCTGGGCCGATCATGTTGAACAGCTCTACGATGTGCTCACCCTGGTCAAACGATGAAAGCAGCGATGGCGAGATGACGTCGCCCGCCACGGCGAAGACCAGGTTTTCGTTGGCGGCGCGCTCTGCATCGACGACTGTGGCCAGGCGTCCAAAACCGCCCTGGCTGGAATCGTTGTCGACGCGATCGATGTCGCTGACCAACAAGAAAGTAACGTTCACGGTGCGCGAATCTTGGGCGAACGCTGGCGCCGCTAATAGCGCTGTCGAAAGCCCCAAGGCCGCAATAAGTCGAGTGGGTGTGTGGTGCATAAACCTGATCTCCCTGAAGGTTTTAGCGGTTGCTTTTGGTCGTTGCCGGAGCATCATTGCTCCTATGTGGGTCTACTATGACAGCTTTATTGCACCGCTGAAAACCACTTTCGGTTGACAGTTCGCAACACCCCCATCGGCTTTAGTGCCCATCCAAATCGCATCATGCGACGTATAGTGATAGACTAATCTAATCGGACACCTTTCCAGACGTGGCAATTTGGGCGCTTGAGCGAGCCTGTCTGGCATTCTGCAAGGAGCGGGGCCTGTGAACACGCAGGATTATTCATCCTTTGAAACCGGTACCATCGTACCTGCCGAGCCCAACCGCTCGCTTGAGCTTTCCGTTTTGCCGGAAGACCACCCACCGGTAAAATTCGGCAAAGTGGGCGTTTTGCTGGTCAATCTTGGTACACCGGACGCCACGAGCTACTGGCCAATGCGTCGTTATCTGGCAGAATTCTTGACTGATCGCCGGGTGATTGAGTGGCCCAAGGCGCTTTGGTACCCGATCCTTTACGGCATTGTGTTGATGGTGCGCCCTGGCAAGAAGGGCAAAGACTACGCGACCATCTGGAACAATGAGCTGGATGAAAGCTATCTGCGCACCTACACACGCTCCCAAGCCGAAAAGCTGACTGAGTCCTTGAGTGACCACAAAAATGTCGTGGTCGACTGGGGTATGCGCTATGGAAATCCGTCGATCGCATCACGCATTGACGCTCTGCGCGCTGAAGGTTGCGACCGTATCCTGCTGTTCCCACTTTACCCACAATATGCGTCAGCCACGACGGCCACGGTGAACGATAAGGCGTTTGAGCATTTGATGTCTCTGCGCTGGCAACCCGCTGTGCGCACGGTGCCAGCCTATCACGACGAGCCGGTCTATATTGATGCCTTGGCTCGCTCGATTGAAGCACATCTCAAAACGCTCGACTTCGAGCCGGAGAAGGTGATCGCCTCCTATCATGGCATACCGGAAAGCTACTTCAAGAAGGGCGACCCCTACCACTGCCACTGCTACAAGACCTCGCGCCTCCTGGAAGAGCGCTTGGGCTGGGAAAAGGGCCGCCTGATGACGTGCTTCCAGTCGCGCTTTGGCCCGGAAGAATGGCTGCAGCCCTACACCGACAAGACGGTTGAACAGCTTGCCAAAGATGGCGTGAAGAACATTGCGGTCTTCAACCCTGGCTTTGTCTCTGACTGCCTGGAAACCTTGGAAGAGATCGCCATGGAAGCCCATGAGATCTTCGAAGAGGCTGGCGGCGAGAACTTCAGCTACATTCCGTGCCTCAACGACAGCGATGACGGCATGCGCGTGATCGAAGCGCTGACGCGCCGCGAACTGATGGGCTGGGTCAAGTAACCACAGCTTCTGCGGCTTCCAGTGCGGTTTCGGCGCCAAAAACGTTGAAACCGTCACACGCCAAGCGCATGTAATGGTCTTGAGCCCTTCTCGGCCAACACACGCGAGGCATCCATGTTCATCGACATCCCGCTGGGCGGTTTCGATATTGTTATCCTGGTCCTTTTGGTCCTGGTGGTCGCGCTCATCTTTATGGGCGTCAAACAGGTGCCGCAGGGCTTCAATTTCACCGTTGAAAGGTTTGGGCGCTACACGCGCACGCTGAAGCCGGGCCTCAACCTCATTGTGCCGTTCTTCGATCAAATCGGGGCGCGGATGAACATGATGGAGCAGGTCCTGGATGTGCCGAGCCAAGAGGTCATCACCAAGGACAACGCGACGGTCACCGTGAACGGCGTGACCTTTTATCAGGTGCTGGACGCGCCGCGCGCTGCTTATGAGGTGCTGGGCCTCGAGAACGCGATCATCAACCTCACCCTGACCAACATCCGTACGGTGATGGGCTCGATGCAACTCGACGAATTGTTGTCGAACCGTGATGAGATCAATGCCCGCCTGCTGCGTGTTGTGGATGCTGCGGTTGATCCGTGGGGCGTGAAGATCACCCGTATTGAGATCAAGGATATCGACCCGCCACGCGACCTCGTCGATGCCATGGCGCGGCAGATGAAGGCCGAACGTGACAAGCGTGCTGCTGTCTTGGAGGCGGAGGGTCTTCGCCAAGCAGAGGTTCTGCGCGCCGACGGTGAAAAGCAGGCGCAGGTGCTGGAGGCTGAAGGGCGTCGTGAAGCGGCTTTCCGTGATGCTGAAGCACGCGAGCGTCTGGCTCAGGCGGACGCTAAGGCCACCGAAATGCTCTCAAACGCGATCGAAAGTGGCTCATCGCAGGCGGTCAACTACTTCGTCGCCGAGAAATACGTGAAGGTGCTTGGCGAGCTTGCAGCGTCTCCCAACCAGAAAACCCTGATGATTCCGGTTGAGGCTGCTTCGGTCATTGGATCGGTGGCGGGAATTGCTGAAATCGCTAAGGCCGCCATCGGTGAACAAGAGGACAAGCGCTCGCCATGATGATCGAGTGGGTTGCCAGTCTCGGCCCTTGGGCCTGGATCATCGCTGGTTTGGTGCTGCTTGGCCTGGAGTTACTCGCCCCTGGCACCTTCTTTATGTGGCTTGGCATTGCTGCAGTCGCCGTTGGCCTGGTGAGTTTCTTCAACGATGTCGGTTGGCAGATTGAGCTGGTTCTGTTTGTGGTGTTTGCCATCGCTTCGGTGATTGTTGGGCGGCGTTATTTTGCGCGCAACGCTGACGAATCCACAGATACGCCGGGACTCAATGAGCGCGGCCAATCCTATGTTGGCCGCGAAGTGACGCTCGCTGAGCCGTTGGTAGACGGGCGTGGCCGTGTGAAGCTGGGTGACACGATGTGGCGCGTGGAAGGGCCAAGCCTGCCTGCGGGCACGCAGGTACGCGTCACCGGTGTGCGCAGTGGCACGCTGCTGATCGAGCCGGTTTAACCGCTACAGATCGTGATCGTGCGGGATCGGTGGCTCTTCGCGCATCAAAAGGATCGAGACGCGCCGGTTGGCTGGAAGCTCTGGGTCGTTGGTGAACAGCGGTTCGCTGTCCGCCTTGCCGATCACGGCAGCAAAGCGCTCGAGCGGCACACCATACTCGTTGAGGATGCGGCGCGCGGCGTTGGCCCGGTCGGCCGATAATTCCCAATCAGAATAGGCTGGATTGAGAGGCGGTCCGTTAGAGGCTGACGTGTGCCCGGTGACCTGAATACGATAAGGGAACTGCCGCAAGACGGGCGCCATCTGAGCTAGCAAAAGGCGCGTTGTCTCGAACGGATAGCGCGAGCCTTCTGGGAACATGGACCGACCGTCCTGATCAACCAGAGACACGTGCAAGCCGTCTTCATCCTCTTCCAGGATGATATGGTGCGACAATTCTGTGATTTCGGGCAAAGCCTGCCAAGCTTGGCGCAGTGAGGCGGCCGCCGTTGCATAGCGCCTAGGGATCTCTGTCTCGGCTTGCTCGATTGTGTGCGTGTTGGCCTCGGGGCCTTGATAGGGGCGCCTGTCGTGCCGCTCGTTGGCGAACTCAGAGTCTTCTGGCGTATCGACAATGCCCACGCGGCGCACAAAGTCGCGTAGTGGCGCGCCCTCGACTTCGATCATGCCCGCGCGGCGGATGATGTCTTGGCTACCAAACGCGTCCCGCATCGAACCGGCCACGATCTGCAGCTTTTGCTGATCTTGGATCGAGAACGAGATGATCAAGACGAAGAAGCACACAAGGATCGACATCAGGTCAGCGAAGGTGACGAGCCAGCCGGGAGCTCCTCGTTCTTCTGCCTTTTTGCGTGCCATGTCGGTTGCCCTCGCTAGGCTGCTTGCGCGGCCACTTCGGCGCGTTGCTTCTCTGGCAGGTAGGCCAGCAGCATTTCGCGTATCAAAGTTGGGCTCTTGTTGGCGCGAATTTGCATAACACCGTCGATCACCAGCGAGTGGTTCACCTCTTCAATGCCGAACTTCGATTCCAGCTTGTCAGCGATCGGCAAACACACGAGGTTGGCGATGATAGCGCCATACATGGTGGTCAGTAGCGCGATGGCCATGGCTGGACCGATGGTGGATGGGTCATCCATGTTCGCAAGAAGCTGCACCAGACCAACGAGGGTTCCGATCATCCCAAAGGCTGGGGCGGATTCGCCAAGTGCCTTGAAGACACGTTGACCTTCAGTGAGGCGTTCAAGCGAAAGATCTCGCTCGCGTTCCATCGTTTCGCGGATGAATGCAGGCTCAAAACCGTCGGTGACATATTGCGCGCCTTTTTGGAGCAGCGGGTGCGATACCTCCGCCGTCTCAAGGCCGAGGGGGCCGTTCTTGCGAACAATATCGCCGAGGTTGGCGATTTCTTCGACCAGTTCTGAGGGCGATACTTTTTTGTGGGTGAACGCAACTTTGCCGCCCAGCACAAGTGCGCCGCCAATCCCTGATAGCGGGAATCGTACCAGCGTGGCTGCGAATCCGCCGCCGACAACAATCAAGACAGAGGGGATGTCGATGAATTGTCCGATGCTACCGCCTAGCAGCATGGCAATCACAACCACCACACAGCCAGCCAAGATGCCAATAATAGTCGCTAAATCCATGGGTGAGCCCACGCCTTTGCACTAACCATCATCGCCCGTGATTGGACGACCTTTGCGCGCAGGCTACGCGGCTGATGGAAAATGAGTGCTAAAGACCGGCGGTGAAATGCCGTCTCAAAATGGAAAGCTTCAGTTAGGGTTAGCGGTTGGTAAATGCCTTGGAAACGGTGCGTTAACGCTACCAATTTAGGGTTGATTAACCCTTGCGTTTGTCCGGCATTGGCCGGCCCTGGTGAACCAAACACGGCGCCCTATGCATCTCGGTCGTTTCCTTTTGTTAGCTGGCCTGGCGCTTCCCGGTGTGGTCGCGCTTGGACCCGACCGTGCGTTCGGCCAGGCGGCGGAGCCAGATGACGCTTTAGTGGTGATTGAGGCCACCGGTGGCTTGCGGTCAACGATCCCCTCTGTGCGGCCCGATGCACGCTACCAAACAGCAACCCAGACAACGTTTGAGAACAACCAGCAGCTAACAGCCGAGGAGCTTCGCCGTTTTGGTGTGCCCGACAACACGCTTGTGACCGGAAGCGTCCCGCCAACACCAGAGAACGGTCAGGCGCGAGCACCGGTGGTTGTGACGGACCCTTATGCCGCTGTTGGGATACGCCGAGGGCCGCTGACCTGGTTCCCTGCGCTTGATGTTGCCTTGGGCTATGACAGCAACATCGATAGTTCATCGAATGCGCGCGGTGTGCGCACGCTGCGCCTTTCACCAGAACTTCGTGTCGAGAGCGATTGGGCACGCCATGCTTTCAGCGGCTTGGTGCGTGGTTCGATGCAATATGTCGATGATGGCCGCGACCTTGAGCGATCTCTTGCGGTGGACGGCACGCTAAGGCTCGACGTCGGTTTGGACTCATCCGTCGACCTTCGCGGTGCCTATCAATTAACCGGCGAGTCTGCGTCTGATGCCAACGCAGCGACAGGCGTCAACGGGACCACGGATACGCATACATTCGAGGTTGGAGCCAGCCTGACCCAACCAATTGGTCCATTGGAGCTGGAGCTTGGCATAGACGGCCAGCGTTCACTGTTTGGTGATAGTCCGCTAACCGGCGGCGGCACACAGTCCAACTCCGATCGTAATCGCAGCGACTTCTCCGCCCGGCTCCGCCTGTCGCGCGGTGGCGGACCTTATCTGCGCCCCTTCGGTGAAGTATCGATCGGCGCGCGCCGCTTTGACGAGGCCACGGACCGCAATGGTTTTGACCGTAACAGTTGGCGCTATGGACTTCGTGGCGGCTTGACCTTTGCCGAGGATGGCTTGTTCACAGGCGAAGTCGCGGTTGGCCTGGATGGCGAAGTTTTCGATGATGCCGCTCTGGATGATGTGGTCGCCGTGGGTGCCGCCGCCTCTCTCACCTGGGACGTGACGGCTCTGACCAGCGTCACCCTGGATGTCGAGACCAGCTTGAACCCGACGACCCAAGCCGGATCGGGTGTAGGCATCACGCGATCCGCTGATCTGGGCGTTACGCATGCCTTGCGTCGCAATGTCGATTTGCGTCTTGGTGCTGGCATCAATGACACCCAGTTTAGCGGAATCAATGACCGGTCGCGCACCTACGAGACACGCGCGGGCCTGACCTGGCGCATATCTCCGGTTGTCGCGTTTCGGATCGATACCACCTACGAACACGAGCCTGATGCGTCGGGGGATGTGGACCGGTTCACGGCCGAGGCGGGCATTACACTTCGGCGGTGATCGGTGGTGTATCGCTAGCGGCGGCGCGCAATAATCTCGCGCAGAGCCTCCTGGAAACCCGGAGCAATGTCTGGCCGCGACAAGGCAAACGCCACGTTCGCCGCCAAGAATCCCGACTTGGCACCGCAGTCATAGGTGGACCCTTGGAACGGCATTGCGAAGAATGGGCTGTTGTTATGGAGCGCCAGCATGGCGTCTGTGAGCTGGATTTCGCCGCCAGCGCCCGCCGCTTGGTTGGCGAGTATGTCCATGATTTCGGGTTGCAAGATGTAGCGCCCGGAGATGAAGAAGTTTGACGGGGCCGTCCCAGGTGTCGGCTTTTCGACCATTTCGGTGATTTGGAAGCCACCAGGCACGTCATCGCCCTTGCCGACAATACCATATTTGGAGGTTTCTTCCGGTGTGCATTCCTCCACCGACAGGACATTGCCGCCGGTTTGCTCATAAACGTCCATCATCTGTGACAAGCACCCCGAAGGCGCTTGCATAATCATGTCGGGCAGCAGGACCGCGAACGGCTCCTCGCCAACCATCTCACGCGCACACCAGATGGCGTGGCCAAGGCCCAACGGCTCTTGTTGGCGTGTGTAGCTGACCGATCCAGCTTTTGGCATTTGTGCGTCTAGCGCTTCCAGTTCGGCAAACTTTCCGCGTTTGGCGAGCGTTTCCCTCAGCTCGATTTGAACGTCGAAATGGTCCTCGATAACCGACTTGTTGCGACCGGTCACAAAGATGAAATGCTCAATACCGGCGTCGCGTGCCTCCTCAAAGACATACTGAATGACTGGCCGATCGACGACTGTCAGCATCTCCTTGGGCATGGCCTTGGTGGCTGGCAGGAACCGCGTGCCCAGGCCAGCGACCGGAAAAACTGCCTTTCGAATACGGCGCGTCATGCTTCATTTACCTTGTTGATCGAAGAATCAGTCATACCAGTCTGTACGGCATCGAAGCCCCAATGGGGAACCGACCATTGATATGGGTTAGCAAAGATATGTGGAGCGCATACCACTTATGAGTGTACTTGTGACAGGCGGAGCGGGCTATATCGGCTCTCATATGGCGCATGCTCTGGTCGATCGCGGCGACCAAGTTGTGGTCGTTGACAACCTTACCACGGGCTACAAGCCCAACCTTCCTGAGGCGATCAAGCTGGTTGTTGGGGATATTGGCGATCAGATTTTGGTCGAGAGCGTGCTGCGCGAGCATCGCGTGGACGCCATCGTACACTTTGCAGGTTCGATTGTGGTGCCTGACTCGGTGGCCGATCCGCTCGGTTATTATGCCAACAACACCGTCAAATCCCGCAGTCTCATGGCGGCGGCGGTCAATGTTGGCGTGCGCAACTTCATTTTCTCGTCCACGGCGGCCGTTTATGGCGTGCCAGGCGGCTCGACGGTGACAGAGGATGCGCCGACTGTTCCGATCTCGCCCTATGGCTCATCGAAGCTGATGACCGAGATGATGCTGGCGGATACGTCCCGCGCACATGATTTCGCCTACACAGTGCTGCGATACTTCAATGTAGCTGGTGCGGATCCGGAAGGGCGCACGGGACAAAGTTCGCCGCGCGCGACCCACCTGATCAAAGTCGCCAGTCAGGCCGCGTTGGGCCAACGGCCTTATATGGAAATTTTTGGCACCGACTACGACACCGAGGATGGCACGGGCGTGCGCGACTATATTCATGTCAGTGACCTTATTGCTGCCCACGTTCTTGCGCTGGATCGGCTGCGCGATGGTGGTGATAGCCTGGTGATGAATTGCGGCTATGGACGCGGCTACTCCGTGCGCCAAGTGGTTGAGGCAGTTCGGCGTGTATCAGGTGTGGAGTTCGAAGCCCGCGAGACGGGGCGCCGTGCTGGCGATCCTGCTTCGTTGGTTGCGGTCGCTGATCGCGCTCGCCAGGAGTTGGGCTGGCGACCAGCCTATGACGATTTGGATGTGATTGTTGGCCATGCCTACGCCTGGGAAACCCGGATGGCTGGCCGTAACAGTTTGACGACGTAACACGAGCATGATGCCGGGGAGGGGCTCCCGGCTGAAACCAAAAGGGACCGATGATGATCCGCTTTGTTTTGGTGTGTGTATTTTCGATTGGCGCAAGCCTAACTTGGCCTGTGACCGAAGGGCGGGCTGATGCCGCCTTCCAGAACTGGATTGCACAGTTTCAGGCAGAAGCTCGCCGCCAGGGTATCTCAGATGGTGTGTTGGCACAGGCCTTTGCGGGCGTGACCGCGCCAGATGAAGATGTGCTGGAGTCCGCGCGCTATCAGCCGGAGTTCGTGCGCCCTATTTGGGATTATCTCGACAGTGCTGTATCCGACAGGCGGATCACCAATGGAATGGAAGCCCTGCGCGAGCATGCTGTGGCGCTCGAGCGCATCGAACAAGCGACGGGTGTTTCCCGATTTATCGTTGTTTCCATCTGGGGATTGGAATCATCCTACGGCCAGGTACTGGAAAACTTTGATATCGTGAAGCCGGTGATCCGTTCCTTGGCAACGCTGGCCTATGCCGATCAGCGCCGACGTCGTTTCGGTCGTGAACAGCTGATGGCCGCTCTGCGTATCCTCCAACGCGGCGATACAACAGCCTCCAACATGTACGGCTCGTGGGCCGGTGCAATGGGCCATACGCAGTTTATTCCGACCACTTACTTGGCGTACTCGGCTGACTATGACGGCGATGGCCGCTCGGACATTTGGCAGAACATTCCAGATGCCCTCTATTCCACCGCCAACTATCTGCGGGAATCGGGGTGGGTCGCCGGTCATACCTGGGGGTATGAGGTGCGCATCCCATCGGGGTTTGACTGGCGCTTAGCGGATGCATCCACGCAGCGCACCTTGGCGCAATGGAGCCAGCTGGGCCTTACGCGCGTTGGTGGCCAGGCCTTTCCACGCCCCGGCGACAATGCCGAACTTCTTGCGCCTGCCGGAGCTGGCGGCCCTGCCTTTCTGATGCTGCGTAACTTCGACGTGATCAAGCGCTACAACAATGCGGACTCCTACGCCTTGGCGGTTGGCCATTTGGCGGACAGGTTAAAAGGCCTTGGCGCTTTTGCATCAGGGTGGCCGCGTGACCTGCAACCGTTGACGCGCGATCAAGTGCGGCAGCTGCAGTCTTTGCTCACCCAGCGCGGATTCAATACGCGCGGTGTCGATGGTCGTATTGGACCAAACACCCGTGCCGCCATCCGGTCCTTCCAGGCGTCGATTGGCCTTACGCCTGATGGATACGCATCGACGGTCTTGTTGTCGCGTCTCGGCGGGTAATCGTCTTTTTCTTGCCGTTGGGCTGTGCTAGTTGGGCGCTATGACGTTGCCTAACAAGCCCACACGCTTGAATGCCGTGGTGAAAGCCGCCTGCTTTGGTTTGGCTGCGCTATTGGCGTTTCCGCAGATCGCCAGCGCGCAGAGCTGGCGTCAAAATGATCCGAGTGCCGTTGTTCTTCCGTCAGCGCCATCAGGCTCGAGTGCTGGATCCGGCAGCAGGCGTGGTGGGTTGTTTCGTATCTTTCGGTTTGAACCGCAGCGACGGACCCTCCCTGACCCGAACCTCGAAAGCGCGCCGGTTATCAACCTTCCTCCTCCCAAAGACCCCGATGCCATAACCGTGGTTGTTTTTGGTGATGAGTTCGCTGACCAAATGCGTGAAGGGCTGGTTGACCGCTTTGATGGCGATCGTCTGATCGAAGCAGATGGGATGTCGGTGCCTGGCAGCGGCGTCACCGACCTTGATGATTTCAACTGGAATATCGAAGCGCTACGTCGTTTGGAAAATCACACCCAGATTGGCGCCATTGTTGTCGCGATTGGATACAGCGACAGGCGCGAGCTGGTGGAGGGCGATCGCACCTATCGGTTTGGTAGCTCAAATTGGCTCGATGCGTACCGTAACCGGGTATCAAGCTTCGCGCTGACGCTGATCGCCGAGGGCTACCCGGTGATCTTCGTCGGCCTGCCGCCCATGGCCGACCCGCTGCTCGACAACGACGTACGCCTGCTTAATCAAACTATTGAAGAAGCCGTCGGCCCGACACGCGCTCGGTTCGTCAACGTCTATCCAGGTTTCGCGGATGTCGATGGCAACTATGTCCGTGCTGGCCCCAATATGGCGGGTCAAGTGGCCAACCTTCGGACATCCGAAGGTATCTTTTTTAACCGCGATGGCCGCGAAAAATACGCGCAATTTGTTGAGCGTTACATCCCGCGTGAGGGCCAAATTGGCCCGGAGCCTGAAGTGTCCACAATTGTGTTCGAGGGTAGCACATTAGCCAGCGACGGTGTTGGACCTGTCGTGCTTATGACATCGGGCTTCTCGGACCCGACCGCGGTGTTGGCGACCAGCGCGCAAGAGGTGTCGCCTGAGGAAGCCGTCGCCCAAGACCTGCTGCTGCGCGGTGCGGCGGGAACTCCACCGCCAACGCGCGCCGACAATTTCGTTTGGGCTGAACAGCCAGACGGCTAGGGGCAGCCGCTGGCAACGGCACTTTACCGCGGTAGGATCGTGTCGCCCATCAGATCGAGGTCGATGGCGCGCGCGGCTTGGCGGCCTTCGCGGATGGCCCAGACAACCAGGCTCTGCCCACGGCGGATGTCACCAGCGACATAGAGGCCATCAATCGACGTCTTGTAGTCGTCGTCATTGGCCATGATGTTTTGGCGACGGTCGCGGGCGAGCTCAGCCCCGAAAGCGTCGGCGATGCCATTCTTTTTCGGTCCGGAAAAGCCGATGGCGATCAGCACAAGGTCAGCGCGTAGCGTGAATTCCGTGCCTTCAATCGGCACCCGCTTTTCGTCCACACGCGCGCATTCAACGCCGATCACCTTGCCGTCTTCATCGCCTTTGATACCGAGCGTGGCAGCGGAGAACTCGCGCTCCGCGCCTTCGGCTTGGGATGATGAGGTGCGGAACTTGGTTGGCCAGTAGGGCCAGATGTTCAGCTTGTCTTCGACGACGGGCGGGATCGGGCGAATGTCGAGCTGTGTCACCGACAGGCAGCCCTGGCGGATCGACGTGCCAATGCAGTCAGAGGCGGTGTCGCCGCCGCCGATTACCACCACGTGCTTGCCAGCGGCGTGAATGGGTGGCTCGGGAATGTGCGTCTCTTTGTTCACCCGGCGGTTTTGTTGCACCAGGTACGGCATCGCATAATGGCAGCCGGCCAGGTCCATGCCAGGCAGCTCCGGGTCACGCGGGTGTTCGGCGCCTGCGGCGATGAGCACGGCATCATGCTTTTCCATGAGTTCGGAAGGAGAGATGCCATTGCCCCGCGAGTCATCACCAATCGCGGCGTTGTAGTGGAAGGTAACGCCTTCGGCTTCCATCTGCTCAACGCGGCGCTGGATATGGTGCTTTTCCATCTTGAAGTCGGGAATGCCGTAGCGCAGTAGGCCACCAGCATCGGGCTCGCGCTCATAGACATGCACATCATGGCCGACACGGGCGAGCTGTTGCGCGGCTGCCATGCCTGCCGGACCGGCTCCAATGACGGCAACGGATTTGCCGGTTCTTGTTTCGGAGATTTGCGGCGTGACCCAGCCGTTCTCGAACGCCTTATCGGCGATGGCTTGCTCGACGGTTTTGATAGCAACCGGCGTGTTTTCGAGGTTCAGCGTGCAGGCTTCCTCGCAAGGCGCCGGGCAGATGCGGCCTGTGAATTCGGGGAAGTTGTTCGTGGTGTGAAGGTCACGCGCCGCGCCTTCCCAGTCACCGGTGTAGACGAGGTCGTTCCAGTCGGGGATCTGGTTGTGGATCGGGCAGCCGGTTGGGCCGTGGCAATAGGGGATGCCGCAGTCCATGCAACGCGCAGCCTGTTTCTTCACGTCGGCATCCGACATGGGCAGGGTGAATTCCTTGAAGTGCCGAATGCGGTCGCCCGCCGGTTGGTACTTCAAATCCTGCCGGTCGATTTCCAGAAAGCCGGTGACTTTACCCATGAATATGTCCTCTTAGCCTTCGGCTATTCCGCTGCCACGCCTTGCAGTTGCATGGCTTCCATTTCTTCCAGTGCGCGGCGGTATTCCACCGGCATCACCTTCACGAACATGGGGCGGTAGGTTTCCCAATTGTCCAAGATCATCTTGGCGCGGGCCGACCCGGTGTAGCGGGCATGGTTGGTAACAAGCTGGAACAGCCGCTCCTCGTCAAAGCGGGTCATGTCAGAGGAAAGGTCCACACGGCCCTTGCTCTCCAAGTCGCCGCCATGATGGTGCAACTTTTCCATCAGATCGTCTTCTTCCGGCACCGGTTCCAGATCGACCATGGCGAGGTTGCAGCGCGCCGAGAATTTTTTGTGCTCGTCGAGCACATAGGCGATGCCGCCTGACATGCCCGCAGCAAAGTTGCGGCCCGTTTCACCCAGAACGACGATGACGCCGCCTGTCATATACTCGCAGCCATGGTCGCCACAGCCTTCGACAACGGCGACAGCGCCGGAGTTGCGCACGCCAAAGCGCTCGCCTGCGATGCCTTGGAAGTAGCATTCGCCTTTGATGGCGCCATAGAGCGCGGTGTTGCCGATGATGATCGACTCGTCCGGCGTGATTTTGGTGTTCTCAGGCGGGCGGACGACCAGACGACCACCGCACAGGCCCTTGCCGACATAGTCATTGCCGTCGCCGACAAGATCGATGGTCACGCCGTTGGCGACAAAGGCGCCGAAGCTCTGGCCAGCGGTACCGGTGAGCTTGATGGCAATCGTGTCGTCCGGCAGGCCTTTGTAGCCGTAGCGCTTGGCGACTTCGCCCGACAGCATGGCACCCACCGAGCGGTCGACGTTCTTGACTGGCAAGTCGATCTGCACTGGCGTTTTGCTTTCCAGCGCTGGTTGCGCGAGCTCGATCAGCTGGCGGTCGAGCACATCGACGATGGGGTGCTCTTGCGTCTCGGTCCAGTAGACTTCGCTCGGCTCTGCATCTGGTTTCCAGAACAGGCGTGTGAAGTCGAGGCCCTTGGCTTTCCAGTGGTTGAGCGCGGCATCTTTGTCGAGCCAATCGGAACGGCCGATGAGTTCGTCGAACGTGGCGATGCCGAGCTCGGCCATCATGGCGCGTACTTCTTCAGCGACGAAGAAGAAGAAGTTGATCACATGCTCTGGCGTGCCTCTGAAGCGCTTACGCAGAACAGGGTCTTGTGTCGCGATGCCCACCGGGCAGGTGTTGAGGTGGCATTTGCGCATCATGATGCAGCCCGCAGCGATGAGGGGGGCGGTGGAGAAGCCGAACTCATCGGCCCCCAGCATCGCGCCAATCACAACATCGCGTCCGGTACGCAAGCCACCATCCACCTGCAGGGCGATGCGCGAACGCAGGCCATTGGTGATGAGCGTTTGCTGTGTCTCGGCGAGCCCAAGCTCCCATGGGGCACCTGCGTGCTTGATGGAGGTCAGCGGGGAGGCCCCTGTGCCACCTTCAAAGCCCGAAATGGTGATGTGGTCCGCACGCGCCTTGGCAACGCCAGCAGCGACCGTGCCGACGCCAACCTCTGACACCAGCTTCACCGAAATATCGGCGGCAGGGTTGGTGTTCTTGAGGTCGAAGATCAGCTGCGCCAGGTCTTCAATCGAGTAGATGTCGTGGTGCGGCGGTGGCGAGATGAGGCCGACGCCGGGCGTTGAGTGACGCACCTTGGCGATCACCGCGTCCACCTTGTGGCCGGGGAGCTGCCCACCTTCGCCAGGCTTTGCGCCTTGGGCGACCTTAATTTGGATCATGTCAGCGTTGACGAGATATTCCGTCGTTACACCAAAGCGGCCCGATGCCACTTGCTTGATCGCCGAACGCTTGGATGTTCCATCCGGCAGGGGCGTGAAGCGTTCCACTTCTTCGCCACCTTCGCCGGTGTTGGATTTGCCGCCGATGGCGTTCATCGCGACCGCCAGCGTTTCGTGCGCTTCGCGGCTGATGGAGCCGAACGACATGGCACCCGTCGAGAAACGTTTGACGATCTCTTCGGCGGGTTCCACCTGCTCGAGCGGGATCGGTGTTTTGCCAATTTCGTCGGCGTTTTTGATGCGGAACTGACCACGCATGGTGAAGCGGCCATTCTCGGCGTTCACCGCGTTGGCGTACTCTTCCCACTTCTCGGGTACGTTGCCACGCACGGCGTGCTGCATGTTCGCCACGATGTCGGGCGTCCACATATGATCTTCGCCACGTTGGCGGAACATATACTCGCCGCCGACCGCGAGGTTGGTCGCCAGAACCGGATCGTCGGAAAACGCGTCTTCGTGACGCTCAACGGATTCGCGGGCGATCTCATCAAGGCCTACGCCGCCAACCATGGAAGCGGTGCCGAAGAAGTATTCGTCGATGAATTCTTGGCCAAGGCCAACAGCGTCGAAAATCTGCGCGCCGCAGTAAGACTGGTAGGTTGAGATGCCCATCTTCGACATGACCTTCAGAAGGCCCTTGCCGATGGATTTGATGTAGCGCTCGACAACCTCAAAACGGTCGACCTCCTCAGGGAACAGGCCTTTGGTGTGCATGTCCGAGAGGGTTTCGAAAGCGAGGTATGGGTTGATCGCTTCGGCGCCGTAGCCTGCGAGGCAAGCGAAATGGTGCACCTCGCGCGCTTCGCCGGTTTCGACCACCAAGCCAACCGAGGTGCGCAAACCCTTGCGGATCAGATGGTTGTGCACGGCTGCCGTCGCCAGCAGGGCAGGGATGGGGATACGGTCCGCGCCGACCATACGGTCGGACAGAACGATAATGTTGTAGCCACCATGAACGGCCGCTTCCGCACGCTCGCACAGGTTAGACACGGCCTCGCGCATGCCAGCCTCGCCGCGCGTGGCTTCGTAGGTCATGGTCAGCGTTTTTGTTTCGAAACGATCCTCGTAAAGGCTGATCGCACGGATCTTCTCCAGGTCCTCATTGGTGAGGATCGGCTGGCGCACTTCTAAGCGCTTGTGGCGCGATAGGCCTTCCAAATCGAAGATGTTCGGGCGCGGGCCAATAAACGAGACCAGGCTCATCACCAGCTCTTCGCGGATCGGGTCGATCGGCGGGTTGGTGACCTGCGCGAAGTTCTGCTTGAAATAGGTGTAGAGCAGCTTGGACTTGTCCGACAGCGCTGACAGAGGCGTGTCGGTGCCCATGGAGCCCAAAGCTTCCTGACCGGTGATCGCCATTGGCGCCATCAAGATTTTCAGGTCTTCTTGCGTGTAGCCAAAGGCTTGCTGACGGTCGAGCAGGGACACGTCACCACGCGGTGGGCGCGCCTGCACGGGCTTCAGATCTTCCAGAACGATCTGCGTTCTTTCCACCCACTCGCCATAAGGGTTGGCGGTGGCCAGTTCGCGCTTGATTTCTTCGTCCGAGATGATGCGCTCACCGTCGAGATCGACGAGCAACATCTTGCCAGGCTGGAGGCGCCATTTTTCGACGATCTTCTCTTCTGGCACATCAAGCGTGCCCGCTTCTGAAGCCATCAGGATGTCGCCATCGTCGGTGACGAGGTAGCGCGCCGGACGCAGACCGTTACGGTCGAGCGTCGCGCCAATCATGCGGCCATCGGTGAAGGCCACGGCGGCTGGGCCATCCCACGGCTCCATCAGGGCGGCGTGGTACTCGTAGAAAGCTTTGCGTTCCGCATCCATCACCTCGTTGCCAGACCAGGCTTCGGGGATGAGCATCATCACGGCGTGATGCATGTCGTAGCCGCCGAGGAATAGGAATTCTAGCGCGTTATCGAAACAGGCGGTGTCGGACTGGCCTTCGTAAGAGATCGGCCAGAGCTTTGAAATGTCGTTGCCGAACAGTTCCGAATCGACCGACGCCTGGCGCGCCGCCATCCAGTTGACGTTGCCGCGCAGCGTGTTGATCTCTCCATTGTGCGCGACCATGCGGTAGGGGTGCGCCAGCTTCCAAGACGGGAAGGTGTTGGTGGAGAAACGCTGGTGGACGAGCGCCAGCGATGAGGTGAAGCGCGGGTCGTTCAAATCGGCGAAGTAAGCGCCGAGCTGGTAGGCGAGGAACATGCCTTTGTAGACGATGGTGCGCGACGACATCGATACGATGTAGAACTGCTCGCCTGAGGCGACCCCGTCATAGATCGTGTTGGTGATAACCTTGCGCAGCACATAGACGCGGCGCTCAAAATCATCAGCCGTTTGCGTGCCATTACCACGTCCGATGAACACCTGGCGGTGCACCGGCTCGGATGCCTGTATGTCAGGCGCTTGGCTGAGAGAGCTGTTGTCGACGGGAACATCGCGCCAGCCAAGAAACACCTGACCCTCTTGGGCTATGACTTTCTCGACCACTTCTTCGCACTGGGCGCGCAGAGCGTCGTCCTGCGGCATGAAGATGAAGCCGACGGCATAATCTTCTTCGGCGGGCAGGGTGATGCCCTGTTTTGCCATTTCTTCACGCAAGAAAGCATCTGGCTTTTTGACAAGCATACCGGCGCCGTCACCCATCAGCGGGTCAGCGCCCACGGCGCCGCGGTGCGTCAGGTTTACCAGCAGCTCGAGCCCGTTTTGCACGATGCGGTGTGAGTTTTCGCCCTTCATGTTGGCGATGAAGCCAACGCCGCATGCATCTTTCTCATGGGTCGGCCGGTACAGACCATTTTGTGCCGCCTGCGCACGCAGGTCGTCTTTGCTGGCCGTTCGCGGTGCCAGCGCATCGATCAACGTCACTTTGTTCGGCCCGGTCTGCATACCCATGGGCGTTTCCCTTCTCGTGCGACGCGGACACTGGCCTTTTGGCTCGTCCGCGAGAAGCGTAGGTCACAGCACGGGTCGCATGGTGCAAATGCGGCTCGTTGGACTGTGCCAACACATGTGTTTGTTGTGCCGTGCCCGCCGACCGTCTGGTCTTTGGCGGATTGGCGGTATCGATGCGATGGTGCCTGGAGAAAGGCTTCGTCCACCACACAGTCGCTCACACCGACAGACGGTGCGTGCGTGACATGCCTTCCCAACGGTTTACCGTCAAGCGGCTGTCTGGTTGTTGTGCCAGCGCGTCCCAGCGATGGTGCCCCTGGCGCCCTCGCATAAGTAGGACAATACTACTGACCTTTCCAGGTCGTATGCCAGAAAGCGTGGGTCTGCTCAACCGACAAATTGACCCAGCCGCACGAAAAGGTGCCTCAATACACGTTTCACGAAATAAAATTTCGTGAATGCGTTATTTGAAGACGCTTTATAAGGATCACGCGTTCGTGAGTGCTCATCACCGAAACGCACCAGCGCGTGAGTTTTGTGTGCGCGAAACTTCCTAGCTTTGTCATTTCCTCTTTATCGCGGTCTCCGGCATCAATCGCTGCGAGAGGCGGAAACGTCTCCTCCCTCCAAACCAAGGATGCGTCGACCCCGCATCTGATGCCAAAGTCTCGAAAGGACACCTACTGATGAGCATTACTCGTCGCGCCGTGAATACGGCCGTTATCGCTGCCGCTGTTGCCGGTGCTGCTGCTTCTGTCACCGCTATCGCTCCAGCGCATGCGATGGGCCAAGAGAAGTGCTACGGCATTTCACTCGCAGGCGCTAACGATTGCGCAGCTGGTCCAGGCACCACCTGTGCAGGCACCTCCACCGTCGACTACCAAGGCAATGCATGGACGTTCGTCGATGAAGGCACTTGCGAGCAGTACGGCTCGGTTGCCAACATGGATGACGATTTCTACCTCCCAGATGGCCGCACCGGTTCCCTGGAAGAGCTGGATCGTGATCTGCCAGCATAAGCTGACATTCATGCCCCACGGTGCCCGAGGATGACCTCCACTCGGGCACCGACCCTTTTTCATTTCCTCTTCTGCCTCCGAGCACGACCATGCAGCACACCACTAAGATTGCTCCCAGCCGTCCGATGATCACCGATGCGCAGGCCGGTGTTGGCTTCAAGCACGAGCATGCTCAAAACGTGTTTGAGGGCGCACACGATGTCCGTTGGTTCGAAGTGCACCCAGAGAACTATATGGGTGCTGGCGGGATGCCGCATCGCCTGCTGACCGATTTGCGAGAGCGTTTTGGCCTGTCGCTGCATGGAGTTGGCCTATCGATTGGCGGCGAGCGCCCTTTGGATAAAGAGCATCTCGCCCGCTTGGTTGCGCTCAACCAGCGCTATGAGCCGGACTTGTTTTCCGAACATTTGGCCTGGTCTAGCCATGATGAAGGTTATTTGAACGACCTGTTGCCGCTGCCGTATACGCAGGCAACGCTCGATCTGGTGTGCGACCACATTGACGAAGTGCAGGAAGCACTGGGGCGCACAATCCTGCTTGAAAACCCATCGACCTACGTGGTCTTCGAGACCTCGCAGATGAGCGAGACGGATTTCCTGAAAGCGATCGCTAAGCGCACAGGCTGCGGCCTGCTTTTGGACGTGAACAATGTGTTTGTGTCGGCCACCAACCACCAGACTTCGGCTGAAGCCTATTTGGCGGCTTTTCCGGTTGGCAGCGTTGGTGAGATCCACCTGGCTGGCCACGCATCTGTTACCTTGCAAGATGGTGCCGAGCTACTGATTGATGCCCATGACCGTGCGGTCGCAGACCCGGTTTGGGCGCTATACGAAAATCTCGTCGCGCGGATCGGCCCCCGACCTACGCTTGTCGAGTGGGACAATGACGTGCCGGCTTTTAACGTGCTGGCGCAAGAGGCGGCGCATGCTCAGAACATTCTGCACCGCCACGATCCTGTGTTGGGCCAGCGCCATGTTGCATGACGATGCCTTACCAGAGCCACACCATCATAGTGCGTTTGCGCGCGCCGTTCTGAATCCAATTGCGGACGTGCCGAAGGGTATCGTCCGCGCCAATCGTGGTGATCCAACAGAGGCCTTTAATGTCTACCGCAACAATGTTGTGGCCAGTCTCGCTGAGGCGCTAAAGGGCGCCTACCCAGTGACCGCGCATCTGTTGGGCGACGGTCTTCAGCGCGCGCTGATGGCCGATTTCGTGCGTCAGCATCCGCCGAAAAGTGCTGTGTTGTCCGCCTATGGCGGCGCGTTTCCCGGTTTCTTGGCGCGGCATCCTACCACCAAAGCAAAGCCGTTCCTTGCTGATGTTGCGCTGCTCGAGTGCCGCCGCATTGAGGCCTACCACGCCGCTGACGCGCAAGCGCTGGAGGGCGCGAGTTTGGCGGGCATTGCCCCGGATGCGCTGAGCGCGGGGACATTCCTCCTTCACCCAGCTGTGCGTTTGGTGGCGTCGCGTTTCCCAATCGCCTCCATCCACGCCATCGAGACAGCGGCTTTGGCTGGTCATGACACGCAAGAAACTCGGACCCGCATCGATCTGCGCCGCAGCGAAGCCGTGTTGATTACCAGGCCGCACTACGAGGTTGATAGCCGTCCCATCTCGCGCGGTTACTTCGCCTTCTTGAATGCCTGCGCCCGACACGCGCCGTTTGGTGCCGCCGCGGACGCCGGTTTCAAGGCCGATGAGCGCTTTGATCTGCAAGCCTGCCTCACCCTTTGCCTGACCGCCGGCGCGTTTCGCGCGTTCCAGCCATCCGATTCTTTCCCCTCGACCTGACGCAGCAAACACACCCCGGAGAAAAACCATGGCGACGCTCGACTCAGCCGCAAATCTTTCCGACGACACACCTTCACCCTCTTCACCCCTCGGCAGTCTTGCCAACCGGTGGTCGATCCTCACAGCGGGCCTAGAGGCCGTCACCGCCAACTGGTTGCCGGGTCTGGCCGCCCGCTTCGTCTTCCTGGCGACGCTGTTTGGCTATTATTGGAATGCCGCCCAGACAAAGATTGACGGCAGCATCTTTGAGCTGTCGACCGGTGCTTATGCGCAGATCATTCCGCCCGTGATCGAAGCGGTCGGCTATGACAAAACGGCTGTCGCACTCCCATGGACGGCACTCGTGTATGCGGGAACCTATGCGGAGTTCGTATTGCCGGTTCTGCTTGTTATTGGCCTGTTTGGCCGCCTTTCGGCGCTCGGCATGCTCGGCTTCATCGTTGTGCAGTCCTATGTCGATATGACATTCCATGGCGTTGATGCGGAGACTGCCGGCGCTTGGTTTGATCGTTTTCCAGATGCCATCATTTTTGATCAACGCCTGCTGTGGGCCTTCCCGCTGATCTACCTCGTGCTCAAAGGCCCCGGCCTGGTGTCGGTCGATGGTCTGCTGGGGCGCGTCCTGCGCAAAGCCTAAAGCGGCTTGGTTCCTGTCGGTCGTGGTGCTAGAGGCTGCGACCAACCAGATACGGAGCCAGTATGTTCTTTGGAAGTGACAATTGGGCAGGGGCCTCGCCGGTTGTGGCAGAGGCCCTTTCCGCATGTGCCGATGGCTTTGCCGCCGCCTATGGGGCGGACGATATCTCCTTGCAGGTCAAAGATGCGCTGGGCCATTTTTTTGACCGGGATGTCGATGTGTTCTTCACCGCCACAGGGTCCGGCGCCAACATGCTGGCGTTGAGCGCGGTGGCACGCCCGGGTGGCGTGGTGTTTGCCCACCGTGACGCCCACATATTGGTCGATGAAGCTTGCGGCCCGGAATCGTTGGTTGGCATGAAATTGCATGGCCTGCGCGGTCGTCAGGGGCGTGTGGGCGCCAATGAGTTGGCCGACGCGCTTGCCACCTATCCGCGCGCGCATGTTCACCGTGGTCGTGGCATCGCGGTGTCGCTCACCCAAGGCACGGAACTCGGCACGACCTATTGCGTGATGGATGTTGCCGCAATTGGCTCGATCGCGCGGCGTAATGGCCTTGTGTTGCACATGGACGGCGCACGCTTTTCCAATGCGCTGGTAGCGCAAAACGTCAAACCTGCCGCGCTCACCTATGAATCCGGCGTTGACATGCTGTCGCTGGGCTTCACCAAAAACGGTGCCTGGGCAAGCGAGATGGTGGTCTCATTCCGCGACGATCTGCGCGATGACCTGACCTATCGACACAAGCAGATGGGGCACGTCTTCTCAAAGAACCGCTTCGCGGCGGCGCAGGCGCTTGCCATGCTGAAGGACGACCACTGGAAAGCGCTCGCCAGCCACGCCAATGGCATGGCCGCCAAATTATCGGATGGTGTGGCTGCTCTTGATGGCTGCCGCTTGGCGGCACCGACTGAAATCAACGAGGTCTTCGCCATCATCCCGCAGGCGATGGCCGACACGCTGAAAGCTGCGGGCGGGATCTTTGCCCCATGGCCCAAGGACACCGCTGAAGCCGATGTGGCGCCAGGCGAAGGCGAGGTGATGATCCGCCTCGTGGCCAGTTTCGCCACAACGGATGACCATGTCGACCAGTTCCTAGAGGCTGCGCAGCGCGCGAAGGCGGCTTAGCAGCAGCTTTGTCACTCCACCTGTTTTTTTACGCTTGCGCGCAATCGCACCAGGTCACGCTAACAAATCATCAGACCGGTTGATTGCCATATGGGCAGTACACGTCGCCGATGCCTAGCCCAGCGTCTTGTACAATGGTTGCGTTGTCTTGGATTGGGAATGGAAGGAACAGACGGCTGCCATTGACTGCTACGATGGTGCCGTTGTCCAGCGTGTAGTCCGTTGCGCCCGAGCCGCCATTGGAGGTGGCGAAGTCCGCCACCTGGGCATCCCAAGCTGCACCACGTGTTGAGAATTCGGATGCAGGTACAACCACACGGGGGTAGCGACTCGACAATGGTCCACTGGTGTTAAACGGCGCGCCATTGAGCGTCGCTGGGCAACTGTTTGCACTGCCAGCGGAGCTGTCGGCGTTGTTGACCGCGACGGTTATGTCGGCGAACTCGGACAGCAAGTGAATGTGTGGGTCATCTTGGCGATGACGCTCGATCAGGGTCCGATCCCCGAAGACGAACAGGCGCAGACCAACATTGGCTGAGAACTCGTCGCCTTCGTGCCAACTTACACGGCCATAGCCGGAATATCCCATATCGTCTGTCGACGCGAATTGCCATTCGCCACCCAAAGAAGCCGAGTGCCCTGCAATTCCATAACGCCAACCGGCATCAACACGAAAATCATCGGTGAAATAGTAGGCCAGGCGGGCTTGTGCCAACAGGTGGGAATCGTCGATGGAGAGGCCGCTGTCGACGATGTTGGCGCCGAGCAGACCTTCAAACGTCCACTCATTCCAATATTTCTCTACCTCCAGCGCGAGCGTGATAACGTCCAGGTCGCCAGCAGCACCGCCAGCGGCGAGCAAAACAGGTATAGGATCGTCAAGGTCAATATTGAGCCCGAAAATCGAGCCGCCACCGGCTAGGTTGTCGAAGTTTGCATGGACAAAGCTGGAATAGATTCCAAACAGGCCGCTTTGTGGATCGCGCCAGAACAAATGACCGGCGATGCCATACATTTGGTAGTCCTCCGCGAAGAGGCCAGCGCCATCAATCTGGAGGCCGAAGCTATGGTCCAGCGGGAAAGTGATCGCGCCTGCGATGGATCCGGCACTGGATGAGTCGGCCACAAAGCCTGCAAGATCGAACTTTGCATTGACCCCTGACACCGCTGGGAGCGTATCAAACCCTTCATCAACGCGTTGGTTTGCGTCCTGGGCTTGCACCAAGCTGGTGCAGCACACCAACGCTGTTGCCGCCAATAGGCTAGTTCTACGCATGGCTATGCCTCGCCCGTTCGCTGAAACTTAACGCAACGTTAACAGTCGGCGAGGGTTGCGACTTGTCAACCGAAAATGGCGAGTCGCAGTGGCCGCGTGATGATTCCGGTTTTCCTTGTTGCCGTTACGCAACACAGGCGCTGGCAGCGCGCAGGAATTGTTTGCAGCGCTGGATGGTGCCGACTGGCGGCACCGACTGAGATAAACGAGGTCTTCGCCATCGTTCCGCAGGCGATGGCCGGCAAGTTCAAGCAAAGGAGCGCAAAGACGTAGCGGAAGATGATATGGCGTCAGGCCAAGGCGAGGTGATGATCCGCCTCGTGGCCAGTTTCGCGACGACGGATGACCATGTCGACCAGTTCCTAGAGGTGGCGCAACGCGCGCAGGCGGCTCAAGCGCGCGGTCGTTCGCGTAGGTGCGACAGCCCACCATTTCTTTAGGTCTCATTAACGTTGGCAGAACACGGAAGTTTTATCGGTTTGCCTTACCGTCCCTAACTTCGTCATTCGCGCGCTTACGCTTTTGACGTGCCCAAAGTTGGATGAGGCCGTGCCATGTCGATGTATGAAGCGAGCGCGAATATCCCCTATCGGACCAAGGATGGCGATGGATGTGTCAGGTCAGGTTCGGTCGCCTTATATGCGGCCACATTTCTGCCGACCCTTTTGCTGCTCGCGCTCGCGTGGTTCCAACCCATCTATCCCATCGGAGAATTATTCCGCGATCCATTGGCGGTCGCCGAACTTTCTGATGCGTGTTGCCGCGTTCACTTCGGCCTGATTTCTAATATCGGTGTGCTGGGTTGGTGCGCGACAGCCTCCGGGCTTTTGTTCGCGTTTCTCTTGTTGGCCACGCACAAGTCGCCGCGCGTTGTTCTGGTCTTCCTTGGCGCGTCGGCGTTGCTGACCGGTTGGTTGACACTCGACGATATGTTTCTGGTTCACGAGGACGTGCTCCCCGCTTTGGGTTTGTCCGAAGAGGTTATTTACGTCGGCTACGGATGCCTTGGCCTTGCTTACTTGATCTCCTCTTCGAAAATCATCCTAGCCGCGCGCTATCCGATGCTTGTCATCGCGATTGGTTTATTGGGTTTCAGCGTCGTTGTTGATTGGTTTTTCAATTTGGATAGCGATCTGCGATTGTTCGTCGAAGATGGTGCAAAGCTTATGGGTATTGCTGCGTGGGGTTCGTTCCACATCGAAACCGCGTACCAATTGGTGCGCAAGCATGGTTTCCAACCTTCGGTTCTGGCGCCCTCGACGCCTGAAGGCGCTGCTTGATGGCGCAGGGTACGGTCCTGCTGTTGGGCAATTATCGGCCCGCGCTTTCGATAGCTCGCAGTTTGGGTGCGTTGGGGTACACCATCATTGTATCTTCCGGTGGGGGAGAGGGATGCACGGAGTATTCACGCTTCGTGCAAGAACGCTGGGATCACCCCGAGGTCGAGGCGTCGCGGGAAGACTTTTTAGCGGCATTGCTGGGCTATTTGAGCCAGCGCGACGACATCCAGTACGTTTTTCCCATCGCGGAGGCCTATGTGCTTTGCCTTGCCGATGAGGCTGGGCGCTTGCCCAAAGACATCACGATCATATCGCCTGAAGCGTCCGTCATCCGACGCTGCGCCGATAAAATCAGCACCCTCGGCTTGGCAGCCGCGGCGGGCGTGCCAGTGCTCCCCTACCTTGTTGGTGAGCAAGGCCAATTCGATCGATTGGCCGAACAGGTCGGTTTTCCCATGGTCGTCCGACCGCTGCCGCCGCGGGTGCGTTTCGGACACAAAAAGGCGGTCATCATCGATGATGAGGCGATGCTTGAGCAATTCTGTGGAGCATGGGCAGCGCCGGGCGAAGACTATCTGTTCCAGCGGCGCGCCTTTGGCAGCCGGTACAATGTGTATTTCGTGGCCGAGCGTGGGCGGCTGTTGCGGACCCTAGAAACACGCATATTGCGGACCGACCACCAAGACGGAACCGGATTGGCCGTCGAGGGCGTCACCTGCGCGCCTACGCAAGTGTTGCTGGATGATTGTGAGCGGCTTGTATCGGAGCTCGACTATACTGGTGTTGGCCTTGCGCAATTCCAACTCGATACAAAGACCGGCGTGCGGAGCCTATTGGAGATCAACCCACGGATCGCAGGTAGCCAAGACATCGCCGAAAAGTCCGGCTTGGAAAGCAGCCGTCTGGCGCTCGCACTTGCTCGTGGCGACCAGTTGGATGGAGCATGGCGGGGCGCGGTCAACCAACCAGGTGTGCGTTATGGCTGGACGTATGGTGATTTGCGCGGTCTTCGATCATCGTTGGCCAAGAAAGAGATCAGCGTGGGTGAGGCCCTCGTTTGGCTCGCCAAAGCCGCTTTTGCAGCCGTCCGGATCCGCCATCACATGACGTGGCATCTGCGTGATCCGCTGCCCACGGTTATGTTGTTTGCCGAACAGTTCGTTGGGAAGAGAAAGCGAGCTTCTGCTGACCTCAACAACCGTCGGGTCGATGGAAGTGGTCATAAGGCGAGCGTCTAACCGAGCCAGCCTGATCGGTTGTCGCGGACTGACGCTGCGACCGTCGAGATCTGCTGTGTTGTTTGTTCTGAGCGGTCTTCATGCTCATCGCATCCGGTATGCTAGCGTTGTCTAGCGAGCCGAGAGAAAACCTCGGCTGGAGAAACGCCGCCGGTACTCGGCTGGGCTCAGCCCGGTCGATTTCTTAAACAGGCGTCGAAAGGCCCGCGCGTCGGCATACCCCACAGATTCAGCAATGATATCAACGTTGGTACCGTCCATTTCGAGAAATTGCTTGGCTTCTTCGACGCGCAGCGATTGAACGTAGTCTTTTGGGCTGTATCCGGTCGCGGCACGAAAGCGGCGATCAAATGTTCGTCTGGGCAAGCCTGATCGGGAAATCATCTGGCCCACCGCGTCAGGTTGCACGTAGGCGTCAGCCAGCCACGCCTGACACTCTTGAATGACGGCATCTTCGCTCTGCAAGCGCCGTTTGGGCGCCGCGTAGTGACGTTGTCCATCCGGCTTTGGATCGACACAGTAGAAGCGCGCGGACTTGGCTGCATGCTCCGGCCCGACATAGCGAGCGATCAAATAGAGTGCGAGATCCTGCCAGGATGCCATGCCGCCGGACATCACAATGGAATCGCCTTCTCCGGCAAATGTGAGCGTTCGGTCAGGGCGGAACGCCACCTCGGGGTAGCGCTGGCGAAATAGCTCGGCCATTGACCAGTGGGCAGTCGCTTCTTCGCCGTCAAGCAGGCCCGCGTCGGCCAAGAGCGCTGATCCCGAGCAGGCCGTTGCTAGGCGGGCGCCGCTGGCGTGACGGCGCACGACCCAATCAATTTCCTGCCCTAACACAGCCCGCGGCGACGTGGTTATGTCGATCCTGAAGTTTGGCAGGCAAACAATTTCGGCATCGTCTGCCTCATCCAATGTGGCATCTGGCATGACAGGTACGCCGCTGATGCAGCGAAAAGGCTCCTTGCTGCGCGCTACTATCCGAACGCGCGTCATCGGCGGGCTGGGTGTGCCTTCCGTAAGATAGGACCAAGCAGAGCCAACCGATGTCAGCAGATCATAGAGGCCATAGAGGATGGCGCCTCTGCAGCTTTCTGCAGCGAGCACGTCGACCAGTAAAGGATCTGCCTCGAAATCTCGGACCGTCATTTTCCCTCGCCTGTTGCCTGCATGTTTGGCCGATACGGCCCTGTTGTGGCCAGCCCGACCCTCACATGTTTGGCAATTGCGGCCCATCGTGGCCGAGCCAAACATTCATTGCGAGGATATCCATGACGTACCAAGCATTCAAATCCGCTGAAAAAGAGGGCTGGGAGGTGCGTGCTGCAGCGTACAACGACTTCACAGGGCAGGTTACGACCCACGCGATCCCAAAGCTTCTTACCATGGCCGAAATAGCCCCCGGTATGGATGTTCTTGACCTATGTTGCGGAACGGGGCTGGCGGCGGGTGCGGCCAGCGCACTCGGCGCCAACGCCGAGGGGCTCGATATCTCGCCTGCGATGGTTGAGGCCGCAAAGCTCGGTTACCCTGGGATTGCGTTTGATGTTGGAGATGCCGAATCCATCCCAAGGGCCGACGCTCGCTATGATGCTGCGATCTGCTCATTTGGGGTTATGCATGTTGCCAGCCCAGAAAGAATGTTCGCGGAACTGGCGCGCGTCATCAAACCTGGGGGAAGTGTCGCCGTGAGCCATTGGATCGGGCCGCCAGATTCGGCGCTGTTCAAAGTGGTGTTCGGAGCGATGCAGAAATTTGCGGATATGACGGTCGTGCCTCCGTCGCCGCCGCCCTTCGCACTGTCGTCTGAAGACGCCATGAGGCAGGCGCTTGAGGACGCGGGTTTCCGCCGGGTGTGTTTCGCGCGCCTTCCGCTGGTGTTTAAGGCGCCCAAAGGCAAGTTTGTGGACCATTTCAGGAATTTTGCGGCTCGGGCAGCGGTGATCCTCGACAAGCAAACGGATGCAGCGTTGGCAGATATTTACACCGCGTGGGACAGCCAACTGGCGCAATTTCTAGTCGGCGACCACTACGAGGTTCCTATGCCAGCCCTTGCGGTTTCTGCCACGCGAACGGTCTGAACTCAGTTTCATCAACGAGGGGGGAGGACGGACAGCGACAAGGTGCGGCTAAGGGAGGCGCAGGTGCATGGTTGCGCGCACCGCTGCGCGCTCACGTGCGAGCTCACGTTTCCTGATCTGGGCGGCGCATATTTATGACTGCGTTTCCCAAACGGCGTGTGGTGGCTTGAAGCTTATGCGCTGCCGCACGCGCTTGTTCGATATCGTCCAAGGTTTGGTGCATATCGGGATGTTGGGTCATCTGACCGGCGAGGAGTTCAAGTGCTTTTAGGAGGGCATTTTGCCGTCGCGCGATGGTTTCCAGAACTTCATTTTGGGTCTTAATATACGACTCTGATCCTGACGGATTGAAAACGCCGATACGATGAGTGTTGGATTTATCCATCACCATTGCCTCCGCTTTGTTGATGCAGGCTTGTCGCGATAATTGCCGAGGGCTGTCGCGAGTGGCGGGGTTGGGAAACGGGCCAGACCATGTGGCTGGTCCGTTTCCGGAGATGCACCTTAGGGAGGTGGCGCCTTAGGCTGCGCGGATGGCGTTGAGGAACGAGGTGATCGATCCGCGCATCTCGTCCACCTGGGTGTTCATCAACTCGGATGCGTTGAGCACCTCCGCTGATGAGGCGCTGTTGGCTTGCGATGCCTCGCGGACATGGCTCATGCCGGAGGTAACCTCATCGGTACCTTTGGCGGCCTGCTGGACGTTACGAGTGATTTCCGTGGTCGCAGCACCCTGTTGTTGAACCGCCGCGGCGATGGCCGAAGCAATCTCATCGAGATGATTGATCTCGGTGGCTATCTGCTCGATCTCGGACACCGACGAGTCGGTTGCGCCCTGGACAGCCGATATCTCTTCGCTGATCTGGCTGGTTGCCTTGGCTGTCTGCTCTGCAAGTTGCTTCACTTCCGAGGCGACCACCGCGAAACCTTTGCCAGCTTCCCCAGCGCGTGTAGCCTCAATTGTTGCGTTGAGCGCGAGAAGGTTGGTCTGTTCAGCGATGTCGCTGATCAGGTTCACCACTTGACCGATCTGCTGTGCGCGCTCGGCGAGCGCTTGGATCGATTGCTGGGTCGACTGAGCTTTGGTGACGGCGTTGCGCGACATCTGAGCGGAGCGTGATACCTGTTCAGATATTTCGCTGATCGAGGCCGTGAGCTGTTCCGCAGCGCCAGCCACAGTTTGCACGTTTTGGCTCGCATCATCAGATGATCGCGACACCGCTTCGGCTTGTGCCAAAGTTTCATCGGAGGATGATGCAAGTGACGTTGCCGAGCCCTTCATGCCTTGCGCGGCGGTGAGGACCGAAGAGAGCGCTGCCTCGCTGGATGTTTCAAACGACGCAATGGCTTGTTCGACGCGCTCTTGGCGGGTTGTACGTGCTTGTTGCTCTTGGTCTTGTTCCGCTCGCAAACGATCTGTCTCGATCATGTTCGTCTTAAAGACCTCCACGGCTTTGGCCATGGAGCCCAACTCGTCCCCACGTTCGGTGGCCGGCACCTCTACAGAGGTGTCGCGCTTGGCCAATGAGCCCATAGCGCCGGTAAGCGCAGCAATTGGTCCTGACATGCTGCGTGCTAAGAAGACACCCAGAATGAGGGCAATGGTAGAGCCGACCGCGCCGACGGCCAAGACTGTCCAGCGCTGCGAGTCGAACTGGCCAGAAAGCAGCGGTCCGATACGGTCCTGCTCGGCGCGCTGCGTGTTTGCCAGGTCGAGCGCGGTCTGCATGACTTGCGGACCAATAACGTCCAGGCGGGCGGAGTAGATCGCGTTGCGCTGGCTGATGATCTCGCTGACCTGGTTGAATGTTTCGAGATAAAGCTCAATGTTTTCGCGCGCGCTGACCGCCAACCTACGGCGCTGTGGGTTCTGTAAAGAGCCAATGAGGTGCTCTTCTTCAGCAAAGGCGGCATCAATTTCTTGGAGCGTGCGCTCGCGCGAACTTTCTGCGTTGCTCAGCTGGAAATCAGCGCCATAGAAGCGTGCAAGCATGAGATGTTGCTGGACCAGCCCAGCATAGAAGGCCGCGTCGGGATCGCCGTCGCGGTAGGCAGTTTCCATGATCTCGCTAAGATCGTGACGTGCGGCCAGGCCGCTTGGGTCTAGGACATCATGGACAAAGCGGTGACGTTCATCCTGTAGGTCGTTGGCTTCAACGACACCCGAACGATAACTTTCGATCCCATTGAGGACTTGTGACAGGTCCAAACTGCTATCGAGCTCCGATAGGCTGTTGACGGCCACGAGCGCTTCGTCGGCCAGATCGCTGACCGTTTGGCGCATGTCACGGGTGCCACCCGCACGAAAGCGCATGACTTCCAACCGCATGCCTGTCACTGCCTTGGAGAGCGACGTGGCGGCGTTGGTGATGCGTGCGGTTGAACGGTAATCGGTGAATGAGCCTTGGTTTTGCGTCGCTTTGAAGAATGCGAAGCCGGAAAGCGCGACGACAATCGCAACGACTGTTGCGAACCCGCCGAGCAGCTTCGCGCGGATGGAAAATTTGTTCATGGATACTACCCCCGAGGTTGTGGCGTCGATGGTCCCCCGACCTGACGTTGCGTTAATAGTTGACGTGAATTGTTAATAAGACGCTACGTCATCTAAAATTTCTTGTATATTAACAATAGCTTATAGTTTTTATACTTATATGTGGTCTTGCGTTTCCTGAGTCAGTTCTTGGGCCTGTCATTGGTTCGCTTGATCTATATTTTGACCTGGTGCCCCTTACGTAAGGTATTGTTCTGTTTGCGTTTTGAGGCTGTGGGTCAAGCGGATAGATGGACGTGTGCGCCATCACACCGACCTTGCGGCCACAAAAAAGCCCGGCGTTGCCGCCGGGCTTTCTTTGGAAGGTTATGGCGTTGGTTTTTTAGGCTTTGTCAGCCTCAACTTCGATCGCAGCGGTCGCACCATTGCCGTTGGTCACGCCATTCGAGATGGCAATCTTGCGCGGTTTCATGGCTTCTGGCAGCTCACGCTTCAGGTCGATGTGGAGCAAGCCGTTTTCCATCGAAGCACCGCTTACTTCCACATATTCGGCAAGCTGGAAACGACGCTCAAAGTTTCGGGCTGCGATGCCGCGATAGAGGATCTCGCGGGTGTCGCTGGCAACATCTGTTCCCTTTTCACCGCGCACATGCAGCGTGTGGTTTTTGGTTTCCACATGCAGTTCATCGGGGCCAAAGCCAGCCACGGCCATCGAGATGCGGTAAGCGTTCTCGCCGGTGCGTTCAATGTTGTAGGGCGGGTAAGAATTCTGTTCGTTTGAGACGGTCTGGTCGAGCAACGAAAACAGTCGGTCAAAACCAACGGTCGAACGATAAAGTGGCGAATAATCAACGCGCATGGGTGTTCTCCATAAGAAGCAACAGGTTTGTCCAAACGCCCGCGGAGAACCGGTTCTTCGGCTCCTTGCAGCCCCATTTTGGCGACCGCGCAACCGCTGACGTTGAAGGCCCGTTTGGCACCTTCATGACATTAGCTGCGTATTGTGGGCTGCTTTTTCAAGAGGTACGCCGCAGTGCGCTTTGGTCGGCAGCGGCTTGGGCAAGGGCTACGCTTTTGCGGGTCGCCCATCAGCCATGCCCTCTAGTTGAACGGTATGGAGAGGCGCACGTTTCCGGAGTAGGTCTGCGCGTCGCTGCCGATGCCGCCATAGGCGCCGGACAGGCTGAGCGATGCGCCGCCAGAGGTGCGGTAGGTGCCACCGATTTCTGCTGAGCCCGTCAAACCCATCTGATCGCGTGCCAGTGACCCGGTGGAGTAGTCGCCCGCCGCACCAAAGGTGTAGATGCCGTCGAACGCCAGGAACGCCGACAGGGCGTCCCCCCAAGCCAAGGCGAACGACCGCTCAAAGCGTGGGCCAAAGCGTATCTCGCCTTGCGAGAGGGTTTGCGCCCCGATGCGCACGGCGTTGCTGTCGGTGTAGGCGTGTTGGTGCTCCACCATATAGAGGAACTCAACGCCCGGCTGGATGTGCAGCTCGCCAACCTCAAAGTCCCCAATCAGCCCGGCAGAGACCAACAGCCGCGAGGTGGTGAAGGTATCGACATAGCTGCCCAGCGGGTTGATCTCGTTGTAGGACTGGCCTGCCACCACGGAGGCATCGACATAGAAGCTCTGGTCGAGCCGTGCGGTGAGGGTGGGCCCGGCCATCCAACCAAGCCCCTCCGTCCAGCCGGCGTTGGCGGTGTTGTTCTGGGTGAGCCAATCGAGCTGCGCGGTGATGCCGAGCAACAGGTCGGGCGTGGCCAGATAATCCACCCCGGCATGGATGACGCTGAAGCGGCCATTGCTGGACAGTTCATCATCGAACAGGGAGAAGCGCCCTTCGGTCCAGAAGGACCAGCGTGTGTTGTTGTGATACTTGTCGGCGACATCGAACCCGTCCCCGGCGGCAAAGGCCTGGAAGGCTGGGCCGATGCGGTCAGAGCGGGCGGCAAAGGACAGCTCCGTTCCTTCAAAGGCCATATGGAAGCGCGCCGGGTTGTTCAGGGTGTAGTAGCCCAGGAGGGAGACCGTCTCCTGCGTCCCGTTGGAACCGTTGAGCCGGTCGAGCCGCCTAGACTGGTTAGACCGATTGCCCATGATCAGGTTTAGCCTGGCCCCCACGAAATCGGCGATCTGCTGTCGGGTAAGGCCGACGGGTGACGTGAAATCGGATGTTACCTGTGCGGATGCGATGTTGGTGTTGCCGACGGCATCTTGCGCTGCGCCCTCCAACACAGACACGGTAACCAAACCCGGGGATGTGGGTGTGATCAGCGCTGTGAAGACGCGGCCCGACGTCACCGTCTGGAAGTCAGAGGCTGTGGCGTTGGTGAGGCCCGCGGAGACGTCGGCTAGGTCAAATCCCGAGATGTTCTCGTTGAATGAGAACGTCGCGGTGAAGGGGCCCGTTGTTGTGGTCGGGACACCGGTAATGGTTACCGAGGCCCTCGTTGTGTCCAGTGGGACGGTTGTCTCGCTGGCCAAATTGCCTTGGTTCGCTGAGTCGACAACCACATCTGCGGGAACGCGAAGCGTGACGTCGCCGTTGCCATCAGGTGTAATATCGACCGTGAAGATGTCATTGAATGGTGTGGTCGATGCTAGGTTGGTTGGCGTGCCATTGGTGACAATGAGATCGTTCAACTCGAACCCGGTCACACCTTCGCTAAAGAAAATCCTCACTGCGAATAGTCCATCGGCTGACGCCGGAGTCACTGTATTGACAACAACCGGAGGAAGATCGGCCACGCCAGATTGCAAAGTGATGTCTTGGGCGGTGATAATCTGGTCATCTTGGTTTCCACCAACGTCCTGTATTGTGAATGAGAAGAACGTTGGATTGAAGGCAAGGCCTACTAATTGAACGGTATAATTGCCGCTTCCTAGATCGTATAATTGCCCGTCAATAGGCGTTAAAGATTGCCGTCCGTCTATATCCGGTCCGGTGATAACGAATCCGAAATCATCGTCATAGTTTGTGCTGAAATAGATGTCATCGCTCGTTGCGTCCGGGCTATTTCGCGTCCCGATATAGATCTCAAAAGCGCCGTTGAAGTTGTCGATACTGATCGACGATCCAGTTTGGGCGGTGCACGAAAAGCCACTTTCGGTATCAATAACCAGGACGCCGTTGCTGGCATCATCTTGAATACCGCCAGTTGCGCTATTGACCGTTGAGATCGTGGATGCCCGGCAGGTCTGCGCCTCCGCGGTGCTGATGCCACCGAACGAGCCGAGCACTGCCAACAGAACGCTGAGCGCAAGTGCCATCGGCCGCACGATCCGGTGCATGTAGTGTTTCACAAGCTTCAGCTGTGTGCGCAAAATTGCCCTTACCTATTCTCAAACCCACAGACGGCGGCATTGAATTGTCGTTACGTCGATAGAGATTAATCTGGTATTTCGGGCTGGAGTCGAGCGACAGGTAGCAAAAAACTGTCCGAATTTGCTGGAATATGACGTTACGAAAGAATGGCGTTGCGCCAAGGCAACAGAATCCGCGCTGTCAGCCGCCTTATTTGCCTGAACGCAAAATGAACGAGCGCTTCCGACTGGGTTCAGGGGGCGCTCGCTAATGTCTGATCATCGCTGGGGCCAACACCTTCCACCCAGCCAACCGTCAAGGAGATGATCATGACGAACCGCAAGACACTCATCCAAACCGCTCTGGCTGGTGCGCTGGCCGTTGGAACCCTTGCTGGCGGCGCGACCGCTGCCAACGCAACCGGCTTCAGCTTCAGCTGGTCGACACCGCAAGGCACTTTCTACCTTGGTCCGCAGGGCCACCACTTCCAGCCGCGTTACTACACGCCACGCCATTACACCCCCCATCATGTGGCACCGGTTCGCGAACAAATTCGTCCACGTCGCGCACGCCGCATTCTGCGGCAAGCGGGCTTCCGCGACATCACGTTCCTACGTGAGCGCCCTCGCGTGTATGTGTTTGAGGCACGTGGCCATCGCGGCTACCGCCGCATCGCGGTGAACAAGTTCAACGGCAACATCATCTGGCGTTGGGGCCGCGGTTAAGGTCACGACCAACCCATGTTGGCCCCGAAGATCGGGCTTAGAGGGTTGCCGTTTCCGCCCTCCAGGTGACGCTCTAGGACCGTGGCTGGCGCCTCCTCACCGAGGCGTCAGCCCTTTTTTGTGCGCGAAAGCCGTGTGGCAGCGTGTCCAGGCCGCTGTCGTGTTGCACCCGTTCCGCCAGACCGGTAGACAGCGCCAATGGCACTGGTTGAACCTAAGATGAGTGATGACGTTGAGCGCCCCGAAAGCGTGGTGGGCGACGATGGTGCGTTTTTGTATTGGGTCGACGGTATGCCGATGCAAAGGCTGCACCGGGTTTTCTACCTTTCGGTTGGGTTACGGCGCGATGCGCGTGTGCGTGTCGCCCATTTTCGCCCGCTTGGGATGCAGATTGGCACGCTGGTGCTGATGCATGGGCGCTCCGAGTTTATCGAGAAATATGCCGAGATCATCACCCACTATCTGAGCCTGGGTTTTGTCGTGGTGACGTTCGACTGGCGCGGTCAGGGCAATTCCAGCAGGGTGCTGCGTGATGAGCCGCGCAAAGGCCACATCCACGATTTCGACGTGTATGTGCGCGATCTGCAAATTGTCATCGAAAAAGCGGTGCTGCCCGATTGTCCGTTGCCCTTGATGGGCGTGGCCCATTCGATGGGCGGTCTCGTTGCGCTCAACATGCTGGTGCGCAAGCCCTTGTGGTTTGATCGAATGGTCTTGTCGGTGCCGCTGTTGCGCTACAATGTGAACCGTGCCTCGCATGCGACCATTGCAACGGCGTCGCGTTGGGCTAGTCACCTAGGCTTTGGTCAGTCCTACCCGCCTGGCATTGGCGACACGCTTGCCGGCACAGGCCCCTTCAAAGACAATGACACGACATCCGATCCGGCGCGCTACGAGCGTTTGGCATCAATCCTTAACGACCATGAGGACCTTGGGCTTGGCGGCCCGACATTCGGTTGGCTGCACCAAATGGCCAAAGGTATGGACCGCGTTTGGGATCAGGAGTTTTTGGACCGCATTAAAACACCGTGCATGTTCGTTCAGGCGGGGCTCGATACCATTGTATCGCCCGATGCTATTGAGCGCATGGCCGCGGCTATTCCAACAGCCACGCTGCTGCGTCTTCCGCGCTCCAAGCATGAGCCGATGTTCGAACGCGATGAAATCCGCGATCTGTTTCTCGCGGCGACCGAAGCGTTTTTGTCGGTTCCGGAACTACGCTCCGGGAATTTCCAGCGGTCGCTGGAGAACTTCGATATCTCGTTGCTCTAGCGAGCGGCGGACCGAAGGATCGCCGACACCGGTTCGATGAGCGCACGGTCGGCAACTGCCAAAACTTGCAGCTTGCCAGGGTTTCCGAGCGGTGGCAAAGGCGCTCCGGACCAATCGACGACCGCGCCACCGGCCGCTTCAATGATCGGTACAAGCGGCAGAATATCATAGGGGCTTAGCCCGCTTTCGACGACTATATCCGCTGTGCCGGCGGCGATCAGCGCATAGCCGTACCAATCTGTGCCGTAGCGGATGTTGCGTACGACGCCCTCTAGCGCGTCGTAGGCTGCGCGTTCGGTTGTATCGAACAGCGCAGGGGTGGTTGTGAACAGGGTGGCTTGATCGATGGATAGGCCTTTGCGGGTCTTGATCTCGCGTTTGTCACGCGCCTTTGCCATGCACGCAATCACAGGGCTTTGCGTCCAAAAGGCTTCGTCCAGATAGGGTTGATAGCCCAGGCCAGCCACCGGGTTTCGGTGTTGCATCAATCCCACCAACATACCCCATAGCGGCACACCGGCAACGAAACCACGGGTACCGTCGATAGGGTCGATGACCCAGATGAACTCGGCGTCCAAGCGCACCGTGCCATACTCCTCGCCGAAAATACCGTCCTGCGGAAAATGCTCCTCAATAAGCGCGCGCAACGCAGCTTCACAGGCACGGTCTGCCTCGGTAACAGGGTCGTAACCACCGTCAGACTCGTCTTTGTTGATAATGTCCAATGGTGCTCTGAAATGCGCCAGTGTGGTGCTCTGTCCGAGCCGTTTCATGGGCTCGAAAAGTGCGGTTCGCACGGCGATGTCTTTGTTGAATGGCAGCATGTGTGAGGTGGCCATCGTTTCGTCCTTGTCGCCGTCAGGAAATTCGCTTTCGCCATGCCACGCATGGCGGCATGCAGCAACATGGGGTGCTAGCTGTGGTTCAGACTGTTACCGATTTGCGGTGTAATATTTTGCAGAAACATCGGCTTCGCGAAACATTTGTTCGCGTTGAGCGTCAAAGCGCTAAAATTTTTTGCAATTGGTCAAAAAAACCGTCGGCTCGCTTGACTTGCTGCAGTGCACACATCATTTTTGCGGTGCGTCATGGCCCTCCCGGCGTGACGTAATGCCCTCCTTGGGCGTTTCCTCCCTAGACTTGAGCCGTTCGACTTCGTGTCGGACGGCTTTTTTTTTCGGAAGCGTTACTCGGCTGCGGCGCGGTCGACCGGCACCAGATCCATGATGTCGACGGCAAAAAGGTCGTCCATCATCGCGCTCAGCGCGTCCATCACGATTGTAAAACCAGCGTTGGGGACCAAAGTGCGTTCGTTCATATAAAGACCGCGGTTGATCTCCAGCTGAACTGCGTGAATGCCCCGGTTGGGGCGGCCATAATGCTCGGTGATGAATCCGCCAGCATAAGGTTTGTTGCGCGATACGGTGAAGCCATTGGAACGCAAGCTTTGGACGATGGCTTCCGACACTTTGGACGAGCAGCTGGCGCCGAAGCGGTCACCAACCACAAAGTCGGTCGTCAGCGTACCGCTGCTGGTGCGAATGACCGATGGCATGGAGTGGCAGTCAACCAAAACCGAGGCGCCGAAGCGCACATGAGTTTGGGCCAACGTACGGCGCAACGCCGAGTGGTAGGGCTTGTAAAGCTTGTCGATGCGCTGCAGCGCTTCGGCGACAGGTATTTTATGGCGATAGATCGCCTGGCGGTCGCCGACCACTCTTGGAACCGTTCCCAAGCCACCGGCCACACGCAGAGAGGCCGTGTTGGCAAAGGCTGGCAGCGGATCAGAGAACATGCGCGGATCGAGCTCGTATGGCTCGCGGTTGACGTCGCAGTAGCAACGCGGGAAACGCGCAGTGATGATGGGAGCGCCCTTTTGAACGGCGCTTGCGATCAACCGGTCGACGTACGTGTCTTCGGATCGCCGCAGTTCGAGCGTCGGAAGTTGGGACGCCTCAAGAAAATTGCGGGGGTAGCTTGTTCCCGAGTGGGGTGAACCGAACACAAACGGCACCGCTTGGGTAATCGGGACCACAAGGTCGTAGGGCGGCGCATCGTCGAAGGATTCAATGGTGTCCATACAGTCTCGGACTAGTCCTGTTGTGATCGGTGAAACCGGGTTGAGACTTAAGATCGCAGGTTCATCAGGTAGTGTCTACACGTACCTGGGGTTACGGATCGCAAGGGTTTTTCAACATCAGCGACCATTCTGGTGATATTTTGTTGGTTGGTTGGCTCACGACGTCTTTTCTTGAAAGCTGGTGCGTCCTACAACGAATCAGAGCACATTGAGCACGGCCCGCCAGATATATGGCGAGGACACCAAACATAGTATGAGACACTGACGATGCGCATTTTGCTGGCTGAAGATGATAATGATATGCGCCGCTTCCTAGCTAAGGCACTGGAGAATGCTGGCTACGATGTCGTTTCCTTCGATAATGGCCAAAGCGCCTTTGACCGGTTACAGGAAGAGCCCTTCACACTCCTCCTCACCGACATTGTTATGCCTGAGATGGATGGCATCGAATTGGCGCGTAAGGCCACAGCGCTCGATCCAGAAATCAAAGTTATGTTTATCACGGGCTTTGCCGCCGTTGCGCTCAACCCTGATGCCAATACGCCAAAAGATGCCAAGGTGCTCTCCAAACCGTTCCACCTGAAAGACCTGGTGAACGAAGTGGAGAAATTACTCGCTGCCTGACACGCATATCGTGATGGTTGCGCTTGCATCGGGCTAAGGAAGCCGATAAGACCGCGCGACCTTTTAGGGCGCGTAGCTCAGCGGGAGAGCACTTCGTTGACATCGAAGGGGTCGGCAGTTCGATCCTGCCCGCGCCCACCATTTTCTGGTCGGCATAATTTGCCTACTTCGGCCGTTTTGCGCGAATCAGTTGCGCGAAAATGTTGCGCAAGAAGGCGGATTGGTTGACTTTCGCAGCTCATCTTGGCATGAGCTGTCCACCAATGAGAAAGGCGCGCAGAAATGCGCGCCTGTTTGTTTGAGCTGTTGGGGTTTCTAGACCAAGAATTAGAGGACCCAACGCGGAAAGTAGGCAACGATGAAGATCAAGAACTCTCTGAAATCGTTGATGAAACGGCATCGCGATAACCGGATGGTGCGTCGTCGCGGCCGTGTTTACATCATCAACAAAACGCAAGGCCGTTTCAAAGCCCGCCAAGGCTAAGACGACCGATGCAAATCGGCGTGGGTGGTTTGCTCCCACGTTTGTGATTTTGACGAACCGCATCTCCTGAGGCACACTTCAGGGCATGCGGTTTTTCTTTGCCCCCCACTGGAAAGTATCGCCCCCCGCCCCTCGGCCAGTTCTGGCTGGCTTCGTCGGGTTGATGATGGCGACCGTACCCCTCGCTGGTGCAGCTATTGCGCAGGCTTCTGACGAGCCTGTGGACCTAGCGCCGGCAAGTGAGGCAACACCCACCCCACCGATCGAAGCTGAGGTAGCGGCAGAGCCGACCGCCTCGGAACGCGTTGTCGACGAGGTGATTTCGGCTTCGTCATTGTTGGATGCGCTTGCCGTGGCTGAGGACGGCGATCAGGCGGACGCGCTGGCGCGTGAAGTGCAGGCGCGGTGGAACGACTCGGGCAGCCCGGCTATTGATCTGTTGATGCGCCGCGCGGCTCTCGCCATCCGGATCCAGAATTATCCACGCGCACTGGACCTTCTGGACACGGTCATTGCGTTGAACGCTGATTATGCGGAGGCTTGGAACAGACGGGCTACCGTACACTTCCTCCGGGACGACTATGTGCTGTCGATTGCGGATGTGCAGCGGGTTCTTCGGCTCGAACCACGCCATTTTGGCGCACTCAGCGGCATGGGCATCATGCTCGATGAGTTGGGAGAAGACCGCTCGGCACAACTGTTCTTGAGTGAAGCCTTGCGCGTTCATCCGTACCTCACCAATGCGCGTGAACGATTGGCCGACATTGAACGCCGTTTGCTTGGCGCACCCATTTGATAATTTTCACCAGTGTAATTCTTGCCGTCGCCGCGACGCTGTTCGGTCTAACTCGCTTCGGTACGGCCTATGTTGACGCACGCTATCCAAACACAGGTCAATTGGTGGATGTGGATGGGGTGACGCTGCACTGCGTAGAGATCGGGCAACCGGACGCCAACCGGCCAAGCTTGGTGTTTGTGCACGGCGCAAGTTCAAATCACCGCGAATTTCTGATTGCGGTTGGCGACCATCTCTTGGATCGCTTTGGCGAGGCGCAGCACGCTATCTTTGTCGATCGACCCGGGCAGGGGGGTAGCGGACGCCGCCCCGGTGACCACTCTCCGCGGGTCCAGGCCGAGCGTATTCTGAAAGCTGCGCAGGTGCTTGGGGCGCCGCAAGTGGTGGCGGTCGGTCATAGTTGGGGTGGGTCGGTTGTTGCTCAAATGCCGTTGGTCGCGCAGCAATATGACGATGCTTTGGATGTTGTCGGTGCTGTGTTCGCGGCCCCAGCAACACACCCGTGGCCCGGTGACCGTTTCAACGGTGTGGATTGGTATCATGCGGTGTCCGATACACCGATCCTTGGTTGGCTGTTCACGCGTTTCATCGTGCTGCCGGTGGCATGGAACATGATTGATCAGGGCGTTGAATCTGTCTTTGCCCCTCAACCCGCAAAATCAGGTTATGCGAAGGCCCTTGGCCCGCGTTTGTTGTTGCGACCGCGTTCGTTTGAGGCCAATGCGCAGGACGTCTATCGATTGCGACCATTTGTGATCGAACAGTCACCTCATTACAGCGCAATTGACTGCCCCGTCCACGTGATCACCGGAGATGAGGACGGTGTGGTGTGGCCCCATCTGCACTCGGATGGACTGGAGCGTGACATAGCGGGCGCCAAAAAGGTGGTCATTTCTGGTGCTGGCCATATGCCGCACCAAACTCACCCAGAGTTGCTGATGGATGGCATTGCTGATGTGATGGCGCGTGCCGATGGAGCGGCTTGACCGAAAACTAGTTTAGGCTGCTGCTTTGATCCTCGCGCACGAAGGCGATGCGCAACAGGTTGGTCGCACCCGGGGTTCCAAAAGGGACACCTGCTGTCACGATGACGCGGTTGCCGGGGCTTGCAAAGCCTTGGTTCATCGCCACGGCACAGGCGCGTTCGACCATATCATCAATGTCAGTGGCATCGTCTGTCGCGACTGGGTGAATGCCCCAAATGAGCGAAAGCCGGCGCGCTGTGCGCACGCGTGGTGTGATAGCTATGATTGGTGTCTGTGGGCGTTCACGCGCGGCCCGAATGCCGGTCGCCCCCGACGATGTGTAGCAGATCACCGCGGACAGGTGCAGCGTCTCTGCTATCTGACGTGCTGCCGCAGAGATGGCATCGGCGCCCGTTGCTTCTGGTTCTGTACGCTGGGCATTGATGATCGATCTGTACAGCGGATCGTTCTCAGTTTCGATGGCAATTGTGTTCATCATCGACACGGCTTCATGTGGATAGTCGCCGGCCGCCGATTCCGCCGAAAGCATGATGGCGTCGGCACCTTCGTAAACAGCGGTTGCAACATCCGAGACTTCGGCCCGGGTGGGAACCGGTGACGAGATCATGGATTCGAGCATCTGCGTGGCCACAACCACAGGCTTGCCGGCCTTGCGAGCCGCACGGGTGATGCGTTTTTGCGTGCCAGGCAGAGCTGCCAGTGGCATCTCCACGCCCAAATCACCACGAGCGACCATGATGGCGTCGGAAAGCTCGATGATTTCCTCGATCTTCTCGACGGCCTGCGGCTTTTCAATTTTTGACAAGATGCCTGAACGTCCACGGGCGATTTTGCGGACCTCTGCCACGTCTTCTGGGCGCTGAATGAAGGATAGCGCAATCCAATCGGCTTCGGCTTCAAGAGCCGCGTTCAAGTCGCGTCGGTCTTTCTCGGTCAAAGCGCCGCCAGCAATGGTTGTGTCGGGCAGGCTGACGCCTTTGCGGCTCGACAATTTGCCACCAACGATCACTTCCGTGTCGATGAAGGATTTTTTGTCGGTTGCGGTGCATTCCAGGCGTAATTTTCCGTCGTCAAGGATAAGCGTGTGACCGACATCCATGCTTTCGAAGATTTCTGGATGCGGAAGACGCACGCGGTCTATCGTGCCGGGTTCATCTTTGGTGTCTAGACGAAAGGATGCGCCGTTTTCCAGCATTACCGCGTCATCGGCAAAGGCACCAACGCGCAGCTTTGGGCCTTGAATATCGACAAGGATCCCGATCGTGCTGCCAACATCAGCCTCCACTTGGCGAATCTTGTCCATAAGCGCCCGCATTTTGTCGGGATCGCCATGGCTCATATTGATGCGGAACACATCCGCGCCAGCCAGGTGGAGATCCTTAATCTGCTCTACTTCAGAACTTGAAGGGCCAAGAGTGGCGAGAATTTTGACGCTTCGGTTGCGCTTGTGCATGCCCCTGAACTTCCCATCGAAGGGTTGACGTTATTGCAGGGAATCTTCCGTCAATTGCACAGTCCAACTTGCCTGACCGGCGGTATCAACTTCGAAAAAGCCGGTCGTTTCTAAGCCACGTTGAGGGCAATCTTCGAATCCCCGAATGGTGAAGATACGAGCGTGTGTACACATATAGTGCCGACCTTTCCACTCCCCACCGCGGTCATAATCAATTGCGTAGACATAATAATAGCGTGACACCAAATTACCGGAGCGCAGGGTCTCACAGGCATTGGATGGGAGGTTCCACCAACCTTCCGAAACCCAGCCCTGACGGGAATTGTAACCCAGCGCGACGCCAATCGTACTTGACGTTTCGTTACATACGCGGAAGCCGGTTGGGCCGATCCCTGCGCCCGAGGGTGCGGTGGTTGCCTGTTCCATAGCATCAGAGCCTTCAACGATGCGGCCCTCAATGCCTGCATTGGGCTCGTCGATGGCCTGGCTGCGTTCATACAAAAGGTACCCACCAACAACGAGCCCGGCGACGGCCAATGCTGTCGCTGCAAAAGCGATTGTGGATGTCGGTAGGCGGGTGCGGCCTGCTGTTGGATTGAGAAGCCTCATAACCGTCTTTTATCGTTCTCCCATGCGTTCGCAAGCGGTGTTGTTGTCGTCACGCACGTTGTTTTTTGTCACGCACGCGGTCTGGCTATGGCCACACCGACAAAGATCGTCGCGCCACCTAGCCACTGAAAAACCGTGAGGCCTTCGCCAAGAACCAGCCAACCAAGTGCCGCTGCGGCCACGGCTTCCATAAAAATCACCAGCGATGAAAATGCGGCAGGCACATGGCCAAGCGCGTAGGCGAGTAATCCCTGTCCACCGACTTGGCTGACCATAGCGAGCGCAAACAGGGCGGCGACACCGGTCAAGGTCATCGGCCACCATTGGTCTTCCAAGGCAAACGCGGCGCCCGCGAGCACCGCGCAGGTGACCAGTGAAGAGATGGCCATGATAAAAGCCGTGCTTGCGCCTTCGCGGCGCGCCCGACGGACGCAAAGGAAATAGAGACCGAAGAAGACGCTGGTGATGATACCAAAAATGTCGCCGCGCAGATTGTCTGGATTGAGGCTCATGGTGCCGCCGGCAAGCGCCACACCGCCTAACAAGCACAAAGACAGGCCAGTGATTTCGCTGCGGCCAACCCTTTCGCCAAGCAGAACACCTGACAACAACAAAACCCATACCGGCGCCATGGTTGCCATGAAGGTTGCGTTGGCAATGGTCGTGTTGACGATGGCGAGGTGCCAAAACAACAAATCCCCGGCGAATACCAAGCCAGCCAGAATGGCGAAGCGATTGCCACCCATCACCTGGCGCCATTGACGTTGCTTGATGTTTGGCTCGGCGAACCACAGCCAAAGCAACAAGGGCGGCAAGGCAAGAGCCATCCGGTAGAAAGCCGATGTGACCGGGCCAATTTCCGCAAAACGCACGAAAACAGGCGAGGCGCCCATCGCGACCGCGCCGATGACAAGAGCCAGGAACGGAAGAGCTGTGACAGACTGGTTTGAGCTCTTTGGTATGATCGTTGTCATGGCGGAATGGTTCGAGGTCGCCTAAAGGTGATGGGATGGTGGTGGTGTCAGACCTTGCAAGCGAGGCTCACACAGCGCTACCTGATCGCCATCGCGGTTGCCAAGCTGCGAACTGCACGTTGACCCACATTTGAGAGCCTTCCTGACCATGGACCAGCCTGTACCGCTTCAGGCGCCGTACCACGAGACCGACGTTTACTCGCTGCGCTTGAGTGATGCCAAGCATGGCTGGATTTTGGTATGCGACCATGCTGAGAACACCCTTCCACCGGCGTACGGCACGCTGGGAATGGAGCACGATCAGCTGCAGCGGCACATCGGCTATGACATCGGCGCCAAGGCGCTTTGCGAACAGCTTGCTGATGCATTGGGCATGACTCTGGTTATGTCGCGCTTCTCGCGCTTGTTGATTGACCCCAACCGCGGCCTCGACGACCCCACACTGATCATGCGCCTGTCGGATGGCGCCATCGTGCCAGGTAACGCCGACCACGACGCGGACGAGCGTGCGCACCGCATCAACACCTATTACCAGCCTTATGATGAAGCGATTTCCCAGGCCATTGAGCATGTGACGACGGTCAGCGGTCAGGCGCCGGCTTTGTTTTCTATCCACTCCTTCACACCTATCTGGCGTGGGCATCCTCGCCCGTGGCATGCAGGCGTGCTGTGGGATCGCGATCCGCGCTTGGCTGTCCCACTTATCGAAGCGCTTAAGGCAGAGGGCGATCTGATCGTCGGCGACAATGAGCCCTATCGCGGCGAGTTGCCCGGTGACACCATGTACCGGCATGGTACGCGCAAGGGCATTGCCCATGCGCTGCTGGAGATTCGCCAAGACTTGATCCACGATCAAGCGGGTGTCGACCACTGGGCGCAGCGGTTGATCCCCATCTTGCGGCACTTGATGGCACTCGAAAGCCTGTACGAGTTCCTGCCAGAGAATTTACGATGAAGGACGGTATCCATGGATGAAGCCACACAGCGCGATCTTGAAGCGGCAGCCTTTCGCCGTCTTGTCGCGCATCTTCAAGAACGCGACGATGTGCAGAACATAGACCTGATGATCCAGGCAGGTTTCTGTCGGAACTGCCTTGCCAACTGGCTGGTAGATGCGGCGCAAGAACTGGGCGTATCTTTGGACAAGGCGACCGCGCGCGAACAAGTCCATGGCATGCCCTATGATGAATGGAAGGCAAGTCAGCCTGAAGCCACCGAAGCACAGAAGGCAGCGTTCAAGGCAGCTCAAGCCAAACACCCTTAGCGCCATTCGGCCCGCGACCCATTGGCCGCTTGTCCCCACACAAATGGGCGCGCCTGGCAAAAACCGCGCTGGCCGCATTGACCGCCACTTAGAGCTTTGTTTGGTGAACAGCTCAAAGCAAGGAGACGGGTATTGGCGGATTCCAGCATTGCGGCCGGTCAGCTGCGCAGCTTCATCGAACGGATTGAACGCTTAGAAGAAGAAAAGAAAGCCATCGCGGACGACATCAAAGATGTCTATGGCGAAGCCAAAGCCACCGGTTTTGATGCCAAAGTGCTGCGCCAAGTCGTACGGATTAGGAAGCAAGATCAGGCAGAGCGCCAGGAGCAGGAAGCGCTGTTGGATCTTTATCTTGCTGCACTGGGTGGGCCGGTCTCATCTGCGCCCACGGACGTGGACGGATAACCTGCGCCAACGGGCGAGCTGGTCAGTCGAAACTGTCCGTGCGCGCGTTTGAACCACGCGCTGGAACAAAGGTGCTGTCGCGCATCAGGACTGGCGACAAAGCCAACACGCCTGATGACGGCAACAATGCAGCATGCTGTGACCCACGGATAGACTGCTTGTCCAAAGCTGCGGTCAGATCATTTTCAATCGGGTAGAGGCGGCCGGTTATCGCTTGGGTTTGGGCGCTTGTTGAGCCGGTAAGAATGGCAATAGCGGACTGTGCTGGGGTGCGCGCTTCAGGTTGCGGAGCAAAGGCCTGCGCGGCCACGGTATCTTGGTTGGACGACGGCGAAGCCGGAGCTATGGGAGGTGCTGCCGCCACTTCAATGCTCGCAGGCGCTGCCGCTGGGGTCGATGGACTGATGGGTGTTGGCACCGGCGGTACGAAGCGCGGTTCTGCAGAAAGCGCGATAGCCTCAGGTGCAGGGCTTGGCGTGCCCGGCGCCAACAGGGACTCCTGGGGTTCGAGGAATGCCTCGATGCCCGGAATAGCCGGGGTCACGGCAGCGACTTCGAACGCTTGATCTACCTGACCGGCAAGGCTGGCTTGGGCGGCCCGTTGCTCGGCATAGCGTGCTTCAATCAATGCCGCAATTTGGCCAGGCGCGGGGACCGTCTGCGCGATTTGTTCTTCACGTGTGACGGGTGGCAATTGGGTCAGCGACGGTGCTTGCGGTGTGTTTTGCGCCAGTGCAAATGCGTTCTCCAGCGCAATGGCACCTGGTCGTGGTTCTGGCTGCGGTTCTGGTAGGGGCGCAGGATCCGCCGCTTGAAGTGTCGTCGGCGCGTTCAGCGCTGTCAATTGAATGTCATCAATGGTTGGCGCAGCGACCGGCGAGGGAACAGCCGATCCAGCAAGTGCGGATGGTTCCGCCGCAGTGCCCTCGCTGGTGGCGTAGGGTGGTAGTACTGGCGAAGCGACCTGATAGGGCTCCCGAGGCTCGCTTGCAGGTTCTGGTTGTTCCGGCTCGCTCTGAACGGCCGTTTGCACCGGAGCTGTCGCTGGCGCTGGCTGCGTTGCTGGCTCAGCTTGATCGTTGCCGCCGCCGAACAGTGTGGCCAGAAGACTGTTGCCTTCCTGGTTTGGTATCACAACGCCATCGTCGCCGGTGCTTGGGGCATCACCGGCTGATGTGGTGGGCGAGGGTGCCCGACCTGCACGGCGTTGAGCGTCGCGTTGTGCAATCTCGAAACCACGCAATGGTTGGCCATCGGAAGGAATATGAATGGTGCGGCCATCGGGGAACACAGCCTGTAACTGGCTGCGTGTCATGCGCGGCCACATGCGGACCGAGCCTGTATCAAGGTGCACAAAGGGCGTCGCTGACCGTGGATAGTAGCCAACGCCGCCCAGCTCGAGTCGAAGACCAGCGGCACGAATTTCAGACGCGCGGACACCAGGAATGAAGAAGTCCATCGCCCTGCCTTGGGTGTGCTGCGAGTTGCGCGCGACACCCGAGGAGCGCCGCCTTAGCATGTCGTTGGTCGCTGGCGACCGATAGGCAGATACGACATGGATGGGTTCGCTGGCGCCAACTTCCTGGTAGACGGTCCAAACAATGTCGAACAGGTCGGGGTCGATCCGTGTAACTTCATCTCGACGCCAGTCGCGCAGAAAGCGGTTGAGCTGATTCAGGCCAGCTTGGACGAACCGCCCATTGCGCTTGTACGTGACGGTCAAGCGCTCGTGGGTGTGTGTGTTGTACAGAGAAAGCGTGCGGTTTTGAGCGTAGGCCGGGGCGGCTACCGAGGTACAGACAATCAGCACGGCCATCAGCAAAAGCCGGGCGGCGACGGGGTGCCGTCCAACTCGGCGAAATGCCGAGAGGGCTGCGCCGACGCGAAGCGGTAAGCTCATCCTATGCGCGCTCACAGTTCCCAAACTGCCCTCAATTGCCCCACAAGGATGCCAGGTGACATGGTGAGCCGATTGTGATCGGCACGGTCCACTGCGGCGAGACGCGCGCGCATCCTCAATAGATGGTATTCACCACCGGTAAAACTTGGTCAAAACATGGCATTGCGCCTTGAGCAAGCGCAATGGTGCCTAGGTTTCGTCAACGTAGTTAAGAGAATGTTACCAAAGCGAAAGCGCTTTGGAGCCGCATGTCGCGGCAGCCTCAGAAACTGTCACGATGTTGGCAGGCCAAGCGCTGCGAGTACGCGGCCATGATGACCATAAAGGTCACGTGCCATGATCAAACGTCCGTCCTCGTCCATCCGTGCCGTGAAATAGGTCAGGTGCACCGGGATGTGACTATCGAGGATGAGGTTGCGCTCGCGCGGGCCTTGCAGGCCACGGGCGTCTGCCAGGTCCCAGTTCGGTTCGTTTGACAACAGAGCTTCCGCGAATGCCCAAGGATCGAGGACGCGTACGCAGCCGTGCGAGAATGCCCGCTGATCGCGCGCGAAGAGGCTGCGTGACGGGGTGTCGTGAAAATAAATCGCATGCTGGTTTGGGAACATAAACTTGATTTCGCCCAATGCGTTGCCCCGGCCGGGGCGTTGGCGAAGGCGCAGGCCAGACAAACCGTGCTCGGCAGCCAATCGCCAGTCTATCGCAAACGGATCGACAGACTGACCGTTGTAGAGAACTTCGTAGTTGCCGCGATGGGCATAACCGGGGTCTTGCAGCAGGTGCGGCAGCAACTCGTTGCGTGCGATCGACGAGGGTACATTCCAATATGGATTGACCGAAATGTACTCCATCGCATCAGAGAAGATGGCCGTGCGGTGTCGCGGCTGACCAACAACGGTGCGGGTTGTGAAAATGGTTTCACCATTGCGGCGCACCCACAAACGGTATTCAGGCACGTTTGCAAGCACATGAAAGTCGCCCAAATCGCGTGGCATCCAGCGCCAGCGCTCCATGTTGGCGATGATGTGGGGCGTTAGGTCGCCCGCCTGCTCGTTGAGCGCGGCGAAGGTTGCTGGGCCCACAATGCCATCGGCGGTCAGGTTATGATCGGCCTGAAAAGACTTCACCGCCTCGTCCAACGCTTCATCAAACAGGTTTGGGTCGGCTGGTTCGATTTCGGGGACAAGCGGCTCATCACTCTGCGTAGAAGCAAGTTGAACGCGTGCTTCGCCAATGCTGGCCGTCATTGTTGGGTCAGGTAGTCCTAAACGCGCACGCAGCAGGGGCACCCGCGGATCGCTATCGCCCAAGCGTAGCGTCCCGCCCTCAGCGATCGGCTGAATAATGGCTTCCGCGCCCCGAGCGCGCAGGCGACCGAGCTCTTCACGAAGCGCATGGAACTGAGCGTGCTGCGGATGATAACCAAGCAGCGCTTGTGTTACGTCGCCGGACGCAAGAAGTGCTGGCAACACAGTTGCAGGGTCAACGACGTTGCGTGCCAGGGTAATGTCTGGCGAAATATCGGCCGGGTTCACCCGCCCTGTCTGAGCGTGGCGGGCATAGCGCAGGGCCCACAGAGCCATATTGATATCAGCTCGGGCAGCTGCGTAGGCATCCAGAGCGAGCTGCCCTCGACGCAGAAAGTGCGGGTTCTCAAAATCAACAGGATTGAGTCCGTAGCTGTCGGCGGTTTCGAACAAGCCCTGCAAGGCTTGCCCGTGATGATTGTTTAAACCACCATTGACGAAGACCGGCGCAAAGTCGCGCGCGGCGAAGAAATCTTCCACCGCGCGGCGTTCGGCGCTCGTCGTTTCGCCATCGTTCTCCAAGCCGTCAGCGATCACAAATGCGATCAATTGCTGCGTTAGCGTGTCGAACATCCGCACATCGCGTGCGGCGATCGCCTCGTGGTCGATGACGCTTTCCACCTCGGCGATTGGTAGACCGTTTTGGCCACCGTCGCGCTGTGTAACGGAATCCAATGTCTGGCGGATATCAATGGTGACTGGCGGCCAGACCGGGCGCACAAAACTTTGAACAACAACGTTGGGTACGGCAGTAATCGCTGGCAACGTGTCAAATGTGGTGGATCGCGTGTCGCTTTTTTCCGGCGCTGCGAAGGTAGCAAGGCACGCTGCGTTGGCTTCACATTCCAGGTCAATTGGAGCACGCTCGGCGGCCAGGGCTGGACCGCCGACGGCCAGTGCGAGGCTCGCAGTTAGCAACAGAGCACGGTTCATCAATGCTTTGGTCTCCCAATCGCCAAACGGCTGCCCCCGATGCCAGATATGACGTTAAACAGCGTCGTGGATCCGGCGGCAGGTTGATATCGAATCATACAAGCATTCACCTGAACCCAACCTGACTATCGCTGACAGATTGTCGCGACAGCCACAAGCGTTGGCGGGCAACACCGGCCGCCGAATCTGGGTGATTGCGTCATCTCGGCCGTCAAGGTTGCCAATGTGCAACATATTAGGCCGCGTCTTTGGATGCGTCCGGGTTTGCCGCATCAATCTGATAATCAGTTAGTTTGCGGTAGAGCGTCGATCGTCCAATGCCCAGGGTGCGGGCGACTTCGCTCATATGGCCGCCGAGATGACCAATGGCGAAGCGAATGGCCTGCTCTTCCAATTCCGTCAGTGGGCGTGGCGAGCCCGAGCCATCGGTTAGGTCCATCATCCCATACCGCGCTGCCGCTTCGATAATCGGAGAGCTGATGGTGGAGGCTCCGACAAACGGTGTAGCGATCAGTGATGGGTCTTCTTGCTCCTGCGATGCCGAAACCAGAGGTACGGCCACACCGCTCTTGGCGGCGATTTGGGGGAACTCGGATGGTGTTAGTTGGTCGCCATCGCACAGCACGACGGCGCGGAAGACAGCATTCTCAAGCTGGCGAATGTTGCCAGGCCAGGTGTATCGGTTGAGCAGATCAATCGCCTGCGGCGACAGACCGCGAATTTGGCGTTTACCTTCCTCGGCTGCGAACCGCACCAAGAAGTGTTGCGCAAGGTGTTCGATATCATCGACTCGGTCGCGCAGTGGTGGGATCCAGATGGGAAAGACGTTGAGGCGGTAGTAGAGATCTTCCCGGAACAGGCCGTCGCGGGTCAGATCGATAAGCGGACGGTTTGTCGCAGAGATCAGCCTGAAGTCAGCGCGTGTTGGCGACTTCGATCCAATTGGATCGATCTCGCCATCTTGCAGAGCGCGCAAAAGCTTGACCTGCACATCAAGAGGCAGTTCGCCAATCTCGTCCAAGAACAGTGTGCCTCCATGCGCTTCGGCGAATTTGCCAATATGCTTTTCGTTGGCGCCGGTGAAGGCGCCCTTTTCGTGTCCGAATAGGACCGACTCAACGAGCTTTTCTGGGATCGCGCCACAGTTCACTGTGATCAACTGTTTGTTGCGGCGCGGACTAGAGCCACGGATGGCACGTGCGATCAGTTCTTTGCCGACGCCGGATTCGCCTTCGATCAACACCGGGATTTGCGACTTCGCGGCGCGGTCTGCCAGTTGCACCACACGGGTCATTGCGGGCGACCGCGTGACTATATCTGTGATGGTGAGGCGACCTTCCGCTGAGCGCTTGAGCTGGCTGACGGTGTCTTCCAAGGCACTCATCTTCAATGCGTTGGTGAGACAGACGCGAAGACGTTCCGGAGAGACTGGCTTGACCATGAAATCCACGGCACCCAGCTTCATGGCAGAGACAACGGTATCGATCGAGCCTTGCGATGTTTGAACGATCACCGGGATGGAGCGCCCGTCTGCTTTGAGCGCTGACAAGACACCCATGCCGTCGAGATCGGGCATGATGAGATCAAGCAGAATGGCTTGTATAGACTTGCCTTCCGGCGACCGTAACATCGTTAGGGCCGCTTCGCCGCTCTCAACACAAATCGGATGATGGCCCAACCGTGTTAAGGACGCTTCTAGAAGACGGCGCTGAACGGGATCATCGTCCACCACCAGAACTGAGGAACGCAAGGGCACGCGCACTTCTCCACACACAACTCGGAGGGCGAGCTGACTGTGATCGCCCTGTATCGATTGAAGACAGGATGGCGCGATAGGGTAAACGCGCGATTAAGCATAAATGCCACGCGGGAAGTTTTTGCCTATTGTGCCGCAAAAGGACGCAAACAGCAGGGTTGCCAATTGGCGCCAAGCAAGCGTACGCAACGTTTCTTGTCCGTTTTGACTCACGCTCGAGGACCTGCATGGCTGCGACCGACGCCACACTCAAAGACCTGCCCGAATGGGACTTGTCCACTCTGTATTCGTCCATCGACAGCCCGGAAGTCGCTGCCGACCTGGAAAAGGCGCTAGGCGATTCGCAGCAGTTCGAGGCGCGCTACAAAGGGCAGCTTGCTACCTTGTTGGCCAAGGGCGGCGGGCAACTCGCGCTGGCTATTGCCGATTTTGAGGTGCTCGATGAGTTGCTGGGTCGGCTCTATTCGTTTGCTGGCTTGGTTTACTCAGAGAACACCAACGATCCGGCTCGCACCAAGTTTTTTGGTGACGTGCAAGAGAAGATCACGACCGCCTCATCGCATCTGATCTTTTTTCAGTTGGAGCTGACAGCCCTTGACGACGCGGCGATGGAAGCTGGCTATGCCGACCCGGCGCTGGCTTACTATCGACCATGGGTCGAGGATACCCTGCGTGAGAAGCCGTATCAGCTTGATGATAAGCTTGAGCAACTCTTCCACGAGAAGTCTGTGACGGGTCGTGCCGCCTGGAACCGCCTGTTTGACGAGACGATTGCTGGCTTGCGCTTCGATGTTGATGGCTCCGAATTGTCGCTGGAGCCGACCTTGTCGCTGCTCCAAGATCCTGACGGCGAAAAACGCAAGGCCGCAGCCAAGGCGCTTGGCGAAACGCTTGGTGGCGAGCTGCGGACCTTCTCGTTGGTCACCAATGTGCTGGCCAAGGACAAAGAAATTTCCGACCGTTGGCGTGGTTTCAAAGACGTGGCCGACAGTCGCCACCTCGCCAACCGGGTCGAAGGTGATGTCGTCGAAGCGCTTGTGTCGGCTGTGCGTGCCAGCTTCCCATCCTTGTCGCATCGCTACTACAAGATGAAGGCCAAGTGGATGGGCCAAGAGGCGCTCGACTATTGGGACCGGAACGCACCACTGCCTGACGCCGACCAGCGCCTGATCGGCTGGAGCGATGCCAAAGACATCGTGCTCGATGCCTATGCAAAGTTTTCTCCGGATTTGTCGGATATTGGCCGACGGTTCTTCGACGAGAACTGGATCGATGCGCCTCCGCGTGAAGGCAAGTCACCAGGCGCCTTCTCGCACCCAACCGTGCCGAGCGCGCACCCCTATATTTTGCTGAACTACCAAGGGCGCACACGTGATGTGATGACCCTAGCACACGAGCTTGGCCATGGCGTCCACCAGGTATTGGCGGGCAAGCAAGGTGCGCTTATGGCGCAGACACCTTTGACGCTGGCAGAAACGGCGAGCGTCTTCGGCGAGATGCTGACCTTCCGGTCGGTCCTTGCGACAACCACAGATCCGGCGCAGCGCAAATCGCTGCTCGCTGGCAAAGTCGAAGACATGATCAACACGGTCGTGCGTCAGATTGCTTTCTACACGTTTGAGCGCAAGGTTCACGAAGCGCGACGCGAGGGCGAGCTAACAGCCGAGCAACTTTGTGACCTTTGGATTTCTGTGCAGCATGAAAGTCTTGGCGACGCGATCCGTTTCGACGACGGTTATCGCCCGTTTTGGACCTATATCGGCCATTTCATCCACTCGCCGTTTTACGTGTACGCCTACGCGTTCGGCGATTGCTTGGTGAATGCGCTCTATGCGCGCTATGAAAATGCCCATGAGGGTTTCACGGAGCATTACCTTGATCTGCTGCGTGCTGGTGGGTCGAAACCGTACAATGAACTGTTGGAGCCCTTCGGCTTGGACGCACGCGATCCAACATTCTGGCAGGCGGGTTTGAACGTGATTGGCGGGTTCATTGATGAACTTGAGGCGCTAGAGAGCTAATCTCTTTGCGCTGATGGAGCGTAGGAGAAACAACTCTCCATTCGCTTAGACCGGATCAAAAGATGGCTGACAGCAGCGCTGACGCAGAACGCAATCGCCTTACAGGCCGCCTGGGCCGTTATGCCCGGGTCGGTACATCCGTGAGCGGCGTTGCCGTGACCATGGCCCGCCGACGCCTGTTGGGCGGCGAGAAAGTGAACCCGGCAGATGCGGAAGCATTGGCTGATGCTCTTGGTTCTCTGAAGGGTCCGCTCATGAAGGTGGCGCAATTAATTGCGACCATACCTGACGCCGTGCCAGCCGAATATGCCGCTGAGTTGCAACGCTTGCAGAGCGAAGCGCCTCCGATGGGGTGGGCGTTCGTTAAACGGCGGATGCGCGCGGAGCTTGGCGGCGACTGGCAGTCGCACTTTGCCAGCTTCGACAAACATCCGACCGCGGCTGCGTCCTTGGGCCAGGTGCACAAAGCAATCGCGCAGGATGGTGAAGAACTGGCGGTTAAGCTGCAGTATCCAGACATGGCGTCCGCCGTGGCGGCTGACCTACAGCAGCTTGATTTCATCTTCTCAATGTTCAAGCGCATTAACGGCGCGGTCGATCCATCTCAGATGCGGCACGAGATCGCCGACCGGCTGACCGAAGAGTTGGATTATGCGCTGGAAGCAGCCCACGCGACGCTCTATCGCGACTTTTTTGGCACCGACGATCCGTTGGTGCGGGTGCCGCATGTGCGCAGCGACCTATCGACGGGCCGCTTGCTGAGCCTTGGTTGGCTGGATGGCGAGACCATCCTCGACTTCAAGGAAGAGAGCCAAGAGGTGCGTAACCAGCTGTCGACGGCGATCTTCCATGCCTGGTGGCGCCCCTTCGCACATATCGGTGTCATCCATGGCGACCCGCACCTTGGCAACTATCAGGTGTTCAAACAGGACGGCGCGCCGCAGGGCATCAACCTTCTTGACTATGGCTGTATCCGCAAGTTTCCGGCGCGCTTTGTACAGGGCGTTTTGGACCTCAATGAAGGCCTGATGCGCGACGACGAAGATCAGATCGTCCACGCCTATGAGCTGTGGGGCTTCCAGAACCTCACTAAGGAACTGCGCGACGTCCTCAATATTTGGGCGCGCTTTATCAACGGCCCGTTGCTGCAGGACAAGGTGATGGCGGTTGCTCAGGGTGTGAACCCAACCGAGTATGGTCGCCAACAGGCGATCCAGGTGCGCAAAGAGCTTCAGCGCCTTGGCCCGGTGACGATCCCGCGCGAATTTGTGTTTATGGACCGTGCCGCGATCGGCCTGGGCGGGGTGTTCCTACATCTTCGAGCCGAACTCAATTTCTTCCAGCTTTTCCAGAAGGAGATCGAGGATTTTAGCCAAGCTCGGCTGGTGTCTCGCCAGTCCGAAGCGATGCAAGCGGCGGGCTTGGAGCCCATCTCGCTGGAAGATCATGGCGTGACTGCCGAAGAAATAGCAGAGGTAGAACCTGCGGTTGCAGCGCAATAACCTGCCTGCGGCAGCTTTGGTGCATTGCAACCAGGGTTGAAGCTGGTGTAAGCGCTTCGCCAACGCCTTTACCTTTTCAGGAATACCGCCATGTCTGAAGCCGCAGAGCGCACCACACCCAGCGCCAACGACTACAATGAGCACAACCGCACGTTCGACATCTTCACAGGCCTTGTGAAGTGGGGAACGATTATCGTCGCGATTGTCCTCGTCCTTATGGCCATCTTCCTGCTCTAGCCTATATGGCGACACGGCGCGGTTGCGCTGGGTTGGCGAGGGTGCTTCGCTGACGGCCATTTTTGTTTTCCAGTCCGACCATCAAGGACACGCTTCATGGTGAAAATTGCGGTTCCGACCGAATCCGACCCCAATGAGGGCCGCGTAGCAATCACGCCCGACACGGTTAAGCGCTTTAAGGCGCTCGGCGCGGATGTGGTTGTGCAAGCAGGTGCGGGGGAGCGCTCTCGTCTGCCCGACGCCGATTATGTAGAACAAGGTGCGGAAATTGCAGCGGACGCCAAGACCGCTGTCGCTGGTGCCGACATCGTCTTGCGGGTACGGCGCCCTTCCACAGCCGAGATAAAAACCTATCCCAAGGGCTCGATGGTCGTTGCGCAGATGGATCCCTACGGCAACGAAAAAGATGTTGCTGCCATGGGCAAGGCTGGCCTGACCGCCGTCGCGATGGAGTTCATGCCGCGCATCACCCGCGCACAGGTAATGGATGTCCTATCTTCGCAGGCCAACTTGGCTGGCTATCAGGCGGTTATCGATGCTGCGGATGTTTATGACCGCGCCATGCCGATGATGATGACGGCCGCTGGTACTGTGCCCGCCGCCAAGGTTTTCGTGATGGGCGCTGGTGTTGCGGGCCTTCAGGCGATCGCAACAGCGCGTCGCTTGGGTGCGGTTGTATCAGCCACCGACGTTCGCCCTGCCGCCAAGGAACAGGTGGAATCACTCGGCGCGAAATTTATCGCCGTCGAGAACGACGAGTTCAAGCAGGCTGAAACGGCTGGCGGCTACGCAAAAGAGATGTCGGACGACTACAAGAAACAGCAAGCTGAACTGGTCGCCTCGCATATCGCCAAACAAGATATCGTTGTCACCACGGCTTTGATCCCTGGCCGCCCGGCACCGCGCCTGGTGACCAAAGATATGGTCAGTGCCATGAAGCCAGGGTCAGTTCTGGTCGACCTCGCGGTCGAGCGCGGCGGCAACGTCGAAGGAGCGAAGGCTGGCGAGATCGTCGACGTAGGTCCAGCGAAGGTGGTTGGCTATCTCAACGTTCCTGGCCGGATCGCGGCTACCGCGTCCTTGCTCTACGCCAAAAACCTCTACGCCTTTGTTGAGACGCTGATCGACAAAGAGACGAAGGCCTTGGCAATCAATTGGGACGACGAGTTGGTGAACGCCACGGTGCTGACGCGCGATGGCGCGGTTGTGCATCCGGCGTTCGCTCCTAAGACAGAAACTTCTGAAGCTACTCCTGAAGCGGAGGCAACCTCTGATGAGTGATGCTTTGACAAATGCCGTTGAGGCGGCGCAACAGGCGGCTCAACAAGCCGCTGAAGCAGCTGCTGAGGCAGCGCGGATCGCTGCCGAGATGGCCGCGTCTGGCGGCGCCGACGCCGTGGCGGCCGCAGCCTCCACTGCAAGCGGCGGGGCGATTGACCCGTTCATCTTCCGCCTGTCGATCTTCGTGCTGGCGATCTTCGTGGGCTACTATGTGGTGTGGTCAGTGACCCCGGCGCTGCACACGCCGCTGATGTCGGTGACGAACGCCATTTCCTCGGTGATTGTCGTGGGTGCGCTGCTTGCTGTTGGTGTGGATATGGCCAGTGCAGAAGGCACCGGCATGGCGCGTGCCTTTGGCTTTGTCGCGCTCATCCTCGCATCGGTGAACATCTTTGGTGGCTTCCTCGTCACCCAGAGAATGCTCGCCATGTACAAGAAAAAAGAACGCTAGGTTAGGGCCGTACACATGAGTGCAAACATTGCAGCCCTGTTCTACCTGATTGCGGGCGTTCTCTTCATCATGAGCCTTCGGGGTCTTTCCAGCCCTGAATCCTCACGGCAAGGCAACATGTTCGGCATGGTCGGTATGGCCATCGCCGTGGTTACGACGTTGTTCCTAACCAACCTGACGGCTGGCTCTATCATTCTCATCTTGCTGGGTATTGGTATTGGCGGCGGCATTGGCGCTGTCATCGCGCGTCGCATTCCGATGACAGCGATGCCGCAGCTGGTCGCCGCGTTCCACTCTTTGGTGGGTATGGCCGCTGTGTTGGTGGCTGCTGCTGCGCTATATGCGCCGCAGGCGTTTGGATTGGGCGACATAGGTACCATCAAGGTCGCGGCTCTTATCGAGATGGCGCTTGGTGCCGCTATTGGTGCGATTACGTTCACCGGTTCGATCATCGCGTTTGCGAAATTGGATGGCCGCATGTCGGGCAAGCCGATCATGCTGCCCGCGCGCCATATGATCAACATCGGTCTGGCCGTGGCGCTGGTCGTGTTGACCGTCGCGCTTGTTCAGACCGAGAGCCACTTTGTCTTCTGGTTGCTGGTTATCGCCGCCCTGGTTCTGGGTGTCCTGATCATCATCCCGATCGGTGGTGCTGACATGCCCGTGGTTGTGTCGATGCTGAACTCCTATTCGGGTTGGGCTGCGGCAGGCATTGGCTTCACACTCGGAAATACCGCGCTGATCATCACCGGTGCTCTGGTTGGTTCATCCGGTGCGATCCTGTCCTACATCATGTGTAAGGGCATGAACCGCTCGTTCATTTCGGTGATCCTTGGCGGGTTTGGTGGCGATGACGCTGCCGCTGCTGGCGGCGAAGAAGAAACCCGTCCGGTCAAGCAAGGCTCCGCTGACGATGCCGCCTTCATGATGAAGAACGCTGGCAAGGTCATCATCGTGCCAGGTTACGGCATGGCGGTTGCCCAGGCGCAGCACGCTTTGCGCGAAATGGCGGACACCCTGAAAGCCGAAGGTGTTGACGTCAAGTACGCCATCCACCCAGTGGCCGGTCGTATGCCGGGCCACATGAACGTGCTGCTCGCCGAAGCGAACGTGCCTTATGATGAAGTGTTCGAGCTTGAAGACATCAACTCCGAGTTCTCGACTGCGGATGTCGCCTTTGTCATTGGCGCCAACGACGTGACCAACCCTGCCGCCAAGACTGATCCACAGTCGGCGATCTACGGCATGCCGATCCTCAACGTTGCGGACTCGGGAACGGTTCTGTTCGTCAAGCGCGGCATGGCCTCCGGTTATGCGGGTGTTCAGAACGAACTGTTCTTCCGCGACAACACGATGATGCTGTTCTCTGACGCCAAGAAGATGGTCGAAGACATCGTCAAGGCGATGTAGCAACGTGAGGCGCTGACCATGGCTCGCACAATGGTCCAGCTTGTCCTATTGGCCAGCGCGATTTATCTGTTCGCGCTGGCCTTTTTCTATGTGTTCCAGCGCGACTTTCTCTATGTGGCCGGCGGTTCCTATCAACCGCCCGATGCCTCTGGGCTTCCCGAGGCGCAGGAGGTTACCCTGCAGACACCCGATGGCGAAACGCTACGGGCCTGGCATCATCCCGCCGAAGATGGTGAGAAGACCATTCTCTATCTGCAGGGCAACGCGCACACGCTGACGCAGCGCGTGCAACCCTTCCGTGCCTTCATTGAAGGTGGGGCCGGCCTGCTTGCGGTATCGTATCGCGGTTTTGTGGGGTCGACAGGGCGGCCTACCCAAGACGGGCTAATAACCGATGCACTGACCGCCTTCGATTGGCTCACGGAGCGCGGCGACCGTATTGTTATCTATGGCCAATCGCTTGGTTCTGGCGTGGCGAGCCAGTTGGCTGTGCGCCGCGAGGCAGCGGGCCTGATCTTGGAGGTGCCGTTTACTGCCGCTGTCGATGTCGGCAAATGGCGGTTCCCGATGTTCCCTGTGCGGCTGTTGATGAAGGATCAGTGGCGCTCGCGCGATGTTATCGCTGACGTTGATGAACCGCTTCTCATCGTAGGCGCTGGCCGCGATGGCATCATACCGGTTGAGCAGTCGCAGGCGTTATATGCGCTTGCCAGCGAGCCAAAGCGCTACGTGCGTTTACCGGAGTCGGGTCACAACCATGTGTGGGATCACGGCATGGACGAAGCTGTGGAAGCGTTCTTGGCCGGGTTGGACTGACGTTATCATTGGCGTCGCCCTGCGGTTCTAGGATACCCGGCGCAGCCCTTGCGACGCGATGCGGTTGTTTTCGTTGATGGTCAGCGCGCGCTGGTAGGAAACGCGTGCATTTTCCAAGTCACCGGATGCCTCGTAGGCGATGCCACGGTTGATCCAACCATCAATGTTGCGCGAATCGCGTCCAAGAACGGCATCAAAATCCTCGATGGCGGCGCCCCAATCGCGCAGTGTCAGATAAGACAGACCACGTGCCATATAGGGTTCAACCGCATTGGGATTGAAGCCAATCGCCGTCGTCAGGTCTTCGATCGCCAGAACATGATTGTTTTGATTTTGGAAGATCAGCGCGCGGTTGTAGTAAGCCCGCACATCCGACGAGTTAAGCAGGATCGCCCGCTCATAGTCCGCCAAGGCCAGCGCAACTTGGCCCTGTTCGCGGTAGATGTTACCGCGCCCAATATAGGCGGCATCGTAAGCGGGATTGGTAGCGATGGCCGCGGAATAGTCAGCCAGAGCTTGGGTTGGATTGCCCAGTTCGCGGTGCACAAGCGCCCGGTTGGCAAGCGCTTGATAGAATTGTGGATTGAGCGACAGCGCCTGATTGAAGTCTTGCAGGGCGTCGTTGTAGCGCCCTTCGCGGCCATAGGCGGTGCCGCGCATATTAAAAGCGCCGGGATCCTGCGGGTTGGACGCAATCACCTCGGTCAAGGAGGCGATGTTAACGGCCGGGCTTGCCGACAAATTTCCAGAGGTCTGATTGAGCCCAGCCGTTTGGCAGGCTGCGAGAACGAGGCCTGACACCACGGTCAAGCCTAAGCTCTTGAGCGCTTTGCGCGGCATCAGCCCAGCTTGTGTCACCAAGCGTTTCATCTGGAACTTTCGTTTCGGCACATGGGCGCATAAGGCGGTTGGCCCACTCAAGGGCCAAACATGTGCAGGAAAAGGGGCCTTTTAGCGGCGGCCCCGGCTTGGAACCAAGCCTTCGCGCTGAGCGCGCTTGCGCGCCAGTTTACGAGCACGACGAACGGCTTCAGCCTTTTCGCGCGCTTTCTTTTCCGACGGCTTTTCATAGTGGCCGCGCAGCTTCATTTCACGGAAAATGCCTTCGCGCTGCATTTTCTTTTTCAGCGCCTTCAGCGCCTGATCAACATTGTTGTCCCGAACAAGTACTTGCACGTGTCGTCCTGTCGTTGCCGCCATGATCGATCGCTAGGAGTCGACCAGAGGGCGAATGGGTTGTCTCTATCTGCGTGCATTGCGTGCAACAAAATTCAGCCAGTCGACCAGCCTAGCGACGCCAGGCGGCGCGGGTCATTCAAGCTGCAATGCGGAATGAGGTGGGCGGATAACAGATTGGGTGGCGTTTGTCCACAAACGGCGGCGTTCTTTTCGCGCTAACGCGCTGAATTGGTTGATCTTGGAGAAACCTCGGTCACATGGCCCATTTTGCGCCCCGGGCGGGCTTCGCGCTTGCCGTAAATATGCACGCGGCGGGCGCCGTCACCAGCCAGCAACGCTTCATCATGGACATCTTCGCCAAGGAGATTCGTCATACGCGCATCGGCGTATCGATCCGCGGGCGCCAGAGACCAACCGGCCACTGCGCGGATGTGATTGTCGAACTGATCGGACCAGCACGCATCCATCGTCCAGTGCCCAGAATTATGGACGCGAGGAGCGATCTCGTTGACGAGCAGTTGATCGTCTTGCGTCAGAAAGTATTCGACGGTCAGGATGCCAACATGTTCCAGCGCCGTTGCAACCGCCATTGCTCCGCTTTGCGCTTGGTCTCGAATGGCATCAGGAATTGTCATTGGTGCGAAGGCGCCAACCGATGAGGTATGCAATATACCGTCGCGGTGCACATTGATCGGCACATCATAGGCAACCGTCGCTCCATCCGCAGCACGCGCGATGACGGCGGATACTTCAGCAACGAATGGAATGCGTTTCTCCAAGACGGCTGGTACGGCCCCAATAGCCTGCCAGACTGCCGATCCATCAATGGACCGCCCGGAAAGGCGCGATTGGCCCTTGCCGTCATAGCCGAGGCGGCGTGCTTTCAGGATTGTGTCCTCGCCCAAGGTCGTATGAGCGTCGGCAATCTCTGCAGTGGAATTTATGGCCTGATAGGGGGCTAAGGTTAGTCCGTTGTCCGTGAGAAATTGCTTTTCGGTCAACCGGTCCTGGCTGACGTACAATGACTTTGGCCCAGGCCGCAGAGGCACGGCGTCGGCGATCGCTTCCAAGCTGTCATGAGGAATGTTCTCGAATTCAAACGTGACGACGTCACAGGCATCTGCGAAGGCCGTAAGCGCGTCCTTATCGCTGTATGGCCTGGACGTATGCGTGCCAGCAACCTCGGCAGCCGGTGCTTGTGGATCAGGGTCGAAGATGTGGATGCGCAGGCCGTAGTGCGAGGCCGCGACGGCCATCATGCGCCCCAACTGTCCGCCGCCAAGAATGCCGAGCGTGTTGCCGGGCTTCAAAACCTTCATCACGCAGGGGTGTCGAGCGGAACATCGCCGACGCTGTCCGTGCGCGCTTGGCGCCACGCGGCCAGCCGATCTGCGAGGCTTTCGTCTGTGAGGGCGAGAATGCTCGCGGCCAACAGGCCAGCGTTGCTAGCACCTGCCTTGCCGATGGCCAGCGTGCCAACTGGCACACCCGCTGGCATCTGAACGATGGATAGTAGGCTGTCTTCGCCCTGTAGAGCTGTTGTGCTGACTGGAACGCCTAGAACGGGAAGCGTGGTCATCGACGCAACCATACCTGGGAGATGCGCCGCGCCGCCGGCGCCAGCTATGATCACCTTGTGACCAGCCTCTTTGGCGCCTTTTGCGAAGGCGAACATGCGGTCTGGTGTGCGGTGAGCGGATACGATCTTGGCGACATGGTCTACCTGCAGCTCTTCCAGCCTCTCGGCAGCAAACCGCATGGTGGGCCAATCGGACTGGCTCCCCATGATAATGGCGACGGGTGCAGAAGCTTGTGGCATCACTGAATAGCGTTCGTTAGGCGATGATGTCGGGTAAAAGTGCGTCTTCCAGCACAATGATCCGATCTTTCAAAGCGAGTTTGCGTTTTTTGAGCCGTTGAATCTGCAAGTGGTCGGCGCGGCCGGTTTCAAAAAGCGCTTCAATGGCTGCGTCCAAATCCCGGTGCTCTTGGCGCAGCTTGGCCAGTTCCTTGCGCACGTCCTGATCGTCATTTGAGGGAGTCGGCGTCATAAAAGGTTGGAATCGGCGAAAGGTCCAAGGGGCTCAAATTAAGAAAGCGCGTGGTTATCACGCGTTTGCGCTGCACACCATAGTGTTCAACAGCTTGTGCGGCGCAAAACATAATCTTTGCGGATTTATGCCCAATTCCTAAGATTTTTCGAATGTCAATCTTGTTCGGTTAAATCAGCCTGTGGCAGCCTCATTGTGTAAACACAGAGGAGGACTGCATGACGGTAGAATCTCATCTCGCCGAGTTGCAACGGCGGCACCTTGCCATTGATGCCCAGATTTCCGACGAAGAACGTCGGCCAGCCAAGGATGAGCTGGAAATTGTGGCACTCAAAAAGCAGAAATTGAATTTGAAGGATGAGATTGAGCGTTTGCGAAAAAGAGCTGGGGGCATGAAGCCAAACTAGTCGAGCTTGCTGCTTCAAGTTTAATTGAGGCCGTCTGACGATGTCAGGCGGCTTTTTTGTTGTTTCTAGCCAAATGGGTAAGCTCACATTTGAGCCATCTCATCTCCTTTTGCCCAGGTTGCGCGTTAGCAGTGCATTGGGCACAGCTTGCGTAACAAAAAGCTCGGGAAGGAAATGTCGATGGGACCGAATGCACAAGACTATCATACGACCTACGCCGCTTGGCAGGAGGACCCGCTGGCTTTTTGGGCCCATGCTGCCCAAACTATTGACTGGGAGAAGCCGTTTGACCGGGTCTTTGATCCGGCCCAAGGCGTTTATGGTCGTTGGTTCCCAGGTGGCATTTGCAACACGGCCTATAATTGTCTCGACCGTCATGTAGAACGCGGTCGGCCCGGCCAAGCGGCGCTCATCTATGACAGCCCGATCACTGGTTCGAAAAAGACCTACACCTATCAAGACCTGCGCGATGAGGTGAGTGCCTTCGGCGCGGTTTTGAAGAACCTTGGCGTTTCCAAAGGCGACCGCGTGGTTGTCTACATGCCCATGATCCCAGAAGCTGCGATTGCAATGCTGGCCTGTGCCCGTATTGGCGCAGTGCATTCCGTGGTGTTTGGGGGATTCGCGGCGAGCGAGCTGGCAACGCGGATCGATGATGCCCGGCCTAAGGCGATTATCTCGGCGTCCTGCGGGATCGAGCCGAACCGCGTTATCGCCTACAAGCCACTTCTTGATGAAGCCATCGAAATCGCGTCGCACAAACCCGACCTCACGGTTATCAAACAGCGCGAGCAACTTCCTTGCGACCTGATCGATGGGCGTGACCACGACTACGACGCGCTGATCACTGACGCCAATGCGCGCGGTATCGACAGCGCACCAGAGCCCATGCAGGCGACCGACCCGCTCTACATCCTCTACACGTCGGGAACCACCGGCGTGCCGAAGGGTGTGGTGCGTGACCATGGCGGCCATATGGTTGCACTGAACTGGACCATGAGCGCGATCTACGACATGCAGCCCGGCGATGTGTTCTGGGCGGCATCTGATGTCGGCTGGGTCGTTGGCCACTCCTACATTGTCTACGCGCCATTGCTCGCGGGTTGCACGACCATTCTTTACGAAGGCAAGCCGGTCGGCACCCCCGACCCTGGAGCCTTCTGGCGGGTCATTTCCGAGCACGGCGTGTCGTCACTGTTCACGGCCCCCACGGCCTTCCGCGCCATCAAGAAAGAAGACCCAGACGGTACATACATCGACAAGTACGACCTGACCTCACTACGGTCTTTGTTCTTGGCCGGCGAACGTGCCGATCCGGACACCATCCAATGGGCTGAAGAGAAGCTCGGCCTGCCGGTGATCGACCACTGGTGGCAGACCGAAACGGGTTGGGCGATTGCTGGCAACCCGCTTGGCTTGGGTAAACTGCCGGTCAAACACGGTTCGCCAACCGTCGAGATGCCGGGCTATGACGTTCAAGTGCTCGATGATGCAGGGCATCCGGTCGAGGCCGGAACGCTGGGCAACATTGTTGTCAAACTGCCCATGCCTCCCGGCTGCTTGCCGTCGCTATGGAACAACGATGAGCGCTTCAAAGCGTCTTACCTGGAAGAGTTCCCTGGTTACTACAAGACCGCGGATGCCGGCCTGATCGATGATGAGGGCTACCTGTTCATCATGGCGCGCACCGACGACATCATCAATGTCGCAGGTCACCGCCTGTCCACCGGTGGCATGGAAGAGGTGCTTGCCGGTCACACTGCCGTCGCAGAAGCAGCCGTGATCGGTGTTTCCGACACGCTCAAAGGGCAATTGCCCGCGGGTTTCGTGGTAATCAAAGCCGGAGTGGACACCCCGCCCGAGCAGCTTGAAAAAGAGTTGGTGGCTTTGGTGCGTGAAAAGATCGGCCCCGTCGCCGCTTTTAAAACCGTGATGGTGGTGGATCGCTTGCCGAAAACGCGGTCTGGCAAAATCCTGCGCGGCACGATGCGGCAAATTGCCGATGGTGAGCCTTACAGGATGCCCGCAACCATCGATGATCCGGCCATTTTGGATGAGATCACGGGCGCATTGCAGACCAAAGGGTATGCCAGCTCGTGATCTGAGCGTGTCTTAAGCGGAGCTCAAAAACGGTTGTGGAGAGGGCCCGTCGCGGTGTAAACGCGGCGCACCCCGAACCTCATCACGGAGCCTTCATGTCTGTTAGCTTTGCACTGGAACGCAAAACCGCAATTGTTACAGGGGCTGCCAACGGCATCGGTGCCGCGATTGCGGAACGCTTCGTCGAAGAGGGCATGCGGGTGGTTATCGCCGATGTTGATGACGCCTCTGGCCACGATATCGAAGATCGGCTCTCGACGATTGGCGAAGCGCATTATGTCCATTGTGATGTGTCGGACCGGCTGGACGTGCGCAATCTTTTGGCCAAGAGTTTTGAAACCTATGGCGAGATTGATGTGCTCGTGGCCAACGCCGGTGTCGTTCACACAGCGGACTTTCTTGAGGTTGAAGAAGCAGATTTTGACCGAGTGATTGGTGTCAATCTGAAAGGTGTTTTTCTCACCTGTCAGGCGGTGGCCAAACATATGGTGGAGCAGGTGGAAGCTGGCGGTCGGCCCGGGTCAATCATCACCATGTCCAGCGTCAATGCCGAAATGGCAATCCCAAACCAGGTACCCTACTGCGCCTCAAAGGGTGGGATACGTCAGCTGACGAAAGTGATGGCCTTGTCGCTCGCGCCCCACGGCATACGTGTGAACGCCATTGGTCCAGGCTCGATCATGACGGCAATGATGGAAAAGGTGCTGGACGATGATGAACTGCGCCACCGCATGATGTCGCGAACCCCGTTGGGCCGGATCGGCGAGTGCAGTGAGATTGCCGCGATTGCGGCGTTCCTGGCCAGTGACCAGTCAAGCTATGTCACCGGCCAAACCATCTATGCTGATGGTGGGCGCTTGGGATTGAACTACACGGTGCCTGTCGGCGATACGCCTGGCGCCTAGGCGCCAGGCGCGCGACCTAGCCGATTTAGGTCGGTTCGTTTTCGTCTGACGTTTCGGCAGGGCTGGTAAGCTCTTTAAGCTTGGCAAAGACGGAGTCGGCGTCGAGATCGGTATCTGCGGGTGCTTCCTCCTCGACGGGTGCTTCGGGCGCTTCGCCGAATACATCTTCGATGCTTGCCTCTTCTTCGCTGCCCGACACAGTTTCACCTTCGCTCGGCGACATGGCGGCCAGTGCTTCCTCGGCAGACAGAAGTACCGGACCAGTCGGCTCTGCGCTGCTCGGCAGATTTCGAGAGGCTTTCTGCACTTCAAGGTCTAGTTCGATCTGCTTACACAAACCAAGTGTTACTGGGTCCATCGGGGTCAGGTTGGCGGAGTTCCAGTGTGTACCGCTGCGGATAGTCTCAATCGTGTTCTTGGTTGTGCCAACCAAGCGCATGATCTGAGCGTCTTTCAGTTCCTTGTGGTTGCGCAAAAGCCAAAGAATTGCGTTTGGGCGGTCATGGCGACGCGACACCGGCGTGTACCTTGGACCACGTTTCTTGGACGATGTGGCGACCACGGTTTTTGGCGGCTGCAGCTTCAGCTCAAGCGCGGGGTTTTCTTCAGCGGCGGTGATCTGCTCACGGGTTAGCTGGCCAGTCTGCAAGGGGTCCAGCCCCTTAATACCTTGGGCCGCTTCGCCGTCGGCGATCGCCTTTACCTCGAGCGGATGCAATGCGGTGAACCTGGCAATCTGATCGAATGTAAGTGCCGTGTTGTCGACCAACCAAACGGCTGTCGCTTTCGGCATCAAGAGGGTGTCGGCCATCATGGGCTCCTGAAAACAAAGGATCGCTGCTCCCGGCTGGAAGCGATCCAGGCGCGGGGCCGATCATCAAACTGACGATGTCGGGGATGGCCGCCCTTATAGTGAATTCCACAACCGGTTGCAATGCTGGGCGAATTTTATCGTTTCGGCGAGTGCATCATGGCTTCAGAATGATCTTGCCGGTGTGCTGTGAGCTTTCCATGTGCTTGTGTGCAGCGCCCGCGTCGGCCAAGGCGAAAACCGAGTCGACTGGGATTTTCACGTCACCAGCCTCGATCAGTGGCCAAACGTGATACAGCACATCATCTGCCAACTGGGCTTTGAAGCCTGCCGAACGTGCACGCAGGGTCGAACCTGTGTGTGTGAGCCGCTTGAGCATGAGGCGCGAGAAGTCCGCCTCCACGCGCGCGCCATTTAGAAAGGCAATCTGAACAATGCGGCCTTCGACAGCGGCAGCCTTCCAATTGCGCTCGATATAGTCGCCTCCGACCATGTCGAGGATCACATTGGCCCCCTTTCCGCCAGTCGCCTCCTTGACCCCGTCAACATAGTCCTGCGTGTGATAGTTGAAGGTGTGATCCGCACCCAGTGCTCGCATGGCCTCGCATTTTTCGTCGCTGCCTGCTGTGGCCAGAACCGTCGCATGGTGGGCCTTGGCAAGCTGGATCGCCATGGTTCCAATGCCGCTGGTTCCGCCATGGACGAGGAAGGTTTCGCCTTCGGTTAGGCCTGCACGATCGAACACGTTCGACCAAACTGTGAAGGCAGTCTCTGGAATGCCGGCGGCTTCTTCCATTGATAGGCCGTCTGGTACAGATAGGGCGTGGCGTTCGTCGGCGACGCAATACTCCGCATAGCCTCCGCCAGATACCAGCGCCGTCACTGGATCGCCAAGCTGATAGCGCTCGGCCCCGCGGGCTGTTCCGACGACTGTCCCAGCAACTTCGAGACCGGGAATATCGCTGGCGCCTTTCGGTGGTGGATAGGCACCGACACGTTGCAGAACGTCAGGCCGATTGATGCCCGCTGCTTCAACCTTGATGAGGATTTCATGCCCTTCCAAGTAGTCTGGCATTGGCCGTTGCGTTGGAACCAAAACATCCGGGCCGCCAGGTCGATCAATCATGATGGCGGTCATCGTCGCGGGTAGGTCAGGCAGGCTCTGCATAGCGTGTTACTTGTTGGCTAGAAGGCGTTCGCTTAAGTTCTAGCCTTAACGCTGCATTACCGAACTATGAAGGGGGACTAACGCATGGACTTAGATCTCGAGCCTAAGCCCAAACCTACAATTTCGGTCGGCGATGATCTGTCGGATGCATCCGTTGACGAATTGGCGGAACGCATAGCGGCGCTGAAAGACGAAATAGTGCGCTGCCAAGAGGCCATGACGTCGAAAGATGCCGCGCGTCTCGCTGCTGACGCCGTTTTCGGGAGCCCAAAAAAAGACGGTTAGGACAATTTCACCAAAGCCGCGCCGGCTAGAACCAAAGCGGCGCCGCCTTGAGGGTCGCAATATCGGGTAGTGGTGTTCGGGTAACGGCCAACGCAATACTGGTGGCAACGATACCCGTTATGAAAACGGCCATGGTGGCTAGCAGCGGCCCTTTGAGCGCGACGCCCAGTTGACCGTTGAAGGCGAGTTGCAGTGGAACCATGGCGCCTGTGATGAGCGCCATGGCCATAAGGATGATTTGCGCCATCGTGTTAGCCACGTTTGGCCAGGGCGTTTACGACCTCCACTGCGGCCGCACCAGCGGAATTTTGCTGTTGCCCCGTGATCAGATTGCCGTCACGGATGGCAAACGCTTCCATTGGTCCTGCGACCTCGAAGTGCGTGTTGGGAAGTTTGCGGGCCTCGGTTTCGATCCAGAAGGGTTGGATCTTTTGACCAACAGCGTTCTCGGCATATTCCTCTTCGGAGTTGGCAAATCCGGTCCAACGTTTGCCGTCTACCAACAAAGTGCCGTCAGAAAGCTTGGTTTTGAGCAGGACGCAGGTGCCATGGCATACCGCAGCTGTTGGCTTGCCGCTTTCATAAAAAGCGGCAACCGTTTCCTGGGTGGCGGGGTCATCGGTCATTGTGACCATCGGCCCTTGGCCACCGACAACAAAAACAGCGTCATAGAGACCAAGGTCGAGCGACGACACTGCTGGCGTGTCTGACAACAAGGCCATTTTGGTTGGGTCCTTCTTGAAGGCCAGCGAGACGGTGTCGGCGGCGGAGTAGCCGCTTTCGTCTTCCGGATCTGAATAACCATCGGCTTGAAGGTCGCCTCCTTGTGGCGAGGCGAGGGTGATGTCGTAGCCGGCTTCATCAAACACCTTGTAGGCGTGTGTTAGCTCTGCCCACCAAAAGCCGATGGGCCAGCCGGTGACAGGTGACGTGGTAGGGTTGGATGCGATCATGAGGATGTGGGTCATTGTCTTCCAATTTGGTTTGAAAAGCGCTTGCGCGCGGTTGGAAGACGGTTTACTCCCGGGCTACTATTTCATAAAACTGAAATCAATTCATGTCAGATTTCGACATTAATAAAATCAGGCGATTGGATGGTGGGCTGCTGTTGGTCTTTCTTGGCCTTATGCGGCATCGCAAGGCCACCCGTGTGGCGGCAGAGCTGGGCCTAACGAACTCTTCGATAAGCCATGCGCTAACGCGCCTTCGCGACATCTTTGACGATCAGCTTTTTCTCCGTCAGCCGCATGGGTTGGAACCGACCGCGTTTGCCCTGGCGCTGGAGGCTCCTGTCCAAAAGGTCGTCGACACCCTAGCCGATACGTTGTCCGAGGCTAGGCAGTTCGATCCGGCTACTTCGCAAAGCCAGGTAAGACTATCTGCGCACGACAGCGAGATCGCTTCGCTTATCAGCCCCCTCGTGTCCGAGCTGCGGCAGGCTGCTCCTGGAATTCGCGTGTCAGCTGTGTCGCTAACCAAAGGCGAAGCTTTGGCAGCGCTTCGCGACCGGCAGATTGACCTGGCACTTGGTTTCTTTGTCGGCGAAGACGATGCCCATGTGAAGGTAACCTTGGCACGTGACGATTATTGCGTCGTTGCCCGTAAGGGCCATCACGTTCTTCAAGCCGGTCTGTCCTTGAAGGGTTATCTTGAAGCTGAGCACGTCCTTGTCTCGCAGGACTCGAGCCTTCGAGGCATCGTTGATAGCGTTCTTGCGGACCGTGGATTGCACCGCCGCGTGGCCGTTTCAGTACCCTTTTTTATGTCGGCTTTGGTGGTCGTTAGCGGTACCGACTTGATCGCCACGCTCCCTTCTCGCCTTGCACAGTCTTATGCTGCACAGTTCGGATTGTCTGTCGCCGCGCCGCCTCTCGAAATACGTTCTTTCGACATTCACGCAGTTCGCCACAAGCGTGATGAAAAGCAGCCGATTTTGATGTGGCTCACTGAACGCCTTAAGAAAATTGCGCTGGAAACGCGGTAAACAATTTGCCTAAAAATTGTGGCGTTAAGACTTCGGCAACCTTTCTCAGTTACCTTATGTTTCATCGAGATATCTCGACAGTTTTTGAGCTTATTGGACGCTCATTGACGCCTCCCTGTTTTCAAACTCATCGTAGCCGTAGCATCCGCTGCGGCTTTTTTTTGTGCCCTCTGGCTGGCTAGACCTCTGTTTGGTCTGCGCGCAGCATTAACCGCGCCAGAAGAACCCGTGGCATGAGGTCCACGCCAACGGTGGACCGGCGGCGTTTTTGAGCTATTGTCGGCCTTTCAATCAAAGTGTCAGAGAGCAAGCAGCATGGACAACACGCGAGACGGTAACGGAGATCGCACGACCGGCGGCGAAGAGCCTGTGCTGTTCGCCGACCGTTTGGTTGGTTCGAATGCCTTTCACAACCTTTTTGAGCACGGCATGCAGTTGGTTGAGACCACAGCAGAATATCTCGACCAGCGGGGCCGCGAGGAAGCTAAAGATCTGGAGCGCCCCGGCGCCATGGCCTACGCGACGGAGTCGATGCGCTTGACGACGCGGCTCATGCAGCTTGCGTCTTGGCTCTTGTTACAGCGTGCCGTGCATGAAGGCGAGATGACACTCGAGCAAGCCGCCGAGGAGAAGGCCAAGGTCCGCATCCATGGTCTTTCAAGCCCGACGCATGGTCCAGGCTGGGATCAATTGCCAAGCACCCTCAAAGAGCTTGTGGAAGCTTCTATGGACCTTCAGACCCGTGTTCAGCGCCTCGACAGCATCTTCTACACCGGTAGAGACGCCACGACGGCTGACGATGAAGTACCGTCCAATCCGGTGGCCGAGCAGATGGCGCGGCTGTCCGACGCATTTGGATAAATCCTAGCAAACAGACCCAACAAAAAAGGCACCCAATGGGTGCCTTTTGATTTTGGTCGGTAGCCTTGGCTTATTAAGAGCCGAGGAAGCCGTCGAACTTGTTTTTGAATTTCGACAGGCGGCCACCACGGTCAAGCAGTGTCTGCTGCCCACCCGTCCAAGCTGGATGGGTTGTGGGATCGATATCCAGACGCAACGTGTCGCCTTCTTTGCCGTAGGTCGAGCGAGTCTCGTATTCGGTGCCATCGGTCATTACCACTTTGATCATGTGGTAATCGGGATGCGTGTCCTGTTTCATCGGTCCGGTCCATGTTTGCAATGGCACGATGGGCGGCGGGCAGCCGTTGTGCGTGCCGGAATTGAGAAGAAGTATGGCGACAACGGCCTGCGGCACGTCTCGCTTCAGCGCGGTGCGATACACGATGGTTGGCAGTCTGGCAAGGTATGAGTGCGTTGGACGCTATGCCGCGCGCTCAAAAGACGTGTTGCGCACGTTCGCGGCTTGCTTAGACCGTCATGGGCTCGCTAGGTAAAGGCATGGCCGATGTATCCGACCAAACCGCATCCTCTCGTCGTCTCGACGTTGAAAGTGCGCGCCAAACATTGCGCAGCCTTTGGCCGTTCATCGCGCCATACAAAGGTCGGATCGTTGCAGCGTTTTTCGCATTGGTTGGGTCAACGACGGCAACTTTGACGGTGCCGTTGTCGGTGCGTTTGGTGATCGACCGTGGTTTCACCGGAGAGGACGGCGTGCCGCTGGGCGGCGTTTTCCTTGGCTTGATCGCTGTGGTGAGCATTCTCGCGGTCATGAGTGCGCTGCGCTATTATCTTGTAACCTGGTTGGGCGAGCGGGTGGTCGCCGATTTGCGGGCTGCCGTTTTCGCCCGGATTATGCGCTTTGACGTTGCCTTTCATGACCGGGCGCGCGCTGGCGAATTGGTCTCACGCCTCACCAGCGACGCGACACAGATGAAGGCCGCCGTTGGGTCGAGCGTCTCTGTAGCTCTGCGCAATCTGTTTATGTTTGTCGGCGCCAGCGTGATGATGGTGGTAACGAGCCCGGCCTTGTCGAGTGCCGTGTTGCTGGCCATACCCTTCATCGTTCTGCCGCTGATCTTTTTCGGCCGCCGTGTGCGTCTCCGTTCGCGAATTGCGCAGGATGTTTTGGCGGATGCGTCCGCCATGGCCAGCGAAGCCATCAGTTCAGTGCGTACCGTGCAGGCACATACGGCCGAGGGTCGGATTGCGCGCAGCTTTCGCAGCGCTGTGGAGGCCTCCTTTGAGGCGGCGCGCCATTCTATTGTCGCACGGGCGCTGCTGACGTCTTTTGCGATCTTCGTGATCTTTTCCAGCGTCGTGTTGGTGCTCTGGTATGGTGCCAATTCGGTGATCTCCGGCACCATGACGGCCGGAGAACTCGGTCAGTTTTTGCTGTACGCTGTTTTTGCCGCTGGTGCTTTGGGTGAAGTTAGCCAGGTAGTTGGCGAGGTGGCACAAGCCGTCGGCGCCGCCGATCGGCTCTCGGGGCTCCTCAAGGTGGATGTTTCGATCCTGGGCGAAGACAAGGCGGAACCGGGTGGCAGTGCCGCGCAGAGACGAGCTAGTCCCGGTTCTGTCACTTCCGGTCACGTCGTGTTTGATCATGTCTCATTCCGCTACGGGGCCGATGATATGCTTTCCAGCACGGTGCCTGTCCTCCGCGATGTCACCTTTGAAGCGCAACCCGGACAAACGGTTGCTCTGGTTGGCCCGTCGGGCGCAGGAAAAACCACGGTCTTGCAATTGCTGATGCGTTTTTACGACGTGCAGGGCGGCGATGTGCGTGTCGATGGGAGTAGGGTGATAGATATGGATCCCGTCACGCTGCGTGCGCAAATGGCACTTGTCCCGCAGGATGTGGCGATCTTTGCGGCCAGTGTCCGTGACAATGTGGCGTTTGCGCGCCCCGAGGCGAGTGACGACGAGATTCACAACGCTTTGGCAGCGGCCAACGCAGCGGCTTTTGTGTACGCAATGCCCAATGGCATCGATACAATGCTCGGCGAGCGCGGGGTAACCCTGTCGGGTGGCCAGCGGCAACGCATCGCCATTGCGCGCGCTGTTTTGCAGGATGCGCCGATCCTTTTGTTGGACGAAGCCACCAGTGCCCTGGACGCCGAAAGCGAGTACTTGGTTCAGGATGCACTCGACCGGTTGATGGTCGGCCGCACCGTTTTGGTAATCGCGCACCGTCTCGCCACAGTGCGTCGGGCTGACACCATCATCGTCCTTGATAACGGCCGTGTGGCAGAACAAGGGACGCACGACGCACTTGTGGCCCGCGGTGGTCTCTATGCCCGGTTGGCTGACCTGCAATTTGCTGATGTAAGCGCCGATCGCAAACAGGCGGAGCCGGTCTGATCAACGCTGGGTGAGCTTGAACTCGATACGACGATTGCGCGCCAGACTTTCAGGGTCTTCGCCTTCAGCAATCGGTTGGAACTCACCAAAACCAGCTGCCATCAGGTGCTCCGGTGAGACACCTTGGTCGATCAGGAAGCGGACCACTGAAGTCGCGCGAGCGGTTGAGAGCTCCCAGTTTGTCGCGTAGAGCCCCGCGCCAGACAGTGGCCGCGCATCGGTATGCCCATCCACGCGGATCACCCAATTGATCTCAGATGGAATGGCCGCTTCCAACTCCAGCACCGCTTCAGCCAGTCGGGCTAGCTCGTCGCTTCCGCCAACATTGATGTCGGCAGAGCCGGAGTCGAACAGCACTTCCGATTGGAAGACGAAGCGGTCGCCGACAACACGGATGTCGGAGCGCTGAGAGAGGATTTGCCGAAGCCGGCCAAAGAAGTCTGAGCGGAACTGAGATAGTTCCTGGACGCGCTGTGCCAGTGCTACATTGAGACGACGGCCAAGGTCAGCAATACGTGTCTGGCTCTCGCGGTCACGCGTTTCCGAGGCGTCGAGGGCATCTTCAAGCGCGCCGATTTGACGCCGCAACGCGGATATCTGTTGGTTGAGCAGTTCAACTTGGTTGAGCGCCTCGCGTGAAATTGCGCGCTCGTCATCAATGTCGCTTTGCAACCCGGCAATGACCGACCCACTGTTATCTTCTGTGTCTGGCGCTTCCAAGAGAATGGAAAGCCGTTCCTGTTCGGCACGTGAACTCTCTAAACTTGCCGATAAGGTTGCAAGGCGAGCTTCCAGTTCTTGGCCGGTGGCCCGCTCCAAGGCCAACAATTCCGTCAGTTCGGCGATCTGATCGTTCAAACGGTTGAGCACGGTGTCGCGGCCCGTAATCTCTTGGCTCAGGAAGAACTGCGCCAGCATGAAGATCGATAGAAGGAAGATGATGACGAGCAGCAGAGTGGCCATGGCGTCCACAAAGCCTGGCCAGTAGTCGACGGCTCCCGATCGGCGACGTGATCGCGACAGCGCCATGGTGTCTTATTCGCCCGGTTTTTGGCCGCCGCTTTTGGCGGCCATTGAGCGTGAAACATCTTCCATGACACCGGCGAGGCGTTTTGTGTTCTCGCCCTGATCTTCCACCCAATCGCGTAGCATTTGCTGTTCGGAGCGCATGTGCTGCACCAGCGATTGCACGCCAGCCGCCAAGCTATCGATGGACTGCTTGACTGCGGCCTGATCACCTGCGGTTGCTCCCGATGACTGGGCATTTGCGAGTTGGTTTTGGGCGGCGATTTGACGGGCAAGCCGGTCAACGGAACGCTCCAATGAAGAAATGGCGCTCTGTGTCGAGTCGGCGCCCTCATCGGAAACGTCAACGCCCACCATGTTGGACAGCCAGTCTTCTAACTCTGTGTAGAAGCGGTTCTGCGCCTGTCCCGCTTGCAGATCAAGGAAGCCGAGCACCAGAGACCCTGCTAGGCCAAAAAGCGAGGACGAGAAGGCAGTGCCCATGCCGTCCAGCGGTGCTGCCAGTCCGGTCTTCAGGTTCTCAAAGATTGTGCCAAAATCACCGGAAGTGACATCAAGCCCATCGATTGTTTCGCCAACCGAGGCAATCGTCTGCGTCAGGCCCCAAAAGGTTCCGAGAAGACCGAGAAAAACGAGAAGGCCAATCATATAGCGTAGGATTTCGCGCCCTTCATCGAGGCGCGTGCCTACCGACTCAAGGATCGAGCGCACAGTCTGCGTCGACATTGTGAGCCCGGCAGCGCCTTGCGATTCGCGCATATAACTTGCCAGCTGGGACAACAAACGAGGGTTGGGTTGATCCAAGCCCGCGCCGTAGTCGACCATGCGGAAGGCGTTGACCCAGCGTATCTCCGGCAGCAGGCGAATGACCTGAAAAACCGAAAGCACGATTCCCAGAACCAAAACGCCGATGATCAACCCGTTGAGCCCCGGGTTGGCAGCAAAGGCGGTGGCAATGGGTCGGTAAAGGATAAGGACAAGGAATCCTGCCAAACCAACAAACACGGCCATGAGGGCCAGATAGATGGAAGGGCGGGAAAGGCTGTGGGGATCGGCACTTTCAGCCATCAGCATGCCTCATGCAACAAAGCGTCCTAACAAGCCCCAGAGATGGCAACCCCAAGGCACTCTCCCCTCATAACCTGTTCTTTCGCCAGACAGAACCATCAATTGTGACCATCCTTTGGTCACATAGCATTCTGTTGAACAAGGATGGGTCAGCTGTTGGCCGAAACGCGCTTTTGTTTGTCATGAGCTTGGCGCGCTTCGGAGAGCACTTTTACAACTTGTCCAACGATGAGGTCGTTGCCAGCGATAACAGATCCTGTTTCAACCATCGCATTGCCTCCATGGGTGTCACGGACGATTCCGCCAGCTTCGCGCACGATGATGATGCCGGCGGCCACGTCCCATGCGCCCAAACCATCCTCCCAGTAACCATCGAAACGTCCTGCGGCCACCCATGCGAGATCGAGAGCAGCTGCTCCGAAGCGCCGCATGCCTGCGACTTTGCGCATCATGGTGGCGGCTTCGCGTAACCACAATCCATGCTCTCCCCGACCAAGATGCGGAAAGCCGTTGACGATCACACAGTCAGCTAGTTTTCGGCGCGCAGCGACACGCAAGCGCGTATCGTTGAGAAAGGCACCTTTACCCTTCTCAGCCGAAAACATCTCGTCGGTGATTGGATTGAAGATAAGACCAGCTACGATCTCACCGTCGCGCTCAAGGGCGATCGAGACCGCGAAATGCGGCATGGAGTGCAAGAAATTCGTTGTCCCATCTAGGGGATCGACGATCCAGCGGTGCTGCTTATCGGATCCTTCAATCGTGCCGCCTTCCTCACCAAGAAAGCCCCATGTTGGACGGGCCTCCTGAAGGGTCTCATAGATTCGTTCCTCGGCGCGGCGGTCGGCATCGGAGACGAAATCGCTTGGCCCCTTGGTTGAAACCTGAAGACGTTCCACTTCGCCGAAATCACGCGCCAGGCCGCGCCCGGCCTTGCGGGCGGCCTTTTCCATGATGGTGAGGATCGCGGATTTTGCCATCGTGTGCGCTTAGTCGGCACGCTTGACGTAAGTAATCTCCGCCGTGTCGACGATGATGCGCTCACCGGACTTGATGAACGGCGGAACCATCACCTTCAAGCCGTTCTCCAAGACAGCCGGCTTATAGGACGAAGATTGGGTTTGGCCTTTCACCACCGCGTCAGCTTCAACGATTTCAAGGGTCACCTGGTTTGGCAACTGAAAACCGATCGGTGTTTCGCCATGCAGTTCAACCAACACTTGCATACCGTCTTGCAGGAAGGCAGCGCGGTCGCCAACAAAGTCTTTGGACAGGTGGATCTGATCGTAGGTTTCGGAATCCATGAACACCAGCATGTCGCCCTCTTCGTAGAGATACTGGAAATCTTTGGTGTCGATGCGCGCGCGCTCCACCCGCTCATCGGAGCCGAAGCGGTTGTTGAGCTTGCGGCCATCGATCAAGTTTTTCAGTTCCACCTGATTGTAGGCCGGTCCTTTGCCCGGCTTCACCGCCCCCGTTTTGACGGCAACCCATAGGCCGCCATCATACTCGATGACCATGCCGGGTTTGATTTCATTGCCATTGATTTTCATGGGAAAGTCTCATTGTCTGGTGCGCGCTACCGGGCAGATGCGCGTCATAGGTTGGACGCTGTGGATCACACCTTGGTGCGCAAGGCAAGCGATGGAGTTTGGCTGCGAACGGATTGGACCTAGCGCTCGCGATCAAAAGGATTGGCCGGACCACGCTCGCGGGCCACGCGGTCCTGAGCTTCTTGGCGCTGCTCGTCGGGCAAAGATGCAACAAAGGCATCAAGGCGAGCGTCGGCAAGACCACCAGCCACAGCGCGGGCGTGATAATAGGCGGCTTCTACCGGGTCGAGTGGTACGCCATAGCCTTGGCTATAGGCATGGGCGAGACGGTTTTCGGCTACCGGATTACCGGTTTCAGCAGCGCGGCGAAGCCAGAAGATCGCGTTCTCGAGGCGCTGTGCCTCAGTAAGGTCGTCGCCGGTGTCCCCACGGATCAGACCGAAAGCCAATTCGATCTGCGCTTCCGGGTTTCCCTGGCGGGCAGCGCGATCAAACCAGTGATAGGATTCAGAGGTGTCTTGGCGGACACCAGCGCCTTCCGCGTACAGAATGCCCAGCGTGTAGATGGCGGTCACATCGCCGTCTTCTGCCGCTTCGCGCATCAATTGTGCGCCAAGCGTCAGGTCACGTTCGACGCCCCTTCCTTCGAGGTAGAGCATGCCGAGCATCTGCTTCGATGGGATGTGTCCGTCTGCGACGGCGGCTTGTAGAAGGGATCCAGCTTCAACCTCGTCGCGCTCAATGACGTGACCATCCAAGATGTAGGTCGCAAGAAGATACATGGCCTCGACATCGCCAGCCTCTGAGGCCAGTCGGTACCATTGGACCGCTTCGTTTTCATCGCGGTCCACGCCCAATCCTGCTGCGTACATCTGCCCCAACAAACGCATTGATGGTGGGTCCTGGCGGCCTGCGAAGGTCACGGCTAGGTCGAAGGCGCGCGAATAGTTGCCAGCAAAGAAAGCTTCGAAAGCCACGAGCGGATCAAGCGCGAAGGGATCGGCTTCGTCCGTGGCGGTGGCCTGTGCATCGGCCTCATTTGAAGGCTCGGCACTGCGTGTTGTTTCTTGGGCCCATGTGGCGGGCGATGCCAACAGTGCGAGCAGGACGACAACAGATCGCAAATAAGTCATGCCGCGGCCTCCATGCGCTTCTGCGCGGCGGCATTGAGGAGGCGGTTAAGATGCGCGACAATCGCACCTGGGTTTTCTGCGTCCCAGATTTGATCCCTGACCGCGACAAACTCCACGCCTTCCTCTGCAAGCTTCGTGAAGGCGGCGTCAGATGTTCCGGCAAAGGCCACGCAGGGAATGGTCATCATCTGCGCCCACCAGACCGATAGCGTTTCGGTCTTAGGGTGATTGTCAGATTCGAGATCCCGGTCTGTGCGTCCAAAGAACACATAGTCTGGCTCGCGCTCTCCTACTTGCAGCGCGACATGGCGCGTATTGAGGCCGCCGGTGCCGATGATAAGGCCACGCTCTTGCAGCTTTTCCTGCTCGCTTGGATCGAGGCCGGGCCCATCATTGACGTGGATGCCGTCGGCTTCGAGGTGCCCTGCAAGGCGGGTGTCATCCTGCACGAGAACCGCGATGTTCGCCGATTGTGCCGTCTGCACATACGGTGCCGCCCAGTTGGTGAAAGCCTTGGGGTCGGTCGTATCGCCGTCCATCAGCAGGCAGGCGATATCGCCGCCTGCCAGGGCGCTGGCAAACTTTTGTGAGAAATCAGGTGGTGGCGTTTGTGGTGCCACCAGGAATAGGCGCGAGCGGTAGTCTTCCAAAGGCATGGTGTGCTGAAAGCGTGGCAAAAACGGCAAAAGCGGGGCGTGATCGCCCCGCTATTCCCAAAGTGTATCTCAATAGGGTCTACTCGGCGTCCATTGCCGTCGATGAAACGGCAGGATCCAACTCACCGCTTTCATAGCGCGCTGCCATTTCCGCGAGTGTGTAGATCTTGCCGAACTTAGAAGCATTACCGGCACAGCCGAATTGCCGGTTGCGTTCCGAGCACAGCTTCTTCATCGCATCGCGCGCTGGCTTAAGGTATTTGCGCGGATCGAATTCAGCCGGTTTTTCAGCAAACACTTTGCGGATTGCCGCCGTAATGGCCATGCGGTTGTCGGTGTCGACATTGATCTTGCGCACGCCGTGCTTGATGCCGCGCTGAATCTCTTCGACCGGCACGCCCCAGGTCTGCTTCATCTCGCCACCGTACTCATTGATCATGTCCTGCAGGTCCTGCGGGACGGACGACGAGCCGTGCATCACGAGGTGGGTATTGGGCAGGCGCTTGTTGATCTCTTCGATCACATGCATGGCCAGAATGTCGCCATCTGGTTGGCGGGTGAATTTGTAAGCTCCGTGCGAGGTGCCCATGGCGATGGCCAATGCATCGACTTTGGTTTCGGCAACAAATTTTACCGCTTCATCCGGGTCGGTCAGAAGCTGGTCGTGCGACAGCTCGCCTTCGGCGCCATGCCCATCCTCGGCCTCGCCTGTGCCTGTTTCGAGCGAACCAAGCACGCCAAGTTCACCTTCGACCGACGCACCACCAAGGTGGGCGATCATTGTGGTCTGCTTGGTGACGGCGACGTTGTAGTCCCAGCTGGCGGGCGTCTTGCCGTCAGCTTCAAGCGAGCCATCCATCATCACCGACGTGAAACCAGCCTGAATGGCCGTCATGCAGGTACCCGGCGAGTTGCCGTGATCTTGGTGCATACACACCGGAATGTGGGGGTAGAGCTCAACACAGGCGTCGATCATTTTTTCGATCATCACGTCGGTCGCATAACCGCGCGCACCACGCGAGGCTGCCATGATGACCGGGCTGTCGGTCTCGTTGGCGGCTTCCATGATGGCAAGCGCCTGTTCCATGTTGTTGATGTTAAAGGCTGGCACGCCGTAATCGTGTTCGGCGGCATGATCCAAAAGCTGGCGAAGCGTGATGCGGGCCATTTTGTTTCCCCTGTTTGTTAGGTGAGCACCCCGAGCCGTGCTCCATTGTTTGCTTATGTTAGCTGGCTTGTGCGGCGTCTTCTAGCGCTTTCACGCCAGGCAGCGTCTTGCCTTCCAGCCATTCTAGGAACGCGCCACCGGCGGTGGAGACATAGCTGAAGCTATCTGCGGCGCCGGCATGTTTGAGGGCAGCAACCGTGTCGCCGCCACCGGCGACCGAAAGCAATTTGCCAGCTTTGGTGGCTTTGGCGGCACCTTGAGCTGCGGCAACTGTGGCCACGTCAAAGGGTGTGATTTCAAACGCACCGAGCGGGCCATTCCAAACCAGTGTTTTGGATGCCTCGATGGTGGCGATCACGTTGGCGACCGTTTGCGGCCCTGCATCAAGGATCATCGCGTCCGGCGGACATTCATCGACCGGCACGGTCTTGTTCCAGGCATTGGCGGCAAACTCCTGTGCGACCACGATATCGACCGGCAGGTGGATGGTGCAGTTCTCGCTTTCGGCCTTTGCCATGATCTCACGGGCGGTGTCGGCCATGTCGTGCTCTGCGAGCGATTTGCCGACTTCAATGCCTTTGGCAGCGAGGAACGTGTTGGCCATACCGCCACCAATGACCAGATGGTCCACTTTGGCGAGTAGGTTTGATAGCAAGTCCAGCTTGGTGGAAACCTTGGCACCGCCAACGACCGCCACCAACGGATGGGCTGGATTGCCCAGCGCTTTGCCGAGAGCGGTGAGTTCGGCCTCCATCAACCGTCCGGCACAAGCAGGAAGCAGACGGGCCACCCCTTCGGTCGAGGCATGCGCGCGGTGCGCCGCTGAGAAGGCATCGTTGCAATAGACGTCACCGAGCGAGGCCAGGAACTGCGCCATCTTCGGGTCGTTCTTCTCTTCCATGGAAGAAAAGCGGGTGTTCTCCACCAGGATCACCGCGTCATCAGGCGCGCCCTCCAGCTCGTCGCGGCTTGGACGTTCAACAAACGTCACCGACTGGCCGAGTGCCGCTTCCAGCGAAGGTACGGTCACGCGCAGCGAGAATTCAGGATTTGGTTCGCCTTTCGGGCGACCAAAATGGGCCAAGAGAACGGGTTTGCCGCCCTTGGCTTGGATGTCTTTAATGGTTGGCACAATACGTTCGATGCGCGTGGCATCGGTCACTTTGCCATCATCAACGGGCACGTTGATGTCGACCCGCGTGAGGACGATTTTGCCCTTTAGGTCCATGTCATCGAGCGTTTTGAAAGGCATGTCTGGCCTCGTTTCCAGTCGCTGCTGCGTTGCGTTGCGCTCGTCTAAGCGGTCGCTCAGTTCCCCAAACTTCGGCAGAACCCGCGCGAGGAACACTCCGTTGATGACGATTGCGCCGACGAAGAGAAATAGGAGTGTGGTTTCCAGCATGGTGGCGGTTCCAGTCTGTTTGGAGGCCGTTGTCCCGCGCGAAAAAGGCGCGGCTTGAGCCGCGCCTTGGATGGACTAGATCAACTTTGCCATTTCGATGGCGGTGTCGGCCATGCGGCAGGAGAAGCCCCACTCATTGTCGTACCAGGAAACGACTTGCACCATAGTGCCGTCCATGACGCTGGTTTTCTCGGTGTGGAAGATCGATGAGCGTGGATCGTGGTTGAAGTCCATCGAAACCAGCTTCTCGTCGGTGTAGCCGAGGATACCTTCCAGCGGGCCAGAAGAGGCGGCGTCTCTGATGGCCTGATTGATCTCTTCCACCGACGTTTCGCGCTTGGCAATGAACTTGAGGTCCACCACGGAAACATTGGGGGTAGGAACGCGCATAGCATATCCGTCAAGCTTGCCAGCCAGATCCGGCATCACCAGGCCAACAGCTTTCGCTGCGCCGGTGGACGTCGGGATGATGGACATTGCGGCGGCGCGAGCGCGGTAGAGATCCTTGTGCATGGTGTCCAGTGTCGGCTGGTCACCAGTGTAGGAGTGGATCGTGGTCATCATGCCTTTTTCGATTCCAATCGCATCGTGCAGGACTTTGGCGACTGGTGTCAGGCAGTTGGTGGTGCAGGATGCGTTGGAGACAACCACGTCATCGGCGGTTAGCACGTCGTGGTTCACACCGTATACAATGGTTTGGTCGGCACCTGATGCAGGTGCAGAAACCAGAACACGCTTCGCACCGGCTTGGAGGTGAAGGGAAGCTTTATCTTTCGCCGTGAAGATGCCAGTGCACTCCATCACGATGTCGATGTCCATCTCGCCCCAAGGCAATTTGGCTGGATCGCGCTCGGCCAACACTTTGAAGCTTTCACGGCCAATATGGATGCGATCGCCAGAGACGGTCACGTCGCGCGGAAACTTGCCGTGTACCGAGTCATAGCGCATCAGGTGAGCGTTGGTTTCGACAGGACCCAAATCGTTGATCGCAACGATATCGATGTCCTCGCGACCAGATTCATAGATGGCCCGGACGACATTGCGGCCGATGCGACCAAAACCATTGATGGCAACTTTCACTTTCATGGTGTTTCTTTCCCCGACTTAACTGAAGCGCTTTCGTAAACTTTACGCGCGTAAAATTCTAGTTCTTTTTCCGGCGCACCCTATGACGCCTTTGCCTGACATTAAAGTGTGGATCATGCGTAGCAGCTATGCGCCGCACACCAAGCTCGGCACTTAGCCGCCAGAAAGTTCTTTCTTGGCGGCTTCAACGGCATCGTCTGCAGTGATGCCGAAATGGGCGTATACCTCTTTGTAAGGGCCCGACGCCCCGAAGCTGTCCATACCGATAAACGTGCCTTTGGTTCCGATATAACGATCCCAGCCCATGCGCACCGCAGCTTCGATGGCGATGTTGACCGGCGTTTCCCCAAGGGTCGTGGCCTGATAGTCGGCTGTCTGCTCTTCGAACAGTTCCATGCACGGCACGGAAACGACCCGCGCTGCAATGCCTTCTTCGCGCATTTTCGCACGCGCTTCCATCGCAATCTCGACCTCTGACCCCGAAGCAAACAGTGTGACTTGAGCCTCGCTGCCGCCTGATGCCAACTCATAGGCACCTTTGGCCGTATGGTTCTTTCCATCGGCATCGGTTCGCAAAGTTGGCAAGCCTTGGCGTGTGAGCGCCAAGATGGATGGGCCTTGATCATTCTGGAGCGCCAGATGCCAACACTCGGCCGTTTCCACCACATCGGCTGGGCGGAAGACTTTGACATTGGGGATAGCGCGCAAAGCGGCCAGATGCTCAACCGGTTGGTGGGTTGGACCATCTTCGCCAAGACCAATGGAATCGTGTGTCAGAACATGGATAACGCGCTGGTGCATAATGGCCGCCAGACGAATGGCGGGGCGCGAATAGTCGGAGAAAACCAGGAAGGTGCCCGACATGGGGATAACACCGCCATGAAGTGCCATACCGTTCATCGCGGCGGCCATGCCGTGTTCGCGAATGCCCCAATGCACGAAGTTGCCAGCATAGTCGCCAGGCGCGACCGGCGTCATCGTGGATGTGCGGGTGTTGTTAGACCCTGTCAGGTCGGCTGAGCCTGAGACAGCTTCCGGCAGAGTCGGGATGAATGCTTCAAGCGTCATCTCTGAAGCTTTGCGCGTTGCGACCTTTGGTTCTTCCTCGGCCACCTTCGCGATGAACTCTTGGATCGCCGTATCAAGATTGGCCGGGAGGTCTCCGCGCATACGGCGGTCAAACTCAGCGCGCACTTGGACATCGGCAGCATCGTGGCGCTTGGTCCACTCGGTGCGCTCATGCACGCCCTTCACGCCAACAATGCGCCACGCATCCAGCGTGTCGACTGGTACCTCGAAAGCGGGATGAGGCCAGCCCAACGCTTCGCGGGTTGCGGCGATCTCTTCATCACCGAGCGGTGAACCGTGGGCTTTGGCGGTGTCTTCCTTATTTGGTGCGCCATAGCCGATGCGCGTCTTGCAAGCGATCAGGCTTGGTTTGCCCGAACCGCGCGCGCGCTCGATTGCCGCTTCGATATCGGCCGGGTTGTGGCCGTCGATGCGAATTGTATCCCAGTTGGCGGCTTCGAAGCGTTCCAACATGTCACCAGATTCAGAGAGCGTGACACGACCGTCGATGGAGATGTTGTTATCGTCCCACAAGACGATCAGCTTGCTCAGTTGCAAATGACCGGCAATGGATATCGCCTCATGGCTGATGCCTTCCATGAGGTCGCCATCGGAGGCCAATACATAGGTGTAGTGATCAACGAGGTCGTCGCCGAAATCAGCGGCCAACATCCGTTCTGCTAATGCCATTCCGACTGCATTGGCTAGGCCCTGCCCGAGTGGGCCTGTGGTGGTTTCAATGCCACCCGCAAACCCGTATTCGGGATGCCCAGCGGTTTTGGAGCCGAGCTGGCGGAAATTCTTGAGATCGTCCAGCGACATATCTTCGACGCCCAACAGATAAAGGATCGAATAGAGCAACATCGACCCATGGCCAGCTGAGAGCACAAAGCGATCACGATCCGGCCAATTTGGATGGGTCGGATCGAACTTCATGAACTTGGAGAAAAGGACGGTCGCAATGTCCGCGGCGCCCATGGGCAGGCCGGGGTGGCCGGAGTTGGCTTTTTGGACGGCGTCCATAGAGAGGAAACGGATGGCATTGGCCATCTGGGTATGGCGGTCTGTATCGTTCATCGTGGTGATGTGCCGTTTGGGCTGAGCGAGGCGCAACCGAACGAAAGACGATGGTAGCGCGCTGCATGGTCGAACACTGCCGCGGCGTCTTAAAGGAGGACCGCGCAATTGAAAAGGTCAGCGGTGGGGAAACACTGCCGAACGCACGAAATCAGGCATTCGCGCGTTGACGGGCCTACCTGCTGGTCCGTACATTGTAACCAATTGTAAACTGATTTGTTCCGGACCTGCGCGCCTGGGCATGGCAGGCGGTCCGATACGCAGATCGCATAGGGTGTGAACGGTCAGATATGAGTGGAAACGAGTTGGAGGCCTCTTTTGATCGGCTCGATCGCGCCATTCGCGCCGTCGAAGCTGAGACAGGGCACCGCCGTGCCCTGCTGGACGAGCGCGAAAAACTCTACGCAGAAGTCGCCCGATTGAGTACGGATCGGGCAAACCTGGCGCAACTGTTGGATGCTGCGCGCGCTGAAACCCGAGCGCTGGAAGTGGCCAATCAAGCCGTTTCGCAAAGGCTGTTGGATGTCATGGAAAACATTCGCACGGTCTTGGCCAGTGACCCGGCGGCTGCGGGTACAGCTGGCGATGCCGCCTATGGCTATCCCGGGTCAGGGCGATAAATTGGCAACCTTGTTTGGTGACCTACCTTTGGAGAGATTGTGGGCCAAGTCGTCGTAACAATTGCTGGGCGTACGTTTCGCCTCGCGTGCGAGGATGGTGATGAAGGCCGTCTAACGGATCTGGCGCAGACCTTTGACGCCACCGTCAATGAATTGCGCGGTTCCTTCGGAGAAGTTGGAGATACACGTTTGGCTGTGATGGCCGGATTGGTGATGACAGACCGGCTGGGCGATGCACAAGCCCATGTCGATCGGCTGACATCGCAAGTTGCTGAACTGCAGGCCGCGTTGTCGTTGGTGCAAAACACCAACGCTGGCGAAGACGACAAAATGCGCCAGCGGCTAGATGGTTTGGCACAGCGCCTTGAGAGCATCATCCAGGCAGCGCCCGCCGGTAATGGCGTCGTTCCACAAGGTTGATGCATAAGCAATTGAAGTCGCCCGCCGTTCGCCTTACTTGTGGTGGCGAAGCTGCGCTTCTCGTGCATCGGCATTTTCCCTGGGGCCTTACCGATCCTTAAGGGAGCTGTCCCTGGACCGGTCCGTGGACCGGACTATACGGCGCCCACCTACTTTGTAGGTTCCCAGGATCGACGCTGACACGGTCGATGTGGCTTCACATTCATCCCATTGAGCGATCCAATGATACAGCCCAAGGTGGCAAAGTCGCAGCTGCGCTCGGATGCGCTTAAAAGGCGCGATGCCCTGCCACAAGATGCGCGGGACAGTGCCGCGGGACAGATTGCTGAGACTGTCGCAAGCTGGCGGCTCGATGGCGTTCAGGTTTCCGGCTATCAAGCCATTCGTAGCGAGCTTGACCCGTCGCGCCTACTTGATGCCGCCGCGCGGGCCGGCGCCCAGCTTGCGCTTCCAGTTCTTCTGGATGAGGTGACGATGGTGTTTCGCCATTGGGACAGGGACCGGCAGTTGGTCTCGGTGGGTTTCGGCACGACTGGCCCCGACATGAACCAGCCGGTTGTGCAGCCAGACTTGATCTTCATGCCGTTGGCGGCCTTCACCGCAGATGGCCAGCGTATTGGGTACGGCAAAGGTCATTTCGATCGAGCTTTGGGGACTATGCACACTGCATGCCACCATCCCGCTCTGGTTGGGTTGGGCTTTGACGAACAAGAGGTGTCGCCATTTGAGGCCGAAGACCATGACGTACCGCTCGATGCTGTGCTCACACCTTCGGGCCTGCGCATCTTTTCGCAAGGGCGTGCTCGCCTTGCGCCGTTCTTGCGTGCTAGCGAGCGGCCATGAGTTTTGATCTTTTGTTTTTAGGCGACGTTGTCGGCCGGTCGGGGCGCAACGCTATTGAGACCCATTTGCCGGACCTTCTCGCGCGCTATCCCATCCGCTTCGTTGTGTGCAACGGCGAGAATGCTGCACGTGGCTTTGGCATCAACGAGACCATCGCCGAACAGCTTTTCGACTGGGGTGTGGACGTCATCACGCTTGGCAACCATGCTTTTGACCAGCGTGAGACTCAGGTGTTCATCGAGCGCATGCCAAACCTGTTGCGTCCGGCAACCTTCCCAGCTGGAACGCCTGGTCGTGGGTCTGGCCTATTTCAGGCTAAAACGGGCGAGCAAGTGCTGGTGATCAACGCCATGGGCCGGTTGTTCATGGATGCGATGGCAGACCCATTCGCCGTCTTGGACCATGAACTTGAGGCTTGTCCTTTGGGCTCGGTTGCCGATTTCTCCGTCGTTGATTTTCACGCCGAAGCGACGTCGGAAAAGCAAGCCGTGGGCGCCTATCTTGATGGTCGGGCCACTTTGGTTGTTGGGACGCACACCCATGTTCCAACGGCTGATCATCGCGTCTTGCCGGGTGGTACGGCCTACCAGACAGACGCTGGCATGTGCGGCGACTACGACTCCATTATTGGGATGGACAAGGAAGAGCCCGTGCAGCGCTTTTTGACCAAACTGCCCCAAGCGCGGTTCACGCCCGCCGAGGGCGAGCCAACATTGTGCGGCTTGGCTGTGCGGGCTGACCCGGCCACCGGATTGGCGCAGGCTTGTGCGCCGGTGCGGATCGGTGGCGAGCTTGAGCCTGTCATCCCCAGCTTCTGGGCTGCATAAACGGGCACTGCTGGATTTTCTGATCAGCCCGTTTTATGAGCCCTTTCAAGGGCGAACGGGGTTTGCTTCGGCAAATTGAACGAATTCGAGGTTTCCATGGCTGGTCACAGTCAGTTTAAGAACATCATGCACCGCAAGGGCCGTCAGGATAAGGCGCGCTCCAAGCTGTTTTCCAAGCTCGCCAAAGAGATCACGGTCGCGGCAAAAATGGGCATGCCGGACCCGGACATGAATCCGCGTCTGCGGCTCGCGGTACAGAACGCTAAATCCCAGTCCATGCCCAAAGACAATATCGAGCGGGCGATCAAGAAGTCGCAAGCTGGTGAAGGCGATGACTACGAAGAGATCCGCTATGAGGGCTATGGCCCAGGCGGCATTGCCGTCGTCGTTGAAGCGATGACGGACAACCGCAACCGGACCGCCAGCGCTGTGCGCTCATACTTCACCAAGAGCGGTGGGTCGTTAGGTGAGACGGGATCGGTATCATTCATGTTCGATCGTGTTGGTGAGGTCATTTATCCGGTGTCCGCAGGCGACGCTGACACTGTGATGGAAGCGGCCATCGAGGCCGGCGCCGAAGATGTCATCTCGGACGACAATGGCCACACCATTTATTGCGCCTTCGAAGATATCAACGAGGTCTCAACTGCCCTGGCGGCGTCGCTCGGCGAAGCCGAAAGCGTGAACCCGATCTGGAAGCCGCAAAACACGATTGAGGTGGACGCCGACAAGGGCGCGTCCCTGATGAAACTGATCGACACGCTTGAAGACGATGACGATGTTCAAACCGTCTACGCCAATTTTGAGATGTCGGAAGAGGTGATGGAGCAGCTTTCGGCTGGCTAGGGCCTTAAGATGGGGTCAAGCAATGGCATAGACGTGACGGCTGCGATCAAGATGATCGCCAGCGCCACTTTGCGGAACAACCCGTCGTTCGCGCCATGGAAGAGTTTTGCTCCGGCAAAAATTGCCAAACCGTAGGCTGGCGCCAAAATGACGGCCAACGCTATCGCCTCCGCTGAGAACAGGCTGTTCGCGAAAAAGGCCGCGAGGCTGCCGAACGTCGCGAAGAAGAAGAACATGATGAGGTTGGCTCGCACGACCGGAGCTGTGGACGGGCCGGAGACCCAATAGGCGACCACCGGTGGTGCGGAAACTTGCGACACGCCGCCCAGAACGCCGGATACCCCGCCAACACCCAGAGAGATCGGCAAACGCGGTCGCTGCGTGTACCGCCAGCCTGTCAGCATGAACATCACCAACACGATGATGATGGCGCAGATCGTCCAGCGCAGCAGAAGCGGTTCACTGGTCGCGAGCAAATAAGCGCCAAACCATACTCCGACCCATCCGCCGACCACGCATGGCATGACCGTGCGCCAATCCCAAAGCTTGAAGCCATTGCGCACCAAAGGCAGCGTGATGGTTGTGTCGATAAGAAAGAATGCGACCACGACGATGCGCGGTTCAAACAGGATCGTGCCAAACGGCATGAACATCATCGCGCCGCCGAAGCCAGCAAATCCGCGAACGAATCCTGCAAGCGCGACGGCGGCCAAGGCGGCCCACAGCGTCGCGTTGTCGAGATAGTTGAGGAAGGCTTCGGTGAAGGCGGGCATGGGGCAAGCTCGGTGCGTGGTGCTGCACCCTTACCCCAAAAACACCCCCGAACGGGAAGGCTTTTGTAGGGCTGCTCCTACCGAAGAACCAGGACCGAGATATTCGACCGTCGAACAACGCGGCTGGTTGTTGATCCCAGGGCGTAATCAACGGCGTCGGGTGACTGCGATCCAATCAAGATCAGGTCATGCCCGTTGGATTTGGCGAAGTTGACGATTTCTAAGCCTGGCTTGCCAACCGCGACCTTGCAATCAATTGTCGGATCGCCGGCTGCGACGGCATCCAGCTTTTCCTGGATGATCTGAGTTAGATGGTTTTCTGGCTTCACCGTTACGAACTCGGCCACGAAGCCTGGTACTTGCTCCAGAACCGTGAGGAGCGTGATCGTGCCGCCTGGCTCAAGCAATTCGCGCGCTTTGGCGAGTTTTGGCGCGATGATCTGTTCGTGATCAAGAGCGACTGGGACGAGGATCTTTTTGAACATGGTGATGTCCTTTCCACTAATGCGTTTTGGCTGGCTGGGTGTCGCCCAGGGCTAGGATTGTGTCGACATAGGCTTGGGGTACGTGAATGCCTTCGTCGCGCGCGTGTTCTATCAAGGCTGTCCGACGTTTACCCGGCAGACGGGCGCCATCCATATTCTCGACGAGCGACAGCAGCGCCTCAAGTCTTGCGCCAAAGCTTGCGTCATCAGGTGGTTTGAAAATTATCAGATATTGGCCGACATCCGGCGGGCGCCCATCCGGTGTGAAGAAGCTGCTCACATCTTTGCTCATCGATGAGCCGGTCATGAGCGCGGAAAAGATTTCCACCATCAGAGCCAGCGATGTTCCTTTGGCTTCACCAATTGGCACCATCGTGCCTTTGAGGCCAACAGTAGGATCGGTGGTTGGCGAACCGTCGGGCGCAAGTGCCCAACCTTCGGGGATGGGTTGGCCGGTCTTGTGCGCATGCATGACCTTGCCGCGCGCAACGCGACTGAGCGACAGGTCGATCACCAGCGGGTCGCCCTCGGCTCTTGGGGCTGCAAAGGCGATGGGGTTGGTGCCATAGAGCGCGGTCGACCCCCCCCAGGGCGCGATAGCAGGCGGCGCATTGGCCATCATCAGGCCGATAAAGCCACGCTCAGCAATACGTCGCACTTGCACCGACAACGCGCCGCAATGGTGGGAGTGAGCCACTGCAATGGACGCGACACCCATGTCTTGTGCCAGCGCGCACCCTGCCTCAATCGCTTGGTCCAGTGCTGGGTAGGCAAAGCCGTGCCCAGCGTCCGTGCGCAGTGTGGCGGGTGCCGTTTTCTCAGTGGCGGGGATGGCCGCTGCTTGGATCTTACCGGTGCGGACCTGGCCGATATAGTCGGCGACACGTGAGAACCCATGCCCTACTTGCCCCTCGGCCTCCGCAGCCACGAGGGCTCCGGCGACGCTTTGCGCGGCCACCTCTGGGACGCCGTTGGCGGTAAAGGCACGGTGCAGCAGCGCTTCCGCTCCGGCCAAGGAGAGCTGCACTTTGTCGGTCATGGGCGCTCTCGACGGGTCATGCATCAAGGCTTCCGTCCGTAGTAGAGGCCAACCACATGCTCGGCTTCGGCAAAGAACAACCAGCGGGAGGCGAAGGTGCCGACCAGCAGCACCAGCCCTGCCAATGTGGCTGCCACAATCCCCGAGGGCAGGAACAAGAGGATCACGACAGGGGCGCCCGTGGCCAAAAGAAGAGCAATGATCCGCAGCTTATGAGCGTGCTTGCGCCCGACAATGTGGACCATCTCCTTCATCAGATAGTTCGAGCCAGTGTGCGGCGGTTCGAACATGTTGACGGTTCCGATGTTCCCCAGGCCGGTCGCCGTTTCCATTGTGTGGCCGCGCTCTTTGAAGCGCTTGTCGCCACCAATCCATGCAGCCAATTGCACGCCTCCGGACACCAGGATGAGTGCGATCGCGACCAAGCCTTGTGCGGCCAAAACCGCGCCACCTGACAGCGCTATCAGCAGAAAGTGCACTGGGGTGATCCAATGGTTCCACCGTGGGACAGTCTCAAGCTGCATGTAGATCATGGCCGTCGCCACGATGGTGGCCACACAGAGGATCGCACCGAGCCAGCCAAGCGGGGCAACAATCTGCCCAAAAAACACGGCCATCAGCGCGTAAAGCCCCATGGTGCTCAATGCCCCGACGGCCAGGCATGCTTCGCGCGAGAGCCAGCTGGTGCGCCACTGCGTGAACGCGAGAAGCGCGCGCTGCGGATTGCCCAGGTGGAAGGTCGACGCGACCAGGCCAGTCACGGCCAGGCCAAAGGCGATCAGGTAGCTCCAAAAGGCGGCCCACCCGGTAACCGCGGGGATACCGATCCCGAGCCAAGCGAGATAGCCAAAGCCAAACCCGGAGAGAACCGTGAAGACAATAACGGACCAGGCGGGATGCATCAGATCGCCTCGAGCGCTTTGTCGAGCCAGCCCAAGAATCCGGATTGCGTGGTCGCCACGGGCTTAATCTCTGGTGCGGTTTCAGGGATTTCAGTCAGCCGGTCTTTCGGGCGCGGTGGCAGGTACTTGTTGACGGGCTTGGTGCCTTGCTCCGGCATCAGGTCCATGCCGCCGCGCTCGGCAACCAGCTTGGAGACATCGCTCTCAGGGTCGGCCAAGTCGCCAAAGTGGCGTGCGCCGGCTGGGCAGGTGCGCACGCAGGCTGGTTGGCGGTCTTCCTCGGGAAGATTGTCATTGTAAATGCGGTCGACGCACAGCGTGCATTTCTTCATCACGCCTTCGGCAGCATCCAGCTCGCGTGCGCCATAGGGGCAGGCCCAAGCGCATAGGCCGCAGCCGATGCAGGCATCCTCGTTGACGAGGACGATCCCGTCTTCTTTGCGCTTGTAGCTAGCGCCCGTCGGGCAGACCGTCACGCACGGCGCGTCATCGCAGTGGAGGCACGATTTTGGGAAGTGGATGTTCTGGGTCGGCCCCGTCTCTGGCTGCACCTGGTAGGAGTGGATACGGTTCAGAAAGGTGCCGACCGGGTCGGCGCCATAAGCATCCATATCGCTGAGCGGCGCGCCATATTGCTCGGTGTTCCAACCCTTGCAGGCGGTCACACAGGCGTGGCACCCCACGCACGTATCGAGGTCGATAACAAGACCGAGTTTTTTGTCGGTTTGCTTCGGCAGATCGGTCATGAGCCTACCTTCTGGCGTACAGTTTTTGGCCCGAACCCAACGGGCGATTTCTGAGCTGGGAACGACGGCTGGCTTTCGCGCGGCGCTGCGACCCTTTCGATGCGAACCTTCAAATCGAACCAAGCAGCTTGCCCCGTGATGGGGTCGGAGTTCGACCATCGCATCCCGTCGCCTTTGGGGGGCAGCAATTCGTGGATGAGGTGGTTGAGGAGGAAGCCTTTGGTTGCCTCAGGTGCGCCGGGCTCTAGCGCCCAGGCACCTTTGCGCTTGCCGATGGCGTTCCACGTCCACACCGTGTTTTCGTTGAGCGCCGCCATGTGGGCGACCGGCACAGTGATTTCGCCATGCGGGGAAGTGACCTTGGCCCAATCACCTTCTTCGAAACCTTGCTCAGCCCAGATCTTGGTCGGTACAAACAGCGGGTTTTGGCCGTGGATCTGGCGCAGCCAGGCGTTTTGGCTGCCCCAAGAATGGTACATGGCCATAGGTCGTTGGGTCAGCGCATGGACTGTGTATTCATCGTCTGACGCCTGGTCCCCATGGCCTGGCTCGTACCAAATTGGAAGCGGGTCGAAGCGCTGCTTGATGGGGTCACGCAGATGGTCCGGCGGTTGCCGCTCGCCATGGCCTTCTGCGGCCAGTTGGAACCGGCGCAGCGGCTCGCAATAGACATCGAACAGGTAGGGTTGCGGAGCGTCATACAAACCCAGGCCAACGGCCCAGTTCTGGTAGGCGGTGTTCCAAGGTTTGTAGAATTGTGCGCCATTGGGCACGTGCTCGACGAAGAATCCGCCATTGCCGATATAACGGTCAAGCTGGTCTGGATTGATAGCGCCGCGACCAACATCATCGCCTTTGCCTCGGAAACCAGCCAATGGGCCGATGCCAGGCTTGCGCTCATGGTTCACGATATAGTCGGCATAATCTTGGTACTTGGCGGTCCCGTCATCCTTGACGAACCCTGGTAGTCCCAAACGTGCGCCGAGATCGACAAGGACGGATTGGAACCCTCGTACATCCCTGTCGGGCTCAATGACTGGCCAGCGGATGGCATCCGCAGCCGCGTCTGCCTCGCAGATCGGTCGGTCGAGCAGGCTGATGCAGTCGTGGCGCTCCAGATAGGTCGTGTCAGGCAGGACCAGATCGGCATAGGCCACCATCTCGGACGAATAGGCGTCGGAATAGATGATCCTTGGGATCACATACTCGCCGTCGGCGTCCTTGTCGGTGAGCATTTCCATGACACCCTTGGTGTTCATGGACGAATTCCAGGCCATGTTGGCCATATAGAGGAACAATGTATCGATCTTGTAAGGGTCACCTGCATGGGCGTTGGAGATCACCATATGCATGAGCCCGTGGGCCGACATGGGGTTCTCCCACGAGAAGGCCTTGTCGATCCGCGCCGGTGATCCATCGTCGCGCAGGGCGAGGTCATCCGGTCCATGGACGAAGCCGAGATGCGGGCCGTCCAGTGGTTTGCCGGGCGTGACCTTGGCATGTGGCTTGGGGTGCGCAGTGGCAGGCTTTGGATAAGGTGGCTTGAAGCGGAAGCCGCCGGGCACTTCGACCGTGCCAAGCAGGATTTGTAGCACATGGAGTGCGCGGCAAGTCTGGAAGCCGTTGGAATGTGCTGAGATGCCACGCATGGCATGGAAGCTGACTGGACGCCCAGTCATCGACTCGTGTTTGTCTCCGCGAAAATCTGTCCAGGCAATCGGCAGTTCAAAGGCTTCGTCGAAGGCGACGCGGGCGAGTTCGGCGGCCACGGCGCGAATGCGGCCAGCCGAGATGCCACACCTGTCAGCCACAGCCTCTGGGCTATAGGCGTCATCAAGATAGCGTTCCGCCAGCACCTGAAAAACGGTGCGGTGGGTGTGTCCGTCTTGCTCAATGGTGGCGGCCAGGTCTGGGCGTACGCCCGCCTGATCGAAAGGGGCAAGCTCACCCGTTGCACGGTCCACGACGAGTTGCTTACCGGCGTCATCACGCAGCAGCAGGCCATAGTCAGGCGAGGTTGGATCGTTATCCACCAAGCACGGCGAATTGGTGTACTGCGCCAGATAATGCAGGTCGATCTTGCCAGCCTTCAAAAGCACGTGGATCAGCGACAGGATAAACAGCCCGTCCGTGCCGGGCGTGATGCCGATCCATTCATCGGCAATGGCATTGTAGCCTGAGCGGATGGGGTTGACGCCGATAACCTTGGCACCGCGCTCTTTGATTTTGCCAAGCCCCATTTTGATGGGGTTGGAATCATGGTCTTCGGCGACACCAAAGATCATAAAAAGTTTTGTGCGGTCCCAGTCCGGCTGGCCAAACTCCCAGAACGCACCGCCCATGGTGTAGATGCCGCCAGCGGCCATGTTCACTGAGCAAAATCCGCCGTGAGCGGCGTAGTTGGGAGTGCCGAAATTCTGTGCCCAAAAGCTGGTGAAGCTTTGCGACTGGTCGCGTCCAGTGAAAAAAGCGAGCTTCTCCGGCGCTGAGTGGCGGATTGGCTCCATCCAGGAGACAGCCAGCTCTAACGCTTCGTCCCAGCTGATTTCTTCGAATTCGCCCGAACCTCGTGGGCCAACGCGCTTCAGTGGAGCGCGCAGACGTGACGGCGCGTTGATCTGCATAATGCCCGATGCGCCCTTGGCGCACAGCACGCCTTGGTTCACCGGGTGATCGCGGTTGCCTTCAATGTAGGCGACCTTGCCGTCTTTCAGGTGCACATTGATCCCGCATCGGCAGGCGCACATGTAGCATGTGGTTTGGCGGATTTCGTCGGAAACCTTGGGCGAGACATCCAAGTCGGGTTGGCGAAACGACATGTGGGCTTACTGAAGGCCTTTCTTGCGAATGACTGCGGGCCAAACCCGTTAGAGTGATTGGCGATTTACGGGGTTGCGTTTGGTCAGCCAGACGGTGGCGGCTGTCTGAACTGACCAAACGCACGGTAGCGTGGGGGCCGACCGAGGTTGACTCCCCACATCTACTTAGGCGCTTCGATAGAGCTTGGTCATCGAGAACTCGCGGTGACCAAGAGCTTCAGCTGCGGTGTTGCGACCGTTTGCTGTCCGGCGGATCATTTCAATGAGCTCGTCGCCAGCTTCGTCGATGGTCATCTCACGGCGTAAGATCCCCGAGACATCGACGTCGACATGTTCACCCATGGTCCGGACCGTGCGCGGGTTGGCCGTGATCTTGATGACCGGCACAATCGGGTTGCCCACGACGTTGCCCTGGCCAGTTGGGAAGGTGTGCACCACGGCACCCCCGGCGGCCATCAACGTAACGCACTCCGCAGCGGCCGAAGACGAGTCCATGAAGTAAAGGCCGTTGCCACTATTGGGCGCTTCGGCAGCATCCAGAATGTCGATGAACTGAGATGTCCGACCGATCTTCTCGAGATTACCAAGCGCCTTTTCTTCGATGGTGGTCAGACCACCTTCAATGTTGCCCTTGGTTGGCTGACTGTCCGACAGGTCATCGGTTTGGTGGGCGAAGATCACATCGTCCTGATAGGCCTTCCACATTTTGTACCAGCGCTCGCCAACCTCTTCGTTGATGGCGCGCTTCTGGCAAATGTGCTCAGCGCCGGTGATCTCGGAGGTCTCGCCGAAGAAGCCGGTGATGCCCTCTGGCAGAAGCTTGTCATACATGTTGCCGACGGTCGGGCAGGAGCCTAGGCCGGTTGTGGTGTCGCTCTCGCCGCATTTGGTCGAAACCCAAAGCTCCTTGATCGAACACTCTTCGCGTTGGATCTCAGAGGCTTGATGGACGAATTCTTTGGCTGCCCAGGATGCGGCGCGGATCGTTTCCAGATCGCCCTTCTGCTCGATGGAAAATTCGGCGACGGGCTTGCCGGTCTCGCGGATGCCGTCGGCAATACGTTTCGTCCAGCCGGGCTCAATGCCAATCACGACCACGGAGTGGACGTTGGGATTCGCGCCCGTACCGATGATGGTGCGGAAGTGCAGCTCAAGGTCTTCGCCGAACTGCAACCGCCCATAAGAGTGGGGGATGGCGAGCGTGCCCTTGATGTTGTTGGCGACGGCCTCGCAAGCGGCGTTGGAGATGTCGTCGACCGGCAGGATCAGCACGTGGTTGCGCACGCCCACGCGGCCGTTTTCGCGCCGGTAGCCGTGAAAGGTGATGTTGGAATATTTCGATGCCATCGTGTTTGTCCCCTACCAGCGCTTGGTCTTGCAATTGTGCGTGTGCAGATGCTCGCCTTGGCCGATGTTGGCGATGATCTTTCCAATGTCCTCGCCGTATTTCATGGCGGTGTCGCCTTCCTTCAGATCGACCAATGCAATCTTGTGGCCGATCGGCACATCGTGTTTGGAGTTCAAGCGGAAGGTTGAGTTGTCGTGGGTGATGCAGCACAGCATGTCAGTGCCGGCTTTCAGCCCCTCAACCACGACCACACCGACATTGTCGGCCTTTTCGTGGACAAGCAGATGGGGGATTTCAGACATTGGGCGTCTCCTAATGGACGGGTTTAAGAATGATTTTTGGTTCGGCAACTTCGCCTGCGCGCAGTGCCTCAAAGGCGGCCTGACCGTCGGCCAAAGGCCTCACGGCTTGCCAGTCCAGCGCGCCGAGCTTGCCGTCGAACATGGCTTGTGCCGTGTCGCGGAAGTCCTGCGCGGTGTAGGTGTAGGTGCCAATGAACGTGATCTCCTGAAGCGTCATGCGGCGCACATCAAGGCCGCCGCTGGCGCTGCCAAGCCCGATGTGCACGATCACTCCACCTGGACGGGCAACGGCTGACGCTTGGGCGCGGGTCGCCTCATAGCCTACACCATCGATGATGATGTCGAAGTTGGCGCTCGTCGGCAGGAAGCCGGGCTCGACTGCCTTCTGACCGCAGCGTTCGACCAGGAAGGCTCGGCGCGCGGCATTGGGTTCGACGATGAGAACCGACTCAACGCCTTGCGCCTTGAGGCTCAAGGCCGCGCCAAGGCCTATAGCTCCACCACCAAAGACCAGGGCAGTGAGACCTTCAGCGCCGCCGACGGTTTTGAGACCAAGGCGGGCGCCATGCCAGCCACAGGCAATGGGTTCGACCATCGCCGCTTGGTCGTCAGACACATGGTCTGGAACGGATACCAAATTGCCTTCCGGCATGGCGAGGAGCTGCGCGAAACCACCTTCACGCGGCTGCATGGAAATGATCTGGCGGTTGGGGCAGAGGTTGTCGCGACCCGAGGTGCAGGCCCAACACGCGCCGCATGATACCAAAGGATTGACGGTGACACGGGTGTTCGTCGGGCCGCCTGACAGAACGGTAGCGGCGACCTCATGGCCCAGAATCAAAGGCGCTGGCCTGCGTTCATCATGTCCCAGAAAGGCATGCATATCGGAGCCACATATGCCGACGGCATCCACCCGCAACAGCCACTCACCTTCCTGCGGCGTTGGGTCTGGAACGTCCTTGTAGGTGAGCGTTTCTTCGCCAGTATAGACAAGCGCCTTCATTTCGCCGTGTACCCTCCGTCGAGCATGAGGGTTTGGCCCGTCACATAGTTGGATGCAGGCGAACAAAGGAAGAGAAGCGGGCCGTCCAGGTCTTCAGGCTCGCCATTGCGACCAATGCACGTTTGATCGGCGTTGCGCTTGGCCCGGGCTGGATCGGAAAAGACAGGCGCCGTGAGCTCGGTTTCGAAAAATCCCGGGCCGATCGCGTTTGTGGTGATGCCGTCCTTCGACCAGGCTTCCGCCATAGCCCGGGTAAGTTGGCCTATTCCGCCCTTCGAGGCGCCATAGGCAATGCCGCCTGGGAACGCCCTAAATGTCTGCAGAGACGCGAACAGTATGATCCGACCCCAGCGCGACGCGCGCATGGCGGGCACAAGCATCTGGCTCAGGAAGAATGGGGTGGAGAGGTTGATCTCCATGGTTCGGTCCCAGCCCTCAGAGGTTACATCGTCGGCTTGCTCACGCGTGTTGACGCCGGCCGCATGGACCACAATGTCTGGCGCGCCGAATGGCGCCGAGAGGCGCGAGACGCTCTCGGGCAAGGTTGATCGGTCTGCGACATCGGCGGCAACGGCCGCGGTTTCACCGTTTGTTTGAGATTGCCAGTCCTCTAAAGCGTCCGCGCGTCGGGCAACGCCAACGACCTTTGCCCCGGCCTCTGCCAGTGCGGTCGCGGCACGCCGACCAAGGCCGGAGCTTGCGCCTGTGACGCAAGCAACCCGCCCGGCAACGCTGAAGAGTGAGGCAGCATCAGACATCAGCAGTCAGATCGAACTCATGATCAGGGAAGTATTTCTTCAAGCGGATGTCGGCGGTGCGGGCGTGGCCTTCCATGCCTTCCAAGCGGGAAATACGCGCCGTCGCTTCGGCAATGGGCCGTGCACCGTCGCGCGTTGCCCGCTGCCAGGTGACGATCTTCATGAACTTATGGACCGAAAGGCCGCCCGTGTAGGAGGCCGCACCCGAGGTTGGCAGCACATGGTTGGTGCCAGACGCCTTGTCGCCAAAGGCCACCGTTGTTTCTTCACCAAGGAAGAGCGAGCCGTAGCAGGCAAGGCGATTGAGCCACCAGTCGAGGTCAGCGGCTTGCACCGTCAGGTGCTCTGGCGCGTAGGAGTCGGACGTCGCCGCCATTTCTTCGCGGTTAGCGCAGAGGATTACCTCAGCATAGTCGCGCCACGCGGCGGCGGCATTGTCACGGTTCACCGGAGGCAGGGCGTCGATGAGCGTCGGTACAAGGCGCATGACTTCTTCGGCCAGCGGGCGGTTGTCGGTGACGAGCCAGACCGGCGAATTGTAGCCATGCTCTGCCTGACCCACCAGGTCGGCGGCGACGATCATCGGGTCGGCGTCCGCGTCAGCCAGGATCAGGCTGTCGGTTGGGCCGGCGAACATGTCGATGCCGACGCGGCCAAACAGAATGCGTTTGGCTTCGGCAACAAACTGGTTGCCCGGTCCAACGAGAATGTTGGCTTTTGGCAGGCCGAAAAGGCCGAACGTCATCGCGGCAACACCTTGCACACCACCCATGGCGAGGATTTTGTCGGCACCGCAGACATGCGCCGTGTAGACGATCGCTGGGTTCACGCCGACTTCCGGGCGCGGCGGCGAACAGGCGACGATGTGGTCGCAGCCTGCGACCTTGGCGGTGGTCACCGTCATGATCGCGCTGGCGATGTGGCTGTAGCGCCCGCCGGGAACGTAACACCCTGCGGCCGAAACCGGGATGCTCTTCTGGCCGGCGATGAGGCCGGGAACGATCTCGACCTCCACATCTTTGATGGTTTCCTTTTGCGCTTCGGCGAACTTTTTGACGTTCGCGTGGGCGAACTCAATATCTCGCTTCAGCTTTTCAGGAACCTTCGCGCTGGCCTCGGCAATGTCCGCTTCCGACAACAGCACCGGGCCGTCATATTTGTCGAACTTTGCGGCATATTCCATCGCCTTGGCGTCGCCGCCGGCTTCAATGTCATCCAAGATCGATTGCACGATCTTGTTGGTTTCGCCCGCATCGCTCTCCGAGGTGAGCGTGGCTTTTTTCAAGTACTCGCGTGTCATTTTGCACGTGTCCTATAGGTAGACATCTGGCAGCAGCGACGTGGAGAACGCCGGAATGTAGGCGATCATCAACGTCACAATCAGCATGAAGAAAACGAAGGGGATGGCGCGGTAGGCGATCTTCAATATCGACTCGCCGGTTATCCCCGACACCACGAAGAGGTTGAGCCCAAGTGGTGGCGTGATGAAGCCGACACCCAGAGCCGTGATCATCATGATGCAGAACTGGATCTGGTTCATCTCAATTTCCTGCGCGAGCGGATAGAGAATGGGAGCCAGGATCACGATGTTCGGGGTCGTCTCCATCACGCAGCCTGCTGCGATCAGGATCAGCACCATCATGAGGATCAGAACCAACTCGTTGTCACTGACGGACGTCAGCGCGCCGACAAATCCTTGAGGAACGCCGATAATGGCGAGTGCCTCAGCAAGCGGGATAGAGAATGCGATGATGGGCAGGATGACACCGTTCACCTTCGCCGAGCTCACCAGCATGGCCGGGAAGTCGGAGAATTTCAGCGTTCGGATGATGAAGCCCATGATGATGGTGACGACCACCGCCACGGCACCAGCCTCGGTTGGCGTCAGGCGGCCAGAAAAGATGCCGTAGAAGATGATGCCGGGCACCAGGAAGGCATACCAACCCGATTTGAGCGTCTTCCATAGGTTGGCCGACCACTCACCGGCGGTCATAATGCCGCCGCCTTCCCACATGTTGAGCCGGTTCATCACCACGTTGGTGACCAGAATCGACAGCAGGATCAAAATACCTGGGATCAGAGCAGCCAAGAACAGCGTCGACACCGCGATCCCGAGAACGAGACCAATGATGATGTAGGCAATCGACGGTGGAATGAGGATGCCGGTACAGGCGCCAGCTGCCACCAGCGCACAGGCGTAGGGTCGCGGATAGCCACTCTCCACCAACCGGTCGATGGTCATGCGACCGACAGCGGCTGCGCCCGCAGCGTCGGAGCCTGAAATAGCCGCGAACATGCCGCACACCAGAACGGTTGCGGATCCAAAGCCGCCCTTGGCCCAGCATGTGAGTGCCTCAGCGACATCGAGAAATTTTCGGCTAAGCCCGGTCCGCACCAGAACGTCACCAGTCAGGATGAACAGCGGCACGGCGGTGAGCGCGAAGGCGTCAATGCCGGAGAAGAGCTTCTCGCCGACCAGGCTCAACGGCAGCGCTTGCGACCAGACGAGCATGAGAATGGTCGCCGCACCAATGGCCGCCCAAACAGGGATGGCCAAGGCTACAAGAACGACGAAGAGAATAACGGGGGCGTAAAAATCCCAGCCTAGGATTAGCTCGGCCGCCCCAAGTTGTTGCCACATCATGGTTTGCGCTCTCCCTAATCGAACAGCTTGTCGCCTTCGTAGACGGCGCGCCCGCTACGAAGATCGTTGAAGTCGCGCACGAAGGATTGCACGAGGCGGAAAACCACCAGCGCAAATCCAAAGGGCACAGCGAAGAGGAAGAAATACATGCCCACGCGCAGGCCGTGGCTCACTGATTGGAACTTCCAGGAGACGTGTACCGACTCCCAGGACCAGTAGAGCGCGATGAGGGCGATAACGAACATCACAATGTCGCCGAACATGTAGAGCAGCGCTTTCACGCGCGGACCGACATAGTTCATGATCACGTCAATGCGGATGTGGCCCCGCTCTTTCACCGCAGCGGCTGCACCGATCCAGGCCAGGTAGATGAAGCAATAACGCACGATCTCTTCGCCCCAGATGGACGAGTAGGCGAACACTTCGCGTCGAACCACTTCGATGAACATGGTCCCGACGAGCATCACGTACAGAACAAGCAAGAGCCAGCGCTCCCCGTTCTGGTCTATGGCTTTATAAAGCGCGTTCATGGAGTCCTCTCGTTCGGCAACAGTCGACCGTTCGCCCAAAATAGGCGCCCCTAACGTGTCGTGATGTTGGTGTTAGGTCGGCGCCGAAGCGACGCCGACCTGAGCGATATTAGGCGTCGTGGACGTAGAAACGTCCGCGTGTGCCAGCCGCTTCTTCGAGGCGAGCAAACGTGTCCATGTCGCCAGCAAGATCGGTTTTGAACTGATCCCAATCGCTGTTCTGGTAACCACCGACGTCCTGCCACTCGGCCAATTGATCTTCGGACAGGCTGTGGAATTCAACACCGTTCGCGATCAGCTGCGACATCGCGTAAGAGCGAGCCGAAGGAACTTTGGACAGGTTCTGGTGCTGGGTCACTTCACCGGCAAACTCGATGCCTTCTTGGACATCGCTTGGCAGGCTGTTGAACCACTCAAGGTTGATTGAGTAGACCTGGCTGTCTGGCACAGCTTGCGTGAAGGTCACGTGGCTGAGGATCTCGCCAAAGCCGAACACGTGCAGCGCGCCAACCGATGGATCCAATGCATCGGCAACACCCTGACGGATAGCTGACGGTGTTTCACCCCAAGCGACCGGCGTCGGGTTCGCACCGACCATGCGGTAGTACTGCTGCAGCATCGCAGAGCCAGGAACGCGGAATTTCACGCCGGACATATCGCCTGGCGTGATGATGGCATCGCCACCCTGGCGCACGGCAACCACACGTGGGTCAATCACGATGTAGAACAGAGCCTTGAAGCCAGAGGCTGCAATCTTCGGATCAACCTCTTCTTTCCATGCTGCTGACGATGTCAGGTTGGTGAAGCGCTGGTTGGAACCGCAGAAATACGGCAGGTTGATAAGGTCGACGACCGATGCGAAAGGCGCAAAGTTCGACAGGCTGTGCTGCGCACACTGGATGGTGCCACCCTGCACGGCTTGTGCAAGCGCACCACCGGCGCCGAGCTGGCCACCAGGAGCGAGGCGCACATACACCTGTCCGTTGGTCATGTTCTGGATGTTTTCTTTCAGGTCCAGCTGCATGATGGGATAGCTACGCGATGCGCCAAGAACATAGGCCGTGGCCAAGGTCATGATGTGGTCGGCAGCTGCTTCACGCTCACGCTCTTCAGCGGCGGTTTGCGCCATCGCTTCATCTGACATCAACAATCCGCCAGCGCCTGCAATAACTGCCGCCGTGAATCCGCCAGTGGCAGCCAGCCGCATAAAGTTGCGCCGCTCGATCGATTTGATCTCGTTTTTGGTATCCATCATGTCCTCCCTAAGGATCATTCAGCTTTTTCGTTTTTGGATTTCGCCTTAGACTCGGCGATGAGGATCGCGGCCGAGAAGCTTATGGCTGCCGCGAACAGCAGCAGCATTTCTTGCACGTTGCTCAAAATGGCGGTGCCATCGATGGAGCCGGAAACGACGTTTCCGACAAAGCCAAGAAAAAATAGGCCAGCAAGTGCAAAAAACATGAACTCCCCCCGGTGTATCAACAGGACAATGTAAGCGCTTACATTTTTGTTTGTAAAGACCCTGTCGGGAGAATTTCTAGCACGGCCCTCTTGCAACCTGTCAATTATGGCGGAATGTTTGCCCCTGATTTCACCTGGCACAGGCACCTCATGACGTCACCGGCCGAGCTATCGGCATCCCCTCGGAAAAGGCCGCAACCGACCATCGAAGATGTGGCGGAGCTTGCAGGTGTTTCGACGGCAACAATCTCACGAAGTTTGAACGAGCCGCATCGGGTCAGCGCGAAAACACGTGATCGCGTGCTGCAGGCGATTGATCAGCTGGGTTACGCGCCAAACTTCAGTGCAAAGGCGTTGGCCGCCAACCGTACCGGCACCATTGGCGCGATCATTCCCACAATGGAAAACGCGATTTTTGCCAAAGGGTTACAAGCCTTCCAAGAGGAGCTCGGTGACCAGGGTTACACGCTGCTGGTTGCCAGTTGCGGGTATGACCCGGAGCTTGAGGCCAAGCAAATTCGAAATTTCGTAGCGCGTGGGGTCGAGGGGCTGATGCTGATCGGGTCAGACCACGATCAGGCCAGCTATAAGTTCCTTCATTCACGCGGTGTGCCGTTCGTCAACACATGGACTTACAACAGCGCCAATTCGGATCCATCGGTCGGTTTCGATAACAAGGCGGCGATGCAGGCGCTAACCGGCAAAGTTTTAGACTTCGGCCATCGTAGTCTCGGTATCATTTCCGCACCGCGAGGAGATAACGACCGTGCTCGTGAACGGGTCGACGGCGTTCACGCAGCAGCTCAAGCAGTGGGAATTCCTGCCGACGATATACCCATTTTGGAAGTCAACTACTCCATTTCGAATGGCTCAGACGCCTTCGCTGAACTGATGCAACGCGACGACCGCCCCACCGCGATTATCTGCGGCAACGATGTGCTTGCCGTGGGTGCGCTTCTTCGTGCCGAAGCGATGGGGTTGTCAGTGCCAGACCAAGTCTCGGTGACCGGATTCGATGATATTGAGCTGGCGCAGGTCTCGTCGCCGCCGCTGACAACGGTGCATGTACCCCATCGCAAGATGGGACGGCATGCCGCCAATCTCCTCGTCGACATGATCGAAGAGCGCGCCGACGACATGCAGGTGGCGCTCGAAACGACCATTGTCATGCGGGACACACTGGGCTCAGCACCCACAAGCATTTGACGGGCAGATGATCGAGGACCTTTAGGGTCACGCCAAGGTGCGGTACGCCATTTTCTATGAGCGGCGAAGCGATTCGGATTTTCGGCATTGATCCTGGACTACGCAACACTGGGTGGGGCGTCGTTGAACTCGTCGGCACACGCCTGGTTTACGTTGCGAGTGGGGTGATCCGGCCGCCGTCTAACCGCGAATTGCCAGAACGCCTGGCAGCCCTGGCCGATGAGCTGGACGCTTGCCTGCGCGAGCAACAACCTCACGAGGCGGCGGTGGAAGAAACCTTCGTCAACAAAGACCCGGTTTCGACGCTGAAACTGGGGCAAGCGCGCGGCGTTGCCTTGCTTGCGCCCGCACGGCTTGGATTGCCAGTCGGCGAATATGCGGCCAACCAGGTGAAAAAGACCGTGGTGGGTGTCGGGCATGCCGACAAAAGACAGGTTCAGGCCATGGTCAAAGTGCTGCTGCCGCGGGCGAACTTCAAATCTGCTGACGAAGCGGATGCTCTCGCGATCGCGATCTGCCATGCGCATCAACGCTCGGCGATTGTGCACCAGGTGGCATCAGCATGATCGGCAAATTGCGCGGGCGCGTTGATGCGGTTTTGGAAGATAGCTTGATCCTCGATGTTGGCGGCGTCGGTTATGAAGTGTTTGGGTCTTCCAAACTGCTTGGCCGATTCCAGGCTGGTGAAGACAATGTGGAGCTTTGGATTGACACGCTGGTGCGCGAGGATCTGATCCGCCTCAATGGTTTTGAATCGCAACATGAGCGCCAGTGGTTTCGGCTTTTGCAGTCAGTGCAAGGCGTCGGCGCAAAGGTGGCGCTGGCCATCCTTGGCACGCTGTCTATCGGCGATCTGGCTTCGGCCATAGCCCTACAGGACAAGTCTATGGTTGCCCGCGCGCCGGGCGTCGGCCCAAAGGTTGCGCAGCGGATTGTCACCGAACTGAAAGACAAAGCGCCGGCACTATCCGGTGACACGACCGGCACCATCGGATTGCAGCAAGAGATAGGCGAGGGGGCAGCAGCATCAGCGGTGGTCGATGCCGTTTCAGCTTTGACCAATCTGGGCTACTCTGCACAGCAGGCGTCCGCTGCCGTGGCGACTGCCGTTGGTGAGGCTGGCGAAGATGCTTCCGCCGCGACGCTCATTAGGCTTGGACTGAAGCAACTGTCGCGCTAGAGAGCATCGCGCGATCAAGAATCGCTTTTCTGCCACCGCTTGTTTGAAGCGTACGCCCATGACTGTGTTGATCGTTCTTTTGATCCTGGCCTTTGCGGTTGCGCCTGCCGCTTTGGTTGCCGCTTTGGGTTTCCGCAAACAGTTCGACAAAGAGGTCTTTGGCCGCATTTACGTGTGGGACAAGCCTTGGGTGCTTGTGACGCAGGACGATTTCGTCAAACGCGCGTATGAGAAGTACCAGCGCCGTATGATTTGGCTTGGCGGCGTCATTGCAGTCAGTGTGATCGCGGTGTTTTTCCTTGTCCCTTGATGCTTCCCAGTCTGGCGATTTCGTTACACTGCCCGAACGTCCTGTATGGCGGGCAGTCGCGATCCTCTTGCTTTTCGCGCTGTTAGGGCCACCGTTTGGCGGCATTGTCGGCGGACTCTCGCTGGCTGTTGCAGGGTTTGTTGGCAGTGAGGCGACGCTTGGCCAATCGCTGTCTGAGTTTTTGCCCGTCGCTATCATCTTCAGCGTCTATGGCGCTTTCCTCGCCTATGGCCTTGGGATCCTTCCCGCCTTGGTATCGGGCGCCGTCATCGCGTGGCACGAAGGATGGCGCGGACCCGTGACAGGGTTCAGCGCTTGCTTGCTCGGTGTCGGGATCGGCGCGATCTACTACATGCTCGGTGAGTTTATGGGAACGCAGAACGCGGTCTTCGGAGCCATTTTCAGCATCTTGGTTTGCCTGGTCCCGACCTATATCCTGTCACGCATCGCCCGGTTCTGGGGCCGCAATGATCCTGTCGCCACACCAAGTGGGGGAGACGCTCAATGAGCCACAATAGTGCGCCAATCACCCGTCCACATTGGGTTGTGCTGGCCGTGGTTACAGGCGTGGCAATCGTGTTTTTGCCGCCCTTGGCGGGCATGCTGATGCTCGTCCTACAAGTGTTGGGCGACAGCTCCTATGATCTTACTCGCCTGACGCTGAGCGACTATCCGCGCGCGCTTCTTGCCCTGGTGACCGCGGGTACTGTGGTTGGCTATCTTTATGGCTTCGTTCCAGCGCTCTTGTCGGCTTGTTTCTTGGCTTGGGTGATCTTGTCCGGTCGCCGCTTGGCGTTTGGATGGATCGCGTTGGCAATCCTGATCGGCGGATTGGTGGGTTTCGCGATTATGTCGCTGTTGATTGGTGGGATCACCAGTTTGACGCTAATGGTCACCACCCTGGGCGCGGCCAGCCTCATTTGGTTTGGCTTGAAACATCGCTTGCGCCGCCATTTGGAGCCGGTGCGGTGAACGAGCGTTCCGGCCTTTTGGATAGCGAAACACGGGATGCGGATGAAGCGTCTTTGCGCCCGCAGGCACTCGATGAGTTCACCGGTCAAGCCGATGCCCGTGCCAACCTAAAGGTCTTCATTGAAGCTGCGCGAACCCGCAGCGAAGCACTCGACCATGTGTTGTTTGTTGGTCCGCCTGGCCTAGGCAAGACGACATTGGCGCAGATCGTGTCGCGCGAGTTGGGTGTAAACTTTCGCGCAACCTCGGGCCCTGTGATCGCCAAGGCAGGCGACCTGGCAGCTATCTTGACCAATCTGGAAGATCGCGATGTCTTGTTCATCGATGAAATCCATCGACTGAATCCAGCGGTTGAAGAAGTCCTTTATCCAGCTATGGAGGACTTTCAACTCGATCTGATCATCGGCGAGGGGCCCGCTGCAAGGTCCGTGAAGATTGATCTGTCTCGCTTCACCTTGGTGGCAGCGACAACACGCCTTGGATTGCTGACGACGCCACTGCGCGACCGGTTTGGTATCCCGATCCGGCTGCAGTTTTACACGCCGGAAGAACTTGAGGCGATTGTGCGTCGCGGCGCGCGTTTGATGGGGGTGCCGATATCCGATGATGGAGCGCGCGAAATCGCCAAACGCTCACGCGGCACACCTCGCATTGCGGGGCGGCTCTTACGCCGCGTTCGGGACTTCGCTCTGGTCGAGGGATCAGGTGCCATCGACCAATCCAACGCCGATGCAGCCTTGTCGCGGCTCGATGTGGATTCCATTGGGCTAGACCTACTGGACAGGCGCTATCTGGACTTGATTGCGACCAAATTTGGCGGCGGCCCGGTCGGCATTGAAACGTTGGCTGCTGCTCTCTCGGAGCCGCGTGACGCGCTGGAGGAAATCGTCGAGCCGTTCCTGCTGCAGCAAGGCTTTATCCAACGCACGCCTCGTGGTCGGTTGATGACCCCAGCCGCTTTCGACCATTTGGGTCTGGCCACGCCAAAGGACCTAAACCCAGCGCAAATGGCCTTGATGCTGGATGATAGTGACGAGACATCAGACGGTTAGCGCCACTAAACCGGCTTTCCTTCGTAGGTTTCCTGATGGTCGGCGGCGCTAGGCTCGTCCTATGGTTGGCAGATTGATCACTGCCTATTAGCCTTTCCCATGTACCAGGCCGTTCCTGCTTCCCACACCACCTTTTCGGTTGGAGATTTGACCGTCACCCAGCTGAGTGACGGTTTTGTCGAGCACAGCCCGTCGCAAGCGTTTTTCGGAATCAACGCGCGCCCGGCAGACTTTGAGGCGCTTAGTCGTGCGCACCATTTGTCGGTGAAAAGATTCGAGTTTCCGGCGACGGTGACGCTGGTCGAAAGCCGAGGTGAACGCGTTCTGATCGATGCCGGGCACGGTGTGACGCGGAAACCAACCGCTGGCCATATGCTGGAGGTCTTGCAGCAAGCAGATGTGGCGCCCGAGAGCATTGACCACATCATCATTAGCCATCTTCACGCCGACCACATTGGTGGGCTGTTATCGGCAACGGGTGCTCCAATGTTTCCGCAAGCCAACCATTGGGTGACGGCTGACGAAGTTGCCTATTGGCTTGGACCCGCACCGCGCAACAGCATGACGGCACGCGCGCGGCTTCTCGTCGAGGCGCTTGGGAGCCGTTTAGCCTTCATCAAGCCTGGAGAAGAGCTGGTGCCCGGCGTGACCATTATGGATAGTTCCGGTCACACCCCCGGCCATATCTGTGTGATGCTCGAAAGCCAGGGCGATCGGGTTTTGGTTGCTGGTGACCTGGCGAACCATCCGGTTTGGGCCATTATGCGCCCTGACTGGCATATGAATCTGGATATCGACCCTATGGCGGCTGCGGCGACGCGTAGACGCGTGCTGTCCATGGTGGCCGATGAGCAAATACTGTTTGCGGGTAGTCACATGCCGTTCCCAGCTATCGGGAAGATCGTCCGCGCGGATGACCAAGGCTTTCGCTACGAACCTGTCGATATCTCCGCACGCTGAGCGCGGTTTCGGATAATTGTCGCCGACCCCATAAGCCCCAAGCACAACAGCGCCATGATGAGCGCGCCAGCCACCATCGGTAAGACCGTCATGTTGAACGCGCCGCCGATCAGCGCGGCGGCGGTTGCGCTGACCAGGGTCTGTAGCGATGCCGTCACGGAGGCCGCGATCCCCGCTATGTGCCCGAGTGGTCGCAGGGCGATGGCGTTGAAATTGCCGAAGGTCTGGCCAACCAAAAACAGTGTGACACAGGTGAAGACCATAAAGGCGGTCAGGGACATCTGCCCTGGGCCAACGAGCAGCCAAACAAGGAACCCGCTGGTCCAGACGATCAGACCCGCAATGGCCATGGCGTTGATCTGTTCCATCGACATGACCCGCAAAAGCCGGGTGTTGACGAGCGTGCCTGCGGCAATGCAGGCGGCGGCGATGCCAAAATAGAGCGCAAACAGATCCCCGGTGCCGTATATGTCCTGCAGGATTTGCTGGCTCGACACCACATAGCCGAGCAGCGTGCCGAGCGCGCAACCTGATGCCAAAGCGTAGAACAGCGAGACGGGCGTTGTGACCGTTTCCTTCACGGCGGTGAAGAGTAAGCTGGCATTGAATGGCTTGGGGTTCGTGTGGGTCTCTGGTTGGCGGAAGGTGAACCAAGTCGCTCCAAAAACCGCAACAACGAGCAAAGCGACAAACACCGCCTGCCAAGGCGCGAAGAACAGGACGAGCTGGCCGACGGCTGGCGCGAAGGTCGGGATCATGATGAAGACCGTGAGGGCAAACGACATGATCTCGGCCATGGCTTTTCCCTCATAGCGGTCACGCACCATGGCGACGATGATGATACGCGGGCCAGCGCCGCCGAACCCTTGCAGGAAGCGGCCAAGCAGCAACATGCTGTAATCTGTCGCGAAGATGCACATTAGGGTGCCGACAAGGTAGGTGCCGAGACCCATCAGCATAGCCGGCTTGCGACCTAGGGCGTCGGACAAAGGACCGAACACCATCTGGCCGAACATCAGCCCGGCAAACAGTAAGGTGATCATCGCCTGGCGTTCGTTCGGGTCTTGATGTTCGAAGTAGTCGGCGATCTCCGCAAAGGCCGGCAGCATGATGTCGACCGACAAAGCGATGATCGACATCTGCAGCGCGACGAGCGCAATGAACTCGAGCTTGCCGGGTTGTGATTTGGGTTGGGGCAGAAATATCACGGGGGGTAGCCTAGTGCCCGGGATGGGCCAGCCGTCTTTACCCAAGGAAGTGACGTTTGGCGATGACAATTTGGTGACCGCCCTGGGTCTTTGGGACCAGCGCTCTAGGTTAGTCGCTCACCAGATTTCATCCTTCTAGGGAGGGCCCTCATGCTTTTGTCTTCCAATCTGTCGCGCCGCGCGGTGCTGTCATCGGCCGCTGGCTTGGCCGTCGGGTCCGCTGCCATCTCGGCCGGTGCGCCCAGTGCAGCATCTGCGGCGGGGCATGGCGCCGCTAGCCCCTCGCGTGCTCGCGTTTTCAGTGTCGGTCGTTTCACGGTTGCCACACTGCTGGATGGCGCGCGCAATGTGCCAGAGCCGCAGAATATTTTCGGCCTGAACGTCTCTGCAGAAGAGTTCAACAGCGCCTCGCAAGAGAACTTCATCCCCTCGGATGTTGCCCGGTTCTTTTTCACGCCAACCCTCGTCGATACCGGAAGTGAGGTTGTGCTGTTTGATACCGGGCTTGGCGGCGATAATGGGTCGCTACCGCAAGCGCTGGCCGATGCTGGCTATAGCCCTGCCGATGTTACCATCGTGGTGATCACCCACATGCATGGCGACCATGTTGGCGGCTTGATGGCGGGTGGGTCACCACAGTTCCCCAATGCGCGCTACATCACAGGGTCGGCAGAGTACAATTACTGGACCGGTGGTGAGGCGTCAGAACAAGGCGCTGCAACAGTCGCCAACACCGTGGTGCCATTGGTCGACCAGTTCACCTTTATCGATGATGGCACCTCAGTGACGGGCGGCATCACCGCGATGGCGGCCTTTGGCCATACGCCCGGCCACATGACGTATATGATTGAAAGCGATGGCGAGCAGCTTCTCTTGGTGGCGGATCTTGCCAACCACTTTGTTTGGTCGCTGGCCTACCCGGACTGGGAGGTGCGCTTCGACATCATCAAAGAAGCCGCAGCCGCCTCGCGCCGCCGGGTGTTTGGCATGCTTGCCGCCGATCGGATTCCTTTTGTCGGGTTCCACATGCCGTTCCCGGCGCTTGGCTATGTCGCAACACGGGGCGACGGCTTCCGCTATGTCCCGGCGACTTATCAGTTCGACCTCTAAGGGCATATCTTGCAATGCGGGCGGTGGCGTGACATGCGCAAGCCATGCCGCCGCTCACCACGCCCCATACTGTTCAAGTTCGTGTCTATTATGAAGACACGGACCTTGCCGGCATCGTCTACCACGCCAACTACCTGAAGTTCATGGAGCGGGCACGCACGGAAGCCTTGCGTGCCCATGGCGTCGACCAAACAACGATGGCCCAGCAAAACGTGTTTCTAACGGTCACAGCGATGGATATCGACTTCAAGGCGCCTGCGCGGATCGATGATCTTCTGACGGTTGAAGCCAAGCCAGTCTCGACCACCGGCGTTCGCGGCGTCATCGAGCAGCGCGTCTTGCTTGGCGACAAGGTGCTGTGCCGCGCCAGCGTAACGGTGGCCTGCATGACGTCAGCTGGTCGCCCAGTGCGTATGCCGCCGGAAGCCAGGGCACTGTTTCCAGCCTGACAGCGGATCGAAATCCTCCGCTACGCTAACGCTTGATTAACCATGTCTTAGCTTTGCATCGCTAGGGTCTGCGCCCAAAGACGACGGCATCAGTTCGCGGCTGTGCGCCGCAGCATGGCGTCGTTTTGCTGACACAATCGCGGCGCAAGCGCCCATTCGACTGACCCGATCTCCCGCCCACAATCGAGGACCCAATGGACGGAACAGACGTTCTTACAACTGCCCTGAGCGCCCAGCATGACCTGTCGCTCTACGGCCTGTTCTTGCAAGCCCACATTGTGGTGAAGATCGTCATGATCGGGCTCATCTTCGCTTCCATTTGGTGCTGGGGCATCGTCATCGATAAATATCTGATGTTTGCGCGCAACAAGAAGGCCATGGACCGCTTCGAACGGGTGTTTTGGTCCGGTCAGTCCTTGGAAGATCTGTACAACACGACGTCGCAGCGCACCAACACAACCATGGCCGCCCTGTTTGTTGCCGCCATGCGCGAATGGAAGCGTAGCCACGAGCGCAACGCGCGTTCCATGATTGGCCTTCAGATGCGGATTGAGAAGGTGATGGACGTCACCATAGCGCGTGAATCAGAAAAGATGGAACGCAGCCTTTTGGTCCTCGCCTCCGTTGGCTCGGCTGGTCCCTTCATCGGCCTGTTCGGCACGGTCTGGGGGATTATGACGGCCTTCCAGGCCATTGCGGCAACGGAAAACGCCAATCTGGCAGTCGTTGCGCCGGGCATTGCCGAGGCCTTGTTTGCGACAGCGCTTGGCCTTGTTGCCGCCATCCCAGCGACGATTTTCTACAACAAGTTTGTCGCTGATGTTGGTCGCCAAACAACGCGGATGGAAGGCTTTGCTGACGAGTTTTCGGCGATCCTATCGCGCCAGATCGACGAACATAGCGCGGCCCAGCCGACCGCGGCAGCGGCGCAATAAGGCCAGCAAGGAACAGCGAATATGGGTATGGGTGTAGCTTCATCAGGCGCAGGTGGGTCCCGGCGGCGTCGCCGTGCACGACCGCGCGCGATGAGCGAAATCAACGTCACGCCGTTTGTCGACGTGATGTTGGTGCTGCTGATCATCTTTATGGTGGCCGCCCCATTGCTCGTTGTGGGCGTACCCATCGACCTCCCCGAGACATCCGCAAACGCGCTGGAAAGCGAAGAAGAGCCAATCACGGTGTCTGTGACCGCCGATGGGCGGGTGTTCCTCCAAGAAACTGAAACCACACTCGATCAGCTGCTGGTCACGTTGGAAGCGATCGCTGCTGAGGGCGTCGACACTCGCATCTTTGTGCGCGGCGACCGTGGCACAGATTATGGCACCATCATGCAGGTGATGGCTCGCATCTCTGGTGCAGGGTATCAGCGCCTTGGATTGGTGACTGCGGAAGAGGAGGGGTCGTAGCGGCCCGCCTGGCGTTGGCGGCTTGCTGACGGAACGGTCATGCGGCTCGGTGTTCCCCTCTCCCTTTTGGCACATGCGGCGCTTGTTGGCGGACTGGTGATCAACCTGTCTGAGCCGGACCCATTTGATATCGTCACAGCGCAGGCCGTGCCGGTCGATATCATATCGCCGGAAGAGTTCAGCCAGATCACGCGCGGTATGCGCACCGCCGAACCGTTGCCGGCCGAAGAAACGCCCCCGTCTGCGGGTCAGTCCGAAGTGGATCGTGGCACCGACACGGGTGGTGAAGGGCGCGATGATGCAGCAACGGCTGCCGACAACAGCCGCGCAACCCCGGATACGGCAGCGCTGCCACCACCACCGGCACCTGAGCCGGAACCGGAACCGGTACCAGTAGAGCCCGAGCCGGCTCCCACCCCGGAACCGGTGGCTGCCGAGCCCGAGCCTGCGCCGGCGGAGGAGCCAGAACCGGCGCCGACCGAAGTGGCGCGCTTCTCTGCGCCGTCTCCGTTGGCCCGTCCCGATGTTGCGCCCCAGCCGGTACAGCGTCCTGAGCCCGTTCAGCAGCAAGAAGACAATTTCAATCCTGATGAAATCGCTGCGCTGATCAACCGTGATGAGAACCAAGGCGGAGGCGGTGCGGCTGACGCAACACCGGCCACGCGTGGGGCGGCAGCGGGACAAGATACACGTTTGTCGGAAAGTGAGATGGACGCCCTGAGACGGCAGATCGCGCGGTGCTGGAACCCGCCCGTTGGCGCCGTTGGCGCAGCAGATCTGGTGGTGCGTGTGCAAATGAATTTGGCCGAAGATGGATCACTGCGCGGAGGTGCGCGTGTCATCAATTCTTCGGGCAATCCGGCCTTCCAAGCGGCTGCAGACAGCGCGGTGCGAGCAGTACGCCGCTGCGCGCCCTATTCTCTACCCTTTGAGAAGTATGCTGCTTGGCAAGATGTGATAGTGAATTTCGATCCACGTGAAATGCTGCGCTAGTCGTGGTCGTGGTGATTGGAGCAAGGTGAGCGATATGCAGACATTCGGTGCCATCCGTAGCGTGCCAGGGTTGGTCATTTTGGCCATCATGATTGCGATCAGCTTGGTCGCGACACCACGCCCCGCGCATGCCCTGCTGGAGATTGACATCACCCAAGGCTCTCTGGAGCCGCTGCCGATCGCGATCCCCGCGTTCACGTCGGCTACCGGTGGTGACGTGATCGCCGCGGAAATGGCCTTGGTTATTTCCAACAATCTTAACCGGTCGGGCCTGTTTCGTACCTTGGACGCCGCCTCGTTTATTGAGCGTGGGCTGTCTGTTTCGGTCAGCCCGAACTTTGCCGAATGGCGGGTCATCAATGCGCAAGCCCTGGTGGTAGGGCAGGTGGAGCAGCAGTCGGATGGTCGACTGCGCGTCGATTTTCGGCTGTGGGATGTCTTTGGCGCTGAGTCGATGATTGGCCAACAATACTTCACGACGCCGGAAAATTGGCGTCGGGTGGCCCACATCATTTCCGACGCCATCTATCAGCGTCTGACAGGCGAATCCGGCTATTTCGATACGCGTGTTGTTTTTGTCGATGAAACTGGACCGAAAGAAAATCGCATCAAGCGGCTGGCCATTATGGATCAGGATGGCGCGAACATCCGCTATCTGACCGGCGGCGCCGATTTGGTGTTGACCCCGCGCTTTTCACCAGGACGCCAAGAGATCACCTACATGTCCTATGATGGCGGTCAGCCGCGTGTCTATCTTCTCAACATCGAGACTGGTCAGCGCCAGCTTGTGGGCAATTTCCCCGGCATGACTTTTGCGCCGCGGTTCTCGCCTGATGGCGGCAATCTGGTCATGAGTTTGCTGCAAAATGACGGCTATTCCGATGTTTATCGGTTTAACCTGCGCTCACAGAGCACGACGCGCCTCACAAGTTCGCCCTCGATCGATACTTCGCCAAGTTTCTCTCCGGATGGGCAGCGAATAACCTTCGCATCGGACCGCTCTGGATCAGGGCAAATCTATGTGATGAACGCTGACGGTTCTGGCCAAGAACGCATATCCTTTGGGTCGGGCACCTATGCGACACCGGTTTGGTCACCGCGTGGTGATTTGATCGCCTTCACCAAGCAGCAAGGCGGCCGCTTTTTGATCGGGGTGATGAACACCGACGGTTCAGGCGAGCGCATCCTCACGGAGGGCTTCCACAATGAAGGGCCGACTTGGGCACCCAATGGGCGGGTTTTGATGTTCTTCCGTGATACGCCAGGGGCCAATGGTGGGCCGCAACTCTGGACGATTGACCTGACAGGCTTCAACGAGCTCCGGATTGCCACGCCTGGTTTTGGATCAGATCCGGCCTGGTCGCCGCTGTTGAACTGATTGCCCGTAATTCAGCAAATCGGGCGCCACGGCGCCCAAGCATGCGTTTACCGGTTGTTCACCATGATAGCAGTCGCGGACCGACAATGGCCCGCTTGCCACAATATTGCCTGCGTTTACCATAATCGACAACGCACGCTTAAGGTTGCCAGACGATAAACTGGTTCTATCGAATGGCATCGTTCCTGTCGCGGGACGTTGTGCCTGCATGTTGTGAGAAAGACCCTGCCCATGGCCACGAAGATTATTGGTCTCGCCCCCCGTGTATTGTTGGCGGTATTCGCCGCACTGTTTGTGGCCGCGTGTGCCTCAACATCGCCCGACCAGCTGGCGCTGTCGCAGCAAGCGGCGCCACCAGGCAGTGCCCAGGACTTCACCGTGAATGTCGGTGACCGTGTGTTCTTTGAAACCGACTCAACGGTTCTCACGGCCGAAGGTCGCGTGACGCTGGATCGTCAGGCTGCTTGGCTTGCGCAATATGCGCAGTACGCCATCCAAATCGAGGGCCACGCCGATGAGCGCGGCACGCGCGAATACAACCTCGCCCTGGGTGCGCGGCGCGCGGCAACAACCCGTGATTACTTGATTTCGCGCGGTGTCTCGCCCACCCGCCTCAACACGGTGTCGTACGGCAAAGAGCGCCCCGTGGCGACGTGCAACGACATCACCTGCTGGTCGCAAAACCGTCGCTCAGTGACCGTCCTTCAGGGCAGCTAACGCGTCGCTCGAAGACATGCCTCTTCAAAAAGTCGGCCCTCTGGCCGGCTTTTTTCGTGCGCAACTCGTGTTGCAAAACGGCGCGAATATGCGCGAATTGCCCGCGAATCGCGTGCGAAAGGGCGCTAATCGAGTTGCTTGTGCCGCGCGATCATCGCCATGAAGGGTGCTTGATCGCCATTGGTCAGGTGCAAGACGCCCAGAGTGGTGATCACCTCATGATGGGGGCTCTTGATTGCGGCATTGATCTCGTAATCTTGGTGGCCATGTAGATACGCCTTGGCCTCGACCGATTCCATGAACTCGCGCATGGCGCGCACCGGTGTACGCTCCATCAGATCGTCCGGTGCGGTAAATCGGTAACGTCCTTCGCCGCCGCTGCGGCCATCGATTAGGATGGTTTCATACACGGCCATGCCTATTGTCCCTATTGCCCGCCTTAACGGTCCGCGCACCGCGGTAACCCTAAACCAAGCAATTGCCATACGAGATCAACGGTTTTGTGAATGACCTCATATTTGCCGCCTTTTGTCATCAAGGCGGAACAAAGTGTGGCATGGCCACAGCACCACTCATGAGATTTCAATGACCCTTCTTCTTCGCCTTTTGGTTCCCGTTCTGGTTGCAGGGACGATGAGCCTGCCCGCCACTGCGCAAGTTGCGCCAGGCCAAACGGCACCCGTGCCTCCAGGCAATGTCGGGTCCGGTCAGCTTGGGGCAGGCGCCACGGGTACGTTCATGGCGCAATCGCCTGCCGATCCCGCTTTGGCTGCGCAAACCAATTTACGCGTCGACCGATTGGAAGGCGAACTGCGTGCGCTGGTGGGACAGATGGAACAGCTGATGTTTCAAATGCGCCAGTTACAGGACGAGTTGACCAGGGCGCGTGAAGACACCGAATTCCGCCTGCGAGAACTGGAAGGCAATGCTGCTTCTGTTCAGAACGGGGCGGTCACCGACGGCGCGGTTTCCGATGAAGATCTGCGTCAGGCTCTGCTGGAACGTGAGCGTGGCGCGCCAGCGCAGGACCTTGGTACGCTCAGTGTCGATCAGTCCGGACAACCGATTGGGGCATCACTAAGCGATGGCGCCGGGCCACTTGACCTGTCGACACTGACGCTCAATGCCGATCCGGAGGTGCGCCCGCAGCAACCGTTAAGTGGTGCAGTCGCCAGCATCGACCCCATTGAGAGCCTGAGCCCGACCGATGTTTATGAGCTTGGCTATGACCATGTTCTGCGCGGTGACTATGGCCAAGCGATCACCACCTTTGGTGAGTTTATCGATCTGTACCCCGACAATCGTCTGCGCCCGAATGCTCATTTTTGGCTGGGTGAATCGCACTTTGCGATGGGCGCGTACACACCGGCCGCCGAGCAGTTTTTGGCCGTGTTCAACAACTACCCAGAAGATGTGAAGGTGCCGGATTCACTGCTGAAACTGGCAATGAGTTTGGAGCGTCTAGGCGCCCAAAGCCAAGCCTGTGCCACCTTCAACAAGTTGCTGAGTGACTATCCGCGTGCACCGCAAATTGTGCTCGATACGGCGCGCACTGAGCAGGGTTTGGCTGGGTGCTAGACCAGCCTGCACACGCCATGGACAACGCCTGGCGTGCGCTTGCGGACGATCTTCAACGCACTGACCGGTTGGTGCTGGCTGTGTCCGGCGGCCCTGACTCACTGGCGTTGGCCGTCGGTTTTTCCAAGCTCAAGAACGAAGGCCTACTGACGGCACCGATCACTGCCGTGACGGTCGACCATGGCCTGCGCGCCGAAAGTGATGCCGAAGCGCTTTTTGTGGCCGATGCCTGCACACAACTTGGCCTTGCGCATAAGACCGTGCGGCTTGATGCCAAACCCGCCAAGGGTAATCTGCAAGCTTGGGCGCGTGACGGGCGATACCGCGCACTGGCGGAGATTGCTGGTCCGGACGGCTTGATTCTGACAGCGCACACCGCGGACGATCAAGCTGAAACCTTCTTGATGCGCGCGGCGCGTGGAACCGGACCAGAAGGTCTCGCGGCCATACGCCCTCGGTCCACAATCGCTGGGGTGGCCGTTTGTCGCCCCTTCCTGTCCTGGCGGCGCGAAGCATTGCATGCGGTGCTCTTCGATAGCGGCCTGGACCCGGTGCATGACCCGAGCAACACCGACGGTACCTTCGCGCGCGTGCGCTTCCGCGGATGGTTGGCCGACGCGCCAAACCCAGATGGTGCACGCGAGGTGGTCGACGGCTTGGCGGAATCGGCCCGGCTAGCGGCGCTTGATGCTGACGCGCTCGATTCCATGGCCTGGCAGTTGGTGCGCCAGCTCGATGGCGACTGCCATGGTTATTTCGATGGGACGGGCGATCTGTGCACCGGGCCCGTGGCGGTTCTGGCGCGGATGATCCGTATGATATTGGGTGCGGTATCGCGCGCCGCCGAAGAAAGACGACCCCTCGATCTGGCGCGGTTGGTGGCATTGGCGCAGGACGTTCGCGATGAGCCGTCGGGTAAGGCGGTTATTGGTGGTGCCTGCTTGGAATGGGTCACCGATGGTGCGCAAACCAACCTGGTCGCTTACGCTGAACTGGGGCGCGATGGCTTGCCGAACGTGACCGTTGATCCCGGAAGCCAGGCTGTCTGGGACAATCGTTTTGTTGTGCGGAATGGATCGCTGGAGGCCGTCACCGTGCGGGGCTATCAGCGTACTGACGGCGATATAAAGGGTGAACACCGCGCTCGTGTGCTGGCAACGTTGCCTGTCGCCGAGGATATGCGAGGCAAACTTGTTGGTGCGGCGCCTTCTCTCAAGCCCCTGGCGGGGCAGGGAGCGCAGGTCTCGATAGCCGCTTTGACCCGCAATAGGACAGGTCATTCTTAACCTAGACGCGACGAATCGCCCCCAAAGCCAATTAAATAGCCTACCAAGAGCGGTGCTTACCTTGGCAAGGCCGCCCTTGCCTCCTATCTTTCACACAACCGACGCGGTGTTTGCTGCGTACCCTGCACACTCGTGTGCATTACCCTCTAGGATTGGATCCTGATGAACTCCAATTTCCGTAACTTTGCCCTGTGGGTGGTGATCGGCCTTTTGCTGGTCGCCCTGTTCAACATGTTTTCCGGACCGTCGTCTCAAAGCGCCGGTTCCGATATCGCCTATTCGCAGTTCTTGGCTGAGGTCGAGAATGGACGCATTCGCGATGTGACGATCATGGGTCAGCAGATTTCTGGCGTGTACACCGATGGTGGCCAATTCCAGACCTTTGCTCCCGATGACCCGAACCTTGTTCAAGGACTGACCGATGCGGGTATTCGCATCACGGCGCAGCCGCAGGATGAGGGCTTCTCGCTGTTCTCGGTGCTGATTTCCTTCGGACCGATGCTGCTTCTGATCGCTGTGTGGATTTACTTCATGCGACAGATGCAAGGCGGCGCTGGCGGCAAAGCGATGGGCTTTGGTAAGTCCAAAGCCAAGCTTTTGACCGAAGCGCATGGCAAGGTGACATTTGATGACGTCGCCGGCATTGATGAAGCCAAGGAAGATCTGGAAGAGATTGTCGAGTTCCTCAAAGACCCAGGCAAGTTCCAACGCCTTGGTGGTCGTATCCCGCGCGGCGTGTTGCTGGTGGGCCCTCCTGGCACCGGTAAAACGCTGACCGCCCGTGCAGTGGCAGGCGAAGCGAATGTGCCCTTCTTCACCATTTCCGGTTCGGACTTTGTGGAGATGTTCGTTGGCGTCGGCGCGTCGCGTGTGCGCGACATGTTCGAGCAGGCTAAGAAAAACTCGCCTTGCATCATCTTCATCGACGAGATCGACGCTGTGGGTCGCCACCGTGGCGCTGGCCTTGGTGGCGGCAATGATGAGCGCGAGCAGACCCTGAACCAGCTGCTGGTCGAGATGGATGGCTTTGAGGCCAACGAAGGTGTGATCATCATCGCGGCGACCAACCGTCCTGACGTTCTTGACCCTGCGCTGCTGCGTCCGGGCCGATTTGACCGTCAGATTGTGGTGCCGAACCCCGATATCGTTGGCCGTGAGAAAATCCTCAAAGTGCATGTTCGCAACGTGCCTTTGGCGCCGGATGTCGATCTGAAGACGTTGGCACGCGGTACACCAGGCTTCTCAGGTGCTGACTTGATGAACCTTGTGAACGAGGCGGCTCTGTTGGCGGCGCGTCGCTCCAAGCGTCTTGTCACCATGAACGAGTTCGAGGACGCCAAGGACAAGGTGATGATGGGCGCAGAACGCCGCACGCTCGTTATGTCCGAGGAAGAGAAGAAGCTAACCGCCTATCACGAGGCTGGGCACGCTTTGGTGACGTTGCACATGCCAGCGTCCGATCCGATCCATAAGGCGACGATCATCCCGCGCGGGCGCGCGCTGGGTATGGTGATGCGCTTGCCGGAAAAGGATCAGGTCTCGCTGACCCGTGCGAAGTGCTACGCCGACCTGGCCGTGGCCATGGGTGGCCGCGTCGCCGAAGAAGAGATCTTTGGCTACGAGAAGGTCACTTCGGGTGCGTCTGGCGATATCCAGATGGCAACCAAGCTGGCGAAAGCCATGGCGACGCAGTTCGGCATGTCCGACAAGCTTGGCCCGCTGCTCTACGGCGAGAACCAGCAGGAAGTGTTCCTGGGGCACTCGGTGGCGCAATCGCAGAACGTATCTGAATCGACCCAGCAGTTGGTCGATGAAGAGGTGAAAGCGTTTGTTGAGCAGGGCTACCAGACGGCCAAGAAGATCATCACCGACCATATGGATGAGCTTCACGCCATCGCCAATGGTTTACTGGAGTACGAAACATTGTCGGGCGACGAGATCCGCGCTTTGCTGGATGGTAAGCCGCCGGTGCGCGAGGACTTGGATGATACCCCAACCCGTTCACGCGGGTCGGCGGTGCCGACCGCTGGCGCCAAGCCCAAAGACAAGGGCGGCGACGCTGATGTTGGCGGTATGGAGCCGCAACCCAGTTAAACCCAGCTGTGTATGATTAACCTTTGCGACCCCGGCAACTTTGCGTTGCCGGGGTCTTTTGTTAAGCAGCTGTAAAGCTTGGACACGATCTTTGAAGCGCGATGCGCTTGCGCTAACGGCCCGTTTTCAAGCATTGGGTATCCTCCTAGAGGCGGGCAAAGCCCGCAATCCGCGTGATTGAGGTGTGCGTTGGTACGGCGTTATTTCGGAACTGATGGTATTCGTGGCCGGGCCAATTCCGGCAACATGACGGCCGATGTCGCTCTGAAAGTTGGCATGGCGGCTGGCAAGCTGTTCCATAAGGGTGGGCACCGCCATCGGGTGGTGATCGGTAAAGACACCCGCCTGTCTGGTTATATGATCGAAAATGCAATGGTCGCCGGCTTTACCTCGGTGGGGATCGATGTGTTCCTCGTCGGTCCGATGCCGACGCCTGCCGTGGCGATGCTGACACGGTCGCTGCGCTGCGACCTTGGCGTCATGATTTCCGCCTCGCACAATGCTTACCATGACAACGGCATCAAGTTGTTTGGGCCTGACGGGTACAAGCTCTCCGACAATATGGAAATTGCGATCGAAGAGCTGATGGAGACACCGGCCCATCGGTTGTTGGCCGCGTCCAGTCAGCTTGGCCGCGCAAAGCGCGTGGAAGGTGAGCAGGCGCGCTACATTGAATTTGCCAAGCGCACGCTACCGCGCGCCATGAGCCTGGCGGGCATGCGCGTGGTGCTCGATTGCGCCAACGGTGCTGCCTACAAGGTGGCCCCCGCCGTGTTGTGGGAGTTGGGCGCTGAAGTCATCACCATCGGCAATGAACCCGATGGCCTCAACATCAACGATGGCTGCGGTTCGACCAAGCCGGAAGCGCTGTGCGAGAAGGTGCGCGAGCTGCGTGCGGACATCGGCATTGCCCTCGACGGTGACGCCGACCGCGTCGTTCTGGTGGATGAAAAGGGCAAAATCGTCCAAGGCGATCAGTTGATGGCCGTCGTTGCCGACAGCTGGCGTGCCGACGAACGCCTGACCCAACCCGGTGTTGTGGCGACTGTGATGTCGAACCTGGGGCTGGAGCGCTATCTTCAGGGTATCGGCCTCGGGCTTGTGCGCACGCAGGTCGGTGACCGCTATGTGGTGGAGCATATGCGCGCCAATGGTTTCAATGTTGGCGGCGAACAGTCGGGCCACATTATTCTGTCAGACTATGTGACCACCGGAGACGGGCTGGTCTCGGCCCTGCAAATCCTCAGCGTGGTTGTGCGCGAAGGGCGTTCGGTTTCTGAGATTTGCAACCGTTTTGAGCCGGTACCGCAAATCTTGAAGAATGTTCAGTTTGACGGCGATAGCCCGCTGGCCGAAGACTCTGTTCAATCGGCGATCGAGGCAGCCAAGAAGCGCCTGGGCAACCAAGGTCGCTTGGTCATACGACCGTCGGGCACTGAGCCGCTGATCCGTGTGATGGCGGAAGGCGACGACCCAGCTTTGGTCGAAACGCTTGTCGACGAGTTGTGCGACACACTGCGTAAGGCCGCCTAGCGGCTACCACCCGCTTACCGCCATAACCGGTGCCGTGCTTGCGCACGCAACGGGTCTTTGTGTTCAAAAGTGGTGCAATGGTTCAATCAAGTATTATATTTTGGTTAACTATCGTGAACACGTCGTTTACCATTCTTATTAAGGTTAAAAATCAAGGTTAAACCTGTTTTAACTTATCGCAGGCATTCTTCTACTCGCAGACGGCCGCTCGTCAGCTTCGGCGTGAGCCCGTTCGACAGCGAAGAAGGAAATGATGTGATGGGTAAGTCATCCAAATCTCTGTTCATCGGTGCGCTCGCAACGACCCTGGCTTCAGGTACAGCAATCGCCGCCGATTACACCCCACCAGTGGTTCACTTTGAGCCTGAGTACGAAGTGGTCGTAGGTGGTGAACTCTATCTGCGCGGCTATATTGGTTTCACCAACCAAAAGGTCGACAATCTCGATACATCGCTCATCGCGACACCAGATGAGCTCGAAACGCTTCAGTCACAGTTTGAGGCTGGCGGTTTGGCAGGCGCTGCCTTCGGTTACCGCTTCAATGAATGGTTCCGTGTTGATGTCAGCAGTGAGTATCGCATGCGGACGGCCTATGATGGTCTGGATCGGTACGAAACGACCACCGATGCGAACCCAGCGACTTGGGATGGCACGAACGACTATCATGCCGACAAATCAGAATACGTTGTGTTGGCCAACGCCTTTGTTGACCTCGGCACGTATAGCCACGTGACGCCGTATGTCGGTGCTGGTGCTGGTTTCTCGTACACGATGATCGACGGATTTACCGACATCAACACCCCGACTTCTGGCGTGGCCTACGCTAATGGTGACGGCCAGTGGAACTTCGCTTGGGCGCTCTATGCAGGCCTGGGCTTCGAGGTCAACGACCGTGTTACACTCGACGTGGGTTATCGTTACCTGAGCGTTGGCGACGGCAACACCGGCGACGTGATCCCATTCACTGGTCCGAATACACCAAACACGCCCGTCATCTTCGAAGACATCACCTCCCACGATGTCACCTTCGGCTTCCGCTATGCGTTGGGCCCGGTCCCAGGCCTTTGGGGCCATGGCGGTGGACACCACTACTAAGCGTCTACTCCAAGACCATTTTGAAGCCGCTGGCCTTGCCAGCGGCTTTTTTTGTTGGGCCGGCGTCTACGTGCGTCTTCTAGCCCAGGGCTTTCTTCCCAACATCAAAGCTGTCGCGGATGAAACGAAGGGTGCCATCCAGGCGGTCATCCAAGGTCAGAATTTCGGAAGCCGTTGCGACCGAGCCGACAAAACCCTTCGTGTGCCAATGGCCCGGCGTGATGGGTGCGGGTAGGGCGGCGATATCGATATGCGGCCATGGGTTGATGTAGAAATAGGGTTCATCGTAGCTCTCATCGCCGGGCGACATGCCAACGCCGATCCCGCGCGCTTCTTCGGGATCGCCTTCTTCCAGCGCTGCGTAAATCGCGATGTCAAAATGGTGTGGCCAGCTGCGCACTTCACTGACTGCCGGGCAGGTGGAACGCAGGTCAGTTTCCAACTCTTGCAGCACCGTACAGGCCAGCGTGTACCAGGCCGCCAAGTCGGCAAGTCCCTCGATATCCTGAAAGGTGTCGATGGTGAGCACTTCGTCCGGCAGATTGTAGGGTATGTCGGCCGTGCTGGCGGGCCGGAGGCCTGTGGCGACGAGCTGGCCATCAAGCCATGCGCATGCGTCCGCCTGTGAGACGCCAACGAGCGGCAGTTGCGCCTCACCCAGGCACAGCACCAGGGGTGCCAGGCTGAGGCTGAGCAGGAGATCTTCGTTCGCCAACATGCGGGTGGCGAAGGCGCCTTGGTCGCCGTCCCAGCCCAGATTGCTGTGTTCGTCGCCCGCTAGCGGCACATTGTTGGCGGCGGCAGCTCGGTAGAGCAATTGGGCGGCGGCGTGGGCCATTGCCCGCGCGGCAGGCAGGGTGGGAGGCACTCTCAAATAGTCAGTGTTCATCGGATCCCCCGGTTGTCGCCAGGTGTTACCATGCTGGTTGTTCACGCGCACATAATAAGCGCTGGAGACCGCGGTGATTGGCGCATCACGCGCCGTCAGCCAGGACGTTGCAAGCCTTACACCTTTGTAAGGTTCACCGCAGGCCGCTGCAAAGTCCGCCCCCCATCTTGGCTTCATCGAAGGACGCGGTGTTCTTCGCCAACCAAAGATGGAGACATGACATGAGCAAGAAACTTGTTACTGGCGGTATCTTGGCAGCCCTGCTGACAACGGCAGGCGCTGCTGGCGTGGTCGCCTCACAAACCGTTGCTTTTGACGCACCGACTTTGACCGAGGCACAGGCCGTTGAGATTGCGCTTGCAGAAGTGCCGGGTGAAGTTCAGGAAGCTGAACTGGAGCGTGAAGACGGCATGCACGTGTATGAGATCGAAATTCTGACAGCCGATGGCGCTGAAATGGACGTCGAAATCAATGCTGATACTGGCGAGATTTTTGAGATCGAGGCAGAGGACGTTGACGACGACGATGATGACGATTTCATCTAAGCTGTGACGTGATCCGGCAATGGAAGGTTGCTTCGGGCGACCTTCCTCGACCCCTTTCATAGCAGAGACGGATATGCGGATATTGCTGCTTGAAGATGACCGTGATCTCGGCCCCTGGATCACCAAAGGTCTGCGTGAAGAAGGCCATGTGGTTGATCACTTTGGCAACGGCAAGGAGGCGCTCCTGGCCGCTATGGGCCAGCACTATGACGTTCTTATCCTAGACCGCATGGTTCCAGGCCTTGATGGATTGGCGGTGCTCAAATCTCTGCGGGCCTCCAAAAACGCAACGCCAGCGATCTTCTTGACCGCGCTCGGCGAGGTCGACGCGCGCGTTGAAGGTTTTGAGGTGGGCGGCGATGATTATCTGACCAAGCCTTTCGCTTTTGCCGAGCTATCCGCCCGTGTGAATGCGCTTGGACGTCGGCGTGACGGTGCCGGGGCAACGAGCAACGAGCCCACGGTTCTTCGCTATGGCGATCTGAGCCTTGATCTGCTTGCGCGCAGCTGTGAACGCCAGGGGCAATCCATCGATTTGATGGCTAAGGAATTCAAACTGTTAGAGTATTTTATGCGCCGTCCTGGCCGCTTGGTGACGCGCACCATGCTGCTCGAACAGGTTTGGGATATGAGTTTTGACCCCACCACCAGCGTGGTTGAGACGCATATCAGCCGTTTGCGCGCAAAAATCGACAAACCGTTCGACGAAGAATTGCTGCGCACGCGGCGAGGCGAGGGCTATGTCTTCGGGCGGTAATCTGATCGTGCCCATGCGATGGCTGCGTCGATCCTCGACGCTGCGGCTCACCGTGCTGCTGTCGGGCATTTTTGCGGCCGGCATGGCCGCGGCGATAGCTGTGGCGCTCACCCTGGGCGAAGACGCCGTTCTGCGCCGTGTGGACACATCGCTTGCAAACCTTGCTGCTGCCGTCGGCGCGGGTGACACGCCCAACGATACCTTTGCTGTGATCGTCCGACCGGTATCCGAACTGGGTGACCTGCCGCGCCCATTTGCCGAAATCGCTCAACAAGGCGGCGGGACCGTCGATCTCGATAACAACTTTCGGCGCTCTGAATCATGGAGGGCGCTCATTGCGCGCGACAATCAAGGCGCGGCTGTTTTGATAGCCGTTCCGCTCGACGATAGCGAGGATGCGCTGGAGTTGCTGAGTGGCGCGCTTTGGACCACGGCGGGCTTCATTGTGATCCTTGTCCTTGGCATTGGTGTGGGTGTGGGCCTTGTCGCTCAGCGCCGTCTGGCGGCCATCAACGATGTCCTACAACGCCTGGCAGCTGGCGACCTAACGGCGCGCACCGGTAGGCAACGAGACAAGGACGATCTGGATCAACTGGCCCGTCAGCTCGACAACACAGCTGCCGAACTGGAGAGGCTTGTCGGGCAAACACGGAACCTGAGCGCCAGCTTGGCGCACGATCTGCGTACACCTTTGGCGCGCCTGCGTGCGAGGCTGGAGACGTTGCCCGAAGGCGATGAACGCGCTTGCGCTCTTGAGGAGGCGGAACGGATGTCGGGCATTTTCGACACCATCATGCGGGTGGCGCGGATCGAAGCAGGCCATGGCCAAGATGGGTTCGAGCCGGTTGACCTGGGTGCGCTCGCCGTAGAGCTATCCGAGATCTTTGGCCCGGTGGTTGAGGACAATGGCAAGCAACTTAAGGTCCTGGTGCAAGCCAGTCAGTCTGTCCTGGCCGACCGAGCGATGCTCCTTCAGGCGTTCGCAAACCTTATCCAAAACGCCATTGTCCATGGTGGTGCGCGCATTGTCTTGTTCGTCGACCAGCGTGCAATGGGTATTGCCGACGACGGCCTGGGCATCGACCCGGTCTTGTTTGATGAGGTTGTGAAACCAATGGTGCGGTTGGATGCTGCGCGGGAGACCGAAGGCACGGGGCTGGGATTGGCTTTGGTGCGCGCGGTTGCCGATCGACACAATGCCAAGCTGTCACTTGCCGCCAACAACCCACAAGGATTGCGCGTCACCCTTACCTTTACAGACTTGTAAAGTTCGGGTCAGACGGGGGTAAATCCCGCCCTCCATATCTGTTTGCGTCGAAGCAAACACCTATGGAGACTTTCCGATGAAAACCCTTGCAAACAAAATTACCTCTGGCCTGGCCGGTGCCGTCGTTCTTCTTGTCGGGGGCGCGATGGCGGGTCTTGGCCTTGCTGTTATCGCGTTTTTGGCCCTATTCGCCTTGGCGGCAATTGGCTTGGCGCTCCTCGCCAAACCTTTTGTGGCCATGGCCGACACGGCCGAGCCTGTCGCCGACACAGGCGTTTATGAGGACGCACGCGCCACTGCATAAGCGCCAAAAAAGGTCAAAGCCAACGATCCCGAGGGCGCAGAACCCTCGGGATTTTGCGTTTCATTACGGTGTACAGATCAGCCACGCTAGGGCGCTTGACGAACCCCCTTAACGTCTAGCGCGCCCTCAATCTGGCAGCCCTGCTTTGCGCATCCCTTCGGCCATCCGGCGTCGGTCTTGTGGGTCGTAAAACAGCACGGTTTGCTCGATCTTTGAGGCCGTTGCCGTCGGTACAAGGCTCAGATAGGCCTCGCATGTTGCTTCCGCCATGGCTTGCTCGCCGCCCAGAGCAAGCGAGGCCGTCCGAAACATGTGCGAACTCGGGTGCCCTGGCTTGAGCTGAATGGCGCGCTCTGCCGCCTCGGCTGATGCCTGGTAGCGCGCGGCCTGAAACTCGGCGATGGCCAAATAGAGATAGAACTTGTCGATGAAGGTATCGCGGGGGCTCAGCGCGATCGCCTTTTCTATGTGATCGCGTGCAAGGTCGGCATTGCCAGCATAGGCGTTGGATGCGCCCAACAGCGCTCGCGCATAGGCAAAATTCGGGCTCAGGTCGACGGCACGCCCATAATTCATGATGGCGGCATCTTCTTCCCGCGCGGTGATCGACACATAACCGCGCCCGATGGAAGCCCAAGGGTCATTGGGATCGGCCAACACCGCCTGGTCCGCTGCCTGTCGGGCACGCGAGAGCGTCTCGTCAAATGGCTCCCACCCCTGGATCACGCGCCAGGCCAAAGTGGTGGCGTACAGCCCCAGCGCTTGTGCGTAGTGCGGGTCGATGTCGATCGCTCGCTCCAACTGTGCGACGGCGCTGGCACTGCTTTGCCTTGTTTGTTTCCCATAGTCATGAATGGCGTGAACGAAGCACTCCCAAGCATCGAGGTTCTTCGGTGGTCGACGCTTCAGGCGCGCGTGCTCAGCAGCGAAAAGCTCCGGTGAAAGCCGCGCAACGAGACTTTCGGTAAGCTCGTCCTGCAGATCGAAGATATCGGTTAGGTCGCGGTCGTAGCGTTCGCCCCACAACTGCGCGTTGGTCTCGGTGTCGGTGAGCGAGGCATTGATCCGAATCCGGCGTCCAGCTGATCGCACTGAACCTTGAAGGATGTAACGAACCCCCATTTCTTCGGCGATAAGACGCGGATCACTGACCGCTCCTTTGAGGGCAAAGGTGGTGCTGCGATCCGTGACAAAGAACCCGCGCAGTTTGGATAGGGCGGTGACCACATCCTCGGTCAGGCCGTCGGCGAGAAATTGGTATTCTGGATCGATACCGCCGTCTGCAAACGGCACCACGGTCAGTGATGGGGTCGATGGCAGTGCGCTGACGGGAGCCGCTTGGGCGATTGGGCTTGCCTCATCAATATCCGCGACGAACCGATAGCCTTTGCGGGGCACCGTCTTGATGAACCGCTGCGTTTCGCCGGTGTCGCCCACTGCTTTTCGCGCGGCGTTGATGCGCGCATTTAATGCGCTATCGGTGATGGCCCGGCCGTCCCAAACGGCATCTATCAATTCATCCTTTGAGATCACCCGCTCTGGGTTTTCTGCCAAGAAAAGCAGAAGGTCAAAGACCTGCGGTTGCACCGATACGACCGTCCCGGCGCGCGTGATCTCCCGTAGATCCCCGTCAATGTGAACGTCACCAAACTCAAAAATCACGGACAAATCACCTTTCGGCAACGCAAAACAAGCAGACGGCAAAGCGTTTGACGAACGAACGGTCAAGCGCCGGGTGCCATCCTTTTCTTAGGTTAGACCACAATCCAACAGCGGAAACGAGGTCCACCATGATTGCTCTTTCATTTGCTCCGAAGGCTGCCGAGACCACCACAAAATAATCTGGCCGACGCTCCGTGATTGGGCGGCTCGTCGCTTGGATGTGGAAAGCCAGCGAACGCTCTCAAACGATGAACACGGAGCCCTTCGAGGGTATCTTTTGAAACGCCTTTGGTGGTCGCTCTGATGGGCAGATCATCGTCAACGGTCGGTCTGACCACGAGAGATTGCGCTGCGTCCCGGGCTTTGGCCCTTATCTGCCCAGAAAAACAAACTGGGCAAGAAGATCATGTGACAAAGAGCGCGTGCCCGCATGATGGATGGCACCTGACCTAAACGCCAGAAGCCTGATGCTTGTTTCGGTTGCCTGTTTTGTTGTCGCCGCGTTGGTGCGGTGCAGACAGTTAGAATGGTGGACTGGTTTGCGAACCGGCGCGCTTGGTGGAAGAACACGCGGCTCGTTTTGGTGTGTGGTCGAGACCACACTTCTCGAAAAACAACTGCCAAACCCGATACAGCGGCTTGAGATCATCGACGACGATGAGACGCGTAGCTATGGTCATTTACGCTACGAAAATATGGCATAAGGACGTCGAGAATGCGCAGACCTTACATCTACCTTCGTCTTGGCAGTGCCATTGTGGGCGCTCTGGCCATTTGCACATCGGTCATGGCCAATGACCTGCTTGCCGGCGACCAAAATGTCTCTCGAGCCGTTGGCGTTGAGCTATCAATTTGGGGACAAGGCGTCGTGCCTGTTGACGGTCTTGACGATGGTGAACCCTGCAGCGGCCTGGGATCGGAGTTTTGTGCCGGAGTTTTCGGCGGGGGTGCGTCCTTTGCGATTGAGCTTCCATTCGGTGCCCGTTGGTCAGTGATTGGCGACGGCCTGTATGATTATCACGAAGAAACGGACGAAAATTCCAACGATCGAAAGTTTCCCGCAGCCTTTCGCAGTTTTGGCGTCCATGTGGTGAAGGAAACCGAGGCGATCAGCTGGGGCGCTTTTGGTGTCGCGTTGGCGGCACGCAACCATGCTGACCGCGAGAACACCGGCTTGATTCTCGGCGGCGGAACTGAGGTTCGATTTGATCGTGTGTTCGCCCAGGCAGGTGGTCTGTTCTTCGTTGATGAAGGTGGCAATATCTACGACACGATTGAAGACCTCTATTTCCTGCGGGCAGGTGGCGATCTTCCAATTGGTCCAGGGCTTTTTGAGGCAAGTGCAGCTGTCGGAATTGGTGACTTCGACGAGGACGAACAAGTGTCTGACGGACTATGGGTCCAGGCCACGGCTGAGTATCGAGCACCCCTGATCGGCGACCTTAACTGGTTTCTTGGCTACCAGGGTGATTTTGTCCGGTTGCGTGAGCCAGGCGAAACAGAACAAGCGCTGTTCCACACCATCAAAGTCGGCCTGTCCTATGCCTTTGGCGGTGGAATTACGTTCCAGACCCCCAACTTCCGGGCGCCCATAGTCAACGCCGGTGAGATGAACTAACACTCAAAAGACAAGGCGACTTCGCATAGGATCGCGGACAGTTCCGACCGCCCGGCGATGCAGTCTGTCGTTGGCTTGGGCGAATGCGCTATCGGTGATGGCCCGGTCGTTCCAAACGGCATCTATCAATTCGTCCTTTGAGATCACCCGCTCGGGGTTTTCTGCCAAGAAAAGCAGAAGGTCAAAGACCTGCGGTTACACAGATACGGCCGTCCCGGCGCGCGTGATCTCCCGTAGATCTCCGTCAATGTGAAGGTCACCAAACTCAAAAATCACGGACAAATCACCTTTCGGCAACGCAAAACAAGCAAACGGCAAGCGTTTGACAAGCTAACGGTCAAGCGCTGGGTGCCACGCTTTTCTATGGTTGGGTCACATTCCAATACCGGAAACGAGGTCCACCATGATTACTCTTTCATTCGCTCCAAAAGCCGCCGAGACCAGCACAAAAAAAAATTCTGGCAGACGCTCCGTGATTGGGCGGCTCGTCGCTTGGATGTGGAAAGTCAGCGAACGCTCTCAAATGATGAACACGAAGCCCTTCGACGGTATCTTGTGAAACGCTTTTGGTGGTCGCTCTGATGGGCAAGGCCTGCCAATGACCGCCGGTCAGGCGACGATTTCGATCAGTGTTCCTTCGGGCGAGCGGACAACGGCTTCATAATAGCCATCGCCGGTTCGCCTGGGCGGCGAAACCAACAACCCGTCCCGTTCAAAACGACGCGCCAGTTCGTCGACTTTCTGCGCGGCACCGACAGAAAAGGCGACATGGGCCCAACCACAGGCCTCTCCCGGAAAAGGTGTCACCCATGGCCCTTGCATGAGCTCGATGCGCACATCGCTGCCCGGCAAATCGATGAAAAGAGATTCAAACCCTGGGCGGTTTTTGCTCTCGTAGCGTTCGCCAATCTTTGCCTGAAAATACCTCGTCCAAAAAGCAGCGGAGGTGTCCAAGTCTGAAGTCCAGACTGCCAGGTGTGCCAATTTCATAGGGATACCTAGCCGCCCGCACCTTCTTCATCGTCCTCGGGCCGAAAGGTGCCATAGACGGGATCGATGGGTTTGATAGCGCCACCCTGCGCCTCGTTGATGGCGTGGCGCCAATGCTTGCGGCATAGCGATATGTAGCGGTCATTGCCGCCGATCTCGACCTGCGCGCCGCCGGTAACCGCTTTGCCATCCTCGCCGACACGCGCCACCATGGTGGCCTTTGACCCGCACCAGCAGATGGTGCGCACTTCGCGCAGCTCATCAGCCAAGGCCAGCAGTGCCCTCGAACCAGGGAACAACTGCCCAGCGAAATCAACGCGCAGGCCGTAGGCCATCACCGGGATCTTCACGTCATCGACAATGCGCGCCAACTGCCAAACCTGCACGTCGGTGAGGAACTGCGCCTCATCGACCAACAGGCAGGCCGGGCGCTCCTCACCTACCTCGGTAAGCTTCGAAAGATGCTCGACCAGGAATTCATACAGGTCGGTCTGCGCGGTGTAGGTCTCGGCCTTGGCCTTGATGCCGATGCGAGAACCAATCATGCCTTCGCCAGCGCGTTGGTCCAGCTGGGCAGTGAGCAGCAGCGTCGACATGCCCCGTTCGGCATAGTTGTAGGCCGCCTGCAACAGCATGGTCGACTTGCCGGCGTTCATCGTCGAGTAATGAAAGTAGAGTTTCGCCATCGTGCCCGGCCCCCCAGCCTATCGTCCTATCCTGTCTGCCTCGCCAATGCTTTGCGGCTACCCGACCATTCGGCCAGAACAATCCCACCAACCACGCTCACCAGGCCAATGGCATGGTAGAGCTGGAACTGCTCGCCCAGTATGACCACGGCCAGCAATGTCCCAAAGACCGGGATCAGGCTGATGAACAGGCTGGCGCGTCCGGCGCCGATTAGTTCCACGCCGCGCACCCAGAAAACCTGGCTGACAAAGCTCGGGAAGATCACAACATAGGCAAGCAACGGCAAGACTCGCCAGTCCTGCGCCGGATAGCGGCCTTGGGCGAGGTCGATGGCCAGCAAGGGCAACGCACCGAGCGTCGCACCGAGCGCCAGCATAAAGAGGAAAACCTGCCAGGGCAGCTGCGGTTTCTTGCGCAGCATGATGGAGTAGGTGGAGAAGATCAGAACACCGATCAACATGATGATGTCGCCGCGCCCAAATTGAAGGGCAAGCAACCGCTCCAGGCTGCCTTGGGTAGCCGTAAAGATCACGCCGATCATCGTCAGCACGATGCCCGCGGCCTGCAAGGGTGTGATGTGCTCGCGGTAGATGACGAACATCATGAAGGCGATGACTGCCGGGAACGCGGACTGCTCAATCGCGACGTTGAGCGCCGATGTGTAGGTGAGGGCGGTGTAAAGCGACGTGTTGAACAGCGAGAAGCCGAGCAGGCCCATCAAGAATAGAAGCGGCCAGTTGGCTTTCAGCGTCGCCTTGTGCGCTTCCAAATAGGGCCTCGCCAGCACATAGGCGATCATCACCACCACCAACCACCGCAGGAAAGTGAGTGTAAAGGGTGGCACAACATCGTTGGCCAATTTGCCTGCGATCGTGTTGCCAGCCCAAAACAGGTTGGTGAGGATCAACAGCAGGTAAGGGCGATCGTACAAAGACATGCCCGTCCCCACCACATTTTGCCCTGGTGCTGCAAGCACTGGTTTGGGTTTGCCTGTGCACCGGTCGCACGATTAGGGGTTGCATATGCCGCAACTGTGCTAAAGGGACCCGAACGCCCCGATGATCGGTTGAGCTTTCAACCGTCATACGGGGCGCTGTTGTGTTTGGCGCCGGAAACGGGCGCGTAAGAAAAGGCATGCATGCATGGCAAATGTTGTGGTTGTCGGATCGCAATGGGGCGATGAAGGCAAAGGCAAGATCGTCGACTGGTTGTCGGAACGCGCCGACGTGGTGGTGCGCTACCAAGGTGGGCACAATGCGGGCCACACATTGGTGATTGGCGAAACTGTCTACAAGCTGTCGTTGCTGCCGTCGGGTATCGTGCGCGAGGGCACCTTGTCGTTGATCGGCAATGGCGTGGTGGTTGACCCGCACCATCTGGTCAAAGAGATGGAAACGCTGCGTGGTCAGGGTGTAACGATCACCCCGGAACGTCTGCGCATCGCCGATAATGCGACACTTATCCTGTCGCTGCACCGTGAGCTTGATGGCATGCGCGAAAGCGCCGCGACCCAGACCGGCACGAAGATTGGCACCACAGGTCGCGGGATTGGCCCAGCTTACGAGGACAAGGTGGGGCGTCGTGCGATCCGCGTGATGGACTTGGCAAACCCGGCTACCCTACCGGCCAAGGTCGACCGGCTGCTGGCGCACCACAATGCGCTTCGGCGCGGGCTGGAAGCACCGGAAATCCAAGCGCAGGCGATCCTGGATGAATTGCTCGCGGTGGCCGACCAGATCACGCCGTTTATTGACCGGGTTTGGCAGGTGCTCGATGAACACCGCGCGCGGGGGTCACGGATATTGTTTGAGGGCGCGCAGGGCGCTTTGCTCGATATTGACCACGGCACCTACCCGTTTGTGACATCCTCCAACACGGTGGCCGGGCAGGCGTCGACTGGCTCCGGCATCGGCCCAGGCGGGATCGATTATGTGCTGGGTATCACCAAGGCCTACACCACGCGGGTGGGTGAAGGCCCGTTCCCGACGGAGCAGCTCAATGAGGTGGGTCAGTATCTCGGTGAGAAGGGCCACGAGTTCGGCGTGGTGACGGGCCGCAAGCGCCGCTGCGGTTGGTTCGATGCTGTGCTGGTGCGCCAGACCGTGAAAACATCGGGCATCACTGGTATCGCGCTGACCAAGCTTGATGTGCTCGACGGCATGGAAGAGTTGATGATCTGCACCGGCTATGAGGTGGATGGTGAGGTGATCGACTATCTGCCTGCCAGCCAGGGTCAGCAGGGCCGCGCCAAACCCATTTACACCCGCATGGACGGGTGGACCGAGAGCACGGCTGGTGCGCGCAGTTGGGCGCAATTGCCAGCCCAGGCGATCAAATATGTGCGCTATGTAGAAGAGTTGATCGGCGCGCCTGTCTCGGTGCTTTCCACCGGCCCAGAGCGTGATGACACAATTTTGGTGCATGACCCGTTCAAAGACTAAGGCGGAGAAAGACGTCAATCACCCCAAATATTCGGCAAAGTGGCGTACTAACCCTTTGATAGGGCGTGCTGTCCTATACCAAAGCATTGACCGGTGATGGTCCGATTGGGCATTAGAGACCAATGATTGACGGGTATCGCGATTCCGCCACGGTGGTGGCAAATGACAGAATGGTGTGAGTATGGCGGATTTTGATGCAATCTTGCGTAAGGCGTTGGCAGCGCGCCCGGGTGCGCCTGGTGATGAACGCCGCAAGATCTACGAGCGCGCTCGCCAGGCCCTGGTCCGTCAGCTGACTGGCTTCGAGCCGCCGCTTCCACCCGAAGACATCAGCCGCCAGCGTTTGGCGCTGGAAGCCGCGATCCGCAAAGTTGAAGCCGATGTTGCCGGGAACGGCGGGATCTTGCCGGGCACGCCAGCGCCTGCTGCACCCGCGCCTGCTGCGCCTGCACCTACTGCACCGGCACGGCCTGTTTCGCGTGCGACACCCGTCGCCCCGCCAGCTCCGATACCTCCAGCCGCACCGGTCGCCGCGCCGCAGCCCGCTGTTGCTGCACCTGTTCCTGCACCTGTTGCAGCCACGCCGGCTGCGCCAATGCCGCCAGCGTCCGCAACGCAAGCGCCAAGCTTTGAAGGCCCGAGGCTCGACCCGCCGCCGACATTTGACAGCCCGGTCGCGGCGCCGCCCGAGCCGTTTGAGGTGCCGCCGACCCAAAACCAACCTGACTTCCAGCCGGAACAAAGCCAAGCGCCGCAACCTAAGGCCAAGCGCGGTAGCGGCATGGCCGGCATGGTTGTTGGTGTGTTGGGGCTGATCCTTATTGCCGGTGGCGGCGTTGCCGCTTGGCAATTGGGGCTTTTGGATCCTTATTTGGCCACGTCCGAAGAGGAGCCCGTTGTTGCGGTCGAAGAACCGTTGGAGCAGGCTCCCGAAGTGCGGACAATCGGATCGGACCCAACCCAGACTTCCGAACGCCTGCTGCCTGACAATCAAGGCACCATCGAGCAGACACCAGAACAGCCTGAGCCTGAGCCGGAACCGGAAACACCGGAGGTCGCCACGGCCGATCCAGCGCCAACGGGACTGCCTGTCGCCCAAACCGCCATTCTGTATGAAGAGGGCCTGACCGCCGACGCGGATGGCTTTACTGCTCCTGGCCGTGCTCTTTGGCAGCTCGACGATGCGTCGGCCAGCCCGGCCGTTGTCGGCACGATCGAGATCCCGGCGCGGGGCATTTCCCTCAGCCTGCGGATTACCCGCAACCTAGATGACGCCTTGCCGGCGACGCACCTTCTTGAGTTCACCTTTGAACTGTCGGAAGCCTTCCCCGCGAACAGTGTTGCGGAGCTGGTGGGCGTTGTTGTGAAGCCGCAGGAACAGGCGGGTGGCGATCCGTTACGGGGCGCAATTGTTGATCTCGGCAACGGCGTTTTCTGGCAGGCGCTGGCGGCAGGTGAAGCCGACCAGGCTGTGAACGTCCCGCTGTTGCGTGACGGCCGCTGGTTTGATCTGCCGATCCTGTATGATGACAACAGGCGTGCCATCATCACGTTCGAAAAAGGCAATGACGGTGTTGCCGTGTTCCAGCAAGCACTGAACGCCTGGTCGTCGCAGTAGCGCCTCGGACCTAGCTTTCTTTGAGCCGGTGGACTGAGACTGCTTGCTTGCGGCCTTTGACCATGTGCTCGCCGGCGCTGGTGAACCTGTCCGCCAGCTGGTGGTCATGGCTGGTCGCGGCCCGAAGGGCCTCTGTTGTCACCAAAACCTTGTGACCTTGGCTACCGGTTAGGGCCTCGACCCTGGCGGCCAAATTCACCGTGTCGCCGATGGCCGAATAGGCGAAGCGGCGGCGAGACCCCATGTTGCCAACAAAGGCCTCGCCTGTGTGAACGCCGATGCCGATGGCAAGCGGTTCCCTGTCGACGGGCTGCGCCTTGTTGAAGGCCGTGAGTGCATCGGTCATGGCAAGCGCTGCCCGCAATGCCCGTGCGGCGTGGTCTGGCTGATCCAGTGGCGCATTCCAGAAGGTCATCATGCCGTCGCCCATGAACTTGTCGATGGTACCTTCTTCGGCGAGGACCGCCTCCGACAACGGGTCCAGTAGGCTGTTGAGTAAGTTCACCGCTTCGTTTGGTTCCATGGTTTCCGAGCGCGATGTGAAGCCACGAATATCCATAAACAGCACCGATATGCTTCGCCGTTCGCCGTCAAGGCTCAGCGCGTCTGGATTGTTCTCCAATCGCTCCAAGACGGGCTCTGCGAGATAGTGCGCGAACGCGTCTCGGATAAAGCGCTGGCGTTTGTCGGTGCCGATCAAGATCGGGACTGCCACCGCCCCAAAGGTCAGCAAGGTCGTCAGCGTCGGTAGACTGGCATCAACAAGCATCCATCGGTCGGAAAAGGCCCACCATGATCCACCAATAAGCGAACCAGAGGCGGCCACCGCAACCAGTGCGCCAAGCAACGGTCTGAGCGTTACGGCGGCAGCGATCACAACGAGGCCAGCGATGGTTGTGGCGACCAATTCGAGACCCAGCGTCCAGTCTGGACGCGTCAGGTGCTGTCCAAGGACGACATTGCCGGCCGCTTGTGCGTGCATGGTGACTCCGGGCACGATTGTGCCGAGGGGCGTGGCCCGCAAGTCGAACAAACCGGGGGCGGAGGTCCCAACCATCACCACCGTGCCAGCGAGACGAGGCGACAGGGAGGCCGGATCGTCAATGGCGGCGACGACGTCGTTGGCGGACAAGGTAATCGCCGGGTCAAGCGTTCCATAACGAACGCGGTAGCTGCCGTCCGCGGAGAGCGGGACGACAAGGTCGCCAACTTTAAGGTCTTGCGGGATGCCGATTTCCGGCTGACTCGGTAACGGATTGGACCGCACAACCAGACTTTGTGCGCCCTGCGCAACGCGCAAGGCCTCGACGAACAGACCCGGCATGGTTGTGTTTCCGACTGTCGTGAGCACGGGTAATCGCCGCACAACAGCATCATCATCGCGCAGGGAAACGTTGATGCCTCCCAAGCCTTGGACGGCTGCATCGAAGATGGGTAGGTTTGACGTCACGGCCTCCGCCTGGGTCAGTGATAAGGCCGTTGAAGGTCCGAGGGATGCAAGGCCGCTCTTGCTGACATAGGCCTGACCCTCCGGTGACGGAGCGACCCCCAACACTGAGGGTGCAGCGCGCAGCGCCTCGGCGAAAAGGTCATCATTGTCTGGAAGGGCTGCGAGTGGCCCCTGGAGCTCGGCCTGCACATCTGCCGGAAGGTTCCATGCGCGTACTGCGCGTTGCGGGCTGGTTCTGTCGGGTTCTGGGAACAGCATATCGAACGCGATTACCGCGGCACCAGCGTCACGCAGCGTCGTTACCATGTCGGCCATTAGATCGCGTGGCCATGGCCATTGGCCGTGGCGGGCGAGTGATGTGTCATCAATATCGATGATACGAATGGGCAACTCAGGCCCAAAAACAGGCGGATCGACGCGTTGATACAGGTCGAACACGCGCTCGCGGATGATCTGCGCAAAGCCTGGGTCGTCGGCGCGGATGACAATGCCTGCGGTCAGGACAATCATCCCGCATATCAAAGGAACAGCGATGCGATAGAGTTGGGCCATGGTGCACGCGTTGCTCGTCAGCAATCCAAGGTTCTATCACCTTGGCGTGTAGTTGTTGATTTCACTGACAGAAGTTGAAGTGCAGTGGTTGCGCAACAGTAGACATAAATCATCGATCATGACCACGCTGAACTCTTTCATTGCTTGCGTCTTGGTCGATTCCTTTCCAAACTATTAATCGACCTTATTGGAGACCGCTGAACCACGCTGATCGGGTGCGCTTTCGATAGTCGAGTAGAGGTTTGTAACGCATGCGTAGAACCAAGACATTCAAAGCGGGTTATCTCGCCTTGTCTGCTGCGATCGCCGTCGGTGTCTCAATTGCGTGCAGTGTTGTTGAGCCTGTTCGGGCCGACAACGCGGCTTATGACGCGGCCTTCAATGGTGTGCTCGCCAACCCCGATGATGTCGCGGTGAACATTACCTTCTTGGAAGCCCAGTTGGCGGCTGGGGATTTTGAAGGTGCATCGGTAACCCTGCAGCGGATTTTGCTGCGCTACCCGAATTTCGATGAGGCCCGTCTGATCCGTGTCGCCGTGTTTTTGCGCCTTGGCGACGATGCGGCCGCGCAGAGTGATCTTGACTATCTGGCGGGCCGCCCGCTGACCGACGCGCAACGCGCCGAAGCTTCGAGGCTTGCCGTCCATGTGCGCTCAAGCCCCACAGCACTGCGCTTTGCTGGCGTGGTCCGCGCTGGCGTTTTGTACGACAGCAATCCAGGACAGCGGCCTGGCAACTTCTTCCTGAGCGGCGTTTTCTACAACTTCCCAGCTGCAGATGCTTTCGGCGCCTTTGGCCAAGTCGAACTGTCGGCAGAGCAGCCGATTGGCGGCCAGGGCCATAGCTTGCGCGCCCAGGCCAATGTGTTTGGGCGTGGCCATTTTGACGGCGGACGTGGCCATTCCTTCGCCCGAGTTGCTGTAGGGCCACGGTTTGATTTGGGCTTTGCGTTCCTTGATGTGATGGCTGTTGGCGGCCTCGAGTTCATTGGCGGCAATCTGTATGGCACCGATGTTGGTGGCCGTGCTCAAATTATCGCCGATGTCTCCGAGAGTGTTTCCGCGTCCCTGCGCGTGCAAGCGGTCCATGAGGCTGTCGATGTGAATTTGCTCGCTGTGACGCCGATGGGCGATGCCGACGGTGTGCTGGTGTCCGTTCAGCCATCGCTCACCTACCATGTCTCGACCCTTTGGAGCTTCACCGTGAACGGTTTGTATGCCTCCAAGGATGCGGGGAGCGCCTGGTACAGCTATGACTCGCTGGGCGGTGGCGCTTCGGTGCGGTATCGCAATGCCTCGGGTGTGCAGGTGCAGGTTGGGGGTACCGTCCGCAATGTGCAGTATGATGCTCTCAATCCCTTTGTCGTGCCCGCGACCGTCGCGCGCGATGAGACACGCTACACGGCAAGCGTTGCTGTCTCGGCGCCTTTTGCGACCATTCTTGACGGGCTTGGGACCGATGACACGGGCGCTTGGGCCAACGATTGGTCGTTGGAGGCTTTTGCGCGCTATCAGCATAATGATTCCAACATTCCGGTTTACGAGAGCGACGGCGTGTCGGTTGGCCTGTCGATCGCGCGGCGCTTCTCGAACTAGGTGGTTGCCCATGACACAGTTTCGCACACCTTTCCTTGACCGTGCTCTAGCACCCCTCGTCGCGCTGCTTGCGTTGGGTCTTTTGGTACTCCAATCGTCCGGTGTCGGTATCGCCCAGACAAGCCAGATTGGCGTTGCGGCGTCCGTGCGTGGGTCGGTTTCCGTGGACTCTGCCGGCGTCACCCGCGCACCGGCCGGGGGCGATGCTATGTTGCTCGGTGACCGGGTCCGCACCCAAGTTCAGTCGGGCATGCAAGTTCTGTTGCTCGATGAAAGTGTGTTCACCATCGGCGAGAGCAACGATCTGGTAATTGATCGCTTCGTCTACGACCCCGACCGAGGGGTGGGCGAGATCGCTGCGCGGACGACACAGGGGTTCCTGCGGTTTGTGTCTGGTGGTGTTGGATCTATCGCACCGCAGAATGTGGCAATTGAAACGCCGTCGGCGACCATTGGGACTCGCGGAACGACCGTTGATATTGTGGTCGGCGAAGCTGCCCGGCTTCTGGCTATCCAGATGGGCCTTATTGGCCCGAATGATCCGGTGGATGTGAACAACGCCGTGCTTGTGATCCTGCGTGGCCCGAGTACGGCGCTGAACGGCATCACCGGCCGTGGCCAGGTTGAGGTGAGCAATGCTGGCGGCTCGGTTGTTGTCCGCCGCGAGGGTTTTGGCGTCTTTGTCCCTGCGCCTGGCGCAGCGCCTTTGGGCCCAGCGCAAGTGCCGCCGAATGTGAACGATCAAGTGATCGCGTCGATTGAGTTGCCTGGGTCTGGCATTTTGAATTCTGTGCCAGGAACTGGCCTACCAACATTGCCAACGATCGATGTGACGCCGTCTGATTTGTTGCCAGGGCCTGACGGGAACAACCCGGATGTGACCGGCCCTGAGTTCGATGAACCGTGCCTGACGCCAACATCGTTCAAAGCAAAGGGCCCAATGCTTAAGGGCGGCATTTCTGACCCTTGTGCACGATATTACATCATCGAAGAGCTGTGACCTCTCAACCTGTATTGTCGGTGATCCTTCAATCTGAAAGACAAAAACCCAGGGCTTGCGCCCCGGGTTTTGTCTGTTTGACGTTGGAGGTCTTTGACTACCGGGCGTCGGCGCCGGTTTCTTCGAGCATGGCAGAAGCGGCCACCACAGCCTCTTGCACTTTCTCGAAGGCACGCACTTCAATCTGACGCACGCGCTCGCGGCTGACACCAAACTCCTGGCTGAGCTCTTCGAGCGTCAGCGGGTCATCGGACAAGCGGCGCGCCTCGAAAATGCGGCGCTCGCGATCGTTCAACACGTCGAGGGACTCACGCAGCATGGCGCGGCGGTTGTCTTTCTCTTCGCTGTCGATGAGCATGACCTCTTGGCTGTCGGACTCGTCCACCAGCCAGTCTTGCCACTCCAGGCTTTCGGTATCTTGGCGCACCGTCGCGTTGAGCGACGTGTCGCCGCCCAGACGGCGGTTCATGGAGATCACCTCGTCCTCGCTCACATTGAGGCGGTTGGCGATTTCCGTGACCTGATCTGGCTTCAGATCACCATCCTCAAGCGCAGAAATGCGGCCCTTCACCTTGCGCAGGTTAAAGAACAGACGCTTCTGGTTCGCCGTTGTGCCCATTTTGACGAGGCTCCATGAGCGCAGAATGTACTCCTGGATCGATGCCTTGATCCACCACATCGCATAGGTGGCGAGGCGGAAGCCCTTGTCCGGGTCAAAGCGCTTGACGGCCTGCATCAGGCCAACATTGCCTTCCGACACGACCTCACCAATCGGCAAGCCATAGCCGCGATAGCCCATGGCAATCTTAGCCACGAGACGCAAATGGCTGGTCACCAGCTTATGGGCTGCGCCAGCGTCGCTGTGCTCCGTGAACCGCTTGGCGAGCATGAACTCCTCATCGGGCTCAAGCATCGGAAATTTGCGGATTTCGGCCAGGTAGCCAGAAAGGCCACCATCAATGGACGGTAGGGTCGAAACTGATTGTGCCATGTATTGCACGCTCCCTTTTCATCTCTCCCACAATGGCGAGAGGTACCGGGCTCTTTTGGTAAGCAGCCCTCACTTGGGATTGGATATAGGTACGGATTTGGCCAAATCCGAGGCCTTGGCGCATTACAGTTTGTTCACACTGTGGTGAGCATGCGCTCAAGTTCTTGTAATTGTTCATCTAATGGCGCTTCAAACCGCATGATTTCACCGCTGGTTGGGTGGGAAAATTGCAGGGTTTTGGCCTGCAAAGCCTGCCTGGGAAACGCCAAAACAGCCTCTTTTGTGTCCTCAGGAAGACGGTTGGCGCGGGTGCGCCCGCCCCGCCCATAATCTGGGTCCCCCACCACGCCGTGGCCAATATGGGCCATATGCACACGGATTTGGTGCGTGCGACCCGTCTCCAACCGACATTGGATTTTCGAGATGGCCGGGTTGCTGGGGTCGCCATAGGTGGTCAGGCGCTGCCCACGGGTCACGGCCTCGCGGGCGTCGGGCCTTTTGGAAACCGCCATCTTCAAGCGGTTGGCGCGATCGCGGCCTAGCGGTGCGTCGATGGTAAAGGTGGCGCGCGGCGCACCCCAAACATAGGCGAGGTAAAGCCGTTCCAGATCGTTGGTGCGGCCATGATCTGCAAATTGGGCCGATAGGTGCTGATGGGCTTGGTCGGTCTTGGCGACCACCATGACGCCGGATGTGTCCTTGTCGAGCCGGTGCACCAGGCCAGGGCGCCTCACGCCGCCAATGCCTGACAGGCTGTCGCCACAATGGTGCAACAGCGCGTTCACCAACGTTCCATCGTGATTGCCGGCACCCGGATGCACCACCAAGCCTGCCGGTTTGTTAAGGACGACCACGGCATCATCCTCGAACAGGATCTCCAGCGGAATGTCTTGCGGTTTGGGCACGGCGTCTTCGGCCTGCGGTATGGCCAGCGTCAGCTCCTCGCCGCCCTTCAGTTTCTGCGATGCAGAGGATGCAACCGCGCCGTTGACGGAGCACTGCCCGGCCTTGATCAGCGCGGTCACGCGGCTCCGTGAGAGAGCAAAGCCTTGCGCATGCTCGGCCAGAACTGCGTCGAGCCGCTTGCCCCGGTCGTCATCTGATGCTTGAAGGCGCAGCACCGCTTCCGCTGCTTCTTCCGTATCAAGGATCGATTCCCCCATGGCGCCTCAGACCCCCAATACCCCACCGAACACGGATGAGGACGAACCACTCGATCCGCGCTTGGAAGCTGTCGCGCACAAAATGCGGCGTTTGTCGCTGGTGTCGTCGGGTATCATGTTTGTCGGTGTGTTTGCTGTGCTTGCGGTGATCATCTACCGCTCGGCCTCTGGTCCGTCGAGCGCTGGCTACCCAGAAAATCTCAGTGCGGACGAGGTGCGCACCGTCGTGGTGCAAGATATGCCGGGCGTGACGCTTGGCAGCGTCACCGCCGATGAGGTCTCGGTCTTTGTCACTGCGGACGGGCCAAATGGCGCTGTCCTCTTCGAAATTGACCGGGAGACTTGGCAAATCGTCTCCCGCATCGATTTCAGCAACCCATAGCTTGCGTTAGTTCGCCTTGGAAAGCGTGCGCTCGATGGCGTCGTGCCAGCGGGCGAGATGGAATTGCCGCGTGTCCTCATCGAGGTTTGGCTTGAATTCGGCTTCCTTTTTCCAGCTCGCGGCGAACGTTTCGAGGTTCGGGCACAGACCAGCCTTGAGACCTGCTAGGTAGGCGGCGCCTTTCACCGTCGTCTCCGGATCGTGGGGGCGCTCGACCGGGGCGTCCAAGATGTCTGCCAGCAACTGCATGGTGAGATCGGACTGGGTCATACCACCATCGACGCGTAGGACGGATCGTTCCCCTTCAGGCCAATCGCGGGCCATGGCGTCCAATAAGTCGCGGGTTTGGAAGGCGACACTTTCCAAAACGGCATGGGCGAAATCTTCTGGCCCGGTGTCACGGGTGATGCCGAAAATCGCGCCACGTGCGTCCGGGTCCCAATAGGGCGCGCCGAGGCCGACAAAGGCAGGTACCAGCGTAACAGCGCCACGCACGCCCTTGTTGGCCAGGTCGTTCACCTGCGGCGCGTTTTCGATGAGCTTCAAGCCGTCCCGAAGCCATTGCACGGCGGCGCCTGCAATAAAGACCGAGCCTTCCAGAGCGTAGGTTGGCTTACCGTCAAGGCGGTAGGCGAGGGTGGTCAGCAGCCGGTTCTTCGACGCAATGCGTTTGTCGCCAGTGTTGAGGACGGCAAAAAGACCGGTGCCGTACGTCGCTTTCACCATGCCCGGCTGGAAGCATGCTTGTCCGATGGTCGCGGCGTGCTGGTCTCCGGCGCAGCCCAGAATGGGCACAGCGGCGCCTAAGACAGTAGGGTCCGTGGTGCCGAAATCATCGGCGCAGTCGAGAACCTTGGGCAGGAGGGCTTCAGGGATGCTGAACAGCTTCAAAAGGTCCGGCGACCAATCCTGCGTGCCGATGTCGAACAGCAGCGTGCGGCAGGCGTTGCTGGCGTCGGTCACATGGGAGGCACCGCCCGTCAGGCGGTAAATCAGGAAACTATCGATGGTGCCGAAGGCCAGTTCACCATTTGTGGCGCGGGTGCGCACGCCGCGGTCTTGCTCGAGCATCCAGCTCAGCTTGGAACCGGAGAAGTAGGGGTCAAGGAGAAGGCCAGTCTGCTCTTGCACCATCGGCTCCACGCCGTCCGCCTTCAAGCGGCGGCATGTTTCGGCGGTGCGCCTGTCTTGCCAGACAATGGCATTGCCGATGGGTTGGCCGGTCGCGCGATCCCAAAGCACGACAGTCTCGCGTTGGTTGGTGATGCCGATGGCGGCGATGTCGCCCGGCTCCTTGCCCGCCTTTGCCAACGCCGCCTTGATCGTGGATTGTACCAGTTGCCAAATCACTTCGGCATCGTGCTCCACCCAGCCATCGGCCGGATAGATTTGCGGCAGTTCCTCCTGCGCGCTGGCAAGCACATTCAGCGATGCGTCGTAAACCAGTGCGCGTGCCGAGGTTGTGCCTTGGTCGATGGCAAGAATGAAGCTCATAAGGTACTCCCGGGTTTGTCGGCGCTCGTTGGAATTGGCGCCGTTGATGGTGTCTAGGCTGCGGCCTGGGCTGACCGGATTGTGTCAATAACGGTCTGAACTTCGTCAATCACTGCAGGCGGCTTGGCGATACCGAGTTTTGAGCGGCGGAACAGGATATCTTCAGCCGTCGCAGCCCATTCGCTGACCACCATGTGGGCGACTTCGGCGGGAAACAACCCGGCCTGCAATGGTTTTTCTTGGCCCCCTGCGATGATCCCAGCCAGTGATTGCGCGGACCGACCATACATGGACACCAACCGTTCGGCATGGGCACCGGCATCAACAACGCTGAGCGTGCTGGATAGGCGGGTTTGCACCTCTTCCAGCACCTCTTTGCGGGCAATCTCATCCACGAAGGCATCATCAAAAGCCGTGTGGCCCGTCCAGCCGCTTTCCATCCCAGAACCGCGGGCGTCGGTGATGGAGGCCAGATCATCGACCACCTTTTGCGACAAGGTGCGGAAGGTTGTCAGCTTGCCGCCGAACACATGGGTGAGGCCTGCCTTGTGGTGCTGGCTGGTGAGTATTTTGTAGTCGCGGGTCACCTCTTGCGCGTTGTCGGTGCCATCGTCGAGCAAGGGACGCACGCCAGCAAAGGTCCACAGAATGTCGTCGCGCGCCAAAGGCTTGTCGAGATAAAGGTTGGCTGCTTCGAGTAGATAGCTCGTTTCTTCGTCGGAGATGGCCACGTCGCCGGGGTCGATATGATCGGCGTCTGTGGTACCGATTAGCGCATAGTCGCCCTGATAAGGTATCATGAAGACAACGCGTTGATCGGGTTGTTGGAACAGGTAGGCGTCGTCGAGGCCCGCCGGTCTCTTGACCACGAGGTGAGATCCGCGCACCAGCCGCAAGCCAATCGGCGAGTTGCTGCCGGTGAGCGTGTGCGCAACCTTGTCGGCCCAAGGTCCAGCGGTGTTCACCACATGGCGCGCCTGGACCTGATAGCGGGAGCCGTCGGCTTGGTTTTCCAGGGTGAGGAGCCATTCTTCATCCACGACGTCGGCGCCAACGAGTTTGGTGCGCGGCTTGATGCTGGCACCACGTTTGGCGGCGTCTGTGAGGTTGGCCAGTGTCAGGCGCACATCGTCGACTTGGCAATCATAATAGGTGAAGCCGCGGGTGCGCAGATCAGGTTTCAGAACCTGACCCGCCGGATCGCTGCGTAAATTGATGCCGCGTGAGCCCGGCACTTTCCGGTTCATGGCCAGATTGTCATAGAAGAAAAGGCCGAGGCGGATCAGCCAGGCCGGGCGCATGCCCGCGCCATGCGGCAACACAAAGCGCAACGGTGTCACCAAATGCGAGGCAACCGACAAAAGGCGTGCGCGTTCGATGAGCGATGCGCGTACCAGGGCGAATTCATTGTGCTCCAAATAGCGCAAGCCACCATGGATCAGCTTTGTGGACCAGCTGGAGGTGGCCGAAGCGATGTCGCCCATCTCCACCAAGAGCACCGAATAGCCTCGTCCGACCGCATCCCGCGCCACGCCAGCGCCATTGATGCCGCCACCGATGATGCACACGTCGACGGTTTCATCGGCGCTGACTGGTTTTGGAGTTAACGTCTCGGACATCAAATACAAATTCCGACTGTTGGATCACTTTCTATCAGGGCAACTTTCGTCTTAAGTCGCAAGGACGTTGCTGAAAACCGTCAAAACGTCACCACCTAACAGTTATCGTATCGCACACGCATTGGTTTGAGAGAGGGTTCAAGGTCATGGCACGGGCAAAATTCGACGAGTTAGAACGCGGTATCGCCGAAACGCGCGCCCAGGTTCAGGAGATCAACGACACGCAATCGAAGATCGATGACCGCCTCGGCGCTGTGCTAGGCGAAAGCCAAATGCAGACCATCGATGTCGATATTGATGACCAGGACTTCAAAGCCGTGGTCGAGAACGAAGATCGGCTGCAAGGCAACATCGCCTCGCTGGTCTATGGCCTTGATGAGATTACGCAGACCTTTGGGTCCGAGTTCAAGACGATGAGCGAGAGCACGTTCGGCGAAAAACTGACGGCGATCTTCTCCAAGCGCCGCGCCGAGGAAATGAAGACGGCGCGTATCCGTAACGCGGATATCCGCTCCAACCTCAACAATCTGATCGAAAAGTCAGAGATTATTCGCGGCCTATTGGAAGAGCAGCTTGCCGTCATCGATGACCGCTTGGACAAATCCAAGGTCGCGCAGGCCGATGTTCTGGAACGGGCACAGACAACGGCGCGCAACATCGAGGAAACCGACGCCCTGCTTGATGAGTTGGCGCCGCAGATTTCCGCCGTGGATGCTAAGATCGCCGATGCGACGGGTGAAGAGCTGAAGGCTCTGCAGGCGGAGCGCGCGCAGCTCGCCAATGCCTACAATGAATCAACGGCGAAGAAGCAGGAGTTGGTCGCAACCCAGCAGAGCTTTGAGCGCTATGGCGCGATCTACGCCAACTATGTGGAGAGCTTGGCCAAACAAAAAGCGGCTCAGCAGACGCTGATCTCCAAGCTCAACATCGACACCGAGCAGCGCACGATTATGTACGACGCGCTGGTGGAATCCTTGCGCACCTCGGCGCAGCAGAACATTGGCCACCGTATCGATGATGTCGGCCGCGAAACCGACGCCCAGGCCGAAGCCATGATCACGCAGATTGGTATCTCGTCGGAGAACCGCATCGTCTCGATGATGGAAGCGCACGAGATCTACATGAAGCGCACTGCCGATATTCGCCAGAAAGCGGACCTCGCGAATGCCGAATTTGCCCGTCGCTTTGGCGAAATCGTCAAGCAAGTGGAATCCGGCAAGTATGTCGAGTAGGCGGCAGCGGCACGCCCTATGAACGCTCAAGCGATGCCGGATGTCCGGCGGGTATACTTCCAGACTTTGAAGCGTGTGACGGTTGGCCTTTTGCAATCGTCAGATCCGGTACTTGTGGATGTGGCTGCGCGCCTCGATGCGCTGCTCGATTTGCTTGACAAGCGCGATGCTGGCGGCCTCGCCGTGCGGGTGGATCGCAATGACAGCGGTATGCCCATTCTCGCCGATGTGATCGCTCTGGCGCGCGACGTGGAGGCGCGCAAAGAGCCCGACGCAAGCTCTGCGTCGCTGCGCGAAAAGATGCTCGACCAGATGATGGAGCGACGGCGCGTGCCGCGGCCCCTTCAATTGCAAGAGATTGGACGCGCGATCTACCAAGAAGCCGTGCGCGGTGCGCTGCCCATCTTTTGGCCGGAAGGACGTTCGCTCAACCCTGTTGATGATGGGCGCATGAAGCGCATGTCATGGGACCATTGGGATGGCGGCACCAACCGCCCTGTTTTTACACAAGCCTGGATCGATTACCGCCAGCCGCAAGCCTTCCCGCATACCGAGATGCAAGCGCTCGCGCGCAAGTTCTCCGGCACCGGGTTCACGCCTTTAGCCTCGGCCATTGAGTTTGATGACGCCTTTCCGGACATCGCCTTGAAGCGGCTAAAACGCTGGACCTTGGGACCCTTCTACTCGCCGGTGTTTATGGACGTGCCGGCGGCGTTTGGTCCGCTGTTTGACGATATCCCAGTCGATGACGCTTGGATGTTTGTTTGGCATGTCGATGAGGTGATGTCGGTCGGTACCGAGGAAACAAAGGCTTGGTTCCTTGCGCCCACGCGCTACCGCGAAACCTATGCCGTGGACACCACCGATAGCCTGGCGACCGAGCGCGGTGCCAGCGCGTCACGGGCCCACGCGTTGCTGCCACACCGGGTCCACCAAAAGCTGATGGCCACCAAGGGCGGTATCGACACGCTGATGCGTGCCATGCGCATCCATTCGCTGTCGCCAGACGGCAAGCTGTTTGAGGATATGTGATGGTTGATGCCAGTTCTGTACGCATTCCCGAAGCGCGTATCCTAGAGGCTTATCCCGCCGCGCTGGGCCTGATGGAGAACGCCGAAGTAGAAGAAGCGTTGCCGCGCCCACCCGATCAGTTGGGGCGCACGCGGTTTGTCTCTCCAATCGCCTCTGCCGCTGCGCCGACGCAGCGTGTGCGCGCCAATTTGGAAGCGGCTTTACGCAAATCGGGCGGTGACGACCCGCTGCTCTCGACCCGTGAGCACGGCATTCTTGTCGCGCTGCGCCGTGCCTTGGCGACTGGCATGACGGTCTCAGAGTTCTTCATTGAGCCGCTTGGTTATCTCGATCTTGGCGAGAAAAAGCGCACGTCCGGCCTGTCCGCTGCTGATGAAGCGACCTTCCGGTCTTTGGTGCGGGCACGCGCGTTGGTGGCGGCCTTTGTCGCGGCGAGCCATTTTTTGCACGGGCTTGGCGATGCGCCAGCAGGCGAGCCAATGGCGCTGGACGAGCCCAGCTACGACACCGCCAACGACGCGCTGAGTTTTGTTGTGGCGCAGGTCGCCAAAGCCGCCACCGATGCGGTGGATGACGAGGACCTTGGGCCCCGCATTGCCCGCGCCATGGCGGATGTTATTGACCGGGTCGAAGGTGACGCCCACCGGATCATGGGTGACACGCTGCAAGCCTTTTTGGCGCGCACCTATGCGGTGGAAGCCGATGATTTTCATGTGCGTGGGTTCGAGCGGTCGGCTTCCACCAAGGGCCGCAAACCGCTCGTCATGCAGTTCAAGCAAGTGCACGAGGTGGTGGGCAACCACATCGCCAAAGCGCAGGCCATCAAGCTGGCCAAGATGCTGGTCGCCTATGATTTTGATCGCCAGAAAAACCCGTTTGTGGAGCTTGGCGGCTTCCTGTTCACCTTTGTTGGTGACGGCTTCCCCGGTACCGGCAAGACGACCCTGATCCAGATGACCGCTGGCCTGGTGAAGGAGTATTGCGATCTCGCGGGCTATCCGTTCGTGTACGAGAATTTCGGTATCGACCAGATCAGCGAGTATCAGGGCAAGTCTGGGCAGAACTGCCGCGCCTTTATTGACCGCGTTTTGGACCCGCAGGCCATTGGTTTTGGCACGATCGACGACATCGATCAGGTGGCCGGCAAGCGCGACGACCGTCAAAGCTCATCCGGACAGCAAGAAGTGACCGGTGTTCTGATGGCCGCATTCTCCGGTGCGGAAACCGTGGTACGGGGTAACGCCAGTTTTGGGATGTTCTCGAACTATCCAGAGAAGGTGGACGACGCCCTGCGCCAACGTGCCGGCGCCCGTTGGCTCGTCGACGGGCCGCAGACCGAGAACGACTATATCGATATCTTCCATTTGCTGCTTGGCAAGAAGCATGACGTGCCACTGGGCCAGGATGATTTCTTCGCCGATCAGGCGCTGAAGCAGGCTGTCGCCAAAAGCTACGCCCTGCACAACAAACCGCAAGAAGACGGGCTGTTGGCGGTGTGGGAGCGGTTCGTGAAGGACAATGGCGCGCCCAAAACGATCCGCGATGTCGGCCTTTATCTGCATGCCATCAAGGAGGCGGAGCCGCGCTTCACCGGCCGGGCGATCAAGAACGTCACCGACAGCATCAAATACCGCGCGATGGACGTGGAGCTGCCGGATGAATGGTTCGAGAACCCTGAAGCCTTCTTGCAGAAGGGATATGACCACAAGCTGGCAATGATCCAGGACCTGCAAAAACCGATCTCGATGGATTTCATTCTGCAAGAGATCAACCGTTATGCGGACAGCGAGTTCCGCTACTCCGACAAGTCGGACGAGGCGGCGATTGAGGCGCTTGTCCGCGACCACCGCGTGCGCGAAAAAGCGGCCAAGCGGCTCGACGATCTCGAGGACGATTGATGCAGCGCTTGATCGAAGAAGGGCTGCGCTTTGGCGGCCTGTTGCATATCGATACGCCGCATTTGGTCGCGCGCTACAATGATGCGCTGCGGGCCTTCGGCCTGCCCGAAACGCAGCTTTCGGACTTCTACATCGATGCGTCCGGCTATTCCTATGAGGTGGCGTTGGAGATGCGCAATGCCGCCTATCTCGACCCCGAAGGGATCAATCGGCGGTTCATCATCCTGTCGCCGGACCAGGCCGACTTGCCGCTGATCCGCACCAGCTTTTCCGCCGATGGACAGGTGATCCGCAGCTTCTTTTCCGCCAATGACCGGATGATCCGCGCCGTGACGCTGAAAGACACGCTCTATGGCGAGATCGAGAACCTGGTATTCGATGTCGAGCGGCCCGCCGATGTGCTGGGCATCCGCGATGTACGCTTTGTGGTGCGTACGCCCACGGGCCTTTTGGAAGAGGCGCAGACCCTCAAGGTCCAGATGGACCGCTTCCTGAAGGAGCCGAACGCCTGGGCTGACCATGACCTGATGGAGGACATTGTGTCCGGCGCTGGGCGTGTGGGGGATGTGCGCCGCAACGGGTTCTTGCCGCGCCAACTTTCCTTCACCTGGCCAAGCGTGTTTTGGACCTCGCACTTTGGCGGCGCTTATGTGTTCGCGGATGAGAATGGCGCGGTGATGATCGGCGATCCGGATCAGCTTGTGCCCAAGCCCTTTGGCGCGTCGGTGATCGCGCTGCACGAAACGGCGGTTCTGTTCACCTATCTTGACGAAGAGCGGCTGCTGGAGCCGTTCAATCCGCAATGGCTGAAAGATTCCGGCATCTTGGACCACCGCCTGCGCCTCTTGGTGGCGGAACTGTTGATGCTGGGCGACCGCGAGTTCGACGCGACGCCGATGATCTCCGACACGTATTTGTCGCGCTGGATCGCTGACAATATGGCCAAGCTGAACCCGGACCGGCGTTTCCGTGTGTTGAGCCAGATGCGCGGCCTCTTGGACACGCCCGCCGAAGCGGCGGCCTATGAGCGGCGCTTGTCGCCAGAGCAGCGCTTCTATTTCCGCCGTGCAGTGCCGGACGCGGTGGGCGCTGCCGACATCAACCGGATCATCGTTGAGCATATGCCGTTCGACCTGTTGTCGACCTTCATCCTCAACAAGCGTCGCTTCTATGACATCTATGACACCTACACCGACACGCAGAAGGCGTTTGCGGTGGACTACCTAACCACCCATTATGCCCCCAACACGCATGACCGCTGGCGGTTGCGCGCCAAGGTGCGCGAAGCGTTTTTTGGGTTACACTGAGCCCGCTTAGGAAGGACGAGACCCATGCTCGACCCGATTATCGACTGGATCTGGAGCAAGGCCAGGAAAAGTGGGCACCGGTTTTCCGTCCGGTCTTGCGACCACCATGAACAAGGAACAGCGCCGTGTTAGACCCCATCATTGATTGGATCAAAGCCCTTTGGCGCGGCTTCATCGCGCTGTTCAAGCTGCGGTTGCCGAAGCCCGAAGAGGGCGGCCCGGAAACGATGCGTGGCGTGCGGGCAACCGGGCGGATCTTCTGGCGTGGTGGCCTGTTGATCTTCGTGATCCTGTTCTTGATCTGGAACATCACCTTCCTGTGGCATGTGCTGTGGACGCGCGGCGACACGCTCTCCTATCCGCAAGATGTTCTGCGCCAGACCGCGATGGTGGATGCAGGCCAGCCGACCAGCCCGGATGGTGGCGGCGACGCCAACCGAACCTGCGACCGCTCACAGATCGTCGATATGCAGGTCTACCTTCTCGACCTGATGGTGAACCGCAATGAGTGGGTGCCCTCCATGCCGCAATACAAGACGGGCGTGCTGGGCATCATCCCGTTTTCGTCGACGCCGTTTTTTGACAACAAGGCATCCTTTCAGACGGGCGTCTTGATCGCCCTGCGCCGCACGGCGGTGGAACTGGTGGACGTGCTGGGCCGTGAGCGCGGCACCTCTGGCGCCGATGTCGATCTCGATACGGCGCGCGGGCGTTTGCAGTCCGACGAGCAGCTGTGGTGGTTCAACCCGTTTGACGACCGTCGCCCGTTTGGCCCGACGCAGCCAGCCTCCAGCCTCTTCCGCGGGGCCATCAACCTGTATGATGATTACAATGAACGCCTTGCGGATTGCGACGCGCTTTTTGATGCGCGCGCCGACAACCTCATCCAGTTCCTCGATCGTATTGCCCGCGATGTTGGCTCCTCGGTGGATCAGCTCTCACGGCGCTCCACAGGCCGCCAATATGACGCGCAGCTTGACCAATTTGTGCCGGGCGAGGGGAATGATCGCGGTTGGTTCGATTTCCGCGCCGACAACATCTTCATGGAGGCCAAGGGGCAGATGTTCGCCTATCACGGGCTGTTGCAGGCGGCGCGCATCGACTTTGCCGATGTGGTGGAGCAGCGGAACCTGGAGAGCGTGTGGGACCGTATGGAGCAGCACATCGCCGAGGCGGCGGCGCTCAACCCGCTGATCGTCTCCAACGGCCGCGAAGATGGCGTGCTGATGCCCGATCACCTCTCGATCATGAGCGAGAATATCCTCAGGGCTCGGACGAATATGAGCGAGATTCGGGATATTTTGCAGAGGTAGGTACTCTTTGACCAAGTCCGGGACTTGGTTCCCACCTTTGCCTCGTTGGATGCCAGGTAGGACAGTGCACGGCCCGAGGGCGGGACGCGGTTGGGCCGCAGGCCCAGAGCACGATGCGTGCGAAGCGCCCGCCCAGTTAGGGCGGGACGGGCGCTATCCATCGCTTAGGCGATGGAGGTTGCTGAAGCTGTAATCAACCTAAGCCACGGGCTTGACCCGGGGCCCCGCTGTTTAGGGCGTGCTTGGTCGAGGTCCCGGATAACCTCCACCTTTTTCGCTCCGTTCCTGCGGAACGACCGCCATTTTAGCTGGCTCCGTTCCTGCGGAACGACCGCACCCGGCTTCCGGGACTAGGGACTATTGGTTGTCATCCTCGGCCTTGAGCCGAGAATCCATCTCCTAAGCGTCGTCGCGGATGAGCGATCATCTCGATAGAGTTGGATGGCCGGGTCAGGCCCGGCCATGACGGTGAAAAAGACGCCCCCTGGGCGTTGGGCAAAGCGGTTGTTCCTACGGCCCAACCGCCATTTTAGCTGGCTCCGTTCCTGCGGAACGACCGCCACTTTCTCTTGCTCCGTTCCTGCGGAACGACCGCTATGGACTATATCCGCGGCTTCTTCGCAGGTTCCACGCCTGAATCCCCGGTGTTCGGTTCGCCCTGAGGTTCGATCAGCAGTACCTTCACCTCGTCTTCCGCACGCGGGCGGTGGACCACGCCCTTGGGGACGATGAACAGCTCCCCCGCTTTCACTATGCGCGGGTCTTCGCCCTCAATGTCCATGATCATCTCGCCTTCCAGCACCAGGAAGAAATCATCCGTGTCGTCGTGCTTATGGAAGGGGAACTCGCCCTTGAACTTCACCACCATCACATCGTTGGTGTTGTAGTCGGCGACGATGTGCGGGTCCCAGTGCGAGGCAAAGGCACTGAGTTTTTCGGCGAGGTTGATGGTTTTCATGGCGCAGCCTTTTGATGAGCGTCGCCCACAGTGGGCGTTACGACATGGCCTAGCACAGGAGCGGTTGCAGGCATCTAGCAAAAAGCCACGGGCTTGACCCGGGGCCCCGCTGTTTAGGGCGTGCTTGGTCGAGGTCCCGGATAACCTCCACCTTTTTCGCTCCGTTCCTGCGGAACGACCGCCATTTTAGCTGGCTCCGTTCCTGCGGAACGACCGCACCCGGCTTCCGGGACTAGGGACTATTGGTTGTCATCCTCGGCCCTGAGCCGAGGATCCATCCCTTAAGCGTCGTCGCGGGTGAGCGATCATGTCGATAGAGTTGGATGGCCGGGTCAGGCCCGGCCATGACGTCACCTGGTTCAGGTGCCTGCACCAATTTCCGGTTAACCTCCACCTTTTTTTGCTCCGTTCCTGCGGAACGACCGCAGGCGGTTTCCAGGGCTTAGTGCGGGTGGCCTAGCTTGCCGCTTTCAGCGCCAGGCGGGCCTGGTGCAGCAGGGGCTCGGTGTAGCCAGAGGGCTGCTCCTTGCCTTTGAACACCAGGTCGCAGGCCGCTTGGAAGGCGATGCCGTCATAGCCCGGCGCCATGTTCTGGTAGAGCGGGTCGCCCGCGTTCTGCTTGTCGACCACAGCGGCCATACGCTTCATCACGTCCATCACCTCATCCTCGGTGACCACGCCATGCTCCAGCCAGTTGGCCATATGCTGCGATGAGATGCGCAGTGTCGCGCGGTCTTCCATCAGGCCGACATCGTTGATGTCTGGCACTTTGGAGCAGCCAACACCCTGGTCGACCCACCGGACCACATAGCCAAGGATGCCCTGCGCGTTGTTTTCCAGCTCGGACTTGATCTCGTCTGGTTGCCAGTTGGGACGGTCGGCGAGCGGAATGGTGAGCACGTCATCCAGCGAAGCCATGCCGCGGCTTTTCAGCTCGTCTTGGCGCGCCTTCACATCCACCTCGTGATAGTGGGTGGCGTGCAGCGTGGCGGCGGTCGGCGAGGGGACCCAGGCGCAGGTGGCGCCAGCTTTCGGGTGGCCGATCTTCTGGTCCAGCATGGCGTTCATCAGGTCGGGCATGGCCCACATGCCTTTGCCGATCTGCGCCTTGCCCACCAGGCCGCATGCCAAGCCGACATCGACATTACGATCCTCATAAGCGGCGATCCAGGCGGTGGCCTTCATGTCGCCCTTGCGACGCATGGCACCGGCCTGCATGGAGGTGTGCATTTCATCGCCCGTGCGGTCGAGGAAGCCAGTGTTGATGAACACAACACGGTTTTTGGCGGCCCGGATGCATTCTTTCAGGTTCACGGTGGTGCGGCGTTCCTCGTCCATGATGCCCATTTTGAGCGTGAACTTCGGCAGGCCGAGATGCTCTTCGATGGCGCCGAACAGGTCGTTGGCGAAGGCGACCTCATCTGGGCCGTGCATCTTCGGCTTCACGATATAAACCGAGCCCTCGGTCGAGTTGCGCTTGGTGTGGCTCGCATCCTTTTTGAGGTCGTGGATCGCTATCATCGAGGTGCACAGGCCGTCGAGGATGCCCTCTGGGATCTCGTTGCCTGCACCATCCAGAACGGCGGGCGTCGTCATCAGATGGCCGACATTGCGCACCAGCATCAGCGAACGCGCTTTGACCGAGAACGGTTCCCCACCTGGGCCTTTGTATTCAAAATCGCCGTTCAGTTTGCGGGTAATTGTCTTGCCACCCTTGGCGACTTCTTCTTCCAGATCGCCTTTCATCAGGCCAAGCCAGTTGCCATAGGCGAGCGCTTTGTCCTCGCCATCGACGGCGGCGACGGAATCTTCGCAGTCCATAATGGTGGAGATCGCCGCTTCCATGTTGATGTTGGAGACGTTCGCCTTGTCTGCCGCGCCGATTGGGTTCAGCGCGTCGAATACCATCTCGAAATACAGGGCATTGTTTTGGAACAGCAGGATGGATGGCGCCATGGGGTCGCCGTGGAACCCTTTGAATTTGCTTGGCTCTTTCAGCTCGGTCACTGTGCCGTCTTCGAGCGTGGGGACCAGGCGGTCGTGCGCCACCACGTAGGTGGTGACATCGGCGTGGCTGCCAACTTCCAGCGGGATAGCTTTGTCGAGGAAGGCCCGGCCCCAGGCGATGGCGCGTGCGCCGCGTTCTGGGTCGTAGCCCTTGCCGGTGGGTAGGTCGCCCATTGCGTCGGTGCCGTAAAGCGCATCATAGAGCGAACCCCAACGGGCGTTGGCGGCGTTCAGCGCGTAGCGAGCGTTCATGATCGGAACGACGAGCTGCGGGCCGGGGATGCTGGCGATCTCTGGATCGACATTGTCAGTCTCAACGGAGAAGTCAGCCCCTTCGGGCGCAAGGTAGCCGATTTCGGAGAGGTAGGCTTTGTAGGCCGCCATATCGATGGGCTGGCCACGGCGCTCGGTGTGCCAAGTATCGAGTTTGGCCTGAATGTCGTCGCGCGTATCAAGCAGAGCCTTGTTGCGCGGTGCAAAGTCGCGAACCAACGCAGCAAGCGCCGCCCAGAACGTCTCTGCGGTAATGTCGGTGCCTTGAAGTGCTTCGTTTTCGATGAGGCCGCAGAGCGTTTCCTCAATTTGCAAGCCTGCACGCGCTGCATAGGACGTGTCTGATGCGGCCATAGTCTTTCTCCGGGTCGGTGTGGTCGCGGCACACTACTCAGGCTGATCGGTGCGTCAACGCGGCATGTTAGGGATGCACTTTTTCCACACCGGAAAGAATGACTGTCCGATGGCCGCCGGATCGGACGCGGACCAATTGGCGCATCGGCCTTAGCATTTACCGTTGATTTAGCGGAGTGCGGCTATCTTAAGGCCATGATAATTGATGTGTCCCCTCTGGATATCATGGTGATTGACGACTCCGCCTATATGCGCCGGATCGTGTCGGCCATGTTGCGCGGCTTTGGCGCGCGCCGGATCCATGAGGCGGAAGACGGCGCGGACGCGCTAGAAAAGATCGAAATGCAGCCGCCCGACATGATCATCGTGGATTGGGTGATGCCGGTTCTCGATGGCGCGGAATTGGTGAAACTTGTGCGCCAGCCCAACTCGGTGTGCGCCTATGTGCCGATCATTATGCTGTCGGGCTACACAGAGCGGAGCCGCGTGTTGGCTTCAACAAAAATCGGCGTGAACCATTTCCTATCCAAGCCAGTCTCGGCGAAGTCGCTCTACAACCGGATCGCGGACTGCATTTTGTACCCGCGCCGCTTTATATCGACGGACGATTATTTCGGCCCAGAACCGCGCAGCACCAATGAAAACTATGCGCGCAACCATGTGGGCGTGGCGCTGGATGCCGACGGCCGCCCCCTTGAAGAAACCGGCTAGACGACGACAGCGCTTTCTCCCAAAGCAAAAAAAAAGGTGCCAAACGGCACCTTAGAGGTATTCAAGGGAGGAGTAGGTGCGAAGCACCCACCTGGCCAATCCGCAGATGACCAATGCCTGCAATTTGCCGGTTTTGTTGCGGTGCAACAATTGGGGCGAGCACCATTGGGTGTCTCACTGAAGTGCCTTCGTCGTATCGACGAATGGGGCGTAATCGTTGGGATGATGGCCATTCGGCCAAGACGCTGATCCGCGCTAGATGACTTTGAGGTCGTTCTCGCTGGCACGCGGCATCCCACGGCGTGGCTCTGGTGCCGTGCCGGAAGCGGTCGCACCGGCGATCTTGGTCGACTTCTTGGGCGCTTCCGGTTTGCTGCCGTCACTCGTGGCTTTGGCCTTTGACTTTGCCGGTGTTTTGCTCGCGCGCTTGGGTCGTGCGGGTGTCTTCTTCTTGCCGCGCAGCCGGTCGCGCGCCTCCACCAAAGATGTGACCAGATTGCTGTCGGCACCTTCGGTTTCGGCCTCATCAAGCAGTTTGTTAAGGCGATCACCTGCATCAACATCCATGGCGGCGGTCGCCGTCAATGATGCTGTCATGGCGTCGATCGAGGCTTGTAAGCTTTCTAAATCCCCGGGGATAAGTTCGCCTGCTTCCGATGCCGAAGCAAAGGTCGGTTCAATGGGACCAGCAGGCGCTTCTCCGTCGACGCGGACCAAGTGCGGGGTTGGGCGAGGGGCGTTGCGCACTTGCTCGTCCAGTTCGCTTATCCGGCGTAGCAGCGTTTCGCGTTCAGCATCGAAGTCCGCCTTGGCTGCCGCCAAGGCTTGGTTGTCGTCACGCGCGTCCAACAGGAGGCGCGCCCGAGCCGCCGAGGCTTCTGCCGCGTTCTTTTCTGAGCGAAGTTCGCGCACCGTTTCGCGCAGCGTTTCGATCTGAGCGCGAGCCATGGCCGAGGCGTCGCCGCTTTCGGCCAGTTTCGATGCATTTTCAGGATCTACGTGGCCGGTTAAATGCGCTGCGAGCTCTGTTCGCAGATTTTCGGCATCGTTGTTGAGGCGTTGCACATCATCGTCGCGCGCTGCCAATTCTTGGCGCGCATCCGAAAGCTCACGGCGCATATCAGCCAGGTCGGTGTTGCGTCGCAGCAATTGCTCTTCGTGTTCGCGGAGGCGTTCACGTGTTGTGTTCAACGTGTCGGACAAATTGATCAGCGAGGATTGCGTGTCGTCGCGCTCCGCCAGTGCCAAGGCCGATGATGAGGTCATTTGATCAGCCATTAGCCGCGCCTGCGCCGAAATCTGGCGCTCACGGTCAAGCGCGCGTTCCAGCTCACGAATGCTGATAGCTGCACGCGCCTGCGCGCCTGCAATTCGGGCTTCGAAGGCCCGTAATGTTTCAGGGCGATCACGTTCCAGCCGAGACCGTGTCAGGCGAACAGCCCGGACCCAAACCAACCGGCAAGCGATAAGGCCAATCAGACAAGCGCTGAAGAACCCGAGCAAGAAAACTACAATGTCTGCAACTGTCACGGGTGGCCACCTAACGCGCTTCTTTTAACCTACTGTCAACTATGAAAGCGGTTTGCGCAATAGCCGACAGGCGTCAGGCTTAACAAAAATGCCTGACCGAGCCGTGACGGTGGTCACTTACGCGGCAAAAAACGAAGTGACGCGAAAGTTCATACCTTAATACCGGTTTCGGTTCACCCAAAAATCCGGTTTATAAACAGATGATTAGAATGGATTCCATGTCGGTTGGCGCGTGAACTTCACGTATCCGACATTAAGTCCCAAGCGTGCGCCAACTCCGGCGCGAATGGGGGCTACCACGACTTGACCAGCCTGCGCGGCCGATGCCGAAAGCCCACCGACCAAAAAGGCAGAGCCACTAACCCCAGGGAAACGCTGATACATCGTGTCGACGGACGGCAGATTGTAGACCAAGACCATCGTGCGCGTTCCGTCGCCACCGATGTCCAAGCCGACCGAGGGACCTTGCCAGTAGACCCGGTGGTTTCCGGCATTGCGGGTATATAGGACACCTTCACCGTAACGCAGGCCGCCAATAAATGCACCGCTTGCTTCCTCGCCGAGAATGTAGCCATTGGGCTCGCCATATTGGGCGGTGAGTGTCTCAACCACCTCTGCCATGCCGCGTGCCATGTTGCCAAAGAACACGTGGCCGGAATCGACCAGCTCTTGTGATGTAAAGGTGTTTTGACTTGCCGCCTGCTGGGCGTGCGCAATCAAAGGCGACACAAATGTCAGAAGTGCCGCCACGACGAGTGCTGTCATGGTCGTTCGTACCGAACGGTTCTTCAGCGAGGCGCGAGCAAATGACATGGGTGCGTTTCCTTTCGACGTCCTTCAGCGCGCATTCTGTGACAAGAGTAAGGCCAGGAGAGCGGTTGGATGCATTAACACTCTGCTTAGGGAGCGGTTCTAGGATTTAGGACCGCCCGACCCTTGGGGCTCACAGAAGGCACGCCAACATAGCGGCAATATGGTGAACGAATGGTTCAAGTGAAACATCCCACGATTTTGGCGCCTATTCGCTGGCTTGCGTTGCTTGCGGGTATGTTTGTGCTGGCGGTGTCTCCAAGTCAGGCCAATGAGCGCGTCATTTCGGACATCGACGATAGGGTGGCGCTTTTTGGCTATGATCCGGTTGCCTATTTTCTTGATGAAGAAGCCCAGGAGGGATTGGACGCGTTTGAACTGATCCATCGCCGTCTGGTTTGGCGCTTTGCAAACGAAGGCAACATGCAACGTTTCATAGCCGACCCGAACACCTTTTTGCCGGCCTATGGCGGGCACGGAGCATGGGCTGTCGCACGCGGCGCCGCCACGCCAGGCCATCCAGAAATCTGGATCAGACTTGGGGATCGCGTCTTCCTTTTCCGCGATGCCGCGGCAAGGTATGCTTTCTTGTTGGAGGCCGAACGGGCTGTTGCGGCCGCTGACGCGGTTTGGCCAACACTGCGGGAAACTTTGGTGCCGTAATCGTTCGATGATGAAATTGTCAGGTCTCGCCCTATCGGCTCTGTCGCCGAAGCATGGGCTTGCTATCATGGCAGCGATTCGCGGCGCCTACGCCGACCAACCGCTCCCGCAGCAAAAGGCCTGAATGCATGACGTCCCTACCCGATCTCTCGCCTATGGATTTGGCCGCGCTGATTGTTAGCAAAACCTGCCATGATGTCATTTCGCCAGTTGGTGCTTCTTCAAGTGCGATGGAAATGTGGACGGGCGCGCATGATGAATCCACGCGCGAAGTCGCTCAGACGCTGATGCAGAAATCAAGCCTGCAGGCCGTTCATAAGCTTGCCTTTGTGCGGCTGGCCTACGGTGCTTACGGCGATGTCGGCGGTGATGTCGACCTGGGCGAAGCTAAAGATGTCGCTGAACCTTACATTGTTGATGATCGCACGACGCTTGACTGGAAATTGGATCGGGTTATCGCGCCCAAAGCGGTCGCCAAGTTGGCACTCGGCCTTTTGGCACTGACCAAAGACGCCGTGCCGCGCGGCGGTGACATAAGAATTGAGGGGTCTGACCTTTCAGGCAAGCCTCAGTTCACGGTTCATGCGACCGCGAAGAAAGTGATCATTCCGCAGGGTGCCGAAGACGCGTTATCCGCGCGCTTTGAAGACGGTGTTCATGCGCGCAATGTGCATTTGTACCATCTCATGAAGCTGGCGGCTGATCTTGGCGTAGCGATTGTTCCGACCATGGACGACTCGTCGATCACGTTCAGCACATCGCCGCTGTAACCGAATCAATTTTTCAGGTGCATTTTTGACTGTCGCTACGACTGGTTGCGTTTGCGGTTTCGCTTTCGTCAACGTCAAATTGCATCCCATAGAGCACTGATCGATCGGTTTTTTTGAATCTTACCGGTGCGTTTCAACTAAAATTAACCGTTCCACACCAGACTGTATGTGAAAACACGTCTCAGCCGAAGGTCTTCGGCAGGTGACGCATTCCAATAACCAGCTTCGGGGCTGGTTACATCACAGCCTGGGGTATGAGTATGGACGATCTCCTTCTCGAATTTTTGACCGAGACGAATGAAAGCTTGGACGTTGTTGACGTCGAGCTTGTTAAGTTTGAGCAGGACCCCAACAATGCTCAGATTCTAGACAACATCTTTCGCCTTGTTCACACCATCAAAGGCACATGCGGGTTTTTGGGATTGCCACGGCTAGAAAGCCTGGCCCATGCCGGTGAAACTCTGATGGGTAAATATCGGGATGGATCGCCGGTTACGACCGAAGGCGTAAGCCTTATCCTTCTTTCCATTGATCGCTTGAAAGCTATTTTGGCCGATCTGGAAGCAAGCGGCTCGGAGCCGGCTGGTGACGATCAAGATCTGATCAGCGAGCTTGAGCGCATGGCGCTGGGCGCTGATGCGAGCGCTGACGAGCCAGCAGAAGAGACGCCGGTCATGGACGAGGAGCCCATTGAGGTTCTTGAGCGGGAGTTGAAGCCTGGCGAAGTGCCGTTGGATGAGCTTGATCGCATCTTCAATGAAACAGAAAGCGATTTTGACGCCACGGCTGCTGCCAAGGAGCAGATGGAAGCCGCGCTGGCTGACGTGAAGGCTGCAGAGGGCGAGGAAACACCCGAAGCTGTCGACGACACACCGGTAGCCGAAGCTGAGGCACCCAAAGCGGCCGCAAAGCCTCAAGCGCCTAAAAAAGCGCCGGCCAAACGCCCGGCGCCTGCTGCGGCTGAAGCCGGCGACAAACCTGGCGGCGAGAAATCGCTGGCATCGCAGTCTATTCGCGTGTCGGTTGATACGCTGGAAAACCTGATGACCATGGTTTCGGAGTTGGTGCTAACGCGCAACCAGCTTCTGGAGATTGTGCGCCGTCACGAAGATTCAGAATTCAAAGTCCCACTGCAACGCCTCTCCAACGTCACCGCCGAGCTGCAAGAAGGCGTGATGAAGACGCGCATGCAGCCGATCGGCAACGCCTGGCAGAAGCTGCCTCGTATCGTTCGCGATCTGGCTGGTGAACTGGGTAAAGACATTGAACTTGAGATGATCGGCGCTGAGACCGAGCTTGATCGTCAGGTTCTTGATCTGATCAAAGATCCGCTAACCCACATGGTCCGCAACTCCGCTGACCACGGGTTGGAAATGCCGGATGTTCGCGCCGGAAAGGGCAAGCCAGAGAAAGGCACTATCAAGCTTTCAGCCTACCATGAAGGTGGCCATATCATCATCGAGATCGCTGATGACGGAAAGGGCTTGCCCACTGAGAAGTTGAAGCAAAAAGCCATCGACGCTGAGCTCTTCACTGAGAGCGAAATCGATCGGATGAGCGAGACGCAAATTCATAAGCTGATCTTCCACCCGGGATTGTCGACCGCTGAAAAGGTCACGAACGTGTCGGGCCGCGGCGTTGGTATGGATGTCGTGCGCACCAACATTGAGGCCATTGGCGGCACCATCGACCTGAAGAGCCAGGTCGATCGCGGCACTGTGGTGATGATCAAGATCCCGCTGACGCTGGCCATTGTGTCGACGCTGATCGTTGAATCGTGCGGTGAACGCTTCGCTATCCCGCAGCTTGCGGTCGTCGAATTGGTGCGTGCGCAAAAGGACAGCGAGCATAAGATCGAAACGATCCGCAACACGCCGGTGCTGCGTTTGCGCAATAAGCTGTTGCCGCTCTCGCCTTTGGCGCAACTGCTCGGCAACGCACCAGCTGAGGATGATGGCGAGATCGATGAAGAAGGCTTCATTGTCGTCATGCAGGTGGGCAACCAAACCTTCGGCTTGGTGGTCGATGCGGTCTTCCACACCGAGGAAATCGTTGTGAAGCCGATGTCGACAATGCTGCGGCACCTGACAATGTTCTCTGGCAACACGATCCTCGGCGATGGCTCGGTGATTATGATCCTTGACCCGAACGGCATCGCCAACGCGATTGGTTCGGCCATTGATGAAGAGGTTGCTCAGCAATCCACGGCGACCGAGAGTGTTGCCGAGACCAATGAAGACAAGCCCGTTTCACTGCTGGTGTTCCGCGCTGGGGGCGAAGAACCCAAAGCGGTCCTTCTGTCGCTGGTTACACGTCTTGAAGACATTCAAACCGAAGCGATCGAGCGCGCCAATGACCGCGAGCTCGTTCAGTATCGTGGCAACCTCATGCCGATCGTGAAGGTGCAGGAGGACATGCAAATCCGTGAGAGCGGTACGCAACCGATGCTGGTGTTCGCCGATGAACACCGCTCTATGGGTCTGATGGTCGATGAAATCGTCGACATCGTTGAAGAGGTGCTCGACATCGAGGTGACAACCGAGAAGCCGGGTGTTCTTGGATCAGCCGTCATCAAAGGAAAAGCGACGGAAGTCGTCGATGTGGGGCACTATATGCCGCTCGCCTTCGATGACTGGTTCATGATGAAGGATATGGGGTCCAGCAAGGAGTCGTTTGATGTTCTGCTGGTTGATGACTCGACATTCTTCCGCAACATGCTTGGGCCAGTGCTGCGCTCAGCTGGTTACACGGTGACAAGCTGCTCCGACGCCAATGAAGCTCTCGAGCTGCTTGAAGATGGCCGCCAATTCGATGCGATTGTGTCGGACATCGAGATGCCTGGCCTCTCCGGTTACGAGTTCACCAGCGAGGTCCGCAAGGATGCCCGCTATGCCGATACCCCGATCATCGCCATGTCGGCGCATGCGACGCCAGCGGCCATCGAGAAGGGTCGGGAAGCCGGATTCTCCGACTATGTGGCGAAGTTTGACCGCACCGGTCTGATCGCCGCCATCAAAGAACAAACCAGTGACGTGGAGTTAGCCGCATGAGCGCCATTCGCGATGCAAACAACGACGACAGCCGGATCGCATCTGGCCTAGACGTTCTGTCCAAAGATGTGACGCAGTACGTCACCGTTTACATTGCCGATCAGCTCTTCGGCCTGCCGATCTCTCGCGTCCATGACGTGTTTATGCCCGATGCAATGACACCGGTGCCGCTGTCCAAGCGCGAGATCGCTGGTGTCTTGAACTTGCGTGGTCGCATTGTCACAGCCATCGACATGCGCTGGAAGCTTGATCTACCGCCAGCAGAAGAGTCGCTGCGTCGTATGGCGGTCGGCATCGATTACAAAGAAGAGAGCTATGGCCTCATCATCGACCGGGTTGGCGAAGTGCTGAACCTGCCGATGGCCGAGCGTGAACCCAATCCTGTGAACCTAGACCCACGTTGGGCGTCCATTTCTGCAGGTGTTCACCGTTTGGAAGGGACTTTGATGGTTATTCTAGACGTCGACAGCGTGCTGCAGTCGATGAGCGAAGCCATCGCAGCCTAACATTGCACCCAACCGCTTCGGGCGGTCGCAAAGAGGAAACTGTGCCCCATGAAGACCTGTCTGGTTGTCGATGATTCAAGCGTGATCCGCAGAGTCGCTCGGCGTATCTTGGAGGATCTCGAGTTCACCGTCTACGAAGCCGAGGATGGGCAGGAGGCGCTGGAAATCTGCCGTGGCGCTATGCCAGATTCCATCTTCCTTGATTGGAACATGCCTGTGATGGACGGGCTAGAGTTCCTCAAGGCACTTCGGGCCGAAGAAGGTGGCGACGCGCCGAAGGTGGTGTTCTGCACCACCGAAAACGACGTGGCGCATATCGCCAAAGCGATGCGCGCTGGCGCGAACGAGTACATCATGAAGCCGTTCGACCGCGAGATCGTTGAAGCCAAATTTGCCGAGGTCGGATTGGTCTGATGGCGCCTGGTCTTGGCGACCAGGTTCAGCGCCATCCACCAATTCTCGCCCTTGTGCCGTATTCCCCCCACCATCTGTTTGATCGAAAGACGCGCTAATGTCGGTTGCTGCCGCACGCCAAACCAAACCCAATACTGACCCAGTGCGGGTGATGGTCGTGGACGACGCCGTTGTGGCGCGTGGACTGATGGCACGTTGGATCAACGAAGCACCGGATCTGGCGGTTGTTGGCACCATTCGCACTGGCAAGCTAGCGGTCGAGCAGATCGCAGCACTTGAGCCGGATGTGGTGGTTCTCGACATTGAGATGCCGGAGATGGATGGCCTGACGGCGCTTCCGCTGTTGCTTCGCGAACGCCCTGGCGTGCAGATCGTGATGGCGTCGACGCTCACCCGCCGTAATGCGGAAATCTCACTCAAGGCATTGTCGCTTGGCGCCGCCGATTATCTGCCAAAGCCGGACAGCAATTCCGGCGTTTCGACAAGCCCTGAATTCCGCCGTGACCTGGTTGCCAAAGTCCAAGCGCTGGGCGCGCGGGGCAAGGTAACAGCCCGCCGCAATGGCACGCCCAAATCGGGTTTACGCGTTGCACCGAGCGCTGGCGCGAGCGATCTTGTTTCTAAGGCCGAAGTTTCGCTTCCCAATATGCGCCGCTGGTCATCGGCGGTGCCGCGGGTTTTGGCGATTGGCTCATCAACAGGTGGTCCGCAGGCGCTTGCCAAGCTGATGGAAACTGTGGGTTCCGTCGCCAACCGTGTGCCGATTGTCATTACGCAGCACATGCCGGCGACTTTCACAGCAATCCTCGCCGAGAACTTGGGCAAGGCTTCTGGATTGCCATCCGCTGAAGGGCGAGATGGCGAACCGTTGAAAGCTGGGCACATTTATGTGGCACCCGGTGGCCGCCATATGGTGGTGAAGCGCGGCGCAAGCGGCCCTGAGATAGCGCTCCAAGACGGGCCGCAAATCAATTTCTGTAAGCCGGCCGTTGATCCGCTGTTTGAATCGCTTTCCGAGGTCTACGGGTCGGCGGTGCTGGCGGCGGTGCTCACCGGCATGGGCCATGATGGCGGCGATGGTGCGGTTAAGATCGCCGATGCTGGTGGCAGTGTGATCGCTCAGGACGAACAAACATCTGTAGTGTGGGGAATGCCCCAAGCGGTGGTTCAGAAAAAGGCCTGCTGTGCCGTTCTACCACTCGACCAGTTGGCGCAAAAAGTTGCGTCATTGATTAAAGGGGCCAACTGATGACACCAGCGGACTATGACTATCTGCGGGATTTTTTGAAATCGCGTTCCGGCCTCGTCTTGTCGAACGACAAGCAGTATCTGATCGAAAGCCGCCTTTTGCCTGTCGCTCGCGAGGAAGGGCTGGAGTCGATTTCTGCTCTGGTGGCCAAGCTCAAGACCCCCTTGGGGCGCTCCGCAAGTGACAAGGTGGTCGAAGCTATGACCACCAATGAAAGCTTCTTCTTCCGCGACAAGTCGCCGTTTGATCTGTTCTCCAACATCATGCTGCCGAGCATGATGGAGTCGCGCAAAACACAGCGCAAAATTCGGATCTGGTGCGCCGCGGCCTCTACGGGCCAGGAGCCTTATTCGCTGGCGATGATCATCAAGGATATGGGTCTGAAAGCGTCGGCCTATGGCTTCGATATCATTGGCACAGATATTTCGCGCGAAGTGCTGGACCGCGCCAAAGCCGGACAATACTCACAGTTTGAGGTGCAACGCGGCCTACCTATTCAGATGCTGCTGAACCATTTCACCCAAAAAGGTGAAACGTGGGAAATCGCGCCAGCCATTCGGCAGATGGTGCAATATCGCTTGCTCAACCTGCTCGACAGCTTCTCGGCCCTGGGCACCTTCGATGTGGTGTTTATCCGCAACGTTTTGATCTATTTCGATCAAGAGACCAAAGCGCAAATTTTGGAACGTGTTTCAAAACAAATGGCGCCGGACGGTTATATGGTTCTTGGCGCGGCTGAAACAGTTGTCGGCCTGACTGGCGCTTTCAAAGCCGTGCCGGGGAGCCGGGGCCTTTATCAGCCGGATCCAGACTTTGCCGCTGGTTCGTCGACACAGCCCGTGTTTGGCGTCCGCAAGTCTGCTTAGTTAGCGACACGATAACAATCCAGCGCTCTCGCGCGCGCATTGAGCAGCCGGTTCTGTGACAAGTACCGGCTGTGTTTTTGTGTGCTCAACGTAAGCCAACAAAAAAGCGCCGCTCTGCTGAGAGCGGCGCTTTACGAGCAGATAGGGTCTGTGGAGCGCCGCTTAGGCGCTTTCCTTCAAGGTGTTTTCGTCTGGATCGCGCAAAACGTAACCGCGTCCCCAGACAGTTTCGATGTAGTTCGATCCGCCGGTCGCTGCTGCCAGTTTCTTGCGCAGCTTGCAGATGAACACGTCGATGATTTTCAGTTCAGGCTCGTCCATGCCGCCGTAGAGATGATTGAGGAACATCTCTTTGGTCAACGTCGTGCCTTTGCGCAGCGAAAGAAGTTCCAGCATCTGGTACTCTTTGCCGGTCAGGTGAACCCGCTGCGTGTCAACTTCCACCGTTTTGGTGTCGAGGTTGACGGTAACATCACCAGTGGTGATGACAGACTGAGCATGGCCTTTTGAGCGCCGCACAATAGCGTGAATGCGGGCCACCAGCTCATCTTTATGGAACGGTTTGGTCAGGTAATCGTCGGCTCCAAATCCGAGGCCGCGAACCTTGTCTTCGATCCCTGCAAGACCAGAAAGGATCAAAATCGGCGTTTTGACCTTTGACAGGCGTAATGTGCGAAGCACTTCGTAGCCCGACATATCTGGGAGGTTCAGATCGAGTAGAATGATGTCGTAGTCGTATAATTTTCCGAGGTCGACGCCTTCTTCGCCCAAATCCGTCGTGTAGACGTTAAAGGCTTCCGACTTCAGCATCAGTTCAATGCTTTCCGCCGTTGCGATGTCGTCCTCGATTAGCAAAACACGCATGCCAATCCCCTTTGCCCTATCCTAGGTTTTCGCCGTCCAGTAAACGCGAACCAACGAAGGGCCTCGTTCTGCCCCGGTGTTAACGCTAACCGTCAGTCGTAAGCGAAAGGTTAAGAAGACCTTCCACAACACTTATTTACGCAACACTTTAGAAAGCATGTGGGGGTGATTCGCCCCATTTGCGTTAAGATCTACCAGACGACGAATCACCGGTGCAACCGGTATTTGTTTGTCTTTGGCAATTAAAATTACTTACTGTGCAGTGGTGATTCACATGCATGACCTGGCTGATCAGATTGATGACCTACTCGACCGCGAGGTTTTTGGCCGCGTGACGGGGATTCAGGGCCTGTTGATTGAGATTGCAGGACCGCTTCACCTTATGGCCGTAGGGTCACGTTTAGCTGTGGAAATCTCTGGCGAACGCTCAGTATTGGTTGAAATTGTTGGTTTTAAACCTGAGCGGGCGCTGTGTTTGCCTTTCGATACGGTGGAAGGCATGCGCCTTGGGTGCCGCGCTGTTTTGGTGGCGACGGATGCTTTGGCCAAACCATCTGATGCATGGCTCGGACGCGTGATTGATGCGCTTGGAAGGCCCATCGATGGCAAAGGCCTTTTACCGGCTGGGCCGAACGCCTACGACCTGCGCGGCGCCCCGCCACCTCCTGCTGCGCGTGCGCGTGTCGGCGCTCCCCTCGATTTGGGTGTGAGGGCGCTGAACACCTTTGTGACCTGCTGTCAGGGCCAGCGACTTGGCATTTTTGCCGGGTCGGGCGTTGGCAAGTCCGTCCTCATGTCGATGCTGGCGCGCAATACTCAAGCCGATATTGCGGTGATTGGATTGATTGGTGAGCGTGGGCGCGAGCTGCAAGAGTTTATTGAAGATGATCTTGGGCCCGAAGGCATGAAGCGGGCGGTGGTTGTCGTCGCAACTTCAGACGAAAGTGCGCTGATGCGTCGTCAGGCTGCCTTTATGGCGATGACGGTGTCCGAATATTTCCGCGCGCAGGGTAAGAATGTCCTTTTGATGATGGACAGTGTGACCCGTTTTGCGATGGCCCAGCGCGAGATCGGCTTGGCTGGCGGCGAACCGCCAACCACGAAAGGTTACACGCCGACCGTGTTCACCGAATTGCCGCGTCTTCTGGAGCGGGCAGGGCCGGGCCTCAAGGGCGAGGGGACCACCACAGGTTTGTTCACCGTGCTCGTTGAAGGTGACGACCACAATGAGCCGATCGCTGACGCCGTGCGCTCTATTTTGGATGGTCACATCGTTATGGAGCGTGCCATTGCGGAACGCGGCCGGTATCCGGCGATCAACATTCTTAAATCAGTTTCACGTACGATGCCGGCGTGTGTGCCAGAAAGTGCACGCGACACGGTGAGCCGTGCTCGCGCTTTGTTAAGCACTTTCGGCGATATGGAAGAGCTGATCCGTTTGGGAGCGTATCGCAGCGGATCGGATGCCGGTGTTGATGAGGCCATTGCCCTCAACCCTCAGCTGGAGGCGTTTTTGAGCCAGCAAAAGGGAGAATCAACGTCGCTGGCAGAAGGTTATGAGGCGCTGGCCCGCATTGTGGACGAGACGCCGGTCGCGTGATTGGGAGTATTGAGTCATGAAGTCGCGTGAAAGTCTGATCCGTTTGAAACGGTATCAAGTGGACGAGAAGCGCCGCCAGGTGTCGCAGATTGAAGCCATGATGGCTGATTTTGAGCGCATGGCGAGTGAACTCGATCGTGAAGTTTCGATCGAGCAAGAGAAGGCCGGGATCACGGATGCCGGGCACTATGCCTATCCGACCTACGCCAAGGCTGCAGCCCAGCGTCGCGATAATCTGCGCGAGTCAGCTGACAATCTCCGCGGTCAGTTGGAGTCGGCGCAGGACGAGCTGGCTGAAGCTGTTGAGGACCTAAAGAAGGTCGAACTGCTCGAAGAACGAGACCAGGAAGCGCAGCGTGTGCAAGTTGCCAGCCGCGAGCAGGCTGAGCTTGAAGAGCTCAATCAAAATCGTCGGGCGCGTGGTGGCATGATCGGCTAACGCCATACCCTATGACGAAGGTATCAAGGCCTCACCCTCGGTGGGGCCTTTTTCTTGACCCGTTAATGTGGTTGAGGCATGGCCCTATGCTTTGTGAAACGCGCGATGGCTTTGAATGTTTGCCCAATTCAATTGGTCACAACCTGGGCTCGATGAGTTTCTCATCATCTTGTTCAACTTGGGAAATACGCTTGCCGTCGTAGCGTTCGTGGTGCGTGGACCCATTATGCTCCGCGTCTTGGCGGTCATCGGGACGACGATGCAGGCCTTCTATTATGGGTTCATCAGCACCGGCCCGATTGGCCACGGAGTCTTTTGGAAGACGGTGATGGCCGTTTCCGCGACGGCGTTCATGATCATTCTGATCCGCGAGCGTATGGGGCGGCCATTTGCGCCTGAACTGCGAGGCCTGGCACATGAGTTGAACCTGCTCAATCCAGGACAACTCGAGAAGCTGTTCAAGGTCGGCATGGTGCGCGTGGCCGAAGGCGAACCGACGATTTTGCGCCAGGGCGAACACCCAGACGAGCTTTACTATTTGCTCGAAGGTTCAGCCACCGTGCTTAAGGATGGGCGGACCATACCCGTCGACTCGGGCACATTCCTTGGCGAGATTGCCTTCGTCAGCGGTGGCCCCGCGACTGCCGATGTCATTTTGGCGAAAGACAGCACCTATTTCGCTTGGCCTGTCGGCAAGCTGAAGGTGCTGCTGGCGCGCGAAGATCAGATCGATATTGGCTTGCGCGGGCTTATCAACCACGATCTCGCGCGCAAGATAGCTTCGCAGCCTGTTTCACTTGAAAGGGACGTCAAGAAGGCGATGAAAGCAGCGGTCGAATAGCGGCTAGTTCAGCACGTCCTGCCATTCTTTGTGGCGTGCGATCTGTGCTTTGGCGAAGGGGCAAAGCGGCATGATTTTGGTGCCAGAGGCCCGCGCATCCAGAACCACTTTTTCCACCAACTTCACGCCGACGCCCATGCCGCGGAGTTCGTCCGGCACGCCCGTGTGATCAACGATGATCAGCGTGTCGCTGGCGCGGCTGTAGGTCAATTCGGCGTCGGGTTTGCCCGCGATCTTGGCGACATAGCGGCCTTTAGAACCATTGTCTTCATGGGTGATCGCGAGGTCCGGGGTCGGTTTTTCCATCGGTGTGGCCTTACGGGTCAGAGAAATCGGCCAGCGGGATATGGGGCGCAACATGGCGCGGGAGAACCCCCGTTAGACGCGGGTCTGCACTGATCTCAACGCGGTACTTGTAGGGTTGAAAGCCCTGCCGCCGGTAGAAAGAGAGCGCGGCAGGGCTATCAAAGGTGCAGGTGTGGAGCCAGGTGCGGGTGATGGAAGGGGACCATGCAGCCGCAACGCCTTGCTCCATAAGGACAGGGCCGAGACCACGTCCGGTGGCCTCAGGCACGAGGCCGAAATAGGTGACCTCTAACGTGTCCTCACCTTGCTGCTGTGCTTCGAACAGGCCAATGGGGGATTGGGCTTCGTCGAGCAGGTAGCGCAAGGTAGTTGTGGGTTCGGTGAGGATAGAACGAATACCCTCATCGCTCTTGGTCATTCGACCGTACCAAAGCCATGGGTCACCCACGGCGCGGTAAAGGCGTCTGAAACCCTTGATGTCCTGCAGATCCGGTTGAACGAACCCGTAGCCTGCAGGCAGCGGAAAATCTTTCGGGTTGGGGGGCGCACTCCTCTCGAGACTGGTTTCAATGGTGGCAAGCAGGCCAGCCGGAACGACGGCGAAGCCATTTCCATCCACGGACAGGGTGGTTGGGATTGCGGGAGTCATCAGGCGATTTGTCCGAACGTTTTCAGTTTGGCGCGCGGATGGATTTCCGCCTGGCTGAGAATGGTGGTCTGCGGGCGGAAACGTTCCACGATGGCGCGGATGTGGCGGCGCACGCCAGGCGATACCAGCATGACAGGCACTTCACCGTCTTCTGCGGCCGCGTTGAAGGCGGTGGTCACCGAGGCGATGAACTCTTGCAGCTTGGTTGGCTGCATGGCGAGATGCTTGTCGTCGCCTTCACCAACAAGCGCATCTGCAAACGCCTGCTCCCATTGGGGCGACAGTGGCAGAAGTGGGACATAGCCAGCCGGTGATTGGTGGGCGGCGCAGATTTGAAGCGCCAAGCGGGTGCGTACATGTTCGGCAATGGATTGTGGTGTACGGGCAAAGCTGCTGGCCTCGGCAATGCCTTCCAAAATGGTTGGTAGATCGCGGATGGAAACGCGCTCGGCCAGCAAGGTTTGGAGAACACGCTGAATGCCAGAGACCGAGATCTGGCCTGGCACGATGTCTTCGACCAGCTTCTGTTGCGCAGCGGGCAGCTCGTTCAAGAGGTTCTGCGTATCCGCATAGGACAGGAGATCGGCCGTCGAGGACTTGATGATCTCGGTCAGATGGGTGGAGATCACCGTTGCAGGATCAACAACCGTATAGCCTTTGATCTCGGCTTGATCGCGCAACTTCCCTTCAATCCAGGTGGCCGGTAGGCCGAAGGTTGGTTCAGTCGTCTCACGGCCTGGCAGCTCAACAGAGCCGCCGGTTGGGTTCATGGTCATGAACTGTCCAGCGAAGACCTCGCCTTGCCCGGCTTCGACCTCTTTGACTTTCACCATGTAGGTGTTGGCGCCGATCTGCATGTTGTCGAGGAGACGCACCGACGGCATGATGAAGCCCAGCTCGGACGCCAGCGAGCGCCGCAGCGCCTTGATTTGCTCGGTCAAGCGGTCAGCGCCTTCGCCATCGTCGATGAGGCTCAGAAGGCCGTAGCCCAACTCAATGCGCAGATCGTCGATCTTGAGGGATTTGGAGATGGGCTCTTCAGCCGGTGGCGCGTCGGCGGCAGCTTTCTCCAGTACCTCGCGAGCGCGCGCTTCGGTCGCCTCCTCCTTGGCTTTTTTATCCGATCTGTAAGCAAGGTAGCCCGCCCCAGCGGCGAGTGCGAGGAACGGCAGTGGTGGAATGCCTGGCAGCATGGCCAAGACCACCATCACGAATGACGACATGCCCAGCGCCTTCGGGTAGCCCGAAAGCTGGGTCATCAGCGCCTTGTCGGCGGCGCCCGTCACGCCTGCCTTGGAGACCAAGAGGCCGGCAGCCGTGGAAACGATCAGCGCTGGGATTTGGCTAACAAGGCCATCACCAACGGTCAGCAGCGTGTAGTTCTGACCCGCATCGGCGAATGACATATCCATTTGTGCGACACCAATGATGATGCCGCCAATGATGTTGATGAACGTGATCAGGAGGCCGGCAATCGCGTCGCCGCGCACGAATTTGGACGCACCATCCATCGCCCCGAAGAACGAGCTTTCGTCTTCCAGCTCTTTGCGGCGGGTCTTGGCCTCGGCTTCATCGATCAGGCCAGCCGACAGGTCAGCGTCGATGGCCATTTGCTTGCCGGGCATAGCGTCCAAGGTAAAGCGGGCCGCGACCTCGGCGATCCGGCCGGAACCTTTGGTGATCACAACGAAGTTCACGATCACCAGAATGCCAAACACAATGAGGCCGATAATGAAGTTACCGCCCATCACGAACGAACCGAAGGCTTCGATCACATCACCTGCGGCATCGCTGCCGGTGTGGCCTTCGGACAGGATCAGGCGCGTGGAGGCCAAGTTGAGCGCTAGGCGCATCATCGTCGCGATGAGCAGCACCGTCGGGAAGGCGGAGAATTCAAGCGGCTTGTGGATGAACAATGCTGTCATCAACACAAGAACCGAGAAGATGATCGACACCGCCAAGAAGATGTCCAGCATGAAGGGCGGCATTGGCATGATAAGGACGACGAGGATCGTCATCACGCCGAATGCTAGCGCCAAGTCGCCGCGAACAAGCGCGCCTTTGAGCTGATCGATCGAAGGAAGCGGGAAAGGGAGGCGGGTCTTACTTGCGCCAGCGCTGTTGGCTTCAGAAACCGACGTGTCCGTCATCCAGGAAATGCCTCAGCTCGCGCCTTGAACCACTCAAGAGCCACTGGGCATTTTTTGCCGCCTGTATGGTTAAGAGGTGGTTAATGGTTTGGGGAATCGAGCCCAAAAACGAAGAGCGCGGCTCTCAGCCGCGCTCTGCTGTTCTGGTTTGACGATAGAGCGCTTATCCCGCTTGCATGATCCTTGCCTGACCGGGCTGGGGAACCGTGACGCCTTGCGCCGTGTAGTCGTTCAGCTTGTTGCGCAGGGTACGGATCGAGATGCCCAGAATGTTGGCCGCGTGTGTGCGGTTGCCGAGGCAATGGTCGAGCGTATCAAGGATCAGGTCTTGCTCGACTTCGGCCACCGTGCGGCCCACCAGGGCGCGGGTTACGGCTTCCGCCGTTATGGCGGCTTTTTGCACCGCGCTGGAGCTTGGCGTTTGCTGGGCTGCAAAATCTGATCCGTCCGGCGTGATCAAAGCTTCGGCGCCAATCTCAGGGCCAGATGCCAACAAAACCGCACGGTGGATGGTATTTTCCAACTCACGCACATTGCCTTGCCAGTGGGCCGACATGAGCCGGGTTTTGGCACTCTCGGCGATGGGGCGCAGGGGGAAACCATTTGCCTTGGCATATTTCTTCGCGAAGTGGTCAGAAAGGGCCAGGATGTCGGCGGGGCGTTCGCGCAGGGCAGGCAGGGTCAGGTTGACGACGTTGAGGCGAAACAGAAGGTCCTCGCGGAAGGTGCCTTGGCGCACCGCCTCGGCAAGATCGCGATTGGATGTGGCGATGATGCGCAAATCAACTGGGACCGGCTTGGAGCCGCCCACGCGATCGATGACACGCTCTTGAAGGGCGCGCAGCAGCTTGGCTTGCAAACGCACATCCATCTCGGAAATCTCGTCGAGCAGCAGTGTCCCGCCGGAGGCTTCTTCAAACTTACCGATGCGCCGGGCGAGGGCGCCGGTAAATGCACCTTTCTCGTGACCAAACAGCTCAGACTCCAGCAAATTCTCGGGGATCGCCGCACAGTTGACCGAGACAAACGGCATGGTGGCGCGGCTAGATTTGGAGTGCACAAAGCGCGCCATGACCTCTTTACCGGTGCCGGATTCGCCCGTGATCATGATGGACGCCTCGGACGGGGCGATCTGTTCGGCGAGGCGGACAACCTTCAGCATGGCTGGGTCGGTCGAAACCATGTCCAGCTCTTCGGTGGTGACCGCTGCCAACACTGCCGCGATCAGGGCTGGATCGGGGGGCAGGGGAATATACTCGCGCGCACCGTCCTTGATCGCGCGCACGGCCGCATCGGCGTCGTTCTTTACGCCGCATGCAACGACTGGCGCGGAGATATGCTCACGCTCCATCGCCTGAATGAAGCTCTTGATGCTCTCAGCGACGTCGACCATGACCAGATCGATGGCCTGACCGCCGCGAAGCACGTCGAGCGCTGCTGCTTGATCATCGGCGTGGATGACTTTGGCGCCGCGTTCCATCGCCATGCGGGTGGCGCTTGCCATTTGACCGCCGAGATTGCCGAAAATGAGAAGTCGCATTGGGTTGATCCTGCCTGCCGGTTATTTGTCGCCTTTGATGATTTCCGTCATGGTCACGCCGAGCTTATCCTCGACGAGGACCACCTCGCCGCGCGCGACCAGGCGGTCGTTCACGAAGATGTCGATCGCTTCACCCACCCGTCGGTCCAGCTCGACCACGGTTCCCGGCCCCAGGTTGAGTAGCTCTGAGACCTGCATGCCGGATCGCCCCAGGATCGCCGAAACGCGCACGGGTACATCGAAAACGGCTTCCAGGTCGCTGGCGTCTTTGGCGCTGGTGAGGTCAACATCGTCGCTTTTGGCCGTGGGGCCTTCCAGTTGGTCTAGCGGCACATTTTGCTGCTCGAGCTCGTCAGTGGCCGCCGTCATGACGTCTTCTTCGTTGTCTTCACTCATGCGAAGCGCCCTCCATTGAGGCTGCTAGGGCCGCAGGCCCGTTGGGATCGTCTGGTGATTGTGCGGCAGCGTACGGTTTGCCGCGCGCCGCCAAATAGCTTGAGATGAGATTATCGATCGTTTGCTCGAGGCTGCCTTGGTCACGCGCCACACCGCCATCGGCCCACTCAATGCGGGCATCGCCGGGCGCCAGATCGGCCTCGCCCAAAAACACCAGGCGGCCTTCATAACCTTGCGATACGGCGATCGCCTCCAGGCGTTCGCGCACAGCATCGACATGGCCTTCATGCATGCGCACCACCAAGTGGGAGGCGTCGAACATCGGTGCCAAACAGGCGCGGAACAGCATTTCCACTTCGCCCAACGGTTCGGCATCCATCAGGCGGCGTGCCAGTTTTTTGGCAGCGGCAATGGCGATGCGCACCGCACGTTCTTCACGCATACCGATTTCTTGATCGAGTTTTGCCAGGAGTTGACTGGCGACAGACGAGAGTTGTTTGGTCTGTTCGGCCAGCGCGTGCGACCCTTCGTCGACCGCTTCACGCTTGCCGGCCTCATGGGCTTCGGCGCGCACCCGGCGCTCCAAAGCGGCCATCTGAGCTTCATGCTCGAACACCGTGATGGTCGGCACGGCTTCCTCTTCGTCCTTGGCGCGTTCTTGCGCGTCAAAGTCGAGATCGAAGAGATAGCGTGAGGCGGCTGACTGGGCGTTCATCAATAGATTACCTCGTCATCGCCGGAATTTTTCGAGATCACCATCTCGCCTTTGGCGGCCAGGTCCTTGGCCATGTTGACCAGCGCCATCTGCGCCTCATCGACTTCACGCAAACGCACTGGGCCAAGGATTTCCATTTCCTCGCGGATGGTGGTGGCTTGGCGTGCGGACATATTGCTGAGGAAGAAGTCGCGTAGTGTTTCGTTGGCACCCTTCAACGCGATTGGCAGCTTGCTCACATCGGCGTTGCGCAAGAGAACCTGGGCGGAAGCAGAATCCACTTTGCCGAGATCTTCAAAGGTGAACATGAGCGCCTTGATCTTCTCAGCGCTCTCACGGTTGTCCTCTTCCAACGTGGCGAGAAATTTGGCTTCGGTCTGACGATCGAAATTGTTGAAGATTTCAGCCATGGTTTCGTGGCTGTCGCGCCGACGCGTGGTCGACAGGTTCGACATGAATTCAACGCGCAAGGTCTCTTCGACCTTGTCCAAGATTTCCTTTTGCACGCTCTGCATGCGCAACATGCGCTGGATAATCTCGAGCGCCAGTTCCTCGGGCATAAGGGAGAGGACCTTGGCCGCATGGTCGGAGCGGATTTTCGATAGGACTACGGCCGTCGTTTGCGGATATTCGTTCTTCAGATAGCTGGCGAGGACATTCTCCTGAACGTTGGAGAGCTTCTCCCACATGTTGCGGCCAGCAGGTCCGCGAATTTCTTCCATGATCGCGGCGACTTTGTCTTCCTCCATAAAGGCGGCAAGCAAGCGCTCCGTTTGCTCATAACCACCCGACAACGCCTTGTTGGTTGTGACGTTATCGATGAATTCGATCATCACGCCTTCGATGACATCTGTTGACAGCTTGCCAACCACCGCCATGGACTGTGAGACAGACCGCAGTTCCAGATCGTCGAGGCCGAGCCACAGCGGTTGACCATGTTTGTCACCAAGCGCGAGCAAAAGCACCGCGGCTTTTTCGGAACCGGAAAGGTCCGCTAGCGTAACGCTAGACTGGTCGCCGCCGGCGGTCTGCTGCGCTCTTGTCAGGCCGGTCCTGGTTGCCATTTGGGCTGCGGACATGACCTAAGCCCTCACCGGTTCGTTGAGCCAATTGCGAATGACGCCAATCGCGTCTTCAGGGCGTTCTTCGATGAGTTCGCCAATTTGCTCGAGTGATTTTTGCTGAACAGCACCAAGGGCGATGGCGTTTTCGAAGGCTTTGACCGTTGTGCTTTCCAATGCGATGGCGGGAACGTTCGGCATCGGCGATTCCAGAACCTCGCCATTGGGTCCGATCACGGTGCCTTCGGCGTTAGGACCACCGGCTGGTAGGGCTTCAGGGTTGGCGGTTTCGTCATCGAAGACGCGGGCAAGCAGAGGGCGAATGACGAAGAAAAGAACGATCAGCGTGAGAACCGCGATGACCGCGAGTTCGGCTGCGCGATAAATGTCATCACGCGTGAAGTTGAAAAGTCCGCCTTCGTCGGGCAGCGAGAGATCCGGCCGCGCGGCGAATTGCAGGTTCACAACCTCAACCACGTCGCCGCGGGTTTGGTCAAAACCGACTGCCGAGCGCACGAGCATGGCAATTTGTTCAAGCTGTTCGTCGGTGCGCGGCTGATAAATTGGGGCGCCATTGGCGTCTTCGGAGTAGATGCCGTCCACCAGAACGGCGACGGACAAACGCTCCAGACGGCCCACTTCTAGAATTTCGGTGCGGTTGATCGATGAGATTTCGAAATTGGTTACCTCTTCAAGCGTTTCACGGGCCTCTTGGATTCCTCCAGCGGTCGTGGCCGGATCGGAACCCGGCAGCTCGTTGCCAACGGAAACTTCGCCAGCTGTGTTGTCGTTGGTGGAGCCAGTTTCTTCTCTTACTTGCGTTGAGCGTACCACTTGGCCGTCGGGATCGAAGGTCTCCGACGTCTCTGAGATACGGTTGTGGTTTAACTCGACGGCAACGCTGACACGGGCGCGCGCCGGTCCAACAACTTCGCTCAGAATGTCTTCAACTTGGGTGCGGATACGGTTTTCCATGCCGACCGAGCGTTCGTCGAGCGTTGCGGCCAACATGGTCGATTCATTATCACCGGCACCGGAGGCAAGCAATTGGCCAGCCTCATCAACAATCGACACTCGGTTGGCCGATAGACCATCGACCGCTGACGCGGTGAGGTGCTGAACCGCACGGATTTGCCCAGCATCAAGCTCGCCGCGCACCCGCAGGACGATCGACGCCGTGGCTTCTCGCTGGTTGCGCTGAAACAGTTCACGCTCCGGCAAAACCAGGTGAACGCGCGCCGCCGAGACTCGGTTGATCGACTGGATCGTGCGGGCCAACTCGCCTTCTAGGGCGCGCAACTGGTTGACGTTTTGCACGAAGGCTGTCGCGCCCAAGGTGCTGGATTGATCGAAAATTTCATACCCGACTGTGCCGCCCGATGGCAGACCTTGTTCGGCAAGATCCATGCGCAGCCGCAGGACGCCGTCTTGTGGAACGAGAATGGTGGTGCCGTCGTTGCGCAATTCAAAGGCGATACCGGACGCTTCAAGCTGGCGGATAACCTCCGATGAGTCCTCGAAGGTAAGCTCGGTAAACAACGGCACCATGACCGGCGCCGTTACCCGCAAGGTGATGAATCCAAAAAAGGCGATCAACAGCGCGGCGACGATGCCCATCGCGCCGAGCCTTGCAGGACCAAGGTTTTGGAAGAATGCCAGCATTAATGTCTGTGCCCATCTCAGAGTGCGCTGCTCACCCCAAAAACGAAGCAAACAGGCCGATAGGCAAGAATTGCCTGGTGGATGGTAAACAGGACGTTAATAAATGGCGGATGCGCACGTCAGAAGCGGATATAGGCCCAAAACGCCGAAAGCCGACAACAAGGCGATGGCCTTGGTCGGCAATAGGACACGTTGTGCGGACTAATCAGCGTGTCACTAGCACAGCGACACGGGAAGCGTTAGGCGCGGTACTGTTGGATCCGCGTCGTACGCAGGCCAGCAAGGCCGTGACGGTCGATCGACATCTGCCAAGACAGAAACTCTTCGACGGTAAGGGTATACCGCTCGCAGGCGTCCTCAAGGGATAGCAGGCCACCACGGACCGCTGCCACCACTTCTGCCTTGCGGCGAATAACCCAACGCCGCGTAGAAGTCGGCGGAAGGTCTGCTATTGTTAAAGGACTTCCGTCCGGTCCGATCACATACTTGACGCGCGGACGCTTGAACTCGGTCATCGTACTCTCACTCAACACTCGATAACACGAGTGTCACTTTAGAGGCCGGACCTTAAAAACACCCTAAGGCAATGGTGACAGTTCGTTAGGATTTGGATTTTGTTGTTCGCTCTATTGCGGAACGTCCACGCGCTGGACCGCAGCAAGCGATACTTCGACATCACCAATGCGCAAGACGGGCTCACTTCCAGAGACATCAACGCTTGTGACTTGGCCAGTGATGGAGGTGTCAACCGAGACCGGATCGCCGCCGGCTGTCTGTCCTTGCACCAAGATGCGATAGATGCCCTCCGGCGCGGTCTGACCGTTGGACATGCGACCATCCCAAGTGAAGGTGCTTTGGCCAGCGGGAACAGAGTATGGTTGTGAGTAAACCTCACGACCATTGGCATCACTAATCGTGATGGATGAGGATTCACCCGCGAACGGCGCGCTCAGTTGCCAGGAAGCTTGACCATTCTGCAAGTTTGTGGCCACGCCATTGGCGGTCACGGTAGAACCCAGATAACCAACAACTGCGTTCACCGCCTGGGCCTCGGTCGAGGTGATCAGGCTTTCCAAATAGGAATTGGTGCGGATCTGCTGCTCTACGCCGGAAAACTGAACCAGCTGCTGGGTGAACTGGTTGGTGTCCATCGGCTCTAGCGGGTCTTGGTTGCGCAATTGGGTGGTCAGAAGCTGCAGGAAGGTGTCGAAATCGTCCGCCAGCATCTGCTCGTCGCGCTGCGAGTTGGCCAGATCGACTTGTGTTTGCGACAGGGCTGCGAGTTGGTCGAGCGTGGTCATGGCGTTACTCCCTACGATGGCAGGTCATCAAATCCGGACGTCCAAATGACCGGTGACGGTCAACTGGTGTCGGATGGCTTCGGGTGTTGCTGCGAGCTCGTCAGGGTCCGAAGCGCGCGATGGGTCGTCAGAATTTGCCGTTCCAGAGGCATCACCTGACTGATCATCGGCGTTGGCATCCTTGCCCTGGGGATCAAAGCCGTCTGCCATATCCTGGGCGAGCTCAAAGCTGATCGAGCCCGGCTCGGCTTTCAGCCCTGCCTGCTGGAGTGCTCGTTCCAGGTTGCGCGCATCTGTTGTGAGCATCTCGAGTGTTTCAGCACGCTCGACAATAAGGTGGGTTCTGGTTTGGCCTGCGCCATCCATTTCCAGCCGGACGCTAATACGGCCCAGTTCCGGCGGGTCGAGGCGGATATCAAATTGCGTTTTCCCGTTCATGACCTGGCGACTGATCTCTACAGCCAAGGCCGAAACTGGAACCGCTTGTCCGGTGGTTGCCTGAGGCACGGCGGTGATCGCGGCCTGAGCCCCTGTCGTCATCGTTTGTCCGGTTGACGGCATGGTGAGTGCGGAGGCATCGCTATCACCGTTGGCGGCCATTTTAGCGACGGCCTGAGAAACAAAGCTATCCAGCCCTTCAGCATCGGCATTGCTGCTCGCAAGGGCATCCGCAAAGGTCATTGCAGCGTCTTCAATGGGTATGGGCCGAGCGGACTGGGCCAACTGGGGCACCCCGGAACCCTCCATATCGCCAGAAAGTCCGCTTACAAGCTGCCGGCCTTGAGGCTGGCCCGCTTTGGCAGCTTCACTGACAAGCTGACCCGAAGGAGCCGACGCTTTGGCGAACCAACGGGCGAGGGCGCCAGGTTCGGCAGAGCTTTCTTCCGCTGTCGGTGCAATGAGCGTCATGGGCGCAGCCGTGGTCGCGGTCAGTGCGACTTCGGAATCGATGGATTGTTGCACAAGAGCCGCTTCATCCGAGCCCAGCAATTCCGCGATCTGCACTTCGGTCCCCTGGGGCTCGGCGGTCAACGCGGGGGATTCTGGTCGTAACGATGTTGGCGTGGATACGCCGTCGTTTTCGGCTTGTTCGTCGGCGGCCGGGTTTTCAGTGCCGCTTGCCTCGCGGGTGGCGGTCTCGTCCGCTGCATCCGCGCCTTGCGTTGGCGTTGGATCGTCTTGGCTGGTGGCTTCACGTGCAGGCTTGGCCGCCTTTTCGTCACGCTGTGCATCGAGACGATCAGAGAAGCTGGGCCCCTCCGTATCTGCGCGTTCACGCTGCCGTGGCGGCTTATCAGCGGACGCAGGCGGCGCGACGGGCGCAAGCAGATCAGGCAATTGAGACACGGTGGGTGGCTCCACTGGTTCGCAAAACAATGTACGCACGGTGTTGCACGGGGCGTGCCAGCCTGGACAATGCTTTAAAATCAGCGGTTTGCCTGAATTCCTCTCGCCAGCTCGTGGCCGTTGCTCGGCAAAGTTTGCCGCCTTTCGGGTTCATCTTGCCGGGTCGCTCGGTATCCGGTAGATACGGCGCGCTCATCGCAGGCCCTTGAACCTGCCGCATGAAGGATAGACAGATGAACCTTTACCTGCCGGGTAATCCCGAGCCGGGCTCGACGCGCGTTGTTGTCGCCATGTCGGGCGGCGTTGACAGCTCCGTGACCGCAGGTCTGGTCAAAGAAGCCGGTTACGATGTGGTCGGAATCACCCTCCAACTCTACGATCATGGCGAGGCGATGCACCGGAAAGGTGCGTGCTGTGCTGGCCAAGATATTCATGATGCGCGCAATGTGGCTGATGCGCTCGGAATCCCACATTATGTCTTGGACTATGAAAGCCGGTTTCGCGAGCAGGTGATCGACACCTTTGCCGACAGCTATCTGGCTGGTGAAACGCCGATACCGTGCGTCTCGTGCAACCAGACGGTCAAATTCTCAGATCTGTTGAAGACAGCGCGAGAGCTTGGCGCAGCCGCCCTTGTGACCGGTCACTATGCCGACACGCGCCTGGACAAAGATTCTGGCCATATGGCCATGTACCGCCCGGCCGATTTGGATCGCGATCAGAGCTACTTCCTGTTTGCAACCACGCAAGAGCAACTCGATTTTGTTCGGTTCCCGCTCGGCCATCTCACCAAAGATGAAACGCGTGCGCATGCTGAACGTATGGGCCTGGCGATTGCCGCCAAGCCAGACAGCCAAGACATCTGCTTCGTGCCGAATGGCTCGTATGCAGACATCATCGCCAAACTTCGCCCGGAAGCCGCCGAACCAGGCGATATCGTTCACGTCGATGGACGTGTCCTTGGGCAGCATGAGGGGATCATCCATTACACGGTTGGCCAGCGGCGCGGCCTTGGTGTTGCAGCAGGTGAGCCCTTGTATGTCGTCAAAATCGATGCACCAGCCAAACACGTGATTGTAGGCCCTCGTTCGGCTTTGGGGGTTGCGCGCGTGGCGCTGCGCGACTTCAACTGGATTGGCGGCGAAGACGCGTCGCTGGCGCGTGGTTTGCCGGTGGCGGCCCGTGTTCGTTCGACCCGTGCGCCAAAACCAGCGACCGTGACGGTGCAAGCGAACGAAGCTTATGTCGATTTGATCGAAGGTGAGACTGGTGTGGCACCGGGCCAGGCATGCGTGCTTTACGAGCATGATGGACCTGGTGCGCGTGTGCTGGGCGGCGGCTTTATTGCACGGGCCATCAATGCCTTCGAAAAGGATGCGGCCTAGCAAGCGCGATGCGTGTTGACAGGCTGGCAGACCGGCCCCTATACGGCGGTCTGCCAATCGTTAGCGATGGCCTGTGGCGGAGTAGCTCAGCTGGTTAGAGCAGCGGAATCATAATCCGCGTGTCGGGGGTTCAAGTCCCTCCTCCGCTACCAAGATTTCATTGTTTTTATTGTATAAAATTTGCGGCGATCAAATCAAGCTTGTCGCAAATATGCTAGCATAGTACTAGCATAGCGCACTCAGTGCGTCTTTTCTCTCAAATATCTAACCCTACATGCTGAACGCACCTAGCAAAGTGCTAGCAGAGTTTGCAGCGAAACGCAGAAAATGCGGTTCGCGTCCCTGACTTTGCAGTTTCTATGCTCACTTTTCGTATGAATTTCGAGCTAACCAATTGAAATTATGTGTGAATACCTTTGCTAGCTGACTTTGTCCAAGGCGCCCAACGACACTAAATTGCAGATATGAGCAGCGATCCACACAAACCGCCTTATGCGATTTATCAACCGAAAGGCAGCAACAAATGGTCCGTGCGCTTTTCAATTACAGGGCAGGGGCAACAACGCATCGCTCTTGGGACTTATGATCGCGATGAGGCCGAGCGTTTAGCTCTCGCCAAGTATCATGAGACGGTCGGCATCGCCGCTGCCGGTTTGAGCGTGACCCGCAAGAGCTTTGGCGCCATCGCTGAAGAGTTCATTGAAGAGCTCACGTTCGCCGTGGAGCGCGGTGACAAGGAGCCTTACCAGCTCAAACAGTTCCCACCTATCATCCGCCGCTACTTTGTCGGCTATTTTGGTGACACTCTCAAAAAGCAATCCATGAGCGCGATCACTGGCGATGACATCGAAGGCTATTGGCGCTGGCGCTACGATTATTGGACCCAGGGTCCAGGCAGACACCAACCTTACATTCGTTATGAGCGTGAAGTGATGAAGGACGCAGGTCCTTCCAAGATAAGCATTCGTCGCCCTGTCAAAGAAACTGCGCCCTCACCAAGCACGCTCAACAAAGAGAAGATGCTGCTGCGGCAGCTATGGGAGTTTGCGCTGGACCGGAAGTATGTCCTCGAAATCCCGCCCATCAAGCTTTCCAAGTCGAAGAAGCGCAAAGTCACCAGTAAACCGGATTTCACACTCAAAGAGTTCCTGCATCTGGAAAAGGTTAGCCTTGAGCGCATCGCCGAGGCCGAGAAACAGGCACCCTTTGCAAGACTGCACATCGATCGCGTGAAGCTACATGCCTACATCATGATTGCCGGCTTTACGGGGATGCGGCCGACGGAGCTGAAAAATCTTCGTTGGGGTGACATCGGCGAACGAAAGGTAGAGCTTGAGGACGGGGTAGATTACTCGGCCATCGTTTTGCCGGTACGGGGGAAGGGCAAAGAACGCGAGATGGTCCCTTTGCCAGAAGTGCTCACCCATCTGAACCTACTGCGAAACTTGTTTCAACTTCAGTTCAAGAACGAGCCGAAGGACAGCGATCCTGTGTTCTTCAACCACAATGGCGATCCCATCATGAGCTTCAAAATCGGGCTAAGGTCCCTTCTCGAAGCTGCAGGCTTAAGAGAGCACCCTGACGGGCGTCTGCGCGATAGTGGATCCTTCCGCACTTTCCACGCCACCCAACAAATCCGAGAGGGCGTGGCACAGTCACTACTGACACGCAATATGGGTACCTCGGACAAGATGATGAATGAGCACTACAATAAGATCTTGCCCACCGAGGAGATTGGCAAGCTGACACCGGATTGGCTCAAGAGCAGGACGATCACTAGTAAGAAGTAGCATCCATCATCGTCCAAACATCGGAAACCGAGGTTGGGACAAAACAAGGGCTAAGGAGCTCGCGCAAGGCATCAATGCGCCAGTTGGATGAGCCGAACAGTCTATACCGCCGACTGGTCGGCAGCTGCCTGCCAAGGGCCACTATATCGAGTTCCCAGTGGAAAGTGCTTTCCGCAAATCGGCAAAGTCGAGCTCAAGTCCATTCTCGCACTTGTCGTCGTTCGGGAAGTCATTGCGCGCGGCGTTTTCAGCGATGTTTCGTGCTCGACGCAAGCGGTAGCCAACGCTTTCACCCCAGTTACCTCTCAAAACCTTTCCAGGATTGTTGATCGTTTCACCGGTCTGAAGTTCCTTGCGAAGATCTTTGTCTGTCAGCTTTGACCATAGTCGCCAATATTCTTTCCGGGGATTTTCGGCGACCAACTGAACTGCGCGAAAGCACTCTTCAAGCTCGCTTGATCGAAGCCTGTCGCCTGTGAAGGCGTACTGCGCCGGTGGGTAGTTGATGGTCTTTTCATGGCTCGGGACCGCCTCCAGTATCGCCTCGATTTGCTGCAAGATCTTGGACTTTTTGAGCCCAAGCGGGATGCCAACGACTAGGGTTGGTTGGCTGCCGATGTCTTCCCACTCGTTGTCGTAAAAGTCTTGAACCGCTTCCGCCGGGTCATCAAGCATAGGGGTGCGCCCGATCTCATAAACATCGGGACGGCCGCACTCAAATCCGAAATATTCCTCCCAGTTCTTCTCCCACCACTCGGCAAAATTGATGCATCGGACATCTCCAAGGTCGTCGAAAACGTCTTGAACTACCTCAAAGTCATCAGGCAGACGTCCCAACTCGCGTTCACCGGCTGCATAACGCCGGGCAAGTTCGTAGCTGGGGCTTATAGCGAGGAACTCAAACCAAAGTGCGTATCTTAAAGGTTCTTTGACGTGCCTGTAGAACGCGTTTGTGGTGATCGACCCGAAATCAACTTTGGCGGCGAGGGTGTCGCCGATACGTCTGTGACTCATGCTCCGTTCAAACTCCAATAAGGGCAGTTTGGTACAGGGAATAAGCTTTTGGCCTTACCTGAAGGTGCCCAATCCAGCGAAACCGTTAGAGAGTTCTGAGCAGCACGGCCCACGCCAAGCCCTACAGCACATTCTCAACTCAAAACGCAATGCGTTTCGAGCAGCAATCCTTTGTGCCGTAGCCTCCAGCCACGCCTGCTAACCAAATTGTAAACCCGCACATAGTGCGCACTAACGCTTTGTCACCGCTGACTAAGTGATGCGCACTTCTGTGCCTCATTTAGGAGGTCTTCTAATGACCATGAACTATGATTCAAACCGTGATCCGAACGGTAAGTACTTCACCAAGATTGTTATTTCTGCCGATGATTGGATTGAAGTTCGAGCGGTGAGAAAAGCCATCCAGGTGCTCGCTGAATTCTACTCTGACGCTGAGCTTTGTCAGCAGCTCGACAAAGCCGGTGAGCTTTCGAGTTGTTTTTGGAGTTCCCTCGACGCGTCTTATTTGCGGGCCTTGGATCGACTTGATCGATCAGGCAAGCTCAGGCATATCGTGGCATTTTACAATAATTGTGGCGATAGCGCGCGAGACGCATTTTGGGCCCCAGGTATCGACTTAACCGTGTTTCAGGACGACGAACTTCCTTGGCGATCAGTCAATGACGCAGATTTCGATCCGATCGATGTCCAAGCGCTCAGGGATCGAGGCTTGGTTTTTTAATGCACAATCGTCAGGGGGCATGCTCAGCCATCCCCCTGACTTTCCTAAGCCTCAGAACCTACAGCATCTCGACTGCGTTCTTGAGCTGATCGGCGTTGACATCGATATAGCGCTGCGTGGTTGAGATGTGGCTGTGCCCAGCAAGTTCTGCTAGCAGACGTACGCCAACGCCTCGATTGGCAAGGCGCGTGATGTACGTTCTGCGTCCTGAGTGGCTGCTCGCGTCCTTAAGCCCACATGCTCGATAGATATCGAGGAACAGCTGGCACATAGTGTTGGCTGAGAAGTGCCCGCCCTTTTGGCTGGCGAGAAGGGGGGCGTTGGGTGTGCCGAGCTTGATTGTGTCGCCGTAGCTATCCAATGTCTTCCGCAATCGTTGGCTGAGATACACCGTGCGCGCCTTGCCGCCCTTGGCCTGTTTGCCCTGCAGGACGAAAGCCTCGCGTACTTGGCCGTCTTGATCGAACACGTCACACACCTTGAGTGCCGCGATCTCCTTGGCCCTGAGCCCTGCGTAGAAGCTGATCATGATGATGGCCTCGTCACGTGCCGGATGACGACGTGTGCGGCAGTAGTGTAAAACACGTCGAAGTTGGGCTTCATTGAGTGTTTGTGCTTGGCGCATTACTCCCCTCCAAAACAACGAACTTCATTGCAAATGACAGTAAAGTCTGAGGTATTGGATGGTCGACCAAAATCAGGTCATGGCAATCCATCAATGATGCCAATGACTTAGCCAATAATCTCATAGATCACTAGTTCTATGAGGTTTTGTTTGTCGCTTGATTTTGAAAGCCTTGCTCTGCGTTGCAGCTTCGCCGCTCCACAGGCTCATATCCGTTTGCTCGCCTTCGCTGTCGCTTCAGCTCTCAAACAGATAGAGCGTGATTTCTCCTTAAAGTTGTTCGGTATATTCTCAATGATCCGATGGCCTATCGGATGGGAGACAAGCCAAGGCCCTTTGCGGCCTTGACTTGTCTCCCGCGCATCGGCGGTATGTTACAACTGGCTCACACAACCCAAATTTGGGGTAGGCAGGTTTTGCGATCATCCTATTACGTGCTGTCTTACGCTAGCCTTGCTACGGCGACAGCCAGTCGCTGCGTAGCGGCATAGTTGGTTCAAGCTCGGCAATCCAACTCACTTTCAAGCTGAGCGTTCTCAGCCAACCCTTACGACCTCACAAACGTCATCGCAGGGAAGGCCGCGTGCGTTTCAGGCATCCTGCATCGCTCAGCGTGAGTGCGTTGCGTGCAGGGTAGTGTGAGGAAGACAAACAACGGGCAGTTTGGTTTGCTTACCCACTCACATCAGATGGGGTTTGCAGCGTTCATCAGTTGGCACGCCAGCCTTGATCCCGTTTGTTGCGCGCCGCCTGGGCTAAATAGCTTGCGATAATCCAGCCACTGGCAGCGCAACGTTATTTATCCAACGGAGGTCAAAACCATGCAAAAAACGGTTCTAGACGAAGTCTGCGAGTTTCTGCTCCAACGCGAGCTTGTTGCCAGCGAGAGCGAGTTCAGCCGTGATTGGTTGTGCTGCGACAGTAGCTACATGCGTGGGCTGCGTTTTTGCGGCAAGCTTCCGAGCGTGATGAGCATAGCGGTCTGCGCCAGCAAGTTGGAACACTACGGCGCCAGACTGCGGCGCAAGGGTGGGCACTGTGAGTTGTCTGATCAGCTGCTTGATCTTAGTGAAGCGTGTCGCGATCAAATCGAAGTACGCGCTCGGGCCAAGTGGGTTACAGCCCTCGAAATGGGTTCTGCAGCTTGAAAAATCCCAGCGCTCGGTTTCTTGCAGTGGAGTACTTATCGTTCTTCGGTGGTGATTTTGCATCACCCCATCCAGCCTAACCTTATGTCTTGCCAGTGCACATTAAGTGCGTGGTTTGAGCCAGCGCAGGTTATGGGTTTGGCGGAGCTATTGGTATGATGTCGTTGGCGGACCAACGCTCATCGAACTAAACCGTCGAATACGGGCCATTATTGACGGTTTTGGGCATCTTGCCCGCAGTAACCTGTGCTGTTGACAAAGACGACGACAGGCATAGCGCGAATGAGTTCATCATGTCTGCTCGTGGCGGCAAAGCGGACATCACAGAGGGCAGCTGGTAGCGGGTCGGTCGACACTCGCTCGCTCTCAGGACCTTCAAATTGGAAACTCAAAAGTGGATGTCTGTAAAAATGGAGAATCGCAAAGCGCGTGAGTTCACAACCTTCGGACACGGTCGCGTGTGAACCGGTCATATGTGTCCTCTTCGTCTTCTTCATCCTGATGAACGGGTGCTGGCTGTGGAAGATGTAGTAGGGTCATTTCAAGATCGTAGCGATCGGAACGGATGCACATTTCGATGACAGGTTCTGGAAACCAGACACCGGGTGGCTGTTCGATGCCTTGTGCTGTCTCGTCTCGGAATTCGCCGCTCACAGCCGTGGCAGCTTGAGGAAGTTCAAAGACGGTGTTGCGTGTGCGAATAAACCGCCCGGATTTGAAGGCCGGAGTGCTTGTCTTTGCCCAGTGCGCAAACCCTTCATTGCTGACTACAAGTAAAGCGCGCGTCTCAGTGTACTCGAGCCAACGTAAAATTGCCGCCGTGAGAGATACTCCATATCTCTCCGCGACTTTCCCTAAGCTAGCGAAGTTCGGCGCTGATTTTGCTGGTATCTGTTTCCTGAAGTCATTCAACGGCATCAGCAGATTTGCTGCGAACTCGTCGGCCTCATGCTCGATGCCAGAACCATTGCGGCGCAAAATGCTGTTCTCGCTGCAATAGACACCGCCTTCGAATGCTTCATCTTTGTCGATCAAGTCACGGTGCAGCACCCAGTGGCCGAACTCATGCGCAACAGTGTAGGCCCGCCGTCCGGGCGTTTGGTCATAGTGGTATAGGATGCCCCACTGCCTGGGACGACTATCACCATAGACCAGCGCGCCCATACAACCGGGGATATTTTTCTCGCTCACTTCATGGATGGGCGTGTCGGCCGCTGTTTCAGCCGAGTATTGCAAAGCGAGGTCTTCTACCGGTACGGGCCCACGATCAAAGCGGTCTTCCCCCAACGCGGCATCCAGCATGCGGGTAATGCGGAACGCTTCCTTGAGTGCCGTAGCCGGCGAGACCCTCGACATTCACTTCGGACCAGACTTCTTGCTCAGTATCTTGGCCATGTCACGCAGCTGCTCACGGGTCTCGGGCGGCAATTCAGTGTACTCGCGAAAAAAAGCCATGTCTTCGGCGTCGGCCTTCGTTTGTTCGTCACTTCCAAGCAGATAGTCCACTGTGACGCCTAGCGCTTTGGCGATTCCTGACAGTTTTTCGGCCGACGGCCGCGGCGGGTTTTTGTTCTCAAGCTCCCAGATGTAGCTCTTTGAACTACCCGTCGCCTCTGCCAGCTGATCAAGGGTCAATTTTCGATCCGTTCGTAAATCTTTGATTCGCTTACCAAAAATCGGTTGTGCGGGCATTTGGCGGTCCTGGCTGTGGAAAAGTTCAGAGTAGCAGAACAATAACACCCTTGACTCCGGCAATCAAGAAGCTGATATGTTCGGAGTAGCGATAGTTCTTTAATCGCTTTCACGAAAATTAAGACGGGAGGACGCCATGCTGAAACGGCACAGGAAATACGAACATCTCGAAAGGGAGAAGGCCAATGAGTTCCATAAGACCGCCCTTGGGCATCAATCCGTTTGACGACCCGGTAGACCGGCTTCTGGCTGAAATCGCCTTCAGCCTTCAGCTTCCGCCGTCACATCATAAGAAGGCCGTGGAACGCTATGAAGCGGTCCGCAAATACCTCGAAGAGACCTCCGACCTGTTCAAGGACCAGGTGGAACACTTCTATCCACAGGGGTCGATGTCGATCGACGCAACGATTTCGACCAAGGGCACAGACGACGAATACGATCTTGATATCGTCGCTCAGCTCGGCGGCACGTTCAGGGACATGGCACCGCTGGACATTCTCAAGGAACTGGAAAAGGCGCTGAGAGGGTATCGCGGGCTTAAGGTCGTCCGCCAATCCCGGTGTGTCACGCTCTACTACAAGGACGGGATGCACCTCGACATCTCACCGTCCATCCGCGAGTTGGACACGCCGGAACGGCAAAGCCATATCTGCCATGCCAAGGGACCAGCAGAATCCCGAGACGATCATATGGTTCCGATGAACGCGAAAGCATTCGGACTTTGGTATCAAGCACGAACACCGCTCGAACAGCGTGTCGTTGAGAGCTTCACCAAACGTTGGGAAGATCGCGATCTTCTGGTCGCTCGCGCGGACGCTGAGGTAGACAACGTCCCAGAACAGAGCGCCTTTGTGGTCAAGAACACGGCCACTCTTGCGCTGCAGTTGCACAAGCGATTCCGCAACATTCGCTACGCAGACAATGCAGGCCGCATGCCGCCTTCTGTTCTTCTGTCGTACTACGCCGGAACTTCCGCCAAGCCAAACACGCCATTGACCGAAATGGTGATCCGGATGGCGAAGTTCATGCTTTTCGAAATCGAGACCGCGTCCCTTTACGGGCTCACGCTAGATGTCTGTAATCCGTGCCACGACAAGGACGTTTTTACCGATCGCTGGCCGGACTCCATTACGCAGCAAGACACCTATGCCCGTTACCTGAAGGAACTGGTGGCCGGATTGGAAAAGATGCGCGCAGGCCAGATGGCACCCACAGTCATGATGCATTGGCTTCGTGCGCAGTTCGGCGAACGAGTTGTGACGAAAGCCGCGGACCGCATGGCCGAACAGGTCGGTACAACCGTTCAGCAGAGCACACAGCACTATGCGCCGACAGGAAAGGTCATTGTTCCCACCCCGGCATTAGTTGCGACTCCGGCGGCAAGTTTGGCAACCGGAGCCGTCGCCTCGGGGCGCCCACATACATTTTTTGGGAAGAAGATCTGATGCGCGGGCGGGCCCTGTCCGAAGATGAGCAGATCATTTCCATGAAGCCAGTCTGGCCGGGGCTTAAGCTGCGAGGTCGTCGCTCAAAGTCGCTTCGGTGGGTCGGTAACGTGCGGCCGCAGTTCCAGATGTACCGGATCGAGGTCACCCATCACACGCTGAGAGCACCCGATGTACGGGTGCTCTCTCCGCAACTCACCCGTCTTCTCGACAATGAAGAGGGCCAACTGCCGCATGTTTATCCACCGGCTTCTGACCCAACATTATGTCTCTTCGATCCCGAAGCGGATGAATGGGATCATTCAATGCCGATCAGCCGGACCATCGTGCCATGGACCCTGGATTGGCTGGCCTGTTACGAGCTCTGGCTGATGACCGGGCTATGGACGGGCGGCGGACGTCACCCGGCACCTCCTGCTGACCAAAAAGTGGAGACTTCAGGACAATGAACCAACATGTGATGAGGCGGTCCGATGGGACTATCCAGTATCGGCGCGTGCAACTGCCCTGGCCAAATGACAAACCGTTCAAGATTCTGTCCATAGATGGCGGCGGCATTCGGGGGGTGTTCCCGGCTGCCTACCTCGCGGAACTGGAAAAGCGATTCCTCGAGGGTGGTTCGATTGCTGATCACTTTGACATGATTGCCGGCACATCGACCGGCGGGATCATCGCGCTTGCTCTTGGCAATGGGATGACAGCGCAGGACGCGCTTAGGATCTATATCCAACGCGGAGAACGTATCTTTCCAACTGAAACCGGTTGGCCAAAGCTGCGGAGATGGGCACGCTCTATCTTCAAACCGAAACACGATCCGGCTGTCTTGAAGGCGGAGCTCGAACAAGAGTTCGGGACGACATTGTTTGGGTCTTCACAAAGCCGATGCGTGATTCCCAGCTTTGACGGGCAGTTTGGTGAGCCGGTGATCTACAAGACGCCCCACCATCCCGACTATAGGCTCGACCAACATAAGACCATGGTCGACATTGCGCTGCATACAACCGCTGCACCAACGATCTTTCCAGCCGTAAAAGACAACGGCTTCGTCATGATCGACGGGGGTATCTGGGCAAACAACCCGATTATGAATGCCCTGGTCGATGCACTGGCAAGCTTTGATGTGGCACGTGAAAACGTGCGTATTCTGAGCATCGGTACCGGCGAAGCGACTTTCTCGCTCAGCGAAGCGGCGCAGACTGGGGGTAAGAAGGACTGGGCCATCCTCCTACCGTTCTTGGCCGCATCAAGGGCGCAATCGAAAAATGCACTGGGCCAAGCATACCTGTTGGTAGGCAAAGAAAACGTTTTAAGGATTGATGTAGCAGAGAGTGACACGGCGATCGCGCTCGACGACGTTGGACGTTCGCTGAGGGAACTGCCGAACGTCGCCCGATCTATGGTGGAAGGATCAGGCCATCGGGTGTTCGAAGATTTTCTATCTGAGCCAGCGCTACAGTATGCCCCTATCACTAGCCAAGACAATTTGGACTGACTTTTGAACTGAGCCAAGATTTGAGCGATCGAATGCCTCAATGTCAGCCACTACAAAATCGCCGATTGAGTCCGCTATGGGGATAAACCAGCGATAAAGACCCTCAATACTCTTCAGCCAGCATAACGCTCAGCACGCGTGCGGTAACAGCAGGATCGCTGGGATCCGGCGAGTGCATGGAGAGGTCAAGATCGTATGCGTCAATCTTCCAGAACAGTGTTTGACCTGCATGCGCGAAGGCTACGAAGTCATGTTCGCCATAAGGATCGTTGTCGGGTGTGAAGTGATGAAAGGTGCGCACCTTGGTGATGATCGCTTCGAGGTCGTCCATCGCCTGCACACCGGGTGTGATGAGCAGGCGACAGTCGGTGAGGGTGGTACGGACGTGATCATTGAGCTCTTGGAAACGTCGGCTCCGCGGAGTCACTAGGCCGCTTTCTTCTTGTGCTCCATTGCTTGGGCGAGGGCGGCATCCAACTCTCCCGCCGCTGCAGCTGCTTTGAGAGCTTTAAGCACGCCAAGCACGTCTTCCAGTTTCGCAACGCCCACAGCGTTGTCTGTGCCGTTTATAAGAAGCACGCGCGCTCCATATCGGCATTGGACGTACCAGCTGCCGTCTTGCTCGAAGAACCATGGGTTGATGCGGCGCTGGGTTTTCACCTCGACGCGCTCGCCTTGCTCGTTCGTCTGCCATTTGGTGCGTTCGACAGAGTAGTCTTCGCCCTTCAGCCGCGCAGCATGAACCAGCATCTGCTCGTCGATAGCCGATACTAGCTTGTCGCGCCGCTCCATCACCGGATCACGCTGCGGTCCTGTCCGTTGCACCGTCTTGAATGCCAGCTTTGATAAATGCGCCATGTCTGCCTCCTGCATCGCTTTTGATGCTTTCAGCGTATGGTCAGACTCGCGTTTGGACGACCGAAAATGGCGGCTAGTTCCAGTCTTGGTGAGGCAATTTGAAATGTCGCATTAGGTTGCGGTTTCTGATCAATCCGTCTGTTTGCGGCCCATAGCAACTTGGCTAAACACTGGCCTCAAACAGCTTGCTGGCGATTTGTCGGTCAAATTTGCCTGTCCGCACCTTGGCTAGGGTCTTGCTGAGAAAGTCATGAACATCGGCCAAGTCGTCCAAGTGGGCGCTCAGTGTGCCCTTATGTGTGCTTAGGATGTCTATTCCCGCCAACGGAATAACCAAAACCCATTGTCCACTGTGCCGTGTAAACCAGGAGTCGATCGTTAGGGTGACTTCAGGCAGTTTTGGCGAGAACATTGGTTCGTCGTCAAAGGCATGTACGTCCCAACCGCAATCATCGTTCAGCATGCAGCGCACGAGGAGCATCTGCTCTTCGATCCCTTTGACGAGCTGTTCTCGCACAGCTGACACGGCAGTTCTAAAGTCCACTGCGACGGTTCGTTCTTCCGGGGTAAATCCAAACTGGCTATTCTGCATTATTCGGTTCCTTGATTATGGCCCAACGCAAATGCGTGTTCGAGGCTCAGGTGATAGCCGTGACCGCTTGGTCTTTGGCGTCGGTGTTGATTGATCCCGCGAACTGGTCTTCCGCGAGCCAGTCTTCGTCGTTGTCAGCCAATTCAGGACAATATCGGTTTCCGATATTGCGACGGGCACGTGGTCCAGATCAGGTTGTTCTCCAAATAGAACAAAACATGAACATACGCATACGAGCTTGATGGTGGCTGCGATGCAGCGGCGCCATCGGATCGGCTTGTAAGGCGTCTTGCAGCACCCTAGCGCAGCCCGCGCTCGTCAAAGCGTCAGCGAGCAGCAGATACCCAACAGGGCGACTTCTACCGGTTGCAAACACGACAAGAGCGTTGCGCAGGGTCGGGTGTTTATTATCGAAAATCAGGGCATCACGGCCTCGTTGCTTCGTTTTACAGTCGAATACTCGCCAATATATACACGTTGATTGGCCAAAATCAAGTAAAAAAGAAAATAACACTTGACGCGATGCTGTGATCGGCGTAGTAAGCCGCGCTATTGAGCAAGTATTCGCGCTCAAGAACAAGTAATGCAAAGTAATTAATGCGTGCAGACCTGACGGCTGCATCAGCTTTGCGGGCAGGCCCAGATCCCCTGGCTCTGCCAATCCATCAAACCGCCACCTGATGATCAGGGGCAGAAAGACTCAGAAATGAAAAACGTAGAAATCCTCGCCGCGACGACCGCGCTACCAACGATCGAGGTTGCGCAGCTTGATAGTAATCTGGACGCGATTCAGGAGCTTGGAGAGAAGTACCTCCAAGGCTATGTGAGCAGTCGCAAAAAGCTGCACGGAGCGATGGCTGCTGGCTTATGCCTGTTCTTCCAGGCAGAGCTGATCCCTGGTTACTTGGACCAGAAGTACAAAGAAGCTGGCATCGAGTACCACAAGCCGAAAGACGGTCGGATCAATCCGACGCCTTTCTTAAAACTGACCCTGGGATTGGATTCGAAGACGCATGCTTCAATGCTCAGCGACCACTCCAAGGCATTTGTTGGGTTGTACAACACCTTCGCGGATCATCCGAAGAAGCTTGAGGCGGATTTCCATGAAACGGTCTACAACGCTATACGGGACAAGAAAGGGCTCCGCTTCTACAGCGAAACGCTCAAGTCAGAGGCCGACCTCGATAAGGAGGAGCTAGCCTACGCGCAGGGCAAGGATGCCGATAAGGCCACGTCCAAAGGCGCTGTTGGGTCCGTCGACTTGGCGCAGAGCGCGCGTGACGCCTTCTTGAAATCGCAGTTGGCAACAGCCTTGGGCATCTCGGCTCAAGGGACTGTACCAGCTTTTTCTTCCGGCCACGCGAACGACAATGGTTTGGTCGTTATGCTCGGTCGGCAGAAGCCAGGCTCCGCCGACATTGATATCGTTGCGACGTCTGCCAGTGACGACGTTGTGGATGATGTTCTGATCAATGCGGTCGAACCCGACCTTAGTCAGGTACCGGGCGTTCTTCGCCTGATCGCTGATGGGTTAAGAACGCATGTCGTCCCCCGCAAATTGGCTCGGCATCGCGCCACCTATTTCGACAAATCGAAAAATGTGATGCGTCGGGACAAAGAGGGGAACTGGAAGTCGATCAGCATCACCACCTGGCTCGCGATTGATCCAGAGCGACAGGAAATCACTGTCTCGAAAACACCCGCTGCACCGTGTGGGATCACCCAGGTGAAGCCCAAGGAGTGGTTGCCATACGAGGGTGAAGCCGTTGCGTTGATGGGGGCCGACTTGAGGTTCGTTGAAACGTCGCTCTTAGTCCACGGCGAACTACCCATCTGGACCACAGAACAGGGTAACGACCTCGTCGAAAACACCAATGACGGGCAAAGGTCGCAGTTCTGCATCCCTCTGGCGACGCTCGACGGGGAACGCGAGCGAACGCTGCACTTCAACACGCTGTCCAGCGTTCCCGAAGAGACCAACAATGGTCGTCGGATCCCGGACGTGACACCCGATGTTCAATGGACCGTGCGCGCGTCAGCGCAGGACTTTGCAGGGTTCTCTGCCCGCACGGCGGACAAGTGGTCTGCTGGCGTCGGGGCGCACCTCAACAAGGCTCCCAATCGGTCGATGGGATTCACCATCGTCCCAGGCGGTATTGGTGTGCATTGGTGGTTCGATGGCGATCGCCAGGAGTACATGGACTCCTATGATGTGCCGTTTGATCGAAATTCGCCGTTCGAGCTCGATGGCATTCCCGATATGCTTGAGCTGGCGCCCAAGGATGCCATGCCGATGTTTGCCGGTATCGCAGACATGCAGTTGGCGACCAATGAGGTGCTGATGCAAGGCACCAAGGACGGTCTCTATCTCAGTTTTGAGACGGAACTGGCGCACTTTCGATGTTTCCTTCCGGCGATCTGGCAGTATCGCGACTGGGAAAAAGACGAGCGTCGCAATGACAAACGGCGTAGCCGCGAAAAGAATGCGGGGACGAGCTGATGCCGGTTCCCGTGGATTTTACGCCGCTCTACGAAGGGTATGCTCTGTATACGCCGTCGTTGCAGTCACCGTACGCCCAATATGCTCTGCGCGAGGATCGCGCAGGGCTACCCTCAGGTGGTCTTGATCCAGTTGATCTGGACTTTTTGAGCGGCGACAGCGCCTATTGGACCTGTAAGTCAACGCTCTACAGCGCCGGTCAATTCCGCAGCGCTGTTCTGCCGCCTCACGATATGGTGGCCCGCAATGCGGGACCGGAAACGTTCGTCCTGGGCGACAGTGGCGGGTTCCAAATTGCCAAAGGAACACTGCCGACGATCAAGCACATTCTCGGGCTCAAACAGGATCCGGTTGCGATTATGAAGTCTTGGAAGCGGGATGATGAGCCGATCGACACCATTTTGCGTTGGCTTGACCTCAACTGCAACGTGGGCATGACCCTCGACATACCCCTGTGGGCCGCCAATGGACGGAACCCATCATCGCCTTTTGCGAAGTTCAGTCCGAAGCAGTTGATTGCGCTCAACGTGCACAATTTGGAATACTTCCAGGCCAACCGTGGAGCAGGCGCCAACATGCCTGTGAAGCTGCTCAATGTGCTTCATGATGAAGGCAATGGCTCAGGCGACGACTGGTATGACGCCGTCACCGCGTATCGCTTTGAGGGGTGGGCGCTTGGCGGTGGCACGAAGACAGACCTGCAGTCCAAGCTCTATTGGATCAAACGTTTGCTAAAGGATGGATTGCTTGAGGATGTGGAGGTCATCCACATCCTCATGGCCTCACCTCCGAAAGACGCTGTCAGGCTCACAGCGATCCAACGGCGTCTGCGTGAAATCTTGGGCAGCGATATCCTGATCACCTATGACAGCAGCACGCCTTACCTTATCGGCGGCCGGTACGAGCAGTATGCGCTCAAGCCTGAACTCACCGGTGATATTGATACCTGGGTGTTACGTGCTCAGCAGTTCCCGCAAGGACCGCACTATATCGATCCAAACAGGCGCATGGGTGTGCCTGGTGCCTCGTCGCCCATTCTCAAGGCGTTCAGCGTCACCGAGTTGCATCTGGAGCGTGACAAGTTCGTCCAGAAATATCTGGACCAGGCCGGGCAGCAGATCCTCATCAACCACAATCTTTACGTCTACCATCGTGCGGCGATTGATGCCTGCGACCTCGTCTTTCATCCGAAGAAGCGGAAGCCGAAACGCATCCCTAGAGAGCTGCAGGATGATCTCGATCTGATCGAACAGACGCTGAAATAGCTGTCAGCAAAGCTGATAGGCAGGCTCGTAAAAGAGGCCTGCCTGTCGGCCAAAGGGCAGGGGATAATATCGGAAACCGATATTGCGACACATCCGCTCGAGCAAGACTTCCCTTAACTCCAAAAGAAAGTGAGAAATCCGATGATTTGGAACATTAGAGACCACAGACACTTTCCGCATCGGTGGCGTAAGGTACGTGCCATCGTTGAGGATGTTCGGCACGATAATGGCGCCTACGACGGCGATGATTTTGATGAGGCTAACCCGCGTGCGCCGCTATACGATGAGCGGGGTGGTATCCTCCTGAATGAAGCGATCGCTTGGGCGGAGAATATGCCCGGAAAAGTGACGCTTTATCTCTACGATAACCGCCCTGGCCGAGCTTGATGACGGCTAACAGGCGGTTTCACAAGTTGAGCCCGTCTATACTCGTGAGGGTAGGGGGACAATATCGGTTTCCGATGTTGGGACATACAAACTGGGGGATCAAGCCACGGCCAATAACCTCCCAAAACTACTGAGGTTTTGGCAGGGGTATTCGGAACGGTGGGGTGCGTGGTTTTCGTGAGACTGGGTTTGCGTTCCAAGAACGGTCGTTTTTGGCAAAGGAGTATTGGATAAGGTTCAGTGGTTGGTTCGTCGAAACAGGCCTCGGTTTTGACTGGAACTTCAGCGTGGATGGCTCGTCGTACTACGAGAAATCAGAATCGGTTCAACAGCGTTGGCAAGGACGATCCCTTTCGGTAACGGCGGGTCAACCACCTGTTCAAGCGCCAGCGACCCGAGATCGCGGAGGGGCATGCGCACGACGGTTAGTGCCGGTCGCAGGTATTCTGCCAAAGGAATATCGTGGATCGCCACGAGTGATATGTCTTTCGGTATCGCGTAGTTGAGGTCATGCAGCTTCGCCATCACGCCAATTGATGAGACGACATTGGCGACCACAATGGCTGACAACTCCGGCGCTTGTTTTAGCAGCTGCTCAACCGCCGCGCTGCCACGGTCAAACTTGTTACCACCACACGCAGACCAATGATCGTGTGCTGGCAATCCGTGAGCCGCCATTGCACCAGCCCAACCCGCTTGGCGGCCACCTGAAAACAGCATGTCGTCGGCCACACCGATGAACCCAATGTTCGTGTGACCAAGGTCAATCAAGTGCTCAGTGGCGGTCCGACCGGCAGCCTCATCGTCCAGACGCACAACGGTGTTTTTCGCTGGGTCACCGGCTTGTAGGAGTACAGCCGGTACACCTTGCCTCGCCGCGCGTTCCAGCGCTTTGTCGAACCTCGTGCCAGCTCCTTGAAGGATGATCCCATCAACGCCTTTTCCGGCAACCAGGTCTTCCAGGTGTCCGCGTTCAGCGGTTGCATCGTTGGCTTCACCGACCAAAACGGTCTTGCCGAATTTGTAAGCTGCCTCATGGGCTCCAGCGATGATCTCGGAATAGACGGAGCTGGTCAGTTCATGGACCACAAGGGCGATCACGCCAGTGGAAGAGGATTTGAGGTTTCTGGCTGCAAGGTTGGGCGAGTAGTCCAGCTCTTCAATCAAACGCAGAACGCGTGCTCTGGTCTCGTTGCTCACACGCAGGTTTGGATCACTGTTGACGATCCGCGACACAATCGCGGGTGAAACGCCTGCTGCTTTGGCAATATCCGCGTTTGTTGCCATGAATGGGTGCTCCAGGCGCTGGTCTTGAAAGAAGCAATCAACGCGGTTGTATCACAAAAAACAAAGGGGGTTGCAATAAATGGTAAACCGATTTACCAATTCTGAATAAGGCGTCCTTTTCTCTCGGTGTGGGCAGGTCGCTAAACTAAAAAACACCGGCTCGGGGAGTTACAGGTGACGCAGCCACCGCGCGCACTCGACGGCATTCGTGTACTGGATTTCACCCAGATGATGCTGGGTCCATTGTGCACGCAAACGCTTGCTGATCTGGGCGCTTATGTCGTCAAAGTAGAGCGCCCTGGCGCTGGAGAGTGGATGCGACGCATGCCCATGTTGGGTGAGTTCGTTGGCAAGGACTCTGCTGCCTTTCATTCTTTCAACCGGAACAAACGCTCGCTTGCGGTGGACCTGAAGCACCCGGATGGTCGAGCACTGCTGCTGGAACTTGTTGCAGACTTTGATGTTGTCACCGAGAACTTCCGGGCGGGCGTCATGGATCGCCTCGGGCTCGGCTATGAGGACTTCAAAGCGGCCAAGCCTGACATCATCTATGCTTCAGGCTCCGGTTGGGGGCAGCGTTCGGAATTGGCCAAGCAAAACTGGCCAGGTCAGGACCTTCTAATCCAGGCGATGAGCGGTGTCATGTACAACACTGGCAAATCAACCGATGAGCCAACGGCGTGTGGCACGCCTATTGCCGACTTCGCCGCTTCCCAAGCCATGGTCTCTGGTGTTTTGGCCGCGTTAATCGCGCGCGATCGCCATGGCATTGGCCAGCGTGTTGAGGTGGACCTCTATTCGGCAACCTTGAACCTGATGGCCCAAGAGAATTTCGCCGTTCTCAACCAGGACTTGGAGTTGCAACGCTCTGAAGCAGGTATCGCTACGCCATGGAACGATGCGCCGTACGGCCCACACCCTACAAAGGATGGCTATGTCGCCATTGCGATGTGTCCACTGGATAAGTTGGCCAACCTTTTAGGTGACCCTGAAATCAAGAAACTGCATGGCTTCAAAGATCGTGATGCTTTGAAGCGACGCATTGATGGTCGCACTGTTCAGAAGACGTCGAGCGAGCTTCTAGAATGCCTGAAAGCCGGTGATGTTTGGTGTGCGCCTGTGCGCACATCTCGTCAGGCTATGGATGAATTGGTGGCTATGAAGTCGGACTTGTTGGTCGAGCTCGATCACCCGGAAGCTGGCGTAGTGAAGGCGATTGCATGCCCCATCACACTGAGTGAAACAGCGGTTGGAGAAGCTCGTCCAGCTCCACGCGTAGGTGAGCACACCAACGCCATTCTCGACGACATGATTGGCCAAGATCGCCGGCGTCAGCTGCAAGAAAGCGGAGCGGTGGGATGAGCGAAGACCGTCTCCATCCCAACCTCGTTTTGACCCGCAACGGTGCTGTCCATGAGCTGCGGGTCGATCGAGAAGATGCCCTCGGAGCGCTCAATTTTGAAATTATGGATGCCCTGGGTGCCTATGCCGATGCGCTTGCGAACGATGCTTCGTGCCGTGTCCTTATCCTGACCGGCACGGGCAAAGGCTTTGTGGCAGGGGCCGATATCAACGGCTATCACGGCGCAAGCCAAAGGGCATTTGATGGTTTTCAGCGCAGGTCCCGCAAGACATTTGATGCCATCGCGGCTTTGCCACAGATCACCATTTGCGCTGTCAATGGATACGCGCTGGGTGGAGGACTAGAGCTGGCACTGTGCTGCGATCTTATTTTGGTCGCTGAACGGGCAAAGCTTGGCTTGCCGGAGATCAAACTTGGTCTCTTGCCAGGTGGCGGTGGCACGCAGCGCCTTCCCAAGCTTATCGGCGCTATGCGGGCTAAGGAACTTCTGCTGACGGGCCGTATGATGACCGCACAAGAAGCTGTCTCTTACGGTGCAGCCCTAGAGGTACTGCCGGGCGAAGGCCTGATGGAGCGTGCACGCGAACTGGCTGACCAATTGCAAGCCAATGCGCCGCTTGCATTAGCCGAAGGCAAGCGTGTTGTTGATGACGGGCTGCAAACACCATTGGCCAGTGGGCTGACCTTTGAACAGCGTGTTCTTGGCGCGCTGTACGCTACCAATGATGCCAAAGAGGGCATCTCTGCCTTCATTGAAAAACGTGACCCTACATGGACCGGGAGTTGATCCATAATGAATGACAACAGTGTCATCAGCTACAGAAATGGACCGTTTGCGACGGTCTCCATGGGTTTGCCTGGCGACCATCAGGGCAAAACGGCCACGCGCGTTTTCTTCGTCAAAGGCACAGACAAGCTCGCGCTGATCGATAGCGGCTTGTACGCGGGCTACCCTTCACTTGAACGCGGGTTTGAAGAGCTAGGCTACGCCAAACAAGACTTGGACTACTTGCTGATCACCCACGAGCATATGGACCATGTCGGCAACAATGGCCCGCTGAAAGAGCAAACCGGCTGCACGATCATCGGTCACAAGGGGCGCGCTGACCGTGTTGCCGACAATATGCTCAACGCCACGACAATCGTGCACGCGTTTCCTGAGGGCGAGCATTTCGACCTCAAGGAAGAGTATCTTGATTGGATGGCACCCAATGAGGGGCCGCTCGATTCATTCGTCGCTGACGGAGACATCATCGACTTGGGTGGTGGGGTAAAGCTCGAAGTCGTCGAGTGCATGGGGCACTCCATGTCCGAGATTGGCTTCTTTGAGCATTCCACAAAGACGCTTGTCATCGCTGATCCCCTGCTGCCGATCTTCAATCCGGTGCTCTACCTTTACGAAGATCCAGCTGTGATGCGTGCAACGTTCGACAAGATCGAAACGTTCATCAAGCAGCGCGATGTTCAAACCGTTCTGTTGGCTCACGAGGACCCCCGGACGGGTGAAGGCACCTTTGAACTGATCGACAGTGCCAGGGCGCGTGTCGATGGCATCGAAGAGAGCATGCTGCGCACGATCAAGGCGAAGCCAGGCATCGGATTTGCTGAGCTGCGCGACGTGGTTTGCGATGAGTTCGAAAAGGTTCGCGAATGGCGGGCACTTGTTTCTATCGACGCAAGCCTGAAAGCTTTTGAAAACCAGGGTAAAATTCGCCGCGAGAACGATGGTTGGGCCTATGCCGGTTGAGCGCGTAACGCATTGCGCTGTCCTCGGATCGGGGACAATGGGAGCACAGATCGCGTTATCTTTGGCTCTCGGCGGATGCTCTGTTCAGTTGTATGGACGCCGTTCGGAGGGCTTGGAAGAAGCAAAAGAACGCATCGCCGACGGACTGGAATTCTTGGTTGACAGCCAACTGGCCGAGGATGGTCAGGTTGAAGAAGTGATGGGTCGGTTATCATTCACGACCACCCTAGATGCTGCGGTATCGGATGCCGGGTTCGTGATCGAGGCGGTCGCCGAGGATCTAGAGATCAAACAAGATTTATTGGGCCGCACAGAAGCGCTCGTCGACCCCGATACAATCTTGTCGTCAACCACGTCCGCCATCAGTGCGACCGATATCCAGTCCAAACTGAAGCGGCCTGGTTCGTTTTGCATCGCTCACTATGCACAACCCGCCCATCTTGTTGCCCTGGTTGAAGTCGTCCCCGGACAGCAAACTCTTGATGGCACGGCTGCTGCTGTTGAGGAGCTTCTGAAGGCCACTGGGAAAGCGCCTGTCCGGTGCCCCGATATTCCTGGTTTTCTGTGGGCGCGTATTCAGCATGCCGTTTTGCGAGAGTTTGCTACGCTCGTGGGCAAGGGCGTTGTAACCGCCGAAGCGTGTGACACCATTCTGCGTCAGGGTTATGCCGCGCGTCTGCCAGCAATGGGTGCCTTCGAACATGCAGATTTGGCAGGGCTTGATCTCCTGAACAGCTCGGCAGCTAAGGCCGTTTGGGCTGACTTATCGAATGTAACAGATCCCGCGCAAACGCCAGTGGGTGCGCTCTTCCAACAAGGGAAGTTCGGCATGAAGACTGGTGAAGGTTTTTACAACTGGCGCCAGCGCGACCCTGAAGAATTCAAACGCGCACGCGATCAAGAAATTGTTCGGCGTGCCAAGATCCAAAAAGGGGCCTCGGTGTCGTTTTAGGCACCTGTTGTTCCACAAGAAGCAGTCAGCATCCATGCAATTTGCGTGGCGGAGGGAATGATAATGAGTGGTGTGCAACTGACCAGTGTCAGTAAATCCTACGGCGATACGGTCATCATCCCTGCCTTGGATCTCTCGTTCGATGAGGGCGAGTTTGTCGTGATTGTTGGGCCATCAGGATGCGGAAAATCGACAACGCTCCGGATGATTGCGGGGTTGGAGCCGGTCTCCGGTGGGCAAATCCGCATTGCAGGCAAGGACGTCACATGGGCTGTGCCTAAGGAGCGCGATATTGCCATGGTGTTCCAGTCCTATGCGCTGTACCCGCATATGGACGTTGCTGGAAACATGTCCTTTGCGCTGCGCTTGGCTGGTAGGCCAAAGAGTGAAATTGCCGAACGAGTCAGTGTTGCCGCCGGCATGCTGGAGCTGACCGACTATCTTGACCGGAAGCCGAAAGCCCTTTCCGGAGGTCAAAGACAGCGCGTGGCGATGGGGCGCGCCATCGTTCGTGACGCCTACTGCTTCCTATTCGACGAGCCACTCTCAAATCTTGATGCGAAGCTGCGCTCAACCATGCGGACGGAATTAGCGCTTCTTCATAAGCGCCTTAAGCGCACGATGATCTATGTGACTCACGATCAAATCGAAGCCATGACGATGGCAGATAGGATCGTTATTATGGACAAGGGCGTCGTGCAGCAGGTCGGCAGCCCGCGCGATGTCTACAACAATCCAAAAAACAAATTTGTTGCCGGCTTCATCGGCTCTCCGTCAATGAATTTTCTTGACGGGGAGATTGTGGACGAAGGCGGCCTTCGAGTTAGGGGCGAGGGTTTTGAGCTACCCCTCCCGGCGAAACTTCAGTCAGCTATCCAGGCGCATGGCGCCGATGCTGTCACTGTGGGCCTTCGCCCCGAGCATTTCTCAATCGATGGTGCAGGCGGAACGCAAGAGTCCGTCTTCGCTCCAATCGATTTGGAAGTGGCTGTAGCCGAGTACATCGGTTCCAGTCAGTTTTTGGCTGCAAACATTGCTGGAAAGCACATGACGGCAGCCATTGAAGTCGGACCAGATAGTGCGCCGCTTACGAGTGGCTCCTATCGCTTCGACACCTCGCGTCTGTACCTATTCGATAGAGAAAACGGACAGGCGATTGCCTAACGAAACCCAAAAAAGGCCTATCAAAGGGAGGAACCATAGATGGCTCGAGTTAAAACAAAGGTGACGGTTGCAGCAGGACTTTCTGCATTGCTTCTGTCTGCGACAGCTGCCTTTTCCAATCCGTATGCGGAATACGAAGGAACGACCATCGTCGTTAGTTGGCCGGCGCTTGCGCACTTCACCGCCGCTGAGGAACTGGTCGAAGAGTTCATTGAAGAAACCGGCATCAACGTTGAAATCGATGCGCTGCAGTATCTCTCGTTGCGTGATCGTCAGCTTCTTGAGATGTCCAAGCCTGAAGGCGACTATGACGTCGTAAGCTGGGTTGTGATGTGGAAGGGCGAGTATGTGTCCAAGGGGCTGCTGACTCCACTCTCGCAGTTCTTCACATCAGGCAGCCTGGTTGATCCAGAATACGACATTGACGACATTGCCGATGCCTATCTGCAAAACGGTGGTGTTGTTGGTGGCGAACTCGGATATATGCCAGGCGTATCAGGTGCCCTTTACGGCATCCCTTTCGGCGCTGAAACATCGATCCTTGCCTATCGCACGGATATCTTTGAAGAAAACAACATCGAGGTTCCTGAAACCTATGATGAGCTGCGCGCCGTTATGCAGCAGCTCAATGAATTGGGTATTCCCGCACTGACGTCACGCGGTGCAACCGGTCACCAGGTGACCGCTGCTTGGTTGCTTCACCTGGCACCACTGGGCGGATTGATTTTTGATAATCAGTGGAACCCTGTGGTTAACTCGCCAGAGGCGGTAGAGGCCGCGCAGGTATTGCGCGAGGTCGCTCAGACTGGCCCAGTTGGCATTCCAACATTTGGGTTCGGTGAAGCTGCAGCTGCCTTCCTCCAAGGCGAAGCCGCCATGCACTTGGACACGCTGAAGATAGCGGCCATGTCGCGCAATCCCAACCTGTCGACGATTGACGGCAACGTTGGCTACGCATTGCACCCTGTCGGATCGCGTTGTGGTTCGGAGACCGGTGGTTTCGCCATGGGTATCCCAGCGAATTCTCAGAACCAAGAAGCCGCATTCCTGTTCATTCAATATATGACCAACCAGGCGGGCGACCAGCGCATGGTTGAACTAGGGGGCGACCCAATCCGCATCTCAACGCTGCAAAACAACACCGAAGGTTTTGATGATTATCCGGTTGTTGCCGAGCAGCTTCCTTGCGCGGATCCAAACTGGAGGCCTCTCATCCCCGAATGGAACGAGCTCAATATCGATGTGCTTGGCCAGGCCCTGACACAGGTCATCACGACCGATGATCCAATCCAGCCGATCATGGATGCTGCTAACGAGCAGATCCGAGCGATCATGGAACGCGAAGGCTATTACGTGTGGGCGGATTACCGCAATCAGTAGGTCTTGATCCAAGCGATTGTCGGGGGGCGGGCGCCTATTCTCGCCCCCTGACACCACCTGGCCATTGAGAGAGCCCTAATGAGCGACGCCACACTCGATACTACCCATGCGGCCAAGCCGTCGCCTTTCAGCGCACGTGCTTTAAGTCCGTACTTTTTTATTCTTCCAGCCATTGCTGTGATGTTCGCGGGTTTGGTTTATCCGGTCGTCCAATCGCTCTATTTGGCTTTTTTCGATTGGCGCATCGGCACCGATCTGGACGATGCGTCCTTTGTCGGGTTCGATAATTTTATTCGCATGTTGACCGATGACGGAGTCCGTGAGTCCCTGTGGGTCACTATCCGCTTCGGATTTTGGACCATCACGATCGAGATGTTCCTCGGCGTATCGCTAGCCTTGTTGCTGGAAAAGCCAATCCGCGGAGCGTCAATTTTCCGGACAATTTTCATCCTACCATTGATGGTGTCGCCGGTCGTCGTTGGGTTAATTTGGCGCTACCTTTTCGACGCTCGCATTGGTTGGATCAACTACTACCTGGGCTTCCTGGGTATCGAACCTCAGGTGTGGCTGGGAGATGCCGATTTAGCGTTCTTTGCGATGGTTTTTACCGACATCTGGCAATGGACGCCGTTCATTTTCATCATCGTTATTGCCGGTCTCCAGGCACTGCCATCAGAGGTGATGGAAGCCAGCAAAATCGACGGTGCAAACTGGTGGCAACACATACTGTTTGTGAAGCTGCCGATGATCAAGTCTATCCTCGTCATCGCGCTTTTGCTTCGCCTCATCGATGTCTTCCGTGCTCTCGAGGTCATGTTCATCATGACAGGTGGCGGGCCGGGTAGGGCGACGGAAGTGCTGTCACTCCATATCTACAATAGAGCCTTCACAACACAGCAGCTTGGGTACGCATCAGCGATAGCCGTGCTGCTCATTGTGATCGTATCGGCGCTGAGTCTGGCGATCTTGAGACTAGGTAATCCCATGAAGGACAAGGCGGACATCTAATGGCGCAGAAACGCATCGATAGCCCTTGGGGCATTGCCGGCCATTACACAGCGCTCGTGGTGTTGGCCTTAATCACACTGGCTCCGATCTGGGTCATGATAGCGACAGGCTTTAAACCTGATGTGGTGGTGCAAAGCCGGGAGCCGATCTGGTTTTTCTTCGTCCCGACACTCGATAATTACGAGTTCATCCTGACCCGTGGTCGGTTTGACACCTACTTGGTCAACTCGATCATTGTTGGCACGCTTTCAACGCTGTTTACATTGCTGTTCGGGGGCATGTGCGCGTATGCCCTTGCTCGCACTGAGTTTCACGGCCGCGTTTTTGTTGCCAATACAACCTTGCTTGTTCGGATGGTTCCGCCGGCGGTGCTGGCTGTTCCAGCCTTCGCTATGGTGATCCAATTCAGCCTTGATAACGATCTGGCTGTCTTGATCTTCTTTTACACAGCGCTGAACCTGCCGTTCGCCATATGGCTCTTGTTTGGTTTCTACAAGCAGATCCCTGTGGAGCTTGAAGAGGCTGCCATTGTTGATGGCGCCACACCGCTGCAAGTCTTCTACAAAGTGCTCCTACCGCTAATGAAGTCTGGCTATGCGGTCGCTGGCATCTTCACCTTCCGGATTGCTTGGAACGAATTCATCCTCGCACTTCTGCTGACGAGCCGCTCTACACGGACTTTGCCAGTGGGGGCCGCCGGCTTCATTACCGACACTGGCGTTGAGTGGGGGCGAATAATGGCAATGGGCACCCTGATTGTAATACCGCCATTGCTCTTCACCTTCTTTGCAGCGCGCCAGATAATCGCTGGAATGACGGCTGGCGCGGTGAAAGGCTAGCGCGTCAACCTGACGATGTACCAAGACCATTCTTAAACCAGGCCGGGAGAACCAACATGAGACATTCAACCGACCGCATTCTCACCACCCACGTCGGGAGCTTGCCGCGACCGCATGACCTGTTGGATGTTCTCAAAGCGCGCCTCGATGGCGAGCCGGTCGATTGGGACGCGTACGATGCCAAAGTGGCGGATGCCGTGGACCGGATGGTCGCGCAACAGGTCGAGGCAGGGATTGATATTGTCGCCGACGGTGAAATGTCGAAGCCTGGTCACGCCATTTACATTGAAGAACGGCTGTCGGGCTATGAGCAGCGCCCAGGCCATGACACGGGCTACTACGCAGCCGAGAAAGAGGCCTTCCCGGAGTACTACGAAGACTATTTCGCCCGTGCCCATCTTGGTGGCGCGATAGCACCAGCGCACCCGGTCGCTTGTGTCGGACCGGTCAGCTATGTCGGCCATGAGGCGTTGAAAAAGGACCTCGATAACCTGCGCGCATCCTGTGAGAAACACGGCGTCGAAGAGGCCTTCATGCCCTGTGCAGCAGTCACTGGCGTTGGTTTCAACGAGTATTATGACAGCCAGGAAGAGTACATGTATGCCGTCGCCGACGCCTTGGCGGTGGAGTACAACGCAATCATCGACGCTGGGTTCCTGCTACAGGTCGACGATCCTTTTCTACCACATGTTTACATGGACAAGTCCCTCGACGATGAGGCCCGCCTCGCCAAGGCCAATCTGTTTGTCGAGACTGTGAACCACTCCATCAAGGGCATCCCGGCGGAGAAAATTCGCTACCATACTTGTTACGGCATCAATCAGGGCCCGCGCGTTTATGAGCCGGACTTGCCGATGATGATCAACGAGGTTCTCAAGGTGAACGCTGGCGCCTTCTCGTTTGAAGCGGGCAACCCACGTCATGAGCATGAGTACCATCTGTGGGATCATGTGAAGCTGCCAGAAGGCAAGCTTGTCGCGCCTGGCGTCATCACGCACGCCAGCAGTGTGGTCGAGCACCCAGATTACATAGCAGAACGGATTATTCGCTTTGCTGACCGCGTCGGCAAAGAGAACGTCCTTGCCTCCACCGACTGCGGCTTCTCAAGCCAAGCGATCTACAAAACCGAGGTCGAGAACCGTGTGGTGTGGGCGAAGCTCAAATCGCTCGCTGACGGCGCCCGCATTGCGTCGGAAAAACTGTGGTAACGCCCCGATGCGCTTTGGTGACCGGTGCGACCTCGGGTATCGGGCAAGCTGTTGCTGAGCGTCTCGCTTCTGCTGACTATCAAGTCATAGCTGTAGGACGACGTGTTGAGCGTTTGAAGGAACTGTCAAAACGGACCGGGTGTGTTGCTGCACCCGGTGACGTCACCGACACCAAACGCATGGGCGAGATTCTGAATGAGTTCCAGCCAGAGGTTCTAGTCAACAACGCGGGCATTGGCCTTGCTATATCGGGCCTGGAGGCGACTGACACCAACGGCATTGCCCGTTCGATCGCAACTAACGTTACAGCGCCTTTGCAGATCACTCAGATGGCATTGCCGGCAATGAAAGCTGCTGGGCAGGGCCATATTGTGAACCTTGGGTCAATTGCTGGGTTGCACACGCTTCTCTCAGCCCTCTACGGATCGGGTAAGGCCGCGATTCACCGGTTTTCCCAAAATTTACGGCAGGAACTCGTTGGTACTGGGATACGCGTGACCGAGATCTGTCCGGGGCGCGTTGAGAGCGAATTCTACGACGACTCAACAGGCAATATTGAAAGCACCACAATGGGATCCGTTGGATACCAAGCCCTTTCGCCGCAGGACATCGCGGATGCAGTGCATTTTGCAGTTTCCGCTCCTAAGCATGTAAATATCGCGACCCTTGAAATCTTACCGACAGCGCAAGCGGTGGGTGGCGTAAAAGTGGCAGTGCCTGCATGAGTGGACGGCTTGCAGGACTTACCGCGCTCATCACGGGCGCGGGCGATGGTATCGGGTTGGCGACCGCCGAACTTTTCGCAAGTGAAGGCGCTCATGTTTTGTGCGCTGACATTGTGGCCGAGCGCGCCGATGCAGCGGCATCCAAACTAAAAGAAGCTGGTGGTCAAAGCACCGCTTTGGTTGGCGATGTATCTGACGAGGCAAGTGTTGCGGCGATGGTCGGGCAGGGCATCGAAGCCACTGGCAAGATCGACGTCCTCTTCAACAACGCCGGCGGTGGATCTGGTCGTGACGGTTCGGTGGTGGACCTGGATCTAGACGAGTTCTGGCGGACAATCCGCGTTGATCTTTTTGGAACCCTTCTGTGTTGCCGGATGGTTATACCGCACATGGTTGATGCCGGCGGCGGCTCTATCATCAACATATCGTCATTGCGTGCTCTCGTTGGCACGGCTGGTGCCGACGCGTACACAGCATCAAAGGGTGGGGTAGCGGCCCTGACACGCGCGATGGCTCTGCAATGGGCAGCGCATGGAATTCGCGTTAACGCACTGGCACCGGGCGTTGTTCTGACAGCGCGTGTGGCTGCGCTGATAAAACCGGACAATCCCATTTACCAGAAGATGCTTCTGGGACCTTGCGAGCCGGGAGACGTTGCGGAGTTGGCTTTCTATCTGGCGTCACCCGGCTCGGTGAAAATGACAGGCGCGGTTTTGCCATTGGATGCTGGCGCGACCGCCTACTGAGCCAATGCATTCTCTGGTTTAATCAACACCTTGCCGATAGCGCCTCCAGACGCCATCAACTCGCACGCGTCGGAGGTTTGGCTAACTGAAAACCGACCAGCAATAATGGCGTCGAAGTCGACGGTCCCGCTGATGATGAGGTCTACCGCCTCATCAAACTCGTGAGTGAACAAAATGCTGCCTATGGATCTGATTTCTTTGAGAGCATTCAAATGCAGGTTGATCGGCACATCAGTAGGTTGGATTAAGGAAAGGACCCCGATTGTCCCTTGCTTCCTGCAAGCATCAAGTGCCTGATTATAACCATGCGGTGATCCACTCGCTTCAATGACGATATCATAAGCGTTTGCGAGACCACTCAAGTCATCTGAACCGACAACCAAGCCGGCATCGGCTCCCACTCGCTTGGCAGCCGCAACAGCTTCAGCTTTCACATCAGTGACATCTACCCTCGCGCCTTTAGCCTTGCAGCCGATGATGGCCAAAAGCCCCATTGGTCCGCACCCGGTCACCAGAACTCGGCTGTTTGGAGTCACATCGGCCTTTGTGACACAGTGCATCGCACAGGCCAGTGGCTCGGCAAAGGTCAGGTGATCTGGATTTGTTTCTGGACTGACCGCTCTCAAACATCGAGCTGGAAAATCAAAAAACTCGCGAAAAAAACCATCAATGTGGGGCTTCGTCGTCGCTGATCCGGGGAAGCGCTTGGTTGCACACATGTTGACATCGCCCGCGCTGCACTTTTCACAGTCGAGGCACGGAATGAGTGGGTTGATTGCAACCAACTGTCCCTGTTCAAACGCGCTTCCGTTTGGTTCTTCCACATATCCGCATGCCTCGTGTCCGAGCGTCACTGGATTGTCTAGGTAGAACCCGGCGTTTGCGAAGTGGCGGAAATAGTGCATGTCCGTTCCGCAAATGCTCGCCGTTGCAAGACGTAGCCGAACCCAATCGTCTTCTATGTGCCCCGGCATCTCGGTTTGCTGGACATTGATCGTCTTTGCAGCGGTCAAAAGCGACTGAATATAGGTCATGGTCAGAACCCTATCGCGTAGCCGCCATCGACGGGCAACGCGACTCCGTTGATGTACGCGGACGCGTCACTGGCGAGAAAATGCACGGCATCTGCCACATTCTCAGGTGTGCCGAATCTCCGTGTCGGTATGCGTCCTTCGATCTTTTCCCTGCGCGCTGGGTCGCGCGCCAAAACTGCTCTTGTCATGTCGGTGTCAATGAAGCCGGGACACACGGCGTTGCAGCGAATACCTCTCTGTGCAGCGTCAACGGCCACCGAACGTGTGAGGCCAATGACCGCCGTTTTTACGGTAACGTAGGCAGCAGCGGAGGGTAACGCCATCAGTCCTCCCATCGAAGAAATATTGACGATGGCGCCACCACGATCTTTGTTGAGCTCACAGAACCGGCCACAGGCTAGAAACATTGACCTCACATTGATGTCTAGCACTTCTCCTAGCGCGTCTGCGTCCACCTCCCAGACTGGTTTTTTCAGATGAACTCCGGCGTTGTTCACAAGGACATCGATAGCGCCGACATCTGCGGCGATCATGTCTAGAAAGCTAGCGTCTGATCCTTGAGTCAGATCGTGCTCGTGCCAATGCAGATGGGGCGATGAGATTGTATCGAGCTCGCCTCGCGAACGGGCCAAAACATGCACTTCATAGCTATGGTTCAAAAAGCACCGTGTTTGCGCGAGTCCAAGGCCTTTATTGCCGCCAGTAATCACAACCTGCTTCATGAATTCAGGCCCTTCGCACTGTACTTCCGATAAAGAGAATTGATTGTATCAAGCATGGTACTGGGGGGCAGGTCTTTCAGGAAGAAGTCAGGAAACACCTCGCAGATGTCATCGGCGAAATCCAAGAACCAATTCGCTCTTGGCCGCGTCCAGGCATTGTCCATCGAGGAAAATCCACCCTGCAGGAAGCCAGCATAACGTGGGTCATTTCCCATCCTGTCCCAGGTTCTACGGTGCGCGGGCTGGCCTTCATGCTCAAGGTAGATGGAGGACTGGACCGGCTCGCTCGCAATCCAGGCGGCGAATTTTCTTGCTTCGTCCGACAGAGCAGATCGCGATGAAACGCCGATGCCTGCTCCACCCAATATGCCTCGCGAGATCGGGTAGTCTTCGAATGATGGCAAGTTAGCGTATTTCAGCGTCTGCTTGCGGAAGCCAGGTTTTGAGTAATTTATGTAACCAAATAAACAGGGCGAATAAGCAAAATCGGTGGTCGTGCTTAGGGTTTCTAGCACGTCGATGGGATTCCAATAAACGGCTTCCGATGGTCCAAGCCGGTACAATGCCTGCAGGACGCGCAAGGCAACTAGGCCATTGGTTTCGCTGACAAATTCGTCAGGACTATAAGGTAAGGTTGTCTCTGTACGTCCTGCGACGAGCGTCATCAGCATGTCGAACGCATCAATAGCTAGGAGTGGGGTGAGGGGACGTGGGCCGCTTGATGGCAAGGAAAACACATCTTCCCAACATGCTAGTGGAAGCCTGTCATAGCCCTTCTGCATTACTGCCATCTGACAAGCAGCGTCTATTGGAAGGGCCCATAACCTGTCATGCCATATGTAGCTTTCCAGGCTTCCGCCTAGGGACGATGCCGGGGCATCGTGAGGCATATCCAAAGGGACAAGCGCGCCGGTTTCGGCAATCTTTCCTACGTGAGGGTGATCAAGAACGATGAGATCATAGGTTTCTGCCAAAGCCTCTATTGGCTCATCTGCAAAGGCTTGAAGGCTTCGTTTATCCCAGTGCACTGAAATACCATACCTGTTGCTGTAGCCGACGCTTGACGCCGCTAAGCTCTCGTAACCTCTGGGGTGATCCCACGTTATCCCGCGCAGTTCTGTCATCAATTTTTTTTAGACACTCCAGGCAAATGCTGAGGCCTTATACAGCGTGAATTTGGCTTTTGGTAAACCGATTTACCAAGCGCGTTTTAGCCGTAGTATATTGACCGTGCAAGAGGTTCGATCAGAATTTGATGGCTAGGCAAGGCAGTTGTTTAGGGTTTCTGAAATCTACGATGTGAGTCAGACAGAACTATCTGTTCAGGCTGGTGCCCTTTTGGACCGGTTCAGTGACTAAGGTCCGAGCATTAGGGCGGTATGGAAGCGTCTTGAGCTGACGAACCCTGATCCGATTATGAAAGATCGCTTATACAAAGTCGGGCCGCGCCCACTGCTGCTTCTGTGTTGCGCGGATTGGCAAAATCGGCGTCTAGGTGACGCCTGCGGATAGCCGACCAAGTTCCGTTCTTAGCGCCACCGCCCGCCGTGAAGACGCGAGATGGCTTCGGTGCGCCCAGCTGCGCCAAGCGCTTATATCCGTCTGCCTCTATCCGGGCCATGCTCTCAAGCATACCGTGCAAGAACATGACATCGTCCTCGGGTCGAGGGGTCAGCCGTGGTTCCAGTGAGGGATCATTGGCGGGGAAGCGCTCTCCTGGCTTGATTAATGGATAGTAGTCGAGCGGTGAGGCTCCTGAAGGGTCGATCTTCTCGCTCAGTGTGGTCAACTGTTCTGCTGTAAAGAAATGCGCCAGCACACCACCACCGGTGTTGGATGCGCCACCAGCAAGCCAAGCATCGCCAAGTCGATGGCTGTATACACCGCTGTCCGGGTCATCAACACGCACATCGCTCAGCAGCTTGATTGCCAACGTGGTTCCCAGCGATGTTACGCCATCACCAACCCGATTGGCGCCGGACGCAAGAAAAGCCGCTATGCTGTCTGTTGTGCCAGCATGTATCGCGGTGGTCGGTGACAGCCCAAACTGCTCGGCGACATCAGCACCGATCTGACCAACGCGGGCTCCGACGCTGCTTACACTGGGGAGCAGGTCTGTTCTGACGCCAGCATCTGCAAACCAGGCAGGCCAACGGCGTGTTTGTGGGTCCCATCCCGTCTTCAGTGCATTGTTGTCGTCAGAGCCAACAGACCGGCCAGCAATTTTTGCAGCAATGAAATCAGCCTGGTGAAGCAGGTGCTTTGCCTGATTGGTGGCGTCCATCGCTTGCAGGTGAAGCATGCGGGCAAGCGATGATGACTGCCCGCTTGTGATCGACGTTTTTGGGGCGACATTTGCGATCTGCTGCGCCTCTGTCGAAAACCCGGATGTGTTGTAGAGCAGGGCAGGCGTCACGGGCTTGAGTTCGCCGTCGGTCAACACCATCGAGCCGGATGTTCCGTCGACGGCTAGGCCACCGATAGAAAGTGGGTCTATGCCCGCGGCCCGCATGCCGTTTATTTGGTTCTCGAGTGCGTCCTGAACCGCCAGCCACCAAGCGTCAGCGTTTTCTGCCGCGTTGGCCCGATGGGGCGCGCGCGCCATGGGTGCGATCACCTCTCCACGTTCGTCCAACACTGCGGTGCGAACGCCGGACGTACCGATGTCGATTCCTAAGGCAAGCATTGCAGACCTAGCTCGCCTCACGCGCCGCTAAGGCCTGACGGTACTTCTCGGCATCCCAGTTGAGCAACGCGGCCTCGGCTTCATGGCCAATTGCGTTCGGCACCCAATCAAGTGGCAACCGGGTCAAAACGTCGTTGATGCACTGCGCCATTGCCCGCTGGGCAGCTGTCGCGCCTTCCCTGATTGCCAAACCATGCTGCAGGTGGAGAAAAGCGGGAGAGTCATCAACTGGCGTCGTCGGCAAACCAGGACCGAGAAAAACCACGTGATCAGGATAATAGGATCCGCTCGTCGCAAGCGAGGACAGCCTGCGATCACACGCAATCGCTGCGTTTTCAATATACTCCCAGCCCTTGGGCGGCAATGTAGATGGGGTTCGTTCGTCCAAAACCGGCATCGCAAGACGGTCTTCAACGTCTTCTGTCAGCGCCGCGACCTCCGAGACTGTCGGTCCAGCGACGATCAGGCCGTGGTTTCCCAGCAAAACGACCTTCGTATCCGGGCCGATTGCCTTGGCAATTGCTTCTGTGAGTGGTCGGCCGGGCTTGCAATAGGGCACGGTGGCCACTGCCACGTCAGAAAGCTTTTCGCGCGCTGTGGACAAGCCTTCGTCGCTGATGGCGTGCACAATGGTCGCAACCGAATGGGTGTGCACGACCACCGGCCAATCGATCAGTGCGTGGAAGGTTGTTTCTATGGAAGGTCGAAGCCCGGCACTCGGATCGAGAACGGTGTTCTTGCAGGTTCCGTCGCCAGCACCTAACGCCTCTTCACGTGCTGCCGCTCGGTCGACAGCCAAGAAGATTGGTTTGCTATCGGCATCCGCCAGTTCGGTTCCAGATGCTTTGATCCAAAGCATGTTGCCATGTTTGATCGAAGTGTTTCCACCAGGACCCTGAACCCGAAGTGGATTTTGACCGAGCTGTGCAGATAGCGCGCAGAATTGGCCGAACTCAGGCGGCATATCTTTGGGATAGGCATCGATGATCTGAACCATCACAGGACCCTTCGCATTAGCTGAGCCGATCGATCACATGAGTGGGTGGTTGCAAGCCAAACTGGCTTGCCAGTGACGCCGCGCGTGAGACGGGATCACCAGCCGTATTGAACTCGGCTGCATGCAACCCCGAGGTAACAAAGGCAGACGCCATTCCGACATTCTGTGCTCCTGCGATATCGTGTTCGAGCGAGTCTCCGACCATCAGGCAGAGCATTGGATCGGCGTTGAGGTCGGCAATGAGGCGGTCGTAGATCGGGCGGTGAGGCTTGCCATAGAAAATCACGTCGCCGCCCCGATCTTTGTAGTTATGGGCAAGTGCGCCAGGAGAGATCTGGATGGTACCATCAACGCGCGGCGACGCTCGGTCTGGATTAGTGCAAATCACAGTAAGGCCAAGTTCAAGAGCTTGATTCAAGGCGTTGGATTCAACCTTGCCAGTTGATCCCTCGGGAAGCCCCATCAACAAGACGGCATCGGCCATGGATAGATCATCAACAAAACTGACGTCCAATCCTTGTGACCAATTTGCGCTATCGTCCGGTTTGCCGGTGATCGCAAAAAGAACCTGTTCGGTACGTCTTCCGTCAGCAAAGTCGTTCCAGCAGGCTTCGCCAGAAGTCATGGTCAGAACGACGGTTTCCATGGGTAGGCCCATGTTTGCGATCCTATCGCTGTTGAGGTCCGCGCGCTTGCCAGAATTGGACAGAACAGCCAATCGTTTGCCAGAAGCAGCGAGTTGAATCATCGCCTCGGGCGCGCCTTCATAGGGCGTTGAGCCGTTGTGCAGAACACCCCATTGATCCAATACGATCACATCGTACGGGTCAGCCACATCGACCAAACTGTTCAGTTGGGCCATGACCTGGTTAGGTCGGGTCAGGCGTGGGAGGAATGAGACCCGCCAGGTAGGCTTCAACGTCCTCCTTTGGCATTGCAGGCGCGGCCTTTTCGGCCATGCCGTCCGGCATATCACCGAAATAGAATTGGAAGCCTGGAATAAACTGTCGGCGCTTGCGCAGCGGCATGCCCTCATAGGGGAACACGTCGGAACGTGCATTTGCGATCTTGTCGTGGCAGGCAAGAATATAGTCGGCGCGTTTGTCGAGCTCTTCGACTGACTTCCAACCCTCATATGAATTCACGAAACGCGCGGGCACCCAATACCGCCAACCCTCTGCTGGATTTGGTTCCATGTTTCGCTCTTGGAAGATGGCGTCGCCCGCAACGACGATGTCACCCATGGAGGTTGCCACCGTCACGGCCATGTGGCCTACCGAATGGCCCGGCGTGTGGAACATGGTGATGCCCGGCAACACTTCGCATTCGTCTTCCACGGCTTCAAAGACGCAACCAGCGTAGGCGTGCTCGATTCCCAGATATCCAGATTCATAGGTGCGGTAGTAGAGTGGCAGCGGATTGAAGGCCATTTCGATCTCGGCCTTAGGCGCGATATACCGCGCGTTTTTGAATTCCTTCATGTTCTGCACATGGTCCCAGTGCAGGTGGGTGAAGACGATGGCATCTATCTCATCAGGGTGCACGCCCAGCTTTTGCTCCAAATGTTCATGGACCTGCAAACAGCCGCGTTTGTCACATTTGTGATGGTACTTCGTGGCGCGCTCTTCGTCGCAAAGGCCGGTGTCGATTAGAATCTTGTGCTCACCGGTATCGACGTAGTGGCAATAGACTGGGTTCCAGATTTTCTTGCCAGCCGGTCCCTTCCAAAAAATGTAAGTGCCCAGATCGGCCTCAAGCCAGCCGGTATTGATTGGATAGATCTTCGTTTCGTTGACACCCATAATCGTCCAAAGTGCTCCCCAATGAGATGAGTTTGTGCTCTTCTGTATACATTTATATATGCTTGTCTACAAAAAGGGGGTGTCTTGAGTGCTCTTAGTTCGCAGCTAACACGCGCATGAAACTCTCCTCCATGTGCTTACGCATGTAATCAAAGGCATCGTCAGAATTGGCCGAAAAAATTTTGTCGAGCAGGGCGTCATGGCTCTGTGCCGAGCTAACAAGGTCTTCCTTGGTCGCAAATCTTTTCGCTCTGAATGGTCCAGTACGTCTGCGAAAATCGGAGGCCATCTGATGTATGTACGGGTTGCCTGTGGCTTCGTAGATGGCGGCGTGAAGCGCTTCATTTGCGCGAAGATAGGCTTGGCGATCTCCCTGCTGTGCCGCTGCATGGCATTCGGCCTGAGCGGTCTCTAAACGCGCCCGCGCCAGCAAGGTCAATCGCTGCGAAACTAGTCTTGCACACAGAGCTTCGATCTCGTGCATTGCCTCAAACATCTGCGCCAACTCTTCGTGACTATATTGAGTTATTCGTAAGCCGCGGCCTTCCGCATGTTCTAGAACGCCTTGAGCTGCAAGGCGCCCAAGAGCTTCGCGGACTGGCGTTCTCGATGCGCCAAAACGATCTGCTAGACGAGTTTCGTCCAGCCGCTCACCGGGACTAATCTGACCAGCAGTGATTTCGTCTAATAGCTGCGCTTCAATGCGTTGCGCGACGCTTACCCGGGCCTTGGTAGGCGCAGTAGCCATGATAGCTGCTCCTGACGTAGCGATAAAACGCTATCGCAAGTCGTGAAAGTGAACGGGCTGTAAGCATTATTGTACTTTGCCATTGAGTTTGTATACAAAAAACGTATTCCTGAACAATCGGTGGGACCCAGGTAATCGATGAATGCTCAAAGACATCCCTACTGTTTCCAAACGGTGTTCTGCGGTGTCACCTTCGTCGAAGGCTGCTATTGAGTGCATTGGCGATTGTAGCTGCCTGGCGTTCCTTCTAGTGCTGTTCACATGCTCCGTCTCTGGGCGGAAAATCAAAGCGATGATTGCAAACTCAAATAAAGGCTCAACACCATGAGTTGCTCGGTGCTGCTCCTTGCGACAGTTGAGACCAAGCAAGAGGCGATCACCTACTTTAGCGAGGCGATGGCTAAGCACGGTGTTCACTGCGACGTCATTGATCTTTCACTCAATGCTAAGGGTGAAATCTGGGCTGCGGATCGCAAGATTGAAATGATGGATCACGTCGCGCGAACGATGACGGTCGCCGCGCGCGAAGCGATAGAAGCGGGCGCCATTGCTGCCGTTGCTATTGGTGGTGGTACAGGTGGAGAAATCGCGCTGCAGGTCATGCGCGGATTGCCATTTGCCTTTCCAAAGATGCTTGTTACCACGCTGCCGTTCGACCCACGCTATGCCGTTGCCGACAATGCGATAACAATCGTCCCGACGCTGGCAGATGTTTGCGGCATCAACCAGCCATTGCGGCAGGTCTTGGAAAATGCGGCTGCAATGCTGGCCGGACTTTGCAAAACCGCGACGGAGCTACCCGATGTCTCTGATAACCGATCAGTTGGTATAACTGCGCTTGGCGCTACCGGACAGGCAGCTGAAGCCTCAGCTGAACGCCTCGCCTCACTTGGGCACGAGGCAACCGTCTTCCATGCGAATGGGTTCGGCGGAGCCGCCTTCGCACGATTTGCCAGGCGTGGATCCTTCCACACAGTCATCGATCTCACCATTCACGAACTAACCCGGATCCACATTGCTGGTGTGTACGTCGATATGCCTGACCGCTTCACCGCCGCTCGCGATTGCAATGTCCCGCAAATAGTTCTGCCTGGTGCTCTCAACTTTGTAGGCCTTGGGGAACTTGCGTTGATTCCGGACCATTTTCGTCAACGGCCCCATTACCAGCATTCGGGTTACTTTACCCACGTCCAGCTTACAGCCGATGAAATGGAGTTGGTTGCACTAAAACTCACCGAGGCCCTCAACCCTTCCACTGCACTGGTCACCGTCATAGTGCCGATGGGCGGTTTTTCTCACCAAGATTGTCCTGGCGGAGCCATCGAAGCTCCAGACCTTCGGCAGGTCTTCTGGGACACAATGAAATCGCAATTGGCCAGCCACATCGAACTCAAGAGATTGGACAGCCACATCGGTGACCGTGAAACGGTGGATGCGATCATAGAAACCGTGCGCCCACACTTACCCACTGTCCTAGAAACTGAAAAAGCCCGCGCCAATGCCTGAAGACAAGAAGCCAGATCCGAGTGAACTGGAAGCAAAGAAGGATGCGCTGATTGCGACCGCAAAGCGCTGCTTTGATAGAGGTCTGCAAACCAACGCAGGGGGTAATCTATCGGTCAGGCTTGCCTCGGCTGATGCGATCGTCATCAAGCCATCGGGTGTCGGTTTTGCTGAGTGTACTCGTGATAACCTTCAAGTCGCCTATCTCGATGGAACACTTGAGCCGTCGCCTTTCAAACCGTCAAAAGACTTGGATTTCCACGCCGACCTTTATCGCATCCGTTCAGACATCAACGCGATTGTTCACTGCCACAGTCCTTGGGCGACCGGCTACGCATCTGCTGGGATTGAGATACCTTGCCTAACTGTGCAGACGATTGAAAAAATCGGTCGAATGCCGCTTATTCCCTTGTCGGAGAATGGTGGGCCACAAACAGACGTCGAGATTTCTCCGGTGTTCAAGGATCCATCTGTACGTGCCGCTGTACTCGCCAACCATGGAACAATCGGAGTGGGCAAAACGCTCATGGCCGCCCAGTATCTCGCAGAGATTATCGAGGAGACGGCCCACATCGCTTTTGTGCGCGACACTCTCCTTGCGGCCCATGGCAGAACACAAGCCGATTTACCGCGATTTGGTACTGCGAAGGATGCGAAAGCAGGTGGATAGGTGTTACCTAATTGTTGAGAATCGGAATGAGTGGGTCACTCCGGCGTTTAGTGGCGCAGAAAAGAGGCGCTGCAGGTTTATGATAATCGGCAAGAAGGCCTTGTCCAGCTAGCATATTCTTAGCATAGACTTATAATTACATAGATAAATCATGTTACTAGTAATTTATTACGCTACATCATAATCCGCGTGTCGGGGGTTCAAGTCCCTCCTCCGCTACCACTTTTTTCTATTCATCCTCCTGTCTTTAAAGGTAATTTTTGAGCGTCCCTCCTCGCTTCCCAACACTTTGACCGCATCTGGCGAAGTCTAACGCATCAATAAGGTGTCAGCTTCCGGCCCGAAGCGGACGTTCAGTTCACAGGCAGTCTACTATCGCTTGTTGCGCCAAGTCGGCACGGCGTAGGGCGTTTGCTGCCGATAGTCTTCAAACCTTGCGCCATAGCGCGCTTTGAAGCGCCTTTCTTTGAACATCGGTGCCAGCAGGCAGTAGGCGGTCAGTGTAATGGCCAAAACAAGTTGATCGGGCGTCCAAACTGGCACGGTCCACAAGGTCAGCGCGAACGCCACATAGATGGGCTGTCGGATGATACGAAACAGCCCGCCGGTGGGCATGTCGGGGAAGACGGGCGCTTTGTTTTGCACCATCGACATCCAGCCCAAGGCGCCAGACTGCACTTCCGCGCCTGCGTCGTAGCTTGCCTTGATCAGCAGCAGCCACGACACGGCGTAGAGCGTGATGAGAACCCCATAAGCAACACTTTCGGCCCGCCACCACACAACACCGCTTGGTGTCCAAAGCGCAAACAGGGCGAGCAACTGGACAGACGCGACGATGGCATAGCTCGTCGTCGATAATGTACGGCCATGCTCGCCGGGCCCAGCCTTCGATAGTGCCTTGCTTCCCCAACGGGTGAGGAGCAAGGAGTGCACGAGCGGGAATTGGAGCAAGAGTGCTGCGTTCGTGAGGATGTTCCAAGGGCTGGCGACACGGCCCAAGCTCTCGCTCATGCCAAAGTGCATGGCCACGATCATCGCCAGGACAGCAGCTGCGAAGACGAGGTGGCAGACGATCCCATAGGTGTAGGCTATCGCGATCCGTGCCTTACCGGCAGGCGGACGCAAGAGGCCAAAAACCAGCGACAGCAGGCGCTTGAAAGGTGACGGTTCAGGACGTTGCATGTGGGGGCACCTAGGTCGGCAAAGCGTCCATCAAAGCCGCACTGACGAAAAGTCGCACGCGCAACCGCCGCGCAACCATAACAGCCTGACTGCCAGCGTGACCCAACCTATTGGTTGCCATTGGAACCCAGCGGAAGGCTTAGCTGTGCGGTCCCGCTTGTGGCCAAAAATCCGTTCCCTACGATAGCTCCTCGGGGGTATGCAGCAATCGATAGGAGGGACGACTGAAAGGATAGTTTTCGGCCCGAGACCGCTCTACCGTCGATACTCAAGTCACCTAAGTATTTGAAAAGAGTGGCGCACCGGGGAGGATTCGAACCCCCGACCCCCAGATTCGTAGTCTGGTGCTCTATCCAGCTGAGCTACCGGTGCGGGCTACAAGGCGGCTATCTGCGCGCCAGGTGAGGCGCGTTCGATAGCGTAGCGTTTGTGCAATTGCAAGGCGGTCGGCGCGCGAGGCGGCGCAAAATTTACGGCGCCTTGTCAACGCTTGCGTCAGGAAGCCGGATGTCGAAAGTCGCGCCCGTAAAGGGTGGTTCGGCGGGTGATGGATCCAGGTGGATCGTTCCGCCGTCTGCTTCGGCCAGTTCCTTGGCGATAGCCAGACCAAGCCCCGTCGAACCGCGGCGACCCGTTTGACCATGAAAGGGTTCAAACAGTTGGTCGCGGACATCTTCCGGTATCCCAGGACCGGTATCGGCCACGGTGAGCACCAACGTCTTGCCATCCAGTGCGGCATCGACCTTAAGGGCATGCCTGGAGCCATCATCACTCGTCGCCTCAAGAGCGTGGCGCCCGTTGCGCATTAGGTTCAGGAGAATGCGAAAGAGGTTTTCGCGCCCGACACGCACCGCCATGGCGCTATCGATGGCGTTTTTAAAACCAACGGTTGGATGGCCAGCGAGGCCTGCAAACTCGGCAGCTTCGTCAACCAGTTGGGCAAGCGCGAATGTCGAGCGCTCAGGTGCCTCCTCGCGTACCTGGCCATAGGCCAACGTGGCCTCGGCGAAGGACACGGCGCGATCGATTGCCCGCACAATTTTTGGTGCAATACGCTGTACGTGTGGATCAGCGATCATATCCAGGCGTTCTGAAAGCAGGTGCGCGCTGGAAAGAAGGTTGCGCAGGTCATGATTGATCTTGGATACCGCCAAGCCCACATCGGCGAGCCGTTTTCGTTCTGTCAGCATCATTCGGACATCCGACTGCATAGAGGCGAGGCGTTGCTCTGCCGTGCCGAGTTCGTCGCGCCGCGAAGACGGCACGATCATCGATGCTGGGTCCTCGGGGGCGTCTGCGAATACGGCCATCGCTTCGTCCAGGCGGCGCAATGGCTTCACAAACAACGTGTTCAGGCTCCAATAGACGAGGACCGCCGTTATCAGGGAAATAACGATTGATAGGATAACGATGTTGCCCGAATAGCTGCCCAGCGCGTCGCGCAGATAGCGTTCCTCAATGACGACATCGACATACCGCCCACCATGGCCATCCGCGTCGCCGTGGATCCGCAAAATGCGGTCGCCGTTCAGCAGCGTTTCAAACGCAGCAATAATGGAAGAGATTGGGCGAAGATCGCTCACATCAACATTGACCGCGCGCTCTACCATGACGCCGCCGCTGATAGAGCCTGTCTGGGCCAAGACAAGGCGCTGCGTCGGCGAATTGAGCGCGAGTTCATAGGCTTCCAATGTTTCCAGCAACACCTGCTGCATGGTCACGTCTGTGTCGGTGGGCCCCTGATAGGTGGTGGGATTGATCGCTGCCACGGCCAATTCCGCATCTGACAACCGGTCCAGCAGCCATGTGTTGCGGAAGTTGGCGATCGACGGCACGAAGATCAGAACTTCCGCCAACATAACGAACAGGATTGTGAGCACCAGCAGTTTGGCCGAAAGGCCGGCGCCTTTGCGCGTCGGCCCTTTAGCGACTTGTGTCACGGTGACAGATGGATCGCGCATTGGCGCTCCTGCTCAGCAGTGGAATCTACCCAAAGCGTTGCAAGAAAGTGATGATCTTGCGCAGCGTCGGGTTGTCCGTCGCCCCTTTGTAGTACTCAACCGCGGCACGGCGTCCAACCTCGGAGAGCGTAGGATAGGCCGCCACCCAGGAGGTAATGTCGGAAACCTTCATCCCTTTGGCAATGGCAAAGCCCCAAAGAGCGATAATCTCGCCTGCTTTTGGCCCAGCCACCACCGCTCCCAATATCTTACCGCGTTTCGTGGTGAACACTTTGATAAAGCCGTCGGTGGTGCGTTCTGCAATGGCACGGTCATTCTCGTGGAACGCCCAGCGCAGAATCCGTACGCCTGGGATGTCCTTCACCTCGGCCTCGGTTGCACCGACAGATGCCACTTCCGGGTCGGTGTAGGTCGTCTTCGGCAGAATGGCGGCGTTCTGCTTGATGGGCAGCCGGAACAAAATGTTCCGCGCGATCAGCGCACCATGATAGCCAGCCACATGCGTAAACTGCAGTCCACCGGCAACATCACCAATTGCGTAGACCTTCTTGTTGCTGGTGCGCATACCGGCATCGACCTTAATTCCGCGGCGATCATAGTCGATCCCTGCCTTCTCGAGATCCAAGCCTTCGACATTCACGGCACGGCCGGCGGCCACCATGATGTGGGAGCCTTTGACGGTCTGGGTCTCTTTATCGTCGCCCTCGCCGATAGAGATGGTGACCTCCACGCCGTCGCTGCCTTTCGCCACCTTGGTGGCCAGCGCATGCTCGTGAATGGTGACGCCTTCGCTTTCGAGCGTCGTTTTGACGAGCTCGGCGGCCTCGCGGTCCTCGCGGCCGAGAATGCTGAAACCTTCCAAAACCGTGACCTTGGCGCCGAGGCGATTATGAGCCTGCGCCAGCTCCAGGCCGATTGGCCCGCCACCGACGATGATCAGATGCTCCGGCAGGTCTTTGCGGTCAAAGATCACTTCGTTGGTCAGGTAAGGAACCGTATCGAGACCGGGAATTGGCGGCACCGCTGGACGAGAACCCGTGGCGATAACAACGCGCCGCGCTTTGACGGTCGTGTTGCCGACTTGCAGGGTTTGTGGCCCCGTGAATTTGGCTTCGCCGCCCAAAACGGTAACGCCGAGGCCTTCATAGCGCTCGACCGAGTCGACCGGCGCAATGGTGCCAATGACGTCGTGAATGTGATCGTGGACGGTGCTGAAATCGACGTCGAAAGGCGCATCATTGGTGCCCTTGGCGTGGATACCGAATTTCGGACCTTCCAAAATCGCGTGCGCATGCTTGGCGGCAGCCAAGATGGCCTTTGATGGCACACAGCCGACATTCAGGCAGTCGCCGCCCATCTTGTGCTTTTCGATTAGAACCACGGGGACGCCGAAGCTAGCCATCACGGCGGCGGTGGTCAGTCCGCCTGATCCGCCGCCAATAACAGCGACATCGGGCGTCAGTGTCTGAGGTTCATCGGAAGGAGGGTTTGGTACCAGCGTCGGCACTTGCGGGGAGTGTGTCTGTAACATGATCGTTCCTTCACGCTGGGCTTCGACCCGCGCGTTTCGTGGCCCGACACCGCTGAGCTTTCAGCAGGTCGGCTCCACATCGACATTAGGATAATTAGAGCGCTTTGCGGCCATGATGCAAAGCCACCTGGCGCTTAATGCCTGCGTGTTTGTTGGGCGTTATGCTGATGCTTTGGCCTTGGCGCGAGCCCGCAGGGCCTTCGCCAGTGGCGGGATCAGCGCAACACAGCCCAAGGCTGCGAAGGCGAAGATGATCTCGGTGGTCACAAGTGACGCCAGATCGATCGAGCAGGTGCCTGCGGCGGCACAACCAGGGTTGGCAGCCTCTTGCGCCATGATCACGCTGTCGAGACCGGAGCCAACGAACGCGTAAGCAAAGGTGCCTGGCGCGATTCCGAACAGAGTGGCCAGTACATATGAGCGCAGCGGCATGTTCACCAGCGCAGGCGCGATATTGACAAGGGTGAATGGGAACAGCGGGGTAAGGCGCAGGAACAAGAGGTAGTTGAAGCCGTCCTTCTTGAAGCCTTCGAGGAGCTTTTTCAGGGTCGGGCCTGCTTTCTCGGCGATAGCTTGGCCGAAGGCGGTGCGTGCCGCCAAGAACAGTGTGGTTGCGCCAATGGTCGCTGCGAAGATAACCGTCAGGCCCCCTGCAAACCATCCAAAAAGGAAGCCCGCTGCAATGGTCAGCAGGCTTGCGGCTGGGAAGCTCAGCGCAACGGCAAGCGCGTAGATCAGGCCAAAACTCAAGATGGCGAGAACGAAATTGTCGGTGATGAGACCTGCGAGCGCCTCGCGTTGCTGTATGAGGGCCGACAGGCTGATGTGGTCCTGCAATCCGAAGGCGAAGGCGGCGGCCATCGCGCCTGCAATAACAATGAGTGGCAAGAACCGTTTTAGGATCGCCGGCGCCTTTGATGGTTGCTCGGCTTGCGGGGTGGGCTGCGAGTTCATAACAGCGTCTTGTGCTGGTGGCGGAGCCATGGGTTAAGTCCTTAGATAGGCGCTTCGCGAAAATGGGAAGCGCAGATGTTGCGTCGTTGGCAGCGCACATAGCAGTGAAACCTTTCGAAATCATCGGCCTCGCGGGCAATCACACGCCCTTGTGAACGCCCGTTATTCCCAGGTTTTCGCGCGTGATGTGGCGTGCGATGTTTGTGATCAGCCGCCAAGCCAGTCCTGGTTCAGCAAACAGGCCGATGTCGATTGACTTTTTGTGCGGGGGCCGCCTATAAGCGCGGCTCGCGCCTGAATGACGCTCTTAGCGAACGTCCAGGCCCATGTTTTTCGACACTGACGACCCTCGATGCGCCCGACCAGAGCGTGCGCTGAGGCTCATGATGAATAAGAGATAGAGCCATGAAACGCACCTATCAGCCATCCAAACTTGTGCGCAAACGCCGCCATGGCTTTCGCGCCCGCCTTGCTACAAAAGGTGGCCGAAAGGTCCTAGCCGCTCGCCGCGCACGCGGCCGCAAGCGCCTTAGCGCCTAGATTGCACGCGCTCAGCGCTGGATTGCCCTACTTGACGCCCGTCAGGTCGGACATCAACCGCCGCGCGTTTCCTGGAACACGGGACCGGGACGCCCTCGACGCATTGGATCGGATGGTCCGCCGCGCTGACTATGTTGGCGCGCGAACCGGAACAAAGGCGCATCAAGCGCCTTTTCTTTTGCAAGCTAAGGCTCGTTTCGATGACCATCCCGCAAAGATTGGCATTACCGTTACCCGCAAAGTTGGCGGCGCTGTTCTGAGAAATCGTATAAAACGTCGTCTAAAAGCTGCAATTGCTGCCCACCAGGGTCTAGGTTTTCGCCGCGGATATGATTATGTCCTCATCGCGCGGCCACAGGCGGCCAGCGCGCCGTTTGATGCATTGACGAATGCCCTGAAAATCGCGCTGAAAAAGGTTCACCGCACAGAACGCGCCCAATCGACACCCGACAACGCCGGATAGGTCATGGATAACCGCAACTACATTCTCGCTATCGCCCTGTCGCTGGCCATTCTGGTCGCCTGGCAATATTTCTATGTCGGCCCACAGGTCGAGGCCGAGCGTGCGGCCCTGGATGCGCAACAAGCGCAGGTGACAGATGCGAGCGGTGCCCCTGTCGTTGTTGATGAAGGCGAGCCCGCAGTTGAGCTGTCGCCAGGTGGATCGATCGTTCCCCAAACCCTCGATCGCGAATCCATCATCGCCGGGACGGATCGCGTTCAAATTGAAACGTCTCACATCACGGGCACCATCGCGCTGGAAGGCGCTCGCATCGACGATATCCATCTCGTCGAGTACCGCGAAACGCTGGACGAAGACTCTGACACCGTCGTTCTGTTTTCTCCCTCTGGCTCCGAAGACCCCTTTTATGCCGAGTTCGGTTGGGCTCAAGGTGCGGGCGGAGCGGCGACGTTGCCCAATGCATCGACTGTCTGGCAGGTCGAAGGCAACGATACGCTGACGGCCGCATCACCCGTCACGCTCGTCTACGACAATGGGGAAGGCATCATCTTCCGCCGCATTATCGCGGTGGATGAGGACTACATGTTCACGATTCGCCAGGAGGTCGAAAACACCTCGGACGCCGGCGTTCTGCTCTACCCGTATGGACTTGTCGCACGCCACACCGAACCCGTGACAAGCCGCCTGTTCATCCTTCATGAGGGCATGATCGGTTGGTTCGGCCAAGACGACGGCCTTGCCGAGATTGACTACGACGACCTGCGTGATGACGGAACGGTCCAGTATCGCGATGTCAGCGAAGGCTGGCTGGGCATCACCGACAAGTACTGGGCAGCAGCCTTGGTACCGTCAGGCCTAGACAGCTATCGCGGCGAGTTCCGCGTTGATCAGATTGCCGCCGGTGAGAGCTTCGTTGCGGCCTATCTTGGCGGCGGATTTGAGGTCGCGCCAGGCGCCTCCATCGGGGTCGAAAACAACCTGTTTGCTGGCGCGAAAGAGGTTGCGATCGTCGATGGCTATGAAGCAGCCCTTGGCATTGAACGCTTCGAACTTCTGATCGATTGGGGTTGGTTCTACTTCCTCACCAAACCGATGTTCTTCGGCATCAAATGGCTGTTTGGCATCTTCGGCAATTTTGGCGTCGCCATTTTGTTGATCACGGTGGCCATCAAGCTGGTCTTCCTGCCGCTCGCCAACAAATCCTATGCGTCGATGTCGAAGATGAAGAAAGTCCAGCCGCAACTGAAGGAGCTGCAGGACCGCTACAAGGACGACAAGCAAGAGCTCCAAAAGCACATGATGGAGCTGTACAAGCGAGAGAAGATCAATCCGGTTGCGGGCTGTTGGCCCATTCTTATACAAATTCCCGTGTTCTTCGCGCTCTATAAGGTGCTGTTCGTCACCATTGAGATGCGGCACGCGCCGTTCTTTGGCTGGATCCAGGACTTGTCTGCGGCAGACCCGACATCGATCTTCAACTTGTTTGGTCTATTGCCCTACGAGCCTACGCTTGTGCCGCTGATCGGACCGCTGCTTGGTCTCGGCGTTTGGCCGATCCTGATGGGCTTGACGATGTTCGTTCAGATGAAGCTGAACCCACAGCCCACAGATCCAACACAGGCGATGATCTTCACCTGGATGCCGGTGATCTTTACCTTCATGCTGGCCACCTTCCCAGCAGGCTTGGTGATCTACTGGACGTGGAACAACTTCCTGTCGGTGCTGCAGCAGGCCTTTATCATGAAGCGGCATGGCGTGAAGATTGAGTTGATGGACAATCTACGCGCCATGGTCGGCAAGAAGCCGACCAACCAAGCGGCCGAGTAGCGCTTACCTATGGATGTGGACCTGGAGGCCGTCGGCCTCTCGGCCGATTTGTTGGATGCGGGCGACCAGCTGTTCGCGCGGCCTTGGCTGTTTGAAAAGGGCGTGGTCGCGCCTTCGGGCCTACCCACTGATGGACGGATAGAGATTGCTTTTGCGGGTCGGTCGAATGTCGGCAAATCATCTCTTCTCAACGCGCTGACCAATCAAAAGGGCTTGGCCCGAACGTCGAACACGCCGGGACGTACGCAAGAACTTAACCTATTCTCCGCCGATGGGATGCCCTTTCGCATTGTCGATATGCCGGGCTATGGGTTTGCCAAGGCGCCCGTGGAAACTGTCGAGAAGTGGAACAAGCTGATCCGGCGCTATCTACAGGGGCGTGTAGAATTGGCACGCGTGTTCGTGCTGGTTGATGCGCGTCACGGGCTAAAGAAGAACGACCTTGATATTCTGAAAATGCTCGACGAAACGGCTGTCGGCTACCAGATCGTGCTCACCAAAATCGACAAGCTGAAACCCGGCCAGGTCAAGAGGGTGTTCGACACGACGCAAGACGCAATCGCCCGACGCCCAGCCGCATATCCTTTCATCGCTGCCACATCGTCAGACAAACGCCAAGGTATTGATGTCCTTCGCGGCTTCATCGCGCGGCTCCTCAATGACCTTGGCGCGCTTCAGTTTGAAGATGACGAACCATCAAGCGCTTGACCTTTGGGTCTAAAACCTGTCCTTCCTGCCCGGCACCCTTCCGCGTCGCACCACTGACCATTGACCATGCCCTTCGACGACGATCCCAACGTTCCCCTTGATCCTAAGCCTGTGCGCCAGGCGCGTCTGATCAGCCAGGTGCTGCCTTACATGCAGCGCTATTCTGGCTCGACGGTTGTCGTGAAGTATGGCGGACACGCGATGGGTGACGCGGGGCTGTCGGACGCGTTTGCCCGCGACATCGCCCTTTTGAAGCAATCGGGGATCAATCCGATTGTGGTCCATGGCGGCGGACCGCAAATCGCCGCGATGCTGAAGAAGCTTGGCATTGAGAGCAATTTCGAAGGCGGCCTGCGCGTCACCGACGAGAAGACGATTGAAGTCGTGGAGATGGTTTTGGCCGGCTCCATCAACAAACAGATTGTCCAGACCATCACCTCAGCTGGCGGTAAGGCCGTTGGCCTGTGTGGCAAGGACGGTCAAATGGTGACTGTCACCAAGGTTGAGCGCACGGTCCGCGACCCGGGCAGCAACATTGAACGGGTGGTCGATCTGGGTTTTGTCGGCGAGCCAAAGACCGTCAATCCGGCCGTGTTGGATATGGTCACCAAGGAAGCGCTGATACCCGTGATCGCGCCCGTGGCCTCCGGCGAAGATGGCAAAACCTACAATGTGAATGCAGACACCTTCGCCGGTGCCGTTGCCGGTGCCATGAACGCGACTCGCTTGCTGTTTTTAACCGATGTTGATGGCGTGTTGGACGGAGACAAGAACCTGATCCCTGAGCTGACCATTGCCCGTGCGCGGGAGATGATCGCCGACGGCACGATCGCCGGTGGTATGATCCCCAAGGTCGAAACCTGCATCCACGCTGTCGAAGCTGGTGTGGAGGGTGTCGTTATCCTGAATGGCAAGGTTCCGCACTGCGTTTTGCTAGAACTGTTCACCGCGCACGGCGCAGGCACCCTCATTACCCGGTAGGAACCCACGCATGGCGGTTGGACACGAACAGCATGAAGGTCTTGCGGCTTTCGCCGACGTCGAACACTGGATTTTCGACCTCGACAATACCCTGTATCCGCACCACTCGAATCTGTTTGCCCAGATCGACGAGAAGATGACGTCGTACCTCTCTAAGCTCCTAGAGCTCGGCAAGGACGAGGCACGGACCGTTCAGAAGACCTACTACAGGACCTACGGCACCACGCTGCGCGGCCTGATGGTCGAAAAGGGCATCACACCGGACGATTTTCTCGACTATGTGCACGACATCGACCATTCGGTGATTGAGCCGGATCCGAAGCTTGATGCGATGCTTGATGGCTTGCCCGGCCACAAATATGTCTTCACCAACGGGACCAAGCGCCATGCTGAAGCCGTATTAGAGCGTCTCGGCGTATCGACAGAGTTCCAGGACATCTTTGACATCGTCTCGGCTGATCTTGTGCCCAAGCCCAATGGCGAAACTTACGATAAGTTCCTAGAGCAGACCGGCATCAATCCGACACGTGCCGCCATGTTCGAGGATTTGGCGCGCAACCTCAAAGTACCCCACGAGCGCGGCATGTTGACCACGCTGATCGTTCCGCGTGGCACCCGCGAAGTTTTCCACGAGGATTGGGAACTGGAAGGCCGTGACGACAACCATGTGGTCTATGTGACCGACCATTTAGCAGATTTTCTGGAGGATATCCGAACGGCCATTGGCGCCTAGCCAAGGCGTTCACGCGCTCCTCCTCTCCCCCATGTTTGAAAGAGACAACCCATGCACCACGCCATGTCAGATATCGCCGCCATCGAAACGATCGTAACCGACGCGTTTGAAGCGCGTGACACCATTGATGCAAGCACCCAGGGCGAGGTGCGCGATGCTGTGGAAGCAGCTCTGGACCTTTTGGACAAGGGCAAGGCGCGCGTCGCAAGCCGCGGCAACGACGGCGCTTGGACTGTACACCAGTGGCTAAAGAAAGCGGTTCTTTTGTCATTCCGGCTCAACCCAATGTCTGTGATCAACGGTGGGCCGGGAGACGCGGTGTGGTGGGACAAAGTACCTTCCAAGTTCGATGGGTGGCGGGCGGTCGATTTCGACAATGCGGGTTTCCGCGCGGTCCCAGGCAGCGTTGTGCGTCACTCGGCCCACATCGCGCCTTCAGTGGTGTTGATGCCATCCTTTGTCAATCTGGGTGCTTTTGTCGATGAAGGCACGATGGTCGACACATGGGCCACTGTTGGATCCTGCGCACAGATTGGCAAGAACGTTCACTTGTCCGGAGGCGTCGGCATTGGCGGTGTCTTGGAGCCGATGCAGGCGGGACCGACAATTATTGAAGACAACTGCTTCATCGGCGCACGCTCCGAGGTTGTTGAAGGCGTTATCGTTCGCGAAGGCTCCGTCCTTGGTATGGGCGTGTTCATCGGCCAATCCACCCGCATTGTGAACCGCATCACAGGTGAGATCACCTACGGCGAAGTCCCGCCTTATTCGGTGGTGGTTGCTGGGTCGATGCCTGGCTCGAGCCCGATGGGCAATGGTGAACCAGCACCGCACCTTTATTGCGCCGTTATCGTGAAGCAGGTTGACGAGAGAACGCGCTCCAAGACGGGTATCAACGAATTGCTGCGCGACTAGAGGCCGACCGCTTTATGTTCCAGTTTTTTCTATCTCCCAAAGGCCGCTTTCGCCGTCGCGATTATTGGTTCGGCATGGCGGTCATGCTGCTGGTTCTGGGATTAGGCCTAGGAGCCGACTATGTGTTGCGCGGCGTGGAATTTGTGCCAACGGACACACCAGGAGACTACACGATGGTGCCTGGACCGTTTTATCTCGGCATCGCCGGGCTGCTGGTCCTCTGGCCATCCATCGCGATGGGCATCAAGCGCTGGCACGACCGAGACAGGGCTTGGTGGTGGGTGCTGCTCGGCGTGATACCAATCGTCAATCTCTACGCCTATTTTTGCCTCCTGTTTCTTGGAGGCTCACCTCACATCAATCAGTTTGGCGAGAATCCGCGCGAAGACGACCGCTCTCTTCATATCCGGCCTCCTGACACATCCCTCTATTCCTAAGGGAATTCCGCAGCGCAGACCTTGAAAGGCGACAGCTGCCAAAGCATTTAGAGGATTGCCGTAAGCAAAGCCGGCCCCTTCGATCTAGGACAGAACCTTGGCCAACCCGCCTCCTCTCCCTTCGCCAACAACGGGATTACCGACCCCGCCACCTGTAGATGTGCACACCTTCATCTGGCTGTTCTTCAGGTTCGACGGTCGCGTGGGACGTGAGGTATATTGGCTGGCTATCTTATTTCTTCCTGCGATCGTCGGACTGACCGGACCATTCAGCGTCGATCCGGCCACCGGCGAGGTGGCCATGTCTTTTGGGCCGATCCAATCGTTCATACTGGCCGTGACGACGATATCGTCGATCGCTGTGTCCATGAAGCGCCTGCACGATCTCGATATGACCGGGCTTTTTGCGATCGGTCTGCTGGTCTTCCCCATTTCGGTGATCCTCACGCTTTGGCTGGGGGTACGCAAAGGCAAAGACCAGCCCAACAAATATGGCTGGCAAAGGGATGTGCGTCCGACGCAACCGCCACCTCAGTCAATCGATGAGGACGACCAGGCATGACCGCCGTCGATGTGCGGGATCCGATCGGCGTTTTGCAAACATTGATCCAGACGCCCAGCGTAACACCGCACAGCGCTGATGCCCTTGGTGTGGTTGCCGACATGCTAGGCGGGCTGGGTTTTGAGAACGACCAACCAGTGTTCAGCGCGCCAGAAACGCCAGATATTGCCAATCTGTTTGCTGCAACAGGGACCTTGGACAGCGGAGGCAAGCATTTTTCCTTTGCCGGCCACTTGGATGTCGTGCCCGAGGGCGACAGAGCAGACTGGTCGCAAGGCCCATTTGAAGGGGCGCTGAAAGACGGCAAGCTCTATGGCCGGGGTGCCGTAGACATGAAGGGCGGTGTTGCTGCCATGATCTCTGCAACGGCCCAGTTTCTTGACAGGCATGGCCCGGACTTTGGCGGGCGGATATCCTTCATCCTAACAGGCGACGAGGAAGGTCCGGCCATCAACGGCACTGACCCGCTGATGAAGCACATCGCCGCCAAGGGCGAGCGCATCGATGCTTGTGTATTAGGTGAGCCGACCAATCCAGAGCGCATGGGCGAGATGATCAAAGTTGGACGTCGCGGTTCGCTGACGGCGACACTTTTGGTCGAGGGTGTGCAAGGCCATGTCGCCTATCCGCATCTGGCTGCAAATCCTCTCACACCGTTGACGCAGGCACTTGTTGCCCTCAAAGCCCCTTTGGACGAGGGCATGGACCTGTTTCAGCCGTCCAACCTGGAACTGGTGACCATCGATACCGGGAACCCGGCGACCAATGTTATCCCGCAGCGGGCTATGGCGCGCGTCAATGTGCGGTTCAATCCAACCTGGAGCCGCCAGACGCTAACTACCGAACTGCAGAAGCGATTGGACACCATCGACTGGCGCGGTTGCACCTGGGACTTGGACGTCAAAAAGGACGCAAGCGAAGCCTTCTATGCCGAACCCGGACCGTTTGTGGATGCACTTGTGAGCGCCGTCGAGGAGATGACTGGGGTTAAACCTGTGCTCTCGACATCGGGGGGAACCTCAGACGCGCGGTTTATCAAGGACTATTGCCCGGTCGTGGAGTTTGGCCTTGTCGGACAGACCATGCACCAGGTGGATGAGCATGTTGAGGTCGCCCATCTCGAAGCGCTAACGGCCATCTATCTGACGGTTCTGGAACGTTTCTTCGAACGCGCCTGAGCAGTCCGTTCAATAGTCCACCTTCGTGAAGACCAAGCCATCGGCGGGCGCCACGGCGGCGCAAGCTTTCCGGTCTCGTGCTTCAAGCATGGCTTGCGCCTCATCGGCGCTTAGCCTGCCCTCGCCTGCCACTTTGAGGGCACCCACCAGCGACCGAACTTGATTGTGCAGGAAGGATCGCGCCGCCGCGTCGACATAAACGTGCTGCCCTTCACGGCTGACATGCAGCGTTTCCAGCGTCCGTTCAGGGCTTTTGGCTTGGCAATGGGCGGAACGAAAAGTCGTGAAATCGTGGTGGCCTACCAACCGGTCGGCGGCCGCTTGCATCTGCGCGATATCGAGGTCGCGCGAGACGCCCCAGACCTTGCCACGCTCATAGACGGGCGGCGTCCGGCGATTGAGGATCGTATAGCGGTAGTAACGCCGCTTGGCAGAGAAACGGGCATCAAAACTGTCGTCCACGGCTTCGGCACGCAACACGCCGACCAACTCCTGACGCATATGGGCGTTCATGGCGTCTCGAATGCGGTCCGGCTCCCACGCTTTTGACAGATCAAAATGCACCACCTGGCCGGTCGCGTGGACACCGGTGTCAGTGCGCCCAGCGGCCTTTAGGGTGATGGTTTCGCCAGTGAAAGCCAAGACCGCGGCCTCCAGAACACCCTGCACGGACGGGGCGTTTTGTTGGCGCTGAAAGCCGGCGTAGGGACGTCCATCATATTCGACGGTGAGCTTGTAGCGGTGCATCAGCCAAACATATCGCCGGGTTTGAGGCCCGCACCGTTTAGAAAGGATGCGACATCCATTGGCTGCTTACCGGCCCGTTGGACATCCACCAGCTTAATTGCTCCATCGCCGCAAGCGACGCTGTGGTCGTCCAGCAAAGTTCCAGGAACGCCGGATCCTTCTGTGGGCTCGACGCGCAGTATTTTCAGCCGTTCGCGCTTGTTACCGCTAGAAAACTCTGTCCAAGCACCGGGGAACGGCGATAGCCCGTGAATGTGGCGCAACACCATAAACGCTGACTGCGACCAGTCGATCTTGGCCTCGGCCTTGTCGATCTTGGACGCGTAGGTGACACCTTCCTCATCCTGTTCCGTCAGCTGCAAAGATCCGCGCGAGACAGCCGCCATCGCCCGTCCCATGAGATCAGCGCCAAGGCGTGCCAATTGGTCGTGGACGTCTTGCGCGGTCATCGTGTCGGTGATGGTGAGTTGCTCCGCCATCGCCACTGGGCCGGTGTCGAGGCCCTTGGCCATCTTCATCACCATCACTCCGGTTTGCGCGTCTCCCGCCATAATCGCCCGGTTGATGGGCGCCGCACCGCGCCAACGTGGCAACAGTGACGCATGCAAATTGTAGCAGCCTTGCTCAGGCGCTTCGAGGATCGCTTTCGGCAGGATCATCCCATACGCCACGACAACGGCGGCATCCGCTTCAAAGGCCGCAAAACGCTCCTTTTCCTCGTCGCTCTTCAGGCTTGCGGGATGAAAAACCGGAATTCCCAACGCCTCCGCCTGAACATGAATCGGCGACGGCCGCAGATCCATACCGCGTCCGGCAGGCGCAGGCGCGCGGGTGTAGCAGGCGACGATCTCATGACCTTGGCCGACCAATTCTAGGAGTGTTGGCACAGCAAAATCAGGCGTGCCCATAAAGATAAGTCTCAGCATGGGGCTGATGTACCGAATGGTCGCCGCAATGCAAGCGCCCACCCATTGCAAGATTGGCCGATCCGTGCGATCTCGCCGCTCTGTTCTTTCCGACATACGCTGGAAGCCCAAGCGCCATGAAGTTCACCCTTTCTTGGCTCAAGGATCACCTTGAGACAGACGCTGACCTCGACACGATTGTCGAAACCCTGACCCGCATCGGCCTTGAAGTCGAAGAGGTTGATGACCGCGCGGTCTACGCGCCCTTTGTCATCGGCAAGGTGGTCAGCGCCAAACAACACCCAGATGCCGACCGCTTGAAGGTGCTGGAAGTTGATACCGGGACCGACACGCTGACCCAGGTGGTCTGCGGCGCGCCCAATGCGCGCGAAGGTCTGACCGGCGTTTTTGCACCTCCTGGTGCTTACATCCCAGGGCTCGACGTTACGCTTCAAGTTGGCAAAATTCGCGGCGTTGAATCGCATGGGATGATGCTGTCGGAACGCGAATTGGAACTGTCAGACGAGCATGACGGTATCATCGACCTGCAGACAGACAGTGCGGCAGGCACACCCTACGCAGCTTTTGCCGAACTCGACGACCCGGTGATCGAAATCGGGCTCACGCCCAACCGGCCGGACTGCACCGGTGTTTATGGTATCGCCCGCGACCTTGCGGCGGCTGGCATTGGTACGCTGAAAGACGGCACGGTGCCGACCATCGCCGGTGAAGGCCTCTGCCCGGTCACCGTGTCTTTTGACTTTCAAGGCCCGAGCCTGTGCCCGACGTTCGCACTTCGGCTGGTGCGTGGTGTGAAGAATGGCCCGTCGCCGCTTTGGATGCAGAAGCGCCTGAAAGCAATTGGCCTACGCCCTATCAACACACTCGTGGACATCACCAACTTTGTGACTTTCGACCGTGGCCGCCCGTTGCACGTGTTCGACGCCGCCAAGGTGCACGGCAACCTGACGGTTCGTGAGGCGAAGGATGGCGAAACATTCCTCGCGCTCGACGGCAAGGACTACACGCTCGACGCTTCCATGTGCGTGATCGCCGATGAGAAAGGCGTGGAATCGCTATCGGGCGTCATGGGCGGCGAAGAATCCGGTTGCGATGAGCATACCACCGACGTCCTCATCGAATCCGCTCTTTGGGTGCCGGACAACATCGCGTCGACCGGTCGAAAACTCGGTATCGTCACGGATGCTCGCTATCGTTTCGAACGCGGTGTCGACCCTGCTTTCAACGAACAAGGCCTAGATCTTGCGACCCAATTGGTAATGGATTTGTGCGGGGGGACGCCTACAGAAAAACATGTGGCCGGTGAAATTCCCGAGGTTGACCATGTGATCGACTTCCCGGTGTCAGAGGTCAAGCGCCTGTCTGGCCTCGATGTGCCCGCACATGAGGTGAAGGCGATCTTCAAATTGCTTGGCTTCTGGGCGACGGGTGTGGGCGATGATCTGAAGGTCGCCGTCCCGAGTTGGCGGCCGGATGTGGAAGGCAAGGCCGACCTGGTGGAAGAAATCATGCGCATTGAAGGCATCGATCAAGTGCCGGTGACGCCGTCCATCGGTCGCAACACGGTGGTGACCCCCGTTCTGACCGACATCCAGAAGAAGACCCGGCGCGCCAAGCGTGTCTTGGCCGCGCGTGGCTATTTGGAGGCCGTCACCTGGTCGTTCATCCGCCAGGATGATGCGGAGCATTTCGGTGGTGGCCAGAGTGCGGTGCAACTGGCCAACCCGATCTCGACCGACATGAGCACCATGCGCCCCAGTCTGTTGCCTGGTTTGCTGCGCAACTGCCAAGCCAATATCGACCGCGGCGCCCGCGATGTGGCGCTTTTCGAAGTTGGGCAGGTGTTCGCAGGCGATACCCCAGACGGCCAAACAATCTCGGCCTGCGGCGTGCGACGTGGCACAGCCGTGATGGCAGGCCAAGGACGCCATTGGGCGGGTGATTTTCCGGCAGTCTCCGCCTTCAATGTCAAGGCCGATGCGCTGTCCCTTTTGAATGATCTTGGTCTCGACGCGAGCACAGTGCAGATCGACGCAACTGGCCCGGCCTGGTTCCATCCTGGGCAATGCGGTACGCTGCGGCGTGGTAAGGACGTGTTTGGCTATTTCGGCACGCTGCACCCAAGGCTGCTGAAAGCAATGGATGTGGATGGGCCATTGGTTGGCTTTGAGGTCACGCTGGATGCGCTGCCAGCACCACGACGCAAAGCGACTCGCACCAAGCCACCCCTCAATTTGCATGATCTGATGCCGGTGCGTCGTGACTTCGCCTTTGTAGTAGACGTGCAGACCAGCTCGGAGAAGGTCCTTCGGGCCGCAAGGGGCGCCGATAAGACGTTGATTGCCGACGTTTCCTTGTTCGACGTCTATGCCGGCGAACATGTGGAAGCAGGTAAGAAGTCGCTGGCGATTGAGGTCACTCTGCAACCAACGGCCAAAACGCTAACAGACGACGATATTGAGCAGGTCTCGGCGAAGATCGTGGGCGCGGTTGAGAAAGCCGCTGGCGGCGTGTTGCGTGCCTAACGGTGGTGTTTGTTTCGGGTTGAACGGTCTTGCAAGCGGGCGCGCGGCGCGCTAACCACGCGCATTCTCAACTTTGCTGAAGTTTGAGACCCGGACAGATGGCCGGGTGGTCGAAGGCGCACCTTTGGAGCGCCTTGGCGCTCAAAACATCAAACGTTCAAGTGCCTATGCGCGGGAACAAATGGACAGATGGCCGAGTGGTCGAAGGCGCACGCCTGGAACGCGTGTAGGCGGGCAACCGTCTCGAGGGTTCGAATCCCTCTCTGTCCGCCACATCTTCTTTCTAACCCATTGAATTAAATCAATAAATCATATTGCAGTATCATACTTACCAACACTTTTGACAGCAGTTGGTTGCCGCTGTCGCAAATCGGCGGAAAACATCGCCATCAAGCTTCGGAGCTCGCGTCTTCATGCATTCAATCGCGAGCGATCATGCGTTGGAAGCTGCGCAGGACCTGCTCGACGCGCCGAAGTTGGTAGAAATCGTCACAATTGGCTTTGAGCCCGTCCATGTGGGCGCGCAGCCGGACCTGCATCGCAATCGCGTCGCGTATCAAAAGTGCGCGGCTGGCTGCGGTTAGCTCAGACCGTTTTGTTCCATTCCTTGTCATCATTGGAACATAACAAGACCAAATTGGGGTTGGTCAAGCCGCTATATGTAGGGGAGGGGTCGTGTCTGAAGGCAAGTCGGCTTCCGGTACGAGTGGACACATGCCTGATTTGTTTTGGCCCAAGAAGCACGGACTATCGCAGCGACCACCCATTTGGTGCTATCTTTGAGAACAAGTCGTCCATCTAACTGGGGGCGTTGGACACCATGTTTCCAGAAAGCGTAAAGACGCAGCCGGAATTTCGTTGGCTGGTTGTGACGGCGGCCGCCTTGATCCTTGGTATCGCCATGGGCACGCTGGTCAATGGCTTGTCGGCCTTTGTCATTCCGCTGGAGATCGACTTTGGCTGGGAGCGCGGCGATGTCACCGCAATTAACTCGTTCGGCCTGATCGGCATCGCGCTGGGCGGCATCTTGATGGGATTTCTTGCTGATCGGATTCCCACGCGCACAATCTGCCTTGTTGGCGCGGCGACGTTGGTTGCCGTTTTGTTGGTGGCAGGCCAGGCGACGCAACTTTGGCAGTTCTACCTTTTGTTCTTCATCGCCGGCGCTATCGGTGGCGGGGCGCTGTTTGCGCCAGTCATCGCGTTGGTCGGCGGCTGGTTTCACACCGGCAAAGGACTGGCGATTGGTATTGCGTCCGCTGGGCAAGCGCTGGGCCAAGGTATGGTGCCATTCGCGGCTGGGCATCTGATAGAAGCACTCGGCTGGCAAATGGCTTTCACCACGCTTGGACTGTTCGCAGCGGTGACGCTTGTGCCGCTCGCCATGCTCATGGAGCGTCCTCCTGAAGCACCCGCTGCCACCCAAGCGGCGGCCAGCAATGAAAGCCTCATCTCACCAAAAATCCTACTTCCTGCGTTATCGATAGCTGTGCTCGGCTGCTGTACGGCCATGGCGGTGCCCCTCATGCACCTGGTGCCACTCATTCAAGGTGTTTGCGGCGTGGGTGCCGAAGCTGGCGGGCCGTTGCTTGCCATGTTGATTGCCGCCATCTTTGGGCGGGTGTTCTTCGGTAAGCTCGCCGACATCATCGGCCCGGTTCGTGCCTGGATGGCTGCCACGGCTTGGCAAACGGCGTTGATGATTGGCTTCGTATTTATGGGGTCGATGCAATCATTCTGGCTCTATGCGCCGCTCTACGGATTTGGTTATGGCGGCGTGATGACTGGGGTTCTTGTCACCGTTGGCGCACTGACCCCTGCTGCACGCCGGGCGTCTGCCACCGGCATTGTCCTTGCCTTTGGGTGGGCAGGACACGCGCTGGGCGGTTGGCAAGGTGGTTTCTTTTTCGACGTCACGAGCGAGTATCTTTGGAGCTATTCCAACGCTGTCATCGCTGGTGTGATCAATCTTGCCATCGTGGGAACACTCTTTTTGGTCATCAAGCAGCGCTCAACGGCCCATCCGACTTGAGCTAGATGGAGATTGCCGTCCCCTCAGCAGGTCATTACCAATCGCGATGATGCGCTGTGCGCTCTCCCACTTTCGGATTGAAGCTGACGCCAGTCACCTGCAGCTTACCACCCTAAGCCAGAGCATGGGTCTTTCCGGCGGATGAAAGTGTTACTCCCGGCCGACTATTCGTTGTCAGCGCCAATGCTCACCGTTGCCAGAAGTCAGTGCCTGAATGTCTTCAACAGTGGCCGAAGGCACAGCCAAAAGACCAGCCACCTTATCAAGTAATCCCTATATTCGAGCAGAAACTAAATTGATCCGCTGAGGAGCGATTGTAATGGAAATTCAAGGACAAATCATCGCCGTTGTTGGCGGCGGCTCAGGCATCGGCAAAGCAATCGCGGCAAGAGCACTTATAGATGGTGCTGAAGTCATTATCTCGAGCCGCGACACAACCAAGCTTGATGCTGCGGTCGCAGAGTTTGGGGCTGGGACTGCGTTGGCGCTCGATATGACAGAGCCGACATCGTTAAGGGCATGGGCGGATGCTCTTCCGCACCTGGATCATTTGGTGATCTCTGCCTCTAGCGCAGCGCATGGACCGTTCTCGGATTTGCTGGAAGCGGATTTGCGCAGCATGTTTGATGCAAAGTTCTTTGGGCCTTATGCAACCGCAAGAGCGGCTCTGTCCAAGATCCGCAAAGGCGGTTCCATGACCTTCTTCTCCGGTGTTCTTTCTCGACGCCCGGGAATGAACTGCTCAGGGCTTGGCGCCGTGAACGGTGCTGTTGAGGCGCTCTCCAGAGGGCTGGCTTTGGAACTTGGCCCAGACATTCGAGTGAACTGTCTTTCCCCAGGCATGGTCCGCTCTGAAGCCTACGCCGGTATGGATCCAGCAGCGCGCGAAGCAATGTATGAGGCGACCGGTGAGTCACTCCCGGTCAGGCGCGTTGGCCAGGTGGAGGAGCTAGCCGAAGCCGCCCTGTTCCTTATGAACAATGCCTACACAACAGGTGTTGTTCTGGACGTCGACGGTGGTCACATGATCCGACAATACGCGCAAAGATAACGCGATCAACGTCTTGAGCAGCACGCTCCTGCCCATGGCGGACATTGGTATCGACGCGTTTGACTGACTGACCGCGTACCAACCCGATTGCGTTGTTGCTGGACATAGAAGAAGGCCGAGAACCAACCAAGTCTCAAATTGGCGCTTCAGCCCGCTTTCGGTCGGTAGAGGCGCTCAAATACCAGGGGGGTGAGGTACATCGGCAGTTGATAGCAGCCGATGAACGGCAACAGCGGATCAATAACATCATTGGGCAGCGCCAGCAGAAACAGGGCCACATTACGATTGCCCGCTATGATGCTCAGTGGCACCGAACGACTGCTCTCGCCCCGCCTGGTCAAAAACAGAAACGCCGCCGCCTGTAGACCGAAATTGACGGCAAAAACAAACAGAATCCACCCACCCAACACGAGTGGTGTGCGCTCAAGCACGGGCCCAATACCAGCCATCAAGCCAATCACGATCACGGCAAGAGCCAATACCCCGAGGCCATCAAGCTGTCGCAGTTGGTTGGCGGACGGCGAAGCCAGAAAGATGGCGCGTGCTGCGAAGCCCAGCCCAGTCGCCCCGAGGATAATCACGATCATCCGCACGCTTGCGCCAAGACCGGTGTCAATGCCACCCCAAACCGAGGCAAGAAACATGAAAACCGGCAGCGCCGTTAGAGGAAACAATGCTGTGCCCAACACCAACACCTGCATTGCCGGTGCCGGCTCCCGGCCGACGAGCACCGCGAAATTCGGGCTTCCGCTGATGGCTGGGGCTGCGAGCAAGAGGATGAGGGCAAGGGCCGCTATATGCGAGGCTAGGCCGACTATGAGCGCCGCCGCGATTGCCAAACCAGGCAAAGCCAGTTGCAATACCAGCACCTCAAGAACCACCCGCGGATTGGTCCATATCTGGCCAACTGAAGCGCGGTAACCAATGCGGAAGGCTGTGATGCCAAGCAGTGCTGCTACCATTTCTGGCAGCCATGGGCGCATGAGTTGCGCCAAATCCGGTAGAAGCAGGCCGGCCAGTAGACCGACAATAAGGCCCCAACGGCCATGCCGGGCGCAGAACTCGAGCGCCCGGCCAAAGGCCATTGTCACTGCGGAACCGAGCGCATCGACTCCGGCAGCCATAGCGCAAGATCAGGGAACCAGATCAACACGAAGCACATCAGGACCATGATGCCAAACATCGGAAGAGCAGCCTTTGCGATGTAACTCATTTCGTGTCCCGTCATTCCTTGTAGAACGAACAGGTTGAAGCCGATCGGCGGGGTAATCTGGGCCATCTCGACCACGACAATCACGAAGATGCCAAACCATATGAGATCGATTCCAGCTTCAAGCACCATTGGTTCAACGACCGCCATGGTCAGAACCACCGATGAAATCCCATCTAGGAACATGCCAAGGATGATGTAGAAGACCAGCAGCATCATCAGCAGCTGAAAACGCGTTAGCTCCATCGCGGCGATGCCGTCGGCCAGCGCGCGCGGCAGGCCCGTGAAGCCCATCGATAGCTTCAGGAAGGCAGCGCCTGCCAAGATCAGCATGATCATAGCCGAGGTGCGTGTCGCCCCCATCAGGCTTTCGCGGAAACTTTTCCAGCTCAGTGATCCCTGGCTGGCCGCGAGGGCCAGCGATCCAATCACACCGATGGCGGCGGCTTCGGTCGCGGTAGCCGTCCCAGTGTACATCGATCCAATCACCACAAGGATCAGCAGCATTACCGGGATCAGAAATCTCGAGTTTCGAACCTTGTCGGTGAAGCTCATCGCCGCCTCGACGGTCGGTTCCCAGCCTTTGGATAGGATTGAGTATGCCGCGACATAGCCCATGAACATGAGGGCCAGCACAAGACCCGGGAAGACGCCCGCAAAAAACAGCTCAGTGATCGACTGGTTCACAGCCACGCCGTAGACGATCAACGCCAGAGAAGGTGGGATCATCAGGCCAAGCGTTGCCGCGCCAGCCAGTGTGCCAATAACGATATGCTCGGGATAATTCCGTGTGCGAAGCTCTGGAATTGACATCTTGCCGACCGTTGTCAGCGTGGCGGCAGACGAGCCGGAAACAGCCGCAAAGACAGTGCAGCCGACAATATTGGTGTGCACCAGCCCTCCTGGTAGCCGCGCTAGCCATGGCGACAGGCCCCGGAACATGTCCTCTGACAGGCGCGTCCGATAGAGGATCTCTCCCATCCAGATGAACAAAGGAAGCGCTGTGATTGTCCAGCTCGAAGACGTGGACCAGATCGTCGTGATCATGGTGTCGCCGACGGGGCGGGACGTGAACAGCTCCATACCCACCCATGCGACCCCCATGAGGGCCATTCCGACCCAAACGCCGGTTCCAAGAAGCAGGAAAAGGATGACGAGAAACAGGATGATTGCAAAAAGTTCGGTCATCGGATTACTCCCCGAAGCTCTGGTCAACGAGGCTGGTGCCCATGCGGTGTCGGCCCTTGAGTAAAACCGAGACCAGGTTGTCGATGAAAGCAATCAAAAGGATGCCACCGCCGACCACCATGACAGACTGCGGTATCCACAGCGGCGAGGCGTCCTGCGCTTGGCTGACTTCGTTGAACTTCCAAGACCAAAAGACGAACCAGTAGGCGTAATAGACGAAATAGGCGGTAATCGCAGTTGCGATCCCAAAGCACCAGATTTCGAGGAACCGTTTGATCGGTGGCGGTACCGCATTCAGTAAGATCGATACCCGGATATGAGCACCGTGGTTCAGTGCGCTGGCGAATGCCAGGAAGCTAGCCGCGGCCATCATGTAGCCCGCATATTGCGGGGCGCCAGGAAAGATCTCGCCCGTCCACCGTGCAACCATCTGCGCAACAATGAGCAGTAGGATTGCCACGAGGCAGATGGCGGCCAGGACGCCCGAAACACGATACAATGCATCCAGAGCGAACCGCAAAACCCCAGGGGTCTCTTTCATAGGAAACCTCGCCTGTCTTGAGGAAGAAGAAAGCAGAATGACGGGGAGTCCGGGGCGCAGATGATCACACGCGCCCCGGTCGTTACCCTCATATCATTCCATTGCGGCGGCAGCCTCACGATAAGCGTCGACGATTGCCTGGCCTTCATCGCCAGCGGCTTCAAGCCATTCAGAGGTCATGGTCGCGCCGATCTCGCGCAGGTCCGACATCAACTGATCCCCTGCGGGCTGAACCGTCATGCCGCCAGCAGCAAGGCCAGCCAGTGTGAAGCCGGTATACTCACGCGCGCGCCACGCCCCGGCATATTCCGCTAGGCCTGCACAGGCATTGATGATGGCCTGATTTGCCTCGGAGGTATCTGACCACACGTCCATGTTCACCATGATGTAGTTGCGTGGCAACCAGGCATCGACCTCATAGAAGTGGCTCAGGCTTTCCCAAACACGGCGGTCATACCCGGTGGCACCGGAGGACACCATGGATGAGGCCACACCAGTTGCGAACGCCTGGCTGATTTCGGCAGCCTCGATCGTCACCGGCAGCATACCCGTTAGTTCGGCAAGACGGTTAGTTGCGTTGTTATATGAGCGGAAGCGGATCCCCTCCATATCGGCGACCGCGTTGATCTCCTGGTTGAAGTACAGCCCCTGAGGTGGCCAAGGCACAGAATAGAGAAGATGCAGGTTCTGGCCTGCCAGCAACTCGCGGATTGTAGGTTCTGCGGCCTCCCAGAGGACGTCGTGTTCCGCAAAGGAACCGACGAGGAAAGGTATTGAGTCAAACCCGAAGAGTGCATCTTCGTTCTGGTGGCCTGACAATAGGCGCTCGCCGATTGGGACCTGACCAGTCTGGATTGCGCGCTTGATGTCAGCACCGGCAAAAAGCGAACCACCCGGGTGGGTCACGATCTCAATCTCGCCGGCGGTGCCTGTGGTTACGCATTCAGCGAACTCAGCACCTGTGACAGAATGGAAGTTCGAACCGGAATAGGCCATTGGCATGTCCCAGGTGTCAGCCAGGGCTGCCGGCGCCATCAGCGCAACGGCGGTCGCAGTTACTGTCAGCTTGGTGATTGTCATATTTGGGTCTCCTTGTTGAGATCGTTTTTGTTTTGGGTGTGTGTCACCGGGCGAACCTTGCCGGATCGTAGGGGGTCATGTCTATGTTGGGATGTTGACCTATTAGTACCTGCGCCAGCAGGCGGCCTGTTTTCGGCCCACCGGTCAGGCCAATGTGATGATGCCCAAATCCGGCATAGATTCCCGTCTGCTCAACCTCCCCGATCAGAGGTAGGCTGTCCGATGGGGCTGGGCGGTGCCCCTGCCATTCAATTTCGTTGATCGCCGTGAAGTTTGGGAAGGCGTTTTTCACCTGACGGCGCAAAAGCGCGAAAGGTGCATTGGAGGGTCCGGCTTCGAGACCGCCAAATTCCACGATTCCAGCACAGCGCAGACCAGCCGCCATCGGTGTGGCGACAAACTTGCCTGAGGCGACCATTATGGGGACCGATGGCCCACCCTCAGCCCCTTCGAATACGATATGGTAGCCACGTTCAGTTTCGAGCGGAATTGATAAACCAAGCTGCTTCATCAAGGGCTTGGACCATACCCCCGTTGCAAGCACGGCCCGGTCGCAGGGAATGGACCCCGCGTCTGTTTGAACAGCGCTGACGCGCCCATCTGAAAAGGTGAAGCCTTTGACGTCTGCCTGCCGCACGGCGCCGCCGAGGGACTGGAACTCTTCGGCGAGGGCGGCAACATATGCGCCTGGGTCCCGTACATAACCGTGATTTTTCATCACGGCGAGGCAACCGATGTCAGGGCCGAGATTGGGCTCATAATCCCGAACTCCGGTGCCCTCAATTAGGAGCGGGTCGAAGCCAGCTGCACGCCGCAACCCCCATACATAGCCATCAGCTTCGAACCCGGCCCGGTCTGGGTAGGCGAAGGTATAGTCGCTGTCGACGATCCAATCTGCTGCGCGGGTTCCATTGGCCAGCGCGTGGTGTTGCTCCACCGAATCTCCAACAATAGGTGTCAACCCATGTGCGATCCGGCGTGTGTCGTTGTCATTGGCGTGGCTTAGGTATTTCACGAGCCATGGAAACAGCCTTGGAAGGTATGACCAGCGCATAAACAGGGGAAAATTCGGATCAAGCGCAAGGCCTGGCCCTTTAGGTATGAGGCCGGGCGTCGTAACCGGCACCATGGAGCAATTGGCTAGTACTCCGGCGTTTCCATAGGATGTTCCCTGTCCCGGGGCACCACGATCTACCAGAACGACGTCCATACCCGCACGGCGCAGCCAGATCGCTGTAGAGACGCCGACGATGCCAGCCCCGATCACAACGGTCGAACCTTGCACGCTCATGGCAGTTCCCCCTTAGGCGCACTGTGTCGCTGCATGGCGCATTCCGTCAACTCCTGCCGGAACACTGCCAGCCCAATTTTGAGCCGGCAGCTTCTCAGCTCTTGCAGTGGCTGCGTTGGAGATCGACCAAACTTCCGCTTAAAGGCTGAGGGTTGCACAACTGTCATTGACCAATCCTCACAGCGAAACGCTCCAGCGTATCTGTATCAATCTCAGCTCCCAGGCCTGATCCGTCAGGGACGACAACATGACCGTCGATCACCGGAAAAGGCGTTGTGAGGATATCTTCGGCGAGGAAGTAGCTTGCCTGGTAGAATTCGCACCCAAGCGTGACCTCAGGGGTGGCCGCGACCATGTGGGCTCCGGCGAGATGGGCGAGACCCGTTTCGAACATATCCCCAGCATAAACGGAAAGGCCAGGCATCGCTGCCATGCGGGACATCAATTGGGCTCTAGCAAGACCACCCGCCTTCATGATCTTGATTGAAACGCCGTCGGCAATACCTGGCCAGGCGGCAAGATCCTCGGGGCCGAAAAGGCTTTCATCGGCCAGGAGAGGAACATCAATCCGATCTCGGATTCGGGCCATAAGATGACGGAGATGTGCGGCAACCGGTTGCTCGATGAAGTCGGGGCGGAACGCCGCAACATCTTCGATACATCGCAGAGCGATGTCGGGGGAAAGAGCCTGGTTGTAATCCACCCGGATCGCAAATTCAGGAAAGTCGGTGCGCAAACGCTCCAACCGCATCATGTCAAACGCATGGCCCTTGAACCCAGCCTTCAATTTGATGATCCGCACGCCATCGGCGCGTAAACGTGCCATCAACTGGAGATCGTTTTCGAAGTGTGGGTCAGCAATCGAACAAGACAGAGGTATACGGTCTCTCGCTTTTCCACCCAGAAGCGACCAAACTGGAACATCGGCCAATCGTGCTCGCAGATCGAAAAGCGCAGTATCGAGCCCAGCCTTGGCCTCGGTACAATGGGCCACGGCTCTATTAGCCTCCTGCATGATGGCAGCGTGATCGCCAACTTGGCGTCCGATGACGATGGGACGAATATACCTATCAAGCGCAACGAAGCTGGCTTCGACCGATCCGGTGAATACAGCCCAAGGCGCAGCCTCACCCATGCCGGAGGTGCCGTCTTCTGCAGTTAGGCGGACGACAACAACATCAACCGACCCTTCAACCGCTCCAATCCCCTGCGCGCGACTTGAGGTAACCGGTAGAGACAGGTGCCACAAAGACATCCCGGTGATGATTTGGTTCTGACTGTGGGGTTTGGTGCCCATGACACCTAAGGTTGGCAGCACAAGCCCATCCTCTCCAATACTCAATTCTGACTAGCGCATGGGGACAAACAACGCGCAGAAGTCGGCTCTGTAGACTCATTTCTCATCCATGTATTGCACCATGCTGCAGAGAGGATGGTCCGCAGTCGTTGTCGCGGTCCGACAGGGACGAACGGAATTCCCTTGCGCCGCTTCATCCGGCTTTGCATGGTTGTTGATCAGAGAAGGAGGACCACAATGCCTGGCTCGGTCGTCGAAAACTTGCGCGGTGGCAAAACTGTCTTCGGCGCCAGCATCGGTATTCTGATGCTCGAGACCCGGTTTCCTCGCATTCCAGGAGATGTTGGCCACGCCATGACCTGGCCGTTCCCGGTACAATATCGTGTGGTGAGTGGCGCAACGCCTGATAATATCGTGCGCGGCGATCCGCAGATGCTTTTAGACAAGTTCATTGCAGCCGGTCGCGAGCTTGTGGCGATGGGTTGCGACGGTATTGTCGCAAATTGCGGGTTCCTTTCCTTGCTGCAAGCTGAACTTGCCGAAGCACTCGGTGTACCTGTCGCGACGTCGGCTCTTATGCAGGCACCATTGATCGCCGCGACCTTGCCGCCTGGACAGCACATTTCCATACTGACCATATCGGAACGTGCTTTGACCCAAGAACACTTACGGGCCGCCGGAGTACCCGATGGGACCCCCGTAATGGGTACAGACGACGGCACGACCTTCACCAGCGCGATACTCGGGGATGAGCTCGAGATTGATTTCGCGGCGTGCCGCGCTGACATCCTGCAGGCAGTTGACAAACTGGTAGCGAAACATCCCCGCACAGGTGCCATTCTGTTGGAGTGCACCAATATGGTCCCCTATGCCGCAGATGTCCGAGCCCGGGTTGGTTTACCCGTCTATTCGATCCAACCATTTCTGACTTGGTTTCAGGCCGGATTGATGCCTCGCCGCTTTGCCAGAGAATTAGATGACTGGCGCTGAGTTGCCGCAACTGGTTACCGTGTTGTTTCGGAGTACTGTATGCCTATCAGGCGGCTCGGGATCCGGACACACAACAATGAATGGAACAAAGCCCCATGGCCCGTGTCGATCTTAATTCCGATCTTGGCGAAAGCTTTGGCGCCTATACCATTGGCAATGACGAGCAGATGTTGAAGATCATCTCGTCGGCCAATGTGGGGTGCGGGTTCCACGGCGGCGATCCGGTGGTGATGCACCGCACGTTGGAGCTCGCCCGGGATAACAATGTTGGTGTCGGGGCACATCCGGGCTTCAATGATCTGTGGGGCTTTGGTCGCCGTCAGATTATCGTCAAGGACACGTCCGAAATCGAGAAGATGCTGATCTACCAGGTCGGCGCCATTCAAGGCATGGCCAAGGCCTGCAAAACGGTTGTGACCCATTACAAAATTCATGGCGCTCTGGGCAACATGGCCAGCGTCGATCGGGACTTGGCCGACGCCGCAGCCCGGGCCGTGAAGGCCGCCGCACCGGAGTTGATTTTTGTTGTGCTGCCCAACAGCCAATTGGAGCTTGCCGGCAAAGCCCATGGTCTGCGGATTGCCTGTGAGATATTTGCTGACAGGGCCTATGATGACGACGCCATGCTCGTTCCGCGCGGACAGCCGGGCGCCATGATCGAGGATGCCGAAGAAGCCGCGGAGCGGATGGTTCGGTTTGTTCAGGATGGGGCGATCATCAGCCAGTCCGGCAAGCGCATTGAGGTTCCAATTGATACCATCTGTGTGCATGGCGATAGCGCCGGCGCGGTTGCCATGGCCGCCAGTGTGCGCGCTGCTCTGACGGCAGCGAATATCGAGATCGTGCCGATGGCCCAGACGTTTGGCGCCTGAGAACGAGCCTATCTAATCCAAGCGTGGGGGAGAGTGTTGAGGTTTCTGCCAAGCGGCGACACCGGGCTAACCGTTCAACTCGGTGACACGATTGATCGGGCAACCAACCAGCGCGTTCGGGCACTGGCGCAAGCAATCGAGCGCGCCGCAATCGGCGGCGTTCGGGAGACGGTTCCCGCCTATGTCTCGCTGCTCGTCCACTATGATCCGCTTGTGATAGGTCAGGGCGAGCTTATCGATGCTCTAACGACACTTGAGGTGGAGTTCGGGCGGGCCGACACGCCACCACGTCGGCTCGAACTTCCTGTTTGTTTCGAAGGCGACCAATACGCGCCTGACCTTGGCCATGTTGCAGACTGGGCAGGCATCACGCCAGCCGAGGTGGTGGACGACGTCGTGGGCAGTGAATTGTTCGTCTACATGATCGGCTTCGCGCCCGGGCAACCCTATTTGGGGGACCTGCCAGAACGCATCGCCCTGCCGCGGCGTATCGACCCAGTACCAAAAGTGCCCAAAGGCTCAGTGCTGGTTGCGACGGGCAAGATGGTCATCTACCCGTTTGACAACCCGACAGGCTGGCATGTCATCGGGCGAACGCCGTTCGATCTTTTCGACATCCGTCAGGATCAACCAACCTTGCTACGCCCAGGCGATCAGGTGACTCTGAAGCCAATCGATGGAGCCGCGTTCGAGGCCATGCGCGCCGCCATCACGCGTGGCGAGAAACTTCCGGTTGAGGTGCCGTCACCATGACGTCTGCTCTCCTTGTCGAACAGCCCGGCATGATGACGACCGTTCAAGACCTTGGGCGGTTTGGCTACCAAAATTTGGGTGTCTCGGTCGCGGGCGCGTTGGATCCGGTTTCCTTGCGCCTCGCCAATGCACTTGTCGGCAATGAACAAGGCGAGGCAGGCCTGGAGCTACGCTTCCTCGGGCCGACGCTTCGGGTGGTGAACGGACCAGTCCGTATTGCGCTAGTGGGCACAGATGCGTGCTTGGAGGTTCTGGAACCTGAAGCGTTTTCGGTGGCTGCTGGCCAAAGTGTTCTGCTGGAGAAGGACAGCCTCTTCCGAGTCGGCGCGATCCCTGACACATCATGCTGCTTTCTGGCCGTCGAAGGCGGGCTCGACCTACCACTTGTGCTGGGGAGCCGCGCCACGCACCAGCCATCTGGCCTCGGCGGATTTCAAGGGCGTGCTCTGGCGCAGGGAGACCAACTCGACCTTCGTGCCGACACCGTTGCGGATAGATCAGAACGAGAGCTGGCGGAGTTACCCATAGGCGAGAGCGGCGACGCAATCCGTGTTGTGTTGGGCCCTCAGGACATGCACTTCACGAACGAGGCCATCGAGACCCTCCTGTCCAATGCCTATCAGATTTCACAACAATCAAGCCGCATGGCGCTTCGGCTGGACGGACCGAGGTTGGAACACCGTGCAGGCCATGACATCGCGTCGGACGGTATCGTAACCGGCGCCATCCAGGTCCCGGGTACCGGGCAACCGATTGCTCTCCTCCCCGACCGGCAAACGACAGGTGGCTACCCCAAGATCGCAACCGTCATATCCGCCGACTTGCCCAAGTTGGGAAGGCTGCGGCCGGGCGACGCGGTGCGATTCAATGCTGTCGATGTCGTGGCAGCCGAAGCAATTCGCCGAGATCACGAGCGGTCCCTGATGGACGCAATCGACGCTATACGCGATGTTTCGGTCGGACCCAGAGAACTTGCACGTCGTTTGATGCGGGAGAATCTGATCAGCGGCATTTCGGGCTAATGCTCAAGGCATGGCTGGCTCGCTTGATGTACGCGCGTGTTGGGAAACAGGCCGACCTGTAGGTGCATTTTCGAAAGGTCATGGGGTTTGCCAATTCTAGGCGCCCACAATCCTGCCTGGCGTGGACGCTGGCGCGGAGTTATCCGCTGCGACCCATGTACCTTCTTCGGCGGTGGTCGTGATTGTTCCTCTTTGCGCATAAAGCAGCTGGCCACGCGGATGACTGTGCCATTCGGTCCTGCCGGCAGCCGAATGGCTCTCGGCAATGGCAACAATGCCGCGCGGTACATCGAGGTCCCCGGGATTTGGAGTGCGCGCGATCTCTTGTGCCGCGGTTTGAGAGGTCATTTGGCCATCTTGCGATATTTTTTGTCATTCTATCGATACCATGACAGCGCGGCTCACTGCTAATGGTAGACCCATAACGCTGATTTGGCGTCCACCTCTCTCGATTGCGCCAACCCACAGACGGCTTGAGACCACAATGTACAGGGATCGTATCCACTTTCTGCTGCTGAACATCGGCCACTTCCTAGATCACCTGTTCATGCTGATCTTCGCCACAGTCGCGGCTTTGGCTCTGCACCGCGAATGGGGTGTCGGCTATGGTGAACTCCTGGCCTACGCAACCCCTGGTTTTTTTGCTTTTGGCCTTTTCGCACTTCCCGCCGGCTGGCTGGCTGACCGATGGAGCCGCGATGGCATGATGGTCGTTTTCTTTATCGGTATCGGCCTAGCATCAATTGCGACTGGGTTCTCATCGACGCCCTTCCAGATCGGCTTTGGATTGTTTGCGATCGGAGTGTTTGCAGCGATTTACCATCCGGTCGGCCTCGCGATTGTTACGATGGAATGGCACAACACCGGTATGCGAATTGCCGCTAACGGCGTGTGGGGCAATCTGGGTGTTGGGTGCGCAGCCTTGCTCACCGGGCTCATGATCGACAATGGCGGCTGGCGGGCGGCTTTCCTACTGCCAGGTGCGTTTTCCATCTTGATAGGTCTTGGCTATCTGGCGCTGCGCTGGGAGGGCATTCGCAAAGATCAATCCGAACCGAACGCGTCGAATAACCAAGCCGACAAGGACACAACATCCGATTTCCGAGCGTTGCTGGTGCGGGTGTCAGCCATCGTGTTCCTGACAACGGCCGTCTCCTCGGTGATCTTTCAGTCGACCACCTTCGCACTTCCGAAGATCTTCGATGAGCGCATGCAGGGGCTTGCACAAGACTTGTCTCAGTGGGTTCAAAACATCGCCGACGGCAGTCAAGCAGATGTCGCGAGCGCGGTGGGTTCCCTGGCCTTCCTAGTATTTGCGGTGGCTTCGATTGCTCAACTTGCGGTCGGAAGTTTGCTGGATCGATACGGCCCACGTCGTGTTTTCATGGCGGTCGCCGTCATGCAGCTCGTGTTCTTTTCAGCAATGCCAGGATTGAACGACGGGCTAGCCCTCGCAGTGGCGTTAGGCTTCATGCTTGGCGCTTTCGGCCAGATCCCTATCAACGATTATATGATCGGCAAAATGGCCACAGGAACACACCGTGCCCGCATTTACGCCGTTCGCTATGTGGTCGCCTTCACCGTGCTGGCATTGACGCTTCCGCTGGTCTCTTTTGTGTACGCCAATTGGGGTTTTGATACATTGTTTCGCATTTTGGCGGGAGCGGCACTTGTGATCCTTGCCGCAGTCGCTGCGCTTCCCAGGCAGCTTCCATCTCCAGAGGCCACGCCGGCGACGACTGGTTAGTCGAGAGGCCATCCGTGGCGAACGCAAGCCATGGATTGCGTCAGCCATGTGGTATTGATAGCAGCGTCGGTCATTGATCGTCGAGGACCGTTCAATCGCGGTTGAGTTAATTGGCCATGATGGTTGCAAAGGACACTGATGATGTTTGTGGTCACCGTTTCGTTCGTGCTGAAACCGGACAAGCGCGAAAGTTTCTTACAGCTGATCTTGGAGAATGCGCGCCAGTCCGTGAGCCAAGAGCCAGGCTGTCAGCGCTTTGACGTCTGCGAGAACCCCGACAAGCCCGAAGAGATTTTTCTATATGAGGTCTATGATGACCATGAAGCCTTTAAGGCCCACAAGACCATGCAACACTATCTCGATTTTAGCGCTGGTGTCGCCGGGATGGTCGCAGACAAATCTGCCCAGACCTTCGCGCTGCTGACCTAGAGGTCGCCATGACAAAACCTAAGAGCGCGATCCTGTCGCCGGTGGACAGGCCAACGATCCAACGCGGAGGCGGTGCAACCACCGTTCAGATGGTTACGCCAGACTGCGGTGCGACGGCCTTTCTGAGCGGTTTCACCAACATCCCGCCGAAAGGGAGCATCCCGCTGCACTATCACAATTGCGAGGAAAGCGTTCTGATTGTTCGTGGCGAGGCACGCATTGAAGTTGACGGCGAATACTTCGATGCCTCAGAGGGCCAGGTGATCTGGCAACCTGAAAACGTACCGCACCGATTCATCAATCCTTCTGCGGCTGAACCGCTGCGCATCTTTTGGACGTACGCCTCGGTGGATGCGACCCGGACACTTGTCGAAACGGGTGAGACCGCCCCCATTGTGGCTGAATAAGCCGATGGTTTCCCATTGATTGCCCCCATCCCCCACGATGAATTGCGGCAGTTCGCGGCATGTTGCTATCGCGCGATGGGCATGGACGACATGGATGCTGCGCTTGTCGCCGACACTTTGGTTCAGGCCGATCTGTGGGGCCACCAATCGCACGGGGTGATGCGCCTGTTTTGGTATGCGCAGCGGTTGCAATCTGGCGCAACCGGCGCCAAAGCACGACCTCAAGTCGATGGAGGCGTGGGTGCCATCGCCACCATGGATGGGCACGGCGCCATGGGCCAAGTCGTTGCACAAGCGGCCATGGTGAAAGCCGTAGAGCTGTCCAAAGAGCATGGATTGGGCGCAGTCGCTGTGCGCAATTCCGGACATTTCGGCACGGCCATGTACTTCACCAAAATGGCAGCGGATGCCGGGTGCGTGGGGTTTGTCTCGACCAATGCCAGCCCGGCCATGGCGCCTTGGGGTGGCATCGAGAAGCGTGTTGGTACCAACCCCTGGTCCTGGGCGGCTCCCGCCGGGCGCTATGCGCCGATGATGTTGGACATCGCCAACACCGCTGTTGCTCGTGGCAAGCTCTATCTGGCGAAGCAACGCGGCGAGCCAATCCCGGACCATTGGGCAATTGATGGCGAAGGCCGTCCCACGACCGATGCTGCACAAGGTATTGCCGGTACCATTTTGCCCATGGCGGGGCACAAGGGTTATGCGATCGCGACGATCATGGATGTGTTGTCCGGCGTTTTAACAGGCAGTCACTTCGGGCAGTCCGTCGTGGGGCCGTACGAACCTCATGGTGCCAGCGGAGCGGGACACCTGGTTCTGGCAATTGATATCCAGGCAACGCGTCCTTTGGCCGAATTTGAAGCCGACATGGAGCGCTTAATCGACGAGTTGAAAGCGACACACCAGGCACCAGAGATAGACGAGATCTACTATCCCGGAGAGCTGGAAGCCCGCTGCGATGCTAAGTTGCGCAAGGATGGCCTAATGCTTTCTGAGGACACCGCGACGCAATTGAGAAGTAGGGCGGACATCCTGGGCATTCGCGCACCATTTTGATGCGATCCAAGCTGGCGACGTCAAAGCTGTGATTGCGGGCCTCAATAGATCATGGACAAGACAAGCCGGTCGACGCGAACCTGGTAAGCTAGTCGCCGCGATTGGCATTGGAGATCGTGGTCCAAACTTCCTGAATAACGTGGGCTGCCATCAGGACATCATCCCTCGAAGTATCGAATTGTCCGACCTGAAAGCGGATGACTTTGCGTCCCTGAAAGGCCCCTTGAGTGAGGTAGATGCGCCCATCGTCGTTGATCGCATCAACCAGCCTTTGCTGGTCGGTATCATTTCCTGGGCAGCGAAAGGAGAAAAGGCTCAAGATGGGATCGGTCACGATTTCAAAACCGCTCATAGACCGTATCATCTCGCATACCTCCACAGCCCATGTGACATGATTGCGAAGACGCCGCCGAAGCCCATCAAGGCCATAGCTGCGAATCAAGAACCACAGCTTGAGTGAACGGAAACGCCGACCAAGCGGGATTGTGAGCTCAGAGTAGTTTGTGACGGCTGAGCCCGATGTCGCCAGGTACTCCGGTTCGATCTTCAACGTATTCAGTTGCGGGATCGGGTCCTTCAGAAATTGTATGGAGCAGTCGAATTGCGCGCCAAGCCATTTGTGCGGGTTGAAGACGATGCTGTCATAACCCTCGACGCCTTTCCAGAAATCATCACGGAACTCTTGGCAGATCATAGCCGCACCAGCCCAAGCGGCGTCGAGGTGCGTGTAAAGGTCCTCGCGCTCAGCAACAGCCAATACCTTGGCGAGGTCATCTGATGCCCCAATTCCAGTGCCGCCTGTTATCGCAATGATACCGGCAGGCACGTGACCAGCGGCACGATCGCGCTTGATTGTCTCTTCGAGCGTGTCGACGTTGAGGCTGTGTCGCGGACCGCTCGTCGGAAGCTTAACCAGGTTTTCTTGCCCAATGCCGGCAACCCAAACGGCGCGATCAATGGAGCTGTGTACCTGGTCCGAGCAATAGATGCGCAGCCGCCCCTTGTCCGCCAATCCATCTCTGTTGCCTGAGTATTGGATAGCGCGCTCACGCATCGTCAAAACGGCGGAGAGCGTCGCGGAGGATGCGCTGTCCTGGATAACACCAGTATAGTCGTGCGGCAGGGAGAGCGCCTGTCGCATCCAGTCGACTATGACACCTTCGAGTTCTGTGGCTGCGGGCGACGTCTGCCAGAGCATGCACTGTGCTGCGACCGTGGTTACGAGAAACTCGGCCAACATCGACGGTGGAGCTGCGTTGGCTGGAAAATAGGCGAAGAAGCGTGGATGCTGCCAATGTGTCATGCGCGGCATGATTACGCGCTCGAAGTCGGCGAAGATGTCGTCCATCGCTTCACCCATTTCGGGCGGAGATGTTGGCAGCAGAGCGGCTGTCTCGCCTGGGGTGGTCTGCGCGCGGACCGGAAGGTCTGGAAGGCTGCGATGATAATCCGCCGACCAATCGGCGAACTTTTTTGTCCATTTCGCAAACTCGTCCCAGTCCATGTTCGCTCCTTTCGCTCTAGGTTTAGTATGGGTGAAGCTGACCTTGGGCTTGCTGAGCTAGCGCAAGGGTCCAATGCCAATCTCTACGTTCCATCGTAAGCGGATTAATACCGGACAGAAGTTGGGTGGACTCGACACGTCTTGCGTTGATCGATCCACGTCCATCGATGGCCAATTCAAAGAGCAACCTGTACATTGAAGATGCGCTCCGGGCTTACCGTGCGCCGTCAAACGTAGATATTCATGACGGTCAGCGAGACGACCAGGAATATGATAGTCATGATGCCACCGCTCCTCACGAAATCGACCACGCGATAACCGGCTGGCCCCATGATCAACGCGTTTACCTGGTGCGTGGGAATGAGGAACGAGTTGGATGTGGAGATTGCCACGGTGAGGGCAAAGATGGCCGGATCTCCGCCGGCGGCGATGGCAATGGAAACTGCGAGTGGGACGAGCAGAACCGTTGCGCCGACATTGGACATGATAAGCGTGAAGATCGTCGCCAACACCGCCAATCCTGATTGCAGTGACCAAATTGGCCATCCGTCCAAGAGCAACAGGATCTGCTGCGCAATCCAAGCGGCTGTGCCTGAAGTTTGCACGGCCTGGCCTAAAGGGATCAGGCTGGCCAACAGAAACACGGTGCTCCAACTCACGGCTTGATAGGCGTCGTCGATATCAAGGACGCCTGTCAGAATCATACCGGCCGCACCCGTAAGCAGACAAAGCGAAAGCCGTAAGTCGGTGAACAAGATGAGCGTCAACGCGATCAGAAAGAACGCCAGTGCCCACCCGACCTTCTTAGGCCGCAATTCCTCCTGCGGGTAATCGGTGGTCACCACCACGAAATCACGGTTGCGACTGAGCCGTGTCAGAGCCTCCCAGGTTGTCAAAATGACCAACGTGTCGCCAGCGCGAAAGGGTACTTCGCCAATCTGCGTTGGCTCATGCTCTTCCGTCGCGACTAGGCTCAATGTTTCTTCGCCGCGATGGATGGCCAGCATGCTTGCCCCGTAGGTTTTGCGGAAAACCACATCGTGGGCACACTTTCCAATAAGCGATGAACCGGGAGGAATAACCACCTCCGCGACACCTGATTTGGTGGGCGCATAGTCCTCGGCAAAAACATCCAACTGGGGGTGCAGTATGAAGCCGGCATCTTCGGCCATGTGCTGCACTTCCTTTGCGCGCCCAAGGATAGCTAGGCGGCAAGGAGGAGTGATCTCGGTTTGAATCACGGGGGCAAACCAAGTCTTTCCGTGGTGCGCGCTACCTATGATGTAGACATGATATCGTTGGATGACGTCGTCAAAGGTCTGCCCTGCCACCGGATGCCCGGCAGGAATTGTAATCTCAAAAATATCCGTCTTTAGGCCGTAGATTGTCTTGAGATATGCCTTCATCGGCAGACCGCTGGTTGCGTCACCACCTTTCTGTTTGCTGGGTAAAACCAAAGGGCCAAAAATCACGAAATACAGGATGCCTGAGGCAACCAATGCAAGGCCCACCGGGGTGACGGCGAACAAACCAAAGGTCTCCATTTTTGCGCCTTCGGGAAGCCCTTCATTGGCGCTGAGGATCAAATCGTTGAGCAGGATCAGTGGCGAAGACCCAACCATGGTCAGTGTCCCACCGAGGATCGCACAGAAGCCCATCGGCATGAGCAAGCGGCTTAGCGGCAGCCCAGTGCGCACGGATATTCGGCTTACCACTGGCAAGAAAAGCGCTGCGGCGCCAACGTTCTGCATGAACGATGATATCAGTCCAACCGTACCCGAAATGATGGGAACGATCCTGGCTTCCGTACTGCCGCCATGTTGCAGGATGACGGCGGCGACCTTGCTCATAAGGCCGGTCTTGTCCAAGCCAGCGCCGATAATCATAACGGCGATGATTGAGACAACAGCGTTCGAAGCCAACCCGTTGAACAGCTGACTGACATCGGCCAAGGAGTTGAGGCCCGGTACTTGGCTCAAAAGGCCAAGCAACACCATGACCAGGATGGCCGCGAAATCGATACGCACGACCTCTGAGACAAACAACACAACGGTGAGTATCAACAGGCCCAGGACGACAATCATCGGCAAAGTGAGCGTGATCGTATCCAATGGCGTTACTCCCGGTACCAAATCCTGCCCGATTCTTCGCTGATCGGGTCATTATGGATTGGTCTCAGTGAACCATGTGTCACTCCACGGTCACATGGGATTTTCTACCTACACGTCGGCGCTCTTTGACGCGCGGTCTCATGCGCGGCAAACCGGAAACTCGGCGAGGCAAGAAAGCCCCAGCGATAAGCTCCAATTGTGCTTGAATAGGAGCGCTGCACGGCTGCTGACGACGGAGCCCAATGCTTGTGTGCGCTCCTGACACTTGCGTCCAAGAGCCTCTGGCCCGTCGTCGTCATGCATGGTTTCTTCCTGGCGAGGACCGAACAGACAGCGAGCAGCGTTTGTCTGGTTTCAGAGGCTGGCTGCCTGCTCGCCGCTGCCTGGATTCTGGCCGCGCTTGTGACAATCGGCCAGTACCAAAGGGCTAAGATGGTGGGGTGATCGCTATGCGTGGAAAGCTGACCTGCGTTAGGGATGCAACGATCAGCTTTCTCCATGCCACATCCCAAGCCATTATAAGCTGACATCCCTTTACGTGGAGTATGATGCGCGATGCACGACCAAGCCGAAACACGACCGATGGGACGCTCGGAATTACAAAATGTGTTGTCATGGGCAGCTGATGAAGGGTGGAACCCGGGGATCGCTGACGCGCCAGCTTTCCATGCCGCGGATCCTGATGGGTTCTTTCTGACCCTTATCGATAAGGAACCCGCCGCAGCTGTGTCTGTCGTCAATCATAACGCCGACAATGCCTTTCTAGGACTTTACATTTGCCGTCCAGACTTGCGCGGACGCGGGCTTGGAATGGCGACTTGGCGCATCGGGATGGAGCATGCGGGGTCTCGATCGATTGGCTTGGACGGTGTTCCGGAGCAAGAGCAGAACTATAAGGCCTCTGGCTTTCGCAAGACCGGGTCTAGTCTCCGACACGAAGGTCGCGTTGAGGGATCGGCGTCACCCAATGTGCGCACTGTAAGCGCTGACGACATACAGTCGTTGATTGCCCTTGATGCCCAAGCCAATGGCCTCCCACGTGCGCGGTTCATGCATGCCTGGTTATTGAACGAACCGTCGGCGCGAGGGACGAGGGTTTTGCGTCGCGATAGGCAGGTAGAGGGGTTTGCCACCTGGAGAGCCTGTCAAAATGGGACCAAGATTGGACCGATTGTTGCGCCAGATGTGTCAGCCGCGCTCGAGCTAATAGCCGACATCGCCTTGTTGCGGCCCGATGGGCCCTTGATCGTTGACCTGCCTGAAAGCAACGTCAATCTCCGCCGAGAGTTGGAGCTTGCGAACTTCTCGATACCATTCGTCACCGCCCGTATGTATCGCGGTAATGTCCCACAGGCCGCCCCGATATTGCAGGCCATAGCGACAATGGAACTGGGCTGAACAGCTGTCTCACGCGCGCGCGCCATCGCGCAAAGCACGTCGCACCAACCGACACCGAATTTCGGTTCGGTTGATCGGCCAAGGCTCGCCTTCCGAGCCAAACGCCCTAGCTCTCCTGATCCAACCAATAAACGGGAGGATCAAAGTCTATGAGAATGCACCTAACCGCAGCGCTCTTAACCGCAGGTCTGTTTGCATCGGTTCCAGCTGTATACGCTATGGACCGAACAGCATCACCCGACGGCGCAGAGGTCTACTTCATTGCTCCGCAGAGTGGCACCACGGTCTCAAATCCTGTGACTATCCAATTTGGATTGCGCGGTATGGGTGTGGCACCAGCCGGCGTTGAACAAATGGGGACAGGGCACCACCATCTGTTGATCAACATGCCTTTGGATGATGTTGATATGGGTGCCTCAATCCCAAATGATGATCAACACCGGCATTTTGGCGGTGGGCAGACCGAGGTCACACTGGACCTACCTGCTGGCACACACACGCTTCAATTGTTGGTCGGTGACCACAACCATATACCGCATCAACCTGTCGTGGCATCCCAGGTGATTACTGTCACAGTGGAATAGGACTGTTGCCAACGCACCAGCAGCTTGCTGGAGGCGCACCATTTCGGATGCGCTGCCAGCTCTGCGATCGCATTGATGAACCCAACGCTAATGTTGGTTGCTGTTGGCAGATTTTTGCTTTCACTGAAAGCCGGTTTCTTCTAGCAATGGTGTGTTGCGATTGAGAGGCTGGCGTATGATATCTATCGTTACGGCACTGGGCTTTGTACCCTTGGAAACCGTGCCGCGGCGATTGAAATGGGCCGATCTGGTCGCTCAGCGATTGGGGCATCCAATCCTGCTGAAGTCCGCATCTTTAGCGCTTACTGTTGGCCTGCTTGTTGCACCGGTCTTAGCCCAGACGACCTGCCCATCGGGCCGCTTCACCATTGGCGGCCAGGTGGACGATTCCACCCAATTATGCGCGATAGCTGAGCGGGCATCGGATGAGCTGGCCACCTGCAATCTACCAATCAACAGACCTATCAATATTGAGATCGTCGACAGTCTGCCGGATGGCTGTGTCGCTGAATATCATTGTGAGGACGATGCGATCACAGTGCTGTCACCGGACAGCGTTGAGCAGCAACTGAGCGGCGACCATCCCTTGCGGCAGATCGATCCGCAGGACTATCTCTACAGCATTGTGGTGCATGAACTGGCGCACGCCGCGCTCGATGGCATGCCTTGTCCTTTTACCAGCTGTGTGGCGACGCAAGAGTTTGTTGCTTACTCCATGCAACTGCGCAGCCTGACGCCGCAGGACCGCGATCTCTTCCTGACGCGGCCGGATTTCAACCGCCCCATCGCGGCTGAGGAGATCAATGCGATCATTGTTCAAATGGCGCCGGATGTCTTCTTACAAAAATCTTGGTGGTACTTGGAGCAACAGGAAGACCCCTGCGGCTTTGTCGGAGCGATAGCCGAAGGTGCCTTCCTGTTTGATAACGAAGTTCGCTAATCTTGCACGGTAGCGCACCACAGAGGGCGGTCGGCGGATGCAGCCCGGGCAAGATTGCGGCCCCGTTATTCCTGCTGGATGCTGGCGAGATACTCGATGAGCGCCAAAATCCTGAACTGTGCGTAGGTTTCCGCTTCTAACTGCTGGAAATCCGGATTCGCCACCATGGAACCACGCGCTTGAAAGCGGCGGCCCCAAGCGGGCATGTCACTGGTGCCGTGCGCCCCAATTTCGTTCGTTCCATTGATGGTCATGTAGACCTCGGTTACGGGAAACACCCCGCCGTTGGCGGCCTGGATCGTGGTCAAATCTGGGAGTGATGCGTTCAGATATCCTGCCAGCGGTCCATCACCCATGGCGGATGCGCCATGGCAGGTGGCACAACTGTCAAGAAACTCTTGCTGGCCAATGCTCTGTGCGTTGGCTGAAGCCGTGAGTGCCAATGCGAAGCTGGCGGCGAATGCAAGTGTTTCGACCTTCATGACGTTCCCCCTTTTTGAGTCGTGTTGATGTTGAGGCAAACGGTATGTCGCGTTGGCTGATGTCGATTGACAATTGTCAGCAAGCAGGTCCGTTGGAAGACCTCGAACGAGGGTCTAGTCGGCCTGAAGGCTCTCTATGTAATCGACAAGCGCGACAATCCGAGCGCGCACGAGCAATTCAGCCCCATATTCCTGTCCGATCGGTTCCATCTCGCGCTGGAAGACGGCACCCCATATCGGCATATCGGTCGCGCCATGGCCGCGAACACCGGTACGTCCGTCGACAATTTGGAAGATGTCGAGGTACGGAAACACGCCATCATTTTCGCTGGTCAGGATTGCGAGATTGCTCGGCCGCACGGTCAGATATTGAGCGAACTCACCATCTCCTAAGCCTGCGGAACCATGGCAAACGCCGCAGGAAGCTGCGTAGAGGTCCTCGCCGAGTTGATCGTCCTGAGCGCTTACCGATCCTGTGAGTGCCAAGGCCAAGCTGGCAGCAATTGCAAATGGTGCGACTTTCATGGCGTTCCCCTTCGCTGTTGTCCGAGTCAGCGAAAAGGTAGATCGCGAGGCGGTCTGCTTATTGATATTTGTCAGCAAATCCTGACGGTTTCTATCTTCTAGGTGGCCGAAGCCAGGTAGGTTGCGGCAGCGCCTGCTGTCGCGATCTTAGGGTAATCGCTCTCGGGAATATCGACGCCAAAGCGGGCGTGCAGCGCCGCCACCAGGTTCAGCACATCCATCGAATCGAGTTCCAAGTCTTCTTGAATGTGATCATCGTCGCCGACCGTCGATGGATCGATATCGGGAGCAACTTTGACAAGTTCCTCTATGAAGGCGTCGCGGATTTGGGTCGGGGTCATAAAGCCTCCGGTGTTTGCAGGGCAGCGTCAAAAGCGGTCAGAAATGCGGAAGCTTGGCGGCCATCGCCGATGCGGTGGTCCAGCGAAAGCGCGGCATGGATCGTTTGGCAGGGCGCAAGAGCTCCGTCGACGATCCATGGTCGGGTTTGAGGCGCACCGAGGCAAAGCACCGCCACCTGCGGAGGGAAGATGACACCGGTCATGGTCTCCGCACCGGATTCGCCCAGAGCGGACACGGTGAGCGTGCCCATGGTCATTTCCGATGCTTTCAAGCGGCCCGCGCGGGCACGCGAAACCAGATCCCGCATGGACGCCATCGTCTCGCTGAGTGTTTTGTCCTGGGCGTCCAAGATCGCAGGCGCGACCAGTCCGCCACCACGAAGAGCAACAGCGACCCCGGCGTGGACGACATCTGACGGTTGAAACGCATCGTTTTCATAGTGCCCGTTCACGACCTTGACTTTCGAGGCTGCGATCACGGCAGCCCGCACGAACAAAGCACCAAGCAATAGTCGTTCGGTCGGTGGCCGGTTCTCATTGTGCGCAGACAGCCATTTGGTCGACGCGTCGATGGCGATGGTCTGGCCCACATACAGGTGGGGTATTTCGCGCTTCGCTCGCGTCATGGCAGCGGCGATGGCTTTGCGCATTTCCGCCATGGGTGAGGGGACCTCAGCAGCCTTTGGCTTGGCTTTTTCTGCGGGCGCAGATGCGGTCTCGACATCACTCAATTGAATCGCTCCGCCAAGACCCGTGCCTTTGATGGCATCGAGGTCGATACCGAGCTCATGCGCCCGCCGCCGTGCCGCCGGGGAGGCCATGACGCCTCCGGGAGGGGTTAGCGTGATGGCAGCGGCGGCTGGCGGGGGCGCAGTCTCGGAGCCTGGCGCTCGCGGCGGCTCCGATGGCTGAACATCGGCTTTTTCTGGTGGGGCAGCAGGTGCTTGCGCCGCCTTTGCAGGTGCAGCGGGCGCTTCCTCTCCTTCCCCGAGGATGAAGGCGAGAGGAGCGCCGACGGGCAGTTCCTCGCCGAGATTGGCGGTAAGGTCATGGACGGTACCGGCCTCGAAAACCTCAATCTCGATGGCGCCCTTTTGCGTTTCAACGACCGCGACCACATCGCCGCGTTTTACACTGTCGCCTGGGCCGACCATCCACTCGACCAGTGTACCGGCTTCCATGTCTGAACCGAGCGATGGCATTGTGAACACGCCCATGTCAGCGACCTAATATGGCTTTGGCGGTCGTGATGATGCCCGGCGTTTGCGGGATCGCAGCGTCTTCCAAATGCTTTGGGTAAGGAATGGGCACTTCCGCCGAGCACAGCCGACCGACGGGTGCGTCGAGGTGCCAGAACCCCTTTTCCATGATCCGCGCTGATATCTCGGCGGCAAGCGATCCGGTGCGCCAGCCTTCATCGATAATGAGTGCTTTACGGGTGCGTGCGAGCGATTCCAGAATGGTCGCGTCGTCCAATGGGCGCAGCACACGCAGATCGATGACCTCGGCCTCAATGCCGTCAGCCGCCAGTATTTTGGCCGCCTCCATCACTTTGTGCAGCGAACCGCCATAGGTGATGAGCGAGATGTCTTTGCCTGAACGCCGGATGGCTGCCTTGGATATGTCGACGGCACCGGCATTTGTGTCGAGCTCTTCGGCACGGTTGTAGAGCATCACATTCTCGAAGATCAGCACGGGATCTGGGTCTTCGAGTGCCGTCCAGAGCATGCCACGCGCGTCGGCCACCGTGGCCGGGGTGAGAACCTTCAGGCCAGGAATATGCGCATACCAACCTTCCAAGGAGTGTGAATGCTGGGCGGCAAGCTGCTTGCCTGCACCGGTTGCCATGCGGATCACCAGTGGCACGCCAAAGGCACCGCCCGACATATGCCGCATGGTGGCGGCGGTGTTGAGAATCTGGTCAAGCGCCAACAGGCTGAAGTTCACCGTCATGAGTTCGACGATGGGGCGCAAACCTGCCGCAGCTGCCCCGATACCTGCGCCGGTGAAGCCCGACTCCGACAGCGGCGTATCGCGAATACGGTCTTCTCCCAGTTCTTGCATCAAGCCCTTGGTGACGGCGTAGCAGCCGCCGTAGGCGCCGACGTCTTCGCCCATGAGGAACACGCGATCGTCGCGCGTGATGGCTTCGTGAATGGCTTGGCGCACGGCCTCCCTGTAGGTGGTGCTTACGGTCTCGCCCGATGGCTTCGGCGCGGCGGGCGGGGGTGGTTGCTCACCGAGGACATGATGGTCGAGATTCTCGATTGGCTCCCAAGTTCCCAATTCGGCGAAGGCGACGGCCTCCTCAATCTCGGTGGCGATCCTGGCTTCTAGCTCTGCGATTTCGTCTTCGTGGATCAAACTGTTTTCGAGCAACCATCCCTGAAACCGGACAATCGGCCCTTTATCGCGCCAGGATTCCACCTCTTCCTTGTCGCGATAGAGCTGCGCATCGAACATGGAATGAGCGCGGTATCGGTAGGTCCGGCATTCAAGGAAGACCGGTGCGCCGGTTTCGCGCATGCTTTGTACGGCGCGCCGTGCTGCAGCTTCAACAGCGACGATATCCATGCCATCTACCACTTCCGAGTGGATGCCATAGGAGGCCGCCTTTTTGTGGATGTCGGTTTCCGCTTCTGAGCGGGCCAGGGCCGTGCCCATGGCGTAACCATTGTTCTCGCAAACGAACAGAACCGGCAGGTTCCAAAGCCTTGCGAGGTTGAGTGTTTCGTGGAACTCGCCTTCGGCGACCGCGCCTTCGCCGAAAAAGCACACCGTAACATTGCTATCGCCGGTGAACCGATCGGCGAGCCCCAGCCCGGCCGCCAAAGGGAGACCTCCACCCACTATGGCGTTGCCGCCATAGAAATTCGTATCCCGGTCGAAAAGGTGCATGGATCCACCACGTCCACCTGAGCACCCTTCAGCCTTGCCATACATCTCGGCCATGACGGTGGTCATGGGCACGCCGCGCACCAGCGCATGGCCGTGCTCGCGGTAGGTTGCAACGATGCGATCACCTTCGTTAAGGACCGGAATGATGCCGGCCGCAATGGCTTCCTCGCCATCATAGAGATGCAAGAAGCCGCGGATCTTTTGCTGCGTGTAGAGTTCGGCGCATTTGTCTTCGAACCGACGAATGCGGATCATGCTCGCCAGCATGGCGTGCATGTGTGCGCGATCGAGGCGCGGTTTATCGACGATGGCTGTCATGTTTCGTCGGTCTCCAATGTCGAGATGTCGCCTTCGGGCAAGCCAAGTTCGCGCGCCTTGAGAAGGCGGCGCATGATTTTGCCGGAGCGGGTTTTTGGCAGTGTCTTGCGGAAAACGATCTCGCGCGGGGCCACGGCCGGGCCTAGCTTCTTGCGCGCGTGGCCGCGGATGTCGCGTTCTAGATCGTCGCTCATCTCAAAGCTTGGATTGAGAACCACATAGGCTTTGACGATCTCACCAGCGGTTTCGTCAGGGACACCGATGACACCAGCTTCCGCCACCGCATCATGCTCGATCAAGGCGCTTTCGACCTCAAAAGGACCGATCAAATGGCCAGAAGATTTGATGAGGTCGTCGGCGCGCCCGACAAACCAGAAATAGCCGTCGCGATCGCGCATAGCGAGGTCGCCAGACATGTACCAACCATCGACGAAGCACTTATCGTAGCGTGCGCGCTCGTGCAGATAATCGCGCATCATGGATGGCCAACCTGGTCGTAACGCCAGTTGCCCGATTTCGCCGTCCTTGCACTCACGAAGCTTGCCGTCTTCGCGTTCAACGATGCCCGGTTCGATGCCCGGTAGCGGCTTGCCCATGGACCCAGGATGCACGTCGGCAGCTTGGGTGTTGGCAATCATGATGCCGCCGGTTTCGGTCTGCCACCAATTGTCGTGAAAGGGCCGCCCAAAGACGGTCCTGCTCCAAACAACAGCCTCCGGGTTAAGCGGTTCGCCGACACTGGCGAGAAACTGGAGGGATGAGAAGTCGTAGGGCTCGGCGGCCTCGGCGCCTGCGCGCATCATCATGCGGATCGCCGTCGGCGCGGAATACCAGACTTCGACCTTCTCGCGCTCGATGGTTTTGTACCAGCGCTCCAAATCAAACTCCGCCTCATCGACGATCATAGTCACCCGGTTCACCAGGGGCGAGATGATACCGTAGGAGGTTCCGGTCACCCATCCTGGATCAGCGGTACACCAGTAGATGGTGCCTGGTTTCAGTTGCAGGGCGTAGTGCCCCGAGACGGCGTGATAGACCACCGCCAGATGGACGTGCACGGCACCTTTTGGTTTGCCGGTGGTGCCGGAGGTAAAGTGGATGAGGGCAGGGTCTTCAGGTGCGGTCTGCACCACCTCAAATGTGTCGCTGGCTTCGCGCAGGGCTGGGCCCAAGGCGACGCATCCTTCTGGCGCGTCCTCGCCAGCAATCAAGACAAGCTTCAGCGACGGTATCTCGTCGCGCCACGCCGCAATCTTGCGCTTGTAGAGTGAGGCTGTGGTGAGCAGAACCTTCGCTTCGCCGATCTCCATGCGCATACGGATCGGCTCTGGGCCGAAGGCCGAGAACAGAGGCGTAAAGACCATACCCGCCTTTAGCGTTCCAATCGCAGCAGCATAGAGTTCTGGTACCCGACCCATCAGCCCGAACAGACTGTCGCCTGGATGCAGGCCGTGGGCTTTCAGAACGTTGGCAAAGCGCGATGAGAGGTCTTTAAGGTCGCTGTAGGTCAGTGTCTCGCGGCTATCACTCTTGCCGAGCCAGCGGATCGCTTCGTCATCGCCATGGCCATTGGCAACGTGTCGATCGACGGCCTCATAGCCGATGTTGAGACCACCGTGCGGCAGGCCATCCAGCATGGCCATAGCCTGGTCCCAGGTGAAGCCTTCTCGAATTCCCTCGGGATCCGGCAGCGTCGCGCTGGCACGATCTTGGTCGCTCTTGGTGATGGTATCGGCCACGAGTTCTGCCCTCTGTTTGCGATGGCAGCAGACTGCACTGACGTGGGCTGGCGTGACTGACTTTTGTCAACCTTAGGAGGCGCCTTGCTTGCTGTGCTGCGGTCTCTGCTAATGGACGTGTTGCGTGAGCGCCGAGACTTCCTCGACGAAATCCTGGATCATGCCGATCTGGCGACCGCTTGTGCGTTCTTCGTCGCCCACATTCATGAAAGCCGCCGGCGCATGTCCAAGCCGCTTGGTGAGTCTGTTCGCAGCTTCCGGTGGCCCAGACGTCGCCGAGCAAAGGAACACCGCTACAGTGTTTGGCAAACGGTCACCCGCGCGCTTGATGTAGCTGGTTAGTGGCGCGGCCGCGCTGCCCGCCCAAACGGGGCCGCCAAGCACCAACAGATCAAAGTCAGCGACGTCGCCTTCGCCGTCGACCGTGATGGCGGGACTTGTCTTGAACAGGGACGAGAAGACCCGCCGGACATTCGGCAAGAATCCTTGATCAAGCGAAGGGCAACGGATTGTATGGACGGTTGCACCCAACTCGGCTGCAAGCTCGTCGGCTAAGGCACGGCTGTGGCCGGTAACAGAATGATAAGCCACAAGTACTTTTGGGCGTTTCACCGTCTCTTACTCCTGCAACCAGGTTGGTGCAGGTCCATGCGGACCTTGGTCAACACACGAAGGACATCCTAGTTTGTGTTGGCCGCACAAAGTTGAGAATTGTCAGCGCGTCCGAACAGAGCGCGCTTTGCCAAAGGGCGCTCTAGGCCGCCTTGTCCTCAAGGAAGTAAGCCTCCAACCTGCCGGTGCTTGGGATCGCAAAGGTATGCGGTTCGGGCATTTTGATCAGGCCAATCGTGCGCAGCTTAGTAATCGCGCGGCACACTGTCTCCAAAGACAGGCCCAGATGATCAGCAATGTCGCGGCGCGGCATCGGTAAGTGCGTTGTGCCTGTGTAGTCTGGTCCGATCTCGCCAGCGCGGCGGCGAAGGCACGCCTGCGCCCGGGCATAGTCCAGCAGGAACGCCGCAACGCGATCGACCGCGCTAAAGCAGGCAACAATGCGGAAATGATCTGTGGTGCGTCGTGCCTTCTGCGCGATGGAGCGGGTGATCGCCGTGCGCAGTGCATCGTTCTGCGATGCTATTTGGGCAAAAGGAATGCGCGGAAAACTGAGAAGTTGTGCCTCGCCGACCGCTTCCACCGTGTGGGGGTATGTTTCTTCTGGCCCCACGCCGAGCAAGTCACCGCGGTGGAGAAAGGTGACCACATGCCGACGCCCATCGGGCAGGATTGAGATCCGGCGTAAGCAGCCAGAGATCACCTCATAACAGCGTTCGATACCTTCGCCTTCAACATAAAGGGTTTCGTCGGGAAGGAGCGTGCGCGATGACGCGATGGAAGCGAGTTTGACCAGCGCATCCTCATAATCGGCGCGGGTTTCTTTATCGCACGATTCCAAGTTCGCATCCGCGAACCACCCAAACATGAGATCTCTTGCCAGGCAGGCAGTTTTGCCGTCTCGATGTCGGATACCCGTTGGCTCTGCGTTCATGTCTTACTCCCCGAAAAACAGTCATTTTGTGTTTTGAGGTAGCATGCAGGTCTGTGGGGCTGGGTCTATCGTAGCGTGTACGAATTGAACCGGTTCGATTGTGCGTTGCACTACGGGCTGTCCCTTAGTAGTTGCTAATGGAAGCCTCTGCGATCCCAAGGGCAACAGCCATATGCACCAGTTCCACAACGTTGGCGGCTTGCATCTTGTGGAGCACGTTCGAGCGATGCACTTCGACCGTTCGGGGGCTGATTCCCATCGCGCGCGCCATGTGTTTGGTGGTCGCTCCCTCAACCATGCCTTGAAGCACTTCACGTTCACGGGGCGACAGATCATCGTAGCGCTCGCGCAAGACCACAGCCTGGCTGGGTGGGCAGGGCGCAGATGTCTGATCGAGGCGGGCGAAAGCCCGGTCGATGGCGCGGAAAAGTTGGTCGCGTGGAAAGGGCTTTTCGAGAAAGTCGACGACGTCCGCGCGGATTGCTGAGATGGCTGCCGGAAGATCGGCGTATCCGGTCATCACGACCGTCGGGGGGCGGATACCGAGCTCGCGCATACGCACCACAAAGTCCAAGCCGTCATCCTCGCGTAGGCGTAGATCCACCAGAAGGACCAGCCTGTCTGGCGGTTCGCTCAGAGCGTCGGCCAATTCCTTGGTTGTTGCAAAGGCCTCAACGCTTATGCCTTGTGCCTGCAGCAAGCCTGATACCCCGACCCGCACGGAGGGGTCATCGTCGAGCAAGTAAACGACGCCTGCTTCGACGTTAGGATTTGGTGCCGGGCTATCCACGTTAGCGCGCAGCCCCCTCATCTGGTGACGGATCGCTGGGCAAGTGAAGCGTGAAAAGTGTCATGTCGCCGTCGCGATGCGCGGTGATCTGGCCGTCATGGGCGCGCGCGATTCGTCGGGCTATCGTCAGCCCAAGGCCAAGGCCACCGGGTTTGTCGGTGAACAGAGGTTCGAACACTTGGTCAGCCACCGCGTCGTCAATGCCAACCCCGCTGTCTGCGACTGTTATGGTGACTTCTCCATTGTCGGTGATGGCAGACGTCACAGCTAACCGCTTGTCCTTAACTGCCTTAAGCGCATCGACCGCATTGCGCACCAAATTGATGACAACCTGTTGAATTTCCACCGGATCAATCATCACGGACGGGATTGCTGCATCGAAGTCTGTGTTCACTTGAATTTGCGGGTCTGAACCTGCCACCGCCAACGTCAGCCCGTCGCGAACAATGCCATTCAGGTCGACCAGCCGCTTCTGTGGTTCACCGGTTTTGAGGAACGATTGCACATGTCGGATCAAATCCGCCGCTCGGCGCAAATCACGTAGGCACTGAGCAATACGTTCTCGCGCCAAGTGCTCTTCACCGTGGCCTTCGCGTTCCAGAATTATGTCCGCGGTATCGACGGATGTCATGGCGCCGGTGAGAGGTTGGTTGAGGTCGTGGGCGATGGATGCCGCCATCTCGCCCATCGCCGACAGTCTTGCGTAACGCTCGACGTCTACCAGTGCCTGATTGAGTTCATGGCGCATGGTCTGTTCGTGCGTGAGGTCCTCTATGAACCCCAGGACAACATCAGAGTCGTCATGCGACGCTTCGCCCAGCGTCACCTTCAGCGGCACGTGGCTGCCATCTTTACGGGTGCCTTGGACCACGCGCGATCCGGCCACAAGGCGCGCATGATGGTGCCGTTTCGGACCGCCGTCTGGGGCCTCCTTGATGAGTGATGGGACATCCGGCATCAGCATGCCGATGGGTTGGCCTTCGATGTCTTCGTGGTGGTAGCCGAAAAGCGTTTCTCCAGCCGGGCTGAAGCTGAGCACGGTTCCATCGCGATCGATCGTGACGATCGCCTGTGGGGCAAGCTCGAAGATGGAACTCAACAGGTCCGGCTGATTGTCTGTTGCCACGCGTGCCGGTCTTTCCAGTCATGGGCGCGCGGTCGCTTCGGCGATACAAACGCCGTCGATTGCGCATCTGGGAAAAGGTTAGCTGCGATTCCTGCCGATGGCCAGCCGACTGCCACCTAATGCGCTAAAATCATTGGCAAAGCACTGTCCTCGAGCCTGTATAGCGAGGAGCGATTAGGCACAACATTTTGGATCGCACGGTGTCTGCCAGGGCCAATACAAAGAAGTCAGGTGCAGATAGCTCTGCGTGGGCTGGCATTTTTTGTAGCCCAGTATTGCGGCTGGCCAGCATTTCAGAACAAGGCGGGCTTGGATATTCTCGTCACCCACCGGTCAAGCCGACCATCCGATATGTGCCTTTTGGGGGCGTTCATCCTCTGACGTGCAGTTAATATCCGCGACGACCACGACCGACGGGATCGGCGTTAGGTCCGCTGTCGGAGTCGGTCAGACCCGACGACCCACGGCCTCGCCCGGCGGGATCAGCATAGGCGCCGGAATCGCTGTCTGTGATGCCGGATGCACCGCCGCCGCGGCCCTGACCGACCGGATCAGCATAAGCACCGGTGTCATTATCTGTAATGCCGGATGCACCGCCGCCACGGCCCTGACCGGCCGGATCAGCATAAGCACCGGTGTCATTATCTGTGATGCCGGATGCACCGCCGCCGCGGCCCTGACCGGCCGGATCAGCATAAGCACCAGTATCATTATCTGTTATGCCGGTGCTCCCACGGCCTCGCCCGGCGGGATCAGCATAGGCGCCGGAATCGCTGTCTGTGATGCCGGATGCACCGCCGCCGCGGCCCTGACCGGCCGGATCAGCATAAGCACCGGTATCATTATCTGTTATGCCGGATGCACCGCCGCCGCGGCCCTGACCGGCGGGATCAGCATAGGCGCCGGAATCGCTGTCTGTGATGCCGGATGCACCGCCGCCGCGGCCCTGACCGGCTGGATCAGCATAAGCACCGGTGTCATTATCTGTAATGCCGGATGCACCGCCGCCGCGGCCCTGACCGACCGGATCAGCATAAGCACCGGTATCATTATCTGTTATGCCGGTGCTCCCACGGCCTCGCCCGGCGGGATCGGCATAGGCGCCGGAATCGCTGTCTGTGATGCCTGAGTTGCCCCGCCCTTGCCCGACCGGATCAGCATAAGCACCAGTATCGTTGTCGGTGACTGCACGGGCCTCCCGTGGTGCTAACGTTGAAGCAAGGCCAGCCGCTAGGGACCCGAACAAAAGCCCGCGACGATCAACTGCTGCGGTGGCAGATTTCTTCGGTTTCTTGGTTTTTATGACGTTTTTGCGGGGCCACGATGATTTAAACATGATCTTCCTCCCGTGAACTTGGTTTTGGCTAGGGCTATGGTCTGTTCTCGATTTCGAGAACGCCGCGCTTCGCCATGCCTGACAGGAAATCCAACACATCGTCACCGCTGTAGCGTTGTGACCAAGCATCGACTGTCTGGTAGTCGCCGGAAAGCAGGTCGCTTAGATCACTGGCCGATATACCTTCGATTTCCTCGCACCCGCCCTGGTGATCCAACTGCGGGATTCCATCCTGTTCCAACACCTGGCACCGCGACAGCGGATTGCGTCGGACACGGCTGGACATCGATAGGTTCCGTGTCGCCTCATTTTGGTTGAACGGTGCCTCTCGGAACTCGCCGGAGCGTGCCTTGCGTTGCCGAAGTAAACTCCAGATGGAACCGGGTAGATCGCTTTTGGCGAGAACAGCCATCATTTCCTGGATTTCAGCTACATGATCGGCGCTTCGCACGGCTCGGCGCATGGCGGGGTAACGTTCAAACTGCCGATCAATATGATATTTGAGCACGTCTCCGACCGACGGCCAGAAAAGTCCGAGCGTCAAATGTATAGACCCTGTGTCGTCAAACGTTTTGACTCGGTGCATGACGCCACGCGGGACGAAACAGACGTCACCCTCTGACAGTACTGTGCGCTCAATCAGGTCGCCGGGCTTATGCAGGTGCGGATCAAATTTGTAAGAGCTGTCGGGGAGTTTTGGGCCACCTTCGTAAAACTCCCATTCCTTTTTGCCTTCGATCTGGACAACGAAAACGTCATGATTGTCCCAGTGGCAGGGGAAGCCCTGTGCATTTGGTGGTGACACATAGACATTCACCTGTGAGTCGCACCCTAGGGTCGCATTGACGTTGCGGCACAGTTTGGCCAGCCCAAAGACGCGCGTATGCGCCTGGTTAAGGACTAGCGTCGCGCCTTCGTCCATCAGCGCGAGGGCCTTGTTAACGTCCACCAATCCCCATGGATTCGCGTAGTCTTCAGGGCTCACCTTAACATCCTGGGAGACCATCATCAGGTCTTGTGGTCGGAATGTCGCGGTGGCGAGCACCTCGTTAAGGCCGCGGCGCGAGAAAACCTCGTCGCGTTCCTCCGGAGAAAATGCTGATCCGAAGTTCTGATGTTTGTTCTCGAAAACCTCGTCGAAAAACCGATCAACGCCAAAATTCTTCAGTACGTCCGAAATCATGGGGTGCCCTCATGTTGGTCATTGCGCGGCAAGCTCCCGCCGCGTTGACGGGCGCGCGCTTAGGCTTCGATCAGTCAAATGTGGAATGGACTGACCGCGGACCAATTGACATTGCGCAAGCGAGGACTTGCCCCGGTCCGACAAGCCTAAGTTAAGGTCGACGCGCTAACGCGTATCGGTTCGGCGCTGTTGAACTGGGGAACCGTTTGCCAATGCGTCGCTGGGGTGTGTCACAACTCTCTCACCGGTTTCCAATCCCCCTAGCACTTGCACAGAGCGTTCATTGCGCCGCCCAAGTTGGACAAGACGCTCGTCAGCGATCCCATCTTCCACCACAAAGACCGCCCAGTCGTCGCCAATGCGGAAAGTTGCGCTTAGCGGTACTTGTAAGGTTGCCTCTGCTTGCCATTCGATCACGCGAAGGAACACTGCAAAGCTGTCGCCAAGACCTTGGCGCGCTTCTGTTGGTGAGGTGATCTCAAAAACCGTATCGACGCGCTGCTCTTCGATGCCAAGCGCGGATACTTCGGTGCGTGCCGCTGGCTCGATACGAACGAGTGTGGCGTCAAGCGGTTCGGAACCGCCCCAGCGCTCGACTATAGCCTGCGCCCCAATTTCCAAACGTACGGCGTCCACCGACAGGATATCGGCCACGATCTCCAGTTCCGTCGGATCGCCAAGGGTGACCAAGAGGGTGCCGGCAAGAACAGGGCGGGCGCTAATCTGCTCGATAGAGAGGACACGACCATCCGCCGGTGCGACCAGAGGAACGCAGCAAGCGCCATTGCGGTTCTCGATGGCACCTGGCTCGACAAGTTGGGCTTGCGCACGTTCAAGGCTGCTTTGCGCCATGCTGATACCGGCAATTGCTGCGGCTTCCGAGGCGTTTGCTATGGCCAATTGTTCGCTCGCATCTTCCAGCCGGGTGGTGCTCAGAACGCCGCGGTCGACCAGCGTCTGTGTCCGCTGGAATTGCGATTGAGCCCGGCGTCTGTGTTCCTCTGCGCTGGCAAGTTCAGTTTGAGCAACGAGAAGGGCGGCCTCGGCTTCGCGGATCGCGGCATTAGCCTGCAAACGGCTACGGGCGTCGAGCAGGCTCGGTTCGATTGGTTCGACCACAGCCACGACCGTCTCTCCGGCGGCTACTTCATCTCCGACTTCGACCGGCGAGCGCTGGGCAAGCCCTGAAATCGGCGCCGAGATTTCATAGATGTCGCGGATACGGGTCTTTCCGTCGACATCGACGGTAACCTGCATCGGCCCAATGGTCGCTTCCTGCAGGTCCACCAAAACAGGCTCGGTGCGGAAGGTCACCCACAAGAGGCCAGCGACAACAGCGCCGCCAACAGCAATCAGCAACAAGGTGCGGATGGATTTTTGCACGTGGTCACTCCCTGGTTTTCATAACAGCTATGAGGTCCATACGATCAAGGCGCCGACGCACAACCAAAACCGACCCCAAGGCGGCAGCCAGCACGACGAGGCTGGCCGATGTGAACGTTGCAGGCTTCAAGACAAGAGGCAGCGAGTAGAGGTCGCTGGAAAAAGCTTCGACCATGGCCCCGGTGAGTAGCCTGCCAATGAGCCATCCAAGCGGCTGTGCCAGAAAAGCCAGGAGCATTGTTTCACCAACAAGAATGTATGAGACTTCGCCACGCGAGAAGCCGAGAATGCGAAGGCTTGCCAGTTCGCGTGCGCGCTCGGACAGTTGTACACGCGCTCCATTGTAGGCCACGCCGACGGTCATCAAAACGGCGATGGCCAAGTAGATGGCGTTCATCACCACCACATTCTGTTCGATCGTTTCTTCGAACGAGCGCCGGTTTTCGACCATCATGATGCTGCCTGAGAGGCCAGGGATGTCGGCGATGGTTGCGTGGAGATCATCGACCTGTGCGGCATCGAGCGTGACATTGGCAACGGTTATACGTGGCGATTGCCGCAGCAGGCCGTTGATGTAGTCGAGGTCCATGTAGGCGCCCAAGCCCAGATATTGCTGAACCAGGCCTGAGACGGTGATTTCATAGGTACCTTGGCGCCCTGTTAGAAACTCAACTTCCACAGCATCGCCTGGAGAAACGCGTAAATGGTTTGCCAAGCGCTCTGACAAAAGGATGCCGCCAGGCGGCGCGTTTACGAGTTCCCCTTGGTTGTCGATTAAGCGGCTGAGGTCCGGTCCTGGCGCGCGCGCTTCGACCGAGACACGCTTTTCATAGTGCTCGTTTCTGAGGACTGCCGCATGATATTGTTGTCCCTCAGCCTGGCGCACGGCCGGAAGCCTTGCGATCGAACCCAACACGCTCACCGGCTGGTCTCGCTCGAACAGCAGCATCGCGTGCTGGCGGTTGGATTGATAAAAAGCGCTGTCGATGATCGAATCTAGGCTATCCATCATGAAGGTGGAGCTGATCAGAGCGGCGACGGCCATAGCGAGGCCCGTGGTGGTGAGGGCGCTGCGTCCGGGCCAGCGGGTTAGGCTGCGCAGGATCATGACGGTTGGTTGTGACATGCGCACAGCCGCCATCAGCCGGTCGAGGAACGTTTTCTGAAAGCGTGCGGGTAGTGGCGGCTGCATAGCGACCGCCGGTGCCAGGCGGGCAGCCTTGAGCGCACTGCGCGCTGCGCCCAGTGCTGCAGTAGCCAGTGCCAACACCGCCGAGACGCCATACACCCAGAACGACACGTTGAAGATGAGGAAGGGAAAATCGAAATAGGCGGCGTAGATTTCCGCTAGTCCGCGCGCCAGCCAGGTTCCTGAGGCCCAACCGATGATGATGCCGACCACAGCGATGAGCCCCGCCAGCATGAGATAGTGGGCGCAGATATCAAAGTCGGAATAGCCAAAGGCTTTGAGAAGGCCGATTTCACTGCGCTCCAAAGCCACAATACGGCCCATCACCATAGCAACTAGGAACGCTGAAATGCCGAAAAAAACCGGCGGCAGGATGATCGCCATGCTGCGCAGTTGCGTGATTTCGGCGTCGATGAAAGCGTTGGACAGCTGTTGGGCTCGCTCATAACTTCCCAATCCGCCATAGGGCTCAAGAAGCGTGTCGAGCGCGTCGAGGACGGGCTCAATCGGTGCGCGCTTGTCCACAGCGAGGCTGGTTTCGTTGAACGCGCCTGCCATGTCGAAGACCGCCTCAACCGTGGATCGCGGCATCCATAAAATGCCGAAGGTGCGGTTGTTCGGCATCAAGGCACCTGGGCCCAGCGTGTAAATGAACTCCGGCGACAGCAGCGTGCCCGTGATGGTGAGGGTTTGTTTGCGTCCGTTGAGATTGGCTTGGAACTGGTCGCCAGGAACAAACCCATTGGCCAGCGCGAATGGTTCGTTGACCGCAACTTCGCCAACAGCGCTCGGTAAGCGCCCGGAGCGCAACATCGGTACGTTGAGCGTTGGCTCGCCAACGTCGGGGATCGACAGCACGCGGCCAACAGCAGTTTCAATCTGATCGGGGATGTCCAAGATGACATCGCCTTGCACACGCGCTTCGACGCTTAGGACACCAGGGATGTCTGCGATCTGCCGGACAAGCGGCATGGGAACCCGGCGCGCTGTGGCGAACACATCAGCAAAGCGGTTGCGCTCATAATAGGCGTCGCGCGTCTCGTCCAACGCGCGGTACATGCCAAACGACGTGATCAGGATGGCCACACCGCAGGCGAGGACGATGGCGATCGCCAGTGCTTGCGCCCATAGGCGCCTGAAGTCACGTAGCAGCTTGCGGTCGATTGCGTGCATGGCCATCACCAAGCGATCTCGGCAGGCGCAATGCGATGGTCGTTCACCTCCACATCGACGATATGGCCATCCTGGAAGCGTACGACCCGGTGGGCCATCTTCCGGATTTCGGCATTGTGGGTGATCACGACAATCGTTGTGCCGAAGTCGCGGTTTATTTGATCGAGCGCCTCGAGCACTTGCACCCCGGTCTTGCTGTCCAGCGCGCCTGTTGGCTCGTCGCACAACAAAACCTCTGGACGCTTGGCAATGGCGCGCGCAATGGCGACGCGCTGTTGCTCTCCGCCGGACAGCTCTGAGGGAAAGTGCGACATGCGTGGCGTGAGACCAACAAGATCCAAGGCGTCGGCGGCGTTCATTGGGTTGGTCGCAACGTCAGTCACCAATTGCACGTTTTCTAGTGCCGTCAGGCTGGCGACGAGGTTGTAGAATTGGAACACGAACCCGACATGGTCGCGCCGATAGGCGGTCAGGCCACGGTCATCGAGATCGGTTAGTTTGAGGTCGCGGAACCACACATCGCCACTTGAAGCCTGGTCCAGACCACCAAGGATGTTGAGCAATGTGGATTTGCCGCTCCCCGACGGGCCAAGCAGCACGTCCAGTTCGCCCGCGTATAGCTCGAGGTTTACACGCCGCAGTGCCTCGATCTTGACCGTGCCAGTGTCGTAGACCTTGCTGACATCAGCGGTCCGAAAGACAATTTGTTTGTCCATGCAGCTTTGACGAACTCCGGCTCTATCCTCCGGATGTACTGGTTTTGCCTAGTTTTGCGTTGAGTGATGTCAATCGTTTGGCGGCCTGGTTGGGCGGGAAACGGCGGCGACCATTGCTGCTCGCGAAATCGTGTGTCCGGATAGCATTGTATCACGGTGCAAGGCGCCCTAACTCGTGCGCCAACACGTAACTGAGCAAGAACTGAAAATTATGGCTGATTTATCTACTTTCCCGATCACGCAGCGCTGGGCACCCACGGACCCATCTGTGATCCAACTTTATTCCTTTCCAACGCCGAATGGTGTCAAGGCGTCCATCGCATTGGAAGAAATGGGGCTTACTTACGAGGCGCATAAGGTGACGCTCGCCGACGCTGACGTGAAAAGCGATGCGTTTCTCTCCCTCAATCCCAACAACAAAATCCCAGCGATCATCGATCCGAACGGCCCCAACGGTGAGCCCATCGGTATCTTTGAGAGCGGGGCGATTTTGCTCTACCTTGCTGATAAGTCGGGCAATTTGGCCGGCAACAATGCTGCCGAAAAGGCGCATGTCACGCAGTGGCTGATGTGGCAGATGGGCGGCCTTGGACCGATGTTCGGTCAGATGGGCTTCTTTGTGAAGTTCGCTGGCTCTGAGATTGAAGATCCGCGCCCGCGCGAGCGTTATATCAACGAAGGCAAACGTCTTTTGAACGTGCTCAACGGCCATCTTGAGGGCCGTGAGTGGGTTGCTGGCGACTACTCGATCGCCGACATCGCCATCGCTCCATGGCTGCGCGCCCTCGACTTCTATGGTGCCAAAGAAGCCGTTGGCTGGGACAGCTTCACCAATGTCACCGCTTATTTGGATCGCTTTCTTGAGCGGCCTGCAGTGCAGAAAGGCATCACCATTCCACCGCGCGACTAAGCGTCTTCGGTGGCATCGAACAGAAAAGGCGTGCCGACAGAAATGTCGGCACGCTTTTTTGTTTCGGTTGGTGCTAGATGTTGAGGCTCACCCAAGCACCATTGCGGCCTGACGAGCGCACGCAGGCGTCCACGAACGCTACGCCCAAAAGACCATCATGGACGGTTGGGTAGATGACACCTTCTGGGGCTGGCGCCCCACCCTGAGCTGCGCGAATGGCGTTGGCAGCTTCTGCATATATGGTGGCAAAACCTTCCAGGTAGCCTTCGGGGTGACCTGGTGGGATGCGCGTTGCTCGACCCGCGGCTTCTCCTGAACCGGCGCCACCACGGGTAATCTTCTGCGGTGGTTGACCGAGGGGTGAGAACCACAGCGTGTTTGGTTCTTCCTGATGCCATTCGAGCCCGCCCTTGTCGCCATAGACGCGCAGCTTCAGTGCATTTTCATTGCCCGGGGCAACCTGGCTGGACCAGAGCATCCCTCGTGCACCCCCTTTAAAGCGCAACATAACCTGCGCATTGTCATCCAGGCGACGACCTTCGACAAAGCTGGTAAGTTCTGCGCAAAGCTCATCAACCTCCAGACCGGTTACGAATGACGCAAGGTTGAAAGCGTGGGTGCCGATATCGCCAACGCTACCACCCGCGCCGGATTGTGCAGGGTCGGTGCGCCAAGCGGCTTGTTTCATGCCGGTTTGCTCCAACGGTTCGGTCAGCCAATCCTGCGGATACTCGGCCTGTACCACGCGGATGGTTCCCAGTGCCCCAGCGGCCACCATCTCGCGCGCTTGGCGTACCATCGGGTAGCCGGTGTAGTTGTGCGTCAGGACGAACAGCGCGTCGGACTTCTGTGCCGCCGCAACCATCTTTTTTGCTTCACCCAGAGTTGCCGTCAGCGGCTTATCACAGATGACATGGATGCCACGCTTCAAGAACTCGCGCGCCGCAGGATAGTGCACATGGTTGGGCGTCACGATTGCAACGGCTTCAATCCCGTCTTTCAATCGCGCTTCGCGTTTTGCCATTGCTGCATAGTCGTCATAGACCCGCGACGGATCGAGGCCGAGATCAGCGCCTGACGCCTGAGACTTCTCAGGCGTTGAGGAAAAGGCACCGGCGACGAGTTCAAACCTGTCGTCGATGCGGCTGGCGATGCGGTGCACACCGCCAATAAAGGCGTCGCGACCACCGCCCACCATGCCGAGGCGAATGCGCCCTGCTTTTTCGGTATGTTTGCCTTCAATGGCCATAATTCGTCTCCGTTATGCGGCTGCGGACCAACCGTTCTTTATCAAAATGTGTGCTTCAACAGCGACCTGATCCTCGCTGTCAAACAGAGGGCGCCAAACTTTTGTTGCGGCGGCCAGGTCGGGCAACGCTAGGCCAAAGGCTTCGACGGTCAGCCATCCATTGTATCCAATTGCTCGCAGAGCCTTAAACGTCGCGGCGAAGTCGATATGCCCCCGCCCCGGCGTGCCTCGGTCGTTCTCAGAGATATGCACATGGATGATTTCATCTGCAGTGCTTGCAACAGCTGCGACAGGATCCTTCTCTTCGATGTTGAAGTGAAAGGTGTCATATAGATAGCCGTACCCGTTTGAGTCGACAGCCTTCACCAAACGGGCCGCGTCCTGGGCGGTGTTGAGCGCATAGCACTCAAAACGGTTCAGTGGCTCGACTGCCAGCTTGATGTCGCGTTGCTCTGCATAGGCTGCCATTTGCCGGTGGCTATCGACCAGGTGGTTCCATTCCTCAACAGTTGGCCCGCTCCCGGAAAAGGTCGCCAGTGGTTGTGTGAAAGGCCCGCAGAGAACCTGTGCACCTAACGCCTCGCTGCAGTCCACGAGCCACTTTAGATGTTCGACACCAGCGGCACGGCTGGCTGCGTTGACAGACATTGGATTGGCATCGGGGCTAGCAACCACGCCCACAGCAGTGGCCTGCAAGCCAAGATCAACCAGCTTTGACTTGAGATCGCCGTAGTAGTCTGGGTCGCCTTCAAAGATAGGGACTTCGACACCATCGTAACCGATTTCCTTTAAGCGTGCGCATAGCGGTAGAAGGTCATCGGTCAGGTGGGTCGTCCAAAGCAGAAGATTGAAGCCAATCTGCATGGCAGACCTCCTAGGTAATGCCGAGCATTTCGCGGTTGGCGGCATCATCGGTGCCACTGTCGGCAAAGTCGTCGAAGGCGCGTTCGGTGACCCGAATGATGTGGTCTTTGACGAACTGAGCGCCTTCACGTGCGCCATCTTCGGGGTGCTTCATCGCGCACTCCCACTCAACCACGGCCCAGCCGTCGAAGTCGTACTGGGTGAGCTTGGAAAAGACCTGTTTGAAGTCCACCTGGCCGTCACCGAGCGAACGGAACCGCCCGGCGCGATCGACCCAGCTTTGGTAACCGCCATAGACGCCCTGCCGACCAGTCGGGTTCAGCTCGGCATCCTTGACGTGGAACATTTTGATGCGCTCGTGGTAGATGTCGATATTGTCGACATAATCGAGCGCCTGCAGCACATAGTGTGACGGATCGTAGAGCATGTTGCAGCGTGCATGGTTATCGACTCGCTCCAAGAACATTTCGAACGTCACGCCATCATGCAGGTCCTCGCCGGGGTGGATTTCATAGCAAATGTCGACGCCATGCTCATCAGCGTGATCGAGGATGGGCCGCCAACGCTTGGCCAACTCATCAAAGGCAGCCTCAACCAGCCCGGCGGGGCGCTGCGGCCATGGATACACATAGGGCCACGCAAGAGCGCCGGAGAAGGAAACATGGGCGTCGATGCCCATGTTCCGCGTGGCGGTTATGGCCTTTTTGACTTGGTCAACCGCCCAGGCTTGCCGGGCGTCTGGATTGCCGTGGACGGATGGGTCCGCAAAGCCGTCAAACGCCGCATCATAGGCCGGGTGCACGGCGACCAGCTGGCCCTGCAGGTGGGTTGAGAGTTCGGTGACCGTGATGCCATTTGCGGCCGCTTGGCCTTTGAAGTCATCGCAATACGTCTTGGATTCTGCGGCGGTCGCGAGGTCGAACAATCGGCCGTCCCAGCTTGGCACCTGAACGCCAATATAGCCGCAATCAGCCGCCCATTTTGTGATGGCATCCCAGCTGTTGAAAGGTGCGTCGTCACCAGCGAACTGCGCCAGAAAGAGGGCAGGGCCCTTGATCGTCTTCATGCTGTTTCTCCCCCTTGGTTGATGTCGTCCTGTTGATCAGGACAGGTTTTCTTTGATCACAATTTCGATGCGGATGCGTTCTTGGCTCTTTATGATGTCAAGGCCGTCGCAGCGCGCCTTGAGCACGCGCGTTGCCGAGCGCACCAAGTGGCCAACATCCTGGTTGATGACGACGCTTATCACACCGTCCTCCAAGCCTCTGCGTGTCGCGGGTGTTAACTCGTGACAGACTGTGACGACCTTACCAGCTCGGCCGGCATTTTCCACCGATTGGGTGACGCCTCGAGTTCCGGCGCCGGTACAATAAACGCCCACAATGTCTGGGTTGTTGGCGAGACATTGGGCGGAAACACGAGCTGTCACCTCGCGATCGTCATAGCCTTCCAGCGACGGCAAGACAGAAAGGTTCGGGAAGTCGCGCGCCATCACCTCATCGAATCCGTGGCGTCGGTCGATCATGTCGCGGGCGAGTGTCGTGTTGACGACGAGCATGATCTTGCCTGATCGACCCGCCAAATACCGGCCCATGAGTACACCGGCCGTGCGGCCTGCGGCGACATTGTCGATACCAACAAAATGATCGCGGTCGGCCTTGGGCTGGTCGGTGACCAGGGTAACAACGGCCACGTTGTTTTCTTTGAGGTGGGCAATCATATCGCGCACGACGGGCGTTTCGTTGGCCATGATGGCAATCCCATCCAGGCCCTCGTCCAGAACGTCACCAAGGGAACGCATCATGGCCGCTGAATCATTGAGTGCCACGTCGATGATTTTGAATTCCGCACGCTCGGTGCGCATACCTTCCGATGCTTCGGCGATTGCTTCGCGCAAGGCATCCATGAACTGGGTTTGGCTGTCGGGGAGAACGAAAGCGAAGCGGTAGCGCCGGCCTCGTGCCAAGTTGGCGGCATGAACGTCGCGGACATAGCCGAGCTTTTCAATCGCCTCTTGAACGCGAACGGCCGTATGGGTGCGCACGCCCGGGCGCTCGTTGAGCACACGATCAACCGTGGCCAGGCTTACGCCGGCTTCTTCTGCGATGTCGTGAACCGTTGGTTTGCCCATACCTGCTGCCGATCAGCTGTTGGATGAAGGACCGCGAAAGACTCCCGGCCCCGCGCTTTTCAGCCTTCTGTTACGAGATACCCTCCAACAACCGTGCGACGGCTTCGGCGCCAGGGTCGTTGTGGCCCGCCAGCTTGTCTGCCGACAGGTAAGTCGCTCGACCCGCCTTAGCCTTGGTCATCTTGGCGGTTGAATCGGCGCCTTCCCGGGCGGCTTTCGCAGCCGCCGCCAGCCCTGAATCAAGAACGTTCAGCGCTGGATAAAGCGCATCGATCATCGTGCGGTCGCCTGGTTCGGCGCCTCCGACTTGGCGAACGCGGTCTAGCCCTGCTTTGAACGCGCCGACGGTGTCGGCGCCATTGGCAGATGCATCGCCAGCGGCGGCGAAGAAGATGGCAAGCAGAACGCCTGACGAGCCACCCATGGTCTGGCTGAGCTCTTGGCCGATGGCACGGTAGAGCTGGGTGGTGTCTGCAAGTGGCAAACGATCCAGCGCCTCGATGAGAGCGCGCGAAGCGCCGGCAAGCGTGGAGCCCGTATCGCCATCGCCGGACTTGGCATCCAAAGCATTGAGGTCTGCTTCGGCATCAATCATCAGGTTACAACAGCGTGTAATGAAGGCCTTGGTCGCGTCATGTTGCGAAGGTGTCGGTTGGATGGGGGCAAGGCCGTCGGGTAGCGGCAAAACAGCGCCGTCGGTTGCTGGCAGACAGCCCGGCCAAGCCCACGGCGCGACTGGCGCGGTCAGAGCCTCCGCGAAGCCGTCGCGCATTGGCAGCAGCGATACAGAGAAACCCTGCATATCGAGCGACGTCATCAACAAGGCAGGGCCAACCATATGGCTAATCCTGTCGCCAACAGGCGAGCGCGCAAGCTCTTCAGCCAGGACGGACATTTCGAGCGGTGTTGCGCCACCGAGATTGTTGAGGAGCGCCACGTGCGGGCCATCGCCGATGTTGGGGGCAAGCCGGTCAACGACCATATGCATTGCGTCGCGCGCACCGGCATAATCGACCTGTTCAATGCCGGCTTCGCCGTGGATGCCAAGGCCCAACTCCGCCTTTCCGAACTCGATTCTGTTTTCTTTTGGCGACCCAGGAACGGTGCAGGTGTCGAGTGACATGCCGATCGACACCACGCCCTCAATCACCTGATTGGCGACGTTGGCCACGGTGTCGAGGTCGGCGCCTTGTTGGGCCAACGCGCCGGCAATCTTGTGCACGAACAGTGTGCCAGCCACACCACGCGCTTGCGGCAGGTCGGGCAGGGCAACGTCATCATCGACCACCACCATCTGCACCTTGTGGCCAAGCGCGCGGGCGCGTTCCGCCGCCAATCCGAAGTTAAGCCGGTCGCCAGTATAGTTTTTGACGATGAGGAGGCACCCGGCCTTGCCTGTCACGGCTAAAATGCCGGCCAAGACCGCATCCACTGACGGCGAGGCAAAGACGTCACCACACACAGCGGCGGTCAGCATGCCTTGCCCGACAAAACCGGCATGGCTTGGCTCGTGGCCAGAGCCACCACCAGACACCAACGCTACCTTCGATTTATCCCAGTCGCTGCGCACCACAACCTTGATGTGCGGATAGCCATCAAGCCGCGCGAGTTTGCCATTGGCGGTCCGCAGAAGGCCGTCAATGGCCTCGGTGACCAGCGTCTCTTTGCTGTTGATGAACTGCTTCATGGCAATGCCTCCCTAAGCACCGGCGGTGCGTATGCGTGCACCGTCGGCATCAAAAAACAGTGGGTTGCGCGGCTGGATGGCCAGCGTGTCGCCTGGTTCCAGGTCTGTGTGAACATCGGCAAGCGTGACGATGTCGTGGCCGTCCAAGGTGAGGTGAAGGCGGGTCTGGTCGCCCAGATGTTCCACGCGCGAGACGGTGCTCGGTTTGCCTTCGCCTTGATCGATATGTTCTGGGCGCATGCCGATCGTGGCGGCGTTGTTGGGCGCGCCTGCAAACAAGCTGGCGGGTAGAAGGTTGATCCGCGGTAGGCCGAGACGTCCTGCCACATATTGGCTCACCGGGTTCTCATAGATTTCGCGCGGGTTGCCGAACTGGACCAGCTTGCCTTCGTCCAGCACACCAACATGCGTCGCCATGGTCATGGCTTCGATCTGGTCGTGGGTCACATACAGCAGCGTTGCGCCGAGGTTTGCCTGAATACGTTTCAGCTCGACGCGCAGGTCGGCGCGCAGTTTGGCGTCAAGTGACGACAGCGGCTCGTCCATCAAATAGATCGATGGATCGCGCACCAGCGCCCGACCAATGGATACGCGCTGCATTTCTCCGCCGGACAGTTCGGTTGCCTTGTTGTCGAGCTTGTGCGGGATTTGCAGAACCTCGGCGACTTCTTGAATTTTTTTGGCGATCTCACTTTCAGGTGTGCGCAGAATGGGAGAGCGTAAGGGGAAGGCAAGATTGTCGCGCACTGTCATGTGCGGGTAGAGCGAATATTGCTGGAACACCATCGCCACGTCGCGCTGCGCCGGGGTGTCACCGATCACCGACCGACCGCCGATGGTGATGTCGCCAGCCTCGGGTTTCTCGAGCCCAGAAATGAGGCGCAGCGTGGTGGTCTTGCCGGCGCCTGTCGGGCCAAGCAGCACAACAAACGCGCCATCCTCGATGGTCATTGTTATGTCAGACACCGCCTCAGTTTGCCCGAAGCTTTTGCTGACGCCTGTGAGCGTGACCTCAGCCATGGGATAGCACCCCCTCATTGAGATCAGACTTCAGGGCCCGCCCACTTTGGTTGTCAAAGAGGCTGAGCGTGGCGGCGGTGAAGGAAAGGCCGACACTTTCGCCAACCTTGGCCACTTGGTCTGACTTGATGCGTGCCTTGAGTTCACCGGCGTCAGTTTGGAGGGTGACGATCTGGGTCGTGCCAAGGTACTCGCTCGCCAGGATTTCCCCGCGATAGGCGCCGTCGTCGTTGAATTGAACGTGCTCGGGGCGCACGCCAACGGTGATGTCGCCATCGAAAGGCTCACGCATCTGCGGGATGTCGATGGTGTGGTGGTGCAGGTTGACTGACGTCGCGCCAGCTTCCAATGCGCCATGCCCTTTCAAGAAGTTCATCGGTGGTGAGCCAATGAAGTTCGCAACAAACATCGTGGCTGGCTTGTCGTAGATGTCCTGCGGCGTGCCGAACTGCTCGATCACGCCGTGGTTCATCACCACGATCTTGTCGCCCATTTGCATGGCTTCAAGCTGATCATGGGTGACGTATACGGTGGTCGCGCCCATACGGTCATGGAGTGCACGCAACTCTTCCGCCATACGCTCACGGAATTCAGCATCCAACGCTCCAAGAGGCTCGTCCATCATGAAGGCTTTGGGGTTGCGTACAATCGCACGGCCCAGGGCAACGCGCTGGCGGTCGCCACCAGATAGTCCGCCAACCGGGCGGTTCAGGATGTCTTCGATGCCTAGGATTTTGGCGACTTCGGCAACCTTCTCCTTCACCTGGGCGCCGGACATGCCCTGGCTCACCAGCGGGTAAGAGATGTTCTTGCGCACATTCATGTGCGGGTAGAGCGCGAACATCTGAAACACCATGGCGATATCGCGTTGGCTCGCAGGCTTTTGCGACACTTCCTCGCCGTCGATGTAGATTTCACCGGAGGTTGGCAGTTCGAGCCCTGCAATCATGCGCAGCGTGGTGGTCTTGCCGCAGCCCGATGGGCCGAGCAGCATGAAGAACTCACCGTCTTCGATCTTGAAGGTGGACGATTGCACGGCGGTGAAATCACCGAACATCTTGCGCAAATTGTTGATGACAATCTCAGCCATGGGTCACTCGCGAAAATGGCTGACGATGATGAACATGACCGTGCCCACCAGCGTGACGATGAAGGAATAGGTGTAGAGCCCAATCGCAAAGGACTGCATGAGCATGAACACGCCCAGCGCGATGAGGATGGTTGCCACCATCTCCCAAGCGCCGCGCCGGAACCCTATGATTCCACTGAAGAAACGACCAATCATTTGCGCACCGCCCCGAATGTGATCCCGCGCAGCAGATGTTTGCGAAGCAGGATGGTGAAGACCATGACCGGTACCAGGAAGAGCGTCGCGCCCGCTGCCACGGCTGGCCAATCAAGCCCGCCAATACCAATGATGGTTGGGATGAACGGAGGCGCCGTTTGTGCTGTGCCCGATGTGAGCAGCACCGCAAAAGCGTACTCGTTCCAAGCAAAGATCAGGCAGAAGATGGCCGTTGAGGCGATGCCCGTCGCGGCCTGCGGCAGAACGATTTTGTAGAACGCCTGGAAACGCGTGTAGCCGTCAATCAAGGCTGCTTCTTCGTACTCGCGCGGTATCTCATCGATGAACCCTTTGAGGAGCCAGACAGCGAGCGAGATGTTCACCGCCGTGTAGAGCAAGATCATGCCCAGATGCGTGTCGGATAGGCCCAACTCGCGGTACATGAGGAAGATCGGGATCGCGACGGCGATCGGCGGCATCATCCTGGTACTGAGGATGAAGAACAGAAGATCGTCAGCAAGCGGTATTCGGAATCGGCTGAAGGCATAGGCGGCCAGCGTGCCCAAGAATACCGACAAGAAGGTCGATCCAAAGCCGATGATGATGGAGTTGACGAAGCGTTCGCCGAACTTGGATGGGCCGACGATTACCATATCGTACTGGCGAACGATTTCGTCGTACCATTCCTGTGGAGGATTAGCGTCGAGGAACTCCTGCGTTTGCCGTGTGCGCTGCGTGAACAGGTTCACATAACCTTCAAGTGTAGGCTCAAAAATGACTTGAGGCGGGTAGGAGATCGCGTCAGCAGGCGACTTGAAGCCGGTGATGAAAATCCAGAACAGCGGGATCATGGTGATCACTGCGTAGAGGATCACCAAAATTCCGGCGAACCACTTTTGCCGCTTCGAGGGCTCGGTGACGGAGAAGCTCATCGCTCTTTCACCTTGTTGAGGGCCTTCACATAGATGGAGGCAAGACCAAAGACCGTGACGAACAGAATGATCGCGTAGGCAGAGGCGTAGCCTGTGCGCCATTTCTCGAACGCTTCACGCTTCAGATTGATGGAGGTCAGCTCTGTTATGGAGCCCGGTCCGCCACCCGTCAGCTGGACCACGAGGTCGAACATTTTGAAGTTCTCAATGCCGCGGAAGAGGACGGCCAGCATCAAGAAGGGCAGCACCATTGGCACGGTGATCGTCCAAAATTGCCGGAACTTGGAGGCGCGATCGATCTCGGCGGCTTCGTAGATGTAATCGGGAATGCTTCGCAGCCCGGCCAAACAGATGAGCATCACGAACGGCGTCCACATCCATGTGTCCACGATAACAATGGACCAGGGGGCAAGCGCCACCGAGCCGAGCATCTCAAAGCTCGACGGATCAACGCCGGTGAAGAAGGAGACGATGTAGTTGAACAGGCCGATTTGTGGCTGGTAGAGGAACGTCCAAAAGTTTCCAACAACGGCTGGAGACAACATCATCGGCAGCACGATGATGGTCGTCCAAAGATCATTGCCCCTGAACTTCTTGTTGATCAGGTACGCCAGCGTGAAGCCAATCAGCACCTGCAAAGCGATCGTCCAAAACAGGAAGTGTGCCGTCGCTTGCATGGTCAGCCAGATATCACTGTCTGTCAGGATGCGCTCATAGTTGCGCAGGCCAATATAGTCGACTTCCCGGTTGGGACGGTTGGCGCGGAAGTTCGTGAACGACAGGTTGATCGTCCAGATCAGCGGAAAGATGTTGATCGCGAGCAAAAGGAAGATCGACGGCCCGACAAAAATCCAGGCGATCGCGCGGTCACTAAGACCGCGAATTTTGCGCGCAACAGAGGGTGGCGTCGCTTTGGCAGCGCGCTCCATCGGGTTCACTGACACCGGTCTGTTTCCCTGGTCGTAGGACGTTTTGGTTGGGGGGCGGCGAGCGTCTGCTCGCCAACCATCTCACTTGTCGAGAAGACCGCCCAGCCCCAAGGGATCGATGGCGGGCGACCTTCTCTTTTTGGGGAAGCGTGCTTCCCAGGGAGGAACCCCTTAGAGCAAGCCTTCGTCTTCGAAGATCTCAGTCCAGTCTTCGACGAGAAGGTCGAGCGCTTCTTGCGCGGTTCCTTGGTCGGCCACGATGTAATCGTGCAGGCGTTTTTGCATCGCTAGCAGCAACTCAGCATAGGCTGGCTCCTGCCAGAAGTCCTGCACACCGCCCATGGCTTCCAGGAAGTCGCCAGCAAATGGAGCGCTGTCGACGAAGCCTGGGTCATTCAGCACCGAATTGTGAGCTGAATAGCCACCAAGCTCCCACCATTGGGCTTGGATGTCTGGCTGAGCAAACCAAGCGATGTACTCAAGCGCTGCATCTTGCTTGTCGGAGTAGGAGACAACCGAGATGCCCTGACCGCCAAGGGTCGATGCTGCCACCTCTTGTGGTGGGTTCACGAAAAAGTCGATCGTGTCGCCGCCTACATCTGGATCTGCATAGAGGCCTGGGAAGAAGGCGAACCAGTTCATCGCCATGGCGACCTGGCCCGACTTAAACGCATCCAGCGATTCACCCATGTAGGAGTCGGTGTAGCCAGGAGGCGTCGCCGTCTCATAAAGCTCTTTGTAGAACTCAAGTGCTTCCACGGCATTCGCGCCGTTCACGACGCCGTCCATGTCGTAAGAGCCAGGCTCGCTTTCATACTGGAAGCCCCAAGCATACAGAGCGCCGGTCGCACCCATCGTGATGCCTTCCGAGCCGCGCTCCGTGAAGATAGCAGCACCGTAACGGGTCTGGCCGTCGATTTCGCGCTCTTGGAAGAACTGAGCGATCTGCAGCAGCTCGCGTTGCGATTGCGGCTCGCGAAGCTCTTCACCGGTTTCGTCCATATAGGCTGCGCGGATATCTTCACGCTCAAACCAGTCACGGCGGTAGAACCAGCCGTTGGCGTCGCCCATGGCTGGCAGAGCATAAAAGTTTTCGGAGCCTTTTGGCCAAGTCGAGTAGGCGTAAACTGTCGCTGGTGCGAAGTCGTCCATCGAGATGCCTTCGGCGTCGAAGAAGTCATTGAGGCGCACATAGTGGCCGTTCTCTGCGCCGCCGCCGATCCACTGGGAATCGCCGATAAGAAGGTCGCAAAGCTGGCCGCCGGAGTTCAGCTCGTTGAGCATGCGGTCAGCAAAGTTTGGCCAAGGAATGAACTCGAAGTTCATGGTGTGGCCGGATTGGTCTTCAAACTGCTTTGACAGTTCAACCAGCGCGTTCGCCGGATCCCATGCAGCCCAGCATAGGGTGAGATCTTCAGCCTGTGCGGCTGCTGCAGGCAGTCCGACAGCGCCCACCATACCGAGCGTGCCCGACAAGGCCGTCGCGGCCAGAAACTTGACAGTCTTCATCTGGATTTCCTCCCGTTTTTCCCAGTGCCGCCGTTCGTGCGGCGTTTTCTTCAGGGAATGACAAAGCGTAAATGAGGTACGCACCTCAAGTAAAGTAAAAATTGAGGTGCGTACCTCAAAAACTTTGAATATCGTTTGATTTTAGACGGTTAGATGCGCAGCCGTACAAGGTTGATGTTGCTGTTACGCAACGTGCCCTCGCTTCCGGAGGCGGTGTGCAGCGTCGGTGAAGAGGTCGCACAGAAAGCCTGCCATGGACCAGAAATTGGCCGCTTCAACGATAGCCGATCCGCCATTCTTCGGATGGTTGATTTGCGTAAAAGCGCGCCTTCCAGGTTGCACCCACAGGTGGAACGCAGCTTTCCGATTTGGGCAGTTGATTTCGATCAAAACCATTGAAATCAATAAAGAAAATGACTTGGCACGGTTCTGGCAAATGACTGGCTAACACCGCGCGCGTGGATGTATTGCACGCCTCGGTGGCGGTCTTAGGAGGACTTAATGCCAAGTACGGAAACCTTTTACGATGTGATGCGCAGGCAGGGTATTTCCCGCCGCTCATTCCTTAAGTTTTGTTCGCTGACAGCAGCGGGGCTGGGCCTGGGCCCAAGCTTCGTGCCGAAGATCGCTGAGGCGATGGAGACGCGCCCGCGCCTACCCGTGCTGTGGCTGCATGGTCTTGAGTGTACCTGCTGCTCTGAGAGCTTTATCCGTTCAGCGCACCCACTGGCCAAGGATGTCGTCCTGTCGATGATCTCGATGGACTATGACGACACCATCATGGCGTCAGCTGGCACGCAGGCCGAGGCGATCATCGAAGAGGTGATTGAAGAGCACCGCGGCAACTACATTGTCGCCGTTGAAGGCAACCCACCGCTCAACGAAGATGGCATGTACTGCATCGTCGGCGGCAAGCCGTTCGTCGATCAGTTGCGCCACGCTTCTGAACACGCCAAGGCGATTATCTCTTGGGGGTCATGTGCTTCTTGGGGTTGCGTGCAGGCTGCGCGTCCGAACCCAACCCGTGCGACCCCAGTGCATCAGGTGATCACCGACAAGCCGCTGATCAAGGTTCCCGGTTGTCCGCCAATCGCCGAAGTGATGACCGCCATCATCACCTATCTCGTGACGTTTGATCGCTTCCCTGAGTTGGACCGTCAGGGTCGTCCGAAGATGTTCTACTCGCAACGCGTTCACGACAAATGCTACCGCCGTCCGCACTTTGATGCTGGCCAGTTTGTCGAGGCGTGGGACGATGATGCCGCCCGCCAGGGTTACTGCCTGTACAAGATGGGCTGCAAAGGGCCGACCACATACAACGCGTGTTCCACCGTGCGTTGGAATGGTGGCCTGACGTTCCCAATCCAATCGGGCCATGGCTGCATTGGCTGCTCGGAAGATGGCTTCTGGGACAACGGTTCGTTCTACGACCGGCTCACCAAAATCAACCAATTCGGCGTCGAAGCGAACGCTGACCAGGTCGGCATGGCCGCCGCTGGCGTCGTTGGCGCGGCGACCGCAGTGCACGCCGCCGCAAGCGCCGTGAAACGCGCGCGCTCGTCCGGCCCATCGACGAAATCGACCGCGCAGGAGGGTCAAGAGTAATGGCTGCTTTCACATCCCCGAACGGTTTCAACATCGATGATTCCGGCTCTCGCGTGGTCGTCGATCCGGTCACCCGCATTGAAGGCCATATGCGTTGCGAGGTGAACATTGACGATGACAACATCATTCGCAACGCGGTGTCGTCGGGCACTATGTGGCGTGGCTTGGAGGTTATCCTCAAGGGTCGCGATCCGCGCGATGCCTGGGCCTTCACACAGCGTATCTGCGGTGTTTGCACGGGTACCCACGCGCTGACATCGGTTCGTGCGGTGGAAGACGCGCTCGGGATTATGATCCCAGAGAACGCCAACTCCATTCGCAACATCATGCAACTGTGTTTGCAGGCGCATGACCACTTGGTGCACTTCTATCATCTGCACGCGCTTGATTGGGTGAACCCCGTCAATGCTCTGCAAGCTGATCCGCGCGCGACCTCGCGCCTGCAACAGCGCATCTCGCCAAGCCATGCGCGTTCATCGCCCGGCTATTTCCGCGACACGCAGAACCGTCTGCGCGCCTTTGTGGAGTCTGGCCAGTTGGGCCCGTTCCGCAATGGCTACTGGACCAACCCGGCCTACAAGCTTCCTCCGGAAGCTGATCTGATGGCGGTGACCCACTATCTAGAAGCGTTGGACTTCCAGAAGGATATCTCAGCCATTCGCGCCATTTTTGGCGGCAAAGACCCACACCCAAACTGGCTGGTTGGCGGTGTGCCTTGCGCCATCAACATTGATGGCACGGGCTCAGTCGGCGCCCTGAACATGGAAAATTTGGGCCGCGTCTCGTCGCTGATCGATCGCACGATCGAGTTCATCGACAACGTCTATATCCCAGACCTGTTGGCCATCGCCGGTTTCTATAAGGACTGGCTGTATGGCGGCGGCATCTCGAGCCAGAACGTGCTCAGCTATGGCGACATCCCTGATGCCGCCAATGACTACTCGGCTGGCAATTTGATGATGCCGCGCGGCGCCATCATCAATGGCGATCTGTCGACCATTCACGAGGTCGATCTGAACGATCCAGATGAGATCCAAGAGTTCGTGCCGCACTCCTGGTACAGCTATTCCGATGAATCGGTGGGTCTCCACCCATTCGACGGTGTGACCGAGCCAAACTATGAGCTTGGCCCTAACCTTGTGGGCACACGCACCAACATCGAACAAATTGATGAGGGCGCGAAATACTCCTGGATCAAGGCACCGCGTTGGCGTGGCCATGTGATGGAGGTTGGCCCGCTGGCCCGTTACATCATCGGCTACGCGCAGGGCAATCCGGAGTTCAAGGAGCCTGTTGAGCAGGTTCTCTCTGCACTGGATGTTCCGGTCACCGCGTTGTTCTCTACGCTTGGCCGCACCGCAGCGCGCGGTCTCGAAGCGTCGTGGGCGTCGCATAAGATGCGCTACTTCTTCGATAAGATGATGACCAATATCCGCAACGGCGATTCACACACCGCCAATGTGACCAATTGGGATCCATCGACCTGGCCAGCTGAGGCGCAAGGCGTTGGCTTCACCGAGGCACCGCGCGGCGCATTGGGTCACTGGATCAAGATCAAAGATACCAAGATCGACAACTATCAGTGCGTTGTTCCAACCACTTGGAACGGTACGCCGCGTGACAGCGAGGGCAATATCGGCGCCTTTGAAGCCGCCCTCATGAACACGCGAGTGGAGCGCCAGGACGAGCCGGTGGAAATCCTGCGTACCTTGCACTCTTTCGATCCCTGCCTTGCTTGTTCGACCCACGTGATGGGGCCGGACGGTGAAGAGATGGCCTCGGTCAAGGTTCGCTAAGGAGACGACACCATGAAATCACTTTCCACATTCGTTCTTGGTGTCGTCGGCCTGCTGGCAAGCGCTGGTTTGGCATGGGCGCACCCAGGTCATGGCATCGACGCAGCGCATGTCCATGGCGAGCAGATCGTCGCAGCTTGGGCCACATGGCAGGACCTATCGCTCCTTGCCTTGGTTGTCGGTGGCGCAGCTCTGGGTGTCGGACTCTTGGCCCGTCAAATCGCCAAAGGCCGCCGCACGAAGGCCGATCCATGGGGGCATGAACCATCATGAGCACAACGGATATCGATCCTAATGCGGTCGGGATCCAGGGCCATGTGGATGACCCGGATCACCCCGTCCATGTCGAGCAGGCGGTCTATGTTTATGAGGCACCGGTTCGCCTTTGGCACTGGGTCAATGCGCTTGCCATCGTGGTTCTATGCGTGACCGGCTACCTGATCGGCACACCCCTGCCGTCGATTGGTGGTGAGGCGAGCGATCACTTCGTGATGGGCTACATTCGCTTTGCCCATTTCGCGGCTGGCTATGTTCTGGCGATTGCGTTTATCGGGCGCATCTATTGGGCCTTTGTCGGCAACGAACATGCGCGGGAGATCTTTCTGCCTCGCGTCTGGTCGGGCGAGTGGTGGGCTGGCGTTGGCCACGAAATCCGCTGGTACTTGTTCCTGGCCAAAGAGCCGAAAAAGTATGAAGGACACAACCCGCTGGCGGTGCTGGCCATGCATGTGATGCTGGTCTGGGGCACGGTCTTTATGATCGTTACTGGCCTTGCCCTTTATGGCGAGGGCGCGGGCATGGATAGCTGGCAGTTCCAAGGCTTCACCAGCTGGGTCATGCCACTGTTCGGCAATAGCCAAAATGTGCACACTTACCACCACCTGGTGATGTGGCTGATCATCGTCTTCGTGATCGTGCATGTCTACGCGGCGATCCGCGAAGATATCATGTCGCGTCAGACAATTGTCTCGTCGATGATTTCCGGATGGAGGTCGTTCCGCGACCGCAGAAACGACTAGATCTGCCCAAATTCAACGGGTTTTTACCTAAGTAGTTGGCGCGCTAGATGAAGGTCTAGCGCGCCTTCTAGTTTGCCCAGCGGCAAGCAATTTTACTCAATAAAAACAGATTGTTACATAAGTTGACATTGATCTGCTGGTTCCCGCCGACGGGCCTTAAGTGGAAATACGCCTTCCACCCGAAATCAGCCGAAGGTTAGCTTCTATCCATCTCCGACGATTAAGCGCAGCGAACCATCAAGAGTTTCGCGCGCAGGGCAGGAAACCGGTATGGATGATTCAGACCTTTCAAACGCGGCAGCGCCAAACGTGCTGGTGCTGGGTATCGGCAATCTGTTGTGGGCCGACGAGGGCTTCGGCGTGCGCGTGGTTGAAGCCTTTCACCGCGACTACGAGGCCCCAGACACTGTGACCGTGCTCGATGGCGGCACGCAGGGGGTCTACCTCGTCCAGCATGTTCGCGATGCCGATGTGCTGATCGTGTTCGACGCGATCGATTATGGACTTGAGCCTGGCACGATGAAGCGCGTTGAAGGTGATGAGGTGCCAAGGTTCCTGGGATGCCGAAAGGTGTCCTTGCATCAGACCGGCTTTCAAGAAGTTATCGCCATGGCCGACATGATGGGCGACCTGCCGCACACCATGGTTCTGATTGGCGTTCAGCCAGTCGAGCTGGACGATTATGGCGGCAGCCTTCGACCCATTGTGCATGACCGGATCGAACCTGCGATCCAGATGGCAATCGAGGAACTCGCGAAGTTTGGTATCGCCGTGCGCAAGCGCGACGTCCCACTGCCGGAAGAACACGGCCTTGCTGGCGAAGAGATGCGCCTGTCACGCTATGAGGGCGAGCGCCCCGCCGAGCAAGACGCTTACCGCCATGGCGACCCACGTGTCGTGTTCTCCACCAGCGAAGGGCAAGGGTAGAGCCATGTGCATTGGCGTGCCCATGCGCATTCTTTCCGCGCAACCCGACAGCCTGTTGGCGCCGTGCGAAACCCGCCAAGGCACGGTCAGGCCGATTGATCTCGCCCTGGTTGGGCCTCAGCCAACCGGCACTTGGGTTCTGACCCATCAAGGCGCAGCACGCGAGGTGATCGATGCCGAGCATGCCGATGCTATCGCCGACGCTCTAGACGCCGTTGACCTCGCCATGTCAGGCGCCCCGCTCCACGCAGAGATGATCGACAATCTCTTTCCTGATCTCGCCAACCGCGAACCGCAGCTCCCCCCACACCTGCGCCCGCCAACTGGAGCCGACACGGGTTCCGACGGAGACACCCTATGATGCAACCACAACCGACATCCGCGCCGCTGATCGAGCGGCTGTTCACGGAATTCGGGTATGAAGCGCTGACCGTCGATACCCTTGATGCGTTTGTCGCCGGACCCGGCCAGGCTGTGATTTTCGCAGCCGGAGATTTCAACCGTCTCGATGAGACGGCTGATGTCGCTGTTGTGTTGCCGGAATTGATGGCCGCCTTTCCAGATCATTTTCGTGTCGGTGTAACCCGCGACCGCGAAACCGAAATGGCGATCCAGCGTCTCTACCGGTTCAACGCTTTTCCCGCTCTGGTCTTTGTTCGCGATGGCGGTTGGTTGGGCACGATCCAGCGCATGCAGGATTGGTCGGATTATCTGAGCGATATTCGTGGCTTCTTGGCGGCCGAGCCGCAAGAGCCGCCGCGCTTTGAGTTTCCTGATGGATGCAACGTTGCGCCGACGACACCGAGCGCCGCCCCTGATCCCAACGACACCGCTGCACTTCAGGCGAGGAACTGACCTATGAGCGACGATAGCAACGACAATGATCAACACGCTCTGATGTTCCCAGGGCCGGTCGTCGGCCCAGGCAGCCAGCCTGAGGAAGATGACGGCGCGCAGCTGGATTACATGGTCATGCCGGAAGGTATGAGCGTTTATTCCGCGCCTAACTTGCCGGAACCAGACGAGCTGCAAGGGCGTACTGCTGCGCTTGAAGTGCTCAAGCGTGTCGCCGCTGACATGATGAGTTACAAAGTCGGCGACCCATCGCTCGCCTATGATGTCTCGGCGTTGGATGAGGCCAACACCGAGCTTCTGGACCAGATCTTGGGCGAAGGGGAAGTGTCGGTGATTGCTGGCAATATTGCGCAAGCGCAAGAGTCAGTCCTGGCTGGCATTTGGCGGGTGCGGCTGACCAATCCCGATGGAACGCTTGTCTCCGATAGCATCGAAGTCGGTCCGTTCCCGCAGACAATTCGTAAGCTCGCCTTCCGGGGTTCGCGCGACCGTTTGGACACTGATCAGCCGGTCTTGGAAGGTGTCGCGAATTCACCCGCGCTTGTCACGGAGATCAACGCCGAACTGGCTGAGCGCGAACAAGTCGCCAAGAGCGAGCCGCACGTTATCAACCTCTCGCTGCTGCCATTGACCGAGCAGGACGTCGCCTATCTCGGCACGCTGCTTGGGTATGGCGCCGTGACCATCTTGTCGCGTGGGTATGGCAATTGTCGCATTCAATCGACAGCGACGCAGCAAGTCTGGGCGGTTCAGTTCTTCAACAGCCAAGACACGCTGATCCTCAATACGATTGAGATCACCGACGTACCGCTGATGGCGTGTGCTGCTCAAGAGGACATCGAAGACAGCGCCCAACGCCTCGGTGAAATCCTGAAGGTCTATGAATAATGGACGAGGTGCGCACCCAGAACTTCTTTGCAGGGTCGTATGGCGGCAACGCTGACAAGATTGGTCCAACGACCAAGCTGGAGTGCAAGATCTGTTGGCATGTCTACGATCCGGCTGTGGGTGACGACTACTGGCAGATCCCGCCTGGCACACCGTTCTCAGCACTTCCTGAAAGCTGGAGCTGCCCGAACTGTGACGGCAGACGCGAGGACTTTTTGGTCCTCGAGGACGGCTAGGGGCGATGGAACAATCGGCTGCCATTGCTGAGCGTGTGGAAAGTGCCTTTCGGCATGTCCACAGCGCACGCATGCGCGATGTGCCGATCATCAACGATGGTTTGTCGGTGGCGGCGATTGGATTTCAGCCGTTCACGCTCGGCGGCCAGCCAGCCCATATTGGGGCGTTGGTCACCCCTTGGTTCATCAACTTCTTTGCGATTGCCGATGACCCCCAAGCGGACGGCGTGACCGGGAAGGGACAGGTGACAGATACAGTTGAACATGTGTTTCCCTCTGGCGGGTATCCGTTCCTGATCTGCGAGGAAGAGGCGCTTGGGCGCTTCGCGATGTGTTCCTTGTTTTCCCCGGTGCAGGACTTTGAAGATCAGGCAGCTGCGATCGCGGTTGCACAGGCCGCGCTGACGGAACTGTTCGACGAACAAGCGGCAGGGCCAAGCGAAGAAGAGCAAGCCGTTGAAACCATGTGGCGGGAGGGACGTTGGATTGCGCCAGCGCCAGAAGAGCCACCGGTAGACGACCTGGCCGACAATCCTGAACCCAGCCGGCGGGCCATCATCACCGCCGGGCTGGTGTCTGAGGAACCAGGCTCATGAACGCGCCGCTCTCCTCGATCGAAGGATCGATCGATATCGTGCTGCGGCGTGACACCGACGGGCGTTGTGTGCCGAGCATCACCTCATCGCGCCCGTTCAATTTACCCCGCGCTTTTGTTGGCCTTCCTGCCGATGAGGTGGTCAAACGGGTCGGGCTTCTGTTCAGCCTATGCGGACAAGCCCAAAAGGCTGCTTGTTTGGGTGCGTTGGAAGCGGCGCTTGGCATGACGGTTTGCGGGGACGTGTTGCAACAGCGGTTGCAGGCCGTGCGTGCCGAAGCGTTGCGCGAGACCGCGCTTCGAGATCAGCCAATTCTATCGCCGTCTCTCAAATCCTTTATCCAGAGAGCTCAGGCGCTTGTGGCGAACGCGGCGCCGGTTTTCACCTTGGGTGCTGCGCCACTTGCAGACAACCAAGTGGGATCGCTGGACGAGCTCCGCCAGGAGGCGGGCGCCTTCACCGCTGTACCGGCTCGTTTGCCGGACGGGCACGGTATTGCACGCCTCACAGGTGCGAATATTGGCGATGCTGATTTGCTGCCGACTGATGACCATGACAGTGGTTTGGCCAACCTTCCGACGATAAACGGCGAACCGCATTGGACCTGCGGACCAACCGCCTTCATTGGGAACCGGCTGTACATCCACCACAAACACGGGCCCGGATGGGGGATCGCCACCGTCGCCACCGCGCGTGGGTTGCTGACCCATGCGGCACGGGTGGAGGATGGCCTGGTGACAGCTTATCGGATCACGGCCCCGACAGAGTGGAATTTCCATCCCGATGGGCTGGTCACTCAACTGCTACGCGGTCTCGCCATCTGGAGTGACTGGATCGCTGAGGCGCAAAAAATCGTTGATGTGATCGACCCGTGTGTACGGGCCACCATCCAAATCGAGGAGACGGCCCATGCATGAAATGGCGCTGTGCGAAGCGATCGTCCAAACGCTGGAAGATCAGGCTGCGGTTCATGCTTATTCGAAGGTGAAGCGGGTCCGTCTGTCGGTTGGTCCTTTGTCGTGCGTTGAGCCACAGGCCCTACAATTTTCGTTCGATGCCTGCGCGCGCGGGACGCTGGCGGATGGCGCGGCGCTCGAGATCATCGAAGCGGAAGGCTCGGCCTGGTGCTTCGGATGCTCACAGGCTTTCCCCATCACCGGCCACGGCCAAGCCTGCCCCAAATGCGGCAGCCATCAAGTCCAGGTCACGGCGGGTGATGAATTCAAGATCAAAGACATGGAGGTCGTGTGATGTGCGGCGTATGCGGCTGCGGTAGCGGCCAGAAAAAACTAGATGGTAAGGCGCTTGATCACGATCACACGCATGATCATAGCCACCACGACCATCACCACCATCATGATCACGACCACGATCATGGGCACAGCCATTCGCATGCCCCAGGGCTTGATGGCGCCCGGATGGTGCAGATCGAATCCGACATCATGGCGAAGAACGATGCGTATGCGTCGCAGAACCGTGCCCGTTTCGCCGAAGCCGGTCAGCTGGTGTTGAACCTCGTCTCGTCGCCCGGCTCGGGCAAGACATCCCTTCTGGTGCGTACGCTGGATGACTTGAAGGCGGAGATGGCGCTCGGGGTCATCGAAGGGGATCAACAAACAGCCAACGACGCTGATCGCATTCGCGCCACAGGCGTGCCAGCGGTGCAGCTCAACACCGGTAAGGGCTGTCACCTCGATGCCCATATGGTTGGCCACGCCTTGGATGAACTGCCGCTGGATCCCGGTGGGGTCCTGTTCATCGAGAATGTCGGTAACCTCGTTTGCCCGGCGGGCTTTGACCTTGGCGAAGCGCACAAGGTTGTCGTCCTGTCGGTTACCGAGGGCGAGGATAAGCCGCTCAAATACCCGGACATGTTCGCGGCCGCTGATCTGATGCTGCTCAACAAGGTGGATTTGCTCCCGCATCTTGATTTCGACGTGGATGTCGCGATCGCCAACGCGCGGCGCATCAACCCGCGCATTCGCGTCCTGCAAGTGTCAGCCCGTTCGGGCGAGGGCATGGACGATTGGTACACCTTCCTTCGCGCGGCTTCGACCATGGCCGGTATCGGCCAGTCAGCAGCCCCTGTGGCAGCGGAATAGGGGGCTGCCATGTGTCTCGCCTTGCCTGCTGAAGTGATCGCAACCAACCCTGCCGAGGAAACCGCCACCGTATCGCTGGGTGGCGTCAGAAAGACGATCTCAACGGCGTTGCTGGAGGCCGTTGAGCCAGGGCAGTTCGTGCTTGTGCATGTCGGCTATGCCCTCAACTTGGTGTCGAAAGAAGAAGCAGACGCCACCTTGGAAGCCATGCGTGAAGCTGGGCTGATGGACGACGCCATAAAGGGTAATCTTGCGGGGGCAGGCGCATGAAATATGTCGACGAATACCGTGACAAGGACACCGCAGCGGCGCTGGCACGTACCATAGCTGCCGAAGCCGACACCGAACGCTCCTATGCCATTATGGAATTCTGCGGCGGGCACACCCACGCCATTTTTCGTTATGGCGTGCAGGACCTGATGCCCGAGAACGTGAATTTTATTCACGGGCCTGGCTGCCCAGTGTGTGTGTTGCCCAAAGGGCGGATCGACAACGCCATTGAGCTCGCGCGCGACCATGGTGCCATTGTTTGCACCTATGGCGACATGATGCGCGTACCAGCCACCAAACGCGTCTCGCTGTTGAAAGCCAAAGCGGACGGGGCTGATATCCGCATGGTGTATTCAAGCCAGGATGCGCTGCGGATAGCGCGTGACAATCCCAACCGCGAGGTGGTGTTCTTCGCCATTGGGTTCGAGACCACGACCCCGCCAACCGCCGTGGCGCTGCGCGATGCGAAGCGCGAAAACCTCAGAAATTTCAAGGTTTTCTGCAACCATGTGCTGACGCCATCGGCGATTCAACACATCCTCAATGCGCCAGAAGTGCGCACCATGGGCCAGGTGACAATCGACGCGTTCCTGGGGCCGAGCCATGTGTCATCTGTGATCGGGTCGCAACCTTACGAGTACTTCGCGCAGGAGTTCCAAAAGCCCGTTGTGATAGCTGGCTTCGAGCCGCTCGACGTTATGCAGTCGGCGCTGATGGCGATCCGACAACTCAATGAAGGTCGCGCGGAAGTTGAGAACCAGTACACTCGCGTCGTCACCCGCGAAGGCAATCGCAAGGCGCAGGAACTGGTCGCCGAAACCTTCGAGTTGCGTCAAAGTTTCGAATGGCGTGGCCTTGGCTCCGTTCCCTATTCGGCGCTGCGTATTCGCGATGCGTTTGCCGACTTCGATGCCGAACGCGTGTTTGCGATTGAGACGAAACCAACCGCTGACGTGAAGGGTTGCGAATGCCCAGCGATCCTGCGTGGCGCGAAAAAGCCGACCGATTGCAAGCTATTTGGCACGGTCTGCACGCCAGAAAACCCAATCGGGTCCTGCATGGTGTCGTCGGAGGGTGCCTGCGCCGCCTATTGGTCCTATGGGCGCTTCCGGGCGCCTGAGCATGACCAAACCTGGCGCATAACCAAGGATGAGTTGGCCGAAGAGCTTGCCGAGTTGGAGGCCGCGGAATGAACCAGGTCAATCAGAAACAGTTTTCCAAACCGCTCAATACCCGCACCGGTACAGTCGAGATGAATCATGGGGCTGGCGGTCGCGCAATGGTGCAGCTCATCAACGATCTCTTCCAGGCACACTTAAGTGCGCCGGAGTTGCTCTCGGGCAATGACGGAGCGCTTCTGCCCCCGGCTGAAGGTCGCTTGGTTATGGCGACGGATGCGCACGTCATCTCGCCGGTGATTTTCCCGGGTGGCGATATTGGGTCTCTGGCCGTGCACGGCACGATCAACGACGTGGCCATGATGGGAGCCAAGCCGCTCTATCTGTCGGCGGCTTTCATCTTAGAAGAGGGCTTTCCACTCGCGGACCTGGAAACCATCGTGTCCTCCATGGGCAAGGCTGCGCGGGCGGCTGGCGTACCGGTTGTGACCGGAGATACCAAGGTCGTCGAGCGTGGCAGCGGTGACGGTGTTTTCATCACGACCACCGGCGTTGGCGTTGTTCCAGAAGGCTTGACGGTCGCCGGTGATCGCGCGCAACCGGGTGATGCCGTGATCCTGTCCGGCACCATCGGGGACCATGGCGTGGCTATCCTATCGAAGCGCGAAAATCTCGACTTTGAGACAGAGATTCAGTCTGACAGCGCGGCGCTCCATACCATGGTGGCCGATGTTATTGGATCGGGCGCCGACCTTCACGTATTGCGCGACCCCACGCGCGGCGGCATTGCGGCGACGCTCAATGAGATCGCCGACCAATCAAGCGTAGGCATTGCGATCCGCGAAGATGCGATCCCCATAAAGCGAGAAGTGGCGGCGGCCTGCGAACTGCTTGGGCTCGACCCGCTAACCATCGCCAATGAAGGCAAGATGTTGGTCATCTGTCCGCAGGCCGATACGGACCGCGTTTTGACTGCGTTGCGTGCCCATCCGCTCGGGGGCGATGCTTCGTTGATCGGGTCGGTGGTGGAAGACGCCAACCGCTTTGTGCAGATGGAAACGACTTTTGGCGGCCACCGCATGGTGGACTGGCTGGCCGGTGAACAACTTCCGAGGATCTGCTGAGCCATGCGTATCCTAATGCTCGTCCATGGTTTCAATGCCCTCTCGCAGCGTCTGCATGTCGAGCTGCGCGAAGCTGGCCATGAAGTGACAGTTGAGTTTGACGTGTCCAGCGAGTTGACCATTGAGGCAGTAGACCTCGCCCAGCCGGATTTGATTTTGGCGCCTTACCTGAAGCGCATGATCCCCGAGCCCGTTTGGCGCAACAATCTTTGCCTAGTTATCCACCCTGGTCCGCCCGGAGATGCCGGGCCTGCAGCGCTCGATTGGGCAATCCTGGAAGGTAAGGGCGAATGGGGCGTGACCCTGTTTGAAGCTACCGGCGACTATGATGCCGGGCCGGTCTGGGCATCGCGCATGTTCCAGATGCGCACAGCTACCAAGGCGAGCCTGTATCGCAATGAGGTGACCGATGCTGCTGTCGCCTGCGTGCATGAGGCGCTCGATCGCCTTGAAACGGGGATGCGCTTGCCGCCACCCGACTGCGGTCAGGATGTCCATTTTCGCCCTGCTCCCAGTGCTGAAGAGCGGGTCATCCATTGGGAGACAGACACCACAGAGACAGTGCTGCGCAAGCTACGCGCTTCTGATGGCATGCCCGGCGTTCGCGCCCTTGTAGGAACACGTATACTGCACCTGCATGATGGGCACCGTGCTGAAGGATTGGAAGGTTTGCCCGGTAAACTGGTCGCCCGCTGCGGACCGTCTGTTGCCGTTGCTACAGTGGATGGCGCGGTCTGGATTGGCCGAATGCGTGACACGGGTGGGAACCATCCGTTCAAACTGCCTGCCACGGATGTGGTGGAGGCTGACCATCTGCCTGAGCATGATGGGTATGGGGAAATTGAGTATCGCGAGATGGGGGCCATCGGCTTCCTGCGGTTCGACTTCCTCAACGGAGCCATGGGCACCGCAGTTTGTGAGCGCTTGCTACAAGCCTATCGCCAGGCCGTCGCGCGTCCGACCCGCGTCCTGGTTTTGGAGGGCGGCGATGATATCTGGTCCAACGGGATGGACCTCAATCGGATCGAGGCTGCTGACAGCCCCGCCGATGAATCCTGGCAGAACATCAACGCGATGGACGATCTGGCTGAGAACATTCTGCGCACAACCGACAAGCTTACCGTCGCGGCGGTTGGTGGCAGCGCAGGGGCAGGGGGTGTCTTCCTTGCACGGGCCTGTGACGAGGTTTGGTTGCGCTCAGCTGTGGTCTTGAACCCGCACTATCAGGATATGGGCAATTTGTACGGCTCTGAGTTTTGGACCTACTCGTTGCCCCGGTTCAGCTCTGCTGAGCAGGCCGAGTCCATCGCCAAGGACCGGTTGCCGATGGGTGCCGCCGAAGCTTTGCGGCTTGGCTTGGCCACCGATGTCATCGAAGGTTGCCGCGACGACTTCCACGAGGCGGTGGCACGGCGCGCCGAACATTTGGCGGGCGCGGGTTTCGACGATCTGATCTATGAGAAACGCGCCTGCCGCCACGATGATGAGGCGCAGAAGCCGCTTTCAGCCTATCGCGAAGAAGAGCTGCAGCGCATGAAGCAGAACTTCTTTGGGTTCGACCCGAGCTATCACATCGCCCGGTCTAACTTCGTGCGCAAAGTTCCGAAGGCGCGCACGCCTTTGACACTGGCCCACCATCGCGACGTCCATGGTAATTGGCAATCCAGCACCCGCTGGAAGGTGGCCTCATGAGCGATCTTCCGGTCATTCTCACCATCAGTGCTGGCGAATCTTGGCCCGAACGGTTGAAACGCTTGGTCGGTGATTTTGCGCGGCTTGATGAAGCAAAGAACACCGACGAGGCTGAGCAACGGCTGGATGATGATTGGGTGCGGTTGCTTGTTATCGACGGCGGGCTTCCCAATGCTTCGGCGCTGGTGGTGCGTGTTGAAGAGCGTTGGCCGGATGTGGTGATCCTGTTCATGGTGCGGCCAGGCGAAGGCGCGCCGGCAAAGATCTCACACAGTGTTCCGAACCTTGTGCGGCCGTTGAGACGAGGCGCCGTGCGGTCTGTTTTGCAAAAAGGCCTTTCAGCCTATGAAGCCAACCGCCAGGACGGTGTCGCGAAGGCACAGTTGGTGGTCAACGGGTTTGACGATCGCCACGACCCTTCCAGCATTGACGAGGACGGCATCGCTCGCGCGGCGGACAGTCCGATGGAAGATGTTTGCGAGAAGCTTCTACAGGTCGCGCACTACGATATTCCGGTGCTGTTGATGGGCGAATCTGGCACGGGCAAGGAATTGGCTGCACGAGCTCTGCATGCCCGGTCCCTGCGCTGGAACAAACCAATCGTGGTGGAGAATTGCGGTGCGTTGCCTGACGAGCTGCTGGAGAGCGAACTGTTCGGCCATGTGCGCGGTGCCTTTACCGGAGCGGTGGCGGATCGTGAAGGCATGTTTGCCCGTGCCGATGGCGGCACACTGTTCCTTGATGAAATCGGCGAGATTTCGCCTGCGTTTCAGGTGAAGCTCTTGCGCGTTCTGCAGGATGGCGAGGTGCGCAAACTCGGCGGACAGGAATCGCAGCGCGTGAATGTGCGCGTTATCGCCGCGACCAACCGTGACCTGGAGGAAGATGTTCGCGTTGGCCGTTTCCGTGAAGATCTGTTCTACCGCCTGAGCACGGTCACCATGGCGCTTCCCCCACTAAGAGATCGTCCGATGGACATCGAGGTGTTGGCGCATCGCTTCTTGCGCCGGTGCGAAGCTGATTTTGGAAAACACCTCGATGGGTTTGCGCCAGACACGATGCAGGCACTGAAGGGCTATGACTGGCCAGGCAATGTTCGCGAGCTTAACAACGAGATCAAACACATGGTGGTCATGGCGCGCGCTGGTGAGCCGGTGCCCGCAGAAGCATTGTCCCCTAAGCTGGCAGCCGCTGGGCAGGCGCACGATCTACCGAATATCGGCACGGCGCAAGGTGCGGCTCTCAACGGTCATGCCAATGGAAGTGGCAGCTTGAAGGATCGCATAGAAGCTCTTGAAGCACACATATTGACCGAAACCCTGGCACGGCATGCCTGGAACAAGAGCCGCGCCGCGCGCGAATTGGGGCTGTCGCGTGTTGGGTTGCGCTCAAAGCTGGATCGGTACGGCATCCAACAGGCGTCTGACTTGGTCGAACCCGCTGGTTCGTTCTGATGGACGCGTTGTCTGGTTTCATGTCTCGCCAACTGCGCGTGCGTGGCTTGGTGCAAGGCGTTGGCTTTCGTCCTCATGTCTGGAGGCTTGCCAACGATGCCTCGCTTGTTGGTACTGTGCGCAACGACAATGAAGGTGTGTTGATCGAGGTAGCTGGCGAACTTGCCGCCCTCGAACGCTTTCAGGATGATCTGCGAACGGAGGCACCGCCTCTCGCACGCATCGATAGTATCGAACCATCAGCTTGGCGTCCGCATGCTTATCCGTCTGACTTTTCAATCGTCACTAGCGATCACGGGACCACGGCTACGGGCATTGTGCCCGATGCCGCGACCTGCTCGGACTGCCTTGGTGACATCCGTGACCCGTCTAACCGACGGTTCGGTTACGCCTTCACCAATTGCACCCATTGCGGTCCGCGCCTGAGCATCGTGAAGGAGGTCCCCTACGATCGCTCGACGACGGCGATGGCGGACTTCCAGATGTGCCCAAATTGTGCCGCCGAATATGCGGATCCCTCAGACCGTCGCTTCCACGCCCAACCCAATGCTTGCCCAGATTGCGGTCCGAAGGTCTGGTTGGAAGTGGCAGGTGCCGATGGTGTGACGATGGTTGAACTGTCTGCTGTGGTGGCCGACGTCGCTGATCGCCTTCGTCATGGGCAGATTGTTGCGGTCAAAGGGCTTGGTGGTTTCCACCTGGCCTGTGACGCGACGCATGAAGCAGCCGTGGCCCGCCTGCGCGAACGCAAACGGCGATATGCGAAACCATTCGCGGTGATGGTAAGCGACTTGGATATGGCAGTCCAATTTGCCGACCTTTGCGACGATGAAGCGTGCGCTTTGGAAAGCACCGCCGCGCCTATTGTCCTTATGCAGACCGCTGGACCGCCCGAGAAACTTGCACCGTCGGTCTCGCTGGAACACGACTCGGTTGGCCTGATGTTACCCTACACGCCGCTGCACCATCTGCTGTTGGATGCGTTCGGTGGCCCTCTTGTGATGACATCAGGCAATGACTCTGATGAGCCACAAGTCATCAGCAACGCATCGGCCCGAGAGAAGCTTGTCACCATTGCCGACGCGTTTTTGATGCACGACCGGGCGATCATCAACAGGGTGGACGACAGTGTTGGCAGGGTCGAGTGCGGTCGTTTTCGTCTGATCCGGCGGGCGCGTGGCTATGCACCGGCGCCACTCTCCTACCCATCTGGTTTCGACAAGAAAGGTCGCGTGTTGGCCATGGGGAGTGAACTGAAGAACACCTTCGCGCTGACAACGCCCGACGGCGTTGTGTTGTCACAGCATTGCGGCGATCTAGACGATCACCGTGCGGCGCACGCCTATCGTGAGACACTCGCGCTGTTTCAACGGCTGTATGATCATCAACCATCTCTGATCTGCGTCGATGCGCATCCGGACTTTTTGTCGACCACAACAGGCGAGGAGATCGCCCAAGAAACCGGCGCTCAGCTTCTAAGCGTTGGGCATCACCATGCGCATCTTGCGTCCGTACTTGGCGAGAACGGCTATCCGCTGGACGGCCCCCCAGTTGTCGGCTTGATGTTGGATGGGTTGGGTTACAGCCCTGATGGCGCGTTGTGGGGTGGAGAAGTGCTTGTTGGCGATTACCGTACCGCCGAGCGCGTCGCCGGTCTGCAGGCGACAAGCATGCCCGGCGGAGAAAGGTGCGCGCGCGAGCCTTGGCGCAATCTTGTGGCGCATCTCCACGAAGCGGGGCTTGATCCGTTGGCCGCCGGTTTTGATCGCCAACGTACGATGACCCTGGTCCAAATGATGGAGCGCGGCTTCAACGCACCCAAGGCTTCCTCTGCGGGGCGGTTGTTCGACGCTTTTGCCGCCTTGCTCGGCTTGCATGCCGACAAAGCTTGGTTCGAAGGGCAGGCGGCCCTGGCCCTCGAGATGCTGGCCAAACAAGTGGACCATGATGAGGGCTATGCAATATGCCTGGGCGAGGCTAAGTCACTGGTTTCTTTTTGGATTCAGGCGTTAGAAGATCGAGATAGAGACGTTGCGCCTGCGCTGATGGCGAGACGCTTCCACGTTGGATTGGCGAGCGCATTTGCGTCGTGTGCAGCAGGGCAAGCACGTGAGGCTGGTATCGGCCGGGTCGCGTTGTCCGGCGGCGTCTTCCAGAACCAGTTGCTTTCCTCGCTCATTACCGCCCGCCTAGCCGATGAAGGCCTGCAGGTTATGAGTCACCAGCACGTGCCCTGCAATGATGGTGGCCTCTCGTTAGGCCAAGCAATGATCGGTTCGGCGATACTGCAATAGGCACGTCGCGGCGGTTTTTCTGCCCCAAGTGCAACCTAATCAGTAGTTCAACTAATCCTTAAGGTGCCTCTAATACATTGACGGCTCTTGAGTTTTTGCGCGTAAGCGACCGACGACGGCCAATGAGCTTCGAAGTCCAAAAGAGTACCTTTCTGGCCCTTCTGGGAGCGACGATTGTTGCGCTTGGCTATTTCGCGATCGCGACCAGTCAAATCCTTCGTCACGAGCGCATTGAACAGCAGCATCTCATCGACATCACAAATGCGTTCACGCGTGCCTATGCGGAGGAGCGTTCTTCGGAGTCTGTGGTGCCAGCTACCTTTCGCAGGATCGGTATGGACCACTTCTCGGCCGGCGTTGGACAGTCAACCGACACGGCTGCTGCCGCAGCCATCATGCGGATGCCTGGGGTGCCTGGACTTGAGCTGGAAACGGTCGAAAACGATCCTCGAATTCGGGACTACATACAGGAATTTGTCGATGCCGAATACCCTTCCAAATTGGAAGAGTTCCGCATCGAATCCAACCGGTTGATCGCCAGAACCTTGGTTCCTTCCGTTGCCTACAATCCGACTTGTGTTGCCTGCCACAACACCGCTTTGGAAGCGAACATCTTTGAACTTGGCGATGTGATGGGCGCCTTTGTGGTTGAAACGGACCTCACCGGGGTCATTCGACAGAATGCAATGGTTGCCGTTGGCGCCTTTGTTTTTGTTTTGGTCGGTGCCCTTTCCATGGCCAGACGCGAGCGCCTTCGCATGCAACGTGTCGTTGATGCTCTGACAGGGCGTGTTGAGGCGGAGACCTATGCCAGCTTCCTAGCCTCCCACGACGCTCTGACGGGCCTCGCAAACAGGACGATTTTTCGCGAACGTTTGGACAAAGAGGTCGAAAGGACAAACCGTACCGACCATGGTGATGTTCTTGCGCTTATCCTGGACGTGGATGACTTTAAGAAAGTCAACGACACGATGGGGCATGATGTTGGCGATGCTGTCTTGAAAGCGATTGCCGAGCGGCTGAAAGCTGTTCTCGATGACCATCAGGGGTTGGCTGCGCGCTTGGGCGGTGACGAATTTGCTGGTCTGGTGGCTGTTCCAAAAAATGGCATGGACGCGTTTGATCTTGGCCGTCGTTTAATCGCCGCCTTGAGTGCTCCGCTCGAACACAAGCCGAAACGCGTGCAACCGCGGGTCTCGATTGGAATATCTAGGTTGCGTGACTTGGACGATGCGAACTCCAGCCATTTGCTCAAAGCAGCCGATGAGGCGCTTTACGCCGCCAAACGTCGTGGCAAGCTCTGCTTCCACGTTTTTGACGATGACCTGCGAGCACAGGTTGGCCGACGGTTGGAATTGACCGCATCGTTGCCGCACGCGATCCATTCGGGCGCCGTTACTGCAATCCTTCAGCCTCAGATCGATGTGCGCACCAACGCTGTGATCGGGTTTGAAGCTTTGGCGCGCTGGACGCATCGCGGTAAGGTCATTTCGCCCGCTGAGTTCATTCCCATCGCTGAAGACGCCGGTCTGATCCCCAAGCTCGACATTGCTGTTTTGGAACAGGCCGCTGTTCTTGCGCATCAACTGATGGCGCGTTGCAATCGCTGTTTCCGCTTGTCGTTCAATGTGAGTACCGTCGATCTGAAGAGCGATGATATTGTTGAAGACATCAGCGACGTTCTTCTAACAACTGGGTTTGATCCGAGGTTGCTGACGGTTGAGATCACCGAAACGGCCTTCCTCGCGGATTGGTCTTCCGTCTCCCGGCGTTTGAATATGCTGCGCGAGATGGGTATACAGATCGCGCTTGATGACTTTGGAACCGGTTATTCCTCGCTATCCTATCTGACGCAATTCTCGTTCGATGTGATCAAGGTGGACCGAACGTTCCTCCACGACCTAGAGCGCGATCCTCAGCGTGCCATCCTGCTCACCCACATCATCAAACTGGCAACGTCCTTGGACAAGGTCGTGATCGCCGAAGGCATCGAGCATCCCGATCAAGCGAAACGGGTTGGCGAACTCGGATGCACCCTAGCGCAAGGCGAGTTGTATGGTCTCGATATTGAGCATGCACCCGGGCTGCTCGATCATCCTGCGAGTGATCAACGTCTGATCGCTTAGCCGTTCACCTGCCACTTTTTTGTACGTTCACATACCCGCCTCTCTCGCCTTACAAGCGTATGCTTATGGGAGCGCACGGCGACATTCTCCAATGCAGGCTTGAAGACGGTGATGTCGCGCTGTCGATCCTCAACCTTGGAGCGATCACCCGCGGTTGGTGGGTGCCTTGTCGCGGCCAAAGCGTGCCGGTTGTGTTGGGCTACGATGATCCAGAAGCCTACCGCAGTGATCCCAACTATTTGGGCGTTGTCGCGGGCCGCGTTGCCAACCGTGTCGCTGGTAGCGCCTTTTTACTCGGTGGCCAGACGTTTCAGCTGACCGCCAACGAGGGGGCAAACCATTTGCATGGCGGCAAAATGGGTTTGAGCCGTCGTCTTTGGCAGATGGACAAAGACAGCGCCGAACGACGGGTGGAGCTGCGCTACACATCTCCCGATGGTGAGGAAGGTTATCCGGGCGAGGCGCGCTTTCGGATCGAGATTGCTTTATCGGGCAACGTGGTCACCTACCTGATGGAAGCGCAGGTAGATCGGCCAACACCCATTAACCTGGCCCAGCATAACTATTACAACCTGCTTGTACATGGCGATATTTGGGACCATCACCTGACCTGCGAAGCCGACCGCTTCACGCCTACCGACGATACGCTGATCCCCACTGGCCAGATCGAACTCGTTGATGGGACATGCTTGGATTATCGCGCTGGTGCTAAGCTGAACGCCAATGACCCAAACCACGAAGGGACGGATATCAATTTGGTGCTGCCGCGCGGGTTTGGTGGCGTAAATCCTGCGGCTACAGTCCGCGCGCCCAATGGCGTGACCTTGCGTATGTGGAGCGATCAGCCCGGGTTGCAGTTCTATACCGGAACAGCGCTCAACGGCATTGCTCCTGCCCATGATGCGCAATCCATCGCCCCGTTTGGCGGGCTATGTCTGGAGCCGCAAGGCTTTCCGAATGCTATCAATCTGCCGTCATTTCCATCTATTGTCGTGACACCGGACCAACCTTACTGCCAAGTGCTCAAGGTAGAGATCAAAGAGGACCGTCCATGAGAATTTTGGCTTGGTTGGCGATGCTCCTGCCGCTCTTGCTCCTGCCCGCCTATGCGGTGACCCAGGCCGAGGATCTCGATAGGCAGCGGATCGAACTGGGCTGGCTCTTGTTCTACGACCCCATCCTTTCCGGCAATCAGGAGGTTTCCTGCGCGACCTGTCATCACCCGCGTTTTGGGACAGGCGACGGCGTTTCGCTGTCTCTGGGTGATGGCGCGAGTGGATTGGGACCGGAGCGCGTCGCGGATCCAAACAATCTGCCTGAGCAGCGGTTGCCGCGCAATGCGCCAGCCTTGTTCAACCTGGGTGAACCGGAGTTCCAGGTTATGTTCCACGACGGTCGGCTAGAATTCGATCCGACCAAACCCAACAATATTCGCACGCCCCTCGGCGACGCCATGGCGGAGGGTTTTGACTCGGTCCTGGCGGCACAGGCCATGTTCCCGGTTCTCTCGGCGGATGAGATGGCCGGGCATTATTCCGAAAACCCGATTTCCCAGGCCGTCCGACTCGGACATTTATCCTTGCCCGGTGGCGCGTGGGATCAGATCGCTGCGCGCGTGGATGCCTTGCCCGACTATCGCGAAAGGTTTGATGCCGTGTTGGGGGACGGCGCGCCCATTACCTTTGCCGATATTGGCAATGTGATCGCCGACTTCATGATTTTCGAATGGACGGCGACCAACAGTCCATATGACCGGTATCTGGCGGGTGAGGATGCGTTGGGCGTGGCTGAGCTACGCGGCTTGGACTTGTTCTACGGTGAGGCTGGGTGCGGTGTTTGTCATGCTGGACGCTTTCAGACCGACCATGATTTTCACGCTATCGCGATGCCGCAACTTGGGCCGGGCAAGACGGCGCGTTTTGAACGCCATGCCCGTGATGAGGGGCGGCTTCGCGTGACCGGTGCTGCCGAAGATGCGTTTGCTTTCCGTACGCCATCGCTGCGCAACGTCGTGCACACAGCGCCCTATGGTCATGCTGGCGCTTACGCCACGCTTGAAGCGGTGGTGCGTCACCATCTCGACCCGGTTGCGTCGCTGTACGCCTATGATCGCTCCCAAGTCATTTTGCCGGAGCTTGCCGGTGCGGATGACTGGCGGATCTTGAACTCGACGGACGAAGTTGCAGCCATTGCGGACGCCAACGAGCTCGCCCCTATGGAGCTCTCGGATGCTCAAGTCGGTGATATCTTGACGTTTCTTGGTGCGCTGACTGATCAGGTGTCGCTCGAAGGACGGCTGGGTATTCCGGAGAGCGTGCCCAGCGGCCTGCCGGTGGATCGCTAGCGGCGTTCGACCAAGAGGCGCTGGTTGGTTTCGACGGTTTGCCAGAGACCGGTTGTGCCGTCTGGCCAATGGACACGCACATCCGCCCTATCCTTGGTGCCCAATCCAAAATGCAGGCCGTTGGCAATACCGCCCGCATGGCCACCGCCCACTGTCAGCTCTTGGGTCCAAAGGCGATCGCCGGAACGCACCTCAACATGCGCGCCGATGGCGAAGCCGTTGGTGCCACTTTGGTGCAGGTGAACCTGAAGCCAGTTGCCAGCGTTTGTCGAAACGTTCTCATAAAGCTCTAGCGGTGCGCCCCGGTTGACCACGGCTAGATCTTCGAGCCCATCAAGGTTCAGATCGGTAAGGACGGCGCCACGGCTGCGCGCCATCGTGGCGATCCCTGACGCCAGCCCTGCTTCTTCGAAAACCATGCCCGATGCGCTTCCAAGAAGCAGATTGTTGGGGTCATCCATAGCGCTGCCAGGCATCTGCTCGACATTGCCTTTGGCCACGAAGAGATCAGCAAACCCGTCGTTTTGGACATCGCCGAAGGCCGCATGCCAGCCCGTCGACGGTCGTCCATCGCCACCTGTATAGGGCCTATGAGCGGTGGTTCCGCTTTCAAACGGTGCATCGACAAAGCTTGGTTTCTCGCCGCCATTGTCGAGGCTTTGGAGGCGTTGGTCGCCCATGGAGGTGAGGTACACCTCGGCGAGCCCGTCGCCGTCAATATCGCGCGAAGCTATGCCCATGCCCCAGAGTTGATGGCTGTTCCAACCATCATCCTGTGTGAACAGGCGCGGCTCGCCTTCCATGGCCCACAATTGTTCTTCACCGCCGCGGACAAAGTAGTGCCGGTCGTTGGAAAGACGGAGGTCTGATCTGCCTTGTCGGCCCCAGTCGGAGAACAGCATAGAGAGCACACAAAACCCTGGCTCAAGTATTGTTGGTTCGCCGTAACCAGCACCGTTTGGACGCCACAGTTCGTTAACGTCGCAGGCCTCAAACGGACCGTCGGGATTGGACCGGTCGACATAGTTGCCAAAGGCCAGGGTCGGCAGCGACTGATCGTTCTCCCAGGACGCTGAAAAGGCGGTGGTCCAGCGATCGCCACCATCGAAGCCGATATCCTCGAAGGGTTCAAATGCACACAATCCAAGGCCGCGCAGCAGTTGGTTCTCGCCGACTCGCAGGACCACAAGGTCCAGGATCGCATCATTGTCGATGTCGATTGGGTAGGCACCGATTACGGCGGTTTGCGCAAGAAGATCAGGGGTTTGCGCTTCGAAGGTCAGAGAGCCGTTCGGCTGTGATGTGTTGATGAACAGCTGCGCTGGGTTCGACCCACCGGCGGCGAAAAGCTCCGGAAGATTGTCGCCGTTGCAGTCAAATGCAGCGATACCGCCGCCGACAAAGTGTTCCCAACCGCCCGTATAGACATGGTCCGCGATAGGACGCGGTTCGAACCGTGGCGCCGACACGCCTGCAATCGCGGGCTGGACCAGCAGCGCCGCCGACAGGATAGGCAGTACAAATCTAGGCAGCATGAGCGGCCAGTCGTTGAATGGTGTGGTTTGACACATGTTCGATGGCGTAGGCGGCTGCGCCCTTCGCCCACATCAAGTCGCCCCACTTGTGAACCCGGATGTCTGGCAAAGCCGAGTCCACCTGCACCGTCGAGGCGCGAACCCGCTCCAGTACTTCCGGCCAGATAAGAAAATCATGCGTCATGCGCTCGCCGGAAAGAATGACCAACTCCGGGTCGAAGATGTTGATGACGTTGGCCAAACCCATGGCGAACATCCGCCCCGCACGGTCGAAGATGGTTCGCGCCATCGCGTCGCCTTCCTGCGCCCGGGTGAAGAGCGCGGAAACATCTTGCTCGGGTTGATCGCTCGGCAAGATATTGGCTTCGCGCAGCAAGGCATAATCGCCAACGTAAGCTTCGAGGCAGCCGCGCTGCCCGCAGCGGCACAGTGCCCCTTCAAGCTGGACCTTTGTATGGCCGAATTCCGCACCGCAACCTCGGTTGCCCCGATAGACCTCGCCGCCAATGACGATGCCCATACCGACGCCTTGCTCGATGGTGACGACCACGAAGTTGGAAAAGCCGCGCCCTTCGCCAAAGCGTTGTTCCGCCATCGCGACCAGATTGGCGTCGTTGTCGACAAAGGCGGGAAAGGGAAGAACCGTGTTGAGCTTTTTGCCTAAGTCGACATTGCGTTCCTCAAGCGAGGGCGACCAATGCACAAAGCCACGATTGGCGTCGATAAGGCCTGCAAGGCCCAGGCCAAGAGCTGACAAGTCGCCTAGTTTGCGCCCGATCTTAGCGGTCGCGTTTGTTAGGATGTCGGCTATGACCGCTGCTAGGTCATCAGTTGACATGATGGCCTTGGCCAAGGGTGCTTTGTGGTCGGCCAACGTGTTACCGTCGAAATCAACCAGGATGACTGTTGCCAATCTGTCGGTGAGTTTCATGCCGGCAATGAGATGAGCATCTCCACGGATCTTCAGTGAAACACGTGGGCGGCCACGCTTGGCGCTTGCTGGGCTGGCGAGCGGCTCGATCTCTTCAATCAGCCCGGCGCCCAGCAATTCTGAGGTGATCGCCGAGACCGTCGCCGGACTCACCTGCGTCTCCCGCGCGATATCGATACGCGCGATGCTGCCAGCCGCGCGAATGGTGTCGAGCACCTGATGGCGGCTTGCTTCACGTTGGTCGGTGCTTGGCGTTGTTTTTGTTGTTTCGACCACGAAAATCTCCCCGGGAGATAATTCACGAAATAAAATAATTCAGCAAGGGCCGGTTTGTTCGCAAGAGCGCCAGTAATTTCATCCCTTGGTTGAATGTTCTGAGAATTAATTTGCCAACTGAAAAAAAGATGCTAGGCTCCCCTTGCACGACGAAGCTCCGACCAACGGAGCTCGATAAACGGGAAACTCGGGAGAACTCTGATGAAGTTCCTGAAACTTATGGCTGCAACAGTCGTTGCTGCCACGGTGGGGGCTGTTGCGCCCGCATACGCGCTGACGGTAGGCGTCAGCTGGTCAAACTTCCAAGAAGAACGCTGGAAAACGGACGAAGCCGCCATTGTGGCCGCTTTGGACGCTGCCGGTGCTGATTACATTTCGGCCGACGCGCAATCTTCGTCTTCGAAGCAGCTTTCCGACATTGAAAGCCTTATTGCTCAGGGCGTTGATGCTCTGATCATCCTTGCACAGGATGCTCAAGCCATTGGTCCAGCTGTTCAGGCTGCGGCTGACGAGGGCATCCCTGTCGTTGCTTACGATCGCCTGATTGAAGACGACCGCGCCTTCTATCTTACCTTCGACAATGTCGAGGTCGGTCGCATGCAAGCACGGGCTGTGCTGGAAGCTGCTCCTTCTGGCCGTTATGTGATGATCAAAGGCTCGCCAACTGACCCGAACGCAGACTTCTTGCGCGGTGGTCAACAGGAAGTGCTGCAAGAAGCTTTGGATGCTGGTGACATCGAGATCGTCGGTGAAGCCTACACCGATGGCTGGTTGCCTGCGAACGCGCAGCGCAACATGGAGCAAATCTTGACGGCGACAGACAACGGCGTGGACGCTGTTGTTGCTTCTAACGACGGCACCGCTGGCGGGGTTGTTGCTGCTCTGACCGCACAGGGCATGGAAGGCATTCCGGTCTCCGGTCAGGATGGCGACCATGCTGCGCTGAACCGTGTCGCCCTGGGCACGCAAACGGTGTCGGTCTGGAAAGACGCACGTGACCTTGGCCGGGCGGCCGGTGAAATCGCCGTTGCCTTGGCTGGTGGTACCGCAATGGGCGACGTTGATGGCGCTATCCAGTGGACTTCCCCTGGTGGCACCACCATGAGCTCCGTTTTCCTCGCACCGCAGCCGATCACCGCCGAGAACCTGACGCTCGTCGTTGATGCTGGTTGGATCGAACAGGACGCTCTTTGCCAAGGCGTGACCAACGGTCCCGCACCTTGCAACTGATCTGTTGATCTAGCGAGAACACACATTGAGCATGTGCCCTGCTGGGCAGGGCACATGCAATCCAGTGCCACACATGGCCCGTTTGTGACTGGTTCATAGCGGGTCCCGGGGGGGAGCTTGCATATGGCCGACACAAACGTTCAACCACTTCCAACGCAGCGCAGGAATCTCGTACAACAACTCGAGATCGACATGCGATTGCTGGGCATGTTGGGCGCCTTCTTGGTGCTCTGTGTCGGTTTCGATTTGATTACGGACGGCCGGTTTCTGACACCGCGCAATATTTTTAACTTGACGATCCAAACGGTGTCTGTGGCGATTATGGCCTGCGGCATGGTATTTGTGATCGTAACGCGTCACATCGATTTGAGTGTCGGCGCGCTTTTGGCCACTTGCTCAGCCATCATGGCGATGACGCAGACGGCCGTGTTGCCCGACATGTTGGGCCTTGGGCTCAACCATCCGCTCACCGCGCCAATTACAATTCTCGTCGGGCTTGTTGCTGGAACGCTAATCGGCGCCTTCCACGGTTGGATGGTCGGTTATCTGACGATCCCAGCCTTCATCGTGACGCTGGGCGGCCTTCTGGTCTGGCGGAACGTAGGCTGGCACATCACCAACGGTCAGACGATTGGCCCGCTGGACCAAAACTTCCTGATCTTCGGCGGCATCAACGGTACGCTTGGACCAACCGTCTCCTGGATCTTGGGAGGCCTGGCTGCATTGGTTGCCGTTTTGGTCCAGTGGAGTGGGCGGCGTTCCAAAGAGAAGCATGGTTTTGCCGCCAAGCCTGTCTGGGCTGAACTGACCCTTTCGGGCATCATGGTTGCCGCCATCTTGGGGTTCATCGGGATACTCAACAGCTATGAAATCCCAACGGCCCGACTGCGCCGCTTGTTCGAAGCGCGTGGCGAGGTGATGCCTGAAGGATTCACTGCGACCTACGGTTTGCCGATCTCCGTTTTGCTGCTGATCGCAGTTGCGATTGGTATGACGATTATCGCCAAGAGAACGCGACTAGGACGCTACATTTTTGCGACAGGTGGCAACCCTGACGCCGCCGAATTGTCGGGTATTAACACACGGTTGTTGACCGTAAAAGTGTTTGCGCTGATGGGAGCATTGACGGCGTTGTCCGCCGTGGTCGCGTCCTCGCGCCTTGCCAATCACACCAATGACATTGGAACACTGGACGAACTGCGGGTCATCGCTGCGGCGGTGATCGGCGGGACGGCTCTCGCGGGCGGGATGGGCACCATCTTTGGAGCCATTCTTGGTGCCTTGATTATGCAATCCCTACAGTCGGGGATGGCCATGGTGGGCGTCGAAGCGCCGTACCAAAACATTGTCGTCGGAGCGGTGCTCGTGCTCGCTGTGTGGATCGACATTGTCTATCGCAAACGGGCGGGGATTAGCTGATATGGCCACGGAAGATCGCGGTACGCCGCTTGTTGAAATGCGCAACATGTCCATCAGCTTCGGCGGTATTCGTGCCGTCGATGATGTGACGGTTGATCTCTACCCTGGCGAAGTCGTTGGCCTTCTCGGCCACAACGGTGCCGGAAAATCGACACTGATCAAGATGCTGTCTGGTGCCTATCCGCCAGACAGCGGTGAGATTTTCATCAACGGTGAGAAGGCGACGATCACCAACCCCAGAGATGCGCGCACCTACAATATCGAGACGATCTATCAGACGTTGGCGTTGGCCGATAATTTGGACGCTGCCGCCAACCTGTTTCTGGGGCGCGAACTGCGCAGCCCGATTGGATTGGTCAACGACGCCGCAATGGAGGCCGAGACCCGCCAGATTATGAAGCGGCTCAACCCGAACTTCCAGAAGTTCTCTGCACCGGTTTCAGCCCTGTCCGGTGGTCAGCGCCAGTCGGTCGCCATTGCGCGTGCCGTCTATTTCAATGCCCGCATCCTCATTATGGACGAGCCGACTGCTGCGCTTGGCCCACATGAAACCCAGATGGTTGCCGAGCTCATTCAGCAATTGAAGGCCGAGGGCATTGGGATTTTCTTGATCGACCACGACGTTCACCAGGTGATGGAACTGTGTGACCGTGCCAGTGTCATGAAAAACGGCAAGCTGGTTGGCACCGTGAATGTCAATGAGGTCACCGACGATGACCTTCTGGGCATGATCATTCTCGGTAAGCACCCGCACGAGCAAGCCGCCGCTTGACCGGCCTTACGAGGACAGGTCGACAATCCTGTTCTCCGACCAAGCCTGCGTTGCGGCATCGGCAAGGCGCTGTGCCTTCAATCCGTCATCGATGGTCGGGTTAGGAGGCGTGCCGTTGGTAACGGAGTCAATGAAGGCCTGCAATTCGCGCAGATAAGCTTCCTCATAGCGCTCCAAGAAGAAGTGCTGGGTCGGTGAGCGCCGAAAGCCAGCGTCGGTGGCAAGCTCCAGCGTTGACTCAAGCTGATTGTCCGCGCGCAGCAGTCCTTTGGCGCCATGCACCTCGACCCGCTGGTCATAGCCGTAGGTTGCGCGGCGGGAGTTTGATATCTGGCAGATGCGTCCCGAGGCGGTTGTGAGCATGACCGCCGCGGTATCCACATCGCCTGCTTCGCCGATGGCAGGATCGACCAAAGATGCGCCCGTGGCTTGGACTTTGATTGGCTCTTCTCCCAGGAGGAACCGTGCCATGTCGAAGTCGTGGATCATCATATCGCGGAAGATGCCGCCCGAACTTTTGATGTACCCGATCGGTGGCGGTGAGGGGTCGCGCGACAGGATGGTGACGATCTCGATGTCGCCAATGACCCCATCGCGCAGTTGTTTTTGTAGCGACGCAAAGTTCGGGTCAAAGCGCCGGTTGAAGCCGGTCATGAAAGGCACGCCAGCCGCTTCAACGGTCTGCTTGCAGCTTTCAATGCGTTCGACCGACATGTCGACCGGCTTTTCGCAAAAGATCGCTTTGCCCTGCGCCGCAGCCGCTTGAATGATTTCGAAATGGGTGTCTGTTGGCGTGCCGATCACCACCGCATCGATCAACTCGCTGGCGATGATGTCTTCGGTGCTCATGGCCTCACAGCCATATTGCATGGCCATGCGTTCTGCCGCTTCGGGGAAGGCGTCAGCGACACCGCCAATCATTGCGCCTGGGGTCACCGCCGTGCTGCTGGCGTGGACCTGACCAATGCGCCCGCAACCGAGTATGCCAATCCGGATCATGCCGCGCTCACCTTTGCTGGCTTCAAACCACGGATAGCAGCGCGCGCTGCTTCAAACACCGGGTCATGGGTTTCTTTGAGGATTTGGACGCGATCGAAACGCTCTGGGTCGGCATTCACGGCGATGCGTAGGGCGTTGCCAAAGGCCATGCGCAATTCCGTGCCGATGTTGAACTTGGCAATGCGCGACGTCTGGGCGAGGTGCGCGCGCTGCGCTAGAGGCACGCCTGATCCCCCATGGATAACGAGGGGCACGGTTGTCACCGCCTCGATAGCGCGGATGCGCGGCTCATCCAGCCCGCCTTCGCGGTTCTGCTGCAAGTGCACGTTACCAACTGAAATCGCCATCGCGTCGATTTTGGTTTCGCGGGCGAATTGGGCTGCTTCGTCTGGGTTCGTTCCAGCCGACTGTGCGCCGCCGGAATAGCCGACAAAGCCTATTTCACCTTCGCACGAGACCCCCGCCTTGTGCGCCATCTCTGCGATGGCCGCTGTCTCATCAATGTTTTCGTTGAGTGGCTTTTTTGATCCGTCGAACATCACCGAGGTGAAACCGCTCTCGATGGCAATCCGGCATTCCTCAGCGGTGTAGCCGTGATCGAGATGGACGACGACGGGGACCGATACGCTTTGCGCCAGGTGCCTCATCATAGCGCCCAAAACCGGCAGTGGGGTGTGTTCGCGACAGGATGGTCCGGCTTGCAGAATTGCCGGCATGCCTTCTGCTTCCGCCGCCTGCGCGTAGGCGCGCATATCTTCCCAGCCCAAGCAGACAAGGCCCGCGATTGCGTAGCCGTCTTGCGCGGCGGGATTGACCACATCGGCGAGGGTGGCAAGCGTCATTTGAACTTCGCGACCATATCCATGATGCCCGGAATGGTGTGCAATTGTTCGGCATGGGTGGGCTGGAAGTACTGCTTCAAGCTGCGTTGCGACAGACCGCCAAGGATCGTGAAGTAGTACATCTCGTAGCCTGGCAGCACGGCACAGGGGTGGTAGCCCTTGTCGATCATGAAGGTTGAGCCATCCATCACATGGTAGGCATCGCCTGGCTCGTTATCGACGCGTTGAAGCATTTGCATACCCGAGCCGTAATTGGGCCGGAAGCGGAAATTGTAGGTTTCGTCATGCCGGGTCTCGTCCGGCAGGCGGTCGGTGTCGTGCTTGTGCGACGGGAAACCGGACCAACCGCCTTGGCCGACCGTGTAGAGCTCCGACACCAGCAGGCGGCCCACCCGGTCGTGATATTCCGAGCCAAGGATATGCTTGATCTTGCGGTGGGTCTTTGTGTCGTCCGAGCCGTATTGCACTAGGTCCAGCTGATGATCACGGACGGCAAAGGGTTTGAAGGTCTGGTCAAACTTGGCGCCGGCGATGAACACCTCTGCGGCGTCCGATTGGCAAGTGATGGTGCAGCCCATGCCCGTCGGCACGTAAACACCTTCTGGGTCTCCATCCCATACATCGATCACGCGATGGCCAATGTCGGTAAAGGTTTCTCCACCGACCGCGACCGTGACCGTCCCGGTGGCGGGAACAACGCAGGTCTCATAGCCCTCGACCTGGTAATCGAACGTCTCGCCGCGTGTTAACTTCACGATGTTGAAGTAGTTAAGCGGCACCAGCTCGTGGTTCACATCCACAATGGGTTTGTTCTGGTTGTCATGGGGCGGGATGTGCATCGGTTTTGTCCTTTTTGGCCGAAAGCGGCTTAGGCAGCGGATGGCCCGGCGTGGCGAACCATGAAGTCATCAAGTTCTTGCGTGGTGGGCATGGCCGGCGCACAGCCAACGCGGCTGACCACGATGGCGGCGGCGGCTGAGCCGCGCCGCACGGCATCATCGACGGCGCGATCTGCGGCGAGGGCCGCGATGAAGCCGCCCATGAAGCTGTCGCCAGCACCGGTGGGTTTGAGCGGCGTTGCAGGGTAGATGCCGGTTCGCGTCTCGCCATCGGTGGTGATGGTGACGGAGCCTTCTTCACCCATTTTGTAGACGGCGATCGATGCGCCCCCAGCCACCAGTGAACGGGCCATATCAAGGCCCTTATCGTAATCACCGGCCATGAAGCCAAATTCCACATCATTGCCAATGATGACGTCACACAGCGCGCCTGCGCGCGAGTAGACATCCGCGGCAACGTCTGGTGAGGGCCAGCTGTAAGGGCGGTAGTCAATATCAAAGATCAGCGGTAAGCCTGCTTCTTTTGCCCGTTCGAAGGCGCGGAAAGCTGATGTGCGAGACGGCTCAGCGGCAAATACTGTGCCGGTGGTGATCAGAGACGAGAAAGCGCCGTAATCGACCGCCTCAACGTCGGCAAGCGACATTTCAAAATCGGCGGCACCGTTGCGATAGATGACCGACTGATGGTCTTCCACGCGGCTTTCGACAACGGCAAGCGATGTGCGCGCTTCGCCGCCTACCGCCCGAACGTGGTCGCGGTTTATGCCATAATGATCAAGTTGGTTGACGGCAAAACGGCCAACGGCGTCATCGGATACGCAGGTCACCAGTGAGGCGGACAGCCCCTGCTTCACGAGCGCAACTGCAATGTTGGCCGATGATCCACCAAGACAGGTGAAGAAGCGGGTCGCCTCTTCGGTTTTGTCGCCTGGCGGGTCCGGGTAGATGTCCATACCCGCCCGGCCGATCACCAGAAAGTTTCGGCCAACATCAATCATGACGCGTTGATCCGACCTTCGGTGTTGCCCGCTTTTGCGGCGTCGAGCACCTCTGGGTAGGGGTAGTTGAGCCCCAACAATTGGCGCAGATCTGCACTAGCCTCTTGTATCACGCTGCTGGGCAGGGCGGCGGGCATATCCTCCATCGGCTTCACCCACTTGGGCAGATATTGGATCAGGATCGCCGTGCGGTCCTGTTGTGATGTATTGGGCATCGCACAGTGCCACGCTGCCCCAAAGAACATGGCGACATCACCCGGCTCACCCAGCATGCGTTCGCAGCGCTCAAAGAACCAATCCTCCTCCGAAGGGTAGCGCAGTTCTTTCTGGCTGCCCGGCACATAGGCTGTTGCCCCTGTTTTCTCGGTAAACGGATCGAGCAGGATCGAGACCTGGGCGTTCATTGGGAAGGAGGCGTTGAGGCCGATGGGGTGTGTCTCAGGCGCATGAAAATCCCAATAGGGGTAGTCAACATGAGGTTCTTGCCCCGGGCCGCCCGGTAGAATGCGGTTGGCCGCGATGGAGCCCATGATGAACTCTGAGCCAAGGAATGACCGCAGGATGGCCATCAATGTTGGGTGCGATGCCATGCGGGCGAATACGTCGCCCTTGGCAAGCAGGTTCCAGACCCGGCGCTGAAGGTTGATTGCGCCTGCTTCTTCAGCCGCGCCCTGAAAGTGTGTGACCTTGGGTGCCTCCGCCTCGGAATGCTCCATGATGATGGCGCGCGCTTCGGCGATGTCCTCGGCGCTGAACAGTCCCGCCAGGCGAATAGCGCCGCCTCCGTGCAGAAGTTCATCGACGACGGCCTGTGGATCAGCGGTATCAGGCGTAAAGGCTTTCATCATTAGACCCCTTTGCGCTGTTTTTCGCGTGTCGACTCCCATTCTTTATGGGCGGCTCGGACCTTCTCGCTTGTCGAAACTTCCGGCGTTCCAACCTCCCACCAGGTGTGGCCTTCTGTGGTCCACCCGTCATAGGCGTCGACGTTCATTACGATAACGCTGGTGCGGTCGGCGGCTTTGGCGCGTTTGAAGGCTTCAGCCAGTTCCGCTGGGTTTTCGGCCCGTTCGGTGATCGCGCCCATGGCAGCCGCGTGGCTGGCAAAATCGACATTGAAGGCTTCTGGTACCGTCGGACAATCTATAAACAGGTTGTTGAAGCTTTCATTGCCGGTGTTGTTTTGCAGCTTGTTGATGACAGCGAAGCCGCCATTGTCGAGCACCAGAATGATGAGCTTTTTGCGGGTAAGCACCGACGAGTAGATGTCGGAATTCATGAGGAGGTATGAGCCATCGCCGACAAAGACGATGGTATCGGCGTTTGGTTCTTTTTCGCTTTGGGCGATCCGAGCACCCCACCCACCGGCGATTTCATAACCCATACACGAGAAGCCAAACTCCACATCGACGGTACCGATGTCGAGCGTGCGCCAGTTGGCGGTTACCTCTGCCGGTAGGCCGCCTGCGGCAGCGACAACGCGGTCGCGCGCATCGCACAGATCGTTCACGGCACCGATTGCCTGCGCGTAGGAGTTGGGACGGTTGGAGCCGTCGGGCCGCTTTGGGGCGACGTTCTGCGCGATGTACTCGTCCCATAGGCCGCGCTCTTGCTTGGCATAGTCGACCCAATCGGTTGGCGCTTGATAGCCACCCATGGCTTCTGCCAACGCCAACAAGCCGAGCTTTGCATCACCAACCACGGGCAGTGAGCGGTGCTTGCCTGCGTCGTGTCGGGCGGCGTTGAGGCTGATGATTTGCGCGTCTTTGGCAAACGCCGTCCAAGAACCCGTGGTGAAGTCTTGCAAGCGTGACCCGACCGACAGGATCACATCTGCGCGCTCTGCAACGGCGTTGGCGCTGTCAGAGCCTGTGACGCCGACAGGGCCAATGTTGAGATCATGGGTGGCCAGCATGTTGGCGCGCCCGGCAATGGTTTCGATGACTGGGATCTGATGGGCTTGTGCAAAGGCTATAAATTCTTCGACCGCCTTTGAGTATTGGATGCCGCCACCGGCGATGATGACCGGCCGTTTTGCAGCCTTCAGGGCCGCTGCCGCATCGGCGACTTCGTTCGCGTCTGGTGTCACACGCCGGATACGGTGGACCTTTGGTTCGAACATCTCGGTTGGATAATCATAGGCCCAGCCCTGCACGTCTTGAGGCAGGCCCAAAAACGCTGGGCCGCAATCGGCAGGGTCTAACATCGTCGCCAGTGCCGCTGGCAGCGATTGGATGATTTGGGCCGGATGGGTGATACGGTCCCAATACCGGGTCACTGCTTGGAAGGCGTCGTTCAGGCCCAGGGCTGGATTGCCAAAATGCTCTAGCTGCTGAAGCACGGGGTCGGGCAGGCGGGTGAGGAATGTGTCACCGCATAACATCAGCATCGGTAGCCGGTTGGCGTGTGCCAAGGCAGATGCCGTAAGCAGGTTTGCAGTGCCGGGCCCCGCCGATGCTGTGCATAGCATGAAGCGCTGGCGTAGATGGTATTTGGCGTAGGCCGCAGCCGCGAAGCCCATCGATTGCTCATTCTGACCGCGGTAGAGCGGCAAGATATCCTGATGGTTGTAAAGCGCTTCACCCAAGCATGGCACATTGCCGTGGCCAAAAATTCCAAAACCACCGCCGCAAACGCGGGTCTTCTCGCCATCGATCTCGATGAACTGAGCCGCCAGAAATTGAATGATAGCCTGAGCCGTTGTCAGCCGAACGGTTTCGCCTGCCATGCGTTTGTTCTCCCTTGAACCCTGCTTTTTGGGTTCGAATCCCAGTGTTGATCACCGGTGACCTGGTCGTTTTGTCTTTGGCAGATGGATTTTCCCCGGCAAGAAGAAACCGCATTGACCGCCAATCGGTTTGAAGATACTCGTTTTGCAACCGGTTGCAAACTGTTTCTCAACTTCGATACGGAAATGTGCCATGGATATCGGGATTGGGATTGTCGGCGGCGGCTACATGGGTAAAGCCCACGCTGTAGCGATGGCGGCAGTCGGTGCGGTGTTCGATACGAAGCTCCGCCCGAAGCTGGTCAGTGTTGCTGCCTCATCACCCGCATCTGCTGAAAAGTATGCCAAGTCCTTTGGCTTTGCCCGTGGCGCCGATAGTTGGCAAGAGCTCGTTGATGACCCTGAGGTGGAAGCGGTCGTCATCGCCTCGCCGCAAGATACGCACAAAGCCATCGCGGAAAGGGCGTTCGCCTTGGGCAAACACGTCTTTTGCGAGAAGCCACTTGGCGCAACCGTAGAAGAGGCGCGCGCGATGGCGGCATCGGCCAACGCTAGCGGCGCCATGCACATGGTTGGTTTCAACTATATCCGCACGCCTGCCTCAAGGTACGCCCGCCAGTTGATTGCGGAGGGTGCCATTGGAGACATCACCTGGTTCCGCGGCGAGCACACCGAGGACTTTCTCGCAGACCCATCTATTCCAGCCAGCTGGCGCACGGAATCCGACGGCAGTGGAACGATGGGCGACCTATCGCCCCACATGATCAACGCCGCGCTGGCGCTGATGGGGCCAATCACACAGGTTATGGGCGCCATGGAGACCGTGCACACCGAAAGGGGCGGTGTTGCCGTTAAGAACGATGACCACGCGCAAACCATGTGCAGGTTCGCCAATGGCGCCATGGGGCACCTTTACTTCAGTCGCATCGCGACAGGTCGCAAGATGGGCTATGCCTATGAAGTTCATGGCACCAAGGGCGCCATCCGCTTCGACCAGGAAGACCAGAACGCCCTGTGGATTTACCGCGCTGATGGCCCCGAAGCTGATCGCGGTTTCACCAAGCTTTTGACGGGCCCCGCGCACCCAGACTACCTGCCATTTTGCCAGGGGCCGGGGCATGGCACGGGCTATCAAGACCAGATCATCATTGAAGCGCGCGACTTCCTTTCGGCCGTCGAGACCGGAAAAGCTGTTTGGCCCACATTTGATGATGGCCTTGCCGTTTGGGAGGTTGTAGAGGCTGTGCGCGCGTCCCACAGGACCGGCGCTTGGACGGCGGTCAACCAAGTTGAAGCGCTCACTTAAGAAACATCAAAAACAAGACGAAGTTGAACATCCATGACGATCGAGATTGGCAACGCGCCCTGTTCCTGGGGGGTGGAGTTCGCGGACGATCCCCGCAACCCTGATTGGCGGCAGGTTCTCAAAGAGTGCGCGCAGGCTGGCTATCGCGGCATCGAGCTTGGGCCGGTCGGTTTCATGCCAGAGGACCCGCCGCAGGTCGCGGAAGCGCTGGCGGAAAACGATCTGACATTAATTGGCGGCGTTATCTTCCGCCCCTTCCACGAGCCCAATGCGTGGGACGACGTGCTGGACGGATCGGTGCGTACCTGCCAAGCGCTCGCCGCGCATGGCGCAGAACATCTGGTTATTATCGATTCCATTTCACCACGCCGGGCGCCCACGGCTGGCCGTGCGGATGCCGCCGAGCAGATGGACTTGGCGGAGTGGCAAGCCTATCGCGATCGCATTGCTTACGTCGCCAAAATGGGCGCTGAAGAGTATGGCCTGACGGTTGGTATGCACGCCCATGCCGCCGGCTTCATCGACTTTGAGCCGGAGTTGGAACGACTGCTAAGTGAGGTGGACGAAAAGATCCTCAAGATCTGTTTTGACACCGGCCATCACTCTTATGCCGGTTTCGATCCGGTGGCCTTCATGAAGCGCCATATCGACCGTATTTCCTATATGCATTTCAAAGACATCGATCCTGCCGTGAAGGCGGACGTGATCGCCAAAGGCACCGATTTCTATAAGGCGTGCGGCCAAGGGATATTCTGCAATTTGGGCGATGGGGATGTCGATTTTCCGGCGGTTCGCCAAGTATTGCTCGATGCCGGATTCGAAGGCTGGTGCACCGTAGAACAAGACTGCGACCCTACCTTGCCGGACACGGATTCACTGCGCGACGCGACAATTAACAGGCGTTACCTCGCCTCTATCGGCTTTTAGGGAAAAGACCCATGACACGACTGAAATGGGGCATGGTTGGCGGCGGTGAAGGCAGCCAGATTGGCCCGGCTCATCGCCTTGGCGCGCAAGCTGACGGGCACTTTGCTTTCACGGCGGCAGCGCTTGATATCGATCCAGTCAAAGGCAAGGCCTATGCCCACTCGCTCGGGATTGCCGAGGACCGCGCTTATGGCAACTGGCAGGAGATGCTTGAGGGCGAGAAGGGGCGGCCGGACGCGATCGATTTGGTCACAGTTGCAACACCAAATGCCACCCATTTTGAGATCACCAAAGCCTTCCTTGAGGCTGGCTTTAATGTGCTGTGCGAGAAGCCCATGACCCTGACGGTGGACGAGGGCGAAGAGATCGTCCGCGTGGCCGAGGCCTCGGGCAAGATCTGCGCGGTCAACTACTGCTACACTGCCTATCCCATGGTTCGGGAGATGCGTCACATGGTGCAGACAGGCGAAATCGGCCAGATCCGCCTTGTCGTGACTAGCTTCAGTCACGGACACCATGGCGATGCGACCGACGCTGACAATCCGCGTGTACGCTGGCGCTATGACCCGGCCATGGCTGGCGTTTCGGGGCAATTCGCCGACTGCGGTATCCACGCGCTGCACATGGCGAGCTTTGTGGTTGGTGACGAAGTGCGCTCCTTGAGCGCCGACTTCGCTTCAACCATCCCAAGCCGCGAACTTGAAGACGACGCCATGGTGAACTTCCGCATGGAAGGTGGCACGGTTGGGAGGCTTTGGACGTCTTCAGTGGCGATCGGGCGGCAACATGGTTTTGACATTCAAGTGTTTGGCGAGACCGGTGGTCTGCGCTGGGCTTCTGAGCAGCCGAACCAGGTGCTTTATACACCCGTGGGCGGACGCACGCAGATCATGGAGAAAGGCGAAGGTGGCTTAAGCTCCGAAGCGCAGCGCATGAGCCGTGTGGCCATCGCTCATCCGGAAGGCTTCCCGCTTGCGGTTGCCAATATCTATGTTGATCTCGCGGCAAAAATCCGTGGTGAGGATTCGGGTTCGCTCCCCAACGCCAGCGACGGGTTACGGTCCATGGCTGCCGTCTATGCCGCCGTGGCCTCCGCCAAGGACAAAGGCGCTTGGGTCGATGCACGGCCTCCCATGTATCGCTAAATCAAGCGAGCGCCTTCAACGTACCACGTTCGATGATTCGACATGGGAATAGTCGTGCTTCCGGGTACCGGTGTGGCTCATCCAACATGGACACGATCAACTCTATTGATGAGTTGATGATCTGCCGAATAGGCTGGTGAATGGTGGTCAGGTTGATGCTTTCCCAGCCGGCCATTTCCATGTCGTTGAGGCCGATTATGCCGATGTCATCGGGGACGTTCTTTCCAGCCAGTTGAATGGCCGCCGCCGCACCGATGGAAAGCACATCGTCGCCGCAAAAATAGGCCTGCGCACTGTCGCCGTTGAGCAGGCGGGTCATCTCATCGCGGCCTGCATCGAAGGAATAGGCCGCCGCGAAGCTGGTGCGGACTTTGACCTTCGGGTGTTTGCCCAATTCTGAGATGAAGCCTGCCATCCTGTCTTGTGTCGATGTTGCGCTTTGCGGGCCGCCAAGAAAGCCAACATCGGTGTAACCGCGCTCGACAAGTGCCCTGGCCGCCATACGGCCGCATTCTACATTGTCGATGCCAACCACGTGCACCTGTGGCGAGGTGGTGTGCCGACCGAACGAATGAACGACCGGCACGCCTGCGTGCATAAAGGCGTGGGCAAAGTCCGGCGGCAGAGTTGAGGATGCGACGATCACAGCATCCACCGAATATTGGCGCAACATGTTGACTGATTTAGTGGCGTCTACCTCGTCGGAAAGATTGACCAACAGAGGCCGCAATCCCCGGTCTTGGAGGCCGCGGGTGAATAGGTCGAACACCTGCAAGAAGATCGGATTGTGAAAATTGTTGGAGACAAGACCCACCAGCTTGGTGCGGCCCGTGGTCAGGCTCGAGGCCAAGGCATTGGGGTGGTAGCCGAGTTCGCGCGCTGCTTTCTCGACCTTTTGACGCATGCGCGAGGACACTGACGCGCCATCGGTGAAGGTGCGCGATACAGCTGACCGCGAGACACCCGCGCGGTCCGCGACATCCTTTAGTGTAACGCCCATAGCACTCTCATTGTGCGCGTCGATCCCTTTGAGCGAAAGCAGTTTCCTAGCATGCCAGCAAGATCACAATTTGCAACCGGTTGCAAAGTGGTCGAGCCTGTGCTTTGCTGCTCTCGTAGAAGGGGTAAACCCTCTTGCGGTCACCGCAACACACAAAAAGTCTGGGAGGACTATCTATGAAATCTATTCTCGCAAAACTTGCGATCGCAACGGCGGTTGTCGCCACACCATTTGCAGTCGCGACCACGGCATCCGCTGAAGGTGAGCGCTACGTACTGGTTAGCCACGCACCTGATTCCGATAGCTGGTGGAACACGATTAAGAACGGCATCGCCTTGGCTGGCGAGCAAGTTGGCGTTGAAGTTGAGTATCGCAACCCACCAACTGGTGACATTGCCGACATGGCGCGCATCATTGAGCAGGCAGCCGCTTCTGGACCGAACGGCATCATCACGACATTGGCCGACTATGACGTGCTCAGCGGCCCGATTTCAGACGCGGTCGACCAAGGCATCAATGTCATCATCATGAACACCGGCACACCTGAGCAAGCCCGTGAGGTTGGTGCTCTGATGTATGTTGGTCAGCCTGAGTATGATGCGGGTTACGCAGCTGGTTTGCGCGCCTCGTCCGAAGGCGTGACAAACTTCCTGTGTGTGAACCACGCCATCCAGCAGCCGACCGTTGGTGAGCGCTGCCGTGGTTACGCCGATGCGCTCGGTGTTGAGCTCGGTGACTCCATGATGGACTCCGGTACGGACCCTGCGGAGATCCGCAACAAGGTTCTCGCTTACCTTTCTGCGAACCCAGAAACCGATGGTATTCTGACGCTTGGCCCAGTTTCCGCCAACCCGACCATTCAAGCCCTGCAAGAAAACGGCATGGCTGGTGACATCCACTTTGGTACTTTCGATCTCGGCGACGAAATCGTTGAGGCGATCAAAGATGGCATCATCGAATGGGGTATCGATCAGCAGCCGTTCCTGCAGGCCTACCTGCCGGTTGTGGTGCTCGCCAACTACGATCGTTACGGCGTCCTGCCAGGCAACAACATCAACTCTGGCCCAGGCTTTGTGACTGCCGATGGCCTGGAGTTGGTTGAGCAGTTCGCTGGCGAATATCGCTAAGCGGTCCTCCCGAAAAAGGCGCCCCTCGTTGGGCGCCTTTTTTGATGGCCGAATTCGTTCGGCCTCATCTTTCGTCAAATTAGTTTTCGCCCGAACCGGTAGGTGATCGTCATGTCCGAGTCGGCCTCAAGCCCGACCGCTCAATCAGATGAGCGGATCAAAGAGATTTCCAGTTTCCGTCAGGCCCTGATCCGCCCCGAGCTTGGCGGTATTGTCGGCACCGTTGCGGTTTTCACCTTCTTCCTCTTGTTCGCTTTTGACAGCGGCATGTTCGCTCCTCAAGGCATCATGAACTGGTCGGTTGTGTCGGCTCAATTCATGATCATAGCCGTTGGGGCGTGTCTCTTGATGATTGCCGGTGAGTTCGACCTGTCGGTCGGCTCAATGATCGGCTTCTCCGGGATGATGACTGCGATCTTCTCGGTCACGCTGGGCTGGCCGGTTTGGCTGGCAATTCTGGTTACGTTTGCGATGGCTCTCGCCATAGGTGCGCTCAACGGCTTCATCGTCATCCGTACCGGATTGCCGAGCTTTATCGTGACGCTTGCCTTCTTGTTTATCCTACGTGGCTTCACGATTTACCTGCCGCAGACGTTTGAAAACAAAACGATCATCGGCGGTATCCGCGAAGCTGCCGAAGGGGATTGGTTGGCGCCAATCTTTGGTGGCAAGGTTGGTGAGTGGTTCTTCGTGATGCTCGGTGATGCCGGTCTCATCGAAACCTTTGAACGCGGAACCCGACAAGGTCAGCCGGTTATTGATGGCATCCCGATGCTGATCGTCTGGGCGATTGTGCTCGTTATTTTTGGTCATTTTCTGCTGACCAAAACCCGCTTTGGAAACTGGATTTTCGCTGCCGGCGGTGATGCCGAGTCAGCCCGCAATTCCGGTGTGCCGGTGAACCGGGTGAAAATCCTGATGTTCATGTTCACGGCGTTTTGCGCAACGATATTCGCCATGTGTCAAATTTTTGAATTTGGCTCAGCTGGCGCAGATCGCGGCTTGTTGAAAGAGTTCGAGGCCATCATTGCCGTGGTGATCGGGGGCGCGCTGCTCACCGGTGGCTATGGATCGGTGCTGGGCGCGGCCTTGGGCGCGCTCATCTTCGGTGTGGTGCAGCAAGGCCTGTTCTTTGCCGGCGTGGAGAGCTCCTTGTTCCGCGTGTTCCTTGGCGTCATTTTGCTCGGAGCGGTGATTGTGAACACCTATATCCGACGCATGATAACCGGCGAACGATAGGAGGGCGCGACCATGAATACACGGACAACCCATGCGCCAATCATCGAGATGCGCGATATTGAAAAGCACTTCGGATCGGTGATCGCGCTCGCTGGCGTTTCTGTCGATGTTTACCCTGGCGAATGTCATTGCTTGTTGGGTGACAACGGTGCCGGAAAGTCGACTTTCATCAAAACGATGTCGGGCGTGCACAAGCCAACGAAGGGGGAGATCCACTTCGAAGGCAAACCGATGCATTTCGATAACCCGCGCGATGCCATGGACGCGGGCATTGCCACGGTGCACCAGCATTTGGCGATGATCCCGCTGATGAGCGTTGCGCGCAACTTTTTCATGGGCAATGAGCCCGTCAAGAAGCGGCTCGGTATCAACGTCTTCGACCATGAGAAGGCGAATGAAGTGACCATGGCCGAGATGCGCAAAATGGGCATCAATCTGCGTGGTCCGGATCAGGCAGTCGGAACGCTATCCGGGGGTGAACGCCAAACGGTTGCGATCTCACGCGCGGTGCACTTCGGCGCCAAGGTGTTGATCCTCGACGAGCCGACCTCGGCTCTCGGGGTGCGTCAAACCTCCAACGTGCTGGCGACCATCGACAAGGTCCGCAAGCAGGACGTCGCTGTGGTGTTCATCACCCACAATGTGCGCCATGCTTTGGCGGTGGGAGATCGGTTCACTGTGCTCAACCGTGGCAAAACGTTGGGCACGGCGCAGCGCGGTCAAATCACTCCTGACGAACTGCAAGACATGATGGCAGGCGGGCAGGAACTGGCTCAGCTGGAAGGGTCGCTCGGCGGCACCGTTTAGCCGAGCCATCCCAAGAAAAGAGCGACAAACTCCGGTTATTGCCCTAGAGCGATTGGCGATAGGCAATTACCGGGGTTTTTGTTTTGGGTGATAGGAAACTCGAAGCCGCACGCCAGCTGGCTGCGACCATTCGCGAAACAGTCGACGCGCATTTTTCTCTGAGATTGTGGGACGGCTCGCTAGAACCGCTTGGTTCAAAGGTGAAGCCAGGCCTGGCGGTGTCGTTTGCCTCGCCTGGTGTGATCTCTTCGATTCTACACCGGCCGTCGTTGGATCGACTTCTCCAGCATTACGCCCATGGCGGTATCGACGTCGAGGGTGGCTCAATGATCGATCTCGCTGAGCCACTTGCTCATGATCGCGCCTATCGCAAGCGCTTCAACAAGATTGGCAAAAGCAAAGCCTTCAAGGCCCTGGCCCCATTCTTTTTTGCCCCTGGAGAGGCACCGGGTGCGTCCCGAACCTTTTCCGGCGATTCCGAGGGCGTCGGCCGTCGCGAGGGCGACAACAAGCGCTTCATCCAGTTTCACTATGACGTTGGCAACGACTTCTACGCTCTCTTCTTAGACCCTGAGATGCAGTATACGTGCGCTCATTTTCCTACTTGGGATGCGAGCTTAGAGCAGGCGCAGCGTAACAAGGTGGACCTCATCTGTCGGAAATTACGGCTGCAGGAAGGTGATGAGTTTCTCGATATTGGATTTGGGTGGGGAGGGCTTATTTGCCACGCCGTCGAATCCTACGGTGTCACTGCGCACGGAGTTACGTTGTCGCAAGAACAGCTAAACTATGCTCAGGACCGGATCGATCAGCTTGGAATTGCCGATCGCGTGACGCTGCACCTCAAAGACTATCGTCATATGGAGGGCTCTTTCGATAAGATCGCGTCCATCGGCATGTATGAGGCCATCGGCCTGGCCAATATTCCCGAATATTTTGCGACGGTGCAACGCCTGCTGAAACCGGGCGGGCTTTTCATGAACCACGCGATCTCTCGCGGGGCAAAGCGAAAGCATAGGCGGTTCTCGAGCCGGCCGGAGCAGCGCGCGCTGCAGAAGTACATTTTCCCGGGTGGCGAGTTGGATGATCTTGGCCACACAATCTCGGAAATGGAGATCGCGGGATTTGAAGTGCAAGATGTCGAAGCGCTGCGTCAGCACTATCAGATGACAACGCGTGAATGGTGCCTGAGGCTCTACAACAAACGGGCCGAAGCCGAGGCGTTGGTTGGCCCGCAACTGTATCGTATTTGGGCGGCCTATTTGGCCGGGTGCTCGTTTGCGTTCCAGCGTGGCTCGGCGCGCCTCTATCAGACACTCGCCAGCAAATCGCCGAAGGGCTTTACCAGCGTTCCCCCCTCACGCTTCGACATCTACGATCAGCCGCCAGTTAGCTGATGATCTCGAACTTGGTCACGTCGACAATGCCCCTGTCCGTGATTTTTAACGACGGGATAACGGGCAGCGCGAGGAATGCCAGCTGAAGGAATGGCTCGTTGAGTGTGACGCCCAGCGACTTGGCGGCTTCCCGTAACTTCAATAGGTCGGCATGCACCGTTTCATAGGGTTCCAAACTCATCAAACCTGCCAGCGGCAAGGCAAGTTCCGCGAGGATCTCACCGTCTTTGGCCACGACAAAGCCCCCTTCAATATCGCGCAACCGGTTGGTGGCCCTTGCTAGGTCTTCGTAGTTGGCCCCGACAGCGACAATGTTGTGGTGATCGTGGCAGACGGTTGAGGCAATCGCGCCGACCTGGAGGTTGAAGCCCTTCACAAACCCTGTGGCTATGTTGCCGTTTTTGCCGTGCCGCTCGACCACAGCGATGCGGATCAAGTCACGGTTTGTGTCCGGCAGTTTGTCGCTGTCCACGATGGGGATGTCCTCGTGCAGATGATCGGTGAGGATTTGCCCCTCGCGAATGCCGATCACGTCGGTTTGTGTGCGATTGGCGCGGGCGCGGAAGTCCTCTGCTGAAACGGAGTTTGCTTTCACGGAGAAGCGACCAACAGTGGGTATCGTTGCGCGGTCTTGGAAGGCCCCTTTGGTAACCTCCACGCCCGCAGCAATCACTCTGCGGACATCGCATTGTTCCAAGCTGGTGACGGCGACGACGTCGGCGCGTTTGCCAGGTGCGATCATGCCGCGATCCTTGAGGCCGAATGCTTCGGCGGCGGAAAGGGTCGCCGCGCGGTAGACGGCCAGCGGTGATGTGCCCAAGCCGATCAGCTCGCGGATCATGAAATCCAGATGGCCTTCCTCAGCGATATCGAGTGGATTTCGGTCGTCCGTGCAAAAGCACACATAAGGTGAGGTGCGCTCGGTGAGGAGCGGCTGTAGGGCATGCAGATCTTTCGAGACTGATCCTTCTCGGATCAGAACCCGCATGCCTTTGCGCAGTTTCTCTAGGCCCTCCTGGAAGTTTGTCGCCTCATGTTCTGTGCTGATACCAGCCGCGCAATAAGCATTGAGATCGCGACCGGCCAGCAGCGGGCAATGGCCGTCAATGTGGCCGCCTTCGAACAAGCGCAGCTTGTCCATCGCCTCCGGATCGCGGTGAATGGCGCCGGGATAGTTCATGAACTCAGCAAGCCCGATCCCTGAAGGGTGACCCATCAGCGGTGCGAGGTCGGCCGCCAGCAGGTGCGCGCCGGAGGTTTCCATGTGGGTGGAAGGCACGCAGGAGGGGATTTGGACGCGCAGGTCCATCAGTGTGTGACGGCTTGCCTCTTGGAAATAGCGGATGCCCTCGGCCCCTATGACGTTGGCAATCTCGTGCGGGTCGCAAATCGCCGTGGTGACGCCGTGCGGGGTCACACAGCGATCAAACTCGTACGGTGTCACAAGCGAACTTTCGACGTGCAGGTGCGTGTCGATGAAGCCGGGCACCAATATATGGCCTGAAAGGTCGATGATTTGGCGACCGTCATAGGTGTCCATGGTGCCGACGATGGTGTCGCCACTGATCGCCACATCGCCGTCCAGTAGGTCACCGGTCACAAGATCAAGGGTTTTTGCGCCTTTCAGCACAATATCGGCGGGTTCGTCTCCACGGGCAGCCGCGATACGGCGGTCCAGGTCGCTCATGCTTTGCTCCATGCCCTGCTTGGTCCGGGCTTGAAGGGGAGCAGACAGCACCCGGCGATGATCTGCAAGAGTGCCCGGCTAATGAAAATCACGCGATTTTGGGATGATGCGCACGTCGCGTGGATGCGCCCCGCGACTTGGCACCAAGGCGCCTTTGACGCTGTCACCGCGTGAGAGCACTGGACGGATCACTTCGTCGGCGTTGGCGTATTGCGGGTTGGCGGTGTGTGTTTCGGACAGGCTGTTGAGCTGGTGGGTGCGATCATAGATTGATGTCACCATCAGGTGGATGACACCTTCCTTGCTTTTTTGGATATGTCCCTGAATCAGCGCCATCTTGGCGCCCATGATGGTGCTGCGGAAGCGCTCAAACTGGCGTGCCCAAATAACCGCGTTGACCACGCCGGTCTCGTCTTCGAGCGTCATGAAGATCGCGTTGCCTTTTCCTGGGCGCTGGCGAATGAGAACGACGCCAGCAATTTTGGCGAACCGGCCATCGGGCAATGTCTGCATCGCTGTACACGGCACAATGCCTTCTTGCTCGAGCGTTGGGCGCAAAAGTGCCATAGGATGTTTTTTGAGCGACAAGCGGATCGTCTGGTAGTCGGCCACCACATGCTCGGCAAGCGTCATGTCCGGTAGTTTGGTGTCTGGTTCGGGGGCGAGCTCGCGTTGGTCGGCGGCTTCGAACAAGGGCAGTGGGACGTCATCTGGCAAACGCCGCACCGCCCATAGCGCATCACGCCGGTCAAGGCCGATGGAGCGGAAGGCATCGGCTTCTGAGAGCAGCTTCAACCCGCGACCGGGCATGCGGGCGCGGCGCCAGAGGTCTTCAACGCTGGCGAAGCCTTCCTGGCGGCCCGCAACAAGGGCATGGGCCCAGGCTTCGTGAACACCATCAACCTGCCGGAAGCCCAAACGCAAAGCGAGGCTGCCATCGTCGGCGCGCTCCAGCGTGTTGTCCCAGAAGCTGTGGTTGATGTCGGGCCCACGCACTTCCACGCCATGCTCCTGCGCATCACGGACAATCTGCGCGGGCGCGTAGAAGCCCATGGGTTGGGCGTTCAAAAGCCCGCAGGCAAACACGGCAGGGTGGTGGCATTTGATCCAGGACGAGATGTAGACCAGCTTCGCAAAGGAGGCGGCGTGGCTTTCGGGGAAGCCATATTCGCCAAAGCCCTTGATCTGATTGAAGCAACGCTCGGCAAAGTCACGCTCATAGCCACGCTCCACCATGCCTTCGACCATCATCTGCTCAAACTTGTGAATGGTGCCGACATGGCGAAAGGTGGCCATGGCACGGCGCAGACCATTGGCCTGTTCCGGCGTGAAGGCAGCCGCGACCATGGCAATCTTCATCGCCTGTTCTTGAAACAGCGGTACGCCAAGGGTGCGCCCGAGCACGTTCTTCAACTCATCGGGGTCGTGCGGTGGGGCAGGTGAGGGGAAGCTGACATCTTCCTCGCCGTTGCGGCGGCGCAGATAGGGGTGAACCATGTCGCCTTGGATCGGTCCGGGACGCACAATCGCCACCTGGATAACCAGGTCATAAAACTGTTTGGGCCGCAGACGCGGTAGCATGTTGATCTGGGCACGGCTCTCCACCTGGAACACGCCAATGGAATCGCCCTTTTGCAGCATGTCATAGACCACCGGGTCTTCTTGCGGCACGTCATGCAGCGCGTAGTCGATGCCATCATGTTGGTGCAGAAGATCAAGGCATTTGCGAATGCAGGTGAGCATGCCGAGCGCCAGCACATCCACCTTCATCAGGCCGAGCGCGTCGATATCATCCTTATCCCACTCGATGTAGGTGCGGTCCTCCATCGCGGCGTTGCCGATGGGCACGATTGTGTCGAGCCGATTACGGGTCAGAACAAAACCGCCGACATGCTGCGAGAGGTGGCGCGGGAAACCCAAAAGCATCGTCGCCAGCGCAACCGCCCGCCTAATAAGCGGGTTGTCTGGGTCCACGCCAGCCTGGCGAATGTGCTGCTTGTTGATCTCTTTGCCCCAGCTGCCCCACACGGTGCCAGCAAGGCGGGCGGTGACGTCTTCGGTGAGGCCAAGGGCTTTGCCAACCTCGCGGATGGCGCTGCGTGGGCGGTAGCGGATCACTGTTGCGGCGATGCCAGCACGTTCGCGGCCGTAGCGCTCGTAAATGTACTGGATGACCTCTTCTCGCCGCTCATGCTCGAAATCGACATCTATGTCGGGCGGTTCTTTGCGTTCTGACGAGATGAAGCGGGCAAACAGAAGATCGTGCTCCGCAGGGTCTACGGAGGTGATGCCCAGCACGTAGCAGACGGCTGAGTTGGCGGCTGAGCCGCGTCCCTGACACAGGATGCCGCGATCCTGCGCGAACCGTACAATGTCGTGGATGGTGAGGAAGTATTGCGCGTAGTTGAGCTCCTCAATGAGCCGCAGCTCATTCTTCAGCAGCGTCACCACCTTGTCGGGTATGCCATCTACATAGCGGTACGGGGCATGGCGCCAGACCAGTGTTTCCAACCAGCCTTGGGCGGTCTGCCCTGGTGGAACGGGTTCATCGGGGTAGATGTAGCGTAGCTCATCGAGGGTGAAGTCGATGCGCGCGAGCATTTGCGTGGCTTCGGTGATCGCTTCGGGCGCATCCTTGAAAAGGCGGGCCATTTCATCGCCATCTTTTAGATGGCGCTCAGCATTGGCCTGCAGAAGGTAGCCCGCGCTTTCCAGCATGACCCCTTCACGGATGCAGGTGACGACATCCTGCAAAGGGCGCTGCTCGGGGTGGTGATAAAGTACATCATTGAGTGCGATGAGGGGCACACCCGCGCTGTTTGCTATGGCTTTGAGGTTTGCCAGGCGTTGACGGTCTTTGCCTTGGAACAGCATGCTTGCGCCGAGCCAGACAGACCCAGGTGCGCATGCTTGCAAGCGTTGCAGAAGCGGCTTCAGACTTTGCCTGTCATCTCCTGGCATGACGATCATCAGCATGTCGCGCATGCGCATGAGAACGTCATCCAAATAAAGCAAGCATTGGCCCTTTTGCGTGCGGCGCATGCCATCGGTCAACAAGCGGCACAGACGGCCCCAACCCTCTTTGTTCTCTGGGTAGGCGACGATGTCTGGCGTGCCATCAGCGAAGACGAGACGTGTGCCGACCACCAGCTGAAAGGCCTGCGCGCGGTGCATGAGGTTGCCTTCCGGGTCGTTTTCGGCGGCTTCCTCGCGGATGGTTTTGAGGGCGCTGTAGGCGCGTACCACGCCAGCAACGGAGTTGCGGTCTGCAATCCCGATGCCGCTATGCCCTAGGGCGAAGGCCTGGGCGACGTAATCCGCAGGGTGGGATGCGCCGCGCAGAAAGGAGAAGTTGGTTGTGGTGGCCAACTCCACATAGTCGCTCATGCGAACACCCCATGAAGATACCAGCGCGGGGGCTCATCCATCTCGTGGTAGAGCCCGTCGCGGTAGACCCAGAAGCGGCGCCCTTCCGCATCCTCGATACGGTAATAGTCCCGTGTTGGGCAGTGCGTGCCTGCATCCGTCTCCCACCATTCTGGGGCGATGCGCTCCGGCCCCTCGGCGCAGGCGATTTCGTGCAGCACCCGCCGCCAGCGGAACTTGAGGGGAGGTCCATCGGGAATTTCCGCCAGAGCCTCAATGGGGTGTGGCCGCGCAAACAACAGGAGCGGGCGTTCGGGTTGATGATCGGGATGGTGGGTGCTCCATGTGGCCTGTGTCTCGGCTTCTTCATGCCCGGCTGGCCGGTAACGCGTTGCTTTTTCAGGGATGTGCGTTTCCACCGGTACCAAGCGCACGACACTGTCTTTGCCAAAGCGTGTGTGCAGACGGTCGATCAGGCCATAGACATCATCCTCATCGACGGCGTTGCCATCCAGGCTGTTTTGCGGCGTTTCATAGGGTGCGGATGTGGTGACGGCGAGACGGATAAGGTCGTAGCCATAGCCCGGATCGAGTGGATCGCTGAGGGTGTCGATACGTTCGCGCAAAAGGCGGATCAGCATGTCGGCAGAGCGCATGGGACGTGCTGTTTCCACCATGAGCTGCGCCACATCGCCATCGGCTTTGAAGAGGTTTGCGACAAAGCAACGTCCACCTTCGCCGCGTTTCTCCAAGTTTTCGGCGACCTGTGTGGCGAGGCCATGCAAGGTGGCCAGCGCATCATCGACTTGGGTGATGGGCTCCCCAAAGGTGCGCTCTGCACTGCATGGCGGCAGCGGGCGGCGTGGGGTGATGCCGATATTTTCTTCGCCAAGGGTGCGCAGTAATTGGGTGGTGAGCTGCGCCGAGAAGCGCGCTGTCAATGGGATGCTTGGCCGCGAAGCGAGGTCGCCAATGGTTTTGAGGCCTGCACGGCTCAGTGCCAGCGAGACCTCTTGGTTTGCTTCAAGTGCTTGAATGCGCAAGGGCGCAACTGCTTTCGCATCCTCGCCTTGTGGCACGATGATGGTGCCGGGCCCATAGCGTGCAAGCGCGCGTGCCGCGTGGGGTGTCCCGGCAATGGCGCTGCACACCTGCGTCATGCGTTTGGAGAGTTTGCCCACCACGTCATCACGCATGGCTGCCTCGCCGCCGAACAAATGCGCGCAGCCAGTGATGTCGAGGGTCAAACCATCGCTGGCTTCCACCTGCAGCATGGGCGTGTAGCGCTCACACCAATCAGCGATGCGTTCCAGCCAGGCTGCGTCAGCAACGGGGTCCATATCGACCACCTGCACATCGGGCAGCCGGGCACGGGCGTCGGCCAATGTCATGTTGGGCATAAGGCCTTGCGCCACTGCGTGCGGATCAATGGCTTGAATGCGCAGCGCGTTGTTGCGTTTCTCTACGAAGCAGGTGGCGCCCTTATCCTGTTTTTGCGAGCGGCGTTGCTGATGCCGCCATCGGTCGGCGGACAGGAAGGGGAACCACACCGCGAGATAGCGGCGTGACGGATTGGAAGGTCTGCTCGTCATCGTTCCATTCTACGGTCCAGGTTTGGCCGGAACTGCCCGTGCGGTTGCGCAACAGGCTGAGTTTGAAGGTTGGTTTGCCGGGCGCATTGGCGGCCAAGGGCCGTGCGCGGGCGCTTGAAACCTGCCAGCGTGTCGTGGCCACGCTGGAGGATGGTTGGCTTGCAACATGCAAGAGGAGTGGCGTGACACCAGAAGCTTCGGCGGCCAAGGCAAGGCGGCGAGTGGCGGTTAGATCAATCGCGTCTGCGGCCTTCCAGCTTTCTAGGATGACGAAAGACAGCGCTTGGCATCGCACCGCTTCCAATCCCGCGCACATGAGCTGCTCGACGGTCTTAGCGCGCACAAGAATGAGATCTGTTGGGTCAAAGCCAAGGCTTGCAAGGCCCGGTGCATGCAAGGCCCCTTGCTCACTCTCCAAAATGGTGTGGCGTATCCAAAGGCTCGGGCGCTGGCGCCGTGCGCGGTCTTTGTTCAAAAGCCCTGCTACCAAGCCGACAGCGGCGGCTGTTTGCGCTGTGTTTGGCGTGCACAACTCATGCAAGGCCCCACGCTTGAGGCCGCCATCAATAGCCTCATCAAGGGCGCCAATGCCAAAGGGGAGGTGTCCCCTTTGTGTGTCCTGGTCGCGCCGCCATTTGCGATCTATGGCAGCCATTTGGTGGCGCAGTGCATGCAACTGCTGAGACATTGTCTCGGCCTCAAACTATAAATGTTCCTATTTTGTTCTCATACATGGGTGGGCTATGGGGAGTCAATTTTCCGCCAAAGAGAATGGCTTGGCGTATGCGGCCATTGTGTTTTGACTGGGTGCGCAATCCTAATCGTCGTTTTGCCGCAATGCACGCAACACGGTTGCTCACGGGTGCTTAATGCAGGCGCATTGGTGGCTTGTGCTTGGCAGGGCGCGCGCCTATGCACGCAGGATCAGAATTTAGGAGCCTCCCATGTCCGCAATCCAACCTGACCTCGTCTCAATGATCGGCAACACGCCGCTGATCCGCCTAAGAGGTCCGTCCGAGGCAACGGGATGCGACATCCTTGGTAAGGCTGAATTTCTCAACCCTGGCCAATCGGTCAAAGATCGCGCCGCGCTCTACATCATCAAAGATGCGATGGCGCGTGGCGACCTTAAGCCCGGCGGCACCATCGTTGAGGGTACGGCCGGCAACACGGGCATCGGCCTGACGCTGGTTGGAGCATCGCTGGGCTTTAAAAGCGTTATCGTCATCCCGGATACCCAAAGCCAGGAGAAGAAAGACACGCTGCGTCTTTGCGGTGCGCAGCTGATCGAGGTGCCTGCGGTCCCCTACAGAAACCCTAACAACTACGTGAAGTACTCCCAGCGCTTGGCTCAAAAGCTCGCGGAAACTGAGCCCAACGGCGCGATCTGGGCTAATCAGTTCGACAATGTGGCCAACCGCCAAGCCCACATTGAAATGACGGGTCCGGAGATCTGGGAACAGACGGATGGCAAGGTTGATGGCTTTGTCTGTGCCGTGGGCACCGGTGGCACGCTGGCTGGTGTTGGCATGGCGCTTCAGCCGAAGGGTGTGACCGTGGCTTTGTCTGATCCGTATGGATCAGCGATCCATAATTTCTACACGCATGGTGAGTTCAAGGCTGAAGGTAACTCGATCACGGAAGGGATTGGGCAAGGGCGTGAAACGGCCAATTTGCAAGGCTTCCGGCCCGACAAATCTTACTCGATCTCTGACCAGGAGGCGCTGCCAATCGTCTTCGATCTTCTTGAAAAAGAGGGCCTCGTGTTGGGCGGGTCGTCCGGCATCAACGTCGCGGGCGCCATGCGTTTGGCGCGTGATCTTGGACCCGGCAAAACCATCGTTACCATCTTGTGCGACTATGGCACGCGCTATCAGTCCAAGCTGTTTAACCCAGAATTCTTGCGCTCGAAGGACCTCCCTGTCCCAGCATGGCTTGAAGCGTCTACCGACGGTATTCCGCAAGTGTTTGAAGACGTTTAGAGGCGGGTTAGGCGCACCTTAATCTGCTCGTTGGGGCGGGTTGTCATGCGCGCCACTGGGCGGACGTCTGGATTGGTGATCTCGATATCATAGCGACGCACCAACCGCGCTAGGAACAAGGTGCTTTCAATCGTCGCGAAAGCGGCACCCGAACAAAGCCTGTGGCCCTGGCCGAAGGGGATGTAGCACCCAGGCGTCAGATCGCTTTCGCGCTCAGGCGTGAAGCGGTCAGGATCGAAGATGTCGGGGTCCTTCCAATAGCGCTGGTGGCGATGGACCACCCAGGGTGCGATCATCACCAGCGCACCCTTTTTCAACCGTTTGGGGCCAAGGCGTGTGGCTTCCAAGGCGACCCGTGGCAGAAACGTAATCGGCGGATAGAGCCGCAAGGTCTCGCGAAACATGTTGCGCACAAAGGTAAGTTTTTTGGTGTGCTCAATCGTGATTGGCTCATTACCAACGATGCTTTCCACCTCGGCGCGCATACGTGCACGCGTCGGCTCATGCATGGCCAGCAGATACACGGCCCAAGTGAGGGCGCTGGCGGTTGTCTCGTGGCCTGCAAGGAAGAACACGCCCAGTTGGTCGATCAGTTCCTCGCGGCTGAAGCCCTTACCCGTTTGTGCATCCCGTGCGTCGATGACGGCGGATGCGATGTCATCATAAGTACCTTCTGGGGCGTTGATGTGATCGTCGATCCATGTGCCCAGATGCTTGCGAATGCGTTCGCATGCCTGGAGAACTTCAGGTTTCTGCGGGACCCTGGTCCAGGCCTTATCGAAGATGAGACGTAACACCTCGACCTGGGCCACTGACCTTTCAAAAATGGCGAAATCGTCGAACACTTGGTTGGCGATTTCCGACTGCAGCGACGAGGAAAATACCGTCCGGCAGATGATGTCGGCGGCCATATGGCCCATAGCTTTGTCGAGCGAGAAGGTGCTTCCATTTTCGGCATGCTGGTCAAAGATGGCCTCTGACTCATCTACCCCTGCGTTCATGGCCGGGAAGGCGCGGTTGATACGCATGGCGGTGAAAGCGGGGTCGACCATCGCGCGTTGGCGGCGCCAAGTTTCACCGGAAGAGACGAAGATGGAATCCCCGATCAACGCCTCGGTGGCATTCACCATCAGGTCGCTCTTGGGAAAGATCTCATTTTCGTCCGACAAGACCTCGCGGATGAGCGCTGGATCGTTTGCAATCACAATTGAACGGCGTGAGTAGCCAAGTGGCCCAATGGGATCGCGGTAGGCTGTGTTGGGTAGCAGGCTCAGAAGATCACCATCGCCCTGGCGCAGCACGCGGATCAGTGAAACGATCGCGGGCAGAGAAACAGGGCGCGGTGGTGTGTAGGCGTTGGTCATTGGAGCCCTTTGGGCAGAAACTGATCTATTCACCACAATTCTACTGGCCTTGACACCCTACACTGTCGCATAATGTGGACATGCACCACCATGATGCCGCGCTCATATTTGGGATTCCCAGTATCGATTTGTTCCACACTTTCGTGTGGGGCCATATCATTTTTGGCGCCGTCGGCTTGGTCATCTTTTGGGTGCCGGTGGCCGGGAAGAAAGGCGGTTGGCTGCACATCAATGCGGGCCGCGTTTTCACGGTGACAATGCTTGCGACCGGCAGTTTTGCGACACTCATCAGCCTGACAACACTGTATGATCCGGCTGGAACCCATCCGCACCTGATGACCCATCCCGATTTTGGGAATGAGACGGTCATCCGCGATATCTTCGGTTGGCTGATGATTTACCTCGCCATCCTGACCATCAATCTGACGTGGTACGGCTGGCAAACGGTGCGCCACAAAGTGAACCGTGCGGCCATCCGCGATCCGCTGAACCTGTTCCTGCAAGCAGCGCTGTTGGTCGCCACCGTCAATTGCACCTATCACGGTTTGGTCGATGGCCAGGTGCTGATGATTGGCATCTCGAGTATCGGCTACGCCACGGTCGCCACGAACTTGTGGTTCATGTTTAAGCCAAAGCCGTGGGTGAAGGACTGGCTGATGGAGCACATTAAGGCGCTCGTCGGCACGGGTATCTCGGTCTACACGGCCTTCTTTGCCTTTGGCGCCGTCCGGTTGCTACCCGAAGCTGCGCTGACCCCGACGCTTTGGTCGATCCCGCTGATCGTTGGCCTGTCGCTGATCTTCTACCACTGGTACCGCGTGAAAAACCCACGGCGCCCGACACGCCGCATGCCGCCAGTCCAGCCAGCAGAATAAAAGACCGACTGCACGCTGCAGGTGCCCAAACTGGTTTCTACTTTTTGCCAAGCCCGGCAATGGCGAACACCCCCAACAAACAAAAATGACGTTACGTATTGTTGGCTTTTTAGCTCTGGTCTAGGCTAATGCGCATCCAGCGCTTACGGCTTCGCGACAAACTCCACGCGCTTGGTCACCTGGTTCCGAAAAACGAGATGCAGGCGTCACGCAATGAGCAAAAAGACGATTCAGATTCCACTGCCAGCTAAGGCACACACTGATTGGTTCGTTGGCTTTAGCGCCAAGCGGATAGCAAACACTATGGCTATCAAGGAGTCTATCGAGGTGCTTGGCAATGAAGAACGCGCGCTCAAAACGCTGCAAGGTCTGTTCGCCGACAAAAAGATCGATGTCGGCAAACACAAACGTTCAAAGCTCATTGTCCTTCATGTCAAAACGATTGTGGCGGTGCTTGAAAGCTTCTTGAAGTACCCGAAGTTGAAGAAGCATGGGTACTTCATCTTCATGGAGGGCCGGATCTTGGCCTCGCAGTTTGAGCTGATCGTGGCGGCCAATGAAGGCGGTAACCTCGCTAGTGACAGCTCCTTTAATGATGGCGACGGGATGACATCGTGCGTGGAGGCCATTGAGGCCTACGAAGACGCTATCATGGCCTATGAGCGCGCCGTTACAGAGCTTGCCTTATGTCAGGCATCTGAAGGGGACTATCCAACCTCGCCGACGGACCCGTTTGAGGGATTTGAGGAAGAGCCGGATTGCTGGTCCTGCAACCCGCCATGGCCGAGACCGGAGCCACAACCACCTGCACCCTGCCAATCGCAGGAAGATATGATGGTGCGCGCCCAACACATGATGCAGCAGGCCTATCTCACCTACGAGTTCGTCTGTAATGGCGTCGATGTGGGCGGCTACTAGACCGTTATACGCTGTTCAGAGCCTCGCAAAAACCGATGCATCTGGTGCGACGGTGTCGAGCACGCGCGCTGATGAGATGACGCCAGGCACACCGGCGCCAGGGTGCGTACCTGCTCCGACAAGGAAGAGGTTTTTTGCTTCTTGGCTCTTGTTGTGCGGGCGGAACCAAGCGCTCTGAAACAGTTTCGGCTCGATTGCGAACGCCGCGCCGTTGATCGAGTTGAGCCGGTCCTTGAAGTCCTGCGGTGTGAGCATGCGCTGTGTGACAATACTCTCACCTAGTCCTGGCAGAACAGTCTCTTCCAAGCGCTTTTGGATGGCTTGGCGATAGGGCTCAGCTTTTTGCGACCAATCGGTCCCGCTTTTCAGATTGGGGACAGGGGAGAGCACATAGAACGCGTCACATCCTTCAGGCGCGAGTGACGGGTCGCTGGCCGTTGGGCGGTGCAGATAGAGTGAAAAGTCTTTCGCGAGCTTCTTGCGCGAGAAGATATCCTTCAGCAGTTCCTGGTAGCGCGGGCCAAGAACCATGCAGTGGTGCGGCACGTCCTCAAAGCGTTTGTTGGTACCGAAATACCAGACGAACAGGCTCATCGAGTAATCGCGCCGGCTCAGCGCGCCATCCGTCCAGGTCTTGCGACGGTGGTTGCGCAGCAGGTTTTTGTAGGTGAAGGCCGAGTCAGCGTTGGAAACGGTGATGGCGCTGTCGAGCTTCTCGCCGCTTTCAAGGGTCACACCAACGGCAATGCCGTTTTCGACACGGATTTCGTCAACTGGCGCGTTACAAATGACCTCGCCACCTTGCCCTTCGATAAGCTCGACCAGGCCGCGCACAAGTGCGCCCGTGCCGCCCATGGCGTAGTGGACGCCGAATTTGCGCTCTAAGTTGGCGATCAGGCAGTAATAGGCCGTCGTCGTCAGCGGGTTACCGCCGATCAGCAGCGGGTGGAATGAGAAAACAACGCGCAGGCAGGGATCTTTGAGGTAGCGACATACCGTGTTGTAGACCGAGTTGTAGCCGCCCAGGCGGACAAGTTCCGGGGCCTCCTTCAAGGTGAAGGTGAGGCTATGAAACGGTACATGGGCGAGCTTTTCAAAGGCGGTCTTGTAGATGTCTGCCGACACCTCCATGAACCTTTCAAAGCCTTCTAAGTCGTTGGGGTTGAACTTGGCGACCTCGGCGCGCATGTGGTCATGGTCGCCTGAGTAACGGAAGATACGGCCATCATCGAAGCGGATGTCGTAATAAGGGTCAGACGCCCGCAGATCGATATGGTCGGCGAAGCGCTTGCCCGCCAATTCCCATAGCTCGTCCAACAAATAGGGCGCCGTGATGATCGTTGGTCCGGCATCAAAGGTGTAGCCATCCTGGGTATAGGTGTAGGCGCGGCCGCCGGGTTTATCGAGTTTTTCAAGGACACTCACGCGGTAGCCACGCGCGCCAAGGCGCACAGCGGCCGCCAGTCCACCAAAGCCTGATCCAATGACAATGGCGCGTGCGCGCGGATCATGGGTGGTGTCTAACATCAATGTCCCTCTTGAGTGTCCAACTTATTTGACGGTAACACCTTGGGACTGTGTGAGCAACGCACGATCCAACGCAGCGTGAGGCGTTTTGAAACCTACCGTCCTTCTTACCCTTGGGCGCCTGCCGAAGGGGTTGGATATCGCCCGCAGCTTTTATGATGCTGGTTGGCGGGTGATTGTTGCGGAGCCGTTCGGTTGGCATCTGTGCGGTTTGTCCCGTGCTGTCGCAAAGAGCGTGGTGGTGCCCGCGCCGAATGTTGATGTGGTCGCTTATCGCGCCGCGTTGCTGGCCATAATCGCTCAAGAAGGCGTATCGCTCATCGTGCCCGTGTCGGAAGAGACAATGCATGTGGTTGGCCTTGAAGGGCACCTTCCAGAGGGTGTTCGCCTGTTCGCTGATGGTGAGCGCCACACGTTAGATTTGCATGACAAGGCGCAATTTGCGCAGCGTCTTCGGGACGCCGGGCTGGCGGCTCCATCGACGGCCTTGCTTGGGACGTCGGAAGCAGAAGCTTTGGTGCGCGAAGGTCCGGTGGTGATTAAAGATCGATGGGGAGCATCGGGATCGCACGTCAGCTTTTTGGCGCAGGGTGCAACCCTTCCGGACAGGCCAAATACGCTGGTTCAACAACAGCTTGTGGGTGACGAGGTCAGCAGCTTTTCGATCGCGCATGGCGGGCGGATTTCGGTGACCGTCGTATACCGGCCGGTGATCCGTGACGGCACCGTATCGACGGTCTTTGAGCGCATCGATGCGCCCGACGTGAGCGCTTATGTGGCACAGATAGCCGAGTTGACTGGCCACAATGGATTTTTGTCATTTGACATGATGGCAACCGACCAGGGGCCGGTCGCCTTTGAATGCAATCCCAGGGCCAACAGTGGTGTGCATTTTCTGGAAACGACAGACGTCGCCCCCGCGATATTGGACCCACATTTCACGCCGCGTGTCAGGACAAGCAAACGCATGCAGCAAGCCTACCCAACGTTGACGCTGCTTTGGGGTGCCATCGGCAGGTGGCCGCGCTACCGCGCGATTGCCAAGGCCTTGTTCACAAGCCAAGACGTGACGTGGCAATGGAGTGATCCGTTACCGTTCCTCCTCATGACGCCCGCCACCTGGCCAATACTCCGCCAGGCCATGTTTGATGGCCGTACGCTGGGCGAGGCCGCCATTCACGATATTGGGTGGTTTGGCCCGGCAACCTAGTGTGAGTGTGTACTTTATCTGATAATGTAAAGTGTCAGCTTTGCATGACACTTTTTGACTGCTACGACTGGAGCAGTTTGGTTTTCTTGGGGTTCTTTTTGTGTCGACCCGTGTGACTTTCCCGTTTTCCGCCATCGTTGGTCAGGAGGCGATGAAACGCGCCTTGTTGATTTCCGCTGTCGATCCCACGATTGGCGGCGTGTTGGTTTTTGGTGATCGTGGCACGGGCAAGTCGACAGCGGTGCGTGCCTTGGCGCAGCTTCTGCCGAAAATGAAAGTGGTCGCCGGATCGCCCTACAACATTGACCCAGCCAAGGTCGACGATCCCGACGTGAAGACCCGGCAGGTCCCGGTGCCTGTGGTTGATCTGCCTCTGGGTGCCACTGAGGATCGCGTGGTTGGTGCGCTCGATATCGAGAAGGCGCTGACACAAGGCGAGCGCGCTTTTCAGCCGGGGCTGCTTGCGCAAGCAAACCGCGGCTTTCTCTACATAGATGAGATCAACCTGCTGGAAGACCACTTGGTTGATCTGCTGCTCGACGTGGCGGCCTCTGGCGAGAACGTTGTCGAGCGGGAGGGCCTCTCGATCCGTCACCCGGCGCGGTTTGTCTTGATTGGATCGGGTAACCCAGAAGAAGGCGAGTTGCGACCGCAACTCTTGGACCGCTTTGGTTTGTCGGTGGATGTGGCAACACCTGAAGATGTGAAGCTGCGCATTGAGGTGGTGCGTCGCCGTGATGCCTACGATCGCGATCCCGATGCCTTTGTTGCCAAGTGGAAGCGCAAAGACGGCAAGATCCGCCGACAGATATTGGCGGCCCGCGAGCTTTGGGCCACCCTGGAGGTGCCCGATGCGGTTCTGGCCCAAGCAGCCGAATTGTGCATGGCGCTTGGGACCGATGGGCTGCGTGGTGAACTCACCTTGATGCGGGCGGCTCGCGCCTATGCCGCTCTTGAAGGCAAAGATGCTGTATCGGTCGACGATTTGCGCTTTGTCGCGCCGATGGTCCTGGGCCACCGGTTGCGGCGCAATCCGCTGGATGATTCCCGTGCATCGGTGCGGGTTGAACGTGTCCTTGACGAGGTCATGGGCTGATGATGGACATGGCGCTTGATCCTGTTGCGCTGAACGGCCTGGACCAGGATGCCAAGCAGCGCCTTTGGGGTGATGCACTAACGGGCGTCGCGTTGGTTGCGCTTGACCCGACAGTTTTTGGAGGCGTTCGCGTGCGTGCGCATGCCGGGCCTGTGCGCGATGCTTTGCTGGCCCAACTGCATAGCTGTATTGGTGGCGACGTCCCGGTGCGGCGCATGCCCAGTCACATTGCCGATGAACGATTGCTCGGTGGGCTCGATATGGCGGCCACACTGAGGGCTGGCAAGCCGGTGACGCAGCGCGGGTTGCTGTCCGAGGCTGATGGCGGTTTGGTGGTCGCGCCGATGGCCGAGCGCTTGGACCCGCTCACGGTTTCGCGTCTTACGGCGGTCTTAGACCGTGGATTTGTTGCGCTGGAACGCGATGGTCTGGCTGCCGTTTTGGAAGCGAAGATTGGCCTGGTCGCCTTGGATGAAGGCTTAGGGGACGAAAGGTTGGCGGCAGCCTTGAGTGACCGTCTTGCCTTCGATGTGGACCTATCAGCTCTGTCGATCCGCGACCTGGCAGCACCCGTGCTGTCCCACGACGATGTGCACGCTGCACGCGCAGTCTTCGGTGCCATTGATGCAGATGACCGGGTGTTTGAAACGCTAACCGCTCTGGCCACCGCCTTCGGGGTTTCATCGGTGCGCGTCGTTTTGTTTGCGATCCGAGCCGCGCGCGGCTTGGCTGCTTTAGATGGGCGCACCCAGGTCGAAGATCAGGACATAGAGCTCGCCGCGCGTCTTGTTATCGCGCCAAGAGCCACGCGCCTTCCGATGCAAGAATCTGAGGACGAGGAAGCACCTCCACCGGATCAGGAAGACCACAGCCAAGACGATCAGCCGCACGAACCAGAGGCCAAAGAGGATGAGGCCGATCAAGACGAAGATACACCGCCACCCGACGGACCTCTAGAAGACCAGGTTCTGGAGGCGGTTGCTGCGGCCATCCCGTCGCAGCTCTTGGAACAGCTCAAGGCAAAGGCCGCGCTCGCCGGCTCCAAAGCACAGTCCAGCGCCGGGCAGGGCGCGCAGCAACAAGCGCTTTTTCGCGGGCGTCCAATTGGCTCGCGCCGCGGACGTTTAGATGGGCGCGCAAAGCTCCACCTGATTGATACGCTGCGCGCAGCGGCACCCTGGCAAAAACTGCGGCGTCGCCCAGCCGAAAGTGCGGCGCGTATCAGCGTGACGGGCGACGATATCCGGGTTCGTCGGTACAAGCAGAACGAGGAAAGCGTCACGATCTTCGTTGTTGACGCCTCGGGGTCTTCAGCGCTGCACCGGCTGGCCGAGGTGAAGGGCGCAGTCGAGCTGCTGCTCGCCGAAAGCTATGCCCGCAGGGACTATGTTGCGCTGATCACCTTCCGTGGGGAGGGAGCCGATATGGCTTTGCCTCCCACGCGCTCGTTGGTTCGGGCCAAGAGGTGTTTGTCAGGCCTTCCTGGTGGTGGCGGTACACCTTTGGCCGCTGGTCTCTCGGCCGCATTGGAAGCGGCGCTGGAGTGCCGTCGTCAAGGGCGCACACCGCGAGTGGTGGTGATGAGCGACGCGCAGGCCAACGTCGGTTACGATCCGTCATTAGGCCGGGCAGGCGCGCGGGCGGATGCCCTGGTGGCCGCTCGACACATCGCTGCGCACAACGTAGCGGGTCTGTTCATCGACACCAGCCCACAGCGCGGGCGAAAACGTAACGCGGCAGAGGGTGCCTCTAAAGCTATGGAGATCGCCCAGGCGATGGCGGCCATCCATCTGGCGTTGCCACATGCCAACGCCGCCGGTTTGGCCGATCTTATCCAGAGTGACGCCGATCAACGGATGGCGGGCTGATCATGACGCGCGACGCCAACCTATCAAGTCCCTCGGCTGCACTGTCCTGGCGGGCCCAGGGGCCGTCCTGGTGCCACCCTGAATCGAGCCAATTTGTTGATGCGGGTGGTTTGCGTTGGCATGTCCAATCCATGGGCTCGGGACCCGTCGTTCTGTTGGTCCATGGCGCGGGCGCTTCGACCCACACCTGGCGGGCCATGATGCCGCTCTTGGCCAAGCGCTATACCACCATTGCCATCGACCTGCCGGGTCACGCTTTCAGCGATTCACCGACGGGCTATCGCCCGACCTTGCCGCGCATTTCGGCACTTCTCGCGGATCTTGTGGATGAAATGGGGTGGGAAATTGAACTGGCGGTCGGGCATTCGGCGGGTGCTGCTATCCTTTCGCGGATGGTGCTGGATGAACGTATCGCACCGCAGGGCCTGATCAGCTTCAACGGCGCGTTTCAGCCCTTTGACGGCGCCGCTGGTACGTTGTTTCCGGCTATAGCGAAAATGCTGTTCCTCAATCCGCTGACGCCGCGCCTGTTTGCGTTTGGCGGGCGCAACCCATCGCGTGTTGAGCGGCTAATCGTGGGCACCGGCTCCGAACTGGATGCGGAAGGCATGCAATTCTATCACCGCTTGATGCAATCGCCTGGCCATATCGAAGGCGTGCTGGGGATGATGGCCAACTGGGATTTGACCCAGCTTATGCAAGAGCTGCCACACCTCCGTGTGCCGCTGCTGTTGATAGCTGGCGACCTGGATCGCGCCGTGCCCGCGCGGGTTTCTGAAGAAGTTGCAGAGCATTGTCCTACTGCTCAATTGGAGATTTGGGCTGGGTATGGTCATCTGGCCCATGAGGAGCAGCCCGAGCGGGCTGTGGAGAGCATCTTGGGGTTTGCCGCCATGTTGGACGGCCCTAATGGAGCTGGGCAACGAGAAGAGGAGGTGGCTCGTGTCGAGCATAGCGCTTAAGGCCAGCCTTCAAAGTGGGTGGAATGAGAATGCTTGCCGGGCACTGATCCGTCAGGGTTCGAAGTCGTTCTATGCCGCGTCGCTCTTGCTGCCTCAGCGAATCCGCTCGCCTGCCTATGCGCTGTATGCCTTCTGTCGGCTCTCCGATGATGCGGTGGATGCGCAGGACGCGCCAGCGGATGCGGTCGACCGGCTGCGTGAACGCCTGGAACTTGCCTACGCTGAAAAACCCAAAAACATTCCCGCAGATCGCGCCTTTGCCGAGATGGTGCAGCGCCACCAGATGCCAAAGGTGCTGCCGGAGGCTCTTCTGGAGGGCTTGGAGTGGGATAGCCAAGGCTGGACGCCACAAACGCTCTCGGACACCTATGCTTACAGCGCACGTGTTGCCGCTGCTGTCGGAGCCATGATGACCGTGCTGATGGGCGCCCGCGACGCCGACACGCTGGCCCGGGCCTGTGACCTGGGCGTTGCCATGCAGCTGACCAACATTGCCCGCGATGTGGGTGAAGATGCACGCAATGGCCGGACGTACCTTCCCGTCGAATGGCTTGAACAGGCTGGTATCGATCGCGATGCGTTTATCGCAAATCCGGTTTTTGACGAGCGGGTTGGCAGCTGTGTTGAGCGGCTGCTTGAGTATGCCGATATGCTCTATGACCGAGCGATTGGTGGCATTGCGGCCCTTCCCGGCGATTGCCGGGCGGCAATCCACGCGGCCCGTCTGATCTATCGTGAAATCGGGCACAAGGTTGCCGCCAATGGTTACAACTCGGTGGATCAACGTGCCGTCGTCTCGAAGCATCGTAAATTGGTACTACTTGGGTCGGCGTGCAACGCGGCGGTTTGGGCCCCGCACAGCGAGGCAGCGCCAGCGCTCGAAGAGACGGCTTTCTTGGTGGATGCGGTGCCGCCGTTTGATTCATCTTTGGCACCGCAATTATCTCCACCGGACGAACGGCCAATCAGCCGGATCGTCTACTTTCTGGAGCAGCTTGAGCGGCGTGAGCGTGACGAGGCCGCGCCCGCGCGATCATCAGCCACCGGCTAACTTCGGCCATCCATTTGCGCCAGCATGGCGTAGGATAGTTTGGAGGTAGCTTTGCTGTGTGGATTTCTTGGTCCTTGTTGGTGTTTGGCGTTCTGGTCGGATTGGCTGCGATTACGGGCGGCTATTTTCGTCCGGGAGCCTGGTATCGCGGTCTGACCAAGCCACGTTGGAACCCGCCAAACTTTGCTTTCCCCATTGCTTGGACCATCCTCTATACGATGATGGCTGTTGCGGCTTGGTTGGTCTGGTCCGAGGCAGGATGGCCTGCTGCGCTGGTGCCGATCGCCCTTTGGGTGGTGCAGCTTGTTCTGAACGCGCTTTGGTCTTGGTTGTTTTTTGGGTTGAAGCGCATGGACTACGCGCTCGCCGATGTGGCGCTGCTATGGCTTGCCATCGCTGCAACTATTGCCGCGTTTTGGCCCATCAGCTCGCTCGCTGGGTGGTTGTTGGTGCCCTACCTGGCGTGGGTCAGTTTTGCGGCCTTCCTGAACGCGACTTTGCTGCGCTTGAACCCACAGCCGTCAGCGTAGGGAGTGAGAACGCGGTGAGCGCCACCTTTTTCAAACTGTTCGAATTGTTTCTCGTCTTTGGCGGCGTCTTTGTGTTCCTCGGGTGGCAGTTCTACTCGATCGACAAAACGATCAAAGAACGCAAGGCTCGTGAGGCGGCATCCGCCGAAGCCGACGACCCCGCTAACCCGCCCGCCTAGGCATTTTGACCGGCAGCATGGTCTTCACAATTGGGCTTTTGAAACGGTCTAAGTTGAGGCTCTCATGCACGGCGGGGCATACTTGGTTGTCCAACACCAGTTCGAGTGCGTCACGCGTATAGAACGGCGCGTCCACCATGGTCTCTGTTATGCGGGTACGTTCCGCGTCTTCCGATCGGGTGGTGCGCTTGATGCCCCAAAAACCGGTCTTCAACTGGATGATCGGTGGTGCCTTGCGATGGGTGATCAATCCGTCGTGCCCAACATGGAAGGCGAGGGGCTGTGATGGCCCGGCCCTTTCGTCTGGCTCGTAGAAAAGAATTGCGCCATCTTGGGTGTTGGCGCGGGACCAGGTCCAGCCCGAAAAGTCTGCTTCTAGGGCCGCTGTGCCGGTGTTGGTGTCGGCGTAACCATGACCTGTCCAGGTTAGCTTTGGGCTCGAAAACTCAGCGGTGATCTCCCCGAACGGTGCATAGGGCCACCAGTGGTGCCGCTTGGCGCTGTCGAGCGCGAACCGGGTCGGTTGACCAACCTCTGGTGTGAAGCGGATCTGACCGCGTAGGCGCGAGGGCAGGGGCGCCGTGATCTCATCGACATCGATAACCAACGTGTCACCTTGCCACTCCAGACGGCTCGGCCCAACGGAGAAATAGTCTGGCCCATAGTCGAGCGTTGCCTGCCCGCGTTCGGTCATGGCCCAGCGTGGCTTGGCGCCGTACAGAGCGACGTTGATGGACACATGATCATAGGGGTTTTTGCGCCCAGACCATGCGTAGTAAGGCGAGAAAACCGAGCCGATGAAGGCGATAACGGAAAGGCCGTGTCGGCCATCGTCACTCAGGCCGTCGACATACCACCAACGGTAACCATCCGAACCGACCTGCGTGTCGAAGCCAGGTCGACAACGATCCTTGCTGCCGCGAGACGGCCCGAAAGGGCCGCCATCGGCACCCCCGGTCCCGGATGCACGCTGCCGCCTGCTAGATAGAGGCCCGGCACCTTCGTGCGGTGATCCGGGCGCTGAAAGCTCGCCAGTGGCGTGTGGTTGGCTCGCCCATACAGTGCGCCGCCCGTCGCTGGAAACAGTTTGTTGAAGCCCACCGGTCCGGTTGGAACGCTCTGTGCTTCGTCGACGGTCACCGTTAGTCCGCAGGCCGACAGTCGATCCAGGCTGCGTTCCAGACATTGTTCCATCTCCGTCTCATCGGGGGATTGGTCGCCGTTCGGGGGCGCGTTGATCACCATCAGCATCCGTTCAGGCCCGATTGGTGTGTTGTGTAGCCCGTCGTCGGTACGATCTTGGGCGCAGATATAAACGGTCGGGTCGGCTGGGTATTTGCCTTGTTGGAAGATGGCGTTGAATTCTTGCTTGTAATGCCTTCCGAAGAAAACACTGTGGTGGGCGAGTGGAAAGCCATCTGTCTTGGCGTTCAGTGTCCAGCCGATAGCGGAAAGCGAACGGTTGGCGGGCCCGACAGGGTCGACGGCTTTTGCGGCCTCTTGGCCCAACAGGCCGGTGCCGACGGCCGATGCATCGGCGTTCACCAGCACAACGTCGCCGCTGAAGCGTTCTCCTGATTGCAAACGGACTGCCGTGGCGTGCCCCTGCTCAAGGTCTATCTTTGCGACCCGCGCATTGGTGTGGAAGGTCACGCCCTTGGCGATGCAGGCCCGCTTCAACACCTGCGCCAGTTCCATCATACCGCCTTCAACGATCCAGACCCCGTCCATTTCGACATGGGCGATCAACATGAGCGTTGCTGGCGCCAGATAAGGCGAGGCGCCGGTGTAGGTCGAGTAGCGCCCAAAAAGCTGAACCAAGCGGGGATCCTCGAACCGTTTGAGCAATGACGACCAGAGCTTGCCGAACGGCTTGGTGCGTAGGCCTTGCAAGCCCAACTTGGCGCTCATGCCGAGGAGGCTGGGTTTTGATGATCTAAGAAATGGCCCTTCCAGAGTTTGGTAGATAGAGCGCGCCTCGTCGGCAAATTGGCGGAAGTTCGCCGCATCTTTGCTGCCGAAGAAGGTCCCGATCGACTGGACACTACGCTCCAAATCGGCGTGAAGATCGAAATGCCCCTCGGTATCCCATGCATGGCGGGCCAAAAGGTCGGCGCGATGCAAAGAGACGGCTTCATCGAAGTTCAGCCCAGCATCGGCGAAGAGCTGGTCAAACACCCATTTCATGGTGAAGACGGTGGGGCCGCCATCGATCCTCGTGTCTCCCACAGACACGGCACGCATCTTCCCGCCGACTTCGGCTTGGGCTTCCAAAACAGTGACCTGAAAGCCTTGCCCAGCCAGAGACAGAGCAGAGGATAGGCCTCCTACTCCGGCACCGACGATCAGGGCGTGATGGCTGCTCACTTGAGGAAATCCCGTATGCCCAGTTGATTTGCGGGCGATTGAATGTCAAATTAAATTGACACTAACAAAAGTCGAATTAGTTTGACAACTACAGCGCGCCGCCTACTGTCGGTGTATCAAAAGGGATGGCACCATGGATATTCAGTCTCGTATTGAAGGTAGCCTTAAAGCTGCAGTCAACTTGGCCAGTGGCCAAGACGCGCCACCCCAATTGGCTGAAGCCATTCGCTACTCGGTGTTTCCTGGCGGTGCTCGGGTGCGCCCGCGCCTTTGTATGGCTGTCGCTGCCGCCTGTGGTGATGACCGACCGGAGCTGACAAACGCCGCTGCCGCCTCGGTGGAGCTTTTGCATTGTGCGTCGCTCGTTCACGACGATATGCCCTGCTTTGACGATGCTGACGTTCGTCGCGGTCGCCCTGCTGTTCACTCCGCTTTTGGTGAGCCGCTGGCTTTGCTGGCAGGCGATGGCATGATTGTGCTCGCGTTCGACATCTTGGCGCGGGCTGCATTGGCAGTGCCGGAGCGTTTGGCGCCGCTCATCACGACTGTCGCGGGCGCTGTAGGCATGCCTTCCGGCATTGTTGCTGGCCAGGGCTGGGAAAGCGAGCCCAACGTGAACGTGGAGGCCTATCATAAGGCCAAGACTGGCGCCTTGTTTGTTGGGTCCGCGATGGCAGGCGCCGTTGCTGCCGGTGCTGATCCGTCGCCATGGCGTGCCTTGGGCGATAAGCTTGGTGCGGCCTATCAGGCCGCTGATGATCTGCGCGACGCGCTCATGAACAGCGAGGAACTCGGAAAGCCTGCAGGCCAGGACGCGGCGCACGCACGCCCGAGCCTTGTCTCTTCTTGCGGAGTGAAACAAACGGTCGAGCAGTTGGAAGGCTATGTTGTCGGTGCCATTGAGGCAATTCCCGACTGCAAGGGCCGCGCGGCGCTGGAGGGATTGATCCTCAGTGAGGCCAAGCGCCTGAAGCCGAAGAGCCTTGGGCTGGTGGCGGCTTAGACCTGGTTTTGAGGTAGGGCATGGCCGACGTGGTGCATCCCGACGATGGCAACCGCTCGTCTTTTGATGGCGCACGCGCAACGCCGCCGGACACCTTGCAAGATAGGTTCCTCGACTGGCGCGCCCGCATGTTGCAGTCACCGTCTTTTATTCGATGGGCCACTTGGTTTCCTCTGACCCGTCCGCTGGCGCGCGCCAAGACGCGGGAGATGTTCGATGTGGTCGCGGGTTTCGTCTACACGCAGATCATCACCGCTTGCGTTGAAGTTGGACTGCTCGAGCGCCTTTCCAAGCGCTCGCAGACGGCGGCTCAGCTGGCTCCAAGCATTGGATTAGACGAGGAAGGCGCGGTGCGTTTGCTTCGGGCGGCGCAGGCGCTCGACCTGGTCGGGCCACGTTCTGGTGGGCGCTATGGCCTTGGTGAATTGGGTGCCGCCCTGCTGGGCAATCCTGGCGTGACCGCGATGATCCGTCATCACCGCTTGCTATATGAAGATCTGCGCGATCCGATTGGTCTTTTAAAAGACCGTCAGATGCCGACCGGCCTTTCACAATATTGGGCTTATGCGCAGTCCGGTGCGCCTGACGCCTTGGCCGGAGAAGATGTGGGCGCCTACAGCCAATTGATGGCGGCAACCCAGACATTCATCGCCAATGAGGTGCTGGATGCTTATCCGCTAGGGCGACATCAGTACCTTATGGATGTGGGAGGCGGTGAGGGGCGCTTCGCCGAAGAGGTGCTCAATCGCGTTCCCGGATTGCAAGTGTCCGTGTTCGACCTGCCCGCGGTCGCTGAGCGTGCACGATCGCGCATGGCGGGAACCCGCAATGCTGAACGGTTCGATGCCCATGGTGGAGACTTCTTTGGCGGGCAGCTACCGGTTGGTGCCGACATCATCTCGTTGGTGCGAATCCTACACGATCATGATGACGATAAAGCCTTGCTTTTGCTGCGAAATGTCCGCGCTGCCTTGTCTCCTGGGCAAAAGGTGCTGATCGCCGAGCCTATGGCCAACACAAAAGGTGCTGAAAAAGCTGGGGATGCGTATTTCGGATTTTACCTGTTGGCGATGCGCAGTGGCCGACCACGAACCGAGGCGGAACTGCGCGAATTCCTTGAACGAACCGGTTTTGGTCGGGTTCGTCGTGCCGCAACGGCCAACCCCCTTTTGACACAGGTGCTGGTCGCCGACGCCGTCTGACTCAAGGCGTAAGGGAAAAACCGCAGTGGATGTGTCAAAATTCCTTGACAGATAGATGTGTCAAATTAGACTGTCATATAACGTTTGTCCTATAGGTGGGTCATCTTGTCGGTTTCCAACGCCCTTCTTGCTAAGGCTGTGGTCTTACAGGCGCCAGAATCCTTGGCGTTGCAGGAACTTGCGATCACAGCGCCGGGTCCTGACGATGTCGTGGTTGATGTGGCGTGGAGCGGTATCAGCGCGGGCACTGAACGCCTTTTGTGGACCGGCCGTATGCCAAACTTCCCAGGAATGGGCTATCCGCTCGTGCCGGGCTACGAATCGGTGGGCCAGGTGGTGGACGCTGGCGCACACGCGCGCGGACGCATAGGCGATACGGTTTTTGTTCCAGGTGCCAAGTGCTTTGGCGATGTTCGTGGCTTGTTTGGAGGCTCGGCGGAGCGTGTTGTTCTGCCCTCCGAGCGCGCACCAACTATCCAAAACGCATTGGGCAATCAAGGTGTTCTTCTCGCCCTGGCGGCGACGGCCTATCACACGCTGTCGCAGCCCGATGCGGTCATGCCGCAGCTGATTGTCGGGCACGGTGTTCTGGGGCGTTTGCTGGCCCGGATCACCGCGGCGGTAGCGGATGAAGCGCCCACCGTTTGGGAAACCAATGCCACCCGCGCCGACGGCGCTGTCGGTTACTCAGTTGTCCATCCTGATCACGATGAGCGGCGCGACTACCAAGCCATCTATGATGTGAGCGGCGACAGCGGCCTTCTTGATACATTGATTGGGCGCCTGTCGCGTGGCGGCCAGGTGGTGCTGGCGGGCTTTTATGACAAGCCGCTGCAATTTGCCTTCCCACCAGCTTTCATGCGCGAAGCGCGCCTGCGCGTTGCGGCCGAGTGGCAGCCTGGCGACCTTCAAGATGTTCTGAGTCTGATCGATCAGGGGCGCCTGTCGCTCGACAATCTGATCACGCATCAGGTGCCCGCTGATGATGCAGACCGCGCCTATCGCACCGCCTTTAGCGATCCAACCTGCCTGAAAATGGTTCTCGATTGGGAGACTGCAGCATGACCTCCATGCTTGATGATGCCGCACCGCTGCGCGAGGCCGAGGAGTCAGCCCCGGTCAAGCACACCTTGATCGATACCCAGGCGGCCGTTCGTGCTGAAGCGGCACAAGAGCCGGATCCCGTTCACACCGGCCCGGTAACCAAAGAGACGCAGATTATCGCGATCTACGGCAAGGGCGGCATCGGCAAATCATTCACGCTGGCCAACCTGTCTTACATGATGGCCCAGCAGGGCAAGAAGACGCTCCTCATTGGCTGCGATCCGAAGTCTGATACGACGTCGCTCCTGTTTGGCGGTCATTCAACGCCGACCATCATCGAGACATCGTCCAAGAAGAAGGAAGCGGGCGAAGAGGTTGAGGTCGGAGACGTTTGCTTCAAGCGTGACGGCGTCTACGCCATGGAACTGGGTGGCCCGGAAGTGGGTCGCGGTTGTGGTGGTCGCGGTATCATCCATGGCTTCGAAACCCTGGAGAAGCTCGGTTTCCACGACTGGGACTTCGACTACGTCCTGCTCGATTTTCTTGGTGACGTGGTATGCGGCGGCTTTGGCCTGCCGATCGCGCGCGACATGTGCCAAAAGGTGATCGTTGTCGGCTCGAACGACCTGCAGTCGCTGTATGTGGCCAACAATGTGTGCTCGGCAGTGGAGTATTTCCGCAAGCTCGGCGGCAATGTTGGCGTGGCTGGTATGGTCGTCAACAAGGATGATGGCACCGGAGAAGCGCAGGCGTTCGCTGAAGCGGTACAAATCCCCGTCCTGGCTTCTATTCCGGCCGACGAGGACATCCGCCGCAAGAGCGCCAACTATGACATTATCGGGAAACCAGGGGGAGACTGGGGGCCGCTGTTCGAGGAACTGGGCCTTAACGTAGCCGAAGCGCCGCCTCTGCACCCAACGCCGCTTACGCATGAGCAATTGCTTGACTTGTTCAAGGGTAAGGAAAGCGCCAACGGCTACACGCTAGAGCCTGCCACCTACGCCGACATGTGCGGCGTGAACTATGTCGAGAAGCCATCCCTCGAAGTTGTCTACGACGAGGTGTGATGGGGATGGACGAGCGCATCACATCCTTGGAACGCGAAACAGAGCTGGACCATAAGGCCGGCTCTGAAGTGCATGAGGTCGTCTATGACGATGCCGGGCGCGTGCGCGTGGATGGTGTGCCGCTGGAAGGGCCGAAGGCCAGCGAACAAGCGGCGCCTGCAACGGCTGCTGATGGCCTTGGGTGCCATGCTGGCGCTGATACGATGCGCGAGGCCGCGCAGAAGGCCGGCCAATCCGACCTTCTCGACCAATTTGCAGCAGACTATCCGATCGGGCCGCACGACCAGCCACAATCCATGTGTCCGGCCTTTGGGTCGCTGCGCGTTGGGCTGCGGATGAAGCGCACCGCGACGGTGCTCAGCGGGTCGGCTTGCTGCGTCTATGGATTGACGTTCACCTCGCACTTCTATGGCGCCCGCCGTTCGGTGGGTTATGTGCCGTTCAATTCCGAAACATTGGTGACCGGCAAGCTTTTCGAAGACATCCGCGAGGCCGTCTTCGATTTGGCCGATCCAGATGCCTATGACGCTGTGGTGGTGACGAACTTGTGCGTGCCGACAGCGTCGGGCGTTCCGCTTCGCCTTTTGCCGAAAGAAATCAACGGCGTTCGGATCATCGGCATCGATGTGCCGGGCTTTGGCGTGCCAACCCATGCCGAAGCCAAGGACGTGCTTGCTGGCGCGATGCTGAACTATGCGCGCCAAGAGGCCATGTCCGGCCCCGTGCAGGCACCGTCGGTGCCCCGATCCGACCGGCCCACCGTGACCCTGGTCGGGGAAATGTTCCCCGCTGACCCTGTTGGCCTGGCGCACATGCTGGCGCCCATGGGATTGGCGGCTGGGCCAGTTGTCCCGACGCGCGAATGGCGCGAACTCTATACGGCGCTGGATTGTGCTGCCGTCGCGGCGATTCACCCATTCTATACGGCTTCCTTCCGCGAGTTTGAGGCCGCCGGGCGACCCATTGTGGGATCGGCACCCGTCGGGCGCCATGGCACGGCCGCATGGCTGGAATCCATCGGCAAGGCCTGCAACGTGGGCAAAGCGCAGATCGAAGCAGCCCAACAGGCTGTCTTGCCCGCCATTGATGCGGCGCTGTCGGCGATGCCGATTGATGGGCGCATCACAATGTCAGGGTACGAAGGCTCAGAGCTTCTTGTGGCCCGCCTGCTGATCGAGAGCGGTGCTGACGTGCGCTATGTCGGCACAGCCCTGCCGCGCACACGGTTCTCTGACCCCGATCGTGAATGGCTCGAAGAGCGTGGCGTGCACGTTCAGTACCGCGCGTCGCTGGAACAAGATGTGGCCGCGATGGAAGAATTTGAGCCGGACCTCGCGATTGGCACGACGCCTGTGGTGCAGAAGGCTAAAGAACGCTCGATCCCAGCGCTTTATTTCACCAACCTTATTTCCGCCCGTCCGTTGATGGGCCCTGCTGGGGCAGGGTCTTTGGCGCAGGTGATCAACGCTGCCATCGCCAACAAAGAGCGCTTCGACACGATGACGGCGTTCTTCGAAGGCGTGGGCACGGGTCATGCGGCTGGAGTCTGGGAGACAACGCCGAAGGACAATCCCGGCTTTAAAAAGAAATACGCCGCCCGGATTGCCGCCAAAACCAAAAAGGTCGTGGAGGGCTCAACGGGATGCTAGTCCTCGATCACGATCGCGCTGGGGGCTATTGGGGCTCCGTCTACGCCTTCACGGCCATCAAGGGCTTGCAGGTGGTCATCGATGGCCCCGTGGGCTGCGAGAACCTCCCTGTCACCTCTGTGCTGCATTACACCGACGCGCTGCCGCCGCATGAACTGCCAATCGTTGTGACGGGCTTGGCCGAAGAAGAGCTGGGTCAAAAGGGCACCGAGGAAGCGATGAGCCGAGCACATGCCACGCTCGACCCGGATCTGCCCGCCGTTGTGGTTACTGGCTCTATCGCCGAGATGATCGGCGGGGGCGTGACTCCGGAAGGCACCAACATTCAGCGGTTCCTGCCGCGCACCATTGATGAAGACCAGTGGGAGAGCGCCGACCGCGCCATCAAGTGGCTGTGGACGGAGTATGGACCGAAAAAGGTCCGTGCGTTGAAGCCGCGCAAAGGAGGTGAAAAGCCGAAGGTCAACATCATCGGGCCGATCTACGGCACCTTCAACACACCGTCGGACCTCGCCGAGATCCGCCGCCTGATCGAAGGCATTGGCGCTGAGGTGAACCTGACCTTCCCGCTTGGAAGCCACCTCGCAGACGTGCCCAAACTGGCCGACGCCGAGGTGAATGTTTGCCTCTACCGTGAGTTTGGCCGGTTGCTGTGTGAAGCCTTGGACCGGCCTTACCTACAGGCGCCGATTGGTTTGCACTCGACGACCAAATTTTTGCGCGCCTTGGGCGACTTGCTCGGTCTCGATCCGGAACCGTTCATCGAACAAGAGAAACACACCACCATCAAACCGCTCTGGGATTTGTGGCGGTCGGTGACGCAAGACTTCTTCGGGACGGCCAGTTTCGCCATTGTTGCCAGTGAGACCTATGCTCGCGGTGTGCGCCATTTCCTGGAAGAGGAAATGGGGCTCCCCTGCACGTTCGCGATAGCGCGGCACTCCGGCAAGAAAACCGATAATGGCGCCGTGCGTGAGGCGGTTCACACCAAGACGCCCTTGGTACTGTTTGGCTCCTACAATGAGCGCATGTACCTGGCCGAGAAACCCGGCGGGGGGCACGGACCCAAGGCGGTCTACATACCCGCATCCTTCCCTGGTGCGATCATCCGGCGCCACACCGGCACACCTTTCATGGGATATGCCGGCGCTACCTACATCGTCCAAGAGGTGTGCAACGCGCTGTTCGACGCCTTGTTCAACATTTTGCCGCTGGCAACCGACATGGATGCGGCAGAGGCGACGCCTGCGCGCATGCGCGAAGAACTAGCCTGGGATGCTGATGCCAAGGCGCTGCTGGATCGGTTGGTCGAGGCAGAACCCGTGCTGGTGCGCATCTCGGCAGCAAAACGGTTGCGCGACGCGGCTGAAGAGATCGCCCGGGCTGAGGGCCTGCGCCACGTCAGCCTGACAATGGTGCGCCGCGCTTCCGGCGACACAACCGCCCCAACACAACGATTATCTGCGGCCCCCGCCGAGCGCGACCTGGAGCCGACTTCATGACCATTCAAACCGTTCAAGCGGAGGTACCGACCATGCAGGAAACAACCTTGGCCAGCCAGCGCCCCCGCAACGAAAACCGACGTGAGTTCTGGCTGCTGTTCGCGGTGACTTTTGTGCTCGCGCTGCCTGTTTTGGTTTTGGCGCGGCTGATGCCGTGGCGCGTTTTTGGCGCCCAATCGGGCCAGCGCCCTTCTGTTTTGGCCGAGGCACGCTCGGCGGCCAGCGTTGCCGCTGGCTATGCCCTGATGGGCTGACGAATTCGTTGGCGAGGAGCACCTCCTTCGCCAACGCAAACTGATCGGCCTGTCTTTCAGGCCGCAAACGAGTTGGCCCGGTTCGCCGGTCCAGCGTCAGGCGATGCTTCGGCATGGTTTGGCAATCCCCGCCGCGCGGGAGGTGCGCGGTAACGGCCGCAAGGCCACACAATGGAGGTCATGTTTATGGCTTCAGGGAAAAGCCCTTCAGGGCTCTCTCCGGAGGAGGCGCAAGAGTTTCACAGACTCTTCACGAAGGGTGCATTTGCAATGTCACTCTTTCCCTTCCTCGCCCACATTTCGATGTGGTTCTACAACCCTTGGCTCTAATGGGTCGTTCTGCATAAGGATTTGAAAACATGTGGAGAATTTGGCTCATTTTCGATCCGCGTCGCGCGATCGTCGCCCTGACAGTCTTCCTGTTCACGTTGGCGTTGCTGATCCATTTCATTTTGCTCAGCACCGAAAAATTCAACTGGCTGGGAGAAGGCATGGCGATGAACGGCGGTGCCCAAGTCGAAATGCTTTTGCCATCCGAGCCACGCGCGCTGGTCTAGCCGGCGTCGCTGGAACGGAAACAAGACTGGCGGTGGAGGGAGCTGGCGCTCTTCGCCATCCCCCCACCGCCCATTGAACTCGGTAACAACTAGCTGCAGCTGACGGTGTGCCAAGCTGGGCTAAGGAGGACACCATGGCTTTGCTCAGCTTTGAGCGGAAGTACCGCGTACGTGGCGGTACCTTGATAGGCGGCGACCTGTTCGATTTCTGGGTCGGGCCGTTCTATGTCGGCTTTTTTGGAGTCACGACGATTTTCTTCACGCTGCTTGGCACCCTGCTCATCATTTATGATGCCAGCCAGGGACCCACGTGGAATATCTGGATGCTTTCCATCAATCCGCCGGATGTCAGCTACGGATTGGCGCTTGCGCCGATGGCTGAGGGCGGCATTTGGCAGATCGTAACAATATGCGCAGTTGGGGCGTTTGGCTCTTGGGCGCTAAGAGAAGTTGAGATCTGCCGCAAACTTGGCATGGGCCTTCATGTGCCCTTTGCCTTTTCGGTTGCTATTCTCGCTTTCGTCACATTGAACGTGATCCGGCCTCTGTGGCTGGGGTCCTGGGGGCACGGCTTCCCCTATGGCATTATGAGCCACCTCAACTGGGTGTGGTTCACTGGCTATCAGTACGGCAATTTCCACTACAATCCGGCGCATATGGTCGCGATCACGTTCTTCTTCACGACGACGTTCGCCTTGGCTTTGCATGGCGGCATGGTGCTGTCGGCGGTGAACCCACAGAAGGGCGGCACGGTCAAAACGCCAGAGCATGAGGATACCTATTTCCGCGATACGATTGGTTACTCGATCGGCACGCTTGGTATCCACCGTTTGGGTCTGTTCCTGGCTCTGAACGCCGGATTCTGGAGCGCGGTCTGTATCCTGATTTCCGGGCCAATTTACTCTGGTTCCTGGATCGACTGGTGGGAGCCCATCCGCGAGACGCTCACCTGGAACGGCCAGTAGGGAGGGCTGAAGAATGCTGAACAACTATCAAAACATCTTCACCCGCGTTCAGGTGATGGGCCATGTCGAGCCTGGCGTCGACATTCCCGACGACGACACTGATTTTGAACGTGTCGGCGGCACACTGAGCTACTGGGTCGGTAAGATTGGTAACGCTCAGTTGGGGCCAATCTATCTCGGCTTCCTTGGTGTGGCATCGATCATCATGTTCTCGATCGGCTTTGCCATCATTGGTTGGCAAATGGCGGCGCAGGTGGGGTGGAACCCTGTCCTGTTTGTGCGCGAGTTCTTGTGGCTCTCGCTCGATCCGCCGCCACCTGAGTATGGTCTGCAGGTTCTGCCGCCGCTCAATGAAGGCGGGTGGTTCATGATCACCGGCTTCTTCATTACTGCGTCCATCCTGTTGTGGTGGGTGCGCATGTACCGTCGGGCCAAAGCGCTCGGGTTGGGCCTCCATGTTTGCTACGCGTTTGCGGCAGCGATCTGGCTTTACCTTGTCCTCGGCTTTATCCGCCCAGTGATGATGGGCAGCTGGAGCGAGGCGGTGCCCTACGGCATCTTCAGCCACCTGGATTGGACGAACAACTTCTCGCTGGCTTGGGGGAACCTGTTCTGGAACCCGTTCCACATGCTGTCGATTGTGTTCCTCTATGGTTCGGCGCTGCTGTTCGCGATGCACGGGGCGACCATTCTGGCAGTGACGCGCTATGGCGGCGAGCGGGAGATTGAGCAGATCACCGACCGTGGTACCGCGTCTGAGCGTGCAGCTTTATTCTGGCGCTGGACGATGGGCTTCAACGCTTCGATGGAGTCCATTCACCGCTGGGCTTGGTGGTTCGCGATGCTGTGCACGCTCACCGGCGGAATCGGTATTCTCATCACGGGCACTGTGGTGGATGACTGGACGCTATGGGGCATGAAGCATGGGGTTGTCCCGGAGGATCTCTCCTGGTGGCCAATCACGCCGGACTCGAATTTCCGGCAATGGCAATAGCCTCCTAACCACCTATGGCACACCAACAAGATCGGCCGTCGCATGCGTGCGGCGGCCGAATTTTTTGCGTCGGGATCCTCGGGCACGGCCCGTCGCGCTGGCGCCTGCTAATGGGTCACTCCTTGCCATCAGTTTGCAGTGGCATCGTGCGGCTTCCCAGCTGACGAGCAAGTGTCGCCTGGATCTCTCGGCTACACCTGAGCCTTAAGTCTGTCGATCCGGCCTAGCGTGCGGCGCTGATGTGCAACTTTTCGGAAGTGTTCGCCGAAGGGAACAAGCTATGCAGTTTGAGCGCCATGCCAACATCGCCCTTGAACCGCATCTGCCTCTTGAAGAACGCATGCGTGCCGTTGAGTTCACCAAAGGCAAGGTCGACAAAGATGGGCGCTTCCATGGTGAGCGTTGCGCTCGGTTTTGCATGCCAACCATCGTGGAGTGTGCAGGCGCCGTCCTCGACCACCAGGGCGAAGGCGCACTCGTGATCTCCGGTCAAATGAAATTGACAGACAACCGATAGCCGTTCCGCCGCTTTGGCGTTCAAGCGGTCTGGCATGCTATCAATACAACGAAGAACAAGGTCGCGTGAAACCATTTGAAAGCAGCTGTGGTTGATCCAGCGTTTTGACAATGAATGGTCAGTACTGACACGTATTCGTGTCTAAATGCCTGATATCCCTAACGTCAACTGCAGCCCTGTTCGACTTGCACACTTGCGCGCTGATCGCGGCCGCTACTTAGCAGGTACGGCAGGCCGTTTTTGGAGGCAGGTAGCGGCGCCGATATAAACGCCCTCGCATGCCGGTGCTCGGATACCACACGAAGCTTAGAGATCGCAGTACCTATCGGCTGGACATGGGCGAGCCTTCGGCTGACACAAGGAGCTTGCGCATCGGAGGCGGGCCTGGGCCCGCGCGCACCTGGCAAGTGGTTTAGCTGCCCTTTGAGCAACGAAGTTGCGGGCGGGTTGGCCACTTCCGTGTCGGTAATCGGTGCGAGGATTGAAATCTGCAGTCTTGGAATCTGCATTCACGCAGGACCATTGGTCAGCGCTATCAATGTGGCTGTGAACTAAGACCGTACGATGGAGGCGCACCTAAGGCTCTAGTAGTAGGTTGCGGATCCAGATTGAGAGCGGAGTCTTTGCTGCAGAGGGGCAAGAGGTGGCCGACCGAGGCCGGCCGCTCTTAGTCTGCTAGTTCGATGCGGCCGTCGCAGTGTGGCCGAGCTGGATCAGATCATTCGTTGCGCCCAACTGAATAGCAGGGCCGAAGGACTCCAGCCGGATTGTGTTGTTGGTCAGCGGATCGGTCAGATACACGCCGTCGTCGGCGAACCGCTGCAGAAGGAACGGCGCGGCTGGATCTTGATTGGCCTGCACGCGTTTGGTTCGCAAACCTCGAACAGCGTTACGCAACAGACCGTCGCCTGCGCCTTCCACAGATGTGATCACGGCGCCTGTCTCGGCATTCAGCACGCTCAGCTGGTCGCCCGTGCCGTCGACGAACTGCAGTGACTGCTCGAAGACGGGCGTGCCATCATTGGCGCGTTGAGCGTCCAGATCAGCCCATTGCGCCAGGCCGACTGTAATCACGGTCACAACAGCCGTGGCGGCCGCGAGCATCGCCATCGGCTTGGGTATGATGTGGGCGTCTTTCAGCTTTTCCTGAACGGTGTCGTCATCCGCAAGTGGTGGCGCGCCATCAGCTGCTAATGCCAAGCGGCTACGGTCAATCGCCTCGGAGGTGGCAACATGGGATGTGAACGCGTCTGTTAGGAGTTGTGCAACGCGACCGGCCCTTGGAATAGCCCGCAAAGTCGGCTGGCTTTGCGACATGCGCCAAGGGCGCACATGCGGCCACAAGATGAGGTAGGCAATGGCAACGCCCGGCTTCAAAGACAGGCTGATATTGCCGAAATCCTTGCGATTGCTGAAGAGAGCTGCGCCGTCAATCTGCGCGAAGGGGATGTTAAACGTCTTTTGCAGGGCGACGCCGATGCGCATCATCACCCGCTTGTTGGTGATGGTGTAGACCGTCGTCTTTTGAACCAGCCAAGCCAAGAACGACAGCATGCCGATGCCAACAGCACCAAAGGCAACAATAATTCCGGCTTCGCCGATGGCCGTCCCGAGAGTGGTCCCCGCATTGACTGATACAGCAATGCGAATGGTGGCTGCCAGGCCAACCAAGATCGCCAAAGCCCGCGTGTGGTAGACCTGACGCGCAAAGGCACGCCAATCTGGCGCGCCTTGCCACAGAACAAACTCGCCTGGAGGCAGAGCTGCAGGGAGCCCGCGGACGGGCTCCGTAGCGAAGTCATCTTGGTTGTAGATGTAGTTCAAAGCAGTGGGTCCGATCTGTACTCTTGCGCATAGAAGTACCCAGCGCCGTAGTAGCCCATCACTTTCTCTTCTTCGAGCATGGTGATCTGGTCAGCCTTGGCCGTCACGGGAACGTCGGCGAACTGCGCGCCGGTGATCGCGTGAACATAAAGGTGGGTTTCAGGCTTGGTGCGCACGACCGCAAAATTGGTCGGCATTAGCACCGTTCTGGCACCTTCCTCGTCGGACACTTTGATTTCATAGTAGCGGATCATGCTTTCCGCCTGGTCGACCCAAGCATCAACGACCGTGCCGCCGACTTCCCCATCGACGCCAATTACTTCGCCACCGATGGGATTTGGATCTCGTTCCGGAATGGCAAAGCCGTCGGTTTTGCTCATTGGACGTATCTTGACGGCACCGGAGTTCAACAGGTCTGGCACGTCGGCGCGCAATGCGTAAGCACCGGGGCCTACGCCATCCAGCATCGGGTTTTTACCGGTCGGATCTTTGGGCGCTCCGCCCCACGCTTCACTGGCTTCGAGTGCGAGTTCGCGCCCTTCGCGGTCCCAATTGGGCACCGTTACATCGCCATGGCCGTGCGGTAGGTGAAATGTCTTTGGCCCTGGCATGAACAGCATGCCGGTTGATGCCTCACCAGTTTCATCGCTTTCGGCAGGGAAGCCCTCGCGGCGCGCTTCCATCTGTAGGTGGAAGATCAGAGCGCCAAGGAACAGCCAAAACGCGTAAAGCAGCACCTGAGCGAGATCGAGATGGGTGGTTAAGTTGACGAAGTCGAATTGCGAGAAATCCATCACGCCCTCCAGGTCATCCGATGTGGTTTAAGAGTGAGCGCGCCTGCTGTCGGTAGGAGCGTTCGTTGTCGGCCGATCCACGGATTTGCACATTGCTGTCTTCAGCACCTGCGTGAAGGAGCTTGATGCGTGTCAGCTTGTGCTTTGTTGCCAGCATCCCTGGAACACCCAATCCGTGGCACCGTTCGCCACCTGGCGACGGCAATGGGGAGCTCCCCCGCAAAAACGGAAGACTCCTTACCACCATAGTAAGATTGCCCACTTTGGTGTGTCAACAAAATTGGACGTTTGATTTGGTTTACAGTGCAAAAAAGAAGCGGCGAAACCGATTTCGTCACAGCTCCTGGATTGCGCTACGCGGCTGGCGCCCACACGTCGGTCCAATCTTTGATGTAGATACGGAACCATGGGGTGAGCGTTTCTGGATTATTGGCGAGGGTATCGCTCAACCATTCCATAGAAACCCAACGGACGTCGGCAACTTCGTCTGGATTTGGGCGCGGCACCCAGTCGTTCGGTTGTGCCGTTGCAGTGAACATGTGGACGCGCTCATGCTCGGTTAGACCGTTACCAACGTCTGCCCGATAGGTAACGGTGCCGATTGGATTGAGTGGCAAGCCAACACCCAGTTCTTCGCGCAAACGCCGATGCGCACAATCGGCGACGCTTTCGCCCCAATAAGGATGGCTGCAGCACGTGTTGGCCCATTGTCCACCGCAGTGATATTTGTCCTTCGCCCGCTGCTGGATCAGCAGCTCGCCCTTCGGATTGAAGACGAAAACTGAGATGGCGAGGTGCAACAAGCCGAGCTCATGCGCTTCCATCTTTTCTATAGGGTAGAACGACCCATCATCGGCGATGGCGGGTATCATAATCTGGGCCATCAGAGGTGCTTTCTCCACTGGACAGGGGCGGCCTTATCATAGCGGTTTTTGCTGCCGCTCGCCATGCTTACTTGCTGAAAAAGCTCAGAAATTCGGATAAACGCGGTCGTAGGAACGTTCTGCCAGCGGGCTCAACACCGCCCCAATGAAAAAGGCCGGTGCAACTACACCGGCCTTCCTTGTCCGTATCGATCTGAGCGCGTTTGCGCTCAGTCGCTCGTTGGGCGTTAGCCGCCGAAATTTTCCTCAAGCGCCGGTGCTGGATCGACTTCGTTACCGTCTGCATCGAAGCCGGCCAGGTACTTGATGACATTTTCAATTTGGCCAGGCTGACGAAGGCCAGCAAAGGCCATGCGCGTGCGTGGAACCATAGCGCGTGGGTTCTCCAGGTAGGTCGCCATGATGGATACCGTCCAGACGCCGCCTTGCTCTACACCGGACTCGGTATGCGAGTCTGAGTAGTTGAAGCCTTCAACCGAGCCCCAGTCACGACCGATAATGCCGTTGAGAGGTGGGCCGACCCGGTTCATCGCGTTGGCGCCAACCATGTGGCAGGCCGAGCATTGGCGGAATACGGCCGCGCCAGCTTCGGCATCGGCGTTCAGGAATGCATCCAAGTCCTGGGCCGCGGCGATGCTTGCGCCGCCGGACATCATCATGGCGGCTGCCAGAGCAAGGCCAGTGGTACGTTTCATCATTCTTTCTCCCTTGGGCCAGAGGCCTCAATTGTAAATGCCACTCCGCGAAAACACTGACGCGACCGACGAAGTCATGTCAAGGTGAACGGCGGATGAGGGTGAACCTAGGCCAGTCAGCCCAGTTTGACACCGTTGGCTGCATTTTTTTGAAGAACGCAGCCATCGGTTGGTTTCTACCGGGTCGAACACCTCGCGAACGTTGTGTCGATCCAGTCGTTAGGCCACAGCGCGCGAAAGTGCGCAGTGGGACCAAAGGTCGTTCAACGCGCTGACCAGATGCTCAATATCGGCATCGGTGTGAAGCGGCCCTGGGGTGATGCGCAGGCGCTCTGTTCCCTTCGGCACTGTGGGGTAATTGATGGGCTGAATGTAGATCCCATAATTGTCGAGCAGCACATCAGAAATGAACTTGCACTTCTTAGGGTCACCCACCATCACCGGGATGATGTGGCTGGGGTTCGGCAGGTGCGGAATACCCTTTGCATCCAGGGCCGCACGTACTCTGGCGACGCGTTCCTTCTGGCGATCACGCTCAACAGCACTCTGTTTGAGGTGTTTTATCGATGCCGTGGCGCCAGCGGCGATGGCCGGTGGAAGAGCGGTCGTGAAGATGAAGCCCGACGAGAACGAGCGCACGTAATCGCACAGGGCTTCTGACGCGGCGATGTAGCCGCCCATCACGCCGAAGGCCTTGCCGAGTGTCCCTTCAACCACGGTGATGCGATCCATAACGCCGTCGCGCTCGGCAATACCGGCGCCGCGTGGACCATACATGCCAACAGCGTGAACCTCATCGAGGTACGTCATGGCGCCATGTTTTTCGGCGACCTCGACGATCTCAGCCATCGGGGCGATATCGCCATCCATGGAATAAACCGATTCAAAGGCCACGATCTTGGGCCGATCGACGGGTAGGCTCGCCAGTTTGCGATCCAGATCCTCAGGGTCGTTGTGCTTCCAGATCATCTTGTCGGCGCGGGAATGCCGAATGCCTTCAATCATTGAGGCATGATTGAGCGCGTCTGACAGGATCATACAGTCGGGGATGGTGGACCCAAGCGTGCCAAGCGATGCCCAGTTGGAGACGTAGCCTGAGGTAAAGATCAGCGCGGATTCCTTGCCGTGCAGATCTGCAAGCTCCTTTTCCAACACCACGTGGAAATGGTTGGTCCCCGAGATATTGCGTGTGCCACCGGCACCAGCACCGCACCGATCGATGGCTTCGTGCATCGCGTCGATCACGCACGCTTCTTGTCCCATGCCGAGATAGTCGTTGGAGCACCAAACTGTGACATCGTGCGTGCCCTTGTCGGTATGACGCTTGGCGCGCGGGAAGGCGCCCATCTTGCGCTCAAGGTGCGCAAAGACACGGTAACGGCCTTCATCGCGCAAGTCTGACAGAGCACCTTGGAAGAAGGCTTCGAAGTTTATTGCCTCGTCGTTTGCTGGCTCTTGGCTTTTCGCCCGCGACGGCTTTTTCGTCTTGCTGCCACTTGCGGGGCAATGGGTGTCAGGGTTGATCGGCTCAACCTCGCGCTGTCGTGACTGGGTGTCGTTAGATGGCGTGATGTCCGTCATAGTCGTTAGTCCCCGATGCAATGCGTTTATTGATGTTGGCGCGGCTTCCTGCCGCTGGGTTTGCGTTGTTGTGTGTGGTGTGGGTGAAGAAGTCTGGTTCTGGCTTGCGTGATCGCCGCGCAGATAGACCTTCCAGAGCTCTGCGTCGCGCCAAGGCAGGATCAGGAACCAATGTTCCAGAACGCCCAAAGCGGCGAGCGTCGCAACCAGGACCAGCATGGTCGCCAAGGGCGGTGAACTGGTCGCGGCAGCGAAGGCGAGGGCGGTCGTTGCCACCGTGCCGATGGTCACAGAGACCGGAAACAGAAGGTTGATAGCGCGCGTGCGGAAATAGGTTTTGAGGTGCGCGAGGTGGGTCGGCAGGAACTCTTCTGTGACGTTTGGTACGCCTAAAAAGATGTTGAACTTGGTTGAAAGGCGCATCAGCCAGAGGAGCGTGAAGGTCCAAGCTGCAACCGGATTTGCGACGCCCCAATGGGTCACCAGCAAGGCGGCAGCCGTGAGGGCAATGGCGACCTCGTGGTAGATCAGCGTCTGGGCAGCCAGCACAAAACGCTCGCCAAGACCGAGCCCAACCGGACAGGCGGTTTTGCGCGGGCCAGTGACATAGCCGGTCAAGAAGCTGACCTCGTGCCAACCCCATAAGATCAGCCCGGCGGTGAAGCCGATATAGGTGGCTAAGACGCTGCTTTCGTCGCGCACAAGCCAGACGGCGATGAGCGCTCCGATTGCCAACACCGAGGCTGCTGCTAGCGTGGCGCGGGGCGTCACGCGTGGCAGCCTGTCGGCGAGCAGGATCACTCCGGTGGAGAACCACCAAAGGAACACTGCAAAGGCAATCGGGGCGAGCCAATCCATCACAAGCGATTACCAGGTCGGTTGCAGACGGCTGGTTGCCGGAATGGTGTTGGGTTTCGTCTTCAGGAAGTAGAGCCCAGCAAAGGTGAAAACGGCTTGGGCGCCAAGGCTTGCCCGTTTCAGCTTCCCGCCAATGCCAGCTTTCTCCCTCGCTTCACCCATCGCGATGTTGATGGCGTTCAGCTTGCGCAGCCCTTCCAGAAATTTCGGATTGTCGAGATCTAGCAGGACCGGGAAGCACTGCTTGGAGATCTCAGTCGTGGTGCGGAAGACCTGCATGTCGTATTCTTCGACATCGACGCCCAAGGCTTCGTGGAAAGCTGGGCGCGCTTCATCGCGCACATGCATGGTTGCAAAAACGGCAAGCAGGAAGAAACGGATCCAAAGCTTGTTGACGCCTTGCAGCAGTTTCGGATCTGAGCGCATCAGAAGCGAGAAGGCCTCGCCATGGCGGAACTCATCGTTGCACCACTCTTCGAACCATTTGAAGATTGGGTGGAAGCGATGGTCTGGGTGCTTCTCCAAGTGCCGGAAGATGGTGATGTAGCGGGCGTAGCCAATTTTCTCGGACAGGTAGGTCGCGTAGAAGATGAACTTCGGCTGGAAGTAGGTGTACTTCTTCGCCTTCGTCAGGAAGCCCAAGTTCACACCAATGTCGAACTCTTTAAGGGCATCGTTGATGAAGCCGGCATGGCGGCTCTCATCACGCGCCATAAGAGCAAAAAGTTCGCATATCTCTTTGTTTTTTCCGCGCTTTTTCATCTCTTTATAAAGCACGCAGCCAGAGAATTCTGCTGTGAGAGATGAGACGAGAAAATCGATGAACTCCTTGCGCAACTGTGGGTCCAGTGCGTCGATATCGATATGGTCCCAATCTTCATTGCGCTTGAAGTGGCCGCGGTTGGGATCGGACCGCATCTCATCCATCAAAGCGTCCCACTCTTCGCGCACAGGGGTGACATCGATCTTGTCGAGCTTGTCAAAATCGGTGGTGTAAAAGCGCGGATTGAGAAGCGTGGTTTCCTGCGCCATCCGCGTCGTTTCATTGATGGGCGGATGGGCCTTTGGTGTCTTGGCAACTGGAGTTCCGTCTTTAACTGGAGCGTGCATGTTCATAGCGCGACCTCCTCTGAGAAGCTGAATTCGCAAAGTTCCATGAATTCCAAATCGCCGGTCAGGCGCGTCCAGGTGCGTTCGACCAAACTGGCGCGGCGCACTGTGGCCTTACGCTTGAAGACTTGGCGTTCGCCGTATGGCACCTCGATTGGGTGACCATGGACGATCACTTCGTCGCCTGGTGCGATGGCGATGTCGCCGTCCAATTCAACATAGGCATGCAGGCTTTCGAAGGTGTTCTGCACATCCACGGTACAGCCCACGTCGAAGCTTTCTCGACCGAATAATGACATTTGCATATTTCCCCTTTTTCCCTATTAGCCTGGGAATTCAGCAAGGCCGAAGCCTTGCCCGTTCTGTTTGGAATGCTTGATGCGACGCTGGTGCCCAACCAAGGGGCCAAGCACGATCAACGTTGCGAAAAGCAGTCCGATTTCAATGTGATAGACGACGCCGTAGCCAAACGCCGGGTCCTCAATGATCCGACCGAAGACACCAAGCATGCCGAGCCCAGAAAAAGCGTCGCGCAAGGCGCCCCCGGCGGCCAATCCAAGCCCGGCCGCAGTGGCGTTGACGGCGCCCCAAGCACCCAGCGCAATCCCGCTGGTCGACTGGCCATCATCCGTCTGTTTGGAGAGTTCCATCGTCGCAGTCAGCATGCACACGGCGAAGAGGCCGCTGCCGAACCCGACCAGCATTGTCGCCGAGCGGAACATCAAAGCGGAGTCGAACGGCGCAGCAAATACGATCATCGAAAAGCCAATGATGCCAATCATGAGGCCGAGACCTGCATAGCGATACGGGTCGCCGTTCTTTCCAAGCCGGTTGGCGGCAAGGGCGAAACCAAACAAGGTGCCACCGGCGAACAGTGCTGTCAGCAGCGTTGTGGCACTAACGGAAAGTCCCAATACCTCACCGCCATAGGGCTCCAGCAGAATGTCCTGCATCGAAAAGGCCAGCGTACCGAGGCCGACGGCCAACAGGATGCGCCCGGTGCGATTGCCGCTGGAGAATGCGCGCCAAGCCTCTTGGAAACTCGGGTGTTCGATATGGTGAGCGGTGGCCTTTGGGTTGCGTGGCTCTTGCTTCCAAAGGGCAATCAGGTTGAGGACGATCGTAACGACCGCTGCACCTTGGATCACCTGGATCAGGCGGCCTGGCGTAAAGTCTGCCAAGAGCCAAGAGAAGACCATGGCGCTCGCCACCATACCGACCAGCAGCATTACATAGAGCAGCGCGACGACGCGCGGCCGATTGTCTTTTGGAGCGATGTCCGTCGCCAGGGCCAGGCCCGCCGTTTGCGTGGTGTGCAGGCCAAACCCGATGGACAGGAACGCGAAGGCTGTGACCAGGTGCCCGGTCAAGAGCGGTCCGCCGCCTTCGCTGAGCAGAAGGATGGCGAAGGGCATGCAGGCCAGGCCACCAAACTGGAAAATGGTGCCAAACCAGATGTAGGGGACACGCCGCCACCCAAGGAAGGATTTGTGCGTGTCGGATTTATGCCCGATGAGGGCACGGAAAGGCGCAAACAGAAGCGGCAGTGCAACCATGAAGGACACGAGCCAAGCAGGAACAGACAGTTCCAAGATCATGACGCGGTTCAGGGTGCCGGTGATAAGCGTAACCGCGATGCCAACCGAAATCTGGAAGAGAGCGAGGCGTAGCAGGCGTCGAAGCGGCAACTCATCGCTAGCGGCATCGGCGAACGGCAGGAACCGCGGACCGATCTCTGTCCAAATCTGGTTGAAGGGTTTGCGCTCGGGCGTCATTGGGTGGCTTCCCTCCGCACCAGACGCATAGCTTGCGATGTGTAGAAGCCCGAGGCGATGCGTTTGGTGTCGCGGATCGCGATCTCGGGCAGGCGTTGCGCCACCATTTTGCGTAAGCGGCCCTCGCCAATCGGAACGATGGCTGGTGAGCGATCACCCCGCGGGAACAGTTTGCCGACGGCGTGCATGGTGGCGAGCGCGGGGGTTTTTGGCGCGAAGGTGAACAATACCTGATTGCTTGACCGCTCCGCCAACTGACACAAGGCGCCGACCTTATCTCCGGCATCGTAGTGGATGACCGAGTCCATCGCGACGACATGATCAAACACGCCGAGAGCTGCATCCAGCATGTCACCGGATTTCCATTGAATGGTGCCAACCAAGCCAGCTGGCATACGTTCGCGCGCGACATCAACCAGGTTGGGCGACAGATCGATCGCGACAACGTCAGCCCCACGCTTGGCGGCTTCCACTGCAAAGGCGCCGGTGCCGCAGCCAGCATCGAGAACACGTTGCCCTGTAAGGTTGTTAGGTAACCACGAAAGAAGAGTTGCTCGCATTGCATCACGACCAGCGCGAACCGTGGCACGGATACCGGAGACCGGTGCGTCCGATGTCAGGCGCTCCCAAGTCTTGGCCGCGGTGCGATCAAAATAAGCTTCGATCTCTCCGCGCCGAGCTTGGTAGGTTCCGTTTGCTTCGATCACATCAGCCATCAGTCAAACCCTAGAAAGTCGAAGATCTCACGATCCTTCATCGGCGTTGGATCGCAGGTATCTTCAGAGGCCAAAAGGCTCGCGGCTAGGCGCAGATATTCTTGTTGCACGGCCTGCACGGCTGGCGTTTCATCCATCTCAAACAGGGTGCGTTTTTTGAGCCGCGATTTGCGAATCTCATCGAGATCGGGCAGGTGCGCGACCCGTTTGAGGCCGACCTTCTCGTTGAAGCGGTCTATCTCGTCGGTGGCTTTCGAGCGGTTGGCGATGACCCCGCCGACGCGAACGTCGTAGTTCTTGGATTTGGCCTTGATAGCGGCCGCGATGCGGTTCATCGCAAAGATCGAGTCGAAGTCATTGGCGGTGACGATCAGCGCCTTTTCAGCGTGCTGCAATGGTGCAGCAAAGCCGCCACAAACAACGTCGCCTAGCACGTCAAAAATCACCACATCGGTGTCTTCCAAAAGGTGGTGTTCTTTGAGGAGTTTGACGGTCTGCCCAACCACATACCCGCCGCAACCGGTGCCAGCAGGTGGGCCACCAGCCTCAACGCACATCACGCCATTGTAGCCTTCGAACACGAAGTCTTCCGGCTGCAGCTCTTCGGCGTGGAACTCCACCGATTCCAAAACGTCGATGACCGTTGGGCATAGGCTCTTGGTCAGCGTGAACGTGCTGTCATGTTTCGGATCACAACCGATCTGCAACACGCGCTTGCCGAGCTTGGAAAAGGCGACTGACAGGTTCGACGAGGTGGTGGACTTGCCAATGCCGCCTTTGCCGTAGACCGCGAACACCTTCGCCGTTTCTATGGTGAGCGATGGATCCATTTTGACCTGAACCGAACCTTCGCCGTCTTCACCCTTGGGCGTGAAGCCCTTGGGAGAACGGTCCAATAAGGTTGTTTTGGTGCCGGTGGGGGGTGGGGTTACAACGTTCATTCGGCAGCCTCCATGCTGACGGCACCTGTGGAGTGAGAGGAAACGCCAATGCCTTCGAGCCGGTCTTCCAGCTCTTCGCCGGCGTCGCGCAGCGCTTCCAGTGTCGCGTCGTCCGGTTGCCAATAGTCGCGCTCATGGGCTTCGATGAGCCGTTCGGCCAAGCGGGCCGAGGCGGTTGGATTCAAAGACGCCAGGCGCTCACGCATTTCCGGATCGAGGACGTAGGTTTCGGTGAGTTTTTGGTAGACCCAGGGCTGAACCTGACCGGTGGTCGCTGACCAACCCATGGTGTTGGTCACATGCTCTTCAATTTGCCGCACACCTTCATAGCCATGTTGCAGCATGCCTTCGTACCATTTGGGATTGAGCATGCGGGTGCGGGTTTCAAGCGCGACCTGTTCGGACAGCGAGCGGACTTTGCCTTCGCCGCGCGTCTGATCTCCAATGAACACTGGAACGTCCGTTCCATTGCCCTTAGCGCGGGCCGCTGCCCGGCTGATTCCACCCAGCGTGTCGAAGTAATGGTCAATCGTGGTGACGCCGAGCTCTACCGAGTCGAGGTTCTGGTAGGCGACGTCGACGTCCGCCAGCATCGATTGCAAAAGTGCCGCTTGCTGCACTGGTTTGCCAGACGCGCTGTAAGCGAAGCTCTTGCGGCGCTCATAGGTCTCGGCCAGTTCATCTTCGTCGTCCCAAGCGCCGGACTCGACTAGATTGTTGACGTTCGAGCCGTAGGCACCGTCGGCGTTGGAGAAGACGCGCAACGCTGCTGTCTCCATATCGCATGCGTGCTTGTCAGCGTAGGCGAGAGCATGTGCTCGAATATGATTTTGGTCGAGCGGTTCATTGGCTTGCGCAGCCAGCAGAGCAGCCTCTGCAAGGACCTTGGTTTGCAGCGGCAGGAGATCGCGGAAGATGCCCGACAGCGTCATCACCACGTCGATACGTGGACGCTCAAGCTCCTCAAGCGGGACAAGCTCTGCGCCGCAAAGGCGGCCATAGCTATCGAAGCGTGGCTTCGCGCCCATCAGGGCAAGGGCTTGGGCGATCGTGCCGCCCTCGGTCTTCAGGTTGTCGGTGCCCCACAGCACAAGCGCGATAGAGGTGGGCAATTCCCCAGCATCTTCAACGCAGCGCTCTAGCAGCTTTTCGGTTTGAGCCGTGCCTTCGCGCATCGCATAAGTCGATGGAATGCGGAACGGATCGAAGCCATGAATGTTGCGACCCGTTGGCAGAACATCCGGTGAGCGCACGACGTCGCCCCCTGGCGTAGGCTCGATAAAGCCGCCATCCAGTGCATGGACAATGGCCTTCAACTCATGATCAACGGCGAGCAGGGCGTCAGTGCGTGCCAGGGCTGCCACGATCTGATGCGGAATGTCGCCCGGGACGTCGTCGCCCATCACGATCGCCAGCGCATCATCTTTCGACATTGCGACGCCGTGGGCCGACTCGCCGATGGCTTGGATCATGTCGGCGCGTTCGGCTTCGCTAAGAGGCTCACCCACCACATGCAAGCCGTGCGGGATGAGCGTGTATTCCAACTCGCGGACATCATCTTGGAGCTTGGTGATCTGTGCCTCGCGCGCGTCGACCGACCACGCTGGTTCGGCGTGGCTAAGATCCAACTCCGCGGCTTGCGCTTGGATCAGTTCGCTCAAAGTGTCGGCTTCCGCGACACCCGTGTCGTCCAGATTGCGCCAGCGCTCGATCGTTGCTTTCAGCTCGTTGAGCCCCTTGTAGAGGCCTGCGTGGGCAAGCGGGGGCGTCAGGTAGCTGATCAATGTCGCCGCGGACCGGCGTTTTGCGATCATGCCCTCGGAAGGGTTGTTGGAGGCATAGAGATAGTAGTTTGGCGTGTCGCCAATCAGCCGGTCTGGCCAGCATTTGCCGGACATGCCGGTCTGTTTGCCGGGCATAAACTCCAACGCGCCGTGGGTGCCGAAGTGCAGTAACGCCTGGGCACCAAAGTCTTCGCGAAGCCAACGATAAAAGGCGCTGAAAGCATGGGTGGGCGCAAACCCCTGCTCGAAAAGCAGGCGCATCGGGTCGCCTTCGTAACCGAAGGCCGGTTGAACGCCGACAAAGACATTACCGAACTGCGCGCCAAGTACGAAGATGGACTGGCCATCGGTCTGGTGCCGACCGGGGGCAGGCCCCCAGACGCTTTCCAGTTCCTTCAGGTATGGCTCTTTGCGCACATAATCGTCGACAGGGATGCCTGTGTGGACATTGGCGTGGGCACCATATTGGCTCGCATTGCCATCTATAATCGCGTCACGCAGGGCATCGACATCAGCAGGCATGTCGACGTCGTAGCCTTCAGCCTTGAGGCCGGATAGCACGTTCCAAAGCGACCGGAACACCGACAGATAAGCCGCTGTTCCGGTGTTGCCGCCATTGGGTGGGAAATTGAATAGAACAACGCCGACTTTGCGATCAGCCCGGTCTGAATGCCGCAACGCAATCAATTGATCGATGCGATCAGCTATCCGCTCAGACCGCTCCGGACAAACCTGCATGAGCTTGGCCAAGTCGGGGTCCGAGAAGACGCAGGCTTTGTCGCAACCGGTGCACGCTTCGCCGGTTGGATCGACGCGCCCGCCAAAAACCGTGGGCTCTGTGGCGCCATCGAGCTCGGGAATAGCAACCATGATTGTTGATTCCACCGGCATCAGGCCACGGCTTGACGCGGCCCATTCCTGTAGGGTTTGGAACTCAATTGCATGTGCCGCGAGATAGGGCACATCCAACCCCATCAGCATCTCTTCAGCAGCTTTTGCGTCGTTGTAGGCGGGACCACCAACCAACGAAAAGCCGGTCAAAGACAGAACGGCATCAATGATGGGGCGACCGTCTTTGATGAAGAACTTTTCGGCGGCAGGCCGTGCATCAAGACCCGATGCAAACACCGGGATGACCTTCAGTCCGCGTGCTTCGAGTGCGCGAATGACCCCGTCATAGTGGGCGCTGTTGCCCGCAAGCAGATAGGATCGCATGAGCACCAACCCAACCGTGCCGCGGGCATGGGCAGGTGAGGGCAGGCCAGCATCAGTTTCCGTGACACGGGTGGGCAGATCTGGGTGATAGATCCCAACGTCAGGGTATGAGGTCGGCATGCTGGCTTTGACGGCGGAGCGAAGGTTTTCGCGCGGGCCACCGGCGTAGCGGCTGACCAAATAGCGCACCATATTGGCGACATTTTCGTCAGAGCCCGACAGCCAGTATTGCAGGGTCAGGAAATAGGCGCGCACATCTTGGGCTGTGCCAGGGATGAACCGAAGGATCTTTGGAAGACGCTTCAGCATCGCCATTTGCTTGGCACCGGAGCTTTCATTGCGGTTTTTCTTGTTGGCGCCGCGCAAGCGCTTCAGCAGCGCCAGTGCACCAGTCTGCTCACCGTTCATGTCGAACTGGCCGATACGGGTCAGTTTCACGACTTCTCCGGCCGACATCATGCCGATTATGGCGTCACAGCGATCGCGGCGGGCCTGTAGAGCTGGTAGGATCGCGCTGATCTGGTCTTCCAAGAACAGCATTGTGGCCAAGATAATGTCGCCGGTGGCGATATCGTTTTTGCACGCTTCAAGCGCTTCTGGATTGTCCGACCATTCGGTCGTCGCATGCAGCGCGATCGTCAGGCCCGGCATCTCTTTGACGAGTTCTTTCTCGGCGCGAGCGACGGCTCCGGACAAGTGATTGTCCAGCGTCACGATCACCACTTTGACCGGGGTACCGTCAGCGGCCGAAGTGAGCTTTAGCATCGTAGAGCGTCTCCAGGGTTATTTGGGGCAGTCCATGTTCTGCAGCGAAGGTTTCTGTGTTTCGACGGGCCTTGCCGCGCACGAAAAAAGGTATCTTTTTCAACTCTTTCTCGGCTTCTGCCGTCCATGGCGCTGGTCCGTCCAGGACCGTGTTGGCGGCCACTTGCGCCGGTGCATGTGTTGCTTCTGCAGGAGCCTCCTCCACCTGTGTATGCCGTTTGGGGGCATGGCCATGATGAGACGGCCCGTTGGCGTCGGAGAACTCAAAGTCGTCGCGGAACATGCCAAGCAGGTGCTCTTCCAAGCCCATCACCAGTGGGTGGACCCAGGTATCGAACAGCACATTGGCGCCTTCGAAACCCATTTGCGGAGCGTAGCGAGCGGGGAAGTCTTGAACATGGATAGGGGCAGAGATGACTGCGCAGCCAATACCGAGGCGCTTGGCAATGTGGCGCTCCATCTGCGTGCCCAGAACCAGTTCTGGCGTAGCTTCGATAATCGCCCGTTCGACTTCCAAATAGTCGTCGGTGATCAGCGGCTCTACGCCGTACGTTTCTGCTGCCGCGCGAATATCGCGAGCGAATTCGCGCGAATAGGTGCCAAGGCCGACAACCTTGAAGCCCATCTCCGTCTCGGCGACGCGAGCGGCCGCCAACGCGTGCGTCGCGTCACCGAAGATGAAAACGCGCTTGCCCGTTAGATAAGTGGAATCGATCGACCGGGAGTACCAAGGCAGTCGGCTCTGTTCGTTATCAAGCAGAGTGTCAGTCTCGGCGCCGATAATGGTGCCTACTTCGTTGATGAAGTCCTTGGTTGCGCCGATCCCTATGGGCACCGTGGTTGTCATGGGTTGCCCAAAGGCGCGCTTCAGCCAATTGGCAGCCGTTTTCGCAATCTCTGGATACAAGACGACGTTGAAATCAGCGTCACCCAAGTTGGCGAGCTGGGCCGGCGTGCAGTCGAGCGGTGCGATGACGTTGATATCGACCCCAAGGTGGGCCAAGAGCCGCGAAATCTCCGTCACATCGTCCCGGTGACGGAAGCCCAACGCCGTCGGGCCAAGGATATTCGCTGTTGGCCGTTGGCCCTCGGGGCGAGCTGGGCGCTGGGTTCCCGGATCAGGGGCATTGGCACCTGCGATGCTGCGCACCAGCTGATAGAATGTTTCGGATGCACCCCAGTTTTCTTTTTTCGAGTAGGAAGGCAGCTCGAGGGGTACGACTGGGATCGGCAGGCCCATGGCCTTTGACAATCCGCCTGGATCGTCTTGGATAAGCTCAGCCGTGCAGGACGCGCCGACGATCATCGCTTGCGGGTCAAAGCGCGCATAGGCATCGCGCGCTGCTGTTTGGAACAGTTCGGCTGTGTCTTTGCCCAAATCGCGCGCTTGAAACGTCGTGTAAGTGACCGGTGGCCGCTCCTTGCGGCGCTCAATCATCGTGAACAGCAGGTCGGCATAGGTGTCGCCCTGCGGCGCATGAAGAACATAGTGCAGACCCTTCATGCCCGTCGCGATGCGCATCGCGCCAACATGCGGAGGTCCCTCATACGTCCAAACGGTGAGTTGCATCGCCTAGACCTCCAGCCGTGTGCGCCGGACCAGCGGACGCGCAAAGAGTTCGGCGAGGTCGCCTGCCTGCTCGTAGCCTTGGATGGGGGTGAAGACGAGCTCGATCGACCATTTGGTCGTAAGGCCCTCGACCTCCAGCGGGTTGGCCAAACCGAGTCCGCACACCGTGATGTCAGGGCGTTGGGCATGGCAACGGTCGAGTTGTTTGTCGACGTCTTGGCCCTCGCTGACGACGATCTCGTCAGGAAGTGCATCCAGCTCCGGTGCCATTAGCGCCCGGTTGAGGAAGGGCGTTCCGACCTCAAGCGGGTTCATCGACAATTCCTGATGGAGAAAGCGCGCCAGCGGGATCTCCAGTTGAGAGTCGGGGAAAAAGAACAGCCGTTTGCCAGCTAGCTCCTCGCGATACCGATCCACCGCAAGGCGAGCGCGTGCCGCCGGTGCAGCGGTTACCTCATGAAAATGGGTGTCCGAAACGCCGAAGCTTCGCGCCGCGGCTTGCAACCAAGCTGTTGTGCCATTGGCTCCCAGCGGGAACGGCGCTGGTAGGTGGATCGCACCACGACGTTCCAATGCGCGGCTTGTCTCCGTGAGAAACGGCTGCGCCAATAGGAACCGCGTCCCGGCGCCTACGCTCGGCATGGCGTCTGCGTTGCGTGCCGGCAAGAAGTCTACGTTGGTGATGCCCATCGCAGTGAAGAGGCGCTTGAATTGATCTTCGACCACGTCGGCGAGCGCGCCGACGACAAGCAGTTGGTCACCAGCGCCTTCGCCTGCATCGTCCAATGTCGGAACCAGCGATGCTAGGCAGGCGTCTTCGCCTTCCGTGAAGGTGGTTTCGATCCCTGACCCAGAATAGTTGAGGATACGAACCTGCGGTGAATGCGTGCGCGACAGGCGCTCGGCGGCTTTGTTGAGATCAAGTTTGATGACCTCTGATGGGCAGGACCCGACAAGGAAGAGCATTTTGATGTCTGGGCGGCGCGCGAGGAGCTGGGCGACCACTTTGTCGAGTTCGTCATTCGCATCGTTCAGGCCAGCCAGATCCTGCTCTTCCATGATCGCGGTGCCGAAGCGTGGCTCAGCGAAGATCATGACCCCTGCTGCCGACTGCATAAGGTGCGCACAGGTGCGCGAACCGACGATCAAAAAGAATGCGTCCTGGATCTTGCGATGCAGCCATATGATCCCAGTAAGGCCGCAAAAGACCTCCCGTTGTCCGCGCTGGCGCAAGATGGGGCGGTCCAAGCAACCGGCCGTTGCCCCTTCTTGGATCGGCGTTAGGTCGTTCATCGTGCGCCCTCCAAAGAAAGGTCGGGCGCCTGATCAAAAGAGCCTTCCAGTCGCGCCATGCGCAACTTCCAGACGAACTGGCCAGCATTGATCACATAGGTGGCGTAGGCCGCGAGAGCGAGCCACATTTGTCCTTGTGCGCCAAGTTGATCGAAGAAGACGGCTGCGAGATAGGCCGTGTGAAGGGCCAAGACGAGCATCGAAAACACGTCTTCCCAGAAGAAAGCCGGTGCGAACAAATAGCGCCCAAAAACCACCTTCTCCCAGACGGCCCCGGTGATCATGATCGTGTACAGAACCAGGGTTTTGATGACGATCGACCAGGTTGCCAAAAGAAACCCTTCGCCGGTCCAAAGGTACCGCACCACCAGCGCTAAACTGACAAGAAAAACAAGGAACTGGATAGGTGCCAGTATGCCCTGAACAAGTGTCCAAGCTGTCGCGTCGCGCCGCGCCCGTTCGGCCGGTGTGTAAAGCCGATTGGACACTTTTTTAGTGCTGTGACGGGCGTCCGAATTGGCAGATGCGTTGCGCGCCATGAACCTCGAATTCCCTCCCGGAGTGGCGGCCAATTACATCTCGGAGATTGGCCTGTAGTCGCAACAATGTAGGGTGGGGGCATCCGCAATGTCAATTATATGGAACGTCAAAAAATATTGACACTTTGCAAAATTTGCATAAGTTGATGCGTGTTCCTGCCGGATACGCATTTAAGATTATATCCGTTTGGAATGCAATCTAAAGAATTTTCGCTGAAAGCGAAAAAATACTGTTGGCGGGGTCTGTGCATTAACTTAGGCTGTAAGGCGAACATCTGGTCGAAATGGATGGTCGCCGCAGCACACAAAGTGTCGTGTTGGATTCGGTAGGTCGCTTGCACCGTTGTGCAGATACGAACCAAAGCCTTCCGCTCGGTACACACAAAAAGAGCTGGTCGGTGGACGCGCTTGCTGGGCCAGTCTCGCAGAAGGCGATCTGTCTTCGCTGCGGGCGTGGTGTTTGGTCCTAGGCTGCCAGTTGTAGCTTTGGGACACGAAAAGCAATTGTCATCCGACGGGGAGCAGCGGCATGACCAGACGAATAAATATGCAATTGCCTATCCAACCCACGGCAAGGAATGGTTCGTCAGAGCCACCCGGTGCTGGCGTTGGCGACTTAGCATTGCATCAAGACCTGCGGACGGCCGATCCATCGCTGGAACAGTCACCAAATGGCCTTGTCGGCGCTGTCGAAGCGCAGATCATTCCGCGCTTGTTGATGGCGCGGCAACTTGATGGCCACATCTTGTCGGCAAATGGAGCGACCGAGTCGAGCAGCGTTGGCGCAGTGGTCGAAAAAACCAATGGCGGCGGCACAGCACCGTGGCTGTCTATGGGGCAGGCTGATGTTGATGCCTTCGCAAGTCTTCTTATTACGTACGACGCTTATGTCGCTCGGCAATTTGTTGAATCCCAATTGGTCCGTGGCTTTGAGTTGGTTGACCTGTTGCTCAATCTGTGCGCGCCAGCAGCCCGAAGGCTTGGCAGCATGTGGCAAGAAGATGAATGCAGCTTCTGCGACGTGACGATCGGCCTATCGTCCCTTGAGCAGGTGATCCTGCATCTATCGGATCCTGTTGATGGCTTGCCCGCGCCCGCTGAAGATGATCGCACGATCCTGCTCTCAACGGTGCCTGGCAATCAGCACGTTTTCGGTCTTCTGATTGTCAAAGAACTGTTCCGTAAAGCTGGTTGGATCGTTCGAACCCCACGCCGACCCGACGAAGCATCGTTGCTGCAAGCTTTGGCATCGACGCACTTTACAGCGCTTGGTCTGTCGATAGCTGCCTCTGACGACTTGCAGGTGTGCGATGCATTGGTAAAGGCTTGCAGAAGTGAGTCGCGCAATGCGCATCTTGTTGTCATGGTCGGAGGCCCAGGAGTTGGTAATCCCGAAGCTGCGTCCTCTATCGTCAGCGCGGATTGTATCGTTGACGACGGGCGCGATGGTCTTGTCCAGGCGGAACGTAGTCTTGCCCGCATGTCCCTCCAACGGCATGTGAATTGAGGCATGTAGGCGCTGCCATGATCCGACATAGGCCCCCTGGTGAACGTCTTGCTTAGCCCAAACATCGCCCGTGCTTTCGATGATGCCGAGCGCCATTTGGGTTTGCTGGAGTCGGATTCGGCAGCGGCCTTATTGTCAGCTGCGGCTGATTTAACCCTCATCTTGGATGCCCGCGGCACCATTTTGGACATGGCCTATAGCGGATCAGAGCTAACGGGCGCAGGTATCGATGGGTGGATTGGCCAACCGATTGGCGCGGTGGTTGCGGATGATAGTCGTCCTAAGGTGGAGATCACCATGGGTGAACTCAGCTCTGGTCTTGTCTCTCGACGGCGGGAACTGAATTTCCTGGGCGAGAGTGCCGAACCGCTGCCGATGAATTGTATGGCCGTCCGGCTTAGCGACAAGGAGCGCATCGTTCTGTTCGCCCGGGATATGCGTGGTCTGGCCCAGCTTCAGCAGCGCTTGGTGAACACGCAGATTTCGATGGAGCGCGAGTATACCCGGTTGCGCCAAGCTGAGGCTTGCTACCGGCTTTTGTTCCAGATCGTCGGCGAAGCTGTCTTGATTGTCGATACGGCGAACATGACGGTCACCGATGCCAACCCGATGGCATCTGAAACACTCGGTGTTCCGGTCGCCAAGATTGTTGGACGACGTGCCACCCACGTTTTTGGGCCCAAAGATCGTGATGCCGTGCGGGCTTTGCTTTCAACGGCACAATCCGTCGGTCGCGCAGAAGCGGTCTCAGAAGACACCAATGCCGCTGAAGGTGGTATCGACCTGAACGCGTCGTTGTTCCGGCAAGCGGACGTATCCTACATATTGCTGCGCTTGCTTCCCCGGGCGAAGCGTGCGGCGGGCTCTGCAGCCAGCGGCGATGCAGCTGCTGTCATTGACCGGTTGCCCGAAGGCTTTGTGATCGTTGACGAGCAACGGCGCGTGCAGAGTGCGAACAGCGCTTTCCTGGAGATGGTCCAAGTCGCCAGTTACGAACAAGTCCATGAGATGCCCATTGATACTTGGTTCGAGCGTTCCAGCGTCGACGCCAATGTGTTGCTCGCCAATGTGCGCGAACATGGTTTGGTGCGCCGGTTCCCAACCGTCTTGCGCGGGTCGTTGGGCTCTGCGGAAGATGTTGAGATCACGGCGGTCGCCGTTGATGGCGATGGTGGCATGTTGTTTGGCCTGCTTCTAAGGCGCGCAGTGCGCACGTCCTCGGACGAGACACCGATAACAGGTTTCCCCGCCCAGTCGGCAGAGCAATTGACCGATCTCATCGGCCATATGCCGCTCAAAGAGGTCGTTCGTGAAACGACCGATGTGGTGGAGCGATTGTGTATCGAGGCTGCACTGAAATTGACCGGCGACAACCGTGCGTCGGCCGCACAAATGCTCGGCGTTTCAAGGCAGAGCCTTTACGCCAAAATGCACCGGTTTGGGCTCGGCGACCTCAACCCTGATGCCGACAATAATTAGCGAATTGTCGTTATAAATGGACGGATAAAAGCGTCAAATAAAATTGACACTTCGGGTCTGTCGGCGTATCGTTCGACGCCATGAAGCGCTCCAGTCTTTCTCTTCCCGCGCCAACCTTTCCAGAGCCTTCGGCGGTCCTTGAACTGCTGAAGCCGGTGACGTGGTTTGCGCCAATGTGGGCCTTCAGTTGTGGCGTCGTGTCGTCCGGCGTTTCGTTGCGCGATTCCTGGCTCTTCGTGGCGCTGGGAATTCTGCTCGCAGGCCCGCTGGTCTGTGGGATGAGCCAAGCGATTAACGATTGGTACGATCGTCACGTTGACGCCATCAACGAACCTGATCGACCGATCCCATCAGGCCGCATTCCAGGCCAATGGGGTCTTTATATCGCTATCATTTGGACTGGATTGTCCTTGGCGGTTGCCTGGCTGCTCGGCCCTTGGGTTGTGGTGGCAACGTGCGTCGGCTTGCTGCTGGCCTGGGCTTACAGTGCGCCACCATTTCGCTTGAAGGAAAACGGGTGGTATGGCAACGCGGCTGTCGGCCTTTGCTACGAAGGGCTGGCTTGGTTCACCGGCGCGGCTGCCTTGGCTGCTGCCTTTCCCGATGCCCGAATCGTCATTTTGGCTGTGCTCTACAGCATTGGCGCACACGGCATCATGACGCTCAATGATTTCAAGGCCATATCGGGTGACAAGCAGATGGGCGTTCGCTCGCTGCCCGTGCAATTGGGCGCATCGCGTGCGGCGCAGGTTGCCTGTGTGGTTATGACCATGCCGCAGCTGGCAGTTATCGGACTGCTATTTGCCTGGGACAAGCCTGCTTTTGCCGTGGCCGTCGGCGCGCTTTTGGTCGCCCAGATCGCCTTGATGGTGCGTTTTCTTCTCAACACAGAACGGTTGCTGGCGCAGCCCTACCGCAATGCGGCAATCTACAATGCCACGGGCACGACGCTTTACGTCTCTGGTATGATGGTGAGCGCATTTGCGGTTCGTGGACTGCTACTGGCAGGAGGGGCAAGTGGCTAACGCACAACCGCATCACACCAAGACATTTGGATGGTTCAGCATCATTCGGTTGGGTCTGGTGCAGACGGCCTTGGGTGCGATTGTAATTCTCACCACTTCGACGCTGAACAGGGTCATGGTGGTGGAACTGCTGCTACCGGCCATGTTGCCCGGCATTCTGGTTGGCCTGCACTACGCTGTCCAGCTCTCGCGCCCTCGCTGGGGTTATGGTTCAGATGTAGGTGGCCGTCGCACGCCTTGGATTATCGGTGGCATGGGCGTCTTGGCGCTAGGTGGCGTGGGTGCTGCTCTGTCAGTTGCTTTGATGGCGACCAACACACTTCTCGGCGTGGTTTGTGCCACCTTGGCCTTTGTCGCCATTGGCATTGGCGTGGGTGCCTCCGGCACATCACTGCTCACATTGCTGGCGGTCCGCGTCGCCCCGCACCGCCGAGCCCCCGCGGCTACCATTGTTTGGGTCATGATGATTGTAGGGTTCATCCTGACAGCCGCCATCGCCGGTGGTCAGCTTGATCCGTTCACGATGACGCGGTTGGTGGTTGTGACGGCCGTTGTCTGTGCGCTAGCCTTTACGCTCACGCTCATCGCTGTGGTTGGGCTGGAAGGCAAAGCGCAGCCTGCTGCTGAGACTGCCCATACAGCGGCCACAGACGAAGCGCCGAAAGCGCCTTTCTCGCAAGTCCTGCGCGAAGTGTGGGCCGAGCCGAAAGCACGCAACTTTTCGATCTTCGTTTTTGCATCGATGCTCGCCTACTCGACACAAGATCTCATCTTAGAGCCCTACGCCGGGGCGGTGTTCGGCTACACACCTGGCGCTTCCACGCAACTAGCTGGTACCCAACATGGCGGCGTACTGGTTGGTATGATCCTGGTCGCATTGGCGGGCATGGGTATTCGCGGGCGACGCTTTGGATCGCTTCAGGCTTGGACAGTCGGCGGGTGCGTTGCATCTGGCTTGGCCTTGTTCGCTTTGGCCTTGTCGAGCCGTTACCCCGGCGTTTGGCCGTTGCAGGCGAACGTCTTTGCCTTGGGGCTGGCCAATGGCGCTTTTGCTGTTGCTGCCATTGGATCCATGATGAGCCTGGCTTCCGAAGGCGGGGCTGGCCGCGCCGGCACCCGCATGGGTCTGTGGGGTGCTGCCCAAGCGATTGCGTTCGGTCTTGGCGGCCTTGTCGGCACGATGGGTATCGATATCACGCGCGCCGTCACCGGCTCTATTCCCGTGTCCTATACGACCGTCTTCACGCTGGAGGGCGTCGTCTTCTTACTGTCGGCTTATCTCGCCGCGCGCATAGGCATGAATCATCTCAACGAAAAACGGAACCGCCTGGCCGTCGCGGGTGACGGCTACTTGTCTGGCGTTGGAGGCCCTTAGAAATGAACGTTGTTGACACGATGGATCAGGATCAAGCCGCGGCAGAGAAGCCGATTGTCCATATGCCGCTTGCCGAACGTTACGATGCCATCGTTGTCGGTGGGGGGCCTTGCGGCGCGACGGCGGCGACGGAGCTTGCCCGCGATGGTTGGCAAGTTCTGCTGATGGACAAGGATGGCCGTATCAAACCCTGCGGCGGCGCCATTCCGCCGCGCTGCGTTGATGATTTTAACATCCCCGATGAATTGCTCGTCGCGCGCATTCGGTCTGCCATGATGATTGCCCCTTCCGGCCATCAAGTGCCGATGCCAATTGAGGGTGGCTATGTCGGCATGGTCGACCGGGAAGACTTCGATGAATGGCTGCGTGTTCGCGCCGTGGATGCAGGCGCAGACCGCGCCTACGGTACCTTTGATCACTTCTCACGGAATGCGGACGGAACCGTTGATGTGCACTTCCGGCGCAAGGGCGACGACAAGGATGCGCCGCTGCACAGTGTTACAACGCGGGCACTGATTGGTGCCGATGGTGCGCGCTCGGCAGTCGCCAAGCAGGCCGTGAAGAACGCCGATCGGGTGCCATGCGTGTTCGCCTACCATGAGATTGTGAAATCGCCGGCCTCAGGCGACAGCCGCGCTGATTTCGAACCGACACGCTGCGACGTCTATTATCAAGGGCGTGTCTCGCCAGACTTTTATGGCTGGGTTTTCCCCCATGGGCCGCACACCAGCATCGGCGTTGGTAGCGCCAACAAGGGCTTTTCACTGCGCGGTGCGACCGCAAAACTGCGGCAGATATCGGGCCTAGATCAAGCGGAAACCGTACGGCGTGAGGGTGCGCCGATTCCACTTAAACCCTTGAAAAAATGGGACGATGGCAAAAACGTTCTGGTCGCAGGAGACGCTGCTGGGATCGTCGCGCCATCCTCTGGCGAGGGCATCTACTACGCGATGGAAGGTGGCCGTTTGGCTGGATTGGCGACCGCGAAGTTCCTGGAAACCGGTGACGCCCGCGCCCTGACTGGCGCCCGCACGGCCTTCATGAAGGCGCATGGACGCGTGTTCTGGATTTTGGGGATCATGCAGTATTTCTGGTACGCCAGCGACAAACGCCGTGAGCGGTTTGTCGAGATCTGCGAAGACCCCGATGTGCAACGCCTGACCTGGCAAGCCTATATGAACAAGGAGCTTGTGCGCGCTGATCCGATGGCGCATGTGCGCATCTTCTTTAAGGATCTGGGCCACCTATTGGGCTTGGTACCTGCCGGGCACAAGGAAACGGTTGACACGGCACCGAAACCGCAAGGCTGAGTGCCAGCGATCCGACGTAAGGCTCACAGTACCTTCAATCGAACGGCCTCTCGGGCTCGCCGTCGAACTGTAGTGGTGCGTCGGCGAACATGTCCGACTGATTACCATCGCCGCTGGATTGGTAGGCCTTCATCCAAGGCTTTGCCGAGGCCAGCGCTCCGCTCGGTTGCCATTCGAAGTAACCCAATGCGCCTTTTGCCGGGACAGGATCGCACGGGACTGGATTCTCCAAAACCAGGCCAGCATTGCCAGGGCGCGCCCCAAACCAAGGGCTGTCGCTTTGCGTGACAATGTCCACCACGGAGACGCTACCGATGATTGCCGAGCGCGCAAGCTCGTGCGGCAGTGGACACCGCACGCCATGGCGTTTCAAGCGCCAATAGCCCCACCTGAATTCCTTTTCCGTCATTGCTGACGCGGCATGGATAGCGATCCGCCGACAATCCATGCCGCCCGACCGAATGGCGCCCGGCGAACGGTTCTCAATCACTTTACCGCCGAAGATGATGGCCCATGCCCAGGGCTGGCGTACCGATAGCGCGAGAGGGGGTAGGTCCGCCATCATGTCTTCTGGGTACCTAGCAGCCGTCGGGCACAAGCTGTGTTGTGTGCCCAGCGGCTTGATAGGTCACGAGGGCCGCCCACTCACGAAAGGCGACCTGAAGCTGGGCCAGGTTCTTGGCGTAGTTCCAGCGCAGCGCATGGGTTACTTGCCGATCGGGTATCGAACGGTAGTCGGTGGGATCGGCCACCATCGAGCCCAGATCCACTTCACAGAAGACGCCTATCGCGCGCGGCATGTGGAAGGCACTGGTAATGATAAGGAGCGGATTTTGCTCGGTTGGATCGATACCCCGCGCATCGAGAAACGCTTGAATATCCGCCGGGTGTTCCGTGGTGTTGCGGGCGGTATCGGCCGTGAAAACGCGCTGACCCAGATCTCCGGTTTCGCGCAGCATTCGGGCAACCCGGTCAGAGCCACCTTGCAGAAGGGCATCGCGCGTTGGATCAAAGCTGCCACCAGCAAACAACACCGGGACTGTCGGAAACTCCTGCGCTCGGCGAAGCCCTTGCAGAAAGCGGTCGCCGGCACCGTTGACGGAAATTGCATCCCAGGCAGCTGCGGTTGCCGTATCTTCAGCGCCACCAAGAATAATGATGGCGCTTGGTGCGTGGGGCAGATCCGGATTCGCAGGAAAACGTGATTCCAAAGGTGCCAGCCAGAGCCCGCCGACCGGGACGAAACCGACAAGCGTGACACACGCAACAATGGAAATCAGGATCCATGTTGCGATCCGGTGCCAGCGGCGCCACATGGCCCAGAGCATCGCCAGCAGGCCCAGCCAGAGCCAGAAATCTGCCCGTACAAGGGTCGTCAGCAGCTTTGCCGGAATGAGATCCAGATCGCCCATTGCTGATGCCTCGCCTACCGTTCGGGGATCAGACCCCGAGGTGCAAATCTAAGCGCGAGAACCAAGATAAGGCCCATCAGGATCGGGCGCAAATGCGGAGCTGCTTGCGTTAGGAAGTTGGCCGTTGCGCCACCTTCTTCGAGGCCAGACGAGACCAATTCGACGAGCGCGAAGCCCGCAGCCTCTGACTGAATCCACACGAACCAGATCAAGAAGCCGCCCAGTATAGAACCCAGATTGTTTCCTGAGCCACCGACGACGACCATCACCAGCACGAGAAAGGTGAAGCGCAACGGCTGGTAGGAACCTGGCGTGAATTGGCCATCGACCGTCACCAGCATCGCGCCGGCCAGCCCACAGATGGCGGACCCGATGACGAAGGCTTGCAGGTGCCGCCACTTGACGTCCTTGCCCATCGCCGCCGCCGCCGCCGGCCGATCTCGGATGGCGCGCATCATGCGACCCCAGGGTGACCGCAGAGCGCGTTCGGCCAGCACGACCAAGGTGATCAAGACCACGGTAAATAGCGCAATGAATGCCAGTTTGACGACGATCCCTGCCAGCACGTTGGGTTCCATACCCCAACCCGCAGCGAGCTCAATGAAACCGGGGTCGGTTTGGAGATCGACTTCGTAAGGCACGGGGCGGGGCAGGCCAGTGACGTTCTTCACACCACGGCTCAGCCAGTCTTCGTTCTTGATGACGGCGAGGATGATCTCTGCGATGCCGAGCGTTGCGATGGCCAGATAGTCGGACCGCAGGCCAATGGCGATCTTGCCGATGATCCAAGCAGCGCCCGCTGCCAACAATCCGCCGAGCAACCAACCGAACAGAATGGAAATGCCCATGCCACCCAGATAGCCGGTCTGCGCCGGATTGACGGCCTCAATGGCATCGGTGGCGGGGCCGAAGACTTGGCCAAAGACAAGGTAGCCAACCACCAAAATTGCTGCCGTCGCGAGGAAGCGACCAAGGCCCGTTAGCAAACGTCGGGCGAAGACAATCGCCGCAATGGTGCCACCAATGACAATGACGGACAGGAGGATGCCGACGCCGCCCGCTGACCAAGCCTCTGGCACAGGGTCGGCAGCCACCAAAACGGCAGCGAGGCCGCCAAGCGCGACGAAGCCCATCGTGCCCGCGTTGAACAGGCCCGCGTAGCCCCATTGGACGTTCACGCCGAGCGTCATAATCGCGGAGATCATGCACAGCTGGAGGATGGTAAGCGCTAGCAGCCAGCTTTGGACGACGCCGGTAAAAACCAGCAAGGCGGCCATGATGGAAAACAGCAAAACTGGGTTCTGCCATACCGTAGGTGTCGTCGTGCTGACGGGGATAGGGCCGCCTGATCCGCTCATACGATCCGCCCCCTAAAAATGCCCGTCGGTCTTACAAGAAGCACCAGCACCAATAAAATGAACGACACGGCGAATTTATACTCGGTCTCCAGGAGCTGATAGAGCCCGTCGACCTCCCAGCCTTCCGGCCCCAAATAGCCGAGCACGCGGCGATAGGCGTAAGTTACGCCGACCTCCGAGAACGCAATAACAAAACCGCCGACGACCGCGCCGATTGGCTGACCAATCCCGCCCAGAATGGCGGCCGCAAACATCGGCAGCAGCAGCTGGAAATAGGTGAACGGACGGAAGCTTTTGTCGAGGCCGTAGAGAACGCCAGCGATGGTGGCGAGGGTGGCGGCGATGATCCAAGTCACCATCACCACTTTCTCGGGTTTGATGCCAGAAAGAAGCGCCAAATCTTCGTTGTCGGCGAAAGCGCGCATGGATTTGCCAGTGCGCGTTTTCTGCAGAAACCAGAAGAGCGCGATCATAACGGCCACCGCGACGAAGACCGTGATCAACTGGGTCGTGCGCAGGGCCAAGCCTTCGTCGAGGCCGGTCGCCTCTTTGAAGTCGCGCGCGCGAATGATGAAGCGTGATCCATCTGCGAAATTGATGTCGCCGGTGCCAATGAAGATGCGCACCAAGCCATTCATCATGAACATGACTCCGACCGAAACCATCACGAAGATGACGCCGTCGACCCGCTTGGTGCGGTAAAATTTGTAAATCACCTTGTCCGTCGCCAGCACGATCATGACAGTGCCTAGGATGGCGAAGGGCAGGGCCAGCAAGGCGACGGGCAGGGGGCCGAGCGACAAGCCAATTGCTTGGAAAGCCCACGTCACAAAGATCGCGAGCATCGTGCCAAAGGCCATTGTGTCGCCATGTGCGAAGTTGGCGAACCGTAGGATCGCATAAATCAGGGTGATGCCCAGCGCACCCAAGGCGAGCTGCGCCCCATAGGTGATGGCTGGCAAGAAAACAAAGTTGGAAAGCAGGACGAGGGCGTTGGCGATATCGGTCATGATTGATCACCCCCGAGGAAGGTCGCCCGCACTTCCTTATCGGCCAGCAATGCCGCGCCCGTGTCCGTGTAACGGTTTTGCCCCTGCACCAGGACATAGCCGGTGTCCGCTATCTCGAGCGCTTGGCGGGCATTCTGCTCCACCATCAGAATGGCGACGCCGGTCTTGGCGATTTCAAGGATGCGGTCAAACAACTCGTCCATCACGATTGGGGAGACACCAGCGGTTGGTTCGTCGAGGATGAGCAAGGATGGCTCGGTCATCATCGCGCGGCCCACCGCGACCTGCTGGCGTTGACCACCGGAGAGTTCGCCAGCGTGTTGATTGCGTTTATCGTACACAGCGGGGAACAGGTCATAGACGTGTTGGATAACGCCTTCGCCGCCGTCCTCACGCAGGAAGGCACCCATTTGCAAGTTCTCTTCCACGGTCATTCCGGGGAAGACGTTGTTGGTCTGCGGCACCATACCCATGCCCGCTTCAACGCGCGCTTGCGGCGGCTGGTCCATAATGGATTTGCCGTCAAACAGAACCTCGCCTTCGCGCAGGTTCATCATGCCGAAAATGGCTTTGATGGCGGTGGATTTGCCAGCGCCGTTCGGCCCGACAATCACGGCGACTTCGCCGCGATCACAGGTGATGGTGCAACCTTGCAGAATGTCCGCTGCACCGTAACCGCCGCGCATGTTGTTGGCCTGCAGAAGCGTCATTGCGGCGCCTCCGAATCTGTCGATGCGCTCGGCGCAACATCTTCGTGTTTCGCTGCTTGTTTACGGCCCACGCCAAGATAGGCCTCAATCACGCGTTCATCTTTGCGCACGACGTCAGCTGGTCCCTCGACCAGAACCTTGCCCTCGGCCATCACAATAACCGGGTCGCAGAGACGCGAGATGAAAGCCATGTCATGCTCGATCATGCAGAAGGTGTAGCCGCGCTCTTGGTTGAGGCGGATGATGGCATCGCCGATCGTGTTGAGCAGCGTTCGGTTCACCCCCGCGCCAACTTCATCGAGGAAGACGATCTTGGCATCGACCATCATGGTGCGGCCAAGTTCGAGCAGCTTCTTCTGCCCACCAGACAGGTTTCCGGCGCGCTCGTCGGCGAGGTGTGTGAGATTCAAGAAGGACAGAACGTCGTCCACCTTGTCGCGGATTTGCTTCTCGCTTGCGCGCACAGCCGACGGTTTGAACCACGCGCCAAGGAGACTCTCACCCGGCTGGTCCGCAGGCACCATCATCAAATTGTCGCGCACGGTGAGCGTGGAAAACTCATGCGCGATCTGGAATGTCCGCAGCAAGCCCTTATGGAAGAGTTGGTGGGCTGGGAGACCAGAGATGTCTTCACCGTCCAGTTCAACCTTGCCGGCTGTTGGAGGGAAGGCGCCTGCGATCACGTTAAAGAGCGTCGTTTTGCCAGCACCATTGGGGCCGATCAGACCGGTGATCGTTCCGGCTCGGATTTCGATGGAGGCGCCGTCTACGGCACGCACGCCACCGAAATGCTTATGGAGATCCGTTACGCGGATCATGGGCACTCCGTACGCATAGTGCAGGTTTCTGCATGGGCATCGTAAACGCCCCGCCCCCCCACATACAAGTATGGCCGCCCCAGAAAAGGAGCGGCCATAGCTAGATTAAGTGAATTATGAGCGTGCTTTAGCGCACATTCACGATGTCGAGCGAACCGTCGACCAGTTCGAACTCGTTGAACACGCCGTCTGGCTCGCCAATTTCGCTGAACTCAACGCCCGTTGCGCCGACATAGTCGATCTCACCGCCGGCGGCCAAGATTTCGAGACCGCGTGCCAGATCGCCAGCGCCAATTTGCTCGCCAGGAGCATTGGCAACGGCCAGCATGTTGGCAGCAGCAGCTTCAGACGTCGCTTCGCCGCCGGCTTGCATGGCAAGCAGGATTAGCGCAGCAGCATCGTAGCTTTGGCCAACGAACGGGCCTTCGTCGTTGACGCCACCGGCTTCAGCAACTGCTGGCCATGGGTTGTCATCGCCAACGGCCGAACCGGGAAGCGTACCGAACCAGCTCTCAAGATCATCGCCCAGGTTATCAACCAGCGACGTACCAAACATGCCGTCGCCACCAGCGAAGACATCGAAGGCGCCGGTGTCGATGGAAGAGCGGATCATGCCGAGGCCGCCCTGATCAACGTAGCCGAGCACGACCAGCGCGTCGCCACCAGCGGCGGCCAGTGCACCGACTTCAGCGGAGTAGTCACCACGGCCATCTTCGTGTGGTGCGGAAAGCGTGACGGAACCCCCAGCTTCTTCAAAAGCCGAAACGAAAGCGTCGGCAAAGCCTTGGCCGTAGTCGTTGTTGGTGAAGGTGACAGCCACCTCGTCGTAGCCGCGGTCCATCATGACCTGGGCCAGAACGATGCCCTGACGCGCATCAGAGGGGGCCGTGCGGAAGAACAGGCCATTGTCATCAATGCTGGTCAGCGCTGGCGACGTCGCCGATGGCGAAATGTTCACGATGCCCTGTGGGACAGTCGCGTTGTTGATGATCGCCGTGGTCACGCCCGAGCAGTCAGCACCCATGATAGCGGCAACGCCTTCAGCCGAGATCAGGCGCTCTGCAGCCGCCGTTGCAGCAGCAGCATCGATGCAGGTGGAATCGGCACGAACGGGTTCAACGGCAGCGCCGTCCAGGAACAAGCCAGATTCGGTCACTTCGGCCATGGCAAGCTCTGCGCCAGATGCCATGTCTGGCGTCAGCGATTCAATTGGACCGGAGAAGCCGAGGATGATGCCGATTTTGACGGGTGAATGACCACCGGCAATCACGGCCGATGATACGCTGACAAGCGCGACGGTGCTCAGACCGGCAAGCAAAATTTTCTTCATTTGATTTTCCCTGTGAAGACGACACTGATGTGCTTGATGCACTTTCTTTTCTTGTTGTGACGCTCACCTTGCGGAGGCAGGCGGGCGCGTACTTTTCCTTAATTCAAGAGCAGGAACCGGTGCAACCGTTGATTTGCCGCACTGGTTACCGCAAGGACTGGACCGCAATGGCCCATCAACTACTATCGACAACAAAAACAGGTGTGCTTTGACCGTCTTTTCACGTCCCAATCAAACTGACGCTGATCCATTGGGCGCCTTTATGGATCATGGTGCGTACTCCGTTCATGGGTACGAGCAGCCGATTGTTGATGGCCCTCTCAGCGGTCTGACACTTGGTGTCAAAGATCTCTACGACGTTGCGGGACTACCTACGGGCGCAGGATCTCCAGATTGGCTCGGGGATGCAGGCCCTGCATTACGACATGCGCCTTCAGTCGAAAAACTGTTGGCGGCAGGCGCGCGCTTTGTCGGCAAAACGCTGACTGACGAGATTGCCTGGAGCCTCAATGGCGAGAACGCACATTATGGGACGCCCGTTAATCCGGCAGCAGAAGGACGCATCCCCGGCGGTTCATCGGCCGGGTCAGCGGTCGCTGTTGCAGGCGGTCTCATTGATATCGGTCTCGGATCGGATACCGGCGGCTCGGTTCGGCTGCCTGCTAGCTATTGCGGCGTTTGGGGTCTGCGTCCAACCCATGGTCGTATCGACATTGGTGGGGCAGTGGCACTTGCGCCGAGTTTCGACACCGTGGGTTGGTTCTCCTCCAAACCTGATGTTTTCAGCCGCGTCGGTCCCGTTCTGCTGCCCGAAAGCGACAACGCCCATAGTATCGATCGTTTGCTAATGCCGCGTGATGTTTGGGCGCGACTTTCGCCTCACTTGCATGCCGAGATGGAGGCCAAGGCGCGCGCTTTGGCTGAACGCCTCAGACTACCGCTGGAAGAGACCGTACTCGCACCAGACGCCGCGGATGTCGGCGATTTGCCTGCCTGGCGCAAAGCGTTCCAGGTTTGCCAATCCGCTGAAGCTTGGGAGGTGCATGGCGCTTGGGTGCAGGCCAAATCACCTAAGTTGGGGCCGGGGATCAAAGATAGGTTTGCGTTCGCGGCGGGTCTTGCGAGCGCCGAGGTGGCCGCTGCTCGGACGAAGCGCGAGGCCATCAGTGACTATCTGCAAACCGTGGTGGTGCAAGGCACAGTGCTGGTGATACCGGGCGCTGCCGACATCGCTCCGCCACGTGGCCTTAGCGGACCAGTGCTGGATGACATCCGCATGCGGGCCTTAGACATGCTTTCTCCTGCTGGGTTGGGGCGCCTGCCGCAGCTAGCTGTCCCCGCCGTCAAGACGCACGAAGGGCCGATTGGGCTTGGGCTGATTGGCTGGTCTGGCGCAGATGAGGCGCTGCTCAGCCTGGTTCAAAACCTGGCGGATCTGTGAATTTACAACCGCGCTCCATTTGGTAGCCCGCTACCGATAATCTAGCGAATTGCCTGGCCGTCCTCGTCGAAGAACTGGATAAAGTCCTGCTCGAAGATGAGCGATATCTCATCACCTGTCTTGTTGCCGTTGGTCCCCGTCACCCGCACGATCAGCGTGTCGTGGCCTTCAGGTGTGACATAGAGGTAGGTGTCGGCGCCCAGATACTCGACGACATCGATGCGGCCTTTAACATGGGCATAGGCCGGGTCCCCAATGAGCACATGTTCTGGCCGAATGCCGATCTTTACTGGCTTGCGACCCGTCGCATGGTGGGGGAAGCTTCCCGTACCGTGGCCTTCGATCTTGAAGCTCTCGCCCATCGCTGTGCAGGGCAGGATGTTCATTTTTGGTGAGCCGATGAACTGAGCAACAAATAGATTGTCCGGGTGTTCATAGAGCTCACGCGGTGAGCCGACCTGTTCGATCTTGCCTGCTGACAGAACAACGATCTTGTCGGCCAAAGTCATCGCTTCAACCTGATCATGGGTCACATAGATCATCGTTGAGCCAAGCGTCTGGTGCAGTTTGGCAATCTCAAAGCGCATCTCAACGCGCAATGCGGCATCTAAGTTGGACAGCGGCTCGTCGAACAAAAAGGCTTTCGGTTCGCGCACAATGGCGCGACCGATCGCGACGCGCTGGCGCTGCCCGCCGGAAAGAGCTTTGGGCCGACGATCCAGATAGTCGTCGAGCTTCAATACGCCGGCGGCGTAATCGACCTTGTTGGCGATTTCGCTTTTGGGAGCGCCAGCTGTTTTTAGGCCAAAGCCAACATTCTCGCGCACCGACATATGCGGATAGAGCGCATAAGATTGGAAGACCATCGCCAAGCCGCGCTCGGACGGTGGCTTTGATACGACGCTCTCGCCATTGATCAAAATGTCGCCGCGGCTTGCCTCTTCGAGGCCAGAGATCATCCGTAGCAGCGTCGATTTCCCGCAGCCCGACGGTCCTACAAAAATGACGAACTCGCCATTCTCGATGGACAGATCGACGCCCTTGATGACTTGCAAATCATCAAACCACTTTTCGACAGCTTTGAGCTCAATGGCACCCATGGTTTTGGTCTCCTACGCGACCCTTGGAATGGCAGCTGGCGCCCATGGTGAGCCCACGCTGGCATATTGAAGCCAAGTCGCCGCCGTCCAAGAGAAGGCAGCGCCGCCCGCCGGGGCGCCCGACTGGCAATCAAAGTATTCGGCAAATCCGGACATGTTCACTAGCGTTCTGGTGTCGTCCCACACCTGGAGCGCCTCATAAATGTGACCGTGGGCGAACAGGCCCCTGCCGATCATCATATTCATGAACGCCCAAACCGGGCCACGCCAATAGCGCTTGGAATCATAGTGTTTTTCGTCTGGGTCGTGGCTGGCAACGCCATATCCGATCTTGCCGCGGATGCGATGGTAATGGTTGAGCATCGCGCGCTTTTGGTCACGTGTGCCGGTCTCCGCGAAGAAGCAGAGCAAAGCCGCGCTCGAAACACCTGGGCTGTGCGCAGACGAGCGCAAGTCCCATGCTGTGAAGGTTTCTTGGTTTGGATCCCACAAACGCTGGGAGCCAGCTTCGGCGCGTGCGATCCACTCTTCGATGATGGGCATCTCGTCCATCTTTTTCAGCGTGTGGGCCATGCGCAGCAACGCCCGGTCTGCAGCCAACAAGATGAAGGTGACGCCCGGGTCGGCGACGAAAAATGGATTGCGCTGGCCAATATCGCGCGCGTTCCAGCCGAGCGAGCGACCAAACTCCACCAGTGCGATGTAGCGGTTGTATTCCTCCTGGGTGGGGCGCATGGCGGCATCGACATGCTGCAGGTCCCGGCGCTGGTAAGGTGTGACATTGGAGCCATCCACGGCTTCCATGGCATCATCCCAATCGGAGGAATTGTCGCGACCAGATTCCCAAGGGTGGGTGATGGCTGCGACGCCCAGAGAACCGGGGTCCCTGTAGTCATGCCACCATTGGTGCCACCGCATCAGCGCATCGAACACAGGCGATGCCCGCTCGAGATTGGCGGGGCTTTCATCGCGCTTCAGGATCTCTTCAGCGCAGAAGGCGGCCACCGGCGGCTGCGAATGGCCGGAGGTCGGAACCGGTCTGTTGGTTCCCCATACATCTGGGCCCGGGAAATAGGATGGCACTTCTTTGTGGAAGATGATGTGCGGGATCATCCCGTCGGGCCACTGATGCGCGACGAGGGTCTCGATTTCGGTCCAGGCGCGGTCGAGATCAAAGGCCGCAAAACCCATGGCGACAATCGCCGAATCCCAGTTCCACTGGTAGGGATAAAGACCGGCGGTTGGGACGGTGTAACCGCCTCTGTCATTGCCCTCGATGATGCGCTGCGCTTCCTGGCTGAGCGCTTCTTCATTGATAGGGGCGACGTCCTGTAAGGCCATAAGGGCCTATCCTTTCACACTGCCGGCGGTGAGCCCGGCAACCAAATACCGCTCGAGCCAAAGGAACACGACAAGCACAGGCACGGTCGCCACCACGGCGCCGGCCATCAAGTGTTGTCGTGGAACTTCGGACGAATTGAGAGAAACCACGCCGCGCGGCAGCGTGAAGATGCTGGGGTCATCAAGGAACATGAAGGCGAACAAAAACTCGTTCCAAGCGATCATGAACACGTAAAGCGACACCGATGCAAGCGCTGGCAACGCAAGCGGTAGCGTGATTTGGATGATCACGCCAAGACGCGACAGCCCGTCCATGAGTCCCGCTTCCTCTAGCTCGGCGGGTATGCCCTCAAAATATCCTTTGAGCATGTAGAGCGCGACCGGGACGGTCGTTGCCGGATACACGATCAAAAGTCCAAGCAACGAGTTACGAAGCCCAAGCTGGGAGAACACCGCATAAAGCGGGATAACCAACACAATGCCCGGAACCATGTAGATGAGCAGAATCGACCGGGCGAAGGCATGGCGCCCCGTAAATCGCAGGCGTGCAACAGCGTAGGCGCCAGGGATCGAAAACAGGAGCGTAAGGATGACCGTCGCCGTCGAGACGACGAAGGAGACCAGCATGTAGCGGCCAAAATTGAACTCGGTGAATAGCTCGTAATAGCTGGAGAACAGTCCCGCAAAGCCCTGGCCGAGATCGATCGAGAGGTCGAGTGGGTTGGCGATAAGCTCTGATTGATTCTTCAGGCTGGTCATCACCATCACGTAGAAGGGCAGAGCAACCATCACCACGAAGACAACAAATCCCAATCCCTTCATGGCCCGGATAAAGGCCGCTTCCGCCATGTATCGGGAGACCTGGCCGGAGGGGAGATCGGCGATCATGGCCGAGGTGCCGAGCGTGGTGACGGCCACAAAGAACAAGAGGGCTGCGCCTTGCCAGACGGGCACCTGCTCAAGCCCAAGACCGAAGGGCATCGCAAATGTCGCGGCCAGAAGGACCACGCCCAGAATTATCCCGCTGACGATGAGGGTCCGCCAGCTGTGTCGCGTTTTGGGATTGTTTGCGGCCAGATAACCGCCCATCACCAAGCCAGCAATGGCCGCAGCGCCAGCCGGTGGCGCCGCGAAGGCGCCTGTGATGAGGCCGAGTGAGACACCCGTTACCACCATCACGATAAATCCTGCCAACGCGCCTATGACGGCGCCGATCAGCGTTCCGGTGCCAAAGGAAAAGCCGGTGGGCGCGGCGGATGTTTGTGCAACGGCCATGCTAAGCGCCTCCCTCTTTCGGTGAGAAGCGGAAGAAGACCAGCGCGAAGGCCAGCAGCACAAAAAAGACCACGACAGCTACGGCCGCTCCGGCGCCGAGGTTGGAGAGCGCGAAGCCTTGCTCATAGACCTGCACCGTCAAAGTGCGCGTTCCGGCCGCGCCGCCGGTAAGAAGGAAGATGTCATCGAACTTGTTGAAGGTCCAAATGAACCGCAGCAGGAACAGGACCGACAGGATGCCGACGAGTTGCGGCAGAGACAGATACCAAAACTGCTGCAATGGTGTCGCGCCATCCATCTCGGCAGCCTCGTACATTTCAGTGGAAATGGACTGCATAGCCGCCAGAATGAACAGGAAGGACAGCGGGAAATAGCGCCAGGCCTCAAAGGCAATCACTGTGGATAGCGCCACGGGAAAGCCGAAGGTGAGCCCGAATATGGAGATGTCGACCTCGCGCGTCCCAAAGAAATTGATGGGCGCGCCGATGAGGCCCATCTCCACCAACATCGCATTGACCGTGCCCGAGAACGGATCGAGCAGAATGAGCCAGGTGAAGGCCACAGCGATCACCGGCGCAACATATGGAAAAAGAAACAGGCCGCGCAAAATTCCGCGGCCTTTGAATGCAGTGTTCATGAGCTGAGCGGCGAATAGGCCGACGATCAGCGCGCCACCGGTTGAGAACACTGTGTAGTAGAGCGTGACTCTCAGAACTTCCCAGAATTCAGAGCTATCGAAGACGCGAATAAAATTTTCCCAGGTGAAGTCGAGGCTGGTGAGAACGTTGACGCCAGAACCGAAAACGACGGGGTCTGTTTCGCGCACATCGGATGGTGCGTCGAGATAAGCTTGTGTGACGTCGGCTTGCAACCGAAAGCGCTCGCGGAAGCCGCCTTCAAGGTTGCCGAGATTGCAGGTCAGGGCTTGGCCAGACAGGCTACAGCGTTCGTCCAATCCAGTGACGGTCAGCCCACCTGGAATGGTGTCGGTGAAACCAGCATCAACCACTTGGCGTTCGGGCGACGAGTTGCGAATGCGGTATTCGAGTTCGAGCTCATCACCAACAGCTTCAGCATCGCCGCGCAGCCGCTCTGTCACCAGTGCGGTTGGAGCGCGCAAGTCTGCCAACTCAACAGGTTTTACCGAAATCCAGAAGTTTGCCAGCAATGGCCCTAGGATCACCAACACAATGATCAGCGCCGTAGGCAGCAGCATGCCGAACGCAAGCTTGGCTTCGCGTTTGCGCATTGGACCCGCGCCTTTTGGCGGGCCAAGTGAAGGTGTTGGTTCAGTGACGGACACGATCGTCTTCCGTTATGTCACCAGGGTCGGTCCAAGCCGAGTTGGGTGTCGGAGACAGCGCGCTAAACGTGCCGTCTCCGACAATCCTTAGACTGGCCTACTCGACAGCGGCAGCCAGTTCTTCGTTGATGATCGCAACGGTTGCTGCAGCATCACGCTCACCATCGATGAACTCGCGCACATAGCGGTTGATGATTTGCGAGTTGATGATCTGCGACGCCACACCGAGCTGACCTTCGGTAACACCCCAGCGCGCAGCGGTCTCAAGACCAGCGACGATCTCAGTGATCATCTCTTCTGCATACAGGTCTGACAGCGGCGCACGGCGATCAACGCCAACATCGAGCATCGACCAGGCGTCGACGAATTCGGTTGGGTTGTCTTCAGTGCCCCGGCGAACCGGGAACTTGCCTTCCGGTGCGATCGATAGCGTTGCTGTGTAGCCTTCGTTCATCGAATAGGCGACGAAGTCTTGTGCTACATCCAAGTTCGCACCCGACGTGATGCCGAAGTAACGCACGTCACCCCACGCTGCACCGTCTGGGTTTGACGGACCAGCAACAGTTGTCACGATGCCGGTGCGGCTTGCCAGTTCACTGGACGTTGGGTCGTCGGTGATGGTTGGCGGAGCGGAGTCGCGCAGACCCGCCAGTTCGTCCAAGATGAACGGCGACCAGATGATCATCGCGGCTTGGCCGGCAAAGTACAGCTCACGAGACTGTTGCCAGAACAGGTCACCAGGAGGCGATGCTTCAGCAATTGCTTTGTAGAACTCGAGAACTTCAATGGTGGCCGCCTCGTCAAGTGGAGCGAAACCATCGTCGTCGACAGGGGTCACACCGTTGGCGAGAAAAACATGCTCCAGAACCTGGCTCATGAAGTTTTCATCGATCTTGGTGGCAGCCACGAAGCCGAACAATTCCGGCGGATTGTGCAGAGCCTCAACTGCAGCGAGGATGTTCGCGTAGGAGTTTGGCGCGTCTAGGCCAGCTTCTTCGAACAGGTCAGCGCGGTAGACGACCATTTGCGTCCAACCATCAACGGGCACCGCCGCGTAGAGGTCGTCGTCAACCTCAGCCATTTCCAATGCGCCTGGAGCGAACGTACCATTGCCGAGGTCTTCGATGATGTCGGTCGCGGCATCGGGGTCAAGAATACCCGCTTCCGTCCATGGGAAGACGTACTGCAGCGTATGGTAGATCACGTCCGGCAGGTCACCAGCGGCAAAGGCGGCCGTGGCGCGGGTTCCCAGCTCGTTCTCCGAAACAGGGATCACTTCAACTTCATTGCCCGTTGCGGCAGCGAAGTCTGCCGCCATCTGCTCTTGCACGGCAAGGCGTTCTGGTTGCTCTTCGGTTGTCCAGAAACGGATGGTATCAGCGCTGGCCGCGGATGCCAGGAATGTCCCAGCAAGAAGCGTACTGATGGTGAGGGTTGTCTTTTTCATGCGTCGTCTCCCTTATCTTGAAAGCGCTTTCGACACGCATGCGCCGTGAAGCGCTGACCCCGTTGATCGGAGTTCGGAAGGAAACCTAGGCGATGTTTTACCCATCGTCCAGCGCAGAAATTGGGCAGGTTAATTTCTCTTGCCGAACCACATGCGGGCAATCAGGTTGGTCCCGCGCACCGCCTCATGAAAAACGACCGCACCCAGGTGCAGAGCTATGAGGGCTGCCAGCAGTAAGGCGAGGGCACCATGGACCGCACGTGGGGCCAGATCGTCAAAGCTTGCCGGTAACGGATCGCCGGAACCGCCGAAGACGATGGGAGGCAGGCCAGCCATCACGCTCATGGCAATGCCGGACCCGACCATGCCAAAGATCACGGCATAGATGATCCAATGAACTGGACGGGCTATTTGGTTGAGGAACGCGTTCCCGCTATCGGCTTCCGGTGGCTTTTTGGTGCGTAGCCGGGTGACCAAGCGCACGAGCATGAGAACAAGTATGACAATGCCTGCAATCATATGGCCGCGCAGCGCATCAATCTTGGTCGGGTCACTTTCGGGGATCGGGTCAAGCGCGAAGAAGCCCATCAGCAAGCTGATCGAAATCAGAATGGCGACGGTCCAGTGCAGGGCGACAAGCAGTGGATGGTAGCGGGTCATAGCATTGCCTCTCTCGATTGGGATCTACAACAGATATTAATTGCATTTTGCAACAATTGCAATATGCGAATGTTTGGCCTATGCCTGCAGTATGAATGATACAGTCTCTTTGGGCACGAATGAGATTGCTGATCAGATTACACACGAGCGTACAAGCAGTGTGGGCTGGCACATTCAGCGTCTCGCCGCCCGGTTGGACGATGCGATGGAGAAGGCGCTGGAGCCCCATGGTTTGTCGGTCCAATCCTTTGCGGTTGTCATGACAGTCTTGGAGCATGACGGGCTGACTCAGACGCAGATCGGCGCGCGTTTTCGGGCTCCCGCTTACGCCATTTCGAGGTCGATCGATGCGTTAGAGAAGGATGGCTTTCTTGAGCGTAGGACCCACGCCACGTCCAAACGGGCAAAGACCATCCACGCGACCGCGAAGGCCCAAAGGCTGGCGCCAGACCTGTTGGTGATCATCCGCGATGTGAACAGCAGGTTGCTCTTTTCTTTGAACGACCGTGAAACGACCGACCTTCGCTCCGGCCTTCAAAGGGTTCTGGGAGACAATCAACTCTAAGACCGTATCAGCGGGGTCTGACGCCGTTGAGGAGTATGCTCAAAACGGCTTGCGCGGCTTGATCGTTAAAGCCTGCTTTTTGTGATTGTCCGGCGGTTACGGCATCGATCTGGGCTTCGAAGTCCGCATAGTGTTGGGTCGTTGCCCAGATCGTGAAGATCAAATGCACCGGGTCAATAGCTGCCAGCTTGCCCTGATCGATCCAGCTTTTGATGACGGCGGATTTGTCGTCGACCAGTGTTTTTAAGCGCGTCTCGAGGAAATCGCGCAGGATGGGAGCTCCGGCGATAATCTCAGAAGCGAACAGCCGAGAGGCTTCGGGCCGGTCGGCTGACATGCGCATTTTAAGAGAGATGTAGCGCCGCAGTTCTTCAACCGGGTCGGCATCGGGGTCGAGCGAGAGGAGCGGGCTCAGCCATTCCTCGACGATCTGTTCCAGGACGGTCCGGTAGATGTCTTCCTTGGAGCGGTAATAATAGAGCAGATTGGGCTTCGACATGCCCGCCCGCTCTGCAATCGCGTCGATTGTCGTGCCGTGATAGCCGCGCGCCGAAAACTCACTGACGGCCGCCTCGGTGATGACGGCGCGGTTGGCTTGTTGAATGCGGCTATGTTTGTTCACGTGGACGCCCCGATCATGCGCACTGCTCAACGCTAACGTGCCAGATCGTGCAAAAGCAAGGTGTCCGACATTCTACCAATTGGTCAAAATCTTGACGCGGCCGCGCAACCGGTTTTGACTGCCGTCAGAACAGCCAAAGCATCGGGGGATCGAATGGGCGTAGCGGGTAACCAACCAGGTGAGAACCTTCGGATCGACCCAGACCGGCTTTGGGACAGCATCATGGACATGGCCAAGATCGGTCCGGGCGTCGCTGGCGGCAACAATCGCCAGACGGTCACCGATGAGGACGCTGAAGGCCGTGTTCTGTTCCAGAAATGGTGTGAGGATGCAGGCCTCTCCATGGGGGTCGACGAGATGGGCACCATGTTTATGCGCCGCGAGGGCACCGACCCGGATGCGCTGCCGGTCTATGTTGGCTCGCACCTCGATACCCAACCAACCGGCGGCAAATATGACGGCGTTCTTGGTGTGTTGGCTGGGCTAGAGATCGTGCGCACACTGAACGACCTCGACATCAAGACGAAGCACCCGATTGTGGTCACCAACTGGACCAATGAGGAGGGCACACGTTACGCGCCGGCCATGCTGGCATCGGGTGTGTTCGCGGGCATCCATGAGCTGGACTGGGCCTATGACCGCGTTGATGCGGAAGGCAAGAAATTCGGCGACGAGCTGGAGCGTATCGGTTGGAAGGGCGACGAAAAAGTTGGCGACCGCAAGATGCACGCTTTCTTCGAGCTGCACATTGAGCAGGGCCCGATCCTGGAGGCGGAAGGCAAGGATATCGGCGTTGTCACTCATGGCCAGGGCCTGCGCTGGATCGAGTGCACGGTGACCGGCAAGGAAAGTCACACCGGCTCCACGCCTATGCCGATGCGCAAGAATGCCGGCCGTGGCTTGGCGCAGATCACCGAGCTTGCTCACACAATCGCGATGGACAATGCCCCGAACGCCGTGGGCGCGATTGGCCATATCGACGTTTACCCCAACTCCCGCAACATCATTCCCGGCAAGGTGGTCTTTACCGTCGATCTGCGATCTCATGAGTTGGATCGCCTCAATGCGATGGTGGCGCGTTTCGAGGAAGAGGCGCCAAAACTGTGCGAAGCAATCGGTGTTTCGCTAGAGCATAAAATTGTTGGCAGCTTTGATCCGCCAGCGTTCGATGAAGGCTGTGTCGGCATGATCCGCGAGGCGGCCGAGCGGCTTGGCTACAGCCACATGAACATCATCTCAGGTGCCGGGCACGACGCGTGCTGGATCAACCGGCTCTACCCAACGGCGATGGTCATGTGCCCTTGTGTTGATGGCCTGTCGCACAATGAGGCCGAAGAGATCACCAAAGACTGGGCGCGCGCCGGCGCTGACGTACTGTTCCACGCCGTTGTCGAAAAAGCGGAGATCGTGGGGTGAGGCCTTGGCGGGTCGTTTGGCGCAGGGCCCCGGACCAGGTCCGGGGTTTAGTTGCTGTTGTCCATGTTCCAAGTTGCAACCAAGTCCCGGCCTTGAGCCGGGACCTCGATGATAACAATGGTGACGAGTGAGCTGCTGGGTCTACATTTTGGCTTCGCGTCCGCATGGGGCGATTTATGTTGGTTCCACCAGCAACCTTGCCCAAAGGTTGGTGCAGCACCGGTCAGGGTCTGTTTCGGCGCACACAAAAAGGTACGCGATCTTTGACCTGGTTTGGAGTGAACAGCATGATGAGCGGCACTTGGCGGCTAAGCGTGAACATCAAATCAAGCGTTGGCGACGTGCTTGGAAGAACGATCTGATCGAACGACAAAATCCAAACTGGCGCGATCTGGGCGCCGAACTTTGAATTCAATGAACGCGAGGCCCCGGATCAGGTCCGGGGCTTAGGGGCGGTAGAACGGGGAGACCAACCATGACAACCATCATCAAGAACGGCACGATCGTCACCGCCGATCTGACCTACAAATCTGACATCCGCATTGAAGACGGGAAGATCGCCGAGATTGGGCCGAACCTGTCCGGCGGGACAGAGCTCGATGCCACCGGCTGCTATGTGATGCCCGGCGGCATCGACCCGCATGTCCACCTCGAAATGCCCTTCATGGGCACCTACTCGTCAGACGACTTTGAGAGCGGCACGCGCGCGGGCCTCTCCGGTGGGACGACCATGGTGGTGGATTTCTGCCTGCCCAACCCAGAGCAAAGCCTGTTGGAAGCCATTGAGCGCTGGGACAACAAATCGACCCGCGCCAATTGCGACTACTCCTTCCACATGGCGATCACCTGGTGGGGTGAGCAGGTGTGGAACGAGATGGAGACGGTGGTCAAAGAGAAGGGCATCAACACCTTCAAGCACTTCATGGCCTACAAGGGCGCGCTGATGGTGGATGATGATGAGATGTTCTCATCCTTCCAGCGTTGTGCGGCGCTGGGCGCGCTGCCTTTGGTGCACGCCGAGAACGGTGATGTGGTTGCACAGCTGCAAGAAAAGCTGATGGCCGAGGGCAACAACGGCCCTGAGGCGCACGCATACTCCCGCCCTGCCGAGGTGGAAGGCGAAGCGACCAACCGTGCGATCATGATTGCCGATATGGCGGGTGTGCCGGTCTACATTGTGCACACCTCGTCTGAGCAGGCGCATGAAGCGATCCGCCGTGCGCGACAAAACGGCATTCGCGCCTATGGCGAGCCGCTCATCCAGCACCTGACGTTGGATGACAGCGAGTATAAACACCCCGATTGGGACCATGCGGCGCGGCGTGTGATGTCGCCTCCGTTCCGTGACAAGAAGCACCAGGATTCGCTTTGGGCTGGTTTGGCTGCTGGGTCGCTCCAGGTGGTCGCAACCGACCACTGCGCCTTTACCACCGAACAGAAGCGCAATGGCGTCGGTGATTTCCGCCTCATCCCCAACGGGACTGGTGGCCTTGAAGACCGCCTGCCGATGCTGTGGACCTATGGCGTGGAAACGGGCCGCCTGACCATGAACGAGTTCGTCGCGGTCACCTCCACCAACATCGCCAAGATCCTCAACATGTATCCAAAAAAGGGTGCCATCCTTGAAGGGGCCGATGCTGACATCGTGGTTTGGGACCCGACCAAGGAGAAGACGATCCAGGCCAGCAAGCAGCAGTCGGCCATCGACTACAACGTGTTCGAGGGCAAGCATGTGAAGGGTCTACCGCGCTTCACGCTGACACGCGGTGTGCTTGCCATCGATGATGGCGCTGTGAAAACGCAGGAAGGCCATGGCAAGTTCGTCAAGCGCGAGCCGTTCCCGGCTGTGAACGCGGCGTACTCGACATGGAAAGAGGTTACGGCCCCACGCAAAGTGGAGCGGACCGGTATTCCGGCGAGCGGGGTGTAGGGGGCTATCGAAAAGCCGGGTGAAGACACAACTGTTCGTTAAGGACATTAATTACTTGCCGTAACGGAAATGACGTCTTTATGATATTTGTTCGTTCATGTCTTCGGCAACTAATCAGTCTGTAGTGCCTACTTCGCCGAATGGGCGAAAACCGTTCTACTATCAGATGTGGGCATACCTTTGGGCATCGACCGCTACAGTTTTGGCCGCGGCCGTGTCCGGTTTGGTTCTTTCGCACGTTAATGAGATTTTTCTCGGCGGTAGGGCGCTTAGCAATATTCATGGGCCGGTCGTCGGATTGCTGTCGTTTGGATACCTTGTTTTCAGTGTTTTTTTGACAACATTTCCAGTGTTCTTGATCTTCTATTCGTTTCGAAAATCTGACAAATTTTCCGACTCAAAGATGTTTGTCGTCATCGGTGGCCTGGCGGCCATTCTTTTGCCGATAGGTACTTTTTTTGTTACCATGATGTCATCCTTCGCTGGTCCTGGATTATTTACCCTGCTCGGTAGCATCGTTGCGGGTCCTAGTTTGGGTTTTATGCTATCTATGCGGTACGGAATTTGGGGTGTTGCTGTGCTTGCCTGCGCTGGTGGCATCGGTGGCTACGTGTTCTGGCGGTTAACGAATCCTATCGCAAAGCGTCGGTGAGTCGTCGCCAACGGGGCTGCGGTAGCTCGCTACCCCTCCACCAACGCCTCCAACTCCGGCAGCAAAACCACGCTTTCCTGCTCATGCGGATCGGTGCGGGCGATGATGGCCACCATGTCCGTGTCGCCCGTGTTCACGGGTAGGTGCGGCACGCCAGCGGGGATGTAGATGAGGTCGCCAGCTGTCGTCACCATGGTGTTTTCTAGCTTCGGCCCCCAATAGGTGGTGGCGACACCCTCGGTCATATAGATCGCCGTCTCATGGCTCTCATGCATGTGCGCTTTTGCGCGGCCACCAGGCGGCACGCGGAGTATGTGCATGCAGATGCCTTGCGAGCCGGTCGTCTCTTTGGAGACGCCCTCAAAATAGCTAAAGCCTTGCTTGCCGTCATAGGTCGAGCCGGGTTTGATCACGCGGCATTCGGTGGGCATTGTCATGGAGGTCTCCTGATGGGTGTCTTCTGACAGGTGTCTTGGGCGCGTCCGCGGCGAGGCTAGCCAGTCGCGGCGGCAAAACTGTGGGGTGGGTGCACTTGGCGCATTGCGTGCGCGGTCCAACAAATGCAATTCTGGCAATGATCTTGCACACCTATTGGCATCGCTGCCTGTGATGGACCGCACATTTTGACTTCTCCGCCTGTTATTTCTGCTCAATCGCTGAACCTTACTTTCCAGACCAATGATGGTCCGGTGCATGCCCTGTCAGATGTGAACCTCAACATCCATAAGGGTGAGTTTGTTTCCTTCATTGGGCCTTCGGGCTGCGGTAAGACGACGTTTCTGCGGGTCATTGCCGATTTGGAGACGCCGACAGGCGGCACGATCACCGTTGACGGCACGACGCCGCATCAGGCGCGGCTCAACCGTGCCTATGGCTATGTGTTCCAGGCGCCTGCGCTCTACCCGTGGCGCAAGATTGAAGACAATGTGACCTTGCCGCTGGAGATCATGGGCTTCTCGAAGGCCGAGCAGCGCGAGCGGGCCGCGAAGGCACTCGAACTCGTCGACCTTTCGGGCTTTGGCAAAAAGTTCCCTTGGCAGCTTTCGGGCGGCATGCAGCAGCGTGCCTCTATTGCCCGGGCTTTGGCATTCGATGCCGATATTCTGCTCATGGATGAACCCTTCGGCGCGCTGGACGAGATTGTGCGCGACCACCTCAACGAGCAGCTTTTACAGCTGTGGGACCGCACCAACAAAACGATCTGCTTTGTGACACACTCGATTCCCGAGGCGGTGTATCTTTCGACCAAGATTGTTGTGATGAGCCCGCGCCCTGGCCGCGTGACCGACGTGATCGAAAGCACGTTGCCCAAAGAGCGCCCACTCGATATCCGCGAGACACCGGAGTTCCTGGAGATTGCCCAGCGTGTGCGTGATGGCCTGCGGGCCGGTCATGCCTACGACGAGGAGGAGGCGTAGGCTTGGTGGATCATTCGAGCGCTTCAGCAGGCAGGGCTTCGATTCAAAATGACCCAGTCGATGTTGCTGCACGGTTTCGGTTGGCCAAGGCAAATACGAAGGGTGACCGGATCGGCTTTTGGGTTTTTGCTGTGTTTGGCACCCTGGTATTTGCCTTCTTCATGTTTGTGGTCAGCTCAATTGTCGAACCTTTGGAGCCAGCTGCTCAACCTATTGCGCTTTTTGTCCTGGGAGCCGCCCTAATCAGCCTTTTTGGTTGGTTTTTCTGGTACTTGTGGCAAAGTTTGCATGAAGAACAGTGGCTTATTGCGACTGAGCGCACTTTGGAGCGCCACCGAATTCGTCATGGCAAAGTACGAAAAGAGGTATTGGAGCGCGCATTGTTGGGTCCGATCTCCTTTGCTGGGTCATACAGAAGGCATGAGCCTCCTCCTCATCTTGCTTTCTCCTACAAGGGCATATCCACTCAGATGTTCGTGACATTCTCGTCTGCGGGGTGGCCTCATGTTGAGGCATGGCTCAACGATCAAGGGTTTGAAACGGTCACATCAAAAAGGTGGACGATATGATACGCTCTATCCTCCCCATCCTCACCGTCCTCGGTATCATCCTCGCGGCTTGGTATGCGGGGACCATCGGCATGAATTGGCGGGTCGAATCCGAGCGGCTGGAACGCATGGGCCTGGAGCGGACCTTCCTGGAGAAGGTCGAACTGACCATGGCCATGGACCGGCCGATCCTCCCCGCGCCGCATCAGGTTTGGGCGGAAATTCAATCGTCAGTCTTCGAACGCTCACCGACGTCGCGTCGCAGCCTGGTCTATCACGCTTGGATCACGCTCTCGTCCACGCTTGTTGGTTTCATGATGGGCACACTGCTGGGCATCTTACTGGCCGTCGGCATCGTGCACTCCAAGGTGCTGGACAAATCGCTGCTCCCCTGGGTGATCGCCTCGCAAACCATCCCAATCCTTGCCATCGCGCCGATGATCATAATCGTGTTCAACACGCTTGGCGTCACGGGGCTGATCCCCAAAGCCTTCATCTCAACCTACTTGGCCTTTTTCCCGGTCGCGATCGGCATGACCAAGGGCCTGCGCTCGCCGGAGGCCATGCATCTCGACCTGATGCACACCTATTCGGCCTCCCAGTCGGAGATCTTTTGGAAGCTGCGCATGCCTTCGTCGGTGCCGTATCTGTTTGCCTCGATGAAGATCGCCGTCGCCATTGCACTTGTGGGCGCGATTGTCGGTGAGCTGCCAACGGGCGCGGTTGCTGGCCTCGGCGCACGCTTGCTGTCGGGTTCCTACTACGGTCAGACGACCCAAATCTGGTCAGCCCTCTTCATGGCTGCCTTTATGTCGGCTGTCCTTGTCTACTCCATTGGCTGGATCGGCGCTTGGGTGAACAAGCGCATGGGCGCGCGTGAGGCGGCCGTCTAGATGTTCGGGCTCACTGGAACAGGCGCGCTCGCCGCCGCCCTGGTGTTTTGGCTGGTGGCCTGGGCGGCCAACCAGCGCCTAGCCGGACTGAAGATCGACAACCGCTCGACACGTTGGGCGCTGAACCTTTTCATCCCGTTTCTGTTTGGCGTGACACTGCTGGTGCTGTGGGAAGGTATTGTTGTAGGCCTCAACGTACCGCAGGTGGTGATGCCACCGCCCAGCATGGTGTGGGACCGTATCGCGGACTCAACCGAGATGCTCTGGGCTGACTTTGTGCAAACATTCATCCGCGCGGTGATCCCCGGTTACATCATGGGTTGCGCGCTGGGCTTTCTGATCGCCGTGTTGGTGGACCGCTCTCCGTTCTGGAAGGCCGGCGTGATGCCTGTTGGCAACCTCATGTCAGCCCTTCCCATCATCGGCATCGCGCCGATCATGGTCATGTGGTTCGGCTTCGATTGGCCGTCAAAAGCCGCCGTTGTGGTCGTGATGACCTTCTTTCCGATGCTGGTGAACACCATTGCCGGGCTTAACGCAGCGGGTCGCATGGAGCGCGATTTGATGCGCACCTACGCTTCGTCATACGGGCAGGAACTCATCAAGTTGCGTCTTCCGGCGGCAATGCCGTTCATCTTCAATGCCTTGAAAATAAACTCAACATTGGCGCTGATTGGGGCAATCGTTGCGGAATTTTTCGGCACGCCAATTGTTGGAATGGGCTTTAGGATTTCAACCGCCGTTGGCAGCCTCAACATCGACCTGGTGTGGGCAGAAATTTTTGTCGCCGCCTTGGCAGGCTCGCTCACCTATGGTGCGATAGCCCTCCTAGAGCGGCGGATAACGTTCTGGCATCCGTCTAACCGGAGGGTGCGCTAGGCAAGGGGAACAGGCGCAAGGTTTTGTCAGCGCCGAATAACAAGAAGGAGTTCCACCGATGAAAACCGCAACCAAAATGATAGCAGGCGCGTCGATGCTTGCAGCCTCGTTCGGGGTTGCCGCTCCGGCGATGTCCGCTGATGAGCTGACGCTGCAGCTCAAATGGGTCACGCAGGCACAATTCGCCGGCTATTATGTCGCGCTGCATGAAGGCCTCTATGAAGCCGAAGACCTGGACGTGACGATCAATCCAGGCGGCCCAGACATCGCACCTCCGCAGGTGATTGCTGGCGGCGGCGCTGACGTCATCATCGAGTGGATGCCAGCTGCTTTGGCCGCCCGCGAGCGCGGTGTGCCGTTGGTGAACATCGCGCAGCCGTTCAAGCGCTCAGGCATGATGCTCACCTGCCGCAATGATTCCGGTATTTCTTCGCCAGAAGACTTCCCAGGCAAAACGCTTGGCGTTTGGTTCTTCGGCAACGAGTATCCGTTCCTATCGTGGATGAGCCAGCTTGGCATCCCAACCGACGGTGGCGATGCAGGCGTGACGGTTGTGCGTCAGGGCTTCAACGTGGACCCGATCATCCAAGGACAGGCCGACTGTGTGTCGACCATGAACTACAATGAATACTGGCAGGTCATCGATGCTGGCTTCTCGCCAGACGATCTAACCGTCTTCAACTACACCGACCAGGGTGTCGCAACGCTGGAAGACGGCCTCTATGTGCTTGAAGAGTCGCTGGAAGACGCAGCGATGGTCGACAAGCTGACCCGCTTTGTGCGCGCCTCCATGGCCGGTTGGGCCTGGGCACGCGAGAACCCCGAAGAAGCGGCGATGATCGTCCTGGAATATGACGAAACCGGCGCGCAAACTGAAGCGCACCAGATCCGCATGATGGGCGAGATCAACGTGTTGACGGAAGGCTCCACGGGTGTGCTCGACGTGGATGCTGCCAACGTTACGGTTCAAACACTGCTGGCTGGTGGTGATGACCCTGTGATCACGGCTGCGCCGGAAGGTGCTTGGACGTCCGTCGTGACGGACGGTCTCTAGGGTCACCAAGCGGTCGGGCCGTAGGCCCGGAGTGATCGCAGCCAAGCGGTCGGGCCGTGGGCCCGGAGTGATCGCAGCCAAGCGGGCGGGCCGTAAGCCCGTACCCTAAACAGAAGCATGACAAAGGGCCGGGAGACCGGCCCTTTGTCACTGCGCGCGGCGTGGTCACCGTTCGCAGGCGTCTCTAAATGCTGGTCGGCACAGACGCTCACGGTGGCTTTACCGCTTCGCTGGCTTTCATTAGCTTTGTGTGATTACCTGGCGATCGTTGCCAATAACGGCCACGTTCGGCCAATCCTGAATATTGAGAGTCATTTACGTTTTTTAGTTTTTGCTTGGTCTTGGAGTAACCGATGAGCCGAGAATTCCACCTCGTTATGATTAAGCCGTCGCACTATGATGATGATGGCTATGTCATCCAGTGGTACCGCTCGCTGATACCCTCCAACACCTTGGCCGCACTCAACGGCCTCGGTGAAGACTGCAGGAAGCGCGAAGTCCTAGGGACCGATACCGATATTGTCTTATCGACTTACGACGAGACAAACGCCCGCATCTTGCCGAAGCAGATCATGCAGTCGCTGCCGGAAGGTCGCAATCAGTCGCTGATTGCTTTGGTTGGGGTTCAAACCAACCAGTTCCCGCGCGCGGTGGATATTGCCCGGCCGTTTCGTGAGGCAGGCTATCAAGTTGCAATTGGTGGTTTTCATGCCTCCGGCTGTATTTCGATGCTCGATAATCTGCCGCCTGACGTTCAGGCCGCGATGGACATGGGCATCTCGATCTTCGCGGGTGAGGCGGAGGAGAAGCGGCTTGACCAGGTTCTTCAGGACGCGCGTTCAGGCGCTTTGCAGCCGCTCTACAACTTTATGAATGACCTGCCTGGCATTGGCGGTGAACCTGTGCCGATCCTCGATGCCAAGCATATTGTGCGCACCGCTGGCAGCCTCTCATCGTTTGATCTGGGCCGTGGCTGCCCGTTTCAATGTTCATTCTGCACCATCATCAATGTGCAGGGGCGCAAGTCGCGCTTCCGCAGCGCCGATGATTTGGAGCGGATCATCCGCGAGAATTTTGAGCAGGGCATCGACCGGTTCTTCATCACGGATGATAATTTCGCCCGTAACAAGGACTGGGAGCAGTTCCTCGACCGGCTGATTGAGCTGCGCCGTGATGGCATTCGGGTGAAGTTTGTTATTCAAGTCGACACGCTGTGTCACAGGATCCCAAACTTCATCGACAAGTGTGCAGCTGCCGGTGTGAACCGGGTTTTTATCGGTTTGGAAAACATCAATCCGGACAATCTCATCGCCGCCAAGAAGAAGCAAAACCGCATCGTGGAGTATCGCGAGATGTTGCAGGCGTGGAAGGCCCACAACATCACCACCTATGCGGGTTACATCTTGGGCTTCCCGGGTGACACGTATGAATCGATTATGCGCGACATCGACATTGTGAAGCGTGAATTGCCGCTTGACCTGTTGGAGTTCTTCTATCTCACGCCGCTGCCAGGATCAGAGGATCACAAGAAGCTGCACGCGCAAGGTGTCTGGATGGACCCGGACATGAACAAGTATGACCTCAATCACCGTGTCAGCCACCACCCGCAGATGAGCGACGACGAGTGGGAACGTGCCTATCATGACGCTTGGGACCGCTATTATTCGCCCGACCATATGGCGACGATCATGCAGCGCACCGTGGCCTATGGAAAGTCACCGTCAAACATCCTGGCGCTGATGATGATCTTCGCCGGATCGGTGAAGATTGAGGGGGTACACCCGCTCGAGTCTGGCTTCTTCCGGCGCAAATCGCGCCATGATCGTCGTCCGGAATTGCCGGTGGAACCAATCTGGTCGTTCTACCCCAAAATCGCGTGGGAAATGGTGTCCAAGCAAGTCCGCTGGGCGGCCATGCTGGCAGCTGTCTTCCCGAAATATTGGAAGATCAAGCACGACAAGAATGGCCGTAACTACGTCGACACAGCCACCACGCCGGTGCAGATGGACTCGCTGGAAGAGCTTGATCTGATCGCCAAGACCAGTGGTGGTGGCGAGGCGCTGGCGAAGGTCCGCGCCAACGCTGCGCGCGCCGCTCAGATCGCGAATGCCAACGATCCCAAAAATGAGAGCTTGTCGGCTTAATCCAACCCTGCTCGGCATTGCTGAAGTCAGTCTGGAACGCACGCCCACCTGCGGTTGGGCCGTAGGCCCAGAGCGGGAGACTTGCGGTTGTTCCGATAGGAACAGAGCGGGAGACTTGCGGTTGTTCCTATAGGAACAGAGCCAACCACACCAGGTTGTTCCTATATGAACAGAGCCAACCACACCAGGTTGTTCCTATAGGAACAGAGCCAACCACACCAGGTTGTTCCGATAGGAACAGAGCCAACCACACCAGGTTGGACCGAAGGCTCAGAGCCACTTGAGATACGATTGGGCGGATACACGCCGTTTAGTAGAAGCGGATGTTTGCGACGCTGATATCAGCCTCGAATTCGCGCCCAATCGCCACAATGCCGATGCGGGTGAGGCGGGTGACATCAAGCGGCGTGTCGATGCGGTGGGGTACGAAGTCGGTGAAGGGGATGCGGTGCGTCTCCCACTGCGGCCCGGCAATGAAGCTCTGCCGGTAGCTCTGCCAGGGGCGGGTTATGTCGGTCGTGCGCAGATGGACGTTGTAGGTTTCGCCCTCGCGGTTGGGACGTAGGCCCAGAGCAGCAATCGTGTCTGTGGCGACCAGTTCGATACCGCTAAAGGCGCTGGCATCCAGCGGAGACCCATCGTCGCGCGGTTGGGCCGAAGGACCAGAGCCAAGAGGAGAAAGATTCGCGGCCATTTGGATGAAACCGCCATTGTTGTCGAGGCTCACCCGCCCACGCATCCGCACCGCCTCACGGCCCTGCACGGTCTCCCGCGTCAGCGTGCCTTGCGACACCCCGCCCATGACGGTGTCGGTGATGAGTTGGAGTTCTAGTAAGTCTACACTATTCATTCCTAAACCAGACATCAAAATGGACGTTCACTAAATGAGTTGCCAAATCCCGCAGGAGAAAACGAGATAGCCAAAAAGACCCGGCAAATTGGAACATGTAAGCTGACCTTACAAACAGGTGTTTTTGTGGATTCGCATCTGCTGCCAAAGTCACTGACCAAAGCTGAAGGTCTTGGCCCTGGCTTGATCCAACACGGAAGTGGTCGCAAGACAAAGCGATTTAGCAGCTGGTATGATAAAAGGCTGGTAACGGAAGCGGGGGAGTCAATACTTGAGCGAATTGACGACAGAGGCATTGCTCTGCTGCGAAAATACAAACTGATTTGGTCTGGCTGGGGGCCAATGTCCCGTTTGATTAGTCCGGATGACAATGTGTCGGATGGTGGTACTCAACGCGTTGTGACCTTTGATTGTCGGGCGGAGGCGGATGAAATTAGACTGTTCTTGCTCAGTATTTTGTGGCGAGCGGCTGCCACCGATCGGCCTGAGTTTTCTGAAATTGAACTGGCTGAGAAGGATTTGGAGAAATTACGAGCAATGGTCGTTCAGGGGGCGACGAGTCCTTTGTACTTTTTTCCATCGACTTTGATTCAGTTATCTACGATTGGGCTAAGGCACAATCATGCGCCGATTGCTCAGACCAAATGGATACCCGCAGTCAAAGACATCAAAGAACGTGAAGAGCCGATCTTCAGGTTTTACTTCGATGGTCTCATCGTCCATTTTTCTCGGCTGCCGCCAACCGAGAACATGGAACTTGGACTGGAACGGTTTTGGGTTGGGGGTGAGGAACAATTGTCTGTTCTTACGGTCCCTTTTCACCAGTCCGCACAGTTGGACAACCTCAGAATTGTGATGGCCGAAGGTGAGCTTGGCAGACCACTTTGGGAACTTGGGCGTGGAGCATTCGATCGCTGAATATCTTCCTGTATCAAGGTCGAATTCTTCACCCCCTTGACCGATTTTTGACCAGATGGTCTAGTTTTCTCCGAAAGCGGTTGCATTCGCCAAGAAATGCCCGCTGTCAGGGGAGTTTGCTGGATGGTCAGCCTGGAACAGGCGTTAGAATTTGGTGAACTGCGCACAAAGCGGTCGGACCAAAGGTCCGGAGCGGGTGCGTCGAAAAGAACAGCGGGCGCGGCTGAGAAAAAGGCAAGCGACGCGATTCAAGGCTTGATGGATCAAGCCTGCGCCATCCGCTCCGCCCGTTGGGGCGAGACGATCACCTACTCCCGCAAAGTTTTCGCGCCGCTGACCACCATGTGCCGCGACACTTGCGGTTACTGCACCTTCGTCAAACACCCAGACGAGCCTGGCGCCTACATCATGACGCCCGACGAAGTTCTGGAGACGGCGCGGCGTGGCGAGGAAACTGGCTGTAAGGAGCTGTTGTTCTCACTGGGTGAAAAGCCGGAGCAGCGCTACGAAAAGGCCGCCTCAGCGCTCGGCAAGCTCGGCTACACCTCGATGATCGACTATCTCGCCGATATGTGCGCGCTGGTGCTGGAGGAAACCACGCTCCTGCCGCACGTGAATGCGGGCACGCTCACCGATGATGAGATCGCCAAGCTGAAGCCAGTGTGCGCCTCCATGGGCATGATGCTGGAGACTGTCTCCAACCGGCTGATGCAGCCGGGCATGGCGCACCATCAATGCCCCGACAAAACGCCGAAGGCCCGCCTGCGGACGCTCGAAACCGCGGGCCGCAACAAGGTGCCGTTCACCACCGGCCTCCTGATCGGTATCGGCGAGACCTGGGCCGAGCGCGTGGAGGCGCTGGCCGCCATCAACGCGGCGCATCAGCACCATGGCCACATCCAGGAAGTGATTATCCAAAATTTCCAGGCGAAGCCGGGGATCGCCATGGAGCATCATCCCGAGCCCAGCCTCGACGATATGCTGCTGACGCTTGCAACCTCCCGGCTGATGCTCGACCCGTCGATCAGCCTGCAGGCGCCGCCCAACCTGTCGCGCCGCCATGCAGCCTATCTGAGTGCTGGGATCAATGATTGGGGTGGCATCTCGCCGGTTACCATCGATTTCATCAATCCGGGCCATCCGTGGCCGCAACTCGACCAGCTTTCGGCCTCCTGCGCCGATGTAGGTCTATCCCTCCAAGAACGGCTGGCCGTTTACCCCGCCTATATGCGCGAGGGGTATGTCGCAGAACGCGTGCTGCCACGTGCCCAAGCCATGGCGCGCGATGATGGCCTTGCCGCGCATCAAGCGCTGGATGGATTGCAGGAGGCTCGCCATGTTGTTGCCTGAACCGGCGTCACCCTCCGTCCGGGCCATTCTTGACCTTGCGCTGGAGGGCCGTGAAGTCACGGTGGACGAAGGCATCGAGCTATTCGAGGCACGTGGCGCGGACCTTGATGCCGTGGTGGCCGTGGCGGATCATCTGTGCAAGCAAACCGTCGGCGATGACGTGACCTTCGTGGTCAATCGCAACATCAATTTCACCAACATCTGCTATATGGGCTGCCAGTTTTGCGGCTTTGCCAAGCGCATGGATGAGGCTGGCGCGGAGTTCCTCTCGCTGGAGGCCATTGTCGGGCGCGCGCAAGAAGCCTGGGACCGTGGCGCGACGGAGGTCTGTATCCAGGGCGGTCTCCATCCCAAGATGGACGGCACGCACTACCGCGACATCCTGCTCGCCATCAAAGCCGCGCTGCCGGACATGCACATCCATGCGTTTTCGCCGTTTGAGATTTGGTACGGCGTGAAGAAGACCGGGATGAGCCTGCGCGCCTTCCTGGAGGATCTGAAAACCTGCGGCTTGGGCTCCATGCCGGGCACGGCGGCTGAGATCCTCGACACGGAAATCCGTAAAGTTCTGACCCGGGACAAGCTGACGGCCGCCGAATGGGTCGAGATCATCGGCACGGCCCACGCGGTTGGTATCCCAACGACCGCGACCATCATGTATGGCCATGTGGACGGGCCGTCCCACTGGGCGCATCACATCGCCACCATCCGTGATCTGGGCAAACAGGCGCGGTCCAAGCCAGCTGGCTTCACCGAGTTCGTACCGCTCTCGTTCGTGCATGAAGATGCGCCGCTCTACCGGCGTGACCCGAGCGCTGTGCGCCCAGGGCCGACGATGGACGAGGTCACACTGATGCATGCCGTTTCGCGGATTATGCTGCATAGCGTCATCGACAACATCCAAGTCTCTTGGACCAAGCTTGGCCCAGCTTTAGCGCAGGCGATGTTGACGTCTGGCGTCAATGACTTGGGCGGCACCTTGATGAATGAGAGCATTTCGCGCGCTGCCGGTGCCAAGAACGGTCAAGAAGTGACGGCGCACGAGATGGTGCAGATCATCCGTTCCGCTGGCCGCGTCCCCGTACAGCGGAATACTCTTTACGGAAATGTGCGTCGGTATACTGATTGCGACCCTGATATGTTGACGCCGCTGGTCGATCGGCAAGGGCGCGACCCGCTTGCTTTCCTGAAAGAGGACGAGCTTCGCCGTGCCTAAGGTGACTCTCCTGGCTGGTGGCGTTGGTGGCGCTAAAATGGCCGAAGGTTTCGCGGCCCTAGATGATGTCGATCTGACGGTGATCGGCAACGTCGCCGACGATGACAGCTTTCATGGCCTTTGGGTCTCCCCCGACATCGATACTGTCACCTATACGCTCGCGGATCTGATCAATCGGAAGCAAGGTTGGGGTGTCGCCGATGAAGGTTTGCGGGCGCTTGGCGTGCTGGAAACACTGGGCCAAGACACTTGGATGACCTTGGGTGACAAAGACTTGGGCCTTCACATTTACCGCACCATGCGCCGCGCCCAAGGCGACCGGCCAAGCCAGATCGCGAGCGACATTGCCAAGGCCGTTGGTGTAAGCGCGCGGATTGTGCTGCCGACCGATGATCGCATCGCCACCCGGGTCCAAACTGACCAGGGCGAGCTATCATTTCAAGAATATTTCGTGCGTGAGAGATGTCTGCCAACTGTGACCGGTCTCTGGTTCGACGGCATGGCCGACGCCAAGCCAACGCCAGAGTCTATACAGGCCATCGACAATGCGGAATTGATCTGCATCGCGCCATCCAACCCGCTCGTGAGCATCGATCCCATCGTGTCGATCCCCGGTGTCCATGATGTGATTGTCGAGGCTCCAGCGCCGGTGATTGCTGTCTCACCGTTGATTGCTGGCAAGACGGTGAAGGGACCAGCGGCCCGGATGATGGCCGCTTTGGATATGGAGCCAACGGCCCTCGGCGTCGGGCAGCATTATCAGGGCCTTGCCGATTGCCTGGTGATTGACACGCAGGACGAAGCACTCGCTGATCCGCTTGGGGCGTTGGGCCTGGCGACATCGGTGACCGATATCGTCATGCCAAGCTTGGCGCGTAAGCAAGCGCTCGCCGCCCATCTGTTGGAGTTGGCACTATGACCCTGTGCGTTGTGATCCCCATGAAAGACCCGAGCGAGGCAAAGACCCGTCTTGGCGATGCGATGCCACAAAAGACTCGGGCGGCGCTGACTCGAACTCTGTTTCGGCAGACCTTGCGGGTGCTACGCAGTTTGTCGGTCGAAGTGCAAATCGTCGTGGTCACAAGCTCGCAGGCGATCCGCGAGATTGCCATTCCGTTCAGAGCCGGTTTGATCGATGATCCCGGCAAGGGCTTGAATGCCGCCGCCCAAGCTGGCGCGGCCTATGCGGCCCATCATCGATTTGAAGCGGTCTGCATTCTGCCCGGTGATTTGGCCGATCCGGCGCCTGCTGATCTTCAGCGCTTGTTCGCGATGGGGACGGACCGCCCAGGCGTCACGATTGCGCCTTCTCATGATGGTGGAACCAATGCTTTGCTGGTTGCGCCGCCAGACGTGCTTTCGTTTTGTTATGGGCCAGGCTCCTGCGCGGCGCACCAAAAGGCAGCGGAGGACGCTGGTTTAGACTGCCTTCTCATGCCGCTTCAAAGCCTGCTGTATGATGTGGACCGGTCATCCGATCTGGGCGCGCAGCTGGCGCGCGGACTGGACCGATCGCTTGGGGCGTTTGTGCCATGAGATCGGCCGAAATCATTGCGGTTCCCAATATTCCCGAGATCGTGGCTGGCGACGATCTTGGCGCCCTGATTGGCAACGCGCTGGAGGAAGCTGATCTGTCACTGCGCGATGGCGATGTTTTGAGCCTAGCCCACAAGGTCGTTTCGAAGGCCGAGGGGCAGGTGCGCAGGCTTCGCGATATAATGCCGAGCGCGGAAGCTCAGCGTTATGCCGAGGAGCTTTCCAAGGACGCCCGCAAGGTCCAGGCGGTGCTCGATGAGAGCATTCGCGTGGTCCGCGCCTTTAAGCACGAGAACGCCACGGAAGGCACAATGATTTGTGAGCACCGGCTGGGCTTCATCTCTGCCAATGCCGCCGTGGATGAGAGCAACACTGGCGATGAGGGCGAAGTGATCATGTTGCCCGAAGACCCCGATGCCAGCGCGATGCGCCTGCGCGATGCGCTTCGCGCGCGGTTTGGTGCAGCCGTTGGCGTTGTTGTTACCGATACCTTTGGTCGGCCTTGGCGCTTGGGCCAGGTCAATGTCGCGATCGGCCTAGCCGGTGTCCCGGCGCGTATCAATGAGGCCGGTGGGCTTGATGCTCGCGGGCGACCGCTTAGGGTGACTGAACCAGCCTTTGCCGACGAGATTGCTGCGGCATCGGGCCTGGTCATTGGTAAGGCCGCGCAAACGCCGGTTGTATTGTTTCGTGGGCTCGATTGGGCGCAAACGCCGCATACAAGCGGACGTGATCTGATCCGAGCGTCAAAAGAGGATGTATTTCGATGACACTTGCCATCGTTGGGGGAACGGGCCCGCAGGGCAAAGGGCTGGCGTTGCGCTTCGCACGCGCTGGCGTGCCGGTAGCCATTGGGTCGCGCGATGCCGCCCGTGCGGCGGAGGTCGCAGCCGAGATGGCCGCACAATTGGGCGAAGGGGCGGCCGCCATCACGGGCCACACCAATGAAGACGCCGTCGCCGCCGCCGAACGGATGGTGATCCTGTCGGTGCCCTATGCCGGGCACAACGCAACGCTTGAGCAAATCAAAGGCGGGCTCGCGGGCAAGATCCTTGTCGATATCGTTGTGCCACTCTCACCGGACGATCCCAAACTGGTTGATATGCCACCTGAAGGGTCGGCGACTGAAGCTGCCCAAGCGATTGTCGGACCGGATATTCCCGTTATCGGCGCGCTCCACAATGTATCGGCGGCCACGCTGAACCATCTGGACTGGGACATTAATTGCGACGTGCTTGTCTGCGGCAACTCGTTGGATGCCCGTAAAGAAGTCATGGCACTGATCAAAAAGCTCGGCGTCGAGGCTTACAATGCCGGTGGCGCCAGTGCGGCGCGTTGCATTGAAGCCATCACGCCCATCCTTATCCGCATCAATATATCCAAGCAGGTGCCGTTCACCCATGCTGGCATTAAGATCTGGCCACCTGCGCACTGAACAAGCAACAAACACATCGAGGGGACATGACCATGGAATTTGGAATTACATTTAAAGGCTTTGTGGATCCGGATCGCGCGCGCGCCCTGGTTCGTCAGGCTGAGAATGCAGGCTTCACCTATTGCTGGTTCTACGACAGCCATATTCTGTGGCGTGAAAGCTTCTCGGCCATGGCCATGCTGATGGAGCACACCAAGACGATGCGCTTCGGCCCATGTGTGACCAATCCCAACACGCGTGACTGGTCGTTGGCAGCCTCTATGTTTGGCTCACTCGCCAAACAGTCCGGTGGGCGGTTTGATATTGGTGTCGGCCGCGGCGACAGTGCTGTACGCGTGATGGGTAAGAAACCCGCCAAGCTCGCCGTGCTTGAAGAGTTCATCATCAAGGTGCAGGCGCTGGTACGTGGCGAAGAGGTCACCTATGGCGACATACCTGCGCCTATCCAGTTCCCATGGGCCGAAGGCTATGAGCTGCCGGCTTGGGTCGCCGCCTATGGCCCGATGGCACTTTCCTCTGCTGGCCGTGTCGGCGACGGGCTGATCCTCCAGATCGCCGAGCCCGGCATTTGCAAGTGGTTGACCGATCAAGCGATCGCAGCAGGCAAGGAAGCTGGGCGGGATATGTCGAAGTTCCGGGTGATGTCAGCCGCTCCAGCCTATATTGGCGATATGGCGTCCGCCCGCGAGGCCACCAAATGGTTCCCGGCGATGGTTGGCAACCACGTCGCTGACATTGTTGAGAAGTACGGATCGGACACCGATCTCGTGCCACAGAGCCTGACGGCCTACATCGAGAAGCGCCGCGGCTACGACTACTCCAAGCATGGGCAGAGCGATAACCCGTACCTCGATTTCATCACGGATGACATCGTTGATGGGTTCGCTGTTCTGGGTTCAGTCGATGACCATATCGCAAAGCTGAAAGAGCTTGAGAGCGTCGGCATCACCCAGTTCAATATCTACCTGGATAATGGCGATGAGGAGAACATCATCGCACGCTATGGCGACACGATTATTCCGGCCATGCAGGGTTAGTCAGCCACCGAATCTTGCTTAGACGATCACGAGGCGCGCACAAAGTGCGCCTACGTGGTCGTACGCACAACTTTTGGGTGCGACGCAAAGTCCTGCTGCATTGCAAAAGAAATACTTGGGCAAAAAATGCTATAAGTATATGAAAAATAATAATAAATTATGTCTTAGCCTTATGGCCAACGCCGTTGGTGTATTACCAACAAGTCTAAGGGGTTGTCCGTACGTACCCGCTTCAAGAAACCGAAGCATTCCGATAGTTTCTCCGCCAGCTTTGGGTCGTTACCTTTTGGTAATTATGATCAACGCGCCGTCTGCGTGTTGATCATCTTGCTGTTCAGGCATGTCGATCCAAGGGCTGGAAACGTCTTATGGGAGGACGCGTATTGTCTGATAACTCCGAAGAGAACACGGCGTACTGGAAGGCCAACCTTAGCCTTATCAGTATCTGCCTTGTGATCTGGGCGCTGGTGTCGTTTGGCTTTGCCATTCTGCTTCGCCCATTGCTTTCCGGTATCGCCGTTGGCGGCACCGATCTTGGTTTTTGGTTTGCCCAGCAGGGCTCCATCCTCGTGTTCCTGGTTCTGATCTTCTTCTACGCTTGGCGTATGAACTCGATCGACCGTGAGCACGGCGTGGACGAAGAATAGTCCGAGGAGCTCTGGTATGGATCAAACAACTCTCAACTTTATCGTGGTGGGCGCGTCGTTTGCGCTTTACTTCGGTATCGCCATCTGGGCGCGTGCTGCGTCGACGAGTGAGTTCTACGCCGCTGGTCGCGGTGTGAACCCAGTCATCAACGGTATGGCGACGGCTGCTGACTGGATGTCGGCGGCTTCCTTCATTTCGATGGCGGGTCTCATCGCCTTCGTTGGTTACAACAACTCTTTGTTCCTGATGGGCTGGACCGGCGGCTACGTGCTGATGGCCATGCTTCTTGCGCCTTACCTGCGTAAGTTCGGCAAGTACACGGTTCCAGAGTTCGTTGGCGACCGCTACTACTCAAACGCCGCGCGCGTTGTGGCCGTTATCTGTCTCATCGTTATCTCGGTGACCTACGTTATCGGTCAGATGCGTGGTGCGGGTATCGCTTTCTCACGCTTCCTGGAAATCGACATCACGATGGGTCTGTTCACTGCTGGTGCAGTCGTCTTCGTGTACGCCGTTCTTGGTGGCATGAAAGGCATCACCTACACCCAGGTCGCTCAGTACTGCGTGCTGATCATCGCCTACACCATTCCGGCGATCTTCATCTCGCTGAACCTGACGGGTAACCCAATTCCGGGTCTCGGCCTGTTCTCGACGATGGCTGAAGGCAATGCAGGCGCCGGGCAACCGCTGCTTGTCACGCTGGATGGCTTGCTGACAGATCTCGGCTTTAGAGAGTACACCGCAACAACCAACCCTTGGTTGATGGCGCTCTACACTCTGTCGCTGATGATCGGTACGGCTGGTCTGCCACACGTGATCATCCGCTTCTTCACCGTGCCTAAAGTGGCCGACGCTCGTTGGTCTGCTGGTTGGGCATTGGTGTTCATCGCGCTGCTGTACCTCACCGCTCCTGCTGTGGGTGCTATGGCTCGCCTCAACATCACCACCACCATGTGGCCGGCTGGTATTGAGAACGACGCGGTGGCTGTGGATGAATTGCCAGATTGGTTCGAAACTTGGCAGGTCACTGGTCTGCTTGGTGTCGAAGACAAGAACGGCGACGGCCTCATCCAGTACTACAACGACGCCAACCCGGACATGGCGGCGCTCGCTGAAGAGCGTGGCTGGGCCGGCAATGAGCTCGTCACCTTCAACCGTGACATCCTCGTGCTTGCCAACCCGGAAATCGCTCAGCTGCCAGGATGGGTTATCGCCCTGATCGCGGCTGGTGGTATCGCGGCTGCGTTGTCAACGGCTGCTGGCTTGTTGTTGGCGATTTCATCGGCGATCAGTCACGACTTGATCAAATCGGTTATCAATCCGAATATTTCGGAGGGAGGCGAGCTATTAGCAGCCCGTATCTCGATGGCCGTGGCGATCTGTGTGGCGGTGTATTTGGGTCTTAATCCTCCGGGCTTTGCGGCTCAGGTGGTGGCGCTGGCCTTCGGTCTGGCTGCTGCGACCCTGTTCCCAACGCTGATGATGGGCATCTTCTCCAAGCGGATGAACTCCGCTGGTGCTGTGGCAGGTATGTTGGCCGGTCTGATCTCGACCTGTCTGTACCTGTTCCTGTTCCTCGGATGGTTCTTCATCCCAGGCACAGCGATGCTGGACTCGTCGCAATACCTGTTTGGTATTCCGCCGACCCACTTCGGCCCAATTGGTGCTCTGTTCAACTTTGCGGCAGCCTTCCTGGTGTCGCGTGCGACAGCTGCTCCACCACAGGCCATTCAGGACCTGGTGGAATCGGTCCGCTACCCACGTGGTGCCGGCACCGCTGTCGACCACTAAGTCGTACAGACACACAGTTTTGGACGGGCCCGGCGCAAGCTGGGCCCGTTTTTCTTTGAAGAATGCCAAATGCTTAGGGGTTTGCCTGATTGGCCCCGAGGCGGAACGCGCGCATGGTCTGCCCGACTCTATCCGGACGCACCATCGAGGCACCGACACCCATGGATACGGCTCTCTCTGATGCCCCTTCCTTTATCCGCCGCCACCATCCGTTCGACGGCTTGTCGGACGATGCGACGCAGACGCTGCTCAATGGCATCGGCGTTGAATCCTATGCCGAAGGTGCCATCATCTATGGCTATGGGCAGGACGTCGGCGCGCTGCGCATTGTGGCGCAGGGTGAGGTCGACCTGCTGTCTGCCGACGGCGATGTGATTTCGCAAGTCCATACGGGCGATACGTTCGGTTCGCGCGCCCTGTTCAACGATGGCGTGGCCAACCAGTCGGCGCGAGCGGGCGACGACCGCGTGGTTGTCTACACGCTGCCGACCGACACTTTTCATCACCTCGTTGAGACCAGCCAGCCGTTCCGTGCGTTTTTTGGCCGTTTTCTGCCCGAACAAAAGGCTGAAGCCGCTGGCGCTGACGCCAGTCTTGTCGGCATACCGCTGTCCGACTTGATGACCCCAAACCCGATAACCGTTGCGCTGGGGACGCCTGTCCGTGACGCCGCATCCATCATGGCGGACAAGCATATCTCGTGCGTGTTGATTGTGGAGGGCGACCGGCTGGCGGGCCTCCTGACGACCGGTGACATCACGGGCCGTGTCGTGTCCAAAGCGCTCGATCCCAGCATTCCCGTCAACGATGTGATGACCGCGAACCCAATGGCCTTTGAGCCAAATGCATCGGGTTTTGATGCCATGCTTGCGATGAGCTCGAATGGCATCGGTCACCTTCCCATCGTTGAAGATGGCAAGCCCGTTGGCATCATCACGCGCACCAATTTGGTGCGCCGCCAACAGGTATCGGCTGTGTACATGATTGGCGATATCCGCCGTCTCTCCGACACTGCCAAGCTTGCGGATGTTATCGAACAGGTGCCGTCACTTTTGGTCCAGCTTGTGGGTTCGGGCGTGCGCCCACACGAGATTGGGCGTGTGATCACGTCCCTTGCCGACGCGCTCACCGTTCGCTTAATCGAGATGGCCGAAGAACGCTTCGGTCGGGCGCCGGTTCCCTACCTGTGGCTCGCTTGCGGCAGCCAGGGTCGGCGTGAGCAGACGGGCGTGTCGGACCAAGATAACTGCCTGATCTTGCATGATGATTTTGATCCATCCGCGCACGATGCTTACTTCAAGCAGTTTGCGCAATTCGTCTCGGACGGGCTCGATGAAGCGGGCTATTTCTATTGCCCGGGAGACATGATGGCGACCGCCGATCGCTGGCGCCAACCAGTCAGTGTCTGGCGCGGCTACTTTGAGGGCTGGGTTCGCAAACCTGATCCTATGGCCCAGATGTTGTCATCGGTGATGTTTGATCTGCGACCCATCCATGGCGATGAAAGCCTGTTTGAGGGCCTGCAGGAGAACACGCTCAAGCTTGCGTCGAAAAACTCGATCTTCCGCGCCCACATGGCAGCCAACTCACTCAAGCACACGCCACCGCTAAACCTTTTTCGCGGCTTCGCGCTGATCCGCTCAGGTGAGAACAAGGATACGCTCGATCTGAAGCACAATGGTGTGGTCCCCATTGTCGACTTGGCACGCATGTATGCGCTGGAAGGCGCCATTCCTGAAGTCAACACCCGCGAGCGGCTTGAGGCGGCGCGCGAAGCTGGGACGGTTTCTGAGGGTGGCGCTCGTGATCTCATCGACGCCTATGACCTGATCTCCACCGTGCGTCTACGCCACCAGGCGCGGCAAATCCGTGATGGCGAGAAACCGGACAATTTTCTGGCGCCATCGCGCCTGTCGTCGTTTGAGCGCAATCATCTCAAAGATGCGTTCGGCATTATCAAGGGCTTGCAATCGGCGCTTGGGCACAGCCGCAGCGCTGTTTAGTCGGTGTTGCCGCATTAGTGACGTCTTAAGGTCGGACTGGTGCTCGCGAAGCGCTCGGGCTAGAGGCTATGCGAGTTTTGCAAACACACCGCTGGAAACGCTGACATGTTCCTAGGCTACATTGGCGCAATTGCTGGTGGCATTGGTCTTGCCGCCGTGTTGTTGACCATTTCCAAGATCTTTCGCTTGAACCTGCCCAAGTGGATGTATCCCGCCGCGGCCGGCATTGGCATGCTCGCGCTTACGATCAACATCGAATACACTTGGTACAATCAGGTGCGTCAGAACCTGACGAGCGACGTCGAAGTCGTCCAGACCTTTGAATATTCCGTTTTCTATCAGCCTTGGACGTATCTGGTGCCGCGCATCAACCGGTTGGTTGCGGTGAACCATACATCTGCGCGCACGCATCCAGACATTGAGAACGTGGTCTTAATCGACACTGTTTTGATGGAACGGCTGGCCAATAACATCCTGGCCACGCAATTCATCAATTGTGAGATTGGCGGGCGTCTTCTGTTCGATGAAGTCAGCGACTTGGATTCCAATGGATTTCCCGCCGACCCAAACTGGGTGGAGGTGGGACTGGACGATCCGTTGATCGTCTCGGTCTGCAGCCGTCATCTGCCAGCTGACGAAGCTAATGCGAGCGAAACGGGCTAGACGCGCTTCTTCTCCCGACTTGGCGAGGATCAAAGCGTTGGCCTTTAAGCATGGCTAGAGTGACCTGATTGGCCACCGACGCACAAAAACAAAGCGCGGTGGCCCTGACTTGGTGAAATCCTGTGGGAGGGAACGCACCGTGGCACTATCGCACCCTGAATCTGGCAACGCCGCTAACGTGGCGGGCGGTTCGACGCCCAAGGCAGCAAAGCGCAAGGGCGATCACGGCCCGCGCGCGCAGCGGATCTTTGTGCCCGCGCTGGTTGGCGCTGTGGTGCTGGTGGCACTTGCCGGCCTCGCTGCTTGGGGCGGTTCTGATGGTGGCCTAGGGCGCACGCTGGCCCCGCTGATCATCTTGCTTGCGGCTGCCCTGGTGGCGCTCTTGATTGCCTGCATGAACCAGGTGCAGAAGCTGGCTTTTGCGCCTGTTGGTCGGCTCCAAGATGCGCTGGGTCGTGTCCCGCTTGATGGCGCGGTAGCAGTGACGGGTATTCGTGAACCAGGCGTTCTGTCAGGTGTTGTGCGCGACATCAGTGAATTGCTCGAAAACTACCGCCCTGGCGGTCAAGACGATACGCAGCGCAGGGAAACGGCACTGCGTGGTCGTCTGGAGACGCTCCTGCGCGACCTGCACGACGGCGTAATCATCTGCACACTCGACCACCAGGTCCTGCTGTACAACCACCGAGCGCTCGACATCCTCCACGTCACTGGCACCGTAGGGCTCGACCGACCGCTGTTTGAGATGTTGGCCGAACGCCCGATCCGGCATGCCTTGTCACGGCTAATGGCCCGCTTTGAAGGCGGTCGCCACGTCGACCACGCCGACGGGCTCAGTTTGATGGTGATCGCTGGGAGTGCCGACGGTCGCCATACCGTGAAGGGCCGCATTTCACTGATGATGGATGATACCGGCGAGGAGCCTGTTGGTTACGTGATGACCTTTGAAGACGTGACCAACATGCTCTCAACGGCGCTCTATCGCGAACGGGCGTTGTTCGACATCCGCGACGACCTCCACACACGCCTGGGCGCGTTGGAGCAGAAGGTTGGCGACCACACGCTGAAGGATGATGTTGCGGTTCTGCGCGAAGAGGTTGACCGCCTTGACACCTTCCTTTTCGATGTAAACGCCAGCGCTTGGCCCATGAGCGCAGTGTTTTCGACCACGCTTTTCCACTGTGTGGTGGATCGCAATTCAGAAGGGCGCGACCTGACCTATGAGGTCCAGGGTGACCCGGTTTGGCTGCATTGCGACAGTTCCTCCGTGACAGACCTCATTGACCGCCTTGCCAACAGGATCGCTGTTGATCGTGAGGTCGAACAGTTCCGCGTTATCGCGACTTTGGCGGCGGATGGTGAGGCCTATCTTGACCTTCTCTATGAAGGTGAGGTGATTGCCGCCGACGTTCTCACAGGCTGGTTGAGTGAATCGCTGGAGCGCGATTTGGGTGCTGTGACGGGCGAAGATGTTTTGCACCGGCACCGTACGCGCCTAGAAGCTGGTGACAGCGGGGAACCAGGTGTCGCGCGCCTCAGGCTGCCATTGCGCATCGCAGCCGAACGCTATGAACGCACACAGCGTTCTTATCTGCCGGCCTCTGCGCGCCAGGAATTTTACGATTTTGACCTCTTGCACCAGCCGCATGCCAGCGAGTTGGATCAGGTGCCGCTGCGTGCCCTGACATGCGTCGTCTTCGACACAGAGACAACAGGCCTTGAACCATCAAAGGGCGATGAAATCATCTCGATTGGCGCGGTACGCATCGTCAACGGACGCGTGCTGCGCGGCGAGATCTTCAACGAGTTCGTGAACCCGCAACGGACCATTCCGGCTGCGTCGACCAAAATCCACGGCATCACCGATGCCATGGTGGCCGATGCGCCGGACATCACTGATACGTTGCCGCGGTTCCACAGCTATGTGGGCAAGGGCGCTCTCATTGCGCACAATGCTGCCTTCGACATGAAGTTTTTGTCGCTGAAGGAGCAAGCGATCAGCCTTCCGTTCGACCAGCCTGTCTTGGATACCTTGTTGCTGGCTGCGCACGCGCTAGGCCGCGAGGAGAGCCTATCGCTTGATGGCTTGTCAGAGCGTTTTGGGGTGGTGCTCCCACCTGAGGATCGTCACACCGCTTTAGGGGACGCGCTGGCAACGGGTGAAGTCTTCATCAAGCTGCTACCGCTCCTTGAGGCGCGCAATGTCCGCACATTAGGTGATGCGCTGGCCGCGTCCGACAAGCAGGTCGGGCTGCGCCGCATGCAGGAGCAGTTCTAGCACGCACAAAAAAGGCGGAGCCAAGCAGCTCCGCCTCTTCAAGCTGTTGGGAAAGAAGAATGCAGCCTTAGATGGCCATTTCCTCTACCTCTTCACCGGGTTGAGGCTTAGCCAGCTCTGGGTTGGCGCCAGTGAGGCCTACCAGGAACAAACCAACCAAGAAGACAGGCGTTGCAATAACCGCGAAAGCGATCAAGGCGATTGGTCCGAACACGAGCAACGCGATGATCAAGGCCACCACCACGTTGATGAGGAAAAGCGACAGCGTGGTCGCGTCCGTCCAGCGGCCATAGAAGAAGCTGCGTTTCTTACCGCCCTCATCGACATCGTCGATGGTTGGTTCGATGCCCATCTTGCGGTCACGCTGCGCCTTCACGCGGCGGAAAAGGCCAACAACCAAGGCCGGTATGAACAGCAAGATACTGGCGACGAGTGCAAAGGGTGCCGAAACGACCTTTGCGAGGCCGGTTTGCTCAGCACCGGTGGTGAGGCTCGGCCAAGCGAACAGCAGGCCGAACAGGATCACGCCGATGATGGTGACCCAGATGGCGCCGGTGACGCCGCCAACGGCGTAGCCAATACCGCCGAAGCCGACAATGTTGATCAAAAGGACGATGATACCGCCCAGTGTGCTGCTGGCGGATGACCGACCCGAATTAGAAGTGCTCATTGCTTTTCATCCATCGTGTTGGGTGGCTGGGAATGCTCAGGATGGTCATCGGTGTAGAGGATCCGTTCGGCTGCGCCTTGAAGATCATCAAACTGTCCCGATTTTAGCGCCCAAAAGAACGCGATTAGACCAATTGTTGAGAGAAAAAGGGCCATCGGCACCAAAAACAGCAGAACATCCATCAGGCAGCTCCTGCGTTCGCGGTGGTGGTTTCATAGGGCTGGGCCCGCGTTGCGATGCGCGCAAAGGGTCGAATCCCATCAAGCCGAAGGGCATTCAGCGTGACGATGATGGAGCTGGCCGCCATTGCAATGGCGGCAATCCAGGGCGTCACGAGGCCCAAAACGGCGACCGGAACCCAGAAGAGATTGTAACCGACCGAGAAGGTGATGTTCTGGACAACGATGCGGCGTGTCGCGCGCGACGTCGACAGAAGATCCGGCAAGGCCTCCAATGTTGAGCCTTGGAACACGGCATCAGCGGCGCGGCGAGAAATATCGGCCGCACTCGTTGGCGCAAGCGACGCATGTGCTGCGGCGAGGGCAGGGGTATCGTTGAGGCCATCGCCGACCATCAACACGTGCTTGCCGCCGACTTTCATGGCTTCGATATCGGCGATCTTGTCGGCTGGCGTCATTTCGCCGGTCCAATCAGAGATGCCAAGCTCGCGCGCCAGCGGCTCGACAAACTGATTACGGTCGCCTGACATGATGGCAATGGCGAAGCCATCAGCCTTCAGCTTGTCGATAACCTGGCGGGTGCGTTCCCGAAGTTGCGGGGCGAAGGCAAATCGCGCCGGGGCGTGTCCAGGGCGGGTCAGCCAAACTTCTGTTTCGAGACCGCCGCCCAACGATGACGTACGCAGCGCGGCTTGCTCATCCTCGGATAGGCCGCACCAACGCGCGGAACCAAGTCGCACTTCGCCAGATTCATCTTGCCAGGCAAGGCCCATACCCGGCGTGTCTTCCACGCCCTTCTTACGGGCAACATCTGGCGCTGCAGCGCGGATCGCTTGCGCCAGCGGATGTTTGGAGGCCGCTGCGATGGACGACGCCAGTACCAGGGCCTCTCCATCGTCCGGGATGCCGACCAGTTGTGGCTCCAGCGTGGTCAGCGTGCCTGTCTTGTCAAACACGATGGTGTCGATCGCGGCATAGCGCTCCAGCGCGGTTTCCGATTTCACCAGAATGCCTTTGCGGCTGAGCCGACCGGCTGCCACAACCTGGGTGATGGGGACTGCAAGGCCCAAGGCGCACGGGCAGGTGATGATGAGCACGCACACGGCGATCATCAAGGCTTCAGGAACAGCCAGTCCGCCGAAAATCCACCAGCCGAGGAAAGCACCCAGGGCCAGAGCGTGAACCGTGGGTGAGTACCACCGCACCACCTTATCGGCGAAGGCCATGTAGCGGCCTTTCTTCTGCTCGGCTGCTTCCAAGAGGCGGATGATCTCCGCAATCACGGTCGCCTCACCAACGCTTTTGGCTTCCACAACCAAAGGGCCAGAAATGTTCATCGTGCCCGCGAATACAGTTGCGCCAATCGCAACATCTTTCGCGGTGGTTTCGCCATCGATCAGCGCCGTGTCGATGCTGGATGTGCCCTCGCGCACAACACCATCGACGCCGATCCGCTCGCCTGCCACGACATGAATGCGATCACCGCTCGACAGGCTGTCAGACGCGACAGCCTGGAGAGTTCCGTCTTCGAGCAGTTTCTGCACCGGCTGTCCTGCTAGCATCGCGAGGTCATGCACCGCAGAACGCGCCGTACCGCGGACCTTGTGGTCGAGATACCGCCCGACCAGGAGGATGAAGAGCAGCATCAGCGCGCCGTCAAAATAGACATGTGGCCCGCCGGTCCAGGTCTCGTAAAGGCTCATGCCTGTGGTCAGGATGACGCCAACTGAGATCGGCACGTCCATGTTGGTGCGCCCTTTGCGCAGCGATGCGACCGCGGAGCGAAAGAAGGGCTGACCAGCATAGTAGACGCAGGGCAAGGCGATCACCGCTGCGATCCAGTGGAAGAAGTCTCGCGTTGCCTGCCCCATGGTCGCGAAGTGTCCGGCCCAAACCGCCCAGGCCAGCATCATCAGATTGGCCGCGCCGAAGAAGGACACCGCCAGCGCCATAATGAGATCGCGGTCGGTTTTCTTGTCGCGTTCGACCAGCGCTTCCATGCGGTACAATGTTACAGGGTAGCCAAGGTCTTTCACGGCCTGCGCGAATGTGTTCGCACGGTCCGCATCGCCGTTCCATTTGACGGCGAGGCGCCTTGTAGAGAGGTTCACACGGGCTGTTTCGATCCCTGACTCGCTGGCAAGCCGGTCTTCGATCTTGCGGACACATCCGCCGCAATGGACGTTGCCTACCAGCAAATTGATGCTGTTGCTGCCCGACGCGTCGTGCTCGACAGCCGAGGTGAAGTCGAAGCTCGGTTTCCTGGGGGATCCCGGCCTGTCGGTGTCTAGTAGTGTTGCGTCAAGTGAAGCCATGGATGGGTCGTGCGATCAGTTCACACCTGGTGCGCTGAGGTAGAATTCTTGCGTGGCGAAGTGGCGGTTGCCATCCACATCGGCGAGCACGCTGACGAACCAACGCCCCGAGATTGGAAATTCAATCGCGCCTTCATAGCGCCCTTGGCCGACGTCGGAGAGTTGCAAGCGGACTTGCTGGGCGTAGCGCGTCATGCGCTCTGCCATCAAAATCACGGTGCCGCCGGACAGTGGCTCGCCATTGCGATCTGCAAGCACGATGGTCGCCGTTTGGCCCTCACCAGACAGGCGCGGCATCTGGATGTCCATCTGCCAGCCTTGCTCTTCCTGCGCGCGCTCGGCGGCCAGCACATCGTCATAGGCAAGCCCACGCTCATAAGCGTTGGTGGTCACCAGGCCTGGGAACGAGGTCAGCGCCAGTTTGACGAAGGACCCGGTCACCGCGAACAGGATCAGAAAACCGGCGACAAACAGAAGCGGGATCCAGCCGTGCCCCGTGGTCAGCCAGCCGATAAAACCACGGCGCCCTGGCTGTTCCTGGTCAAACGCTTCGACACTCATCGCTTCATCTCCCTCTTGGCTCCCCATTGGCCTGTTACACCAGGCCTAGTTTGCCGAACCCCAGAAATAGGTGCTTGTTGTTGTCATGATCTCGCCGGTGTCGGCGTTGCGCAGTGTTAGATCGATTGGTGCGCGCCCTTCTGGGCGATCGGCGGCTGGAACCGTGATCAAAACCCGCAAGGACGCGGCTTCAATGTCACCAAAGGCGATGGTCGGCGCTGGGCCTTCTGCCAGATCAGACCCAGCATGGCTGACGGTGATGACCTCATTGTCGAGACCATCGACGATGAACTGCACAAACTCAGTCTCGGCACCGCGATCCGACAGGCGCACATTGTAGATGTTGCGGATCGAGCCATCCGACAGCGTCACGAACGCAGGGTTGCGCTCCGGCGTTACGGCAACGTCAAAGCCTGTGCGGTTGAGAACGGTGAACACCATGGCGGCCATGACCAGCAGCATCATCGCGCCATAGCCGTAGAAACGGACTTTGGTGGCCTTGCGTTTTTTGCCACCCACTTCGACCAAGGGAGCCGCCAAGTGCGCTTCTTCGTGCGTTTCTGCAAGGCTGGCGAAGTTGATGAGGCCGGTTGGGCGCTTCAACTTGGTCATGATGTCATCGCACGCATCTGCGCACAGGCCGCATCCAATACAGCCGAGTTGCAGGCCATTGCGGATATCCACGCCTGTTGGGCAGACATTCACGCATAGGTTGCAGTCCACGCAGTCACCGATCTCAGCGCCAGCTGCCTTCTTCTTGGCTTTGCCACGCGGCTCACCGCGCCAGGCGTGGTAGGTGACGATCTTGGTGTTGGGATCAAGCATCGCCGATTGAAAGCGCGGCCAGGGGCAGAAATAGAGGCACACCTTTTCGCGTGCGAAACCAGCGAGGAGGTAGGTCATGCCGGTGAACACGCCGACCAAAACCATGGTGGTCACAGACGCTTGGAGGGTGGGCACCTGAACAAAGGTTTCCAACGTGCCAGCGAAATAGCCGATCAGTGTCAGCCCGGTGGCCAAGGCGATGACGAGCCACACGGCATGTTTGCCGATTTTGCGGGCTAGATTGTCCGGGGTCAGGCCCTCGCGGTGGCGGCGAATTTGGTCGTTGCGGTCGCCTTCAAACAGGCGCTCCACCATCATGTAGGCATCTGTCCAAAGCGTCTGTGGGCAGGTGAAGCCGCACCAGACACGGCCGACAATGGTGTTGGTGAAGAACAGGCCAAAGGCTGAAAACAGCAAGACCAGCGTCAGCAGGTAAAGGTCTTGCGGCCAGAAGGTGAAGGGACCAGCGTAGAACTTGCCCTCGGTGAAGGACATCAAGAAAGCTTGGTCCGGCGTATCTCCAGGTCGATTCCATGGAATCCAGGCCATGCCAAAGAATGCTAGGCTGATGACCGTAAGGATGCCTGACTTTAGCGTGCGGAAACGACCGGCAACGGCCTTTTGAAAGACCTTTTTGACGCCTGGAAATTCGTCTGCCTGGTAACCGACAACCATTGCTGCGGTGCCTTCTATTGTGGGGGCTCAATCATGTGGCGCTAATATTCCACGAGCGCGCTTTGTGCGTCGTCAGCACTTGCCCGTAAGGGCGACTGCGCGGACCGATTGCCGCGCAGTCTATTGGTAGGACTTACTGGAGTGCTGCGGTCTCGGCGGCGCCATCTTCCTCGCCGCCACCAAGCGAGTGGACATAGATCGCCAGCATCTTGATCGTGGTCTCATCGAGACGTTCACCAAAGGCTGGCATGACGCCCGCTTGTGGGTTGGTAATCTGAGCAATCAATTGCTCGCGTTCACCGCCATAGAGCCAAACCGCGTCGGACAGATTTGGTGCGCCAAAGATGCGATCCCCTTGTCCGTTGACGCCATGGCATGCCGAGCATTCAAGCTCATAGATCTCGGCGCCTGGAAGCTGGTCGCGCGTGCCATGGTTTGGTGCAGCTGGATTGAGGGCAAGGACATAGTCTGCCACTTCCTCAATCTGACCTTCCTCGTAGAAGTCGCCATAAGCCGGCATGAGGGAGAAGCGGGCGTCCAGCGTTTCGTTGCGAATACCGTGGGTGATGGAGAACCAAATCTCGTCCAGGGTACCGCCCCACAGCCAGTCATCGTCGATGAGTGACGGGAACTGGCCAATCTGACCGCCGCCACCAGCGCCGTGGCATTGGATGCAGTTCACGCCGAAGGCTGACCGACCGCCATTAAAGGCGAGTGTGGCCAACTCCGGATTGGCTGCGATCTCTTGCAGAGAAAGCTCCTCAAGCTGCGAAGCCTGTGCAGCGCGTTCGTTGCGCACGTTCTCCAACTCAGCCTCAAGGTTGAGACGCGCCGTGTAGCCCGTGGTCCCAGCGGTTGTGCGGTCGCCCAGCGGAACGGAAGGCAGCAGGACGGCATAGACAAGCGCAAAGGCGATGGTGGAGATCCACACCAGCATCCACCAGGTTGGTACAGGGGTGCGCAATTCGCGGATCCCGTTCCAGATGTGGCCGGTGGTGTATTGGCCCGTAATGGGGTCTCGTTCGATCTTGTTACCCATGTCAGTCCTGCCCTGCCGCTGAGCGGCTTGCGTTTTGGGGTTCGGCGATCCGGGGCTCCGGTGCGTCTTCCCCGCGGAAGATGATGTTGGCGTGGTCTTTCATCGCTTCGCGATTGGCGGGGTGAAAGACGCGCACCAACAGGAGGAGGATGGCTAGGAGGCCAACCGCTAGGAAAGCGGCCTCCGAATAGCCAATCAGGGCTTCTGCGCTCATCGACCAATCTCCTGACCTTGCAGCATGGTTTCTGGGTCAAACGAGGTGAAATCCACCATCGTTCCCAGAACCTGTAGGTAGGCGATCAGAGCGTCCATCTCGGTGATGTCTTCATCGTTGCCGGTGAAGGGGCCAAGAGGGGCGCCAGCGTAACGCTCGCGCAAGGCCGTTGTGTCGCCGAGGAGCGGAACCGCTTGGGCGAGAATATCGTCGCGCGCGGCTTCGATATCCGTGTCGTTGTACGGAACCCCAACGAACCGAAGTGTGCGCATGTGCATCTCGATATCGTCGAAGTTGAGCGGGCGCTCCAGGAAGCCGTAGTTCGGCATGATCGACTCGGGCAGAACGGCCTGCGGATCACGAAGGTGCGCTGCGTGCCACTCATTGGAGTACTTGCCGCCAACGCGGGCCAAGTCCGGCCCGGTCCGCTTGGAGCCCCACAGGAAGGGGTAATCGTAGACCCCTTCTGCCGCCAGTGAGTAGTGACCGTAGCGGTCCACTTCATCGCGGAACGGACGCACCTGCTGCGAGTGGCAGTTGTAGCAACCCTCCCGCATGTAGATGTTGCGGCCGATCTGCTCGAGCGGTGAGTAAGGGCGAACCCCTGACACCGGCTCGATGGTCGATTCCACCTTAAACAGCGGAATGATTTGGACCATGCCGCCGATCACCAAGGACACAAGGATCAGAAGCATCATCAACGGTGTGCTTTTTTCAATAATACCGTGATTGAACATGGCCATTACTCCGCCGGCGTGAGGCCAGCCGCAGGGGCTGAACCAGAGGATGGTTGGGTGCGAGCGACGATTGGGCCGGTCACGGTACGGAATAGGTTGTACATCATGACAACCACGCCGGTGACGTAGAGAACACCGCCCAAGAAACGCGTCACATAGTAGGGGTGCAGCATCGCGACCGTGTCAGAGAACGTGTAGAGCAAGAAGCCGTTCTCATCGTAGGTGCGCCACATCAGGCCTTGCGTGATACCCGACACCCACATCGCGGTGATGTAGAGAAGGATACCAATCGAGGCGAGCCAGAAGTGGACCTCGATCAAGGCGACCGAGTGCATCGTGCGCCGCCACAAGCGCGGCACCAGATAGTACACAGCACCGAAGGCAACGAATGCCACCCAGCCAAGCGCACCAGAGTGCACGTGACCAACGGTCCAGTCTGTGTAGTGCGAAAGCGCGTTGACCTCTTTGATCGACATGAGCGGACCTTCGAAGGTCGACATGCCATAGAAGGCGACGGCCACCACAAGGAAGCGCATGATCGGGTCGGTGCGCAGCTTATGCCAAGCGCCCGATAGGGTCATAATGCCGTTCACCATGCCGCCCCAAGAGGGCATCCACAGCATGACGGAGAAGACCACGCCCAGCGTCTGAGCCCAGTCCGGCAGCGCCGTGTAGTGCAAGTGGTGAGGACCAGCCCAGATGTACAGGAAGATTAGTGCCCAGAAGTGCACGATCGACAGGCGATAGCTGTAGATCGGGCGCTCGGCCTGCTTCGGCACGAAATAGTACATGATCCCGATGAACCCAGCGGTGAGGAAGAAGCCCACCATGTTGTGGCCGTACCACCACTGGATCATGGCCGACTGCACGCCGGAGTAGATCGAATAGGAATACGGTGAGAACAGCGAAATCGGGATTGAGATATTGTTGACCGTGTGCAGCATGGCCACAGCCAAAATATAGGCCAGGAAGAACCAGTTCGCGACGTAGATGTGTGGTTCTTTACGCTTCACCAAGGTGCCGACAAAGACGACCAGATAGGTCACCCACCACACGGTGATGAGAATATCGAAGAACCATTCTGGTTCAGCATATTCTTTGGACTGGGTGATACCCAGGACATAGGAGCCCGCTGCCGATAGCAGCACCACCTGGAAAAGCCAGAACTGCAGCACGTGGAACCATTGCGGTCCAAAGAGCCGCGTCTGACAGGTGCGCTGAACGACATAATAAGAGGTTGCCAGCAGAGCGTTACCGCCAAAACCAAGGATCACGCCTGAGGTGTGAACCGGACGAAAGCGTCCAAAGTTGATCCACTCGTGGAAGTTGAGCCAGGGGAAGGCTAGCTGGGCAGCAATGAAGACCCCCGCCGCCATGCCAATGAAGGCCCAGAGGACCGTGGCAATGGTGAATAGGCGAATGGCGTCGTCCGCATAGGTGAGCGGTTTCGCCGGGGACTGCGTGCTGTCAGCTGTTGAAGCAACGGCTTGTGCTGACATTGTCTTGGTGTCCTTGACCTAAGTACGTCGTGTGTCGCGATAGCGAACCGTTGGATCGGAGGCTTGAGGTGCCGACATGAGATCGCTCCCAGAATCGACTCAACAGATCTGCCCCCGGGCTCACGGTCCGGCGCAAACCTCACAAACCTTCACTTGGCCGATAAGGCGTTGCGCTACATCAAAACTAGCCATTGTCCCTTAGGCTGCATCAGTTGGGGCTGATGCGCACGGAAGACCGCTGATCAACCAAAGTTGTATGACCCGGATTTGATCTATGTCGATCCGTTGAAACAGGTTTCGGTATAGCCGGGTTGATGGGTCACTGCCTTTTTGGCATCGGGGCCGGACTTGCGCGTATTGCGCCGGGCGGACCGTTTGTCGCAGACTTAGGGCAGTGGTCTGATTGCGCAGACCGGGCATTTACCTGGCGAACCAGGTTTGGCACGGGCACCAAAGGGATGAATCACCAATGACGAGTGCAAACGATATTCAGGACATCAATGAGCTCGATGAGGTCATTGGCGAACCCGATCCGAGCTCAACGGGCTTTGTGCCGCAAGGCTATGTTCCTCCGACGCAGGTGAACACGATCTCGTTGGACATTGTCTTCAACGCGCTACACGCTGGGATTGCAGACTTTAAGAAAGGGGCGTTCCTGTCGACCTTCTTCGGCTTTGCTTACTTCTTGATGGGCTTGGTGCTGCTGGTCTTTGCCCTTGTGACCGAATCATACGCACTGATCTTCCCACTTTCTGCTGGGTTCCTGCTGATCGGCCCGATCGCTGCCATTGGCCTGTATGAGATTTCGCGGCGTATTGAGACCGGCGAGCGTGTCGATTGGGATGTGCTGGGTGCCTTCAAGCGGCACGGCGTGACCCACGTCTTCCTCTATGGTTTTACGTTGGCCTTCATGATGATCGTTTGGCTCATCGTCGCCCGTGTGATCTACGCCCTGAACTTCGGTTACAGCCCTTCGTTCTTTGCGCAAATGAACCTCGATTCACTGATGGCAGAGCTATTCACGGCGCGAGGTCTGGCCTTCCTTTTGGTCGGTAACGCCTTCGGCGCGGTCCTTGCTGGCACCGTGTTTGCGATCTCGGTGGTTGGCGTGCCCTATCTGCACGACAAGCCTGTGGACTTCATGACCGCCATCATGACCAGTGTTCACGCGGTCGCGAAGAACCCTTGGCCGATGCTGATCTGGGGCTTGATCGTTGCGGCGATTGTTGGCCTGTCAGCGCTGCTGTTCTTCTTCCCGCTGATCATCACGCTGCCAATCATTGGCCATGCCACCTGGCACCTTTATCGCCAGACGGTGGTGCCCAACGAGGCATAGTCCCCAGCGCCTGGGACAAGGTGGCTGCGATCAAAAACACCCTGGTTCAGGCCAAACGTGATCAACCGCATCGGAGCTCTTCCGGTGCGGTTTTTTGTTGGTGCTACCTGGCGCCGTGCTCAGCGGTTTTGATTGCGAATTGGGATGGGGCGGAGGCCTAGTCTGGCGAGCTCTGTGCGCGTCATCAAAGGATCGTCCGCCTTGGTGCCTGCTTTGCCGATATCGTTGGACGAGAACATCACCGCGAAGCCCATTTGCAAGCTTGCGAAGGTCAGCCCGATCATAAAGGTCAACAAGGCCAGGGCGAGAATACCGATGTCGGTACCAACCACGAGCGTCATCAGGTTACCGACGTTGAAAAACAGCATGAGAGCGACGAATCCGACGGCCATCGTGAAACCGATCAAGGCGTTCTTGACCAGGAAACGTACCAAAGGTTCGGAATGTTTGCGCGATTGGGGGGATGCCATCGAAAATATCCTTCACCGTGTCTACGCAAAACACCCTACATCAGATGGCGTATTATCCCAATGGAAACCGCGACAATCTGTCAGTTTTTCCGGAGTGCCTTGACGAACAAGAAGAAAAAACCGCCGCCAAAATTTTCGAAATCGTTATGGCTCTTTCAGTGATTTCTAATGCGTTTGTGCATAAAGGTGGTCGAACGCGCACCAAACGCTTCGAATCACAGGCGGCGTTCCATCGGTCAAACCAACGGTGATCCGAATGGTTGCTCTCTTGAATGTGAAGCTGATCAGTCGAACCGGGTTATGTCCGCGGCCGCGACGTCCTTCAACATTCCAATAAAACCACGCGCGTAATGGTCGGCGGTCAGGCGCCCTTTTTCGGCGGTTGCAATGCTGGCGTCACCCACCGTGCCTTCCGTGTTCAGGTCAGACGCGATCCAACCGTAAGACGGCATGCCTGTCGGCGATATGGCGTGTCCGCCTTGAAGCGGCTCCGCAGTAGAACGGAAATGCTCGGCTTTGCTCATATCCACCAATTCGGGGTGGAAGTGCAGCATCATCGACGTTTCCACGTCGCCGCCATGAATACCGAACCGCATCTCGTCGGCTGTGTAGAGGCCCTCGGGTATACCCCAGTTGCCCCATTGGCTTTTTACGCAAAGCATACGGGCTTGAACCCGCATTTCGCGAGCCAGAATGGAGATGAGATCCAAGTTGCCGCCGTGCGAATTGGTGATCACCATCTTTCGCACGCCAGCGCGCGCCACCGACAGTCCGATCTCGGTCCAGATGGACAGGGCCAAGTTGGCCGGCAGCGTGAGCGTGCCTTGTGCATGCAAATGCTCGTTAGACTTGCCGACAGCTTGGACTGGCAAAATCCGCACATCAAGGTCGGGAGCGAGCTCGGGCAGCAACGCTTCCACCGTCTTCAGCATGCCTTCATTGAGGAACGTGTCGACGCCAACTGGCAGGTGTGGCCCATGCTGCTCGATTGCCGCCGTCGGCAGGATGGCGATCACCTTTTGCGGATCGAGACCTTCAAACTCGGTGGTTTTGTAGTCGGCCCATCGGTAGCGGTGGGTCATCAGCTGTTTCCTGGGTGTCTTTGGCTGTAGGTCGCGGTCAGGCGATGGGTAAGGTACTCGTGCGCCAAGATTGGCGGATAATGCGCGTCACCTTCAACGGTGGGCAGTTTTTCTACCAAGCTGTCAGGATTTGGGTCCATGAAGTAGGCAATGGACCTACGCTCCTTCACTGGGCGTTGCACACGATGCGGATTCGACACGTATGTATCGTTGGTCCAACGCATCAAGAGATCGCCAATATTGACGACAAACGCGCCGTCGATATGCGGCACATCGATCCAATCATGCTGATCGCGGGGCTTCACCTGTAGTCCCGGGGTGCCGTCTGTCACAAGCAGGGTAATCGAGCCATAGTCGGTATGGGCGCCTGCACCAATCTCGCCAGGTTGTGGATTAACGGCTGGCGGATAGCGCAGCACCCGCAATGTCGACATGGATTCGTCGAAGTGACCGGTGAAGAAATGTTCATCCAAACCGAGATCGAGAGCGATGGCACGGTGAAGATCCTGCCCGAGTTCGGTCACCGCATCAAAGTAGGTTTTGAACGTTTCGGCGAAGCCTGGCACGCCAGGCCACATGTTCACGCCGCGATAGGGTTCGCCGGCCAGAACGCGCGGGTCATCGGGCGCCAGGTCGAGACCCATATTGTAGGCCTCTTTCTGGTCCATTTGGCCTGATTTTTCGTCAAGCGATTCCGACCCTGTGCCGGCATAACCGCGATTGTGCGGCGATAGGTCTATAGAAATTTTATTCTTTTCTTCCAGAGGCGTAGCGAAGAACTCATCGGCTTTCTCGAACATGGCATTGATCAGCGAAGGCGCGATTCCATGGTTCTTAATGACCACAAATCCTGGCCCGCGCGCCGCTTCACCCCAGGCCTTCACGAATGTCTGTTTTGTGTCGCCGTCAAACGTGGCGTAGTCGAGAATAGGAATGGTGGTCATGCGGTCTGTCCGAGTTTTATGGGAGCGCGAAGCCTCGCCGGCAGGCGGCGTGGTTTTCCTGTTAGCCTGCGCACTTTGTTGGCGACGATGGCGAGGTGTTTCTCGCGGCTCTCTTGGGTGGAGCTGTCCATCAGATAGTGCGCGCCAAAGACGGTTTTGGCTTTGGGGTTTAGGCAAGCGCGCAGGCCGCGCATGAGTATCCGCTTGCCAGGTGAACCGATCATTTTGGTCAGCAGCCAAGACGCGCCACACGTTGTGAACACGCCAAGCTGGTTTATGTGCAGCAGATTGTGCGTGATACGCGGGTTTTCCGGCGTCGGCATCGAAAAGGCTACGCCTGGGACGAGCACCCGATCAAGCCAACCTTTCAGCATCGCTGGCGGGCCAAACCACCAGGTTGGGTAGACAAACAGCAGAGCATCGCACCATTGCAGGCTGTCCACGTGCTGCGCGATACGATTGGTGTTTGTGTTGGTATCTTCGTAGGTTGACCAGTCTTCCAAGGTCATGGCGGGCTGGAAATTCTCTGCATAGAGGTCGATGAGCCTTTGTTCTGCGCCAGCGGCGTTCAATTCGGCTTGAACGGTTTCAAGAACCGCGTGGTTGAAGCTTCTTGGACTTGGGTGGCAGTAGACGATCAGGGCTTTCATGCCGGGTCAGAACCTCTCCATCTTCTTGGTGACGTGCTCGAGAAAAGCACCGCGTTTTTGATCGCTTGCGCGGTTCATGTCGTAAAGTGCGAGGTATTCCATAGGCGCGCCGCCGGTGACGTAGCGCACCGACCTGGTCATGTGCGCGCGTGGTGGATCGCCCGCGAGGCGCGCACGAAAACGTGTGCCGCCATAGGTTGTGACAACGGCGAACTTGGAAATGTTGTTCAAAGCAGGGGCAACCTGGCCATTGACCATCTTGAACGACACGCCAGGCAAGAACACCCGGTCCAAGAAGCCTTTCAGGATCGCGGGATAGCCGAAGTTCCACACCGGGTACACGAAGATCATCGCATTGGCGGCACGCACACGGTCGACATAGCCTTGGACGGGCAGAGTGTTTTCTTCGAGGTTGTGGTAGTTGCGGCGCTCGTCGCAGGTTAGGATTGGGTCAAACGCTTCGGCATTGAGGTCACAATCATCGACGGTGTGACCTTGCGCGCTCAGCGTATCGACAACCCGGCGGTGTAAGGCAGCACTGAAGCTCTCTGGCACAGGATGCGCGAATATCACCATGATGTTCAACGCCTGACCAGTCATACTGCTATCTTTTAACAATAATCATGTTAAAAATGCCTAACATGTTCATCTAGCTCGCTTTTTGGATATCGGGATAGGTGTACATTTCGTCGTATGACCAGTCCGGATCCTCGTAGGATATCATCTTGCCGGGGTTCAAAAGGCCTTTGGGATCAGCCTCTTTTTTGAACATAAGTTGGCGTTCGTCGGTCTTTTGGCGACCACCTTCTTCAATCGTATAGCGGTGCGGATTGAAGACCATACAGTTTTCGGCCTCATGGATCTGAATGATCTCGTTTAACCGTTCTTCAGTTGAGTAGTCGACAATCGGTAGGCTGCCGAAGACGATCTTGCCGCCTTCGCGCATCACTTCGAGGTGCTGCAGAACTTCTGCGCCAAAGATTTCGCGGATCCGCGCCACTTTCGATACCGGGTCCGTACCGCCGAAACGTACCTGCAGGTAGGTGACGCTTGGTTTCACCTGAAGGGCACGCAGAGTTGTGTGGTTCCAGGTATACTCTGCCAGATGGCCAGGTGTGCGTTCAAAGGTAGAGGCGTCCGAGCGGTAGACGATGTCTGGGCTGCCTTGGCGGGCCATGAAGGCTTCAAACCCATCAAGTGAATGCGGTGCGACCAGAACGATGACAATCGACTGGTCTTCGCGCACATGCCCTTTGAAGCGCTTGAAGAAATTGAACGGAATGGGTGCCTCAATCGGCGTGATGAGCTTGCAAAGTATGCCGTCTTGGTGGCCCAGATCGTAGGCGAATTGGACGCCTTCAATAAAATCGTCGAAGCCAAGCGCGAACTCCACCCATTCATAGGCAGGTGCTAGCGGCATTTCGATCTCGGTGATGATGCCGTTTGTGCCATAGGCGTGGGATACGCGGGCCAAGTCTTCGCCGGTGAACTCTAGAATGCGCGGCTCGGCCTCCATGGTGACAACCCGCAACCGCAGAATGTTACCAAGGTCGCGCAGAGCGCCCCAACGGCAGGAGCCGATGCCGCCTGATCCGCCGCCGATAAACCCGCCGATTGTCGCCGTACCATAGGTGGAGGGCATCATACGCTGTTCTTGACCAGAGTGCGCGCGGGTTTCGGCGTCGAGGTCTTTGATGACTTTGCCCGGTTCCACGATGACGCGACCTGGGTGGATTTCCTTCACCTTGGTCATGTTTTTCATGTGCATGATCACGCCGCCACGCATTGGCATGGCCTGGCCGTAATTGCCGGTGCCCGCGCCACGTGTGGTAACCGGAACTTCGTGGGCGAAGCACGTCTTGAGGACTTCGATGACCTCTTCTTCAGATCGTGGCGCCACAACAAAATCGCCAACCAGATGGTCCATGTGCTTCTTGAGCACCGGCGAATACCAGAAGAAATCCCGGCTTTTTTGCTTCAGCGTCGCCGGATTGTCATCGATGTCCAAATGTGAAAGCGCCTCACGGACGGCGGCAATGTTCGGTTCCATCGGTTACTCCATCAATGCATCAAGTACCGCGTAATCAGGCGGTGAGGTTTCAATTAAGGCGCCATCGCGAATGACCGCGCGGTCCATCTGCGGGCGGGCAAAAAATTCGTTCCAAGTGCGCGCTTTGACGACGATGAAGTCGGCTGCGCTTCCTGCAGCGAACGGAGTGTAGTCAAAGCCACAAACGGCAGCTGGGGTGGTTGTAAAACCGGTCACCCAGTCATCGCCTGTATGATCAAGATGCGCGATCCTGGTCGCCTCGCGCATGACTTCGATCATATCGAGGTCGCCATAGGCGTAGAACGGATCACGCGTGTTATCGGAGGCGAATGATACAGACACGCCCCTCGCTTTCAATTCGTGCACGAGTGTTGCACCGCGCCAACGCGGTGTGCGCGGACCATCGCCGAAATTCCCCGCGCGATCCTGGAGGTAAAGGTTGCACATGGGCAACGACACGATGTTGATCCCCGCTTGCGCCACCAGGTCCATCGTTCGGTCCGCCTCGCTCTCTTCCATCACTGCAAGTGAGCAGCAATGGCCGCAGACAACTGAGCGATCATAGCCGGTGTTGATCACTGCTTGAGCGATTTGCTTCAACGTGTTGACGGTAGGATCGCCTGTCTCATCGACGTGAAGATCCACATCCACGTCACGGGTCTGGGCCATCCTGATGAAATTCTCGATCCGCTCAGAGACTTCCGGCATCGGGTAGGGGACGTAACCGAGCTTCCCTCCGGCGTTGATCGTGATGTCGGCGATCTCGCCGAATATGCCTTCGCCCTGTGGTTCAACCATATCACCGCCGGTTAGGCAGACGGCTTGCAGGTCAATCTTGCCATCCCATTCAGCGCGGACTTCTTCCAACACACCGAAGGAGATGGCGGTTTGCTTGCCGATGCTGTCGATGTGCGTGCGCACGGCGCGTGTGCCGTAGGCATAAGCGCTCTCAAGCGCGAAGTTCATGCGTGTGCGGACATCCTCTGCCGACCAGTTGGCTTCGCGGTCGACCCCGACTGAAGCGAGGGCGCCGTCAAATGTTCCGTCCGGGTTTTCTTTGCGCGGCCAGATATGCCCCTTATCCAAATGCGTGTGCATATCGACAAAGCAGGGCAGCGCCATCGCGCCCTTCATATCGATGTGCTTGTCGGCCGACTTATCGGAAAACTTACCACCTTCAATGGTAATGGATCGGCGCACCAGGGCGGTGTCTTCACCGATCAGCGGGCCAGGTATCGAAAGATTGTCGAGTGTAACAGGGCCGTCGGTCAGCACGTTTTTGAGTGACGGTTGCAAACACTACTCCCGTTTTAGGGCACTTTCGTGCCATTTGCGTAGCACCAAATGGCTCAGCAACGACGTTGCCGCGTAGATGAGAACCCCGGTTATCGCAATCAGAATAAGCGCGGCGAACATGCGCGGGATGTTGAGCCTGTAGCTGGCCTCGAGGATGCGGAACGCGAGGCCCGAATCAAGGCCGCCCGAGCCCGCTACATATTCTGCCACGACCGCGCCGATGAGCGCCAGGCCGCCAGCAATCTTCAATCCACCGAGGAAGTAGGGAAGCGCCGATGGCAGTTGCAAAAATACCAAGCGCTGCCAACGGCTTGCCCGATAGATCGTGAAGAGATCGCGCAAATTGTGGTCAGCTGATTTGAGACCTAGCGTCGTGTTGGCCAGGATAGGGAAGAACGCGACGATCCAAGCGCAGAGCAAAAGCCCAACCAACTTGCTCTCAATGTAGATAAAGATGAGGGGCGCGATCGAAACGATTGGTGTCACTTGCAGGATAACGGCAAAGGGCGAGAACGACATCTCGGCAAACCGACTTTGGGCAAACAGCACGGCAAGGCCGACGCCGCCAAGCACAGCCACGAGGAGGGCCAGGCCGGTCGTTTTCATGGTGACCCAAAGCGCGGCCAGCAATATGGCGCGGTCTTCCCACAGTGTTTCAAGCACCAGCCCGGGGCCAGGCAAAACGTAGTGGGGGATTTCATTCCACACCACCACGCGATCCCAGAACCAAATCGCAATGGACATGACCACCAGCGGCAAACACCATTTGGCGAATTCTTCGATCCGTTTGTTGCGGGCGATTCGCTCTTCCTCGAGGTCGACATCGATGGTTGTCGGCATCTGGGAAGGGGTTGGTGCGTCTGGGCTTTCAATAACGGCCATGGTCAGTGCACATCCTCTCCAGGCGCGAGGGCGCCGGTCAGCGTGTCCGAGGTCTCACGGGCGATACGGGCATATTCAGGCGATGTGCGCCATTCGAGCCCGCGTGGATAGGGTTCGTGTATTTCGATCTCTTTGATGACCCGGCCTGGGCGTGCCGCCATGACCAGGATCCGGTCTGACAAGAAGACGCTTTCGAACACCGAGTGCGTCACGAAGATCACTGTGGCGTCCGTCTTCGCCTTCAACGACAAGAGGTCATCGTTGAGCTTTTGACGCGTGATTTCATCGAGCGCGGCAAAGGGCTCATCCATCAAGATCAGACGGGGATTGGTCACCAAGGCCCTCGCGATGGAGACGCGCATTTTCATGCCACCAGACAATTCGCGCGGGTAGCGCTTGGCGAACTTGTCGAGGCCTACCAGCGACAGGGCATCCATGATGCGGTCCTGACAGCTTGTCATGCTTTGTCCGCGCAACCGGAACGGCAGCCAGACATTTTGCTCGACGGTGGCCCAGGGCATCAGCGTCGGCTCTTGAAAAACGACGCCGAGATCGTCTCGGCTCGCGCCCCCTTCCCACTCAATTCGGCCCGAGGTTGGGCGCATCAGCCCAGCGATCAACCGCAAAGCCGTAGACTTGCCGCACCCTGACGGGCCGAGGAGCGAAATGAAGTCGCCTTGGCGAACCTGCAACGACATTTGGCGCAGCGCAACGACCGGACCGCTGAAGGTCTTGTCGACATTCTGCATCTTCAAAACAGGGGTGCGCGATTGCATCGGCACGACAGGTGTTTCGGCAGGAGTTGCGGCCAAATCCATAAGATCGTTGGGGTCTATCGAGAGGTGTAAGCTCGGCGCGCTCTATGCGCGCCGAGCCTTAGAACGGGTTGGTGGTGCGTTATGGGCGTAGGTCCATGCCAACACCGTTGTTGATGAATTCAAGCGTATAGGACGAGGAGATGTCCAAGCCCGCTTCAACAACGCCCGCATCCACCATTTTAGAGTAGAAGTCCGCGTGGCGTTCGTCGGTCATCGCGCCAATACCAAGTTCCAGCGCATCGCCGGAGTCGACGATTCCCTGGGCAAGCATGACTTCAATCGCATAGTCGATTGCTTCTTGGGTCATGTCTGGGTTGTCAGTCTTGATCAGCTCATCCGCTGCAGAGTTGTCATTGTAGAGGTAGTTGTACCAGCCGATCGCGGACCCATCGACAAAGCACTGCACGACTTCTGGATTGTCTGAAATCGTCGATGCCAGCGTTTGGATGGTCGTCGAGTAGGCTGTGTAACCCGCGTCGGCGATCAGATAGACGTCTGGCGCCCAACCTGTTTCGCGCTCAACGGCAAACGGCTCGGACGACAGATAACCCTGCTGGCCAGCATCCTCGTTCACGATGAAGGGTGCCGAGTTGAAGGTGTAGGTCTGGCGTTGGTCGTCGGTGAAGCCGTAAGCCGATTTCATCCAATCATAATAGGCTGCACTGTCCTGCACGATCATGGTCAGGTCGGTCAGGCCGGCAAAGTCGGACACGCGACCAGGGTGGGTCAGGATAACTTGCGGGTCTTTCTGGAAGCTGGATGCAACATTCACCAATGGAAGGCCCTCGGCGATGCCGAAGATCGCGTCCAAGTGGCCGCCCATGTAGAAGTCGACGCGACCTGCAAGCAGGAGCGCCTGATTGTTCACCTGTGGGCCGCCGGGAACGATCGTCACGTCCAGGCCGCACTCTTCATAGGTGCCATCAACGACAGATTGATAAAACCCACCATGCTCCGCCTGAGCGACCCAGTTGGTGCCGAAGGTAACCTCAGTCAGGTGACCACCTGCCACGGCTGGTGAAACAGCGCCCAAAGACAGCGCGGATACTGTCAGCAGGACAATTTGGCGTTTTGAAAGCGTGCGGTTTGATTGATTGGTCATAACGACTCCACTGCCTGCGTGCCCCTCGGCACAACATCGTGCCCAACATACGTGTGCCAGGCTGGTTGGGGTTTGGCCTGCCAAGTCGTCTATCGTTCGAATGACGCCTGATCCGACCGTCCGACGGCGATTAGGTGCGCAGCGCTGGGCGATGTCAACGCAAAAACGCCTAAAAATCAGTCGGAATCGCGACCTGCTTGGCGAGTGTGCACGTTGCCTAGCCATTGTGCTTGTCAATCGGGCAGTTCTCAGCCTACTGGCTGGTCCGATAGGTTCCGCGCTAAGGAGATCGATATGGCCTTTCACTCCCTCAATCCTGATCGACTCGCACCGCCCTTCGCGCGGTACGCCCACGGCGTCGCCATTGAAGCAGGGCAGCGTATGGTCCGTACGGCAGGACAGCTTGGCATGGCCAAAGATGGTTCGATCCCTGAAGATGCTGAGGCGCAAGCGCATCTGTGTTTCGAAAACATCGATGTCATTCTTGAAGAGGGCGGATTGGGCCGCAACGATGTTTGCCACCTGTTCGCATTCGTGACAGCCCGCGAGAATATGGCCGGTTACATGAAAGCGCGTGATGCCTATCTGGCGACAGTGCCAAATCTCCCAGCCTCAACGCTCATCATCGTTTCTGGCTTCACCAGGCCGGAGTTTCTCGTCGAGATTGAAGCGACGGCGGTTGGGCCAGCCTAGTCCGATAGGGCGCCGTGGACCTGAGAGACGACAACCGAGCCCTCGCCGACGGCCGAGGCGACACGTTTGACTGAGCCTGAGCGAATATCCCCAACCGCGAAAACCCCGGGCATGGATGTCGAAAACCCGCGTGTTTCCAAGCTTACGTCCGCTCCGGTTTTGATGAACCCCTTATCGTCGAGGTCGATCTGACCATCGAGCCATTCGGTATTCGGAGCAGCGCCAATCATGATGAAAAGCGCCTGGCTGTCGATGATGGATACCTCGCCGCTCTTGCGGTTTTTGACATGGACCTTGGTCAACTTGTCGGTTCCGTCGAGCTGGCAAACCTCACTCTGCGTCCACAAGGTTATGGATGGGTCGCTGAGGATGCGGGTCGATAGGTAGGAAGACATTGTTTCGGCCAATCCATCACGGCGTACCAGGAGGTGAACGTGATTGGCATGGCGCGAAAGGAACATGGCAGCTTGCCCCGCAGAGTTTCCGCCGCCGATGATCACGACTTCGGTGTTTTTGCAGAACCGAACCTCAAGCTCCGTCGCGGCGTAGTAGACGCCAGATCCTTCTAGGTTTTCCAAATTGTCCAACGGTAGACGTCGGTACTGGACGCCATTGGCCAAGATCATTGCCCTGGTGTGGATCGCTGAACCATCATCGAGGGTGACATCAAAATGGTTTTGATGTCGCGATAGTTTGGTGGCGCGTCTGGGCACGGTGAACTTCGCGCCGAATTTAACCGCCTGAACCTCGCCCAGAAAGGCCAAATCGGCGCCGGAAACGCCGCGCGGAAACCCCAGATAGTTCTCTATTCGTGATGATGTTCCCGCCTGGCCGCCAATGGCAGTGTCTTCGATGGTGAGGACGTTCAGGCCTTCTGAAGCTGCATACACTGAGGCGGCCAAACCTGCTGGACCTGCGCCAACAACAAGAACATCGAAAAGTGTGTCGGCCCTGGCTTCCAAATCCAGGCCGAGCGCCGCTGCGACGTCACGCGCTTTGGGATCAACGAGAACGGAGTCCTTGCCAATAAGTGCAATGGCTTCGGCCTCTGGAAGCTCTTCAGCGTATCCAAGAGCCTCCTGCCACCCGGGCTGCGTGCGATCCACAAAACGATGGGGCGTTAGGCTGCGTGTGGCGAATTCCAGCAGTCTCAGGGTTCGGCGTTTGGATGGATCGCCGACAATGGTCAGACGGCCTTCCCCCCCTTCCAACAGCAAACGTCGACGCGATGCGAAGGCGGTGACAAGTGCGTCGCTGATTTCAGGGTTTGTCGCGATGAGATCGCGAAGCGCTTCGTTGGGAACGACGATAACTTCAGATTGTTCGGCCACCACTCCGGCAAAGAAGGTCCGCTGGCCCATAAGCAGGCCGAGTTCGCCAACGATATTGGGTGCCTCCAATCGCACCACGGTGTGTCCATCTGTGCGGTCCACGATCTCCACCGCGCCCGAAACGATGTGGCAGAAATCATAATTGTCCTGTCCGACCTCCCAGAGCACGTGGCCGGCGGGTAGAATCTGGCGCGACCCGGCTTGCTCCAGTGTGGCGACTTGCGCCGGAGTGAGTTCTGGATAGGCGGCTTTTTCTAACTCGCTTCTCGGTTGTGCGTTGCGTGGATTGCGGTTGGAGAGAGCCATAGAAGGTTGCCTTTGATCTTGCTCTTGGTCAGGCTGTCATTTCGCCCTATTTGGGCCCTGGATAGTCAAAAGAAAGGTGCCGCTCATGCGATATCTGCACACGATGGTGCGCGTCGAAGACTTGGACGCCAGCTTGCATTTCTACTGCAACTTGATGGGCCTGGAAGAAATCCGTCGGCGCGACAGCGAAGGCGGCCGGTTCACGCTCGTGTTCTTGGCGGCACCAGATGATAAGGATGCCGCGCTTGAAAACAAAGCGCCGTTGGTCGAACTGACCTACAACTGGCCAGCGGAAGACGGCAGTGCAGAAAACTACACCGGTGGGCGCAATTTTGGCCATCTCGCCTACGCGGTGGATGATATCTACGCTTTTTGCCAGAAGCTGCTGGACGGTGGCGTAACCATCAACCGCCCGCCGCGCGATGGGTATATGGCGTTTGTACGTTCGCCTGATGGCATCTCCGTGGAGTTGCTGCAAAAGGGCGATGCCTTGCCACCGCAAGAGCCGTGGGCATCCATGCCGAACACAGGTGAGTGGTAGGGCAGCGGCACCGGGCTCCGCCGTTCTGTTTAACGCTCTGTTAACCATGCGCGCCCAGGCTGACCCTCATTGGCCAGCAGCGGGGATGCACCATGGAACAGGCAACGCACCAACCGGAAAGCGGCACAGCGCCAGCCAGCCAGAGCGAGCTGGAACTGATGTTGATGGGATTTGGATTGACGACGGCCAACATCCTCTATCGCATGCCTGATCATCCAAGCGTGCTGCAGACCTATATCTGGCAAGACTACGACATCGCGCCTAACTTTCCGAGGATGCATGCCTTTCTGGAGTTTTGGCAGACATCGCTGGATGGCCCTTTGCACTCAGTGCGCAACGCCCATCGCAGGCTGATCCGGCCAGGTGAATGGCGCCATGTCGACGGTGAAATGTCGTTGCACTGACAAGCGGGTCGCCTCGCGGCATCTCTGCGATTGACCAACCCCGCAAACGGTCTAAACAGGTGTGCTCCAACGCGCTTGTTTAGGAACGTCCCATGAAACGCTCACAGGTCAACGCCATCCTTGAAGAAGGCGATGCGTTCTTCAAATCTTTTTCCTACACGCTCCCGCCCTTTGCTTATTGGACGCCGCAGGAGCTGATCGCGGACGCCAAGAGCGATGACCCAAGCTTGGTGGTCGAGCGGCGTATGGGGTGGGATATCACCGACTATGGGGCAGGCGATTTCGACAAGATGGGCTTGTTTCTTTTCACCGTGCGCAATGGCCTTTTGAAGGATCTGCAGGCCGGAGGCGGCATGGTCTATGCCGAGAAGATCATGATCTCGAAAAAGGATCAGCTCGCGCCGATGCACCGCCACGTAATCAAGGCGGAGGACATCATCAACCGCGGCGGCGGCACGTTGGTCCTGGAGCTCTTTTCGATGGCCGAAGACGGCTCGTGCCACCCGACGGCCCCCGTCACCGTGCCGGTGGATGGTCGCCTTAAGACCCTTGATGCGGGTGGGTTGCTCAAGCTGTCCCCAGGCGAAAGCGTGACACTGCTGCCCGGCGTCTGGCACGCCTTCTGGGGCGAGGGCGCTGATGTTCTGATTGGCGAGGTTTCCACCGTCAACGACGATGAAACCGACAACATTTTTCGTGAAGACATCCCGCGCTTCACGACGATTGCCGAAGATGTCGAGCCCAACCATCTCCTGGTGTCTGACTACACCAAGTGGATCGCTGCCTCATAGCATGGCGACCCCTCCGATGATGCACCTTGGTTAGTGGTCCAGCAGCGCCTGCGACGGACGCTGGCACGCTGAAATGGCACGTCCGGCGGACACTCACGCTCGCCTGGCCAGTGATCCTGTCGCGCGTTGGCATCATATTGATGACCACGCTGGACGTCGTGGTGGTGGGCCGGACAGGGGCCGATCAACTTGCCTACTATGTACTGGGATACGCCATCATCGACAGCTTGATTGCGGTGATGGCAGGGCTGCAATTGGGTGTACCCGTTTTGACCGCGCGGTCCATTGGCGAAGAACGTCCCTACTTGGCGGCGGTCATATGGCGCCGTGGGATCATGTTCACGGTCCTGATTGGGTTGGCTTTGGCGGTCATCATGCAGGGAGCACCCTGGTTCTTCGCGGCGACGGGCCAAGAGCCGGTGCTCGCGCGCGAAGGCGGCGCCGTGTCTGCACTGCTGGCCTTGAGCCTACCTTTTGCTGGGTTCTTTCTCGTGTCGACCACCCTGCTGGAGGCGCTGGAGAAACCGTTCCACGCGACAGTCGCCGTTTTTGCTGCCAATGGGCTTAACCTTGCGCTTAGCGTTGCCTTGGTTTTCGGGCTTGGGCCGATCCCCGCACTTGGTGCCTGGGGATGTGCGCTGGCGACGGTCATCACCATGGCGGCTCTTGGGCTCGGCCTGGCCGCCTATGTTTGGTTTGTCCTGCCTGACCGCCAGCAATTTGGTTTTGGTGTCAGCAACCTGTCAGACCAGGGGGAAGAGAGCAGCTTAGAGCAACGCCGTCTTGGCTATGCTGCGGGTGCCTCCTACGGATTGGAGGCGGCATCGTTCGCAGGTTTGACTATCATTGCTGGTCTCATCGGCGTGGTCGGACTCGCTGCAACCGGCGTGCTTTTGCAAATATCCTCTTTGCTGTTCATGGTCTCGTTTGGCATCGCTGGCGCGACGCAGGTGCGCGTCGGCAACGCTTGGGGGCGTAAAGATCCGAAAGGGATGAGCCAAGCGGGTTGGGCGGGCTTTGGCCTATCGATCGCTTTCTCGCTTCTTGCCAGCGCAGCACTCCTAACCGCACCAAGCTTCTTCCTGCGCCTCCTAACCAATGATCAACTGGTCATAACGGCGGCCTTACCAGTGATGGTCTGGGTTGTCGCGGCTCTGCTTGCAGATGGTGGCCAGACGGTCCTCAATCACGCTTGCCGCGGGCGTGGCGACACGTGGGTACCAACCACGATGCATCTGGTCAGTTATTGGGTGGTCATGATTCCGTTGGCTTGGTTTTTGGCTCTGCAAGCCGATCGCGGTGTCCAGGGTTTGTACCTGGCCATCTTCATCTCGAGCGCTGTTTCTCTGGCCGCATTGGGCAGTCGCTTCACGCTTCTCTCCCGACGTGGCCTGCCCCCGGCACCATCACCCTAAGGCAGGGTTGACGAAATCGCTTCCGGCCTGGGATTGTTTGGTCTGTCGGCTGTCCCGTCAGGGGCCAGCAAAAGTAAAAAACAAGCGGAGGGCCAACGTGGAGATACCACGGCATCGCCTCGCAACACCGGACAAGGACAAGCCACCGACTGGCACATCGGCCCAAATGCGTCGCGGGGGATCCTTGAAGCGTCAACGACCTGGCCTCAGCATCAATGATCTGGCTGAGAAAGCCGGCGTTGCGCCAGCCACGGTTTCACGTGCGCTCAACGGATATGCAGACATCGCAGACGCCACACGGCAGCGCATTTTGAAGCTTGCTGATGAGCTCAACTACCAGCCGTCGGCGCGTGCGCGCCAGTTGGCGCGCGGGCGGGTCGAAACCATTGGTTTCGTGCTGCCAATCAACAACCGCTATTCGAACGACCCTTTTCTTTCCGACTTTTTGGATGCTTTGGCGGCTGCATTGGCAACCCGTGATCACGACCTTCTGGTGGCCACGACACGCGAAGGCGAACCAGAAGTTGAGGTCTACAAACGGCTCGTTGCGGCCGGAAAATGCGAAGGCTTCATTGTTACCAATTCGCGCGACGACGACCCGCGAATATCAACCTTGCAGGAATTGCAGGTGCCCTTTGTTGTTTATGGGCGCGCGGCGAGCAAGGTACCATACGCGTATCTTGACATGGACAACGAAGCAGCGCTGGCGGGTATGGTTGATCATCTCATCGCGCTCGGCCATCGCCGCCTTGCTTATCTCGACCTTGATGACGACGCGACTTTTGCTCGTCTGCGCCGAGCTGGCTTCGAAAAGGGCGTCGATCGCAGCGAACTCCAACCGGGCGATGTTGCGATGGTTCGCGTGGCCCACACGTCAGCAGGTGGGCGCGAAGGTGTTGCCAGACTGTTTGATGGTGGGGACTCCCACCAGCCCACCGCCATTGTCTGCCCAGCCGACGTGGTGGCGATTGGGGCGATCCAGGCCGTGAGTTCGCGCGGCTATCACGTTGGGCGCGATGTTTCGGTTACCGGGTATGATGGGGTGCCTTTGGGCGCCTATATCGCGCCGCCGTTGACAACCATGAGCCAACCAACGCGCGATATCGGTCGCCGACTTGTGGATATCTTGTTCAGGGTTATGGACGGTGCAGACCCGGCGCAGTTCAGCGAAGTGTTGATGCCGAACCTGGTGCGCCGGTCGTCCGACGGATCCCCTACACTTATCGACGGCGCTACGTCTCAGTCTTAGCGTTCGTGGGACGGTAGTTGAGCTAGCAGCAGCGCGCGGCCGCTCTTGAGCGACGCAGTGAGGCCTTGCGTCACTTCGTTGGAAAGGGTGAGCGTGCTGCCAAAGGTCAGGTCGATTTGGTCAAGCGGCCACCGAACCCCCGACAGCGTGAGGCCCACTAAATCCGAGAAGGCGAGCACGCTGAACACAGTTCCTGCCGGATAATCAAAGGTCTGCGGTGCTTGCCCAAGCGGCGTTGCTTCTTCGCGCCCACAGGTGAGGACCACCTCCACACCTGACGCGGCCAGCGCAACTGCTTGTGTCATGACAGCGAAGGTGTGGTCGGTGCGCCCGCCAAAGGCGCCAGCCAACACAATGGACTGAGCCCCAAGCGCGAGCGCCTGTGTGATGGCAAGCGAACCGTCGGTTTCGGCCTTTGCTGAGGGGTGAGATTGCTTGGCAAGGTGCGCATACATCTCACGATGGTGTGGTTGTGCGGAATCGAAATCGCCAACCCAAAGCTCGGGCTCCACGTCAAGCGGCTGCGCGTGCGCGATCCCGCCATCGGCGGCAATGACACGGGTGCCGCATACTTGATCACGAAGGCGATCGGATGGCTCCACCCGTCCAGCAAGCAGGACCGTGAAGCGGTGTGGGTAAGTATCAGTCATGGAATTCACCAGATGGCCCAACATAAAGGTGCGCGCAAGCGCCGCTGGACAGGCAGGCGCCGCATGGATAAGGATCATGGCGCTCACCGGGGTGCCCTTAACGGGGCTGAGATGCGCATTGGCGTGAACCCGTCGAACCTGATCCGGATTATACCGGCGGAGGGATTTGGGCTGCCGACCTGACCTGCTCAGGTGCGATCTCCCATACTTGCCTATCCGTTTGGTGTTCCGCTCTTTGAGATGTGGAGACCTTTTGATGGCCAAAACCAGACTACCAGTCCTTGCCTGCGCCAGCGCCGCCGCGCTCCTGGCACTTCCAATTGCCGCTCTGGCACAGTCGCGCACGCTGACAGTGTACACCTATGACAGTTTTGTATCGGACTGGGGCCCTGGCCCGGTTCTTACGGAAGCCTTTGAGGCGTCGTGCGATTGCACCATCGAGTGGGTTGCGCCCGGCGATGGGGTGGCCGTGCTGAACCGCCTACGATTTGAAGGCGACTCCACGGACGCCGATGTGATCTTGGGGCTTGATACCAATTTGACAGCGGAAGCAGCGGCGACTGGCCTACTGGCACCACACCAGACTGACCTGTCAGGCCTTGAACTACCGATCGCCTGGGAAGACGAGAAATTCGTTCCGTTCGATTTTGGCTACTTTGCCGTTGTCTACGACACCCAAGCTATCGACGAGCCACCAAGAAGCCTCGCCGAGTTGGTCGCTGGCAATCCGGACCAGCCGATTGTTCTGCAAGACCCGCGCACATCAACGCCTGGCTTGGGTTTCATGCTGTGGATGAAGGCCGTGTTTGGCGATGATGCCGCCGATCAATGGGCAACCTTGTCGGATCGCATTTTGACTGTGACGCCGGGGTGGAGCGAGGCTTATGGCCTGTTCACCGAGGGCGAAGCGCCCATGGTGTTGTCCTATACCACGTCGCCTGCCTACCACATGGTGGTCGAAGAGGATGAGCGCTACCAAGCTGCAACCTTCTCAGAGGGTCACTACATGCAGATTGAGGTTGCAGCAGCCATTGCAGACTCGCCAGAACTCGACCTTGCGCGCGACTTCCTCGCCTTCTTGATATCGGCCGAGGCACAGGATGTGCTACCGGTGACCAACTGGATGCTTCCGGTAGCAGCAGGTTCTCAACCCTTGCCAGAGCCATTTGAGCGCTTGGTGAACCCAAGCCAAGCCCTGTTGCTCGATCCACAAACCGTGGCGGATCAACGCTCGACCTGGATCGATGAATGGCTTGATGCCATGAGCCGCTGAGGGCAAGCGTGCGAGCCAGTGCCACGCCAGGTTTTTTGGTCATTGGAGCGTTTGGGCTTTTCATAGCCCTGGCGCTGGTCCTCTTGCTGTTGGCTGGCGGACAAGGGCTGCCAGTCGGTCGGCTCGCCAGCCCCTACACGCTGTCTGTCCTGCAGTTTACGCTGACACAGTCGGCGCTGTCGGTTGTCCTTTCGATCGTGGGGGCGCTGCCGCTGGCTGTGATCGTGCACCGTCATCGTGGCTTTTGGGGGCGAGCGGTGTTCGTGCGGTTGTTGGCCCTGCCCTTGGCGCTCCCGCCACTTGTTGCTGTGTTTGGCCTGCTGGATGTTTGGGGGCGCAGCGGCTTGGTGGCAGGCGCGCTGACGGCACTGGGGCTGGACGCACAGCCGAACGTGTTTGGTTTGCACGGCGTCGTGCTTGCGCATGTGTTCTTCAACATGCCGCTAGCGGCGCGGGTCATGCTCGCCCATTTTGAGCGCCAACCCGCCTCGACTTTCCGGCTCGCAGACCAGCTTGGCTTGGTCGGTTGGCACCGCTTCTGGAGGCTTGAGTGGCCCTTGCTACGCGGTCACCTGCCGGGCGTCGCTGGCTTGATCATGATGCTATGTATTGGGTCGTTCACCATCGTTCTGACCCTGGGCGGAGGCCCCTCGGCGGCGACCTTTGAGGTCGCGATCTATCAGGCACTGCGCTTTGATTTTGACCCCAGCCTCGCAGCGCTTTACACCTGCGCGCAGCTGGCCCTTGCGGCCCTTGTTCTCTTGGCGCTATCGACTTTGGGCGGGAGGCCCGAGGATCGTGCCGGCGATTCCGGAAGTCAGGCTGAACGAGCCTTGCCACTGCCGGTTTGGGCGCAGCTGACCCTCGTCGGTGCCGCCGGGTTCCTGATTTTGCCGCTGGCTGCACTGGTTTTGAGCGGCATCGTTGCAGATTGGGGGCGTTTGCTGACCATGTCGCGGCTATGGGGTGCCGTTACCACGAGCTTGGTGATCGCACTTCTCGCGGGCAGCCTTGCCACGGCCGCCGCCTATGGTTTGCTGGTGACCCGCTATCGCGGGTTTGGGCAGAAAAGCGCGGCCAAACGGGTCTTTTCCTTCGGCTACTCTATGGTTGGGTCGGCTGTCTTGGCGGTTCCGCCGATTATCATCGGCGCTGGTTGGTTTCTGGCCATGCGTGGTTGGCCAGCCCAAACGGTACTGGCCGCTTTGTTGGTGGTTCTGGTGAATGCCCTGATGGCGCTGCCATTCGTGCTGCGCGTTTTGGAGCCAGCCTTCGGCGCCATGCACCGACGTTATGACCAGTTGAGCACCAGCTTGGGATTGAACGGCGGCCAACAATTCGTGCGGGTTGATGTGCCGGTTCTGGTCAAACCCTTTGCTGTTGCTTTTGCGTTTGCGCTCGTCTTGTCCGTTGGTGACCTGGGTGCTGCGGCCCTGTTTGGGGCCTATGATCTGGTAACGTTGCCGGTGCTTATCCTCAATCTGATGGGCAGCTACCGGACAGATGATGCCGCTGGGGTCGCATTCCTTTTGGGCATGTTTGTATTTGCGCTGATCTACCTGGCCGAACGGTCACATAAGGTGTTGCAGTGATTGAGATATCCAACGTTTCTCTGCGTTTGAGCGATGAAGCCACCTTCGCCTTCGATTGTGTGGTCGCGGGTGGCGAAAGCCTGGGCATCATCGGGCCTAGTGGGGCGGGCAAATCGACCTTGTTGCAGCTTGTTGCCGGGTTTGTGTCACCAACGTCGGGCTCGGTGCGTTTGGACGGAGTGGACCACACCGCGACATTGCCGTCGGCGCGGCCGGTCTCCATCGTGTTTCAATCCAACAATCTCTTTGATCATTTGGATGTCGCGACGAATATTGGCCTCGGTATCAATCCAGCATTTCGGCGTGGATCCGACGCGATGAATCAGGTCAGCGAAGCGCTCGCTGCCGTCGACCTCGCCGGGTTCGAGAATCGGCGCCCTGCAAACCTTTCGGGCGGCGAGGCGCAGCGCGTTGCGCTGGCGCGGGCTTTGGTGCGCCACCGGCCGATCTTGCTGTTGGATGAACCGTTTGCGGCGCTTGGCCCATCGATGCGCGAGGATTTCGTGAAGCTGTTGGCCCAGGTCCAAAAGGAGCGCGGTCTAACCATGCTCACGGTGTCACACACACCCGATGAGCTCGCCGCCCTATGTGGTCGGCTGGCGTTCGTGCATGAGGGCACAATCGCTGCGGTTGGTTCGGCAAAGGCGATGCTAGAGCAGCCACCACACGCCGCGCTGGCACGCTATCTTGGCCGCAAGGTGTTGGACGAATAGCTAAGGCGTTGTGATCAAAGACTGACATGGCTTCGTCATGCGCTTGGCGATAGGCTGTCGGTATCTCTTTGCGTCTCCTTCAAGCGAGCGTCCCGATGATTGAACGTTCTGATGATCCGAACACGGTGCTGGCAAACACGCCTTATGAAAGCTTGGCGGTTGGGCAGTCCGTGCGTGTCGAACGGCTTTGCACGGCCAATGATCTGATCGTCTTCGCCCATGCATCCGGCAATTTGAACCCGATCCACCTGCCTTCTACGGACATCGACGGCGACGGCTTAGAGGACGAACCCGTAGCGCCCTCCATGTGGCTTGGTTCCCTAATTTCCTCTGTCCTTGGCAATCAACTGCCAGGGCCGGGAACACTCTACCTGGCGCAATCGCTCAAATTTCTGGGTCGGGCGCGGGTGGGTGACCGCATCGACATCACTGTTACGGTCGCAGAATTGCTGCCGGACCGGGTCGTGCGGTTGGTGACGCGGGTCCATGGCCCTGACGATGGCGTTTTGGCTGAAGGCGAGGCGATGGTGCGGGCGCCGGATGCGCCGGTCTATCTGGCGGATATCGAGGTGCCGGACCTTCAGGTGCAAAAGCACCGCCATTTTGACGCCATGCTCGATAAGGCCAAGCATCTGCCAAGCTTGCGGGTCGCCGTGGTGGCGCCGGATGATCCGAATTCATTGGGAGGCGCGCTGCTCGCTCGGGACGAAGGCTTGATCAATCCCATCCTGGTGGGCTCTAAGACGCGCATTCACGAAGCGGCGGAAACGCTAGGGGCCTCTATCGGCGACCTGGAACTCATCGATATTGACGACGAACCAGCGTCAGCGGCCCGGGCGGTGGCTTTGGTGCATGAAGGCCGGGTTGGCGCTGTTATGAAGGGTCATTTGCACACCGATGGCCTGTTGAAGCATGTGGTTAAGTCTGACGGCGGTCTGCGGACGGGCAAGCGCATCAGCCATGTCTTTGTGATGGACGTGCCCGGGCGGCCCCAGCCGATCATCATCACCGACGCCGCTATCAACATCACACCTGATCTGAAAACAAAGGTCGATATCGTCCAGAACGGGATAAACATCGCCCTGTCGCTCGGTATCCCCGAGCCCAAGGTTGGCATCTTGTCGGCGGTTGAAACCGTGAACCCGGCGATCCCATCCACTATTGATGCGGCCGTTCTGTCGAAGATGGCCGATCGTGGTCAGATCAAGGGCGGGATCGTCGATGGGCCGCTCGCCATGGACAACGCGATCGATGTTGGTGCCGCGCGCACAAAGGGCATCGGTGGGTTGGTAGCCGGTCATGCCAATGTGCTGATCGCGCCCAATCTAGAAGCGGGCAACATGCTCGCCAAGGAGCTGACATTCCTTGCCCATGCCGAGGCGGCAGGGCTGTTGGTGGGTGCGAGCGTTCCGGTGATCCTCACGAGCCGCGCCGATGACGACAAAGCGCGGCTCGCTTCCTGCGCCTTGGCGGTGCTCTATGGCTATTGGCAGCAGAATGGCAGGCCGGCGGCGCCACGGCTATTTGGAGCAGCAGAGTAGGCGCCATGTCCGACGCCATCCTGACGCTCAACGCCGGCTCATCGAGCCTGAAATTCAGCCTTTTCCGGGGCACTGATGGCAAACCCATTCGGCTCTACCGGGGCGGCTTTGATAGAGGCGGGGCACCAAAGGTCGTCTCGCTGAAGGATGAAACGGGCCAGGAAACAAACCTGCCTCTCAGTGAGCCGGGTGAGCTTACCAGTGCCTTTGCTGCGGTTCTTGATTGGTGTGAAGGTCAGCGCGACTTTGGGTCGATCGTCGCCGTTGGGCATCGGATCGTTCACGGTGGACTGGATTATCATGAGCCAGTCGAGCTTACCGATAGGGTGATCGACGATCTGGTGGAGCTATCGCCGCTGGCGCCCTTGCACCAGCCGCACAATTTGGCTGGTGTTGCACAGGCACGGGCTGCCTTTCCGTCGGCCATGCAGGTCGGATGTTTCGACACGGCGTTTCATCGCACCCACCCGTTTGTGAACGACACGTTCGCACTGCCACACCGTTTTTTTGCCGAAGGGGTGCGTCGTTATGGGTTCCACGGCCTGTCCTACGATTATGTGTCGGGTACGCTGGATCCGTCGCTCAAGGCGGGGCGGGTCATCATCGCGCATCTTGGCAATGGGGCCTCCATGTGTGCCGCCAAGAACGGTGTAAGCGTCGGTTCGACCATGGGATTTTCGGCGCTTGATGGCCTGCCGATGGGGACACGCTGCGGACAGATAGACCCGGGTGTCCTGCTCTATTTGATGCAAGAGCACGGTATGGACGCCGATGCGCTGTCGACCTTGCTATACAAGGAGTCGGGCCTCAAAGGCATGTCGGGGCTGACCAACGACATGCGGGTCTTGCTCGCGTCGGATGATCCGCGCGCGAAGGAAGCGCTCGACTATTTCGTCTTTCGCATCCGCCGGGAAATCGGCGCTATGGCGGCCCTGTTGGGCGGGCTGGATGGCTTGGTCTTCACGGGCGGCATTGGCGAGAACGCGGCACCCATCCGCGAGCGTGTGTGCGCCGATTTCGACTGGCTCGGCATGGCGCTGGATCCTGCGGCCAACACGGCTAACGCGCACGCGATCTCGACTTCATCGTCCGAGGTGCAGGTGTTGGTTGTGCCGACCGACGAAGAGGCGATGATTGCGCACTACACCCAAGTCATGTTGGCAAGATCGTCAGAGCGACCTTTATCGTAGCTGCCTTGGCGACGTTCGAGACGTTTGCTAAACATCAACCATGACATCAGAGCCCGACAATGTTGTGCCCATGGTGGCGCGTGCCGGACGGTTGGCAGACGCGCTTGAGCGGGCGCGTTCGCGCGAACAGGAGCGTGTGCGCGACGCCATCGCCGAGCGGGAAGGCTTGCTTCAAGCACTGTCGGATGTGCTCCTGGCCATGGCTGATGAGTTGCCCGACGGTGAGGCAGAGAAGTTTGCGCTTGTTCGCAGCCCAACAGGCGAACGGCTGCGGATCGACGATCTTGGCTATGTCGACATCCACCCAGAAACGAAGGCCTACCGCTTGGTGCGGCAGCGCCGTTATGGGCCGCAGATTCTTTCGACCGAGGCCAACCGTGACGCCATAGCCGACCATGTTGCCGACTACATGGCCGATCGGATTGTTGAGCGTGAGGCGTTGGTCCAGGCGTCACCATCACCCCTGCAGGCAGCAAGCGCCGTGCCCACAGTTGACGTGCCCAAGGGAATTTCTCCCTTCTGGCCAGCTCTTTGGTGGTTTGTGGTTGGTGGCGTTCTCACCGGGACGGCGCTGTTCACCTACGCCTGGCTAAGTGCCGGTCCGCCGCCTGGCTAGCTGCTGAGATACGCCAGGCTTTCGCACGACAGTTCGTCGATATCTGCCTTGTCTGCTTGGTAGCCGCGTCGCGTCGCTTCCACCTGCCAGCCCGACTCCGTCGATTCAATGTCGAAGAGATTGTAGCTCGCTGGTGGCCTATGGCCGCCGAGCGCTTGCGCCGCCGATGAAACTCCGTAAACCGGAATATCGCCATGGCTGCCAAGCACCGACCGACGTGTGGCCAGGTGGGTGTGCCCGTGCAGCACGAGATGCGGGCTTGTTTGCTGCCAATGCTCGCGAACCTCGGCGGCATTGACCAAACGTTTGTAACCCGGCCCGGCTTTGTCAAACGGCGGGTGGTGGATCAGGACCATCTGGAAAAGGTGGGGCGTGTGTTGCATGGCATCGTCCATGCGCCGTAACTGGTCGGCATCGACATAGCCTGTTGCCATCAACGGCGCTGTGGCGACTGCGGTCGATAATCCAATTAGGTTGACCGGCCCGCGTTGCCGCACAACCGGGTAGGTCGGCTCGCCATTGGCAGGGTCATCGGATGTCAGAAAGTCGGTGCAGTGATGATTGAAGCGTGCCAACGCACCGGGCACATAGGCATCATGGTTGCCTGGGATGACGGTGACATCATGCGGGCTGCCAAGCGTGTGTAAAAAACGCCCAGCATTTTCGAACTCCGCCTCCAGCGCGATGTTCACCAAGTCGCCAGTCACAACGACATGGTCTGGCTTGTGAGCCAGTAGATCATCGACCAGATTCTGGGTGGTGTCAGGCGCGAAGGTTTTTGCGCGATTGCGCTTCCAGTTCAGGTAGCCAAACACGCGCTTCGACATCAGATCGCCCAAGGACGCTGGCGGAAGTGGCCCGAGATGGCAATCTGACAGGTGAGCGATACGATAGGTCACGATGCACGCACATTGAGCATTCCTCACGTGCGTGCAAGGCGTGTTTTGTGTTTACCTAGAGCGGCATCGTGTTGCGCGCAGCGTGTGTGCCTGGCTTGTTCCAGTCCACGGCGCTGTAACGTGCACTCATCGGTCCAGAGAAAAAGGCTTTCCAAAGCAGCGAGAACATTTTTTAACACCAAGTTTTAGGATGAAGGGAGGCCGCATATCTCTTGTTTGCGCGCCTTCAGCAACTGGGATCGCCACACCTCAGCTATGCACCTAGCGCATGGTTTTCTTCATGATTTGGTCAAGGTTTAGGAGAACCGGTTGGATCGCACCACAAATCCCTTTTCCTGGTTTGTCCGTCGCTTTTGGGTTCAAGCCATGTTGCTGCAGCGGGGCATGACGCTTGGCGTGCGCGTTATCGCGCCAGACGCTGGTGGTTCGGTGCTCCTGGTCCGTCATGGTTACACCGCTGGGTGGCACCTACCCGGGGGCGGCGTTGATCGTGGCGAGACGATGCATGACGCGGCACTGCGCGAACTGGAAGAAGAAACTGGGTGGCGTGCGCAAGGTGCGCTTGAACTGCGGGGCATCGCATATCACCGCAACATGTGGAAGGGCGACCATGTGGCGGTCTACGTTGCCCAAAGTGTCGCCCATGTGCGTCCTGTTGCGCCGAGCTTTGAAATTCAGGAGATTGGGTTTTTCCCGGTCCAAGACCTGCCAAATGGCACCACAAACGCAACGCGCGCCCGTCTTGCCGAGTGGCAAGAGGGACGTGCGGTTCAGCCCTATTGGAGCTAAGGGTTAGGCAGCAGCTTTCAGCGCGTCACGGCCGTGTGGTGCATTGAGATCCAATTGCGGCCCAACAGGCACAATGCGGGTCGGATTAATGGACTCATGGCTCATGTAATAATGGCGTTTGATGTGGTCCATGCTGACTGTCTCTGCGACGCCCGGCAGTTGGTACAGCTCACGCAAATAGCCAAGCAGGTTCGGATAGTCGGCAATCCGTCGAATGTTCGCCTTGAAGTGACCGACATAGACCGGATCGAAGCGCACCAAAGTGGTGAACAGACGCCAGTCAGCCTCGGTGATCTGCCCACCGACGAGATAGCGTTTTGTGCTGAGGCGTTCTTCCAGCTCGTCGAGCACCTTGAACAGCTCGGTAACCGCATCCTCATAGGCTTCTTGCGACGTTGCAAAGCCGGATTTGTAAACGCCGTTGTTCACTGCGTGGTAGATGCGATCGTTGATGGTATCGATCTCGGCACGAAGCGCTTCGGGATAGTAGTCGCCTGGCTTGGCACCGATACCGTCAAACGCGCTGTTGAACATGCGGATGATCTCTGACGATTCATTGGAGACGATGGTCTCCGTCCTCTTGTCCCAAAGGACAGGAACGGTCACACGGCCTGAATAGGTCGGGTCGGCCTTCACATAGACCTGCGACATGGCGTCGAAGCCAAACAGGCGGTCAGTGGTCGATTCAGGTTGGTCAGCGTCAAAAACCCAGCCTTTATCGTACATCAACGGGGATACAACATCGACGCTGATCATGTCCTGCAGGCCCTTGAGGTTGCGGAATATCAGTGTGCGGTGCGCCCAGGGACAGGCTAAGGAAACATAGAGGTGATAGCGGTCGGCTTCGGCGGCAAAACCACCTTTGCCGGATGGTCCTTCGCTACCATCTGGCGTGATCCAGTTGCGGAATTGCGAGGCCGAGCGCACGAATTTTCCGCCCGACTTTTTGGTGTCGTACCAAGTGTCATGCCAGACACCGTCTACCAGAAGGCCCATGGTATCGCTCCATTGTTGCTTATCTTGGTTGTGTATCTAGGGCTTTGGCCTGGTTAGGGACAGCCGGTCACTGGCGCACGCACTGTCTCCCAGGGGTGAACAATCCCAATGAGGCGATTGCCTAAGCCCGCGGCTCGTGATAGCGCACGCGCCATGACGATGAACTTGGAACATCTGCGCCGACGCTCGCGACGATAACGCTGCCCAACAGCGCGCCTGTGCGGCTGCGCGTCGACCACGCCCTTTGTTCCATCTTCGCATTCTCCGAGCATCCCTGTGACCCAGAATTTGCCGCTCAACGGCCCCGCAGCCTTGCCCTCGTCTGTTTCCATTGTCTCTTTTGAACCGGTCTATGCCGAACGGGTCTTGGACCTGCAGGCCCGCGTTTTTGGCCCAGGACGCTTTGCTCGCACGGCGTTTCGCCTTCGCGAGGCAGCGTCCGCGGTGGAGGCGTTGTCCTTGATAGCGTTTGAGGGCGATGAGCTGGTGGGGTCGGTCACCCTGTCGCGTATTCGCATTGGTGAAACCGAAGGCCTGCTGCTTGGTCCACTCGCTGTCGAAGGTACCCGGCGCGATGTCGGCATTGGAAAGGCGTTGCTGAGGCTGTCGGTCAGCCAGGCCTTTTCCCAAGGCCATGCCTTCGTGCTGTTGGTCGGCGACTTGCCCTATTATGCGCCGACAGGGTTTGGCGTCGTTCCGTTTGGATCGATGGTGATGCCGGGTCCGGTTGATCCGACCCGCTTGTTGGTGGCGATCAATCCCGACTTGAAGGAACCAGCCCAACTGGCAGGTGCGGTGCGCGGGATTAGCTGTTAGCGGCCTTCCCGCCACCATGCGGCGCCCCAGAGCAGCAGAGCGGGCAGAAGCGTCCAGAGGCCGAGCGTCAGCGGTTGCTGCCTGGCTTCCATCAGGACGCTGGCGTCTGTGCGGCGTAGCCCAATCCAGGTGTCGCCGGACGTGCGCGCCGTCTCTCCAACCAGGCGGGTGCGTGGGATGGTGATTTCGGCATCCGGCTCGCCGCGCAACCTGCGGATCGATCCGTCGCTTGATTGTGCCACGGGCTCCAAATGGGTGTCCGTTGAGACGACCTGTTGCAGTTCGATGGGGTTTGGCGGACCGACATGCGCGAGGGTGGTGCGTTCACCGTCAGTGAGGCGCCATAGTCCGATTTCTTCGGCGGGGATGGAGGAGCGGAACAGTCCATCGCCCAGATCGTCCAGCGCTAGCGCAGTGACCTCTCCACCGGGAGCGGTGATGCGCACATCCTCGACCCTTTCGGACAAAGTGCGCCGCTCGACAATCATGCGCCGGCCCTGCACTCGGGCGACCAATGTTTCTTCCTCCAAATCCGGTTCGCGCATCAACCAGTGCGCCATGCGGCGCAGCAACTGAACGTGGGGGCCGCCGCCTTCAAAATTCCGCGCCCAAAGCCAGACATGGTCGGACAGGAACAGTGCCACCCGCCCGTCATCAACGGTATCGAGCGCCAGCAACGGCGCGCCCGCCATGGTGCTTGTCGACGGAGCGCTCATGGCGACCGTGCTGGCGGCAATCGGCTCGGCCTCAATGAGGCGGAACCAGCGGCTCCAATCAGGTTCGCCCCCTTCGTCGGGGGCGATATCGCCCGGCAAAGCGCGGGTAATCGGGTGGCGTCGTCCAATGTTGGTCACCGATGGGCGGAAAGGCTCCTCAGAAATGCCGCCGGTAGGGTAGGCTGGGAGAATGTCCGCAAGTGCGGTGTAGGCAATGCTGCCCGTATCGGCGAATTCCGGCCCGGCCGCCACCAGCAAGGCACCACCACGGCGCACATAATTGGCGATGTTGTCGAAATAGACGAGCGGCAAAACGCTGCGCCGCTGGTAGCGATCCAGGATGATGAGGTCGAAATCGTTGATCCGCTCAACGAAGAGTTCGCGGGTTGGGAAGGCGATCAGTGACAGTTCGCTGATCGGGGTGCCGTCCTGCTTTTCCGGTGGCCGTAAAATGGTGAAGTGCACCAGATCGACAGATGGATCGGACTTGAGGAGGTTGCGCCACGTCCGTTCGCCCGCATGGGGTTCGCCTGATACCAGCAAGACACGCAGCGTGTCGCGCACGCCTTCGACGTTGAACACCGCCTGGTTGTTGAGCGCCGTGAGTTCATCCTTGTGGGCTTCGATGCGGATCTCAAAGAGGTTGTCACCGGCGCGGTCGACTTGGATCGGCACATCCACCTTAACACCGATCGGAACGTCCGTTTGAACCAGAACCTCGTTGTTGCGCAGCAAGGTCAGCATCACGGTCGGTTCTTGGCCATCGTCGAGCGCAACACCATCTTCGGCGATCGTGAACTCGACCACTTCGCGTCGGTCGACCAAGGCAAAACGCGGAACCTGGAGCAACTCAATGCGTCGGTCGCCCTCTTCGGGATGTCCCGTCAACAGCGTGTGGACCGGCAAAGCACCTCCGTTCGTAAAGGCCGCAGGCGTCTCGTTTGTGGGTGCATCGGTTACTTGGCCATCTGTGATCAGGACGACACCGCCGATTTGATTGGGTGGCACATCCGCCAGCGCCGCCGCGATCGGGTTGATGGCAGGTGTGCCGGCCTGTGGATCCGTGCCGAGTGAGATGGTCCGCACATCAACAGCGCCCAGAGCACCCAACTGCTCTTGGAGGTCTTGGGCAACTGCGCGCGCGGTCTCATCGCGCCCATCGATGGACTGACTGGCGCTCTCGTCCACGGCAAGGGCCACCACGGTCGGCAGCCGTTCGCGATCTTCAATCCGCAGCGAAGGGTCTAGCAAAGCGCCTATGACAAGCGCGATCGCGGCACCGCGCAGCCAAGCGCCCTTGCGTCGCTGTAGGATCGATAGCGCGACGATGGCCACACCAGCCAAAGCGAACACGATAATGAGCCAAATCGGCAAAATGGGCGCGATGAGGATTTGCCAATCGGTCATTGGCCAAGACGCTCCAGCAATGCCGGGATGTGCACTTGGTCCGCCTTGTAGTTACCGGTCATGACGTACATGCCGATGTTGACGCCGGTCCTAAACGCGAACTCGCGCTGCACACGATCAGGTGGCGAGGTTGGATAGAGTGGGCGTCCCTCCGCCGACAGTGCCCAGGCGGAGGCAAAGTCGTTGCCGGTGATCATGATGGGGGTTACGCCGTCTCCGCCACGCGCTGGCCGTTCCACGCCAGCGGTATCATCGGGCAGGGCCTCCACCCACAACGGTCCCGATGCGAAACGGCCGGGAAAGCTGTCCAGCAGGTAGAACGACTTGGTTAGGACGTGATCGTCGGGTACGGGTTCCAACGGTGGAATGTCCAACGCCCCAAGAAGTCGCCGCAGATTTGCCGTTTGCGGGCTGATCGACGCGCTGACGAAGGTATCGGCTTCATCGCGGGTGTCGAAAAGGATTGTGCCGCCATTGTTCATGTAGGCATCAATGCGGGCGATCAGGTCATCAGAGACGGCCATAGGTGCTGCAGGCAACGGCCAATAGATCAAGGGGTAGAACGCTAGTTCGTCGCGCATTGGGTCGACGGCAAAAGGCTCGCCCGGCTCAAAGGCAGTGCGCTGCGTGAGGATGCGCGTGAGGCCTGACATGCCTTCGCGGGACCGGCGATCCACGTCATTTTCGCCAGTCAGAACATAGGCCAAGCGTGTGGTGTTCGCAGCGGCAATCAACCGGCTCAGTTCACCATTGTTGGAGGCACCATCTTGGGCGTTTGCGCTGGTTGGAGCGACCAATGCCAGCGAACCACCAAGACCGACCATCCCCATGATCACCGCAGCGGTGGCGCCACGGCGAAGACTGCGGCGCATCCCGGCCAGGCCGCCGGACAGTGCCAAAACGGCCAACGCATCGGCCAGCGCTAGAAGGGCCACGAGTGTAAGGAGCCAGGTGCGCAGTGATATCGACTCGTCTGTCTCAATGGCGATCGAGACGGCGCCGACTTGGGTCCAAGAGTTTCCATCAAACACCGCAATGTCGGGCATGGTCGTGAACAAGTTCAGCGCTCGCTGGCTGTCGGACGGGCCGTAATACCCAGGCGGGTTTGCCAGGGTCGCCACCGAACTGTCGGCTGTCAGAATCAAGCTCTCAGCGTGGGTTGGCGGTGCGCCGAGCACACCGAATCCGTCGAGTGTTGCACGCGGGCTAAGCGTTGCATTCTCGACAACCCCCTCGTTTGTTGTCGTGCCTCCAAAGCCAGTTTCGGACAGTTGCACCAGGCGCTGCAACATATCGACAAAGAGGCCCGACAGCGGAAGGTTCGACCAGCTTGTATCGGCAGTGACATGGAACAGGATGAGGTGTCCGTCGCCGCGCTGTTCGCCGGTCACCAGAGGGGTGGAATCCCGCAGTTCGGCGTAGGTGCGCGTGGCAAGCGCAGCGCCCGGCTCGCTCAGGACCTGGCGTTCGATGAGAACGTCTTCAGGGATGGTGAGGCCCGCGAACGGGCTGCCTGCGGAGAATTGCGCAATGGCCTGAGGTTCGTCCCAGGTTAGCGCGCCTCCCAATTGTCGGTCGACCGTGCGCAGCGGCACCGGGATCAGTTCGTCTTGTAATCGCGTTAATGAGCTTGACGCGAAGCGGACCAAGACCCCGCCATCGTTGATCCAGGCTTCCAGCAACGAAGCCGTCGATGGAACGATACTCGCCACATCGACCAGGATAATAACGCTGACCCCGTCGGAGATCATGGCGTCGATCTCACCAGCGGTGTCTCCGGAGCGAGGTACAATAAGATCGGAGAACGGCCGCAATGCCCGCTCCACATAGGTCGTTCCAGATAGCAAAGGCTGAGCTTCGTCGCGCCGCTCCGCTCCAACAATGCCTACACGTTTGCGTTCCAGCCGATCGTCCACCAGAACAACGTCTGCAGCGGTCAGAGTCGGAACGACAGCAATGCGCGCGATGTCGTTGCGCACATCCAGCGGGAGATCGAAAGCAATGCGCTCGCGCAAACCGTCTTCGGGCACGGTTATGGCTGTTTCGGCCAGTTGCCGTCCAACAGCGTCGAACGCGGCCACCCGCCTCGTTGGCAAAGCGGCACCCTCCGAAATGTCGTTCACAAGCACCGCCGGACCGTCCGATCCGCCGTCGAGTGAGACAGCGAGATTAGGCGCCGTTGGCTCGACATAGGCAAGCGCGTGCTCCGCGGTGATCGCCTCCACCCAGGCTTCGTGGTCCGCACCATGAGAAATTCCGCTTGGCAGCCAGACCAAATCGGCGCCGCGCCAACCAGGGCTGGCGAGCAGGGTTTCGACCGCGTTTTGCAGTCCCGTGATGTCCTGGCGAACTGGGTGGGGCAACACATTGCCGAGAAGCGCGCGCGCCTGTGGGCCATCGCCAGGTGGCGAAACGGTGGGCAGCGGCTGCGGAAAGGCCAGCACGCCCAATGGCCGACCAGCACGGTCTGCAGCGTTGATAATGCGTTCTGTCTTGGCGATGCGGTTGGCCCAGTCTGCGGCGCTGGACCAGTCAGTTTCCAGCACGATAAGCAGCGCATTCGCGTCGTCGCCTGGCAGACTTTCGGGCTCGCTCGCGCGCCAAACCGGCCCGGCAAAGGCAAGGATGAGCGCCGTGATCATCGTCAGGCGCAGCGCCATCAACCACCATGGTGTCTTGACCGGCGTCTCTTCGTCATTGGTCAAGCGGGCCAGCAGCCGAAGGGGCGGGAAGGGCGTTGATGCGGGCTGCGGCGGCGTGGCGCGCAACAGCCACCACAGTGCCGGTAGCGCCAACAGTCCAAGCAAAGCCAAAGGTGCGAGGAAGCTCAGTGACGTCATCTGGCCTCCCTACCGCTCTCTGGTGCGCGCAAGCGCTTCGTGAAGGCTCAGCAACGGCAAAGAAGCTGGGCGGTCGGTGTGCGAAATCGTGTGGCTCCAGCCATGGGCGCGGGCGATGTGCCGCAAGTCATCGGTAAAGGCCCGGAATAAGTTTTGATAACGCTCCTGCCAGCTTTCGGCGCGACCAGCGATGATGGCCGAGCTGTGCCGATCAAGCGGCTCAAAGCGCATGCGGCCTTTGAACGGGAACGCCTCTTCAACAGGATCGACGATCTGGACCAGGTGAGCGCGTGCTCCTCGGGAAATGAGTTGTTCGACAAGGCGGTTGCGGCTGTCGGCATCGAACAGAAAATCGGACAGGATGATCACGTCTTCGCGCGGCTTCACGGCTGTCATATCGGACCAGCGATGTTTGCCGGATTTGTCGGAGTCGCGCGTCACCAGTTCGAGCGCCATGTTGGTGATGGCAGTGTCGCCCGTTTTGGGCCGTTCGCCACCGATCAAGCCGACACGCTCACCTCCCTTTGTCAGCATAGCCGTAAGTGCCAGTGCCATAACAACCGCACGGTCGCGCTTCGGCTCGCGCGCCTCGGGCGAGGCAAAGCGCATGGAGGATGACATATCGACGGATAAGCGGACCGTATGGGCGCTTTCCCACTCCATTTCGCGGACATAGAGCGCGTCTCCGCGCGCAGACCGCCGCCAATCGATGCGACTGGACGCGTCGCCCGATCCGTACTGGCGAAACTGCCAAAAGGACTGGCCAGCACCGGCCCGTTTGCGCCCATGAATGCCCGCGATCAACGACGAAGCGAGGTGTTTGGCTTCGACCATCAGGTCCGGCATGGCATCCGCCAGCGCGCGCGGCGCCGTACCCAACTCCAAGGGGTCAAGCGGTGCCCGATCGCCTGGTCCAGAGGAGCGTTTGTTGCCGCCCAAAAGATCGCGGCCAAAGCTGATCACAAAAGCGCCTCGACCAGCTTGGCCACCAGCTCGCGACGGGTAACGCCTTCAGCGCGCGCCGCGTAGGTGAGGGCCATCCGGTGTCGCAGAACAGGTTCGGCGAGCGCTGCGACATCATCCTTGGAGGGTGCAAAGCGGCCGTTCAGAAGCGCACGAGCACGCGTTGCGAGCATCAAGGCTTGGCTTGCGCGTGGACCAGGCCCCCAGTCGAGGTGATCTCCGATCACCGGGTGGGCTTCCGAGCCCGGGCGCGCACCGCGCACCAAGTCAAGGATTGCCTCAGCAACCTGTTCGCCCACCGGCATCGAGCGCACGAGGTTCTGCGCGGCCTGAAGGTCTTTGGGTTCCATGACCTTTTTCGGTTGGGACGAGGATTGGCCGGTGGTCAAACGTAACATTTCGCGCTCTGCGTCGCGGTCGGGGAAACCAATCTCGATCTCCAGCAAAAACCTGTCGAGCTGCGCTTCGGGAAGCGGGTAGGTTCCCTCTTGCTCAATGGGATTTTGCGTCGCGAGCACATGGAACGGGCTGGGCAGGTCATGGCGTGTGCCTGCCACCGTCACATGGTGCTCCTGCATCGCTTGAAGCAGCGCACTCTGGGTGCGCGGGCTGGCGCGGTTGATCTCGTCCGCCATCAAGAGCTGCGAGAATATTGGCCCCTCAATAAAGCGGAATGCCCGGGTTCCCGACGCGCTTTCTTCCAGAACTTCGGCGCCTAGAATGTCAGACGGCAACAGATCGGGAGTGAACTGAACCCGACGTGCGCCGAGCGACAAAACGGTGCCGAGCGTTTCAACCAACTTGGTTTTGGCAAGACCGGGTAGACCGACAAGCAAAACGTGCCCGCCGCACAAAAGGCCGACCAGGGTGTTTTCGATGACTTTTTCTTGGCCAAGGATCGTCTCGCCGATCATTGCCTTGGTGTCAGAAAGCTGCTGCGCTATGGCGTCCGCTTTGGCAGCAATGGTGGAGGCTTCTGCCGCGTCTCGAGCGTCGATCGTCGCCGTTTCTGTTTCATCGGATTGGGTTGGCACCAGGTGCTCCTCGAACATAGTGTTTGTAGCAAGGCCTGCCCTCGCATAAAGCGGTTTGGTTGGCCAAGATGACAGTATTGTGTTCGACTGTTCGCATGAGAAGGGATGCGACCAATCACCGTGTTAATAACCGTCAGCGTGCGCAAAAAGTGCGCTTTTTGCAAGCTAGGAGCCCCTGGCCGCTGCGGATCGTTGTGGGCAAATTAGCGCGTTTCTGATGACTGGGAACGACCAACCCGTTCAAATGCCGGTGAGCAACGTGAATCAATCAACAGATTTGGCGGCGTTGGCCAAGAAAGTCGGCAAACGGCAGTCCTTGCCGCCGGTGGATCGTTGGGATCCGCCGCTATGTGGTGCCATCGACATCCGAATCGCATCGGACGGTCGCTGGTTTCATGAAGGTCGGGAGATTCGCCGTCTTCCGCTCGTTCGCCTGTTCGCGTCGGTGTTGCGCAAAGATTCCGACGGCGAAACCTATCTGGTGACGCCGTATGAAAAGCTGTCGATCACCGTTGATGATGTGCCGCTGTTGGCGGTCGACTACGACCCCGACCCATCTGATCCAACGCTTATCCGAGTGCGCACCAACATGGATGATGAGGTAGTGATTGGTGCTGATCACGCCGTTCGTTTTGTCGAAGACACAGACAATGCGGGCTTGAGGGTCTATGCGCGCATACGCGGCCGCCTGGACGCTGTTTTCACCCGTGCGATGACGATCGCACTCCTAAGCGATGACCGATTTGTGGATTTGGACGCCAATCCACCCGTGTTGCGGTCTGGCAATTGCGTGTTTGCTATTGAGCCAGACGATGGCCATGACTAGGTCAGGGCATGGCTGAAACCAAAGACCAAACCGACCTTGTTGCTGATTTGCGTACGCTGCCGGGCACTGCGCTGGTGGAGGCATTTGTGCAATCGCTCAACGCCGATCAACCGAGTGTGTCTCCTGACCCTTCGGTCCCCGATGATTCCGGCGACCATGTGCTTAACCCAGACTTTTCGAGCTTCCGCCCGCAGAAAGGCTTGAAGCCTGCCGCCGTGCTGATTGCCATCGACCGCTCAAAGGCAGAACCGGAAGTTACGCTGACCGTGCGCACGGCAACGCTGAAAGCACATGCTGGCCAGATCGCCTTCCCGGGTGGCCGAATTGATCCTGGCGAAGTGCCTTCGCAGACCGCGCTGCGCGAAGCGCACGAGGAGATCGCACTGCCGCCGTCGGCTGTGTCCATCGACGGATATTTGCCCAGCTACGCGTCCCGCACAGGATACCGCGTCTATCCAGTAGTTGGCTCGGTCGATGGTTTGCCACCGCTGACACCTAGTCCGGCCGAAGTCGATGATATCTTCCAGGTGCCGCTGCGCTTCCTGCTCGACCAATCGAACGCACAGCGCATGAGCCTCGCGTTCGAAGGCAAGCAGCGTTACTTCTACACTTATGTTTATGGCGATCAGAGCATTTGGGGTTTGACGGCGGGAATCATTCACCACATGTCTGAGCGGCTGATCCGTTCGCTCAGCTAACGTCTGTCCAATCGAAGGAGCCTTTGCGTGCTGCGCGTAGCTGTTATCAATATTGCCCTGTTCCTGGTGCCCTTTGCCCTTTACCTGCTTTGGACAGCGGTGCGCGGCAAACGCTCAGACATGCCGTTCTATTGGCTTGTCGGGTCGGGCGTCGCTTTGGTCTTGGTGGCGATGATCACCTTTGCCCAGTTCGAGACAGGCGGGACCACCGGGCAATATGAACCGCCGCGCCTTGAAGGCGGCGAGATTGTTCCTGGCCGGATCGTCGAGCCCACGGAATGATCAACGGGAGCGCAGAGGAGGCGCAGGCGCTTGCCGCGCTGCTTGACGCACCCGGCGTGCGGCCCGTCTTGTCGGCCATCACCGATGACGACGACCAAGCTTGGCTGGTGGGCGGGTGTGTGCGCAACGCGCTCATGGGTACCGCTGCGAGCGACATTGATATTGCCAGCCAAGCCGAGCCGCCTGTGGTCGCGGAGCGATTGGAGCGCGCGGGCATCAAGGTGGTGCCGACCGGCCTCGACCACGGCACGGTAACCGCCATCGTCGATCACATACCGCTCGAGGTGACGAGCTTGCGCCGCGATGTTGAAACGGATGGACGTCGTGCGGTGGTGGCGTTCAGCCGCGACATCACCGAAGACGCCTCGCGTCGCGATTTCACGATGAACGCACTGTATGTCGACGGCGATGGGCTTTTGCACGATCCCCTGAATGGGCTTGGTGACCTCAGAGCCCGGCGCGTGCGGTTTATCGGCGATGCCGCCATGCGCATCCGAGAAGATTATCTGCGCGCTTTGCGGTTCTTTCGTTTCTACGCCTGGTATGGCCATGGCGCGCCTGACCGTGACGCGGTCAAGGCGATCGTCTCGCACAAAGAAGGGCTATCGGGTCTATCGGCCGAGCGGGTTTGGTCAGAACTCAAGAAAATTCTCCAAGCACCCCAGGTCACGCGCGGCCTGTTATGGATGCGGCAGACCGGTGTTTATCAGGCTGTCTTACCGGAAAGCGGCGACATGGATGCGTTTGCCCGGTTCCATCGGCTGGAAGACGCTGTCGGGATAGAAGGTGACGCGCTTTTGCGGCTTCAGGTGCTGTTGCCCCCAGGGCGGGTCGAACGCGTGCGAGGCCTGGCTGATCGTCTCAAGCTGGCCAATGCAGAGCGGGAACGGCTGAAAACCACGCAGAGCCTTATGGCGCAGGAAGACACGACGGCGATCTCCCATGCATCTGAGGTTCGCAAACTGGTCTATACAAACAGCCAATCGGCCGTACGCGATGCCCTGTTCTTGCAGGCCACATTGGCTCTCGACGCCGACCCAGAAGTTGATCTGCCGACCGATGTGGTTGAGCGTCTGGCAGACAACCTGCGCATTGTGGACGATTGGCACGCACCAAGCTTACCGGTGTCGGGTCAGGATCTTCTCGACCATGGGATCGAGCCAGGCCCGCAGCTTGGTGCGGCGCTCAAGATTATGGAAGGCGCGTGGGTCGCGTCGGACTTTGCGCTGGGGCGGGACGAGTTGCTGGCCGTCTTGAAGACTTAGGGCCAGCGCACTTCTGGCGGCATGGACGAGAGAATGGCGTCTACATTTCCGCCCGTCTTGAGCCCGAAAATCGTTCCCCGGTCATAGAGCAGGTTGAACTCCACATACCGACCACGACGGATGAGCTGTTCTTCACGCTGTTCAGGCGTGTAGGGCGCATCCCAGTTGGCGCGCACCAATTTGGGGTAGATGTCGGCAAAGCCACGGCCAACCGATTGCGTCAATGCAAAGTCGGCATCCCAGTTCCCCGAGTTGAGGTAGTCGTAGAAAATGCCACCAATGCCGCGTGGCTCATCGCGGTGTGGCAAATAGAAATAGTGGTCGCACCATTCTTTGAAGGCTGGGTAATCTGCCTGGGCATGGCCCTCACAGGCCAGTTCCATCGCTTCGTGAAATGCCACGGTATCCGGGTCTTCTTGGTTGCGGCGCGCCATGAGAACGGGAGTCAGGTCAGCACCGCCGCCGAACCATTGGCGCGTCGTCACCACCATGCGGGTGTTCATGTGCACGGCCGGAACATTGGGGTTGTGCAAGTGCGCGATCAGCGAAATGCCGGCAGCCCAGAAGCTTGGGTCCTCTTCGGCACCAGGAATTTGCTTCTGAAATTGCGGTGAAAACGTTCCATGGACGGTGGATATATGGACGCCGACTTTCTCGAAGATGCGGCCCTTCATGATTCCCATGGTACCGCCACCACCGGGTGTTCCATCAAGGTTGGTGCGTTCGTGCGGTATGAGCTTAAAGCGACCGGCGGGGCGGTCGTCGGCTCCAGGTTTGCCTTCGCCTTCATCCTCGACCCGCTCAAAGGCGCCGACGATCTGGTCGCGCAATTGGGCAAACCAAGCTTTGGCTTGGTCCTTCTTTTCCTCAATGTCGGATGGCAGGCCGGGACGAAGGCGATCGGCTGAGAAAATGGGTTCAAAGGCGGTCATAGCCGGGCCTCCTGTTCAGGCATTGTATTGGTCGCGCGCGGAAACGCATCGGTCTGGCGCAAGGCCTCGCAGACGACCATCCCCGCTGCAAGGGCCATATTCAGCGAACGTGTGCCTTCCTCCATCGGGATAAGCAAGCGTTCATCGGCTCTTCCGTGTAGCCAGTCTGGCGCGCCAGATGTTTCCCGCCCCATAACGATCACATCCGTCGGTTGAAACTTGAAATTCAAAAACGGCGTGGTGGCTTTGGTCGACATCAAAACGAGTCGTGGAGATGTCCAGGCATTGGCTTTGCAGAAGTCATCGAAATCCGTGTGGATCTGCGTGTAGGCCTTATCGCGATAATCAAGGCCAGCGCGGCGTAGAGCTCTGTCATCCATGGAAAAGCCGGTTGGACCGATGATATGGAGCGGAACGCCAACACACGCCGATAGCCGCATCAACGTGCCTGTGTTGGCGGGGATTTCGGGTTGAAAAAGTGCGAGAGATACCACTGAAACTCAGTCACGATCCTGGAGACGACCCTGCAACTTGAGCACAATTCCACGCCGTGTGGGAGAGCAAAGTGTGTTTCAAAGTGTGCGTCCATCGGTCCATAGAAACGTGGCGATGCCAATCCATCGGCTAGTGGACAAGGATGGGCCGCAAACGCTATTGCGAAGCCCAATGAGTCCGCTGAAATGCGGCGATATGCCAGGCTCACACGCAGGGCACGATTCACTATATCGGGCGCGAACGTTCGATCGGAGGTCCCAAGGCTGCTGATTTACTTGCATGGCAGGTGGCAGTGGCCGGACCGTTGCAACAAAGGATACAGCCGTGTCGACAGACGTTGAGACACATGAAGAGCCAACCCGGCGCGATTTTCTCTACATTGCAACTGCGGCCATGGGTGCTGTTGGTGTAGGCGGTCTTGCTTGGCCGTTTATTGCCCAAATGAACCCGGATGCCTCTGCTTTGGCCTTGTCAACCAGCGAGGTCGACATTGGTTCCATGCAGCCAGGCGAGCAGGTTTCTGTGATGTGGCGCGGCAAGCCGGTCTTTATCCGCTACCGCACCGAGGAAGAAATCGCTGCAGCGGACGATGTCGCGCTGGACGATCTTCCCGATCAGTCGGCTCGCTTGGATGTTGATCCGGCTGCCTTGGCCACCAACGAAGCACGGTCGGTGCCGGAGAACCCAGCACTGATCCTGATGCTTGGCGTTTGCACCCACTTGGGCTGTATTCCGCTGTCTGAGGCTGGTGATTTCGGCGGTTGGTTCTGCCCTTGCCATGGCTCGCACTACGATACGGCTGGCCGTATTCGCCGCGGACCGGCGCCGGAGAACCTTGGCATCCCGCAATATGAGTTCATTTCTGAGACAACCATTCGCATCGGCTAACGCCGCTGGCGACAACCGTTAGGTTTTGAGGAGACCCCTTCATGGCTGGACCTTCAAGCTATGTTCCTAAGTCCGGTATTGAGCGCTGGCTCGATGCCCGACTGCCAGTCGTGCGGATGATGCACGGCCAATTTGTTGAGTTCCCGATCCCACGGAACCTCAACTACATGTACACTTTCGGCGGCATCTTGATGATCATGCTCGTATCGCAGATCATCACCGGTATCGTTTTGGTGATGCATTACACGCCGCACGCTGACATGGCGTTCGGCTCTGTCGAACACATCATGCGCGATGTGAACTATGGCTGGCTGCTACGCTACATGCACGCCGTGGGCGCATCGATGTTCTTCATCGCCGTCTATCTGCACATTTTCCGTGGCCTTTTTTACGGTTCTTACAAAGAGCCTCGCGAGGTTCTGTGGATCCTTGGCGTCATCATCTTCCTGTTGATGATGGCCACAGCGTTCATGGGCTACGTGCTGGTTTGGGGTCAGATGTCCTTCTGGGGCGCAACCGTGATCACCAACTTCTTCTCGGTCTTCCCAATTGTGGGCGACAGCCTTGTGCAATGGCTTTGGGGTGGCTTTGCCGTCGATAACCCGACGTTGAACCGCTTCTTCTCGCTGCACTACCTGCTGCCGTTCATGATCTTCGGCGTGGTTATTTTGCACGTTTGGGCGCTGCACATCACCGGTCAGACCAACCCAACGGGTGTTGAAGTCAAGCAGAAGTCGGACACGGTGCCGTTCACTCCGTATGCGACGGTCAAGGACCTGTTCGCGATGGTGGTATTCTTCCTGCTGTTCGCCTACTTCCTGTTTTATCTACCAAACTATCTTGGCCATGCGGATAATTACATCGAAGCCAATCCGTTGGTGACGCCATCGCACATCGTGCCCGAATGGTACTTCCTGCCGTTCTACGCGATCCTGCGCGCTGTCCCCAGCGCTCTTGGTGGCGTTCTGTTGATGTTCGGTTCGATCGTCGTGCTGTTCTTCCTGCCTTGGCTCGATACGTCCAAGGTCAAGTCCGGCGCGTTCCGTTCGGTTTGGTTCAAAGCCGCATTCTGGGTGTTCGCAGCCAATGCCGTGTTCCTCGGCTGGCTCGGCTCGAAGCCTGCTGAAGGCATCTACGTGCCGCTGATGCAGGTTGGGACGATCTACTACTTCGCCTACTTCCTCATTCTTCTTCCGCTGATCGGCTTGTTCGAGACGCCAAAACCGTTGCCGGCCTCGATTACCGAAGCGGTTCTGAAGAAGGCAGAAGGCAAAGGTGGAACGATTGCATCGGGCGCTGGTCAACCAGCTGGCGCAACCGCTGCACCGGAAACCAAAGGCTAGAACGGCGAAACGCCCAAAGGAGATTGAGTTCCATGGCTTTTCTTTCAAGCCGTTTTGTTAAATCGCTGATGGTGGTCGCGCTAGCGGCCGTCCTGCCCAGCACAGCTGCGTTGGCAGCTGGCGGCGGTAAAGCGCCGCGCATGCAGGATTGGTCGTTTGCGGGTATCTTCGGTACCTATGACACTGCTCAGTTACAGCGTGGTTTTCAGATCTATTCTGAAAACTGTTCGGCCTGTCACGCGCTGAGCCGCGTGGCGTTCCGTAACCTTATGGAGCCAGGTGGCCCCGAGTTTTCAGAAGCTGAGGTTCGCGCGATTGCTGCCAACTACTTCGTGGAAGATGGACCGGATTCGTTCGGCGACATGTTCGAGCGCGAAGCACGATTGTCGGATCGTTTCCCACCGCCATTTGCGAACCGTGAAGCCGCAACCGCTGCGATGGGTGCTTACCCACCGGACTTCTCGTTGCTCGCCAAAGCACGTGCTCCGACCCGCGGTTTCCCGAACTTCGTGATCGACATTTTCACCGGCTATGCCGAGAACGGTCCGGACTATATCTACTCGCTTCTGACGGGCTACGATCCTGACCACGTCAATCCAGAAGGCGAGTTCGGCAATTATAACCCGTACTTCATCGCTGGCGAGTACATCGCCATGGCGCAGCCTCTTTGGGACGGCATGCACACCTACCAAGACGGTTCGCCGGAAACGGTCAGCCAGTACTCGCAGGATGTTGCTGCGTTCATGATGTGGGCTGCTGAGCCGCACCTCAACCAGCGCAAGGAAGTCGGCTTCCGTGTGATGGCATTCCTGGTGATCTTCGGTGGCCTGGTCTACATGACCAAGCGCCGTGTCTGGAGCAGCGTCGCGCACTAAGTTCCAGCAAGATGAAACGATCAAAACCGCCTTGGCAGCACCAAGGCGGTTTTTCTTTGTCTCTTCGCCTGTGGGCTAGGTTTTCAACCCGCGACCCGGCGGATAGTCTACCCCGGTTTGCCGCTGCACAATGGGAGTGAAGCCTGTGGCCATTGCCCCTGATCCCGCTCTGGAATCTGCCATCCGCACGATTGAGGATTATCCGAAACCGGGCATTCAGTTTCGTGACATTACCACCTTGCTTGGCGATGCCCGCGCATTCCGCCGAGCTGTGGATCAGCTGGTGCAGCCTTATGCTGGCCTGAAGATCGACAAGGTTGCTGGGATCGAAGCGCGCGGCTTCATCCTGGGCGGCGCTGTCGCGCACCAAATATCAGGCGGGTTCGTGCCCATCCGCAAAAAGGGCAAGCTACCGCACGAAACGGTGCGCATCGCCTATTCGCTAGAATATGGCATCGATGAAATGGAGATGCACAAGGACGCTGTGCAGCCCGGCGAAAAGGTGATCGTTGTCGACGACCTTGTGGCCACTGGCGGTACGGCGGAGGCGGCCATCAAGCTGTTGCAGTCAATGGGAGCTGACGTGGTTGCGGCCTGTTTCATCATCGACCTGCCGGGCCTTGGCGGCGCCAAAAAGATTGAAGCTCTCAATGTGCCCGTCCATGCGCTGATGGAATTTGAAGGCGACTAAGCGCCTCTACCCGCCAAACTGTAGCCACCAGAAGATCGGCACAACCAAGTAGGCCAGGAAGCAGGTGCCAAGCAGGATGCGCACCCAACGAGCTTTGAAGCGTCTGGCGAGGATGACCACCAACGATAGTCCCAATGCCGCTTCAACAATGCTCACAGCGCGTGCGTGGTAGTTGTCGTTCCAATAGGAAAACGGGGCGCGGTAACGCCAATCCGTGAACGGCCAAAAATGTGGGTGCGCGTCGTCCACATGGACGGGAAAATCGAGCGCCAGATGGGATAGCGCGGCAAGGCCAAGAACGGTCAGCGCGGGCAGGGCGGGTATGTCTGCACCGCGCCGAGCCATTGCCCACAGCCAACCGAGCAAAGCCACCGCGGCAAACAGCGGTGCCGAATTGCCGATCGCCGTGAAGGTGAGCATCGGCTCAGAAAAGTAGATACGGCTCCACAGTTCATCTTGCGGGATGCCGCTCACCAATGCCCACGCGAACAGGCCATAAATGGCAAAGTCCGGCAGGAGCGCGCCAGCGATCAACGCTGTGTTGCGCTTCGGTTGATCGGGCTTGGCAAAGATCGCAGCGGCAACAAGCAGGTGGGTCTGAGTGTTCACGCCGATCCCGAAGAAGCGCTAGGTGTTGAACTTGAACAGAAGCACGTCGCCATCCTGAACGACATACTCTTTGCCTTCGTCGCGAGCCTTACCCGCTTCCTTGGCTGCCGTCTCGCCCTTGAGGGTCACATAGTCGTGATAGCCAATCGTCTGCGCACGTATAAAACCGCGCTCGAAGTCAGTGTGGATCACGCCAGCAGCCTGCGGGGCTTTGGTGCCTTGCGTGATCGTCCAGGCACGCGACTCTTTTGGACCAGAAGTGAAGTAAGTCACAAGACCAAGCAGGGTGTAGCCTTCGCGGATCAAACGGTCCAGGCCGGCTTCTTCCAGTCCAAGCGTTTCAAGAAACTCGCCCTGCTCGTCCAACGGCAGCACGGCCACTTCCGCCTCAATGGCCGCAGAGATGACTACACTGCGTGCGCCCGTCGCCTTGGCATGCTCTTCCACCTTGGCGGAGTAGGCGTTGCCTTCTCCAGCGGAATCTTCCTCCACATTGCAGACGTAGAGGATGGGCTTGGAGGTGAGGAGGTTCAGCATCTGGAAGGTCTTTTCTTCCTCGGCTGATCGTTCAACCAGGCGTGCTGGCTTACCATTCTGAAGCAGCTCCAAAGCCGCTTCCATGTTGGGCAGGCTAACCAACGCTTCCTTGTCTTTGCCGGATGCTTTCTTGCGGGTCGCTACCACCCGTTTCTCCAGGCTTTCCAGGTCGGCGAGCATCAGTTCGGTTTCGATGGTGTCGATGTCCGCCAACGGATCAATCTTGCCGTCGACGTGGGTGATGTCTTCATCTTCAAAGCAACGCACCACATGCACGATGGCGTCGACTTCGCGAATGTTGGCCAAGAACTGGTTGCCGAGGCCCTCACCAGAGGCAGCGCCACGCACCAGGCCTGCGATGTCCACAAAGGTGATACGGGTGGGGATGATCTCTTTGGATTCGGCGATGGCGGCGATTTCGGTTAGCCGTGGGTCTGGCACCGCCACATCGCCGGTGTTCGGCTCGATGGTGCAAAACGGGTAGTTCGCCGCCTGCGCCGCCGCCGTTTTGGTGAGCGCGTTGAAGAGTGTCGATTTGCCCACATTGGGCAGGCCGACAATGCCGCATTTGAAACCCATGGAATTGGTCCGTTCTAATCTTTTCCGCCGAGCAGCTTTTTCAGCATGTCGGCCATCGGGCCCTTGGTCGGGACTTTTGGTGTTTGTGTTTGGCGTGCCTGGCGAATGTGGCTCTGTGCCTTGGGTTGCGCAGGCTTCGACGCTTTCGGTTGGGCGTCGTCCGATTTCTTGTCGGCCTTGCGCCACGGCGCTGTGGCCTCGTTGAGTCGTGCATTGAGGTCGCTGTCCTTACCATCAAGCATCAGGTCCAAGGAGCGGGCGACTTCGTCGGTCAGGGCTTCCACCCAGCTTTGATCGGCCTTGGGGAAATCGTGCAGCACGTAGGATGATACCAGATCGCGGTGACCTGGATGGCCGATCCCAAGGCGGATCCGACGATAGTCCTTGCCCAGGTGGGCATCCATGCTTTTCAGCCCATTGTGGCCGCCATGGCCGCCGCCCACCTTGATGCGCGTGCGCCCAGGGTCGAGGTCGAGCTCATCGTGAAGCACCGTCACATCCGCTGCGTCCAACTTGTAGAAGCGAACGACTTCGCCAACAGCTTGGCCGGATAGGTTCATGAAGGTGGTTGGCTTAATCAACAGGACTTTGTGCGCGCCGATGCGCCCTTCGCTGATATCCGCCGAAAAACGCGAACGCCACGGCGCGAAGCCGTGGCGTGCATGAATGGCATCAACAGCCATGAAGCCGATATTGTGACGGTTCCCCGCATATTGCGCGCCCGGATTGCCAAGACCAACAACCACGTGCATGGCGTGCCTCCTGCCGGTTCACCGTCCAAGCGAATTGGATTATTCGCTCGCCTCTTCGGTTTCGGTTTCCGTCTCTGCTTCTTCCTCTTCGTCGCTGTCGCTCTTCAGGCCAGCTGGCGAAGCAATGGTCGCAATCACGAAGTCACGGTCGGTGATCGTCGGCTCTGCGCCTTTTGGAAGCTCAATGCTCGAGATGTTGAGCGTGTCGCCCAACTCCGCGGCGCCAAGATCCAGTTCCAGGAACTCAGGAATCGCGTTGGCCGGGCAGTTCAGTTCCACCTCGTGACGCACAACGTTGAGAACGCCGCCCATTTTGAGGCCCGGTGACGTTTCTTCGTTGAGAAAATGCACCGGAACCATAACGGTGAGGACAGCGCCTTTGGAGACGCGCAAGAAGTCGACATGCATAAGAAAGTCGCGCACCGGGTCCAGGTGGAAGTCTTTCGCGATGACCTGGTGCTTTTCGCCGTCGAGATCAATCGTGCCGACGGTGGTCATGAAGCCGCCGCCGTGGAGCAATTGGTCCACTTCTTTCAAGGGCAGGGCAACGGGAATGGGGTCTTTCTTATCGCCGTAGATCACGGCGGGCAGCTTAGCCTCGCGTCGCAGAGCACGGGCAGCTCCCTTGCCGACCCGTTCGCGTCGCGCGCCAGCCAGTTCATAGCTCTCACGCATAGCATGTCTCCAATATGTAATAAAAAACGCCGGACAATCCGGCGAAAATCCGCGCTTGCCTCCAGGGTGGTCGGGCGCAGACCGGCGGTCTATAGCGCCGTTTGCTGTGGGATGCAATTGCCATCACTGTTCGGCGGCAGAGCTGTCATTGCGTTGTCATGTCCGCCCGCCTAGGACAGGCTATGACGATAGAAGCCTCTCGCAAGGTGATTGCCGACAATGTTGCCAGCTTTGCCGATGTGACACGGGCCTTTGCAGGCATCGGTTTGCTGTCCTTTGGCGGCCCAGCGGCTCAGATCGCGTTGATACACAAGGTGGTCGTCGACGAGAAAGAATGGCTGCCTGAAGACCGTTTTCTGCATGCGCTCAACTATTGCATGTTGCTGCCTGGGCCCGAGGCTATGCAGCTCGCCACCTATATCGGCTGGCTTTTACAAGGTGTGCGCGGCGGCCTTGTGGCTGGCGCCTTGTTTATCCTACCGGGCTTCGTGGTTCTGCTTGGCCTGGCGACGCTTTATGTCACGCTCGGCAATGCTCCCGCAGTTGAGGGCCTCCTTTTTGGATTGCAAGCGGGGGTGTTGGCCATCGTGCTGCAAGCGCTGCTCAAGCTTTCCGAGAAAACGCTGACGTCGCCGCTGGCCGCCGCTTTGGCGTTGGCCGCTTTTATGTGTCTGTACGTTTTTGGCGTGCCGTTCCCGTTGGTCATCGCTGTGGCTGCACTGCTGGGCATTTTGGTTTGGGGTCGAGGGGAACACACGGCGATGGAACCATCCGTCGCCGCGAACGCACAACGCAACGCAGCCTCATTGCGGGCGGCCGCGATTTGCGCAGCGCTGTGGTTAGGCCCCTTGCTCTTGTTGGTCTTGGCGTTGGGCTTGCAGAGCCTATGGACGCAGCAAGTGCTGCTTTTCTCCTGGACGGCGATCATCACCTTCGGTGGGGCCTACGCCGTCTTGGCTTATATCACGCAGGTGATGGTGCAGGATTTGGCCTGGGTGACAGCGGCTGACATGGTGAGCGGCCTGGGCCTGGCGGAATCCACACCTGGGCCACTCATCTTGGTTTTGGTCTTTGTGGGCTATGTCGCCGCCGCGCAAGCGGGCCTGGGCCTTGATCCGGTGCTGGCCGGTATTGTCGGCGCGACGCTCACCCTTTGGTTCACCTTCATGCCGTGCTTTGTTTGGATCTTTCTCGGAGCACCGTTTGTTGAGCGCACACGCGAGATCGTCTGGCTCAAAAATGCCCTTCGCGGCGTGACGGTCGCCGTTGTTGGTGTGATCGCCAGTCTAGCGGTCTGGTTCGCGATCCAGGTCCTTTTCGACATTGTGAGCGAAGTTTCTTTGGGACCGGCAACGTTGCCAGCGCCCAACCCTTCGAGCCTCAACTTGGCTGCGGTTGGCATTGCTATCTTTGCGGGCGTTTTGTTGCTGGTCTTGAAGCGGGGTCTGTTTCTGACACTCGGCCTATGCGCAGCTTTAGGCGTCGCGGTGGCGGCGCTGACGTAACAGCGGCTTGCCGCTTATGTCTGCGCTCAGGAAAACAGGCTGGAGACTGATTTTTCGAGCGCCGTGCGCATGATTGCTTCACCCAACAGGCCGGCGACGGTGATGACACGGATATTGTGTGCGTTTTTGACGGCCTCGGTGGTCTCAATCGTGTCTGTGGTGACCAACTCTTTTAGATTGGAGCCAGTGATACGAGACACCGCCCCACCCGATAGGACGCCGTGTGTGATATAGGCGGACACTTCCTTGGCGCCACGGGCCAAGAGCGCATCGGCGGCGTTGCACAGGGTTCCACCTGAATCGACAATGTCGTCGACGAGGAGGCAGGACATGCCTTCAACATCGCCGATAACGTTCATCACCTCGGATTCACCCGGGCGATCGCGGCGCTTATCGACGATGGCAAGGGGCGCATCGACCCGCTTGGCGATGGCGCGCGCACGGACAACACCGCCAACATCGGGCGACACGACGGCGAGGGGGCCATTGCCCATATAGTTGTCCCGGATGTCTTTCGAAATCACAGGCTCAGCGAACAGGTTGTCGGTCGGGATATCAAAGAAGCCCTGGATCTGACCGGCGTGCAGATCGATAGTCAGAACCCTGTCGGCACCAGCTTCGGTGATCAGGTTGGCCACCAATTTGGCAGAGATGGGGGTGCGGCCAGCGGTACGGCGGTCTTGGCGGGCGTAGCCAAAATAAGGAATGACGGTGGTGATGCGTTTGGCCGACGACCTTCGCAGTGCATCGACCAAGATCAGCATTTCCATCAAGTTATCGTTGGCAGGGAAGCTCGTCGACTGCAAAACAAAGACATCTTCGCCGCGAACATTCTCTTGAATTTCAACGAATATTTCCATGTCGGCGAAGCGTCTGACGCTGGCCTTGCACAACGGTACATCAAGGTAACCCGCAATGGCGTTCGCCAGGATCATATTGGAGTTGCCAGCCACAAGCTTCATGTCGTCGGTCCTGCACGCAATCGAATTGCGCGTGTGTTAACCAATGGCTTGAAGCGAGTCCATGCGCTGTGCGCTTGGCCTGTGCATGACGACGTTCGCGTTAGCCAGGATTGGCTCGGAACCAGGCCAGCAAGCGCCCTGCAACCTCATCAGCAACCAACTGCGTTGTTGTCGGATCCACGACGGCCCATCCATTGGGGTCAGACCGCGGGATGGACCGTGCACCTGACACGCGGTGGCGCAAGACTCCGCGCGTGTCGAAAATGTCGAACACGTAGATAAACGACGTTACGCGGTCCGCTGGGATGGCGCTGACCTGTGAGCGAACAATATAGTTCGCGGTCTCATCGCCGTGAAAAACCAGCTGCATCCCTTGCCGATAGGCGGCGTCATCAATGGCGTCGAACAATTGGGTCGCTTGTGGTTCCGGCGCTGTGGTGACTGGGGCGAGTGCAACGCGTGGCCATTGCGGTTCGGCGGGTGCAGTTGTTACCGCCTCGGGTCCTTGCTGAAGCCCATCCTGCAAGGCCGCCTGAAGCGTATCGTCTGATACCGGACGGTTGCCAAATGCGTTGCCGCGTTCGCCCGTGAATGGATCAGCGCCTGAGGTTTGCCGGGGATCGATGCGGGAGAAATCCTGCAGGGTGACGTCTGGCGATGCCAAGGTTTGTTGCTGCGCCTCTAGCGTGTCCGGTTGCACACTGGTGGCGATCGATTGCTCTGGCAGCAGCGCCTGCGGGGCACCAGAGTTCCCAGGCGTTGCCGATGCCGTAAGCGGTTGGGATGTTACCGTTCCTGGCAAAGGCGCTGTTTGCACGGCCGTGGTCGGTTGCGCCGGGGCTGGGTTTACTGTCGTCAAACCGCCAGGGCCTTCCGGCGATGCGCAAGCGCTCAACAGGAGGAAGGTAAGCGCAACTGGAATTAGACGATGCAAGGCAACACTCAAATTTGTACTTAAGGGCGAGCTAATGATCGACGTCCTATCAGCATCGATTCCAGTTTGGTAGCTGTTCACCTGTTTATTCCTCATGTGTCAGCATAATGGCACTGAGCAAGCGCCCATAATCTGGCTCTTGCTGGTGTGTGGAGCGGCGGTAGCTGAAAAACAGGTCCGGTTCGGCGTATGTGCAGCGGTTGAGAGACGACGCAGAGACGCCAGCCGCCGTGAGTCGGTCGATCGTGAAGCGCTGCAAGTCGAACATGGCATGCCCCTCGCGCTTGGATGGGCGGAAATAGCCAGAATTGGCCTCGTTTTCAGCAACGAACCGATCAAAGAACTCCGGACCTACCTCATAGTTTGCGACGCTGATTGATGGACCAAGCGCGGCCACGATGTTAGATCGCGAGGCGCCTACGGCTTCCATGGCTTCGATGGTGGCTTCGACGATGCCGTAAAGCGCGCCTTTCCAACCCGCATGAGCGGCGCCGATGACCCCCGCCCCCTGATCGGCGAACAGAATAGGCCCACAATCGGCTGCTTGGGCGCCCAAGACGAGGCCGGGTGTGGTTGTGACGATGGCATCGGCGCGCGGGGCCGCGTTTGACTGCCACGGTACATTGGTGCGTACGCAGATCGCGCTGTGGTGCTGATATACTGTCACCAACGACTCGCCGCCAAAATGGGCCAGGATGCGTGCGCGATTCACCTTCACATGCGGGACTTCATCACGCGATCCAAGGCCGGTGTTGAGGCTGGCGTAGATGCCACTGGACATGCCGCCCTGGCGGGTAAAGAAGCCATGGCGGACCCCATCCAGGCTTGCGAGATTTGGGTCTTCAAGGGGGCTGAGGGGATCATGCATCGCGGTGTGCGCTTTCATCAGGGGGGAAGGGGTGCAGACCTGAAAGGGGCAGAGGTTTGGAAGCAAGGCCCATAACCTTAAACAAGCGTCCCATACCAGCATCGCCAGCCAGGCGTTCAACGGCCGCGCTGATCGCCTCGCGTTGATCGTCGTTCGCTTCAGCTCCAAGTTGTCCTGCACGTTCCAAGAGCCCCAGGTCCAGTAGGAAAGCGCCTTGGTGTGCGGCTAAGATCGACGGCAGACCATTGTGTTCTGCTAGTCTGGCGAAATGGGCGAAATCGACATGGGTGGTGAGGTCGGATGCCCCTGGGTCGACAAGCGGGTCGGTTTTTTTGTGGTCGCGCACGGCCTGTAGCGTGTCGCCAGTGCCCGATAAGAGCGCGCCATAATCGATAAACAGCGCGGCGCCGCTGAAGTCCTTTAGGTGTCGACAGACCGAACCAAACACAGTGTCTTGCAACGGACTGTGTTCGATGATCGCACCAGTATGTGCGGCTTGAACATTCTTTGGGGCTGGCTGCGGCGTCCGGTCAACGCCAAAAGAGAAGCCGCCCTCGGGCGCCAGGCCAATCTTCCGCGCATGCCAACCTTTGTCTGCGCATACCCATTGGTTGGTTGGGAGCGCATCGAAGAACTCATTGCCGATCCAAAGGGCTGGTTGCTGGGGTAGTGTGCTGAGGTTTTCATGGAAGGTGGCGACCAATCCCACAGAGTCCAAGGTTGCGGCCTGAACGTCACGCAGCGCAGGGCTTGTTTCGACCAAGTGGACGGCGACAGCAGCAGCAAAGCCGTCATGGTTTTTGGCGACACGCCAGATGTCGGCCATCAGTGTCCCGCGGCCTGGACCAAGTTCGGCCAGTACAAATGGCGAGGGGCGACCGAGCGCGATCCAGGTATCGATGAGCCAGGCACCAATCAGTTCGCCAAACAGCTGACTGATTTCGGGCGCAGTGATGAAGTCACCAGCCGCTCCGAGCGGATTGCCGGTGGCATAATAACCGTGCTGCGGGTGGGCCAGGCAAAGATGCATGAACCGGCTCACCGTCATCGGGCCCGTGGTGCTGATTTCTGTTTCGATCAGGCGTTGCAGCGGTGTCATGCGGAGGTGGCAGCTCCGCGACTGCGCGCGACGACGATGAGGATAATCCCGGCAACAATCATTGGGATGGATAACAGTTGGCCCATGGTCACGAAGCCACCTATAAGTCCGATCTGCGGGTCAAAGGCGCGCGCATATTCCGCGAGAAAGCGCGCAATGCCGTAGCCGGCTGTGAACAGGCCTCCCACCAATCCGGGCTGGCGCAATCCGCCCATGCGAATGGCGATCGCACACACGATAAAAAGAACCACCCCTTCGCCCAGCGATTGGTAGAGTTGGCTAGGGTGGCGCGGCAGGTCATCCGCCGTTGGAAACACCATGCCCCACGGCAGGTCGGTTGGTCGGCCCCACAGTTCGCCATTGATGAAATTGGCAACCCGTCCGAAGAAGAGACCAATAGGTGCCGCCGCGCCAATGATATCGAACAGCGAAAGGGCACTGGCTTTCTTGGCCCGCGCGAACAGAACCATCGCGATGATCACGCCCAGAAGACCACCATGGAACGCCATACCGCCTTGCCAGACAAAAAAGATGGTGACGGGGTCGGCCAAAAACCGGGCTGGTTCGTAGAACAGGACGTAGCCCAAACGTCCGCCGACGATGACACCAATGGTCGCCCAGGTCAGGAAGTCATCGATATCTTCAGGGCCGTAAGGAGCGCCTTGCTCTGGCCAAAGGCGCGGACGTTGCACCAAGCGCCGCACATAAAGCCAGCCACCTACCAACCCGGCGATATACGCCAGCGCATACCAGCGAATCGCGAACGGACCGATTTCGACCAACACGGGATCGATGATCGGAAAGGCGAGCGCAGGTAGCGTTACGGATAGGATCGTCATTGTTTACTGTGGTGCCAGAAGTCCATGGACGCCTGTCTTGCATGAACCGGTCTTGTGAACCATATCTTCTCCACACCCTCTTGGGGCAAAAACAAGGACCGTTTTCCATGACCCAGCCGAACAACCGTTTGTTGGACGATCTTGGCCGCTTGATGACAGATGCAGCAGGCCTTGCCGACGGCGTGCGCCGTGAAGTGGAAACCGTCGCCCAAACGCAGATGGAGCGTATGGTTTCGACGATGGAATTGGCGCGCCAGGAAGATGTGGATGTGCTGCGCGACATGGTCACCGCTCAGCGGCTTGCCAACGAGGCGCTTGAGGCTCGTGTTGCGGCGCTCGAAGCCAAGCTTGGTATTGCGGCTGAAGAAGAATCTTCCGCAACGTCAGACACTTAACGCCGATTTTCTTCTGTCCGTATCGACTCGTCCACAGGCCCGCGCAGAGTTTTGCACGCCTAAGTGGTCGCGGCCTGATAGCCGATCATCAGTTCGATGGTGCGGCCCGGTAGCGAGTCACCTATAGTTATGGTGCACGTAGATTCGATCCAACTTGGCGCGGTCTCCCGCCAAGCTGGTGCAAAGGATAAGCAGAATGTCGCTTGCCGATTTTGAGGTTGAACGCCTCAACCACCCTGTCGACGTGGTGGAGCATCTCGCATCTCTCAACGAATGGGCCTTTGAACGATCCAGCGATCACGAAATTACCATCTCGGTCGAAGGATCCTGGTCGTCCTACCATGTCAGCTTTTCATGGATGGAAGATTATGAAGCCCTGCATTTGGCATGCGGGTTTGATCTCAAAGTGCCGCCAACCAGGCTGACCGAGATCACCAAGTTGCTGGCTCTGGTCAATGAGCAGCTTTGGATAGGGCATTTCGATTTGTGGCGTGATCAGTCGGCGATCGTCTTTCGGGCAACATTGTTGCTGAGCGGCGGTGCGGACGCCACGCCACAGCAATGCGCACGGATGTTGGAATCGGCAGCGGAAGTCTGCGAGCGCTACTATGAAGCGTTCCAATACGTGGTGTGGGCAGGCAAATCCGCGCAGGATGCCTTGTCCGACGCGTTGTTCGAAACGGTTGGTGAAGCCTAAGCCCATGGGGCGTCTTTTCGAGCGTATTGTGGTTATTGGCGCTGGCAAGATGGGTGGTGCCTTGGTGGGAGGCTGGTTGGACCAGGGTGTTCCGCCAGGGGCCATTACTTTGGTTGACCCGACGCTGAGTGATCCCGCCAATCCTTGGCACGCCCGCGGGGTCAGCTGTGTTAGCGATATCTCCTCGCTTGAAGATTATCAGCCAGACATGGTGCTGCTTGCCATCAAGCCGCAAATGATGGGCGCTGCGTTGCCTGCGTTGGCGCGTTTCGATGACCCGCAGGTGGTGGTCTTGTCGGTTGCGGCCGGTACACCGATTGCTGCGCTCAAGCAAACCTTCCCTACGGCGGCGTGTGTGCGTTCCATGCCCAACACCCCCGCAGCCGTGGGCGCAGGGGTGACGGCCGTGTTTGGCCCAACGCTGGACGATGCCAAACGCGATGCAATCGACGCGTTGCTTCGCGCTGTTGGATCCGTCGTTTGGGTTGAGTCCGAAGACGACATGGACGCTGTGACAGCGTTGTCGGGCTCTGGCCCTGCCTATGTTTTCCATCTGGTCGAAGCAATGGCGCGTGCCGGTGAATCACTTGGTTTGCCGCCAGAAACGGCGATGACGCTGGCGCGCCAGACGGTCATTGGTTCCGGGCAGTTGATGGATCAAAGTTCCGAGCCGGCCAGCCAATTGCGTGTGAACGTGACCTCGCCCGGCGGCACAACGGCTGCGGGTCTCGGCGTTTTGATGGAAACGGGTCGCCTGGAAGCCCTCATGAAGGAAACCACCCAGGCCGCTTATGATCGTTCGAAGGCACTTGCGGCATCCAAGCCCGATCCTGCAACGTAATCACGGCAGGTAGGGAGAGATGCGTGATGCTCAACAAGACTGAAACCAAATCGGTGATCGATGCGCTGATGACAGCGCTGATCAACAAGCCATTTGCCGACATCCAGATGCGTGATGTGGCGGACGCTGCTGGCGTGCCGCTTGCGAAAGTTCTGATGACCTTTCCGACGCGCCTTGCGATCATCGACGCTTTTGCCGACATGATCGACCAGACGGTGCTGGGCGGTGATGATCCGGACATGGTCGAAGAGCCCGTACGCGAGCGGTTGTTTGACGTTTTCATGCGCCGGTACGACGCGCTGTTGCCACATAAGCTGGCGATCATCCAACTCGAACGCGATATTCGGCGTGATCCGCTGTTGGCGATGCAGCTCCTACCGATTGCCCAACGTGCGATGCAGCGCATGGCCGCTAGTGGCGACGTGGCCTTGGACGGTGCACGTGGAATGGTGGTGATGGCGGGCTTACTTCAAGTCCAGGCCCAGACCATGCGTGTTTGGCTGAAGGAAACCGATGATGGTCAAGCCCAAACAATGGCCGAACTCGACAAAGCGCTGCGCCAGGCCGAGCGGCGCATAGGCGATCTCGACCGGATGATGGGGTCAGTGCGCTCCGGGCGTATGGAAGGGCCATTGTGCCGTCTAAGACGCAACCGCAGCGAGACGGCCGTTCAACCATCACCGGATCAGGAAGCAGCAGCCCAGGCATGACCGACATCATCGCCTTTGATGATTTTCTCAAAGTTGACATTCGTGTTGGCACCATTGTCGAAGCGGAGCCGTTCCCAGAGGCGCGCAAGCCAGCTCTGAAACTCAGAATCGACTTTGGCGATGAGATAGGGATCAAGAAAAGCTCAGCGCAAATCACCGTGCACTACGACCCGGCGACCTTGGTCGGGCAGCAGGTGATGGCGGTGGTGAATTTCCCTCCCCGCCAGATCGGCCCTATGCGCTCGGAGGTGCTGACGCTTGGCGTTCCCGACGACAATGGCGAGGTTGTGCTGCTGCGCCCAACATTGAACGTTCCGAATGGTGGTCGCCTCTATTAGGGCACTCTTGGCCTAGGCTGGCAGGGAAATTGTCGCCCGCAAACCACCACTTGGGCTGCTGCCCAGCGTGATGTCGCCGCCATGGGCCCGGGCAATGTCGCGGGCGATGGCGAGCCCGAGCCCAGTGCCGGTTTCATCAAGGTTGCGTGCTTCATCGAGCCTGAAGAACGGACGAAACACGTCCTCATGATGGTCTTCAGAGATTCCCGGGCCACTATCGTCGACATGGATAATGAAGCGGTTGGGCTTATGGTCTGCCAAGACATCCACCCGCTCGGCGTGCCGCAGGGCGTTGTTGACCAGATTGGTGACCAGCCGCTTGAAGGCGACAGGTTTGACCGAAACAATTGGGTCGCCGCTGAAGGTCAGATGGGTCTCCTGACCACCGGCCTGGGCAGTGGTCAAAATATCGGTCAGCAATGCCTGAGCGTCATTGGGGCGGCTTTCCTCACCGTCGTCGCCGCGGGCGAAGGCAAGATAACCCTCCAGCATTGCCTGCATTTCATCGACGTCGCGGCTCATCTCTTGCGCGGCTTTCTCGTCGCCCAGAAGAGCCAGTTCAAGTTTGAAGCGCGTCAAGACCGTGCGCAGATCATGGCTGACACCAGAAAGCATGGCGGTGCGCTGTTCAACATGGCGTTCGATACGCTCGCGCATGCGTTGGAAGGCGAGCGTTGCGCTTCGGACTTCGCGCGCGCCGCGCAATGTGACGTCTTTTTCGATGGGTTGACCGCGTCCAAATCGGTCAGCTGCGTCCGCCAAACGCAGAATCGGGCGAATCTGATTTCGTAGAAACAAGATCGCTACGATCAGCAAGACAAGCGATGTCCCAGTCATCCAGGCTAGAAAGATATGGGAATTGGACGCGTAGGCTTGGTTCCGTCGGGCAAAAACGCGCAGAACTTGTCCATCGCTGAGCTTGACCCGGACTTCCACCAAGTTCGAACGCCCAACCGTATCGATCCAAAAGGGCCGTTCAATGCGCTGCGAAATTTCCTGACTGAGCGTGCGATCCAGCAAGTCAAAAAAGGGTTTGGGCAGCGCAGCCGGTAGCGCTGTGTCCGGCAAGAACGCCACATTGAGATCAAGGGCATCGCGGGCAATGCGGATGATCTCCGTTTGGTCGGCCTCATCGTCGGGGAATGTCTCCACCATGGCGATCACCGCGGCGATGTCGCGCGTCACAGCCTGAGATAAACGCTCGGTCACCAACTCCCAGTGACGCTCCATGAACACAAACGCCACAACCGACTGCAAGATAACAACGGGTGTGATGATGATGATCAAAGACCGCGCATAAAGGCCCTGCGGCAGTATAGGCTTCATCAGCCGCGCAAGTCTCTTGATGAGCCATTGCAGGGTTCGAAACACCAATACGATTGGTAAAATAATGGCGGACAACAGATTATCTGCCGCTGGCAGGCCAGCCTTGTCGGCCATCGGTGGTTTGAGCCCGGCTGGCACACGCCAATGCCATCCGCCGAGCCAATTGGATAGGCGCGCGCGCCAACCCTTAGGGGTAGAGGCATCGACCGGGTCGACGGCCGGGTTAGCGGTCTCTTGCCAATCTGCCATCGGCCGCTCGCACCTTTTTCACGCGGAAAACTCAGTCTGCAATGAGACGATACCCCACACCGCGCACAGTTTGAAGGTAGGCCGGGGTCGCCGGATCCTGTTCGATCTTACGGCGCAGACGCGTCATCTGCACATCGATCGCGCGGTCGGTCTTGTTGGGGTCGTCGCCCAACAGGTCGAGGCGGGATACCGTCGCGTTGGGTCTGGCTGCGAGCATTGCCATGATTTCGCGCTCGCGTTCCGTCAGTTTGATGATCTGCCCGTCTTTGGTGAGCTCACGCTTGGACAGGGTAAACCGGAAGGCCCCGAAATCAACTGCGTCGACACTGCCGCCGCGCCCCTGTTGCGAAACACGCAAGATGTTATCGATCCGCAAAAGGAGTTCGCGTGGTTCAAATGGTTTGCCGAGATAGTCATTGGCGCCGGCTTCAAGCCCGGTAATCCGGTCAATTGGTTCGCCGCGCGCGGTCAGCATGATGACCGGAATGGCCGACGTTTTGCGCAGGTCCGCAAGATAGTCGAGGCCTGTCTCGCCAGGCATCATCACGTCGAGAACGATCAGGTCAAAGGCCAACCCAGTCGCCGCCTGCCGCGCGTCATGTGCTGATTTCGAGACCGTGACGCGATAGCCATTGTCGCCCAGATAGCGCTTGAGAAGGTCACCAATGCGCGCATCGTCATCAACAATGAGGATGTGCGGCGCGGTGTCGGCTGGGATTGCGAGGTTGGCGGCCTGAGGCATGGGGCTTCCTAGCTGGCGTGCGGCGCGGAAAATTAGCTGGTCAGCTTCTCAGCCACACTTGTGCGTTCAAGTGGTGTGACAGGGTCATTGAGTAGGGCACGCAAGAAAATTCGAATGCTTGCTCGGCTGTCTGGTGGAACTTGCGCCAATGCGCCTTCGATCCGTGACAATTGTATGGCAATGAGCCGTTCCGCCAGTTCTTCGCCCTTGTCCGTCGTATAGAGAAGCCGCTGACGGCGGTCTGTCGGGCCTGTTTCTTGGGTGATGTACCCGCTTTCAATGAGGTTCTTGAGCACCCGTGCCAGGCTCTGCTTGGTAATTTGTAGGATATCCAGCAACACGGCCACCGTCATACCTGGATTGCGATGCACGAAATGCAGCACGCGGTGGTGTGCTCGCCCGAATCCAAGATCCGCCAGAATGGCATCGGGCTCTGCCACGAAGTCGCGGTAGGCAAAGAAAAGGTCCTCAATGATGGCGAGGGCTTCAGGGTCCTGACCATCAACGGTGGGTGAATCGGATGCGAAAGATATGTCAGCCATGTTGACATATTTTTGTAAGGTTGTTACATCGCCTGTGCTGCTGGCGAAAGAAACGATCCACATTTTCGCGTGGTTTTTGCATTTCTTGCTTCAGTGCCTTTGTTTGGGCCGGTGCCTATCGCGTGATGCGCGGTTTAAGGTGATTGCAGCTAACGATCAAGAAACGGCGTGGCGTTGGCAAGTTCGACGGTCATGCTCACCTGTGCATACACGCATTTGCGGGAGATAAGACTATGGCTGGCGTGCCTTTCGATCAGTTATCTGGTTTGATCTGGATGAACGGCGAGTTCGTCGAGTGGGACGAGGCCAAGGTACACGTATTGACCCACGGTCTACACTACGGCTCAGCGGTTTTTGAAGGTCAGCGCGCTTATGGCGGCGTGGTTTTCGAGCAAACGGCCCACCACGAGCGGCTGCATCGTTCTGCGGAAATCCTGGACATGGTGCTTCCTTACAGCGTTGAGGAGCTTAACACGGCGTGCGAGCAGGTGATTTCGCGCAACGGCTTTACCGATGCCTATGTGCGCCCGATTGCTTGGCGTGGCTCGGAGATGATGGGTGTCTCCGCGCAGGCCAACCGCATCAATGTGGCGATCGCGGCTTGGGAATGGCCAAGCTACTTTGCGCCCGAAGAACGCATGAAGGGTATCCGACTGGATATCGCCAAATATCGGCGCCCTGATCCGCGCACTGCACCGTCGCATGCCAAAGCCGCAGGCCTCTACATGATTTGCACCCTGTCAAAGCACGCGGCAGAGGCCAAAGGCTATGCCGACGCGCTGATGTATGACTGGGAAGGCTATGTCGCAGAGGCGACCGGCGCGAACGTGTTCTTCATCGCTGATGGCGTCATTCACACGCCCATCGCCGACCGCTTCCTGGATGGCATCACCCGTCGCACGGTGATGAAGCTGGCGGAAGCGCGCGGTATTGAAGTTGTCGAGCGCCGTATCCTGCCGCACGAGATGGCCGAATTCACCGAGTGCTTTATCACCGGCACAGCCGCAGAAGTGACGCCCGTCTCGGAGATTGGCCCATTCACCTTCACGCCAGGCGAAATCTCGCAGGCGCTGATCGCGGACTATGATGTTGCGGTACGTCCAAACGCAGAGCAGGCTGCGGCCTAACGTTCCCAGCGTTGGGCGTCATCATCGTCCGATGCTTTCGCTTCCACCCAGGATGCAGTTCCGGCCTGGTTTGCGGGATGCTCTTTCTTCCAGAAGGGCGCCTGCGTTTTCAGATAATCCATAACGAAGTCCGTCGCCTCAAAGGCGGCGCGGCGATGCGGCGCGGCTGCGACGACCAACACGATGGGATCGCCTGGCTCTAAACGGCCATGGCGGTGGATGACGGTTATGCCGTTGAGCGACCAGCGCTCGCTTGCCTCCTTGGCGATGGCGGTCAGTTGCTCTTCGGCCATGCCAGGGTAATGCTCAAGCTCTAGCGCCGCGAGACGCCCGCCTTCGTCGCGGCAATAACCGACAAAGCTTGCCACCGCGCCAATCGCCGGATCATTTGCGTGTAATGCGTTGATCTCTTCGCCGGCATCAAAGGTGTCTGTTTGAACCGAGACCTTCATGACTCACCCGCCTGTCATGGGCGGGAAGAACGCTGCCTCGCTCGCACCGCTTATGGGCGCATCATCTTCAACGAGCTTCTTGTCCAAGGCGACCCGCACGACCTCAGGCGTTTCGAAGGCATAGGCGTAGCCCTCATCAATCGACGCCAACCACGTCTTGAGGTCGCCCGCCGTCTTCACGTCGACCGGGACAGTCCGCTCTTCTTGCGGCGTCCCAACACGCTCACGAACCCAGGCGAAATAGAGCAGCTTCATGGTCTACGCCCGGTCCGCATCGACAAGGTGGGCAATGCCCGCACGCACATAATCATATCCCGTCCACACCGTCAGGATTGCTGCGATCCACAGCAAGATAATGCCGACCATCACCGTACCGGGAAGCAACGCATCGGCAGCCGGACCCGCCACGAGAACAGCAAGGGCCACCAGCTGCACGGCGGTTTTCCATTTGGCGAGTTGGGACACAGGCACCGAAAGGTTCATTTGCCCGAGATATTCGCGCAGGCCCGAGACCAAAATCTCCCGACTCAAGATCACAATCGCTGGGATGAGCGATAAACCCGCCAAGGTGCCATTGGCCGCGATCATGATGAGCACTGCTCCAACGAGGAGTTTGTCGGCGATCGGGTCCAGCATCTTGCCAAGGCTTGATTGCTGTGACCAGGCACGCGCCAAATAGCCATCCAGGTAGTCTGTGACCGCCGCCGCAATGAAGATGGCCAGCGCCGTCCACAGCCACACATGATCGGTGGCGAACAGACACGCCACGATCGCCGGAATGGCCGCAATCCGACCATAGGTCAGCAGGTTGGGTATGGAGAAAACGGTGCTCTGGGCGGTTGCCATTATGGCCCCTTGCATCTCAAAGAATTGCCTTTTTTCACCATGACGGAGGGCCCACCGTCAATCGATCCAATCGGCACGCTTGCTATCAAGTCTCGCGGAAGTGGTCGTAGATGGTGCGCGCCAGCGCCTGCGAGATACCTGGCACCTGCTCAAGGTCCGACAAAGCGGCGCGTTTGATCCCTTTGACAGACCCAAACGCGTTCAACAGGGCCCGCTTGCGGGTCGGACCGATACCGCCGATCTCATCGAGCGGATTGGTGCGCATTTGCGCGGCTCGTTTGGCGCGGTGCGTGCCGATGGCAAAGCGGTGCGCCTCGTCGCGCAGCCGCTGGACGAAGTAGAGCACGGGATCGCGCGGTTGCAGCATGAAGGGTTCGCCCTCCATGGGATGGAGTACCTCTCGTCCGGCGTCGCGATCTGGCCCCTTGGAGACGCCTATCATCGTTACCTTGTCCGCGATGCCGAGGTCGTCCAGCACCGCTTTGGAGGCGGACATTTGTCCCTTGCCGCCGTCAATGATCACAAGGTCCGGCCAATCAGGGAACGCTTCATCGTCATCGGGAACCTCGCCGCTGTCTTCCTTTAGCAGGCGCGAAAAACGGCGTGTCAGAACCTCCCGCATCATACCGAAATCATCACCAGGCGTGAGGCTTTCATCCTTGATGTTGAACTTGCGGTACTGGTTTTTGACAAAGCCGGACGGGCCAGCAACGATCATCGCGCCGACGGCGTTGGTGCCCATGATGTGGGAGTTGTCATAGACCTCAATGCGCTGCGGCGCGCCTTCCAGCTTCAGCGTTTCTGCAAGTCCGTCGAGCAGCTTGGCTTGGCTGGCGCTGTCGGCAAGCTTGCGCGCCAAGGCCTCGCGCGCATTGGCGGTGGCGTGCTCCATCAGGTCGCGTTTTTCACCGCGGCTCGGCTTGGAGATCTCAATCTTGCGTCCAGCATTCTGTGTGAAGGCATCCGCCATAAGGGCTGCCTCCGGCAGGGTATGCGATGTCAGAATGAGCTTGGGGATCGGCTTGTTGTCATAGAACTGCGAGACGAAGCTTTGCAGCACGTCTTCAGGCTCCATCGACTTGTCGGCCTTGGGAAAATAGGCGTGGTTGCCCCAGTTTTGCCCGGTGCGAAAAAAGAACACCTGCACGCAGACCTGCCCACCCTCTGGGTGCAGGGCGAAGACATCGGCCTCCTCGACATTGCGGGGGTTGATGCCCTGATGGCTCTGGATTTGGCTGAGCGCTGAAATGCGGTCGCGATACATGGCTGCGCGCTCGAAATCCAACGTTTCGGATGCCGCTTCCATTTGTTTGGCAAGTTCCGCACGCACCTGTTTCGAACGCCCCGAGAGGAACATCTTCGCGTCGTTCACCAGGTTGTTGTAATCGTCGAGGCTGATCTCGCCTGTACAAGGCGCCGAACAGCGCTTGATTTGGTACAGCAGGCAAGGGCGCGTGCGGCTTTCATAAACGCTGTCGGTGCAGGTGCGGATCAGGAAGGCTTTTTGAAGGGCATTGACTGTCCGGCTCACAGCGCCGGCCGACGCGAAGGGGCCGTAATAATCACCTTTGCGAGATCGCGCGCCACGATGCTTGGCCAGCTGCGCGGCCTCATGGTCTGACGCCATGAGGATGTAGGGGAAGCTCTTGTCGTCGCGCAGCAACACGTTGAAGCGTGGGCGAAGCCGTTTGATAAGATTGGCTTCCAGCAGCAGCGCTTCGGTTTCCGTGCGTGTGGAGATGAACTCCATCGCAGCCGTCTGTGTGATCATGCGCACGATGCGGTTCGACAGCCCCGTAGGCCGGGTATAGCTTGTGACCCGCGCCTTGAGCTTGCGGGCCTTGCCCACATACAGAACGTCACCCTTGTCGTTCAGCATGCGGTAGACGCCGGGCGTGTTGGGCAGTTTCTTCACAAAGGCGGCGATGACATCAAACCCGCTGGCGGCGGGCTCATGATCATTGTCTTGCACCTCGAGCGACAGCCACACCTCGCTTGCCAGATCGGCAGGGCCTAATGGCTGCTCAATCCGTTCGCTGGCTTTGGTTGTGGAATCGTTATCAGTCATCGCGTCTATTGTGTCGGGAAATCGCGGTCGGAGCCAGATGGGACGGCGGCGTTTCGCTCGGCCTTTCCTGCCAGGCCTGGCAGGAAACTGTCTATTCTTTGATGTCGGCAACGTCAGGCGTTTCCCACGCCAAGTGCTGACCGCCATCGAGCGCAACCATCTGCCCAGTCAGGGATTTCATATCCCACATATAGCGAATGGTCTGCGCGAAGTCGGAAAGGTCCGGCCCGCGGCGCAGCAGAACACCATCCACCTGCTTTTGGAAATCAGCCGGGTCCTGCCGTTCATTGGCCAGGGTTGGTCCTGGGCCAATGGCATTCACCCGCACTTTGCCACCCGTCGATCCCGCATAGGCTTGCGCGAGCGTTTGGGTTAGGCCCCAAAGCGCCACTTTGGAAGCCGTGTAGGAGACGAAGTTGGGCGTCAGCCGCCAAACCCGCTGGTCGATGATGTTGACGATCAGCCCTTCGGCGCCCTCCGGCAGTTGGTTCACCAGCGCGTCGGCCAGAACGGCTGATGCTGTCGCGTGGATCGCGAAGTGCTTGTGGAACAAGTCTGCTGAAAGTGAACCAACCTCATCGGCTTTGAACATAGAAGCGCTGTTGACCAGGCATTGCAGCGGCTGTCCGAGGGCCTGTGAGCCACGCGCAATTAACGTCGCGACTGCTTCGTCGTCCATCATGTTGGCTTGCACGGTTGCCACCGTCGCACCCCGCTGCGCGAGGTCTTTTGCCAACGCGTGCGCTTTGGCTGCGGAGCTGTTGTAGTGGATGCACACTGGCGTGCCGCTCAGTGCGAGATCTGTCGCCATCGCGCGTCCGACGCGGTCGGCGGCGCCGGTGATGAGAGTGGCTGGCAGGGCAGGTGTGCTGGTCATGCAGTTGCGCTCACGGGATCAGTGAAGGCCGGCGGCCTTGAACACCAAGGCAGCAAGATAGGCGGCATAGAGCGCAAGGAAACCAAGGCCAATGAGCCGACCAATGGTCGCCTTGAGAAACACCAGCGGCAACAAAAGCGCCGAGCTCGCCAACATCACCCAAATATCAAAGCGCAGGATCTGCTCGGCAATTGGCACGGTCGTTATGGAGGCCGTCGTGCCCAAAATGAAAAGGATGTTGAAGATGTTGGAGCCGATGACGTTGCCAACGCCCACATCGGCTTGGCCTTTGAGCGCGGCGACCACGGTGGTCACCAGTTCGGGCAAGGAGGTGCCGATGGCAATAATCGTCAGGCCGACGATGACCTCTGGCACCCCCAGCGAGCGGGCGATGGAGGAGGCGGCATCCACAGTCGCGTCGGCGGCTATAGGCAGACCAATGACACCTACCAAAAAGAAGGCCAGCGCGGCCCATAGTGAGTGCGGCACACCTTCCACGCCATCGATCGTCTCCAGCTCGGAAATATCCGGCCCGCCGGCACTGCGCGCCGAGACATAGGAGCCCAGCAAAAACACTGCGAGAAGGGCGAGGAACATCAACCCGTGCCAAAGCACCAGTTGCCCTGTGAAAGCAAAGACGGCGAACAGCAATGACACGCCCATCATAAACGTCGTGGATCGCTGCAACCCGGGCTGATCGCATGGCGTGGCAGCCAACAGTGCTGGCACGCCGAGCACCAGCAAGATGTTGGCGATATTGGAGCCAACCACGTTACCAACGGCGATATCAGGCGAGCCATCGAAAGCAGCCTTGATCGAAACCATCAATTCGGGTGCGCTTGTTCCCAAAGCGACCACGGTCAAGCCGATGATCAGCGGGGGAATCCCGAAGCGTTCTGCCAGGCCAACCGCGCCACGCACCAGCGCATCGCCCGCGATGACGAGGCCTGCAAGGCCAAGCAGCAAGATCAGATAGTCAAACAATGACGGGCTTTCGGGATTGCCGGAGAGGTGATGTGCATGTGTGCTGCCATGTGGCAAAAGGCAAGGGGGTATCCAAGCCGTCCTTGCCTTCCGTATTGCCGCAGGGCGTTTGCGTCGCCCTTAGCTACCCGGCGACGTTGCGTCGTACGCCGGGACGTTTGCGCGGAACTCGTCGAGCCAGCCAACCAAATTGGGGTAGGCGCTGCGCCAAGTGCCGCCGAAGCGGAAGTCGAGATAGCCGAGCGCACAGGCGAGCGCGATGGTTCCAGCATTCGGTTTGGCAGGGTTCGGTGGCAGATTGCCCTCCAGATGGCTCATCGCCCGGGTGACTTTGCCCGCCTGGCGATCGACCCAACCTTGGCTGAACTCCTCTTCCGCGCGGAAGCGCTTTTCGTAGATCTGGAGAATGGCCGCATCCATGAGACCGTCGGCCAGGGCCTCAAGCCGCAGAACCTCAAAGCGCTGTGTCGGATTGCTCGGATAAAGAATAGCCCCGCCTGCTAAGTGATCGAGATAGGCTGTGATGACGCGGCTATCAAACAGCGTCTGGCCATCATCGAGGACGAGCGCCGGAATTTTGCCAAGGGGGTTCTGCTGCAGCAATGGCTCATTGGGATCGGAGGTATCGGCGGGCGTCTTGTTGATTTGATCCTCAAGCCCCAGAACGATTGTTGCGATGGAGCATTTACGCCCGAAGGGTGATGCGGCTGCGCTACGGAGTGTCGCCAAGGTCATTTCCTCGCTGGTTGAAAGGCGCTTTCCCGCGCTTCGCGGGGCACCTGGCATATGTGTGTCGGTCGCTTCGCATATTGCGCGTGCGATTGGAATGTGCCGCCCGCAATCATGCCTGGATCAGCGCGGCGCAATCACCAAGGTTTCTTGTTGGCAGCCCTGACGATCGACTTGCGGGCATGCCCGCGGCTCGAGATCTGTCGATAGGCACACGCGCACCTCCCGGAAGCGGCCATTGGGGCAACTCACAGCGATACCGTCAGATTCCAGACCCTCGTTCGCATCGATAAAGGCGCGCTCGATCTCTGCAGCATTCAGCCTGTTCGGGGACGCGCCGCTGAACTGCGCGGGGATTGCGATGGCCTGCGTGGCCGCCAGCGTCGCGCTGATGTAATCAGCTTGCGACAGGCCGGTGCAGGTACCGTGCTTGTCCCACTGATGCGCGATCAGACCACGATCCGGCATGATCTCGAAAAGTCGCTCGGCTTGGGCGTTGGACATCTCCGCACCATGGGGCGATTGGCAGAAGGATGGCCAGCCATCTTCAAATTGCGGCCAGAGCCCGTGCGTGATGAAGCCGAAATCCGCGTTCGCCCCGCATTGGCTTGTGGAGCGTTGGCCTTGCTCGGTCAGGCAGAAGGCAGGTGACCAGCTGAGCGCCAACACGTAGAAATCGAATGGTAGCTCACCTTCTGACGTGTCTGGTGGCACGTCACCCTGCTGGGCCGTTATGACCGCGATGGCGATCGCAACTGCAATCACACCCCAGGTGATGAGCCTGCGGTTCAAAGACTATCCAGCCTACCAGATGCGCAGCGCGCTACAGTCACCGCCATGGACATTCCAAAGGTCACGGCCCGCCATGCAACTTTCAACGCCATAGGAAACGCCGACAAAGCTCGCATGCTCCTCGATCAGATAATAGACTGACCGGGTGTGCCCGCTGGCAAGGTGGGCGCGTGCTTGGCACCAGCGCCGATCCCGCAGACCCGGACCAGGCGAATGGACATGGTTGGTTTGGGCAATATGGTCGAAGTCCACCACGTCCACCGTGTGCTGATACGGCTCTTGGCCGTGATAGCGCTCCTTCTCGGCCACTTGCGCCAAGACACCGCGCGCATCGCAGTGCGGCAGGTTGAGTGTGTCGTCGGCCAGAGCGGGCGCGGCAAACAAAACAACACAGACAAGGGCAAAGGTGCGGATCATGGTCGTCTCCTGAAACAAATGTCGACAACACCCTGCCACAGCCACGTGACGGTTTGAAAGGTCCTCAAAGCCACACTCCACGACCACATCACGCACTGTTGGCCCATAGACAGCCGCCGCGAGCCGTGCCACCCAGCCGCCATGACCGATACAACCACGACCCAACCCGAACCCACTCTTGAAATCGCGGTGATGCCCGTCACCGACTTTCAGCAGAACTGTTCGCTCTTGGTCTGCAAGCAGACCAACCAAGCTGCCCTCGTTGATCCGGGCGGCGAGGCCGACAAGCTCATTATGGCCGTCACCGAAGCTGGGGTGACGCTGACCAAAGTTCTCCTCACCCATGGCCATATCGACCATATTGGCGGCGCGGCGGATGTGGCGGCGCATTTCAAGGTGCCGATCATCGGCCCGCATCGCGACGACGAGCAGCTTATCCAAGGTGTCGAAGCTCAAGCCCAAATGTTCGGCGTCGCTGGCGTGAAGACGCCGCCCATCGAACGCTGGTTGGAGGAGGGCGACACGGTGGATGTTGGTAACCTCACCTTTGACGTTCTGTTCACGCCTGGCCATGCGCCAGGGCATGTTATCTTCGTCAACCACGCCCACCGCTTCATCGTGATGGGTGACGTGCTGTTCAAAGGCTCTATTGGGCGCACCGATCTGCCAGGCTCAGACCATGCGACGGCGATGCGCAGTATCTTCCAGATCGTTTTGCCACTAGGCGACGACTACCAGTTCCTGCCTGGCCACGGCCCGGGCTCAACACTAGGCTATGAACGCCAGACCAACCCTTTCATCCTGCAAGGCTGGGAAGGCTAAATTGCAGGCGTCGCGTCAATACTTTGTAAGGGCAGTTTAGAGATTCCAACGAGATCATGCCCGTGAAATTACGTGGTATTAAATTGGATGCGTCAGTGTCCGGCTTCCTGTGCCAATCGGATGCCACCTATGACGCTGACCTACGCCCTTAATCTGACCACGCTCGTCATCACGTTCTCCGCGTTGATTGCTTACAGCCTTGTTGATTTCGACGTTCAGTTAACACCGTTCTTCGTTAGCGCGGTTATAAGTGTCGTTCTTTGGAGCGTCGCCTACATCTATACGTATTGGCGCCCGCACCAGCAGATCGCGACAACGGCACAATGCGTTGCCTATTTGATGTTCGTCTCGCCCAGTATCGGTTTGGTTTCCTACGCCATGGTGTCGCTGAACCTACCGTTGATCGATGCTCAGCTGGCGGCGTGGGATGCTGCTATGGGCTTTGATTGGTTGGCATTCCTGGCGTTTTCGGCTGACTACCCCTGGTTCACGAAGACCATGACGATGGCCTACCACTCTTCGGGGCCGCTGTTGATCGCCGCGTTCTTTATCCTCTCATTCTTCAAACACGACGACCACCTGAAGCGCTTCCTGCTAACCTATGCGTGGACCGTCTTTATTGTTGTCGTCACCGCAGGGCTGCTGCCGGCGATCGGCGCATATGAGTATTACCAGCCCGCCTCCGAATTGAAGGTTTTCAGTGCCCAAGCTGGCGTTTGGCATTTGGATCATTTCAATGCTTTGCGTGATGGAACCTATGACCAGTTCCGCCTTAGCGAGATCGAAGGCTTGGTAACGTTCCCGTCGTTCCACACCACCTTGGCCCTGCTCACTGTGTGGTGCTACTGGCCGCTACGTTGGTTGCGCTGGCCAATTTTGGTGCTCAACATCTTTGTGTTGCTTGGAACCGTGCTGGAAGGCGGTCACCACGTGATCGACATGGTGGTTGGGGCAGGGTTGGCGTTTGTCGCCATCGCCGTTGCGCGCCGCCTTACTGACAGCGCAGCGCCGCAGTCCCAGCCCAGCGCTGTGCCAGTTGCCGCCGCGCCATCCCCGGCCACCTGATACCCCTCACACCGGCCATCGTGTTCGCTTGCGCGCCTAGCCAATTGGGGCGAAGCCGCAAAGCGTGCGTTGTGTGACGCAGAACACCTCACCTTACGACCAGTGGTGCATAGTGAGGCTGCAAACGACGTTTGCACCCACAAACCCCGCCACCCGAGGCCGGACATGCCCCCCGAAAGTCCGGCGCGCAAGGAGAACCGACATGGCTATGATGGACACCTTTCTGACCGCCAAGCCTTTTGCTTCACCCCTGGAGAAAGTGCTGGACGCCCTCTCGCGGATGATGAGCCCGGTCGAGATCGCACCGGCATCAGAAACCGACATGCCAGCAGCTGACGCAGGCGAGGTCGGCACCAGCCAAAACGACCTGACCGAGCGCGCCGAGCGCGAGATCGGCCTCGACGTGCCCTACGCCGACTACATCTACTACAGCATGCTCGGCCACGGTCCTTGGTAAGCGGCGTCACGGCCTGTGCAAAAGAACCCCAGCAAACACCAACCCGTTATTTCGTCTCGCCGATCACTAGGGTCGGCTGGCCATTATAACAATTGGGGATGTCATCGAGGATAGGCTGCGCATTGGCGAGTACGCTTTGCAGCACGTCGATGGTGGCAACCGTAACCGTGAAGACGACGAAGAAACCTGGCGGCACGTCAGGCCTGCCCGCCATGCCCTTTGAGGGAGACATGGATTCTACTATGGCGGATAGCCCCGATTTGACCATGTCCATATGTGGCCCGGCTTAGCCATCGTGGCCGAAGGTTAGGCCGTCGTCGGTCGGGTACATCACGTGCAGTGTTGCGCTCCTTGTCGTTCGCCCTTGGTTGGTTGCTTGGTCCGACCCATTTTGCTTTTGCTGAGGCTGGAGCTCGACCACTTGCACTGTTGATCTCAAAATCCAGTCAGTGGCCTGATCGGTGATCCATCGCTGAAACGCGAAAATCTGAAGGCTGTCGGATCGACGGTCGGTGTGTCGCCGTTGGCAAGGTCAGCGGCGAGACGCCCAGCCCCCAGGCTCAAACCAAAGCCATGGCCCGAGAAGCCCGTAGCGACCACCAAACCCTCTCGCTCTGGAACCGTAGAGATCACCGGCACGGCATCTGGGGTCACGTCGATAAGCCCGGCCCAATGCTGCGCAATTCTAACGCCGCGAAAGCGCTCGTCGGCCCGCGCAAGGCTTGCGGCCGCCTTGGCCGTTAGTTCTGCAGTCGGGGCCGGGTCTAGGATCCGCGTTTCTTCGAAAACCGAAACCTCGTCGGGAGACCGCCGGCGCAACTGACCAAGCTCTTGCAGGAACCGAGTGTTCAGCCGAGGCCGAAGCGTACGCCATTCGCGGCGAAGTATCGGTGCAAAGGTCGGTAGAAAGCGGAAACTGTCCGGGGTCAGGTCATAGGTGTTCGACGATATCGCCGCCACCGAGTAGCCGCCATCAGCCCGGCGGCGGGCAGCAAAGTTCGGCCCACGGATGGTGATGTCTGGCCCCTCCGCCACCGGTTCCGTTCGGCACACGGAGTTCAGCACCTTCAGCTGCGGCAGCGCGACGCCGATGTCTCGCAGGATGAGCCGGGTCCAAGCGCCACCTGCGACGACGATCTTGGATGTGGCCACACGCCCACGCTCTGTCATCACCCCGCTCACCCGCCCATCATTCATCTCGATAGTGCGTACTGCGCATCCGGCGATAACTTTACCGCCTCTGGCTTGTACCGCCCGTGCGATGGCAGGCGCAGCCTTTTGTGGTTCGGCGCGACCGTCCTTGGGTGAATGGAGTGCACCGGTATACTCAACGTCCAGGTCCGGCACCAACGCTCGACAAGCTTTGGCATCGATCACGTTCATGCTGATCCGCTCACCGTCGACCTGATCCAGCCAATTGAGGTTATCTTGCTTGAAACTGTCGGAGTAGAACGGCGCCACAATCCCACATTGCCGGTAACCAACATCCATACCTACTCGATCCGCAAGCTCCTCCCATAGGCGGATCGCGTGTTCCATGAGCTCGATTTCGCGCGGGTCACGCCGCGACATGCGCACCCAGCCCCAGTTGCGGCTGGATTGCTCACCGGCGATGACGCCTTTTTCTAGAACCAGAACTCGTACGCCCCGCTCGGCCAGCTCGAGCGCCGTTGCGCAGCCGATAATGCCGCCGCCGATAACCACAACTTCCACCGAATCAGGCAACTGGGTATCGGGATTTATGGGATCTATCGTTGGGCCTGGCATGCGGGTGAACTTCTTAGCTTGCGCGAGCGCCTATGTTGCGAGTGATGATCAGCGTTCAGACCCGTCGGCGCGCGCACCGTGCATTTCGCGGAAGCGCTCAAACAGCATGACATGTTCGGCAGGGATATCACGGTAGGACAGCAAACCAACTGCGCGATCACCATCCATCACCGGTAGATGCCGAAACGGGCCGCCGATGCGCTTTGCCAGCGCCTCCGAGACCGGCTCATCCACGCCCACCGTCGTCAGGCCCTTGGTCATAACGTCTTGCGCTGTCATGTCGTCAACTGATCCACCACACCCCACGCAGCGGAACACGATATCACGTTCTGTTACCAGCCCTTTCAGGGTTCCGCCTTGAATAACCAGGGCTGCACCCACCGCATTTTGCATCAGTAGCTCAGCTACGGCGCGAAGGCGTGTCATGGGTTCGACGCTCAGGAGAGGGCGGTCGCCCACAATATGTCTTATCGTTGTCGCCGCCACCTGTTCCCCCAAATCTTTGATTCTTTTGCCTTTATAGAGTGATTATGCCAAAGGCCGCACCGGGCGTCTAATGATAGCGCGCGGTGTCCTGATCGCCCTACTGAAATCATCTTGCCAATGTGTGTGCGCCAGCGCCAGCTATTTGGGGTGACGGCAAGCCAGCCCCCGGCCAGCAGAACTCACGATGCGCCGCCTTGTTTGTGCCGCAATTTGCGCAGACGTGCCCGCCCCGTTTGAAGGCGCGCCCTTTGGTTTGGTCATCCAGACCGACGATACGCGTCACCCCCAACTCCCCCCAGTGCCAAAATTTCCATTCTTGGCCGACCTACGAGGTATTCCATGCGGAAGGTTCTCTTCGCAGCCGCTTTCGGTTTGTTTGTTTCCACGTTTCATGCAGCCCCAAGTCTTTCGGATACATCCGTCACGACCGCCAGCTGGTACCAATGCTGCCACACCACAGCCAATGGTGAATCTTTTAATCCCGATGGTCTGACAGCCGCGCACAAAACGCTGCCATTTGGCACACGGTTGCAGGTCACCAACCTTGCCAACAATCGCACCGTGACGGTGCGCATCAACGACCGTGGCCCGTTTGTTGGCGGCCGTGGCCTTGATCTCAGCCGCGGCGCTGCGCGCGCCATTGGTTGTATCGCATCGGGGACCTGCCAGGTTTCGATGCGCGTGCTCTAAAGCCGTATGCGTAGGCCAAGACAAAGGGCGCGGTGCCGTCGGTGCCGCGCCTTTTAGCGTCTTTGCCAAAGGCTTGCGTGCGGACGACGTAACACCGTCTGGCGTCGGTTGTGAGCGATCCAAAAAGGCTATCGCTGATTAACCGTTTTGACGTACATATGGTTGTCAGATTGATCGTGAATCATCCACACCGATGGAGATTGATATGACACCAAGACGGGCCGCATGGCCTTTTGTCGCGCTCGTCGCCGGGGCGCTGCTTGCAACACCAGCTTCGGCTGGAACATGCATCACCAGCCAGGGCCAATTTGAAACCTACAAGCAGCAGCTGGCGCAGCAGGCGGCCTCCTCCGGCGTCGGACAGCGCGGCCTACAGGCGCTGCAGCAGGCGCGGCTTTCCGGCATCACCTGGCGCTTTGAATCCAACCCTGCCTCGCAATCGGGCACGCGCCATCGCAGCCCTGAGCAGTTCTTGACCAGCCGGTTCTCCAGCGTGAACTCCTTCGTCTCGGGGGCCCAGCGCCGCCTACAGCAGAGCGCCGACTTCTTCCGGTCTTTGGAGCAGCGCTACGGCGTGCCCGGCTCGGTTCTGGTGGCGATCTGGGGCTATGAGACCAATTGGGGCGGCTATACCGGCGACACCCCCATTGTCGGCGGCGCGGTAACCTTGGCCTCCTATTGTCGGCGTCATCCACGCTTTGAAGACGACGCGATCGCCGCCCTACAACTTGTCGATCAGGGCCTGATCTCTGGCAACAGCCGTGGCGGACCTTCCGGCGAGCTGGGCCACATGCAGTTTTTGGCCGGCAATTGGGTCCGCTTTGCGGTGGACGGCAATGGCGATGGCCGCGCCGACCCTAACAATGCAGCCGACGCGCTGGCCAGCGCCGCGAACATGCTGCGCCGCAATGGCTGGCAGCCAGGTGGATCGTTTGCCGAAGGCTCAGCGAATTTCCGTGTTTTGTCGGTGTGGAACGATAGCGGCAATTATCAGCGCGCCATCGCCTACGCTGCCGGTTTGATGAACCGCTAGAAACCAGGCTCGGAACTTTCTGCACCAAAAGCTCCGGCGCGAATATCACGCCAGAGTTCAGACTCCTTTGCTCTGTTCCTGCGGAACAAACGCTGACGTCGTCATCCTCGGGCTTGACCCGAGGATCCAGCCCTGATGGGCAGACGAACAAACAGGCCGCAAACGCGAGGGTTGGATGGCCAGGTCAAGCCCGGCCATGACGGAGGAGGGGAAAGTAAGTTTGCTCTGGGTTTTCCCTTTTGCTCTGTGCCTCCGGCGCAACCGCATGTTCCTTAGCCCAGCAGAAATACCCCGAGCGCGCAGAAGGCGCTCGAGTTCACTTCGGTGGCTCTGTTCCTGCGGAACAACCGCGATAGAGACCAAGCGGGGCACGGGAAGCGCCGGTCCTTGTTTGTATGTCTGTGGCGCTTGCCGCGCCCCGCTTGCAGGAGGCTGCCCAGGGAACGTGGGTGGGATCGCCACCCATCGCACGCGCCTGCCGCCATGCCTTGTCAACCAGAGCATAGGCTCTGATGGGGCGCCCCCACCCAGCTAAGGTGCTGAGCGTGAGGTGCCCACGCAAGATCAGGTGTCGGTCACCTTGGCCGGGATACTCGACCCGGCCTCCGCCTATTCCGCCGCTAGCCTGTGAGCCAAACCCGCGACTCCCGAATACGCCTGATAGCAGTACTGTCGGCGTCCGCCTTGCCGGGTTTTCCGCCGGCGCGACGTACGCTGCGCGCGCTAGACGCTTTCACGTCCGCACATTGGGCTCCATGAGCGATGTCGTGATGCTGACCATCAAAGCAGACGGTCAGCCACCCCTCACAAAACCTGCCCTCCCACCCCACGCGAGGTTCACGGTGCACACGCGCTGTCCCTTGGGGGCGGAAGTGCGGTGATTGTGGGGGAAGAGTTTGGGGGCGGGGATAAGAGGGGGGATTTTCCCCAGGGGTACGGCTGCGAGGTGGCAGACATTTATCCCCACCTTTCAAAGCTCCCTTCATAGTGTCTTGCAATTTATTTGACGCTAGCCTGAAGGAACAGACCTCAATGAACCATGAGATATATGGTCGAACCCTCGAAGACGTGCTCGCCACGCTCTCTTACGAGCAGCATAACCATAGAACGGCGCGTTACGGCGCACCCGACAGAAAAGGCGTTTTCAGTATCTGGGCGCCGCCATTGGCATGGGGCGCATGGATTGAAATTTTCGCTACATTCGGTGATATTTCAGATGACCGTAACGACAATCAGATACGAAAAGTGATATCCTACCGCACAACATCCCAAGCCAAATCGACCTTTGATGTAGAAATTCGCGGAGGGGACCGATTTGTTAGCGATGTCGGGCCTGGGTCTACCTACGTCACCATTACGGGAAACGTTATTACGGCGCTCTCGATCCGTGCGCGAAGCCATTCGGTTGGTCAGAATGTGCGTGTTTCGGTGCGTTAGCCGCAAACTTGGATGGCCAGTGAGGAGAGGACAATGAAGGCACACGGGCTCCCCGCCTTGGCGGTTCTTCTTGCTTTCCTCTTGGTAGCCCCGGCTTACGCTCAAGCCCAGGCGCCGACGCTCATCCTCTACCAGACAGGCGCGCAGTTGCCGTTTCTGCCGGAGGACATCACCGCGATCACCTATGAAGACCAACGCCAAGAGGGGCGGGGCTTTCTCGTGCTCACCCTCACGCCATCGATGTCTGACCGTTTGCAGGCCTTCACCCAGGCCCTTGTCGGCGGAACGATGATGACGGTGGCGCAGGGCCGGGTTCTCACAGCGGGCACGCAGGTGCGCTCGGCCATCGCCGGGCCTGTTGTGCACCTGTCGGGGTCGCGGGGCACGCTGCGACCACTTGCCGAGCGGTTGGACGCGCAGCGTCAGAGCGCCGCCGACCCGACCGACCCCCTTTTGTTGGCCTATGAGCAAGGGGAGACGCTGGCGTTCGATGCGTCGCAGATCGAGGCGTTCACGCTAGCAGAGCAGGGCGACCGGCTTGTGCTGCGCTTGCCTGCTGATCAAACCGAGATCGCCGGGGAACCGGGTACCTGGCTTGTCGCGCTCGGCGGAGAGGTGGTGGAGGCGCAGGTCACGCTGATGCCCGACGCGGATGGCGATGGAACCTTGGCGCTGACGCTGCACGGGCTGAACGCCGCGCAACGCGATGGATTGAGGCAAGCGGCTCAAGACGCAGTGCGCTGACCGTGGCCAAGAATGTCACATCAATATGCTGAGATTACCAGTAATTTGTGCTTGCCACTTCGCGGCTCTAAGCAGCTACTTGTCTCAACTCGTCGCTGGTGGCGTTCGCTTCAATCACGCTGCTCGCCTGAGCCAATAGCGGCACAAATGAGCCCATATCTTCAATGCTAGTTACCACCGATATGCGGCTTGGAGGGTTTGATACCCTTGCTAGATCATGGAACTTTAGTGCTGTGTTCGCCACTGCATTGTGGTGCTTTGTAACAGTGTCAAACAGAATAGTTTTGCCTTTCGTTTCGACGCGACAGGCGACCTTCCAAGTGCGACTCGACGAGCCAATCACTTCAACATTTCGTTCGATATGCTTGTCACCAAAAGCTGCGCTTAGGTCCCGATAAAACAGTTCAAATTCTCTTGTGAGACTTCTCTCAGATGCTTTGAGTGTCGCTGCATTGGCGGCCTCGGCGGAGCAATTGGCAATCAATGTTATGACTGCTGGCAACTCATCTTCGGACGCTTCACTCAAGAAAAAACACTGGTTGTCGAAAATTACACCATAGTGTTCGGCCAGCTTTCTTGCTGCGGCCTGGTAGGAACCTGCGGCACCGACCATTTCTGCCTCCTGAAGCCCATATCCAAGGTCCGAAACAAAAAAGCGATCGCCATGACGTGAGACGTTAACAACTGCCCCTGCACCACTTGGATAGATAACAGGTACCGACACTGCGGCACTGGAGCCGACATAATGGAGGCTGACCAGTTCTTTGGCGACCGCTTCCATAATCGGTTTAAGATCTGATTTGGTTTTATCCATATCACGCCTCAAATAAGGATCCTGGACGCCACGGTGGCGCTTCTAAGGACTTCGTCAACCCTTCGATTTTGAAGGCCCTTTCTGTGTACTTGAGCAAGCTACCAAAACTCGTCGGATTAGGTTCAATAGCCTTGGCGAAAGGTAGGTTCTTTTCTTTCATACCATTAGAACGTTGATCATAGTTTATCTGAAATTCATGAATGTGAGATCCGGTAATTCGTAGTTGTCGTAAGCGCTTGGGCCCTTTGATTGGATTAGTGTGTGGCCTTAATGGGTTCCATTCGATACGCATCAAATTTGTGCAACGAGCATCGCTTGGCTCATAAAGTAGATTTATCGAAACTGCCGTATCGGGCATTGTGGTGAGCGCCCCAATGCGGATAGTGAGCCCTTGGACGACTGCCGTTTCAAATGCCAGCGAGATCGTGGCCTCCACTCTAGAACCATCTCGTTCTATCCAGACACCACTTCCAATACAGCGTTTTGTTCGGTTCACAATGTCCGGCAAGAGTATCACCATGCCCTTACGTAATCATGGCTACGCAATGTGTTGCAATATTTATCTGATGCAACCTACCGAGCAGGCTAACAATATGGTTGGTGCTACTCCGTGGGCCTACGGCGCAACCGCCAACAGCACAACCGCTCATCGGCGGCGTGTTCTCCGCTTAGCCCCACCAGCTTTACGTTCTCATTTTTGCTGAAGGCGACGCTCCGTTCGCGGTTACGATCCGCGCCTTCGGCTTGATCGTCCCCGCGCACGACCGCTAACGCCTCTGCCGTCAAACCCTCCCGCTCTATCCTCTACCGTGATCTGCTTCGCCAGGGCATCATCGGCGAGCACAAGTTCGGTTTCTTTCAGGCGCTTGATCTCGTCCCTCAGACGGGCCGCTTCCTCGAATTCCAGGTTCGCGGCGGCGTCGCGCATCTTCTTCTCAAGCTCTTCCAGCGTAACCTTCATGTTGCCGCCAACCAGCGAACCCTCGTCGACAAGGCCAGGCTTCACGCGCACATGGTCCTTCTCATACGGGCTGTCGAGAATGTCGGCGATGTCGCGCTTGACGCTTTCCGGCGTGATGCCATGCTCCTCATTGTAGGCGAGCTGCTTCTCACGTCGCCGCGTCGTCTCGGCGATGGCGCGCTCCATAGAGCCGGTCATGTTGTCGGCATAGAGGATCACGCGCCCGTCCACGTTACGCGCGGCGCGGCCAATGGTCTGGATCAGCGATGTCTCTGAGCGCAGGAAGCCTTCCTTGTCCGCATCGAGGATCGCCACCAGCGCCACTTCGGGGATGTCGAGCCCCTCGCGCAGCAGGTTGATGCCGACCAGCACGTCGAACGCGCCAAGCCGTAAATCGCGAATGATTTCAATGCGTTCCACCGTGTCGATGTCCGAGTGCATGTAGCGCACCCGCACGCCGTTCTCGTGCAGATACTCCGTCAAATCCTCGGCCATGCGCTTGGTGAGCGTGGTGACCAGAGAGCGGTAGCCCTGGGCGGCCACCTGCTTCACCTCGTCCAGCAGATCATCGACCTGAGAGGAGGCGGGGCGGATGTCGACCGGCGGGTCGATGAGGCCGGTGGGGCGGATCACCTGCTCGGCGAAGACGCCGCCGGATTGCTCCAGCTCCCAGGCCGCCGGGGTCGCCGACACCGCCACGGTTTGCGGGCGCATCATGTCCCACTCTTCGAACCTGAGAGGCCGGTTGTCCATGCAGGACGGCAGGCGGAAGCCATATTCGGCCAGCGTCGCTTTCCTGCGGAAGTCACCCCTGTACATCGCGCCGATCTGCGGGATGGTCTGGTGGCTTTCATCGACAAAGATCAGCGCATTGTCAGGGATGTATTCAAACAGGGTGGGCGGTGGCTCGCCGGGTTGGCGGCCTGTCAGATAGCGCGAATAGTTCTCGATGCCGGCGCAGCTGCCGGTGGCTTGTAGCATCTCCAGATCGAACTGGCAGCGCTGTTCCAACCGCTGCGCCTCCAGCAGACGGCCCATGCCGTTGAGTTCTTGCAGGCGGGCTTTCAGCTCCGTCTTGATGCCTTCGACTGCCTGGTTGAGCGTTGGGCGCGGCGTCACATAGTGCGAGTTGGCGTAAATCTTCACGCTTTTCAGCTCGCCCGCTTTCTTGCCAGTGAGCGGGTCGAACTCCGAGATGCTCTCAATCTCATCGCCGAACAGTGAGACGCGCCAGGCACGGTCCTCATAGTGGGCGGGGAAGATGTCGATCGTGTCGCCCTTCACCCGGAAGGTGCCGCGGGCGAAGGCGCCGTCGTTGCGCTTGTATTGCAGGGCCACCAGATCGGCGAGGAGTTGGCGCTGCTCGATGCGCTCACCTGCCTGCACTTCGAAGGTCATGGCGGTGTAGGTTTCCACCGAGCCGATGCCGTAAATGCATGACACCGAGGCGACGATGATCACATCGTCCCGCTCCAGCAGCGCGCGCGTCGCCGAGTGGCGCATCCGGTCGATCTGTTCGTTGATCGACGATTCCTTCTCTATGAAGGTGTCGGTGCGCGGCACATAGGCTTCCGGCTGGTAGTAGTCGTAGTAGGAGACGAAATACTCCACCGCATTGTTGGGGAAGAAGCTCTTGAACTCGCCATAGAGTTGGGCGGCCAGCGTCTTGTTGTGGGCGAGGACCACCGCCGGGCGCTGCGTGCGCTGGATGACTTGCGCCATGGTGTAGGTCTTGCCCGAACCGGTGACGCCGAGCAGCACCTGCGTTTGGTCCTCGTCCGTTATGCCTTCCACCAGGTCTGCGATCGCCGTGGGCTGGTCGCCCTTCGGCTCGTACTCGGAGACCAGCTTGAACGGGATGCCGCCTTCCGACTTGGTGGGCCTGTCCGGGCGGTGCGGCGTCCAGCTGCCTTCGCGAAACGCTGGATGTCCATGCTGGATAAGGTCTTCCAGCGCCCGCACGGTAGCCGTCACGCCGTCGTTGGAGGGTAGGTTCTTCGCCTCCTCCAGCGAGACATCCATGCCCGCCACCGGGTTGAGGCCGGCTTCCGCACGCTTCTTCGGATCGCTGGTGCCGCCGATGGAGTAGCCGCCGCCGGTGCGCTTGTCGCCGACGGTGTAGGTTTTGTCGGTCTTCAGCTTGCCCTTGGCTTTCGCGCCCTTGGCCGAAACCTTCGCTTTGCGACCTTCCTGAACGTTGGCGGGGATCGCCTCGTCACCACCGGCGCGGGCGCGCTCCTTGGCGCTTTTCTTGGCCGTGCGTTTGACGGTGCCTGCCGAACCTGGCTTCGGCGCGCTGGTGTCGACCTCCGCCTCGACGTCCGCCGCAAAGCGCGATGCGACGCCGCCCTCTTGTTTGGCTAATTTGGCGTTTTGCGCGCCCTTGCCAATTATGAGGGGATCAAAAATGTCGACAGGTTCACCGCTGTCAAAACTGGGCTGCGGTGCTTCTTCGAATCCGGCGGGCTTTTTGCGTGTGCTCATGGCTGTCTATATGGCGACCGCTCGGCCTGCTGGAAAGGTCAAAGATGGCAGTATCCTGTCAGGATTGGCAGGAGGGTGATAGGAGCCGGTTCGGCCGCTCCTGCAGTCTATTTAATACCTATCGTCTGCGTTAGGTATGGATTTGATCAATATTTTAGCGATCTTTGAAATACAAAACTTCAACTGTTGATAGTTTGGCTTTTGATATGTCATCTATACTCAAGAAGCTGGCTTATGTCTGTTTGCAAGGCGCCAACCAGGAAAGGCTTATCGAACACACGTAACGCAAGACCTCTGTCGCACAGCTATTGGGTCAGCTCATGAGCTGCGGCACGGCTGATAGCCCTAGTCTGTGCGTCCATGCCGTTGAGTTCCTCCGTTGGGACGACAGTCTCAACCTTTGTCGTGCCCCCCACACACGGCCGCCGGACGGCATGGGTGGGTCGCCATGTGTTTGACCAAACAGACGGGATAGCCTGCGATGAGCCGCTACATATTGGTTTTCTCTGATGGTACGGGCCAGATTGGCGGTTTGAAGCCCGATCAGCGCCTCTCGAATGTTTACAAGCTGTTTCGTGCCATGCGGCCTGGTCCCACCTCGCCTGTAGATCCGGCCAAACAGGTTGCGTTTTACGATCCTGGTCTGGGCGTGGGTGAAATAGAAAAGCCGCTGTTCAAACGAACCCGCAGTTTTCTGGCGTCTGCGCTTGGGGCTGGTATCGATGAGAACGTGATCGATTGCTACGAGTTCATCATAGGCAACTATCGCCCTGGCGATCGCATTTTGTTGTTTGGGTTCTCGCGCGGCGCTTACACGGTTCGGGCTGTTGCGAACGTCATGAACCTATGTGGTGTGCCCACCAAGATGCCCGACGGTTCGCCCATCTCGCAGACCGGCAAAGACCTACGCAATATAGCCAGTGACGCTGTGCTGTATGTTTACAATCACGGGGCAGGCAAACCACGCGGCGAGCAGCCGTATTTCCACCAGCGGGAGGAAAAAGGGAAACGCTTTCGCGCCAAATACGGCAGCAGGCCGCTGAAGGGGGACGATGTCCAAGGGAACGTTCAGCCCACCTTTATTGGCGTGTTCGACACGGTGGCCGCGCTAGGCAGCGCGCTTATCGGGCGGATCACTGCCTTCCTTATCTATCTTATCGCGTTCGGCGCCTTTACCGCGACCTATCTGCAGTATCCGTTGTGGGTGGTTGGTGTCGCTTGGCCCGTTGCCGGCGTTCTCGCGTTCTATTACGCACGCTTGCGGCTTTCCCAATACAAGTATTTCTCGGCTGATGGCCGAAAATTGAAGCTGAACAACCCAAGGGACTGGTGGCAGATTTGGAAAGATGGCCACCACGCGGTTTGGAACAAAAGGAACTATGACCGCTACCTCGATGCGGACGTTAAGCATGCCCGACATGCGATTGCGATCGACGAACATCGCGCGGACTATCCACGTGTGGAATGGGGTATGAAAAAGGATGCCGCACGCTTGTCTGGTCAGAAGCCAGCATGGCTGAAGCAGGTTTGGTTTGCCGGTTGTCATAGCGATATCGGTGGAAGCTACCCTGAGCATGAATCGCGTTTGAGCGATATTGCCCTAGATTGGATGGTAGAGGAGCTGGTTGAGTGCGTGCCTGACGTGCAAATCAATCACGCATTGCTCAATCGTTGGCCGGATCCACTTGGCCTGCAGCACAAAGAAATATACGTGCCCGGGTTCGCATGGCTTGGTATCAAATGGAAAACCAGGCCGCGGCGGGTTGAAACCGGTACACTCCACCCTTCCGTGATCACGCGGCTAGAGGCAGACGCAGTCCCGCAAATGGACAAAGTGGCCCCCTACCGTCCAAGGCAATTGGAGGGTCATGCACTGACCCGACGGATTGATCGGTTTGATGAAGAGGCGACGGCATAGCCCCGGCTTGTTTCGATCGGGCTTTGATCACGCGAGCGGGTGCTCTATCTGCCGATAGCATTGCATGCAGCCAAATCCCCACTGTTGCAGCCAATCAGCACAAGGGCTGGCGCGTTTCGGACAGGAGCCCCTTATGATCACCCGTGCCGTCCTTACTGGATTACTCTTGGCGTCTACCAGTCCGGTGGTGTTTGCCCAAACCGCCGACGAGCTTGAGATCATCCAAATCGTTTTTGAAGATTTGCAGCTGCGGTCATTCCAGCGCAACGCCGAGTATTGCGGCTATATCGGCTATCAGGACGGCGAGGAGCTGATGGTCAGCGTCATCACGCCGGGTGATACGACAGGCTGTTCACCCGTCTGGCCGAATGATTTTGACCCCGTCGCGTCCTTTCACACCCATGGTGGCTATGACGAACGGTCCTGGTCGGAGATACCGTCGGTCGATGATATTGAAGCCGACGCCGATGAGGGCGTCGATGGATGGGTTGCGACACCGGGCGGGCGGCTTTGGTTCCTGGATACCGAGGAGATGACGATCCGCCTGGTATGCGGCCTCGGCTGCTTACCCCAGGACCCGCGTTTTGAACGCGAAACAGAGATCATCATTGATGAGTTCTATACCTACGAAGAGCTGATCCAGCTGGAAGAGGAAAATCCGTAGAGCGTGATCACGCTTCTGTGATCAGGCTCCGAGAATAAAAGCCAGGCGTCAGACATCTACCCAGCAATGCAACGCGTAATTTCGTCTGACAACAAACCATCGGAGCCTCTTATGACTCGCCTTTTCACGTCTTCCTTTGTCGCTGCCCTAGCTTTGGCTGGTGCGTCTTCTGTTGCTTTGGCCGCCGGTGGTGGCGGCGGAGATAGCGGCGGTTCTTGGGTGCAGACCTGCCCCAACGGCCAGGTTTGGGACAGCGAGCAAAACACTTGCGTCAATCAGCAGTCCAACATCATTCCGGATCAAGACCTCACCAACCAAGCATTCGCCCTTGCGGATGAGGGCCGGTTCGACACTGCCCGCGATCTGATTGATCTGCGCGCTGGCGGTCACGACGCGATGAGCCTCACGGCGCTGGGCTACATCACCCGCAAAGAGGGCGATCCTGCTGCCTCGATCAACTACTACATGCAGGCAATTGCGATGGATGCGCGCGACACCCGTGTGCGCCAATATCTTGGCGAAGCCTATGTGCAGCTGGGTTGGATCGACGATGCACGCCGCCAACTGCAAATGATCGCCGATATCGCAGGCTCGGACAGCTTGGACTATGTGAGCCTGGCCGAGGTCATTGAAGCGGTCTCCTAAGCCGCTTCAACCCCTTCAGGGAAGCGACAGTACTCCGTCCATGGTTCGCCCGTCGGAGTACTGTGCCCGCACGGGTATCGTCCCCGTGCTTGGATCATCGATCGCGAGTTCGATCGTTCCGCCATTGTCCAGTGCTCCGAAGAAGCCACGCAAATTGTCGTCTGACAGGCGTTGGTTGGTCATAGACGGGTAGAGCACTGTGCCCTGTGTCCGCGAAGCCAGTTCGCGGATGCCAAGATGGTTGGCGAGCCCGGCTTCGCCATGGACATAGGCCATGCCGATGATGGTGATGTCTGCCGCCTCGGCAGCGCCGACAAGCCCGTCCAAGCTCCAATGCGGTGCGTCGTGGAGGCCGTCGGTGAACAGCACCAAAGCTTTGCGGTCGGCGTCGAGTGCTGCGAGCGTGTCAATTGCCCCAAGTGCCGAAAGATAGAGGTCCGCGCGCACGTGTGGTTCTGCTGTTTGTGCGCGAAGTTGTTCGAGACCGGCAATCGCTTGGGGCACGGGCGCACCAAAGGACGTCAGAGTGTCGAGCTCGCCGTTATAGGCTTGGACTTCGATCAGGCGCCGTGGGCCGGAAGCCTCCATCATGTCGATGAGATCAGCGCGGATACCGCCGTATCGATCATCCGTTCGCAATCCAATTGGCGTGGCGTGGGTTGTATCGACCAGCATGAGATAGGCTGCCGTTCCCTCAAACGGTTCGAGCACCAGGGTCTCGCCTGATCCGATGCCCTCCACGTGATCAATGGCTGTCAGCCAGGCGGGCACGACGGCCCGCAAATCACAGACATAGCCGCCGGTCTCACCAGCAACACAGGTGCCATGGGGCAAGTCGGTTTCTGCCAAGGCTGGCGTGGCCGCAGCGAGGCCTAAGGCGAGGGGGAGAGACGCGAGAAGGTTGGCTGAACATCGCATCGTCATGTCCTTTCTTCTCGGTTGGATGGAAAGTCTGTGGCCGTCGATGGCGCATTGCAAATCACATTTGCCGTGCAATGCGCTGGCCGGTTGCCCTCTAGGTCGCGGTCGGCCTGCCCAGCTCCTCCGCCAGTACATCGTACACCAGCCGGATGCGTCGTGAGGTGCGCAGTTCACGGTGGGTGACCAGCCAAATTGGGAAGCTGATGGACGGCACCTCGTCGAGAACCCGCATCATATCTGGTGCGGGAGCGGCGATCTCGTCCATCATCGTCGTGATGCCGAGGCCCTGACGCGCCAGTGCCCAGCAGGCCATGGTGTAGGCCGACATGACCGGGAAGCTTTGGGCGTCCACCTTCAACCCAAGGCCGTGCATATACTGCATGAAGCGTTCGGTCCGCTCGAAGCCGACAAAGATGGGGCCGTTTGCATCCTCGGCTTTGCGGGGGTGGCCGTTCTGCTTCACCCAGTCCTTGGAGGCGTAGAAGGAGGCGGTTACATCGCGCAGTTTCTTGCCGATCAGGTCTGGCTCGGTGGGCGCAACATGGCGCACGGCGATGTCTGCTTCGCGGCGGCGCAAATCGGACACTTCGTTGGCCACCACCATCTCGATCTGAACTTGCGGCGCGATGGCGCGCAGTTTGGCGATGATCGGCGGCAGAAGACATATCGAGACGCCGTCGCCTGCCGAAATACTGACCAGCCCCGCAACGGAGTCCGCGCGGCCTGTCGCTGTGAGAGCGAGGGCATCGGCAGCGTCCGCCATCTGCTTGCCGTGGTGCAGCAGATCCAGGCCGCTCTCGGTTAGTTCCAGCTTGTTGCCGATGCGTTGAAACAGGGTGAGGCCGAGATGCTCTTCAAGCGCCGCGACCTGACGGCTGAGCGTTGGTTGCGTGAGCCCTAGGCGTCGCGCGGCCGCCGACAGTGACCCGGCTTCGGCGGCGGCGATGAAGCCACGCATCTGGTTCCAATCGAAACTAGCCATACGAAAATGCATATCATGAATAGAGATTCCGGCAATAGTCATGAAAAATATGAATGATAGAAGTGGGGTCAATGGAGATTAGAGTTATGACCAACCACACAATGACCCACCCCGCTCTGACCAACGAAGTGCCCGCGACCATGTCCGACACACCACCTGCCAGCACCCACTTTTGGGACAAGATAGCCCGCGGCTATGCCAAGAACGCGGTGGAAGATGTTCCTGCCTATGACCGGACTTTGGCCCGCACGGCCGCCTATCTTGATGCTGACTACCGGGTGCTCGAGATAGGCTGCGGCACAGGTAGCACCGCGCTGCGTCTCGGCGGCCAAGTCGCCGAGTATGTTGGCGCGGATATCTCGCCGGAGATGATTGCGATCGCCAATGAAAAACTGGCTGAGACTCACCAGCCGACCGTTCGCTTTGAAGTCGATGATGCCGACCGTACGCGCTTTGCCGGGCGCGGCTATGACGCCGTGCTTGCGTACAACCTGTTCCACTTGGTGGCAGACTTGGACGATGCGCTTGCCGGTGCTCGGGCGAGCCTGAAACCGGGCGGCCTGCTGATCAGCAAGACGGCCTGCCTAAAAGATATGAACCCGTTCATCCGCTGGGTCATGATCCCCGCCATGCGGCTCATCGGCAAGGCGCCGAAAGTGCTGTCTTTCGATCAAGGCGAGCTAGAAGCCGCACTCAAGCGCGCAGGCTTTGACGTCGAGGCCGTCGAGTATCACGGCACAAAGGGCAAGGACATTCGCCCCTTCATCGTTGCCCGCAAATCTTGAGGTTCAGCCCTGCACGATCCCAGCCAGGAAGGCGCGCAGGGCGGCCTGCGTTTCGTTGGGGTGCTGGTCAATGAAGAAGTGCCCGCCGGGGATCGCCTCGACCGTCATGGGGCCAGCGATTAAGGGCCGCCACAGCGCGCCGACGTCGAACTTACGCCCCATCACGCCAGCGGCGCCGTAAAGCACGAGGGTCGGGCAGGCGATCTGCTTGCCTGCATCGTCCGCGTCGTGCTGCGGGTCGATGAAATAGCCCGCGCGATAGTCCGCCGTACTGCCCCAGATCATCGCTGGGTCACGCCAAGCTTCCTGGTAGGCGGCCAGTTGGTCCGGGTGGAATTCCGACAGTTTGGCCTTGCCCCAGCTTTCCAAGCAGTAGTGGAAGTGCCCGTCCGGGTCCGCAGTAATGCGGTCTTCGGGGAACGGAGCAGGCTGGGCCAGGAACGGCCAATGCCAATAGGCATGGGCCAGCTCCGCATCCATGTTGTCCCACACATCCACTGTGGGGATGATGTCCATCAAGGTCAGCGATAGCAGCCTGTCGCCATGATCGAGGGCGAAGCGGTGGCCGACTCGTGATCCGCGGTCATGGGTCACCAGGTGGAATGCCTCATGTCCCAACTGGGTCATCATGGCGGCGGCGTCGTTGGCCATATCGCGGAATGTGTACGGATTGCCGTGCGCATCGGCGCTCGGCTTGGACGAGGCGCCATAGCCGCGCAGATCGGCGGCGACCACCGTGTGGTCTTTGGCCAGATCCGCGGCTACATAAGCCCACATCTCTTTGGTTTGCGGGTAGCCGTGCAGCATCAATATCGGCGGGCCGGAGCCACCGATAACGCAAGCGATCTGAACGCCGGGTTCAGTGGTGATGCGACGGTGTTGGAAGTCGGGAAACAAATTAGCGTTCAAGGATAATCTCTGCTGTCGCGCCCCCCAGGCCATGGACATTGTCATGGGCCTGCACGGTGATCCGCGTTACGTCATCGGGTACAGAAACGGCGCTAAGCGACCGCGTGAAGGGCTGCTCTTCGACATGCGGGTGGAACAGCGTGCGGCTGCCGAGGATGTTGCCAGCCTCGTCGAGCACGTCAAAGCGGTCGGTATAGTGTTCCCAACCTGTGTCGTCATGGCGGATGGTTGCCGACACGGTCCAGGTGCCACGCGCGTCTTGGAGGGCGGACGCATCGATCACGTCTGCTTCGCCTGCCCAAGCTGGTAATGCCAAAAGTCCCAGCAGGCTAAACGCCAAGCGCATCTAGGCCAGATTCCAAATGCTCGGCGAGGAGCGGCATACCCATCAGATAGGTGCTGGTGGACCCTTCAGCGCGCTCGCGCGCCTCGTTGAAGGCGTTTGGGTAGTCTGTCGCCTCAAAGTCGCCGCGTCCGACCCATGCGATGGCAACCAGGCCGGCGGCTTCGTCGGTGTTGAGATCGTCGATCAGTTCGCGCAGTTCTTCACCAGTCAGGTCTTCGGTTTCCTCTTCGGCCAGTCCGTCGTGATGGTGGCTGTCTTCAAGCCGTTCTGCGTCGAACTCAATCGTGTCCGCCGACTGGTCGAGATTCTCCAGATCAAGGTCAGCGGCAATCGCCTTGGCCTTATCAATGAAGATCCGCACAGTTGCTGGGTCGATCGTCAGATCAACGGAAACGGGTGGGCGCATTACAAATCCTCCTGCGGCCCGTCACTGTGGTTGAATGCGGGCCGTAGCGCAAGGCATGACGCAGGAGGAGATTTGTGGCTTTGATCTTCGGCAAGTGCGGCGCGCTGTTCAGCGCGAGGTGATTTCCACCCGTGGAACGCCGTCCAGCAGATCGAGCCAGGTTTCCAGGCGTTCGCGGTTCTTGCCCAGGTCAGAGGTGCCCAATTGCGCCGCTGCATAAAGCGCCAAGGTGGATTGGGCATCACCCGCTGGCAAAACCCAAATGTGGTTTGTGTCGGGGAATTTCATCAACGGCGATCGCGTGATGCCGCGTGCGTAGAGGTTGGCTTGGTCTTGCTCTGTCCACTCGACGGTACCCAGGGCATCGACATCGGCGATCAAGCGCGCATAGAGGTCTTCTGGCGCGAGTGCAAAAATGGGGGTCTGGTCATCCACATCGGCCGTAACGGCGTTGCGGGGTGCCAAAAGCGCATCATTCAGGCTGCCCGAGCGTTCTAGTGTTGCGAGGGTTTGCCGGCCCAGATCCGGATCGCCGGCAATGGCCGACCAAAACCGCTGTGGTCCGACCATCACTATGGTGATCACCAAGACAAGTGTTAGGGCTAGGGCCCAGCCAATCATGCGCGCAAACCAATTCATTGATGCAACCTTGCTCCACCGCCCCGAGCCGCTATTGACAGATGGCAAGAAGGTTACCTTTTCGCGTCCTTTTTACGACGAAAAAGTGTCAACAGATCCCTGATTGCGGGCTGACGCGAATTAGTGATCCGCGGGTGTCATCGGTAAGCAGCCAAAGAGCGCCATCGGGCCCTTGGCGGACGTCGCGCACACGGCCCAGTTCTTCTTCGAAATAACGTTCTTCACCAACGATGGAGACGCCCAAGCGATCAAGACGGACCATCATCTGCGCCCTTAAAGCGCCGACGAAAATATCGCCGTCCCAGCTCGGAAAGAGTGCCGAATTGTTGAGGATGGCCATACCTGAAGGCGCTATCGACGGGTCCCAAAAATAAACCGGCTGCTCAAGGCCTTCGGCTTGCGTGCCCACGCCAATGGGCGTTCCGCTGTAGTTTACGCCGTAGGAGATGGTCGGCCAGCCATAATTGAGGCCAGCTTGCGGATTGTTGATCTCATCGCCGCCGCGCGCACCATGTTCCACCGTCCAGAGCTCGCCAGTGGACGGATCGAGTGCAGCGCCTTGAGGGTTACGATGGCCAAGCGACCAGATTTCTGGCCGTGTCTCGTTTGGACTGGCGAATGGATTATCCTGCGGCACCGTTCCATCTTGGTTGATGCGTAGAACCGAACCGGCGTGATCACGCGGGTCTTGCGCGCGCTCAGGCGTTCCACGGTCGCCAATGGTGAAGGCTAGGGTCCCATCGGGCAAGAACACGATGCGCGAGCCAAAGTGCCGTCCATTGCCGTCTGGAGCGGACTGCTGAAAAATCACCTGAACATCCGTCAGCTCTGGGTCGCCATTTTCCCAGCCCGCCAGAACAGCACGGCCGATTGACGTCCCGGTGCCGCCGGAGCGCGGTTCAGCAAACGAGAAAAAGACCAAGCCACTCTGATCGAAATCGGGTGCCAGAACCACATCGAGCAAACCGCCTTGGCGGTTGTCGACCACCTCAGGGACGCCCGCCACTGTTTGCTTGCTTCCGTCAGCCAGGTTGATGAGCTGCATTGTGCCTGGCCGCTCTGACACCAAAGCTGTCGACGCATTGGGAAAAGCTAGGCCCCAGGGCGAGGACAGGTCTGTCCCGACAGTCTCGGCGACGAGTGCGCAACTGCCATTGCTGTCGACCACTTGCGCCTGAGACGGGCCGGTAAGCATGGCGGAGCCTGTTAAGACGATGGCGGTCGCAGCCAGCGATGCCAAGAAAGGGTGTTTGGGTGGCAAAGGGTGTTTGGTGGGCATGGTCTTTCCCGGTGGTGACGGTCACCAGCATCCCACATAGGTCATGCGCAGCTGCCTGCAATCGTTGGCCATGCGCGCAAAGGCTTGACCTGGAAGATCGTCGGTATGGACCCGGTGCCTTAAACCCGGCTGTTGGCGCGTTAGGCCCGAGCCTGGCTAGATAATGCGGTGCGTGGTCCGAGGTGCACTGTTGATGCCCTTGGTCGTATGGCGCCATGTCTGGCGAAGCATGGCCAGCATAATCGCGAACACAACAACCAGAAGTGTGCCGATAAACAGGTTGTTGCTATCGGAACTTGCCAACAACGTATCGGCTTTTGCGGCGGAGGTAAGCGTTGCCATGGCCAAAAACAAAGAGGTGGCGACAAGGAGGGTTCCATCCATCACGCGCCCGAGAAAACCAAGCGATCGCAAACGCCGCGTCTTCGACGCGGTCGGAGCGTCCATATGGGTTTCGGTTTGGAAGATGGGGTAGGGGCGGGTCATCACGTTGGCCATCGGTTGGTGCAATCAAAGGTTGGTAGGATCGCTTTGAAACAGCGCAGTGTGGCCACCCTTGGGAGGCAGTGCGGCGCTTTGCGTACCCTTTGATGGCTCAATTGTGGCAGACGAACTGTGCTGGGTGTCACACAAAGGTGTGCTTGTGACCGTGTGTCGTTCAGAAAGCGATGCGAATGCCCAGACTTGCCGACAGATCAAACGATCCGGTGGTGTCGATCGACGTCTCCGCGCGGCCGACAATGGAGAGGTCTTGGCGCGCGTATTCTGCCGACATCCCTGTAAACACCCGTCCCACGATCCGGTCGTCTTGCAAGGATGTTGTTACCCTTTGTCCAAGCAGCGTTCCGGATATCGTATCGTCGCTCAAGCGCGCGGAGCCTTCCATGCCACCGATAAACTTGACCTCTGCCGACGCGCCATCGGCCCAGTGACCCGTGAAGGGCACCGCCACAGAGGCGCGTGTTGAGGCCAAATGAATCTGATGGGCTGATGCCGTGAGTGGATTGGTCGTGCCGGTTTCGGTGTAGCCGTCCAGGAACAGACCGCTGTAACGCAGGGTCAGTGCTTTCTCCAGCTGGGGGCTGCCCAGAAGGTCGCCCCAGGCCACGTCCCTCCAAGGATTATCGGCCAGCCGGGTGACGGAGAGTTGCGGCGTTACAAACCATCCGCCGAATGAGGCGTTCGCCGTCTCCAGACCGCCAACAACCAAATTGTTCGCTGCTTGACGGTTGGCGTCATAGTCGTTGTAGCCCGCCGTCAGACTGGCATCCCAGGACACTGTGCCGTGCGCGCCTTGCGCTTGGATGCCTGCGAAGTATGAGCGATAATCGACGGTCTGGGTGTCTGTGTCGTTTGTGGCCGTCGCGGCCCCAAATCCAGCGTGGGCGCCGATGGTTGTCGCGTCGCCAACCCGGCCATCAAATCCACCGATCAGCCCGCCCAGCAAATGGGCAAAATCTCCGCCAACGCGGTCGCTGTTGGCCAGGCGCATGGACCCATAGCTATCAATCCACACGTGAGAGCGTGGTTCCATCGGCTGAACAAGAGCCGCATCAAAGGGCAGACTGCGCGCCGGTCGGGATGGCCAGAAAGCGGCAGGAAGCTGTTGGTTTGCCGGGGCGGTGCCTGGCGACGGACGCCGCAAAAGGCTTTGGCCGATGGAACGGGTGAGCAGATCAAGCGCATCGTCGAAACTTGCAAAAGCGGATAGATCAACCGCAACGATTTGGCGGGTATCGATCGGAACAGTTGCGTCAGTAAAGGCAACCAGATGACCGTCCACGCTTCCTAAAGCCGGAAGGTCGCCGGGGCCAAAGAACCCGTCAAACAGGCTGTTGAGCGACAGACCCTGGCCGATGTTCAGGGTGTTCGCTCCGTTCCCAAGATCGATGAACCCAACGATCACCGACCCCGCGTTGAGAGTCAGTTGTGTGTTGCCGATTCCGCGTTGTTCAATGGCGTAACCGGTGGTTGGCGTTCCACCGCCTTGGATCAGGCCTGAGTTGATCAACTCAACGATGTGCAAGGCGGCGACGCCGTTGTCACTGAAGTCGTTGTCATCACCGCCGCGTATCGTTCCGCTGTTGATCAGCAAGACAAGCCGGCCTGTCCCGCCACCATTGTCGGCATCGACCCCATCATCGACACCGATGATGGTTCCGCTGTTGATCAGCGTGCCGATGTCAAAGGCATCAACGCCGTCATCGTCGCCCATTAAAAGGCCGTTGTTTACCAGGCTGGTGATTGTTCCAAGAACGGTGATCGCATCGTCGTCGGTGCCAACAAAGGAGCCTGAGTTTTCAATCGCAGCGATGTCGTTGAAGGAGAGGAAGCCACCATCGCCAGTGATCGTTCCGCGGTTGATCAGGCGACCAGCTTGCAGAATGCCGATTGTGAGCCCGTTGCCGATCCCCGTTCCCGTAATGGTGCCATTGTTGACGACATCTCCGGTTGTGACGACCGGTAGAAAGACCCCATCGTGATCGTTTATTGTGGCAACCACCGACCCATTGTTGAGGAAACTTGAGACTGGACCGTTCGAGCCGTCGATAACGGCAATGCCAGGTGCTGGCCCTCCCGTCGTGTCGGTCACCAGAGCGCCGGAATCGACCACGATGGCAAGAACGCCAGTCGCTGGCACTTCATATCCATCCGTGTCGGTACCTGTGCAGTTTACGTCCACACCGGGTACGCCGTCTGGTGCGCATACCGCGAGGACGGGCGTCACCAGCTGCGGGGTGAGGACCACGCCAATACAAACCGATAGCGCCAGAGCGAGTACAGGCCACAGGCGGTTTGAGTCAGCAGCAACTGGGCGAGGGAAGGACAAAGACGCAGGCACGCGGGACCGGAGGGTTGAAGGACAGCGCGTCCACAACACCCAACCCGGCGCGAAGATCAATTTACACTTTGTTTACCAGCCCTGTCGGCGATCAATTGGTGGCTCAATGTTGCCATGCAGCCACAATCAGGCTGGTCGCCAATCCATATCGACATGGCCAGGCTGCGCCTTAATCCGCTCCATCCAAGCGCGCACACGCGGAAAGTCGGACAGGTCAAAGTCGCCGTCTTCAGCGATGTGCGTGTAGGCGTAAAGGGCAATATCGGCGATGGTGTACTGGCCAGCGGCGAAGAAATCGTGCGTTTCCAGATGTCGCTCCATCACGCCGAGGGCCTGGTAGCCGCGCTCCCACCAATCATCGAGCATATGGGCCTGGAGTTCGCGCCCGCCTTTGCGCAGCTTCAACCAAAAGCGCGCGACGGCGATATACGGTTCGTGGCTGTACTGTTCGAAGAACATCCATTGCAGCACTTCGGCGCGCGCCAGCCGGTCATCGGGCAGCAATGGCGTGCCTTCGCCGAAATAGAAGAGGATGGCATTTGACTCGGCGAGAATTTCACCGGATTCAAGCCGCAAGGCTGGCACCTTGCCGTTGGGATTGAGGGCCAAGAACTCGGGTGTGCGCGTTTCGCCCTTCAAGATATCGACGTCATGAATGGTGAACGGAATGCCGAGTTGGGCCATGGCGAGGCGTAGCTTGTAGCAGTTGCCGGAGTTCTGCATCGAAAAGAGCGTGTGCATCGGGGCCTCACAGGTCACGTCGAAGGGTGTGCTTGCACGGGTCGGGCGGCGGGTCTAGGACGTTTTTATAGACCATCTCAACCCACAAGGATTTTTCGTCATGGCCTTCCTCGCCGACGCACTTGCCCGCATCAAGCCTTCCGCCACCATCGCGGTGACCACAAAGGCCCGCGAGTTGAAGGCTGCGGGCCGCGACGTGATCGGGCTCGGCGCCGGTGAACCGGACTTTGATACGCCGGACAACATCAAACAGGCGGCCATTGCAGCGATCAATGATGGCAAGACCAAGTACACCGCCGTCGATGGCATTCCCGAACTCAAGGCGGCGATTTCCGCCAAGTTCAAGCGCGACAACAATCTCGATTATGATGCCTCGCAGATCACCGTGGGGACCGGCGGCAAGCAGGTGCTCTACAACGCGCTGATGGCAACTGTGAATGAAGGCGATGAGGTGCTGATCCCCACGCCTTACTGGGTGAGCTATCCCGACATGGCACTTTTGGCCGGCGGTACGCCAACATTCGTCGAGACGACCATCGAAGACAACTTCAAGCTGACGCCTGAAGCCTTGGACGCGGCGATCACGCCGAAGACGAAATGGGTCATCTTCAACTCGCCCTCCAACCCATCGGGCGCGGCCTACAGCCATGATGAGTTAAAGGCGCTGACGGACGTTTTCTTGAAGCACCCACATGTGTGGATCATGACCGACGATATGTATGAGCATCTCGTCTATGATGATTTCACCTTCGCGACCGTCGCTCAGGTGGAGCCGCAGCTTTATGACCGCACGCTCACGGTGAACGGTGTTTCGAAAGCCTATGCAATGACCGGCTGGCGGATCGGCTATGCCGGTGGCCCGACCTATCTGATCAAGGCGATGGCGAAAATCCAGTCGCAGTCGACCTCCAACCCGCCATCGATTTCACAGTGGGCGGCCGTCGAGGCGCTGAACGGGACGCAAGACTTTATCGAGCCCAACAACGCGATCTTCAAACGCCGCCGCGACCTTGTGGTCTCCATGCTCAATCAGGCCGCTGGCATCAGCTGCCCAACGCCGGAAGGCGCTTTCTACGTCTACCCATCCTGCGCTGGCACGATGGGCAAGACCGCGCCATCAGGCAAGGTTCTGGAAACGGACGAGGATTTCGTCACCGAACTTCTGGAAACCGAGGGCGTCGCCGTGGTGCAGGGTTCCGCGTTTGGCCTCGGGCCAAACTTCCGCATCTCCTACGCCACGTCGGATGAAGCGTTGGAAGAAGCCTGCACCCGCATACAGCGCTTCTGCGGCAACCTGACTTAGGCTCGTGACCGCACCGCACGCGCTTGTGAGTGGACGGTGATGGCGCGCGTGATTATGTCTCCCATACCGAATTTGCTGACAATGGGAGGCCTTGCGCGCCATGCTCATCCGTTCCAAACCAAGCTGGCACCTGCCTGAGAGCGCTGCGACAGACGAAAGCGTCTATCTCAACCGCCGTTCCTTGATGAAGGGGGCTCTGGCCCTTGGCGGGGCGACCGCCGCACTTGGCGCCAGCACGCAGCCGAGCCACGCCCTCTTCGGCTTGTTTGAAGGTGGTGGCGATGGCGAGGTGCCGCTCACCGTGCCTGACGATCCAACCGCTGACCTGTACCCGGCTTTTTCAAACCCATCCTTCATGAATGCAGGGCGCCCGCTCACCGATGAGGTGGAGGCCGCGACCTACAACAATTTCTATGAGTTCGGCTCGCACAAAGGCATTTGGCAAGCGGCGCAGCGCCTGGAGACGCGCCCGTGGACGGTGATCTTCGACGGGATGGTCGAGGAAGAGCGTGAGGTCGATATCGATACCTTGATCCGCGCCATGACCCTCGAAGAGCGCGTCTACCGCCACCGCTGTGTGGAAGCATGGGCCATGACCGTGCCGTGGACGGGCTTCCCGATGCGCGATCTGGTGGACTATGCCCGCCCGCTTTCAAGCGCCAAATATGTCGTGATGGAGACCTTCAACGACCCAGACATGGCCTCTGGACAGCGCCAAACCTGGTACTCCTGGCCGTACACCGAGGGCCTGACCACCGAAGAAGCGACGCATGACCTCGCCTTCCTCGCGACCGGTGTCTACGGCAAGCCCATTGCCAAACAGTATGGCGCGCCGATCCGTCTGGCTGTGCCTTGGAAATATGGCTTCAAGAGCGTCAAGTCGCTTGTGCGCTTCACCTTCACAGATCAGCGTCCATTGACCTTCTGGGAGGAAGCCAATGCCAATGAGTATGGCTTCTGGGCGAATGTGAACCCGGAGGTTCCACACCCGCGTTGGAGCCAAGCGACCGAGCGGCTCTTGGGCGGTGAGGAACGCGTCCCGACGATGATTTACAATGGCTATGGCGAGCAGGTTGCCGATCTGTACAGCCAGATCGACGACCCGCGTTTGTTTATGTAGAGCGCCGACCGGCTCTTTCTTCACAACCTCAGGTGCGGCGACGCTGCCCGCGAATCGTCCTATTCGTCTGTAGCAATCCAATGCACAGGCGAAAAAGGAGATGCGTTATGCGCTTTGCTGCCGCCCTAACCCTTGTTGCCGCGCTTGCGCTTGCTGCTTGCGACAACTCCAATGATGAGCAGGCCGAGGTGCCGGAGCTGAACGAATATGACAGCCCGGTGCCCGAACCGAATGACGAGGAATCTGCTGAGCCTACCGAGCCACCAACAGAACCGACGCCTCAGGAGCAGGCGCTGGAGGTGGTGCAGGATGCGGCGAATGAGCTTGCCACCATTGCCGCCGACCAGATCAACGAACTGACCGACGGGCGACCTCTTGATGAAGCCGCTGAGGATGTCGCAAACCAAGTGGCCGAGCGTGTGGCTGAACGCACCGACGGCGCTGCCGACGCCATAGGCGCCTTGGTTGGGCAGGTTGCGTCCCAAGTCGAGCAAGCGGCACAAGCCGTTCAGGAAGAGTTGGCCGCGACCGATGAGGTCGCTTGGCAGTCCACCTACTCACCAGAGGTGCCGTTCTACAATTTGGGAGACGAGCCGGTGCCTGCTTACTCCGAACCCGCCGGCCTTGGAGAGCTGGTCGGTACAGTCGAGCCCGGTGCAGGTGGCTTCATTGAAACTTGCAATGTCACGCTTGATTGGTGCCTGCTGCCGTTTGGCGAGGATGGTCTGAGCGGCTGGGTCGATATGACTGCCTTCGGCGGGGTCGCCAACTAGCCTCGCCTTCGCTGTGCGCCTGAAGACCAAAAAAAACGCTGGGCGATCCGTCACTCAGAAAGTGCGATCAAGCCCAGCGTTGGCAGGTGTGGTGGCTCATCCATGCTTGGGGCCACCTACAGGGGAACAACGGTCAACGCAGGGAGGGAAGCGTTTCATGACCGTGTTGCATTAGAAGATAGTGCGCAACTTTGTTTCCGCTATGGCAATAGTGGCATGTCAGTTATGCGTTGGGTGCATGGCTCGGAAACTGAATCCAAAAAACCATTCAAATTACTGTTTTTATTGAAGGAATTTGATTAACCTACGCCTCAGATTCCGATCTGCGTGTTTCGAGTTGAGGTAGAGAGTCACGTTTTTGGGCGCAAAAAGAGGCAGGCTGAAGCCCTTTACCGGCTTTGATTTTTGCCGGGAAAGTTCCTCTAGAGAGTCTATCGGAAAGGTTTTGAGTCCGTATCTTAGTAGTGCCAGCGCCGTGCGTTGGCGAGCAGGAAATCTCGGAACACCATAACGCGGGCCGAGTTGCGCATCTCTTCGGGGTACACAAAGTAGGTGTCGAAGTGCGGCAGCGTTTCGCCTTCAAGCGTGATCTGAACCAGGTTCTTGTCGTCTTCGACGATATAGTCGGGCAGCATGGCGATGCCGACGCCTCGCAGACAAGCTTTGCGCAAGCCATAGACGTTGGTGATGCGCACCTGTGCACGGCGCGGATTGTCCTCCGAGCGCCCCGCGGTCTCTAAGAAATTAATATCACGTAGGTAGGTTGGTGCTGGGTAGCCGTAGGCGAGAAGCACATGGTCGTCGAGGTCGGTCGCCGTGGTTGGTTGGCCGTAGCGCTTGATGTATTCCGGCGATGCATACAGGTGGAAGTGCACCGTGAACAAGCGGCGCTGGATGAGGTCCGGTTGGACAGGTTGGCGCAAACGAATGGCCACATCAGCCTCGCGCATGGCGAGGTCTAACTCGTCGTCGTTCAGGATCAGTTCCAACTGGATGCCGGGGTAGAGATCACGGAAATCTTGCAGGCGTGCCGTCAACCAAGTTGACCCTAAGCCAACGGTTGTGGTCACGCGGAGCGTTCCAGTGGGCTGGTTCTTGGAATCGGTCAGCCGCGTGCGCACCGATTCCAGTTTTTGTAGAACTTCATGTGCTGTGCGGTAGAGCAATTCACCTTGTTCGGTCAGCACCAGGCCACGTGCATGGCGGTGGAACAGCTTCACATTGAGGTCCGCTTCCAGCGCGGAGACCTGCCGGCTGACAGCAGACTGGCTCATATGCAGCCCGTCACCAGCATGGGTGAACGACCCTGCTTCAGCGGCAGCGTGAAAGATCCGCAGCTTGTCCCAGTCCATGACGGCAGCAGTGTCGTCGTGAACAATTAGGCGACCGGTTGTGGGCATGCGTTCTTTCCTTTGGAGCGCCGCCACGGTTTGGCGACGCGGCTATTCTGCGGCTTGCAGCAAGCTCTCGTGTTCAGCGAGAAATTTTTCCGCTTCCAGAGCAGCCATACAGCCAAGACCGGCTGCCGTCACGGCCTGTCGGTAGATATCGTCGGTCACGTCGCCAGCCGCATAGATGCCTGCGACGCTTGTGGCGGTGCTGTCAGGAGCGGTCCACAGATAGCCATTGTCTTTCTGCTTGAGCTTGCCTTCGAACAGGCTGACGGCGGGCGCATGGCCGATTGCCACGAACACGCCGTCGGTTTCGTGGTCGGTGAACTCGCCGGTCAAGGTGTTCTTGAGCTTTAGGTGTGTGACGTGGGCAGGGAAGCCGGTCTCGCCCATGATCTCATCGACCGTTTGGTTCCACAGCACCTTGATTTTGGGGTGCTTGAGCAGGCGATCTTGCAGGATCTTTTCAGCGCGCAGTTCGTCACGGCGGTGGACGAGGGTAACCTCATCAGCGAGATTCGCCAAATAAAGTGCTTCTTCAACGGCGGTGTTGCCACCGCCAATGACCGCAACGCGTTTGCCTTTGTAGAAGAAGCCGTCACAGGTGGCGCAGGCGGAGACGCCGCCGCCCATAAAGGTCTGTTCCGATGGTAGGCCAAGCCATTTGGCCTGGGCACCTGTCGCGATGATCACTGTATCGGCGGTGTAGACGGCGCCAGAATCGCTCTTGCAGACGAAGGGGCGTCGGGTGGTGTCGACATCGGTGATGATGTCTTGCACGAACTTTGTGCCGACATGCTCGGCCTGAGCTTTCATCTGTTCCATCAGCCAAGGGCCTTGGATGACATCGGCGAAGCCTGGGTAGTTCTCTACGTCGGTGGTGATGGTGAGCTGGCCGCCGGTTTGCAGGCCAGAGACAAGCACAGGTTCAAGCAAGGCGCGCGCGGCATAGATCGCGGCGGTGTAACCCGCGGGTCCCGAACCGATGATCAGGACCTTGGTGTGAAGCGTGTCGGACATGGTTGGTTCTTTCGCGACAGGATGTGTTGGCGCGGTGCGCCAGTTTGGCCACCAAGATAGGCATCGCAAGCGAGCCTGCCAAGAAACCGCGCTTTCAACCGTGCGTGATGGGGCTTGTTATCCCAAACTAATGGGCGTCTGGCGGGCATGCCTCGTTGCTGTTGAGGTCTTAGAAGCAGAGATCTGTCCCAGTCGCCTATCCCAGGGCGGTTCTTCGTGAGCCGTTGATGTGCGTTGCGATGAGCTAGCGAGCGAGCCTTTGGCGGATGGCGTCGGCAATGACCGGCGTGGAGTCGATGCGCTCTTGGGTATCCTTCGCATCCAATGTGGTTGGCTCGGAGATCAAGCCATCCTTTGCCAGGCCGTCCAAAAACTGCGTGAACTTCGTCTGCAAACCATGCGGGCGAAAGACCATGGTTTGACGTCCGGCGCTGAGCACTTCGGAGACCATGTTGTGGCTGTCACCGGTCACCAGAAAGGCATCGCAGGTGCCAAGCATGCCTGCATAAGGGTTGTTTCCCTCTCCATCCCACAGCCAGACTGATCCGGGCAGATTGCGCAGCGCGTCGACCAAGGGGGCGGGCGTCCGCCGCGATGGGGTGATGAGCGTCGTGCCGGCTTGGGCTGACAAATCGCCGATCGCTGCGGCGAGCTTCGCAATGTCCGGCTCACCGAACGCCACGTGCTTGTTTGGTCCACCGATGAGAACGCCTAGCCACGGCCTGGGTCGCTCGCCGAGCCGAGCCTTGAGCGCTTTGCCAGCTTTCGCGGCGGCCTCTTGTGTGTGCGCATGGGGGCTTGTGGCTGTCACGATAACATTGTCAGCGCGCAGACGGTCATGTTCGGGAACCCAAATAAGGTCTGCGGTTGATGCGCCAGTGCGTGGGTCCTTGAAGCAGACCGTTAGGGGCGAACCGCCGAAATGTGCTTTCAATGGCTTCAAATAGGGTGCGGCCCGGCGGCCTGACGCCAAGATCACGTCTGGCGTTTGGTCCAGCCTATCAAGAGAGGCACTGACCTCGGCATTGAGTGGGCCACGTCGCAGCAGGGCCGAGACGACCGTTGGCTTAACGACGAGCTCATGTGCTTCGGCGCCCAGCGCCTGAGCCACGCCGCGACACGGGGCAATATCGCCCATTTTTCCGTCGGTGACGATGAGGACGCACAAAGGAGCGGCGCTCGGTGCCGGATATTCAGTCATATCTTTGCATGAAAGCGACATTAATTGATGTCAATCGTGACACACACTGTTAGGTGTCAAAATTAAAGTGCGGTTGCAGTTAGATTGAGGGATTGTTGGACATATGAAGGCGCTTCTGGATGAAACCGATTGGCGCATTCTCACAGAATTGCAGGCCGACGGACGCATGACAAATGTCGAGCTTGCGCGGCGGGTCGGCATCTCGCCGCCGCCCTGTCTACGGCGGGTGCGCGCCTTGGAAGAGGCAGGATTGATCCGTGGGTACCGGGCGCTGTTGGACGAGAAGGCGCTGGGCTTTGATATCATCGCCTACGCGATGGTCGGCCTAGTGAGCCAGTCGGAGGCCGATCTCGTCGCCTTTGAAGCGCATATTGCTGCCTGGCCCATGGTGCGCGAGGCCTATGCCGTGTCTGGCGAGGTAGACTTCATTTTGAAGTGTACCGCCAGGGATTTCGGGAGCTTTCAGTCTTTTGTGATCGACGAACTGACGGCCACGGAGAATGTCGCGTCGGTGCGCACGTCTCTGACCCTGCGCCGCGTGAAAGACGCTGGCGTCGCACCGTTGGAGTAGGCTTCCAGAGAGGCTTTGCGCGGCCAGATTGGGGCGCAATGTGCCCTGTTCATGATTTTGACGTTGATGTCACTCGATTTGAACTACAGTTAAGTTAGTTTTGAAGTGATAAGCCTTGGCACTTATTGTTGGATATTCTGAATTGATATAGTCTTCGTGGCGTGGAGGCGGCCATGAAGCGAATAATTATTCTGTGCGACGGAACTTGGAAGAAGGTCGACAGCCAATACCCTACAAATGTTGTGCGTCTGGCCCAGGCGTTGTTGCCGGTTGATGCCGTTGGCGTCCCCCAGATACCGATCTATGTCCCCGGCGTTGGCACCGGAAAGGGCGTCACCGGGTTTTCGCGTGCTGCCGACAAATGGCTCGGCGGAGCACTGGGGTGGGGGTTGCTCGACAATATCGCCGAAGCCTATCGCCACCTCATCTTTCTCTATGAACCTGGCGATGAGATCTTCGTTTTCGGGTTTTCAAGAGGCGCTTACACGGCACGCTCCCTGACAGGGCTGATCCGTTCAACCGGTATCATTCCGCGCGATCAGCTTTACAATTTGCCGATAGCCATCAACCGGTATCGAACGGTTGGCGACGACCGCACCCACCCGAACTCTGAGGAAAGTCATCGGCATCGCAAAGAGATGTCACCCCACATTGTCACGAGCGACTTGGAGTTGGCCTGGCGCAAGGCCAATCTCGATACCACGTCCGCCAACGATCTTTACCGGCTCACCGTTGCCTATCTTGGCGTTTGGGATTCGGTTGGTGCCTTGGGAGTGCCGCGCCATTTGTCGGTGGCTGGCTGGTTCAACCGAAAGAAATACCAGTTCCACGATGCTGACCTTTCCAGCATGGTGAAGTCGGCCAGGCATGCCGTCGCGCTGGACGAGCGCCGCCCAAGTTATGAACCGACGCGCTGGACCAATCTACCAGCCATGCAGGACAGCGTGCCCGATGGAGAAACACTGTTTCAGGAGCGTTTCATGTTGGGCGACCATGGCTCGGTTGGCGGTGGCGGCGACATTCTTGATCTGTCGAGTATCGGCCTCACATGGATCATAGAGGGCGCGCAGCATGTCGACTTAGGATTTGATCAGCGGGTGCTGCAAACGATCAAGCATCAGCATAACCCGCAGGGCCCACTCAGGAACATGAGCAAGAAACCAGGCTTGGCCGATAAGGTCTTTCGGCTGTCGCAGCGCGACCGCAAAGGCCCAGACTCCATAGCGGAGTTGCACCCGTCGGTGCTGCTGCGCATTGCAGCTGAATATGCCGGCGCCGGTTCGCCGCGCTACAGACCGGGGAGCCTTAAGCGGCTTGATCAAACCAAGCTTGAGGTCGCAGCTAGCGACGAGGCGGCGCGTGTCTTTTCGCGCCAGACCTTGAACGCTTAATGTCGGCGCGGTCGCTCAGCCGTACTGGATTTTCAAAATCTCAAAGTCGCGTTTGCCACCAGGCGCGGCGACTTCCACGCTGTCGCCAACCTTCTTGTTGATCAGTGCGCGCGCGATCGGCGAAGACAGCGAGATCTTGTTCTGCTTCAGGTCGGCCTCAACATCACCGACGATCTGATAGGTCTTCTCTTCGTCGGTTTCTTCATCAACGATGGTAACGCGCGCGGAAAACTTCACCGTGTCGCCTGACATGGTGCTGGGGTCGATGACGTCGGCGCGCGCGAGTTTGTCTTCCAACTCGTTGATGCGGCCCTCGTTCAGGCTCTGCTGCTCTTTGGCGGCATGATACTCGGCGTTTTCCGAAAGGTCGCCATGGGCGCGCGCCTCAGAGATGGCGTCGATGATACGTGGGCGGTCTTCGGACTGCCTGCGCTTCAACTCCTCCTGCAGAGCTTCGTAGCCCTGTTTCGTCATCGGTACTTTTTCAACCATGCCTTGTCCTTCAAAGGGGTTTTAGCCGCCCGGAAGCCCGGACGGTGTTTGCCCTATCGGCTGCTGTTGTGATGGATAAGCGGCCGGTTATGCCAGGGCCGACATATAGTCCTGTAAGGGTTTTACCGCAATGTCGGCTGACATAACGGCATCAATGGCCTGTGCACCAGCATCGGCGCCAGCCATGGTGGTGTAATAGGGCACCTTATGGATGAGCGCCGCTTGGCGCAGCGAGCGCGAATCTTCGAGCGCCTTTTTGCCCTCGGTCGTGTTGAAGACAAGCTGCACATCCCCGTTCTTGATGGCGTCGACAATGTGCGGACGCCCTTCAAGCACCTTGTTCACCCGCTGCACGGTCAAGCCATGCTGTTCAAGGTAAGTTTTGGTGCCGGATGTCGCCAGGATGCCGAAGCCTAGGTCAGCGAGCAGCTTGATGGCTTTGAGCGCTTTGGGCTTGTCGGAATCGCGCAGGCTGACAAACACATTGCCAAGCAGGGGTACCGTCGATCCTGCGCCGAGCTGGGATTTGGCAAAGGCGTAGCCGAACGTGGTGTCAATGCCCATGACCTCGCCGGTCGAGCGCATTTCTGGCCCAAGAACCGTGTCCACTCCAGGGAACCGCGCGAACGGGAATACCGCTTCCTTCACCGCAATGTGCGGCAGACCGCGGGATTTGGGGGCGCGGCCATAGGCGCTCAGGGTTGAGGCCAGCGGTTCGCCGGCCATAATGCGCGAGGCGATCTTGGCGATGGGCGCGCCCACGGTTTTGGCGACAAACGGCACGGTTCGCGAGGCACGAGGGTTGACTTCCAGCACGTAAATCACGTCGCCTTTGATGGCGTATTGCACATTCATCAGGCCACCGACATTGAGCGCCAAAGCGAGTTTCTTGGTCTGCTCTTCCAGCTCATCCAAAATGGCGTCGGACAGCGTGTGGGCGGGCAGCGTGCAGGCGGAGTCGCCGGAATGGATGCCGGCTTCCTCGATATGCTCCATGATGCCGCAGACCGTGACATCTGTGCCGTCGCACAGCGCGTCCACATCCACTTCGGTGGCGTCGGCGAGATAGCCGTCGATAAGGACAGGGCTTTCGCCGGATACCACCACGGCCTCGCGCATATAGCGATCAAGACTCGCGTCATCGCGTACGATTTCCATCGCCCTGCCGCCAAGCACGTAGGAAGGGCGAACGACCACAGGGTAGCCGATATCGGCGGTGATCTGCTTGGCTTCTTCAATCGAGCGGGCAATGCCGTTGGCGGGTTGTTTGAGGCCCAATTCAACGAGTAGCTTTTGGAAGCGGTCGCGGTCTTCTGCCAAGTCAATGGCATCAGGCGAGGTGCCAAGGATCGGGATACCGGCGTCTTGCAGCGCGTGTGCCAATTTAAGCGGCGTTTGCCCGCCGAACTGCACAATGACGCCCTTCAATGTGCCGTTGGTTTGTTCCAGGGACAGAATTTCAAGCACGTCTTCGGCGGTCAGTGGCTCAAAATAGAGCCGGTCGGAGGTGTCATAGTCGGTTGAGACCGTCTCCGGATTGCAGTTGACCATGATGGCTTCATAGCCGGCGTCCTTCAATGCGAAGGCGGCATGGCAGCAGCAATAGTCAAACTCAATGCCTTGGCCGATGCGGTTCGGGCCACCGCCAAGTATGACGACCTTCTGTCGCTGTGATGGTTCAGCCTCGTTGGCGAGCTGGCCAGCAAAGGGCGTCTCGTAGGTCGAGTACATATAGGCGGTAGGCGACGCGAATTCAGCGGCGCAGGTGTCGATGCGTTTGAAGACGGGTTTGACGCCAAGGGTGTGGCGATGCGCTTTCACCTGCGCCTCAGTGCTTCCCGACAGCGCGGCGAGACGTGCATCAGAAAACCCGTGGGCCTTCAAGTGCCGCATCCAATCTGCATCCTGTGGCAGCCCGTGCGCGCGTACCCGCTCTTCGAGTTTGATGATGTCTTGCATCTGCCGCAGGAACCATGGGTCGATCTTACAGCCAGCGTGCACCTGCTCGATCGTTGCGCCCGCGCGCATGACCTGCGCAACTTTCAGCAGACGTTCTGGTGTTGGGGTGCCGATTGCTGCCCTGATGACGTTCTTGTCGTCATCGCCGCCCAGGCCTTCGATCTCAATGTCGTCGAGGCCCGTCAGCCCTGTCTCCAGGCCGCGCAGTGCTTTTTGCAGGCTCTCTGCAAAGGTACGACCGATGGCCATAACCTCGCCAACCGACTTCATAGACGTTGTCAGAACCGGGTCTGCATCTGGGAACTTCTCGAAGGTGAAGCGCGGAATTTTGGTGACGACATAATCGATGGTTGGCTCAAAAGCCGCGGGGGTCGCACCGCCCGTGATGTCATTGTCGAGCTCGTCCAGCGTGTAACCAACGGCAAGGCGCGCGGCGACTTTGGCAATCGGAAAGCCGGTCGCTTTTGACGCCAGAGCAGACGACCGCGACACGCGCGGGTTCATTTCAATGACAACCATGCGCCCGTCTTGCGGATTCACCGCGAACTGCACATTCGACCCGCCGGTTTCAACGCCGATCTCGCGCAGCACGGCGATCGAAGCGTCGCGCATGATCTGATATTCTTTGTCGGTAAGCGTCAGGGCAGGGGCGACGGTGATGGAATCCCCGGTATGGACGCCCATCGGATCGACGTTCTCAATGGAGCAGATGATGATGCAATTGTCCGCCTTGTCGCGGACGACCTCCATCTCGAATTCCTTCCAGCCGAGCACGGATTCTTCGATCAGCACCTCGTTGGTTGGTGAGGCGTCGATGCCGCCCTCAACGATCTGCAAAAATTCCTCGCGGTTGTACGCAATGCCGCCGCCAGTACCACCAAGCGTGAACGATGGACGAATGACGGCTGGAAGGCCCACCATATCCAACAGGTTGAGCGCTTTGGCCAAGCCTTCTGGCGACAGTTCGCGGATGGGATTGCCCGCCTTGTCGAGGATTGGGTCGCCATTGGCATCGAGCTTGTCGCGAAGGCTACCTTTGAGCGTCTCACCACGCGCCGTTTCCAAGCCGATCTTGATCATCGCCTTGCGGAAGAGTTCCCGATCTTCGGCCTTGTCGATGGCCTCGGCGGTCGCGCCAATCATCTCAACGCCATACTCCTCCAAGACGCCCATCTTGCGCAGGCTCAGCGCGCAGTTGAGTGCCGTCTGACCACCCATGGTAGGCAAGATCGCGTCGGGGCGCTCCTTAGCGATGATCTTGGCCACGACCTCTGGCGTGATCGGCTCGACATAGGTCGCGTCGGCCAGATCTGGATCGGTCATGATCGTCGCCGGGTTGGAGTTGACCAGGATGATCCGGTAGCCCTCAGCCTTCAGGGCCTTGCAGGCCTGGGTGCCCGAATAATCGAATTCGCAGGCCTGCCCGATAATGATGGGGCCAGCGCCGATGATCAGGATGGAGTGGATATCGGTGCGTTTGGGCATGGGGTCGGACTTAGCTGCAGTTGACGGTCGTTTGTGATGGGCCGCAAGCTTGCCTCAGCGGGCAGGTTCTTTTGGAACTTGTCCCACTTGGTCAAGCAAGCGCGGTCATATGGCTGAAAAGGGTCTATAGACAGCGTGGATTGGATTGGAAAGTGGCAAGCGTCGGATGGAAGTCAACGATCAACAGATGGCATACCCGTAGCGGCCTTTTGGCACAAAACTATCGATCAGTCCGTCGGCGTATCGCGGTTAGGTGCTGTGCGCCCTAGATCGACCCCGAATCCTATTGGTTCATGCTCGCTGTTCGAGGTGTCACCTTCAACGATCAAGCGTCGCACATTGTTGGGCCGTGCTGGTCCTTCGATCACCTGCTCGCCATTATAGTCCAGGATACCGGCTTCTAAGGCATAACAGGCCAAACGAATTGACTTTGGGATGCAAACGTCTTTGCCGCCGCGGTTGCCAGTCTCGTAGTACTGGATCATCCGCTTCTTGAGGCCAAGCAGATCGGCCGCTTCTTTCTGTTTTAGACCAAGGCGTTTGCGCCAATCACGAAAGGCGGCGGCTGGCATTGGGTTCTTGGCGTCTATCGTCGCCTTTCCTCGGTGCTTATCGGCCATACGCAGTCCAACGAGTCGCAAAATGTGCGCAAAAAAGAGCACAAAGTGCGTTTTTCTCTTGCGCAAGGTGCACAAAGTGCATATTTAGAACCTCTAAAGCGTACTGAGTGCGCTGGTCAACCCGTGGTGGGCAGCACTTTTGCACCCCGCCATAAGAAAAAAGAGGATGCGCTGTGCTCACAGATATGATCGTACATCGTTCGGTCGTTGCTACGCGTCGTCCCGATCTTCATCGACATGCTACGTTTTCTTGTTCGTGGCATGCTTTGATGCGCTATGTCGGTATCGACTGGTAGGAAAACTGAATACGCCTGAGAAAAAACGCCGCCGGTTTGGGCGGCGTTTTTCGTTGTTGTTGCGCCCAACCACCTTGCCCTCGGCCCACGGTGTTGGCAGTTTGCCGTCGTCACACTGAGTGAGAGGCTAGGCCCATGCGTTGGCGCAATATGAGGCGCAGCACAAAAGTCCGTGATTTGCGGCGCGCATCGCGCATGCCTGGGGGCATGGGCGGCGCGCGCATGCGCATCCCCTCCGGTCGCCGTGTACGCATCCCATCTGGCCGTGGCGGTCGCGCTGGAGGTGGTATTGGTATTGGCGGTATCTTGGTGTTGGTTGTGATTGCCTGGATGCTTGGCATCAACCCGCTGACCTTGCTTTCAGGGGGCGGGCTGTCCGGCGGCACCGGCGTCGGCGTCCCAACCTCGCAGCAGCAGAGCGAGCCATTCGATCCTGGTGCGGGGGATGAACTGGCGGATCTTGTTTCGCGCGTGCTGGGTGATACCGAAGATGTATGGGCCCGTGAATTTGATGAGCGCGGCATGCGCTACCAAGACCCAACGCTGACCCTGTTCACGGGACAAGTTCAATCAGCGTGCGGCTTCGCCAGTTCTGCCAGCGGACCGTTCTACTGCCCGCCTGACCAGGGCGTGTTTCTTGATCTCAGTTTCTTTGCCGAATTGTCTCGTCGGTTCGGTGCGCCAGGTGATTTCGCGCAAGCCTATGTGATTGCGCATGAGGTTGGGCATCACATCCAGAACCAGCTTGGCATCCTTGGCCGGGTCAATGACATGCGCCGCCGGGTGTCCGAACGCGAATCCAATGCCCTGTCAGTGCGCGTCGAGCTTCAAGCCGATTGCTTGGCTGGCGTTTGGGGCCATGACGCTGCCGCCCGTGGGTTGTTGGAACGCGGCGACTTGGATGAAGCTTTGAACGCTGCCACCCAAATTGGCGACGATACGATGCAACGGCGCGCGCAAGGCTATGTCGTTCCCGAGAGCTTCTCGCACGGCACCGCCGAGCAAAGGATGCGTTGGTTCAGCACCGGTTTTGAGAGCGGGAGTATGGAAAGCTGCGACACTTTTGAGGTACGTACCCTCTGATTGTGGTTGCCTTACGGAATTCTGGTTCTAATTGTGCACACATTCTGTCGGTCGACACTGGTGGCCGTGGTGCATAACGTATAGTAACCGTAGGTTGCTATAGTGGGGCGAGCCAATCACAGATTAGGGCTGGGTGGCGCTTTGGGAAGAGAAGAAGGCTTCGTTTTGCCGGTAAGTCGGCAGTCGGAGGACCTGGTTAGTTCGCTTGTTGGAAACCGGGCACCGGTTGTTGGCCGCGGGCTAACAGAGTGTGACCGCTACGTCGCGAACGCGCGCTCAATCCAAATTGTTGAAGCCCAGGCCCGTCTGGCTGGGCTCTCGCCTAGGGCCATTGAAGCAGGGCTCGAAGCTTGTGGTCTGCATACAGTCTCTACCAGCGCCGTCGATACCTATATCAGTATGAACCAGCTTGTCGCGCTGGTCCTTTATTTCAGTCATCAAGTCGGTGATGAAGCCTTTTGTGTGCGCCACATTGACTGCATTCAGGACGGCCATTTCGGCATCGTTGATAGCGCGGTTATTTCTGCGCCGGACATGGGTTCCTCCATGGAAATTCTGTGCCGTTACATGCTGGTCGTGGCCGATATCCCCCTGGTCACTCTGGACAAAGAGGCAGCAGGTGTTTGGTTCCGATGGACCTATCCACCGCTTGTTCAGAACAACGAGATTTTGGGGGCACGCAGTGTTGCGCTGACGATTGCCCGCCTGCGCAGCCTGTATGGCAACGACGTAACGCCGCAACGCGTCAGTTTACAAATGCCGCTGCCTAACGACACGTTGCCATTCCGTGATGCCTTCCGTTCGCCTGTTGAGTTTGGCGCCGAGATGAACGAGATTCTCTTCGACAGGGCATACATGGGCCGCAAAAACCGGATCGCGGACCCTTATGCGCATGAAATCGCCATCGCCTTGGCCAACCGCATTTTGGCAGAACGGCGTTTGCCAGACGATCTTTCGATCCGCACCCGCGAAGACGTCTTTCAAAACCTGTCGGACGATGGACCCAGCATCAAAGAGACGGCGAAAAGGCTGGGCATGAGCACACGCAGCCTTCAGCGACGGCTTGAAGAGCTTGGCACCAATTTTCAGAAACTGGCCGATGAAGTGCGGGCCACCAAAGCGCACCTGATGCTCACGGACGGCGACTTGCCCATGGGCGAGATTGCCTATCAGCTCGGCTTTTCCAACCAAGCCAATTTCACGCGGGCCGTTAAGCGCTGGTATGGGAAGGCACCGCGCGAGGTGCGCCAGACAATGGGCCAAAAAGCTTGATCTGTGGCAGCGCCAATTGCGTATTAGCTTTTTCCGTCCGACTTAATCATCGCCGATTGACATGAACCAGCTAAGGTCCCCTACACCCCTCAGTGAGCCGTTCGGTCAGAGCCAGGGCTTAGATGAGCCCTACTGGGTTCATGGCCGGGTCATTGATGGTTACATCACCCAGGCGCTGGCTTGTGGTCTTTCTATGGAAGCGGTTGATGAAGCCCTTGCGCAGTGCGGTTTGTCCAACCAGCGGGCGCGAATTGGTGGGCGCCGCGTGGATGTATTGCAGCTTGATGCTTTCATCCGCACGCTGAGCCAACGCCTCGATGATGAATTGTTTTGCCTGCGCCATTATGAACGCCTGAGAGTCGGCCACCATGGTGCCATCGATTCTGCGGCCGTTACCGCGCCGACTCTTGGCGTGTCCTTCGAAATGTATCCCCGGTACACCCCTCTGATTTCCAATTACATTCGCCCGATCTTCGAGAAAGATGAAGACGGCGTTTGGTTTCGCTGGTCCTATGTATTATCGCATGAGACCCAGGGCATAGTTGCCTGCCGGGCAGCCATGATTTTTGTGCAGCGCATGCGCGACCTTTATGGAACGAGTCTGAGGCCTTTACGTGTTTGTTTGATGCTTCCGCGACCAAACGACGTCGAGGTTTTTGAGAACGTTTTCAGCACTCAGCCAGAGTTTGGCGCACCGTGGTACGGTGTTCAGTTTGCTCATGCCGACGCGGCACGCGAGAACCCGGTGGCGGATCCAATTGCCCACGCCGAGGCCGTCGCGTTTGGAGATCGCTTGGTGTCAGAAGGCAAGAGCCTGGACGAATTTTGACATCTGACCCCAACCTACGAAACCAGTTTGACTCGCGAGTTTGGCGCTCTACGCCGTGAAAAATGTCGGGCGCTTACATTTTTGGTTTACTTTACCTTACGTTCGATCTTTAATTAGCATTCGGTGATGAATAGGTGGGCTTACCTGTTTGTCGTTCGATGCAATGGCGGTCTTGGTTAGGGCTGTAGCAATTGGTGACAGTCAGATCGCATGGTCTGCGCGTGCGCCTATTGGCGGTGGCCTTATGACCCAAGCGCAAGCTTGCGGCCTATCGATGGATGTCATGAGCCCAGCCCGTGGGGAAAGAGGACGTGCGGCCGATAACCACCGTCGATTACTTCGCAACACTAACGGATAGGCTTGTGAGCGAACTTCCATCAACAACCGTGTTTACACCACTTGTGCGTGGGCGCGAGGCCTACTGGGTCCAATCACGTGTGGTCGATGGCTATGTCACACAAGCGCTGGCCTGCGGCCTCACAATGGATGAGGTTGAGAGTGCCTTGGCCGCTGGGGCGCTCGCCGACCGGGCCTTGGAAAATGGTGACCGACGGGTTGGACTCGGGCAGTTGCTCGCCTTTCATCAACGCATCATTGAGCTCTTGGATGATGACGCCTACTTCATCCGCAACTATGATCGGCTGAAGATTGGCTATCACGGTCCTATTGATACAGCGGCATTAACGGCACCCCGGATGGGTGACTCGTTTCGTATGTACCCAACCTACACGCCCTTGATTTCGAACAGTTCACGCCAAACCTTCAGTACCGACGAAGAAGGCGGTTGGTATCGATGGACCTATGTGGCGGAGTTTGACGGTGCCGACATGGTTGCGGCCAGATTTGCACTGCTTATGGTCCGGCGCATGCGCGATCTTTATGGCGACGATCTTTCGCCGGCGCGCTTGTGTCTAACATTGCCACGACCAGAAGAGGTTTCTCTCTACGCGGATGTATTTAGAGCGCCAATTGAGTTCGGCGCCTCCGACAATGCCATTTTGTACTCCCATAAAGACATGGCCCGAGAAAACTTGCTGGCGGACGAACGGGCTCACGCGGATGCCGTTATGGAAGCCTACCGCTTGTTGGCTGCGCAAGAGTTGGCGGCAGATCTGTGAGTACAAGCCAAAACTGCGCAATGCTTCGTCACCCCACGGACAATGGTCCGGTTTTGTTGACCTTTTCGCTCATTGTCACAGGTGTGTTTGTCGATGAGTGTCGTCCATTGATTTGTGGCAACAACGGATAGGTTGGTGAGCAGAATTGCTTCAACGAAGGCGATTGAACCGTTAGAAGCGGAGCAAAGTTCCTTTCGGGTTCAGTCACGTGTCATAGATGGCTATGTAACGCAGGCCTTGGCCTGTGGATTGTCGATGCACACCGTCAAACAAGAATTGGCGGCTTGTGGCATTAATGACATCAAATCGGGGTCAAGCCCGCGTCTGATCAGCATGCACAAGCTGCGTAGACTTATCGATCGCTTCGCCACGCTCTTGAACGACAAGAAGTTCTACATACGCCATCTAGATCGCGTGCTTATTGGTTATCATGGTCCCGTTGATACGGCGATCCTAACGGCGCCAAGTTTGGGCGCATCGTTCTCCATGTATCATCGATACTATTCCCCAATGATCTCCAATGGTGTGCGCTTCCAATATTCTGAAGATGACGATGGTGGCTGGCTTCGTTGGGTCTATACGCCTGACTTCGATACCTCCCATATGGTCGCGTGCCGCGCTTGTCTGATTGTGCTTATGCGCATGCGTGATCTTTATGGGGCGGACCTCAACCCTATGAAGGTGTTGTTGAAGCTGCCACGAGTCGAAGAAGCCGAGCTTCTGTTCGATGTGTTCGATGTGCCGCCTGACTTTTCGGCGTCAACACACGGGATCGCATTCTCACACGAAGATATGGCGCGCGAAAACATGGTTGCTGACGAATGGGCTCACGCCGAGGCACTGAGGCAAGCAGATCGTATGCTCGCGGAGCAGGCCGAAATGGAAACCCAAAACACGACGCGCTGAGCGCCGATTCGTTGAAAGTGACGCAGGAGCAAACGCAACCTGAGATTGACAGTTTCCCGGCAAATCTATCAAGTTTTCCTTACGGCATTAATCCCGACTGGTCTCCAAAGACAAATTTTTGTCGCGTTAGGTCAAGAGGTTTTGCCCAGTTGCTGTATTCTCGTTACGGAACATGGAGCATCACTATAACGTGTTCCCAATGCACGTCTCGGTTGTTCCGTGGGGTGAAGATATAGAGGCTATCCGCCATGCGCTCATTGCTTGAACGCCATCAACCAGTTCGCGACACGTCTGATTCCGCGTCCGGCAGCATCTACAGCAACGTCGTCGCCCGCAAATCCGCAGAGGCAGATGAGCAGACCATCTCCCAGATGGCGGAAAGCTTCGACGTGACGATGCGCACGTTGCGGTTCTACGAGCAGAAGGGTCTCCTGCAGCCGCGTCGGGTCGGTAAGCGCCGCCTCTACAACGAAGCGTCTCGTGAGCGCTTGCGGCTTGTCCTTAAAGGTAAGGCGATGGGTTTTGGTCTCGACGAGATTGTCGACTTGGTCGCCGCCGTCGAAAGCAACGCCGACGAGGCTGCCCGCGCGAAGGCAGTGCAGGAGATTTGCGAGAACCAGCGCAACATTCTTCAAGCACGCCGCAATATGATAGACGAGCAGATCGAGCAAACGACTCTCGCCATCAACGGCTTGTTGCCGCTCTAACTCTTCTCAGAGCTCTCTGCAGTTCACCCAGCCATCTGCGACACAAAGCGGTCGAACAGATAATGGCTGTCTTGCGGCCCGGGCGATGCTTCGGGGTGATGCTGGACGGAAAAGATCGGCTTGGTCTTGTGGCGCAGGCCGCTGTTCGTGCCGTCAAACAGCGAGATATGCGTAGCCTCCACCGTGTCCGGGAGCGTGTCATTGTCCACAGTGAACCCGTGGTTCATTGACGTCACCTCAACCTTACCGGTCGTGTAATCCATCACAGGATGGTTCGCGCCATGGTGTCCCTGGTGCATCTTCTTTGTCGTCGCCCCAAGCGCCAGGGCCAGAATTTGGTGACCCAAGCAAATGCCGAAGATCGGCAGGCCGGTTTCGATTAGCTTCTGAATGGTCGGCACTGCATAGACACCCGTCGCGGCTGGGTCGCCAGGGCCATTGGACAGAAAAATCCCATCGGGCTGTAGCGCTAAGATGTCATCGGCGGACGCCGTTGCCTGCACAACGGTAATCTTGCAGCCTCGGTCGGCAAGGAGCCGCAGAATATTGCGCTTCACGCCAAAATCGATCGCCACGACGTGGCGAGCAGTTTCGCCGACCTCGCCAAAGCCTTCCGAAAAGACCCAACTCGTTTGGGTCCAGTCTGCCGGGGCAGGGGACGTGACACCAGGCACCAGGTCCTGATCCACCAAGCCGGGCCAGGCTGCGCTGTCTGCTTTCATCGCGTCGAGATCAAAATCCCCGTCCGGTGCGTGGGCAATGTCGGCGTTCGGCATGCCGTTTTCGCGAATGCTCGCTGTCAACGCGCGGGTATCAATCCCACACAGGCCGATGATGCCGCGCGCCTTCAGCCAAGCATCAAGATGCTGTGCCGCGCGCCAATTGGATGGCTCAGTTATGTCGTCCTTGACGATTACGCCGCGTGCGCCGTGAAAGTCCTCTCCAGGCGGTAATTGCTCCTGGTCTTCCGGGTTGGTGCCGACATTCCCAATGTGCGGGAACGTGAACGTAACGAGCTGACCCGCGTAGGAAGGATCGGTCAGGATTTCCTGATAACCGGTCATGGATGTGTTGAAGCAAACCTCCCCGATGGCCCGGCCAACGGCGCCGAAGCCATATCCTTCCAGCACGGTGCCGTCCGCCAACACCAAACGCCCGGTCTTGAGGCGCGGGGTCCAGTCGGGCGTGGCTGACGTATCGGGTGCGGGCATCATGAGCGGTCTCGGGCTAAGGGGGTGGTTGAATTTTTGTTGGATGTGCATACATCAGGGAACGCATCGCAAAGCAATGCAGTTTATGTAATCCCCGAAACACCTGTGGCAACAAGCCGGTGACGTCAAAGGAGAAGGCGCCGACGGATTGTTGATCTGTGGATAAGGATTTCGCACTTCCAACGGTCGGCGCTCTGCGCTAGTTTCACTTCTATTCGCAGATTGCGACGGCGTGTGCTGAGTTCCCGTCCATCGTAGATCCTTGAACGCAATCAGAGCTCTATAGGACATTCATGCGCGATATACTCAATGACAGTCTGAAAGACGCCGTGAAGGCCAAAGACAGCCGCAAGGCTTGTACGCTACGCCTTATCAATGCGGCCATCAAAGACCGCGATATTGCTATGCGCTCAAGCGGTTCCGAAAAGCTTTCAGACTCCGGCATCCTCGACCTGCTGGGCAAGATGGTGAAGCAGCGCGAAGAATCGCACCGTGTCTATGAAGAGGCCGGGCGGCTTGATCTGGCTGATCAGGAATCGCAAGAAATCGACATCATCCGCGGCTTTCTCCCGCGCCAGTTGGACGAAGGCGAAGTCAACGAGGCTGTTGCCAAAGCCATTGCCGAAACGGGTGCCGAAGGGTTGCGCGATATGGGCAAGATCATGAATGCTCTCAAGGCGCAGTACCCTGGCCAGATTGATGCGTGTTATGCGTCCAGCGTGGTCAAACAACACTTTTCCGCTGTCGCAGCCGAATAACGCCCGGGGGCCCTAATCGGGTCCTTGTTGCGGGCGGGAGCGCCCATGAACCGCTTTTCCGACGGGTTTCTTTCAACCATCCGAGACCGGCTTCCGCTCTCGGAGATTGTCGGTCGTCGTGTGTCATGGGACCGCCGTAAATCCCGCCCTGCCAAAGGCGATCATTGGGCGTGTTGCCCTTTCCACGGCGAGAAAACCCCATCCTTCCATGTTGATGATCGCAAGGGCCGTTACCACTGCTTTGGATGTTCGGCATCCGGCGACCACTTCCGTTTCCTGATGGAGACTGAGGGGCTCAGTTTTCCGGAGGCTGTTGAACGCTTGGCCGGTGAAGCTGGCGTGCCGATGCCAGCCATCGACCCCGAGGCCGCACGGCGGCAACAAGAGCGGTTGAAGCTGGTCGATGTGTTGGACCTGGCGGCCACTTTCTTCGAGCGCGCGCTCCAGTCTGATGCCGGGCGCCATGCTTTGGGCTACGCCGAGCAGCGTGGACTGACCGCTCCCATTCGCGAGACATTTCGCATAGGGTATGCGCCCGACCAGCGCACCGCGCTTCTCGATCATTTGGCAGCGCGCGATGTGCCGCTCGCCGACATGGTGGAGGCCGGTTTGGTGATCGTCCCCGACGATGGCATGCGCAAGCCCTATGACCGCTTCCGCGGGCGATTGATGGTCGCCATAGAAGATATGCGTGGCCGGGTCGTGGGGTTTGGCGGCCGTATCCTGGGCGAGGGGGAGCCAAAATATCTCAACTCTCCTGAGACGGAATTGTTCCGCAAACGCGAGATGCTGTTCAACGCGCAACGTGCACGTCAGGCGGCACATCACGTTGGTCGGTTGCTGGTCGTTGAGGGCTATATGGATGCCATCGCGCTGCATGGTGCCGGCTTCCAAGAGACGGCAGCCTCGCTCGGCACTGCGCTTGGCGAGGAACAAGTCGCGCTGATGTGGCGGTTCGCTGATGAGCCGATCATCTGTTTCGATGGCGACAAAGCCGGTGAGCAGGCCTCACATCGCGCGATGGACCGCGCCTTGCCGATGCTGAAGCCTGGCAAAAGTCTACGCTTCCTGTTCTTGCCCGATGGCTCGGATCCCGATGATTACGTAAAGGAACACGGCGCCGAGGCCTTCAAACAGCTCCTCGAAGAAGCGCGCCCGCTGATTGACGTCTTGTGGGATCGCGAGACGAGCGAGATCGACCTGACCACGCCGGAGCGTATGGCGGCCTTCCAGACCAGTCTGAACCGCTTGGTCACCTCCATTCAGGACGCCACGGTGCGCCAGTACTACGATCAAGCGTTGAAAGACCGATTCTACGCACTGCGCCGCGCTTTGCGCGAAGCAGCCAATCCGCGCTCATCAAGACCTGCGGGGTCGGACCATGTTGGGTTGAAGGGCGCCAAGGCACGCTCCGCACCCCAGTTGGAAACAGCTGAGGCGCAACTGTTGGTGCTGGCAATGCACTATCCCGACGCCGCGCAAAGCTTCGCAGACCGTGATGTCCACGCGCTGTGCACAGACGCAAATCTGGCCAAACGGTTGGAAGCTGCACTAACGGGGATCACCGATCCGGCACCGAGTGAGTCCTTAGAGGCTTTGCCGTTTCCTGTGCTGCGGCAGGATCCAAGCCCACGGTTTGTCGCGATGCTGTTTTCGTTTCTCTTCGCCAAGCTGGAATTGCGCGCCATTGAGAACGAGGCGCAGGCCACATTGCAAGCTGATGCGTCGCTTCTGGACGACATTGCGATGACACGGTTGGTGGCCGTCCAAGATGAAGCCCGCGACATGAAGGCGCAGATCAACGAATTGGAGCGGCAACTGGACGAAGAAGCCAGCGTTATGCGGGCTGTCTCGGGTAAGCGGTAGCCGTTACGCCAAGGCAAGACGGTCCTGACCTTGCGATTTCGTCCAAAATCGGCCCGATTCGGGCAAAAATCCCATCAAAAGACGGTTGCGTCCGACAGCGGATCGCCTAAATAGCAATTTGCGCTCCTCCATCGGGCAGACCACACGTGCTGGCGCCCCCTTCTTTTGAGCGTGCAGACCGGCCTCGGGGCCATTGATCAGGCGGCTGTTTCGCGAAGGCGAACTTGCTGACCCAACACGTTGGACCATTGTCAGGGTCGGGCGTGGGGAATCGCCTGTTCGATGGTTAAGCTGACCTTAACGCCGGACCCGTATTTTGCTTGCGCAGATGATTTTCCGACGCTGTCACCTGGCGTGATGAGCGAACCGATCTGGATTAGGAGTGAGCCGCTTCATGGCCGCGAAACAAGCTGAAGCCAAGGTTGCATCAGAAGGTGCAGAAAACACCGATGGCCCCTTGCTCGATCTCAACGACGCTTCCGTCAAAAAGATGATCAAAGCCGCGAAGAAACGCGGTTTTGTTACCTACGATGAATTGAACGCCGTCCTGCCGTCCGATCAAGTTGCTTCCGAGCAGATCGAAGACACGATGGCGATGCTCAACGACATGGGCATCAATGTTGTTGAAGCAGAAGAGGCCGAAGAAAACGCCGAACAGGCCGCAGCCTCGACGGCGCTGACCGAAACAACCGGCAAAGCGGTTGCCACCACCACCAAACGTGAGCCTTCCGACAGGACCGACGACCCGGTGCGCATGTATCTGCGTGAGATGGGATCGGTCGAGCTGCTGTCGCGAGAAGGCGAGATCGCCATCGCCAAGCGGATTGAAGCTGGCCGTGAAGCCATGATTGCCGGGCTGTGCGAAAGCCCGCTGACCTTCCAGGCGATCATCATTTGGCGCGATGAACTGAACGAAGAGAAAGTTCTTCTGCGCGACATCATCGACTTGGAAGCGACCTACGCTGATCCGGAAGGCAAGGGCGTGCAACCACCGCCACCTACCAATCCGACCCAACCGGCTCAGCCTGCCGCACCGCCACCGGTCGCGGCAAACGACGACACGCCGGACGGCGAAGGCGACGGGGAACTGTCCGACGAGGACGAGGATGATGAGGACGACATCAACCTATCGCTTTCAGCGATGGAAGCGGAGCTCAAGCCAAAAGTTGTCGAGATCTTTGATACGATTGCCGACAACTACAAAAAGCTCTCAAAGCTGCAGGATGTGAATCTGGATGGCCGCGCTGGCTCGTCACTGACACCGAGCCAAGAGCGACGCCTGGATGGCTTGAAGAATGACACCATCAAGGCGGTGAAGAGCCTACAGCTCAACAACAACCGCATTGAAGCGCTGGTTGAGCAGCTTTACGCGATCAACCGTAATTTGGTGTCGATGGAAAGCCGTCTGCTGCGCCTTGCCGAAAGCTATGGCGTTGACCGCACTGAGTTCCTCAAGACCCACCAAGGTGCTGAACTTGATCCCAACTGGGTTCGCCGTGTGGCCAACCTCTCCAGCTCCGGATGGAAGCAGTTCATTGCGCAGGAGAAGAACACCGTCAAAGATACGCGCGCGCAGATCCGCGAATTGGCCACACAGGCCGGTCTCGACATCGGTGAGTTCCGCCGCATTGTGAACAAGGTGCAGAAAGGCGAGCGCGAAGCTGCGATCGCCAAGAAAGAGATGGTCGAGGCCAATTTGCGTCTCGTGATCTCTATTGCCAAGAAGTACACCAACCGTGGCCTACAGTTCCTCGACCTGATCCAGGAAGGCAATATCGGCCTGATGAAGGCTGTCGATAAATTTGAATATCGGCGTGGTTACAAATTCTCGACCTATGCAACCTGGTGGATCCGCCAGGCCATCACCCGCTCGATTGCCGATCAGGCGCGCACCATCCGTATTCCGGTGCATATGATCGAGACGATCAACAAGATCGTGCGCACGTCGCGCCAGATGCTGCATGAGATCGGCCGTGAGCCGACGCCTGAAGAGCTGTCGGAAAAGCTGGCCATGCCGCTGGAAAAGGTGCGCAAGGTTCTGAAAATTGCCAAAGAGCCGATCAGCCTTGAAACGCCGGTGGGCGACGAAGAAGATTCACATCTGGGTGACTTCATCGAAGACAAGAACGCTGTTCTGCCGATCGATGCCGCCATTCAATCGAACCTGCGCGAGACAACCACGCGGGTCTTGGCCTCGCTGACACCACGTGAAGAGCGTGTGCTGCGCATGCGCTTCGGGATCGGCATGAACACCGATCACACGTTGGAAGAGGTGGGCCAGCAGTTCTCTGTGACCCGTGAGCGTATTCGTCAGATCGAGGCGAAGGCGCTGCGCAAACTCAAGCACCCAAGCCGCTCGCGCAAGCTACGCTCGTTCTTGGACAATTAGACAGCGCGAAACACGCGAGGCATCGGCATGTCGTTTTTGAAGAAGATCTTTGGCGGTGGCGGCGACGGCGATGGTGCGCCGAAGGCCATGAGCCGTGAGACTTACAAGGACTACATCATCGAGGCCTCGCCGATGCCGGAAGGTGGTCAATTCCGCTTGCGCGCCTTCATCCTGGAGAGCGATGCTGAAGACGCGCGCAAGGCCACGGTGATCCGCGCAGACCTGTTTACCTCCGCCGATCAAGCCGCCGAATTTGCCGTCATGAAAGCCAAACAGGTCATCGACGAGCAGGGCGCGGGCGTCTTCAATTAAGCGCCCGGCTTACAATTTTCCTTACTGACCAGCGGTTTCAAGCGCCCAGGTGATGGTCACTTGCGCGCTCAGCTCCTGCTCGCCTGTAGCGATGGGCACGGACTCCGCGGCTGCACTATCAAGCGCCATGCGCGCCATCACCGGCTGCGGTGGTTGCTGGCGCGGTTGTGCGGGGCTGATGGACACGATCCGTCCCAAGGATACGCCCGCCGCTTCGGTTAGCAACTCAGCTTGAGCAATCGCGTCGGCGACCGCATCGCGGCGTGCCTGTTGGTAGAGCGCCTGTGGGTCGTCGATACCAAACGACAAGCCGCCCATCTGATTGACCCCGGCGGTGATCAGCGCATCGAGAATGTCGCCAATGCTGGGGAGGTCACGGACGCGCACGGTCAGTTGATTGGAAACGCGGTAGCCATCAATGCGCGGCGGCCGGCGTTCCCCATTCGAGCTGTCGAAATAGGTGTAGCGCGGCTCCACGGTCAATTGGCTGGTTTGCCGATCCGTGTCGGCGACGCCCAAATCGCTCAGCGACGCGAACGCCTGTGCCATGATGGCCGCATTCGCATCCATCGCCTCGCGGGCGGTGCGTGCCTCAGTCACGGCGCCGGCGCGCACAATGGCGATGTCTGGTTGCGCATCCAAGCTTCCGGTGCCGGTGATGGTGATGGTCGCTTCGCGCAGCGGCTCGAAGGGTACTTCTTGCGCCAGCGCTGATTTGCCGAGCGCCAACAGCGTCAAAACGAAGGCAACGGCGGCGATCACGAGGGGTCGGTTGGACGACGAAAAGTGCACGGGAGTCTCCTCAATACATGGCCCCGAACTGGTCCGAGCACCTAGGGCGCTCTGATTGCGGCACGATTGAGGCTTGCAGATTGCGGTGTTGCTGTACGGTTTGGATTGACGGCCACGCTGTGGGCGTTATGCAGGGGAACGGCTGACCAGCTGCACGGGCCCGTAGCTCAATTGGTTAGAGCCGGCGGCTCATAACCGCTTGGTTGGGGGTTCGAGTCCCTCCGGGCCCACCACGCAGTCTTTCGAATCTTGGAGCGATCTCCGCGGCTTCAGTGAAGTTTCGGCCTTTCAATGGCTTAGCGCGTTTCTTGCGACATTTATTGGCGTAGAGAGCCGACTTGATGGCGGGAATCCTGCCAGTATTGGGGGGTCGTCTCCCATGCGCGATTTTTCATCCAAGCGTTTTGATTGGGCGCTGCACTTGTGATGCTGAGATGATGCACTGGACGATCCAACATTGTTGACCGTATCCAAGTCCGATCAACGGAGGCCGTTCTCGCAAACCAGCCGCCGACCTTCGGGCTATTTGGATGTGCTGTTAAAGAACCTGCTTGAAGCCAAGCATGCGTCGTTGCTCATCCCAATCCATTGGAAGATCCGGGATCCTCAAGAGAGCATCGACTGTTAGATCCACAGGTTGATTGCCAGCTAGAATGGCTTTGGTGATAGTGGGATCGAGGAAGCCGACTGGGAGCGTTCGGCTGACTTCGGAAGCAGGAACGTTGTTCCTGGTAGCAATCTCAGAGATCGTCTGACCTGGAACAAAAGTCAGCTGGTCCAGATAGGTGTGTGCACGTTTGATCAAGGCAATGAGCGCTTGATCAGGTTTGCGGTTGGTCGAACCAGGTGCATCCACGATCAGTTTCGCTTCAATGCCGCGCCTGCGAATGCGGAACGGACGTTCGATGCACAAGAGTTCCTTACTCGGCTGCCCTTCATCCACTTCGACGTCCTTTTTGTCGCCGGGTTCACTGACAAGCTCCGACACCAAGGCAAGCACATCGATTTTGAACGTCAGTTTCCCTGGAGCCACATGGATGTTTGTGAACGCCGCACGAAGCAGTCGTTTGCGTTTTGCAAGTGAAGCTTGGGGGTATGCTTCTAAGCGCAACCTAGCAGCATCAGCTATCGCCTTTATGTTCTCTGCTGACGCATCCTTACCGAGCGCGGCTCCTAGTGTTTTTTGGTCGCCAAGGAGACGAGCAAGTTCCTGCTCTGCTGCCTGCTCAAGCTCAGCGGCTGGCAATCTCCAACCATTTGGATCGGTATCAGCCTTGCGCAGTTTTGATAGCCTCGACGAGATGTAGTAGCGCGGCTTTGTCCTCGCCTTCGTTGAATGGGTCGGCGTCAGGCGGTCACCGGTTTCATCGAACAAGAGGCCGGTGAGGAGATGCGGTCCCTCGCCAGGTCTCGTCCGTCGACCTCTTGGTGGTCCCTTCGCTAACTGTGCTTGGGCCTCGTTGAACACCTCAGTTGCCAAGATAGCTTTGTGCACGCCTTCGTAGACTTGGTCCTTGTGACGGGCCTTGCCGATGTAAACGGGGTTGGCGAGGAGGTGATAAAGCCAACCCTTGGATATTGGGCGCTCGAGACCATCAGGCCGATTGGACTTCAGATCGCGGACCAAGAGACGCACTGACTTGAGCTCAAGATAGCGTTCGAAGATGTGCCGCACGATCGAAGCTGCTGGCTCATCTTCTATCAGAGTCTTGTTCTCAAGTTTGTAGCCGAAGGGCACGGTGCCGCCCATCCAAAGTCCTTTACGACGTGCAGCTGCCACCTTGTCACGGACGCGTTCTGCGCCGACCTCGCGTTCAAACTGCGCAAAGGAGAGCAGAACGTTCAGCGTAAGCCGACCCATCGACGATGTTGTGCTGAACTGCTGGGTGACCGATACAAACGCCACATCGTGACGCTCAAACAGCTCAATCATACGAGCAAAGTCGGCCAATGACCGCGTGAACCGATCGATCTTGTAGACAACGACAACGTCGACTTGGTCCTGTTCGATAAGCGCGAGGAGGCGGGTTAGGGCAGGACGTTCCATTGTTCCACCAGACACACCGCCGTCGTCGAACGTATCTTCAATGGCCTTCCATCCAAGTCCTATTTGCGATGCGATGTAGGCAGCACACGCTTCACGCTGTGCATCGAGTGAGTTGAACGCCTGATCCAGGCCATCTTCCGTGGACTTGCGGGTATAGATCGCACAACGGCGAATGGCAGGACTGCTCATAAGCCAAAGAACTTGGGGCCTGAGCGATGCCGACCCGTAATCTTACGGGCCACCGCGGTCAGGGAGCTATAGACTTTACCATCGAGCTCAAAACCGGTGTTTGTTACGTCGACAATATAGGTTCTACCTTGCCATTCCCGGATCAATCGTGCGCCTGGGGAGGGGGCTTGGCTTGACTTGCCGTTTGGCACTCTGAACTGGCGAACTGTTGACCGGATTGTTTTCATCGACTGTCCAGTGCGCAGGGCTTGAAGATGCCAAGCGGCCGACCGTTCCAACAACCCACGTCGGATGCCCTTTGGCGGACAGGCTTTGTGAACCCGTCTCCACAAGACGATCAATGTCTCCCGAGGTAGATCGCCCACGTCTTCAACTGTGAGCTTCACCAAAGACCTTGGATCAGTCCGCATGGTCGATCTCAACATGGTAGACTGTTTCGCCGCTGGTATTGAGGCGGCGACCGATCACAGAACCTTCTCGACGCAGGCGCGACAGCGCGGCACGAAGACTGTGAGACTGCCATCCAGTCGCGGCCATCATGCTGGGCATTGATGCGCCAGCTTTGCGTTTCAGCAGTTTAACTAAGATTTGCTTCTTGGAAGGTGCTGCCCGCGAAAAGGCGGACAGCGTTTCTTTGCGGTTGGCTTGAGGCATGAGGTTGCTCCGTCAGACTTCGTGCGATGGCGTCTTGCCGCCGCTACTGACGAAAGCCCGCGTCATTTGCAGGCCAGGCCGCAGTCCAATTGGCGCGAGCACGGCTACTACCGCTCGTTTGATGAGCGAAGTCCAGTACTATTGTCGGATCCAGATACGCCGACCTCCAACGACAAGCTCAGATCTCAACACTCTCGGAGATCGCCAGTGCATCTTCCAGGTCGACCCCAAGATATCGAACAGTGCTGTCCATCTTCGTGTGCCCAAGGAGCAACTGAACCGCGCGGAGATTGCCAGTTTTCTTGTAGATCTGAGCCACTTTGGTCCGGCGCATGGAGTGTGTCCCGTACGCGCTTGGCTCAAGGCCAATCGAGTAAACCCATCTTTTTAGCATACGAGCGTATTGCCGTGTTGAGATGTGACTCCTCTGTTGGAATCGGCTGGGCCAAAGATAATCATGGCCAGCCATCAACGGGTGCGTGATCCACGCGCACAGTGATCGTCGCGTTCCCTCGGTAATCTCAAAGCGAACAGGGCTCTTCGTCTTGCTTTGCAGGACAGACGCCCTTTCTTTCACAACGCCGGCAGCCAAGACGTCGGCGACTTTGAGTTGGACAAGATCGCAGCCCCGAAGTTTGCTATCGATCGCCAGGTTGAACAAAGCCAAGTCTCGCAGGGCACCGCCAAGTTCAAGCCTAACCCGAATGGCCCAGACATGCTTTGGAAGGAGTGGTCTCTTCTGACCAATGATGCGGCCATGGTTCCAAGGTTTATTGGATGCGATGACCATCGGCAGATTGATAGACGACATTGCTAGTTCCTCCGAACCAGCCCTCGCCACCGCCTCGTCTCAGACGTCGAGACGCCACAGTTTAGAGCCCACGTGCCCATCTAAGGAACAGGGTGTCTGCTTGCGGCCGTTAGCTGACGTTCACCATGGACTCACCGGGGGTTCAAGACTGGCCGTGTAAGCTTTAAAGACGACCAAGCATCGGATGTCTTGATGGGAGATTTCTTGTCACCGCTCTTGCAACGCAAGGCGAACGCCCAATCCGCAGTAGATGCTCCCAACAGCTTTACCCTGCCATTTGAGTACGAGTGGATTGCGCCGAAGGAATTTCCCGAGGCTGCCAGCAGCTAGAGAATAGGCAATCGTGCTCAAAAACCCAATCGATGCGAAGACGATACCGAAAACGGTGAGTTGGGCGATAACATAGCCATTCTCCGGCTCAACGAACTGAGGCAAGAACGCCAAGAAGAAGAGAGCTGTTTTGGGGTTGAGCACCTCGGCCAGGATTGCCTGCCGAAATGCCGGTTGAGCGGTGATTGGGACCTGGCCCTGACCAAGATCAACGGTTGATTTGTCGAAGATCATCTTCAGCCCTAGGTAGACCAGATAGGCAGCGCCTAGGTACTTCACGATGGTAAAGAGCATTGCCGATGCAGCGACGACCGCCGATATTCCCACAATAGCCATTATCGTATGCAGGAAATCACCCGCAGTGATCCCGGCGCCTGTCGCGATGCCCACCTTTGTTCCAGACGTAGTGGCACGCGCAACGGTTAGGAGCGTTGCAGGTCCTGGGACAAACACGAAGCCTAGAACAATCAACGAATAAGCCAGCAATACGGTGGGGTCGATCACACTCACTTCTCCTCAATGCCTTGTGGTTACAGACATCCATGATTTCCGGAGAATGGCAATCTCTGGACCCCTGACGTTGCTCGCTCCGACCAATGAGCGTGCCGTGTTAGAGCACAAGTGCAAACAGAACTACTGGTACATGTCCGCGACATCACTCAGGACGTCCTTACAAACACGCTCTTGGGTGGACCTGGCCTCTCGGTTGTAAGCCGATGAAGTTATCAGCAAGCGCTCTATAAACCTCAGTGTCGTCTGTCATTCCAAGGCTGCCCATTTGTCTGTGGCTTCTCTCATACATAACCGCAACTTGATGGGTCTGCTTCTGGCAAACGCCATTCTTGGTGCTGCCTTTCCTATGCAACTGATCCTGGGTGGGCTCACAGGTCTAATGCTTGCTCCAAGCCCGGGATTGGCAACACTGCCTTCCTCTATTCAAACCTTGGCAGCGCTTTTTGCAGCCGCGCCATTGTCGCTATTGATGGGGCGTTTTGGACGCCGGACAGGCTTCGTCCTTGGTGGTCTCTTGACGCTCGCTGGTGCGGTTGCAGCTACACAGGCCGTATACGCGCAAAGCTTTCCACTGCTTTGCCTTGCTCATTTTCTGATGGGTGCCGGTTGGTCATCCTTCCAATATTTTCGCTTTGCTGCAGCTGAGGCTGTCGATGTGAACTGGCGTCCCGTGGCCATCTCATTGATGCTCAGCTCACTGCTCATCGCTGCACTGGTCGGGCCGCAAGTGTTCATACTGGCCAAGGACGCGCTAGCACCCATTCCCTTCGCCGGTGCCTATGTGGCCACCGGATTGATCGGTTTGGCTGGTCTGTTTCCTCTCGCAATTGTGCGAATGCCAGTTCCAAAGCCCCCTTCGCGGCAGGAGAGAGGCAACAAGTTTGCCACACTCACCGCGTCTCTTCGCATACCAACGGTTAGACAAGCCATCGGCATCGCGGCGGTGTCACAGGGCGTTATGGTGTTTCTCATGGTACCAACGCCGATTGCCATGGTCTTTTGCGGGTTCAGTGAGGCGACGGCCAGCGACGTTGTGCGCTGGCATATCGTTGCGATGTTCGCACCGAGCTTCTTCACCGGCTTTCTCATCAAGAGATTTGGAGCTCAGACCATAGCGACCGCGGGGCTAACCATCTTTGTTGTCTCAGCTGGCGCAGCGGCCCTCGGCATATCGGCAGTGAACTTTTATGGCGCGTTGATCATCTTGGGGATCGGTTGGAACTTCGGCTTCATTGGAGCGACGACCATGCTGGAGGCAGCAGTCTCGGAAGAAGATAAGGCCGTTGTTCAAGGCGCGAACGACACTGCTATTGCGCTTGTTTCGGCTGTATGTGCCTTTTCATCCGGCTTAGTTCTCGGTGCCTTTGGATGGACAACACTGGCTCTGTTTTCGATCGGCATAGTTCTGGCCACCATTGCAATGAGCCGTGTCAAAGCAGCGAGAACGCCCACTTTCCACCCCTAGCTGCCGACCGACCCACCTTGTCGATCGACCTTGAAGTGGAACCTGCAGAACCTACGCCTTTCCAACCGCTCGCGTTTTTGGCTCAAATTTTCCTCTCTTGTGGTCAATCCGGGTGACAATCCTCTTTTGCAGACAGTTGTAGGCAGGCAGTGGTCGAAGTCTTGCTGCAACGAGAGGACACACATCATGGACCCGCTTCAAGTCACCGCTGCACGAACCATCACCCCGCTCGATGCGGCAGGGGATGTGGACATCGAGGCGTTCTACGACGCACATGCCCTTGAAGGCTGGCACCGTTTTCGGCGCGGTCTTCGGCTTGCCTTTTTGCTGCTGAACAGCGCGCGATCCCCGTTTGATTTCAAGCATGGTTCGAGCCCCGAAATTGCCACAACATCCACTGCGGCTTAAACTGACTGTTGCGCGACCCGGGGGTTAGGTTGATGCTCAGCACGATTGACGGCCAGGTAGACAGTGCGGCCGACGATAAGGTGGCAATTGCCGCAGTAATCCACCGAGAAACCCAGTGTTTCCAAGAGATGGATCTCGATGGATGGTCGCGGTGCTATCTGCATTCACCACGCACATGCAGCGTGTGTTCCTCGCCTGGGCTTGGTGTCACGGTCTTGCGTGGCTGGGACGCCATTCGCGACGACATGATCAGCTTGCTTGCCTTGGGCAGAACCCCTTGCGGTATGGCAGCGTTCCGAAAAGACAATATGCAAATCACGGTCGATCGGGACACGGCCTGGGTGGTCTATGACGGCTGGACGCTTTCGGAAGACGGCAACGAAGCCACCAACATCGAAACAGTGGTTCTGGAGCGGACGGCAGAAGGCTGGCAGATTGTCTACAACGCCTTCGCCACACGCAGCGCAACGCGCGATGCCCCTGGCGGTATTGCGCTCGATGACAAAGGTCAGGTCGTCTGGACCGCGCCAGGTGCCGCTGAGGCGCTGAAGCAACACCCCTCGCTTACCGTTTCGCACGGCAAGCTACGAGCGCGCCGCAGCGCGTGGGACAAGGTTCTGCAAGCGGCCATTGCACGGGCAGGGGCCTTACACGGATATTTCCACCATCACGATTACTTGGACGCGACGGGCGCGCCCTTTCGGACCCCGGTCGTGCTCGGCGAGGATGAAACGGGTGCAGCCATGGTCTGCACCCTATTGGTCATCGGCGGACTGACATATCTCGACATCGATCCCGCAGCCGATCTGGAGCGCAGGCTATCAGTTGCTCAAGCGATTTATGGGCTTTCCGCCGCACAGTTGGCGCTGGCCAAGTGTATCGCGTCGGGTGACAGCCTGACCGATGCTGCCGCTAAATTGGGTGTGAGCATCAACACGGCGCGAACACATCTCAAGCGGATCTACGACAAGACTGGCGTAAATGCACAGACCGCTCTGGTACGGCTGTTGCTCAGCGTCGGTTGAACCTACTCGGCAGCATCGACCCTGAAAACATGTCAAGGTCAGCTCTCCGCCCAAAGTCGCCGTTGAACGGCAGGCAGCAGCAAATTCGGCGGCATAGGTCCGCTCGGGGCGGAAAGTGGCCCCTTGGTTTCAAACTTACAGGGGCCTGGTTAAATGCTGATCTATTCCGGATGGACTGTTTCAACACTTCCATTGCGCGAAAATGTCGCCCGAATTGGCGGACATTGGTAGCGCGGCTAATTCGGCGGTTATGGTTTCGCGATCGACCCAATCTGACTGCTCCATTTTGTGGGTTTCGCCCAGGCTAAACCTATAGCTGTAACTCCCTAGAGAACTGAGCTGCGTCAGACATCGATAGGCAAGTTCTCGCTGAATGGTGGTGAATTCAAAGGAAAGCGCTGGCACCTGGTGACTAAGCCCTCGGAGCACCTCAAGTTCATAGCCTTCCACGTCGATCTTCATGAAATCCGGTAGGCCGTTTTCTGCGATTAACGCGTCAAGTGTGGTCACCGGAACGGTGATCGCGCTTTCCCAGACTTGGCCCTGCCACTCTTGTGCTGACTGGGCCGCTTCGATGAGCTCGGCGGATGCTGTCGAAATCGTCGGATTGGCCGTATTGAGATGCAGCGTCAAACATCCGGGTGCGGCACCGACGGCTGATTGGACGAGCGTTACGTCTTCGGATTTGCCATGAATGAGGCGTAGTGCGCGAAACACCCTCGGTTGAGGTTCCACGGCAACAACGCGCGCACCTAGGCGGAGGAAACTACCGGTTCTGTCACCAACATGTGCTCCAATATCGAACGCCAACCCCCCACTGTGCACGAATTGGGCGTTCAACGCATCCATTCGACGGGCGCGCACCTCGTCGCGAAAGTAGATGTCCAGTGAACGTCCGATGGCTGTGCGGTATTTCGGTTTAGGCTGGTATATCACGGTCTGAAGGTCTGAGGTTGAGTTCGCCAGCTACTTTTGGTTTGGGAGAAACTTCAAAAGAGCGGATGAGATGGTTGCAGCAGTATCCCGCCAACTTGCAAGGGCTTGCCCCGCCGCCCTCGATGCCTGTGAGCATGAACGATGGTATTCCACGTCCGTCAGCATCTTGCGCAAAGCAATTGAGAAGGAATTGGGATCGTCAGTCGGTGTCAGCAGCCCCGCGTCACCCGGTACGGTGTCTGTGACGGCACCAGTGGCGCAAGAAACAATCGGCAGGCCGTACGTCAGGGCTTCGTCGAAAACGATACCATAGCCTTCGTAGCGCGTTGCCAAAGCAAAAATGGAAGCTTGCGCATATAGTTTCTGAAGATCGTTGCGTTCGACCTGGCCTGCAATTACCAATCGGTCACCGAGGCCCGCGCTTTGACTGAGTTGCTCCAACTCTTTGGAAAAGGATGTATCGACCGGTGCGCCAACAATGACCGCGTTCCAGCTCAAGTCTTGTAGGTGTGATAGCGCCTCGATGAGAACGTCATGGCCCTTACGCCGTACCTGGATACCCACTGCCAATAACAGGGGAGGCGTCACAGGTTTTGAGGGTAAGGTTGGTTGGTCTTTCCCTGGCCGTGCGATGGTTATGCTGTCCTCGCTGACATCGTATTTCTCCACCAGGATCGCTGCCGTGTGAGGGCTTGGCACCAGCACTCTTTGGGCTAGCGCGAGATTACGCCGCTCGCTTTCGAAAAGATGCGCTCGGCTCGCCTCGCTCAGCCCACTCTCTTCAGCAAGCGGGTGATGGACCAGCGGCACCAAGGGTGTCGACAGCCTGGCAACGCCTTCTGGGTCAAGCGCGCCAAACGCCAAGCCGTCTACGATAATGGGTGTATCGGCGGAAACAGAGGCCAACTGCTTGAGGGCACTTTGCATCTCCTGCGGCTCTGGAAACGGGAAGCTATCTGGCAGTTCGATGTGGGTGACATCATACCCAAGCTCTTTGAGTTCCTGGATGACCCTGCGGTCGTAAATCGTGCCGCCGGTCAGCCGGTTCAGACTGCCTGGAAGAGCGAAGGCGAGGCGTCCGATCATCGCTTCATCAACAAAAACACGCCAGGAGTAACGGCGATCAGAAGAGCAAGTCCAAAGACTATACTGGCTGCTACACTGGCACTAACGGAAAAGCCGCTGATTGGCAGGATAAGAGCGGCGGCTCCCTCGCGAACGCCCCAACCGCTGACCGTCAGCGGGATAAGCATGGCGAACAAAATAAAAGGCACAAACGCAGTCAGCTCAACAAACGATAACTCGATGCCAACGGCTCTGGCGGCAAAGCCGAAGGCCAGCAGGTTGCAAAGCAAGATCGCAACCCCGAGCAGCAATTGCTTAGGGAGAACGGCTCTCGACAACAATGCTTTGCGTAGGGGGGATAGCCACTGCCAAGCTTTCTCGATCTGGTCGATCCGCAATGTGCTTAGGGCAAGGAGGCCAACGAGGAGCAGCAAACAAGTACCGACAACCACCAAAAGGGACGATTTGAATGTCGTTGGCCATTCCACGCCTCCAGCAGCCCAAAGCGTGGACAGGAAAGCGATGCTCAGGGTTAGAAACATAGCGATCTGTCCGGCAAGCCGTTCGAAAAAGACCGCCTGGCCGGCAATCATTAATCCGCCCTGATTGCGGGCACGAATGACTCGCGCAGCATCGCCAACAACCCCACCAGGTAGCGCTTGATTGAACAGCTGAGAAAGGAAGTATTCGCGCAGCGCGTAAGCTGAGGAGAATCGTTGCCCGAGTTGCGCCGCTGTCACGCGCCAGCGTTGGGCCGAAAGGACTGTTTGCATGAGCAACAGAGCAACCGTGGCGCCAAGCCAGAACGGCGACGTTTGCGATAGCTTGGTGGCAATCTCTGCGCCGCCTGCAGCCTGCCAGAGCACAACAAAAAGAAGCAGCGTCAGTGCACAACGCGCAACAAAGAGCAGGTTTTTGTTTTGAGATTTGGCAAGCGTCGTCATCGTGCCAAATCAGCCATCTGTGTGGATGTCAGTGACCTCAAAAGATGGGCCCTTAGGTCTGACATCGGGCGCGGAGACGTAAGCGTGTCGGGGATAAGTCCAGGCGTGAAATGGTCGTCGGATAGCAGCTCGACCAAATGTGCAGGGCCGATGATGTGCATCGGCACTTCTGGGCGTTCATCGAGTGCGACGAAACCTGCCGCCTGGTGATCGCCTATCACCAGGATGAGAGGCGGATCTTCGGCGTGAAGCTCCGTGTAAGCGAACACGGTCTGCAACGCGTAATCGACCGCCAGCCTGTATTGTTCGCGGACGCGATCATTGTCTTGCCAGATGATGCGCGGCGTTTCGCTGGCGGCAATTAGCGGGTTGAAAACAGTGCCATCGCCGACTTCTGACCATTCCAAGAGCTCTGGGACTGGTACCCACGGAGCATGGGATGAGCCCGTGGCCACCTGCACAAAAAGTGGAGTTTCATGTGGGCGGATATCTGCCAATAACCTGTCCATAGCTGTGAAGGTGAACTGATCCGGCATGGTGATCCAATTGAACGGCTCGCCTTGATATCCCAAATCGGCGGCCGCCAAGATCGTGTCGAAGCCCATCGACTGCGATTCCGGCCATTCCAGTGTGATTTGCGGCATCACCGCAGCCGTATGAAACCCTGCTTGCGCAGCAAGATGAAACAGCGATTGCCGACCACTGTTGAGCGCCGCGCGATAGCTTGTTTGGTTCTCGATCCAAAGACCATTGGCAAAACTTGAATGCGCTAGCCAGCTTTGACCACCCTGCGTCGGTGAGGTCAGAAAGGTCGACGCCATTGTTAGTCCGGCTGATCCTAGAACCTGTTGGGCCGTTTCCAACGTCTCAAGGTGGAGATCCGCGTAAAGCGGCGTATCAAAACTGGTACGCCCGTAGCTTTCGACAAAAACCACGAAGACATCGCGGTCTACAGCGTTCAGCAGGCCACTCTGCTCAGTGAATGGATCATTCTGCGTGGCATCTCGAAAGGCTTGTAGTTCAGCTAACGTGTCGCGCGCTTGGGTGTGGCGTTCCACACCCACACGCGCCGTGAACGCGGTTCCTGGAATGTCTACCGGGACCGACCATCTGCGCATGGTGTCACCGATTTCGGCGACCGCTATCGTCGTTGCGAAAACAGCAGCGACGCTGGCTATCACAGGGGCATAGCGTGGCACCGGCAATGTAGCGATGACCTTGCACGCCCACCACAAGGCTGCAGCTATCGCTACACCTGCCAGGCACGCCGCCACAACTGCCATGCTGGCCGTCAGAGCCCCAAATGCGCCCACCACCAGCTGATACAGGGAAACAACCAGCGGTAGGTCTGCCACGAGATTGAAACCGCGGTTGAGCGAAACGAACATCGCAAAATCTGCAGCTTTCAGTGTAGCGATGAGTGTAAGACACGCGACAAGTGCAACGCGAAAGGCAACTCCAATTCGTCCATTGCCGAAAGTGATTAGAGCAAAGACTATCGCTGGGAGTTCCAACGGAAACAGGAACGGTGTTTGCCAAGATAGGGCGTGCGGATGGTTTGGCTGAACCAACACCAAATGTAGAACAAGAGCTGCTAGCAATGCCCGAAGCGCCATCCGTAGGCGATTTGAAGATGTGTCGGTGGTCACGAGCGGCTCCGATACAGCCAGAGTATGTCGCGACCAAACGACCAGATGAGCGAAGACGCCGCGACGACGACCAGCGCATCCAAGAATTGCCCTCCAATCTGGGGGACGAGAAGAGCAATAAGCGTTCCGATCTGTAGTACACAAATTGCTTTGCGGCTGAAGCGTTCCGGAAGTGGTGCATTCAGCCATGGCAAAAGACTGCGGGCGACCCAGAACAGATAGTGTGGCAATCCAAGCGCGATGACGTACCAACCAGCAGCACCTGTCCTCGCCGCATAAAGCGCCAAAACAAGAGCAAAAACCGCGTCGACCTCGACATCAAATCGCGCTCCAAAATCTGATGCCAGGTTTTGGCGCCTTGCTAGCCAGCCGTCCGCACCATCCAGGCACAAGCAAAAGACAGCTAGTGCCAAGAGTTCGAACGTTGCAGGCACCGGCTGCAGTATTGCGGCGATCAAGACGCCAATGATGACCAGTCTCGACAGGGTGACAAGGTTACATAGACCTAAGCTATCATGGGGATAGGTCCGGTGCATGGCGATAAGGAATGCAAGCGCCAAGCAGGCATAGATAAGCGCGGATATCAGAACGCTGGGTGCACCCACAGAGAGATTAAGGACACCCATAGCCAACGCAATCAGAACGAAAGCGCCAAGTGTGCTGGCGGCCCCAAAGGCGCCAGTGGGTGCCAATGGCAGAAGCGTCGATGCGCTCAGCTTTGTCAGTTCTTGGTTGTGGGTGGGGCTGTTCCTCATCGCTTCATCCATTTTTTTTTCGAAGTCGAGAATAATACATCTGGGCGGTGCGTATTATTCTAGAACCCACGAGAAAAATGAGACGCCAACATGCCAAGCCTCTCCAACAAATACAGACTCCCCGCCCGGATCTTGCACTGGGCAATGGCGGTTCTAGTTTTGGTCATGGTGCCGGTTGGCTTCCTGATGCTCAATGATGGTATCAGCCGCGATCTGCGCAACATTATGTTCATTGCGCACAAAAACACCGGGGTACTGCTGTTGGTTTTGATCGCGGTGCGCCTTTTTTATCGCTTGCGCAATCCACCACGATTGAGGCCGGTTGCGCTGCCAGCCGTGCAAGAGTTCGCGGCTCATGCAACCCATGTGGTTTTGTATGCATTGCTCCTCATTATGCCGCTTTCTGGCTATATCCGTGTTCGCGCGGGTGGGTTTCCAATTGAAGCGCTGGATGCGCTTGGAATTCCCTCGCTTGTCCCGCGTTCGGACGCGCTGGCCGATTTTGCTCAGGCGATACACTTCTACGGTGGCTATGCCATCCTGGTTTTAATCGGCATGCATATCGGCGCCGCGGCTTTTCACGGACTCGTAAAACGCGACGGTATCTTTTCGCGCATGTGGCCTGTTTTAGGGCGCGAAGCAAACTACTAGGGCTAACCGACCGTATGTTGTCAGCTAACAGCGTGCGGATTGCCCGTCGCTGCGTTTTCAAAGACACTCAAGGAAACAATCTGTGTCAGTTGCACAGCACCTCAAAGGCCGAGCGATACCCGGCACCGCTAATGGATCGAAAAGCCATCGGCCTATACGCGTATTGTTTGGCGTGCTCCTGGCGGTGTTCTCACTTGGCCTGGTGCTGGTGTTCGCGCGGGCCGTCGATTCATGGAACTGGGCGGCTTGGGCGGTCTTGCCGCTGATGGCAGCGAATGCCCTATGGATATCTGGCGGCGCCGCTACGTCACTGGTTGGCCTTTTTGCTAGGCGCGCAGATCCATACTCGTCGCCTTCAGCTTGGCAGCCGAACAGCCATACGGCGGTGCTTATAACGCTGTGCGGCGAAGACCCAGTTCCCGTTTCACGTTACATCAAGGGACTATGCGCAGACCTGAACTCACATGGCCTCAGCGGAAGCACGCGTATTTTTATGTTGTCTGATACCTCGGGTGAAGCCGAACGCGCTCGAGAGGATAACGCCTTTGCGGATATTCTAAACCAGGGCGGCGTTTTCTTTCGGCGTCGGACGGTTAGGACGGGCAAGAAGCCAGGCAACATCGCTGACTGGCTGAACACGTACGGCAATGCCTATGACCATATGGTCGTTTTGGATGCCGACAGTCGGATGTCGCCTGACAGTATCCGCGATTTGGTTTGGCGGATGGAGTCGAGCCCCAAACTAGGCCTTTGCCAGGCAGGCATTTCGCTGGTTCCAGGACGCACCAGATTTGGGAAGTATCAGCGGGTTACGTCGCGCCTCTTATCGCGGACCTTCGGCCACGGATTTGCCGCGTGGTCTGGTAAGACCGGCAATTATTGGGGTCACAACGCCATCATCAGGGTAAAGGCTTTTGAAGCTTGTGCCGACCTGCCTCGCTTGTCAGGCGAGGCTCCATTCGGCGGAGAAATACTGAGCCACGACTTTATCGAGGCTGCGTGGATCCGGCGCGCTGGGTGGGATGTCGAGCTTTGTCCTGGTCTAGCGGGCAGTGCGGAAGATGCGCCTCAAACGCTAGGTGAGTTCTTCAAAAGGGATCGCCGTTGGTGCCAGGGCAACTTGCAGCACCTGCGCCTGATCGCCGAGCCTGGGCTTCATCCGGTTAGCCGTTTCCATTTATTGTCAGGGATCTTCAGCTACCTCGCGGCGCCGATCTGGTTGGTGCTTCTGGCATTGTTGAGCTCGGGTCTCATTTCAGTTTGGGGATTCCTACCCGTCCTATCGATTGCTGCGGTGCTGCTTATACCGAAAGTCTGCGCATTGATAGAAATGTTGCCGCGGGCAAAAACCGGTGCTCGCCGGCGTGTCATTTGGCGTGCTTGGGTGTCGGAATTGGCGCTGTCGACCATGCTCGCTCCCATCATTATGCTCCGGCAGGCTGCCTTTACCGCATCGATTTTTCTGGGTCGTGATTGTGGCTGGAAATCAAAGGAAAACAGAGGGTTTCAGCTGCCATTTGGTTGGCCAGAAGCGGGCCTTGGTGTCGCTCTGCTTGCACTCACAGTGATCAACCAAACCACGGGTGCCTTTTGGCTCGCTCTGGTTATCGTACCGTTGATCGCTGCACCTTTTATGTTGCCAAAGCTTGATGAGGTGCCGCGATGAACCGGCGCCAGTTTCTTGCGCGATCATCGGCTCTGCTGGCCAGCACGGCCTTTCCGCTTGCGTTTTCGACTCCGGTTTATGCCCAAGAGGAAATCACACTGTTGGAGTTGGCGCGTGCGGCCCGATCCCGCCCATACACACCCAACACAACACCCTTGGCAGCGCCATTCGCGAACCTCACCTATGATGCCTTTCGCGGAATTCGCCCGTTGCCTGGGCAAGCAGCAATGCTGCCGCATGGCGAAAAGTTTGCCTATGATCTCCTGCCGCCGGGTCTCTATTTTCCTGACCCAATCGCTTTTGACCAGATCACGTCCCAGGGCGTCCGCGAGATAGCGTTCAGCCCCAAGCTGTTTTCCTATGAGCCGCGCTATTTTGACAGCATTCCCGATACCAGCCCCGGAGCTGGTTTTACCGGGCTGCGATTGCGGTATCCGGTCAACGCAGCGGATCGGCTGGATGAAGTGCTTGTTATGCAAGGTGCGAGTTACTTTCGCGCCATTGGCGAAGCCATGGTCTATGGCCTTTCAGCACGGACGGTTGCGGTTGGTACCGGCGGCGGTGGACCTGAGGAATTTCCGCGCTTTACTCATATACGTTTGCACCAGGCTCACGGCGATTCCGTGCGCCTTGAGGGCATGATCGATAGTCCGTCGCTTACCGGCCATATCGATATGACGTTGAGGCCGGGCTCTGACACCGTTATGGATATCGTCACAACGTTGTTCCCGCGGGTTGAAATCGACAATGTCGGCATCGCTCCGTTGACGTCGATGTACCTCAAGGGGCCAATGTTGGCAGCGGTATCAGATGATTTCCGCCCGCGTGTTCATGACAGTGATGTTCTGGTTATTGAGAACGGAGCAGGGGAGGTTCTGTGGCGGCCTATCGCTAATCCGCGTGGGCTTGAGACGTCGGTCTTTAGCGACGACTCACCAGCGCGTTTTGGCCTTTACCAGACCGTGCGTAGTTTCGAAGACTTTGAAGATACCGAAGCACGGTATCATGACCGCCCGTCCGCGTTTGTTGAACCGCTTGAGCCATGGGGCCAGGGTGGCGTCATGTTGGTGGAGCTGCCCACGGGCGATGAATATCTTGACAATATTGTCGCCTTCTGGCGACCCCAGGAACCGCTCCAGCCAGGCGCCGAGTACCGCTATGCGTATCGCCTGAGCTGGACACGAGAGGCGCCGGGCACAGCAGGGTTGCCAACCATCTTGCAGAGCCGCAGCGGAGAAGAGCACGACCAACCTGGTCGCCGCCGTTTTGTGGTTGATGTTGCTTCGTCGGCAGTTGACGCAGTACCGTTGATATCAAGCTCAGAGGGATCAACATTAACCGGTGTAAGTGCCTTTGCGCTGCCCGATGGGCAGTCAACGCGCATTACATTTTTATTCGACCCAGGCGAGCTAGAAGTCGCTGAGCTCCGCCTCAGTCTGCGGTCGGAAGACGGTACGCCTCATAGCCCTGTTTGGCTGCACCGCTGGACCCGCGCCCGCGATGGTGGGGTGTAAGCTGATGGTGCGTTTATCGACCCATAGCTATCTGGGCGGCCAACGGACGATGGTCGGACGCCATCCGAATGCCGGGACCGTCCAGTACCTGCGTGTCCAGAACGCGCGCAGGTGGAGAGGCGAGGGCACGGTCCAGTGGCAGAAACGGACGTTTGATCGGAAATGTCGCTTTGGAAGGGCCGTCAAACCGTTGGCCCAAAAGCTGTGGCGACAGCGCAAGGCCACCCCAAGGGCGCCACTCATTGAGGTCGCCGACCAAGACCGTCGGCATATCTTTCTTTCGAAAGATGTGTTGGCTGATGGTGCGCAATTGTGTCAGCCTCAATATCTGCGTCAGCGACAAGTGTGTTCCGATAAGGCGGAAGCGATATCCATCGCGAACAAGTTCGGCGACGACCGCTCCCCTATGACAGTGGCCGGGCAGATCGACCAACTCAATGGCTTCGACCTTGATCCGCGGATGAAGGAAAAAGATAACGCCCAAAAATCCATGGCTGTTGTCGGCCCACCGATGTTCCGCAGCGCGGTGAGCATACCGCAGCCCGGTTACTTGCTCGATTGCAGCGATGTCCAGAAGGCCCCCGTGTGGTGGGCAGTCCTCATCGGCTTCTTGCAAGATCAAAGCGTCGGTGCCCGTGCGCCAAACCTCATCGGCCAGGACCTGTTGTGTGCGATCCGGGTCGAAACGCCCATCGTTGCCGACACCACGGTGGATGTTCCAGCTGATGCAAGAGAATTCCACCAATCCCGGCGCGTTTCTGGGTTCCATTCGAAATCCTCAATTCCGGCGTCGAAGTGGCCTGCTTTATGCCCCGACCGGCACCAGACATTCACGGCCGTGCCGCTTACTCATTTGCTAAAGGACACATCATGTTTGCTGTAGAAGTACGTGATCACATCATGATTGCGCATTCGTTGCCGTCGCCAGTCTTTGGACCGGCGCAAGGTATGCACGGTGCGACTTTCGTGGTCGATGCGGCTTTTTTTACCAAGGACCTCGATGAGAATGGCTTGGTGGTTGATATCGGATTGGCGACGGAGGCGCTTTCACGTGCTCTAGCGCCTTTAAAGTACGCCAACCTCGATGACGTTCCTGCTTTTGCGGGAAAGATCACGACGACTGAATTCCTCTGTCACTACATTTGGGAGCAGCTTCGTAACGATGTGAAAACCACAGGTCTTGGCGATGGTGGGCGTGTGTGCCGTATCAAAGTTACGCTGGAAGAAAGCCATGTCGCACGCGGATGGTACGAGGCAGATGTCTGACGGCGGTTTCTCCACTTTCTGGCTCGATCTGCGCGAACCTTCGGACCATGCAGCTCGCGATCAAAAGCTGTTGCGGATGGCAGCTGACTGCGCTGGAAACGGTCGCGTGATCTTGGACCTTGGCAGTGGGACAGGATCAACCGCGCGAGCCTTTGAAGGAGTCGCGCCCGATCTTTACTGGCGGTTTCTTGATGGTGATCCGATCCTCTTGGATGTGGCAGCCAATCGTCACCCAAGTTCGGAACAAGTCGTTGCGGACCTTGCGGACGTCGACGCGTTACTGCTTGATGGTGTGGGGTTGGTGACGGCATCTGCTTTGCTTGACCTTATGCCTGCAGATTGGATCGAAAAACTGGCACGGCGATTGAAATCGGCAAACGTGCCGTTCTATGCCGCGCTGAACTACAATGGGCAGATGTCTTGGATGCCTGCCTTATCCGAAGACGACCCTGTTACGGCATCGTTCAACAAGCACCAGCTGACGGATAAAGGCATCGGACCTGCTGTCGGGCCTGCATCGGCTGACACTACCATGCAGCTTTTCGAGAGTGCTGGATTTGACGTGTACAGCGCTGACAGCCCTTGGGTCCTCGATAGCCGTCAGGCGCCTTTTCAACATGAACTGCTCGCGGGAGTTGCTCATGCCGCCGAAGAGGTTGGTAGTCTCGCGGCGCCTTACTGGCTGGAAGAACGCAATAAAGCGGTCGATCACTCTACCATGACGGTTGGTCACACCGATATTTTTGCTGTGCCGAGGTAGTCCATGCTGACGACTGTTCCATTTTTCCAATTGACTGTTGGTCGGCGACGCCACACGCCGTTCAACCTCCCATTTATTTTGTCCAACTCGGTGGGAATAAGATGCAACGGTTAAACGTAACCGAAGTGACCTGGAGAAGGATACTTGCGGTGAAGTCTGGAAAATCAAAGCTAAGGTACAACAGTCAGCTGCCCGATGAGAGACAGGTTATGGAGCTCTTTGGCGCACTTGCTCGGCCAACTGAAAAACCAATGATCGTTGCTCAAATTGGTCAGTCGATTGATGGGCGTGTCGCCACCGTCACCGACGACTCGCGAGATGTGTCGGGCCAAGATGGTTTGTTGCACTTGCATAGACTGCGTGCCTTGGCCGACGCGGTCGTCATAGGCGTTAAGACGGCTATACAAGACCAACCGCGCCTCACGGTGCGCCTGACACAGGGGGATAACCCGGCTCGGGTCGTTATCGATCCGCATGGTCGCTTGCCCAATAACGCTGGGCTTCTGCTGGACGACAGTGCCCGCCGGATTGTCGTTCAGGCGTGTGACAAGCCACGACCCGATGGGGTCGAAGTTATCCGCTTGGATTGTGACCGTTGGATTTGCACCAGGGAAATCGCAGACCGGCTCGGCGAAGTAGGATTTCGTAAAATCTTGATAGAAGGCGGTGGCATCACAATCGCGCAGTTCTTGGAGGCGGGCTTGCTCGATCGGCTGCATATCACGGTTGCGCCACTTCTGATTGGCTCAGGGCCGCAGGGTTTGTCGACAACCTCCCCGATTTTGTCTCTTGCGCAGGCTCTGCGTCCGGAAACCCATGTCTACAATTTGGGAAGTGACATTCTTTTCGATTGTGTTTTGGCCGGTGACGGCAAGTTCGCCGATGATGATGTCCCGTATGCCGACAACGTCCAAGTTTTTGCTGCGCGTTGACAGCCGACAGCCACCCTCTATGCCCGATGAAAAAGAAACCATCTATGTCGCTTGATAGTCTAACACTTAGTCGAACAGAACGCGTCGTTCGCGCCCGCAACGATTTGGCAATGGGCTTGCCTTTTGTTGTTAGGCAAGAAGCAGTTCACGCACTGGCTGTTGGGATTGGGACGGTCGACCAGAAGCGGTTTGAGGCCCTCAAAGGTGATTTAGGAACACCGACGGTCGTAATTACACCTCATCGTGCACGCGCGATCATGTCAGCTGCCGCGGCCTCCAATCTGGGGGAGACCCCGGTCCGTATACGGCCACCAGAGGGCGCAGCTTTCGATTTGTATCAGCGCATCGCCGACCCAAAGTTTGATATTGAAGCCGGTCCAATCGGTCCGCTTCATGTTCTTCGGTCGGGCGACTCCACGGTGCATGAAGCAGCATTGCGGTTGGCAAAAGCCGCACAAATCATTCCTGCCCTTGCGTTATTCTCAGTCGATCAAGACCATCCTATACTCAAGAGCCTCGCCGCTGAGCAGCTTTCAACCGACGAGGTCCTACATGAACTCGCTGAGCAAGTTGAACTGGAACCGGCTGCCGTGGCACGGTTACCGCTAGACATACACCATACCAACCGCTTGCACGTGTTCCATGAGCCGGACGGTCAGCGCCAGCATTACGCTTTAGAGATCGGTTCCCCCGATCGCGCCAAGCCTGTTCTGGCTAGGTTGCATTCTGCCTGTTTCACTGGAGATGTCCTGGGCAGTCTAAAATGCGATTGCGGGCCTCAGCTACACTCAGCCATGGAGCGCATGGCGCAGGAAGGCGCTGGCGTTTTGCTGTACCTGAACCAAGAGGGACGCGGCATTGGGCTTGCCAACAAGATGCGCGTGTATGATCTGCAGGATCTTGGCTTTGATACCGTCGAAGCCAACCATCAGCTTGGCTTTGACGATGACGAACGCGATTTCGGGCTGGCCGCTACAATTCTGAAGACTTTGGGTTTTGCGGATGTGCGCCTCTTGACGAACAATCCAAGCAAGGTCGACCGGCTCGAAGTGAACGGTGTACACGTTGTCGAGCGCCTACCGCTAAAGGTTGGTAGAACAGCGCATAATCATAATTATCTGTCGATCAAAGCCCTGAAATCTGGGCACATTTTGTGACCTTGGAAAAAGCGTCTGCCTTTTGGATCAGCGCGCCGAAACAGGGCGAACTGTTGGACACGAGGTTCGAGCGCCAAGACGGTGATGTCTTGGTGAAGGCCCTCTTTTCCGGCATTAGCCGGGGCACGGAGCGGCTGGTATTCCACGGTCAGGTTCCTCCGAGCGAGCACGAAACGATGCGTGCTCCATTTCAAGAAGGAGCTTTCACCTTTCCGGTAAAATACGGCTACGCTTGCGTCGGCGAAGTTCAAGATGGCCAACGCGCTGGAGAGTTGGTCTTCGCTCTTTTTCCCCATCAAGAACGTTTTGCGGTGCCAGATAATGCAGCGATCTCGTTGCCGCTGGGAGTGCCGCCCGAACGGGCTGTCTTGGCCGCCAACATGGAGACAGCGCTCAACATACTCTGGGACGCTCAAGTGAACCCAGGCGATAGGGTTGCTGTGGTGGGATGTGGGGTCGTTGGCGCATTGGTTGGGTATCTTGCAGCTCAGGTTCCTGGCACAGAGGTCAGCCTTGTTGATGTGGATACGGGCCGTTCGAAACTCGCATACGAACTTGGGTGCACCTTTTCCACTCCAGACCAAACCGCAGATGACGCTGACATTGTCGTCCACACTTCGGCCACTGATGAAGGGCTTGCGACCTCAATAGAACGTGCTGGGCTGGAAGCCAAAATCGTTGAAGCCAGTTGGTATGGTGCCCGCTCGACACAGGCTCCGCTTGGTGGGGCATTCCATCAGCGTCGCTTGAAAATTATCTCATCACAGGTGGGACGCATACCGACGCATCAGGCTGCGCGATGGGATTTTGCTCGAAGGATGACTAAGGCGCTTTGCCTGCTCAACGACGACCGGTTGGATAGTCTTATCTCTGGGGAGTCCGACTTTAGAGACCTTCCGCGAGACTACCATCCCATTTTGGCCGACCGATCAACACTATGTCACCGTATACGCTATGGGAGATAGTAAAGCACCGTTCTTGAGCCTACAGGCATCCGAGACTCTGAAGGTCATGGCAGATGCGGCTGTGTTGGCAGGCGGAGAACTACTGGCAGCTGCGAAGGATGTTGCAAGGCTATCCATCACTGAAAAAACCGCTGGCGACTTTGTCAGCGAGGCGGATCAAGCGGCGGAGGAAACAATTTCAACGTATCTCCTACGCCACTTTCCAGCTTACGGGTGGCTAGGCGAAGAAACGGGCGAGAACCCAAGCGCAGAGAATGGTCTGCGTTGGATTGTAGATCCACTCGATGGCACCACCAACTTTCTCAAAGGGCTGCCCCATTGGGCAGTGTCTATAGCACTATGCCGGCAAGATCTCCCTTTGGCCGCGATCATCTATGATCCTGTCAAAGGTGAGATGTTTTCTGCTGAAATGGGGCAGGGCGCCCAACTGAATGGGCAAGCAATCCGGGTCAGTCACCAATCGGTACTCGGATCGGCGTTGTTGGCGACGGGTGTACCTGCTGGCGAGCGTGTTACTTTTCTACCTCACTGTTTGCGTGACCTTGAGCGATTGATGCCGCTCACTTCAGGTGTGCGCCGATGGGGTGCAGCTGCACTTGACCTTGCTTATATCGGTGCCGGGCGCTTGGACTGCTATTGGGAGCGCAATCTTGGCCCGTGGGATATCGCTGCTGGCATCTTGATAGTGAAAGAAGCTGGCGGCGTCGTAGCACCCCTTTGGCCGGACGCTGACGTCCTCAGTTCGGGATCGTTCGTGGCAGGCCATGCGGACATTGTCGAATTGATCGCGCCAATGCTCGACACATCGAGGTAAGCCTAGCCGAACTAACCCCTTCGGCTTGGCAACATTCGCCAAAGAAGTCCATCGCGTAGGAAAACCTGGTGTCGCAGCACCAAGACAACATGTCCAAGGACAACCGCCGCGAGGATATAGCCAGATATGATGTGGACCCATTTGGCCGTGAACTCGAGCCATTCGCGCTCTCCAATCGGATTGGGCAAGCGCCATTCGCCGAACAACAACACGCCGTACCCACCAGCCATCACGTAGAGATAACCGCTTATCGGCATGACAAACATGGCCAGGTAAAGCAGCTGTTCAGCCCGGTGTATGAAGGTCTTCTCGCCGTCGCCCAGGCTTGGCGCCCAAGGCGGAAGCTGGCCGACTGATCGATTGATAATCCGGACAACAGCGATTGCCAGGGCCATAAGGCCAATTGATTTGTGCCAATTGAAGTAAGCGTTTTGGTCGAGGCCTAAGACCAACGTTCCGCGCTCCATCGAGAGCATGATGTTGCCGCTGGTATATTGCCAAGCAAACAACACTACGATCACCCAGTGACATAGCTTTGTGATAGAGCCGTAGCCTTCCGATGAGTTTTTCAGTCCCAAAGCCGCTGCCCTCTCATAGTCGCCCAGCTAGTTTGAACCAAGCCTACCTCAGTGACGGTGTCAGGGGAAATGGGCTTCAGCGAATTGTGCTGGGTCCCATTGCTTCTCAGGCAGGAGCAAAGCCAATCCATTTCGCTATTTCAAAACATCACCGCAGATCATCCGCTTAGCGGTGATGATGTACATTCGGTTCCCTCTGTCGCTGAGGAATGTCGAAGACCTGCTTCATGAGCGGGTGATCGATGTGAGCCACGAGACCGTTCGGCAAACGGAGACCAGTTCGCGTTTGTCTGACAGCACCGTCGGCGACGTTCACGCTGCGCCAAACGTGCCGGTCGAGACCGCCCTTGAAGCCATTGAGGCGCGTGGGCCAAGACTGCATGCGGATGGAGAAGAGGGTTTTCGGTGAACGTCAGCTCTGGGCCGTTAGTGGACAGCGTTTGAAGGACCGCTCAGGGCGGAGAGCGGACCTTCGCCTCGAGCGGTTCTGATCAATCAATAGATCATTATATTATGGTTTTCTAATGTTGATAACTTGCTGGAACAGTAAGTATGTTTCCGTAACAATTGCCAGGCCAGTAAGTATGTTTCCGTAATAAATGGCTCATACTCGATGATTTCCGGTATTAGGCCCGACTAATTTAGGAATTTTTTACTCAAAAACTTACTGATCTTTTCCAAAAAGTGCATGATGGTTGCATTCGGGTCGTTTCACGTTTGGAGGTAGCATGCAGTGCGGGAATCTAACAAAACGGCACACTATAGCGCTCAACTCATTGGCTGATGGAATTCCGAGAGCTGAGCATGAGCTTGAGGTTCCGGTTCGCACCGTTGGAAAGCGGACCATGCATGACTTGGTCAGTTGGGGACTGATCCAGGAGGTGAGCCTGGCAAAGTGGTATGCTCCGGCTCGCTTCACCGTTACCGAGGCTGGATTAGAGTTATTAAGTCAGCCAAAGAATTAGAGGTCTTGCGTAAGGCGAATTGGGCTCATTCGTTGCTTTGTCTGAGCCTCAGCAGTGGCAAAGGCAGTCGTCTCGTTATGCCTGGGCTAGCTGATTGGACACTGCCTCACGAAATCTCAGGTTGTCGGCGTTATACAAAACGGGAAGCTGCCTGCGATCTTAGTTCACTGATTACCGAGCTCGGTTAGCTGGCCGCTATTGAACGCCAGCTTAGTGCTGGAACCGAACCTTCATCCTTTGCTTATGTGTGGATGGACAGCTTAGACGCTATGGCATCCAGTGCTCAGATCTGGCAATGTTAGTTGGAAGAGTGCGGCGGAGTTTTTTTGGAGAGCGGCAGAGGCTTGTGGGGCAAGCTCATCTGCGCAGGCAAGAACTCCACCGCACTTTGTTAGCGCAACACTCTGTAAGCGCTTACAAGCTGGCCAACATCGATGATCAAAACGGTTTTGTCCATGTTTTGTTCGAGCTTTCCACAAGACAATTGCGACGTCTGATACTCAATTGTGCCGGAGGGCTGCTCGGGGTGCGAAACTGCTTGGCCAACTCATTCTGCCGCGATGAGATAGGCCTCATGGGAGTGGTTGGTGTTTTGTATTCTCCGCATATTCACGCCACTGGGTGCCAGCGTAACTGTGGCCTTCCAAGCGCTGAAGAAAACCCAGCCCAGTTCATGGGCGGCCTCGATTGCGTCGGCTGACTGAGCGGCGTCCAGGCCTTGCTCCATCAACTGCTTAAACACTTGAGCAAATGGAAGGAAGTCACCAGCTGAACCGTGCGCAGGGAAAATCCAAACTAACCGTTCAGCGAGCACGTCGACGCTATCGAGCACCTTAACAAATCCTTACCTGGGTCTAATCATGGCTACGGTGCCTCTAGGTCGACAGATCATTGGTTGAAATACCTACCCCGCTCTCCACTGACTGTGGCGGGCCTGCAGAAACCCTTGGCCCAACTGGGCACATCTGAGCTGAAAGTCTGCTCAGGGCGGGAAGCAGACATTCGCAGGTTGCTGCGGGCTCGCGTGCCTCAGGACCTCGTTCAGCTAGCCCGGATTATGCAACGTCCTTGTGGACGGCTGTCTCCTGGTCAAAGAAGTGCACTTGGTTCCGGCCACCGCGCTTGGCGTGGTAGAGCGCCTGGTCTGCTGACTTGAACGCGATTGATTGGTCAGACCCAGAGAAGACCTCACACAACCCTACACTCACAGTTAAGCCTATCCCGTTGAGTGGTGTTCTGATTTCCAGATCGGCACAGGCCAAGCGAAACTCGTCACAGTGTTTTATGGCCTCAGTTGGCGAGCACGCGTTCAACAAGATCGCGAACTCTTCGCCACCAATTCTAGCAGCTTTGTCTTGGAACAGGGCCGTCAATACAGAGCCAACGGCTACAATGGCGTCATCGCCAATATCGTGCCCATGCGTATCGTTGATAGATTTAAAGTGATCGATATCGGCGATTGCCAGAAAGGTCTTCTTCGCCAAGTTGTCGTTCATCGCCTCGTTCAATTGGTTGTAGAACGCGCGGCGATTGGAGAGCCCTGTGAGACTGTCTCGGTATGCGGCATCAATAAGCTGCGTTTGCAGAGCGAGGGCACGGCGGGCCGCACGAACACGCGCGTGAAGTTCTACGATATGAGGTGGCTTGTTGATGAAATCGTCAGCGCCGCCATCTAACGCTTCGGCCAGCTTTCTCTCTTCATTCGTCGCAGACATTGCGATCGTATAAAGAGGCCTACCTCCATCGCAAAGCAACCTGCAGTCCCAGACGAGTTCGAGACCGCTCCGACCACTTAGCTCCAGACTTGTTATGACGATGTCGACGTCAGGGTTGGCCAGAAGGAATTGGTAGGCCTCGTTACCATCAGCGAAGTCTGAGATCTTCTCGATGTGGCCATCCAATGCCCTTGCTAGGATCTTTCTAACTACAGAAGATGGGTCAACGACCACGATATGCATCTGGACCTACTGCCTCCCAGCCAAGCCGCGGCACTCTTGCAGACGCAGGTTAATCGGAGGTGTTGAGCTTCGGAGTTTTGAACTCGCCAACCAAACAGCCAACCAGTTTGGATTGTCAGTAGCTTTGGCCGACAGCTCGGGCCAAAATTCTCAGCCAGCCGCAAAGGCTCTCTGATGGCGAGGAGAGCACCCTCGATCATTGATATTTTGAGCTTATCAAAAAAGCTGGATGCAGTTGGGGTGCAACCTGGGGGAAACCTTCCCAACTACAACCAGCATATGCGCGAGTTGGTATCCTTTGCGCAGGCATCAGAGTGCGCTCGTATGGTTAACAGTGGCTTACCGCCACTTCGGATCGATGACCTTGAAACCTATGGCTTCCGCCAAACGGTCGACCGTCGCACTAGACCCAGGTTTTCGCTCTTTGCTGAATTAAGTAATTTATAATGCCGGCCGCGTAATTTCATGTGTTGAAAGGTATTTTTCGTGGCCCAAATCCTCGCGTTTACAGATGGATCACAGTTGGCCCGGAGCGTCATACGGCTGCTTTATGGCTTCGGGCGTGTTGACGTGCAGATGTTGACACACGCATCTAAGCACCACACCCAAAGCTATGATCTCGTGGTTGTCGCTTTGGACACCTGGCATCAGCGCCTGCTCGATCGATTGCCAAAGCTCCTCGCGGCATCGGGCTATTCCAACACACCGCAAATCTTCTGCATGAGCTTCGAGGACAAGGTGCGTCTGGCGCGTCGTCTATCTGACATTCCTGCCAAAGCGGCGTCCGTACCGATAACGCGTGAGGCACTCTTTGAACACATCCACGAAATAGCCCCGTCGTTAAGGGGGGAATGCTCGGGGCGTGCGGCAAAAGCGCAGGCCAATTTGCAAAGCGTTGGCCACGAGTTTGTATTCGCCTTTGAAGGTGCAGCAATACCACCAGCGGATACGATAGCAGCGCTTAGTCAAGCGACGACCCTAATCGACGAAGCCCTTGATATTCTCGGTTTCGATGCCTGGTTGGCGACAATTGAACAGCACCACTCATACACGGCGCGACATTGCATGAGCGTGGCTGGCTTTGCCTCACAATGGGCCCAGTGCTTGGGCTGCTCACCCCGCGAACGAGCGCGGCTGACCGAAGCCGCGTTGTTGCACGACGTTGGGAAGATCAACGTCCCTATCGAGATACTCGACAAGCCAATTGAATTGGATGACGATCAGCGCATTCTAATCGAAAGTCATGCCGCTGACGGCTGCGCTATTCTGTCAGCTGAGCCAACGACAAGCGCGCTTGCCAAAGACGTGGCTTTGTCCCACCACGAGCTTCTTGATGGCTCGGGGTATCCTCATGGCATCGGTGGCAGTGAGATCAGCGATCCGATCCGATGCATGACAATCGTCGACATCTACAGTGCACTTGTGGACAGGCGAGCATACAAACCGCCAATGGACCCTTTTGAAGTACTCGACGTTATGAGGTCCATGACTGGGAAGGTAGATATGACCTTTCTCGATGCTTTCCGACCGATCGTTGAGGCTCACCAAAAAATGAAGGCGGCGGCGGCTGCCTAACGCTCCTCGCACCACCATTCGTTGCCATCTGGCCAGACCCGAGCCAAGCCTTCCGATACCAAAATGTCACCGACATTCACCCCACCACCAACGGTGATAATCGCGAGGGTGCGGTCATAACGATCGACGCCGGTCCGTTCGATCATCCAGGTGTAACGGTTCAATAGCTCAATAAGCCGGTTGGTCGCCTGATCCGCAAGTTCGCGCTCGAAGTCGCCGCCGCAGATGTTGGTGTGCAGTTCTGGTGTATCGAAACCTTCCAGCCGGATCCGCTCTCCGTGATACCGTATGGTGTCGCCATCGACGACGCATGTCTGCTGGTCGTGCTGCATGCACTTTTCGAAGGTAACCGCGACTGCGGGGACTATTGGCAACAGCAGTGAAAGCATCAAGACTGTGAAGCGGCTCATCGGTCGGTGCCTTCGGCGAGTTACCCGCGACCAAGTCTGACGGATCCATAGACCGATAGGATCAGGAGCTTTAACTTGCGTGCGTATGGTTAACGAAAGCTTGCCGCAGTCCCTATGATCGGTTTGCTCACTTACCGGTTATGGGATCATTTGCCTTTGGCCAGGAGATCGCGGATTTCGGTCAGAAGCGCAATGTCTGCCGGAGGGGGAGCCGGCTCGGCCCCTGCTGGTTCAGGCTGTGTCTCTACCTCAGAGCGAAGGCGGTTCACGAACTTGACCATCATGAAGATGATCCAAGCCAGGATCAGAAAATTCAGAAGGATGGTCACGAAACTGCCATAGGCCAGCACCGCGCCTTGTTCCCTGGCAGCATCTAAAGTGTTGGCGGTGACATCCGCGGATAGCGCGATGAAGTAGTCATTGAAATCAAAGCCACCAAAGACGGCCCCAACGATCGGCATAATGATGTCGTCCGTCAAAGACTTCACAATCAGACCAAACGCGCCGCCGATAATCACGCCAACGGCAAGATCCATGACACTGCCCTTGGCAATAAACTCTTGAAATTCCTTCAGCACGGTTCCCTCCCAATGCAATGATTGAAGGGTTGCGTCCTACACGGTCTGCCCCGATGCCACCAGCGATATGCCAGCTTAGGATTAAAGCGAATGACCATCAGCAAGAGGTAATCCAATGGCCTGCTCGGGGCGGATGTTAGACACCGGCCAACTTGAAACCCGCCTACCAAACTGGTGGTCCAGCTCCTATGACTTCTGTTGATTTCACAACGTTTATCGGCTTCTGATGGCAACTGGACTCGAGCTCAGAGCCATCAACTGTACAACGCAGGCGCCCCGATTTGGCTATGGATCGCATTCACCGTTTCCCGCTCGAGACCCATCCCGCTCGCCAGTTCGTGCAGGTATTTGGCTTCGTTGCGGTTATCGAGATCGATCGCAAGGATCGACATCAGATACACCTGCGGCTCTAAGCCCTGTGGGACAGTTCTGGCGAGCCCCTCGGCGTCGACAGGCTTTGCAAACTCTGCCTCCACAAAGGCGCGCTCGTCGGCTGATATGTCGCCAAGATGATCCATCAGCTTGTCATGTTCTACTCGATCAAGCTCACCGTCAGATTTGGCCGCTTGTATCATGGCCCCCAGAAGTAAGGCTGCGGCGACGTCCTGTTCGGCGTTGGGCTGCGTATCCGGCTCTCCGCCATTGCGCATCGCTTCATTGAGCATGGCGCCAAAATTGCCGCCACCTCCCGAAGTCGCGGCAAGACCACCGAGCAAATTGCCAAGCCCTCCGAGGCCAGCACCCGCTGTGTCCTGAGACCCCCCAAGCTGTCCTGCAAGTTGCTCTAAGAGACCACCAAGTTGACCGTCACCCTGGCCACCGCCAAGACTGTTGAGCAGTGCATCAAGCCCACCGCTTTGGGTTCGCGGATTACTCTGCTGGAGGCCTTCCAGGATCTGGCCAATCCCGCCGGAATACCCTCCGGCCTCGCCACCTTGAGATGAAGCGGGTTGCCCGCCTCCGAGCACTTGCCCAAGCACGTCTTGGAGACCCGTACCCGACCCGCCGCCGGCGCGTGACAGAACCGTCTGGGCGCCCTTGGCAACTGCGACACCCACTGCCACTTTGGCAAGTGTTCCCATTAAGCTCATGTCCGCCTCCTTCTGGTGTGCTGGCGTTGGTACCGAAAAGAACTATTGCCCATGCTCACAGGAAAAGGACTATCGTGTCCACCGGTGTGGTCGACGATGAGCGGATTGGACTGCTTGTAGAGGTCCGTGATGGGCGGAGAGCGGACGTTCCATCAGACCCACCCGATCCGATCACCGCGCCTTAAGTCGCCGGACCATCGGTGAGGAGCTTTAGGTCTGCTCATTGACAAGAGCACCCATTGCCTCCATCTACCCGTCACGTCATCGCTTTGCCGCGTGAGCAAGCGGGCTTTTGCCCGGCCCCGGCCCTGACGCACCGTTTCCCCACATCACGACGGGTGGACGCAACCCAGGCAGGCAGCCAGGCACATTAAGGTGCGGGCGCTTTTGCTGAGGTTTACCCCCAAGGCCAACACGCGATCATTGCTGTTTGGTCAACACCGGACGCATGCGTCCGCGCAAGGAATTACATGAACTTCGTTGAACTTGGGCTGAATGCCCGGATGGTCTCCCGGCTGGAAAAGCTGGGATTGACCCAACCAACCCCGATCCAGGAAAAAGCCATTCCACAGGCATTGCAGGGGCGCGACGTGCTCGGCATTGCCCAAACCGGCACCGGCAAAACCGCTGCCTTTGGCATCCCGCTGGTCGTCACACTGTCGAAACAGCAGGAGCGCCGTCGCCCGCATACCGCACGCGGTTTGGTTCTTGCCCCAACACGAGAGCTTGCTGGCCAGATCGTTGAAAGCCTCAAGGGGCTGTCGGCCGACCTACGCGTCATGCTTGTGGTGGGTGGCAAATCAATCAACGCGCAGGCCGACAAGCTGGCCCGCGGTACGGATATCCTGGTCGCAACGCCTGGCCGACTGATTGACCTGATGGACCGCCAGGCAATCGATTTGAGCCACACGCGATTTCTCGTGTTGGATGAGGCGGACCAGATGCTGGACATCGGCTTTATCCATGCACTTCGCCGTATTGCGCCGATGTTGAACAGCAACCGTCAGACCATGATGTTCTCGGCGACCATGCCCCAGATCATGGAGGGCCTGTCACGTGACTATCTGCGTGATGCTGTGCGGGTCGAGGTATCACCGCCAGGAAAAGCCGCCGACAAGGTGAACCAGACCGTGCACTTTGTGGAGAAAAACAAAAAACAGGACCTGCTGATTGAGCTCCTGAGCCTTCATGCAGATGAGCGCACGCTGGTCTTCTCGCGCACGAAGCACGGGGCCGATCGTTTGATGAAGTCTCTTGATCGTGCAGGCTTCGAAGCTGCGGCTATCCACGGCAATAAGAGCCAAGGCCAGCGCGACCGGGCGCTTGACGCCTTCCGCGCAGGATCCATTCGCGTCCTTGTTGCGACGGATGTCGCAGCGCGTGGAATTGATATTCCTGGCGTGCGGCACGTCTACAACTTCGATCTGCCCAATGTGGCTGAGAATTACGTGCATCGCATCGGTCGGACCGCTCGGGCGGGTCGAGATGGCAGCGCGGTTGCCTTTTGTGCAGCAGACGAGATGAAAGAACTCAAAGCCATCGAGAAGGTTCTTGGCACCAGGATAGAGGTGGCCGGCGGGGACCCCTGGAAAAGGATCGAGCAAGCACAAGTGCCTTCGCCAAAGCGCCGCTCACGACGACGCACCAGGCGATCGTCTTACCGCCTCGCGGCTTAAATGTATTATCTCAATACTATCAATATTTTGGAGGCTAGTTGTGAACCATAAAGCTGCATTGGAAAAGCTATTTAAGCCAGCATTGTCGAAAGCAGAAATAAAAGCTGAGGTGACTGACAGAACTGCACGCGCAATAACAGATGCTGATACTGCGCAGCGCGAGGCCAAGACTGCCCGGCTCCGAAGCGCACGCCTTGAAATGGAGGCAAAACAGGCTGCGGTGGCAGAAACTGCCAAATCGACCATGAGCCCGCCAAAACGACGGACGAAACGAACGCAGCCATCGACCCGAACCAAGGCTTCAAGAGTCTGATGTATCGTGGTGTGTTAGCTGCTACCTGGCCGTGATCACAACTACCTACTTGGTTTCGACGCAATTGCCGCTTAAACCAATAACTGTCGATCTTTTGGACTACTTGGTCATTTCGCCCATCACCGGATGGAAGCGCACTTTTCAAGCATCTCTACATTGTTCGAACGAGCAGGTGGCAGGCAATTCCGCTGGCCAGCCTCGCAGTGCACTTCTTTGATGAAAGGGTAACCCTGTGCAAAACGGTACCGTGAAATTCTATAACAGCCAAAAAGGCTTTGGCTTTATTCAACCAGATGATGCTGGCAAGAACGACAACGACGTCTTCGTTCACGCCACCGCGCTTGAGCGGTGTGGTATCAGCGGTCTGAGCGATGGACAGAAAGTCTCTTTTGAGACCGCCGTCGACAAACGCTCCGGCAAAACGGCGGTTAGCACCATCCAGATTGGATGACGCTCTGCTTTAGGTAACCAGGCCAGTTGAATTGAAGGGCGCGGCATTAGCTGCGCCTTTTCTAATTCTTCGACTGACGAACCAAGCACATAGCCACTCATGCCAAAGATCGAGCCATTGGCCCCATCTCCGAGCCAAAAGAGCACAGAAAACTCTTAGTTGCTCGGATGAACACGTACGTAGATGTAAGGCCCAACGTTGTTGGGGCTTCTAACCAACCGAGCCAAACGTCAGCCTAAAAGCGCTCAGAAAGATCGTATCTCGACAAAAATTGGATGATGGCTTTGGGCGGGAGCGGGCGCATTCCGAAGTTCCTATCAGACCAGAAAGGGCTGGTACCGATCTATTGAAGAAACCGCCGCCAATTGCCGTCGGCCTGTTCCCGAAAGGTGTAGCGGTAGGGTACGCCGTCCCAGCAACGCACCTCGTCGTACAGATTGTCGAGCACCCACGTTCCCTGTGTGGTTTCCGCCAGAAGAACCGCGTGCGGAAAGAACTGCACCTCGTGATAGGCAAACGCCATGGTCAGCGACGCCCTTGGCCACCCCAACGCGACCAACCGCTCACGTTTCTCCAAGGCGAAGTCTTCACAATCTCCGCGGCAATCAAGCGGCAGATCCCATCGCTCCTCAACGCCATGCTGTTCAAAGTCGCTGGTAAACAGAATATCCGCGTTGACGCCGGCGTTCACCTCCCGCAGCTGGCCGTGTCGTTCCAGCGTCCAATCGACAACGATCGACCCCGCCATGTCGCACGCTTGCGGTGTGCGCGCGCAAAAGTTTTGATATTGCGGTGGGGCGTCGACGACACTGTCGGTGGGAAGCACCAAGGGCACGCAAAATGGTATGCGCTCCTGCGCCACGGCGTCCGCCGCGTACAGAACCAACGAGGCCAGCGTTAAGGCGGCAAGCGGCAAACGTTCTAGCCGCCCCTTGCGCTTGTAGATGTTCTTGTAGTCCCACTGGATCGTCCGGCTTTTGCGCAGCCAACGGATGAGATCATCCTCGTCGATCTGACCCGCCTCAGTGAAGCGCGCTGAGGCGTCTTTGTACTTGCCGGTTCCCGGCTTCAACTGCGGCTCTTCAAAGTCGGCGCCGCTCCAAAACATCATGCGCACACAGTCTTTCAGCTTGCTGTATCCGACGATCGGGTTGCCGTTTAGAAACCAAACGGGATGGCCATGCCAGATCTTGCTTTCGGCATCTTGCAACTGCGCATCAATGATGGAGCGCAGCGCATCGCAGATTGCACGATCACCAGCGCTTTGCGCTGCATGAAAGGCGTTGATCGTGGTTGGTTTCATGTTGATAGGGTAACACAGCGAGAAGACGTGCTGAACGATGGCAAGCAGAACTTGCAGACTGCCTTATGGCTGTTGAAACAGTCCAATTGGTTCTGTGCTGATTTAGGTCTGCTCGATCAGCCCATCTTCTTCCTGCGGCTTCAAGCCGGACGATGTCTGCCGAAAATCCAGTTCAGCATAGAGTGAACCTCGTTTGGCCAGAAGGTCGGCTTCATGCAGCCGCAGTTGCCGCTGTAGGAACTCTGGAGCCCGAAGGTAGTCGGATAGATACCTTTCTTCCTTCTGCCCTTCCAAGGTTTCGGCCCGCACAGAACGCCCTCTCAGCAATTCGGTGGCACTGGAACCAAAGGTGTTGGCCTTTGAAGCTTTCGGCATGGCGGTGGTCTTTCATTGGGGGAGACCAACAATGTCTATGACGGAAACGGGCGCTTCGGCAGAGGATGACAGTACTTAGGTACTTGCCATGTCCCTGCATGAATTAAGCCGCAGTTCTTGTGTTCACACAGTTCGCAAACACTCCCAAGCGGCAAGTGGAGGCTGCCTCGCTCTTCAACCGCAACGCGCAACGTGGCCCTCCGCGCCAGAGCTTGGTGCTGCACAATAGCTGCTAGGCGCGCTTTAGCTGCTTGTCTTTGTAGAAGCCGCTTGTGCATCTCCTGAACCACAATCGGTACAACCACGCGGGAAACCAGCGATGCATGTTTCGCTTCGTATATTCGGTCGCTGCTATGCCGCAGTTTGAACATTTAGAGGTACCCCGCATCCAAGAGCAATCGCAGCACGCGGGACTGCAGACGCACAAGTTGTTGCTAATGCGTAAGTATTGTTTCTTTTTCGAACAAGGTGAGTGCAGTGGAGCTATTGTTAGGCTGTAGGCGAAAAATGGGGCTTATTTTCGCCTTGGAGGGCGCTCCACTACACTAACTGCAGCCTAAAAAGGATCAAATCGGTTTCGGAGCAGTGAAAGTGCGTACGTAGTACTCGCTTATCCACAGGTAGAGATAGATATCCACAGTATATGAGCTCTGCCTAATGAATGGCGCATGAGGGCTGGTCGCCCTGAATAGGGAAGCCGCGTGTTGCTCCGTGGGCCTCACCGAAAAACGAGATCCCGCAACGTCCGCTAAGGGCCGAGAGCAGACCTGCCCGCTCAGCTGTTAAAGGAAACTGGACAGCCAATTGCGTGCCTAATGCCTGCGCTCGTGCTTGAGGTACCGGTCAATGAGATCGAGCATATTGTCGTAGGTTTTGATCTCTTCGATGATCATTTCGCGATGCTTCTGCGAATTTGGATCATCGAGCTCTGCCACCAGCTTTCGGCGCTCCTCTGTGAACTCCTCTTGGCGTTGGAGAAACATCTCTTTTTGTTGTTTTTCTTCGGCTGTCATGGGTCCTTTGATGACAACCTCTCCACTGTTCATGTCGATGATGATGTCGTCTGGATGGGGAAGGGGTTCTGGGCCGGTAACTCCGTTTGCCTTCCTTTGGGCAAGTTCCCGTTCCCAGCTAGTTTTGTATTCAATCATGGTTTGCAGCAATTCGTCGTGTTCGCGCTTCTTCGCCTCTTCAGTGTGTGTCAGCATCTCGTTGAACAACCTTTGAGAACGCGGATTACCCCTTATTGCATTCACTCCGATGGCGCGAACTACGGCTTGAGCCATGGGTATGGTCAGCCTTTTGTCGCCTTCATTGATCGTGATATCGCGATAAGCCTCTTCAAAGATGATGTCTTTGAAAGGTTCATTTTGCGACTTAGGCTTCTTATTCTTGGCGCCTTTCGGGCGCCCGCGTGGGTTGCCTGACTGGCCTGGTTTGAAGCGATGTTCGGCTGGTGGCTTGCCATATCCGACCTCATAGTCCCGCTCTTCCTCGGGCAACAAGAGTTTTGGTTTGTCGTTGTAGCGATCCATTATGCTGCCTCCGACACTGTGCTTTGACCTGTGGAACGATCTCTCCAACCGCAAGCAATCTGCTCGGCATCATCGTGTGCATAGGCCTCGTATCGGGCGATGATCCGATCGCAGTAGATTGGATCGAGCTCACACAGGTGGGCGACGCGCCCGACCTTGTGCGCTGCGATCAGCGTTGAGCCAGAGCCGCCGAATGGATCAAGGATGATTTCACCGCGCGCCGAGACATCTTTGATGGCATCGGCGATCATCTGGACCGGCTTGACCGTAGGATGCATGGCGAGTTCGTCCATGCGTCCAGCTTTCAGCGTGTTGACACCGCGATACTCCCAAACATTGGTGCGGTAGCGTCCATGTTGACCGAGCTCGAAGCTGTTGGTGTGGGGTGCCGTTCCGACCTTAAAGGCGAAGATTAGCTCGTGGCGTGAGCGGTAGAAGCTGCCCATACCGCCATTGTCCTTGGCCCAGACGATGAGGTTTTTCAGCTCGGCGTAAGCTGCTTCACCAGCCTCTAGCATCTCGCCCATGTGGCGCCAGTCCATGCAGATGAAGTGGATCGCGCCGTCGATACTGTGAGCCGCCATGTTCCCAAAGCTTGTGGTGAGGAAGGCTTTGAACTCGCCTGGCGACATCTCACCGGATGCCATCGCGAACTCGCGGTGCTTGGTCTGGCCTTTGCCACCGACATGACCATCAATTGGAACGTTATACGGAGGGTCGGTGAACGCCATGCGGGCTTTGCGACCATCCATCAATGCGTCGACAACCGCAGGTTCAAGCGCGCTGCCACAAATCAAGCGGTGCGAACCCAACTGCCAGATATCGCCTGGTTGGCAGCGTCGCGGCGTTGCCGATACCTCAGGGAGGCTGTCTTCAGCGTGATTGCCATCTTCTTGAGGTGACCTCCCATCCATCAACGTGTCGACTTCGGCGATGCTGAAGCCAGTAAGCGACAAATCGTACTCGCTATCGTCCGCCATGATAATCGATAGCTCTTCAGCCAGCAGGTCTTCGTCCCAGCCGGCATTCAGCGCTAACTTGTTGTCAGCCAAAACATAGGCGCGCTTTTGCGCCGCGCTCATGTGGTCAAAACGTACGCAGGGAACGGCGTCCCAGCCGAGATGGCGGGCTGCCTCAACCCGGCAATGCCCAGCAAGGATAGTTCCGGCCTCATCGATCAAAACCGGGTTGGTGAACCCGAACTCCTCGATGCTAGCGGCAATTTGCTTGATTTGTTTTTTGGAATGGGTGCGCGCGTTGCGCTTGTAGGCCTTGAGTTCTTCAAGGTGTCGATAGGTGATAACCATATGATTCATAAACACGCTCCAAAGCGATTTTGATTTCGGATCTCCTTGTCTTGAATTGTCTTACTTCTTGTCTGTGGCTTGCTTAGTCGGACAATCCTGCAGCGACTTACCACGGCTGCAAAACATACCAAAAATAGCACAGTAATGAAAACCATCCTGATTCGTTTAAAGCCTGAACCTAGCGCTTATACACAGAGTAATTCCAATATGACCTGAGCAATTGAGAGTGTTGCGGCCAAATCTAGCTGCCGAGATGAAATAGATCGCTGCGGGCAGCTTCAATATTCCCTGTTCTTTGTCTAGGGAATTGTACTGCGTCAAATGCTAAGAACGCCGGAATATCGGGCTAGCAGGTCTTCGATTGGTCGATCTGTTCCCACTTTTTTGGCAAGTTGCCTGTTAATTCCCTGTATTCCTCAGAGTGCATGGCAAGATCCGAGGTGTCTCGGGATCCTCCCGCCCACCATACATTATCTCGAAGCAGCTGAGGATATTTTTTATTTTGCATGATCATTAAACTCAATTGTCCTTCGTCCCCAATACCCGGCGTCTATTCAGGGCGGCGAGCAGACATTTGGCGATTGGATCAGTGGATGGGTTCCGCGTTAGCTAGCTCAAGCACCGCCCAAAACTCGGTGCAGGTGATCGAGCCTGTTTATTGAGGACGGTCCATTTTCCAAATGGATCGCGGTTCGGCAGCCTTAGACTCTCCGGCCAACGAAAGATGATCGCGCAAGGAATCGCTGTCGAATTCGGCATGCGAGGCCGTCTAAACCTCTGCTTTAGCAATTTGACCAGCCAACCGACCGCCGCCGCTTTTGTGGTCGATTGCTCCTGTCCAATTTGGTGATCTGACACATGGATCGAAGGTGGGAACCTCGGATCGACTACCATGCAATTGCTGCAACGCAGCAATGCTAATTCCGAAATTGCCGCTGAGCTACAAGTGCATTAATCGGCCCGGTATTGCTCGTTCATCCAAGGAATATGAAATGACAAACTCCGGTCATGCCTTAGCGCCTCTCTCTGCCGCTCGCGTGTTGAAACAGACCGTCGACTTTTTCCAGTTCTATGGGATTTACTTCCGGTCTTTGCATGAATTGAATGCAATGACCGACATAGAGCTAGCCGACATTGGGTTGACCCGTGGCCTTCTCAAACAGACCGCCCGCGAAGATGCCGAAGCGCGCCTGTCAGTGCTATCTTAGCTTTCCCTCCGACTTGTCGGAGCGGTTAGGGGCTTCGTTTGCTGGTACCAGATACTGTGATCCACCGCCTGTGCTCTGACGATGTGGCCACCGTGAACTCCAGTGCTTTGAAGCATGGAGCGGTCTAGAAACTTCGGTAGAGCGCATGTTCCTGTTGGGAAACAACGTAGACTGCGCCAGGAATTTTTTGTCCAATTGCGAAGTAGCGGGTCCCACTGCGTCAGCTATGCTTCACGTGGTAGCTGTCCCGCAAAGCAGCAATGCGACTGGCCTTACAGACCCACGCCGATATCGCTGCCCTCAATAAAGTAAGCCTTTGTGATGGGTCGATAGGCGGCGCCCATTGCCGCCGCTGAGCGACCAAGAGATCCCATAACTATGGCGGGGCGTTCGATCTCACTGGTGTCAAGTTGATCGATTGCGTCGTCCATGCGCGCCACGATGGCTTTCTTGATGTCCAAGGGAAAGTTGCCGTCAATCATCACTGATTGAACGTCTACCGTTGCGGATACTGCCATGGCTGCGACAGCCAGCGCCTTGCCCGTTTGCATGACCCAGGACGCCACAAGTGGATCGTCTAACGACCATGCTTCCGATGTGTTGCGAAGCCGTATGGGCTTACCTTCACGCTGTGATAGTCCACGTTCGAGAACGAAGATTGAAGCGCCTTGAACCAACTGATTTGGTTGGATGTCAATGTTGTTAATGGGAAGCGACCCGAACGCGGCCGCATTGCCGGTCCGCCCCAAGTAGACCTGGCCGTCGAGAACCAATCCGCCGCCAACAAATGCGCCCACATAGAAGTAGATGAAATCGGAAAATTCTTTGGTCTCCCCAAACACAAACTCGCCACTGCACGCCATGCTAGCGTCATTGGCCGAGAAGACCTCAAGGTCAGTGAATGCGGCAAAGCTTGTTTGGAAATTGTGGGTCCTCCAGTCTGCCAAGGCCTCTTTTGGAGCGCCAGCTTCTTCCGGTAACTTCCAAAGGCCAAACGGTGTGGCGACGCCTATTCCGACAATGCGCCTTTGCAGTTGAGCGTCGAGCGCCTGTGTCATCGACACGATGCTCTCCTGGGCAAACGTATCAATGCTATCTGGTAGTGGAAAATCATAGGGTAGCGTTCGGCTGTCGACGACCTCGCCAATGATGTTCATCAAGATCATGTCTGCCGCCCGGCGACCAATCCGTAATCCAAAGGCCAAGGCACCATCAGCGTTCAACGAAACTGGTGTCGAGGGCTTGCCAACCTTACCCTGGGCGCGTTGTGGGTCGCCACGGACAAGCATCCCATCAGCTTCTAGGGATCGCGTGATGACGGAAGCCGTCTGAGCGGACAGGGACGTCAACTTCGCGATCTGGGAACTGGCAATGGGGCCATGTTCTTTCACAACAGAAAGCACAAGGCGCTCATTGTAATTGCGCACTCTGGCGGGCGTTGCGCCACCCTGAGTCTGTGGTCCGCGGCTTGCTGCCGTTCTTGTTGGTTCCATAACTGCCTCGGCGAATACAATCGGGGAAAAAAATTATTAAATCAAGTTTATTTATTTATTGACGGCGGCCCTTCGCTCTGCTTGTCTGGCGGCCCGTCATTGGGCCTAGCGGTGCTCGCTGGCCCGCCCGGACGGCACATAAGAACTAAAGATCTTCGGGAGAAAACTATGAAAAAGCTCATTGCAAGCACTGCACTGGTTGCGGTCGCCGCCGTTGGTATTGCAGGTAATGCAACTGTGGTATCTGCCGGCAGCCACGGCGATGTTTCGGCCTGCCTAATTACCAAAACCGACACCAACCCATTCTTCGTGAAAATGCGCGAGGGCGCGGCCGCTCAGGCTGAGGAACTGGGCATCGAGCTGTTCACGTTTGCTGGCCGTGTCGACGGCGACCATGAAACACAAGTCGCTGCAATCGAGACATGCATTGCCAACGGCGCAAACGGCATTCTTCTCACCGCATCTGACACCTCCGCCATCGTCCCAGCTGTTCAGCAGGCGCGTGATGCTGGCTTGGTCGTGATTGCGCTTGATACACCGCTTGAGCCAATTGACGCTGCCGACATGACGTTCGCGACGGACAACTTTGTTGCCGGAGAGCTGATCGGTCAGTGGGCCGCTGCCACCTTGGGTGACGACGCTGCAGACGCACGCATCGCCATGCTGGATCTGGCCGTGAGCCAACCGACTGTTGGCGTTCTACGCGACCAAGGCTTCATGACGGGTTTTGGCATCGACATCGGCGATCCAAGCCGTTGGGGTGACGAAGATGATCCTCGCATCGTGGGTCACGAAGTAACCGCCGGCAACGAAGAAGGCGGCCGCCGCGCCATGGAAAGCCTTCTGGCCGTCGATCCAACCATCAACGTCGTCTACACAATTAATGAGCCTGCTGCGGCGGGCGCTTACGAAGCGCTGCGTGCCATTGGTCGCCAGGATGACGTGCTGATCGTGTCTGTCGATGGTGGCTGCCCAGGCGTCCAAAACATTGTTGATGGCGTCATCGGCGCAACCTCGCAGCAGTACCCGCTGTTGATGGCGTCCCTTGGCATTGAAGCCATTGCCCAGTGGGCTGCTGACGGAACGGCACCGGCTGCCACCGAAGGCAAGGACTTCTTCGACACCGGTGTGGCCTTGGTTACTGATGCTCCAGTAGACGGCGTTGAGAGCATCGACACTGCTGAAGGCACTGATCGCTGCTGGGGTTGATCTCCCAATATCGGTAGAACAAACTCATCGAAAAGGCGGGCAACGGCCCGCCTTTTTTGAACGAAGTATCGGATCAACCGAACCAACACATCGGGTGGGGGAGCAATGTCCCAACAGGACAATTTTGAGGCCGCTGCGGCTGGTGCCGCTTCAGAAGTCGCTGAATTTCATGACGAAAAACGCGGTGTGCTTGGCAATATCCAGCACGCCCTGCACGTCAATCCAGCCTTGGTGCCGCTGATCGTTCTGATCGCGTCGATCATCATCTTCGGCATGCTATTGGGCCAGCGGTTTTTCTCACCATTTGCACTTACGCTCATCCTTCAACAGGTCCAGATTGTTGGCATCGTTGCTGCCGCACAGAGCCTGGTGATCCTCACGGCGGGTATTGACTTGAGTGTCGGCGCGATCGCGGTGATCTCCTCTGTCATCATGGGCCAGTTCGCGTTCCGGTACGGTCTTCCGCCCGAGATCGCTGTGGTATGTGGCCTTGCCTTTGGCACCGCACTAGGTGCGCTGAACGGTTGGCTGGTTGCCTATATCAAGCTTCCGCCCTTCATCGTGACGCTAGGCATGTGGCAAATCGTGCTGGCGTCCAACTTCCTCTACTCAGCAAACGAAACCATTCGCAGCCAGGATATCGCGGCTGAGGCGCCGATCCTTCAGTTCCTTGGCAGCAATTTCCAGATTGGCGGGGCTGTTTTCACCTTCGGCGTGATCTTTATGATCCTACTGGTACTGGTTCTGGCCTACGTGCTACGGCATACGGCGTGGGGACGTCATGTTTATGCTGTTGGTGACGACCCAGACGCCGCGGAGCTTTCGGGCGTCAACGTCAAATGGACGCTCGTCTCCGTCTACGCCACGGCCGGACTCATCTGTGCCTTCGCCGGATGGGCAATCATCGGGCGGATCGGCTCGGTTTCGCCAACCTCCGGGCAGTTGCTCAACATTGAAAGCATCACCGCTGTGGTGATCGGTGGCATCTCGCTGTTCGGTGGGCGCGGGTCAATCCTTGGGACATTTTTTGGAGCGCTTATCGTCGGCGTCTTTACGCTTGGGCTGCGGTTGCTGGGCGCTGACGCCCAGTGGACTTTCCTCCTCATTGGCGTCCTCATCATCGCCGCCGTTGCGGTTGACCAGTGGATCAGAAAGGTAGCTGCGTAATGGAACCGATTCTCAAAGCACGCGGGCTGGTGAAGCGCTACGGTAAGGTGACTGCACTCGATGACTGCGATTTCGATCTGAACCCGGGAGAAATACTGGCCGTTATCGGAGACAATGGTGCGGGCAAGTCTACACTGATTAAGGCAGTCTCCGGGGCGATCACGCCCGACGCAGGCAATGTTACCCTCGAGGGTCAGGAAGTGCGTTTCTCGTCGCCCATCCAGGCAAGGGAAGCGGGCATAGAGACCGTCTATCAGACGCTTGCCATGTCGCCGGCCCTGTCAATCGCCGACAACATGTTCATGGGACGCGAAATCCGCAAACCAGGCATCATGGGGCAGCTGTTTCGCCAGCTGGATCGCAAGCAGATGGAGACATTTGCGCGTGATAAACTCACCGAGCTTGGGCTGATGACGATCCAGAACATCAACCAAGCAGTGGAGACGCTCTCAGGTGGCCAACGCCAGGGTGTGGCGGTGGCGCGGGCAGCGGCGTTCGGGTCCAAGGTTATTATCTTGGACGAGCCGACAGCCGCGCTGGGCGTCAAAGAGAGCCGGAAAGTTCTGGAGTTGATCCTGGATGTGAAATCGCGCGGCATTCCGATCATCTTGATCAGCCACAACATGCCCCACGTGTTTGAGGTGGCTGACCGTATCCATGTTCATCGGCTTGGCAGGCGGCTCTGTGTGGTCGATCCCAATGATTACACGATGTCGGACGCTGTGGCCTTTATGACCGGAGCGAAGGAACCGCCTGAAGACTCAATCCCTGCGGCTGCTTAGGCGGCCAGACTCTCCCCGCGAGCATAATCATGATTCCCGAACGTCCAAAGTTGGTGAGCCCAAGTGATCGTGATGGGGCCTTTGAGCATAGCAAATTCAGCCACAACATCGTTGGAGGTGTTACCACCGATATTTTGCAAGAGACCGATGTGCCTATTCTGATGGCCCACTAATTGTATGAAGACTTCGGTCTTTGGCGGGCTCTCTTGCTTGGCTTTCAGCAGGAAGTAGTTCCTTTCACAGGCGTTCATTTGTTGGCCTGCTAGCACGCGCATGGCACTGATGCGAGGCGTCAATAAGGGCGGGGAGCGGACATGCATGTCGCCCCTACCGCCCAAAAAGCAGGCCTATGAAACTGTCGCTGCGGCCTGGGCACCTGTTGGGGCTTGTCCCGTTTCCGCCTCCGCCATAGTCGCCACGAACATGGAAACAACATCGCAGCGGAATAGAAGTCGAAGAGCGATCAGCTGCACAATCATTGAGATACCGATGGACAGGTATGTCAGTGCAGCCGGCTGCGTCACGGCTGGCTCAAGCCATTGGGTCAACAACCCGTGCGCATAGTCGAAGGCTCCCACCGCGTTGTAGGCGACAAGCAAGCCCCAGACAGAAGCCCCACGCCCCCGCCAAGCCAGCCAAGCCATAAATGGAGCGAAAAGACCGAGCACGGTGTCCGCACCCCATGGTCCGATCCACGTATCGGGATTGGGCCCGCCAAACATCTCCAGGCTTGGCAGAAACGAAACCACCAAAAATCTGATGCTGGTTGCTAAGATCAGTAGGGCGATAATCGCTCGAATGGTGACTGTTGAAGTTGGCATTGTTCGCCTCACGTGTTCGTTTTGGATGTGTTGAAGAAGCTTTCGATATAGCCGTCAGCCAGCCTGGTCAGTTCTTCGCTGGTGGCGCCCAATCTTGCCCTGGCTGCCAAGCTCATGCCTGCCGAAACGATCACTGACCCGGAAAGACTTGATGCTTCATCAGCCAGGCCAGCGTCGGCGAGCAGCTGATCAACAAAGGCCTCGCCCTTCTTCAGGTTGCCCGCAATCTTGGCGCGAACAGTTTCATCGCGCTCAGCAACTTCTGTCGCGACTGAGGCAACCAAACATCCGCATGGTGTCTCATCGGAGGCGACCGTTCTGATGATCTCGCGGTAATACCCAGAAATTGCACTTTTCAAGTTGGGTTCTTCGCGCAATGGCGCGGCCTGGCGGGCGCCTTGAACGGCTACGTAGCGATCTATTGAGGCTAGGAATAATCCGTGCTTGTTGCCGAAGGTGGCATAGAGGCTAGGTCGGTTGATACCCATGGCCGTAGTCAGGTCATCAAGCGACGCACCCTCATATCCTTTTTCCCAGAACACCAGCACCGCGGCATCGAGAACGGCCTCCTTGTCAAAGGACCTCGGACGGCCGACGGACTTCTTTGAACTCTGTTTCATACCTTTCAGTACAAAAAATGATCCTGCTTGGCAAGGATTATTTATCAATCAGTACAAAATAAATTGCGGCATTCAGCAAGGCGTTGTGCGCGCGGGTGTTACCGTCCTTCGCTGCTGTAAGCCTTACCCCATCATTTCGTGGCTTGAGCGGCGAATGATCTCACAGCCGGCAAGGACGGGATGCAGACCTCCGCTCCGATGATTAGCGGCGCTCGATCTTCCACCGAAGTTGATCAATCCGATCCTGCCCAAAGAACGGTTCGCCATTCCAGCAAAAGGTCGGCACACCCCAGTGCCCGCTTTGAAGCAAGGCCTGATCATTTGCAGCGAAATAGGCCTCTGCATTTGGCGTCAAAGATGTTGGTTGATCGACCAAATCCGGCGGCAAACCACACTGAACTAAGCAAGCCTGTATGTGGTCCGACCGGTTCCAATCGTTGATCTCCCCACGCCAAATCAAACGCATTAAAGCGGCATAGAGTTCGTAACACCGTCGATGAAGGTTGGCAGAATAGAGAACGTTGTAGAGCCAATACACGCGCTCTTGCTCTGAGCTTACGGCCCAGGTGCCATCAGACGGCCAGTTCACCAGTGAGGGGTGTGGGTCGCCATAGGGTAGCTCAAGGAAGTCCGCGGTCCGTTGCATGTCATGATCAAAATACTCACGCTCTATGGCTGGGCTCTCAGACCATCGATTAGCGTTGCGGATGACGCCGGGCAAAACAGGTCGCATCAAGATTTGGATGTTGTGGTCTCTCGCTAAAGCTTCGATGCGATCCAAAGCGAAATAGCAATACGAGCTGGAGAGAGAGCCAAAGAACTCGAGAGTTGAGGTCACGAAATGATCCGGTGATCAAAATTGTAGAAGCGTCAGTGTTACGACGTCCAGGCGTTATGTGAATGACCTCAAAGGGCGCAGAGCAGACTTTAAAGCGCGGGCTGATCAACCCATCGACGGTCAGAGATCAGACAGACCTTTACGCATTTCCATCCAACCTTCTTGGCTATTGTTAGTCTGGTACTTGACCAGATATGCAGTTTGCCATGGCGGGAAGCATCTTCAACTTTGATGAGTATATCGACCGACGACAGGTGCCAGCATTGAAGCCAGCGCCCTTGTCAGGGGGCCATTCGGACGAAACTTTATTCTCGGCCAGCGTCGCCGACATGGATTTCAAGGCCCCGCCGGTTGTGTTGATTGCTTTGGCCCAACGGCTTGAACACGGGATTTTCGGTTACGAGCGAGTACACAGTGGGCTCATGCCAGCGCTCGCGGACTGGCTTTCCCAGCGCCATGGGTGGCGTGTTGATCCCGACCAATTCTTGCGGTCACCCAATGTGCTCAACACGCTGGCTATGGCTGCAAATCTGTTCACGAAGAAGGGCGATGGCATCATTGTTCAACCACCCGTGTTTTTCGACTTCTTCGACATCATCGCTGAGAACAATCGCCGCCTGCTGCTCAACCCGTTGATCATCAAAGATGGGCGATACCAGATGGACTTTGCTGGGTTGGAGAGCGTCGCCGCCGACCCCAAGGCGCACATGCTGTACCTTTGCAACCCGCACAACCCGGTAGGTCGCGTTTGGAGCCGGGCGGAGCTTGCTCGGCTGGGTGAAATCTGTCGCCGCCACAACGTACTGGTCGTTTCCGATGAGATCCATGGCGATATCACCTGGGGCGATCATGGCTACACGCCGTTTGCGTCTCTTGGTGACGCGGATGCCCACAATAGCATCACCTGTTTGTCACCAGCCAAGACGTTCAACATCGCCTCTTGCTGTAGCGCTTTTGCGGTCATTGCGGACCCACAAAAGCGATCAGCCTTCCAGGCCGAAAACAGTCGACTGACCGTGAACAAAAACAACGCCTTTGCAAATGTTGCGATGCAAGCCGCCTATCGTGACGGCGCGGCCTGGTTGGAGGCAGCTCTCCACTATATCGAAGGCAACATCGCACTGGCGCGCACGCGCTTACGCGCAATTCCAGGCGTCGATCTCATTGAGCCTGAAGGCACGTTTCTTCTCTGGTTTGACTTCCGGGATCTTGGGTTGGCGCCTGAACAGCTGACAAAGTTTTTGGATCAGCAGGCGGGCTGGCGTGTCACGCGTGGTGAAGCGTTTGGCGCTCAAGGCGAAGGTTTCGCCCGCGTCAATATTGCTTGCCCCAGGGCACGGTTGTCAGCAGCACTTGATCGATTGGAGCAGGCTGTTTCTCTCCGGCCGTGAAAACCGGGCCATACAATTAGGCTGGAGACTACCTGAATTGAATGTCGCCTTCGGGCGGGAAGCGGACCACCGCTTTTTGCGACATTCAATCTCTCTGGAATTGATCAACGTCGCAGTTATCACTCATGACGTTGTCGCGCTGTCGCTCATCGCCATCAAATCGCGCGGCTCAAACCAAATCGAAGAACGAAAGGATTTTCGATTGTCACGAAGTCACCAGGGTCGGCATCAATAGTAGTAGGTATCAAAGTCTGATCTGCGATGAAGACCAGCCCCTCGAGCCTTAATGACCAATTCTGATCGATTGCAGCCTCGATACCGGCACCGACCACCGGTGCTCACAGCTGGTCGTTAAGCGACTGGCTATTCTCCCCAGAGCTTACATCGATGATGTCAACGGCGTAATCAACCAAGCCGACACCGCCAGTGAGGTAAGCGTGATATCGGTCGAACGTACGTCCGACATTGAGCCGCGCACTCGCCAAATAGTTGAGACGTGCCTCAACAAAATCCTGTTTAGGACGCGCTTGATTTAGCTCACTGGGCAGTGGGTTGTCGTCAAGGAATCCATCGTCACCAACCATCGCCTGTGCATCCAACTCAACACCAAACACCCAATCGGACTGGGTTTGACGCCGGATGCCGGCAAAACCACCAAGTGCTGCGCCATCAAATTCAAACGTCCCAAATGGACCACCTAGCACCCCAGGGGGAAAGTTCGCAGAGTCGTATCTTGCGTCGAATGATCCTCTCGCCCAGCCGGCTAGCACACCAACATACGCGCCATCCCAACGACTTTCTGATGCGATACTGCTGGCCTGAAGGCTGTCGTCGGCGCTGGCCGGAGTGGATACCACCAAGGCGACAGCGAACGCGCTTACGATGGTGGCAGCTGCTGCAACTGATTTCTTCATGGGACTTGGATTCCTGAAGTGACCTATCCACGACAACGACTCATTGATCGAACAATGTCATTCGGCCGATTGCAGGGTCAACAGACAGGCCCAACAACGACCACGGCGTTTTGGCAATTCTTCTGCGGTGTCGCCAAGCTGCCACAAAACGTCGGAACCTCGGCAATGGGTCGGTAGCGGGCATTCCCTTTCTTTGACATTCAATCGCTGTGGAATTGATCAACGTCGCAGTTATCACTCATGACGTTGTCGCGCCCTAACCCGATAGCCCAGTGGGAAGAGCTGGATGTCAAAGCGTTCGCGCACAAATCCCCAGATGCCCTTTGGCGCCTTCAACATCACGACAATCGCCACCACACCCAGGACGATCAGGTAGATTGTCCCCAACTCAGCCATCGTCTCGCGCAACGCAAAGAAGATCAGCGTACCGATAATGGGTCCTTCTATGGTCCCAATCCCCCCGATCACGACGATGAAGATCACGAACGCGGTCCAGTCGTTTACCGAGAAGGCAGCATCCGGCGAAATCCTGAGCTTCTGCAAAAAGATCAGCGCGCCGAGCATGGAGGTGAGCGCCCCGGTCACAACATAAACCACAAACTTGGTGCGCCAGATATCGATACCCAGGGAGCCTGCCGCCAGCTCGTTGTCTCGGATTGCGGTCAAGGCGAGGCCCTGGCGCGAGCGAAGCAACATATAAACGGCCGCAATCACAAACACGGCGGCCCCAAGTGCCATCCAGTAGGAGAGCGACTCGCGCCCGGAACGCGAGCTTGCCAGCGACCTTACGATATCCACCGGCAACGACGACCCCGACCCGCCACCAAGCGCGGAAATCTGCGCGAACGACAAACGGAAAACTTCCGCAATCACCCAGGTGCCGATTGCAAAATAGGCGCCACGCAGTCGAAAGATCAGTGTGGCTACTGGAACCGCGATCAAGGCACCCAGTAGCGCCGCTCCGACTATCGCCACGGATGGGTGCAGTCCCCCGAATATCGTCAGCGCGAACAGCATGTAGCCACCAAAGCCGACATATGCCTGCTGGCCGACCGACACCAGCCCAGCGTAACCCGCCATCAAGTTCCATAGGCTGGCGAGCGCAAGGTACAAGAATATCTCGCCCATCAAACGTAAGTCCGCGCGCCCGGCCCACCAAGGCGCAGCGATGAGGACCAGCAAAACGATTGCCCCGAGGACTGCGGCTATCTTGGCGGCCTGCGAACTGCGCGAAACGATATGCGTGTCGGTGCTCATCCGCTTATCCTCGGGAAGAGGCCATTTGGTCGGATAGCCAGAACGATGAGAAAGGCAATGTGACCCGCCAGAAGTTGCCAACCGGGATCAATCTTCGCGCCGACCGTCTGCGCTACGCCCAGGATCACGCCCCCCGCGAGTGTTCCCCAGAGGTTGCCCAGGCCGCCGATAATGACCGCTTCAAAACCATAGATCAGGCGCGCACCGCCGGCTGTTGGGTCAAAACTCGTTCGAATGCCAAGAAGGACACCCGCAACGGCGGTAACGGCGAGCGCCAGCGCCATGGCAAGCCCAAATATGTGGCGTTTGTTAAGCCCCATCAGCTGCGCGATGTCTTGGTTATCTGAGACCGCGCGGAATGCTCGCCCAAGCGCGGTGCGATAGAAGATGTATTGCAACCCAGCGATGACGGCGACCGCAATGGCAAAAGTCATCAAGGGCAACAAGCCAAAGGACAATCCCGCAACAGAGACACTTGCGGTCTCGATGGCACCAGCGTCCATCTTTTGCGGGTCGGCTGTGTAACCCTCAAGAAACAGGTTTTGTAAGATCACCGAGAGACCAAATGTCACCAGCAACGGTGGCAAGATGTCGTCCCCAAGGGTCTGGTTCAGGATACCGCGTTGCAGCGCATAGCCGATGGCCGCCATGGTCGGCATCACAATGAGAAGTGCGAGAAGCGGGTGCAGTCCGGTGGTCAGCACAACTGTTAGCCCCAGATACGCCGCCAGCACAATCAGATCGCCATGGGCGATATTGACCAGGCGCATCACGCCAAAGATTAGCGATAGCCCGGCCGCAAAGAGCGCGTAGAGCCCCCCTAGGAGCGTGCCCTGCAAAACTGCGTTCACCCAATCCATATCATTCTATCCCAAAATAAGCGTGGCTGATCGCATCGCGCGACATCGTGTCGGACGCGCCTTCGAGCGTTACCCGCCCCTCCATCAAACAGTAGACCCGGTTGGAAACGGAAAGCGCTTTGGAGATGTCTTGCTCAACAATGACCGCCGACATGCCCTCTCCGACGATCCCTGGCAGGGCGTCATAGATCGATTTGATAATCACCGGGGCCAGCCCCAAAGAGATTTCATCGAACAGGATCAATTCGGGGTTTGACATGAGGGCGCGCCCTATTGCGACCATCTGCTGTTGCCCGCCTGATAGCGCCGTCGATGGATAGGCGCGGCGCTCCTCCAGCACCGGAAAAAGCTCGAACACGCTTCGTAGGTTCCATGGACCCGGGCGTTTGAGCCGACCGCCAAGCAAAAGGTTTTCTTCAACCGAGAGCGAGGGAAACAGTTGGCGTCCTTCGGGAACCAGCGCAATCCCAAGTGCTGCGACTTCATCTGCGCGCAAATCCCCGATCGCGCGTCCGCGGAACGTCACCTGGGCCGCCCCGTTTGACATCAGGCCTGACACCGAACGCAGCAGCGTCGTCTTGCCCGCGCCATTGGCCCCAATGATCGCGATTACCTCGCCTTCAGCCAGAGCCATGTCGACGCCATAAAGCGCCTGAAAGTCACCATAGTGGGCGTCGAGCGTCTGGAGTTCGAGAATGGGCTCAGGCATCGACTTCAATCCCCAAATAGATCTCCTGCACTTCCGGGCTCGCCATGATGGTATTGGGGTCGCCTTCTGCAATCTTTCGTCCAAAATCGATCACAATCAGCCGATCAACGACGGCGAGCAACGCGTGCACGACATGTTCGATCCAGATGATCGAAACGCCGCTGGCGTGGACATCCTTGATGGTTTCAATAAGCGAGACACACTCGCTTTCGGTCAGTCCCCCGGCGATCTCGTCTAGGAGCAGAAGTTTTGGCTTGGCGCAGAGAGCCCGGGTCATTTCAAGCCGTTTGCGATCCAGCAGCGTTAGGCTCCCGGCGACTTTGTTGGCCTTGTCCAAAAGCGCTGTTTGCTCGAGCACCTCGATGCAATGTCGTTCGGCTTCCGCGCCTGAAAGATTTGCGGCCTGGGTGGCGGCAACCATAGCGTTCGCAAAGACGGTCATACCCGAGAACGGCTGTGGCACCTGAAAACTACGCGCAACGCCCGCTCGACAACGTCGCGCGGCAGAATGCTTGGTCACGTCCTCCCCCTGAAAGCGGATCGTGCCGCTGTCTGGGCTGAGGGTTCCGGTGATCAGGTTAAACATTGTGGTCTTGCCAGCACCATTGGGTCCAATGATGCCCAATGCTTCGCCATCACGAAGCGTGTAGCTTAGGTCATCGGCCACAATGACCGCGCCGAAGGCTTTGCTTAGCCCTTCGAGTTGCAAGATCGTGGACATAGTTGCTTTCGCGAATGGGGCCGCGCCGATCAAAGACGACCGACGCGGCGAATGCGCTTAGATGAGTTTCAACTCGCCAGTCAGCGGGATGCTGGGCTGGGCGGAATTGGCGACGATCTTCAGATCGAAGGTGTCGCCCTCTTTTTGCCACTGACCACCCACAAGCGGGGTCTTCGAGACGTTCTTCACTGGACCGCTCGACCAATCGACCTTGCCAACGATCGTATCGATATTCGTCGACGCAATCGCAGCGGTGATCGCTTCGTAATCTTCAAGGTCTTCGGCCCGCTGAATAACGTCGGCCGCCACTTCGAACAGTGCGTGCTTAAAGCCGATGGGTTGGGTCCATGGACGCCCTGTTGCAGCTGTATAACCGTCTGCCAGATCCCTTGCAGAAATGCCTGTGAGTGACGAATTAAACGGATGGTTTGGCGACCACCAAACCTCTGATGTCAGACCATCGGCGCGGTCGCCATAGCTGTCGATGACGCTCGGGAACAGGAGCGCTTTGCCGACCGTCACAACCTTCGGAGCGAAGCCCTGTTGGGCGGACTGTGCCCAGAAGGTGCCAAAATCTGGCGGGATCATCACGCCGGTGACAATCTCACAATTCGCATCGCGGAATGCTGCAATCTGGTTGGAGAAGTCATCCGACAGAGGCTGGTAGCGCCCCGGGTCCACAAGCGTGAAGCCAGCATCGGCAAGCGCAGGTGGCAGTCCGAGGTTGGGATCGCCCCAAGCATTGCCGTCCGCATCATTGGGGAACAGACCACCGACGTTCTTCTCCACACCGCTTTGGTTCCAGATGTCGAGGAAGTTTTCGATGATATCTTCCAGCCCCCAGAAGAAGTGGTACGTGTACTGGAAGCCTTCTGCCGGGTTTCCGTTTCGTCCAAAGAAGTACGGCTGCCAGGGCGCGTCAGTGGTGATGCAAGGCACCTCATTGATCTCCGCCTGATCGGCCACCGGGTTGGTGGTATCCGGCGTCGCAGCAGCCAAGATGATATCGACCTCTTCTCCAAGGATCAGGTCAGCGGCAACCTCGGCAGCTCGGTTTGGGTTCGATTGGCTGTCGCGGGTGATAATCTCGACGCCCCAACTCGAGCCGTTGTTTTCAAGACCGCCCGCAAAGGTCTGTCTGATGCCATCAATGATGTAGTCATCCGCTTCGGCAAAACCCGCAAGCGGGCCTGTCTTAGGACTGACAAATCCCAGCTTCAGTGTCTTGTTTTGCGCATAGGCACGCGTGCTACGCAGGATAGCGGGCGTAGCGACAGCGGCGGCTGTTCCGGCCAGAAATCCACGACGCGTTGGCTGGATCAGTTTTGAGTTCTTCATGTTTCCCCCGTTTCAGGCCTTGTCTGCCGTCTCTTTGGAGTCTCAGAAGATCAAAAAATCGATATTTTTGCAAGAGATGCAAAAAAATCGTTATTCTCTTTTCTCCAGTTGCCCCGGAAAACCTCGTCTGGCCTAGACCTGCGAGCCGAAGTTGAGCTTCGATCACTGAAATTCAATGGCAGCTAAAGGCGCGCTTGCATGGCATCTGGTGGGGTCGCGCCGATCTAGGGCGCAATCAGGACGATTGGATACCGTTGCTGAGGCTTATGTCCACAAGCTGGTCGGTTTCCACGGACTTCGCCACGCCTTCAAAGACGGCGATCCCATTTCGGATCTCTTCGAAATCTACCGGTGCCCTGACCCGTTTGTCTATTGCATCCGCAAAGGCCTCGAGCTGCAATCGCTCCATTGAGATCGAAGGGAACGTTTGGCTTTCGCGATCGCCTTGAACTGGTGACCACACGAGTTGGTTTTGATCACGTAGCTCCAGCCAGCCTTGATCGCCGAAAACCTGGAGCCGGAATTCCCTGGCGGTCGCTGTGAGGGTGCCAATATACCCTGTCGCCTTGTTGTTAAAACGCAGTAGAAAACTGGTCGTATCGTCGTGATCGATGGAATGCACAAGGCGCGCGCTTTGTGCCGCAACGGCGTCGATCGGCCCGTTCAGATGGATCATGAGATCTATGAGGTGAAATCCAGCGGCAGCTAGTCCGCCTGCAGGGCTTTCGCCGGTCGCCACGCGCCACATGTCGTCGGTGTAGATCTCGCCAAACCCGACATGGCTGCTCATATTGCCTTCAAGGTGCAGGATCCTTCCGAGATCGCCGCGCGTGATGCGTCCCTTCATTTCCGCCACCGCAGGGAGGAAACGCCGATTGTGACCCGGCATAAAAACACTGTCGCTTAGCGTGATGGCGCCTAGAGCGCGATCCGCCCCAGCTTTGGACAGCGCGATTGGCTTCTCGCAGAAGAGGTCCTTACCGGCTTGGGCAACCTCAACAATCTGATCCACATGCTGGGAATGTGGCGTGGCCAACACGACGCCGTCGATATCGGGATCCTGCAACACATCCCGCAGGTTATCAGTGAGCGTGATGCCGTGATGATCGCTCCAGGCGGCCGCCTTGTTCGGGCTGCGTGCCACAACATGCGTGAACCTCACACGGTGCGACACGCCCTGGACGGATTCGACAAGGATGCGCCCCCATCGACCTGGTCCAACGAGTGCAAGGCGTATCATCGTGTGCCCTCAACTAAGACGCGTTGAAACGGTCGAAGGAAAAGGCGTTCAGATCCTGCCTTGATCGACCTTGGAGCGCGGCAGCAGCGGCCTCGCGGCCCATCAGTGGGCCGAGCGTGTAACCGTTCGCGGTGGCCGCCACCGTGACACCCTCCATCCCTGGGACGGCACCAATCAGCGGCGCACCGTCGATATCGATGTTCATTGCGGCCCAACTGCGAATAACGTGAAGGCTGGCAACGTTGGGCACCGTGCGCGCGGCCACCCACAGATTGCCCTCAAGGCTATCAGGCAAGATCGCGCCAAATCCATTTCCACTGGTTGCTGCAGGCCACGCGCCGCCGAGGATAACCGAGCCAGAGGCCGCCTGCTTCATCGATAAGTGGCGGTCAGCATGGGCGAGCAAACAAGGAATGATTGGCGGGCCGGGCGCGGTCACGACCATCTGCAAGGGCGCACCACGGATGGGCAGTGACACACCGAGCATCTGCCCGATCTGCGTTGACCAACCGCCAGCAGCTATCAAAATGCGCGGTGCGCAAACCATGCCTCTGGGCGTCTTCACCACATATCGCTTGCCTTGCCGGTGGATGGCATCCACTGGCGCATGTTCCTCAATGTGTGCCCCTGCCTTCTGTGCTGCCTTAGCCAACAAAGGCGTGGCCGCCAGGGGATTGATTTTTCCCTCACCGGGGCACCAGGCAGCTGCGACGATATCTTCGGAGATCGCCGGGGCGATCTCGCGAACTCGATTGCCGTCGATAACCTCAGTATGGATGCCGACCCGCGCTTCCGCCGCCGCCTTGGCTTCCAAAAAGGTGATCTGCTCGGTGTTTTCTGCCACCATGAGACCGCCTGTCACTGACATCTCGAAGTCGGCGTTGAGTTCACTCTGTAGGTCTCGCCAGAGGTCGATGGATTCCTTTTGCAGCGGCAAGGTGTGCAATTGCAGGCTGCCATCCCCGACGGCCTTGCCGCCAAAATCCCATGATAGAAGTTGCAAGTGTAGGCTGCCTGCATTGCCGCCGGATGCTTCGCCATTCACCCGCCCGCGCTCCAAGCAAACAACCGATGCGCCAGACCGGGCCGCGTAGAGAGCGGCAGAGATGCCAGTAATCCCGCCGCCAATTATCACCAGGTCAGCCTTGTCTACGCCGAGCGGTTCATTGGTAGGGACCGACGGACGTTGAGCCGGCGGGCTTTCACGGTGCCCACCCCATTCAGGTTTTTCCAGTGCTAGCCGACCGAGTGATACAGGCCGCGCCGGTATCTGGGGTGCAAACATGGTTTGAGGATTGGTTGTGTGCCCCGCCGCTTCGAGCAGACGCAGAACCTGCGGAACACAGTATCGTCCCTGGCAGCGTCCCATCCCAACACGCGTCTGTCGCTTAAGAACCGCCGGATCGTGCGCACCAGTGCTGATGGCTGCTTGCGCAGCTTCGGTCGTCACCTCTTCGCACCGACAAAGGATTGTCTCGCCAGCAGGCAGTTCCCGTTGAGGAGCGTGATACATCGACCAGAGCGCTGCCTGAAAACGTCGCGCTGACCGCAGACTACGTCTTACAAGTGAAGCATCTCCGGTAGGTTTTCGCCCCAAGAACTCCAAAGCAGAGCGGGCACTCAACTCACCTTGGCTCAAGGCTAGTTCGGCGCCGCCGAGACCGCCAGCATCACCGGCAATCCAGACGCCATCAACGGGTGTGGAACCGTCGTCCGCTCGCTGCGGTTTGACCGAACCGCTGGAGGAATCCATCTCAAGTGGGACGTCCAGCAGTCTGGCCAGTTCAAGCTGCGGTGCAAACCCATCGCCGGCAAAGACGCTGTCGACGTCGAACTGCTTGGTTCGGCCGGTGGCAATCTCACGCAGCTGTGCGCCAGCAACTCGGTCGTCACCAAGGACCTTTGCCAATTCCCACCCGCTCATAAAAGGAATTCCAGCGCGCATCGCGGCTATGCGATATTGCGCGCCATCTGTGACCAAACGGGGTGAGGCGAAAGCTGCCGCGACCAAAGCCATGCTGACGCCTGGCTTGCCTCGCTCTGCCAAGGCCACGATGTTCCCACCCAACGTCTGGACCTCATTGGCCAGCTGCAAGCCGAGCGGTCCATGACCTGCAATCAAACTTCTGCTGCCAGGGACAACGCCATAACGGCGGGCAAAGGTTTGTGCGGCACCAATGGTCATCACGCCAGGGAGCGTCCACCCGGGGACCATTGCGGGACGCTCGTAAGCCCCCGTCGCGAGTATAACGGCTTGTGCACGCACCCGAAGGCGGCCGGTGGGATGGAGTGATCGTAACTCATACTGAAGTTTCCCGTCGCCCTCATGCCGCCGCGCATACCAAACGCTTTGGTGCGCAAGAATCTGGGCACCGGTTGCGCGCACCCGATCACGCAAAGCGTCTCCACGGCGATGTTGTCGATCCAGCGGTTGGCGCCCACGAAACGAAGAACTGCGCGGCTTGAAATACTGCCCGCCGGGTTCGCCACGTTCGTCGAGAACGACGACGTCGGCGCCCGCCTTGGCCGAACAAAGCGCCGCCGTCAGCCCGGCTGGTCCGGCACCGATGATCGCAATGTCGGTTTCGATCGATTGTTCTGTGCCGGGGTCAGGCGTGACAACGCGGTCGCCGAAATGTCCTTCGTCTTCCCGGTAGACCGACATACCGTCTTGCAGGGTCGTCATGCAGGCACGCTGGCCGCGATGCCCATCGATGGTCACCAGGCAATCGTGACACACGCCCATGCCGCAAAAAGTCCCACGGGGTCGTGTGCTGCGGCGTGTCCCCAGAGTTTCTTCGCCAACTGTGGCCAGGGCCGAGGCAACGCTGTCGCCCTCTTCAGCCTGATAGGCGCGCCCCTCGAACTGAAATGTCAGCGATCCCATCTAGGCGGCGTTACGCGGCAAAAGCCCCACCGAGGATAGCGCTGTCTTGACCTCGGAGATTTCGCTGTCCGGCAACGCAAGGCGCGGCGGGCGCGGTTTTCCCATCGGCATACCGAGCATGTCGAGTGCAGCCTTGCTGCCAGACACATAGCGATGTCCCGCGACCAGGCGGATGATTGGCAGGACCTCTCGATACAGCGCACGGGCGGCGTGATAGTCTTCATCGTCAGCGGTCAGCGTAAACAATCGTGCCAAAGCGGCTGGCATGATGTTGGAACCAACGGCAACCCAGCCTTCAGCCCCTTCCACGAAACTCTCAAAGCCCATGATGCCGCCAAACACCGTCATGCGCCCATCGCTCATCTCTAGGATGTCGCGGATGCGCGTCACATCCATGGTCGATTCTTTGATGTAATCAATGCGCGGCAGTTTGGAGAGCTCCGCGACCAAGGGCGGCGTCAGGTCCACATTGGCCGTCGCTGGGTTGTTGTAGATCATGATGGGCCGTGTGGCGGCTTCTCCAACACGCCCGAAATGATGGATGAGTTCATCCCATGTTGGTGTCGAATAGAAGGGCGGGATGATCATCGTGCCATCCGCCCCAAGCTCTTCCGCCATTTTCACATTCTCGATGACGTCATCGGTGCTTTCCGCGCCCGCTCCGACAAGGACCGGGACACGGCCATCAACGGTGTCGATCACACACTTGGCAACCGCGCGCCGTTCGTCAGCGTTCATGGATAGAAACTCACCGGTGGAGCCAAGCGGTATCAAACCGTGGATGCCCTCGCGCACCTGCCAATCGGTGAAGCGGGCCTGCGCCTCCAGATCAACGCGGCCTTCAGCATCAAAGGCTGTTACCATCACCGTGTACGTTCCACGGAAGCCGTCAGCCATGGTCAAGTCTCCTTCAGTGTGAGCAGCCTTAAAGGTGTTTCGCGCAGAAGCTGGGAGATCAATTGGATCTCATATCCTAGCTTCTTCATCAGCGGCACAATGTTGCGTAACATGTGCCCGTAGCCATGACCGCCCCATCGTTGCAACCTGGTTTTGGTGCAGATGTCTTGCGATACCAAAATCTGTTGTGCGTGGCCTTTGTCGGCAAAGGACCTGATCAGTCGGACACGGTCGCGATCGGTGGGCAGTTCTTCATCGCCCATCCAGTAGTACGACTGTTCGATGCCAAAGAAATCCCATTCCACGTTGGCGCCGCGGGCAAGAAGGGTGTCGATGCCATCGCCGGTTGGGTGGGTTCGGTCCATATGGCACAAGACCGTACGCGCGGGATCCAGCCCTTCGGACTCGGTGACGTCCAAGATTTCCTGGCAAGCAGACGGTGAGCGACCTGGATGCACAGACAAAGCCGCCCCCGTTATAGAGGCGGCGCGTGCTGCTGCTTTCAAAGCTTTGTGCTCGGCAGGATGCATGGGCCAAGAACAGCCGATTTCGCCAATTATCCCAGCGCGCACGTTGGTGCCCTGAAACCCGTCATGAACCTCGGCAACGAAGAGTTCCGTCAGCTCATCGACATCCATCGCCATCAGCGGCTCCGGCATATAATCGACCGTGTAGCAGCCGGCGGCCGCCACCACATGCGTACTTGAGTTGGAAGACGCCTGTGCCAACCCTTTCGGATCGCGTGCCAATCCTGCGACCGACTGATCGACAATGAGGCTGCCGCCATCATCGGCAAAGGCTCTGAGCTCGGCCGCGGCGACTTCATGATCAGTTTGAAAGGCGTTGGCGGGACTGTCATTCGACAGGTAGTCGATCTGCCAGCGGTTCTCTAATTCTATGTCGGCTTCGCGGTCGCCTGGCCGTCCGGGCGGAACAATGTCGAACAGCACATGCTCGTGGAACGCGATCGAGCCGATCGTGTTGGGGTCGATATCGCCCAGAACCGTCCGAACTACACCCAAAGCGCCGGCCTCGCCTCTAGTGCTGCAGGATCTTGGAAAGGAACAAGCGGGTGTGCTCGCTGTCCGGGTCGTCGAAAAACTTCTCCGGCGGGGCTTCTTCAACGATCCGCCCATCATGCATCAAGATCACGCGGTCTGCAGCCGCGCGGGCAAAGCCCATCTCGTGCGTAACGACGATCATGGTCATGCCCTGTTCCGAAAGGTCGACCATCACGTCCAACACTTCGGAGATCATTTCCGGGTCCAGGGCAGACGTTGGCTCGTCAAACAGCATGACCTTGGGGCGCATAGCCAAGGCGCGCGCGATGGCCACGCGTTGTTGCTGCCCGCCGGAAAGCTGGCGCGGATATGCGTGTTCTTTGTCGGGCAGGCCAACGCGCTTGAGCAGCGCTCGCGCTTCTTCTTGGACCTCGCCCTTGTCGCGCTTCAGGATGCGGACCGGCGCCAACATGATGTTGTCGATCACGCTGATATGGGGGAAAAGGTTGAAGTTCTGAAAGACCATACCGAGATCGCGCTGCTGACGCGCGATCTCGGAGTCACGCAGCGCGACGCGCTTGCCCTTCTTTTCCTTGAAGCCCATCAAGTGGCCGGCGGCATGGATTGAGCCGCTGTCGATTGTCTCAAGCTGGTCGATGCACCGCAGAAGAGTGCTTTTGCCGCTACCTGAGCGACCGCAAAGCACGACAACCTCACTCTTGTGCACGGTCAGTGATACGTCCTTGAGGACGTGATTGTGCCCGAAGGACTTCTCAACGCCTTCGATAATGACGATTGGATCGCCGAGGGTTCGCGCGCGCCTTTTGGTCTTGTTCTCGACCGGCATGGTTTGATCGTTCATCTGTATCACCATCACGTAGGCGTGGGCGCAAGGGCTCCTGGTGGGTCCTGGCCATCTTTTGATTTCGACACAGCCGCGGCTGGACCGAACGGTTTCTCGTAGTGCGCCTCAATGCGTACCTGGATCAAGCTCCATATGGATACGAGGATGAGGTACCAAATCGCCGCCACGCTATAGGATTCAAGAACGCGAAACTCGATTTGCGCCAACATCTGGGCGTTGCGCATAAGCTCTTCCATTGAAATGACGGACGCCAAGGATGTGGTCTTGAGCATGCCATTGAATTGGTTGCCCAGTGGCGGAATGATTGTCCTGGTCGCCTGCGGTAGAATGATCATCCACATGCGCTGGCGCCAGGTCATGCCAACTGCGCGCGAGGCATCTGTTTGCCCCTTGTCGACGGACATGATGCCGGACCGAATGATCTCGGCAATGTAGGCGCCCTCGTTCAGCGCCAGACCAATAATAGCAGACTCGATGACGTTGAGCCGAATACCGAGCTGCGGCAACCCGGTGTAAATGATCACCAGCTGGATGAGGATCGGTGTCCCGCGGAAAAGCCAGATGTAGAATTCGGCAATCCATCGCAGAGCATGGTTGCCGTACATTTTCATCATGGCAGCAATGACGCCAAGGATCAGGCCGAATGCCATGGAGATGACGCTCAACCAAACGGTCGTCCATGCGCCGCGAAGCATCAGACCGTTGGTCATGTAGCCAAAGAAGAATTCCCAACTCCAGTTCACAGCGAGCCTCGTTCCACTAGCAATCGATGGGTTTGGTTGTACCTCGCCTTATGTGCACAGCGGGCACAACAGTCCGGCCGAAGCGGTTCGTACGCCGCGGCCGGACCGTCTGTTTAGTTATGCGCCATTATTCTGGCGTGTAGTAGATCGCGATGTCGCCGGTATAGTCGTCCCAGTACTGGATCTGGGTGGCACCGTAAGCGCTCATCAGCTCATTGTAGGTGCCATCTTCAACCATGTCCTTCAGCACGGCTGCGACGGCGTCGGCCAATTCCTCGCCAGTTTCACCGTCGAAACCGAACGACGAGGGAAGCCCAGGATTAAGACCTGACGCGCCAACATCAAATGAGCCGCGTTCGGCCAGATAAGCGGCCGTTGCATCTGGACCGAAGACAGCGCGCACCTGGCCTGCACCAAGCGCCGCAAAGGCTTCGCCAAAGGTGTTGAAAGCCTGGATGTCCATCGACTCCATGCCGTTGGCAACTTGTTCGGCGTTTATTTCGCGGATGAGGTTGTCAGCGAAACCAGAGATCTCTGTGCCAACTGGCTGGCCAGCAAGATCCTCGTAGCCTTCGACGCCCATTGGGTTGCCGCTTTCAACCACGATGGCCAGCGCATTCACAACATAGGGCACCATGCGCATGATCTTTGCGCGGTCCGGGTTGTAGTACATGCCGGTGTTGACCATGTCCCAACGGCGACTTGCGAGGCCAGGAATTTGCACCTCAAAGCCAACATTCATGTAGACCGGTTCTAGGCAAAGCCGCCGAGCGATCTCATTGCCCAGATCAGGGTGAAGACCTTGCAGGTTACCGTCCGCATCGAGGAATTGGCGCGGTGGAAGTGTCGCGTTGATCGACATCGTCAGCACGCCCGGCTCGATTGTCGGCAGGTTCTCGGGGCAGTCCTGTGCAACGGCCACGCCGCTGGTCAGGCTGAGACCAAGCGCGATCGCGCTGGCTTTCAAATACTTCATAGTGATCACCTCTCTGCTGGTTGGATTGTGGGGCTTGTGATCAGCCCCTTGGTTCAGGTCTGGACAGGCATGTCACCGCCACACCAATTGATAACAATGGAACTCGTGACCTCGACCATGCGCTGAAAATCGGCCACATCGATCCATTCATCGTGCGATCCATTTTGCGACAGGTCCCCACCGAGGCACCCAAGGCCAACACACGGGATGCCGGCCTCAACGATGGGATTGCGGATATCGGACGAGGTATGCATGGGGTTCACATGTGGATCTGTCCCGGTCACGCGGGCCACCGCCACAGCCGCCGTGCGATAGAGCGGGTGATCTGAAGAGACCTCTCCGCCTGTCACGCCGGTCAACCAGGTAAGGCGAGGGGGGTTAGCCTTCAGCCATGGATCGGCGAGGGCGGCCTGTTCGATCGCAGCGAGGATTTCTGACTTCACACTATCGATTGTTTCGCCGGGCGGGAACGAAACGGAGCATCCAAGCGTGCATTCCTTTTCGACCCGTGAAAACTTGGTCATGTCCCCACACGACAAGCCTGAAACAAGAATGTTGGTTGCACGACCAACTGCACCCTCAATCAGCGGATGGTGAACGCGTTTTGACCGTTCTTCTGCGAGCCTGTTCAGCGCTTGGTAGATCAAGAACGCTTTGTCGACAGGATTAACGGCCAGGTGAGAGAATGCGGTGTGACCAGGTTCAGTCGTGTCCGGCAGTTGGCCAGTCAAGGTAATCAGAAACTCAATCTGCCCGGAGGCGACTGCTTTGATCTCGCGCATGCCAACACCGGACTCGGCCGGATGCAAATACAGCGATGCGTCCGCGCGCAGACCGTTGTGAAGCAGTGCAGCGACGCCGCGTGCGTACCTTTTGGACGGGGTTGAGGCGAATACGGCCCGACCCAGGGTTTGGTCGGACCTGGCAGCTTTTTCAATGGCAAGAATGGCCGCTGCACACCCCGCCAGGTCGTCGGCGACGCCCCAACCATAAAGGCGACCATTGCTGACGTCGCCTTCAAAGGGCGGATGAGACCATCGCGAAATGTCATCGACAGGTTCGCCGTCGGGATGGGCGAACATCAACAGGCTTGGTTTGCTGCTATCGCCTGGCAAAGTACCGACGATCGCCCGGCGCCTCTCCGTTGCTCGCGCCTGGTCCAAGGCAAACTCGCCCTTCACCGGTACAGCGTCTGGATCGTAGTCCAACTCTTCAACCGTACACCCAGCGTCTTTCAACCGACCGGCCACAACGCTCTGAACAGCCTGCTCCCCCTCGGTCTGGGCGGCGATCAGTTCGCGCAGGAGAACCACTGCACTGTCTTCGGAACTTGAAGGCACTTTTGCAATACACCTTGCATACGAATTGTATACAATCTAGCTTCGGATGGATTGCCTAGCTTTGCAAGCGCAATCTTTGGTCGATGAAAATTTGGGTGATGGTTCAAGCATTCTAACGTTGCCAATCGGCTCGATCAGGAGAAGGTGCGCGCGCCCAGCAGGGAGAATTACGAGGGCAATATCAGAGGCTTAAAGGGCGCTGCACGCAACCGGAGACCCCAAAATAGAGAACGCACACGCAAGGAGAAAAGATGAGCAACCTCAAAGTCACCGCTGCTGGGTTCACGTTCACTGGCCATTTTGAAGAAGACCTCGCGCCTCAGACCGTTGCGGCCTTCCGCAAGCATTTGCCCTACTCAAGCCAGATCGTTCACGTGCGTTGGAGTGGCGAAGGCGTGTGGGTTCCGCTCGGCGACACGGACTTTGGTGTTGGATATGAAAACCACACCAGCTTTCCTGCTCCTGGACATATCGTTTTGTATCCAGGCGGGATCAGCGAGACTGAGATACTGCTCGCCTACGGTGGTCTGTCCTTCGCATCAAAGATGGGGCAACTGGCCGGAAACCACTTCATCACTCTGACGGGAGGCCTGGAGAACCTCGCGAAGGTGGGTGAGAAAGTTCTTTGGGAAGGCGCGCAACCCATCCTTTTTGAGACTGTGTAGACGCAGGAGAAAAGGCTAGTCGTCAGACCCGCCAGGGAGACGCCTGCCACCAGACAGTTTGGCATGAACTGGGGTGCCGAAATGATGGATACCGACAATCCCGACCGCTCATCGACGGTGGAACGGCAAGAAGCGACGACCGCGGCGGACGGCGGGCAAAGTGTGTCTGGAGGGCTTAATCTCTCAAGTCTAGCCTATAAGTCTATCTCGGAAATGATCACACATCGGCGACTGCGCGGTGGCGAGGCCATCGTGGAGAAGCGCCTTGCCGATGCGCTTGGCGTGTCTAGAACGCCGATGCGCGAAGCCCTACAGCGGTTGGAGGGCGAAGGCTTGGTCCAGAAGACAGCCAACCGCTCCTATGTGGTCCGAAAGGTCGACCTACGTGAGTATCTGGAAAGCTTAAAGGTTCGCGAATTGCTCGAGCCTGAAGCGGCGGTTTTGGCGATGGGGCATATCGCGCCAGGTACCTTCCAAGCCGTACGCTTGGAACTGGAACAGCTTCAGAGCGCGACCAAGTACCATCCCGACGCGCATGGCACGTCGGACAACAACCTTCACAATATGTTTGCCGACGCATGCGGAAACACGGTTTTGGCGGAAACGATCGGCGCGTTGAGAACAACAACCCGCCTGTTTGAGATCGACCGACTTGCGGATCGTGTTGTGCCTGACTCGACCGAACACCTCGAAATATTATCGGCCATTGAGGCGCAGGACAAAGCTGCTGCCCGCAAGGCAGTCCGCACCCATATCCGGTCTTTGATGCGCTTTGCGACGCAGATCCTGCGGCAATGACGCTGGTCTTAGGCGATCGCAATGCCGGGCATACGAGCAATCTTGGTCTCGTCCCATGTTCTCAGCCGATCTTTGGCATCAGAAGTGGGGCATGACCCATCAGATCTCGACGATCGAACGCCCGTGGAAAGTTCGAGACCGGCGTCGATAGTCTGGTTGTTGGACATGGCGCGTCAAGGTCCGCCTCCAAGCCCACAGAGGTCATTGAGCGCGTTAGTCGGCGCCGTCTTGTCGGTCTACGGCAGGTCCGCTCAGGGCGGATAGCTAACTTTCGACCGGGCTCGCTATTGCATCGATAGGGCCGAGCTCTCAGCTCTCCAGATAATCGCCCGCAGATCAGTCAACCCAAGGCATGCTCCTTGATAAACGTCAGTCTGTGCAGGCTGCTGACCGGTACGTTTGTCGTTATGCAAAACGTTCGTTCGTCTGCGTTTGGTCTCGTGATCGCCATTACTTATCTGTCGGCATCCTTGCCATCCTTGGCACAGGAAGTTCCGAGCTCCAATCAGGGTGAGCCGATGGCCCTGACCATTGGCACCGCTTACGATGCGCGGCCGGTCAGTTCGAGTTGGGTAATGTGCGACGGCTCAACAGGCTCTGCATGCAGTGCTGACCTTGAGCAAAGATACGCCGGTTTTCCGCTAGAGTGTTTAGTTCTGGCCATTCGAGATGGCCTCTTCTTCAATCGCTGCGACCATGCTGCTGAACACCGATATGATGCTGGAACTGTCCGCATCGAGGGAAGTTCGCAAATCATGGGCATTGTCAGCGGAGATGCCCTCCAGGGACACTTCCTGTACTGGTACAGAAATTTCGACGTTGGCTTCTCTGACCGCGAAGATGGCGAGTATATGCGGTCAATTTCCTCGGGCGTGGTTGACGGAAAGATTGATCCGCTGGGCCAAATTACGCTGGTATTGACCTTTGATCAGCAACAGACGTTCGACATCGAACAGGATTTGGTCGACGATTTTCTCGTGAAAACAGGCGAATGGCACCCGCGTGATATGAGCCAACAGCTCACGACCACCTCGGTGACGTCTGTCTATAAGACCGTCGGGACTGCCGAAGACGACACCCTTCTGCTTCCGAACTTAACCAGCGATGACATCGAAGCTGAAGACTTCGAGCTTGCACCCGTCTTCTACCAACACGGCGTATTGCCGCCACAACGTGCAAGCTAATGCCGGAAACTGTTGCACCATCGCTTGGGGCCGATAGCCGACAGCGTTTGAAGGGCAACTATGGGCGGGGAGCAGGCATTCGTTGGCACTCCAAGAGGACGCTTGATTGCCTTTTGGCTGACGATTCGCGAAAGAACTGTGTCTGATCGAAATCCGCGCCGTTTGTGCTCGCCCTGGGTTCAAACGCCCAAAAGGCCAAGTGGCACATGCCAAGTCTCACCTGCATAGAAATTGAGACGGCCGATCGGTTCCTTGCGAATGAGATGGACGGCGTTGTGCCTCAATCAGCTTGGGGTGAGGTATCGTATTTCTACAACCCAGGCCTTAAGCTCAAACGTGGGACGTATTTTGCTACGATCAAGCAGAAGAACGGCGCACATGATCGCGCATCAGATCTGGATCGCGCGCACGTATGGCGGCTCAACATCGGCCTGACAAAGTCGTGCTATGAAAACCTGTTTGGCCCTCCGCCGGCTCGACCACCAAAGGGTGGTGTTGTTCAAGGACCGTGGGACTTCCAAAAGCTGGATACCATCATGCCACATCCTGTTTACGGATGGATGAGCTGGATTGCCGTTCTGTGCCCAAGCCAAACAACCTGGGAACGATGCATCCCGCTTCTGCACAACGCGCACAGCAAAGCCAAAACGAACTTCGATCGAAGAGTGATGAAGGGTTCTGACAGTCAATAGGTAGAAAGCAACGTTGCCATCCGTCCCAACGTCGAAGCACGGCAATGTCGTTCCACAAACACGGTTAGTACTCGTCAGCGGGCGATAAATCCCAGCGTCCAGGCCCGGATGGATTGCCAATCTCGATAATCGCCTTCTTTGACGCCTGTGGCCATCGAGAGTACCCGCAACAGGAGCCGCGTTGGCCAAGGTGCGCGTGCAAGATCAAGCACGCCAGCGAACTGTCCTACCGTTATGGGTCGCACCTCAGGTAGCAATCGGCTGATTTGGTCTGCATAACCGTCAGCCTTGCGCTCTGTCTCGGGCGTGCGTTTAGCCAGCGTGAGACACGTATAGAAGTATGCGACCGGGACACTGCTCAAAGATTGCCGGTTCGCCGTGACAAAATCGATCGCGCCGGGCAGCCATCGATCATAGCGAATGGCGCTGCCGACAATTACGAGGTCATAGGCCCCAGGATCGACAACGTCTGAAACTTGTTTGACGTCCGCCATCACCCCTTCCTCAGACAAAACCTCACCGATGAAAAGGGCTACCTCGGCCGTGGATCCGAGACGGCTGTCATGGGTCACGAGAACACTGTCACCTTTGGCGAGTGTTTGATGCTTTTCCATTTCGGTCTCCTTTGGCTGATGGAATGGCCAAGGGATAAACAGGCGCGCCGTCCTGGTATTGGCAGACAATGACAGTGTTTGTGCCGCGCCCGCCAAAGATGGCTAGGTCATAGGAGAGGTTCGTTTCACGCGCTGCCCCTCATTGCCATCTTGCCTTTGAACAAGAAGAAGCGGCGCACCTTTTGGGACGCCGCTTTGGAGCTTGAATTTTGGGTCTGTTACCCCGCCCAGTTTGGATGAGGATCGACGCTTACCTTGGCCTTACTCTTCCGGCCGAAGGCCGCAAGCAGAAGTGCCAAGATCGCGACCTCAATAATCAGCGCGCCCATCACGCTGTTGGCGGGCATGCCGTCCACCACGATGCCAAGGATCCGACCAACCGGGAACGCCACATAAACCGTGAAGGCGGCAAACAGGGCTGGCTGGGTCCAAGCTGATCGGACCATTCCAACCAGTATGATGATGCCCAATCCCAACAAGCCTGCTGCAGGTGCGCGAAGCTCGCTGAGGAGGTTCACATCGTTGCCCAGTGTGATGCCGTAGCTGGCGTAGAAGGCGTGCGGAGCGGCCAGGATGAAGGTGCCGATACCTGCTGCGGTGACGCCTGCAATACCAAGAGCGATTTTCTGGAAGCGATTAAGAGACATGGGATTTCCTTTCGAATGACTGTGTTTGTTTCGGATTAGGCTGCGACCGCCCACTTGCCTTGGAAGGCGGCTGTTTTGGCGAATTCGGTGAAGTCGCGAGGCTGGCGGCCAAGGACGCGCTTGACCCCATCGCCGAGCTTGGCATTGCGACCATCGAAGGTTTCGCGCGCGATAGCGGTGACGATGTCGGCGAAAACCTCTCCGCTGGTTGCCAGCAGTTCTGCGTGGAACTCTTCGAGGGTGATGGGCATGTAATCGACCCGCCGACCCATGGCGCCCGAGAGAATGTCCGCGACCTCAACGAAGGTGAGCAGTCGTGGCCCGGTCGCCTCATAGATCTGGCCAGCGTGACCATCTTCGGTCAGAGCCGCGACCAACACGTCTGCCAGATCTTCGATGTCGATGATGGGCTCTTCGATATCGCCGCCGGGCATTGGCAGAACGCCAGCCATCACTGGGTCAAGCATTGAGCCTTCCGAGAAGTTCTGCGCGAACCAAGCCGAGCGGACGATGGTGTAATCCAGACCACTGTCGGCGATGACTTGCTCGCCGCGCTGCGCATGGGTCTCACCGCGCCCGGTCAGCATAACAAGGCGTGACACGCCAGCAGCAGAGGCGACTTCGGTGAAGGCTCTTAGGTTTTCGATGGCACCAGGAAAGCCAAAATCTGGGTGGTAGTTGACGTAGACAGACGTCATCCCGCTTAGGGCGCGTGGCCAGGTATCGGGCTGATCCCAGTCAAAGGGAATTGGTGCTTTGCGCGAGCCGGAACGGGCATCGAAGCCAGCGTCCAACAAGCGTTTTCTAACGCGAGATCCGGTCTTACCGGTAGCGCCTGTTACAAGGATTGAAGTGGGTTGCATGGGGTATCTCCCTTGGTTGCATGAACAGCCAAGGGATAAGACGCACGTCGGTTCCGCGTATGTGCGCGAAGCGCCAATGCATATGCCCACCACGCCAGTCTTAGATTTGAAGGTGAATGTCTATTGGGTGGCCTGCCGGTAACCAGCCGGTGTCTTTCCACTCCAGCGCTTGAAAGCACGCGTGAACGTGCTCTGATCGGAGAAGCCAGTTAGGAAGGCGACTTCAGCCAGCGCATAGTCGGTGTTGGTGAGCAGGCCCTGCGCGAGCGATTTGCGCGCTTCAACCACAAGTTCTTGATAGGCTTGGTTGTCAGTGGAAAGGCGTCGTTGCAGCGTGCGACTGCTCATGCCGAGGCGCATGGCCGTTTGCGCCAATGTGGGAACGCCCTCACTGAGGACTTCTCGGATAGCTTCCAGCACATCATTGGCAAGGCCCAACGGAGTTGGCACGTCCTCAAGCTCTCGGTCGAGGTGAGTGTCGAAGAAGGCGGCAATGCTCCCGTCGCCCAGGAGGTTTGGAGCGATCAATGCGGCACCGTCGACGATCAGAGCGTCACGCTTTGCGCCATAGATTATGGGGCATTGAAAATGTGTCTCTTGATGTTCGTTGTTGCTCGGAGCACCGTGCATAAACTCCACACGCAACGGTGTGAACGGAAGCTGTGATACCTCGCGGCTGATCGAAGTCGCCGCTGCCACCGCCAGCTCATTGGTCATGGTGAGCCCAAGCCGCGGACTGTCTCCAGGTATTACCTCAAACGCTGCCCGGTTCGGTTCTTCTACCAGGCGGAAATTGGCGATGGAGGTCACCACCTTGCCATATCGCTCTACCCGGCGGTAAGACCCGGCCAGGTCGGGCGCTGATTTGAAGGCCAAGCCAAACGCGCCGTAATCGTCGCAGCGCATCGAGGCGCCCATCAAAACAGGAACGGCTCGCCCACTTGGGTATGCGTCGACAAGGCGCTCAAGCAGATCAAAGAACTGTGTGTCGGAGATCATTTGTTTTGGGTCAATCGGTGCTTGTGGATCCACACTGACCAATCCAAACAGCGCCTTGCGTTCCTCGGACGTGACAGGCGTCAGCTCGGCGAGCACATCTAACGCTTTGTGCACAAAAACGACCGATATCCATCCCATGGCGCAAGAATAGTTCGCTCATCATCAAAGTCGAGAAGAAGGATTGGTTTTAGCAGACAGTCGCAGCCGCTAGGACTTGGTTGGGCTTGGCAAAACTATGCGGCTCGCCTCCCAAACCGCCAGTTTTCTTGAACGACGAACACTTCAATCCGTTAGGTGACGTCACCATCAATATAGACCCAGTCTGACGGATCTCGACGAAAGCGGCTATTTTCTGAGAGCCGCCCCTTTCGACCTCCCTGACGCCAATGTGCGGTGAAGGACACATTGGCCGTGCTAGGCCCAGTCATTTCATGGGCTTCAATAACCAGTTTTGTCCACGTCTGAGTTGGATCTAAGTCCAGGGAGAGCGGTCTGGTTTCGGGAGCCCAGCTTCGCAGTAGATAAGCCGTATTGCCCTGCGCGTGGGCTGTGTAACGGGCTCGCATCAGCGCTTCGGCGCTTTCGGCAGGAGCGCCATTGTGTAACCGGCCGCAGCAGGCGATGTAGGGTTTGGCGCTCCCACAAGGACAGTCCTCAAACATAGCAGCTCCACCGGTCGCACGGCGCCGGACCCCCACCGAGTTTCGAGTCGGTGTCTAGCTTCCGCGCGCGTTCTGGTACACTAGTTGGGTACCAACTTGAACAGGCGTGGATCAATGGTTGCCGCGGCCAGCACACCGCCCCAAAGTGCGCCTGGTATGCCAGGTGTCATGACGTCCTGTCCTGCCAGAAACAAACCTGGAATAGGCGTTCGGGTTTGTAGGGCTTCGCTCATCAAGCGATCCGGTGTCGTGTCGATGCCATAGAACGCGCCCTTATGATGACCCGTGATTGCGCGGGTAGATAGCGGTGTTGCGAGATTGCGAAAAACGACGAGCTCGGCCAGTTCCGGGAACTGTTCCTCGAACACAGTGAATATCGCGTTTTCGGCCTGCGCTTTGAAGGCCCTGTAGTCATCGCCGCGAGCATCTGGGGCCAAATTGGCCCATTGCTCCACCACCGACCAGTCTGTCCAAGCATCGATTTCAGCGGCGTGTTTTTGTGACGGTCCGGGTTCATGTGTGGGATCTTTCAACGAAGCGAACGTTAGGAACATGCCAGGGGGTGGCGTTCTTGCTACATCAGTCCAGACAACGTCGACCTTGCCACCCGGGTAAATCCAGTGGTTTGACCGTGTCGCACCAGCGCGTTCAATGTCGCCCTCGAAACCTAGGAACAGGGCAAAATGGGCCACCGAATGTGGCAGCGCGCGGATTTCCTCGATCCAATCCTGATGCCCGCAATCGGCAGGAAGAAGCGTGTTGACGGTCTCACGTGCTCCGATATCCGAGATCACAGTTTCGGCGTAGATGTCCTCCCCCTTTGTCGTTTGCACGCCAACCACCCGGTCATCATCGAACAAGAGCGTCTCGACTTTGGTGTCCGCGCGCGCTTCACCGCCGGCTTCTGTAATTGTCGGGAGAATGCCCTCCACGATGGCTTCCCCGCCGCCCTCGGGATACCAAGCGCCGCTCTCCAGAAAGGATGCTGTTATCAGGGCGTGCATGGCAAAACTCGCCTTGCTTGGCCTGCCACCATGGTCAAACCATTGCGCAGCAAAGGCCGCGGCCAGCTCGCGATTGTCGGTGATCTCGTCAATCACTTCTTGCGTCGTCCGCTTGCACCAGCGGTCGATGGCGTCGCTGTGCCACCACTTCAAGGCTGTGCCAACGAACTCAGGCATCGCGCGGGTCGAGGTGACTTTGGTCACCGCATCACGGCCCTCTCTCAGAGCGACGATCCATGCATCGATTGCGTTTGCCTCGTCTGGGAACCGGTCCTTGAGGTCAAATGCCAAAGCCTCGTAGGGGCGCGACAAGGACAACGGCGCCGCGTCGCCAATGTGCAGATTGTCAAAGATGGTACCCATCGAGGCTAATTCTACTGGCTTATCCGATAGCCAATCCAAAATGCGGCGCTCGCGATCTTCCGGGCCAACACAGTTGAGGTAGTGAATGCCGGGATCCCATTTGAATCCTTCGGTTGAGAAACTGTGAGAGAGGCCGCCAAGCGTGTGGTATTGCTCCAGAAGAAGAACCTTGTGTCCAGCTTTCGACAGCGCGGCGGCAGCAGCCAGCCCGCCCATGCCCGAGCCGATGACGATGGCGTCCCAACCATTTCTGTCAACGTCAGCCAAATCGCGGGTTCCTTCATTTACCTAAGGCCAGAGGATCACTTCTTGTCTTCAGTCTTGTGACATGCGGTTGCGTCTTTGGTTTTGATGGCGGTCAACGTCGCAAGAGTAAGCTGACCGTAACACCCGCCTAACATCGCCCGAGGATAGGAGCATGACATGCCACACATATTCTGGGTCTTTGTCGCTGCTATGGTGGTGATTTGGGGCCTCATGAATTTCGGCACAGCACCGCGGATCGAAGAACTGTCCGGCGGATTGCGCCTGCTGGATATGCGCTTCACCGGCTATTCATTTGACGACGCGAGAACCTATATTGCGGCGCTTGGTGACGAGGGCACAGAGTTATACCTGAACAAACAGTTGCGCCTCGATATGGTGTTTCCGCCGCTCTTGGGCGCCGTTCTATTCCTGACCTTTAGGTGGTTGTTTCCTGGTTGGGTCGGATGGACCATCGGCGCACTGTCCTTGACCTCCATTCCCGTCGACTATCTCGAAAACGCCGCATTGGCTGCAATGCTGCGAGCCGGAGCAGATGGTATCACGCCCCAGATGGCGGAACCTGCTCATCAATGGACAACGCTAAAATGGATCTTTGCGTTTGTTGGTCTCTTGGCCTTGGTCGTCGGGTTCGTGGTGCGCTTGTACCGCCGTTTGGCCAATCGTTAGGGCAACAAATTTCATTCTGCCGAGCCAGGCCGGATCGATCGTTACAGTCTAAGCCTTTAGGGAAACGGCACTGACAGGAAGTTGGTCGCGGCACTAGCGCCCCTCGATCAATGGTATTTCTGTTGGCTTCGACGCCCGCCGAGGCGCACCAAGGCGCATCAGGGCTGGGCTTTATCCGATGCTCATGCAATCAGTCTGATTAATCGATTAACTTTTCTGCTTGACCATCCAATATCACTGCTGCTTAATCGTTCAAGCAGGAGATCTGGATGGCCAGCATAAAGAACATTGCCAAGGACATCGGCGTTTCGACAGCCACGGTCTCCAATGCGCTCACAGGCAAGGGCCGCGTTTCCGAAGAAATGGCGTCGCGCATCAAAGAACGCGCTGACGAACTTGGTTACCGTCCAAGCATCGCAGCGCGTGCTTTGAAGACGGGACAGACCGGCATTCTTGGCCTGGTGATGCCCGATCTGACCAATCCGCTGTTTCCACGTATTGCACAAACGCTGGCGATTGAGGCCGACAAGCGCAAGATGGGCGTGCTTATCGCGGATTCGCGCGGCGATGCTACCGAGCAATCCGAAGCCTTTCGGCGCCTTCTTGCTCGTGGTGTCGACGGAATCCTGGTTGTCCCGCAGAAGGGCACATCGCCTGACCCCATGCCCGTGCCTGTCGTTGTGATCAACACGGCATCGGATCCGCTCAACAGCGTTTCGGCCGACCATGCTCATGGAGGATCGCTGGTCGCGAGGCACGTTGCCGATATTGGCCACCGGAAGGTCGTGATCCTCGGCGGCGACCCTGTATCCGAGGTGCAGCGCGACCGCATCAAAGGCATGACGCAAGCTTTGCGCGATGACATTGAAGTCGATGTCTATTGGGGTGACGAGGGCGTTGAAAAAGCCATTGATCGTGTTCGAGCAGGTGCGACGGCGATCATGACCACCTCTGATCTAATCGCGTTGCGTGTTCGTTCCGACCTGATGCGCACGAACATCGCAGTCCCAGACAAAGTTAGCCTCACCGGCTTCGACAATATGGCGTTCGCGCCCATTATGCATCCGTCGCTGACGACGGTCGCACAGGACGTCGAAGACATCGCCTCGCGCGCCATCGCCATTATGGATGCCAAGATTGGTGGCAACATACCCGACGTTGAAGGCGAGACAGTGCCCATGCGTCTGGTCGTACGCCAGTCCACATCCATCCCGACCCACCAAGCCCACAGGAGACCAACCCCATGATTAGAACTTTTTCGATCGTCGCCCTGACGACGGTACTTTCAGCCACAACTGCCCTTGCGCAGGAAACGCTGACCATCTCCGTCTACTCATTTGCCCAGGATGCCTACAAAGAGGCGCTTTACGATCCGTTCGAAGAGCTTTGCGGTTGCGAGTTGGTGATCGAAACCGGCAACAGCGTTGAGCGTATGGCGAAGATCGAAGCCAATGCAGCCGACCCAGTGATCGATATGGCCGTGATCTCGTCGCACGACGCGCTCAGCTTGGCGAATGACGGCTTGCTGCAGCCCATCGATACGTCGCGTCTTTCCAGCTTTGACCGCCTCTATCCGGCAGCTCAAGATCCCATCGGCGACAACATGGCCGTTGGCTACACCTTCTATGCCAGCTCAATCGTATACCGCGAGGATTTGGTGAGCATCGACAGTTGGGCGGATTTGTTCAGTGATGAGCTTGCCGGCAACGTAGCGCTGCCCAACATCACAGGTACCCAAGGCCCGCTCACCCTGATGATGCTTGACAGAGCCGCCGGTGGAGACGCGAGCGACTTCACCAGCACGATCTCATCGATCGGCGAGCAAGCCGACGACATTGTCACCTTCTATTCGCGCTCTTCTGAGCTGGCCCAGCTGATGAACCAAGAAGAGGTCATCGCCGCGCCAGTGGGTCGCTTCGCCTGGAGCCGCTTCCGTAGCTCGCCGCTCCCGTTTGCTTGGGCAGAACCCGAAGAGGGCCAAGCTGGTGGCATGAACGTCATGATCATGACAGCTGGCAACGGTAACGAAGACCTTGCCTATCAGTTGATGGACTATTGGCTCTCCACCGAGGTGCAAACACGCATCGCTGAAGCGCTGATCGATAGCCCTGCCAACATGGACGTTGTCGTCAGCGAAGAGGTCGCCGACAACCTTACGTACGGCGCCGAGTTGATCAATTCGCTCAACATTCTCGACCCTGCCGCCATCATCGCGAACCGCGATGCATGGTTGGAGCAGTGGAACACCGAGGTGCTCCAATAGGACTGTCGCGGGGGCGGCCGTAAATCGGCTGCCCCAACGCAGTGCACTCGGTAGGGGGCGGACATGTTTTTGAACAGGAAAGAGGGTCTGGCGCTAGCGCTTCCAGCAGCCCTTTTTACCTTCCTGGTCTTCCTGATGCCTGTTGGCATTTTGCTGTCCATCGCCTTTCAGACCGAAGAGGGCGCATGGAGCTTGCAGGGCTATATCGAGTTTTTCTCGAAGCCGCTGAACCAGACCGTCTTCTTCCGCACGCTCAAGCTCGGCTTTTTGGTCACGGCCACTGCCGCCGTCATTGGCTACGCAGCCGCGTTTTGCATCGTCAACCTGCCAGCGACGTCGCGCGGTCGCATATTCGGCCTCGTGGTTCTGCCGTTGATGATCTCACCAGTGGCCCGCACCTACGCCTGGATTGTCATTCTAGGCCGCACGGGCATCGTGAACGATGTCATTGTTGGTCTTGGTCTGTCTGACACGCCGGTGCGTATCCTTTTCACCGAGACAGCCGTCTTCATTGGGCTGTTGCAGCTGTTCCTCCCGTTGATGATCATTTCACTGGTCTCGGCCATGGAGAATATCCCCAAAGATGTTGTGCCAGCGGCGCGCGTTCTTGGCGCGAGCTGGTTCCAAGTGTTCTTCCGCGTGATCCTACCGCTTACGAGGGAAGGCATAGTGATCGGCGGTACACTCGTCTTCACCGGCGCGCTTACCGCCTACATCACGCCAGCCATCCTGGGCGGCTCGCGGGTGCTGATGCTAGAAACGCTGCTCTACCAGCAAGTCAACGTGTCGAACGACTTCGTGTCGGCCAGCGTCATCGCGCTGATCCTCATCGTTATGTCATTTTCGGCCAATCTGCTCCTCAAACGCCTAGCAACGGCAAGGAGCTAAACCATGCCCCGACTAGCCATCTGGATCATTCTAGGCGCAACGCTGACCTTCCTTATAGGACCGTTCCTAATCATCATCCTGGCAGGCGCTTCGGCCGGTGAAGCCTTGAGTTTTCCGCCGCAAGGTTTCTCACTGCGCTGGTATGCCAAGGTCTTCACGGTTGAGAGCTTTCGCGCAAGTTTCGCGCTATCGATGTTCCTTGCTGTTTTCGGCACGATCGCCGCGCTGCTGATCGGTATTCCCGCAGCCTACGCCCTCAATCGCTACGACTTACCTGGCGCCGAAACCATTCGAACTGTCGTTGCCGCGCCCATCATCGTGCCGGGCATCATTGTTGGCCTGGCGTTGCTGCGCTACTTCGTCATTCCGCTGGATGTGACGATTACGATGGCGCTGTTCGTAACCCACACGGCGCTGGTTTTGCCCTACGCGGTGCGTGTCGTTTCTTCGAGCCTCAACAACCTGCGCGCCGACATGGAAGAGGCTGCTGTCATTCTCGGCTGCACCCGCCTGCAAGCCTTCACCAAAGTGGTCTTGCCCAACATTCGCGGTGGCATCCTGGCTGCCTTCATTCTTGGCTTCGTTACCAGTTTCAACGAGGTCCCAGCGTCGTTGTTCCTGTCCGGGCCGGGCGTGCGCACGCTACCGATCGACATGCTCTCCTACATGGAGATTACGTTCGATCCCTCCGTTGCCGCTCTGTCAGCCCTTCTTGCCTTCATGTCTGTCGCCATCGTGTTCCTTGCTGAACGTCTTCTGGGGTTCTCCCGCTATGTCTGATGCCTTTGTGTCCTTGACCGATATCACCTTGTCCTACGGTTCGACCGTCGCTGTCCCACATCTCAACCTCGACATCCTGGAGGGTGAGCTGATCGCTCTTCTGGGGCCATCAGGGTGCGGCAAAACAACAACGATGCGTGCCATTGCTGGTCTTCTCACCCCCACATCTGGACGCATTGTGATCGACGGTGTGGACGTCACACGCACGCCCGCCAATAAGCGCGGTATTGGGTTGGTCTTCCAATCTTATGCGTTGTTTCCGCATCTAAGCGCTTTTGAGAACGTGGCCTTCGGGCTGCGCCTGCAACGAATGCCGGAAGCTGAAGTGCGCTCAAGAACTGAGGCCGGCATGGCCACCGTTGGCCTCACCGGTTTCGAGGCGCGCAAACCAGCTGAGATGTCGGGTGGTCAGCAGCAACGTGTTGCGCTGGCGCGTTCACTGGTCATGGAACCCAAAGTGCTGTTGCTTGATGAACCCCTCTCCAACCTGGATGCGCGCCTGCGGCTGGAAATGCGCAACGAGCTGCAGCGGGTCCAAAAGGAGACGGGGATCACGATGGTGTTCGTCACCCACGATCAATCGGAAGCGTTGGCATTGGCCGACAGGATCGTGCTGATGAAGGACGGTCAGATCGAACAATTGGGAACGCCGGAAGACCTTTACGCGCAACCTGTCTCTGCTTTTGCCGCTGACTTCGTGGGATTCGAGAACATTTTTGACGTGGATGACGCCGATATCGTGTCTGAGCAAGGGCGCTTGACGCTTGGCTTCCAAGCTCAGACGACAAAGCTGGCCTGGCGTCCTAGTGGTGTTGCTGTCGGGTCTGGCCCTTATTCCGGCAAGGTCATCTCGAGCAGTTTCGCAGGCGGGCACCGCGAATATGTGCTGGACAGTGTCCTGGGTCCAATCAAGGCCGACGCAGCGATTGATACGCCGGAAGTCCCCATAGGCAATGATGTTGCCTTTGATCTGCCGGAAGCCACAGCAAGGCCGCTCGCAGCGTGACCGAAATCTGGGTGGATACAGACTTTGGCTTCGACGACCTGTGGGCGCTCCTCTTGTTGCGCGCCCACGGTTGCAAAATTGCCGGGCTATCCTTGGTGGCAGGCAATGCATCCTTGCCGCAGGTGGCCGAGAACGCGCGGCGGGCAAAGGCGGCCTACCGCTTCGACTGGCCGGTCTGGCAGGGCGCCGCAAGGCCTCTTGTGCGCCAACCTGAAACCGCCGAGCGGGTTTTGGGGCCGACCGGAATGCGTACCCGCGGTGCATCTTTGCCATCCACACCAAATGCCATGCCGGATCCAGGTGCAGTGCAAGCACTGCGCGCATGGCTTTTCTGCGATGATGGAGCCTCTCGTACAGTGTTAGCGCTAGGTCCGCTGACCAACATTGCGCTGTTGTTGCAACAAGCGCCCGAAGCCGCCCGCCGCTTCAAACGCCTGGTGTGGATGGGTGGGAGCAGCGGCCCCGGCAACCACACCCCATTCGCCGAGTTCAACGCCGTCGCAGACGCGGAAGCCCTCGCTTTGTTGGCTGGCCACGACGTTGCCCTGGACGTTGTCGATCTGATGTTTTGCCGGCAGGTGACCTTTGGCGAAGACGATATGCCAAACACCGATCAGCTAACCGGAGACTTGCTAGGCGGCTATCTCGACATCGCGCTGGAAAGAGGGAGGAGCAGCATGGCAATCTATGATCCGCTCGCTGCGTTGGCCTTGGCGAGCCCGGACACCATGAGCTTTGCGTCTTGTGAGCTTGCCGTCTCAACAGCAGATGATGAGACCTACGGTGCCACCCGCATGACAGATACCGAGAGATCGTCGATCCGCCTGGCGACAAACCCCGCAGCCGATCTCGGCGAAATATGCTTGCATGTGCTGGACAGGGAGGTACTCCATGGCGCGCGACAGTGACCTCAACGCACCGGATCTGCGCGCGCGTGCTGTGAAGGCGGCGAGGGGGCTTGCTCCGTTCGACCTCCTCATCACCAACGCATGTTTGTTGGACATGGTGACGGGGCAGGAACGTGATGTCGACATCGGCATCGTCGGCGGTCTGATCGCAAGTGTTCATGCGCCGGACGCTTCGCGCGAAGGAATGGCAACAATTGACGCAATGGGTCGTCATGCTATCCCGGGGCTGATCGACACGCACATGCATGTCGAGAGCTCGATGGTTACGCCGCGCGAATACGCGGCGGCTGTGGTGCCCCGTGGTGTTACGACCGTCGTCTGGGACCCGCACGAATTTGCCAATGTCGTGGGTGTTGCTGGCGTGGACTATGCAATTGCGGCCGGTCGCGATCTGCCACTCCGGTTTCTCACGCTTGCACCGACTTGCGTCCCCTCTGCGCCGCACTTCGAGACCAGCGGAGCGGACTTTGGACCGGACGTGATCGCCGACCTTTTGAAGCGCGACGGGATCCACGGATCGGCCGAACTCATGACCATGCAGCCGCTTCTGAGTGGCGACGAACGGGTCGCCGGTATCGTCAATGCAGGGCTGGCAAGCGGCAAAAGAGTGTGCGGCCACGCGCGTGGCCTGAGCGGCGGCGATCTCAATGCCTATGCGGCCGCAGGCGTCCAAACCGACCATGAGTTGACCTCAGCACTTGACCTCATCGCACGCCTGGAAGCGGGCATGACAGTCGAGATGCGCGGGTCGCATGGACACCTGCTTCCCGAATTTGCTGCCGCTATGCTTGATCTTGGGCATATGCCGCAAACCATCACCTTTTGCACCGATGACGTCTTTCCGGACGATCTTCACCTGCACGGTGGGCTTGATCATATGGTGCGCCGAATGATCAGCCATGGCCTTCCCGTGTGGTGGGCCTATCAGGCCGCGACGCTGAATGCGGCAACGCGCATCGGGCGCCCAGACTTGGGCCTCATCGCCCCAGGGCGCCGGGCAGACATTGTGTTGATGGACGATCTGCCAGAGGCCAAAGCCAGTCTTGTCATCGTAGATGGCGTGGTCACCGCCGACCAAGGCCTACTCACCAAACAACCCTTGGCGTTCGACCCACCCGGCGAACTCCTGTCATCAGTTACAGTTACCGAGCCACGACCAGAAGATTTCGACATTCCTGCCTTGGGTGACTTCGTCACCATCCGAACGCTTTCGAAGCCGCGCTTTCCGGTTTGGGGCGAACGGCAGGTGCAGGTCGACAGCGGAAAACTCGTGCTGCCCGATGATATGATCCGCATGGCTGTCGCCAACCGATATGGCCGCAACACGCCGATGCGCGTTGCTTTCTTGGAGGACTGGGGAACCTGGCGAGGGGCCTTCGCAACGACCGTGTCCCATGACAGTCACAATCTGACGGTCTTTGGTCGCGACCCGCAGGACATGGCGCTTGCGGCCAAGACAGTCCGGTCGACCCAAGGCGGCATGTGCGTGGTCGCAGACGGCCGAGTTGTCGCCAAACTATCCTTGCCCTTGGCTGGGCTGGTGAGCGATGCGCCGCTGGCCGAAACGGCCGCTGACTTCGCGGCACTGCGCGAGGCTTTGGATGATCTTGTTGATTGGGAGCCGCCCTACCTCGTTTTCAAAGCATTGTTTGGCGCATCGCTTGTCTGCAACGCTGGACCGCGCCTAAGCGACGTCGGCATTGTAGACCCATTTGAGGGCGTTGCACTGGAAACGCCGCTTACATGAGGAAGTGCGTGTCTGGCCGAACCAAGCGCGGCTTTTGGCTGCATGATGCCCACCGGCGGTGAGGGATTCTCGCAGGGGCTGCGGCGTTCGGGTCCAAGGTTATCGATTTGGACGAGCCTTCGGCCGCGCTGGGCGTCAAAGAGAGCCTAAAAGTTCTGGAGCTGATCCTGGATGCAAAATCGCGTGGCATTCCGATCATCTTGATCAGCCGCAATATGCCTCACGCGTTTGAGCTAGCCGACCGCGTTCGCGTGCATCGTCTCGGCAAGCGGCTCTGCGTTGTCGATCCCAATAACTATACGTTGTCCGATGCGGTGGCGTTTAAGACTGGCGCGAACGAACCGCCCGCAGACACGATCGCTGTGGCCGCTGGAACGGCCCAATGCTAGCCGCCTCTTTTTCTTAGTTCAGGTTAGAAAAAGCTGACCATTGCTGGTGTGGTGCCAAGGCCTGAACCGACCAAGATCCGCCCGTCGTTATGTGAGCCGTCAGGCAACCCTTTGGCCGCCACATCGCGGACGGGACGCCGGTGGCAGCGGCCGACTCATACTATCTTAAGATGTATAAGCGATCTCTACTGCGTCAATGTGACCAAGGGAACGGTGCTTACGCGCCTTGAGGAGTATACGCATGAATTTCAAGACAGTTGCAGTGGCGGCTATTGCCGGCACTTTTGTTGTTTCGGCGAATGTCGGTCTTGCAAATGAAGGCCCACACGTTGCCCCGATCAAAGCCTATGTGGAGGCTAACGTAATGTCCTGGTTGTCCGACCCGGCCGTTATCGCTGCTATCCAAGCCCAGAATGAACGCCATCAGGGCATCTCGTCAGACCAAATCAATGAGCTCGACCAAGCTTGGCGCGCTCAGACCGAAGGCGGCGATCGTCCGCTGATTGACGAGGTACTGAGCAACGAGCTGTCCAGCTTCCTTGCAGACCGCAAGAATGAAGCTGGTGGCATGATCACCGAAGTCTTCGTTATGGACAGCGTTGGCCTGAATGTTGGTCAAAGCGATGTCACCTCTGATTATTGGCAGGGTGACGAAGCCAAATGGCAGATGACCTTCCAAGAAGGCGCAGGCGCCATTTTTGTCGATGAGATCGAAACCGACGAGTCGACACAAACCCTGCAGTCGCAAGTTTCGATTGCCATCTCTGACGAGTCTGGCGCTGCCATCGGCGCCGTGACGCTCGGCATCAACGTTAGCGCACTCTGATGCGCAGAGCTGCCCGACACGGGTCGGGCAGCTCTTTCCGTATTTGGGCTCATGGGAAAGCCCAATTCGTTGTTAGGCCATTGTCATATCGCTGGGGACTCGACCATGACTTCCAAACAATCCGATAATCCCACCGCGCGTCGCGGTGGCATGTCCATTTCTGTCAGGTTTTTGCTTGGCGTCTTTGCCTTTGGAGTGGTGGCCACGGTCGCCTCCACCTGGATGATCGCCAATATGGTCCGCTCTGCGGTCCTCGAAGAATTCAAGATATCCCATGCCACCACCACCCAGCTTATCGCGATGAACGCGGCGGGTGCACTGCGCTGGCAGCAGGTTGATGCCGTTACCGATAGCTACCGGGCGATCCTCGAGGATCCTCATCAGCCAGCCTTCGCAATTGTCTCACTCAATGGCGCAGGAGATGTCGTCACCGAGCACGGATCTGAGCAGGTTTCGGCGGCTTTCCTGGCCGAACGTTCCAATGCTCTCATCGATCAAGTGGTGCCAGAGGAACCGGTCATTGAAGTTCACGACGGGTCAGTCTTCATTGTGGCTCAAGCGGGCCTCAACGACCAAGGGTCAGCGCATGGTTATCTGGCCTTTGCTTGGTCCACGGCTGAAGTTGATATGTTCGTCGCAGGCACGCGTTTGCGTGTCATCGCTATTCTCGTCGTCGCTTTTGGCACTTTGCTTGCTGCGACCGTTTTGGCGATGCGGACAATGGTCAGCCGCCCACTGAACCAAATCGCCGACCGCATTGAACGGCTGTCTGAAGGCGATACGGATTCAGACATCCCTTATGGTGAGCGCACCGATGAGATCGGCAAGATTGCGCATTCGTTGCTGACACTGCGTGATCGCGAGCTGGAGCGTTTGGACCTTGCCCAAAAGAGCGCTGATGAAGAACAGGCAAGCCGCGAGCGTCAGGGACGTATTGACGGTCAAATCAATGGGTTCCGCTCGGTCGTTGGCGAACTGATCGAAAACGTCTCCAAGAAAATGGACACGATGCGCATGACCGCCTCGTCTATGACAGAGGCCGCTGGCCACTCCAGCGCCCAGGCACAAACCGTGATTGGTGCCGCTGAGCAGGCCTCTACGAATGTGCAGACGGTAGCCAGCGCATCTGAGGAAATCGCCGCCTCCATCGGTGAGATCGGTGCGCAGATCGGTCGAACCACGCAAAGCGTTGCCCGCGCTGATGAAACCGCGCGTCAGTCTGCGGAGCGGACACAGGCTCTTTCGGAAGCCGCCGACAAAATCGGTAGCGTGGTCTCGCTCATCCAGGACATTGCCGAGCAAACAAACCTGCTCGCCTTGAACGCGACCATCGAAGCTGCGCGCGCTGGCGATGCCGGCAAAGGTTTTGCGGTGGTTGCCTCTGAGGTGAAAGCACTTGCGACCCAAACCGCCAAAGCCACCGAAGAAATCAGCGCACACGTCCAAGAGATCCAAGGTTCGACGGACAGCGCGGCCGAGGGCATCGCACAAATTGCAACCGTCATGGAAGAAGTGACGGCCTTGTCGTCGGAGATCTCGGCGGCGATTGAACAGCAAGGTGCTGCAACGCAGGAGATCAGCAGCAATGTTGTTGTGGCGGCGGACGGCACCAAGTCCGTCGTTGAGAACGTCGAAGGTGTCTCGACCTCCATTTCCGGCACGGAATCGGCCGCCCGGGACGTCGACACAACCGCCAGCGAAGTTGCTGACACCGTTGAGAAGCTGAAGTCGGAGGTCGAAGGCTTCCTCGACGAGGTGGCTGCCGCTTGAGCAAGCAGATGCAGCCGGTTACGCGCGCCGGGAACTAGCCTCGCATCCTAGGTAAACCGATGCCCGCTAACGGTTGTTAGCGGGCATTGTTTTTGCTGGCATTTCCCAAGACTTGAAACGCCAAGGGAATGCTGGTCGCCGGGCCTTTGCCTGTTCGAAACCGGCTGCCAACCAATGCAAGGGCACGGTCAAAGACGCGCAGTACCTGCAACAGTGTCACTGCTGCGAGCGGGCTCATCAACTGAGCCCAGACAATTAACGCCTTGGGCGGCTCAGCACTGGCAGCAGGTTGGCCCCAACCGCTTGAGACAAGAAATCTGGCGGTTATTTGTTTGCTCGGTTCTTGTCTTCGATGAACACAGCCGGTGTCTTTGGCCCAAGGTGGCACGCGACTTGCTGACCAGCCAACCACGAACGCGTTTATATGGTCCATCGTGGACGACGCATCGAACACGAGGTTCTGATCGAACGGCTCAATGGCGACGAATAAAGCCCCTGGTGGCCCCTTTGCCCGCCTCAATTCACTCGGCCCAAACGGTCGCAACAGCTGGCGTGTCGGTGACCAAGCGGCTGATCTGGTGCGCCGCGTCCAAGACCCACGACCGGTCGAGATCGTCGCGACACCGAAGGCTGTCCGCGTTGATTTGGCCCGGTCGGCGCTTGTCGTCGTCGATATGCAAAATGATTTCTGCCACCCCGATGGCTGGCTTGGGCAAATCGGTGTGGATGTCGCCGGTGCCCGTGCTGCTATACCGCATCTCAGCCTTGTCGTTGCCACTGCCCGGACGGCGGGCATACCCGTGATTTGGGTGAATTGGGGCAACCGCAAAGACCTTGCCAACATCTCTCCCGGGCTTCGCCACGTCTATGATGGGTCAGGTGAGGGGACGGGGCTTGGCGATGCAATTGGATCGCGTGACCACCGAGTGCTTGAGAAGGACAGTTGGGGCGCAGCCGTCGTGGACGAACTTCAAACGGCGCCAACCGACATCTTCGTTGATAAGCATCGCATGTCGGGATTTTGGGACACGCCTCTCGATTCCATCCTGCGCAATCTAAAGGTCGACACCCTGTTTTTTGGCGGCGTGAACGCCGATCAATGTGTGTTGCATACGCTCGCAGATGCCAATTTCCTTGGCTACGATACGCTGATGTTCGAGGACGCCAGCGCAACCACTAATCCGGACTTTTGCCTCGAAGCGACGCTCTTGAACGCGCGTCAGATCTTTGGATTTACGCTGACAGCCAAGGCTTTTGTAGAAGCCCTCTTAGGAGACGCCGAATGACCCACTCTGTTGTTGCCAAGAGGCCATCTGACTTGAAGGCCTACAAGATTAGCCCCCATGACACGAACTATTTTGCCTGCCTTGTCGACCCCGTGGCGGAGGGTGTGCCCTTCACCTTTATTGTCGAGATCTACGAGCCCGGTGGTGCGACACCGCCGAACACCCACCAGGTCGCTTTTGAGTTCTTCTTCATCCTTGAAGGAACCGGAAAAGGTTATTGTGATGGGGCGGAAGTTGACCTGGCGCCGGGGTCATCGCTGCTTATCCCGCCAGGCAAGGAGCACATTGTTGAGAATACCGGTTCGGGCAAGCTCTATGCCCTATGCGCAATGGTGCCGAATGAGGAGTTCGCCGAGTTGATCCACAGCGGTGAGGAAGTGCCGCTCACTGCCGACGATCTTGCCGTTATCAGTCGGCGCATGTCTGTCGCGGCATGATCATCAATGATCCAAACACGCTGGCCGAAGTCCGTGCTGCGTTCGCGCGCTACGAAACGGCCCTTGTGAGCAATGATGTGGCGGTTCTCGATGAGCTTTTTTGGGGGTCGCCTCACACCATCCGTTATGGCCCGGCTGAAAGCCTTTATGGCAGCGATGAAATCCTAGCCTTTCGCAAAGCCCGCGCGTCCTCGGGTCTTGATAGAAACCTTCGTAGAACCGTCATCACCACCTTTGGGACCGAGTTCGCCACCGCAAACACCGAGTTCACGCGTGCGGGAACAGACCATATCGGCCGTCAATCGCAGACCTGGGCCAAGTTGGACGGCATCTGGCTTGTTGTCAGCGCACATGTGTCCCTGCGTCCCACAAGCGACGCAGACGAAGAGGGAATTTCCTAAGGTTGGCCAGCGCGTTAGACCGCTCTCGCTACGATCTCGACGGGCTGCGCGCTTCTCTCGCGGGCCTTGAGGTCCTTGATGACACAGTAACGCTGAAACGGCGCAGCCGCGACTATTTCTGGTTCAGCCCCATCGCCGCCGAGGCGTTGGATGGCAAAACGGCAGACTTGGTGGTCGTTCCTCGTAGCGTAGGGGAGGTTGTTCGTGTTGCGGCAGAAGCTGCACGTCGGCGTGTTCCGATAACTGTTCGTGGATCTGGCACCGGGACTTACGGCCAGGCTGTGCCGCTGTTTGGCGGGATCGTTTTGGATATGTCGGCCTTGACCGCCATTACCGGCCTGGGACGTGACGGCTTCACGGCGCAGGCTGGAGCCTTGATCGGCGATCTAGAAACACGCGCGCGCAGTCAGGGCCTTGAATTGCGGATGCACCCCTCGACAAAGCGCATGGCCACCATTGGTGGGTATTTCTGCGGTGGGTCCGGCGGTATTGGGTCCGTCACGTGGGGCGGACTGCGGGAGCCTGGCAATCTGGGTGGCGCAACGGTTGTCACGGTTGAAGAAGAGCCGCGCCTTGTGAAGCTGGAAGGCCAAGACACCAACCTCATCAATCGGACATTTGGGTCTACAGGCATCGTGGTTGATGTCTCTGCACCGTTGGAACCATCACGCCCCTGGCAAGACGTTGTGGTGGCCTTTCAGGACTTTGATCAAGCCTTGGACTACGCCTATGGCGTTGCCGCAGATGATGCGATTTCCAAACGCTTGGTGTCGTTTCATGCGTCTGGTTCGGCGCGTTTCTTGAGGCCGTTGATCCCGGCACTTGCGGAAGGTGATTATGCGGTGTTGATGATGATTGATCAGCGCGACTTGGAGAAGCTGGAATCCGCGCCCATTATCCTCAATGAGCCCTCCCTGGAACGCGAAGACGATCCCCACCGCTTGCCAATTTACGAGATGAGTTGGGGTCATACCACGTTGCATGCCATCAAGCAGGATCGCAGCATCTCTTATCTTCAGACTCTGTTCCCTGCCGGGCGCATTGTCCAATCCGCCAGCGTGATGCATCATACGCTTGGCGACGAACTGCCGCTGCATTTGGAGTTTATTCGTTACCAAGGCGAGTTGGCCGCAAACGGTGCGCAACTTTGGCCGATTACCTCGAAAGCTAGGCTTGCCGAGATCATCGATCTGCATGAGCGATCGGGTATCCCGGTTGCCAACCCGCACGTCTTCACTGTCGAAGAAGGGTCACGCCACAAGCGCGTGCCGGGTGACCAACTGGCCTTCAAGGCGGAGGTCGATCCCCATGGCCTGCTCAATCCAGGCAAGATGACGAGTTATGTGCCCCTCAAGGCGTGACGCCCAATCGCCGTGTTCCTGCCTAGTCTTTAGGCAAAAATTGGAGCAGGTTGCGTGAATATTGGGCATGGCGTTTGAATCGACATTTTTGACGGGGCGTGCCTCTTGCCGGAGGGTAGGTGGCCTCATACCCATCGATGAGTGGCCGCTAAATGAGGCCATGTGAAGTCGCGCGCCCAGTTCTGTTATGGGTGCGACGAGCGTGATTTCGATCAGGAGAGTGTTATGCCTCGCATTTCCAAGACCACCGCCACCTCAGCAGCATTGGCCACAACCATGGCCGTGGCTTTGAGCACCACAACAGCTGCTGCCACCGACGTTCGCTTCAGCATGGATTGGGCCTGGCAAGGCCCACAAGCCTATGCCCTGATGGCACAAAATTCCGGTTGCTTTGAAGAAGGTGGCGTCGACATTTCTTTCGACCGTGGTTTCGGCTCCGGCCGTGTACCCGTCGACCTGGCAGCTGGCACCTATGATATGGGCGTTGCTGATATCAATCCGACCATTAAGTTCCGTGCGGAGAACCCTGACAGCGACCTCATCGCGGTGGCGGTCCTGTTTGATGGCTCGCCTCTCGTGGCCGTTGTTGGTGCGGATAGCGATATCGTCGAGCCTGGTGATTTTGAAGGTGCGACGCTTGCCGCTCCCGACTTCGATGCCGGGCGTCAGCTTTTCCCGATCTTCGCCAAAGCGAACGACATTGACGAGTCCACGATCGAGTGGATTTCCGTCAGCCCAGAACTGCGTGAGCCCATGCTTGTGCAAGGTCAGGCAGATGGAGTGACCGGCTTCATCACCTCCTCAACAATGAACCTGGAACGCCTGGGCATCGCATCCGAGGATCAGCGGGTCTTCCGTTACAAAGATTACGGGGTTGAGTTGTACTCAACGTCTATTCTGACGAGCCGTTCGTTCGCTGAAGCCAACCCAGAGGCAGTGACCACTGTGGTGGGGTGCATGATCGATGGCATGAAAATGGCGATCGAAGACCCCGATGCAGCGATTGCGACCCTGGCCGAGTTTGAGCCATTGACCGATGTGCCCATTGAACGTCGCCGCTGGCAGATCTCAATCGATGAGATGATCCTGACCGACAACGTGATCGAGAACGGTATTTCGGCTGTCAATGAAGAGCGTTTCAACTTGGGCATTATGGAAGTTGAGAACGCCTATGGCATCCCCAACAGCTTGGTGATGGAAGATATCTACACCGATGCCTATCTGCCGCCGGCAGAGGCGCGGATGCTGCCGTCTATGTGAGGCGCAGCGTTTGTTAATACCCGATAGCCGGGCCTTGTCGGGCCCGGCTACTGCGATAGGTTGACGTCATGAGTGGCGGGTTTGTCGAGCTTGAGAATGTGTCGCTTCGCTATGGTGGCGAGGAGACAGGCACGCTCGCCTTGTCGGACGCCAACCTGAAGGTTGATCAGGGCGATTTCATCGCGGTTGTGGGACCATCAGGCTGCGGTAAATCGACACTTATGAAGGCGATGTCGGGCCTTTGGCCAGTGACATCTGGCGGTGTTCGTGTGGCCGGCCAGTATGTCAACGGACCCTTGTCGATCGTCGGCATGGCGTTTCAGGCGCCGACCTTGCTGCCCTGGCGCAACACCCTCGACAATGTGATGCTGCCTCTAGAAATTGCGCAGCCCTTCCGATCGCAAATGTCTTCGCGCAAGGAAGAATTTCGTGATAAGGCGCGGAGCCTCCTCAAATTGGTTGGCTTGGAGGGCTTCGACCAGAAGTTTCCTTGGCAATTGTCTGGCGGCATGCAGCAGCGGGTGTCGTTGTGCCGTGCGCTGATCCACGAGCCTGAGCTCTTGATGCTCGATGAGCCGTTCGCCGCGCTCGATATGTTCACCCGCGAAGAGCTTTGGGGTGTGCTACAGAATGTATGGCTAACCAAAAAGCCGACGGTTATTTTGGTGACGCACGATCTACGCGAGGCTGTGTACCTCGCGGACAAGGTGTACGTGATGAGCGCCCGTCCGGGCCGTATGATTCATGAGCGCGATATCGAGTTCGCCAGACCGCGTGAACTGGACATTACCTTCCAGCCTGATTTTGGCGACATCGCGCATGACCTGCGCGATCATATCTATACAGCACGAGCCGAGCCGGTCGAAAGCAAGGCGCCTGAAGCAGCTTAGCCTGCGAGGTAACTGAGGACAGCATGGTTGATACCGCAGCCCCGACATCGGGAACGCAGAGCCCAAGCACAACGAGCCCAGCTGCCGGAGTACGTTCTGGTCTGAAGTTGTCGCAAAAGCAGCTTGAGCGGATCATGCCTTGGTTGGTGGTGATCGGCCTTTTTACGGTTTGGGAGATCGCCGTTCGCGCATTTGACTTCCCGCAGTTCATTCTGCCTGCACCGTCGGTGATCTTCGAATCCATGTGGCAGTGGCGGGTGCCGATTTTGGACAATGCGACCCAAACAGCCTTCACGACTGTTGTTGGGTTTGGCATCGCCATCGTGTTCGGACTGGTAACCGGAATTTTGATTGGATCGTCCAGCCTTATCTACAACGGCTTCTATCCGGTGCTCATCGGCTTTAATTCCATCCCGAAGGTCGCGGTGGTGCCGATCCTCGTGATCTGGTTTGGCATCGGTACAGTGCCGGCGATCATCACTGCCTTCCTGATCTCTTTCTTCCCAATCTTGGTGAATGTTGCCACCGGCATCGCGACTGTCGAGCCGGAGCTGAAGGACGTTTTGCGCGCGCTGGGGGCCTCCAAGAGGGACATCATCGTCAAGGTGGGTATCCCACGTTCCTTGCCCTACTTCTTCGCATCACTGAAAATTGCAATCACCGTTGCCTTTGTCGGATCGATTATTGCGGAGACCGTGGCGTCTAACAAAGGCATTGGACACCTGATGATCCAAGCCTCGTCTCGGTTTGAGGTGCCGCTGGTTTTTGCCGGTTTGCTGGTGACCGCCATCATGGGCGTGTTGATGTATGTGGTGGCCATCGCGGTCGAAAAGCGCATGACCGGCTGGTCGGTGCGCTCAGACGGACATAGCCCTGGTGCCTAATTGGCCCCTGTAATCCATAGCCTTTTGAAGCTTTGCTCTGCGCGTTGATTGCTGGGATGTACCCAAGCTTGTCAGTGCGCTTCGAGAAACATCTTCACCAAAGCTGGTAACCTTGCTTGGTAAGATTACTGAAACGTTTTGATTTCCTTTGACTTCAAATCGTATTTGAATTTGGCCCGAGACAGACGTCACCAACGTTTTCGGATTGGAGCAATTCATGATCAATCTTTCACGCAAAATGCGCCTCATCGGTTTAGCACTCGCCGTCGCGCTTTTGGCCCAACCGGTGTTGGGGCTTGGAACTGCAACGCACAGCTCGGCAGGAGTGGAGGTGGTCCTGCCGGTGGCGGTCGCATCTGGTGGCGGAGGGCATGTTGCGGGCTTCCTGGTTGCCGGAGTCTTCGTTTCTGTTGCCTCGATCATGGCTTGCGCAGCGATCATTGCCGGTGAGACAGGCGAGCAAATGACTCCCGAGGAAGCCTTGATGTCGATGTTTATCCCCTTGGGTTGCTTATTGGCGGGTCACAACGAAGAGTGATGTGACCAACAAGGTTTGGATGAAGCCCGGCATGCAGGCATGCTGGGCTTTTTTTCGTTTTGCGACGATTGTTCCATCAGACGTTTCTGCCTAGGCTCTGCCAAAGGGTGGTCGTCATTGGCGGCCCGCAAATGGGGTGACACTTGGTGTTGTTCCTGGTCTTTAGGCGGCAACAATGATGACGGACGTTAAACCAACACGACGCGCAGTGGTTGGCGGGCTGGCCTCGCTGTCCACTTCGGTTGCCCTTCCCGGGATCGTGCGATCTGCCAAGGGACTCCCCACGCAGGGTGTTTCCTTTGTTGAAGCTGGCAGTGCGGACGCTGAGTCTTTGGCTGTGCAATACAACCTTGTCTACAACCGAGCTCCGCGCCTTCGCGCTGTTTGCCAAACGGTTGATGGCGCAATGCAAACCGTTCGTTGGGCGCGCGACAATGCCATCGATTTTGCGGTCCGCAGTGGCGGGCACTGTTATGCCGGCACTGGCTATCATCCCGACTTGGTGATCGATGTGCGTGAGCTGAACGCTGTTAGCGTCGATCCTGCGGCCAATAGGGTAACAGCGCAGGCAGGCGCGAAACTGGGCGCGCTTTACCGGTCGGCGTTTCCCCATGGGCTTGCGCCGGCTGCCGGCTGGTGTGCCGATGTTGGCTTGGGTGGACACGTTTTGGGCGGCGGCCTCGGCTATTTGGCCCGCGCCAACGGATTGCTTTGCGACAATCTAACGGCCGTGCGCATGATCGATGCGCAGGGCGACTTGGTGCGTTGCACGCCGGACGAAAATGCTGACCTCTTTTGGGCCTGTCGCGGCGGAGGTGGCGGGCTAGGCCTGGTCACCGAATGTGAGATCGATTTGCAACCTGTTGGAGACATCCATTCGATCCGTGTCTTTGGCGGTCTACCGTTGACCGATGCGCCTGCGCTCGTCAGTCGTTGGATGGCGTGGAGCCTCAACGCACCGCGCGAAACATCCAGCCAGCTAGGGTTATCCCCGCTTTCAGATGGGCGTATGTTCATAACCATCACCGGCCTGTCCTCTGAACCAGAGGACCAGCTGAGACAATCTCTTCAGGCGGTCACAGATGGGCATCTGTCCGTCGATGATGACTCGCTCCTGTCAGGGGCCTTTGAGCGCGTGATGGAAGACACGGTATTCTCCATCCCGCACTTCTATCTCCATTCGGCCTTCCACACCGCTGTGCTTGGCGACGTCATGACGGCCGACCAACTGGCGCCCATCATTGAAAAGTCCAAGGAAAGCCGAACAAACACCGGCGGTGTTTCGTTCTTGATAGAGGCTATGGGCGGCGCTATTGGCGACTCGGCGAGCGATGCAACAGCATTTCCCTATCGTGATGGCGCGTTCGTCATGACGGCGAGCTATGGGACGATCAGCGATGAATTGTTGCAGGCGGCTGCGCCAGAACTGGACGCAATCGGTAATTTGATGTGGGACCACGCGATTGGCCGAGGCTATGTCAACTATCGCGACCGCACGCTGGATGATTATGAGACAGCTTATTGGGGTGGCAATGTAGGGCGATTGCGCGCGATCAAACGCCGCGTTGATCCCGATGGCGTCTTCAACGGCATCCAAACCATCCAGCCGTAAGCGCCTGGAATTTTTACACTCGCTGCGCGTCGCCTCGGTTAGGCTCTGAACTCAGATCGGACACCCATCGCGGAAATAGCTTATTGCTGACTGTGCCTGGCAACTCCAAAATCACGGTTCGGCCAGGAACGCCTCAATCTGTTCGAGGCAGTTTTCCCAAATGGGGTCGCTCGGCACAAGAATATGGTTCTGGGAGTTGAGCGTCTGGAACTGTGCGTTTTGCAGTGTTCGCGCCAGAATGCGTGATCCCTCAACCGACTGCACTTGGTCGCCGGTGGAGTGGACGACCAGAGTCGGGCACGCGACTGCAGATAGACAATCACTTACGTCTATGGCGCCGATGGTTTTGCGCAACTCGGCGGCGACATCCGCTGTGGCGGATAGCGCTTGCATCTCCATCAAGCTATCGACCTCGTCCCGCGTTGCATCTGGCACAAAGACCGTCGAGAGCGCCCGCATGAATGGCGAGCCGGGCTGTCCCCATCCGCTCCTAATCATCGCAAGCAACGCTTCGGTGCGGTCATGGTCGCCTCGCGCGGTGGAGCCGACCACCAGCCCATTGAGGAGGGCGAGGCGCGTCACCCGTTTAGGATGCCGCGCGGCAAAGCTGAGGGCGACCGGCACACTTTGGCTGGTCGCATATATGGGAAATCGCTCCAATCCAGCAGCATCGGCAACGGCTTCGAGATCGTCGGTAAGTTCCACAAGGGTGGCGCCATTGAGATGCCTATCAGAAAGGCCGGTACCTCTCGGGTCGTAACGGATCAAGGTATGGCCGGCCGACAGCCTATCCAATTGTGGCTGCCAGACGGGGCTTGTCCAATCATGCTCCAAATGGCTCATCCAGTGCCCGGCACGTAGCAAAGGGGGACCGTCCCCGCTTGTCGCCCATGCGATGCCTGTGCCGTCCTTGGATTGTGTGTAACGGATCGTTTGGTTGCGCTTGTTCGTGGGCGTATCGGTCACATTGGGTGTTGCGTCACTGTCATTTTGGTTGATCACTGGAACAACCAGTTGAATGCCACGACGTGGAACAGTGCGCAGGATGGCTTGACGCTTGCCATCATCGCCGATCGCCGAGCGGGCGGCGCTAACGCGGGCAGCGATCGTCGCGTCTGAAACGATCCGACCTGCCCAGACCTGCGCGATCAGTTCGTCATAACTGACCAAATCGCCGTTCGCTTTGGCGATGCATGCGATGAGATCGAACACTTGCGGTTCAACGTGAACCTCGCGCCCCTCGCGGCGCAGAATGTGGGCATCTGTGTCCAAGTCGCAATCTGCAAAATTGAGGCGCATGGGCGTATAGTGCGGTTGTTTTTGGTCAGCCACAAGCTGTTCGAAGGACTTCTAAAGGGTTCTCAAGGAAATCTGAAGGTTACCTTCAAGCGGGCGCTAGCCGCCGCGTTCATAGTTGTCCTCACCAACCAAGGAGGACATTATGACCAACGATATCACCATTCGCCGCCGCCCAGATGGTTCAATTGAGACCGACTTCTTTGTCAACAAAGGCCGCCATCAGCGCAGCCAAGCTGCACGCAAAGCCGTGGGCTCTATCCGCAAGCGCTCGAGCACACTTGCGGCGACCTTTACCGGATTAATCCTTTTGGTTCTGCCGCATGGCGGTCAGGGTTGATCCAACCCGCTGTGTTTGCGCTGTTAACAGGAGACCTAGAAGGCCTTTTTTGAGATCACCGAGACCCCAGCAAGCAATTGGACGGGCTCGATATTGTTGCGGCCACACTCAGCGGATCCAAGCTCAAGGTCGTACAAAACGGTCCCAAAGGCCATCTGGTCGCTCTCTGCTTGTGAAGGTGTAGGGCACCGCGTCCCAGCACCGGATTGGATCGTCGACATTGTCTAGTACCCATGTGCCTTGGTCGCTTTCAATCAGCAGGACCGCATGGGGGAACAGTTGGTCGGTGTGGTACGCAATAGCCATGGTGAGCGACGCGCTTGGAAATCCCGCCTCAACCAAGCGGCGGCGTTTTTCGAGCGCGAAATCCTCGCAGTCGCCCGTGCATTGGTAGGGATAGTCACAAACATCATCGAGACCATTCAGTTCCCAATCGTGCACGAACACGATCTCCTGATTGACGTTGATATTGAGCTGTTCAATCACCAACCGGTTGACGGGTGTCCATTCGAGAATGGAAGCGCCGCCTAGCGTGCATGCCTCTGGATAGCTTTGGCAGAATTCTATGTAGGCGTCTGGTGGAGCGCTGGTGGCCGCCACCGGGAGTTCCATTGGCCGACAGATCGGCTGGGCCGATATGTGGATTGGCGTGATCATCATCCACACCACCAAAGAGAGTCGAAGTCGCGGCCGGGGGGGCGAGCTCATTCGGCTAGCCTAACAGCCCCATCGTTTGACGTGAAGCAATGGCCTGCCATAACCAAAACGTCGGCGTTCCAAGAGTATGGCGCATGGCGCCGTCGCGTTCGAAGTTCTGGCGCTTAGGAAAGCCAACAGCCCAACCATTGTTCTTTGGTTTGAGTCGGCTTATTTGGCCGCATTGCGAGCTTTCAAAGCTTGTAGCATCACGAAGGACCACGCCTAGCCTATGAACGCCCACGCCCCCCACATCAGTGCCGAGCTACTGTCAGAAATCCGTCGCCGTTTCGCGCATATTGACTCCTGTCCATTCGACGGCGAGCGGATCTTTTTCGAGAATGCTGGAGGTGCGCTGACATTGAACAGCGTCGTTGAGACGTCGGCGAAGTTCGCAGCCATTCCGGACAATCAAGGGCGGGACAACCCAGCCTCGCATGCTCTCATCGCGCTGATCGACAAAGCCAAAGACGATATGGCGGTGTTCTTCAATGCCCCTGAAGGGCGCTTCTTTGTCGGTGAAAGCGGCACGGAACTGTTGTTCCGTCTCATCCGAACGGCCTGCGTCGGTACACCTGAAGGCCGTGTCTTGGGCAGCACACTTGAACATCCGGCCACGCGCAGTGCGGCGAGCCATTGGGCCGAGGTTGCCGGCAAGGACCACGTCCTCGTAATCCATGATGATACAACCGGCAGTGTCGGGCCGTTGCAATACCAGCCAGCCGTCACCGCCGACACACGCGTGGCCACGATACTGCATACATCGCCCGTCACCGGTATGGGTGTGGACGTCGCCGCGATCTCAGCGGAAATCCGCAAGGTTTCGCCGGATTGCATCATCATCGTCGATGGCATTCAGCATGCGGCGCATGGGCGGCTCGACATCGCCAGCTATGACGTGGATGGCTATGTTGTATCACCCTACAAAGTGTTCTCACGTCACGGCTACGGTGTTGCGTGGGTGTCCGACCGATTGCACAATCTGAAGCACGAGCACCTGATCGACGCCCCTGGCAACCCTTGGGAATTTGGCACGCGCGATACGGGCGCGTATGCGACATTCTCCGATGTTGTCGATTACTTTGAGTGGCTCGGTAGCCAGGTTTCTGATGTCGATGACCGACGGGCCAGGATCGTTGCCGCCGGAGAGGCAATCCACGCCCATGAGCAGAGCCTCACAGATGCGATGATCCATGGCACCGGCAACCAGAAGGGTCTCGCGGATATGCCGTCGGTGACGATTATCGGCGGTATCGACAACCCGCTGCGCGAAGGGCTGGTTTCCCTAACGGTGGAAGGGCAGGCCGCTCCCGATGTCGTGACGCAGTTACGCGAACGCGGCATTCGCACCCACACACGCAAGGCCGACCATTACTCTGGCAACATATTGAACCCGCTCGGGATGGATGGCGCGGTTCGCGTCTCCATGTGCCACTACAACAGTGAAGGCGAGGTAGCGACGTTTCTTCAGGCGATGCGCGAGATCACCGAAACTGCAGCTTAGGATGCTTTTGGATTCCGCAGGTAGGGTCCACGTCTTGGGACCATCAGCATGAGCGACTTAGATTTCGACGCCGTCGTGGTTGGTGCCGGGGCCGTGGGTATGGCCGTCGCTGCCGCTCTCGCCGAAGGTGGACAGTCTGTTCTCGTCCTTGAAGCTGGCGATCGACCGGGGGAGGTTACAACAGCGCGCAACAGCGAGGTGATCCACGCCGGGCTCTACTATCCGACCGGCACGCTCAAACACCACTTGTGTGTGGCAGGTCGGCGCAAGCTGTACGCCTTCATGGACCGTACAGGCGTCGACTACCGGAAATGCGGCAAGCTGATTGTCGCCACTGATGATGCCGAAGAGGAGAAGCTTGCTTCCATCTTCCAAACCGGGACGGCTAACGACGTCGAAAACCTGACCATGCTCTCGCAAGGCGAGGTGACAGCGCGGGAACCGGACCTGGCGGTGACCAGCGCGCTTTGGTCACCTGAGACAGGTATTTTCGATAGCCATACCTTCGTTCAGAGGCTTTTGGCGATCTTGGAAGACCATGGCGGTCTGTTGGCTTTGCGATCTCCGTTTGCGAGGGCCGAACAGATCTCTGGCGGTTACCGTATCAGCACTGGCGGCGATGATCCCACCACAATAACTGCAGGTCGATTGGTGAACGCAGCCGGCCTTTGGTCGTCGGAAGTTGCGCATCGCATTGAAGGGCTTCCGAAAGAGGCCATCCCCGAGCAATGGTACGCCAAGGGGTGTTATTTCCGCCTGTCCGGTAAGTCGCCCTTCTCACACCTCATTTATCCGACGCCTGTCGATGGCGGTCTCGGCGTGCACGCCACGCTTGATCTTGCGGGCGCCACGCGCTTTGGCCCTGACGTGGAGTGGTTGCCGCGCGGCACGGCACCGAGCGACATCGACTACACAGTGTCGCCCGAACGCATGCAAGCGTTTGATGCCGCGATCCGGCGTTATTGGCCTGGCCTGCCGAAGAGTAAGCTCGAGACGGATTATAGCGGCGTTCGGCCGAAGCTGCTTGGCCCTGGTGAGGGGTTCTTCGACTTTGATATCCAGACCGAGGATCGCCACGGCCTTCCGGATCTCATCAATCTATTCGGCTTTGAAAGCCCTGGGCTAACCTCGTCGCTCGCCATCGGCGATGCTGTGGCAGATGTGCTTGCCACTAATTAATCCTCGTCGCCATGGACCGGACGAGGTTTGCCGTCGTCATCCAAGGCAACGAAAGTAAAGTCGGCCTCGGTTACCCGTTCGGTATGATCCTCGTGGCGGGCTCTGCGCCACGCTTCAACATGGATAAGCATGGATGTGCGTCCAACGCGCACCAAATTGGCGTAAAGCGAGACTTCGTCACCAACCTTGACCGGTCGAATAAATTTCATTGCATCCACCGAAACGGTGGAACTGCGCCCACGTGACTCCAAAGCTGCGATTGTTCCTGCGGCGAGGTCCATTTGGCTCATCAGCCAGCCGCCGAATATGTCACCTGCAGGGTTGGTATCGGCGGGCATGGCAATGGTGCGCAGGGTAGGCGCCGCGTTTTGCGCGCGCTGTTCGGCGGACATGGTGTTTAATCCGTTCTGTCGATTGCGGTCTGAAACAGCCTCTTTTGGCCTGTCCGTACTCAATCCATCCTCGCCATCACCGTCAACGGTTTGGCCTATAACCATGTTTTTTGTTTGTGTTTCACGGCAAAGTAAGGTGGCTTTAGGTATCAGCCGTGTATCGCACGGCATGGAAGCAAGGCCGCCAAGACAATGTCCAAGGCTCCAACGCAAGGGGATGTAACCCGCGCGGACAGCGATAGTGGCGCGCCACACGGTGAGGCCAGTGCACAGTCGCGCGCAGATTCAAGCCTGGCGACAGCGCGGTGGTTTGCGCAGTATTACGACCAACCTTGGAGCGAAGCCGCCGTTCGGGTGCGGCTGCCGCAATTAGACACACAGGGGCTGCACAGCACACTCGTGCGGGCGCTGTCGGCGGTGGGTCTCCAATCGAGGCTGGTTCAGCGTCGCTTTAATCGCATTGATCCGGCTGTTTTGCCGTGCCTGTTGTTTCGCCAGGATGGTAGCCCTTTGGTCCTGCTGAATTTGGCAACCAACGGACGCACAGCGGTTGTCGTCGACCCTGATGCTGATCTGGTGGAAACCGAAATCGCGGTTAAGAAGCTGGCGCGGCAGGTTCAACGCGACATTCTGCTGATCACGCCGAAGGCAAAGGCCGCTCGTTCGGCTGTGGCTGGTCTGCAAGGCAAAGGCAAAGCGCACTGGTTCTGGGGCGCGATGCGGGCCCAAGGGTCCAATTGGTTGCAGATCGGTGTGGCTGCCTTTTGCATCAACCTTCTCGGTCTCGCGCTGCCTATCTTCGTGATGAACGTTTATGACCGCGTGATTCCAAACGCGGCCTTTGTCACGCTTTGGACGCTTGCACTGGGCGTCGGCATAGCCATTGGACTGGACCTCGCTCTTCGCGGACTGCGTGGGCACATTTTGGAACGGCTTGGCAGCCAGCTCGACACCTCGCTAGCGGCCGCCCTATTTGCCCATGCCATGAGCCTGCGACCGCAGACGCGCAAAGCGGGTGCGCCGCACCTGGCCAGCCAGATCCGCGATTTTGAGACGGTGCGCGATTTCTTTGGGTCTGCCAGCTTCGTCGCGCTCATCGACATGCTGTTCATCGGCCTGTTCATTTGGGTGCTGTCGATCATCGTCGGCCCACTTGCCCTTGTCCCACTTGTGGCGGTGCCATTGGCGATTGTTCTGGCACTGATTGCGCAGATGCCGATGGGGCGTATCGCCCGCGACGCGCAGGATCTGTCCGGCCGCCGGCAATCAGTCCTGACGGAATCGATCCTCGGTCATGAAACCGTCAAAACGCTCAACGCTGAACCCGTTCTGCAGCGCGAATGGGAACGTGTCAGCGCCGCATCTGCGCGGGTAAATGGGCGCAGCCGCTTTTGGTCGACCATCGCAACGTCCGGCACGCAAATGATCCAGCAAACGGTCAGCGTTGTGATCATCGTTTGGGGCGTATTCCTGGTGGCCCAAGGGCAGATCACCGTGGGCGCCCTGATCGCTGCCAACATCCTTGCCGGTCGGGCGATCGCGCCAATGGGGGCGATATCCCACACGATCTTCCGCGCGCAATATGCCCGCAAAGCACTACGCACCCTGTCCAACTTGATGGCGATGCCACCGGAAGCAGGCTCCGATGTGGTCAGTGCCGCTCGGGTGCGGGATGGCTCGGTGCGCCTGGAAGGTGTCTCTTTCCGCTATCGTGATGCCGACCAAGATGCCGTTGCCGACGTTACACTGACCATAGAGGCTGGAGAGAGCATCGCTGTCCTTGGTCGCGTCGGCTCTGGCAAGAGTACGCTTGGCAAGCTGCTGTGCGGTCTGCTGGAGCCGGACAAAGGCACTTTGCTTGTCGATGATCGCGGTGCCCGCCAGTACGACCCCGCCGAGTTGCGCGAGGGGATCGGCTATCTGCCACAGGACCCGGAGCTGTTTACCGGCACAATCCGCGAGAACCTCGTGATTGGGCGACCATGGGCCAGTGTGGAAGAGATTGATGCGGCTCTCGCCGATAGCGGGATGCTCGAAACTGTGGAGGCCGATCCAGCGGGGCTTGCGCGCTCGGTCGGTGAAAAGGGTGCCAATCTTTCCGGTGGCCAGAGGCAAGGTCTTGCTTTGGCGCGCCTGCTGCTGCGCCGACCCAAGCTGTTGTTCCTGGACGAGCCAACCAACGCCATGGACCAGGAGATGGAAAGCGTGGTCGCGACGCGGCTACAACACCTCAACGCGGCGGGGACAGGGCTCATCTTGTGTACGCATCGGCCAGGACTGGCGGAAATCGCCACGCGTTGGATCGTTATGGATAAGGGGCGCGTTGTTTTGGACGGCACCCGCGATGTGGTGAAAACGCGGTTGCAGGCCGGTAACACAAACCAGCGGGCGGCGGAGTAAGCCATGCTGGGCGCACGCATTGAGGACCAGTTTATCAACGACGCCAAGCCACGGGCGCGCGCCAGCATGACGGGCACCACCGATTTGTTGGCGCTGATCGTGCTGGGCATTACTGTGTTTCTAATCTGGGCAGCAACCCATCGCATCGAAGAGGTCGCCCAAGGGTCGGGGCGGGTGATTCCATCGCAGCAACTGCAAGTGGTGCAGAGCCCCGACGGTGGGATTGTTGTCGAGATCGCCGTACGCGAGGGGGATTTGGTCGCCGAAGGCCAGGAGCTTATGCGCATCGATGATACGCGCGCCGGTGCTGATCTTGGCGAATTGCGCGAGCGCGAAGCATCGCTCCTGGTCGCCCAGGCGCGTGTGCAGGCAGAAGCTGCTGGCGCCGATACGATTAGTTTTCCAGCAGGATTGGAACAGCGCGCCCCGGATGCCGCCTCTGCCGAGCGAGCGGTTTTTCTGTCACGCCAACAGCAGTTGCACACGGAGCTGTCGGTTCTTGAAACCCAGCTGACGCAAAGGCGTTCTGCCGTTGAGGAGGCGGAAGCCAATGCCGGGCGTCTTTCGGCGCAGATCGATCCGATGCGCGAAGAAGTCGCGCTGATGGAAGACCTTGCCAACCGCAATGCGGTGCCGCGCGTGGACCTTTTGCGCCTCTACCAACAATTGGCGGCGCTCGAGGGCGAGCTGGAGGTGACGCAGGCGCGCACACCCGGCCTGGAGGCAGCGGTGCGCGAAGCGGAGACCCAGTTGACGCTGGCGCGCTCAGCTTTCGAAACCACGGCACTGGAACGCAGCGCGCAGATAGGCTCTGATCTTGCGGTCCTAAGGGAGGCCATCCGGGCGGCCAGCGATACCGTAACGCGCACCATTTTGCGTGCACCGGTGACAGGGACGGTAAACCGCATAGCCGTCACCACGCTCGGCGCGGTCGTTCAGTCTGGTGCACCCTTGGTTGAGATTGTTCCGCAGGACGACAACCTCTTGATCGCTGCGCAGTTCAGCCCTCGCGATGTGGCGTTTATCTTGCCCGGGCAGAACGCTTCGGTGCAGATCACCGCCTATGACTTTCTCGTCTACGGTTCGCTTGACGGTGTCGTGGAGCGCTTGGGCGCTGATGCAGTGGAGGATGCTGATGGCAACCCTGTCTTTGAAGCCATGGTGCGAACATCAGAGACGGCGCTGACATCATCTGATGGTGCCAGCCTGCCGATCAGTCCGGGCATGATCGCACAGGTGAACATTCAGACCGGTGAGAAAACGGTGCTGGACTATCTGCTGACACCCTTTAGGCGGGTTCAGGCAGAGGCGCTACGCGAGCGCTAGAAGCGCAGGCCTACTTCGTGGTTGCGATGTGCACGCCGTCCCAATCGCTTGGTGGTGGGGAGGCACGCAAGCCAGCAATCCGGTCACGGTAAGCGGCGATATAATCATCAATGGCGATCTTGGCCTCGGATCCCGCTGCCAGCATCTCCGTAAGGGCGTTGTTTGCGGCGTCCCAATCCTGGTTAGCGTAGGCGCCGCGCATGCGCGTGTTGGCTGCTTTGAGTTTCTGAAAGCCAGATGACGCGAGCATGTCAGCGTCGCCCAAAAGGCCGAAGACATGCTCCGGCTCGTTCTTGCCTTTGACACGCAGAAGATCGAGGTCCAGCAGGGCAAATTGGCCGTCTACGGCCTCGGCCACGGTCTGACCGAGGATTATGCCAACGCCGTAGCTTTTGGATTGCCCTTCGAGGCGGGAAGCAAGGTTCACCGCGTCGCCGAGCGCTGTGTAATCGAAGCGGTCGTCGCTGCCCATGTTGCCGACAATGCAATCGCCGGTGTTTAGGCCAATACCGACATCAATCAGGGGTAGGTTGGTACCTTCCCTTGCGGCCTCTTCGGCGCGTTCGGCGTTCAGCGCAGCCACCGCTTTTTGCATCGCGATCGCAGCACGACATCCGGCCGCCGCGTGGTCGGGTGTGTCGAGTGGTGCATTCCAAAACGCCATCACAGCGTCGCCCATAAACTTATCGATCGTGCCGCGCTCGTTCAGGATGGCCTTGGACAGCACCGTCAGGAAGGTGTTCATCAGGTGGGTGAGGCCAGCTGGGTCATCCCGGTAGCTCTCGGCCAAGGTTGTGAATCCGCGCACGTCGCTGAACAGAATGGTGAGGTCGCGGTGCTCACCGCCCAAGGTGAGCGCCTGTGGATCCCGCGACAGACGTTCCACCAGATCAGGCGAGACATACTGGCCAAAGGCGTTGCGCACCTGGCGGCGCTCGCGTTCTTCGCGCAGGTAATTGGCGGATGCCATCACCAGGATTGTCAAAAAGGCGCCAGCGGTCGGCCAGGTTGGATCGATGAGAAGGCGTTGGTCCTGAAACACATACCAGGTGCCAAAAATGTAGCCACCGATCAGCAGGACACTAAAGATAAGGATTAGCCGTGCACCCAGGACTGGGACCAAGATGACGGCAAGCAGCCCCAGACCAACGAGGAGCGCCAGCTCCATGGCTATGGCGTAGTTTGGGCGTACCAAAAGCGTGCCGGTGAGAATGTTCTCCAGCGTCTGAGCGTGTATTTCTACCCCAGCCATGGAGGTGCCGAGCGCGGTCGGGCGGAAGTCTTCCAAGCCGATGGCCGAGGTGCCGACCAGCAGCAGTTGGCCCTGTAAGCGCCCAGGCGGTAACTCGCCAGACAACACGTCTGCTGCGGATACAAAGCGCTCGGAGCGAGACGGCGTCAGATAGGGGCGCACCGTGCCGTCACCCGCGGTTTCTACCAGTTGCCCGCCGACCACCACGCCATCAGCACCGGCGGCGTTGCCTCGCAAAGCGAAAGCTTGGCCGCCCGTCGCAATGCGCAGAAGCTCCGGACCCAGTCCAAGACGGATTTCACCACCGACCATCATGGCCATCGGAACGCGCCGGTAGATGCCATCGACATCCGGGCGCACACTAAAAACGCCTCGGCCAGCGGCCGCTTCCTCCAAGATCGGCAGGTTTTCGACCAGTTCAGGAAAGCTCTGAAGGAACGGGCGCGCATCGTCACCGAGGATGGCATGGGGCACCGGCGCGGTTTCCAACGGCTCGGTGCCGTCCAAACGTGCGAACCGTGTGCTCGTCTGCCCGACGACAACACGGGTGGCGGCGATGATATCCGCAAGTCTTTGATCGTTGCTCGGCAGAGCTGCAAGCGATGATCGCACATCGCTTGGCAGGTTTGGGTTGGCCTGCGCGATGTTTGGCGGCGAGTTTCGATCTGGTTCGGCGAACAGGATGTCGAAGGCCAGTGCGACGGCTCCTTCTTGGAAACTGCGCAGCACTAGATCGGCGATCATCGATCGTGGCCAGGGCCACTGGCCAATCTCTTCGAGACTGGCGTCATCAATGTCGAGAATGGTGACGGGTGTTTGCGTCGCTTCGCGAGGCTGTGCCTGCTGAAAGGCGTCGAAGGCGGTGAAGCGCAGGTTTTGCACTGGTACGGGGTCGGCAATGCGCATCGCGACGAGCAGCACCAGCACTGCCAAGGCAAAGAGCCGATCAACACCAAATTTTCGAACTACGCCCACCGCGATCAGCACCCATTCGCCCGTTTCGGCACCTGTCGGAGCCCATCAGTGAGGACAATGGCCAAGTCCGCGGACACTAGCAATGGGCCTATCGTTCGCGAGAACATGATTGACGCATTAAGGATACGGTCAGCTATTTCCCAAGGCAGTTTAACGATCTGTTAGCTATAGCAACTTGGTTTTCTTGGGATCGGCTTTGAACGGTCATGTGACCAGGATCGGCGAGAAAAGAACGTTGTTTGCTAGGGTGTCTTGGCCGAATAATTGTCGGTTCTGTTGCCGTCAATTTGGGCAATTATGGACGCGATAGTTTTTTGATTTGGCAGCGAAATTCCGTGAGGGGCTTTTGTTAAGGTGTCATTTACCTTAATACTTGCTCGGGGTTTGGTGGAACGGTAGGCGAGGCGTGTGTGATTAGGTCCAACGCAGCCGATGGGGCATTGCCCACATCGTTGGTGGCAGCCAATACGGAAGTCGTGCTCCAAGCCAATGGGACGGACGCATTGGTCGTGCCTGACCCGGCCGTGTTGTTTCGTGCCGATTTCCAGCGCCATGGGCCCGACCTACTGTTGGTCAACGATAGCGGCGCTGACGTCCGAATTCTCGATTATTTCACCTATGAACCCGCGCCGATTACTTCGGCAGACGGAGGGCGTCTGTCTGGTGCGGCAGTCGAGAGCCTTGCCGGGCCTGTCGCGCCAGGTCAGTACGCCCAGGCCGATCCGTCCAATACGGACGGGCTTCCAATAGGCCAGGTTGAGCTTGTTGAAGGCACCGCGCTCGTTCAACGCGTCGACGGCACCGAAGAGGTGCTGGAGCTGGGAAGCTACATCTATCAAGGAGACATTGTCAGTACGGCCGAGGATGGCTCGCTTTCCGTCACCTTCATCGACGAAACCCAATTCACCTTGTCAGCCGACGCACGGATCGTGATCGACGAGCTGGTGTACGCACCCGAGAACGACGACAATTCGGCCGCGTTCAATTTGTTGGAAGGTGGCTTTGTCTTTGTCGCTGGTCAGGTTGCCAAAACCGGCGATATGGAACTCGAGACGCCAACGGCGACACTTGGTATTCGCGGCACGACTTTCATCGTTGATATCCTCGATGCTCTGGGTATCGAAGTTCGATTGCGCCCTGATTTTGGTTCGCCTGAAGTTGGCATCATCGAGCTGTTCGACCCAAGCGGCAATCTCATCGCTACGATCACCAGCACCGAGACCAGCTGGGTCGTGCCATTCCTTGGAACGCCCTCTGAACGACCACGCACAGCTGCCGATGAGGCAGCTGATCAGCAAATCGTTTCCACGGCAGAAACAGCCTTCAACAGCGTCGTCACACGGATGGCCGCTGGCGAACTCCCCGTCAACTTGATTGATACACGAAGTGATGGTCCCGGCGTTCAGGGTGGGCCCGGCACCAGTGAGGACCCGCCAGCACCAGACGGTCTCAATCCCAACCCGGTGCCTGACCCTACGCAAAACAACACCACTGACGATAACGCTGGAAGTGGCGGCACAAATTCCGGCGAAGTGACGGTGCCGGAAACGCCGACCGTTCAATTCAGTGGACCTCCAGCGCCCATTACACTCGAGGATGTCAACGAGGCTGGAACAGAGGACGTCACCTTCGAGGGATTTCTCGCGACACCGATCTCGAACCCAGTCTACTCCGTCACCAGCGCTCCGCAAAATGGAACACTCGTCTTGTTTGGCGACGGGTCCTACGAGTTCACCCCGGCCAAGGATTTCAGCGGACCTGTGACCTTTGGCTATCAGGCCGCCAATGCTGACGGTGCGGTCGCGTCTGGCGTTGTCACCCTTGATTTGGCTGCGGTCAACGACGCGCCTACGCTCGAAGACGGCACGATGGCGGCCCTTGAGGATGGCCCCGCGGTTGAGCTGGACCTGTCGACGCTCGGCGATGACGTTGACAGTGATGATGACGCAACAACGCTAACCTATTCCATCGAAACCGGTCCTTCCGAGGGGAGCGCTTCGATCATCCCGGCTGCCGAAGGTGAACCACCAAAGCTTAGATTTGATCCTGGGACTGAATTTCAGGCGCTTGCTAAGGACGAATCAAAGACTGTCACGATCAAGATAAAGGCCACGGATTCGAATGGAGCCGTGTCCGAGATTAAGGATGTCGATGTCACGGTGACGGGTGTGAACGATGCACCGGTCATCGATGGCGCGACTGATCTTCAGGACAGCACACTCCTGACCTTTCCAACTATTCAGATTATCACCGAGGGTGCTGGGGCCACAGCTGGTGCAACGGTGTCGGACACGCATACACTCGTCAGTGCTGATAGTCTGGATACCGAGATCGAGGCATTCTTTGACTTCTCACCGGGCATACTGGATTTGATTTCCGGGGGTGATGCCACTGATGGTTCGGCCATTCAGTTTGCGCCGATTACGCTGCTAAGCTCGTCAACAGTCAGCTTCACTTGGAGTTTCACGGGTGGCGATGGCATTCCCGCAAACAATTTTTGGAATTTCTATAAAGACTTTGCATTTGTTTCGATAAACGACCAGGCGCAGCTTCTTTATCAGTTTGATGAAGACGAAAACGCTCCTGAAATAACCAATCAAACTGCGGAATTCACGATCGGTCCGGGGACGTATGAATTTGGTTTTGGTTCGATGAACCTTGAAGACCGAAATCTTGACGCGACGCTGGTCGTTTCAGATTTCTCGATCAGGACCAACGCCATCAAAGAGTCTGTCGGCGACAGCTCTGCACAAGACATTGCACCGACGTCCGGCACAATCACGATTTCTGACAAGGATATCGGCGACACATTAACCGTCTCTGTGACAGGAGACGCAACGGCCTCTTACTCTGGTGGAGCGGGCGGAGCGCTGCCAAGTGGCGTTAACATCCAAACGCTAATCGCTGCCGGCGCGATTAGTCTTGATCCGTTGGTTTCCAATGGTGGATCCCAGACCATCAACTGGACTTATGACCCAGCTGCAGCTGATCTTGATTGGCTGGCAGAGGGCGAGATGCTCACAATCACCTTCGAGGCCCAGGTCAGTGATGGTACAACCACTTCTGCGACAAAGGACCTTGTCGTCCAAATCGCGGGAGCAAGCGAAGTAGGCGGCGGCTCCGATCCCATCGTTCTCGATCTTGACGGTGATGGGGTTGAACTCTCGGCACCAGCGGACGGCGTAGCCTTTGACATTGATGCCGATGGCGACGCTGACCAGATTGGTTGGGTTGGGCCGGATGATGGCTTGTTGGTGATCGATGGCGACGGCAATGGCATCATCGATGACGGGTCTGAGGTTTTCTCGGAAGTGTTCGAAGGCGGCGCCTATGCCTCATCGCTCGACGCGCTGCGGTCGCTCGACAGCAATGGCGACGGGGTTATCGACGCCAAAGACACGCGCTTTGGCGAGATCAAGGTTTGGCAAGACGCCGACAGCGACGGGCAAACGGATGGCGGTGAACTGAAGACACTGTCCGAGCACGGCATTATCTCACTCGATCTCGACGCGAACGACGCCGACACGTCCAACAATGGCAATTTGGTCTTCGCGGAAGGCGAGTTCACGACCTCGGACGGTGATACCGGCAGCTATGTTGGGGTATCGTTTGGCACCAAGGGCAAATCCGAGTTTGACGGTGATATTCTGCCGGTTCTTAACGCCGACGGTACAGAAACCGTCACAGAGCCATCGGGTACGCTACCGAAATTGGGTGACGTCCTCGGCACGGTTGATCCCAACGACCCGTCCATCGACGAGCTTGTGGAGCAGTACGCAGACGACGATGGGTCGACAAACCAGTTGGGCTCCTCGACAAGCGGCGACGCACCAGGCTCAACGTTCCTCGGCGATGAGGGCGGTGGATTCCTAGTGCCGTCAGATGATGATGTTCTGACGCTCGACACGTCTCCGATAGCCTAGACGTTCTCAGGCCTCTGGCCTAAGACCACACCACCCAAGCTGCGACCAGGCCCATATAGGTCACTTGGTGGGCCACTTGGTCTGCGCCAAAAGCGAGCCAGTAGGAGTTGCGGTCGGGTTGTAATTTCAAACGCCGCGACACCTGACTTTTTGTCCAATCGACATGGTAGTGGATCACAAAATCCACGACCGCAATGATCAGGGCGAAGGTGAGTGTCGTCAGGCCGCCGAGCGCAGCAACCATAAAGACAACAAGTGTGCCGAGGGCATGCAGCCCGGCGTGCACCAACCCGCCAGGGTGCCCATAGATACCCTTGTTGGAGATTTGCCAGTCGCTCTGAAATGCGAAATCAAACAGAAAGTGTTTGGCCTGCAAGCCGAGGAGAAGCGCGAAAAGCGCAAGATAATCGGTGGGCATAAGTTGATGTTCAGGTGTTAGCGAAGTCGCCGCAGGCGCAGCGTGCTCGCAATGGTTGTGCCGAGTCCGTGATCTACATCACACTTTGTCGGTTGGCGTGATGATGGGCGGCTCTTTGGTGGCCTGCCTGTTAGCACACATTGGCAGACTGTGAAGGGGCCAAGCGCCGCAGCCCGCTGGTGATATCAAAAAAACCAACCGGCGCCTGCCCATTGGTGCTCTCGTTTGCGCTAGTCGTCAGCTGGTCGTGGTGTCGCGAAGGCCTTTGCGGTTTCCCCAAATCCTCAGCCGCATTGCCTAGGTTCATGCAGAATATAGGTTGTGTCGGGAGGCGCCATAACTATAACGGGCGACCTCCGGGAGCTACGTATAAGAAAGACCTAATCCATGTCCAACACGATTGCTGGCCTGCTGGCGCCGCACACAGATGACTCCAATGCGCTCGGTGCGCCGGGACGAGATTGGCTAACCTATGGTGGGCTGCGATCGCTCTCTCAAGCTGTGAGTGCCTCACTTCATGATGCCGGTGTCGGGCGTGGCGATAGGGTGGCCATCGTTCTGCCGAACGGTCCAGAGATGGCGGCGGCCTTTATCACGGTGGCACAAGCCGCAGTGACAGCGCCGCTCAATCCGAGCTACCGTGAAGATGAGTTCGCCTTCTATATGGAAGACCTGAAGGCCAAGGCGGTGATCTTGGCCGATGGCTATGATGGCCCAGCTTTCGAAGCCGCCACGAAACTCGGACTGACCATTTTGCGCGTTGTGGTCGCCGATGGTGCGCCAGCTGGCCAATTCAACTTACGCGCGGAGGGTTCTGCGGGAGCCGCCGATACCGCATCGCCAAATCCGGATGACGTGGCTCTGATCCTCCACACTTCTGGCACCACGTCGCGTCCAAAAATCGTACCGCTGCTGCAATCGAACGTGGCGGCGTCGGCGCACAATATCATGCACTCCCTCAATCTGACGGCCGCTGACCGCTGTCTGAACGTGATGCCGCTATTCCATATCCACGGGCTGGTGGCAGCTGTGTCGGCCTCCTTGGCGGCCGGCGGCTCCATCTGGTGCTCACCGGGGTTCGACGCGATCAAGTTTTTTGGCTGGATGCGTGAAGCGACCCCGACTTGGTACACGGCAGTGCCAACCATGCACCAGACAATTCTGTCGCGCGCATCTCGCAATGCCGACACCATTGCTGATGTACCGCTTCGGTTCTTGCGTTCGTCTTCGGCGTCTCTGCCGGGGCCGGTCATGGAAGCGCTGGCCGAAACGTTCGGAGCGCCGGTCATTGAAGGCTACGGCATGACCGAAGCCACACACCAGATGACCTCTAACCCATTGCCACCACGCGCGCAGAAACCAGGCGCCGTGGGTGTGGAGGCAGGACCGTTGGTGCGCATCGCGCATGAGGCTGAGAACAAGATTATCGACGGAACTGGCGAGGTCGTCATTTCCGGTCCCAACGTGACGCCAGGCTATGAAAGCAATCCAGAGGCGAATGAGAAGAGTTTCTTTGAAGCCGAAGGCCGACGGTGGTTCCGAACCGGTGACCAAGGTGCGTTTGACGGCGAGGGCTATCTGACGCTGACGGGCCGCTTGAAGGAGATCATCAACCGAGGTGGTGAAAAGGTCAGCCCCCTGGAAGTGGACGGTGTGCTGAGTGCCCATCCAGATGTGGCCCAGTGTGTGACCTTCGCGGTACCACACGCCAAGCTTGGCGAAGAGGTCGCGGCAGCGGTGGTGTTGGTTGAGGGCGCGGATGCCTCCGAAAACGACATTCGCACCTTCCTTGGCGAGCGGCTGGCGGCGTTCAAAGTGCCACGCAAAGTGGTTATCCTTGAAGAGATTCCAAAGGGCGCGACCGGCAAATTGCAGCGCATTGGACTTGCCGAGAAACTCGGTCTCGTCGACGCTGCAGCCTGATCGGAAAACTGGTTATGAAGATTTGTATTTTCGGCGCTGGTGCTATTGGCGGCTATATGGGCGCGAAACTGGCCCAGGCAGGCGCGGATGTCAGTTTGGTTGCGCGTGGACCGCACCTGGCCGCGATGCGCGACAAAGGCCTCACGCTGATTGAAGAAGGCGAGGCCAGCACAGTCCCTGTGACGGTTTCGCAAGACCCGTCCGAGCTCGGCCCCCAAGACTATGTGATCGTTACCCTCAAAGCGCATTCCGTGCCGCCGGTGGTCGACAAGATGCAGCCGCTGATTGGCGAGGGCACCACCATTGTCTCCGGTGTGAATGGTGTGCCCTGGTGGTACTTCCATAAGATTGATAGCCCGCTGGAAGGGACACGCCTCGCTTCGGTTGATCCGGGCAACGCGCAATGGAACGGGTTCGGCCCCGACAACGTGCTTGGATGTGTCGTCTATCCCGCTGCCGAAGTCTCTGAACCGGGGACCGTAAAGCACATTGAGGGGAACCGCTTTTCCCTTGGTGAGCCAGACGGGTCGAAATCCGAGCGCGCGCTAGCCTTGTCGAAAAAGCTATCCGAAGCGGGTCTCAAAGCACCCGTGCGCCCGCGTTTGCGCGATGAGATCTGGGTGAAGCTTTGGGGCAACCTTTCATTCAATCCCATCTCCGTCTTGACACATGCCACGCTCGACGTGCTTTGCACTGACCCTGGATCACGGGCGGTGGTACGCGCGATGATGGTGGAAGCGCAGGAGATCGCCGAGAAGCTCGGCGTCAAGTTCCCCATCGATGTCGATCGACGGATCGATGGCGGGGCCGCTGTCGGAGCGCATCGCACGTCCATGCTCCAAGACTTGGATGCTGGCCGTCCAATGGAGATCGACGCGCTTCTTGGGTCTGTTCAAGAGCTGGGGCAAGTCACCGAGACGCCAACGCCAACGATTGATGCGATATTGGCGCTTGTGCGTCTGCGTGGCCGTGTAGCGGGCTTGTATCCCTAGATTGCAGGGGTGCTCAAAGCTTGGGCGAATGGGCTCTTCTCTGACCAGATAAGTGCCACGCAAAGGCCAGGAGCCGCCTTGCCAAGGCGGGACCTCGGCGCTAACTGGCGCAGCAGAACCAAAATCTGAGCTATTAGGCTGATGGCCCGTCTACGCGCGTTGGATGGGGCACCTCCCTGATTGCAGAGCACAGACCCGAAAGATCGATCTCGAATGCAGCCTTTTCGCACTGCCACGCTTGCTTATGGCATCTTCTTGGCCGCCCTGGTGTTGCCGCAGGTCGTCTATGCACAGGGCCGTCCTGCGCTGGTTGCGACAGAGGTGGTCGAATTGCGCACGCTTTCCGAAACAAGCCCCGTGTTTGGCGAAGTCGTCGCCCAGCGGGAAAGCGCCATTGCAGCGCGGGTGGCTGGCATCGTTGATGCGGTCGAAGTGCTGGTCGGTGACACTGTTCAACCTGGCGATGTCTTGGCTGTTCTTGATCGCCAACTGATCGCAATCGAATTGGAGCAGGCCGAAGCGTCCTTGGCCGAAGCGCAAGCCGGGATCGAAGTCGCACAAGCACGGGTGGTGCGGACCGAAGATGCTTTCCGCCGTATTGAATCACTGAGTGGCACGGCGGCCTTCTCGGAAGGGCGGCTTGAAGATGTTCGTGGCGCGTTTGCCGAAGCCACGGGGCAACTGGCCCAGTCGCAAGCGCGTATGTTGAATGCACAGGCAGCCTTGGAGCGCGCCCGCTACAACGACGAGCGGGCCAGCATCGCCGCGCCCTTTGGCGGAATCGTCCTGGCGGTCGATACGGAACCCGGCCAGTTCATCCAGGTTGGTGCACCTGTGGCTCGCATTCTCGATACAACAACACTTGAAGTTCAGGCGAACGTGCCCGGCCAGTTTATTGGCGGCTTGGAACCAGGCCTGTCGCTGGTTGGCAGCACCGAGGACGATACCCCGCTCACACTTGAAGTGCGGGCTATTCTACCGACGGAATTCGCCAGCACGCGAACCCGCCCCGTACGCTTCTCGGCGAACTTGGCTGAGCTTGACCAGCGGATCGCGGTTGGCCAGTCCATCACGGTTTTGGTGCCAACGGATGCTCCGCGTGAGGCGCTCACAGTGCCGAAAGACGCGCTTACCCAGGGCGCCAGCGGATGGTCGGTTTTCGTTGACCAAGACGGTGCGGCGACGCCTCGCACTGTGCAAGTTGGGGTCGCCATGGGCGATCGTTTTGAGGTCCTAGGTGGCTTAGAACAGGGCGATGTGGTGGTGGTGCGTGGTAATGAGCGCCTGTTCCCTGGCCAACCCATCCAATCCTCGAACGGCCAAGGCGGCTAGGGGCGCACAATGGATGTCATTCGCTTTGCCATCGACCGACCGATTGCCGTGGTTGCCACGGTGGTCATGGCGATCCTGTTTGGTGGCATCGCGTTAAGCCGCATTCCGGTCCAACTCGCGCCCGACGTTAGCAGGCCGGTCGTGACGATCAGCACCAACTGGCCAGGCGCAGCGCCGATTGAGATCGAGCGTGAGATCGTCAACCCGCAGGAGGATGTTCTGCGTGGCCTGGAAGGCCTTGAAATCATGACGTCTTCCTCCTCGACGGGTGAGGGGGAAATCACGCTGGAGTTCGCGATTGGCACGGACATGAGCCAAACGCTTCTCCTGGTTTCAAACCGTCTGGATCGCGTCGGTGGCTATCCTGATGAAGCCAGCGAACCGACGCTCGACACATCCGGTGCGGACGATAGCCCGATTGCTTGGGTTTTGGTTTTGCTCGGCGAGGGCAACGAAGAACCGATCCCACATTATGGTGACTTCATCGAAGACGTGGTGCGCGACCGTATTGAACGCATCGACGGCGTGTCGACGGTCAATGTTTTTGGCGGCGTTAGCCGCGAACTTCAGATTGTTGTCGATCCCCAACGTCTGGCGCGTTTCGGCCTGACGGTTCCAGAAGTTGTTGGGCGTTTGCGCACCGAGAATATCTCCGTATCCGCGGGCGATGTGGAAGAGGGTAAGCGCCGCTATGTCGTCCGCGCCGAGGGGAACCTCAACACGATTGAGGCTGTACAATCGGTCGTGCTTCGCTCGCAGGCCGATGACGGCTCTTTGGGCCGCGTGCGTGTCGCCGATATTGCCAATGTCACCTTCGCCTTTGCCGAACCCTCGGTGCGTTTGCGGTTCAATGGCGAACCGGGTCTGGCCTTCAACATTGTGCGCGAACGCGGCGCCAACGTCGTCGAAACCATGGTTGAGGTCCGCCGCGTGATAGCGGAACTATCGGCCGGTCCGGTGGCCGACCAAAACCTAGAGCTGAAGCAAGTTTACGACGAGACCGTCTATATCGAAGGCGCTATCTCGCTCGTCACGCAGAACATCTGGATTGGTGGCGGATTGGCAGCGCTCGTCTTGCTGCTCTTCTTGCGAAGTCCGCGCGCGACGCTGGTTGTGAGCCTTTCCATACCTGTCTCGATCGTGGCCACGTTCGTGGTGATGGCCGCCACGGGCCGCACGCTCAACGTGATTTCGCTGGCCGGTATCGCCTTTGCTGTTGGCATGATTGTCGATGCCGCCATTGTGGTTCTTGAGAACATCTATCGGTTGCGAGAGACTGGGCTTTCGCGCCGTGAGGCCGCCCATCGCGGTGCCAAACAGGTTTGGGGCGCTATCCTCGTTTCGGCGCTGACCACAGTGCTGGTTTTCGTTCCCATCCTCATCATGCAGCTCGAGGCTGGCCAGTTGTTCCGTGATATTGCGGTCGCTATCTCGGTATCAGTGCTTCTTTCCCTTTTGGTTGCCGTCACCGTTATACCAGCACTGTCGAGCCGCTTGCTGAGCTCTGGGGCGCAAAAAACATTACCGCTGCCCGGCATTGATCATCTTGCGCGGGGCTTCAAAGCGCTGGTGATGATGTATGTCCGTGCGACCGTTCGCGCGCGTTTGCTTGGTATCATCATGGTGAGCTTGATTGCTGGCGCCGCCGCGACCGCGACCATTACCTTTCTGCCGCAGCTTGAGTATTTGCCGGAAGGCAACCGCAACTTGGTGTTTGGGCTGATCATTCCACCACCGGGCTACAATCTCGATACGACCGAGACCATCGCCGAGCGTATTGAACAAACCGCCCGTCCCATGTGGGAAGCTGCACCAGCCCTAGCATTCGAGGACGGCACACCGACCATTGAGAACTTCTTCTTCGTCGCGACGCCGGGCAACAGCTTCGTTGGTGCGACTGCTATGGACGGTACCCGCGCTGGCGACCTGATCCCTGTCCTTTCAAGGCCAATCTTCGCCGAACCTGGCACCTTTGGGTTCATGACCCAGCCGTCGTTGTTTGGTCAGGGTATCGGCGGTGGGCGAACGATTGAGTTGAATGTTTCCGGCCAAGATTTGGGCGCCATCCTAGGTGTTGCGGGTCAAGCGGCTGGAATGGTCTCAGGTCTTCTGCCGCGTTCAGAAGGACACCAGTTCCGCCCCATTCCCGGCTTGGAACTTGGCGCGCCGGAGGTTCGTTTGATCCCTGACCGGCTCCGTCTTGCCGACGCCGGTGTGGACGCGCGAGCTTTGGCCACCACTGTTGACGCCTTCAACGACGGCGTGCGGGTTGCCGAGATCACCGAAGGCGCCGACAGGCTCAATCTGGTTTTACTTGGCGATCGCTCGGCGCTCACCGGCTTGCGCACGCAGGATGTCGGCAGTTTCCCGGTTGTCACGCCCTCAGGGCAGATCACGCCGGTGTCGGCGCTTGCCGATGTTGTCGTTACAGCCGGGCCAACTGAGATCCGCCACCGGGATCGGCTGCGGACCATCACTTTGGAGGTCCGCCCCTCCGATGCGCTACCTCTGGAAGCGGCAGTGGCGCTGCTCGAAACCGAGGTTGTCGCGGCGCTGGAGGCGCAAGGCCTGCCGCCCGGCATCCGGATATCTGTTTCTGGTACCGCCGATCAGTTGAGCCAGACCTGGGATGCCATTCAGATCAATCTGATCGTGGCGCTGCTCATCGTATTCTTGGTGATGGCGATTTTGTTCGAGAGCTTCGTCCTACCGTTGGTGATCCTGATCTCGGTCCCGGTCGCCGCAGCTGGCGGTGTTGGGGGATTGGCGCTGCTCAACACCTATCAGGTACAGCCGCTTGATATGTTGACGCTTCTTGGCTTCATCATTTTGGTCGGCATCGTGGTGAACAACGCGATTTTGATTGTCCACCAAACGCTGTTCCATTTGCGCGAAGAGGGTATGTCGCCCGTCGACGCGATTGAGGCGGCGACCAGCAACCGTATCCGCCCCATCTTCATGTCGACGCTGACCAGCGTGATGGGCATGCTGCCACTCGTGGTTATCCCTGGTGAGGGCGCGGAACTCTATCGAGGCTTAGGCGCTGTGGTTGTCGGCGGGCTTTCGATGTCGGCCTTCCTGACGCTCCTTACCGTGCCGCCGTTGTTGCGCCTCTGCTTGCGCGCGCCATCGGTGGAGGTCGAACGCGAACCGTCTGCGGTTTCTCCCGCACCTGCAGAGTAGTTGGCGCTTTGATACTGCACAGAACTTTGTGCCGTCTGCGGTAGATGCCCATTACTTGGGCAGCTATCAGTCGCATTTTCGCAACAGATACAAGAAAGCTGCTGTAGTGTGTGTTGCTGGGCAGTAACGGCTATGGCAAGCATGTTAACTGCTTGTTAAGTCTTTGCCGCTGCGTGAGATGAGGTGGGTCTGCTGCCAAGTTGAAGGCGCCGCTTACAGGCTCGTGATTGGTTGGGTCAGCGTACCGTCTGACCGCATTGGTAGTGGTGGGAATCTGCATACGTGGCCCTTCGGTTCAACATCCTTGTTGGCGTCATAATCGGCTTGGCTGCGGTTGGCCCCGCGTCTGCTTTGTCTTTGCATGACGCGGTGCGCATTGCTGTCGATACAAGTCCTGAAGTGCTGGAGGCCAAGGCGAACGAGCGTGCGGTCCGAGCCGAATTGGATCAGGCCCGCGCACTGTATTTTCCGACATTGGATGTTGAGGCGTTCGTAGGACCGCAATTTGTTGATCGGCCAAATGGATTGAGCGCAGCCAACAATGCCCAATGGCGGGTTGGCCGACAGTTGAGTGCTATCGCCAGTTGGACGCTGTTCGATGGATTTTTCCGCGCCAACGAGAGCTTCCGTCAGGCGACCCGGCTGCAAAGTGCTGGGTATCGTGCCTTGGAAGCCGCTGAGATCGTGGCTGTCGACACCGTTGAGGCCTATGTCGATGTTTTGCGCCATCGCCGTGTTCTGCATGCTGCTGACAACAACATCGACCAACACAGGTTCATCCTCGGGCAAGCACAAACACAGTTTGACGGCGGTGCGGCCACGCAGGGCGAATTGGAGATCGCCGCGCAGCGTCTGGCGGCAGCGCGCGCAATTCGCGCGGAGGTAGCCCGCGCACTAGGAGAGGTCGAGGCGCGCTTTATCCGCCTGGTTGGCCAGCATCCTCGGCATCTCCATGCCGTGACGATCCCTCGTGGTACGCCGCGCACGATCGATCAAGCAATCGCCGCTGCTAGAGCCGAACACCCAACGTTGGACGCCGCAGCGCTCGAGGTAGAAGCACTTCAAGCTGTTGCCGAGCAAGAGCTGTCTTCGGCACTGCCAGAGGTTGAGGTGCAGGGAAATGCAACCTACGGATTTGATGTCGGGGGCACGCCAGGTGAAAATTTGGACGCATCCTTGCGCCTCTTGATGCGCTGGCGCATTTTCGATGGTGGCTTGCGTACTGCACAACACCGCGAACAGGTTGAACGTGTCAGCGAAGCCGAAATTCGTCTCGATCGGTTCCGCCTGGACATAGATGAAGCTGTCCGTCGCGCTTGGGTTGGCGTGACGACGAATGACAATCGGCTTCATGCCTTGCGTGATCAGTTGAACCAATCGGAGCGCGTCTTGTCATCGTACTACGAAGAGTTTGACGCAGGACTGCGGACCCTCCTCGATCTTCTCGACGCCCAAAACGCCCGCTTCAACGCAGAATTTGAAGTGGCCAGCGCGGAGGCTATCGCCGTGTTTTCGCGCTATCAACTGATCGGATCGACTGGCCTTTTGCTCGACCATTTCGGTCTAGGGCATCTTGTGCCGGAACCTGAGGTTCGCGCTGAGAACCTGCGTTTGCAGCGCTCAGGGCTCGGCTTGCTGGAGCCGCTTCGCCGCTAGCAATTACGCTGTTATCGGGCGATGCCGTCAATCAGGTTGCGCTCAATATCGCGAATTTGCCGGCGCATTGCGACGATGCCGACAATTCGAATGATCGGCTTAAACCCTCCTTTTCCCTAGTCTGAAGAACCGGTTCAGACGGTTCTCCGATTAACCGGGTTGAAGCCGCCTTTCGGTATGGTTTTTGCCAACAGGTCGGGCGTTGATCGACGAGCTTCGCGAACAGAAAGGCCCATCAAAGAGGCTGACCGCGCCGCTAAGAACGTCGCTCTCCACCGGCAAACAGGTTGAGGCAAATCCATGGCAACGATCCGTCATTGGCGGGCGACCGATCACCCATTGATCGGCGCAGCGCTCTCTCTTTGTGCCGCTGCGATTGCGGGCATCGCGGTCTTGATTGTTCTCGGTAGCACGCAGGCGAAAGGGCAGGCGATTATGTCTGCACCTTTGGTGGTGCATGAAGCCATTCGACCTGTCGTTTTGGCCAACGGCTTTGCGGGTGTCCGCGACCGTGCGCGGGCTGAGCGGGCCGTCGCTGACGATCGTGATGACGTGCTGGCGCCAAGCGTTATCAGAGCGCGTTGGCAGGTCACGCTTGATGGCCGCGTGGCAGGACTTCGCCAGGCAATGGCGCGCGAAGCGCAGGACGCTATCATCGACTGGGATGCAGCCGTCGAGCGTGTGCGCTTGGCCGCCGATCCCATTCGCGAGGCGCAGCGCCTTGTTCACCATCGAATTCGCTATCGTTTGGACCGGCCTGGCCACGACCATTGGCAGACACCCTTACAAACGCTCGCGCGGGGCGCAGGAGACTGCGAGGACCATGCGATTCTGAAGCGTGCACTGCTTCTTGATGCGGGCGTCGATCCAGAAACCGTGTCCTTGCTGTTTGTGCGCACCGCGCGCGGTTTTGGCCACGTGCTTGTCCAGGTGGAAACCGAGGACGGCGTGCGAATTCTCGACAATCGCACACGTGCCCAGCGTATCGGACGTTTGCTTCCTGGCGATCAGGTTCTCGCTGTTCACCGCACGCGAGACCGTCAGGTTGTGACTGGCCTTTGAGCGGAAATCTGCGCGTACAACGCGGCTGAAGCCGAACTGCGGTACGCCACGTAGTATTGGGGCACCAATAGCTCTTGAAGCCCCTGTTCTTTGCTCCAATACCCCGGATAGAGTGGGCGGACGCCAAGCGTGCGGATTGGGGAGAACAAACACATGCAAGATGTCGATTGGATCAGCGTTGGCCCTGCGGATTTGCCAGAGGGGCGGGTCAAAACCGTCACGGCGCGAAACGTCTATCTTTGCCTTTCGCATTTTGATGCCCAGTGGGCAGCGATGGACAACCATTGCCCGCACCAAGGTGGTCCGCTTGGCGAAGGCAGCATTGAGCGTGGTGTGGACGAACAGTGCTGGATCCGCTGCCCTTGGCATGGATGGGATTTCCACCCGCTGACCGGTGCTCCTCCCGGTGGCCATGAAGATACGGGCCAAAAAACCTATCCGGTGGAGGTCCGCGATGGTGAGGTTTTCGTGGGCCTCGAGAAGGAACCAGAGCACGAGCGCACCGTCACGGACGCGATGGCCGAAAGCATGGTCAATTGGGGCGTTAAACGCGTGTTCGGTATGGTCGGACACTCCAACCTTGGCTTGGCTGACGCGATCCGCCGGCGCACGGTCGACGGCGAAATGTCCTACATTGGCATTCGCCATGAGGGTGCGGCCGCATTTGCGGCTTCCGCCTATGGCAAGTTGACCGGCAAGCCTGCCGCGTGCCTCACCATCGCTGGCCCAGGCGCGACCAACCTTCTTACCGGCATGTGGGACGCTAAGGTCGACCGGGCGCCGGTGCTCGCGCTCACCGGCCAAGTCCAGACCCAGGTTTTTGGTCCCGGCGCGTTTCAAGACATCGATCTGAAATCCGCTTTTGACGCAGTCAGCCGGTTTTCCCAACCGGTGTTGTCAACGTCCAAGCACACCGAGTTGGTGTCGCTCGCCGTGAAGACGGCCCTTGTTGAACGCGACGTGGCCCATCTCATCTTCCCAGACGATGTGCAGACCTTGCCCTCCGACGCGCCCGCTTCTGCGCCGACTGGAAGGCTCTCGGGCAGTGTCGTCAAGCCGAGTGATGAGGCCATTGCACAGGCTCTGACCATGATCGGCAAAGCCAAGCGGCCATTGGTTGTCATGGGCCACGGGGCTTGGGAGGTGCGCGACGCCGTTATCGCGATGGCCGAGAAACTCGGCGCGCCTGTGGTGACCACGTTTAAGGGTAAAGGCCTTATTCCCGACAGCCACCCGAATGCGGCGGGTGTTTTGGGACGATCTGGTACGCCAATTGCCAGCTGGTTCATGAACGAATGCGACCTCCAGATTGTGGCGGGCGCGTCATTCTCCAACCACACCGGCATCGAGCCCTCCAAGCCAACCATCCAGGTTGATTTTGAGCGCATGCAGCTTGGCAAGTTCCACGCCGTTACCTTGCCAGTATGGAGTGAGATCAGCGCTTTCTGTGAAGCCGTCGGCCCGCATATCGCCCGCCCTGCCGATGCACCTGATCAGATCACCGAATTGGCCGAACGCTGGCGCATGTGGCGTGAGGAAAAGGCAGGCAGACTAGCCGAAGAGGGCACCCATGGCGTTGCTTCGGTGGCAGTCTTTGAAGCTCTGTCGCGTGTCGCGCCGGAGGACGCATTGATCGCAGTTGATGTTGGCAACAACACATATTCGTTTGGTCGGTACTTCGAGACCAAGGGCCAGCGCGTGATGATGTCTGGGTATCTTGGGTCGATTGGCTTTGCCCTGCCGGCCGCGATGGGCGCCTGGGCTGCGACACAAGACTTTGACGAGTTCCGAGGCCGCAAGGTGATCTCTGTTTCCGGTGATGGCGGCTTTGGCCAATATGCGATGGAGCTCACCACCCTGGTGAAGTATGGCATGGATATCACCCACGTGCTCCTTCACAATGACGAGTTGGGCAAGATCTCCAAGGAGCAGCGCTCCGGTGAATGGCCGGTGTGGGAGACGTCGCTGGTCAATCCGTCGTTTGCTGCTTTTGCGAAACTTTGTGGCGCGCATGGCGCCAAGGTCGCAAAGGGCGAGGACGTGGAAGAAGCGCTTGCGAAGGCTCTTGCCGTCGATGGACCTGCGCTTGTCGAGATTATGACCGACGCAGAACTGGTGTGAGCTGGATAGCGGTGCTGGCTTCAGGCCACCCCGCCATAGGCGACACCCGATAAGTCAGCCATCTCGCGCTTCCAAGTGGTCAGGTCATTGGCGTTGAACTGTGACAGATGGTCGTGACCGCATGCGCGCGCCATGACCTGCATAAGCTCGACGCTCGCCGCAAAGAAGTTCTCCAGCTGACGCGCCGACTTCTCAACAATGATCCGGTTCACCAGGTGGGGCTTCTGCGTCGCGATGCCAACTGGGCAGTTGTTGGTGTGGCAGGCGCGCATGCCGAGGCAGCCAATTGCCTGCATCGCAGAATTGGACACGGCAATCGCATCGGCGCCAAGGGCCAGGGCTTTGATGAAGTCTGCCGGTTTGCGCAGTCCGCCAGTGATTACCAATGTGACGTCGCCGCGACCGCATTGGTCGAGGTGGCGGCGTGCACGCGCTAGAGCGGGGATCGTGGGAACAGAGATGTTGTCGCGGAACAGGATGGGAGCGGCGCCCGTACCGCCGCCGCGCCCGTCGAGGATGATATAGTCGACACCCACCTCAAGCGCGGCATCGATATCCTTTTCAACATGCTGCGCAGAAAGCTTGTAGCCGATTGGGATGCCGCCGGTGCGATCGCGCACTTCGTCGGCAAACGCTTTGATCTGCGAGGGCTCAGTCCATTCAGGAAAACGCGCTGGCGAAATGGCGTCCTTGCCTTCTTCGATGCCGCGTACCTCGGCGATCTTTCCGTGGTTCTTCGAGCCAGGTAGGTGACCGCCAGTGCCTGTCTTGGCGCCTTGTCCACCCTTGAAGTGAAAGGCTTGCACGACGGACAGCTTGTCCCAATCAAACCCAAATTTGGACGATGCAAGCTCATACAGGTAGCGCGAATTGGCTTGCTGTTCTTCGGGCAGCATACCGCCTTCGCCTGAGCAGATTCCTGTCCCTGCCAGTTCTGCGCCCCGTGCCAAGGCGATCTTGGCCGGTGCCGACAACGCGCCAAACGACATGTCAGAGACGAACAGCGGATTTCTAGCCGTAAAGGCTTTTGAGCATTCGGACCGATCACGACGTCGGTACCTACAGGGTCCTGGTCAAGCAGCGGGGCCTTGTATAGCTGTGCTGTTAGGAGCTGCAGATCATCCCATGTCGGCAGCTCATTGCGGGGCACGCCCATGGACTCCACGGCGCCATGGTGCCCAGTCTTGGAGAGGCCATCGCGAGCATATTGATGGATCAGGCCCGAATAAGGCTCCTCGGCAGTGCCGTGCGAGGTGTCGGCATAAAGGCCGAGATAGGCATCGCGGTCGAAGGGTTGGGGGTTGTCTTCCGCCCAGGCGTTGATCTCGTCGGCGTCCACCCAGACTGCGCCATCCTCAAGCCAGGAATTGAACTTCGGCAGCTTCTCGTCATTGGCATACTCCGACACGCCCGTGTCGAGACGGTAATCCCAGTTGTGCACGCCGCAGATCAAGTTGCGACCACGCACGAAACCGTCGGCCATCAGCGCGCCGCGGTGCAGGCAGCGGCCATAAAAAACCGATACGTCCTCGTCGAAGCGCACAACCACCAGATCGACTTCGCCAACGAGCGCATATTGCGGCGCGCGATCTGGAAGATCGGCGAGAGTGGCGACAGAAACCTTGTTCATGGGGCGGTGCCTTTCAACGTGGAGCAGGTTTGACGGTCGCTAAACGCCGCCCATGCAAACGTATTTGATGTCGAGATAGTCGTCGATGCCGTACTTGGAGCCTTCGCGCCCTTGGCCGGATTCCTTCACGCCGCCAAACGGCGCCATCTCGCTTGAGATGATACCCGTGTTGACGCCAACGATGCCGAACTCCAAAGCTTCGGCAACGCGCCAGACTCGTGACAGGTCGTTGGCGTAGAAATAGGCGGCCAGCCCATAGTCTGTCGCGTTGGCCTGCTTGATCACTTCCTCAACATCGTTGAACCGGAACAGAGGCGCAACTGGGCCAAATGTTTCTTCTGAGGCCAGGTCCATAGAACCCGTCACATTGGTCAGGACGGTCGGCTGAAAGAAGGTACCACCTCGGGCGTGCGGTGCGCCGCCGGTTAGGATGGTAGCGCCTTTTGAGGTCGCGTCGGCGATGTGCCGTTTCACTTTTTCCAACGCCGCTTCATTGATTAGCGGCCCTACGTTGGTTGTCGCCTCGAAGCCATCACCTACGCCGAGTGCCTGCGCTGCTTCAGCGAGCTTCTGCGCAAATTCGTCGTAGACCGAGTCTTGAACAAAAATCCGGTTGGCGCAGACGCAGGTTTGCCCGTTGTTGCGGTACTTGCAGATCATCGCGCCAGCGACGGCAGCGTCCAAATCAGCGTCGTCAAAGACGATGAACGGTGCGTTGCCGCCAAGCTCCATCGACGTGCGCAGCACCCGGTCTGCCGCTTGCTTCATCAGTAGCTTACCTACCCGCGTTGAACCGGTGAAACTGACTTTGCGGACGTTGGGATGGCTACAAAAGATTTGTCCGATCTCCGCGCTCTTCGTCGTGGTGAGGATGCTGAACAATCCGTCCGGCAAGCCAGCCTCTTGCGCGAGCACGCCCACCGCTAAAGCGGAGAGCGGGGTCAGCTCGGATGGTTTGGCGACGAAGCCGCATCCGACGGCGAGGGCAGGGGCCATTTTGCGCGCCATCATGGCGTTCGGGAAATTCCAAGGGGTAATGGACGCAACAACCCCAACGGGCTGCTTGAGAACAACCACGCGGGTGTCATCCTGGTGGCCGGGTATGATGTCGCCATAGACGCGCTTGGCTTCCTCAGCGAACCACTCCAGATAGCTGGCTCCATAAAGGATTTCGCCTTTTGCTTCGGCGAGTGGTTTGCCCATTTCGGCGGTCAAAATCTTGGCGAGATCTTCTTGGTTGGCGACAAGAGCGTCGGCGACAGATCTCAATACCCGCGCACGCTCCTTGGCTGTCGCGGCGGCCCAGTCTTTCTGGGCAGAATGGGCCGCTGTTATGGCGGCATCGGCTTCGGTCGTGCCCATGTCGGGCAGTTCTGCAATCGTTTCGCCTGTTGCCGGATTTGTAACAGAAAACCGTTCGCCGCTTTGCGCATCAGTTTGCCAATTACCCGCCACAAGCCCAGCGTTGACCAGCAGGCCAGGACGCTTCAAACGATCCGAGAGTGAGTTTTGTACGGGGTTGTCCATTGATCGGGCTCCAAGCTGTTTGTGCGGTCCGGGCGCACCGTTTGGGCCAGATGTATCGTGCCGACCTTAGATGGCAAGCGGCAGTTTAGTGTTGGGTCTCAGGAACCATGGTTCGAACAATCAATACTGAATCTTGAGCGGAATATTCCAGCTCGCTAAGTGCTTGCCGGACAACCTCCAAATTGGTCGTGCCATGACGCATCGCCAACACGGTGACATTCGAGAACCCGGCCAGTAGCCGCGCATCGACCTGCGTTGTCAGGGGAGGGCTATCAATCACGATGGTGTCAAATTGCTGTCCCGCCCATGCCAAGAGGGCGGCAAAGCTGTGCCCGGCCAACAATGTCTGGGTTGGTTCCGGGTACGGGCGGCGATTGCCCAGAACCGTCAAGCCTGAGCGAGGATCGATCAAAGTCAGCTTTTCTGCTGCCGCTTTATCAAGGGTGGCGGACGCCAGCAGATCAGACAGGTCTTCGGCCGGTGTATCAACCTGCCAACACAGGCGGTCGAACAGCCTGGCTGACTGAATGTCAGCATCGACTAGAAGCGTATTTGTGCCAGATTGGGCACTCAGCAGTGCATGGGACAGCGCCAGGGATGTCCCGCCTTCGCGAGCAAGGGCTGACGTATATAAGACGATCAAGGGTTGACCTGGTCGCCGACTTTGTTCGGTTGCTCGTTGCATACAACGGATTGCTTTGGTGTAGGGGCTGACAGGTTGATAAAGAACGCTGTCGCTGGGCGCCTGGCTACCGAACCCCGTGAGTTTGGGAACAGCTGCGATAACGGGGCGCCCCGTTTCCCGCTGCAGAGCCTCATCGCTTCTGATCCCTTTGGCCAGCCTTTCCTTTGTTAGAGCAACGCCCGCGCGGAATAGGAATCCCGCCGAAAGTCCAAAAGCTGCAAACATTGGAATAGACGGGAAGGACGGATCATGGGGCGCCATTGCGGGTGAGACAATGCGTGCCTGCGCCATTTGCGCCACTGCAGCGCTTTGGGCTGACCGCAGCGTTTCAACGGCATCGTGATGCACCGTGCGAGCAGAATTCTCGATGGCCTGGAAGGACTTCAACTCATTGGCCTGGTTTGCAGACAAGGCCTCGTCATCAACGTATGCCTGCAACATACGCAGAGCCAACGTGGTTGCATTGTCTATGGCTTGAAGCCGATTTTGAATGTCCGAGAGTTGTTGGCTTAAGGTCACAGCCTCGATCGGCGAAGCGTACCGCATCGCGATGGCTAGCTGTGATTCTTCGGTGAACAGACGATGCCGCTCGGTGGAAAGCTCCGCTAAGTGCTGGTTGAAATCTGTCGCTTGCGTGCGCAGGTCTTCATGGTGGCTCGCCATAAGGTCCGTCGCTACCCGAAGCAAAACGTTGCGGACGTCGGCTTCCGCGGCGCGTAATTGCCGTACAGCTGCATCCAATCTGGTTGAAAAAACTGACGCGGCTCTACCTGCCGCCTCGGATTTCGCGTCAGCCTGTTCATCGAGGTAGGCTTGAGCGATCGCATTTGCGAGCCGCGCAGCCTGGTCTGGTGAGTCATTTGTCACGCTGATCGCGACAATCGATGAAAGGCCGCGCTGTTGAATGTCCGTGCGATGTGAGAGCTCTTCTACCAGACGGGTCTGATGCGCTATTTGGTTGCTCACGACCGGTGCGGCTTCGGCGATCGAACCCAAGATGCCGTGAAGAAAGGGATTTTGACTACGGATATCGCTCAGCGTGATGTTGGTTTGGTGCAAAGCGCGTCTGATGACGGCGTCGGAGCGAAGTGTTTGGACCTCGCCGTCGATCGTTGAAATCTCTTGATCCGTCATTTGGTGGTCCAGCGCGTGATCCACCGAATGAACTGCCAGAGGGTCAAAGGTGACAAGCGCGGTCGCAGTGTATTGCGGAGTCAAAGCGTAAGCGACAAACACAGCCACCGCGGCACCGATCATACCAGCTCCTAGGCTGGCGCGACCGTGGCGCCGCCAAAGTGCTTTCGAGGACGTTCTTTGTGCGGAGCTGAAAAGCCCTGGCTTCTGGTCTGGTTGAGGCAATAGGGTGTTCACGACGTTCGCCTCCGGGCCAACGAGCAGCACTGTCACCAACAAGTCAAAATATTACGTAACGTAAATACAAGCACCGATTGTCTTGCTTGCGAATTGCGTTGAACCCCATCGGTAGCAATGCGGACCAATTCGATCGAGAGTAGATCGTAAGGCATCGACAGTTCGCCTCGTCGCTCGTTAGATGGCCAGGCTGGGAGGACAACAATGAAAGATAAGGTCTTAAGTGCCGCAGACGCGGCCGCCCTCATTCGCGACGGCGATACGATCACGACTTCTGGTTTTGTTGGGATCGGCGTGCCCGAGGCGCTTTTATCTGCCGTGGAGCAACGGTTCATTGAAACAGCCGAACCGCGCGACCTGACCTTGTTTTTCGCCGCTGGCCAGGGCGACGGTAAGGACCGTGGCCTTAATCATCTCGGTCACCCGGGGCTGCTCAAACGGGTGGTCGGTGGCCATTGGGGCCTTATCCCAAAGGTCGGGCGGCTGGCTGTTGATGGGCTGATTGAGGCTTACAATCTGCCACAGGGTGTTGTGAGCCATCTCTACCGCGATATCGCGGCCGGTAAGCCGGGTACGTTGACCCATGTCGGATTGGGAACCTTCGTCGATCCGCGTCTTGAAGGCGGCAAGATCAACGACATCACCAAGGATGACCTGGTGTCGCTCATGAATGTAGCGGGCCAGGAGTATCTCTTTTATCAAGGCTTTCCGATCGATATCGCGTTGCTGCGAGGCTCGACCGCCGATCCAAATGGAAATGTCTCGATGGAACGCGAAGCTTTGGTGATCGATGGCCTCGCGCAGGCTATGGCGGTGCGCAACTCTGGCGGTATCGTGATCGTTCAGGTGGAGCGTCTGGCCGCGCGTGGTGCCTTGAACCCACGTGAGGTTCAGTTGCCGGCGGCGCTCGTCGATGCGGTGGTCGTTGCAGAGCCACATGACCATATGCAGACCTTCGCCACAGCCTATTCGCATCTGTTTGCCGGGCGCTTTCGGGCGCCTCCTGGGGCGGTGCCGCCGATGGCACTGAGCCCGCGTAAGATCATCGCCCGTCGGGCCGCCTTTGAGCTACCAATCAACGGGGTGGTCAACCTTGGTATCGGCATGCCCGAAGGCGTGGCCGCTGTCGCAGCTGAGGAGGGGTTGCTGGACCATGTCACGCTAACAGCGGAACCAGGTGTCATGGGTGGGCAACCCGCCTCTGGCCTTGATTTTGGTGCGGCCATCAACACCGACGCGATCATTCCGCAGCACCAGCAGTTCGATTTCTACGATGGTGGCGGCTTGGACTTAGCGGTGCTCGGCATGGCCGAAGTGGATTCTTTGGGCAACGTCAACGTCTCACGCTTCGGTCCGCGGTTAGCTGGCGCTGGTGGGTTCATCAACATTTCGCAAAATGCCCGGCGTGTTGTGTTCACCGGCACGTTCACGGCAAGCGGTCTCACCATCGATATTGCAGATGGGCAGATGAGCGTCGTCACGGAGGGCAAAGCGCGCAAACTGCTAGACCATGTCCAACAGGTCACATTCTCCGGCACGCGCGCCGCGCAACGCGGCACCCCGGTGTTGTTTGTCACGGAGCGTTGTGTGTTTGACCTCGTTGAGGAAGGCTTGCGTCTTATCGAGGTGGCGCCGGGGATTGATATCGAGCGGGATATCCTGGCCCAGATGGCGTTTCGGCCAATTGTCGATACACCCGACATCATGGACCCAAGGCTGTTTCAACTCGAACCGATGGGCCTGAAGGACGAACTGTTGCACCTTGATCTAGATGACCGCATTGCCTTGGACACCACGACAAACAGGTTGTTTATCAACTTTGAGAAGCTGCGAATTCGGTCCCTCACGGATGTTGCTGACATTTCACAGCGTGTCGAAACCCTTCTCAAACCCCACGATCGACCGGTTGATGTCATTGTGAACTATGACGGTACGCGCATCGATGAAGATATTGCCGATGATTATGCGGCTATGGTCGCCGACCTTGAAGATCGCTTCTACGCCCGCGTGACGCGCTATTCATCGTCTGCATTCATGCGCCTTAAGCTCGGCCAAACGCTGACAAGGGAGCCAGCTCGCGCGCCGCATATCTTCGAGACGGCGGATGAAGCGCGGCGCTATCTGGAGCAAGATTCGCCCAGCTAGACGCCTTCGGACGACTTGGCCCACAGGTTGATACCAGCATCGTGCGCCAGGGCGTCGATTTGGGTAAGTTCGTCGTCGGTGAAGTCGAGATTGTTGATCGCGCCCGCGCAATCGATGATCTGTTCTGGGCGCGAAGCACCAATCAAGGCCGTGGTGACGCGTTCCCCGCGCAGCACCCAAGCAAGCGCCATTTGTGCCAATGTCTGGCCCCTCTGCTCGGCGATCACGTTGAGGCCGCGCACCGCAGACAAGGTCTCTTCGGTGATCATTTCCTGGGACAGGAAATGATCGAGTGCCGCGCGGCTGTCGTCAGGAATGCCGGTCAAATATTTCTTGGTCAGCAGACCCTGGGCGAGGGGGGTGAAGGCGATCGATCCGATACCCAATTCTTCCAGCGTGTCGAGGAGCCCATCGCGCTCGACCCACCGGTTGAGAAGATTGTAGCTTGGCTGGTGGATGAGGCAGGGCGTGCCGAGGTCTTTCAGAATCGCTGCGGCTTCACGGGTCCGCTGAGTGTTGTAGGACGAGATGCCGACGTAGAGAGCGCGGCCCGAGCGTACAATGTGATCCAATGCACCCATCGTTTCTTCGAGGGGCGTGTCTGGGTCGAAACGGTGCGAATAAAAGATATCGACATAGTCGAGGCCCATACGCTTCAGGCTCTGGTCGCATGAGGCGATGAGATATTTGCGGCTACCGAACTCGCCATACGGGCCTGGCCACATGTCGTAGCCAGCTTTCGATGAAATGATCAGTTCATCGCGATGGCTGGCGAAATCGGTGCGCAGGATTTCGCCGAAGGCTTGTTCGGCGGACCCAGGCGGAGGGCCATAGTTGTTGGCAAGATCAAAATGGGTGATGCCCAGATCGAAGGCCGTTCGGCACATCTCTTGCTTTGTGACGTGCGCGGTGGTGTCACCGAAATTGTGCCAAAGACCCAAAGAAATGAGCGGCAGCTTTAGCCCAGAATTGCCACAGCGCCGATAGGTCATGCGGCCATAACGGTCATCGGCGGGCAGATAGGTCATCGGTAAGGCCTCTCTATTGGCTTACAAGGTGCGGTTTTTGAGGCCTGCGCAGCCCCAAGCGGTGAAGGCACCATTGCGCCAACCGTTAGGGCCATAGGCGACTTTCATGGGGTTGCCGTCGTCGTCCAGAACCAGGCCTCCAGCGGCCTGGAGCACAGCAACGCCAGCAGCCGTGTCCCAAACCATAGTCGGCGCGAAGCGCGGATAAACATCCGCTTTGCCTTCGGCCACCAGGCAGAACTTCAATGCGGAGCCAATTGAGGTTTGATTGCAGCCTTTCATCTTGTTCAAAAAGGCATCCGTGTTGGTGTCCCGGTGCGAGCGGCTGGCCACAGCGCGGACCGGATCTTTTGGGTTTGGCCGCGTTCTGATCTTGGTCATCATGTCAGCGGTAACAGGCGTACCGGGTTCGATTTGCCCAACGCTGGCCGTCGTTCCACCCGTCCACATCGTGTCATGGGCCGGTGCGTAGACCACGCCGACCGTTGGCTGTTCCTCTTCAACCAACGCGATGTTGATCGAAAACTCACCGTTGCGACCGACATATTCTTTTGTGCCATCAAGCGGATCGACAACAAAGAATGTGCTGCCCAAGCTGGTTGGATCGATCTGGTCGGCGGTTTCTTCAGACAGTATGGGTATGTGTGGCGCGAGAGCCTTCAGTCCAGCACTGATGACGGCGTCTGCGGCTAAGTCCGCTTTGGTGAGTGGGGAGCCATCTTCCTTGGTCACGACGTCGAAGCCTTGGTTGTAGACTTCCATCACTGCCGCACCAGCGTCTGACGCAATGGTTGCTATGCGCAACGCCAAAACATCGCGATCAGGTATGTCCGTTACTGGTGTGTCGACGGCGATCATTGCCACGCCTTAAATGAGTGCCTGCGCAGGACATAACCACGCCGATGCGCGCTGTCCAGAAGTCGATGCTAGACCAGCAGAATTCGGACGGGACAGATGCAAAAGCACCATGCTAAGCCGCTGTGCATGTCTCCTGCGGTTCCTATGAACACCCTTCGCAACCTTCATCGGCCCCTTCGTGTCGCCTGCCTGGGCGAGGCTATGGTCGAGCTGTCGGATCTATCAGCCTGTGACGGCCGTGTTGCCATGGGATTTGCCGGCGACACGCTTAATTGCGCGATTTACCTCTCCCGACTGCTCCAAAACCGCGACGTTGAGGTCAGCTACCTGACGGCTTTGGGCATTGATCAGTTTTCAGATCGGATGATGGCGTTCATGGCCTCGGAGCGAATTGGCACTGCTGATATCGCGCGTTTCGCTGCCAAGTTGCCTGGCATTTACGCCATCGAACTGGATGATAAAGGCGAACGTTCGTTTCGATACTGGCGTTCTCAGTCCGCGGCGCGGGCGATGTTGGACGAGGGGGGTTTAACCGACGAGACCGTCCAAGGGTATGACGTTTTGGTGCTCTCCGCGATCTCGCTTGCCATCCTGCCGCTAAGGGCACGGCAGAGGCTTATCGGCTTGTGCGCTGCAATGGGTAAAGACGGCAAGATCGTCGTCTTTGATAGCAACTATCGACCCGCCCTTTGGTCAGGTGAGGCCGAGGCACGTGAATGGATCTCGGCGATGTGGGCGGCGGCGACGATCGGCCTTCCATCGCGCGACGACGAAGCGAAGTTGTGGCCAGATGAGGTCCCTGAGGCGCTCTGTGCGCGCCTCGGGTTGTCGGAAATTGCTCTAAAGGATGGTGCGACTGGCCCGTGGCTTTGGGATGGCGTGCTGCAACCCAAAGAGGCCTACCCATCAGCGGACAAGGTGGTGGATACCACATCTGCCGGCGACTCGTTCAACGCCGGTTACGTTGCTGCCCGCCTTACCGGTCAAAGCCCACAAGAAGCCGCGTTGGTCGGCCACCAATTGGCTTGCACCGTCATTGGGCATAAGGGCGCCATTATTCCGCAGGAAGCGATGCCAGCTCTTCTTTGATGGCTGGCGATGTCAGGCGGCGCGTTGTGGATTTGACGATAAAGGCCACGATAAAGGCCGCGGTTAGCATTAGGATGACGGTTGGCGCTGGGGCCGCGTCGATCCAGAAGCTCGCGTAGATACCAGCAAATCCGGCGACAAGCGTCACGACGACAGCGACCACCATCATATGTCCGAAGCGTCTGGTCACCAGAAATGCAATAGCGCCCGGAGCAATCAAAAGGCCGATTGCCAAGATGATCCCGACAGCGCTGAGGGTAGCAACGATTGTCAGCGACAGCGCCGCCAGTAGGCCGTAGTGCAAAAGCTTTGTCGGCAGGCCAAGGGTTCGCGCTTGGGCCGGATCGAAGGCGTGCAGCAACAGATCGCGCCAATAAACCGCGAGCCCCAGCGTCACCAGTGCCGCGATAACACCTGTGGTCCATAGATCGTTGGCATCGACGCCCAGCATGTTGCCAAACAGGATGTGGTCGAGGTGGATCGATGTGCTCACTGCCGCATACATCACCAGGCCAAGCCCAAACATACCGGAGAACACGACGCCCATGACCGTGTCTTGCTTCACGCGCGAGTTTTCATTGATGTAGCCGGTGGCCACTGCACAGACCATTCCGGCGACAAACGCGCCTATGAGCAGCGGTGCGCCGAGAAGATAAGCCAGCACAATACCGGGCAAGACGGCATGGCTTACAGCGTCGCCCATAAGCGACCAGCCCTTCAGAACGAGAAAGCAGGACAGCATCGCGGTTGGAATGGCCAGCAGCCCGGTAATCAGAAAAGCCTGCTGCATGAAGCCAAACTGCAGGGGCAGGAGGAGCGTCTCAATCATGCCGTTGGTCCCTGCGTGGATTTCACGGCAAGGCGCGCGACTCTCCGATTGGCCAGGAGCCCGTGCTGTGGCGCGAACACGAAGGCGGCCAAGAACATCAGCGTTTGTAAAACCACGATGATCCCACCGGTGGCCCCGTCGAGGAAGTAGCTGATATAGGCGCCTGCGAAGCATGTGGTTGTGCCGATGGCAACCGAAAGTGCCAGGAGTCGTGGAAAGCGGTCGGTGAGCAGATAGGCCGTCGCGCCGGGTGTCACGACCATCGCGATGACCAGGAAAGCGCCGACCGTCTGCAACGCCGCGACCGTTGCTGCTGATAGCAAGACAAAGAAAATGAAGCGCAGCCGCGCGGGATCTAGGCCAATCGTGCGTGCATGTGTTTCGTCAAAGAACACCGCCATCAGGTCTTTCCACTTGGCGGTTAAAACGGCGAGGCAAACGAAACCGATGATCGCCAATTGAAGTGTGTCAGCGGGTGTGATCGCCAGAATATTTCCCAGAATGATGGTTTGAACATCGATGGGAGTTGGCGACACCGACACCATGAACAGGCCAAGGCCGAAGAAGGACGTGAAGATGAGGCCGATGATTGCGTCTTGCTTGAGGCCAGTGCGTTGCCCAAGGAAAAGCATAGCCCCGGCCGCTAGCCCGCCAGCAAAGAAAGCGCCAACAGCGAAGGGTAAGCCGAGCATATAGGCGCCAGCGACACCAGGCACAATGGCATGGGAGAGCGCATCGCCGATCAGCGACCAGCCCTTGAGCATGAGATAGGCGGACAGAAAGGCGCACACTGCCCCAACCAACGATGACACCCACATCGCGTTGAGCATGTAGCCATAGGTGAAGGGCTCCATCAGGACGCTCACTCGTCCGCCCCTTCCTTTGGCGCGTTGGTGCGCGTCTTGTCGTCGTAGATCACCACGGGGCGCTCGTCGTCGGTCAAAATGGTGACCTGACGTGCGTCGTCGTCGTCATGGAGTTCTGAGCCGCTCAAGACGAAGTGACGCAACACGCCACCAAAGGCGTGGTTGAGGTTGTCGTGGGTGAAAGTTGTTTCGGTGGGGCCGTGGCACAACACCGTCCCCTTGATGAGCACAACACGGTCGCAAAATTCTGGCACCGATCCCAAATTGTGGGTCGATACCAACATGACGCGGCCTTCATCCCGCAGCTCTTTCATCAGCTCAATAATGGCGTCTTCGGTCTGGACATCGACGCCTGTGAACGGCTCATCAAGCAGGATAACTTGGCCGTTTTGCGCCAGTGCACGCGCGAGAAAGACGCGCTTACGCTGCCCGCCAGATAGTTCGCCAATTTGCCGATGGCGGAAGTCGATCATGCCCACACGGGCAAGGGCGTCGGAAACCGCTTGATGATCCTTGCGCGTTGGGATGCGCAGCAGGTTCATGTGGCCATAGCGGCCCATCATCACCACGTCTTCTACGAGCACCGGGAACGACCAGTCCACCTCCTCTGCTTGGGGAACATAGGCGACTATGCCTTCACGCAGGGCGTTGGCGACCGATTTGCCAAGAATGGTGATTTCGCCCGCATCAAGCGGCAGGAAACCCATCAAGGCCTTGAACAAGGTTGATTTGCCGGCACCATTGACGCCGACAAGGGCGGTGATGGTGTGGGTCGGAACCGCAAATGTTGCGTCGTGTAGGGCGGTGACGCCGTTGCGATATGTTACGGTAACACGGTTGGCGGAAAGACCCGGATGGTCGCCAACCGCGCTGATATCGTCAGGTTCGAGCGGTTCGGTTTGGCTCAATTGATGTTCCCTGTGAGCCCTTCGGCAACGGTGCGCGATGTCACTGTAAGAAGGTCGAGATAGGTTGGTACGTGGCCGTCTGCCTCTGAAAGACTGTCGACATAAAGTTCCCCGCCATAGGCGGCGCCTGTTTCGCGCGCGACTTGCTGGGCCGGATCGGTGTTGACCGTGCTCTCACAGAACACAACGGGGATATCGTTGTCGCGCACATTGTCGATCACGCGTCGCACCTGCTGTGGTGTGCCGACGGCGTCGGCGTTCATCGGCCAAAGGTAGAGCTCGGTCATCTCAAAATCGCGCGCCAGGTAAGAGAAGGCGCCTTCGCACGTCACCAGCCAACGGCGCTCGGGCGGGATCGCCAAGACGGCTTCGCGCAGTGGGGCAATCGTCTCTTCGATCTGAGCTTTGTAAGCGGCAGCGTTCGCTGCATAGATGCTTGCGTTGCTCGGATCGGCATCGCTGAGAGCGCGTTCGATATTGTCGACATAGGTGAGGGCATTGCTGAGACCCATCCAAGCATGTGGGTTGGTCATCCCCTCATAGCTGCCAGACGCGATGGCAATCGGATCAATGCCTTCGGTCAGAGTTGCGGAGGGTACATCGCCAAGATTGTCGAGAAACTGTTCGAACCACAGTTCCAGGTTGAGCCCATTCCACAGGATCAGATCGGCGTCGAGCGAACGGCGAATGTCGCCGGGGGTTGGCTGATAGCCATGAATTTCAGCGCCTGGGCGGGTTACCGATACCACATCGGCGGCATCGCCAGCGACGTTTTGGGCCATGTCGGCCAGGACGGTGAAGGTGGTCACAACTTTCAAGCGTTCAGAGGCGCTGACATAGTTGGTTGTGTAGAGGAGCGCGATTGCGACGCCGAAGACGACCATAAAGAAGGCCGTGCTTTTGCGCACACGAGACAGGCCATTTGGCGCTGCATTTGTTGCGGTTTTGGGGGCGCTTTGGTCGTGCATTGTCGGTCCTGTTGTCCTCGGGCTTAGTTTAGAACGAAACTAAGAACGATTTGCAACAAGACAATGTTAGTTGCAAATTATTTGCAACTGGTGCGACCGCGTGTCTCGTTCTTCAGACCAGGTCTGGACGTGGTGTCGCCACCATGGAGGTCAGCTCCATTGGCGTTAGACCCAAGTGCAGAGCCTATCCTAGCCCAATTGATGAGCAGTGCGAGAGGCAGTCAGATCTGGTTGCGTCTGCCGTGGGTAATCGTGAAACGGGGGATCAGTTGACGAACCTCAATGATGATCATCAGCATCTAGCGATAGTGGTCAAAGCTGGGAAGATGGATTGCGCGATCCGCACCGTCTTTTCCGGAAAGGGTGATTGGATATGTGTGGGATATGTGGCTTCGGCTTGACCGCCGCCGATATAGTTTTAGACCTGCAAGAAGGATCCGCCGTTGATGCGTATGGTCAGGATTCGGCATACAAGGACGTGCCGGATACCCATGATGTGATCGAAGCGGCACCCCCTCTGATCGAGAAGACTTCTCACCTTGCTTCCAGCCGACCCCTTTATCTCGCTGTTGCCCAGGCTCTTGCCCTTGTATGGGCTGAGCGCGACAGCCGCACTCGAAAGGCTTTCAGTCTCGGAGAATTGGACCTATCTGGCCAACGACATTGACCGAAAACTGGTCCTGCGCGTTCACCGCGTCGGCTATCATACGAACACCGAGATTCTGAGCGAGCTTGATTGGATCGAAGCGCTGCGTGCAGACCGAATTGTCGACACGCCACATCCGGTTCCAACGCTCGTCGGCGAACGACTTACTGCACTCGCCACGGATGGAGAAACGCATGCGGTGAGCGCCTTTTCGTTTGTTGAGGGCGACGAGCCGACGATCAACGATGAACTGACGGGCAATTTCCGGCAGCTTGGGGCCATTTCTGCGCGTTTGCATAACCATAGCCAGCGTTGGACGTTGCCAGACGGTTTCGCACGCAAGCGTTGGGATTTCGACGCTATGTTTGGTCGTAACGCGCTGTGGGGCGACTGGCGTGCGGCCTGTCGTACGGATCGTCAGCGCTCCGTCTTGCAGAACCTCGAGAATCGACTGCACGATGACCTTCGAAGCTATGGCGAGGGATCTGACCGGTTTGGCTTGATCCACGGCGATTTGCGTCTTGCCAACTTGCTGGATGATGGCAGACGACTGGCTGTGATCGATTTCGATGACTGCGGATTTGGCTGGTATGCCTACGATTTTGCTGCAGCCATCAGCTTCCATGAAGAAGATGAAACGATCCCCGCATTGCAAGAGGCTTGGTTGGCTGGGTATCAAACCGTTGCGCCGCTGATGCCTGAGGCCCGCGCTATTCTACCAACTATGATCATGGCAAGGCGATTGTTGCTGACGGCGTGGCTTGCAAGCCGAGCCGGTAACGACACTGCCGCCGAGTTTGGCGATGGCTTTGTCGCCGGAACTGTGCGGCTGGCCGAGCGATATCTGTGCTAGGCAGTCCGCAAGACTTTCAGAACTTCTTTGCGCAACGCTTCCATCTCAGCAGCACCCTTGCCGGACTTGTCCGTCTCAGTGATGGTCAGCCCCTGTTTCATCGCGCCGGCAAAACCGACGCGGTTGCCAATGCGCGATTTGGCAAGTGGAGCTTGGGTCTCGTTCAGTGCTTCTGCCATCTCTTCGGTTATAGAGGCGCGTGGTGGGACCCGGTTCATTACAAGAAGGGCCGGTGTGCGCTCTTTGGCGGCGAGAGCAATCGTTGAGCCGCAGGCCCAAACGTCCATGGGTGACGGTTGAACCGGCATGACAACCAAACTTGCCGCTTCAATAGCTGGCCGTGCTTCGGTGTCGGTCTTGGGCGGCGTGTCGATCACAACCGCGTCGTGGCTGCCTGCCAAGCTGCGTGCTTCGCGCCGTGCGCCCCAGCCGGATGCGGTGCGGAACGTTAGCCCCGTTGCATCTTCGCCAAGCAGTTGTTCGCGGGTTTCAAACCACTCACCCAAGCTGCCTTGGGGATCGCAGTCGAGGATTGCTACGCTCATTCTCTTGGCCGCCAAGGCAGCCGCAAGGTGGGCCGACAAGGTTGTCTTTCCAGAGCCGCCTTTTTGCTGCGCAACAGTAATGATCATTCCGGCCATTCTACCCTCCAAGCCTTAGGCAATTGCGGCTGCCCAGCTTGAATCGCCGCCGCTGGGCGAGCAATCTATGTTGCACTGCACAATTTCGCAAGACCTAGTGTTTTTGGGCGATGACCAACTCGCCGAAGACCGGCTCATCCTGCTCGAGGCGGACGGTGATAGCGTCGCGGCGTAGCGGTTCCCACCCATGCTTGGCGAGGGTGCGATTAATGCATCCTTTGGAGTGTGCAAACCGCTTGTGTGGGCCGACCTGGAAGTCCCAAGCATCGCCTTCTAGGCGTTCGGTAGAAAAGGCGAGGGTGCTTCCAGCTTGAGTGACATCGCTCAAGGCCTGAAACAGCGGGTCGAGGTCGCCGATATAGGGGAGGACGTCTGCTGCGGTGATGAGATTGTAGGGGCCTTGCACGCTGTCCGACTGAAGAAAGGCCACCAATTCCCCGACGTATAAATGGTCGTAAAGACCCAGTTCTTCGGCAATCTCGACCATTGTCGGTGCCAGGTCCACGCCGGTGCGGTCGGTGGTCTGGTCTTCCAGCGCCATCGCACATAGGCCAGTGCCGCAACCGAGATCGAGCCAGCGTTCGGACGGCGTTAGCTTCAACTCTTGCAAGGCGTCGGCGATCAGCAACGGCACGGCATAGCCAAGCTCATCGACCAGGATGGCGTCGAAGCGATCGGCTACCTGGTCAAACAATGCCGCCACATAGGCATTCGGCGCCTTTTGGAGGGGTTCACCAGTCAGTCGGGCAAGACGCAGCGAAACACCCAAATGGTCATCTGGGTCGGTCGCCAAAATGTCGCGATAGAGTGCGACGGCTGTCGGTGTGTTGCCGGTCACATCGGCTTGGCGCGCCTTATGGTAAAGCGCGTCGACTGCATCCCAGTCGATGGTCGGCGCGGGTTGGTCTGGTGTGGCCATAGCTCAATTACGATAGAGGACAAAGTCGATGGTTTGGCGTTTCATATGTGCGCTCAGCGCAGCTTGGTTGGGTCTCGCGGTCAGCTCCGTGCAGGCAGCCGATATGGCCGAATACAACGTGCTTGGCTACTCCCAAGACGGTCGGTTCTTTGCGTTTGAGCAATTTGGGATCCAAGATGGATCAGGATTTGCCTACGCCGATATCTTCATCATCGATGTGCAAGACGACCGTTGGGTCGGCGGGTCGCCGTTCCGCGTGCAGGCAGATGACGAAGTCGTACCGCTTCTTGCGATCCGCGCAGAGGCCTTAGCTGACGCATCGCCGCAGCTCAATTCTCGGGCCATCACAGTACCGGCGCGAGTCCTGGCCGCGACAACGCCGATGGAAGTTGGTGATCAGGAAGATGAACTGACATTCTATCGCCGCCCAATCAGAAACCCAATCGATCCGCCCGCGACGCTTGTCGTTGAGACCTTTCCGCTAGCCAGTCCGCGTGATTGTTATGGAATGGTCGAAACCGCTGGCTTCGCGGTCAAGTTGCAAGTGCTTGGTTATCCGCAGCAGGTGATCCATCGGGATACCCGTCTGCCGAGTTCGCGCGCTTGCCCTGCTGATTACGGCGTTGCCGCCATTGTTGTTCCGTTTGATGGTGCCCCTGGACGCGCCGTTGCCTTGGTGAGCATGTACCAGCTTGGTTTTGAAGGTTTGGATCGGCGTTTTCTTGCCATTCCGTTTGATTTACCCATCTGATACACAGCCATACTTTCCATCGTGATCATGTGGGTCGTGCGTGTTCAAAAAAATGCTTCTTGATGCCTTACAAAAGGCGCCTCCTCGTTCCGTCGATGATCTCGCGATCTTTTTTGAGCGCTCGCGAGATCGACTGATTGAAAGTCTGGATAAAGGTCGGGTGACGGGTGACGAGCGTCAGCGTTATCTGGACCAGTTTCAATCGGGACTGAACGAAGCTCAGGTCGAATTTCTCAATGATGCGCTTGCGCGCGGCTTTGATGCCCATCCGGCCAATCAGCCTCCATTGCCACCTTCTGAGGTGCTTCAATTCGGCATTAAGCAGCCGGTGATGTGGGGTGTTCTCGCGCTCGTCCTGTTGGTGGGCGTCGCCGTTGGCGCCTTGCTGATCGGCTAAGTACCCGTTCCCGCCTTTTGTGGCTGTTCACGCTGGATGGCCGTTTACACCGTGCATGGCAGCGCATTAGAAGGCTGCCAGATTTTCCTTCGACATTTGTGAGTGCAGACATCCATGGCGCGCCAATTTATCTACCACATGTCCGGTCTTTCGAAGGCCTATGGGGCCAAGAAGGTTCTCGATAACATTCACCTGCAGTTCTACCCCGATGCCAAGATCGGTATCTTGGGGCCGAACGGCGCTGGCAAATCGACTGTGCTTCGAATCATGGCGGGCCTTGATAAGGACTTCACAGGCGAAGCTTGGTTGGCCGATGGCAAGACCTGCGGGTACCTGCCGCAGGAACCGCAGCTGGATGCGTCTATGACGGTGATGGAGAACGTCATGGAGGGCGTTGCCGACAAAAAGGCGATCCTTGACCGCTACAATGAGCTGATGATGAACTACTCCGATGAGACTGCGGAGGAGGGGGCTCAGCTTCAAGACCTCATCGACAGCCAAAACCTCTGGGACTTGGAGAGCCAGGTCGAGCAAGCCATGGATGCGCTGCGTTGCCCGCCCAGCGATGCGAGCGTTGAGAACCTCTCTGGTGGTGAGAAGCGCCGAGTAGCCTTGTGCCAGTTGCTGCTTTCGCAGCCAGATTTGCTTCTGCTCGACGAGCCGACCAACCATTTGGATGCTGAAACGACAGCGTGGCTGGAGAAGCACTTGCGCGAGTACCCCGGCGCTGTGCTGATCATCACCCACGATCGCTACTTCCTCGACAATGTAACGGGTTGGATTCTGGAGCTCGATCGCGGCCGTGGCATCCCCTACGAAGGCAACTACTCAGCCTACCTGGAAGCCAAGGCCAAACGGATGGCGCAGGAAGGCCGCGAGGAAGCGTCACGCCAGAAGGCACTGGAACGCGAGCGCGAATGGATGGCGGCCAGCCCGAAAGCGCGCCAGACCAAATCCAAGGCGCGCATCAGCGCTTACGAAGACTTGCTGGCCAAGGCAGAGGCTCGCCAGCCTGGGCAGGCGCAGATCGTCATCCCGGTTGCCGAGCGGCTCGGTAACAATGTCATCAAAGCGGAAGGCCTCACCAAAGGGTTTGGTGACAAGCTGCTGATCGAAGATTTGAACTTCAATCTACCTCCTGGCGGTATTGTTGGGATTATCGGGCCGAACGGCGCTGGTAAGACGACGCTGTTCCGCATGATTACCGGCCAAGAACAGCCCGATAGTGGCACCATCACCATCGGTGAGACAGTGAAGATGGGCTATGTCGATCAAAGCCGCGATGCGCTCGACCCCAAAAAGACGGTTTGGGAAGAGATTTCCGGCGGTGATGACATCATCAAGCTTGGCACCAAAGAGGTGAACTCACGCGCTTACTGTTCGTCGTTCAATTTCAAGGGTGGCGATCAGCAGCAACCTGTGGGCACGCTTTCAGGCGGTCAGCGCAACCGGGTGCATCTCGCCAAGATCCTGAAATCTGGCGCCAATGTGCTGTTGCTCGATGAGCCGACCAATGATCTGGACACGGAAACGCTGGCAGCGCTCGAAGATGCGTTGGAAGAATATGGCGGCTGCGCTGTGGTCATCAGCCACGACCGCATGTTCCTGGACCGTTTGGCGACGCATATGCTGGCGTTTGAAGGCGACAGCCATGTGGAGTGGTTTGAAGGCAATTTTCACGATTATGAGCAGGACAAGATCCGCCGCCTTGGCCCGGAAAGCGTGAACCCGAAGCGCGTGACGTACAAACGGCTGACTAGGTAGTCAGCGATCGTCCAAGTAGAGTAATTCCGTCATCGCAAAGACAAAGACCGGGCAACCACCAGCACCACCACCGAGTATTCTTGGTTCTAGTTTATCGAAGTGTGTTGTTGACGGTCCGTAGGTATCTTTGGCTTTGCCAAGTATCGAGTGGTTTTCTTTGAGCCACCTCATTAGCGAAGTGGATCTGGTCACCATAACACCGACGTCAGCAATCCTCAGGTCGTAAAGCAGCCGAAAGTTATTCAAATCACGGTCATAAAATGGATCTTTGTTATTCCATTCGATTTCCATTGCTACGGAGCCACGGAAACAGTCGATGTCATGGGTTGGGCTTTCACTAAGGTCGTCATCGACCTTAATCGCAGTCTTGAAAGCTCGCTCTTCCCAACCGCGAGCATAAAATTCAGAGTCGATGGCGCTGGCCATGGCCGACTTGTTGCCCTTCCCCTTGGCAGCAAGGTTCGTGTGTCTTAGACGAAACGCAGACAAAGTCTCCAAGAGGTCGCCCCACTCACTTGAGTGTACAGTCGACAGAATAGCCTCAGCATTACGCCAGTCTTAGCACTGCCAACCAGGCACAAGATCTTCATTGGGGAGCAGTTTCACTCGGCCGCCACCGAAGAGTTATAAGCGTAAGTATCCCAAGTCGGGCGGTAGTCTTCATCTGCCTGATTGCCCCAATAGGTCCAGCCTGGTCTCGTCCCACGAGCAAATAACTCGATAAAGGGCCCGGGAGAGCATTCTTCTATCAATTCATACTGCTCATCAGGCTTGCGAGAATGCTCGCGTTTTCGAGATTGGTTCATGTTTACCTGGCTGCGCGCCGGGGCCAACGTACGGGCATTTTTACCACGCACACCGAACAAAAGAACTTCAGTTACGTTCCTAAAATAGAAGCCCACACCGCGGCCATCTGAGCCGCCATCTTTGCGTATCTTGTGCCAAATAATGTTCGATTTGTACTCGAAACCCCAGGCTTGCATCACTTGAAGGCCTTCAGGCAAAAGTGCGTTCGGGACCCAAAGATACAGATGAGCTGGTTCTGCTACCACGTTAGAAACCGGCAGCTTGCATATTGCTTCGGTATCCATGGTTTCGTATCGATTCAATCTACGGTGTTCAGGCGCGACCTTGCCTGTTCTGTTTTGGAAACGCCATGGCGGGTCGGCCAAAACCGTCTGGAAGGCTTCCCCGTTCGCTTGTTCCAAAAGGCTTGCTGCGGCACTCATATATCACTCCATAGACCGAAAGAACAAAGCAGGAACTTTTAGGGCTTGTCAATTGTTAGCTTATTTGATTCTAGATTAATGAACACCTCGCGACACGGGTTATGACCAGATGAGTATTTACGCTGCCAAGCGTTTCGAAGCGCAGCTGACCGGCGTTTACGCCTCGCTTGATGGTGCTTTCGCGTCTAGCCCCGTCGACAGCTTGGACCTCACCTATGAAGGCATCGCCGGAGATCGCCATGGCGGTTTGACCCGCCAGGCCGGTGGACGTGAGCCGTGGTATCCGCGCGGCACCGAGATGCGCAACGAACGGCAGCTGTCGATCGTCTGCCGCGATGAGCTGGCCGATGTCGCTGGTGCGATGGACGTTGCCTGCGTTGAGCCAGAATGGGTTGGCGCCAATCTCGCTCTTTCCGGTGTTTCTAGTCTCTCGAAACTACCGCCGCGCAGCCTTCTGTTCTTCCAGGACGGGGCGACCATCAAGATTGATGGGCAGAACGCGCCTTGCCGTTTCGCTGGCGATGAGATTGCCAAGCATTATCCAGACCAAGAAGCCAAGAAGCTGGCGCTGGCCTTCCCTAAACTGGCCGTTGGCAGGCGAGGGCTTGTCGGCTGGGTCGAAAGACCTGGCAAGGTCCATGTGGGACAGAAGGTCATTGTGCAGGTGCCCGAACAGTGGATCTGGGAAGGGTAGGCTTAACGGCCTTCTTCGTTGGAAGAAATTCACGCAGAGGTGATCAGACGGCCATGGGCCTGTGAATGGGTACGCGCTAGCTTTATTTCATGAACCGCGTATTTCCATTTGTCGTGTTCGGCGTGTTTAGCGTCTGCCTAAGCTTGGGTTTGTTGGTTCAACCGGGCCAGGCGCAAACCTTTGCGCCCGAAGAATTGGAGGGCGATTGGGGCACGCCGAACCAATGCGAAGCGCAGGCAGCAGTTGGTTTCGATGAGACCGTCGAGCGCATTACCGATGCGCCCTACCGCTTTGAAGGACATTGGCTTTCGCGCTGGTTCTTCTATTGCCGGATAATGGAGGCCTTTCCGCTTCATACTGGGTTCCGCGTTCGTGTGCTGTGCGGTGAGGATGCCATTGAGCGCCCGTGGGAGATCGACGTCGAGCAAGGCGATGATGGCATGACCATGACTTGGTATGCCCTCGGCGAGGACTTGTTTGCGTCTCGGCCCTGGTTTGTCGGCCCATTGCAGATGTGCGCTATCCCGGACAGTTGAGCCCAGCGCGTGTCGTTGGTTGACAGTTTGCCAGTTGTCGCGACAGGCGTGCTGGTTCAGGATGCAGGGATCTTTCCTTGGATTTGGTATTGATCTCTTGAGCGCGCGCTTCCTTCATTTATTCCCGAAACTCCTGTTTGCCGGCCTGTTGCTTGGCGCAGCGACCTTTGCCGCCAGCGCTCAAACGATCAGTTCGCAAAACCCACAAGGTGTTGCCGATTTTCTCACCGCGCGCGGGCAGACCGTTATTGTTACTGTTGACGAGTTTGACGATCCGTTCATCGAAACCAGCGTCAACAATATTGACTACAACATTCTGTTCTATGGTTGTGTGCAGCACGCGGCATGCACTTCGTTCTCATTGCGGGCGCAACGCACGAGCAACGGAACATCGTCTTTTGAGGCCATGAATGAGTGGAATCTCGAGCAGCGCTGGACCAAGATCTACACCGCAGACATAAACTCAGCGATCTTGGAGATGGACTTTCTGTTCACAAGCGATCCGCTGCCCCGCAATGCCTTTGGTGCGTACTTGGATATTTGGGACCGATCGTTGGCGCAGTTTGTGCGGTATGTTGACGATGGCCAGTTTGATTATGTCGAGTAAGTGCTGGCGTCACCCATTCCCTTACGAGCACAGCTCAGAAAACGCCCGATTGTTCAAATTTGATGCAATGGTTTGAGTGTTTGCCAAGCCGCGCTTGCTAATAGCATCGTTGGGAAACGGTGGAGGGTCAGCGCGAGCTGCCCGAATGAGTGAACTTGTCGATTTTGAGCGTGTGGAAAGCACCCATACGCAAGAAGAGCGTAACCGATTGATGGAGCATGTCGTCCAGCTTTACGCGCTGACGACTGACAGGATCAATCCAGAACTACTGGCCGTCTACGATGACGTGTTGGTACGTTTGGCTGATTTCGTGGAGGAAGAAGCTCTCGCCTTTGTGGCTGATAAGCTTGCTCCACTTGCCAGTGCTCCTACGGGCATGGTGCGCAAACTTGCCAACGAGCAAATCAATGTCGCTCGTCCGGTTTTGGAGCGTAGTCCCGTGCTCACGGATGACGATCTGACCGAAGTTGTGCGCAACAATGGCCTTGAGCATATGGATGCCATAGCTGGGCGTGCGCAAATCAACGCCGATCTGGCCTCTGAGATCATCGAGCGCGGCAATGCCCCGGTGAAAACAAAGCTGGCCAGCAACACTGGTGCAAAGTTCCACGAAGAATCGTTTGCGAAATTGGTGAAAGATTCACGCAACTGCACCCAGCTGCAAGAAACACTGGCGGAACGCGAAGACCTCCCCGTGTCGGTGGTCCGCGCGCTGGTTGATGTTGCCAGCGTGTCCGTGCGCCGCAAGTTGCTACGCCACGGTCGCCCCGAGGTTGCTAAGCGCGTGACGGAGGCAGCTGGCCTCGCCGCAGAACGGCTTTCCAACGAGCAGTGGTTGATGCGCTATGACTTCGAGGCCGCCTATCGCAACGTTTCCATGATGCTGAAGAAGCAACCAGTGAACGAAGCATCCGTTGCAGCAATGGCTTCAGGTGGCAAGTTCGCCGAGGCTGTTGTGATGTTTGCCTTGTGCGCCGGCGTGGCGTTGGAGGAAGCCAAACACTGGTCAGTTCGAGCTGATCCGAAGCCTTTTCTTATTGTTTGCAAGTCTATGAGGTTTTCAACCAAAACGGTGGAGGCCTTCCTGCAACTTGGCCCCTGGCTGAGGCGCTTAGACCGCGAAGAGAGAGCACGCGCGCTTTTCGATTATGAAGCGCTCGATCAAGCAATGGCCGAGCAAATCTTCTCCGAATGGAAGAAACGCAAAATCGGTCAAGCTGCCTAGGATTCACGGTCAGCGAAACGAGCTCCCAAGAAACCCGGCTGGCACGTCCAGTCGGGTTTTTCTTTTCCAAATTCCGGCTTGTAACCCACTTCATATGGACATAAAGATATCTTTATGTCTTTACGAACTGAATGTGTGCATCATGCCCGACGCTTTTGAGCTGGGAATCGAGCGACTGAAAGCGCTAGCCGAACCGACGCGGCTACGTTTGCTTGCCTTGCTACGCCAGGGCGATCTGAGCGTGAAAGATCTGACGAGCTTGTTGGGCCAAAGCCAGCCACGCCTATCCCGCCATCTAAAATTGTTGGCCGATGCTGGCTGGATCGAGCGTTTTCCTGAAGGGGCTTGGGTCTACTACCGCATGGCTGAAGACAGTGATCTCAACGCCATTTGGGAAACTGTCAGCCATTCGATTGGTTTGGCCGACGGCGTGCTACTCGATGATGCCGAGCGTTTGGCCCGTCTGAAGGCGGAACAAAGCCAACGGGCAACGGCTTTCTTTCAGAGCAACGCAGCTCAGTGGGACGCCTTGAGGGCTGACCTGGTTCCCGATGTGGATGTTGAGGCCGCAATTGTTGAGGCGCTTGGCACAGAGCGCGTAGGGTCCCTGCTCGACATTGGCACCGGCACAGGCCGCATGCTGGTGTTGTTGCGCGAGATTTACGCGCAAGCGATTGGAATCGATCCCACCCATGCCATGTTGCAAGTGGCGCGGGCCAATTTGGCATCGCACGGCGTTGATCACGCCCAGGTGCGTCATGGCGACGGCCTTGCGCTCAGTTTGCCACGCGACAGCCAAGACCTGGTGACCATCCATCAGGTGATGCACTTTTTTGACGATCCGCGCCCGATGCTATCGGAGGCACGCCGGGTACTCGCACCGGGTGGGCGTCTGCTGATCGTTGATTTTGCATCGCATGGTATTGAGGCACTACGCTCCAAGCATCAGCATCGCCGACTTGGGTTTGACGGCGCAGAAGTCGCACGGTGGCTGGAAGCGCTCGACCTTCAGATGGACAAAGTGACGACGCTGAAAGCACCGTCGGATCAGCGCGATGAAAGCCTATCTGTTCACCTTTGGTTGGCACGCGACCAGCGCGCCTTGCTCGACGCACCTGGCGTCGAAACACCTGTTGCCTACGCTTGAGAAAATGATGTCGATATCCACCAATCCCGCCTCCACGTTGAATGTGAGCTTCGAATTCTTCCCACCGAAGACGGAGAAGATGGAGATCAAACTCTGGAGCGCGATTGAGCGTCTGGCACCGCTGCGGCCGAAGTTCGTTTCGGTGACTTACGGCGCTGGCGGTTCAACGCGAGAGCGAACCCACCGCACGGTTGAAGCGTTGCGGTCGCGCACAGCGCTCGATCCAGCCGCGCACCTTACCTGCGTTAGCGCATCGCGTGGCGAGGTGGACGCTGTTGTGGATGCCTATGCAAAGGCAGGCGTGCGACACATCGTGGCGTTGCGTGGCGACCCTGCAGAGGGTGTCGGGACGGCCTATCACGCTCACCCTGATGGCTACCAAAACACGGCAGATCTGGTAGCAGCCATATGCGCGCGACACCCCATGGAGGTTTCGGTCTCAGCCTATCCTGAGCGCCATCCGGAAAGCCCGGATTGGGAGACGGAGATCGATGTGCTGAAGCGAAAAGTCGATGCTGGCGCGACGCGTGCGATCACCCAGTTCTTTTTCGATAACACTGACTATTTTCGCTATCTGGACCGGGTTCGCGATGCAGGCATAACCATTCCAATTGTTCCCGGCATTGCCCCGGTGCATTCGTTCAAGTCGATCGCGCGCTTTGCCAAAGGCTGTGGTGCGCGCATTCCGCAAGCGGTTGCTTCGTGCTTTGAGGGACTGGACGAGGATCCCACCACGCATCAGCTTGTGGCCGCGACCGTTGCAGCTGAACAGGTCGAAGGCCTGCGCAGGCATGGCATCTCTGACTTTCATTTTTACACCATGAACAAGGCCGACCTCGTTTTTGCGATCTGCCATCTCTTGGGCATGCGTCCGTCAGTCGGTGCTGGTGCGCCGAACGATAATGTAGTAAAATCAGTCGCTTAAGGCGAGGTTCTCAGCTTATGATTCTGAGTCAAGAAGAGCGAACTGCCCGTGTTGACGCGCTGAATCAATTGGCGCGCGAGCGCATACTGGTCCTTGACGGCGCTATGGGGACGCAAATCCAGGACTTGCGGCTTTCGGAAGATGAATTCCGTGGTTCGCATTTTGCTGATTGGCACCTCGACCTGAAAGGCAACAACGACCTTCTGATACTCACACAGCCGGATGCGGTGCGTGCCATCCACAAGGCCTACTTTCAGGCTGGGGCGGATATCGTTGAAACCAATACGTTTTCGTCGACCAGCATCGCCCAGGCCGACTATGGCATGGAGCACTTGGCCTATCAGCTCAATGAGGTTGGTGCGCGCCTCGCGGTCGAAGCGGCGCAGGAGGTGATGGCCGAAGACCCGGGCCGACAGTGCTTCGTGGCGGGCGCCATCGGCCCAACCAACCGAACGGCGTCTATCTCGCCTGATGTGCAAAATCCGGGTTTCCGCGCCACCAGCTTTGACGAATTGCGGGCAGCCTATGGCGAAGCTGCGCGTGGCCTGATTGCGGGCGGCGCAGACCTGATCTTGATTGAGACGGTCTTCGATACACTGAACGCTAAGGCTGCGCTGTTTGCGATAGATGAAGCATTTGAAGAGATGGGCGTGGTTTTGCCGGTGATGATATCTGGCACCATCACGGATCTTTCTGGGCGCACGCTATCTGGTCAGACGCCAACAGCGTTTTGGTACGCGTTGCGTCACGCCAAGCCGTTCTCTATCGGCCTTAATTGCGCACTTGGTGCGAAGGAGATGCGTGCGCATATCGCAGAGCTTGCCAAGGTCTGCGATACGCTGGTGTGTGCCTACCCAAATGCCGGCCTGCCAAACGAGTTTGGTGCCTATGATGAGTCTCCTGAAGCGACTGCGGGGATGCTCCAAGAGTTCGCGGAAGCCGGACTGGTGAATATTGTTGGCGGCTGCTGCGGCACCACACCAGACCATGTTCGCGCCATCGCAGATAGCGTTCGTGGAAAGGCGCCACGGCAAATTGCGGAGGTAGAACCGCGCCTGCGTTTATCGGGGCTTGAGCCGTTTGAGCTCACCGAAGACATTCCGTTTGTGAATGTCGGTGAGCGCACCAACGTCACCGGATCAGCCAAGTTCCGCAAGCTCATCAAGAATGGCGATTACACCGCCGCGCTCGACGTTGCCCGCAACCAAGTTGAGGCGGGTGCGCAGGTCATCGATGTCAACATGGATGAGGGGCTGTTGGATTCGGAAGAGGCCATGGTGACGTTCCTCAACCTCGTTGCAGCCGAGCCGGATATCGCCCGCGTGCCAGTGATGGTGGATTCCTCCAAATGGTCGGTCATCGAGGCCGGGCTGAAGTGTTTGCAGGGCAAGCCTATCGTTAACTCCATCTCGCTGAAGGAAGGCGAAGAGGCCTTTATCGAGCAAGCCAAACTCTGCCGGCGGCATGGGGCGGCCGTGGTCGTTATGGCCTTCGACGAGGGTGGCCAGGCTGACACCTATGAGCGCAAAACCGAAATCTGCGAGCGAGCCTATCGGGTCCTTGTTGATCAGGTCGGTTTCCCACCTGAAGATATCATCTTCGACCCCAATGTGTTCGCTGTGGCAACCGGCATTGAAGAGCATGCCGAGTACGGCAACGACTTCATCCGCGCGACCGCCTTTATCCGCCAGTCCCTGCCGCATGCTCATGTTTCGGGCGGCGTGTCGAACCTATCCTTCTCGTTTCGCGGCAATGAGCCAGTGCGCGAGGCGATGCACACCGTCTTCCTGTACCACGCTATTGGTCAGGGTATGGATATGGGCATCGTCAATGCTGGTCAGCTCGGTGTTTACGACGCGCTGGATCCACGCCTCAAAGAGCTGGCGGAGGACGTTGTTCTCAACCGACGAGCGGATGCCACCGAGCGCCTTGTGGATGCGGCTGACGAGTTCAAAGGTGGCGGAGCGAAGAAGCGCGAGGTCGATCTCTCCTGGCGCGAAAGCACGGTCAATGAACGCCTACAACACGCACTGGTTCAAGGCATCACCGAGTTCATCGATGAAGATGTCGAAGAGGCCCGAGCGCTTGCGGAGCGTCCTCTGCACGTCATCGAAGGGCCGCTTATGGACGGCATGAACGTCGTCGGCGATCTGTTTGGCGCGGGCAAAATGTTCTTGCCGCAGGTGGTAAAATCCGCCCGTGTGATGAAGCAGGCTGTTGCTTATCTCATGCCGTTTATGGAGCGCGAGAAGGAAGAGCTTGGCCTGACCGATGCGCCATCGGCTGGAAAGGTTCTGCTGGCGACCGTGAAAGGCGATGTCCACGATATCGGCAAAAACATCGTCGGCGTCGTACTCCAGTGCAACAATTACGAGGTAGTGGACATGGGCGTGATGGTGCCCGGTCAGCAGATCCTCGACAAAGCCCGCGAGATCGGCGCTGACATCATCGGTCTGTCTGGGCTTATAACACCATCCCTGGATGAGATGGTGTCCGTCGCCTCCGAGATGGAGCGCCAGGGATTTGGCATACCGCTGCTCATCGGCGGCGCGACCACTAGCCGTGTCCACACGGCAGTCAAGATTGACCCAAGTTACGATGCTGGCCAAGTGGTCTATGTGACTGACGCGAGCCGCGCGGTGGGTGTCTGCCAAAAGGCGCTAGGGCCCGACAAGAATACATACTTCGATGATGTCCGCAGCGAGTATGCGCGGATCGCCGAAGGTCATGCGCGGGCGCAGGCAGCCAAAGCGCGACTTCCGATTGCGCAAGCCCGGGCCAAGGCCTTTGCGCCGGATTTCGCGGCGCAACCACCCTTGCGGCCAAAAACACTGGGGACCAAGGTCTTCGAGACCTACGACCTTGAAACACTGGTGCCCTACATTGATTGGACGCCCTTCTTCGCTACCTGGGAGATGAAGGGCACCTATCCGGACTTGCTTGACCACCCCGAAGCTGGGCCGGTTGCGCGCGAGCTGTTTGATGATGCGCAGAACCTGCTGGGCGAGCTGATCGCTTCGGGCAAAATCTCCGCCAAGGCGGTGATCGGTCTGTGGCCAGCGGTTCGCGAAGGTGACGATATCGCCGTGTTCGCAGATGAGACGCGCAGCGAGCGCATTGCGACGTTCCATACTCTGCGACAGCAGATCAGCCGGTCTGGCGATCGCGCCCAAGTGGCGCTCGCAGATTTTGTGGCCGAGACGGGCGACTTTGTCGGTGGTTTTGCGGTAACCGCTGGCCATGGCGAAGAGCAGGCAATCGCTGCTCTGGCTGGTGGTGACGACTACAAAAAGATTATGATTCAAGCGCTGTGTGACCGGTTGGCGGAAGCCTTTGCGGAGCACATGCATGAACGTGTACGTCGCGAGTTTTGGGGCTATGCGCCGGACGAGGGTTTGTCCCCAGCCGAGCTGATCAAGGAGACCTATGCGGGCATACGCCCTGCGCCGGGTTACCCGGCCCAGCCTGATCACACGGAAAAGCAAACGCTCTTCCGTCTTCTGGATGCCGAGAAGGCGGCCGGTATCTCGCTCACCGAGAGCTTTGCCATGTGGCCGGGCTCATCTGTTTCCGGCCTCTATTTTGCGCATGCTGACAGCTACTACTTCGGCGTCGGTCAGGTTGAGCGCGATCAGGTGGAAGATTATGCCCACCGCAAAGGGTGGAGCGTGGAACAGGCGGAGACCTGGTTGCGGCCTGTCCTAGCCTATGATCCTGCAGATATTCTCACGCAAGCTGCCCAATAGGCTTCTGATTGTCGTTTAATTGCGAACGGCCTGTCTGTCAGAAAGAGGCTTCAGCCGGGCGATAGAAAGGCGCATCTCTTCCTCAACGTTCAAACATTTGAGGAATTGCCCCGATGACCTCCCCGAAAACCATTCTCACTGTTCTGGCCTCTCCACGTGGCGAAGCCTCCGTTAGCCGTCAGCTGGCGGACAAAGTTGTTGCGAAGCTGAGCGACGACGCGACCCAGGTGGTTGCACGCGATGTCAGCAACGGTGTTCCTGTTGTCGATGGCGCCTGGATTGGCGCCGCGTTCGGCGGTGACGACAAGGCGCCATTGTCCACGTCCGAAGAGCTGATCGGCGAGGTTCTGGCCGCTGATCACCTGGTGATCGCCACCCCGATCTGGAACTTTGGCGTGCCAGCGGCTCTGAAAGCTTGGATTGATCAGATTGCCCGTGCCGGTGTGACCTTCAAATACACCGAAAATGGACCCCAAGGTCTGCTGGAAGGCAAGAAGGCGACGATCGTGATTTCCTCCGGCGGCACAGAAGCTGGCTCGCCGATCGATTTCGCAACGCCTTACCTGAAGCACGTGCTGGGATTCATCGGTATCACCGATGTTGACGTTGTGGCCGCTGACCGCCTGATGCTGGATGCGGACGCATCCTTGGCCAAGGCAGACGCCGAGATCGCTGCGCTTGCTGCCTAAGGCTCTATAAACAAACAAAAAACGGCGCCTCAATTGAGACGCCGTTTCTTGTTTTTGCGGCTTAGTCTTCTTCTTTCCGCGAAACTTTTAGGTCGTGTCGACGAGTGCCTTACTCAGCTGTTTTGGCTGGTTCTAGACCATTCCCAAAACGATGGCGCCAATAAAAACAAATGCCGCACCGACAATGACCAAATTCAAAGCGCGTTGACCGTTCAAAGGCTCGGGCCTCCCCTCTTTGTTTGGAGATTGGAGGCTACAACAGGTGTGCATGGACGCAAGAAAATTCGTCGCTGCATTGCACAAACGGTGTAAGGCCAATGACTTAGGCTGTTATAAACCCGTTGCTAATGTTAGGCGCGGCGTAACAATGCTGTCATGAGCCCGGCGCCAAGTAGCATGGTACCTCCAGCCCTGTTCGCCCACTTTAGCGTTGTTGGGCGCGTGATGCGCGCACGCATATGGGCGGCGAAGACCGCGTACAGCGCGGCGTTGATGACGCCGAGTACCACAAAGGTCGTTCCAAGCAGCACCAATTGCGGCAGGGCAGGCGACGACGGGTCCAAAAAGTGCGGTAGGAAAGCCACGAAGAACGCAATGCCTTTTGGGTTCAGCGCGGTGACGATCGTTGTGTGAAGTGTCATTTGCCGTCCAGACACAGCGGCATCTTCATCCAGCTTCAGCGTTGGCTGTGTCCGCCACATCTTGATGCCAAGGTAGATGAGGTAGGCCGCGCCAATCCATTTGAGCACAGTGAAGGCCGTTGCGGAGGCCGCCATGACGGCACCCAAACCTGCGAGGGACACGGTTACCGCGATCGCATCGCCCAAGCCGACGCCAACCACTGTCGACAGCGCGGCCCGCCGTCCTTGGCTTAGCGCGTAGGAAATGACCAGTAAAATTGTTGGGCCGGGGACCGCCAATACAACGAAGCAAGCGACCACGTAGGAAAGATAGATTTCGAGTGTCATGGGCAGGACCAAGCGCTTGAACACTCACGCCTGTCAATCGACCATTTGGCTTGATCAATCAGCTTGGGTCGCTGGCTGCTCCGTATCCGCCACCCGTCGGCGTTGTAATGATGACGGCCTCGCCAGGTTCCAGCACGGTCTGGTCGCAGCTTCGAAGCGTCTCGATGGATCCGTCACCACGGCGCACCTGCGTTTGGCCAAGCCTGCCTGGTTCTCCCCCGTCGATTCCGGGAGGCTGGATTTGGCGGTGTGAGGAAAGAATGGCGCAGTCCATGCGCTCGCGAAACCGGATCGCACGCCTGGTGCCGTCGCCCGCGTTCCATCTTCCTTTGCCTCCGGAACCAGCTTCGATGTGGAAGTCCTCCAACACCACTGGAAAGCGCATCTCGAGCACCTCTGGGTCAGTGAGGCGCGAGTTCGTCATGTGGGTATGAACACCTGCTGTGCCATCGAACCCAGGGCCAGCTGGCGCGCCAGAGCAGATCGTCTCGTAATATTGGTAGGTTTCATTGCCGAAGGTGAGGTTGTTCATCGTACCTTGCGCCGCCGCGATCGCCTTGGTGGCACAGAACATCGCGTTGGTGACGTGCTGACTGGTCTCGACGTTGCCCGCAACGACGGCGGCAGGGTATCGCGGCCGCAGCATACATCCATCGGGGATGATCAAGTTGATGGGCCGTAAACAACCAGCGTTCATTGGGATTGGTTGCTCGGTAAGCACGCGGAACACGTAAAGCACCGCCGCGCGCGCGACGGGCTCCGGCGCGTTGAAATTGTTGCTCTGTTGGGCGCTGGTGCCCGTGAAGTCCACCGTCGCCTCGCGCTTGTCGCGGTCGATGGTGATCTTCACCTTAATGACTGCGCCTTGATCGGTTGGGTACTCGATCTCGGCATCGTCCAGGCGCTCTAACACGCGGCGCACGCTTTCTTCGGCGTTGTCTTGGACGTGGCCCATATAGGCGGAGACAACATCCCATCCGAACTGCGCCACCATGGCGCGCATCTCATGGACGCCTTTGGCATTGGCGGCGATCTGGGCTTTAAGGTCGCCAACATTCTGGTCGGCATTGCGGACAGGGTACGGGTGATTGGTCAGGAGTTCGCGCAACGCCGCCTCGCGGAAGAGGCCTTGGTCGACCAGCTTGAAGTTATCGAACAGTACGCCCTCTTCTTCGACGTTGGCGGCCAGCGGTGTCATGGAACCGGGCGCCGTACCGCCGACATCGGCATGGTGGCCGCGCGAAGCGACCCAGAAGATGATGTCGTTTTCTCCCGGATCGAACACGGGCGTCACGACCGTGATGTCTGGCAAGTGCGTGCCGCCATTGTACGGCGCGTTGAGCGCGTAGACATCGCCGGGGCGCACGATGCCCACATTCTGGCGTATGATCGCTTCGACCGAACGATCCATCGAGCCCAGATGCACCGGCATGTGCGGAGCATTGGCGACCAGCGCACCATCCTTGTCGAAGACGGCGCAGGAGAAGTCGAGCCGCTCCTTGATGTTCACCGACGAGGCCGTCTTCTGAAGAGTTTCGCCCATCTGCTCGGCGATCGACATGAACAGATTGTTGAACACTTCCAACATCACAGGGTCGGCTTGCGTGCCGATCGCTTGATCGCGGGCTTTGGCTTCAATCCGTCGCAAAACCAAATGATCGCGGGCGGTCAGCTGCGCTTGCCATCCTGGTTCGATAACCACGGTCTGGTGATCTTCGATGAGGATTGCAGGTCCGGTGATGGTCTGCCCGCGCGCAACAACGGCGCGCCGCACTATGGCAGCGTCCTGCCATTTCCCATCGGTGAAGACGCGCGTGGTGGTGTTGCGTGCCACCTCTCCGGATTGGGTTGGGTGCTCTGTTTCATCGCGCCCAACCACAACGCCGTCATGCGCCTCCAGTTCGACGCCTTCGATGATGATGGCGCGCCCAGGATAGGTAAATCCGAACTGGCTTTCATGCTCCTGTTCGAATGCCTTGGCAGTTCTGGGAATGGCGCGTTCAGCGAAATTCAGGGGGATCGTTGTGTCGGTGCCCTGGTAGCGCAGGTGCAGGATCGGGCGCCAGGTGATCTGATCGCGATCGACACCTTGGCCCGCCAGCTCGTCTGACACCTGGCGCAAGAGATCATTGATCATCGCGTCCAAGGCCGTTTGGCTGTCGGCTTCCAGCGGTTCCACAAGCGCCTTGGTGCGCGATGCGTAGAGATTGGCGAGACCCATGCCATAGGCTGACAGGAGGCCCGAAAAGGGGTGCAGGTGGACCGTGGTCATACCCAGCGTGTCGGCGATTGCGCACGCATGTTGGCCACCCGCGCCGCCAAAGCTCACCAGCGCATACTGCGTGACATCGTAGCCACGCTGAACGGATATCTTTTTGATCGCGTTCGCCATGTTCTGCACGGCGATGTTCAAAAAGCCGTCGGCAATTTCTTCGGCAGACCGTCCATCGCCAATCTCATGCGCCAGGGCATCGAATTTGTCTCGGACGGTCCCAGAGTCGAGCGGCTGGTCCTGGTTGGGGCCAAAAATGGCGGGAAAGGCCTCGGGTTGAAGCTTGCCGACCATCACATTGGCGTCTGTCACCGCAAGGGGGCCGCCACGTCGGTAGCAAGCTGGTCCTGGGTTCGCGCCAGCCGAATCCGGGCCAACCTGAAAGCGTCCATCGCGATAGTGCAGGATTGATCCGCCACCAGCCGCCACCGTGTGAATGCGCATCATCGGCGCGCGCATACGCACGCCAGCCACTTCGGTATCGAAGGCACGCTCGTAGGTGCCCGCATAATGCGACACGTCGGTGGAGGTGCCGCCCATGTCGAACCCGATGATCTTGTCGAAGCCTGCCATGTTGGCGGTTTCAACCGCGCCAACAACGCCTCCCGCCGGCCCGGACAGGATGGCGTCTTTGCCTTGGAACAGGTCGGCCGCCGTGAGCCCGCCGGATGACATCATGAACATCAAGCGGCAGCCGGTGCCTTCCACGCCCAACTCGTCGGCGACTTGCTGCACATAGCGCCGCAGGATTGGCGAGAGGTAGGCATCGACCACAGTGGTGTCACCACGTCCCACGAGCTTCACCAGCGGGGATACTTCATGGCTGACGCTGACTTGCGCTATACCGCGCGCGCGCGCTTCTTCGGCGATTCTGGCCTCATGGTCCGTGTACGCGTAGGCGTGCATGAGGCATATCGCGATTGAGCTGAAGCCCTTGGCCTGTAGCTCATTAAGGGCCGCGTTGATCTGCGAGTCGGAAAGTGCCGTTTCAACCGTTCCATCGGCGAGCACGCGTTCATCAATCTCGATGACATGGCTGTAGAGCTGCTCCGGTAGGACAATGTTCTTGGCGAAGATGTCGGGGCGGGCCTGATAGCCAAGGCGCAAGGCGTCGCGGAAGCCTTTGCTGATGATCAGCGCCGTGCGCTCGCCCTTACGCTCCAAAAGCGCATTGGTGGCCACTGTCGTGCCCATTTTTACGGTAGCGATTTGGTCTGCAGGCACCTTTTCGCCCTGTTGGACGCCCATGAACCTGCGAATGCCTTCGACGGCGGCGTCGCGGTAGGCTTCCGGATTTTCAGACAAGAGCTTCATGGTTTGAAGGGAGCCGTCCGGCAGGCTGGCAACGACATCCGTGAAGGTGCCGCCACGGTCGATCCAGAAATCCCAGCGATCGTCTGTCGTGTTGGTATTGGTCGGCTCGGCGGACATGGTTGAACTCTTTAGTGGGTAGGATGGCCCTCTTGGCCGACTTATGATGTTGGCTCAAGCAAAGAATGACCCTTGCGCTTGTCGCGTTGTCAGCCCATGTGCACAACGCTCGAGAAAACTGTGTGCTGGTGCTTACAAGATGAGTTTGTGGACTTCTCTTACATCACTGATGAGTTCGGCAGCATCCGGTGCTGGCGCTGTGCTTGGCACGATTGTGGATGGTCTACGCAATCTGGTTGGCGATGAAGAACAGCGTCGCCAGGTTGCTTTCACCGTCGCGATGATTGGCCTATCTGCCAAAATGGCCAAAGCAGATGGCGTCGTGACCCATGAAGAGATCGACGCGTTTCGCGACCTGGTCGAGTTTCCGCAAAACGAAGCGGATAATGTCGCCCGCCTCTACAACCTGGCCAAACAAGACGTCGCGGGCTTTGATGCGTATGCCCGCAAGATTGCTGGTCTGTTTGAGGGTGAGCAGGCCATCCTGGAAGATATTCTCGATGGTCTTTTCCATATCGCGATGGCGGACGGCGTCCTGCACGACCGTGAATCCGCCTATCTGGAAACGGTTGCTGAGGAATTTGGCTTTGGTGACATTGAATACCGCCGTGTCCGCGCCCGTCATGTCTTTGAAGGGGAACTCGATCCCTATGTCGTTTTGGGTGTCGAGTCCGATCTACCCTTTGACGAGGTGCGCCGCGTGTACCGGAAATTGGTGGCTGAGAACCACCCTGACAGGCTGATCGCGCGCGGCGTACCGCACGAGTTCATCAAGATCGCATCCGACCGATTGTCGGCCATCAACGCCGCTTTTGAGCAGATCGAAGCGCGTCACCGGCCGGTTGGGAGTGCCGTTTGACCGATTATCCTGTTGTCGACGGCGTTGTTCCGTCACCGAATTTTGACAGCCGAAAGGGCGCGCCCGTCGATATTTTGTTGCTCCATTACACCGGCATGAAAGACGAAGATGCCGCGGTGGCATGGTTGGCTGATCCGCGTTCACAGGTCTCGTCGCACTATGTCGTTCAACAAGATGGCCGCATCATCACCATGGTGGATGAAGAGCAGCGCGCGTGGCACGCGGGCAAAGGGTCTTGGAAGGGCGTCAGCGACATCAACGCCCGGTCGGTGGGTATTGAGATCTGCAATCCTGGCCATGAGCATGGTTACCGCCCGTTCCCGGATATGCAGATTGACGCGGTCATTGCCTTGAGTAGAGCGATAATCGCGCGCCACGGTATCGCCCGCGAGCACGTCCTTGCCCATTCCGATATTGCGCCGGACCGCAAGGAAGATCCGGGCGAACTGTTTCCCTGGGATCGGCTAGCCGCTCAAGGGGTCGGGCACTTTCTACCGCCCGCGCCCATAATCGATGGTCGGTTCATGGCAGTCGGCGACAGGGGCGAGCCGGTGACGGCGCTACAAAGCATGCTCAAACTGTATGGCTACCCTGTTGACGCCAGTGGCACCTATGACGTCGCGACGCAGAAGGTCGTGGAGGCCTTTCAACGTCATTTCCGCCCCGAACGGGTGGACGGTGTGGCTGATAGTTCAACCGTTTCCACCTTGCATAAGCTGTTGACGAGCCTTATCGGCTAAGGTCACGCTGAAATTCGTTTTCTAACAAGGTCTTGCTTGTCTTGAGTTGGCTGACCGACAACATTCGATGGGTGCAGTCCATCACGCTGGAAGGTGACCGCCTGACAGCGGATGATCTCGTTGTGCACCGTGACATGGTCGCTGGTGCCCGCATTGACACCTACGGTGTGCGTCCTTCCTTTGTGCTCAGCTTTGCCATGTTGCTCGGCGCCATTGGCTTGTCGATTGCCGCGTTTGTTGAGACGCTGCAGTTCTTCCAGCCAAACTACACGGTGTTCGGGCTATCGATCCTTCCGGTGATTGTGCTTGGTCTCCTGGTCTTACGCTTGCGACCTGCCCAGCACTTCACGGTGCTGCTGCGCGATGGGTCGGCTTTGGGAATGCGCTCGCGCGACAACAATTTCCTCACGCGTTGCCTCGAAGCATTTGAAAGGCTTTGGGCTGACCCAACGACCGCCCAATCATCACTCTATTTGCATGCGGTGCATCGCTCTGCCGATCTCGGCCCGCCGACAGGCGGCATTGACGTTATCGCGACGTCTCGCTCTGACGGTGAAGACCTAATTGCACCTTTGCCCCTGTTTGAGCCTGTCGAGGATGAAGCCGACGAGCCTGATGAGGCCTCAGCCCATGAGTCGATCATCCCGCCTGACCTTCCTCCGCCCCCAGCCGATGACGGACCAGGTGATGACGAACCATTCGATGTCGAAACAGTTGAAGACGAGGAGGCCCAGGTTGATGCCGTCGGCAATGGTGGCACATCCGTTGTGGCCGACAACTCTGATTCAATGTCATCGTCGCGGGCTGAAGAGGAAGCTGAAGCTGACACAGCAGTAGAAGAAGATGACGACCTGCTCCAACCTGGAGATGGCACAAACGATCTTCAGCTTCCCGACCACCCCGATCCAGGGATGGCTGCGTCGCCCGCAGTTGAACGTATAGACGCACAAGACTTTGACGATGTCCGGCCAAAGGTCCAGGCGTTGGTCAAATTGCTGCGCGAACGGGCGCCTGCGCACGACATTGGCGATGCCGTTGATGTTTTGGAACTGATGACCAGACGAGGCTGCTCCAACCCGATTGAAGTGCGAGCTCTATCGCGGGCCATCGACCTTCTGCGGGATCGCATGCAAGCTTATCCAACCGCTGTTGAGTTGCTTGAGCGGGTTGCTCTCGAGGGAAATCTGCCTCCTGTAAACCACGCTGCGCCCGAGCCGTCCAAGCCCGCCGACGGTTGACCCACGCTCGGTGTCATGTCACCGATCGCTGGCCAGTTGGCTGGGCAGCCGCCGGGATGTGCTTTACAGCGCATCTGGGAGGAAAGTCCGGGCTCCATGGAGACACGATGCCGGGTAACGCCCGGCGAGGGCAACCTCAGGGAAAGTGCCACAGAAAGCAAACCGCCCTCGACCCTTGGTCGGAGGTAAGGGTGAAAGGGTGGGGTAAGAGCCTACCGCACACACGGCAACGTGTGTGGCACGGCAAACCCCATCGGGAGCAAGATCAAATAGGAGCGCAGCGCTGGGCTTCGGCACGGCTAGCCCCGTCTTCAGGCGATGCGTTCGGGTTGATTGCTTGAGGTTGGCTGCGAAGCCCGCCCTAGATGAATGGTTGCCCCATCCCTCGGATGGACAGAACCCGGCTTACAGGCCGACTGGCTCTCCTGGATGCTGCCGAGCCATCCCCAAGTCATCCTAACTTATCCACAGGCTTGCCCACAGACGTGATCCGTGACCGATCATCGGTGAGAGGTTCGGTTTGCTCAAAGAATCAATAACATAGATTCAGAAACGCAACGTTAAGCATAATGCGTTTAGATGGAACGTCACTGACCCGTCCGTGTTTCGCGCAATGAATTGTGAAGCCCAATCCCATTGTAGCCCATTACATCCCATGATACCCCAATCTGGCTTGAATGAGTTGTTTCGCTATTCCGCAGGCTCGCTGCGCGGAATTGAAGTGGCTCGGACGAGACGTTCAACTGAGTGTTCGCGGGCCAATGCAGGCTTTCGTTTCAACCATCGATGCCAAACTGGACGCGAAGGGTCGTGTCAGCGTCCCCAAGCCGTTCCGCGATGTGCTGACCAAAGAGGGCTTCGATGGTGTTTACTGCATTCCCAGTCCGGACGGACAAGCCATCGACGCGGGCGGGCAACGCTTGGTGGACATGTTCGAACACAAATTGGCCGGCCTCGACCCAACCTCCTTTGGCTACGATCTTCTGGCAACAGCGTTCTATGGCGAGAGCGAGGTGCTTACGATCGACAAGGAGGGGCGCTTGAGCCTACCGGCGCGCCTCAAAGGTTCTGCAGGCATCGAGGCCGAATTGGTCTTCGTCGGCAAGGGCTACAAGTTTCAGATGTGGGCGCCCAACCGCTATCAATCCTTTCGCGAGCAGGCCGTTGCGCAGGCGCGCAAGGTGCTTTGGGGCGACGCTGCTCAGGATCCGGCATCATGAATGCGTCATTGGTTGATCAGGAACGGCATATCCCTGTCCTGTTGGAGGAAGTGCTTGCTGCGGTCGCGCCGCTGGAGGGTGCTCTGGTCGTGGACGGAACGTTCGGCGCAGGCGGCTACACCCAAGCCTTTCTGGAGGCCGGTGCAAGCGTTGTTGCCTTCGACCGTGATCCGGACGCAATCGCGGGGGGGCAAACGCTTTGCGACACCTATGGTGACCGGTTGACGCTTGTCGAGGCTCCGTTCTCCCAAATGGCACAAGAGCTGGACCAGCGCGATTTCGGCCCGGTCAATGCCGTGGTTCTCGACATTGGCGTGTCGTCGATGCAGCTCGATCAAGCTGAGCGTGGTTTTGCGTTTCGTTATGACGGCCCGCTCGACATGCGCATGGCGCAAGACGGTCCAACGGCTGCGGATATCGTGAACAGTTGGTCCGAGACCGATCTTGCCAATCTGTTTTACCAGTTCGGCGAAGAGCGTCGCTCGCGGGCGATCGCCAAGCTTATTTGCGAGGTTCGCAAGGACTGGCCCATCAAGACGACCCGTGGCCTGGCGACTCTGATCGAGAAACTCATGCCGGTCCGCAAGCGCGGACCTGGCCCTGCTATCCATCCTGCGACCCGCGTCTTCCAAGCGCTGCGCATCGCGGTCAATGATGAGCTGGGTGAGTTGGCACGCGCGCTTTACGGCGCTGAGCAGGTATTGAAGCCGGGTGGGCGCCTGGCAGTGGTGACTTTCCATTCGCTGGAGGACCGCATCGTAAAACGCTTCTTTGCCGAAGCCTCTGCGAGCCACAGAGGGTCACGTCACCTGCCTGATGTCGTGTCATCGCCTGCGACGTTTGAGATCGTCACTCGCCGCCCCATCGTGCCCTCGGACGATGAAATGCAGCGCAATCCTCGCGCGCGTTCCGCGAAGCTAAGGGTTGGACGCCGCACCGACGTTCCATCGAACGCGATTGACATTGCAACCCCGAACGTCGCTCGCGCGCTTGGTCTGCCGGAGATGGTAACGCGCGGTCCATTGGCCGCTATGAAGCATGGAAGCCATCATGCGCATCGTTGATGTGGCCTGTCTTGCGGCGGCGATTGCAGGTGCTGCCTACGTTTATGGCGTCAAGCACAACGCAGAACTTGCCCATGACGAGCGACGCATGCTCGAGCGCGACATTGGAAATTTGGCTCAGGATGTACGGTTGTTGGAAGCAGACCTTGCCGCCTTGCAACAACCTGCTCGCTTGCAAGCTATTGTGGGGGCGTTGGGCGAGAGCTTCGCGCTTGGCCCAATTACATCTGCCCATTACACCGCAATTTCGGACATCCCCTTCCGTCACGAACTGGCCAATCCTGGGTCTGAGGCCTCTGATCAATTGCTGGAATCCCATGAGCAGGATCTGTCTGTGGTTCCGGTTATAGAAGCGCCGGGCGCTTTGGACCTTCTCGTCCAGCAACTGACCGGTTCAACATTAGATACGACGCCGCCAGCCGACCCGATTGCTGACGATATTGGCACTCTGCTGGAAGTCATTGCCCCGGAGGAACGGCCATGAGTTTTGTTCCGTCCTTTGAAACTCCGGAGTGTCAGGCTGAGCGCGCGCCTTTTCGAGAAGATGTGCGTCGCTGGCTGCGTAAGGCTCGCAATGGTCATGGCGGAGGCAGCGACCAGTTTGATGATCACAGCGCAGGGCCCTCCCAAATCCACGTTTCTGGACAAGGAAAATCGCTCTCCGACGCCACCCGTTCACGGATGGTCCTGTTCGCTGTTGGACTGGTTGTTGTCTACGGTGTTATCGGCCTTCGCCTCGTCGATCTGGCACTTGATACACCGCAGCCCGGTGTCCGTGCACCGACACCTCAGGAGCAAATTGCGGCCAGCCGCCCGGATATCGTGGATCGCAATGGCGTTCTGTTGGCCACTGATGTTCCGGCGACGGCTGTTTATGCTGATCCATCCATTTTGGTAGACGTGGACGATGCAGTTGATCGGCTGTCGGTCGCCATTCCCGATCTGTTGCGTGATGACCTGCGTGACCGGCTTGATGATACCTCACGATTTGAATGGATCGCCCGCGATCTTACGCCTTCGCAACGCGATACGTTGATGCAGCAAGGCATACCAGGCGTCGGGTTTTTGGAAGAGTCCAGGCGGTTTTATCCCTCTGGTCGCGTAGCTGCGCATGTTCTGGGCGCCGTCAATGTTGATCACGAGGGATTGGAAGGTATTGAGCGGTACCTTGATGCTGGGCCAATCGCCGAATTGGCCGACCTAGGGTTTTTGGATCCCACCAATCCTGATTTTGCTCCGGTATCCTTATCGCTTGATCTGCGGGTTCAGCATGTGGTGCACGATGTGCTGCTGCAGAGTTTGGATACTTATCAAGCTGTTGCCGCGACAGCTGCCATTATGGATGTACGCACGGGCGAGGTGCTGGCGCTTGCTTCCATGCCGGACTTTGATCCCAACACACGTGAAGGTCTGAATGAGGAAGCCGCGCTTAACCGCGCCACCGGCGGTGTGTTCGAGTTGGGCTCGGTCTTCAAAGTGTTCACGATTGCGGCTGGTCTTGATTCCGGCGCCATCACAATGGACTCGCAGCATGACGCGCGTCGCCCGATCCGGATCGGATCCTCGACGATCAATGATTTCCACGCTCGGCGGGCCATCCTGTCGACCAGTGAGGTTTTCACTTCTTCGTCCAACATCGGCACGATCCGTATTGCCGAGGCCATGGGTGTTGCGACCCAGCGGGCATATTATGACCGAATGGGCCTGTTGGACCGCATGGACATCGAGCTGCCCGGCACGGCTTCGCCGTTCTATCCGCGAGAGGAATGGTCACGTCTGTCAGCCGCGACGATCTCTTTTGGCCACGGACTGACAACCACCCCTCTGCAATTGCTCGCCGCCACGGCCGCAACAGTGAACGGCGGTGTCTATGTCGAGCCAACCTTCTTACCGCGCACAGAAGAGCAGGCGATGCGCTGGGCAGAGCAAGTCTTGTCGCCGCAGACAAGTGCGTTGATGCGCGGGCTGTTCCAGGCCAATGTCGACCATGGATCTGGCCGCCGTGCCGCCGTTGAAGGCCTCGATGTGGGCGGTAAAACGGGCACAGCCGAGAAGATCGTGGATGGAGCCTACTCTGGCGATCATCGCCTCAACAGCTTTGTTTCGGCCTTCCCGATGTATGAGCCCAGGTATGCAATGATCGTTGTTATTGATGAGCCACAGCCGGTTGAAGGTCAGCGCAGCGCGACGGCGGGCCTCAATGCGGCGCCGATGACGCGGCAGATCATTGAACGCATTGCGCCGATCTTGGGGGTTATCCCCACACAAACGCCAACGACCGACGGTACGTGACGGGCTAGACAAAACCTCGTAAGGCAGATGCCGGAGAGATTTGAGGCCAGAATCAGCGTTTCCATGTCCGTACCCAGACCTCTATCTGAGTTGATCGATGCGTCCGTCGACGTCGCACCCGATGCGGGGGGGCTGATCGTGAAGGGATTGGCGTTGGACAGCCGCCAGGTTCAACCAGGCTTTGTCTTTGCCGCGCTAGCAGGTGCTGCAAGGCACGGCAAAGACTTTATCCAACAGGCTGTTACGGACGGTGCGAGCGCTGTTCTTCTCGACAAAGGTGTGGAGGCATCCGTTCCGGCTGGCGTGGTAGAGCTGCGTGCTGCCGATGCGCGGCGCGCTTTTGCGCTAATGGCCGCGGCCTTCTTTGCACCGCAGCCGGAGGTTATGGTTGCCGTTACAGGCACGTCCGGCAAAACGTCTGTTGCAGCCTTTACCCGTCAGATATTCGCGGCTTGTGGTTATGAAGCTGCGGCCATGGGGACCTTGGGTATTACCCGTGGCGATGGCGCAGAGGCAGGTGCACTCACCACACCGGATTCGGTTTCCCTGCACCAAGCTCTGACTGCACTGGCCGATGATGGCGTGACCCACATGGCCATGGAAGCTTCTTCGCATGGGCTGGAACAACGGCGCCTGGACGGTGTTGTTTTGCGGGCCGCGGCCTTTACCAACCTTGGTCGCGATCATTTGGATTACCACCCCACCATGGAAGATTACTTCCTGGCCAAATCACGCTTGTTTGATCCGCTGTTGCCGCCAGGCGCAGGGGCTGTTGTCTGGATGGACGGTGTTTACGGGGAGCGTATGGCCAATCTAGCAAGAGGACGCGGGCATGACCTGCTTTTGGCCGGCATGGGGACAGGCGATTTGGCCGTCGAAACGGTGAAGCCATCCGGCTATGCCCAAACAATCGGATTTTCATTCCGCGGAGATGCCCAAACGATTGAGCTTCCGCTACCCGGTCTGTTCCAAGTATCGAACGCGATGGTCGCTGCCGGTCTCGCAATTCAGGCGGGCTGCGATCCGCGAAGCGTGTTTGAGGCCCTACAGTCCTTGAAGGGCGCACGGGGACGACTGGAATATATTGGAACCACGCAACGTGGTGGCAAAGCGTTCGTCGATTACGCACACAAGCCTGGCGCTGTGGAGGAAGCTCTCAAAGCCTTACGCCCGTTCGCTGATGGTAAGGTTGTCATCGTGATGGGCGCTGGCGGCGACCGCGATAAGGGCAAGCGTGAACTGATGGGTGCTGCAGCCGCTAGGTTTGCCGACGCCATCATTGTGACCGACGACAATCCAAGGACCGAGGACCCGGCGAATATCCGACAGTCGGTGATGCTGGGGGCGCCACAAGCCCTAGAAATCGGCGATCGGGCCAGCGCGATCCATGCGGGCCTCGCCATGTTGGACGACGGCGACATTCTGCTGGTTGCGGGCAAGGGCCATGAAACCGGGCAAGAGATTCATGGCGTGAAGCACCCGTTCAGCGACCATGATGTCATCAACGCTCGCCTGGCGGAGGGCATCTAGCAGATGGCCCAGCCGCTTTGGACTGTTGAAGAGCTTGTCTCGGCCACCCGTGGATACGTGATCGGCGACGCTGGCGATGTTCACGGCATCTCGATTGATAGCCGTTCTATCGGACCCGGCGATCTGTTCATCGCCGTTAAAGGCGATAGTTTTGATGGCCATGACTTTGTTGATGCTGCGCTGGAAGCTGGGGCAGGGGCCGCTATGGTGTCAGCAAGCAAGGTCGATCAGTTTTCGGTTCCTCGCGGCGGATTGATCGTTGTTCATGACAGTTACAACGGCCTTTACGATTTGGCGCGGGCGGCGCGTGCACGCGCAACCGGAACTATGCTGGCCATCACAGGTTCGGTTGGCAAAACATCCACCAAGGAAACCTTCCGTCGCATTCTGTCCACGTTTGGCAGCACCCATGCGCCAGTGAAAAGCTTCAACAACCATTGGGGTGTGCCGCTGACGCTATGCCGCATGCCGCGCGAAACGGATTATGGTGTCTTCGAGATCGGCATGAACAATGCCAATGAGATCACGCCGTTGTCGAAGTTGGTTCAACCCCATGTGGCAATGATCACAACTGTTGCGCCTGTCCATTTGGAAAATTTGGGAAGCCTTGACGCGATCGCAGCTGCGAAGGCAGAGATTTTCGATGGCCTGCTGCCCGATGGCGTTGCAGTTGTGCACGGGGACATTGAACACACGCCATTTCTTATTGAACGCGCCAGGGCATCAGGTGCTGGGCGTGTGATGACTTTTGGCCACTCTGCCAATGTGGATGCCGAGCTGAGGCAAGTTGCCCTGTTGGCGGATTGCTCTTCGGTTGAGGCCCTTATCGATGGCCAGACCATCACTTACAAGGTTGGCGCTCCAGGTGAGCACCTGGTTATCAACTCGCTCGGAGTTTTGGCGGTTTGCAGCGCACTCGGGCTGGATTTGGCCAAGTGCGGCCTGGCGCTGGCGGGGATAGAACAGCCCGAAGGGCGTGGTCGACGCCACACGCTGGAAACGTCTGGCGAACCCATCACAGTGTTGGACGAAAGCTACAATGCTAATCCTGCGTCGGTGAAGGCGGCGCTGAAGGTGCTGTCACGCTTGCCTGTTGGCGCTCGTGGACGTCGGATTGCCGTGTTGGGTGATATGCTGGAATTAGGCGATGACGCGTCTGCCATGCATGCTGACCTGGCAGACGACATCACCAGGTTGGGCGTTGATTTGGTTTACGCCAGCGGCCCCTTGATGAAATCTCTTTGGAACGTTTTACCGTTGGAGAAGCGCGCGTCCTATGCCGAAGCTTCGAGCGGACTGCGCCGTGCGCTGATTGGTGACCTTGCCCCAGGGGATGCAGTGATGGTCAAAGGGTCACTGGGCAGCAAAATGGGACCGCTGGTCACGGACATTCTGGCGACGCACCAGGATCGATAGCCAAACGTAAGGACCAAACCTCATGCTTTTTTGGTTGTCTGAATTTTCTGACGCGGTGCCACTGTTCAATGTGTTCCGCTACATCACGTTTCGCACTGGCGGCGCCGTCGTCACGGCGATGCTGTTTGTCTTCCTTTTTGGACCCATGATGATCAGAGCGCTGCGGGTACGCCAAGGGCGCGGCCAGCCTATCCGTGAGGACGGACCTCAAGGCCATCTGCTCACCAAAAAGGGCACGCCGACCATGGGCGGCTTGATGATCCTGTCGGGATTGTTGTTCTCAACGCTACTTTGGGCCGATCTGACAAGCCCGCTTGTCTGGACCGTGTTGATGGTGACGGCAGGCTTTGGAGCCATTGGCTTCTATGATGATTTTCTGAAGGTCACCAAACAATCTCACAAAGGCTTTTCAGGGCGTGCGCGCTTGGCAATCGAAGCGACAATCGCCGGGGCCGCTGTGTTCATACTCTCGCAAGTCTCAACACCGGAGCTATCGAACCAACTGACGTTTCCGTTCTTCAAGGACCTGCTGATCAATCTCAGCTGGTTCTTCATTCTGTTTGGCGCCGTGGTGATTGTTGGCGCGGGCAATGCTGTGAATCTTACGGACGGCTTGGATGGCTTGGCCATCGTGCCGGTGATGATCGCCGCCGCCACTTTTGGATTGATTGCCTACCTCGCCGGTAACGCGATTTTCTCGGACTATCTGCAAATCCACTTCACACCAGGCACCGGAGAATTGGCGGTGCTGTGCGGCGCCGTGATCGGCGCGTCGCTTGGGTTCTTGTGGTTTAACGCCCCACCAGCACAGATATTTATGGGCGACACCGGCTCGCTGGCCTTAGGCGGACTGCTTGGGACAATCGCCGTGGCGACCAAGCACGAGATTGTGCTTGCTATTGTCGGTGGCCTGTTCGTGCTGGAAGCGTTGTCTGTGATCATCCAGGTCGCGTCGTTCAAGCTCACCGGCAAGCGCGTCTTCCGGATGGCGCCAATCCATCACCATTTCGAGCAACTTGGCTGGACGGAACCGCAAGTGGTCATCCGGTTTTGGATCATCGCCTTTGTGTTGGCGCTGGCGGGCCTGTCGACCCTCAAACTGCGTTAACCGGTTGCTATGATCGCGGTTTCAGAATTCGCTGGCAAAACAGTTGCCGTGTTTGGGCTTGGCGGGTCGGGCATACCAACTGCCAAAGCCTTGATGGACGGTGGTGCGACAGTGCTTAGTTGGGATGACAAACAAAGCGCGCGCGATAGGGCGAAGGCCGCTGGCGTGCCATTGCATGATCTCCAATCTGCCGATTGGTCGGGATTTGCCGCTCTCATTCTGTCCCCCGGTATTCCGCTGACCCACCCCCAGCCGCACTGGAGTGTCGTGCGGGCAAAGGCTGCCGGCATCGCGATAGTCGGTGACATCAATTTGTTCTTCCGAGAGCGAGCTATCCATTGCCCGGATGCCCCTGTCGTTGCCATCACCGGGACGAACGGCAAATCGACGACAACGGCGCTCGCCGCCCACACCTTAAAAGCCCTTGGCGTCGAAGCGGCAATGGGCGGCAATATCGGCATGCCAGTGCTGGAGTTGCCAGTACCGGCGCCTCACCGCCATTACGTTATAGAGTGCTCATCCTATCAGATTGATTTGGCCCCTGATCTCGCGCCGACGGTCGGCGTTCATTTGAACTTGGCTGAAGACCATTTGGAGCGGCACGGATCGATGGATAACTATGCGGCCATCAAGAAGCGCCTCGTGCAGGCTGCCAAACACGCCGTGGTGGGCGTTGACGATCTTTTGTCGGCGCGAATGGCGGATGAACTCGAGCGCGACGGACAGGATGTGACCCGTATCAGTGCCGTGCGCCCCCTCCATGATGGCGTTTACGCAGATGGTTCCACGATTTGGCTCGCTCGCGATGGATCCCAAACCGAAGTGCTGGATCTCGGTGGTGTCGCCAGTTTGCGGGGGGGGCACAATGCACAGAACGTCTGTGCCGTTGTTGCCAGCTTGGTCAAACTCGGTGTTGATGCCGACCGTCTGGGGCGGGCTATCCGGTCGTTCCCCGGCCTCGCGCACCGGATGGAACCGGTCGCCAGTTACAACGGCATCGCCTTTGTCAACGACTCCAAGGCAACCAACGCCGATGCGGCATCGCGGGCTCTTGGGTCATTTGAAAGGATCTATTGGATTGCCGGTGGTCTCGCCAAAAGCGATGGAATCGAGCCCCTTAACGGTTTCTTTCCCCAAATCGTCAAAGCTTATCTTGTCGGGGAAGCGCAGGATCGTTTCGCAGCGACGCTCGATGGTGCCGTGCCCTTTATAAAGGCCGAAACTGTTGAGCGCGCAGTCGGCTTGGCCGGGGCAGATGCTTTGGCAGGCGGCTTTGAAAATGCGTGCGTTTTGCTTTCGCCGGCCTGTGCTTCGTGGGACCAGTTTGCGTCGTTCGAAGCACGGGGTGATGCGTTCAAGAGCGCGGTGCACGCCTTTGTGGAGTCGCAACGTTCTCTTGCTTGAGTAAGAGTTGCGTTGATGCGTTTGACCCGCGCTGACCGTTCACCGCTTGGTGACTGGTGGTGGACACTCGACAAAGTGTCGCTTTTGACCGTGTTTGTATTGTTGGCGTTAGGCGTTGTGATGTCTTTTGCCGCCAGCCCGCCTATTGCGCGCGATCTCGGCCTGGCCAACGAGTTCCACTTTGTTCACAAGCACATCATCTTCCTCGTGCCGACGATCGCACTGATCATCGGTGTGTCTATGCTCAGTTCGCGCAGTATTGTGCGCCTGGCCTTGGTCTTGTTGGCCTTGGCAGTTCTGGGCATGGTGGCTGCTCTCGTCTTTGGTGCCGAGGTCAAGGGATCACGCCGTTGGATTGATCTCGGGTTCTTCCAGGCGCAGCCATCGGAATTGCTTAAACCGACGCTGGTCGTGGTATGTGCCTGGCTATTCGCCGAGCACTCAAAGCGCCCGGACCTGCACGCAAATGCCTACGCCATGGCGCTCTATGCGGTCGCCGCTGGGCTTCTCATCGCGCAACCCGATATAGGCCAAACCATGTTGCTGACCGCTGTATGGGGTAGCTTGTTTTTTGTGGCTGGTATGAGCTGGTTATGGATTTCAGTTCTTGGATCCACCGCGGTAGGCGGCGCTGTGTTGGCCTATTTGTTTGTCCCACATGTCACGAGCAGGATTGATCGTTTTCTCAACCCGGAAACGGGAGACACGCACCAAACCGATCGCGCTATTGAATCCTTCGTTGAAGGTGGGTGGTTAGGCCGCGGTCCAGGTGAGGGCATTGTCAAAGAGCATTTGCCCGATAGCCATACCGATTTTCTGTTTGCCGTTATGGCGGAAGAGCTGGGAATCGTTGTCTGTCTCCTGGTTGTCGCGCTTTACATTTTCTTTTTTGCACGGTGTCTCCGAGCCGCCATCCGGCACGAAAATCTCTTTTCTCGCTACGCGATCGTTGGCTTGGTCGCTTTGTTGTCGATGCAAGCCGCCATTAATATGGGAGTGAACTTGCAACTTTTGCCCGCCAAGGGCATGACGTTGCCGTTCCTTTCCTATGGGGGATCATCCTTGCTTTCAGTAGGGCTAACCGCTGGTGTGTTGCTGGGTATGACCCGGCAGACAGCACGCAGTCGCCGACGGGGTTCGCACGCAAGCCATGACAATGCATGGCGTTGGAACCTGCAGAGCGGTTGATCTCCGCAAAACTGTTCGGCGCAACAAAGGCGATCGATGGCATATTTCATTTTGTGTGCTGGCGGTACGGGCGGGCACCTGTTTCCCGCGCAAGCTCTCAGTGAGGTTTTGCAGCGCCGCGGCCATACCGTTGATCTGATGACGGATGAACGGGCCGAGCAATACGGCGTGTCGTTTCCTGCTCGACGCACACATATCGTGCCATCGGCGACCTTCTCACCTCGCAATCTGTTTCAGGCTGTACCAGGCGCTTTGACCTTAGCGCGCGGAACGCTGAAGGCTCTGGGGGTGATGTTCTCTGAGAAGCCTGCTGCCGTTATTGGTTTTGGAGGTTATCCTACGCTGCCGCCTATGTTTGCCGGGCGTCTACGCGGTGTGCCTGTCATACTGCATGAGCAAAACGCGGTTTTGGGGCGGGCCAATGCCGCCCTTGCTAGCCACGCGAATATGATTGCGACCAGTTTCGCTAATACCGAGGGGATTCCGACGAACTCGCGTGCCATCGTGATTCATGTTGGCAATCCGGTCCGTTCGAAGGTGCTTGTGGCGGCGCGAACACCCTATAAACGACCGCGCGCCCGTGATCCCTTTGAGTTGTTGGTGTTTGGTGGCAGTCAAGGGGCTCGCGTTTTTGCCGACCTTGTTCCCGGCGCGCTGGAGCAGTTCTCAGAAGAGGACCGCAAAGAAATCCATATCACACAGCAATGCCGCGCCGAGGACATCGCTCGTGTGCGTGAAGCTTATGAGAACCTTGGTATTCAATGCGACCTGGCGGCCTTCTTCGTCGACATGCCCGAACGCATGGCCAAGGCCCATTTGGTGATTAGCCGATCGGGTGCATCCACCGTCTCCGAGCTGGCCGTTCTGGGACGACCCTCGATCTTGGTCCCATACCCGCATGCCTTGGATCACGACCAGGCTCGCAATGCCAAAAGACTGGAAGATGCCGGCGGAGCTATCCTTGCTTTGCAAAAGAACATGGGGCCGGTTCGTCTCTCGCAAGTTCTGGCCCGCTTGATGGACCCTGCCTCACAGGAACTGGACACAATGGCTAAAGCTGCGCGAGAAGCGGGGCGTCCTATGGCCGTGGAACAGATGGCCGTCGAGATTGAGGCAATCGCGCTTTAGACGCTCTTGCAGGGAAGATGATGGAATGAAACTCCCACGCGAGCTTGGCCCCGTCCACTTCGTTGGTATTGGCGGTATTGGCATGTCTGGCATTGCCGAAGTGCTCAATACGCTTGGCTATACGGTTCAAGGCTCTGACATTTCCGACAACGCGAATGTCCGACGGTTGCGCCAGATGGGTATCGACGTGGCTGTTGGTCATCGTCCAGAGAACCTCGATGGTGTTGACGTCGTCGTGGTGTCCTCGGCGATCAAAGCTGACAATCCTGAATTGATGGAAGCGCGGGCGCGTTTCTTGCCGGTCGTGCGGCGTGCAGAAATGTTGGCTGAACTCATGCGTCTGCGTTCAGCTATTGCGATCGGTGGGACGCACGGCAAGACAACAACAACCTCCATCGTCGCGAGCTTGTTGGACGCCGGAGGCCTCGATCCGACTGTTATCAATGGCGGCATCATCAATGCCTACGGCACCAATGCACGCCTGGGTGAGGGTGAATGGATGGTGGTCGAAGCTGATGAGTCTGATGGTACCTTTGTGAAGCTACCTGCCGATGTTGCCGTGGTGACCAACATCGATGCCGAGCACCTCGACCATTATGGTGATTTCGACGGCGTGCGCGCCGCCTTCCATCAGTTCGTTGAAAACGTCCCGTTTTATGGATTTGCCGTGATGTGCTTGGACCATCCCGAGGTTCAGAGCTTGATCGGGCGGATCGAGGATCGCCGCGTTATCACCTATGGCCAGAATCCCCAGGCTGATGTGCGTGCCGTTGATGTGCGGATCGAAGGCCCACGATCGCATTTTGCCATCGAACTGCGGCAACGCGGGACAGACGAACGCGAGCGGATCAATGGTTTGTCGCTCCCGATGCCGGGATTGCACAATTTGTTGAATGCCACAGCCGGCATCGCCGTTGCCCACCATTTGGGCATTGCGCACGACGCTATTCGCGAGGGGCTTTCCCGGTTCTCTGGCGTGAAACGCCGCTTCACCCACACGGGCAGTTGGAACGGCGTCGACATCTATGACGATTACGGCCACCATCCGGTCGAAATATCCGCCGTTCTCAAGGCTGGCCGCGCGGCAACATCTGGCAAAGTCATCGCGGTCGTCCAGCCACATCGCTATTCCCGCCTCCACGACCTTTTTGACCAGTTTGCTGGCTGCTTCAACGATGCTGACCGGGTTCTGGTTGCCCCGGTCTTCGCCGCAGGCGAACAGCCGATCGAAGGCGCGGCACATTCCGACCTCGTGGCGGCTATTCGCGCCCACGGTCACCGCCATGTCGAGGAGTTGGACGGCCCCGAAAGCCTGCCAGCCGAGATTGCAGAGATCGCCGAAGCTGGCGACAGCGTTATCTGTTTGGGTGCTGGCTCAATTACGCAATGGGCCAATGCTCTGCCGGATCAATTGAAGGCCCATGGAACATGACTTCAGATGCGTCTGTCCCTGAGGCGATGGCCGTCGATGGCGAGGCATTGTTGCACCGCATGGGCCCAGGCGTTGAAGGCTTGCGCGGTAAACTGCGCACCAATCAGCCGCTAAAAGACTTCACTTGGTTCCGGGTCGGTGGGCCAGCAGAGATCTACTTCGTACCCGCTGACGTTGAAGATCTGCAACTCTTCCTGAAACTGCTTCCGGCCGATGCTCCTGTTCACGTCATGGGCCTCGCGTCCAATTCTCTGATCCGTGATGGTGGCTTGCCTGGCGCGGTCATCCGCCTGACCGCGCGTGCCTTTAATGATGGTACGGCGGAACCAGGCTGTCCGCGCATTCTTGTTGGAACGGGCATGTCGGATCGCCGGTTGGCTGCGATAGCGCTGGATGCTGGGATAGGTGGGTTCCATTTCTATCATGGTATCCCTGGCTCGGTTGGCGGGGCGCTGCGCATGAACGCTGGCGCGAACGGTGTTGAGACCGTTGAACGATTCGTCTCCGCTGAGGCCGTTAACAGAAAGGGCGACTTGGTTACGCTGGATTACGCGGCCATGGGCTTCACCTATCGCAACTCTTCGGCATCCGATGACCTTGTCTTCGTATCGGCCCTGTTTGAAGGTGAGTACGCAGAACGCAACGAAATCCAAGCGGCAATGGACGCTGTGCAGCAGCACCGCGAAGAGAATCAGCCCATCAAGGAACGCACCTCTGGCTCCACCTTTAAGAATCCACCTGGGGGTTCGGCCTGGAAATGTGTTGATGCGGCCGGTTTACGGGGCTTTCAGGTGGGTGGGGCGCAGATGTCGCCCATGCATTGCAACTTCATGATCAACACCGGCGATGCCACCGCCTTTGATTTAGAATTGTTGGGCGAAACTGTCCGAAAACGGGTCTATGAGCACTCCGGAACGCTGTTGCAGTGGGAAGTGAAACGTATTGGCGTGTTTACCAATGGACAGGCCGTGGAAACCTTTCATCCTTGAAACATCACGTGATTGTGCCGGATTTCGTAAAGCGGACCTTTCGAATCCCGGTTAAGGATTTCTTACGAACTCCCTCATAGCTTGAGCCTGTGGAGGTCCATCTTTGGACCAGTGGATGGGACAAGTGTGCACGCCATGGCGGGCAATGATAAGCATGTAGCAGTTCTGATGGGGGGCTGGTCGTCTGAACGACCGGTGAGCCTTGCCACGGGTGAACCGTGTGCAGAAGCGCTGCGGGCTTGCGGTTACACTGTCACGTCCGTCGATGTTGATAGGTCGATTGCTCAGACCTTGGCCGAATTGAAGCCGGATGTAGCGTTCAATGCGCTGCACGGCCCGTATGGTGAAGACGGCACCATCCAGGGCGTCTTGGAAGTATTGGGCATTCCCTACACCCATTCGGGCGTCATGGCGTCGGCCTTGGCTATGAACAAAGACCGCGCCAAGGTCGTGATGGCGGCTGCCGGTGTGCCGGTGGCTAAGCATGTGTTGACGACGCGCGAGCATGCGGCCCGGAGCCACGTGATGAAGCCGCCTTATGTGATCAAGCCGGTCTCCGAAGGCTCAAGCTTTGGCGTTCTCATCGTGTCTGAAGACATGACCCAACCGCCACAAGAGCTTTTTAGCGATGACTGGCCCTATAGCGATAATTTGATGGCGGAGAGATTTGTGGCCGGGCGCGAGTTGACGTGCGCAGTTATGGGCGATGTGGCTCTCGGCATCATTGATATCGTTCCGCAGGGCCAGGACTTTTATGACTACGACGCTAAATATGCTGAAGGTGGCTCGGTTCATATTCTCCCGGCCGACATACCTTCTGATGTTTACGCTAAGGTCCAGTCTTACGCCTTGAGTGCCCATCAAGCGCTGGGGTGTCGGGGCGTTACGCGCGCTGATTTTCGCTATGATGACCGCGCCGTTGGGGCTGGAGAGTTGGTCTGCTTGGAGGTCAACACCCAGCCTGGCATGACGCCAACGTCGCTGGTCCCGGAAATTGCGGCTGATGCGGGGCACTCTTTCGAGAATCTGGTGTCTTGGATGGTGGAGGACGCGTCGTGCGCACGATGATCATGCCTCCGCTGAGTTCAAAGGTTTCCCGGTCCTGGGCATCCCGTGCGCAGGGCGCAGTGAACACTGTTTCTTCGGTTCTAGGCTCAGTGCAATACCCGAACGCCTTGCTGGCTGTGATCATTATCGGACCAGCTATCGTCATGGGATTTGCCTTTGGTTCGACCACCGTTGCACCGCGCGCCGCGATCGCTGAGGCTGTCGCGGATGTCGCCGCCGCTGCGGGGCTCGGTGTTCAACAGATTACAATTGATGGATTGCGCGATACCCGCGAAGGCGACGTCTTAGACTATTTGGCCGTAACCCCCCAGACATCCTTGCTCGGCTTCAACATCGAGTCGGCGCGCGAACGGGTGTTGGCCCTTCCTTGGGTCAAGGAAGCCTCCGTTCGTCGTGTCTACCCCGATGCGCTGTTTGTGGAAATTGAAGAGCACGCGCCGTTTGCACGGATGCTCCAGCGTGAGCGCGTGCATTTGGTAACGCTGGAAGGCGAAGAAATCACTGACGAGATCACCGGTGCACACGCTGCCTTGCCGCTTGTCGTCGGCGAGGGCGCGCCGGGCGAAGCAGCTGCGTTCTTCGGCCAACTTGCCGCTCGGCAGCATGTCCTGGAAAGTGTCATTGCGTTGGAGCGTGTGGGCAATCGCCGCTGGACGCTGCATATGCGCGATGATGTTCAGGTTCATCTGCCTGAGCAGGGTGTGGATGCCGCATTGCTTCAGTTGGAGCAGATGATGCGGCGCTACGCGCTTTTGGATCGTGCGATCGCGGTGGTCGATATGCGCTTGGATAGACGCTTGGTTGTGCGTCTGACCAATGATGCCGCTGCGGCGATGGACGGCGAATCTGTCTCCCTGGCAGCCTCGCGGGGAGGCGCCTAATGGTCATGTCCTCCCGCCGTAAACCACTGGACTTCTATGGTCCAACCCCGCTGCCGCAGCGCAAGTCAATTACGTTGTGTGTGCTCGATGTCGGCACCGCGAAAACAACCTGCATCATTGCCCGCTTGAAACCGAATGAATTGGAGGGTGCCCGCAAGGGTTGCACCCATTCGGTTGAGGTGAAGGGTTTTGGCCATTATCGCAGCCAAGGCCTCAAGTCTGGCTATGTGATCGACATGGAAAAGGTTGAGAGCGCCATACGCCATGCCGTCCATCAAGCTGAGCGCATGGCAGACCTAACGGTTGATGGTGTGATTGCGTCGCTCACATGTGGTCGCATCGCCTCCGAAACGCTTTCGGCAACGGTTCAGTTGGGTGGCTACGCCGTCACCGAGAACGATATTGCGAAAGTTCTGAAGGCTGGTAGCGACCACGCCGTCGCACCAGGGCGTTCCATTTTGCACTCGATGCCCATCGGATTCGCCCTGGATGGTGATCGCGGTATTTCCGATCCGCGTGGGATGTACGGCGCGCAGTTGGGTGTGGATATGCACCTGGTGACGGCGGAAGTTGGTCCGTTGCGAAACCTTGAGCAGTGCATCAATGGTTCGCACCTTGATGTCGAGGGCTATGTGACGGCCGCTCATGCCTGCGGGTTGTCAGTTCTGACCGATGATGAAATGGACCTTGGTACGGTCGTTATTGATATGGGTGCCGGGACAACGTCGATTGGCGTTTTCTACGATGGTGAGTTCGTCCACTGCGATGCCATTCCTTTGGGTGGGCATCACATCACCATGGACCTTGCTCGCGGACTTTCCACACGCATTGATGAGGCTGAGCGTCTCAAAACGCTTTACGGTTCTGCTCTGCCAAGCCCGGCCGATGACCGTGATCTTATCGCGGTGACGCCGGTTAGTGATGAAGGTCATGAAGGTGCCTCGCAAGTGCCGCGCGGCGCACTGACGCGCATCATTCGGCCCAGGCTGGAAGAGATTCTCGAAATGACGCGTGACCGCCTGACGGCGTCTGGATTCGCAGCGTTGGCGTCCAAGCGCCTAGTCATCGCCGGTGGTGCCAGTCAGATGAGTGGCGTTGTGGAATTTTCGCGCCGACTAATCTCGCGCAATGTGCGTCTCGGTCGCCCCTTTGGCGTGGCTGGCTTGCCTGAGGCTGGCACTGGACCCGCTTTTGCAGCCGCGATCGGGCTTCTGATCTATCCACAATGCGTGCGCATGGTGCCCCGCGATCACACATTTTCGTCAAGCTATGCGGTGCAAGCCACCGGCACTGGCGGCTACTTTGGGAGGGTAAGCCAATGGCTTCGCAGCTCCCTGTAATGACCAATTGTTCCCGCCTGGAGTTCTGCTTGGATGCAGACCATTTGCGCGGGCCGTTTCCACCCACCCCAACCACATCCACCACCAACCCCAACCCCAACCACCCACACACTATGGCTCCACAAGACTTCCCTTTGTGCGCCGCGTTCCCGGAAGAATGAGAGAGGGTCCTATGCCTATTCAGTTGGAAGCTCCCGATATCCACGAGTTGAAACCGAAAATTGTCGTCTTTGGCTGCGGCGGTGCCGGTGGCAACGCCGTCAACAACATGATTGAATCCGGCCTTGAAGGGGTCGAGTTCATCGTTGCCAACACAGACGCACAGGCGCTTTCCAATTCGAAAGCGAACCGCGTTGTGCAAATGGGTGTCGCCGTCACCGAAGGTCTCGGTGCAGGGGCACAGCCAGAAATTGGCCGAGCTGCCGCCGAAGAAGTTATCGACGAGATCTCTGATCATCTGTCCGGCGCGCATATGGCCTTCATCACAGCCGGGATGGGCGGCGGGACCGGTACTGGTGCCGCACCGGTCGTGGCGCGCCTCGCTCGCGAAATGGGCATTCTGACGGTCGGCGTTGTCACCAAGCCCTTCCATTTCGAAGGGCGCCAGCGGATGCGCATCGCCGATGGCGGGATCGATGAGCTGCACAAGGAAGTGGATACGTTGATCTGCATTCCGAACCAGAATTTGTTCCGGATTGCCAATGAGAACACCACTTTCTCCGACGCCTTCGCCATGGCCGACCAAGTGTTGTTCTCCGGTGTCGCCTGCATCACGGATTTGATGGTCAAGGACGGCCTCATCAACCTCGACTTTGCTGATGTGCGCTCGATCATGCGCGGCATGGGCAAGGCGATGATGGGTACCGGCGAAGCATCCGGCGACAAGCGTGCGCTTCAAGCAGCGGAAGCTGCGATCGCCAATCCGTTGCTTGATGATGTGTCAATGCTCGGCGCAAAAGGGCTTCTGATTTCGATCACCGGTGGCAAGGACATGCGCCTGTTCGAGGTCGATGAAGCCGCGACTCGCATCCGCGAGGAAGTCGATCAAGATGCCTTGATCATCCTTGGTGCGACCTTTGATGAGTCCTTGGAAGGCATGATCCGCGTTTCGGTGGTTGCCACTGGCGTGGATGAAGCTGTTCTGCAACAGGGCATGTCGCAAAGCGCGACGAGCGTGCCGACCGTTGGACGGCCCATCTTGCAGCCTGCGGCCAATCCGGAACCGGCACCACACGAGATGACCATGGCTGCTCAGCCGACAACCGCGGATGATCAACACGATATCAGTGCTGCCAACGCCGCTGGTGCCCAAATGGTTGACCATGCGACTGAGACCGCTGCTGAGCGCATTGATCGGATGGAGCGGGAAATGGCGTCACCGCACGAGGAGCCGACGGCTGATCCTGCGCAAGATGGCGCCGTTTCCATTGCGCCCTTTACGCCGGTACCAGATCTGTTCGACGAAGATGCCCTGACCGATGAAATCATGGCGGAGCCAACGGCTGATCCTGCGCCGCAGCGCCCGACAACTGCTCGTCCCGCAGCACCGCGCTCGCGCGCCACGATCCCTCGCATGCCAAGCGTTGAGGAATTCCCGGCTATTGCGCAGGACCAGTTACGGGCTCGTGGCGCGTCTCACAGTGATGACGCTGACAGGGGTGCGCTTGGTCTGTTGAAAAAGCTGGCTCATGTTGGATTGCCCAAGCGCGAAGGAGATGCCGCGTCAGGGCATCCAGCTGCTCAGGCGCCGCAGCAATCAGCGCCGGTCCGCGGCCAACCAGCTGGTTCTTTGGCGGCAGATCCTCAGGCTCCGCAGCCAGGTCATGATGGTCTGGGGCGCCGAACTCAAGCGCCGACCCAGGGGAATCACCCTGCCGAAGATGAGTCGATCGAGATACCGGCATTCTTGCGACGCAAGAGTGGATAGTCGGCCATAGCGCGATGACTTTTGAAATAAGCGGCCGGGTTGATTTCAACCCGGCCGCTTGCCGTTAATAATATGCTATATTTTTCTGATAGATAGCGACCCTAGGACCATTGAAAATTCTGTAACACATCGTAAGAAAGCGTGATTTCTGTCCCACGCACGGCCCAGGTAATTTCATTCTGACGGCCTTACGAGTGTGCTCCTCAATGTGAGCCTCTCCAAGACGCGAATTCCGCGTTTGGTTTTGCTGGGCCATTTTAGAATATCGGGCTTGTCGTCCCGATAGTAGGGATCGCTGGGGGCCTTATGGTTTTTCGTTCTGGGTATCAAGCGACTGTGGCGGATAGCGTCGCGTTGTCTGGAATTGGTGTTCACAGCGGCAAACCTGCGTCGATCACAATCCATCCCAGTGATGAAGATACCGGCATCATCTTTCTGCGGACCAATCTGCCTGGCTCGCCCGATGTTGAGATCAAGGCAAATTGGGCGGCTGTGTCCGCAACCGCTCTATGCACGGTGTTAGGCGATCCCAAAGGCGCCTTTGTCTCCACAGTTGAGCATTTGATGGCAGCTCTTCGTTCGCTCGGTGTGGATAATGCCCTGATTGAGGTAGACGGACCAGAAGTGCCGATCATGGATGGTTCATCAGACGCTTTCGTGGACGCTCTTCAAACTGTTGGCGTGAAGTCCCAGAGCAAAAAGCGCAGAGTTTTGAGAATTTTGAAGCCTGTGCGCGTTGATGCAGGTGATGCATTTGGCGAATTGCGCCCTCATCAAGGTTGCCGCTTCGAGATGAGCATCGACTATGATCATTGCTCGATTGGCCATCAATCCATGACCTTCGACCTGTCGCCAGAGAGCTTTTGTGCTGACGTATCTCGCGCCCGGACCTTTGGCTTTCTGAAAGATGTTGAACAACTTTGGGCGAATAACTTTGCCTTGGGATCCTCGTTGGAGAATGCCGTTGTTTTGACGGATGAGGGTGTGATGAACCAAGAGGGGACGCGCTGGGCTGACGAGTTCGTGCGGCACAAAGTCTTAGATGCGATTGGCGATCTAGCTTTGGCGGGTTTTGCTCTGGAAGGGTGCTATCGGTCGCACAAGGGTGGCCACCGGCTGAATGTAGCCATGATGAAGGCTCTGTTCGCGGATCCAACGGCCTTTGAAATTGTCAATGCTGATGAGGCGCCTGGCACTATCCGCCGCGAGCGTGGCCATGGTGAGATTGCCGTGAACCTGGAATCGGCCACTTTGCGTCCTGAGACAAACTAAGTTCCCCCGAGACTTGAAGCGTATCCGCCTTAGTTTTGCCTTGCCTGGGTGATGCCGGTTAACCGCGATGCGCAAACGGTTGCGAGCAGGCCTGATTGCGGGCTTTGGCGACAGTGGTGTTTGTGCTAAGTGCCCGCGGCTAGCATTATACTGGCTACATCATCATGAGTGCGGTTTGTAAGATGATTGGTTCTTTCTTTTTAGTGGTTGTGTCCAAATTGCGAGTTTTGATCATCGCTTTTTTTGGTGCGCTCGTCGTTAGCGGATGTGCGTCAACAGACTTGGCTGATACAGCCGATTTTGTGGACGATACGCGCCCGCCAGCTGTGATGTTCAACGAAGCGCTCGCCACGATGGAAAGAGGCGATTTCCTTGGCGCAGCTGAGCAGTTTGACGAGTTGGAGCAGGTGCATCCCTACTCGGAGTATGCCAAGCGCGCTTTGGTACTTGGGGCATTCTCTTACTTTTCGTCTGGGCGTTATCCTGAGGCGGTTTCGGCGGGTAATCGGTACGTGACCCTACACCCAAGTGGTGACGATGCGGCCTATGCACAATTCATAGTGGCGCAGGCCTACTACAACCAGATTCCCGATGTGAACCGCGACCAGGAGCAGACAGCGCGGGCTATCAATGCCTTTCGAGATCTGATCCGCCGCTACCCGGACTCAGAATATGTTGGCGCTTCCCAAGATCAACTGCGCGTTGCTTTTGACCAGCTTGCGGGAGCCGAAATGCGCGTCGGCCGCTATTATTTGGGTCGCCGCAACTACGTGGCCGCAATCAACCGTTTCCGCGTAGTTATTGAGGAATACCAGACGACGCGCCACGTCGAAGAAGCGCTCCATCGTGTTGTGGAGAGTTATCTGACAATGGGTGTGGTGGACGAAGCCCAAACTGCTGCGGCGGTGCTAGGGCACAATTTTCCGGACTCCGAATGGTATGAACGTTCCTTCGCTTTGCTGCAGTCAGGCGGCCTTCAGCCCCAGGAAAACTCTGGATCATGGATAAGCCGAGCGTTTGATAGCTTTACCGGGCGCGCATCCTGACCCATTTTCTATCCAGTTAGAAAGCCGGATAACCCACGATTCGACGATGCGTTTTCGACATTGGCACGGCGCTCCAAAAGGCCTGACCGTCCGATGCTGACCCACCTATCCGTGCGCGATATTGTGCTCATAGAAAAGCTCGATTTGGAGCTCGATGGCGGCATGACGGTGCTGACGGGCGAAACAGGTGCGGGCAAATCCATTTTGCTGGACGCTCTGTCTTTGGCATTGGGTGCGCGCGGCGACGCCAGTCTCGTGCGCGTCGGTGCCGGCAATGGCGAGGTCCGTGCGGTTTTTGATCTTCGCGCTGACCACATGGCTTTGCAAATGCTTACCGAGGCAGGGCTGGACCAAGACGGCGAACTGATTATCCGACGTCAGCAAAGCGCCGATGGCCGCGCCAAAGGGTTCATCAACGACCAGCCGGTATCCATGACGCTGCTGCGGTCTGTGGGCAATGCCCTGGTAGAAATCCATGGCCAACATGATGAGCGCGCGCTTGTCGACACCAGCAGTCACCGGCGTCTGCTGGACGCCTATGGTGGACTGCAACCCTTGGCTAGCCAGGTTAGCGGCGCCCACGAGGCGATGATCGCAGCCCGCCGTGAGCGCGATGCCCACGCGGCAAAGTTGGCCGAGGCAGCTGAAGAAGCGGACTATTTGAAAGCCAGCGTTGAAGAACTGTCAGCGTTGGCGCCCGAGCCAGGCGAGGAAGATGCCTTGGCTGCCAAACGTTCGCTCATGATGCAGGCCGAAAAGGTCGCGTCTGATATACAAGAGGCGCATGAGGCAGTTTCAGGTGCCGCGGCGCCGTCGCCTGTTCTTGCTGCTTTAATGCGACGCTTGGAGCGCAAGGGGCCGGACAGCGAGGCGCTGTTAGGACCCATCATTGATGCGCTCGGTAGGTCGCTCGATGCTTTGGGAGACGCATCGATGGAGATTGAACGCGCGCTGGTGCAGATCGATTTCGATCCAAATGAGCTCAACACGACAGAGGAGCGCTTGTTTGCTTTGCGGGCGGCTGCGCGCAAGTTCCGCGTAACCTGCGATGCCTTGCCAGAAAAGGCTTCGGAATTGGCCGATCAACTCGATGCATTGGATGCCGGCGTTGATCGTGGGGCGGCACTCGACAAGGCGGTCGCGGAAGCAGATGCCCATTTCGACTCTCTGGCCCGAGACTTGTCGCAGGCCCGCCAGCGCTGTGCAGAGCATCTGGCGCAGGCTGTTGAGGCAGAACTGCCGGACCTCAAATTGGGTCAAGCCCGGTTCATGGCGCAGGTCGTTTCGGATGAGAGCGAGCGTTCCAGTCATGGCTTCGACAAGGTGACCTTCGAGGTCCAGACAAACCCAGGCACCAAGCCCGGCCCGATGATGAAGGTTGCATCCGGCGGGGAGTTGTCGCGCTTCCTTCTCGCTCTGAAAGTCGTGCTGGCGGACAAAGGCTCCGCTCCGACACTGGTGTTTGATGAGATCGATACAGGCGCAGGCGGTGCTGTGGCGGAAGCCATCGGGCAGCGCTTAGCAAGACTGGCGGGACAGGTGCAGGTGCTGTCGGTTACCCATGCGCCGCAAGTCGCTGCACGCGCCCATGGCCACCTCTCGATCGCCAAGGCGGTCTACGCACCTGACAAGACGCGCACCGAGGTCGAACGGCTGTCTGAGGATGGACGCCTTGAGGAGCTTGCTCGCATGTTATCTGGCGCAACGGTGACCCAGGAAGCGCGTGCTGCAGCCGCCAGCCTGCTGCAGGGAGAGCGGGTGTGACCGGTCTACGAGACAAGCCTGTCGACGATTTAAGCGAGGACGAGGCGCGCCAGGAGTTGCAGGCCTTGGCCGAGGAGATGGCCGAGCACGATCGCGCTTACCACGAGGCCGATGCACCAACGATTTCTGATGCAGATTACGATGTGCTGAAGGCGCGCAACCTGGCACTGGAGGAGCAGTTCCCGGCTTTGGTGCGCGATGACAGCCCGTCAAAGCGGGTGGGCTCTGCGCCGTCTGAAAAGTTCAGCAAGGTCACCCATGCACGCGCGATGTTGTCGCTCGATAATGCATTTTCTGCTGAGGATGTGCACGATTTTGGCGCCCGTATCGCGCGCTTTCTAAGGCTTGATGCACCGCCTGCCATGACGGCGGAGCCGAAGATTGACGGGCTTTCCCTGTCGCTACGCTATGAGAACACTCGCCTGGTGACAGCTGCCACGCGCGGCGACGGTGCGGTGGGCGAAGATGTCACCCGCAATGCGCGCACCATCGGGTCGATCCCTGCGACCCTGCCAGATGACGCTCCCAACGTGGTAGAGGTCCGTGGTGAGGTCTACATGGCAAGTCACGACTTTGCCGCCCTCAATGCGCGCATGGAGGCAGAGGGAGGCAAGGTGTTTGCCAATCCGCGTAATGCTGCGGCTGGTTCGCTAAGGCAACTCGATCCATCGATCACTCTGTCGCGCCCGTTGAAGTTTTTTGCCTATGCCTGGGGGGAATTATCCGAGCCATTGGCGGACACCCAAACAGGCGCGGTCCAGCGCTTGGCATCCTTCGGCTTTGAAACCAATCCGATGATGGCGCTTTGCGACACGCCAGACGAGTTGCTGGCTGTCTACGACCGAATTGCCATGGCGCGGGCCGAGCTTGGCTACGATATCGATGGCGTTGTCTACAAGGTGGATAGGCTCGACTACCAGGAACGTCTGGGCTTTGTGTCACGCTCTCCACGTTGGGCAGTGGCCCACAAGTTCCCCGCAGAGCAGGCCTTCACTGTGCTCGAAGGTATTGACATCCAAGTGGGCCGGACGGGGGCGCTGACACCCGTCGCCAAGCTAAGGCCCATTACAGTGGGTGGCGTGGTGGTTTCCAATGCCACGCTGCACAACACCGATTATATTGCTGGCCTGGGCAATGACGGCCAACCGATCCGTGACGGACGCGATTTGCGCATAGGAGACACCGTCATTGTGCAGAGGGCAGGGGATGTGATCCCGCAGATTGTTGACGTGGTGCTCGATAAACGCCCCGCAAACGCGATGCCGTTCGCGTTTCCGACCAAATGCCCGGCCTGCGGGAGCGAGGCCCGTCGCGAGGTCGATGCGAATGGCAAGCCCGACAGTGTGACGCGTTGCACAGGTGGGCTTATTTGCCCGGCGCAGGCGGTTGAGCGTCTCAAGCACTTTGTTTCGCGAAACGCGCTCGATATTGATGGGCTTGGCGATAAGCAGATTGAGGCTTTTTACCAGGACGGTCTGGTAGCCAATGCGGCGGACATTTTCACGTTGCAGACACGCGACGAGCGGTCACTGAAGAAGCTGAAGGACCGCGAGGGATGGGGTGCGACCAGCGTCTCCAATCTTTGGGCTGCGATTGATGACCGGCGCAGCGTACCCTTTTCGCGGTTTCTGTTTGCTTTGGGGCCGCGCCATGTCGGGGAGACGACAGCCCGGACACTGGCGCGCCATTATGGGCAGTTCGCGACCTTCCGGTTGGCTATGATCAGCGCCGCTGGCGGCGATCAAGAGGCACGCGACGAACTCACTGGCATTGATGGTATCGGCGAAACAGTTGCCGTCTCGCTGCTGCAGTTCTTCGGAGAGCAGCACAATGAGCAGGTACTTGATGCTTTGCTCACCGAGATGACCATTGAAGATGAGGTTTTTGAAGTTCTTGAGAGCCCGGTCGCTGGCAAGACGGTGGTCTTCACGGGATCGCTTGAAAAGATGACGCGCGACGAAGCCAAGGCGATGGCCGAGCGTTTCGGTGCCAAAGTTTCCGGCTCCGTTTCCAAGAAGACGGACCTGGTGGTAGCTGGGCCCGGCGCCGGTTCCAAGCTCACCAAAGCGCAAAGCCTCGGTGTCGAAACGCTCGACGAAGATGGGTGGTTTGAGCTGGTTGGCGTCGACCTTCCCAGCTAGAGCGGCGCGCACTGACGCTCAAGAAACGCCAGATCGTCGCCTTCAAGCAATGGGCCTAAGTCGCCCAGCACCTTCTCGTGGAAGCGGTTGAGCCAACCCGTCTCCGCTGCAGTAAGCATGGTCTGGTCGATGAGGCGCCGGTCGAAGGGCGCGCGCGTAATGGTGTCGAAGCCCATCATAGGCTGGTCACCGCCAACGTCCTCGGGTTCGGTGACAAAGACGAGGTTTTCAAGCCGAATGCCGTAGGCATCTTCCTTGTAGTAGCCGGGCTCATTGGAAAGCAGCATGCCGGGTTCCAAGGCCACATGGCCTTGCTTGGCAATGCGTGCAGGGCCCTCATGCACGCCCAAATAAGATCCGACGCCATGTCCGGTTCCATGAGCGTAATCCTTGCCGTGTGCCCAGAGAAACTGACGCGCCAGCGCATCAAGGTGCGCACCTGTCGTGCCCTTTGGGAATCGCGCCATGGCAAGCGCAATATGGCCCTTCAGAACAAGTGTGTAAGCCTGAATGTGGTCCTCGGTTGGCTGCCCGACGGGCAGTGTCCGCGTGATGTCGGTGGTGCCATCAACATATTGCGCGCCGGAATCCACCAGATACAGCGTCCCCGCTTCAATCGGGGCGTTGGATGCGCGTGTGACGCGGTAATGGACAATCGCGCCGTTGGCGCCTGCACCTGAAATCGTCGGAAACGAGATATCGCGCAGCTGGTTCGTCTCTCGACGAAAGGTAAGCAGTCGTTCCGCGGCGGCAATCTCGTCGAGGCCGCCCAATGGTGCTTCACGATCAAACCAGGCGAGGAACCGTGTCACAGCCGCACCGTCGCGGATGTGCGCAGCGCGGGCACCGGCTTGTTCAGCATCGTTTTTGCGCGCTCGCGGAGCCTCTATGGGGTCGGTGCCCTCTATCAGGCTCGCGCCAGCTTCCTTGAGCGTGTCTGCAATTTTTACGGAGACCAGCGTCGGGTCTATAAGCACCTTAGCTTGGCTCTTGCCGAGCGATGCCAAAGCCAAGGGAAAGTCGGCTATCGGTGCAATTTCAACACCCTCAAGGTGCGCCTGGGCTTCCTGGGTCAGTTTGCCTGGGTCAACAAACAGGCGGGCCGACGCGTCCTTGTCGACGATGGCAAAGGCAAGGAACATGGGCTTTTGCGGCACGTCGCTGCCACGCAAGTTAAACAACCAGGCAGCGCCGTCGGCTTGGGTGAGAACGGCACAATCGGCGCCTTTGTCGCCGACCGTCTTCGCGACCTGCTCGAGTTTTTTGCCAAATGGCACACCGGCATAGTCGAGCGGATGAGGCACGATCGGTTCGCTCGGGCGGGCAGGACGATCTGCCCAAATGGCGTCGACAAGATTGTGTTCGGTTGCACGCAGAGTGCCGCCGGCTTTTTCGATCGCTTTTTCAAACCGCGCAAAGCCCTTCACCGTGTGCAGCCAAGGGTCGTACCCAATGGCCTGCCCGCTAAGATCGAGACCTTCCAGATACTTCGTGATCGGACTGTTGATCATGTCGTCAGGGGTGAAATCTGGCTGGATGGTCTGGGCGCGTACCTGCAGTGTGTAGCGACCGTCGGTGAAGACGCGCGCCTCTCCTTGAAGCACCACGACAAAGGCGTTTGACCCGGTAAATCCGGTCAGCCAGGCGACCCGTTCGGCATAGCCGGGCAGATATTCACTCTGGTGTTCGTCGGTGCGGGGTACAAGCAGGCCATCGAGATCGTGCTGCGCCAGGACTGCGCGCAAATCGGCCAGGCGCTGAGGCCCTTTGTCGGGCTCACTGACATCATCATAACTTTGAAGAACAACGGTTTTTGCGGGATCCGCCATAACAGTCCTTAACGAATGTTGCACTGCACTATGCGCTGGGCGCAGAGCTGGTCTGACATTCTGTATCTAGCTGAAAACGCCGCCTGAGACCATGTAGGGCGGGTCTCCCCCCAAGAGATATTTGTGTTCACACCTTCCCCCCTGAAAAGGACACGTCCCATGGCCGTTTTCACCCATTCCGAACCGCAACCCGTCATGCATGGTTGGTCGCTTGGCACCAGTTTCCTGGGCCGCGCGTTCCAAGCCATCGTTGATGCCCGCATGGCCAAAGCCGAGCGCGAAGTTCAGGCCTACATCGCCACGATGGAGCCGAAAGCGCGCAAAGAGTTTGACCTCGACAAAGCCCTTATCGGCAAAAACGGCATCTACGCCTGGCCTTACTAAGGTCGCCTGTCGCCTGATCGACGCAGCAATAGAGAGCTCCACTCTCCATGATGGATACGCTTACGCACCACCAGGCCTTCAGCCCTGTAACGTGCACTGACAGCGCGCTCCTGATGGCGCATCAGGCCCGATAGAATCAGTACGCCGCCCCGGTCCAACACACGGACCGTTTGGGCGGCGAACTGTATCAGGGGGCCAGCCAGAATATTGGCAATGATCAGATCATAAGGCTGCCAACGTTGCGGCGCGCCCTGCACGCCGTCTGACCACGTCGCCGCGATCCAGGGCGCAACATCGTTCAGTTTGGCGTTTTCGCGGGTAACCGAGACCGAGATTGGATCGATATCGGTCGCCAGAACCGGTCGCTTTGTCAGTTTCGCTGCGGCCATAGCGAGAACGCCTGTGCCGGTGCCCAGATCGAGCGCGTTGGAAAAGCGCTGCCGCGCGCAGGCCCATTCGATCAGCTCCAGACATCCAAGCGTTGTGCCATGGTGGCCGGTACCGAAAGCGCGGCTCGCCTCCACGCGGATGCCGATATCAGTCGGGCCCACAGCGTCACGCGCATGCATGCCATGCACCACGAAGCGCCCAGCTCGGATGGCTTGCAGACCTTCCAGGCTCGCCGTCACCCAATCCACTTCATCGAGCACCTCGCTCACGATCGGCGCTGAAAAGCCATCGCTGCCCAAGCTATCATGGATGGCTTCTTTCAACGCTTCAGGATCATCGCCCTCCTGAAAGACATCCACGAACCAGTGGCCCGCTTCCTCATCCTCGAAGAGCGCGACGGGTGTATTGTCCCCTTCGAAAGCTGCCTCAAGCAGATCCGAGATGCGTTCAGCCTCTTCGCGGTGGGGCAGCGTGATGGATGCTTTGACGGTCGGCATTCTAACCCGCTTCAGCGTTTCTTGATGCGGATCCAATCGGAAGGATCACGCCTTGATTGGAGCCATGCGATCCAAGGAACGCGATGGCGAAGATGAGACCGTGCAAGTTGTAATCCGCGCCAATGCCGGAACTTATCCAGCTTGGTTGTGGGGTGTCACAAAGCTGTCGACGACTTTCTTACGCCCGGCCTTATCGAAATCAATGGTCAGCTTGTTTCCCTCGATCATCGCGATGTCGCCATAGCCAAACTTTTGGTGGAAGACACGATCGCCAATGCCATAGCTCGACGCCTTGGTGTTGACTGACCGTGCCACCAGTTCACCTTCGATTGTCATTGGACCGGATGACGGTCGCTTACCGGTGCCGCGCGCTGCTTGGGCGCGTTTCCAGCCAGGTGTCTCATAGGATGAGTCCATTTCAAGCGGCTTGTCGAAGCGGCTGGCGCCGTAATTGCCATAGCCGCGTGCACCATAGCCGCCGTAGCTCGACGTTTGTTCGACGATATCGACATGTTCGGCGGGGAGCTCATCAAGGAAGCGCGATGGCACCGATGATTGCCAAAGACCATGAATGCGGCGGTTCGACGAGAACCATAGCTTGGCGCGTTTGCGGGCCCGTGTAATACCGACATAGGCGAGGCGGCGCTCTTCTTCCAAACCGGCACGGCCATTCTCGTCGAGCGAACGCTGAGAGGGGAACAAGCCTTCCTCCCAACCTGGTAGGAACACGGTGTCGAACTCAAGACCCTTCGCCGCATGGAGCGTCATCAGCGTGACAGCGTCTTCCTGCTCGGCATTCTCCACATCCATGACGAGTGAAATGTGCTCCAGGAAACCTGCCAGGTTCTCAAACTCTTCCATTGAGCGGACAAGCTCTTTGAGGTTGTCGAGCCGCCCCGGTGCCTGAGGTGAGGTATCATCCTGCCACATCTTGGTGTAGCCGGACTCGTCGAGGACAATCTCTGCCAACTCGGTGTGGGGCAGGGTGTCGAGGTTGCCGCGCCAGCGATCGAAATCATCGATCAGCTTGCGCAGCGCCGTGCGGGCAGCGGGACGTATTTCTTCGGTTTCGCTCAACAGCCGTGCGGCTGCCAAAGGTGCGATGCCTTGGTCGCGCGACAAAGCGTTGATTTTGCGAACCGTGGTGTCGCCGAGCCCGCGTTTCGGTACGTTGACGATGCGCTCGAAGGCCAGCCCGTCCTCCGGCTGGGCAATCACGCGCAGGTAGGCCAGCGCGTCACGGATCTCTTGGCGCTCGTAAAAGCGCGGGCCGCCAACGACCCGGTAGTTGAGGCCGAGTGTGAAGAACCGGTCTTCAAACTCGCGCATTTGCGCCGAAGTGCGCACAAGGATCGCCATCTCGTTGAGCGGGTTGCCCTTCGTTTGAAGGCTTTCGATCTCCTCGCACACGGCTCGCGCCTCTTCTGATGAGTCCCAAGCCGAGGCGACCGTAACATTTTCGTCTGTATCATCATCCGTGTTGTCGGTGAAAAGCGTTTTGCCGAGGCGATCTTCATTGTGGGAGATCAGATGCGACGCTGCCGCAAGGATCGGTGACGTTGAGCGATAATTGCGTTCAAGGCGAATGACTGCCGCGCCGGGAAAATCGCGTTCAAAGCGCAGGATGTTGTCCACCTCAGCGCCGCGCCATCCGTAGATGGACTGGTCATCATCGCCGACACAGCAAATGTTGGGCTTGGCACCATCTGTTCCTTGGGCGAGCAGCCTCAGCCAGAGATATTGGGCGACGTTTGTGTCTTGGTACTCGTCGACGAGCAGGAACCGGAAGCGCCGATGATAGTCGGCCAGGATGTCAGGGTTCTCGGTGAACAACTGGATGGGTTTCACCAGCAGGTCACCAAAATCGACGGCATTCAAAACCGCGAGGCGCTCCTGATAGGCTTCGTAAAGTTCTATGCCCCGCCCATTGGCGAAAACGCCGTCCGACGGTGGCACCTTATCGGGCAAGAGTCCGCGGTTTTTCCAACGATCGATATAGCCAGCAAGTTGACGGGCTGGCCAACGCTTCTCATCAATATTTTCTGCCTGGATGATCTGCTTCAGCAGGCGGATTTGGTCGTCGGTATCGAGAATTGTGAAGCTGGATTTGAGGCCCGCCAGTTCGGCATGGAACCGCAAAAGGCGCGTGCCGATGGCGTGAAAGGTGCCGAGCCAAGGCATGCCTTCAACAGCTGAACCAATCATCGCGCCGATGCGATGCTTCATTTCGCGCGCGGCTTTGTTGGTGAAGGTGACGGCCATGATTTGGCCGGGGTGTGCGCGTCCGGTTGCGAGGATATGGGCAATGCGGGTCGTCAAAACACGCGTTTTCCCAGTTCCCGCGCCAGCGAGCACCAAGACTGGTCCATCGAGCGTTTCAACGGCGCGCAATTGCTCAGGGTTCAACCCTTCAAGCCAGGGCGCATGCGCAGGCACTCCATCGCGCGCGGCAAGCGCGCGGTCTGATATGGACATTGGCTGAGGCGAAGATGCGTTCATGTTGCTCGACGAAAGTGAATAGGGCACAGCGATTCGTCGCGCCAGTGTAGCCCAGGCGCGCGGATCATGTTCTCTATTTGTGTTCTTCAATCGACGCGTCAATCAGCGCTTCATTAAAGTGTCGCAGCGCATCCACTTGGCGCGCGTACCCAACGACCTGTGAGACGGCTGCAGCGCGCACAACTGGCACTTCTTCGTCACCTGTTTCATCGAACATCCGCAGCGCCCGTTCCATCGTGTCGGAGGTTAAGAGTCGCGGCACGCCTTCCTCAAGTGGCGGCGGGCGCTCCTCCAAGTCTGGCGACAGGCGTTCCATGAAGTCTTGAACGCGCACCGATCGCATCAACTGGCTGTGCGGGCCATCAGCAACGGCGATGCCACGGCTTTCCAACTGCCAGTAGAAGTAGGACCGCCCGTGGATCGCGATCGTGATCCCCGTAGCGATCGAAACCGTCAGCAAAAGCGCGATCGAGAGCGAATAGCCGCCTGTCAGCTCGAATACGATCATGGTTGTCGATAGCGGCGCACCAATGACGGCTGCCGAGACAGCCCCCATGCCTAGGATCGCATAAAGGCCTTGCGAGGAGGCCATTTCCGGGAATACGCCAGCCGCAATGAGCCCAAAGGCGCCGCCGGTCATGGCGCCCACATAGAGCGACGGCGAAAAGATGCCGCCGCCAAAGCGTGACGCAAGGCAAACAGCTGTTGCCGCCGTCTTGAGGAAGATCAGGATCAGCATCAAGTCGAGCGGCAGTTGATTGCGCAGCGCAAGGTCCGTCGCTTGGTATCCAACGCCCAGGACCTGGGGATACCAGACGCCAATAATGCCAACGGCGAGGCCGCCGATGACCGGCCGGAACCAGGTTGGCGCTCTCACCGAGCGGGCGACATACTCGGTGCCGATGAGCGCATATTGGAACAGAACCGCCACCAAGGCGCAGACCAGGCCCAGAATGGCGAAGGCCGGAAACTCCAGGAACGACGTAATCTGGTAGTCCGGTATTGAGAACGCCGCTGCATCGCCGAAATAAAGACGCGACACAATCGTGGCCGCTCCAGACGCAATGACGATGGCCGAGAAGGCAGACAGCGCGTAGTGACCCAATATCACTTCATGGGCGAAAAGCACGCCAGCTATCGGTGCGTTAAACGAGGCTGACACGGCCCCGGCGACACCGCAGGCGAGCAAAACCCGGTTGGAAGACCGTGGCAGCTGAAACAGGCGCGAAATGCTGGCGGCCACGGTTGCGCCAAGATGGACAATCGGACCCTCGCGGCCTGTGCTGGCGCCGAAACCTAGCGAGGTGGCGGACACCAGGGCCGATCCGATCCCTGGCCAGAATCTCAGGCTGGTTTCTGGTGTGTGCTTCGCTTCAATCACGTCAGCGACACCAAGTGGCCGTTTTTGCGGTTGAACATAGTGCAGGAACAACCCAACCAAGAGACCACCAAAGGCGGGAACAAATACAACGACATACCAAGGCAACACGCGTGCTGCGCTGGCGACCTGTTCGCTCATGGTACCGAGCCATGTCCATTGGACGGCCCCGATGAGTTCACGAAATGCGATCGCAGCCAGTGAGGTCCCAACACCGATCAAGGCCGCTAGAAACCAGACCAGAGGCGTGCGTTTGCGCAAGGCATAATTGATGTTTGGCCGCGCCCAGACGAGAACGCTGCCGATAATGGTACGCAGAAGATCGAGTGTCGCCGTGTACAACGGACGTAGACCTGATTCTATTGGGTTGGCCTAAGATGCTAGTAGGGCGCGCATTCTTGCGTGGATGCAACGGTTTATGCCTTTGTCTTGGGCGAAAGTTGTAGCAAAGTTGGGTACATTTCGCCGCCTTGGCATATTGAGGCTGCCAACGGTAGGGTTGCACCAAGACTGGGTGCGCACATGAAGATGGTATTGAGTTAGCGGCGATCGATGAATCGATTTCTCCTCGTCCTTGGTTCGTTGATGTTGTTGGCGCTCACCGCAGCGTTGATCGCACCGCGCTTTATTGACTGGAGCGACTACACAGATGTCATCGAGGAACAGGCATCACGGCTGCTTGGCCGTGAGGTGCATGTTTCTGGTGATGTTGACCTGCGTTTCCTACCGATGCCCCGGATTACCTTCAGCGATATCGAGATCGCGCAGGATGCCTCCGGTGGTCAACCTGGCTTCAAGGCGCGGCGTGTTGAGGCGCTGATGTCCCTAGCGCCCTTCCTCAGCGGCGACACACATATCGTCGAGTTGACATTGGAAGAGCCAGTGATACGCCTTGCCGCGCTTGGCGGCGGAAGGGCTCAGGACGTCAATCAAACACTGGACCTGGGGCGTGTGAGTATTGATGAAGCGACAATCGTCGGCGGTCGTGTGGAACGGTTAGCCGCCGATGGGACCATTCAAACTCTCATTGAAGACCTCAATGCCAACATGTCGGCGCCTAGCCTCCTTGGTCCTTGGCGGGTGGATCCTGCCTCGGCAATTATGGCGGGCGAGCGGGTCACGTTGCGCGTCAATACTGGCGGGTATGACGGTAACCGCCGGATGCGCATGCGGGTGACAGCTTTGCCGGTTGAGCGCCCCATGGAGCTCGCGGTTGATGGGCATCTCGATTGGGCGGCTGAAGGCGCGCGCTTTGAGGGCAGGGGCGTCGCCCGCAGTCTGGAAGCCATGGTGCAAGACGACGCAGCCATGGCGCTCACTTGGCGTGTGAGCGCCGACATTGATGCTTCTTTGGATGCGCTTGAGGCAGAGGATATCGCACTGACCCTTGGGCAGGCCCAGGATCAAGCGTTTGTCTTGAATGGTCGGGCCCATGTAGACCTTGGGGAACGGCCAGCGTTCAACGCTCAAATGTCGGCTCGTCAGGTCGATTTGGACAGGATGCTTGGGGGCGGAGCCGCCAATCCCATCGATACGCAGGCTGGTTGGGCTGCTGCCGGTTCACTCCTGCGTTGGATCGACCGTTTCACTGTTCCAGGCGATATGGCATTTGATATCCCTGCCATTGTTTTGGGCGGATCGGTGATCCGCGACATTGGATTCGACGCCACTTACCGCCCGGGATTGCCGGTGTCACTCGATGGGCTGGTCGCGACATTCCCTGGGGAAACACAGTTGAACTTTACCGGGGCTGTCGGTGCAGTCGGTGCACTGGAAGGCACGGATCTTGCCGTCGACGGTTTGGTGCATTTGCAAAGCGCAGCGCCAGACGTTTTTGTCGGTTGGTCAACCGGTCGACGCGATGAAGGAGGCACCTTTTCCCAACTATCGTCGATCGATTTGCGCGGGCGTATTGCTGCGCAACCGGGTGATATCGCAATCGAAGGTTTGTTGGGTGATATCGATGGTGCCCAATTGGATGGCGCGCTGGTCTTTCGCGATATTGCCGGTTTGGGCGAGCAGATGGACATTCGCCTGAACGCAGGCAGGTTTGATTTTGCTCTGCTGTCCGGCTTAGGTCGATGGCTTACCGATGTTGGTGCTGCCGATTCTGACGATGGTCCCTTTGTCGACACACTGAACGCCAAGCTGTCGATTAGCGAGCTGGTGGCCGGCGCTGAAGATCTTGGCGAAGTTCAGGTCGAAGTCGCAGCCACACCTGAGCTTGTGAGGATAGACCGGCTAACAATTGGTGATGCCGCAGGAGCCGCCGTGACCGCATTCGGTACCTTGGATCGGGGGTCGTTTCCGCCAACAGGGTCTATCACGCTTGATGCTGATGTGGAGCGCCTGGGTGGCATAGCGCGTTTGGCACGCGACATTATCGGCGATCATCCTCTGGTGATGGACTTGGTTCGCAATGCGAACCTTTATCAACCGGCCTCATTGGCCGGGTCTTACAGGCATGAACCGGCGACTGGTCTCGAGGTAGATTTGTCGGGCAGTGTTGGCGGTACAGGCGTGACGCTGTTCGGGTCGATACCGCCGACTGAAACCGCTTCTTTGCCTAGCGGGTTGGGCAGCCTGTTTGATCGTAGCGTTGAATTGCGATTCGAAGCCCAATCACAAGACGCTTTCGTTCTGGTCGGTCAGCTTGGCGTGGCCGCCCTGCCGATCGAACTTCAAGGGCCGGGGACACTCTTCGCAAACCTTGTCACGGAAGCTGGAAGCGCGCCGCAAGTGCGTCTGGCGTTTGATGGCTTGGACGGCACTGTGCGTCTCAACGGCGTTCTTGAAGGTGACAGTCACGAGGGGATCACCGGATTTGTCGGTGATGGGTCCTTTTTTGCCGGTGATGTTGCTCAAATTGGCTTGATGGCCGGTATGGCACTGCCCGGCTTGTTTGATCCGATATCGGCTTCGGCTGGGTTTGACGTCAGCTATGATGTCGCCACGCAAACTGCACAGTTTGATCTGTTGGATGGAGCCTTCGCCGATGTTCCGCTTGCCGGAGGCGGATCCATAGAGCGCGGCGCCCTTGGAACCTTATTGTCGTTGGACATTACAGCTGATCGCGTCGACCTTCCGATACTTTTGGCTGGCTTTTTGGGGCCGGGCACCTTTGATCAAGGTTTCAGCCCCACATGGCCGGAAGGCGTTATCGCTTTCAATCCGCTGCCCATAGACTTGGAGCTTGAGATCGCTGCACCGCGCATGCGTTTATGGGAAGGACTGGATAGCCAGAATGGTCAACTGAGCTTGCTGGCCCAGGATGGGCGGGTGACCTTGGATACTCTGCGTGCCAATACGCTTGGGGGGACTGTGGCGGGTCGGGCAGTGCTCCGAGATTCCCAGCCTGGTGCGATCATCGAGGGTCGCTTGAGCTTGTCTGACATTGATGCGGGTCAGCTTTCCTGGGAGCGTTCGGGCGGACCAGTTGTCACCGGAGCGTTTTCCGCCAACCTCAGTTTCGAAACTGCGGGCGGGTCGATAACATCCCTTATGTCAGGTTTGACCGGCGAGGGGACATTGGCACTTTCCAATGCCGAGATCTCGGGGCTCGGACTTTCTGGTTTTGCTCGGATATTGCAAGCTTCGGACGCCGGTCTGCTGGACGAACCCGAGGACTTGGAATCGGCTTTCCTAGATGCATTGAGCGTTGGTACAATGTCCATAGAAAACGCCGATACGCCAATTACGGTTGTCGGCGGCGTGGTCACTGCGAACAATATGTATGTTGAAGGTTTCAACACGGCGCTGCGGGGCGGAGCTATCTTCGACCTAGCAGCACAAACGCTTGATGCCGACTTCAGTTTTGCCGTGATTGAAGGGCCGGGGGATGTGGAAGCCATGCCCAACGTCGCGCTGTCCTTTGCCGGACCTGTTGAGGCACCCGCTCGGCAACTTGACGTCTCTCAGGTCGCCAGTTTCCTTAATGTGCGCCAGTTGGAGCTTGAGATTGACCGGGTCGAGGCACTGAATGCCGAAATATTAGAGCGCGAAAGACTGTTGCGCATAATGGCAGCGATCGACCTTGATCGTGAGCGTATCGCTTTTGAAGAAGCCGAGGCCGAGCGGCTTGAACGCGAGCGTCTGGAAGCCGAACAATTGGAACAAGAGCGAATAGAAGCTGAACGCCGCGCCGCCGAGGAAGCCGAGCTACAGATAGAAGCCGAACGGAGGGCGGAAGAGGCGCGTGAGCAGGCACTTCGCGAGGCCCTTTTGGCGCGCGAACGCGACCAACAACGCCTCAACACCAGAACGCCCTCGACTTTTGAACTTCAGTTCCCTGGCCTGTTTGTCACAACACCAAACGAAGCGCCGCCCCCGCAACAGCCCTCTGGTTCGGTAACGGCCCCGCTTGATTTATCACCGCAATAATTCGGCTTGCTAGACTTAGCGTTTGTCAGTTGAAAGATGCCGCGCGCGTTCTTGACGAACGAGCTGGGTGTTCAGGTCTGCAAGAACTGCCAGGCGAAGCTGGCTAGCCAGATTGGAATCTGGGCTTCGGTTTTCGTCAATCGTTCGGATGAAGGCGGCTAGGCTGACGCCATTATCCTTCGCCAGGCGTTCCACTTCGGCCCAGAATTCCGGCTCTAGGGCGATGGACGTGCGGTGTCCCGCCAAGCTGACCGAGCGTTTGACGAGCATACGATCAGCTATCCCGCTTATGCGCGTCTAAATGCTGCTTTGCTCTGCGCTCGTCCGAAGATTGCTTGAGCTTTTCTGCCTTTGTCCGACCGAACTGACGTCGGTTTTCTTCGGCGCGTTCGTTCTTTTCGGCGCGCGCTTTGGCCTTGCGGGCCAGACGAAGATTAATGACGGGTGCGGACATGGTGTCAGGTCTGGTTAGCTTGGAGCGATCATCTTGCCTGGCACGACGATCGCGTCGAAATCCTCTTCAGAGATTCCAAGCGCCAGCGCTTCGACTTTGAGAGTGGTGCCGTTTTTGTGGGCATTCTTCGCAACCTTGGCGGCCAGGTCGTAGCCATACTTCTCTTTGAGTGGCGTCACCAACATGAGCGAGTTTTCAAGACCCTGTTGGATGTTCTCAAGCCTCGGTTCGATACCCACCACGCACTTATCGGTGAAGGAAACGGCAGCGTCGGCCAAGAGGCGAACCGACTGAAGGAAGTTGTAGGCCATCATAGGGTTGAAAACGTTCAACTCGAAATGGCCTTGGCTGCCGGCAAAGCCAATTGCGGCATTGTTCCCGTGGATGTGGGCGCAAACCTGGGTTATCGCCTCGCACTGAGTTGGGTTCACCTTGCCGGGCATGATTGAGGAGCCCGGCTCGTTTTCGGGCAATGCCAATTCGCCTAAGCCCGAGCGTGGCCCAGAGCCGAGGAAGCGAATATCGTTGGCAATTTTGAAGCACGACATAGCCACCGTGTTGATCGCGCCATGGGTGAACACCATTGCGTCGTGAGCGGCAAGCGACTCAAATTTGTTGGGGGCGCTGGTAAAGGGCAGCTTGGTGATAGCTGCGATCTTCTCGGCCACTTTATCGGCAAACCCCACGGGCGAGGCGAGGCCAGTGCCGACGGCGGTGCCGCCCTGTGCCAACTCCATCAGTGCCGGAAGGGTGCTTTCAATGCGTGCCAGCCCGTTGGTCAGCTGCTGTGTGTAACCAGAGAACTCTTGGCCAAGAGTCAGCGGCGTCGCATCTTGGGTGTGCGTCCGTCCGATCTTGATGATGTCTTTCCAAGCTTCGGCTTTGTCGTTGAGCGCATTGCGCAGATACTGCAGCGCAGGCAGCAGCCGGTGATGCACTTCCTCAACGCAGGCAATATGCATGGCGGTTGGGAAGGTGTCGTTCGATGATTGCGACATGTTGCAATGATCGTTCGGGTGTACGGGTGTCTTTGAGCCCATCTCTCCGCCGAGCAACTCGATGGCGCGGTTTGAGATCACCTCATTGGAGTTCATGTTGGATTGCGTGCCCGAACCTGTCTGCCACACCACCAGTGGGAAGTGATCGTCAAGCTTACCCTCAATGACCTCCTGGGCGGCTTGAATGATCACATTGCCAAGATCCGGGTCCATTTTGCCAAGGTCCATATTGGCCTCGGCTGCAGCTCTTTTGACGATGCCCAGAGCTCTTACGATGGCAGCCGGTTGGGTTTCCCACCCGATCTTGAAATTGCCGAGCGAACGCTGCGCCTGAGCACCCCAATATCTGGAGGAATCAACCTCTATCGGGCCAAATGTGTCGGATTCGGTGCGGGTGGAGGTCATTATCGAACTATCCTTGGTGAGCCAGGAGAGGGCGCTATGCTTGCCGCGCCATGGCTGTGCCGTAACACGCAAGGTCGCGGCTGACTATCAGACAGGCGGGTAAGATGATGGTGCGTTTTTGTCGCCTCTATATGGCGAGGGTGCGATCAGCTCTTTTTGCGGAACGCATCTAGGGAAACGACATCGGCGGAGCGTTCCTCGCCATCGTCTTCTGTGTCGTCGCTATCACTGGGCGCGTCGTTTTCGCCGGTCTGAGGCAATGGTACAGGAGCGGCACTGTCTGCGTCAGCTTCCACCGGTATGGCAGGCTCGCCCACCATGTCGTCGTCATCAACGAGCAGTGTCTCGAACTTAAGAGCGAAATCGACTGACGGATCAGCGAAACCTGTGATCGAAGAAAACGGAATCAACAAACGCTCTGGAACGCCGGAGAAACTCAACCCAACCTCAAAGGTTTGTTCGGTCACTTTGAGATCCCAGAACTGGTGTTGGAGGACGACCGTCATTTCTTCAGGGAAGCGCTGGCGCAGTGCGGAGGAAATCCGGACGCCAGGCATGCGCGTGTCGATAGTGATGTAGAAATGATGTTCGCCGGGAAGACCAGTTGTGGCGATCTCGGTCAACACTTGGCGAACGACACCCCTGAGGGCATCGCTGACAAGAACATCGTATCTGATCAAATCATCTGACATGAGTCGTATTCTGCAATGCTTCGCAGTCGCTTGCAAAGAGCGATTTGCGCAACGATACGGTTCGTTGATGACGCGGCGGTGAAAGTATGGTGGAAAAATGGCGAAAGTGCAGGCTTCTGTTGCCAGGTGCCTGCGAACCCCGCCTGGAGGCGCTAACCCACCAGGAGTTTAATTTCGGAATTTCAGGACCGCGTTACGCAGCCTGAGCAACCGGAGCATAGTTGTCGTTTGCAACTACAAATTGGCCCGATAACGGCGGAACCATGCCGAGCGAAAGCACACCCTTTACACCCTCGTCGATCCTATTTCGCCCCCAGCAGAAGCGGCCTTATGGATGGATCCATCCTGCCGTTTGTGGTGGAGGCGCCGGGTACCGCCCCCGGGTCCGATAGGTTTATTACGATGACCGTTTATCGCCATAGCTGGTTGCCCAGCAGGGCTAATATAGGCGAACTGGTGCTGCATTACAAAGGCCTTTGAGGCCCCTGCGAACGCAAATAGGCACCCGGATTGAGTCCGAGTGCCCACTTGGGAACTGCCATCTGATGAGTTTTAGGCAGCCGATACCGCCCGCAAGAATGTCGAGATCGTGTCGTCAAGCCGTTTTGTGTTGTCGGTAACCGACTTGGCAGCACCGTTAACATCATCGGCAGCCTCGGAGGTCTGCGTCGTGGCCTCCGTCACGCCGGTGATGTTGCCTACAACGCTCTCGGTGCCATGGGCGGCCTGCGCGACATTGTGGCTGATCTCATCGGTGGCCGAACCTTGCTGATCCACGGAAGCCGCGATGGTTGCCATGTATTGATCGACCTCACTCATCGTCGTGGTGATTTGATTGATGGCTGCAACAGCATCTTGGGTCGACGATTGGATTTCGCTGATCTGTGCGGCGATGTCGCCCGTGGCTTTGGCTGTCTGGTTGGCCAGCCCCTTCACTTCAGAGGCAACCACCGCAAAGCCCTTGCCAGCCTCGCCGGCACGCGCGGCTTCGATCGTGGCATTAAGAGCGAGCAGGTTGGTCTGTTCGGCAATATCCTGAATCAGCGAAATCACATTGCCAATGGCGTTGGCGGTGTCGGCAAGCTTCTCGACTTGCTGGTTGGTCGCCTGCGCATGATTGGCAGCATCGCCCACAATTTGCGTCGTCTTCTCGACTTGTCGGCCAATCTCCGTGATGGAAGCTGAGAGCTCTTCTGCGGCAGCCGCAACTGTTTGCACATTCGCTGACGCTTCTTCAGATGCCGCCGCGGCGCTGCTTGCTTGGGAATCTGTGTCAGAGGCTACTTGGGTGAGCGTTGTTGCCGCCTGTCCCATGCGTTCTGCGTCGCCGTTGACGGCGCTGACAACCGTTTCGACGTCTTTGCGGAACTCACCAATCAACTGGTCGATCTCATGTTGGCGCGACTGACGCTTCGAGGCCGCCTCCATGCTTTCGCCTTCAAGGCGCTCACGCTCGACCATCGCATCGCGGAAAATGACCACGGCTTTTGACATGTCGCCGATCTCGTCTGACCGTTGCGCGCCGTCTAAGGCAACGTTCGTCTTGCCTTTTGCCAGTTCGCCCATTTCGCCAACGAGAGCATTGATGGGCTTGGTGATCGAGCGTGAGAGAACGAACCCCACAACAGCGACAACCAAGATCAACAAGCCGCCAATGAGCAGCATTTGGTTGCGGATTGCGTAGACAGGGGCCATTTTTTCAGCGGTCGCTTTCATGGCGACGACGGCATAGTCGACTCCATGGAAGGAGAAGCTTACCGCATGGGAGCGCATGTCTTGACCGCGGTAAAAGTCAGAGTTGCCAGAGGCGCTGCCGGTTGTGAACGCGTCGGCAATAAAGGCTTCGGTCAGCTGCGTGCTGAGAATGTCACTCTCCTCAGTGTTGGCACTGTCGTTGCGCAAGAACCCGTCGCGACCGATCAGAGCAACTTCACCCAGGGCACCGAGGCCAGTAGCGGTCGAGAACGCCTCATTGATGGTGCCAACGGGCATTTGATAGGCCAACACGCCGACCATGCGGTCTGCGCCGTCGCGCACTGCGTGCGCCATGAAACTGGCTGGTGCGTCGGCACTTGGGCCGTAGGGCGCGAAATCTTCAAAGACGATCGGATCGTCAGTTGGTGCCTCGATAGCGGCCCGAAACACGTTGCCTAGGTCGGTGTCCGCCCACACGTCAGACCCCGGTGCACCGAAATTGGTGGCGAAGTCCAATTCCTTGAACACCGAATAGATAAGGTTGCCATCGGTATCGAACAGGAAGACGTCGTAGTACCCGCTCGTTTGCTGCAGCTCACGGAACCAGCTGTGATAGGTTCCGTGGATTGAATCGTACATCTGGCCGCTGTTCGCCTGATCGAGCAGGTGCTTTTCGCCAACCGGGTTGGGATTGTTGGTGATGTAGGCTTCTTGCAGCATGGTCGTTGGGTCATCCATCAGCGCCCAAGCACGCTTGAAGCTATTGATGGCTTGAACCGTGACGGGATTGGTGGCGACCGCGTGCAGGTCTCGCTCAATGGCTTGCAGGTAGGTCTCAAATTGATCGCGTGAGCTTTGAGCCGACGCTTCCAGATGCATCTCTGCAATATCATTCATGCTCGCGCTGGCCGTGAGGTAGCTCGCTGTTCCAATGCCGGTTCCGACCAGGAGTGCGCCCCCAACGATGAACACGGGGAGTTTGGTTGAGATGCGGAAGAGTTGGTTCATTTTGTCACCGAGCTTGTTTACCCACGTAAAAAAGCGCGCGTGTCTGCGCGCGCCTTGCAACCATAAGATGTGGCAGCCTCGTTAATGCCAGGTGAACCTTACGAGCCGCCACGTAGGTCAAACGGACGCAGGCAGCTTAGGGCGCACACGTGTCGCTCGCGCCACCCCCACGTGTTTGTGAGCAGTGACGCCAGCTTGGTGATTGGACAACAGTCGGGGGGAGATGACACCTTGGGTGCAACTCGAAACACAGCTCTTAGGAGTTCACCCATGTTCCAGACGGACACACAATCTGTGGCGACCGCTTCGACCGACCGCCGCTCTTTCCTGCGCCTTATGGTGCTAGGCCTCACCGCCGCCACCGCAACCATGGTGAGCGCGCGTGCAGCCCGCGCCCGTATCTTCACCGGTTTTATTGATGGCACCGCTGTTGGCGGCTACGATTCGGTTGCCTATCACACACAGGGCGAAGCCATCCTGGGCGACCCATCAATCACGCTTAACTATGAAGGCGCGACTTGGCGTTTCGCCTCGGAAGAAAATCGCGCCCTCTTCGAAGCCGACCCAGAAGCCTACGCCCCGGAATATGGCGGCCATTGCGCTTGGGCGGCATCGCAAAACTACCTGGCGCAAGGTGACCCTGAGATTTGGCGCATCATTGATGGACGCCTTTTCTTGAACGCGACCGAGGGCGTGAACCGGCGATGGCTGCGTGATTTGGAAGGTCATATCATGCAAGCAGACGCCAACTGGCCGCAATTGAAGGCGAGCTAAGCCGATTGGCGATCCTTACAACCATCTCTAGATTCGGTCTTTTCCACAAGAAGTCAGGGCATTTGGTCGGTGGAGTGACGCCGATAGGTTAAAGTCTTAGGGCGCGTTGTCATTTGCAACGCGCCTTTTTTGTTCGAGCGGAGCCAACGCTATGCGCGCCTATCACGATCTCCTCGATCATGTTCTGAACACCGGTGTTACCCGCATGGACCGCACCGGCACCGGGACACGGTCGGTCTTTGGCTACCAGATGCGGTTTGACCTGGGTGAGGGCTTCCCGCTGATAACGACGAAGAAGCTGCATCTGCGCTCCATTATCCATGAGCTTTTGTGGTTTTTGGCGGGTGACACCAACATTGGCTACCTGAAAGAGAACAAGGTTTCGATCTGGGATGAGTGGGCCGACGAGGACGGTGAGCTTGGTCCGGTCTATGGCAAGCAGTGGCGGTCTTGGGCTACGCCATCGGGCGGTTCGATTGACCAGATCACACGGCTGCTGGAGAGCCTGCGAAGCAACCCGGATTCACGACGACATATCGTCTCGGCCTGGAACCCGGCCGATGTGAACGAGATGGCGCTGCCGCCGTGCCACTGCCTGTTCCAGTTCTATGTCGCAGAGGGCAAGCTGTCGTGTCAGCTTTATCAGCGTTCGGCCGACATCTTCCTCGGTGTGCCGTTCAACATCGCCTCTTATGCCTTGCTGACGCATATGATTGCCCAGGTTGTTGGCCTTAAGCCAGGTGAGTTCGTTCACACCCTGGGCGACGCGCACCTCTACCTGAACCATATCGAGCAGGCGGAACTGCAGCTGTCGCGGGCGCCGCGGCCTTTGCCGACTTTGAAGCTCGACCCAACGGTCACCGATCTTTTTGGCTTCCGCTATGACCATATAGCTATCGAGGGTTACGACCCGCACCCAACCATTAAGGCGCCGATCGCCGTATGACCGAAATCGTCTTGATTGCCGCCGTGGCGCGCAATGGTGTGATCGGCAACAACAATGACCTGCCGTTTCGGCTCTCAAGCGATCTGAAGCATTTCAAAGCGCTTACACTGGGTCATCCGGTCGTGATGGGTCGCAATACCCACGAGAGCATTGGGCGCGCGCTGCCGGGGCGGCCAAACCTGGTCTTGAGTGGTGACCCGGACTACCGCGCTGAAGGCTGTGAAACCTATCAGGACTTGGACACCGCACTGGACCGTGCCGTCATGCTCGCCGAGGGATTAGACAAAGACGCCGTCTTTGTGATCGGTGGTGGCCAGATCTACGAGCAGGCGATGGAGAGCGCTGACCGGTTGGAAATCACACATGTCGACCTAGAGGCCGTAGGATCGGTGCATTTTCCCACGGTATCCGACGACATTTGGGTGAAAACTGCTTCAGAATCGGTGCAGGCTAGCCCAAAGGACGACGCGGATATGGAGTTTGCAACCTACCGTCGTGCAACATCTGAACCATCGTAATCTGCGACCAATTGCACCAAGCGTTCACTGTTTCGGCCAAAAAGCGACAATTGGGTGCGGTTCGTGCTTGAAACACAATCCAATGCGGACCATGTCCAAGCGCACAATCTCTAAGCGCGGTGTTCGATTGCGACTCTGGTTGCAACGCGACCGCAATAGCGGTTTCAGAAAGGAAACTCATGCCTTGGAATAACCAATCGGGCAGTGGTGGCCCATGGGGCGGCGGCGGCGGCCCATGGGGTTCTGGTGGGGGCGGTGGCTCCAACCGTGGCAACAACGGGTCCGGTGGCCCGGTTGGCGGCGGACAGCCACCCGACCTCGAAGAGATGATCCGCAAAGGTCAGGACCGTTTGAAGACCATTCTGCCAGGTGGTGGATCCGGCGGTGGCACAGGTGCTAGCCGCGGCTTGGTTGTTCTTGTGGTGCTCATTGCCTTGGTTTTCGTGGGATATAATTTCTTCACGTTCCGTGTGCAGCCGGACCAGCAGGGCGTTGTGTTGCGCTTTGGTGAGTTTAGTCGTCAGGCCCAACCGGGTTTGAACTTCCGTCTGCCGCCACCGATCGAGCAAGTTTTCACACCATCGGTTACGGCCATCAACCGCGTTGATATCGGTACCCGCTTGGATGATCCGCGCCGCGCTGGTACGCGCGATGTGCCCGAGGAGAGCCTGATGCTCACCGGTGACGGCAACATCGTCGATATCGATTTTGCGGTCTTCTGGCGTATCTCCGACGCGCCCTTGTTCCTCTTCAACATTCAGAATCCAGAAGGTTCGGTGCGTTCGGTTTCCGAAAGTGCCATGCGTGAGGTTGTGGGCCGTTCAGAAATTCAGCCACTTTTGACCCAGGGGCGTCAGATCACAGAGACTGCGGTGCAGGAACTGATGCAGGAGGCATTGGACAGCTATGGCGCTGGCGTGGAGATCACGCAGGTCCAGTTGCTGACCGTTGACCCGCCCGCGCAGGTCATCGACGCGTTCCGCGACGTTCAGGCCGCGCGCGCCGATAATGAGCGTGTGCAGAACCAGGCCCAAGCCTATGCCAACCGTGTTATCCCAGAAGCGCGCGGTGAAGCTGCCCGTATCTTGGAAGCTGCGAACGCGTATCGTGAGCAGACAGTTGCCGAAGCCCGTGGTCAGGCTGACCGCTTCATTGCCGTCTATGAAGAATATTCGCAGGCACCTGAGGTAACCCGTCAGCGGCTTTATCTAGAGACATTGGAACGGATCTTCCGTGACAACGAGAAGATTGTTCTCGACACGTCGGAAGAAGGCCAGGGCGTCGTGCCGTTCTTGCCCATCAACGAACTGACCCGCCGAGGAGCGACGCAATAATGAGAAGTCTGTTTGGAGGCGTTGGCCTCTTCATACTCGTCATCATTGGCGCTGCCGTTTATTCGGCCATCTTTGTCGTCGATGAAACGGAACAAGCCCTGGTGCTGCAATTCGGTGAACCGATCCGGGTCGAGAATGAGCCGGGTCTGAAGTTCAAGCTGCCGTTCGTCCAGAACGTGTCGTACTTCGACCGTCGGGTGCTTGATCTCGATAGCCCAGTGCAAGAGATTATCGCGGCCGACCAGGAACGTCTGGTCGTTGATACGTTTGCGCGTTACCGCATCACCAATCCGCTGCTCTTCTTCCAGTCGGTTGGCAGCATCAATGGCGCTCAGTCCCGCCTTTCAACGGTTGTGAACTCTGCGACGCGTCGTGTGCTTGGTGAGGTACCCTATCTGACCATTGTGCGCGATGACCGTGCCCGCCTCATGGAATCGATCCGTGATCAGGTGAACCGCGAAGCGGACGATTTTGGCATGGAATTCGTGGATGTGCGCATCCGCCGTGCCGATTTGCCGGAAGCCAACAGCCAGGCGATCTTCCAGCGGATGCAGACCGAACGTGAGCGTGAGGCAACGGAAATCCGGGCACAAGGTGAAGAGGCTGCGCAGCGTATTCGTTCGCGTGCCGACCGTGAGGTCACCGTGATTGTCGCTGACGCGAACCGCGAGAGCGAGCAAGTCCGCGGTGAGGGCGACGCTGAACGGACCTCAATCTTCGCCGAAGCGTTTGGTCGCGATCCGGAGTTCTTCTCGTTCTATCGCTCCATGCAGGCCTATGAGGCTGGCTTCTCATCAGGCGCGAGCTTGGTGATTTCGCCGGACTCGGACTTCTTTCGCTACTTCGGCGACCAACAAGGCGGCGGAATTTCCGCGCCAGCATCTGGTGCTCAGTAGCGTCTCAATCTCCGACAATGGCCATTGTTGAAGTTATCCTATTGGTCCTCGGCGGCGCTTTGGTCGCCGAGGGCCTTTTTTATGCGCTGTTTCCTGATCAGGCCCGCCGCATGGTGGAGATGGTTGGAAAAATGCCGCCGGATACGTTGCGCATTGGTGGCATAGTTGCCTTGGCGCTCGGCGTCCTGGTGTTTTGGATCGCCCGCACATTTGTTGCTTAGTGGGCGCGTTTGACGCCTTGAACTGCACCACGATGCGATCCAGTTTGTTGCTCGTATAGGCTGTGTTGAGCGGCCCGATTCCTATCAACGAAAGGCGCGTGTTCATGGTTCGCAATCCCTTGGCACTGGCATTGGTGGGCGCGCTGGTCGTTTCCGGGCTCGTTTTTCTGACTGGCTCGGCGCAGGCACAATCCGATTCCATGCGCGCTCAGGGACCCGTACCCGTTGCCGATTTGGCTGAGGAACTGTTGGGAGCTGTTGTCAACATCTCAACCTCACAGCGTGTTGCAGGACGGCGGCCAGCGCCGTCGCCGAACCTCCCGGAGGGCTCTCCGTTTGAAGATTTCTTTGACGACTTCTTCAACGATGAAGGGGGGCGTGATGGTCCCAGCCGCGAAAACTCGCTGGGTTCCGGGTTCGTGATTTCCATCGACGGTATTGTGGTGACCAACAACCATGTGATCGCCGAAGCGGACGATATTGACGTCGTGATGACCGATGGGCGGGTTTATCCGGCCGAGGTCATCGGTCGCGATGAAGCCACCGATTTGGCTGTGTTGCGCATTGAACCCGATGGTCCGTTGCCATTTGTTCGGTTTGGCGACTCTGACGCATTGCGCATTGGTGACTGGGTGCTGGCGATTGGGAACCCGTTTGGCCTCGGTGGCTCCGTGTCCCTTGGCATTGTGTCGGCGGTCAATCGCAACATCGGAGCGGGGCCGTACGACTCTTTCATTCAGACAGATGCGGCTATCAACCGGGGCAATTCAGGTGGCCCGCTGTTCGACCTGAATGGCTCGGTCGTCGGTGTGAACACGGCTATCCTGTCGCCCAATGGGCGATCGGTGGGCGTGGGCTTTGCCATCCCTGCAACCACGGTTGAAACCATTGTCTCCCAATTGATCATGTTCGGCGAAACGCGCCGAGGCCTTTTGGGCGTTAACATCCAAGAAGTAACCCAGGACCTTGTTGAAGGGCTGCAACTCGACCGGCCTCGCGGTGCCCTGGTATCTGCGGTTGGTGAGGATGGACCGGCACAAATGGCAGGCATTGAACGGGGCGATGTGATCGTCCGGTTCAATGGGCGTGAGATCAATGTTTACAGCGACTTGCCCGCCCGCGTTGCTCAGACGGCTCCGGGAACTGAGGTGCCAGTAGAAATCGTCCGGCGTGGCGAGACGATCGCGCTCTCAGTGGTTCTGGCCCAACGTGATGGCGAACGCCTTGAAGCGGCTGACCTCAATCTTGGTGGCGAACCCGTTGCACTGCTTGGGATGGAGCTTTCGACGGTTGAAGAAGCCTATGAGCTTGGCTTCGATTTTGATGAAGGTACCATCGGCGCTGTCGTTACCCTGGTCGAACGCGATGGTCCGGCCGACGCAAAAGGCATACAGCCCGGAACGCTGATTTTGGAGGTTGGCCAGCAGATCGTCGAGACCCCCGAAGATGTGGAGGAGCGCGTCGCCGATTTGCGCGAAGAGGGACGCAACCAAGTTTTGATGCTCATTCAGGACGATGAAGGCCGCAACGAGTTTGTCGCCATCCCTGTCGACTGATGGCAGGTGCGCTTAGTCCGCCCAGCTAATCTCGGCGTCCTTGTAGCCCTGCAGATAAAGAATGCCGGTCAGATCGGCCGACAAGAGGGATGCGTCTGCTCGCTCAACAACCGCTGGTTTGGCGCGGAAGGCGACGCCTAGTCCTGATTCCTCAATCATGGCCAGATCGTTCGCGCCATCACCGATTGCCATCGTTTGAGACATGGCCAGCCCCAACTTCTGCGCATACCCCAAAAGATGCTCACGCTTCGCATCGCGCCCCTGGATCGGTTCAGCAACCTGGCCAGTCAGTGCGCCATCTTCCACCATAAGCACGTTGGCGTGATTGGCGACAAATCCAAGCGTCTCGGCCACGCGCTCGGTAAAGTGGGTAAAGCCGCCAGAGACCAGAACACACTGAGTTCCGTGAGCATTCATGGTGGCGAGCGCTTCCTTGCCACCTGGTGTAAGGGTGATCCGCTCACGGAAGACCTGTTCGATGACGGACTCCTGCAAGCCCTTCAACATCCCAACACGCTCCCGCAAGGCCGGTTCGAAATCGATCTCACCGCGCATCGCGCGCTCTGTGATCGCAGCGATATGGGCTTTGATGCCCAGTTCGTCGGCCAGTTCGTCGATGCACTCTTGCTCGATCATGGTTGAGTCCATGTCGGCCAGGAACAGCTTTTTGCGTCGATCCTCGACGGGTTGAACAGCCACGTCGATCGGCAAAGGCGTCAACGCATCGCGGACGGCGTGGCAAAGGGCTCCCAGATCCTCGCCATTGTGCGCATCGAAATACACGTCGCACGCCACATGGTCGGACAGTTCCTGCGTGGTGACCGGGCGCGCCAGCACATCCACGGCCTTGTCGCGGACAGCGGGCGAAAGGATATGGGTGGTGCGATCAGTGATCAGCGTGCATACGTGCGACATGCAGAAAGCTCGGGAAGATGCGTTGGCGGGAGAGGTGGTGCTTATTGCAGGGCCGACGGCCAGCGGCAAGTCGGCATTGGCGATGGCCGTTGCTGAACGCTTGTCGGGCAGCGCGGTCGTCAATGCGGACTCGATGCAAATTTACCGCGACCTGAGCGTTGTGACGGCCCGTCCGAACCTGGAGGATCAAGCGGAGGTTGATCATTTTCTTTACGGTTACGTCGATGGCGCCGATGCCTACAGTGCTGCTCGTTGGCGCGACGATGCCGCAGGCGTCCTAAAGGCAGAAAAGGGTCGTCCGCTTGTTGTTGTCGGCGGGACTGGGCTCTACTTTCGCGCTCTGACAATAGGCCTGTCGCCTATTCCGCAAGTGCCAGACGCTGTGCGCCAGCAAGTACGCCGCGACCTGGCGGAAAAGGGTGCACCAGCGCTTCACGCTCAACTCGATGCAGCAATGGCCGACCAGCTTTCGCCCTCAGATGGCCAGCGCGTTGCTCGCGCTCTGGAAGTGTTGTTGGGCACTGGACGCTCGCTTGCCCAATGGCAAGCCATCCCGCCCGAGGGGGCTGTTGTATCGGATAAGGCAAAGCGCGTTGTTCTCGCACCGCCGCGCTCCTGGCTGGAAACGCGCATTCGAGCCCGCGCCGAATTGATGCTTGGCGGCGCGGCGCTTGACGAAGTGCAGCAGCTCCTTGCGCGTGATTTGGCCGCGGATCTGCCTATCATGCGGGCCATTGGCGTTTCGGTTATTCGTTCCTATCTCCAGGGCGACTTAAACCGCGAGGAAGCGGTGGAAGCATTGACTGTTGAAACGCGTCGCTACGCCAAGCGCCAAGAGACGTGGTTCCGTGGTCAGATGGGCGAATGGATGCGCTTTGATCCGTCTTCTCAGAGCGCTGAAGAGATGGTTGAGGCGGCGCTGCACGAGGGTGTGACGTGACTGTTTTTGTCGTGATTTTGACTTTGCTTTTGCCGAGCGTTGCGCAAGCGCAAGGGCGTGTATTGGCTGATTATATGGCGCGCATCAGCCCGCAGGATCAGGTCAACTCGCAAGGCGATCGGCTGGACACGGCGGCTGCCGTCTTGCGACAAGATCGAGCCAATTTTCACCGGTTCGATATGGCTGATGAAGAAGATGAAGGTGACGACGTCTTCACCGACGCGCATGAGCGCGCGCGGTTTGAGCGGCTGCTCTCACGAGGCACGGCCCGGCCAGATGTGCGCCGTGCGATTGTCAGCGGCTCGCCACTCGTGCGGGTGACCGTCTATGCCACGCGCGCCGATGTTGAGGTTATAGAGCCTTAGGTCGGCGTAGTGCCATTGATGCCAGCAGGCAATAGACTGGCAGCGCTGCCACACAAGCGAAGATCACGGCATAGCTGACGTCTTCGGCAACGAAACCGATAAGGGGTGGTGCCACCAAGATGCCAGCATAACCAAAGAAGGTTGCAATCGAGATGCCGATGCCACGGGGTATGCCGGGCACCCGGTCAGCGGCTGCAAAGGCGATGGGCACAACATTCGCCAAGCCCAGGCCCGCAACACCAAATCCGACAATCGCTCCGGCGAGGCTTGGCGACAGGCCGGCGATCAGAAACCCGGTCATCGCCAAGATCGCCGATATTTGCAGTGTGCGTGCATCCCCAAGGCGCACCCGAATAGGATCGCCAGCAAAGCGCACCAGGGCCATCATCGCAGAGAAGGCAGCGAAGGCATAACCAGCCATCCAAGCTGGTACATCTCGCTCTTCACGCAGGAACAGCGCGGCCCAATCCAGAATTGCGCCTTCGGCCGTGAAGCCCGCTAGGGCGATCAGCGCGATAATGTAGATGCCAAGCGATTTTGGCAGCGCCAGCTTCGGTTTTTCCGATCCCTCCGAAACTTCCGCCGTTTCCAGTAGTAAGCGCGGCAGAGACACCACCGTTCCGGCAATCATGATGGCTGCGATGGACAGTGCCTGGCCAGCCAGGCCCATGAAGCCCAGCATCATGCCTCCTATCCCAGCGCCGATAAGCGCCCCCAGCGACCAAAAACCATGGCAAGAGGACATGATGGGGTGGTCGTGCACCTCTTCAACCCGCGCTGCGTTGGCGTTCATGGACACATCCATCGACCCCAAGGCACCGCCAAAGATCAGCAATGCCACAATGGCCATAGTGAGCGTTGGTGCGAACAGTGCCAGCGGTAAAACGATGGTGCAGGCGAGGGCGGCGACCTTCAGCACGCCCGTTGATCCCCTGCGCGCAATAAAGCCTCCTGTGATCGGCATGGTGACCAGCGACCCGATACCGATCATCAAGATCATCAGACCCAGCTCACTTTCCGCCAGGCTGTGCTTGTCTTTGAAGGCGGGGATGGCTGGCGCCCAGCTGCCGACAAGCATACCGTTCAAAAGGAACATGGCGGAAACGCCAACTCTGTGGCGCAAAAAGTGCCCAGAGACGTCCTGCGTCGCGGATGCGTGCATAATGGCCTGCCGAGGAAAGGAGGGAACGCCGAAGCGTTGTTGTCCTGCGCGCTAGAACCTTTTGCCGCTGCTGGCCAGCAAAAAGTGACGCACACATATTCGAAATATTACCTTGGCACTTCCAACCGCAAGCGTTCTTGACGGTGAGCAGTCGATCGGCTACGACGCCGCCCATGATGGCACATGCAACCAGCATTGTACTTGTAGGTAAGCACACCGGGTGCGGGACAGTTTAAGTTCCGCAGTCAACCTGGTGTGCGCTGAGGCCCTCTTCGAAGGGCCTTTTTTATTGCCTGGATTTACGATGCAACACGGCATGTAGGTGTGATCGACTTGGCGTGAGCCAAACCGCAAATGTGACTGAATGAAACCGAACGGATGAGCCAATGGCACAGGAAATGACAGGGGCGGAAATGGTGATCCAAGCCCTGCGCGATCAGGGTGTGGAACATATTTTTGGGTATCCGGGCGGTGCCGTCCTGCCCATTTACGACGAGCTGTTTCAGCAAGAAGACATTGAGCACATTCTTGTGCGCCACGAGCAGGGTGCGGGTCACGCAGCCGAGGGCTACGCCCGCTCGACCGGCAAATGCGGTGTCGCGCTGGCGACGTCGGGGCCGGGCGCTACCAACATGGTCACGCCGTTGACCGACGCGATGATGGATTCCATCCCGATGGTCTGCATCACCGGTCAGGTTCCGACGCACTTGATTGGAAGCGATGCCTTCCAGGAAGCCGATACCGTCGGAATCACGCGCCCTTGCACGAAATACAATTGGCTGGTGCGTGATGTGAACGATCTGCCGCGTGTTCTGCACGAGGCGTTTTATGTCGCCACAACCGGTCGTCCGGGCCCGGTGGTTGTTGATATTCCCAAAGACGTTCAGTTCGCTGTCGGCACCTATGAAGGCCCGCAAAACGGCCGTGCTCGTGCAGGCTATGAAGGCTATCGCCCCAAGCTAAAAGGCGACCGGGACGCTATCCGACAGGCGGTTGAACTGATCGCCAATGCCAAGAAACCTGTGTTCTACACCGGCGGAGGCGTCATCAATTCGGGGCCTGCAGCGTGTCAATTGCTGCGCGAGTTCGTCAGGGCAACAGGCATGCCGATCACCTCAACCTTGATGGGGCTGGGTGCCTATCCGGCGTCCGATTCCCAGTGGCTGGGGATGTTGGGCATGCACGGCACGTACGAAGCCAACCTCGCCATGCATGATTGCGATGTGATGGTGAACATCGGTGCGCGTTTTGACGACCGTATCACTGGTCGAACCGACGCGTTCTCGCCCAACTCGAAGAAGATACACGTCGATATTGATCCATCATCGATCAACAAGGCCATCCGCGTCGATATTCCTATCGTCGGCGATGTCGGCCATGTCTTGGAAGAGATGGTGCGCATTTGGCCAAGCGTTTCCCATCAGTTGGACCAAAAAGCCCTGAAGGACTGGTGGGGTGAGATCGACCATTGGCGCTCGCGCGACAGCCTGCGCTACAAGCCGAACGACAAGCTCATCATGCCACAGTACGCGATCCAGCGTCTCTATGAGCTGACCAAGGACCGCGAAACCTACATCACGACGGAAGTTGGCCAACATCAGATGTGGGCTGCACAGTTCTACGGCTTCGACGAACCGAACCGTTGGATGACGTCTGGTGGTTTGGGAACAATGGGCTATGGATTGCCAGCTGCGCTGGGTGTTCAGGTTGCGCACAGGGACGCGTTGGTCATCGATATTGCAGGTGATGCATCCGTGCAGATGACCATGCAGGAGATCTCCACGGCAGTTCAATACAATTTGCCGATGAAGATCTTCATCTTGAACAACTCTTACATGGGCATGGTGCGCCAATGGCAGCAGTTGCTGCATGGCAACCGTTTGTCGCACTCCTACTCCGAAGCGCTGCCAGATTTTGTGAAGCTGGCAGAAGCCTATGGTGCTGTTGGTATTCGCGCGGAGAAGCCCGCCGAGTTGGATGACGCCATACAAGAGATGATCGACGTTGACCGCCCGGTGATCTTTGATTGCGTTGTTGCCAATTTGGCCAACTGCTTCCCGATGATCCCATCGGGCAAAGCGCACAACGAGATGATTTTGGGCGAGGATGTCCCCGACCAAGAGATTGAAACCGCCATCGACGAAGAAGGCAAAATGCTCGTCTAGAGCGGTTTTGAAGGGACAAGAACCATGAATGCACAACTACAGCCGACTGGCTCGGCCTATTTCCTTAGCGATCTCGGAACTGAGGTAGAAACCCACACGCTGTCCGTGGTGGTCACCAACGAGCCAGGTGTCCTGGCACGTGTGATAGGCCTGTTTGCTGGGCGTGGCTACAACATTGACTCGCTCACCGTGTCGGAAACCCAGCACGAAAAGCACCTGTCACGCATCACGATCGTAACCACCGGTCTGCCCGCGATTCTGGAGCAAATCCGCCACCAACTGGACCGGCTCGTACCGGTGCACCAGGTGGCCGATCTGACCGTCGAAGGCGGGGATCCGCTGGAGCGCGAACTTGCTCTGGTCAAGGTCGCTGGCACCGGCGAAGCCCGGCTCGAGGCGCTACGCCTTGCACAGGCTTTCGGTGCCACGACTGAAGATGCAACCCTGGAGAGCTTCGTCTTTCAACTGGCCGGACGCTCGCGCGAGATCGACCGCTTCATCGACTTGATGGCCGAAATTGGGCTGGTTGAAGTCTCGCGCACCGGCATTGCTGCAGTTCGCCGCGGCGCCGATGGCATGGGGTAGCTGCACTTGTCGATGTAGGCCGGACGCTCCCCCAGACCACTAGCCAAACGGTCTGGCTTGGATAAGTCCGCTCATGGGGGGCGGACTGGCACGTTTTGGCTGGTTTCTGTGCGCGTCAGTCGGCTAAACGGGAGCTATGAATCTCTCCCCGCAACAGGAAGCCGCGATCAAGGCTGTTCGAGCATGGTTTCGCGCGCCTGACCAGCCCGTTTTCCGCCTGTTTGGATTTGCTGGCACCGGCAAGACCACGCTGGCGCGGTTGATTGCGGAAGATGTTTCCGGCGATGTTCAGTTTGCGGCCTTCACCGGCAAGGCCGCGCAGGTGCTGCGCTCCAAGGGCGCCGACAATGCGCGCACCATCCACGCTTTGATCTACCGCCCAAAAGGCGAGGAGGCTGACGAGGAAACCGGTGAATCGTCGCCGCTGTTTTCGCTCAACCGGTCTTCGCCTGTCTCCAAAGCAGACTTGGTCATCATTGATGAGTGTTCCATGGTCGACGAGGAACTAGGGCGAGATCTCTTGTCATTCGGCACGCCCATCCTGGTGCTTGGCGACCCCGGGCAGCTACCTCCGGTATCGGGAGGCGGGTTCTTTACCGATCACGAGCCGGACGTCCTTCTGACGGAGATTCATCGCCAGGCGCGTGAGAATCCCATCATCGAGATGGCGGACATTGTGCGCAACGGTGGAACACTCTCGCACGGTTCCTATGGCCCAAGCCGCGTAATTGGCCGGTCGGATATCGATCAGGATGATGTTCTCGGCGCGGATCAGGTGTTGGTCGGCACCAACAAGACGCGCCGCAAGTACAATCGTCGCCTGCGCGAACTGAAGGGTTATGCCAGCCTTTTACCTGCCCAAGGCGATAAGCTTGTTTGCCTCCGCAACCGCTCCGAAAAGGGGCTGCTGAATGGCTCGATCTGGCATGTCTCATCCATCGGGAGGCGCAAAGGCAACACCTTGCAGGCCCTTGTTCGCGCGGAAGATGACGGCATCAGCCAGAAGGTGCGCCTGTCGGCCATGGCTTTTGAAGATCCAGAGAACGCGCCGCCTGTGCCACGCTCCATGGATGCGTTCGACTTCGGGTATGCGCTCACGGTGCACAAAGCCCAGGGCTCACAGTGGGATGATGTTGTGTTGTTCGATGAAAGCTGGGCGTTCAAGGACTACCGCGACCGCTGGCTTTACACCGCTATCACCCGCGCCGCCGAACGGCTGACGATTGTGAGGTGAAGAGCTTATGGACGTCGATGATTATGATGACGAAGACGATGCTCCGAGCCAGATTCGAAGCGAAGATGCCCAGCTCTTCATAACCGATATCGAAGTGGGGTGGGCCGATATCATGATTATTGTTGGCCCGCACGATTGTACCTACGTCTTTTCGCTTGTGACGGACCCTCTCGGCAGTATTCGCCGGTTCGAAAAAGATCTGTCTGACGGCAAGGCTTCCCGCATGTTGTTGCCTGGTGAACCGGGAGGTGTGGAGATTGTAGCCGACCTTGATGAGCCCGACGGCTGGGTGCGCCTCCAGGCTTGGAAGATTGATTATCGCGATGAGCGCGCGCTGGAGTTTGAAGCCTACTGCCCAGCGGAAACACTGGCACAATCTATGCGCAAGAATGTAGGCTTTTTGGCCAAAGACTATGGATTGGAACCCGCTGAACAAGTTCAATCAAAATCATTCTGGAAAAAGGTCAGCGACTGGCTGATTGAGCACTAGGCAAGCAACACACGATTGCACTGACCGGGCCAGCAAGAAGGTGCCGGGGCCGCTTTCTGTCGGCCCCGGCGGTCAGTCTCTCTGCGCTCTGTCCCTGTGGGACGATCGTGACGCTTTCTAGTTCTTCTCTTTGTCGACCAGCGCTTTTTCGCTGATCCAAGGCATCATGCCGCGCAGTTTGGCGCCAACCTCTTCGATTGGGTGCGCCGCGTTACGCGCACGGGTTGCTTTGAAAGAGGTTTGGGAAACCTTGTTCTCCAGCATCCAATCGCGGGTGAATTTGCCCGACTGGATGTCTTCCAGGACGCGCTTCATTTCGGCCTTGGTTTCGGGCGTGATGATGCGAGGACCGGTGACATACTCGCCATACTCGGCGGTGTTGGAGATGGAGTAGTTCATGTTGGCGATGCCGCCCTCATAGATGAGGTCGACGATCAGCTTGGTCTCGTGCAAGCACTCGAAGTACGCCATTTCGGGGGCGTAACCGGCTTCCACCAGCGTTTCGAAGCCAGCACGGATCAGCTCAACCAAACCACCGCAGAGCACAACTTGCTCGCCGAACAGATCGGTTTCACATTCTTCCTTGAAGGTGGTTTCGATGATGCCCGCGCGCCCGCCACCGTTGGCAGAAGCATAGGATAGGGCGAGGTCGTGCGCATTGCCGGTCGCATCCTGGTGGATCGCGATCAGTGTCGGAACGCCGCCACCACGTAGATATTCTGAACGCACGGTGTGCCCTGGGCCTTTGGGTGCAACCATAAACACGTCGAGGTCGGCACGCGGCTCGATCAGGTTGAAGTGAACGTTGAGACCGTGTGCAAACACAAGTGCTGCGCCATCTTTCATGTTGGCAGCCAAGCTGTCGGTGTAGATGTCGCCCTGCAGTTCATCTGGGGTCAGCATCATGACCACGTCCGCCCACTTGGCGCCTTCGGCAGGCGTCATAACAGTGAAGCCAGCGCCTTCGGCTTTCTTGGCGGTTGCTGAACCTTCGCGAAGCGCGATGCGGACGTCTTTGACGCCGGAATCGCGCAGGTTGAGTGCGTGTGCGTGGCCTTGCGAACCGTATCCGACAATGAGCACGCCCTTGTCTTTGATAAGGTTTACGTCTGCATCGCGGTCGTAATAAACGCGCATAATGATCTCCCGTTAGATATCTTTTTGGCTGTGAAGGATGAGGAACTGTTCCACCGCATTGGCGGCGTATGTCTTTTGAGCGGCGTGGCTGATTTTGGGATCATCGCCAAGCAGCGCACGGATGTGAGTGTCGCCGATTATCAGGCCGTAAAGGGTCGAGTAGGCCTCATTTGGATCTTGAAAGGTTATGAAGCGCTGACGGCGACCGTGGTTCAGCAAATGCACGGCGCGCGATTTAATACGCTTCTTGCCCTGTTCAACCAGAACGGCGCCAAGGCCAGCTTGATCCCCGCGCACGGCGCCGATCGATAGGCGGTTCAGCGCCAGCGATGTTTCCGACAACAAAACAGCCAGCAAGTCCTCCGCAAAGGCGGTTAGGGCGTCTTGAAAGAGCTCACGTGTGGCAGGTGTTGCGCGTTCCTCGACACTGCGCACTTTGGACGCCTGGTAGGCAACAATAGCGGCCAGGATGCCATCTCGGTCACCAAACCACTTGTAGAGGCTCTCCTTGGAGCAATTGGCTGCCTTTGCCAGGCCAGCGGTTGTGAGGGCTTTCTCACCGCCTTCGACAAGCATGTTCAATGCCACAGCCAAAACGGCATTTTGCCGGGGCGTGAAAGCGGAACTGCCCTCAGTATGCTCGCCAGGAGCAGGGGATTGTTTTGCGACGATAGCGTCCAACGGTTTCGTCCTTTAAGAGACGTACTGTACGGTTCGGTACGTGGTTCAATAGGACATTGGAGTGGCGGTCAAGCCTTTTTAGACGCGCGCCTAAACTTGGCCGCACGCCTTGCGGTAAAGGGTCACCGCTTGGGCGTATCCATGGGTCAAAGCATCCGCCGTGAGCGCGTGGCCGATCGACACCTCTGCGATCATTGGTGCGGCTGAAACCAACGCCGGAAGATTGTCGAGCGTCAGGTCATGGCCGGCGTTGACCGCAAGGCCTGCATCAACGGCCGCGCGCGCGGCCAATCGCAATTTATCGAGCTCGGCAGCTTTGGTGGCGGGCTCAAATGTATGGCCATAGGGACCCGTGTAGAGTTCTACCCGGTCTGCCCCGACGCGCTCGCTTGGATCGGCCTGCTCTGGGTCCGCGTCCACAAACAAGGAAACACGCGCCCCAAAAGCGTGCATGCGTTGGCAGACTTCCGATAGAAGGCCGTAATGGGCAGCGACATCCCAGCCATGGTCGGATGTTGCTTGGTTGGGATCGTCCGGGACAAGGGTAACCTGCGTCGGCTGAATGGTCTCGCAAAGGCTCAAGAACCGTTCGTCGGGGTAGCCTTCCATGTTCAACTCACGGCCTTCAAATGCCGGTTCGGACAAAAGGTCTTTGATGTCGAACACGTCCTGGCGCCGGATGTGGCGTTCGTCTGGGCGAGGGTGGACGGTGATACCTACAGCCCCGGCGTTCAGGCAAATGCGCGCTAGATCCGTGAGCGACGGCCAGGGCAGGTCACGGCGATTGCGCAAATAGGCAATGGCATTGACGTTGACTGACAACTCGGTGGGCATCGCGCTTCCTTGTACATGCGCCGTGGGGCGCCCCTCATGCGCTCCCTGAGAAGATGGGTCAAGAGCATTGACCTAAATAGAGTTGGCATACCGGTCAGAAACGGCCTGCTCACGCTCGATACTATGTCTGCCACAATTCTGAAACCGTTTCGGGCGGGTCAAATGGTTAACAATGTGCTAGGCTTCACGCGGAGGGCATATTGTTCATCTGGCTTGGAGGAGAGCTCAGATATGAAAAGACTTATGTCACTGGCAGCTGTTTTAGCGTTGTCTGCCAGCATGTTTGCCGCATCGGCTGATACGGCCAATGCTCACCATAGGCATGGTGCGCTTGTCGCGGGACTTATTGTCGGTGGTGTGACTGCCGCCATATTATCGAGCCAGGTGCATTCGCATCATTACCGTCATCGGCACCAATATTACGTCTATCACGGTCATCCGGTGCGCTTCGGTCACGGGCCCATGTGGCAACAGCACGTTTCTTACTGCTATGGCCGCTACCGGTCTTACAACCACAACACCAACCTGTTCCTGGCCTATTCGGGCAATTACCGGCATTGCCGGTCCCCTTGGATTCGATAGACCCGTTGCAAGGCTGAAAGTTCCAGCGTAGGGCGGAGGCTCCCTAAAGGAGGCTCCGCCCATGCCCGTCCCTTATCGCATCTATGATGTGTTCACCGATCAGGTTCTTGCCGGCAATCCGCTGGCAGTTGTTGATGCGCGATCTGAGCATTTGGACGAGGCGACACAACAAAAACTGGCCAAAGAATTCAATCTGTCTGAGACGGTGTTCCTACTGAACGCAGATAATGCGATCCATACGGCTCGCTTGCGCATCTATACGCCGGATCGAGAGCTTCCATTTGCAGGTCACCCGACGGTAGGAGCGGCTGTTGCGCTGGCTGCCGACAGCATTGCTGACGGGTTGGATACGGGCCTGGTCCTTCTCGAAGAAGAAATTGGCCTTATCCGCGCAGCGGTTCAGGTTGCTGCTGATCGAGAGGAGCGCCGCGGGGGGTTCGCGGAATTCGACTTGGTGTCCAAACCAGTTGAAGAGCCCTGGTCGCCCGAAAAGGATGATATCGCGGACGCGCTGGGTTTGCCGCCCGCGCATATCGGTTTTGAGAACCATGTGCCAACGAGCTTCGACGGCGGCATGCCGTACTTTTGTGTCCCGGTGCACAACCTAGAAGCGCTGAGCAGTGTGGTGCCCAATGGCCCCGTTTTCGAGGAGGTCTTCGCTGGCGGCCGCGGTCATGATAGTGTCTATATGTACACGCGCGAAACGGTGGGCGCTGATAGCAGTTTTTCCGCGCGCATGATGTGGCCGGTTGGCGGTGCCGTTCGCGAAGACCCGGCGACTGGTTCAGGTGTCGCATCGCTCGCAGGTGCCATCATGAAGTTTGATGAACCCATGGAAGGGATTCATCGGTTGAAGGTCGAGCAGGGTTTCGCCATGGACCGCCCATCCTGCATCGAATTGGAGTTAGCCATTCGGCCCGATGGAAGCTTGGAGACGGCGCGGCTCGGCGGGCATGCGGTTTGCCTGGCCGAAGGAACGCTTGTCCTTTAGGCCATTGATTGCTCTGGAACTTGCCAAGGCGTTAACGAGTCGGTAACGCTCTAAGCGCACCCTCATAGGGCGCGGATCGAGATGAGAAATGGCGACCAGCGGATGTGTATTCACACCTCTGTTTTGAATACCCAAGCCCAACAGACCCTTCGGGGCCTGCTTGGTTGCACGCGTCTTCTCCTTATCTGCCCCTAGGTGCCGTCGGCCCTCTAAGGAGCCGGGCGTCTAGGGGATTTCAAAAGTAAGCTTCCCACCTTTTGAATTCGGGTCCAGCCGTGAGGACCCTACAGGAGATAAAACCGATGTCAGGCATCGATCCATCCCACAAAGACTACGTTCGAATATTCGACACGACCTTGCGCGACGGCGAACAATCGCCTGGGGCGTCCATGACGCTGGATGAAAAGCTACAGGTCGCTGAACTGCTGGAAGAAATGGGCGTCGACATTATCGAGGCCGGTTTTCCCATCGCGTCCAATGGCGACTTTGAAGCCGTAAGCGAGATCGCCAAGCGGTCCCGTGGTGCGGTAATCGCGGGCCTCGCCCGAGCTATCAACGCCGATATTGATCGCGCAGGCGAGGCAGTGAAATTCGCTCAACGTGGGCGGATCCACACCTTCGTGTCCACCTCGCCAATCCATTTGGCGCACCAGATGCGCAAGAGCGAGGACGAGGTGGTTGATATCGTCACTTCTACTGTTAGCCGCGCCCGCAATCTGATCGATGATGTTGAATGGTCAGCTATGGATGCGACCCGCACGCCGATGGACTTCCTGTGCCGCTGCGTCGACGAAGCCATCAAGAACGGTGCCACGACCATCAACTTGCCGGACACTGTTGGCTACGCGACCCCGGATGAATACCGCGCCATGTTCGAGACCGTCCGTGAGCGGGTGCCGAACTCAGACAAGGCAATCTTCTCGGTTCATTGCCATGACGATCTTGGCATGGCGGTTGCTAATTCCTTGGCTGGCGTAGCTGGCGGCGCGCGTCAGGTGGAATGCACCATCAATGGCCTTGGCGAACGCGCTGGTAACGCGGCCCTGGAAGAGATTGTGATGGCGATCCGGACCCGCTCTGACGCTTATGCCTATGCGTCAGCGGTCGACCCGACTTTCCTGACCCGAGCCTCAAAGTTGGTGTCTGCCGTATCTGGCTTTCCGGTTCAGTACAACAAGGCGATCGTGGGCAAGAATGCGTTCGCCCATGAATCCGGTATCCACCAGGACGGCATGCTGAAAAACGCTGAAACCTATGAGATCATGCGCCCAGAGGATGTGGGCGTGCGCGAGACAAGCCTTGTCATGGGCAAGCACTCAGGGCGCCACGCCTTCAAAGAGAAGTTGGCGTCTCTCGGCTTTGAATTGGGCGACAACGCTTTTGAAGATGCCTTCAATCGCTTCAAAGACCTCGCCGACCGCAAGAAGCACGTCTATGACGAGGACATAGAGGCGCTCGTTGAAAGTGAGATCGTCAGCCAGGGCGAACGCAACCACGTGTTGGCTCTGACCGTGATTGCCGGGACGGGGGGGCCGCAAAAGGCCATCCTGACCATGGATGTCGATGGCGTGCACGAAACTCGCGAAGCCACGGGGACCGGCCCAGTAGATGCCGTTTTCAATGCGGTGAAGCTGATCATGCCGCACGAAGCGAGCCTGTCGCTCTATCAAGTTCATGCTGTCACTGAAGGAACCGACGCGCAGGCTGAGGTTTCCGTGCGCTTGGAAGAAGATGGTCGGATCGTCACCGGCCGATCTGCCGATGCGGATACATTGGTCGCTTCCGCCAAGGCTTATGTTTCTGCGCTGAACAAGCTGGCGATGCGGCGTGATAGGCCGCCAGTGGACGTTCTGCAGGCGAGCTAACACCCCTCATACTAGAGCATTGGCGGCGGCTCATTGAGCCGCCGTTTCTTTGTGCGCGTTGCTCCGGCGGATTGGCGCAGTTTTCGGCATGATCGCGAAGAGGTGATTTGCGCATTGGCGCAAATCATATAATACTTTGGTCGAATGAGAGCGGCTCATAAGGGCTGCGAACTCTGCGCGTTGCCACGGCGTGCCCAATTGCGTGGCGAGACCGTCTGGGGAGTTGCAACGAGGTGTGTGATGGAACCTGAAGTTTTTCTCGAGATTTGGTTTTGGGCGATCTTGGTCATTGTGTGCGGCGCGATTTTCAGCGGCGTGTGAAACCACCGGGGCCCAAGTGTTGTGTCCGTTGGCATGGATCGGCGTTGCTCGGTTCAAGCCATTGGTATCGGTGCGCTTTTGATCTCTGACAAGGACCGCAAGTGCGATTTACGAGATGCGTGGAATCGCGCTCTTTCCAGCGTCGTGGCTTGCCTTTAGTTTGCAAACATCCTCGGCGGTGACATTTGGGCGCGCCGCCATAGTTCCTTCACTGCGAACGGCCCAACTGTTTAGTACGCATGCATCACGAAACTGTTCTCGATACCCATCACTATACCGACACTCTGTTTTCGTTCCGGACCACGCGACCGCAGTCTTTCCGCTTTCGCTCGGGGGAATTTGCCATGCTTGGCCTTGAGGCCAATGGTAAGCCTCTTTTGCGCGCCTATTCGATCGCCAGTCCCAGCTGGGACGACACGCTGGAGTTTTTCTCCATCAAGGTGCCCAACGGCCCACTGACGTCTCGTCTGCAGAAGATCCAGAAAGGCGATCAGATCCTCCTCAACAACAAGCCAACGGGCACGTTGGTCTTGGATGCGCTCAAGCCTGGCAAGAACCTTTACTTGGTCTCAACCGGCACAGGGATCGCACCCTTCGCCAGTATCATTCGTGACCCAGAGAGCTACGAAAAGTTTGAACGTGTGATTCTCACGCACAGCTGCCGCACAGTGGCGGAACTGCAGTATGGCTTTGATCTTGTCGAACAGATAAAAGGCGATGAGGTTCTTAGCGAGATTGTCGGCGACAAGCTTACGCATTTCACCTCGGTCACCCGCGAGGACCACACCTATGTTGGGCGTATCACCAAGCTGATCGACGACGGCACACTTTTTGAAGCCGTAGATGCCGAACCATGGAATGCGGAGCATGATCGGGTCATGATTTGCGGATCAACAGCCATGATCACCGATGTCCAGGAAGCCTGCGAATGCCATGGCCTGGTCGAGGGGTCCAACGCCCGTCCGGCGGATTTCGTGATCGAAAAAGCCTTTGTTGGTTAGTGGCGCGAATTGCTCTGCCTTTGGGCGAGCGGGCGCTGCCCTGCAGCGCAAGCCAGAGGTGCGCGGTGGTTGTTGAACGCCTCACGTTTCAGGTAAACGCGGATGACCACGCGGCTTGGCTAGCAGCAGACACCGCGAGCTGGAGCCCCTTCTTGGCAAAGCAGAAAGGATTTATCTCCAAGCAGGTATGGGCACAGCGCGATAGGCCCGATGAGCTGCAGGCCATCATCCTTTGGGAAACGGAGGCCGATTGGAAAGCCATACCCGCGGCGGAGCTTCAGGCGACCGACGCACTGATGGGCGACATGAAGCGGCCGCTTGTTTGCCATACGTTCGACGTTCTTGCCCAAACACAACCTGATCTGGTTTCAATTTAGCCGTTCACGGCAGATCACGGATGCGTGATCAACCAAACCGATGGCGAAAACCAGCCGTAGGTAGCGCGTCTTCAGCAAATCGCTAACGAGTATGGCGGGCATCAGGGGGTGCTGCAGACATCACCTGTCTGTCCCTCCAGGATGGATGCCATCAATTGAATGTCCAAGGAGACATCATCCATGCGTAAGCTCATTCTCGCCCTTGCTGGCACCACCATGATCGCTTCTGGCGCCCAGGCTGCCAACGTAGTTGAAACCGCTTCTGAAGCTGGCATCTTCAACACGCTCCTCGCTGCAGCCACTGCTGCTGGCCTTGCCGACGCGCTCGCCACCACCGACAACATCACCGTTTTCGCTCCAACGGACGAAGCCTTCGCTGCTCTGCCAGATGGCACCGTGGAATCGCTTCTTCAGCCAGAAAACCGTGACCAGTTGGTTGCTATCCTGACCTACCACGTGCTGCCACGCGAACTGCGTTCAACCGATCTTCCAGGTCGCTCGATCCCAGTGCGCACGCTGAACACTGCTGACTTGCTGCGTGTGAACAAGTCGCACGGCGCTGTCACCGTTGATGGCGCAAACGTTGTTTCTGCCGACATCCAAGCAGCAAACGGTGTGATCCACGTGATCGATTCCGTGCTTCTGCCAGACGGCGACGCTCACTAAGCGTTTTTGCTCGGGCCGAGATTAGATAGGCCAGCAAATCAAGAATAAAGGGCCGCGACCTATCTGGTCGTGGCCCTTTTTTTGCCGTCGGCTCGTTTTGCTGGCTATGGTGGCGCGATCCAATTGCGACAAGCCCAAACCATGGATGACAATACCCTCACATTGCCGCCGTTTTCCAAGGGTGATGAACCATCGCGCGGACGCGGTGCTGCGGTTTGGCGCCGCGTGACGCAGGTGATGAGAGAAGCCATCCTGAGTGGTCAGTGGCCGACCGGCGCGCGTCTGCCCCGTGAAGCTGTGCTTGCCGCGCACTTTGATATTAACCGCCACACACTTCGACGTGCGATGGGCGTTTTGGTGCGCGATGGCCTGATCCATCAAGCACAAGGCCGAGGGACATTCGTTGCCTTTGGCCAGCAGCTTGAGGTGCCGTTAGACCGGCGGCCCTTGCTGTGTGACCGGCCAGGATGGACCACAGCCTTCCAGGAGATGAGTTATATCGAAGCTGGTGCCCGGCTTGGTGACCGACTGCGGCTCGATTCTCACATGGCGCTGGTTCAGGTGGTGGTGCAGATCCTCTACCAAGGTCAATTGATCGGGTTCGCTCACCTCTGGTTTGGTCACGAACGCTTCGCGCGGATAGCCGATGTTGTGCGCCGTGAGGAGACTTTGGATGCGGCCTTGGCTGACTATGGCTTGACGGCTTTGCACGCGAAGAACACGCAGGTCTCGGCGCGGGATGCTACCACCAAGGAGCTTGGGATCTTGGAGAGTCGGCATCCGCGCGTTCTGTTGGACATAACCCAGACCATCTCAGCCATCGATCCGCAAGGAATGTCCGGACCGGTCTACGTAGCGCAGATTGGTTTGCGCACGGACCGTGTACGTTTTTCGGTTCCTGAGGATTAGTGGCTAGGCCGCCGTTTGGGCTTCAACAACATCAACGGCCACTGTGTGACTTTGCTCGCCGCCCCCGACTACGGAACCGCGCACGGGGGGAACATCGCGATAGTCGCGTCCCACGGCGACGGTGATGTGGTCATCCCAGACCTGGCAGGCATTGGTCGGATCATAGTCTATCCACCCGGTGTTTGGGCCTGTCCAAACGGAAATCCAAGCGTGCATAGCGTCAGCCCCCTGTAACCGGTCCTGACCAGCGGGCGCTTCGGTTCGGATGTATCCACTCACATAGCGCATTGGGATGCCGAGGCTTCGACCGGCGGCGATCATGATGTGCGCAAAATCCTGACAAACGCCACGACGCTGCGCCAATGCTTCTGTTGCAGGCGTCTCCACGCTGGTCGCTTTGGCGTCGTAGGCAAAATCGGCAGCGATGGCTTGCGCCATCTCCAAGGCGGCGGCCCCGACTTGTTTGTTGCTCAGGAAGAACGTTTCGGCAAAGTTACGCAATGCGTTGTCGGTCGCTGTGTAGATCGTTGGCGCCAGAAAATGGGCTGGGCTATCGGACGCAAGTGAATGACTTTCCAGAGCAGCTTCGGCGACCTGCGCGCTGGTCAGCGTCGGCAACAGCAGGCTAGGCGCGCGCAGAATTTGCACATCCGCCGTCATGGTAAAGGTTATGGTTTCGTGGGTATCGCGCAGCACCACCGTATCCACCTGATTGCCGAAAAAATCCCTTGAGGCGTGCGCGGTTCGGGGTAATGGACTCACAAGCAACCGGGACGACAGGATTGCTTGGTCTTGCGACACACGTGGCATCAGTCGCGCACAATGCTCGCCATGTTGTGCCGGCGAGGTATAGCGATAAGTGCTTGTGGATTTGATCGTATAGTGCCGCATATGCGCTAGCCGATTGTGCTGTGAGCAGGTTCGCCTGGCGCGATGAAGGCGTCGGAAATTTCGACGGACAGTGCGGCCAGCTGTGTCTCTAGGATCCTCAGATCATCCGTCGTGAGGTCGGAAATGCGCGCCGCGTGGTAGTCGCTCCACATGCCAAAAGCCAAGCGTTGAAGGTCAGACGGCTGCTCAAAGGGCGGGTGGTCGCTGATCTCATCGAGATGGACGTTGATCTTCTCAAGTTGGAATGCGATCGAACGCGGATTGTTGGGATCAAGCACGACAAGGTCTGCGACCGTGGCGCTGTCGATGGTCGCCGCATAGCGCCGACGGTAGCTCATGACACTGTCAGCAACTTCTAGAAGGACTTCAGCTCCGCTTAGATCAGCCTCTTGTTGCACATCTGGCTGATCATCAGGTGCAAAGGCGAGGAGCCTTGCAATCTGTGATGTACCGAGCGCCCGTTCGACCCGGCGACCGATTTCTAGGAAGCGCCATCCTGAAAGACGGATCATGTTTTCGCTGGCCAATCCGGCGAATGCGGCGAGCATGGCAAGTGCTTCATTGATCTGTTCCGGCGGCCTCAGCCGTTCAAATCTTGGCGTTTGCGTCTCCGCCACAAAGCGGGCGAGTGTTTGCCAAGCGTCCGGTGAAAAACGGTCGCGGATAGCCGATGCTGCTTGATGCGCCTGGTGCAATCCAGGCAACAGGTCATCGGTAAAGGCTGATGGGCTATCGATATCTTGAATCCCCCATGTGTGCAGTTGGCCTGCAAGCGTTTCCAGCAGGGGATCGTCCTTAAAGGTCGCCTCCGAATAGCGATCCAAATACGCTCTGGCGAGGCGCATGGTCATTTGCGCGCGCTCTGCGTAGCGCCCCAACCAGAAAAGATTGTCGGCAGCCCGTGCTGGCAGGGTTCCCGGCACACGGCGCACTGGCTGATCGGCGTTTATGCTCAACAAGCTGACAGGTGGCACCGGCCCGCGGGCTGTCACCCACACATCGCACGATTGGCTGCCGTCGTGCATGGATACAGCTCGGGTATCTTTGTTGTCTGATACCCGGCAGAAACCACCAGGCATCACAGACCAACCTGACGACGTACGTGCCAGGAAGACGCGAAGGCTGAACGGCCTCGGTTCCAGTCGAACACGACCATCTGGCTGGGTTAGCACGGGGAGCGTCGACAAGCGTACGCTCTCCTGTGTGACGCGCCCACCAGGACCCATCCCTCTGTCGCCAATATGGGCGCTGTGGGAGCGGTCCAAGGGTAGGCTGGTTCCGAAGGCATCTGAGGCGATGGTGTCGCCCTGGGCGCTGTCCGCCTGCGCACGCATGTCCTCGTTGCCATGCCACCAGGTTGCAATGTTCGGCAGAAGCAGGGATTCGCCCAGGAGTTTTTGAGCGAGCATCGGCCAAAATGCCATGAAACCACGCGACTCCAGCACTCCGGCACCCAAACTGTTAAGGCAGGTGACGCCTTGTTGGCGCAGAACGTCGACAAAGCCGGTCACGCCCAGCTGCGAGTCCGGGCGCAGTTCAAGCGGGTCACAGTAATCGGCATCAACCCGCCGCCAGATGACATCGATGCGCTTGAGACCGCGAACCGTGCGCACAAACAGTGCGCCGTCTCGCGCAACCAGGTCACCGCCCTCCAACAGTAACATGCCAAGGTATCGCGCCAGGAATGCTTGCTCGTAATAGGTCTCGTTGTATGGGCCGGGTGTCAGCAGACCGACCCTGGTGGAGTCGCTTCCGCGCAATCGGCTCAGGGACTCTCGGAAGGCGTGAAAGAAGCCAGCCAAACGCGAGATATTCATTTGCCGCAAGTCGCTGCTCACAGAGCGGCTCATCGCCAGGCGGTTCTCCAGGGCGTATCCAGCGCCTGACGGGGCCTGTGTGCGATCTCCCAAAACCCACCATCGGCCATCAGGCCCACGTCCGAGTTCGATGGCGATGTAGTGCAAGTGATGCCCGTCGCGCGGCGTAACACCAAAAAGAGGGCGCAGGAAACCCGGTGCCCCGGCGACGATGGGAGCCGGTAGAACGCCGTCACGCACCAGTGTTTGAGGGCCATAGATGTCTGAGACCACGGCTTCTAGCAGTTCTGCACGTTGGATAAGGCCCTTTGACAGTGCCTCCCACTCGTCTGGATCGATGACCAGCGGAACGTCGCTGAGTGGCCAGGGGCGTTCCATGCTGAGGTCATCGCCATAAACGCGGTGCGCAACACCATTGTCCCTCAAATAGCGTACAGCGCCATTGCGCTGGGCCTCCAGCATCGCTGGGTCGCGATGGTCCCAGCGGCTCAGCAAAGCTTGGTAAGCAGGGCGGACATGTCCGTCATCATCGATGCATTCGTCATAGGCACCCGGCAGAGGTTTATAGTCTTCCAGCAGGCCAAACTCACTGGCTGGCAAGAAGGACCGATCGCCCCCATGGATGGCGCTGTCTGCCATAGCTAGGTTTCATCCATCGGCGAGGGTGTGCGCAGATCGAGCGTGTAGGGGAAGTAAGGATTGGGTTTCTCCTCGCGCACAGATATCGCCCCTGGCGTGTGGCCCATGGCCTCAAACCGCGCCAGACGCCTTGCTTCAGCTTCATAAGCGTTGACGGGCGGCGTCTCGTAGTTGCGACCACCTGGATGTCCCACATGATAGCGACATCCACCCAGGGCGCGTCCGTTCCACTGATCGATGATGTCGAAGGTCAGCGGTGCGTGCACGCCAATGGTCGGGTGCAAACCGCGCCACGGCTGCCAGGCTTTGTAACGCACACCGCCCGCATGTGTTCCGGAGCCGGTGGCATGCATGGGCACCTGACGCCCATTGCAACCGATCAGGTGGCGCGCGGGGTTGAAGCCGGTAACCTCGACCTGCAGACGCTCTACCGAGCTATCGACATAGCGTGATGTGCCACCTGCCGTGCCCTCTTCGCCCAGAACATGCCAAGGCTCCAGCGCGCCGCGCAGGGCCAGCGAAACACCATGATGATCGATGGCTCCAAAGTGAGGAAAGCGAAACTCAAACTGCGCTCGGTACCAGGATGGGTCTATGGCGAAGCCAGCTTGCTGCAGGTCCCTGATGACCGACAAAAAGTCCTCCCAAAGGAAGGCACCCAACATGAAACGATCGTGCAATGCCGTACCCCAACGCGCCAAAGGCGGTGCTTGCGGGGAGCGCCAACACATGACGAGGATGGCGCGCACCAGCAGTTGCTGAGCCAGGCTCATGCGTGCGCTTGGTGGCATCTCGAACGAGCGAAACTCGACCAACCCAAGGCGGCCCGCTGGACCATCGGGGGAGTAGAGCTTGTCGATGCAAATCTCTGCGCGGTGGGTGTTACCCGTAACGTCGGTCAACAAATCTCGGAAAAGCCGATCCACCAGCCAGGGCCGGGGTGCTTCGTCGTCGCCGGGCACGGGTACCTGCGCCATCGCGATTTCAAGTTCATACAGCGTGTCGTGGCGTGCTTCATCGACACGAGGGGCTTGGCTGGTCGGGCCGATGAACAGGCCCGCGAATAGGTAGGAGAGCGACGGATGGCGCTGCCAGTAGGTGACGATGCTCTTCAGCAGGTCAGGACGCCGCAGAAATGGGCTGTCAGCTGGATGAGACGCGCCCACTACCACATGGTTGCCACCACCGGACCCGGTGTGGCGGCCGTCCACCATGTACTTGTTGGTGCCGAGCCGGGTAAGGCGTGCTTCCTCGTAGATGGCTTCCGTGATCGAGACGCTTTCACGCCAGGATGATGCCGGGTGAATATTTACCTCGATTACCCCAGGATCCGGGGCAACCTTGATGACATTGATGCGTGAATCCGAAGGTGGGTGATAGCCTTCGATCTGGACCTTGTGGCCCGTATCCTTGGCCGCAGCTTCCACGGCACTGAGCAGATCCAGATAATCCTCGACGGTCTCTGTCGGTGGCATGAAGGCACACAGTTTGCCGTCACGCACTTCGATGGCGAGGGCTGTGCGCACAGCGTCGTCGCCTAGTTCGCGATCGATTTTTTGTTCCCTGCGGTCTTGGGCTTCGTCCCCGTCGGATTGGCCAGACGCGCTCATCATACGCTGGCGAATGGCGTCGACTTTGGGCAAGTTGGGTTTATCTTCCAACGTATCGGCTGGTTCGACATAGGGGTAGCTGTCGGCAGGGAGATAAGGCAGAGAGTCAAGCGGTAGGCGGTAGCCGACCGGCGAGTCTCCTGGCACCAGGAACAGCGCGCCGCGGCGTGTCTCCCACAACTCTGACATCCAGCGAGGCCCGCTGGCCGGGCTGTTCCACCTTTGAATGGGGAGCACATAGCCAGTCGGCGTGGTGAGCCCACGATCAAAAACCTTGGCGATGCGGGCACGATCTTCCGGGTTTTTGAGCTCGGAGTTTTGGGGACTTACATTGTCCGGCAGTTCTGCTTCCTTCAGCAGCCAGGCTGCTGGGTCCTCATAAGCCGGCTGCGCGTGCTCGGGATCGACGCCGAGACTACCGGCTACCGATCGCAGAACGGCTTGTGCGGCTTCCGCGCCCTCTGCATGTCCGAGGTTCGATGGTTCTGTCGCATCCTCGCGGGCAAACAAGGACTGGTCTTGCCAGATGGGCTCGCCGTCCTTGCGCCAATAGATGGCAAAGGTCCAACGCGGCAGGCTTTCGCCCGGGTACCACTTGCCTTGGCCGTAATGCAGAAAGCCGCCTGGCGCGAACCGGTCTGCAAGCCGGTGGGTGAGGGTATCGGCCAACTGTCTCTTGGTGGGGCCCACGGCTGACGTGTTCCATTCTTCTCCCTCAAGATCATCAATCGAGATGAACGTCGGCTCGCCTCCCATGGTGAGGCGCATGTCCTCTTGCTCGAGGGCCTCGTCGACGGCATCGCCAACGTCCAACAGGGTTTGCCAGGCGTCGTCCGCGATGGGTGCCGTCACGCGTGGTCGTTCATCCACGCGGTCGACTTTCATGTCGAATTCAAACTCGACATTGGCTGCGCTCGCGACGCCTTCGATGGGTGCGGCAGACTGGAAGTGTGGTGTGCCCGCGAGTGGGATATGGCTCTCGCCGCACAGCAGTCCTGAGGTCGGGTCGAGGCCGATCCATCCAGCCCCGGGGATGTACACCTCCGTCCAGGCATGAAGGTCGGTGAAGTCATAATCCGTGCCGGCGGGACCATCGAGGGCCTTTTCATCTGGCTTCAGCTGGATCAGGTAGCCCGAGGTGAAGCGCGCGGCAAAGCCGAGATGACGCAACAAATGGACCAAGAGCCATGCCGAATCCCGGCAGGAGCCGCGCCCCGCATGCAGCGTTTCTTCGGGCTCTTGCACGCCCGGTTCCATGCGAATGATATATTCGACAGCCTCGCTCACTTTTTGATTCAGTTTTACCAAAAAATCCGTTGTATTTTGGGGGCTTGTGTCGATTTCCTGCAAAAATGAATCAAAGAGCGGCCCTTGGTCTTCGACGGCCATGTAAGCCGTCAGATCTTGATTCAAGCGCTCGCTGTAGTGAACGGGAAGCTCTTCGCTTTCCGGCTCAATAAAAAAGTCGAACGGATTGATGATGGCCATATCGGCCAGCAGATCGACTTCGATGGAAAATTCGCGCACCGGCTCTGGGAAAACAATGCGCGCGGCCCAGTTGCCATGCGGGTCTTGCTGCCAATTGATGAAGTGATCTTCGGGCTTGATCGTGAGCGCATAGGACACAATACGCGAGCGGGTATGCGGCGCAGGACGCAACCGGATAAGCTGCGGGCCCAGCGTGACTGGACGGTCGTATTGGTACTTGGTTATGTGGGTGAGCGCGGCGAGCAGGGACATGGAACAGGTACGTTACGATTGGGCGAAGCGCCGGTTGATTGAGCCAGCAACCTAGACAGCCAAATTCCTGCCTTCCAGCACAAAGTGCGTCGCTGACGGACTTGCCCAATATTGGCGCATATAAGCCATGCCTTTGCCTGGGTGGTTGGCAACGTTTGTCGCGTTACTATGCCGTCTGACTGATCAATGACGAAGGACGCCCCTACCATGGTGCTTGCAGGCATCGGCTTTAAATTGCTCTCGGTGCTTGCCTTTTCGCTCATGGTCACGGCCGTGAAGATACTGGGCGAGACGGTACCGGTTGGTCAAATCGTCTTTGCACGGGCGTTCTTTGGGCTGATCCCTATTGTGATCATGATCCAATGGCAGCGCACCTGGAGCACCGCGCTTTCGACGAAGCGACCGGTGGCCCATGGCATCCGAGCGGTTATTGGTGCCACCGCGATGACGCTATGGTTCATGGCACTTGCGCGACTGCCATTGCCCGACGCGACCGCCATTAGCTTTGCCCAGCCCTTAATGACGACGGCGCTTGCCGTGCTCATACTGGGCGAGGTGGTGCGCCTTTATCGGTGGTCGGCCGTTGTCGTCGGTTTTGTTGGTGTCCTTATCATCCTGTCGCCCAATCTCGGCCTTGTCGGCGCGCTCGACGATGCAACACGCGCTTCAGGTGCCTTGATGGCGCTTGGTTCTGCCGGTTTCATGGCCTTGGCTCAGGTCTATGTGCGTCAGCTTATCAAGACGGAATCGACGCTTGCCGTGGTCTTCTACTTCTCTGCCTTCACGACGGTGTTCGCGCTCGCCACCCTACCTTTCGGATGGGTTGTTCCCGATATGGAGATGTTGTTGCTCTTGCTTGCCGTTGGGCTATTGGGCGGTGTGGGGCAGATGTTGATGACGCACAGTTTCCGCTTAGCGCCGGCCTCGGTGGTGGCGCCGTTCGACTACACTGCCATGATCTTCGCGTTGGTGATTGGCTACTTCTTGTTCAACGAGGCGCCAGGAACGGCTGTGACAATCGGATCGGTCTTGGTTGTCGGCGCAGGGTTGTTTGTGATTTATCGCGAACACCAGATCGGCATTTCGCGTGATGCGGCGCTAAAGGCGCGCACGCCCAGCTGATCTAAGACCAATGAGAGTATCTGCCTATGCCCGATAAGACTCCAAGCCGCGCGCAAAGCGATGCCGATGCCTTGGCGTTCTCGGGCCAATTGGGCAAGACCATCCAGCGCCTGCGTAAAGCGTACAATCTGTCTTTGTCGGAATTGTCGGAGCAATCGGGCGTTGCCAAGTCGATCATATCGCAGATCGAGCGCAATGAGACCAACCCCACTTTGGCGACAATCTGGCGGCTCTCGCAGGCGCTTGATGTGTCTATTGACCGGGTCCTGTCGGCAGCGCATGAGGCTGATTTCGTGGAGGAAATCGCGCCCACAGATATGCCCATCCTGACCAGCGAAGACGGCAAAATGACCTTGGCAATCATTGGGTGGTCGAAGACTGTCGAATGGCTCCAATGGTACGACGTCAGCGCCGAGCCCGGAGCGGTGCTGGATTCTGAGGGTCACCAACGTGGCTCAATCGAGTGTCTGTCTGTTGTTTCGGGCGTCTTCGAAGTAACCGCCGGGCAGGAAACCAAAATCGTGCCAGCAGGCGGAACAGTGCGATATAGGTGCGACCGACAGCACACGGTGCAGTGCTTGGAGGCCGCCGAGGATGGCTCGGCGGCGCGCGCAACAATGGTTTGCATCCTGAAGGCCGCCGTTATGGAATAGGTGGCGTGCCGCGTTTGACGCTTAAAACGCCCGGCCCAGCAAGCCGCCATCCATCAAGAAGTTCTGGCCGGTGACATAGCCAGCATGAGCCGAGCACAGGAAGGCACAAGCCGCGCCGAATTCCTCTGCCGTTCCAAATCGTTTGGCTGGAATGGCAAGGCGTGCTTGCTCACGAAACGCTTCAATTGTCTTACCCTGGCGTTCGGCCTGCGAAGCTTGCGTGCCACGCAGGCGATCGGTGTCCATCTTGCCCGGAAGCAGATTGTTGATGGTCACGTTGTTGCTGGCTTCTGTCTTGGCAACGCCGGCCAGGAACGCTGTGAGGCCGGCGCGCGCACCTGAGGAGACATCGAGGCCAGGAATCGGCGCCAATACGGACGACGATGTGATGTTCACGATCCGGCCAAACCCTTTGTCGCGCATGCCGGGCAGGGCGCGTTGGATGAGCTTAATGGGCACCAGCATGTTTTGTTCTACGCCCGAAAGGATGGCGTCAGGTGTCACGTCTGCGAAGGGCTTGGGTGGTGGGCCACCATTGTTGGTCACCAGGATCTCGGGGTTTGGGCATGCCTCAAACAATGCGTCTTGGCCTTCTTGGGTGCCAATGCTGATCGCGACGACTTTGACTTCGGGTGCTCCGCGCTTATGGAGGTTCTCTGCTTCCTGAGCCAATTTCTCCGCGTCGCGGCCGTTGATAACAAGGTTACACCCCGCCTCAGCCAGGGCCTGCGCACATCCAAGCCCCAAGCCTCGACTGGACGCTCCGACGATGGCCCACTTGCCTGCAATGCCCAAATCCATGACCCGCTCCTTTTACTGCCTTTGGGCGACGTAGATGCGGCGCGGACCCTCATTGGTCAAGGTCGCTGGGTTGTTGGGCGTCATTTGCCTGTGTGTTGTGTGACCGTCCAGTCCGCTATGCGCAGGAATCCGTATGTCACAAAAGTGACAATGGGTTCTCTGATAAAGCGCGCAGTTGGCATAACGCTGGTATTTCGTGCATTTCGGCTATATGACCGCTTGCGCAATCGAGAATTCGCGATGATGGGGCTGGCTTGCTCCTCACCGGTCGTGAGAAGAGTACATGTCCATGACAGGCAAACAACATAAGGACGCAGCAATGGGTGGGACGACGACCTCCCCGGACATCCCCAAGCCCTCGACGATTGACGCCTCTAACAAAAACGTTGCACCGGAGGCACGTCGCTTTCGTACCTTGTTCCTGTCGGACGTTCACTTGGGTTCACGCGGGTGCCAGGCGAACCTTTTGCTCGACTTCATGCGCTTTCACGATGCTGAAACCATCTACCTTGTTGGTGACATTGTTGACGGTTGGCGGTTGAAGAAACGCTGGCATTGGCCGCAGGCTCACAATGATGTTGTCCAGGAATTTCTTCGCAAAGGCCGTGAGGGTTCCAGGATCATCTATTTGCCGGGCAATCATGACGAATTTTTGCGCGACTATCTCGGCATGCAAATGGGTGGGATCGAAATCGTCGACACTGCAATCCATGAAACCGCCGATAATCGCCGATTCCTCGTGGTCCATGGCGACCAGTACGATGTTGTGGTGCGACATGCCAAATGGCTCGCCTTTCTTGGTGACTGGGCCTACAACTTCGCGCTCGTTACCAACATCTACGTAAATCTCGTGCGTCGTCGGATGGGATTTGACTATTGGTCGCTATCGGCTTGGGCCAAGCACAAGGTCAAAAACGCCGTGTCATTCATCGGGCGGTATGAGGACACGTTGAGTTCAGAAGCTGGCAAGATAGACGTCGACGGCGTGATCTGTGGTCATATACACCATGCCACCATGAGCGATATCAACGGCATCTCCTACGTGAACACGGGTGATTGGGTCGAAAGCTGTACAGCAGTTGGCGAGAACGAAGATGGTTCTTTTGAGTTGGTCAAATGGACCCGCTTGAGTGCCATCGGTGAAGCAGAACGATTGGCGGCCAAAGGCAAGCCTATACAAGTTGCTGATGATCCCGCGCAGGTTTTGGCTTTCGATCCGCACAATACCCCCGTACCTGCCAAATCGGATGATCGATCCGCTGCGGCCTAGCCGCCCACCTGCCGCCTTCCGCTATGACTGAATTTACTGCTAACAACCCGGCCAGGGCATTGATCGTGTCAGACGCTTGGCACCCGCAGGTCAACGGGGTGGTGCGGACCATCGAGTGGATGGTCAAGGAAGCTCCGAAGTTTGGTGTTGATTTGCAGGTGTTAGGGCCTGGCCAGTTCCGAACCATCCCGATGCCAAGTTACCCGGAAATACGCCTGGCGATGGCACACCCTCGCTCTATTCGCCGAGCAATACGCGCTGAGCAACCACGCGCCATTCACATTGCAACCGAGGGGCCACTTGGCACGGTAGCGCGCAAGTTTTGCTTGCGCCATGGTCTTGGTTTCACCACCAGCTATCATACACGCTTCCCGGAATATGTGGCGGCGCGTGTGCCGATCCCAGAAAGCTGGAGTTATGCGCATATGCGACGCTTCCACAACGCGGCGACGGCGGTGATGGTGGCGACGCCAAGCCTGGAAGAAGATCTGAAGGGGCGCGGGTTTCAAAATCTGGTGCGGTGGTCGCGCGGTGTCGACCTCGATCGTTACTATCCGCGCGCGCAGGTGGAATTGCCCTATCCGGGGCCGATCTTCGTCTATGTTGGGCGTGTTGCGGTCGAAAAGAATCTTGAAGCCTTTTTGGACCTCGACTTGCCTGGGACCAAGCTCATTGTCGGCGACGGACCTGCTCTTGAAACGTTGAAATCGCGTTACACCGATGCGGTGTTCGTTGGGCCGAAGTTCGGCGAGGAACTTGCGCAGTACTACGCCGGTAGCGATGTGTTTGTATTCCCGAGTTTGACCGATACCTTTGGCATCGTGCTGCTTGAGGCGCTGGCGTCAGGGTTACCGGTCGCAGCTTTTCCCGTTACTGGGCCGATCGACGTTGTGACCGACCCAAAAGTTGGAGTGTTGTCGAACGACCTGCGTGCAGCGGCGATGGCCGGACTCGAGTTGAATCGTGACGATTGCTCTCAGTTTGCGCAAAGCTACAGTTGGCATGAAAGTGCCAAGGCGTTCTTCAACCACCTTTACCCGCTGAAGGCTGATTGGAGTGTGCCAGACTATGAGCGCTGACATGCCCGTTTTCTCTGTTGCTGATATCCGTGCGGCGCAGGTGCGTCTGGCGGGAAATGTCGTTGTGACGCCTCTGATGGAGAATGCATTTCTCAACGATCAGTTGGGTGGCCGTGTCTTTCTGAAATGCGAAAACTTGCAGCGCACAGGGTCATTTAAGTTTCGCGGTGCTTACCACACGCTGACAACGCTCAGACCAGAAGAACGTGCCCGAGGTATTGTTGCCGTTTCATCTGGCAACCATGCGCAGGGCGTGGCAGAGGCCGCACGGTTGTTCGGCGTACCAGCCACGATTGTCATGCCTAAGGACGCGCCATCCATCAAATCGTCTCGGGTGGAGCGATCGGGGGCGACGATCATCTTTTATGATCGCTACACCGAGGACCGTGTCGCCATTGCGCAGCGATTTGCACGCAAGACCGGGGCAATTTTCGTGCACCCCTTTGATGATTTACGGGTTGTTGCCGGGCAGGGAACGGCTGGTTTGGAATCGATAGACCAGTTGCCGGACGGGCTTGTCCCCGATACCGGCTTAATTTGCTGCGGCGGCGGCGGCCTGTGCGCTGGCGTTTCCACCGCTTGGCGCGCTGCTTTTCCTGATATGGAGATCGTCGCGGTCGAACCGGACGATTTTGACGACACCAGAAGGTCATTTGGTTCTGGTAAGCGTGAACATATTGAACCAGGCAAACGATCGATCTGTGACGCTATCTTGACCGAGATGCCCGGGGAAGTGACCTTTCCCGTCAATGTTGCCAACGGCGTGAGAGCGATCACCGTTTCGGACGACGAGGTGCTTATCGCTATGGCTTTTGCCCTGCGAGAATTGAAAATCGTCCTCGAGCCCGGCGGAGCCGTATGTCTGGCAGCCTTGCTCGCTGGCAAGGTCGATGTCCAAGGCAGATCCGTTGTCGCGCTATTGTCGGGTGGCAATACAGACCCAGAGCTGATCCAGCGGGTCCTGTCGCTAAACTAGGGCGTCATTTCACGAGAACAGAGCAATCCGTTCTTCGTCGGTATATGGCAAAGCCTCTTCGACTTCTTTCGACGTTTGTGGCGCCTGCTGGCTATCAACCGTGTTTGGGTTAGAAGCTTCTTGCCTATCTTCAGCCAGCATGGCTGCATCAAGGTCGTCCTCGGACTCTGCGAGGTCGTCGGATACGTCAAAATCCTCGACTTCAAAAATCTCTTGGTAGTCTTCCGTGAGATCGACTTCGATGGATTGCGCGGATTCTGGTTCGGCTGGCGTGTCAGCCTCGTCGACAAACATGTCGGCTGCGCCATCATCAAGGTCAAAGTCATCGGGTGTGCGAATGATGAGCAACCCAGAGGGGCCCGTATCTGAACTGTTGCCCAAATCCTCAGAATTGTCGCCGGCGCCTCGATCACGGTCGGCCATATCGAGGCCTTCAAACGCAACCGAATCGACCTCAAAGATATCCTGAGGCAGATCATCGGTTGAATTGGTGTCCGCTAGCTCTTCGGAATTGAAACTTGGCTCTGGGGCACCGATGATTTCCACCTCTTGCAGCTCGGCAACGTCTTCTCGTTGAACAGCGTTGATGTCATCACTGTCTTTGTCTGCTTCCTCAATGGTTTGCGAAGCTTGCGCAATGGCCGCCTGCGCACGTTCAATGGCGGATGCCTCGCCGGATGCGATCAGATCGTCTTCGCCATCCTGACCTTGATTAAAAAGCGCGTCGACGTCGTCTTGCTCATTACCGTCGCCTTCGAGGGCTGGACCGTGGAGCAAGTGCGCGTCCGCGCGTGCGTCATCTTTCTGGTAGGCGGCAAGAGGATCATCGGTGCTCTGATCATCCAGTGCTTGCTCGGATGGGGGCGGTGTCTCGGCGTTGGGTCGCGCAAGGCCCAATATCTCCATCATAGATTGAATGCGTTTTTCGACATAACCAACGAGCCGCACAACCTTGCTTGAGCGCTGGCCCGTCAGGTCCTGGAAGGAACAGGCGGTGTAGATGTCGATGATTTTGGTTTCAATGATGTCGCATTGCGTCTCGTCCGCACCACCTTCGCGCAGTGTCCAAAGGACCTCTTGGATCTTCTCGGCCGATTCCAAGATTTCACCCGTCGCTGCTTCGGTTTGCGAGACGATGGCGTCGAGTTCCGTGGTTGCGGAGTTGAAGTGGTCTCCACTGTCACCTTTTGCGCCCAGTTCTTCGACCTCGCGTTTCACATCTGTGATCGCTTGGGCCAAATCGATGACGTTGTGACTGATCAGTTCGACGGATGTGTCATCGGCTGGCTTGGTGCTTTCCAGCCGGTCTTCCAAGCGCTCCAAGGCGGACAGGACGGTCTGCGTGTCGGCGTTCCGGTTACGTCGCGCGTATTCTTTCAGGAACCACCGGCCGCGTTCGGTTTCCATCACGGCGTGGGCGATCGCGTCATAGTCAGCGTCGCTCAAGGCTGCAGTTTCATTCTCTGGCGCTGGAGCGGGCAAGGTGGAGGGCGCCGTGGTGTCGACGTCATCTTGACTTGCGCTGTTTGTTGACGCTTTCGTCATTGCCGGGTTCATGCAAGGTCCTCCAGCACCTGTTGACGATTGTCGGCTGACTGCACCAGCATTTCGCCCCATTCTGGCCGACCCGTCGGGTCTTTGGCCTTGCCTGTCTTCTCGACCGCACTCCGCCAAAATTTGGCGAGATCGAATCGCTCCTCATTTCCAAGGCTTGGATCCAAATCGTGCAGCCGTCTCATGACATTGCAACCCAAGCGGGTCACCAAAGGGTTACCGTGGCTGCGTTGTTCGCAGCTTATTTGGGGAGTTTCGGGGTCTTTTTGCCGTTTTTCCCGGTGTGGCTCGACGAACAGGGGCTGTCTGCCGGGTGGATCGCCGTATTGGTGGCGACACCACTCGCGGTGCGTGTGGCAACAACATCGTTGGTGACTGACCGGGCAGAACGCTTTGATGATCCGCGCACGCCGATGCGCGCGCTATCCATTTTGACCGCCTTGATCTTTGCATTGCTGCCGATTAGCGCCTTGCTGGTGCCACCAGCGGGTCTATCGGCCTCGCCCTGGGTTCTCTTAGGTGTGGTTGCACTCATGGCCGTCGGATGGAATGCACTACTTCCACTCAGCGATGCTTTGGCCATTCAAATGACCCGCCAAACGGGGGCGGATTATGGTCGTGTGCGAATCTGGGGATCTATCGCCTTCATTGTCGTCAGCTTTGCATCAGGCGCGGTGATCGATTGGCTGGGTGCGCCGATCATTCCTTGGCTGGTCCTGGTTACCCTTTTTTCGCTTGCGCTCGCTTGCGCGGTGCTACCGGTGTCCTTTGTCCAGCGGAGCACCAAACGCGCTGCTTCTAACCCTGCCAGGCCAAGCCCAAGCGGTTGGGCTTTCTTTGCCCGCCGAAAAGGCGCGGCAACGGTGTTTTTGGGCGCCGGCCTCATGCAAGCCAGTCACGCGGTCCTGTACGGCTTTGGCAGCCTTTCGTGGGCGCAGCAAGGCTTCTCGGAGACGTCGATCGGTGTCCTTTGGGCGTTTGGGGTGTTTTGTGAAATCGTCCTGTTTGCTATCTCAGCACCGATCATTGCGCGTATCGGGGCGCGCGGTCTTCTCATTCTTGGCGGTATTGGTGCAGTTGTGCGCTGGATCTGGTTGGCGAGCGCGCCTGATCTTGGCATGACATTTGGGCTGCAAATTCTGCACGCTTGCTCCTTTGGCATGACCCATTTGGCGCTGATATCCTACATCCAGCGGCGCGCGCGTCCGCGCGAACTGCGGGCGGCCCAAGGCATATACGGCGTGGTATCTGGGGCGCTTATGGCCGTGGCAACGCTGGCTGCTGGGCCGCTCTACAATGCGTTTGGCGCTGGCGCCTATGCCGCGATGGGGCTGATGGCGTTTGTTGGGGGCGTCGTTGTGGTGGTTGACCGGGTGCGCATCCCCGGTGGACAGCGGCCGGCTCGTTAACCCCAAAGCGCCTGTGGTGCTGGTTCAATCAGGCTGTCGTGGAAGTTCAGCGCGGGATTGCGGTCTTCCGAGAGGAGGAGCGGGGCATCCAGATCAACATAATCGGCGTCTTGCGCGAGCAGAATGGCCGGCGCCATGGCCAAGGATGATCCCATCATACAGCCCACAAAGATGCCAAGATCGTGCTTGCGCGCTGCTGCCTTGAGCGCGAGGGCCTCGGTCAGCCCGCCGGTCTTGTCGAGTTTGATGTTGATGACATCGTAGCGCTCTGCCACCTGTTGCAGACCTGACCGGTCATGCGCGCTTTCGTCGGCGCAAAGGGGCACAGCATGGTCGCACGTGGCGAGCACCGCGTCATGGTCGGCGGGCAGTGGCTGTTCGACAAGCACGGCACCCAGATCGCGCGCCAGGTCGAGCCACTCCCACACCACCTCCGCCGTCCATGCCTCATTGGCGTCGAAGATCACGGCAGCCTCACCGCAATGGCCGCAGACAGCGCGCATGCGATCGGGGTCACCCTCACCGCCAAGCTTGGCCTTGAGGAGAGGGCGGTGCCTGTGTTCCCAGGCTGCGCGTGCCATGGCGTCAGGTGTGTCGAGGCTCAAGGTATAGGCGGTGGTCACCGCCGCCAGTTCATCGATCTTTGCCAATTTGTGTGCGGGCACGTTTTGACGCTTCGCTTCCAGATCCCACATGGCACAATCGATTGCATTGCGCGCTGCGCCGGCGGGCAGTGCAGATTGAAGCGCGGAACGGTCGAGACCATTTGTGATATCCGAGCGCAGGGATTCGATTTCCGCCGTGACGCTCTCGACACTTTCGCCATAACGCGCATAGGGGGTGCATTCGCCCCATCCGATGGCATCGCCATCGCGAAGCGTGACGCTCACAACGTGGGCATGCGTGCGGGTTCCGCGTGAGATGGTGAAGCCACCACGAATGGCAAATTCATCATTATTAATAGCCAATGATATCATGAAGTTATTGATATATTTTGAAGTGCTTTGACAAGTGTTTCTACGCCGAATCGAACCGGATCTGTGGCGGGCAAACCATGCGCTTCGGCGATCGACGCGACCACGCGCTTAGCCTCGTCTTCCTCTAGCGCTGCGGTATTGACCGCAATCCCGGTGCAGCGAATGGCCGGATTGGTCAGACGCCCCATGGCGACCGTGGCATCTATCACCTCTTGGATTGTCGGTAGAGCGTTGGCCACACCACGCATCGTTGTGCGCGTCGTCTCGTGGCAAACGATGAACGCATCTGGCTGTGACCCATGCAAAAGCCCGATGGTCACGCCAGCAAAGGACGGGTGAAACAGAGAACCTTGCCCCTCAATCACGTCCCAATGATCAGGATCATTTGCGGGCGAAATCCATTCGGCGGCGCCTGAAATGAAGTCAGCAACGACGGAATCAATCGCCAATCCACGGCCTGAGATGAGAACGCCCGTTTGGCCTGTGGCGCGGAAGCTCGCCTTCATGCCTTGCGCGGTCATGCCCTTTTCAAGCGCTAGAGCGGTGTATTTTTTGCCGACGGAGCAATCGGTTCCAACGGTCAGAACCCGCATGCCCGGGCGTTTGGTACCCTTGCCAGTTTGCAGCTCTTGCTCGACGTGCCGAACATTGTGCAGCGCGATGCCCTTGGCGCTGGTGGCTTCGGCAATGGCCGGGATTTCTTGCAGCTTGGTGTGAAGGCCGCTGGCCACGTCTAGGCCTGCGTTGATGGCTTCTACAATGCTGGCGACCCAATGCTCGGGTAGGACGCCACCTGCGTTGACGGCACCAATCACCAGTGTTTTTGCACCCTGCTCAACGCCTTGTGCGATCGTCATGTCGGGCAAACCGGTATCGGCTTGGCATCCGGGTAAGCGTACTTGGCCGAGGCACCAATCTCGGCGCCAGTCAACAACACCGGTTGCTGTTTTCGCGGCTAAGGCGTCTGGAACGTCTCCGAGAAACAACAAATACGGCTTTGTCAGCGTGGCCATTGTGTCCATCCGGTGTTGGTTGTGGGTTGGCAAATGTAATGGCGGGGTTAGCCGGTTCGCGCAAGTCAACAAAGCACCTTTGCGCTTCGCAGCGCATCGTGGCAGGAAAGACAAATCGGATTAACCAGTTGGGGAGCCATACGTGGCCGTCACGCACGCTCATTGGTCGGGACCGCCGACGGATGTTCCCTTCGCCAAACGCGGCGCCGAACCGCCCAGGGCTGCACAGGTCATTTCTCAGGGCGACGGATTTGCCGTCTTGGGCGATTGGGTGCGCCCTTGCGTGCGCACGGTGTTGATGTCCGATGGATTTGATGAGGCCCCACAATGGCTAGAGACTGACGCCTCTGGCCCGATTGAGATTGATGCAGCTGGGCTGGGCGCATTGGACACGTTGGGCTGTCTGGCCCTCGCCGACCTTGAAAAGGCGTTGGCCAGCGGCGGCCGGGATGTGCAGCTGGTCAACTTACCGCCTGACAAACGTGAATTGTATGATGCCGTGCGATTGCGCGCGCAGGTGAACAAGCCTTCGCAAGAACGCTCGGGACTTGATGCTATGGTCGCAACCTTCGGGCGCGGTGTGTTGGCGGTTTGGGCCGATATTTTAGGCTTGGTTGCGATCCTAGGCGTTGTTTTGAACACTCTAGGACACACGCTGGCCAATCCGTTGCGCTGGCGGTTCAATGCGTTTGTCACCCAGCTCGATAAGAGCGCTTTTCGCGCGGTGCCGATTATCTTGCTCATCCAGTTTGTAATCGGCGGCATCGTGGCGCAGCAAAGCGCCTACCAATTGCGGTTCTTTGGCGCAGAAATCTTCACAATTGAGCTGTTGTCGGTCTTGGTACTGCGCGAAATGGGTGTTCTGATTTCCGCAATCATGGTGGCGGGCCGAACAGGATCGGCCTACACGGCCGAAATTGGCGCCATGCGTATGCGCGAAGAGGTCGATGCAATGCGGGTCATCGGTCTTGACCCGATTGATGTCTTGGTGCTGCCGCGGATTCTGGGTTTGGTTGTTGCCCTGCCTCTGTTGACCATCATTGCCAACGCGGCGGCGCTTACCGGCGGCATGCTCACCTTGTGGCTCTACTCCGATATCAACCCTACCGTCTTTATCGAGCGTATGCACAATTTCATCCTGCTGGAGACCGTGATGGTCGGCCTTATCAAGGCACCCTTCATGGCGCTTGCCATTGGATGCATCGCCTGCATGGAGGGCTTCCGTGTGAGTGGTAGCACCGAATCGCTTGGGCAGCGCGTTACGGCTGCGGTTGTGAAGTCGATCTTTGCCGTCATCATCTTGGACGGCGTGTTTGCCATCTATTTCGCGTCAATGGACTACTAGGATCGCCATGGCCACAGCAGAGATCATCGATCACACCCCTTCTGATGCCTCTGTTATCGAGGTCCGCGGTTTGGAGGTTGGCTTTGGTGAGTCAACGGTGCTCAAAGATTTGGACCTAACCGTTTATCGCGGCGAGATCCTAGGTTTTGTTGGTGCCTCAGGGACCGGAAAATCCGTTCTGCTGCGCGCTATTCTCGGCCTTAACCGTAAGCGCGCCGGGACAATAGATGTGCTGGGCGAACCCTACAGCCGCTTGGATGCTCGCGAACGGATCCATGTTGATGAGCGCATGGGCGTTTTGTTCCAGCACGGGGCCCTGTTTTCATCACTCAATGTTATCCAGAACGTGCAGGTGCCAATGCGTGAGCATTGGCGCCTCGACAAGCCGATGATGGACCGATTGGCCGCCGTCAAGCTCGCTATGGTAGGTTTGCCTGAAGATGCTGCCCTTAAGATGCCTTCCGAACTTTCCGGCGGCATGATCAAGCGCGCTGCCTTGGCGCGTGCTTTGGCGTTGGACCCTGATCTGGTGTTTCTCGATGAGCCAACTTCTGGCCTTGATCCGCTTGGTGCTGCCGCGTTTGACGCTCTGATTGCCGATTTGCGCGACGCTCTGGGCCTAACGGTTTTTATGGTCACGCACGATCTCGATAGCCTGTTTTCTGTATGTGATCGGGTCGCCGTGCTCGGCAACCAAAAGGTCCTCACGGTAGGTACGGTCGATGAAGTGCGCCGCTTCGATCATCCATGGGTGCAGGATTATTTCAACTCAGGCAGAGCCGTCGGCCGCGGGTAGGGAGCGCTACACCGCGTTTGTGAAGCGGGGATATTGCGCAACGGTTACTAGAAAAGTTGATCCCTTACGCCAAAAAGGCAGCTTTTTGAGCATGTTGTTGCCTTTTGTCGCTAGCGGATTGGCGGCCTGCACGCTAATCCAAGACTCATGGAAACCCGTGCGAACCATATTGTGATTGGCCTTTTCGCGCTGGCGGTGATCGCCGCCGGTATGGCGTTCATTTATTGGGTAGCGGAAGTCAGCGGCCAAGACGAGGTCGCAGAGATCATTTTTCAGTTCAACGGCCCGGTAAACGGGCTGAGTACCGGCAGCCCGGTTTTGTTCAACGGCATTCAAGTTGGCGAGGTGCGTACGCTCTCGCTCAACCCAAACGATCCTACTGAAGCCTTGGCGCTCGCCACGGTGGACGCGGAAACGCCGGTGAGGGCAGACACTGCAGCCTCACTCGGCATTACAGGCATTACCGGCACGGCCTTCATCGCGTTGCGTGGGGGCACGTTGGATGAACCGGCCATCCTTGATGCGAACTCTCCAGTGATCATTGAGGCTGAAATTTCGGCTGTGCAGGATCTTATTGATGGCGCACGCAATGTTCTTGGACGTGCAGACCTGGCCATGCAAACGGTCGAAAACTTTCTGCTGGTTAATGAGCCTTATCTGACGCAAACCATTGCAGATATTAATGAAATTACAAGCACCATCGCCGCCCAATCGGACAATATTGAGTTGATGATGGAAGGTGTTGGTGCGATTGCCAATGAGATTTCCGGGCTGTCAGGTCGGCTTGAAAACATCATCGCTGGATCCGAGGCGCTGATCGCCTCCGTAGAACCGGAAAGCGTCACTGAGATCGTTGAGAACGTGCGCGTTGCGTCCGGAGAACTGCGCGGCATTGGCGATGATGCTCGTGCTCTTATCGGTCGTGGTGACGTGGTGATGGACAATCTGGAAGCGTCTTCCGGCACGTTGGTCACCACTCTGGAAGATGTCCAAACGCTTGTTGCCGCCGTGGACGCAGACATCGTCTCGCAGGCCGTAGGCGACGTCGGGACCTTTGCTGCACAGCTGCCTGAGGCCGGAGCGCGGGTGGATGACATCCTAAGCAGTGCGCAACAGGCGACGGACCAGGTAACCGCCTTTACCTCCAGCCTGGAGGACAATGCCGAGCAAGTTGATGCCATTTTTGAAGATGCGGTTATTATCGCTGATCGATTGGAGGTCGCATCGCGGCGTATCGATGGGCTTCTAGCATCGGTTGACGGTTTGCTGGGCGAGGATGAAACACAGGGACTTATTGCCGATGCACGCGAAGCAGCGCGTGCGATCCGTAATGTTGCTGTGGCATTTGAGGGCCGATCGGAGGATATTGCCGCTGGTTTGGCGCGCTTCACGGGCCCTGGTCTGCGCGATGCCGAAGCGCTTATCGGCGACGGACGACGCGTCCTGCAGCGCTTGGAGCGGGTTGTCACATCGGTGGAGCGCAACCCACAGCAATTTATTTTTGGCGGCGATCGGGCGCCGGAATACTCGCCACAGCGGCGTTAGTGAGCAACGGGCAGGCGGTGATAACCATGGTTGCGAAATGTGTAAGTAGAGACCGATGATGGCACGCGACGCATACACGCCAAAACGAACGACGGATGTCACCAGGCGCTGGGCCTTGGCGCTTTCGGTTGGTGCTGCGCTGTTGGTTTCGGCCTGCTCGACGCTTGGATTGGAGCCGGCGCCACGTATCTATGATCTGCGGGCGCCAGAAAATATTGAGGTTGGACGAAGCCGAACGAGCCGCCAGTTGCTTGTCTCCGAACCGTCGACTGTACGCTTCTACGCAACCGACCGCATCGTCGTACGCGACAGCGCTGCAACGCTGGCCTATTTCCCTGGCGCTTTGTGGTCTGATGCGCTGCCTGACCTGCTGCAAGCGCGTTTTGCTGAAGCTTTGGAGCGTACCGGAAGAGCCAGGGCAGTTGGTCGACCGGGGCAGGGCCTACTGATAGACGTCAGCTTGGTCCCCGAGATACGCGCTTTTGAGATCGTGATCTTAGAAGCGGGAACGGCTGAAGCGGTCATCGATATTGCCCTGAAGGTTATGAACGACGCCAACGGACGGGTTTTGGCTAGCAGTACCTTTGCGGCCAACGTTCCCGCTGCCTCAGACAGTGTGGAAGACGGTGCTGCTGCTTTGAACGTCGCCTTTGACGCCTTGGCGCGTGAGATGGTCGTGTTCGTGCTGGATGCGGTTTAGCGCAACCCGCCAGCGCTCTGCGATATCTGGTGCCCAACAAAAAGAGCACTGCATCAGTGCGTGATGCAGTGCTCTTTTCGTGTTGCCAGATAGAATTGTTAGGGCAGCGCCTGTCCTAGCCGCCGAAACGTCCCAATGCTTGTCCGAGCATCGTGTATAGGCGTCCTGCATCGGACATCAACAACTGACGCGTTTCGGAACGACTGGCGCGGCGTGATGCCATCTCTCGCAGCGTTCCCTCAAATCCAGAAACGTGTTCCTGGGCCACGGAACGAAGGTCGGCGTCGCTGCTGATCCGGCGGCGTAGATCATCGAACACTTGCTGGCCTTCCAAGGTGAATATGCGGCGCGAGAAGGTCGCCTTGTTCCCCGATAGGTAGTTATCCCATTGTTTTGCATAGGCGCTTTCATCGAGTGCGCCAGGGAGTTGCTGGCGTACATCATCCAGCGGACCATCGCGCCCATCATCTGAGGACGCTCGGCGCAGAAGATCACTAATCCAACCGCCGGACGGGGACGCACTGGTGTCATTGGCTGGCTGCGCCGGCGCACTTGCCGCCGTTGGAAGGCTTGGTGCAACTGCCTGCCGCACATCTTCCATGCTGCGCGCGATATCAGCATCAACACGCTCGTCTGCCAGGCTCAGAGTTGATGGCTCGGCCAGGCGCGCTGCGCTCGACGCTGGTGGGGCCAACGCAGGCGTTGCCGTTGAGGCGAGCTGCCGGGATGACGCGTCGCGCGCATTGCCTTCGTCGGAGACAAGGCTGGCGAGCTCTTTAAGAGCAGCAACCTGTTCATTGACAACCTGGCGAAGTGCGGCTGCGCTTTCGCGCGCTTCGTCCGGTAGCTCAAAGACACCACGTCGGATATCGGCCCGGGTTGTCGCCAGTTCGGAGCTCAAATCGCTCGTCATCCGACGCATGTCGTCGATTGAACCGTGGAAAGCTTCGACTGCGGTTTTCAGACCATCTTGGAGTTCGCGCGTCACTTGTTCTTGTGTGGCGCGGACAATATCGGTGGCCTTGGTGCTTTCCTCGCTGGCCGTTGACCTCAAATTGTTGAACTGCGTCGTGACGGCCTTGGCTGCGTCGTCAGCGGCCAGTGACAGCGACGAGGCCAGCGACGCGGCCCGCTCTTCGGCATCAATCAAGGTTGAGGCGAGGCGCTCTGTCGTCAGCTGAAGTGCCTGTTCAGCCCGGTTGGAGCGATCTGCGATGGTTTCGCTGACATTGTCCATCTGAGAGACTTGCGACTCAATAGATGTGTCCAACTTTTCGGTTGTTCGCAGGATGGCCTGCGAAGCGCCGGAAAGAGCGCGACCATGAACATCAAAGCGGTCAGACAGATCAACAATCGAACCAAGAACTTCCGTTGAGATGGAGCCAAGGGCTTCCAACTGTTTTTCCATCGCGCCGGTTGTCGTGGCGGTATCGCGGGTAATGGCCTCAGCCGCCGTGTTGAAGCGAGCAACTTTCTCCTGCAACACCTCGCCCATCGATGTGAGCGTCGAGGAGGAATTGTTCAAAAGGTCTTCAACAGAGGTGTTAACCGCGCCGATCTGACTGACAAGCTGCTGCAGATCGTCGGAAAGCAAGGTACGAACGTTCGACAGGTTCGAGACCGTTTCACGCGTGCGTTCCTCAAGCGTGCGATCTAGCAACTGCGTTGAGGCTTCAACCGACTGGTTAAAGCCGGTGGTACGATTGTCCAGGGCACCCAAGAGCGAATGGCCGCGGCTGTTGATGACCGTTTCAATGGCGCTCGTTGCCGCCGTGATGCTCGCTTCAAGCGTGCTGCGACGGTCTTCTAGCTTGTCAGCGAGTTCCTGGGTGCGGGAGTCAATCACCTCGGCGACAGCGGTGGAGGCGGCATTGACACTTTGCGCCAGAGTTGACGCGCGCTCGTCAAGGGTTCCTGCCAGTTCCTTCGAGCGGCTGTCCAAAACAACACCAAGCTGGTTTGTTGCCGATTGAATGTGCTGCTCAATGGAATCCGATTTGCTCGAAAGCACCTCAGCCAGTTCGCCTTCGCGTGAAGCGACGGTTTGAAGCAGAGCCTGTGTGGCGCCTTGGATCGAGCGTGCAAATTCGCTGGTGCGGGTTTCCAGTGAGCCGACCAATGCCTGTCCGCGATCGTCAAGCAGCGTTTCCATCGCGCCAGTCTGGCTGGCGAGTGCCTCGCGCAGTGCATCGGCGCGTTCGGCCAATTGCTGGCTGGCAACAATTGTCTCGTCATGGGCCGACGCACGAACGTCTTTGGCCGCAGCGATCAGAGCATTGGTTGCGGAGCCAACCTGCTGTTCAAATCCTTGCAGAGAAGAGCGTGCTTCATTGGACAGCGTCTGTCCAAATTCTTGCGCGCGTGCGTTGACCATCGCGTCGATCGCATCACTTTGTTCTTTGATCGTTTGGGCGACTTCAACCACACGGTCACCAAGCAACTGGTTGACCTCTGACACGCGGGTATCCATGAGCGCCGTGAGGTTGCCGGTCTGCTCCGTAACTGTTTCTCCGACCGCTTCAATACGGGCGGTGATAGCGCGCTCAATATCGTCTCGGCCATCAACGAAGGCTTTGGCGACGTCGCGTGTGCGCTCAATGAGCGTTTCGGAAATCTCGCGTCCACGGTTGGACAAAGCGCCATCGAGCTGGTCGGCGCGTTCCACAAAGGTGGTGGTCGCGTCTTCGATACGTTGGTTGACGCGGACATCGAAGGCGGAAAGCCTTTCGTCGACGGTTGTTTCCAGCTGCACTGTGCGCATTTGAAGAGCGCTGGATAGGGTTTCGATCTGCTCACGAAGCTGGTTGTCAATGGCTTCAGCGCGGTTCGTCAGATCACCGCCGACGGCTGACATCGCATCCGTCAATCCTTGCGTGCGGTTGTCGATGGTGTTGACCAAGTTTGACGTCGACTGGTCCACCAGTTGCGCAAGGTTGGATGTTGTTCCTTCGACGCGGTCGACGAGATTTGTCGTCGTTTCATTGACATGGCTGGCAAGGCTTTGCGCTGCCGCGTCGATGCGACCTGTGATGCTGGACGATATCTCATCGACTTGGTTGGTGAGGCTTGTGGTGCTCTCGTCCACCCGGATAACAAGCCCAATGGCGGTTTGGTCGACACGGCTGACCAATCCTGTCGCCGTGGTTTCGAGTTGTTCGACGAAACCATCGGCCGTTTCGGTGACGCGTCCGTTCAGCTCAGTTGCGATGTTGAGGAACCGTTCTTCAGTAGAATCAGTGATTTGACCCATAGAAGAGAGCAACGTGCTGGAGCGTTCCGACAACGCCTCAATGAGGTTCGTGGTCCGGCTATCCATCGCTTCTAGATAGCTGGTTGTATCCGTTGTGATGCGTTCAACCAGACCATCTGAAAGCGACGACATCTTGGATTCAACACTTTCATTGGCCTCGGTGAGCACGCTCATGAAACGTTCCGTGCGTTCATTGAGCGTTTCTAGATATTCACGCGTAGAGGAGTTGATGTGTTCGGCTAGAACCGCCGAACGTTCGCCAAGAACGGCCGTAGCTTCGCTAGTTGCGCGGTCAATGCTCTCTTCAAGGGCATGGCGTTGGTTGAGGAACGACGCTTCAATCGATCCGGCACGATCCGAAAGTGCGACATCAATCGACTGCGTGCGGTCATCCAGCATAGCTCGGATGGCGTTAGCGCGCGTTTGCATCTGCTCTTCCAGCGAGGATGTGCGGTCATCCAACGCAGACACAAGCGCGTCACTGTCGGATTTGAGGACGTTGGCGTACTCTTCGGCGCGTTGTGTGAATGCTACCCCGAGCGTTTCGCCCTGTTCCAGAATGATCTGAACCACACGCTCGCCCATTGCCTGAACATTGTCGGTCAGGTTGCCGGTACCCTGCTTGATAAGGTCTTCGACGGCGTCACGCCCCTGTGCCAGACGCATATCGACAAGGTCGAGGTCGCGCATAATGCTGGTTTCGATGGTCGAACTGGTATCATCGGCTGTGCGGCGCAGTTCTTCCAGTTTGGCGTCAACCGAAGAAATCAGAGATTGTGCTGACATTTCAAAGCCGTCGCGCAATTCTACACCACGTTCCACAACGGCATCGTGAAGACGCTCGGCGGATGCCTCCATACGCTGGGCGAGGGCGCCGCCTTGTTCGGTGATGCTGTCAGAAATCTGCGTGCCAGCTTCGTCCAGCTTAGCGGTGATGGCCGTACCGCGCAGTTCCATATCGATGAGCAGCGAGTCAGCGGTGGTTTTCAACGTTGTCGTCACATCCTGCGAGCGGACGGCGAAGTTCTCGGTCACAGCGTGGCTGGTTTCCTCCAGCTCGCGCGTCACGGTGATGCCGCGTTGTTCAAATTCGGAGATGATCGAGCTTGTTGTATCGGTCAGATCAGCGGAGATGGCTGCTCCACGATCGCGCAGCACCAAGTCAACTTCTGCTGATTTTTCAGTAATTTCGCGGACAACGTCGCCGCCGATAATCGCCATTTTGTCGCTCACATCGAGGCCGGTCGTCGACAGCTGTTCGACCAGACGATCACCGTGTGATTGGAGCGTTTCACTCATCGTCTCGCCGGCGTGCGACAGCGCGTTGGTGATCTGCGAAGCTTTGTCGGCAAGGCTGTGGGCCACGGTGGCGCCGGTTTCGGCGAGCGACTGGGTCAGTGCGTTCGAGGCGGCCAAGAGGTCAGCATTCAAACGATCATGCGATGAAGAAATAGCCTCGCGAACCTTTTCCGCGTTCAGAAGGATATCTTGGCGCTCATTGGTGAGCTGTCCCAAAAGTGCACGCAGTTTGGCTTCATTGTCAGAATAGGCACGCTCAAGATTGGATACTTCGCCTTGAACCATTGATTCCAGTTCGCCCGCGCGCGCGAGCGCACGCTCTACGCCGTCGCCCATAGCCGCAACTTCTCGGCGAATGGCCTGGCTGACCGACATCACTTGTTCTTTGGCCAACTCATCGGGTTGCGCCATGCGCATGGTCACGCTCGCCATGGATCGTGCAACGTTGCGCAATTCGGCAGCTCGGTAGACCAAGAACGCAATGGTGAAGAAAAGGAAGATCGGCGCCAGTGCACCCACGCAGAACGCCATAAAGCCAGGTGACGATAGCGTCTCGCCACTTTGGAACAATGCACCCAAGCTCATTCCGAATAGGCCTGGTGCGAGTGCAACCGCCAGCGCCAACCATAGGAAGCTGGCACCAGCAGCAATAATGTAGGGCGTGTTAGCAGGGCGGCGCTGCAGTTCATACAGGAGGGCGGACGTCGCTGCGCGATCGTCGTTGGCGGCGGGGCGGCGCTCGCGCAGACGCTCATCTTCGGCCTGACGACGAGGGGACGGTGTTTCTTCCGCAGGGAGTGGGTCCGCGACCGGGTCTCCTAGCACGTCGTCAGCGCGTGGCATTTTGGGGCCATCGCTGTCTTTGCTTTTGCTATCCTTCGCTTCAGGGGCATCAGGATTGTCTTCAAGAACCTCGTCAGCAAAATCGATGGCCAGAGCCTCTTCGACGGCATCCAGTGCTGCCTTGTTTGCTTTTGATGGTTTCTTCGCCATTGGGTACGCCTCACGATTATACTGGACAGTCCCCTGGAACGCGCCGTGCCGCATTGGCTCACGTTTGGGTAGCCACACCTGCCCTTATTGTGGCCAAACTATTCCGTCGCGCGTTCAAAGAGAAGAGATGCAGTACCGTTTGTTAGCAATTTGTTCATCATGGTTAACAGCCCTAAATCGCCGATTTGCTCAGTCTTTTTTGTTTAACGAAACAGAAACATGCCCGGGCTACTGTAAACAAGGGCGCTGATAGACGGCGTGGCCGTCGGCGCTCCCATAGGGAGTCGGGCATGGTCAGTCAGCAACAGTTGGTCGGGTCAACACCAGTTGAGGCTATTGACCAGGATACCCAGTTTGAATGCCCCCGCCACGACGCCACGCGGATACTCGATCTTGTCCACCTGTCTTGCCAGACATTCGGAGATCCTGACCTGGAGCGCGATGTGCTGTCACTGTTCCTCGAGCAGACGAGGTCCTCCGCACAAGCCTTGACGAGCGCCTCTATCGCCTCCGAGAGAGGCCGGGTGTTTCATTTGATCAAAGGCAGCGCCAACGGTGTCGGCGCTTTTCAGCTGGCCTCGGTTGCTGCGCTCGGCGAGAACAACCCTGCCGATGATAAGCTGATCGACGAGACCCTTCAGGCGATTGATCGTGTTTCCAGACAGGTCGGATCGCTCTTGAAGCCCTGAGCTCAGGACTTCCATCTCCTGAAACCTTGCGGGAGAAGGTTCGGTGGCCCATGTGAGGCACTTCACAAGGATTGGCCTTGCCTGCTAGGAGGCGGCCATGTGCACGCGCCGCGTTCGCGGCGATCCCCCCACCATAGCAGTTCCCTGGATATCCTATGATCAAGATCACCTACATTGAGCATGACGGCACAAAACACGAAGTTGAGGCGAAGGAAGGCTCAACGGTTATGGAGACCGCTGTCATGAACGGCGTCCCCGGCATCGAAGCCAGTTGTGGAGGCGCGTGTGCGTGCGCAACCTGCCATGTTTATGTTGATCCCGCCTGGAAAGAGGTCACAGGTGCGCCGGAAATCATGGAAGAAGACATGCTGGATCTTGCCTACGAGGTTCGTGATGAGAGCCGGTTGTCTTGCCAACTGCGGGTGACGCCGGAAATCAATGGGCTGGTCGTTCGGGTTCCAGAGTTTCAGGCCTAAGGCCTTCGCGTTGCCCAGCCTTCTGGAGGTTGAGCAGGCGCGAGCGATTGACATCCATTGAGAGCAAACTGCCAACGAACCATTTGGTATCGCTTGGTGATTTGTTTTTGCCGCGCGCCTGCGGTACGTCGGTTTCGACAATGGAAGTACGATTCTGCGCAATGATCCAAGAGGTTTGCGGTGTTCAGCACCTTTAGAAAGACGGCGATCGCATTGGGATTAGCGCTCCTTGGGGGCTTGGCGGGGCCAACGGCGGCTGCCGGGCCGCAAGAGGTTGGTTTTTTGCAAACCCTGCAAGGTGCCTGGTCAGGGCAGGGCCGGGCCGCGACATCGAATGGAGAACTGCCGGTTCTATGCGACGTCCAAGGACACCTGCGCAGCGATACACGCATTGCCCTGAGTGCCACGTGCCGAGCCCAAGGTCAGTCGGGAACGATCGGCATGAACTTGTACTTCAGCGACATGACCCGGCAATTCCATGGTGAACTGAGCAGTCCGCTCAGCTACATCCGTGGAAGTCTCATTGGGCGTTTGTCACGTGGTGACTTGTTTCTTCGTTTAGCCGCGGCGGACGGTTCTGAGGGGCGTCTGTTGTTTGTGGCGCAGGGATCCAATCAAGTTCGGTTGTTGGTCACCACCATCGTCAATGGCGCGAACGTGACCGTATTCGACCTGCCACTGGCACGTGTCGGCTAATCAACCGCCTTGTCTGCGGAGCCCCCGGCGCCCCAAGCCGCAATGCCTTTGGTGACATCGCCTAGATTCGGCCCATCGCTGGCAATGTAAGGCATGGGCCGTGTCACGGCGATCGCTGCTAGCCCGACGCGGGCCGTTAGCAGGCCATTGATCACGCCCTCGCCCAATCGCGTCGACAGCCTTGCGGCCAATGAGTGGCCAAGCACCTGAGATACCAGCCCCTCCGTTGCAGCGATGCCGCCGGTGATCGCCAAGTGCGCCACCATATGGCGCGACAGTTTCAGCGCGCCCAGGAAGCCTGGCCTCGCGCCATAGAGCTCTGCAACCTGGCGTGTGATCGCAACGCATTGGAATGCTACCATCGCGATGTCGATCAGCGCGCGCGGTGAAAGAGCCGTCACAAGTGATACGCGCCGCGCGGCAGTGGAAACGATGCGTACGGCTTCAGCATCCAGTGGATGCATCAGCGCCTCTTCAGCGATGACGATAAGGTCTTGAGCGTCCAACACGCCAACGCGCTGCTTGGCAAAAATGGCTCTTCCATGGGCTGTGCGTGGATGTGCTTGGTACAGACGTTGGATCTTGTCCAACCCGCTGCGCGCAGCTGGTGCATCGTCGGCGTCATAGGCTGTTTGTAGCTTGGCGCGAAGGTCGTCCAATTGGTTGAGCCGCATAACGGCGCGCATTTCACGCACAACAAATCCGATTGCGCCCAAGGCGAGCAGCCCGACCAAGCCTGCGGCCACCCACCCAAGCGCGGGCTGGCGTTCAAACAAGGAGCGCACAAGCCCTTCCGCCCATAGGGTCAGAGCCAGGATGATGAGTCCCAACAGGGCCGAGCCGAACAAAGCCAACCACCGTGCGCCTTTTCCGGGCGTTGTCGTTGCAGTTGGTGCAGAGTCGTCATCCGCGAACGTCTCAACGCTTTCCTCGTCGATCTCGACGGCGGACAACTCCAATATCTTGGGTGCGCGATGCTTGGTTTTGGTTTCGCTCACGGGCTGGTTACCTTCGCTCTCATCAATCAGGACACCCGGTCGCCGAGCAGCGTTTCGAGCAGACGGTCGAGCCGGATGTGAGGAAGACCCGGCTTGGCCGTCGGCCTTGTATCGAGGCTGGGTGGACGGAACCGCACGAACCGCAAAGGGTAGGATTTGGCCTGCTTGCCCATCAGCACTTTGGGATCGTCGGGCAGGTCGCCAGGAAAGATGGCGACCTCTCGCACACCATCAAATGTTTGACCGCTGATCGTTTCACCTTTGATGGGCACACCGGTTACAGCGCCGATCGTGTCAGCGCCAGTCTTGGCGCTGGCCTCTCTCGTTGCCCGCACAGATGCGATTGCTAGCGTGTCCACCTTGGCGCCCGAGAACACCGCCGCTCGACGTGCTTTGTCGACAATATGATCCAGGATCGCCTCGAGCTTATCGTGCTGCGTTTGGTGCAGGTGATCGGCCTTGGTGGCGGCAAAGATGAGATGGTCGATCCGCGGGCCAAATAGGCGTGACACCAGTGAATTGCTGCCGGCGTTGAAGCAGGCAAGAATGGCAGTCAGCGCGTCTTTCATGTCGGCCAATGCCTCAGGACCTGCATTGATGGCGGCCAGGGCGTCGACCAGGATGATCTGCTTGTCCAAGCGGGCAAAATGATCAAGGAAGAAAGGCTTCACCACGTGGCGCTTATAGGCCTCATAGCGCTGATCCATGGCTTCATAGAGTGACCCCGTCGGCGCGCTGCCTTCTCGCGGTGGGTCAAGGGGTGCAAAGGTTAGCGCAGGCGATCCCTCCAGGTCGCCAGGCATCAGGAAACGCCCTGGCGGCAACATGGACAGAGATGTTTCGCTGGTCTTGGCGGCGCGCAAATAGGCCGTGAACTGATCCGCCAGGCTTGTCGCCACGGCCTCATCCAACGGGTCTGTTGGATCGCTCGAGCGTACCGCAGTCAGGAACGGCAAGGCGAGGCGTTTGCGGCTTTGGTTGCGCGCGCGCGTCAACGCGTCCTTGGAAAACTCAGCATAGCTTTGGTCGAGCAGCGGCAAATCCAAGAGCCACTCGCCGGGGTAGTCGACGAGGTCGAGATGAAGGCTTGTTCGACCCAGCGCACGCGCCAACGTGGACGTGGGCTCAAACTGAAGCGTGACGCGCAGCTCGGCGATTTGGCGTGTCGAGCTGGGCCACTCACGGTCGTGGATCAGGGCGTGGACATGGTCCTCCAGCGCGAAGCGCGCGATGTTCATGTCAGGCTGTGGCGCGAGCCGCGCGCCGACCAAACGCCCGGACCGTGCCACCTGAAAAGCTGGCAGATGCCCGTCATAAAGAAGGGAATGGAGCAACGCCGTCAGGAAGACGGTTTTTCCCGCTCGCGACAGGCCGGTGACCCCAATGCGCAAAGATGGCGTGCCAAGCGCAGCAGCCGAACTGGCGAGGCTTTCTACGCCGAGGCGGACATCATCAAGTACGGTAAGATTTGGCAAAATGGCGAGGCGGTGTGAGCTCTGAGAATTTTGATATTTGCAGAGCCAAGCCGAATTACAAGGCGTAGCACTCAGTTTGCGATATCGCGGGGTCGCACCACGTCGACCAATTCGCAGCTGTGTGGTGCCAGGTCTGACCACCGGTTGATCGGACATTGCAGTGTTACCAACGTGCCGGTCGCGAACTTCTCCGAGAGGCGTTCTAAGGCGATGCTGTTGGCAGAACCGATCAGTAGCTGCGTGAGATCCTCCAGTACTGGATTGTGGCCAATCACCAAGGCCCGGTCGATGGCGTTCGACAGGCCGCGGACTAACCGCAGGTAAGCGGCCTCGTTGCTGTCATAAAGCGCGGCTGAGATCTCAATCTGTGTTGGCACTTCCAGAGTTGTCAGCAAGGGGGCCAGCGTTGCCCGGGTGCGCAGCGCCATCGAGCAACCGATCCACTGCGGGTGCCAGGCTGCAACCATCGGCGCCATGAGGCGAGCAGCGCGCTCGCCGCGATCGTTCAGCGGGCGGTCAATGTCGTCCATGCCGGGATCATCCCAGGATGACTTCGCATGGCGCAGCAGAAGCAGCGTCTTGGAACTTGAGATATCGCCTGATGCAGTCATGGCACCGATCTTAGCGCTCGGCGCCTTACGTTACCAGCCGGCGGTGAGGCGCGCCTTGGTAGGCAAGACTTGCCGCGATGCGCCGATTTTGCCGGATTTTGGGCCTCTCCTGAATGCTTCTATCCGCGTTACCAATTGAAATTAAGAGGAAATTCACTCTGGCACGGTTGCTGCACAGAGTTGGGCATCGTTCGCACGACCTTCGCGCGACAATCCACGCGGTCATAATGATGAGGAACAGTCATGGGTATCTACGGTGCGCTCAACAATGCGGTGTCCGGCCTTCAATCGCAGGCCTACGCGCTTGAGCAGATTTCCGGCAACATCGCGAACTCCCAAACGGTTGGCTATAAACGCGCTGAAACCAGCTTCGCTGACATGGTTGCCGATGCGGCGCCAACTCGTCAGTCGCCGGGCGGCGTTCAATCCTCGACACGGGCGACAAACGACGTGCAAGGCGCCGTTCAGATGAGTGACGTCGAAACCTTCATGGCCATCTCCGGCGATGGATACTTCATCGTGGCGCAACAGATTGGCGAAACGGACAACCGGCCCGTGTTTGACGATACAGACGCCTACACCCGTCGTGGCGACTTCCAGATCGATCGCACGGGTTACCTGGTGAATGGCGCGGGGTACTTCTTGCAGGGTCTTCCTATCGACCTGAACACAGGTAATGCGGCGGGTTCGGCGCCTGAACCTGTTCTTGTCCAGAACGACTTCTTAGCGGCTCGGCAAACCAGCCAGATCGATTACCGTGTCAACCTGGCCCGCTTCCCGCTCACCGCTGAGGCAGACCCAGCCGTTCCTGGGTCTGAACTGCTTGATCCGACGGACTTCGCAAATGATCCAACGGTGGCGGGCGATGCTGAGGTTCAGGCTGATGACGTTCCGACCTTCCTACAGAGTTCCATCGCAGGCGGCGCCATTACGGTGTTTGATGAATCTGGGTCGCCTGTGAACGTTCAGTTCCGCTGGGCCAAGACGGAGACCAACGGCCTGAATGGCGCCACCAACGATCAATGGAACCTTTTCTATCTAAGCGACTCGTTGGCGACCGGAACAGACCCTGCCTGGGCGAACGTGGGGACCACCTATACCTTCGCAACAGACGGGACCATGACGGCGCCGACTGTCGACCCTGTCTTCAATCTTTCGGTGAACGGCGCGACCGTTAACAGTGTCAGGCTTCGCCATGACGCGGACGGGGTGACCCAATTCTCCGATCCGACGGGCAACGCACAGCTGACCAACCTCAGCCAAAATGGCTACTCCGCTGGTGAGCTGGTCGGCGTTTCGATCTCCGATGCTGGTCGGGTTGTTGCTGCCTACACCAACGGCCAGGTGACGGACATTGCTGAGGTGGCAGTGGCCACCTTCAACGGCGACTCGATGCTTCGCAAGCAAGATGGCGGCGCCTTCCTGGCAACGCGTGAATCCGGTGATCCCATTATCATTGATGCTGGCGACGTCGTTGGCAGCGCCTTGGAGGCGTCCAACGTGGATATCTCTGACGAGTTCACCAAACTGATCGTCACACAGCAGGCCTATTCGGCCTCCACGCGGGTGGTCTCGGTCTCAGATGAGATGATGCAGGAAGCGCTGGGAATGGTCCGCTAGCGGGCCATCTGAGCTGGTTAGAGCGTATCGTGTAGGAGCAACATAAATGGGCGTTTCTGGCGCACTGGCAGCTTCTCTTTCGGGTCTTACTGTTACCCGGGCGCAATTGGATGTATTGGCGACGAACATCGCCAACTCCGATACGCCCGGCTACACCCGCAAATCGCTGTCCCAAGCGGCAACAATCGCTGGGCCAAACGCCATTGGTGTGCGCACCGAGAGCCTTGACCGCCAGTTGGACTCGCTGCTGCAAAAGCAAGTACGCTCAGAACTCGGTGGAGCCGGTTATGTGCGCACGCTTGCCGACTATCATGAGCGCTTGAATGTCCTGCTGGGTCAGCCCGGCTCGGCCAGCGCATTCGACACAATCGTCAGCAACTTCGCCACCAGCCTGTCAGCGCTCAGCGATAACCCATCATCCTATACGGCGCAGCAGGCGATCATTGGTGATGCGCGTGTCCTTACACAATCTCTGAACTCCCTCAGTCAGGACGTGCAGCAGCTGCGGACCGAGGCAGAGCAGGGCATCGCCGACAGTGTGCGCAACATCAACGATGCCTTGCAGCGCATTGAGCAGGTCAACAACACGATCATTGGTGTGTCCGGCAACGCACGCGTGCCCGCCGATCTGTTGGATGAGCGGGACCGCCAAATCGACGCACTGGCCCAGGAAATCGACATCCAGGTTATCGAGCGCGCCGACTCGACCGTGTCGATCTTCACCAGTGCGGGTATCTCGCTTTTCAGTGGTACCGCCTCGCAACTGAATTTCGACCAAGTTGCGAGCTTGAACGCTTTGTCCCAGTACTCGACCAACCCAGCTGATCGGACCGTCGGTACGGTCACCATTGGTGCGATGGGCGACGGCGAAATAGACCTGCTCGCTGGCAACAATATCCGCTCTGGCCGATTGGCGGCTTTCGTGGAGTTGCGGGACGACACGCTCGTTGAAATGCAGAACCGCTTGGACGAATTTGCGCATCATTTGGCGTTGGCTATGTCGACCCGCACTGAGACCGGTGTTCCCCACAACCCCGCAGTTCCCGGGACCAGCGCCGATCTGGCTGGTACCGGTACGTATGCGCCTGTCGACTTCACCAATGCGGGTTCAAATGACGGTTCCATCGCATTCGACTTGACGATTGATGGCGTCACCCAATCCATCGATATCACCTATGCGGAAGCCAGCGTGCTTGCGGCTGACCCGGGCGCTGTGACGCAATCGGAGCTGGTCGCCTTGATTAATCAGGAGGCCAACACAGCTTTTTCCACGACTGGCGTGACTTATGCGGTCGCCGATGGAGCTGCGATCGACCTCCGCTCAAGCTCGCTCGGCGCGGGCTCAAACGTGACGGTCGCCTCGTATGCCGAAGCCAACCTTTCCGGCACCACAACGCTAGCGGATGGTTCAGCCGCTGGATCGCTTACCGCTGACGGTTTGCAAGTCGATCTAAGCGGCATCCAACCTGGCAACCGGGTGTCGCTCAATGTGACGGATACGTTTGGTCCATCGACGCAGCAAATTACGCTTATCCACGTCACGGACCCCGCTTCATTGCCGCTCACGGGTGATCCTACCGTTGACCCCAATGATCTGGTGATCGGCGTGGATCTCACGGATTCAGCGGCCGTGGAAGCTGCTCTGGCGGCCAACGGCATTGGCCTCACAACGGGTATTGGTGCTGGTGGCGCCCTACAGTTCATAGACGACGGCACAGCCGGCCAATACGACATCAATGCGCTGTCGGCCCAGATCACGGTAACGACCGTGCAAAGCGGCCAACCGGAACTGCCCTTGTTCAACGATGGCATTGAAAACAACGGTATCTATACCGCCAGCCTGGATGGCCAGAACCAGAAGACGGGCTTTGCAGCGCGCATTCAGCTCAACTCTGCCGTGGTTGAGAACCCGTCGGTTCTTGCCATGATGGATACCAGCACCGCGTCTGGCGATGCCACGCGCTCCGATTTTCTCTACGAGCAATTTACGTCGGCGCGCTTCAGCATTGATACCAGCACAGGCATCGGAACGGCCAGCGCTCCGTTGGATATCTCTTTGGCGGATTTTGCCCGCGAGATCGTCAACAAAACGGGCTTTGACACGGCGTCTGCACAGCGCGCGCGCGACGGGCAAGATATCGTGGTCAATGGGCTGCTCGCCCGTCAAAGCGATGAATCTGGGGTCAATATCGATGAAGAAATGGCCCGCCTCACCGAACTCCAATCCGTCTACGCCGCCAACGCCCAGGTGATGAGTGTTGCGCGCGAAATGATGGATCTCTTGCTCAGCATCTAACGGGACCAAGCGTTATGACCGTCAATTCCGTTAACCAATCTTCCCTGAACATTGATCGCATCTTGTCGATGCGTGCGCAGTTGGACACGCTTCAGCGGCAGCTCGGTACTGGCATGCGTGCCGACAATTACGCTGACCTTGGCACGTCGCGATCAACAAGCTTAGAGTTTCGCTCCGAATTGGCGGCACTGGACGGGTTCCAGACCGCCATCCAACGTACCGAAGTCGCTTTCTCACTGATGAGCGAGACGTTGGAGCGCTTGGATTCGATTGCCTCCGATATGAAGGGCGATGCGATCCCAACCTCCTTCGTGATCCAAAATGGCGATCGTACGACCGCTCAGGTGGCAGCTGATTTCCGTTTCTATGAAACGGTGTCGCTGCTGAACACAGATATCGATGGCCGATACCTGTTTTCTGGCTTGGCAGGCGATACAGAGCCGGTCGCGCCAGCGGCCGAGATCATGGATGGCGCCGGGTCACGCGATGGCTTCAAAAACGTCCTCGGTGAGCGGCAACTGGCCGATCTGGGCGGCACACTGTCGGACCCACTTCTAACTGGGCGACTCGACCTTGCGACCGTGGGCACGGCCACCTCCCTGACGGAAGCTGGCGGCGACGTGTTCGGCTTCCAATTGGATACGGCGAGCGGTGCATCCACCACGTCGCCGAACATCCTGGTCACCGGACCCGCAGGGGCGCCTGACGCTCTTAGCTTTGATGTGACAGGTACGGTGACTGTCGGTGAAACGGTCCGGTTTGCGCTGTCGATGCCCGATGGTACGCGGCGCGATATCGTGCTGACGGCGGCGACCAGCCCAGACAGTGGCGACAACACCTTCGAAATTGGCGGCAACCCGGCCGCAACGGCTGCCAATCTTGGCGCTGCGATCCGGGACACCATCGACGAATTGGCACGCACCGATTTGGCTGCTGCTTCGGCACGTCAGGCTGGTCACGACTTCTTCGACAACAATCCGCCTCTGCGCGTCGTCCCAGACGTTGTGGACGGCATTGCGGGCGCGACCAGCCTCGTTGGCGATGCGGCGAACACCGTCGTGTGGTATCGCGGCGAAGATGGCCCGCTGGACGCCCGCCTTACCAGCACAGCGCGTATCGATGATGGTGTCAAAGTGGCCTACGGCGCGCGAGCCAACGAAGAAGCTTTGCGCACCACGTTGCGCGAGCTTGCTGTCTTTTCGGCTCAGACGTTTGATGTCGATGATCCGACAGCAGTTAATCGCTACACGCAGGTATCGAACCGCACCCGAGAAGCGCTGGATGACACGTCTGGTGCCCGTCTGCCGCGATCGATTGCGTTGGAAGTGGGCACGGCGTCTACTTTGATGCAGGCCACCAAGGAACGCCATGTCGCGACGCGGGCCATCTTCAACGATATTTTGGAAGGGACGGACGGTATCACCCAGGAAGAGGTCGCCGCGCAGCTGCTGAACCTGCAGACGCGTTTGGAGGCATCCTACTCTGTCACAGCGATCTTGCGCGACCTGTCGCTGGTGAACTTCCTACGCTAACCGACTTACAATTTGTCCAACAAAAAACCGGCCCTTGAGGCCGGTTTTTAGTTTGTCCGAGGGGATGTTATCAGATCATGCAGCCGTTGGTGTCTGCGTAGGCTGACTTTCAGTGGCGGCGGCTTCCTCTTCCATTCCGCGCAGACCTGCAGCGATCTGTTTGTTGATGGAGATCAGCGTGCGCAGCTTGTCAGCTTCCGGCTTGGTCTGCACTTTGAGGGTATGGTTGAAAACAAAAAAGCCCAGATTGGCAACGTTCTGCGCTACTGGGCGGGGAAGGGGGCTGTCCTCGGCGGTCACCGCATCCAAGAAGACGGCCCACAAACGGCGATTGTAGAGAAGGGCGTCATTGAGCGTTTCGTGCAGATCGTCCCAATTGTCGTGGATGGTCTGCAGCTGGGCTGCCGACTTCATCAACAAATGAGCTTCAAGATCCCGTGGCTGGACTGTCGCTTGGGTCGTCCGGCCGTAGGCCGTCGCTGCCGAATGCTGCATGTTTGAGGCGCTCCTCTTCGTGCGATATCAAGGCCTTAGCCTCCCTTAACGCTTTGTAGAGGTCACCTGTTAATATTCTGTTATTGATACGCTCAATGATGCCCGCAGACGACGGCGCAGCGTCCAAAAAATCCTTGGTGAGTTCGAAGAATCCGGCCGCGTGCGCATCGACGCTGCCGTCGAGATACATCAGCTGTACGGCCAGATAGATCCGCTTGGCCGGCGTGTCTGCGGTCTCGGCTTTCAGGATGTCTTTCTCGCGCAGGATGGGAGCCTTGCCTTCGATGAACAAGCGCGTGCGCTGGTTGTCATTGGTGATGACACAGTCGCCAAGAATGATGCGCTCGCCAGGCTTTAGCTCCACCTTCAATGCCATGTTTGCTGCTCCCGTTATCGACCGATTCTCCCGGGGAGCTTAGCACATATGCTGCCTCTGCTGACCGCGTAGACATCAACGTGAAAAAAGGGCGGCGCCGAAGCACCGCCCTTCTTAAGAGCTTGAGAAGGTAGACGTCTCTTAGAAGAGACGAAGAACGTTCTGGTCGGCCTGCGATGCGAGCGACAGAGCGGTCGAGGACAGCTGCTGGCGGGTCTGCAGGGCCAGAAGGTTCGCACCCTCTTCGTTGGTGTCGGCCAAGGTGAGGTTGGCAGCACCGGTTTCAAGCGTGTTGATCATCGCTTTGGTGAAGTCTTCACGTGTTTCCACGATGGAGAGGTTCGAACCAAACTCAGATGCCTGAGAACGCAGCGTGTTGATCGCCGTATCCAAGGCGTCCAGCGTTGAGTTTACCGCCGTGTTTGCATCTAGACCCGTTGTTGCCAACTGACCGAGACCAAGACCGGTAGCATCAAACGATACGCCGTTGATCGCCAGAGTGGACGAACCATCTTCGTTGAAGATCACCGACAGGTCATCGCCATCGAGCAGGTTCACACCGTTGAAGCCGGCATCTTCAGCCAACTCATCGATCTGACCCATGAGTTCGTTGTATTGGGTTACGAACTCGGCACGTGCTGGGTTGGTGCCCGTGGTTGTTACCGCAGCCGAACCAGTGTTCGAACCGTCAGCAATACCCGTTGAACCGCCAGTGACAGCGGCCGTGTAGCTGGCGATTGCCACAGACGACGAAGTACCAGTTGTATCGGACGCAATGTCAATGCCACCACCTGTGGCGACGGAAGCGGTAACACCGGTGGTCTGGTCGTTGATCAACGCAGCGATGTTAGCAGCAGTCAGAGCCGATGCATCGAGCGATGCGCCGTTGGCCGAGTTGTAGGCCGTGACAGCCGCCGAATCGATGGTCACCGCTTGAGCCGAACCACCATCAGCAGCAACTGTGAAGCTGATAGCGTCAGCCGTGACAGCTGCAGAACCGGAGTTTGATCCATCGGCAAAACCGGTGGCACCACTCGTGGCATTATCCGTGTAGTTCGAGATAGCCACGCTGGATGATGCACCCGTGGTATCCGACGTCAGGGAAACCGTGCCGCCGCTGTTGGATGCTGTTGCGCCAGTGATGGCGTTGTTGAGGATAGAAACGAGTTCGTCTGCATCATCAATGGTGTTGTCATTGTTACCAACAGCCGCAGCAGCCGCTGCATCGATGGTGATGTTCTGCGTACCGCCACCATCGACAACGACGTCGAAGGTAATGGTGTCGGCGGCTGCACCAGTGCCACTGCCGTTACCAATGCCAGTGTTATCGGTGAAACCAGAGGTGTTGGTGTCAACGACAGCATAGTTGGTGATGGCAACACTGGAGGAAGCACCCGTCGTATCCGACGCGATGGTGATCGTGCCAGAGTTGTTGGATGCGGTCGCGCCAGTGATGGCGTTGTTGAGGATGGAGACGAATTCGTCTGCATCATCAATCGTGTTGTCGTTGTTGCCAACGGCAGCCACGGCGGCCTGGTCGATCGTGATGTTCTGCGTACCACCACCGTCGACAACGATGTCGAAGGTAATCGCATCGTCAACAAGGTCGAATGCACCTGTGGAGCCACCGAACGAGAACGATGTCGAACCAGCAGTTGCGGCGCCAGAAAGGTCAACAGCGGAAAAGCCCGTGTTCGACAGGGCACCAGCGGTTGCAGCCGAGGCCGTGGTTGACACATCAACAGAAGTGAATGCACCGCCGGCTACCGTACCCGCAGTCGCTGCGGTTGTGGTGTCGATCTGTGCAGGCGTCTGCAGTGCCTGACGAGCGGTTGCTTGCGCTGATTCGACCAGCTTGGTGATGGCCGAGATACCGTTATCGGCGGCTTCCAGCGTTTGCGTTGCGTTGGACACGCCATCGAGAAGGCGGGCCAGGTCGCTTGCGCGGCTGTTCAGGGCCGATGCGGTGAAGAAGTTGGTTGGATTGTCGAGCGCAGAGTTCACTTTCAGACCGGTTGCCAGACGCTCCTGCGTCTTCGACATCAGGTCCGCCGTGCTCTGCAGCGAGAGAAGGTTGGAGCGCACGGCGCTCGAAAGTGTAATGTCAGACATTGCTGATCCTTTCCTAGGGTACACAAGACGCCTCATCCTGGGCGTGCTGCGACCATGGCGCTGAATCCATAAGGTGTGGTTAACGCCATCCAAATCGGATCGGTAAATGTGCGCTTAATTCCGGTTTTTTCGCATTAACGATGTCTATCGCGCGCTCAAAACGCAAAAAGGGCGGCGCCGAAGCGCCGCCCTTCCCAAAAGGCTTGAAAAGTGAGTCGCTTAGAGCAAGCGCAGCACGTTCTGGTCAGCCTGCGAAGCCAGTGACAGCGATGTCGAAGACAGCTGCTGGCGGGTCTGCAGGGCCAGAAGGTTCGCACCCTCTTCGTTGGTGTCGGCCAAGGTAAGGTTGGCAGCACCGGTTTCCAGCGTGTTGATCATCGCTTTGGTGAAGTCTTCACGCGTTTCCACGATGGAGAGGTTCGAACCGAACTCCGACGCCTGCGAACGCAGTGTGCCGATGGCGCTGTCGAGGTTCGTCAGAACCGTGTCAATCGACGAGTTGGTGTCGAAAGCTGTGGAGGCCAGGCTCGACAGGCCAAGGCCAGCCGAATCGAAGGTCACACCGGTGATGTCCAACTCAGACGAACCGTCTTCGTTAAACGTCACCGACAGCGAGTCGCCGTTCAGCAGGTTCACACCGTTAAAGCCGGCATCTTCAGCCAACTCATCGATCTGACCGACGATTTCGTTGAACTGAGAGATGAACTCTGCGCGAGCAGGGTTCGTGATGGTGGACGTAGACTCGGCGGAGCCTGTGTTCGAGCCGTCAGCAATACCCGTGGAACCGCCAGAGACAGCGGCCGTGTAGCTGGCGATCGCCACAGACGACGAGGCACCAGTGGTGTCGGATGCGATGTCGATACCGCCGCCAGTGGCAACAGATGCCGTGACGCCCGTTGTCTGATCATTGACCAAGGCAGCGATGTTGGCAGCCGTCAGCGCCGATGCATCAAGCGATGCGCCGTTGGCCGAGTTGTAGGCCGTGACCGCAGCCGCGTCGATCGTCACCGCTTGGGCCGAACCACCATCAGCAGCAACTGTGAAGCTGATCGAGTCAGCTGCAACAGCCGCAGAACCTGTACCACTGCCGTTACCAATGCCAGTGTTATCGGTGAAACCAGAGGTGTTGGTGTCAACGACAGCATAGTTGGTGATGGCAACACTGGAGGAAGCACCCGTCGTATCCGACGCGATGGTGATCGTGCCAGAGTTGTTGGATGCGGTCGCGCCAGTGATGGCGTTGTTGAGGATGGAGACGAATTCGTCTGCATCATCAATCGTGTTGTCGTTGTTGCCAACGGCAGCCACGGCGGCCTGGTCGATCGTGATGTTCTGCGTACCACCACCGTCGACAACGATGTCGAAGGTAATCGCATCGTCAACAAGGTCGAATGCACCTGTGGAGCCACCGAACGAGAACGATGTCGAACCAGCAGTTGCACCAGAGCCGGTACCAGAGACATCAACAGCAGTGAACGAGCCACCTGCAACTGTACCAGCGGTCGCGGCCGTGGTGCTGTCGATGGTTGCTGACGTTTGCTGAGCCTGACGGGCGGTCGCCTGTGCGGACTCAACGAGCTTGGTGATCGCGGTGATACCGTTATCAGCGGCTTGCAGCGTTTGGGTGGCGTTGGAAACACCATCCAGCAGGCTGGCAAGTTCACCGGCGCGGTTGTTCAGGCCCGACGCGGTGAAGAAGTTGGTTGGATTGTCCAGGGCCGAGTTGACCTTCAGACCGGTTGCCAGACGCTCTTGCGTTTGGGCCAGCAGGCTAGCTGTGTCCTGGAGGGAAAGCAGGTTAGAGCGCACAGCGCTCGAAAGTGTCACATTTGACATTGTTGTACCTTTCCTAGGGTTCAAGGCACCTCGTCCTGAGGCGCTCGTCACCATGCGCGTGTGGCCACCTAAGTCGGGGCTAATAGGAATGGTAAACAGTAGGTAATCCGGGCGTTTTCGGCCGAAAACGAGTCCTATGATTGACGCTTCGTGAATCGCGCAACCGCCGTTGATCGGCGGTTAACCATCGTGGGCGAATGGGCGCGGATTTGCGACCGCCGAAGCCGATCAGCGAAGTTGTTGGGATCTAGATTGTGCGCTTGATTGTTGGCGCGCCTTGAACGGATTCGTAGCGTGCGATGGCGCGGCTTTTCAGCGTTGCATTGTTTGGAAATTGGTGAACAACGTCGCCAGTGTCTGGATCGCGGTTTTGAATCACGATCGAACCGGTGGCTTCATGCGTGCGAACATCGATCTCCGATTGCCAGCGCATGGCTTCGGCACGGGCTTGTGCGTCTGCGCGGCGTTCTTCTTCCTGGCGAAGTTGTTCGTTGCCTGTTTTTACGGGTGCAGCCGTTGGTTCGACCGTTTTTGCTTTGGGCATATCGGTCGCGGCTGAACCGCGTCTTGCCTTCGGTTCAGCGACAACGACCATCGGCACAAAAGCCTGTGGCGCGCGCGTGTCCATCGTCCTGCCTCTAACTCCAAACTCACTGGGCAAACGTGTACTATTGTGAGTCAGGATAAAACGGACGAATGAATCTTCCGTTAAGAATTCAGTGACGAATTGTGGCTTGCGGGTAACGTGTTAGAGAGAGCGGTCCACCGACAAAGCAGCGGCCTTGGCGTGTTTGGTCATGGTTCCGCCAGCGCTATAGGTTTTGGGTTGGTTCTGACCTGAAACCTGTTCGGCGAGCCGAGAGAGCAAGTGCTCAGACACAGCTTTTGCCGTCGAGACCGTCGCCAAATTGCGTTGCAATTCCTGCTGGAAGGCTTCGTGCAAACGACGCAGCGTATCGAGCTTGACCGGCACAAATCGTGAGATCGCATCTTGGTTGGCCTGCAGGCGTTTATGGGCGTCGCGGTAAGCGTGCAGAAGCTCGGATTTGGTGTCCTGATCGAACGAAAGACGCGACCAGGTTCCAGCTTTGAGCGCTTCGGTTTCAAGCGCGAGGTGCTGCGTCAGCGAAACGAGCAGGCCGTGCAGCCGCTCGGCAAACTGAACAGCGGCTTCCTTGGTAACAATAGCGGTGGCATTTGATGTTGATGCCTGATCCATAGAGCCTACTCCTGGTTTGTTGCTTCTTGGATGCGCAGCAATTCCGAACGAACTTGATCGGCGATGCCAATGCCACCTGCGGCTGCCATCTCCTTCGCGTATTCCTCAACCAGCAGGCCACGCCACATTTCCTCGCCTTGGCCTCCGCCAAAAGGCGCCGACGTTTCAATGTTCTCAAAGACAGGTTTCAACATTGCGGTCAGCATGACAGCTTCAAATTCCTCGGCCGCTTGGTTGACGGCTTCAATATTCTGCGCGCTGGACGCGAGCTGCTGCAGGTTTTGTGCAGATGGGCCGAGAAGGGCAGCGGCTTGGTTGAGAAAAGCGCTTTGCATCACATCACCTCAATGTCGGCTTGGAGTGCACCGGCGGCTTTGATGGCATGAAGGATTGCGATCAGATCGCGCGGGCCGATGCCTAGAGCGTTGAGGCCATCGACCAATTCGCGCAGCGTCACGGTCTGTTCGACAATCCCCAGTTGCACGTCATCGCCTTCGATCACGTCGATGGCTGTGCGTGGCACGACGACCGTCTCGCCGCCCTCGGCAAATGGTAACGCCTGGCTGACTTGCGGTTCTTCGGTGATTGTGACGGTGAGGTTGCCTTGCGCAATCGCCACGGTCGAGACGCGGACATCGCGGCCAAGCACGATGATGCCGGAGCTTTCGTCGACGACGATGCGGGCCGATTGATCCGGCTCGATAAGCAACTGCTCAATGTCGGTCAACAGTTCAACCATAGACGTCTGGAAGTGGGTCGGCAGGCTCAATTCGACGGTGCCGGGATCGGTGCTCACCGCCAGCTCCTCGCCAAGAAGGGCGTTGATGGCCAAAGCCATGCGACGGGCAGTGGTCAGGTCTGGGTTGCGTAAGGCCAAACGGATCGTGCTCATGCTGGCGAGGTCAAAATACACCTCGCGCTCGACCAAAGCGCCGTTGGCTATGCGTCCGGTTGTCGGGACGCCGCGTGTTATGGAAGCCGCGGCGCCTTGTGCGTCGAAGCCAGCAATCGCCACAGGGCCCTGTGCGATCGCATAGACCTCGCCATCGGCACCGAGGAGCGGCGTCACCAAGAGTGTCCCGCCCTGTAAGCTGGCTGCATCGCCGAGCGCGGAGACCGTCACGTCGATCCGGGTGCCTTGCGTTGCAAACGCAGGCAAATTGGCCGTGACCATAACTGCGGCCACGTTGGCCGTGCGTAGTTCGGCGCTCGGCGTGTTGACGCCCAGGCGCTCCAACATGGCTTGAAGCGATTGCCGGGTGAACGGTGCATTGTTCAGCGTGTCGCCGGAGCCGTTCAGGCCAACCACAAGGCCGTAACCCACCAGTTGGTTTTCGCGCACCCCTTCAAAGTCGGCGATATCTTTGATCCGCGAGGTTGCTGACGCGGGAATCGCCAGCACGATTGTCAGCGCAATCGCTAGAATGAGCGTTGAGATCGATAAGATGTGGGCACGCATTTTGTGGCATCCTCCAGCGGAACGTGCCTTTTCCCATTCAAGCTACATGCCAAGTTGGCATAAAGTTCTTAGTCATCTGATAATATTGAAGAAAATGCTTGTCGCTATGGGTCGTCAACGACCGGCAGAATAGGGCTTTTTGGCCGTATTGCGGCATTAACATGGCGACTTTTGCCGGGCAGTTAAGGTTTGGTTAACCATCTCGGGCGGAAACAGGGAGGGTCTTGTTCACGCATAAGAGGGTGCTATGCGGGTTGAAGGGCCAAGGTCGAGTACATCGGCCAATGGCGCACGCAAAAACCGTCCTTCTGGAAGCGGATTTCAGTTGCCTGAAGCCGGTGAGGCCGCAGCCACGGGTGGCGACCAAGTGGCGCCCAGCGCCGTTGGTGTCACTGGTCTGGACGCGATCCTCGCTCTGCAATCCGTCGACAATCCAGAAGATCGATCGAAGCGCGCTGTGCGTCACGGCCATGACTTGCTGGATCAGTTGGAGGCGCTGCGGGCTGACCTGTTGGCTGGACACGTTTCGCCACAACGCATTGGTGCGCTCTTGTCGCTTGTGCGTGCGCAACAAGGTTCAGATGATCCCAAATTGGCATCATTGATCGATGATATTGCCCTTAGGGCAAAAGTTGAGCTGGCGAAACTCAATATCGACGTCTGATTTCGGCCCGGAATCTTTGGCTTCCATCCTGATTTTGTTGTCTTTCAGTTGCTAACAGCCTCACATGCCGCTCGCGATAGCGTTGCTTGTGGCTTGGGAATTGATCGCGTATAGGCACATCCGAAGACGAGCCATCAGCGTATCGCTGATTCCAGTCGGAGGGAGCGTGGTGTTGGACGTTAAAGACGACTATCGGCCATCGGACGATGAGCCATTTATGAATGAGCGGCAGCGGACGTACTTCCGCCAAAAGCTGATCGCTTGGAAAGACGACATCCTTGCCGAGGCGCGCGACACGCTGGCGACAATGCAGGATGATACCGTCAATCACCCCGATTTGACGGACCGAGCGTCAACGGAAACAGACCGGTCAATCGAATTGCGGGCGCGTGATCGTCAGCGCAAACTCATCTCAAAGATTGACGCTGCGTTGCGGCGGATTGATGAAGGCACATACGGTTATTGTGAGGAGACCGGCGACCCGATTAGCCTGAAACGGCTTGACGCTCGGCCCATCGCCACGCTGTCGCTGGAAGCGCAGGAGCGCCATGAGCGGCGCGAGAAGGTTTATCGCGACGATTGAACCGGCAATAACCCTTGATGGATTGAAAAGAAGGCGCAGCAATATCGTTTGCTGCGCCTTCTCTTTTGTTGGCATGCCTGGAAGGCCGAGAGATGGTTGGGGAGCTTCGCGTCCCTCCATGGAGAGGACATGCCATCGGCGTACCCTGCGGTTGGGAACAGGGTACGCCTGTTGGAGCACCGATCAGAACGGCATAATGATATCGAAGAGTTGCTGTCCGTAACGCGGTTGCTGCACATCGGTGATCTGACCGCGGCCGCCATAGGCGATCCGAGCCTCAGCTATTTTGGAAGAATCGATAGTGTTCGATGCATCGATGTCCTCCGGTCGGATCACACCAGCAACGATCAACTCACGGACCTCAAAATTCACGCGCACTTCCTGCCGACCCTCAATGACCATGTTGCCATTGGGCAATATCTGCGTGACCACCGCAGCAACAGTCGTCGTGAGGGTTTCCGAGCGATTGACCGAACCCTGGCCGCTTGATGATGACTGGGTATCGAAGTCGGCAATTGTTTCAGCCGTCGCCCCTTCGGGCAGGACCACGCCGAGTTGTGCGCCAATCACACCAGCGCCGCCAAGCTCTTCAGAGCCAGCCCGCCTACGTTCCGTTTGGTTGGCAATCTGCGCGCTGTCGGTGATGTTCACCCGCACCGTCACGAGGTCACCCACACGTGCCGCCCGTTGATCATTGAAGAAGGCCCGCGAACCCGAACGCCACAGTGAATTGGGGCTGTAGGTGGCCACCATTGGTTGCGGCATTGGCATCGATACAGGCCGATAGCCAGCTTGGGTGGTGGGGTTTTCAATGGCAGACAGCGCTGGTTGTTCGCCTATATTGGCAAGGCGATCCGCCGCAGAGCATCCACTGAGCAGTGCGCCGGTCAATACCAAGCTTGTAAGCCGCCAGGTTTTCTTCGGTGTGGTCATCGTCATTACTCCGCTGGCTGGGCAATTGGCGCCGTAAGCGCGTTGACGGCAGCCAGATCTTGGATGGGTGCCAAAACGTGCACCAGCCCGTGGCCCGCCACCAAGCCGCGCACAACACGGTTGGATTGAAGGTTCATAACGTCAATCGACTGACCCATGGCTCCATCATCCATGGCGCGGGCGCGTACGGTGAGAGCCAAGGCACCTTGCCGAAAGACCAGCGTCACAAGTTGCTGGCGTTCGATAAGAAGCGGTTCGGCAACATCGTCGGGGCTGATCGGTGCGCCAGCGCGCAATGATCGCCGCGCGGCTTGTCCAAGTATGTCGGCTGTTTCGACCAGGATCGGTGTGGCCTCCATGCGATGATAGGGCATATCCTGCAGGCGAAGATCCGACTGGCGGATAACATCCCCACGGGCAACGGGCCTTGCCAGTACCGGCACCTGTACGCGGTGCTCGGCACGCCCTTCCAGGCGGGCGACTTCACGGCCGTTAGGGGTGCGAATGACGGCTGAAAACTGTTCCGAGCGGCCGGACGGTGCTGCCAGTAGGTCAACGGACAGGCGGCCCGCCTGTTCTGAGCCGATGACCAGGGCCGAGGGCGGATTTGCCACCGTGAGGACGTAGCGACCGACATCGTCGCCAAATTGTTGTGCCAGTCGGGTCTGCAATTCTGCGGTGACCAACTGCTCAAGATCGCGTGCGTCCAAACGCAGACCCGATCGTTCTACGGAAACGTCGGCAATGCCTGCGATATCCACGTTTTGTAGGCCTGCCGCGCGTGCGGCCTGAACAACCGCATACGCCGGAACGGCACCACGTGTACCGGGCTGCGGCGCCCGGAAAACTGGGATTTCAGCGTGGCGGCCGGCATGATCGATCAAGTCGCCAAGTGTGACGAGGTCGGAGGTCACCGTGACATGCGCCCGCAACAGCGGACGCTGCTGGTCGAAGGTGTCGGCAAAGCGCTCTTCGAAGGTGGCCTGGCTTGCTGCGTAAGGGGCCGCAACAAGGAAGAAAAGAAGTGCCAAGAGTAGCCGTGTGATCATGGTCCCAGCTCCTAGCGGATCATCTGTGAGGTGTTGGACAGCATCTCATCGGCTGCGCGAACAACGCGTGCGTTCATTTCGTAGGCGCGTTGTGCTGCAATGAGGTCTGAGATTTCGGTGACTGAGTTGACATTGGCGATCTCAATGTAGCCCTGCCGCAGTGACCCAAAGCCTTCGTCGCCCGGGTTTCCAGTCAAGGCATTGCCACTTGATGCAGTCTCTAAGAACAGATTGTCGCCAATGGCTTGCAGGCCACTTTGGTTGAGAAACCGTGCCAATTCGACTCTGCCGATGGTGGTCGCAGCGCCATTGTTGTTGCCAAGGACAACTTGAACCGTTCCATCTGCAGCGATTGAGAGACCGCGCGCATTGTTGGGAATTGTGATCCCGGGCTCCACCGTGAATCCATCGGCGGTCACCAAAGTGCCATTGGCATCGCGTTCAAAGGTACCGGCCCGCGTGTATGCGGTGCTGCCATCAGGCATCTGGATCTGGAAAAAACCATCGCCCTGGATGGCCATATCCAGCTCTTTTTCAGTTGGCTGGATGGAACCCTGGCTCATGATGCGCGGCGTCGCGGCGGTCATCACGCCGGACCCAATTTGAACCCCTGCCGGAACGATTGTTCCCTGCTCAGAGGTTTCAGCGCCAACACGGCGTAGGTTTTGATACAGAAGGTCTTGGAACTCGGCGCGCTGGCGCTTGAAGCCAGCCGTTCGCATGTTGGCAATGTTGTTGGAAATAACCTCGACATTCAGCTCCTGAGCCATCATGCCGGTTGAGGCGATGTAGAGTGCTTGCATGGCCTTCGTCTCCTCTCGCTCTAGGACAGCTGGCCAAGTTGGCGGATAGCCTCTTGGCGCAATTGATCGGATTGGCGCAGCATCTGCGCCTGCATTTCATAGGCGCGTTGAACTTCGACCAGTCGGGACATTTCACGCACTGGCTGCACGTTGGAGGCTTCAAGTACGCCTTGCGAAACCCGAACCGTTGGATCAGGATCGACGGCCTCGTCCGCGACGAAGAGGTTGTTGCCCTGCTTCTCTAGCGTTTGTTCATTTTCGAATGAAACCAGCATCAGCGTGCCGCGGCCACCTGCATTGGTGGTGACCTGGCCAGTCCCGGTGATCGTGATTTCCGAGTCAGCGGGCGTGAACAGGATCGGTGTGCCGCCTAAGGAAATGACGGGATGGCCAGCCGCGGTGACCAACTGACCTTGGTCATTTATTTGAAGACCCCCGTCGCGCGTGTAACGCAGGCCTTGCGGGGTCTCGACTGTCAGGTACCCGCCTGGCGACAGCGCAATGTCTAGTTCATTGCCAGTTACTTGGCGTGCGCCGGGTTCTACGTCGCGATAGGTGGCCCAGTCATAGACAAAGGCGATGTCGTCATCGCTCGGTTGAAAGGCCGTGCCTTCCGCCCGTGGCATAAGATAGTCTTCAAAAGCCACCCGCTCGGCTTGGAAGCCGGTGGTGTTCATGTTCGCCAGATTGTTGGCGATGACATCCAGTTCTCGCCTGAGAGCGATTTCTCGCGATAGGCCGACAAGCTGTGCGTTCATCATGGCGTGTGATTCCTCTCCAAGAACCGTTAAGACCTTCACCGCCTTCCTGGCGGCATAGGCTGCGATGCGACCCCTTTGGCGAGCTCCCCAGCGCGCATTCATGGTCAACAATGCCTTAACAAATGCAGGTGTCATGCCAGATATAAAAATGCTATAATATCAAGGGCTTAAAGATATTGCTGTGTGTGCGTTGGGTGGGTAAGCGTGGCGAGATTGCCCACACCGCGCGCCTGACCCGGCAATTCTGGCCGGGGCGTCAACACTTCGTTAACTATCGGAGGCCATTGGTTAACAAACGCAATGTTTTGCAGGGTTTCCAATGGCAAATGCAGACGTCACTCCTGATGAACTGGCAGAAGATGCAGAAGCTGCGGCGGCTGGCGAGGCTGGCGAACAGCAGGAAGAGGGTGGGCGCAAGCTTCCCAAACCGATCATCCTTATCGCTGCGGCTGTCGGCTTGCTGACCCTGGTCGGAGGTGGCGTGGGTGCCGCCTTCTTTTTGGGTTGGTTCGGCGGAGAGAGCGCGGAAGATGTGGCACTCCAGCAAGCCCAGGCGCCGCGCTTCTATTATGACCTGCCCGAGTTGACGGTTAATTTGTCCAACGCTGAGCAGCGCGCCCAGTATTTACGGATATCGGTGGCTCTGGAGATACCCAATGAAGAAGTGGCCAACGTTCTTGAGCTGAACCTCCCGCGCGTGATCGATGTCTTTCAAACCTATCTGCGAGAGTTGCGCGTATCGGATTTGGAAGGGTCTGCCGGTTTGTTCCGCCTTCGCCACGAGCTTCAACGACGCATCAATTTGGCAATCTTCCCTGCTGAAGTTGATGCCGTGCTGTTTCGCGAAATCATCGTTCAATAGGGGCGTGCCATGATCGCTGATGAAGACGATTTCAACGAAGATGATGATGCCGACGACATGGCTGCCCAATGGGCGGCGATGTTGGACGACGAGGAAGAGGAAGAATCTGATCCCCAACAAAAAGGGGCGGACCGAATCCTCAGCCAAGATGAGATCGACAATCTCCTTGGTTTCAATGCCGACCAGGACCAGGATGGCGAAACGTCTGGCGTGCGCGCCATTATCAACTCGGCGTTGGTCTCCTACGAGCGCCTGCCGATGTTGGAGATCGTCTTCGACCGGTTGGTGCGCCTCACGACAACCAGCTTGCGGAACTTCACGTCGGACAACGTGGAGGTGTCGCTTGATGGCATCACATCGGTGCGCTTTGGCGACTATCTCAATTCTATTCCCCTGCCGGCCATTCTGTCCGTCTTCCGGGCCGAGGAGTGGGACAATTATGGGCTCATCACTGTCGATTCGAGCCTGATCTATTCGGTCATTGATGTCCTGCTGGGCGGGCGGCGGGCGTCGTCATCCTTGCGGGTTGAAGGCAGGCCTTACACAACGATTGAGATGAACCTGGTGCGCCGCATGGTCGAGGTGCTGATCGGCGACGCAGAAGCGGCTTTTGCGCCGCTCTCGAAGGTCACCTTCAATGTCGATCGCTTGGAGACTAACCCCCGCTTTGCCACCATCGTGCGCCCGGCCAACGCTGCCATTTTGGTGGAAATGCGTGTCGATATGGAAGATCGGGGCGGCAAGGTTGAACTGCTGTTGCCCTACGCGACGATCGAGCCCATTCGCGAGCTTTTGTTGCAGATGTTCATGGGCGAGAAGTTTGGCCGCGACTCGATTTGGGAAGGCCACCTAGCGACAGAGATCTTCTCGGCCCAAGTTGGTGTTGATGCGGTTATGTACGAGGAAATGATGCCGCTTTCCAAGGTCATGGACTTCAAGGAAGGGCAGACCTTGATGTTCGACACATCGCCGACTGACCCGATCCTGTTGAAGTGTGGAGAGACCATCCTGACGGAGGGGCAACTCGGTCAAAAAGAACGCACCGTTGCCGTACGCATCACCAAGAATCTGCGCAAGCCAAGAACCACGCTCGCATCGTTTGAGCATGCTGAGCACCCAAATGGACTGGAGACATGATGTTGAATTTGCCGCTCAGCGTTCTGATTGAGGGACTGGTTGCTATTTTGCTCGTAATAACAATAGGCTATTGCGTTCTTTTAAATGCACGCTTGAAGCGTTTGCGTGCCGATGAGGAAGGGCTGCGGGCAACTATTGCAGAGCTTCTGACCGCCACAGAGATAGCTGAGCGCGCCATTCAAGGTCTGCGAACCACATCTGCACAGTGCGATCAGACGCTGGGCCAGAGACTGCATGAGGCCAAGACCGTTTCGGATGCATTGGCGACCCGTTTGACGGCTGCAAGTGCCGTTGTCGAGCGCCTTGGAAAGGTCACTGGCGCAGTTCGCGGACTGTCGCAAAGCGCCTCCGTGGCGGATAGCGCGGGTGCGGGCGGCATCTCCGGGAACACCGTCAAGCCTGCCGATGCGCTCGATGATGCTGCCCGCGCGCTTCAAGAGCGTTTAAGCCGGGTTGCATCCTGATGGAGCCCATCAAGGAGTTGGTTGGATGAGGTCGCTGCGCCTTCTGCCTGTTGTCATTGTTACGTCGATGACGTTGCTTGGTCTCAAGGCCTATCAATGGGCCTCTGGGCCGGAAGGCAGCTTGCTTGGCGTTGAAATGGCGACTGCCCAGGACGCTGGGGCGGATGTTGCTGGCTCGATAGATCCGACCGGCGAAGATGCTATGGACCCGGACGACACCATGGCGGCAGCGATGGATGGCGCTGAGGACATGTCTGGCGCTGATGTCGCCGATGGGGCGGACATGGTTGGGGCAGTCGAGGATCCCTTAGAGAGCGTGGATCAGGTTGACCTGCCCGTAGAATCATCGCGAGAGCGCCTCTTGGAGCGGTTGGGTGAGCGGCGCGTCCTGATGGAAGAGCGTGAGCAGGATTTGCGCGTGCGCGAGCAACTGCTGGCAGCCGCCGAGCGTCGTCTGGAAGAGCGTATGCAAGAATTGGAGGCTCTTGAAGCGCGGATTGCGACGGCATCCGACGCCGAGGAGCAACGTGCGTCCGAGGAAATTGGGCGCCTTGTCCAGGTCTATTCCGCGATGCGGGCCAAGGATGCTGCGGCGATTTTCGACCTGTTGGACCTGCCGATTCTCATGGATGTTGCCAACGCGATGAACCCACGCAAAATGGCTGATATATTGGGTGAAATGAACCCTGAGGCCGCGCGCCGGTTGACCATTGCCATCGCAGGAACTCCGGTTCGTACAGCTGCCGAGCCAGAGGATGGTATGAGCGCATTGCCCCAGATTGAGGGCGTCCCCATCCAATAGCGCGTTAGTAAGCGCTTCTTAAGGCGTTTTTCGTACCGTCAGCGGGTGTATGAGCCTGCCGGTAAGAGTCTTGAACAAGCGTAACCGATCTTTCTTTTCAGCCAGCCATTGTCGGAACTGGTTCGTGGCGCTCGCTTTGGTGCTGCCATGCCTTGTGTTTGCACAGCCAGCGGTGTCGCAAGGGCTGGAGGCGACAGCCGTGGCGGAGCGCCAGGGTGACTTCGGCCGATTGACGCTGTCCTTCCGCGATCGTCTTGACCTTCCGCCCTACGAACTGACCGCCGAAAACGGTGTGCTTCAGATCGTTTTTGATGAGCCGGTCCAGACGGATATTCGCGACACGATGCGGGTGTTGACAGGTTTTGTCACCATTGCCCGCCAGGACCCTGACGGCCGCGCAATGCGGTTTGGCCTGTCTCGATCCGTGCGGATCAACACGATGGAAGCCGGGGAAATCCTGTTCATCGACTTCCTTCCACCGACCTGGCAAGGCTTTCCGCCACCACTTCCTGAGGAAGTTGTCGATCAGTTGGCGCAGCGTGCGCAGCAGGCTGCCCGTGAAGCCGCCGAAGCTGAACGCCGCCGCCTTCTTGGCGAGTTGCAGCCGCGTGTGGAACTGGCGATAGGTCAATCGCCCACCTTCGTCCGCTACAGCTACAACTGGAACGTTCCCTTCAATGTGGCGGTCACCCAGGCTGGCCCGCAACTGCGCATGGAGTTCGACTATGACGTCGATATTGAACTGGCGCCGGCGTTTGTTGATCAGCCCGAAGAACTGGAAAACCTCACCTACGAGCGCGATGGTGCAAGCTTACTCATCACCATGGATGTGCGGCCAGGCACGGGATTGCGATGGTTTGAAGATGAGAACCGCTTCATCGTCGATATGGATCGCCAAGCTGACCAAGAGGCAGATGGGATCGAGCAAGCCCAGGTCGATCGCGCGTTAGCGCAACTGCGTCCACAGCGCGAAAGTGACGCGGCGCAGTTCGGAACGCCTGGCGATCGTGAAGACGCGGTTATTGTTCCCGATGTGCCCGATCAAGTCGTTGCCAGTGAGCGTCCGTTGGATCCGGCGCGTATCGGTCGCGAGGCGAACGACGTTGATGCGGCGAACGACACCGAGACTGCGGACGACGGATTGCGCCAGTCATCACAGGACCTTGATGCCTTGGCACAGCGCCCCGACGTCGCATCTGCTCCGGTTCTGCAGGTTGGGCGGTCACCAGAAGTTAGTCCGACCGTTGCTGACGACAATCCCGATGTGGTCCGGGTCGAAGTGCGCCAAGACGGCGATGCCGCGCGCATTCTCTTTCCGTTTGACAATCCGACACCTGCAGCGGCGTTCCGGCGTGAGAACTATGTGACTTTGGTTTTCCAAAGCGCCATCCCGTTTGACCTTCGCTCGCTTCGCTTGGAACTCAATGATCTGGTGCGCTCGGTGCGACCGACGCGGGTCAACGATCTCAACATGATCCACCTTGAATTGCGTGACGGCGCACTTCTGTCGGTTGCTCCCAGTGGCAACCGCTGGGTTGTGATCCTTGGTCCATCCATTCTGGAGCCGCCCATAGGCCTTGCGGTCGAACGTGGGACATTCCCCGATGGAAAGGCCTTTGCCGAGGTGTTGGGCGACGGATTTGGTACGCCGCGGCGGATTGTGCATCCGCATGTGGGCGATACTCTACTGGTAATACCCATGCTCGGGCCAACCCAGGGGGCTTTGGCGCGCCAAGAGTTCGTCGAGTTCGACATGATGCCATCAGCGCAGGGGTTGGTTTTGCGACCAAAGATTGACCTGCTGGAACTGGACGTTGAGCCTTCGCGCGTTGTGGTTTCGCGCGAGCAAGGATTGACCCTTTCGGAGACCGGATTGTCTTTGGGCTCATTTGGCTTTTCACCTGAGGAAAGGCCTGGCTATTTTGATCTTCGGGCCTACAAAGCCGAAGGCGCTGCGGGCTTTGAAACCCTTTATGCTGACTATCAAAACGTGATCGCTCTGGCAGATGGTGCCACTTACACCGAGCAACTGTTGGACTTTTCTCGGTTTTTGCTCGCCTACGGATTAGGGCAGGAAGCCAACGGTGCGCTCGATGTTGCGTTGTCCGAATCCCCATCGATTGAACATGACGAAGCGTACCTCACCATACGTGCGGCGGCACTAACCTTGGCCAACCGGTATGAAGAAGCGGTCGCAATCACACGCTCGCATGCCCTAGAGGGCGTTGAAGATGCCCGGTTTTGGGAACTCCTCAGCAATGCCGGTTTGGGCAACTGGCCCGATGTAAATGATGTTTTCGACAGCACATCACTGCTGTTTGACAGCTACCCCGGTGGATTGGTTGCCCGTGCACGTTTGGCGGGCGTTGAAGCGGCGCTTGAGGTTGGTGATGTTGACATCGCCACAGCTCGATTGGCCCAGGTTGACCCCTCACGCTTGTTAAACGGCCCCAATGCGAACCGCTTGAATCTGCTGCAAGGACGCGTGGAACTGGCCAAAGGGCGTCTGCATTCAGCACTCAACGCGTTTGATGATATCCGCGACGCTGATGAAGGCGCGACTGGCGCAGCGGCCGCCTTGGACGCGATCGAAGCGCGCATTACATTTGAAGAACTGCCGCTGGACGAAGGCCTGGAGCAACTAGAGAACCTAGCCATTGCATGGCGTGGGGATGACACCGAGGTGCGCGCGCGCATCCTGCTGGGCGAGCTGTATATCGCGCAGGAGCGCTATGCCGACGCCCTCACGGCGCTCAAAGGTGTCTTAACCGCCCAACCTGACCATCGGTTCGCCAATGAAGTGTCGGACCAGATGCAGGGCATTTTTGTTGATCTCTTCCTCAATGGTGAAGCCGATCACCTCGCGGCCATCGACGCCTTGTCACTTTTCTATGACTTCCGTGAGCTTACGCCTATCGGTCGGCGTGGTGATGAGCTTGTTCGCCGCCTGACAGACCGGTTGGTTGCTATCGATCTGCTGGATCAAGCAGCGGACCTGTTGGAGCACCAAGTCGAAAATCGGTTGACCGGGACTGCCAAGGCCCAAATCGCTGCCGATTTGGCGCTCATCTATTTGATGGATTACCGGCCAGCTGAAGCAGTTGCTGTTCTTCAGCGCTCACGCGTCTCACGTGTGCCAATGGCGATCGAGCGGGGCAGGCGCGTTATCGAGGCGCGCGCGCTATCGGAACTCGGCCGTCATGAGCTTGCGTTGGAAGTTTTGCGTGACATGGAAGGCAGCGACATAGCTGCCGTGCGCGCCGATGTTCTGTGGAATGCTGAGCGTTGGGATGATGCTGGAACGGTTATCGAGCGAACGCTGGGCAGCCGGTGGCAGGATCGCGTTCCTCTGGATGAAGAAGAGATGCACCAGGTTCTGCGCGCGGCGATCGCCTTTAGCTTTGCTAGCGATAATTTTGCCCTGCAGCGGTTACGTGCACGCTTCGACGCCAAAATGTCTGATGGTGTCTTTGCCAGCGCCTTTGACGTCGTGACGGCGCCGATTGAAGCCCATGGCAGCGCCTTTCGCGACGTGGCCCGTAGCATTGCCGGTTTGAACACACTCAACCGTTTCCTATCGGATTACCGGGCCAGCTTCTCGTCGCAGCCCATTATGACCCCAACATCGGGAGCCTAGCCTAGGCGCGCCAAAGTTCTACGGCAGCCCTGGAGGCGGTCCGTAGCTTTGCACCAATGATCCGGCGACAAGGTTCCATCCGTCGACCAGGACAAAAAAGATCAGTTTGAACGGGAGCGAGATGATGATGGGTGGAAGCATCATCATACCCATCGACATCAGCACTGACGCCACGACCAAATCGATGATGATGAAGGGCACAAAGAGCAAAAACCCAATCTCGAAGGCCCGGCGCAGTTCTGAGATCATGAAGGCCGGCACCAGGACTGTCAGCGGTATCGCCTCTGGGCCTTCGGGCGTCGGCGTTTGCGACAAGTCCAAGAAAAGGCGCAGATCGTTTTCGCGCACATGGGCGCGCATAAAAACGTGGAAGGGTTCTGACGCGCGCTCAAACGCCTCGTCGAGTTCTATCGTCTCATCAATGAGCGGTTGTATTCCAGCATCATAGGCGGCTTGGAAGGTCGGCGCCATGATGAAGGCCGTCAGAAACAGTGCCAGGGAGATGATCACCGTATTTGGCGGCGCTGTCTGGAGACCGATGGCGGTGCGCAGCAAAGACAGCACAACCACGATGCGCGTGAACGATGTCACCATCACCAGGATCGATGGCGCAAGCGATAGCACGGTAATCAGCAGAATGATCTGAACAGCGCGTTCGGTCACGCCGGTGTCGTCACCAAGCGATATTGAGATGTCTTGGGCGAAGCCCTCTGGCGCAAGCGCGAAAAGGCTGGCGAGCAGCATCGGCAAGAATGCCACGACCACCCATACCATGCGATGCACGCGTTTGGGCGCGTGTCGTTGATGAGCTGGGGTTGGCTTTTGCTTGGCAGGTTGGGCGAGGGCTTGCGAACCTTGGCTCACTTGGGGGTCGGTTCTCCGGCGATCTCGCCGAGCAAGCGGCGCATCTCGTTGTCCAAGTCCTCATCGACAGGTGCGTTCTTGGTGGAGGGCTGCAGTTTGCCTGAAATATCGACCGCGGCCGGCGGTTCTTCGGTGTTCGGCGCGTCCGCTGCGGATTTGGCGTCCTCGGCTTTCGCCAATGTTGTGGCGTTGGAGGCCGGTCCGCGGGTCGGAATGGTCACGGCAATGGGAGGCTCATCGCGGCCTGAAAGCGCAACGGGAATATCGGGCCCTGGTGGCAGGTCGCCCGTAGGGCTGTCCGCCTTGAGGGACGACAGGTCCAAGGGATCGTCCGCTTGGTCGGCTGGTTTGCCACCGTCTGGCGCGTCAGTGGCTTCCATGGCCGCCGCCGCAGATGTATCCGCTTGGTCAGACGGCCCCTGATCCTTGGCTTCGCTGGCGGACGGCGCCGGAGGTTCGATGGGCGACCCAGAGGGGTGTGCCGTCTTGGTGGACGCGTCTGGTGTGTCGTCGGTGAGTGTCGACAGATCAGGAAGGCCGGCTGGCATCTCTGCGGCATCTGGTGCGTCTGTCGGGGGTGTTTCAAAACCATCCAGTTCTAGCGCTGCTTCCAGTTCGCGCTCCAACGCCGAGGTATCCAAGTCAGCACCTGTTGGGTTTTTGGTGGCCTGGTCTGGCTCAGGCGTTTGGGGTGCTGCCGAAGGTTGTGGAGCATGCGGTGTAAGGGCTGGCTGGGGTGGTCTATCGGTTTTTAGCGACGCGTCAGTCGCTTCGCCCGCAGGTTTCGCCGGCTCATCCAAAAGGCTTTGGGTCAGGGCTGTGTCGACCGACTCACTCAACGCTTCTCGTTCGTCTTGCATTGCCGCAGTGGCGGGTGCCAGATCTGATGTGGAAGCCTGTTTCGACGAACTGGGAGGTGAGGTTTCCTTGGGCGCCGCGGGCTCCGCGCTGCCGGTTTTCGCTGGGGCTGCCGAAGAGGCGGCTGTGGCGGCTGCTGCTGCGGCGGCTGTGGGGGTGGCGATTGAACCTGCAGCAGCAGGTTGCTCATCTTCCTTCTTGCGTGAAAGCAGCGACGTAAACCGGTTGGGCGTGCGATAACGGTCTGCGGGACGCGCTGTGGGCTCGTCTTGGCGCTCTTGCGCCTTGCTGGCCTGCATGCGGGCCGACAAGGGGATGCCGCCTACCATCGAGCGTTCGACCACTTCATCCGAGCCGCCGCCGATCAACAGCAGGTGTTCCAGCCGACCGTGCCGTACCAAGACGAGTTTTCGTTTTGAATCGACATGAACCGAGGTCACGACCTCAAGCTCCACGTCATCACCGTGATGCCCGCCAATCTTGCTCAGACCAAGACGCCTCAAAAGCCAGGCGACGATGAAGATCAGGGCAATGACGGCGACAAGTGCCAAGCCGAACTGGGCAATGGTGCCGCCAGTTTCGCCTAAAACGTCTTCGAACACGATCCACCCCTCCACCGTTGGCCAGCAGATTGCGGGCCGGTTGGCTGCACGCGCCAACAAAGCCTAAGGCGCGATTCGCTCCGATACGTTCCTGAGAACTAATCAATTGCGCAAGCTTTGTCGCCAGTACGGGCAACATAACGGCGGCTCATCCACCAAAAAAGGTCAAATATTCCAATGACTGGTCCAGGAACGATCGGGAGCGTTAATGTCTTGTTAACCGTGTGGTCGGCACATTCTGCCCAAGTCGAAAGGCTCTGTTAACGATGCCTGCAAGGGATTTGGATGATGTTGGGAGACCTGCCGTTCTTCAGCGCTTTGCGCACGCAAATGCAGTGGCATTCCGCGCGCCAGTCTGTGTTGGCCGAGAACATCGCGAACGCTGACACGCCAGCCTACCAGGCGCGGGACCTGCAACGTGTTGATCATCAAGCGCAATTTGAGGTGGCGCAACCCAAAGCGAGCGGGCCCGCCCGCACGGACTCCAAGCATATAGCTGGCCGGCCATTAGAGGGCATGGGCTCTGCTTTCAACGCTGAACGTCAATCGACTTTCGAAGTCACGCCGGAAGGCAACTCCGTCGTGCTGGAAGAAGAGGTGATGAAAATGACCGCAAACCAGCTCGACTACCAAACGGTTGCGACGCTCTACCAAAAATCACTAGGCATGCTGCGCACGGCCGTTGGCCGGCGATAGCGCCTCTTTTCATCAACCAGGGGTGCACTGATGGATTTCCTCAAAAGTTTGATCACGGCAGCGTCCGGCCTCAATGCCCAGTCAGGGCGTATGCGCATCATCGCCGAAAACATTGCCAACGCTGATTCCACCGCACAAGCGCCCGGTCAGGAGCCATATCGGCGGCAGATTCCCACGTTCCGGGCTGCCCTGGATCGCGAAACCGAGTCACGCACTGTGGAACTGGGCCCCGTCAGACCAGATCGTGGCGATTTCCGCTTACGGTTTGATCCGAGCCACCCGGCGGCCAATGACGAGGGCTATGTGGAAATGCCCAATGTTAACCGCTTGGTGGAAGCGATGGATATGCGCAACGCCCAGCGCTCTTATGAGGCCAACCTCAACGTGGTGCAGTCGACCCGCCAGATGATCTCGCGCACGCTCGACATTCTACGTGCTTAGGGAAGGGGCTAGGTCATGACATCAATACCCACCAACCAAGCTCTACAAGCCTACGCCCAAGCGGCTCAGGCGCTATCCGGCGGCCAGACAGGTGGCGCGCAGCCGCCGGTCGCGGAAGCGTCCGAGGGCTTTGGCAGCATGGTCGAGCAGCAGCTATCGGGTTTGGTCGATGAAGGCCGCGCCCTCGAAAGCGCCGGCATGGATCTCGTGCAGGGCAGGGCGGACGTTGTCGATGTGGTGACGGCGGTCGCCGAAACCGAGGTGCTGCTGGAAACCGTGGTCACTGTGCGAGACCGGGTGATCCAAGCCTACCAAGAAATTCTGCGCATGCCGATCTGATGGGCGCACCTTCTTCTTCTACCACCAGGAGCCTCCTATGACGGGTCCCGAAGTTCTTGATGTTGCCCGCGATGGCGTGGTGACGTTGCTCTACGTCAGCGCGCCGATGATGATCATCGGTTTGGCTGTTGGTGTCGCGATTGGCCTCATCCAAGCGCTGACACAGGTGCAAGAGATGACGCTTGTGTTTGTGCCCAAAATCATCGCGATCTTTGTGACCTTCATGTTGTCGCTTCCGTTCATGGGCAGCCTCATGGCAGGCTATATGGGCCGCGTGGCAGAACGAATCATTGCTGGCTAGACGACGCGCGGAGGGGCTGGCTGGCTGACCCAATGATCGAGACCGTTGGACATCACGCTTCTGCCAGAACTGGCTTGGCTCGCGCTATTGGTGTTTGCGCGGCTGGGAACCTTGTTCCTGCTGATGCCGGGGATCGGCGAGACCACGATCCCTGTGCGCGTGCGTTTGGTGTTGGCGCTGGCCACGCTGATGATCGTAACACCCGGTCTTTCCGGCCAGTTGCCCACCGTTCCCGAAAGCGGGGTGCAGGTTTTCACACTCATCATCTGGGAAATACTCATTGGGCTTGGGATCGGCCTGGCTGTGCGCTTCGTCTTGTCGGTCATGCAGGTCGCCGGAACGACGATTGCCTTTCAAATGGGCCTTGGTTTCGCGCTCAACGTGGACCCGTCACAGGGCACGCAAGGTGTTTTGCTGGGCAACTTTCTCGGGCTGTTGGGCGTGACACTGATCATGCTCTCGGACCTGCATCATTTGGCCTTGGCTGGGATTGTCCAAAGCTACGATCTGTTCGCGGTCGGCGGCGCCATACCCATCGGCGATTTTGCAGATTTCGCGCTGACCAATGCGGCGCGGGCGTTCGAGGTCGCCATCCAAATCTCGGCACCCTTCATGGTGTTCGGGCTGATCTTCTATCTTGGCCTCGGCATTCTTTCGCGCCTGATGCCGCAATTGCAGATCTTCATGATCGCCATGCCTGTGAACATCTTTGGCGGGTTTCTCCTGCTGGCGGCGATGATCACCGCCTTGATGGGGCTCTATATCGACTATGTGCGCGATGTGATGATGATGCTGTTTCCGTCCTAGGATCGGATCTTTGCGCCTCGGAGGGTCTCCGTGGCTGAAGAAACCGACCAGTCGGAAAAGACAGAAGACCCCTCCCAGAAAAAGCTCGAAGACGCCCATCAACGCGGCGACGTTCCCAAATCGCAGGAGCTGTCCTCAGCGTTTGTCCTGCTCGGCGGCACACTTGTCGTCGGTCTGATGGTTGGTCCGGCGATGGCCAATTTGTCACCGATGTTCGCTGCGATGATCGGCCAGGCTGCACTCATCCCGCTGGATGGCATGGCGGTTGTCGATCTGGTGAGCCATTTCGGCCCGGCGATTGGTATGGCGGTTGCGGTGCCCTTCCTTTTTCTTATGGCCATGGCCGTACTCGGCAACATCGTGCAGCATAGGCCCGTTCTGTCGGTAGAGCCGCTGACGCCCAAGCTTTCAAAGATATCGCCAATCGCCGGATTCAAGCGTCTGTTCTCCAGCGAAAGCCTGATGAACTTCCTCAAAGGGCTTCTGAAAATCTCACTGATCGGCGTCCTTATGGTGCTGATCATCATGCCCCGGCGCGATGAACTGGACGCCATTCTGTTCACCGATCTTCGCCAGTTTCTTCCGGCGGTGATGGAGCTGGCGGTTGCGTTGCTGCTTGCGAGCGCGGCAGTGATGGTGGTGATTGGTGTGGCGGACTATCTCTATCAGCGTCACCGCTGGTTCCAGCGCCAGAAAATGACGGTGAAAGAGGTTCGCGACGAATTCAAGCAGCAAGAGGGCGACCCAACCGTTAAAGCGAAGCTGCGCCAAGTGCGGATGGAGCGTTCGCGCAAACGTATGATGGCTGCCGTGCCTGACGCGACGGTCGTGATCACCAACCCGACCCACTTTGCCGTGGCCTTGAAATATGAAACCGGGATGGCCGCGCCTGTGTGTGTGGCGAAGGGCGTAGACGCGCTTGCCCTAACAATTCGTCAGAAAGCGCGCGAGGCAGAGGTTGCCATCGTCGAGAACCCGCCACTCGCCCGCGCGTTGCATGCCACGGTCGATCTCGATCAGGCGATCCCAGCCGAGCATTTTGAGGCCGTTGCGAAGGTGATCGGCTTTGTGATGCGCCTGCGCGACAAGAAGCAAGCACGTGGCTAGGCGAATGTGGTCTGCTCGCGGTACCTTTTACGCAACGAATCGTGCCAATCGCTTGTGAATGAAGCGCTGACACCTGTGACCAAACCAATCATCGACCTTCGCACGGCTGAGCCGACTGACGCGAACCCCAGCTTCCGACGACAAGCTGCCAGCCTTGCGACGCTGGTCGGCCTGCTCGGCCTGTTGGGCTTCATGACCTTGTCGGAGCAGGGCACAAGCACCACCGCTTTGTTACTCATCTTGGGCGGCTTCGCCGCGCTGGGCATCGCGGCTCTATTGGCGCTTTTGCTCGGCTTTTTGCAGTTTGCCGGTCGGCAGCGAACGGTCAGTTGGGCCGAGCGCTACATGGACGACGATTCCTTGGCTGTGTTGTGTACCAATGCAACCGGTCAGATCATCTACGCCAACCGCGCCTATGGGTTGCTCACCGGTGAGACGGATCCCCAGCGCATTCGCTTGCCCGACCGTGTGTTCGGCACGGAGGCAGATGCCGCGGACACCATGTTCCAACTGTTGCGCAGCGTGGCAGAAGGGAATGTTGGCGAGGCTGATGTGCGCCTATCTCGCGGTGCGGATGGAACGGCGGACCCGCGCTGGTACCACGTTTTAACCCGCCCCCTGTCCGAGCCAGTGCACAGCTCCGGCGACCCCGTCGTTGATCCTTCGCCCTCTTCTGGCGTTGTGTGGCGTATCTCTGACGTCACCGTTGAACGGGCGCGCCAGGAGCAAGTGTTTCAGGATTTGCAGCAGGCCGTCGATTACCTGGACCACGCACCGGCAGGCTTCTTCTCTTCAGACCCTGAAGGGTCGATCAACTACATGAACGCGACGCTTGCGGCCTGGCTTGGCTATGATCTGACAATGATTGATCAGGCAGGCCTAACGCTAAACGATCTGTTGGCGGGTGATGGTGCCGCGTTGTTAGCTGCCGCGCCCACCACGACTGAGTATGACGGTTTGGCCACCATTGTGGACCTCGACCTGCTGCGCCGCGACGGCGCGCGTTTGCCAGTGCGTATCCACCACCGTGTGCCTTTGTCCGCGGACGGTGCACCCCGTGCCTCGCGCACCTTGGTGATCAACCGCTCCAGCGGTTTTGATGTGGATGAAAGCGTGCGTGCGGCCGAGCTGAAGTTTGCGCGCTTCTTCAACAACGCGCCGATTGCGATCGCTGTTGTCAGCAGTGAGGGCAAACTGGTGCAAATGAACGCGCCATTCGCTGGGTTGTTCCCCGATCTGGCGGACCACCACGCGTCGCTCACCACGCCGCACAATGGGTCGTCCACCGCATCGCTTTTGGTCGATCTGTTTGCCCCAGAGGTGCGAGACGGCGTGCAGCGCGCGCTTGATGCAGCGTCCGCCCAGCGTGGCAATATGCGTCCCGTCGATGTCGTCATCGGCTCGGCCGATATGGCGCCGGAGAATGGTGCCGCGACCGATATGTCCGATCTCGATGCGCAGGTTTCCGCACAGCTCTTCGTATCGGCTGTGGGCGATGACGCCGATAGCCAATCACTCGTCTTTTTGATTGATACATCAGAGCAAAAGGCGCTGGAGCGCCAGTTCGCACAAACCCAAAAAATGATGGCCTTTGGCCAACTCGCTGGCGGCGTGGCGCACGACTTCAACAACATGCTGCAGGCCATCATGGGCAATGTGGACCTGTTGATGCTCAACCACCCACCGTCCGACCCGAGCTACCGCTACATCTCGCCCATTCGCCAGAACTGCAACCGTGCCGCCGCCTTGGTGCGCCACCTGCTTGCTTTCTCACGCAAACAGACGCTTCGCCCGCAAGTTCTGCACATGGATGATGTGTTGTCGGACCTCTCCATGACCGTCGACCGCCTGGTCGGTGAAACGGTCAAGCTGGATGTTGAGATCGCCAACGATGTTTGGCCGGTGATGGCCGACCTGACACAGCTTGAAAACGTGCTGATCAACCTTGCTGTCAATGCGCGCGATGCGATGCCAGAAGGCGGCAAGCTGACCATGATGACGCGCAACGTGATGCGCGAGGAATGCGCGGTCTTTTCCTTCAAAGGTTTCGAAGCTGCCGACTATGTGTTGGTGACCGTGAAGGACAACGGCACCGGCATTGCGCCAGAGATCATGGACAAGATCTTTGAGCCGTTCTTCACCACCAAGGATGTCGGCAAGGGCACCGGGCTCGGCCTGGCAACGGTGTATGGAACGATCAAGCAGACCGGCGGCTACGTTTATACCGAAAGCACGGTCGGCGAGGGGACTGCGTTCCACATCTTCTTGCCGCGCTACAGCGGATCGGAGGTGGCGACCGTCGAATTGGCACAGGCGCAGAACCAGCCACAGGAAGACCTAACAGGCGCTGCCAGCGTGCTGCTTGTAGAGGATGATGAAGGCGTGCGTATGGTCAATGCCACGCTGCTGCGCTCCGGCGGCTACACCGTCTTCGAGGCCGATAGTGGCGTGGAAGCGATGGAGGTGCTGGAAGAGCATGGAGACGAGATTCAGCTCATCGTTTCCGACGTTGTGATGCCTGAAATGGATGGTCCTACGCTCCTTACGGAAGCGCGCGGCATTTATCCGGACATCCGCTTCATCTTCGTCTCCGGGTATGCCGAGGATGCTTTTGCAAAGAATTTGCCAGAAGATCAGGAGTTCACGTTCCTGGCTAAGCCCTTCACGATGAAGGACTTTGCGGAAACCGTGAAGCGCGTTTTGGCATCTTAAGACGGCCTCAAACTAAGGCCTTGTTCCCCTCTTGTTCACTAAGAACAAACGTGGTACATCTTACCTATGGATGGGCACACAACCGCCGTTGCAGGAATCGGCGCTGCGTGAAATGAAAGGGAAGACCGCAATGGCACAATCGACACTTCGCTTGGTGGAAGGCAACGGCATGGACAAGACGAAAGCCCTGGACGCAGCGCTTTCTCAGATTGAACGATCCTTTGGTAAAGGATCGATCATGAAGCTGGGTGCTGGCGAAGCCCTGGAGATTGAAGCCGTCTCGACTGGCTCGCTTGGCCTCGATATCGCGCTTGGTATTGGTGGTTTGCCACGTGGTCGGGTCATTGAGATTTATGGCCCAGAATCATCGGGTAAAACGACCCTGGCGCTGCACACCGTCGCCGAAGCCCAGAAGAAGGGCGGCATTTGCGCCTTTGTCGATGCCGAGCACGCGCTCGATCCCATCTATGCACGCAAGCTGGGCGTCAATGTCGATGACCTGCTTGTCTCTCAGCCCGATGCGGGTGAGCAGGCGCTGGAGATCGCCGATACACTGGTGCGCTCGGGTGCCGTTGATGTGCTGGTGATCGATTCGGTTGCTGCGCTGACACCGCGCGCTGAACTTGAAGGTGAGATGGGCGACAGCTTGCCAGGTATGCAGGCCCGCTTGATGAGCCAGGCGCTGCGCAAGTTGACGGCCTCGATTTCCAAGTCGAACTGCATGGTGATCTTCATCAACCAGATTCGCTTGAAGATTGGCGTGATGTTCGGCAACCCCGAAACGACCACAGGCGGCAACGCGCTGAAGTTCTACGCGTCGGTGCGCCTCGATATCCGCCGGATTGGCGCGATCAAGGACCGCGATGAAGTGGTTGGCAACCAAACACGCGTGAAAGTGGTGAAGAACAAGGTTGCGCCGCCGTTCCGTCAGGTGGAGTTCGACATCATGTATGGCGAAGGCGTCTCGAAGATGGGCGAACTCATCGATCTTGGCGTCAAAGCGGGCATTGTCGAAAAGTCAGGCGCTTGGTTCTCCTATGATAGCCAACGGTTGGGGCAGGGGCGTGAGAACGCCAAGCAGTTCCTGCGTGAGAACTCCGATATGGCCGAAGAGATCGAAGCAGCTATTCGCCAGAACGCTGGGCTTATCGCTGAACAAATTCTGGAAGGCGACGCCGACAACGAGGCCGACAGTGACGCTGGCGATGCCGATGAGGCAGCAGCTGAGTAATTCCGGCTAGGAGCAGCCTTGCCTGCTCACACGCAGGAGTTGGCGACAAGCGACGACCTTTGCTGGACAGCGCCAAACCACAACGATAGATAGCCTGTACCACAAGCGGTCGGTGTCACCTGAGTGATATCGACCGTTTTCTTTGAACACAGCATCGCGCAGCACTCACACCTGTTTCGCTGACCGATGCGCAGGTGAATTTGGCAGGGTTATCGATGAGCAGCGTCAACGAGATACGCGCGGCTTTCCTCTCCTATTTTGACAAGCATGGTCATGCGGTGGTGCCATCGTCGCCCTTGGTTCCGCGCAACGACCCGACGCTTATGTTCACCAATGCCGGAATGGTGCAATTCAAGAACGTCTTCACCGGCTTGGAGACGCGTGATCCGCCGCGTGCGGCGACATCACAAAAGTGCGTGCGTGCCGGCGGCAAACACAATGATCTCGATAATGTCGGCTATACGGCACGCCACCACACCTTCTTTGAGATGTTGGGCAATTTTTCCTTTGGTGACTATTTCAAGGAGGAGGCGATCCACCATGCTTGGTCGCTTGTTACCAAGGATTTCGACATCGACGCGTCGCGTTTGCTTGTGACCGTTTACGCCGACGATGATGAGGCGTTCGATCTGTGGAGCAGAATTGCGGGCCTGCCAGATGAGAAGATCATTCGCATTGGTACGTCTGACAATTTCTGGGCGATGGGCGACACAGGTCCATGCGGACCGTGCTCGGAAATCTTTTTCGACCATGGAGACCACATCCCTGGCGGCCCTCCTGGATCGCCGGATGAAGATGGTGACCGGTTCATCGAGATTTGGAACCTTGTCTTCATGCAGTTTGAGCAGGTCGACGCCGATTCGCGCGTCGCGCTTCCAAAACCCTCCATCGATACCGGCATGGGGTTGGAACGCCTGGCCGCCTTGCTGCAGGGCAAGCACGACAATTACGACACCGATCTTTTCCAATCGCTGATTGCCGCGTCGGTTGACCTGACAGGGGTCGAAGCTGTCGGGGAGAACCAGGCGAGCCACCGTGTCATTGCCGACCATTTGCGCGCCATGAGCTTCCTCATCGCCGACGGCGTTCTGCCATCCAATGAGGGGCGCGGCTATGTGCTGCGCCGGATCATGCGCCGTGCAATGCGCCACGCCCATCTGCTCGGGGCGCGTGACCCTGTGCTGCACCGTCTGGTGCCAGCGCTCATCCGTGAGATGGGCGAAGCCTATCCGGAGCTCGGCCGCGCGCGTGCCTTAATCTCCGAAACGTTGGAGCTGGAAGAGAATCGTTTCAAGAAGATGCTCGACCGCGGCCTTGGGCTTCTGGACGATGCATCGGCGTCGCTTGATGCTGGCGATACGCTGGCAGGCGATGTGGCGTTCAAGCTCTATGACACTTACGGTTTTCCGCTCGACTTGACGCAGGACGCGCTGCGCGCGCGCTCCATCGGCGTCGACACGGACGGCTTTGATGCCGCCATGGAACGCCAGCGCCAGGATGCTCGCGCCGCTTGGGCCGGTTCCGGCGATGCGGGCACGGAGACCGTCTGGTTTGATGTGCGCGACAGTTTCGGGTCAACCGAGTTCCTCGGCTACGAGACCACGTCGGCCGAGGGTGTGGTGCTGACCGCTGTCAAAGACGGCGCACAAGTCGAGGCGCTCGAGCCGGGTGACGCGGGCGCTTTGGTGCTCAACCAGACGCCGTTCTACGCTGAATCGGGCGGCCAGCAAGGCGACAAGGGGACGATCAAGCAAGGTGATGCCACCTTCGTCGTTACCGACACAGTGAAACGCGCTGATGGGGTGTTCGTGCATCTTGGATCGGTTGAAGGTGCGATACTGAAGGTCGGTGAAGCGGTTGATCTGAAGGTCGATGCGGAACGCCGCCAGGCCATTCGCGCCAACCACTCGGCGACGCACTTGTTGCATGAAGCCTTGCGCGAAACACTGGGTGACCATGTTGCGCAGAAAGGCTCCTTGGTCGCGTCCGACCGGTTGCGGTTTGATTTCTCGCATCCCAAGCCCATCGCTGCCGATGAGTTGGCGGCGATCGAATCCATCTCCAACAGCGTTGTCCTTCAGGATAGCCCCGTCGAAACACGCTTGATGGATGTCGACGCGGCAATCGAATCCGGCGCGCGCGCACTGTTTGGCGAAAAATACGGCGATGAGGTCCGCGTCGTCTCCATGGGCGAGAATGCCGATGGCTCGACCTTCTCAGTTGAACTGTGCGGCGGCACCCATGTTGGGCGTACCGGCGAGATTGGCTTGGTACGGGTTGTTTCGGAAGGGGCGGTCGCGGCTGGCGTCCGGCGTGTCGAGGCGCTGACAGGCGATGCCGCGCGGCGCTACTTGTCGGAGCAAGATGATCGGCTACGGTCCATTGCGGGCCGTTTGAAAGTCACGCCCGATCAGGCCCTCGATCGTGTCGATGCGCTGGTTGATGAGCGCCGCAAGCTGGAGCGTGAGGTGGCTGATCTCAAAAAGCAACTTGCGCTTGGCGGCGGCGGTGGCGCCCAAGAGGCAGCGCAAGAGGATGTAGGTGGCATTGCCTTCTCCGGGCGCGTGTTGTCCGGCGTCAATGCCAAGGATCTGAAGGGTATCGCCGACGACATGAAGCAGAAGCTCGGGTCGGGCGTCGTCGCGTTGGTGGCCACCAATGATGACAAAGCGGCCATTGTGGTCGGGGTTACCGATGATCTGACGGGTGACCACAGCGCTGTCGATCTGGTGCGCGCGGGTTCAGCGGCCCTTGGCGGCAAAGGTGGCGGCGGCCGCCCCGATATGGCGCAAGCTGGCGGGCCCGATGCCGGCGCCGCTCAGGCTGCCCTAGATGCCGTGAAGGGTGTTCTGGCCGGTTAGCACTGCTTTTGAGCGGCTGATCGCGGCGCTGACCTAAGAAACACAAAACCCGCCATTGTTTGATGGCGGGTTTTTGCGCGCCCAACGTAGGGCAGCGGCGCTGAATTGTTGGTCCACTCCGGTCCTACGGACCGACCGGCAGCTATCTTGCTCCGGTCCTACGGACCGACCGCGGGCGTTCTAACCAATCGCCTTTTGTAGGTTCTCGTCGATCTTGGCGAGGAAGCTCTGAGTCGTGTGCCAGGTCTGGTCCGGTCCGATGAGGATCGCCAAATCCTTGGTCATGTCGCCGGCTTCCACCGTCTCGATGCAGACCCTTTCTAGCGTGTTGGCAAAATCGACCAGCGCTTGGTTGTCGTCGAGCTTACCGCGGTGCGCGAGGCCACGCGTCCAAGCGAAGATCGACGCAATCGGGTTGGTCGAGGTTTCCTTGCCTTGCTGGTGCATACGGTAGTGGCGCGTCACTGTGCCGTGCGCCGCCTCAGCTTCCACTGTGCGGCCATCTGGCGACATCAGAACCGATGTCATCAGGCCGAGAGAGCCAAAGCCCTGCGCGACAGTGTCGGACTGCACGTCACCATCATAGTTCTTACAGGCCCAAACATAGCCGCCAGACCATTTGAGGGCCGCAGCCACCATGTCGTCGATCAAACGGTGCTCGTAGAGAATGCCAGCTTCTTTGAACTGGGCTTCGAACTCGTTCTCGTAGACCTCTTGGAAGATGTCTTTGAAGCGACCGTCATAGGCTTTCAGAATGGTGTTCTTGGTCGACAGATAGACCGGAACCCCGCGATTGAGGCCATAGTTCATAGACGCGCGGGCGAAGTCGCGGATCGAGTCATCCAGATTGTACATTGCCATGGCAACGCCGGAACCTGGTGCTTGGAACACCTCGTGCTCAATCACCTGGCCGTCATCGCCGACGAACTTCACGGTCAGCGTGCCAGATCCAGGGAACTTGAAATCTGTCGCACGATATTGGTCACCGAAGGCGTGACGGCCAACGATGATGGGCTCTGTCCAGCCTGGAACAAGGCGTGGAACATTCTTCATGATGATCGGCTCACGGAAGATCACACCGCCCAGAATGTTACGGATGGTGCCGTTCGGCGAACGGTACATGCGCTTCAGGTTAAACTCTTCAACGCGTGCTTCGTCCGGCGTGATGGTTGCGCATTTCACACCGACGCCATGTTCTTTGATGGCATTGGCCGAATCCACAGTGATCTGGTCGTCGGTGCGATCGCGCTCTTCGATGCCGAGGTCATAATAGTGAAGGTCTATATCGAGATAGGGGTGGATCAGCTTGTCCTTGATGAACTGCCAGATGATCCGCGTCATCTCATCGCCGTCGAGCTCGACGACGGGGTTGGCAACCTTAATCTTGGCCATGAACGGTCCTCGCGTTGGAAATGCACCGATTTGTGCGTGACGTATGAAAACGGTATGGCCGGGCTATAGCAAAGCGGGTTTGGCGCTTCAAACCAGCCGATGGGTGGAGACGCTTTTCCGGCCAACTTGCTAGAGAACTGAATTTGCAGAGGTTTTGTTGTGAGCCGATTTGGCCCTGATCCTACCGTGCCGGATTTATCGAACCTGCCGACGCGTGCACCCATCGTCATCCTGGTCGAGCCGCAGATGGGTGAGAACATCGGCATGGCAGCGCGTGCGATGGCCAATTTCGGTTGGCGGCGGTTGCGCCTGGTCAATCCACGCGATGGTTGGCCGAATGCCAAAGCGAACGCGACCGCCAGTGGCGCGGTTGGCATTATTGAAGGTGCGGAACTGTTCGACAGTCTGGAGGAAGCGATTGTCGACCTGTCACTTGTCTACACCACGTCTGCGCGGCGCCATGACTTGGCGAAAGAGGTAATCGGGCCGCAAGCCGCCGCAGTCCGCAGCCTAGACTCTGAAAGTAGACGCGTTGGCTATGTTTTCGGGCGGGAGGCTTGGGGGCTCACCAATGACGAGGTGGCCCTATGTGACGACATCATCACCTTGCCAGTCGTGCCGGACTTTGCCTCGCTCAACATTGCCCAGGCTGTGCTGCTATGCGCCTATGAGTGGCGCAAGCACGCGCTGGAAGCGGTAGGTTTTGAGCGCGAAGAGCAGGGCCTGCCGATCGAAACGCCGGAGCGATCGCCGGTTGCCGATAAGGGCGCGATGCTCGGCCTCTTTTCTCATCTGGAGGGCCTCCTCGACGCCGCTGGCTTTTTCCGTCCGCCGGAAAAGCGCGACGGCATGATCCGCAATTTGCGCACCTTGTTTCAGCGCGCGCGCCTCAACGAGCAGGAAGTGCGCACTTTGCGTGGCGTGTTTGCATCACTTGACCGCGTGCATGAGCGAGGGCGTGACGGCAAGGGTTGAGCCTCGAACGGATCGGGGCTAGTGCCAGTCTGGGGCCCTCAGCGAGGCTGAGGTTCGGGGATCATGACCAAAGGAGCCGCGCGATGAGCGACGTGTCTTGGTTTTACGCAGTGGGAAGTGAACAACGCGGACCCATTGCGGAGGCGGCTATGCCGCAACTGATTGATCGCGGTGAAATCGGGCCGGAAACGCTTGTCTGGCGTGAGGGTATGGACAGCTGGAGCGCAGCGCGCTCTAGCCTTCCCGGAAACCTGGTGCCGCAAAGCTGGGTGGATGGATTGTCCGCCGGCGTCGCGCCGCCTCCCGTGGCAGGTGCTGAGCCGGTTGGCACGGATGTGTCCTACAGCTACGCCGATGCAGGCAGCTACCACCACCCGATCCAGTTCGTTGACGTCATCAAGACCGTCTTCTCACGATATGTGCGCTTTCAGGGTCGCGCCCGTCGTTCCGAGTATTGGTACTGGATCCTGTTCATTGTCCTGGTTAGCATCGCACTGGCCTTTGTCGACGGCCTCATTTTTGGCTTTGATGTCGATGACGGAGCCGCTTTGGGCCCTCTGTTCAGCCTGGGCACGTTCCTGCCGTCTCTGGCAGTCGCCTTCCGCCGTATGCACGACATTGGTAGGTCCGCCTGGTGGCTGCTGCTTGGGTTTATCCCCATCATTGGGACGATCATTTTGATCATCTGGTTCGCCCGTCGCGGCGAGGAAGGCGATAACCAGTACGGCCCCGCTTGACGGCAGGCAGCCTTACCCTTAAAGACCCGCATTGTTCGGGGGCGCTTGTCGCCCCCGTTTCTATTCCCGTGTCCCGTGAACCGTATCCCAAACCGCTGGCGTTTCGGTTCTGTCGTCTCACCTGAAAGGGCGAGGAGAGGAGGGCGCGTGGTCCTTACAACGTGAAAAGGATACCGCGATGTCAAAACGCGACAGTGTGAAGTACAAAATCGATCGCCGCATGGGCGAAAACATTTGGGGTCGCCCCAAGAGCCCGGTGAACCGCCGCGAATATGGTCCAGGCCAGCATGGCCAAGGCCGCCGGGGCAAGCTGTCTGACTTTGGCGTGCAGCTGCGCGCCAAGCAGAAGCTGAAGGGCTATTACGGCTCGATCATGGAAAAGCAGTTCCGCCGCATCTACGACCAGGCGTCCAAAATGAAGGGCGATACGTCTGAGAACCTGATCGGTCTGCTGGAGCGCCGCCTCGATACGGTTGTCTACCGTGCCAAATTCGTTCCGACCGTTTTTGCCGCCCGACAGTTCGTCAACCACGGCCATGTGATGGTGAACGGCAAGCGTGTGAACATCCCCTCTTACCGCTTGAAAGTGGGCGATGTCGTTGAGGTGCGCGAGCGCTCCAAGCAGCTGACCATCGTGCTTGAGGCTGTTGGCCTCGATGAGCGTGACGTGCCGGACTTCATTGAAGCCGATCACGGCAAGCTGAAGGCCAGCTTGACCCGCATCCCGGTTCTGTCAGATGTGCCATATCCCGTGGCGATGGAACCGAACCTGGTGGTCGAGTTCTACTCGCGCTAGGAGCTGGTCAGCTAATACACTGTTTTGAAAAGGTCGCCGTTTGGCGGCCTTTTTGTTTGGTGGGTGGTGGTTTAGGCCCAGACCATGGCCATTCGACACATAGCGCTGGCGCTGCTTGTCGCAGCGATCTGGGGCGTTGCTTTCACCGTTATCCGCATCGGCCTGGACGTCGTGCCCCCGGCGTTGCTGACGGCGCTGCGCTACCTGTTTGCGGCGTTTCCTCTGCTCCTGTTCATCAAACCACCCAAAGCGCCTTGGCACATCGCTGCCGCTTACGGCGTGATGCAGGGGGCTGTGATGTTTGGCCTGTTGTTCTATGCCATTGCGATTGGCATGCCCGCCGGGCTTGCCTCACTCGTTGTTCAGTTCCAGGTGTTCTTCACCGTTGCGCTCGCCACCGCCATTGATGGTGACAAGCTGCAACGCCATCACCTTGTCGCCGGCGCTGTAGCCCTTGTGGGCATCATAATCATCGCGTTTGCCAAATTTGGCGCGCAGACCGTGCCTCTTTGGCCACTGGTCTTGACGCTGCTTGCCGCCTTGGCTTGGGCGTTCGCCAATATTATCTCCCGGCGGGCTAACCAGGCTGATCCGGTGGCCTTCATTGTTTGGTCCAGCGCGGCGGCGCCGCTGGTCTTGTTGCCTGCCGTCGCCGTTTTCCAGCCCGGCGCGTTCACGCAGATACTGAATCTGGACGGGGCGGAGATCTGGACCTTGGCTTGGACCACCGCAGTCCTGGCGATCCCCACAACCGTCGTGGCGTTTGCGATTTGGGTCTGGCTGCTTCGTACCTATGCGGCGCCCGTCGTGACGCCCTTTGCCCTGCTTGTTCCGGTGTTCGGCTTTGCCACGGCGGCACTCGTACTGGGTGAGCGGTGGAGCCTCGGCATCGGCGTGGGTGCTGCCTTTGTGTTCGCCGGTCTTGCAATCAATGTTTGGGGCGATCGACGCGCATCTGCACACCAAGCGCAATCTGACTGACAAGAAAAGTGCAAGGACGGGCTTGAACCCCGCGGCTCAAGCCTCTACTTCGTGTCAGATACAAAGTTAGAGGTGCTAACATTATGGAAGCTGTCTTTCTCACCGGTGCATCGGGCTTCATTGCCAAGCACATTGTGGTGAACCTGCTCAACAGCGGCTACGCCGTGCGTGGCTCGGTACGCTCGCTCGCGCGGGGTGATGAAGTACGCCAAGCGGTCGAACCGCATCTTGACGATGCGAGCGACTTGGACACCCGGCTGACCTTCGTGGCGCTCGATCTCGGCAAAGATGAGGGCTGGGAAGGCGTCATGGATGGCTGCTCGGCGTTGTTGCACACGGCGTCGCCGTTCCCCATTCGCCAGCCGAAAACCGATGAGGAGATTATCCGCCCGGCTGTGGACGGAACCATCCGTGCGCTTCGCGCCGCCCAAGCCGCCGGTATTGAGCGCGTGGTCATGACGTCGTCGGCCGTCGCTGTCATGTATGGCGACCTGCCGCGCGGTCGCACCACCTACAATGAGGGGGATTGGTCGGAAGACTTCCACCCCACGCAGAACGCCTATGGCCGGTCCAAAACCCATGCTGAGCGCGCTGCCTGGGATTTCGTGGAGAAAGAAGCGCCCTCCATGCGCCTCACCACCATCAATCCGACCTTGGTGATGGGGCCTGCGCTCGACAAAAACTACGGCACATCGCTTCAGGTGCTGGAGCGCATGCTGTCTGCAAGCGATCCCATGCAGCCGAATTTTGGCCTGCCGATCGTGGATGTGCGCGATGTGGCCGCTATGCATGTCAAAGCGCTGTCAACGCCGGAAAGTGAAGGCAAGCGCATCCTGGCGAGCGAAAGCTTCCGCTGGATGGGGCAGATGGCTGCCCTTCTTTCTGGCACCTATCCAGAGCGCGGGATCAAGACCAACGTTGCGCCGGATTTCGTCCTCAAGCTGCTGGCCCTGTTCGACGCCGAGGCGAAGACGCTTGTCCCGCAACTTGGCGTTCAACAGAAGGTCGATAACAGCCGCGCCAAGGACGTGTTGGGTATCGACTTCATACCGGCTGACGAGGCCATCAAGGCTGCGGCGGATTCCATCGTCCGCTATGGCGGCTAGGCTTCCCGCAAGCTCTCTAGCCTTGCGACCTGTTCGCCGTTCGCGTTGAAGTTGGCTGGGTCTAGCCAGGCTTCCAACGCTGCACGGCGGGCGGGCCATTCATGGTTCATCATGGAATACCAAGCGGTGTCCCGGTTGGCGCCGTTGATCACCATGTCTTGCCGAAAGATACCTTCAAAAGTGAAGCCCAGGCGCTTTGCTGCCTTGTGGGAAGCCTCATTGGCGTTGTCGAGCTTCCACTCATAGCGCCGATAGCCGAGGTCATCGAAAACGTGTTTGGCGAGCAGGTAATGCGTCTCGGTGGCAAGAGGAGACCGCGCCATGGCGTCACCATGGGCCACCGCGCCGATTTCGACAGAGCCATGCTCGGGCCGCAGGCGCATATAGCTCGCCATGCCGCGTACAATGTTCCACTGGCCGTCCAGGATCACCATGGTGTGCCAGTCGCGTTGAAACGCCGTGTAGGCGTCCGCAAAGTGTTGGGCGTCGCGGTACGGCGCGTCCGGGAAGAAGCGAATGCGGGCATTGGCGTTGGCATCCCCGCCAAGCGCTTGCCAAAGCGCGTCGCCGTGCTGATCAGCGTCGAAATGTTCCAATGTCACCATGCGCCCGGCGAGGCGTGTCGGTCTTGGTGGCGTGCAGCCACCCCAATCGTTCAGGTCAGGCATGGTTAGTCTGCGTTCTTCAGCGCTTCAGCTTCGCGCACCGGGTCTATCGCGGCCCAGCCGAACGTGATGAGCGGAAGCGTTTTGTGGGCGATGTCGATCACCGCTTCGGCGATTTTGGGTGTCGTGACGATCGCATTGTCCACATCACGGCTGAGCGTGAAGTGCTTTTGGCGGATCACAGTCTGAAGCCTTGGGTCGTCGACATCCTCAAACCCGCGTGGATTGCGCTTGAGAGCGTCGCTATGCTGATCGAACATAAAGCCATCTGCTTCCAGTTCTTCAAGAACCGGCAGAACTTTGTCGGGTGCATCGACGATGGCGCGGCGCAGGGCCGCAAGTTCCGCCGTTGATAGGCTGTAGAACCCAGAGGCCACGAAGGAGCGCTCATTTGCCATGTGCACATAGGCAAGGCCAATATCTTTCTTGGTGCCTGTCCGCGTGAAAACGGCGGAGCAGTGCGTGTTGTATGGGTCTTTGTTCTTGGAGAAGCGCACGTCGCGATTGATGCGAAACAAGGAACCCTTGCGTGAGCCGCGAAAGGGCAGGCCTTCAGCCTCCATGCGCGCGGAAACATGCTCGACAAGATCGCCGAGCGGTCCACGCACCTGGGATTCGTAGAGGTCTTTGTTCTCTTGGAACCAGTCGCGGCTTTGGTGGAATCCCACAGCCTTCAAAAAGGGCAGGGCCTTTTCGCCCAAACCGTCGAAAGGTGGGATATCCGCCATGCCGTGCTCCTGAACCGTGGTGGTTAGGCGCTTTCGGCCTTTTTCACGGCGATGCCTTTGTCGGCCATCAGCTGTTGCAGTTCGCCCGCCTGGAACATCTCGCGGACGATGTCACAACCGCCAACGAACTCGCCTTTTACGTAAAGCTGCGGGATGGTCGGCCAGTTCGAGTAGGTTTTGACCCCCTCACGAATGTCCATGTCTTGTAGCACGTTCACGTCGTGATAGTCGGCGCCGACATAGTCGAGAATTTGCACGACTTGGCCGGAAAAACCGCACTGCGGGAACTGTTTTGTCCCCTTCATGAACAGCACAACATCGTTTGATTTGATGGTCTCGTCGAGTGTCGCGTTGACATCGCTCATCGGAAAATCCTCGTTATCTTTCAGTATCTTATTGCGGTGGCGCTGAGGTCTGCAAAGCAAGTGCGTGCAACACACCGCCCATATTGCCCTTCAGCGCATCGTAGACCATTTGGTGCTGTTGAACACGCGACTTGCCACGAAATGCTTCCGAGACCACGACAGCGGCATAGTGATCGCCGTCGCCTGCGAGATCACGGATCTCCACTTGGGCGTCAGGAAGAGCCTCCAAGATCATCTTTTCAATGTCGGCGGCATTCATGGGCATTGGTTGGTGTCCTCACACGTAGCGTTCTCGAGCGCTAAATGGCGTCGCCCATATAGGTTGGGAACCAGCGGTCATGGGCGTCGCGCAACTCACCTAGTGATATGGCCCGAGAATGGCCCAGTTTCAATTCCCCTCCGCCGGTTGTGCCGACTTGGGTGGCAGGAACTCCGGCGCTTTGCGCGCGCTGCAAAAGGTCGTTGACCTGTGCTGCGTCCACAGTAATGAGGTAACGCGCCTGATCTTCCCCAAAGTAAGCCGCTGTGGGGCTTTCACCTGGCGCCGCGTCGATGGTGGCGCCAATGTTGCCGCCGAGCGCCATTTCTGCGGCACATTGGGCAAGTCCACCATCGGAGAGGTCATGACAGGTGGTTGCGACCCCCTCGGCGATGAGCACGCGTACGAGATCGCCATTTTTCTTTTCAGCCGCAAGGTCAACGGTGGGCGGTGCGCCGTCTTCGCGGCCAAGCACGTCGCGCAGATAGGCGGATTGGCCCAGGTGGCTGCCCCAACCATCTGAACTGCCTCCAATCAGAATGATGGCCTGGCCTTCGGCTTGAAACCCTGCGCCAATCTGCGGGCTGCCCGGGGGCAGGAGGCCGACACCTGCCATGGCTGGCGTGGGCAAAATGCCGACGCCGTTGGTTTCGTTGTAGAGCGACACATTGCCGGAGACGATTGGGAATTCGAGCGCGCGGCAGGCTTCACCCAATCCTTTGATGGCAGCCACAAAGCCGCCCATGATCTCTGGGCGCTCTGGGTTGCCGAAATTCAGATTGTCGGTGCAGGCAAGCGGCAACGCGCCTACGGCGGTCAGGTTGCGCCAGCATTCGGCGACCGCCTGTTTGGCACCCTCAAACGGATCGGCTTCGACGTAGCGCGGGGTGACATCGCTGGCGAAGGCAAGTGCCTTACCCGCATCATTGACGCGCACAACGCCTGCATCACCGCCGGGCGTCGCGAGCGTTTGGCCGCGCACCAGCGTGTCATATTGCTCATACACCCACCGCTTGGAAGCCCCGTTGGGGCTACCAATGATCGTCAGCAGGGCTACGGCAAGATCGTCCGCTTCCGCAACAGTACCAAGTGGAGCAGGGGGCGTGGGGGCGACCCAGGGCCTATCATATTCCGGCGCTTCGTCGCCGAGTTCCTTGATCGGCAGGTCAGCAACGAGAACGCCCTCATGGTGGATTTCAAAGCGCAGCGTGTCGGTGGTCTCGCCAACAACGGCGAAATCCAGCTCCCATTTGTGGAAGACGGCTTCGGCTTCCTCATGTTTGGCCGGGTCGAGTACCATGAGCATGCGCTCTTGGCTTTCCGAGAGCATCATCTCGTAGGCGCTCATGCGCTCTTCACGACAGGGCACTTTGTCGAGGTCGAGCCGAATGCCCAGATTGCCTTTGGCACCCATCTCAACAGCCGAGCAGGTGAGGCCCGCCGCGCCCATATCTTGGATGGCGATCACCGCGCCGGTTTCCATCAGCTCAAGGCAGGCTTCCAGCAGGCACTTCTCGGTGAAAGGATCGCCGACTTGCACCGTGGGGCGCTTTTCCTCGATGGAATCGTCAAACTCGGCAGATGCCATGGTGGCGCCGCCAACGCCGTCACGCCCCGTTTTGGCGCCGAGATAGACCACCGGCAGGCCGATACCTTCCGCGCGTGAAGTGAAAATACTGTCGGCTTTGGCGATACCGGCCGCAAAAGCGTTCACCAGGCAGTTGCCGTTGTAGCGTTGGTGGAACTCGACTTCGCCGCCAACCGTTGGCACGCCAAAGGCGTTGCCATAGCCGCCGACGCCAGCGACCACGCCAGAGACGAGGTGCCGCGTTTTGGGGTGGTCGGGCTCGCCGAAGCGTAGGGCGTTCATCGCAGCAACCGGGCGCGCGCCCATGGTGAACACATCACGCAGAATGCCGCCGACGCCGGTCGCCGCGCCTTGGTAAGGCTCGATGTAGGAGGGATGGTTGTGACTTTCCATTTTGAAAACCACAGCGTCGCCGTCGCCGATGTCCACCACACCGGCATTCTCACCGGGGCCTTCGATGACTTGCGGGCCCTCGGTGGGCAGCGTTTTCAGCCACTTCTTCGAGCTTTTGTAGGAACAATGCTCGTTCCACATGGCCGAGACGATGCCAAGCTCGGTGAAGGTTGGTTTGCGATTGCCGATAAGCCGTTGGAAGTGCGCATACTCCTCGTCGGTGAGGCCGTGCGCAGCGATTATCTCGTCGGTGATCGTGATGTCGGGATTCAGCATCAACTCGGCAGATTACAGTTACGGCTACCGCCGGCCCAGCGGTCCAGATCGCTGTTAATGCGGGTCAGCAAGGCGGTTTCGGTCAGCGGGCCAAAGGATGACACAACCGTCCCTGCACCTCGTACCGACCGGATGGTGACCACGAGCTGCGGTAGGCCGCCGCGATCATCACGGTCGACGATGAGAATACGCGGTTGGCCGGAAAGCGACGAAATCTCCGTCTCCTGGCGATAGGCCGCAAAGGTTGCGTCGCCGGATTGAAACCAGCAAACGCGGATCCGGTCGGCGACCCGCTCTGCGGTGGCGCCAAGGCCGCCGCGCGCCGCATAGGATCCTTCTGGCAGGTCTATTGCCAAACAACCGGCCAGACCTGCGCTCAGCACAACCAGGATCAAGGTTCTAAGCAGCACGGGCCAGCAATCCTTCGATCAGTTTCGCGCCCACTTGCGAGCGCTGATGCGGCAAAGCGATGTTCTCTGGGTGCGGCATCATACCCAGCACATTGCCGCTGGCGTTGGTGATGCCTGCAATGTCGGCAATCGACCCGTTGGGGTTGCTGCCATTGGCGTAAGTGAGGGCGATTTGATCGCCGTCTTGTACGGCTTTCAGACCATCATCGGAGCAGACGTAGTTGCCGTCGCCATGGGCGACAGGGCAGGGCCAGATCGCGCCCTTGTCGAAGGATGTGAGGAAAGCGGAGCGGTTGCTCACCACTTCCAGGTCGACCGTCTTGCAAACGAACTTGAGGGTTGCGTTGCGCATCAAGGCACCTGGCAACAGGCCGGCCTCGATCAAGATCTGGAAGCCGTTGCACACCCCGAGGGTCGGAACGCCACTTTGCGCCGCGCTCACCACCGCATCCATGATCGGCGCACGGGCTGCAATCGCGCCGCAGCGCAGATAATCGCCGTAAGAAAAGCCACCTGGTAGGATCACCGCGTCGATACCGGCTGGCAGCGAAGCGTCGGCATGCCACACCGGCACGGCTGGCTGCCCCGACACATGCCCGACGGCATCCAGCATATCGTGGTCACGGTTCGAGCCAGGGAACAGGATGACGGCGATTGGCATACTTAGACTGTCTCAAGCGCCGTTAGCTGGTCGATGGCGTAGTCTTCGATGACGGTGTTGGCGAGCAGCTTTTCGCACATGGCGGTCAATTGCTGGCGGGCATCAGCGTCATCAGCGGCGCTAAGCGCGACATCCATCACTTTGCCCTGGCGCACGCTCTCCACATCGTCAAAGCCTAATCCGTGAAGCGCACCAGCGGTCGCCTTGCCCTGCGGATCAAGCACGCCGTCCTTCAAGGTGATGATCAACCGCGCACTGTAATGGGCCATGAGCCTCTAGCCTTTCACCAGGCGTGGCCCACTTGTTGGGGCCGGATCATTCTCGTTCAACACTCCCAACCGACGCGCCACCTCTTGATAGGCATCAAGCATGCCGCCAAGGTCGCGCCGGAAGCGATCTTTATCCATCTTTTCGCCGGTCTTGGCATCCCAAAGCCGGCAGGAATCGGGGGAAATCTCGTCGGCGACGACGAGGCGCATCATATCGTTTTCCCACAAGCGCCCGCATTCGATCTTGAAATCAACGAGCTTGATGCCTGCGCCAAGGAACAGGCCAGACAGAAAATCGTTCACCCGGATGGCAATGGCCATCATCTCATCGATTTCCTGCGGGTTGGCCCAGCCAAAGGCCGTGATGTGCTCATCAGAGACCAGCGGGTCACCCAGCGCGTCGTTCTTGTAGTAAAACTCGACGATCGAACGCGGCAATGCGGTGCCCTCATCCAGGCCAAGCCGTTTGGACATCGAACCCGCCGCGATGTTGCGCACAACAACCTCGACCGGGATGATCTCGACTTCGCGAATAAGCTGTTCGCGCATATTCATGCGTTTGATGAAGTGCGTACCGATCCCCAGCGCGTTCAATTGCTCGAAAATGTACTCCGAGATGCGGTTGTTGATGACGCCCTTGCCGTCGATCACTTCGTGCTTCTCGGCGTTCCCGGCGGTGGTGTCGTCCTTGAAATGTTGGACGAGTGTGCCTGGCTCCGGCCCTTCGTAAAGGGTCTTGGCTTTGCCTTCATAGATTTTGCGGCGACGGCTCATGCGTGTGCCTTCAACGTGAGAGGGATGCCGGGTTGGCCCCCGGGCAGAGAATCTTCTTATGTGGCGAAAATTACGCCAAGGCGCCCCGGGTCCGCAATGCATTGCATGCGTGTCTGCACGGGTGTTTTGACGTGGGTCCATATCCCATTGGTACGCTCTGTCACAGTCCTAATGCTGATTGATTTGAATACAAGCGCTGGCTAAGGGCTTTTTATGAACGGCGCGGGACACCATGTCGGTGGCACAGACGTCTTAAGGAGGCATGCATGACGACATTCGATAAACGTGAGGAAGGCTTTGAGAAAAAGTTTGTTCACGACGAGGAACTGCGATTCAAAGCCGAATCGCGCCGCAACAAGATGCTTGGCGCCTGGGCCGCTGAAAAGCTGGGCCTGACCGGCGACGCCGCTGAGGAGTATGCCAAGTCCGTTCTGCTCGCCGATTTCGAAGAGCCCGGCGACGAGGACGTGTACCGCAAGGTGAAGGGTGACTTTGAAGCCCAGAACATCGATGTTTCCGAGCATCAGCTGCGCCGTGAAATGGCGGACTTGATGGACAAAGCCATCCAAGACATCCAGTCCAACGGCTAAGCCATGTCAGCGCGATTGGACGCTGGGCTGGCATTTTCGCAGCGTTTGCGTGCTGGCACGCGCACGCCCATGGGCTGGTGCGCCAACCCGGCGCCGCTCAATGCCGCGGCTTTGGCGCGCGGCGGTTTCCCGGCGGTCTGCATTGAGTTGCAGCATGGCTACAATGACGAAGCCTCGCTGATGACGGCGATCCAGGCCGTCCACCAAGCGGGAGCGTCGCCTGGTTTGCGGATTCCCGTGGGCCGCTTTGATCTTGCCTCGCGGGCGCTCGATACCGGCGCGCAATTTGTCATCGCGCCAATGATCAACACCGTGGATGACGCAAAGGCGTTGGTTGAGGCGACCAAATACCCTCCGGTTGGGGGCCGGTCCTGGGGCCCCAACCTGGCGCTGGATATGTGGGGTACCGATGGACCGTCCTATCTGGCCGCCGCAAACGATCTGGTAATCACGCTTGCCATGATCGAAACGGTGGAGGCCCGCGATAATCTTCACGCGATCCTCGCCGTGCCCGGCATTGATGGCGTTTTCGTCGGCCCGTCGGACCTGTCGATCACCCTGTCACAGGGCGCGCGGCTGGAGCCAATGGCCGATGCCATCATCGACGCCACCGTCGCTATCGGCGCGCAGGCGCGCGAAGCTGGGAAAATCCCGGCCGTCTACGCGTTTGATGCCCAAAAAGCGAAAGCTTATCTGGATCGTGGTTTTGTGTTGTCAGCCGTTGGCTCAGACATTGCGGCGCTCAAGGGCTACGCCAAAGACGCGCTGTCGGTCATCTGAAGAAAAAGCGGGCAGCCCCGGTCTGTGGGCCGCCCGCGCAAGGTGGTCTCAAGAAAATGACGGACCAGGGTCACCCTGCGAACCGTATTCCCTTTGACTTAGGCATTCTTGATCCGGGTCCGCACGCCAACACGGTCCGGTATTTGGTCTTTGAGCCGTCTGACCAGCTCGCGTGCACCCTAGGCTTGCCGTGCCTTCATCCGCGCTAAGCTGATGTTTCAAATTTTAGAAGAACGCGTTTTTTTGGCGGCGGCTAGGATCCGGTGCGTGCCCGTTTGAGCAGAACCCCGAAGCGCAACAGCCCTTCGGGCCATGGGCCATGGCCGGAATCCGAATTGATATGGCCAGCTTCACCGGCATCGATGAGCTCTGATCCCCAGGCGTTCGCGCAGGCTTCCGAAAAAGGGTATGTCGCATACGGGTCGTTGCGGCTGGCCACCAGGAAAGAAGGCACCGGTAGGGGCTCGTTTGGCCTGGGATCAAAGCCCGTGAGCATTGGCCCGATGGTGCTTGGCCCATCAAGCTCAGGCGGCGCCACAAGGAACGCGGCGATCACCGGTAGCTTCGCAAGCGTCTGCGCCATATGGGCGATGGTGAGCGCGCCAAGAGAGTGACCGACCAGCGCCACAGGGCGCTCAGACAGGAGGATCTGCTTTTCGATCTCGTGCGTCCAGTCGCTCAGTGTTGGGGTCTCAAAGTCGCGCTGATCAACGCGCCTTGCATGCGGTAGCTTTTCGACCCAGCCCATATACCAGGTGTCGGCGTCGCCCCCCTTCCAACCGGGTATCACCAACACATCAATATCAGAAATTGCCATGCGGGCGGCCCTTTAGCTGGTCTCTAAATTTCTGAAAACACGAGCAAAAATCGTATCGACATGCTTTGTGTGGTAGCCGAGGTCAAACAGCTCGTCCAAGCTCTCTTTAGATAGGTTCGCCGTCACGTCGGCGTCGCCAGTGAGTTCGTCCAAGAAGTCCGCGCCCTCGTTCCACACCTTCATGGCGTTGCGTTGCACCAGGGTGTAGGCGTCTTCACGGCTTACGCCAGCTTGGGTGAGCGCGAGCAAAACGCGCTGCGAGTGCATCAGGCCACCCAGACGGTTCATGTTGGCTTCCATGCGATCCGGGTAGACGACCAGCTTGTCGACCACACCCGTGAGCCGGGCCAAGGCAAAGTCGAGTGTTATGGTCGCGTCGGGACCGATGTAGCGCTCCACCGATGAGTGGGAGATATCGCGCTCATGCCACAGGGCGACGTTTTCCATCGCGGGCATCGCGTAGCTGCGTACCATGCGTGCCAGGCCGGTCAGATTCTCTGTGAGGACTGGGTTGCGCTTGTGCGGCATGGCCGACGAACCCTTCTGTCCCTTAGAGAAATACTCTTCCGCTTCAAGCACTTCGGTGCGTTGCAGGTGGCGAATTTCTGTCGCGAGCCGCTCAATTGACGAGGCGATGACACCCAGAGTGGCAAAGTACATGGCGTGCCTGTCACGCGGGATCACCTGGGTCGAGACAGGTTCTGCAGTGAGGCCCATCTTGTCCGCCACATGCGCTTCCACGGCAGGATCGATGTTGGCGAAGGTGCCCACGGCGCCTGAAATGGCGCAAGTCGCGATGTCGGCGCGCGCCGCCAACAGCCGTGCCTTGGCGCGGTCGAACTCGGCATAGGCTTGCGCCATTTTCAGCCCAAAGGTGACCGGTTCGGCATGGATGCCATGCGAACGCCCGATGCACACCGTCATCTTGTGCTCCAGCGCCCGCCGCTTCAGCGCTGCCAACAGGCCGTCCAGATCGTCCAGCAGGATATCTGTGGCGCGCGTGAGCTGCACCGCGAGGCACGTGTCGAGCACATCTGAGGATGTCATGCCTTGGTGCACAAGGCGGGCTTCCGGCCCGACGATCTCGGCAAGGTGGGTCAGGAAGGCGATGACATCATGTTTGGTTTCGCGCTCAATCTCGTCGATCCGGTCGATGTTGAAGGTGGCTGGGCCGCCACGCTCCCACACGGCTTGTGCAGCCTCTTTGGGGATTACCCCAAGGTCGGCTTGGGCGTCGCAGGCGTGCGCCTCAATTTCAAACCAGATGCGAAACTTGGTCTCGGGCGACCAAATATCCGTCATGGCTTGGCGCGCGTAGCGGGGTATCATGGGTGTGTCCTTTGGTTCAGGAAGCGCGGAGCGCGGCAATGGCCGCTTGATATCCCGAAGGATCTTCGGGCGTTCCCTGGTTGAAGACGGAGGATCCGGCGACAAGCGCCGTGGCGCCAGCGGCGACGACATCGCCTGCATTGGCCGGGCCGATACCGCCATCAACCTCGAGCGTGATGTCGCGATCGCCGATCATGTCGCGCAGCTGGCGAATCTTTTCCAGTTGCGATGGGATGAAGCTTTGGCCGCCAAAGCCTGGGTTGACCGTCATCACCAGGATCAGGTCGACCATATCCAGCACCTCGGCGAGCACCGAAGCAGGCGTGCCAGGGTTGAGGGAGACGCCAGCCCTCTTGCCCATCGCGCGGATCGCCATCAGCGATCGGTGCAGGTGCGGGCCAGCCTCGGCATGGATGGTGATGATGTCTGAGCCCGCCTCGGCAAATGCTTCCAAGTATGGGTCACAAGGGGCGATCATCAGGTGCACATCGAAGGTTTTGGCTGTGTGCGGGCGCAGGGCCTTCACGATGGCCGGGCCGAAGGAGATGTTCGGCACGAAATGACCGTCCATCACGTCGAGATGCACCCAGTCGCAGCCAGCTTGATCAATGGCGCGGACTTCGTCGGCCAGACGCGAAAAATCGGCGGCCAGGATGGAGGGGGCAATGATGAGCTGAGACATGGCTTTGCAGTGCGGGATCGTGGCGCACGGGTCAACCCCGGCGCTGTCATTCCTGTTGAGTGGCGGGCTCTATGCCACGGCGAGCCCGCACGTGTTGGATTAGCCAGGGCATGAAGAAGATCGGGAATTGGCCAATGGCGAACCACAGCCAGGTCACCTCCGGGATGGACATGCCAAGCGCAGCCACCATCAGGCCCATGTTTCGAAGGCCCGTGGCCATGGCGATCGCCATGGCCTTTTGCCCGTCCAGAAAGAACAAAGCGATGCGCATGAGACCCATCTGCCCCAAGGCAAGGGCGAAGGTGGCGACCAGCAGGCCAAGGATCAGGAGCGGATGGTTGATAATGGCCGGGCCGACGCCATCCATCACGGCGACAGCGAATAGAAACAAGACGAGCACATTGACGCCGTCCATCTGCGATTGCCAACGCAGCAGCCAGGGGCGGCCGACCAGCCGCTGGATAATCGCTGCCAGGGCGGCTGCGCCGAGCAAAAACCCGGCGAGCCTCAGGCCGATGGTGACCCCGTCAAAGGGCAATTGCGCTTCGGAGAAGAAGTGGTTCGCGTGCAGCGTTGCCGCAAACGGCGTCGCCACCATGGCGATGATCATGAAGGCGAGCGCCACGGCGCCCGGCAGGCGCAGCAAGGCTGCGAAAATGGGAACAGCGGTAATCGGCGGCACTGCGAGGGCGATGAAGAGAGCCAGATAGATGTCCGGGTGGTTCTCGTGCAGGCCGAAGGCGTCTCCAACCCACAGCACGGCTGCCGGGAGGAGAAACATCGCCCCGGCGACAGCGGCAATCAGCGTCCAGGGTGCCTTGAACTCCGTGCCAAGCGCTTGGAACCCGATGCGCAGGAAAGACAGCGTGAGCATGGTGAGCACGGCTTCATCCAAGAAGGGCCGCATTGTCGCCGACAGGAACGGCAGGGCGCAGCCGAGCAAACGGCTCAGTGCGATGGCCACCGTGCCGTGGCGGCCAATGAAGCCCAGTGCCATCAGTGGCCAGGCAAAGACGGGCATCAGGTTCTCTGATCCGCTTGCGCTTGCGTGGCAGCGTAGACACCGCGTGCAGCGGCGCGCGCCATGGTCGCGGTTGCGGCCGCTTGCAGGATGGTCATGCCCGCCGGGTCGATGGTTTGTGCGCCGTCGCCAACGCTGACACCGAAGACGAGATCTCCATCGAGAGCCGTGTGGGCCGGGAAAACGGCCTGCGCAATGCCATCTTGCCCAGCCACCGCAATGCCATGGCAAGCCGCCTTGGATAGCGGCGCGGTGGTGACGAGGCACCCGATGGTCGTGTTCTGGCCAGGCTGCGTGCGGGTTTTCATACGCAGGTTCTGCCCCGGCGATGGCACCGAAGGCGGAAGGCCAAACCCGCCGAATTCCTGCCCCACTTCAAACATGGCGGCGCGAAAATGCGGCCCATCACCGATATAGGGGTTGCCCACCGCATTCACCGCGACCAACGCGGCGACGAGGTGGTTGCGCAGGGCTTCCGGGGCGTCCTCGCCAAACAGGGTTGAGGCGGTTCCTAAACCACCAGGGCCAGCGCCAGTGGTGGCACCAGCACCAGCGCCGACCGCGCCAAGTTGGTCGTGATCGGCGTTGCGCTGCGAAGCCGCCGCGCCAAGTTCTCGGTACAGGGAACCAAGGTCGCTGGGTTTGGCGCCGCCATTGGTTAAATCGAACAGAATCGCGGCCGGGACGATGGGTACGCGGGCCGAACCAACGCGGAAACCGCGGCCAGCCTCGGCGAGAGCGGTCATCACAGCATCAGCAGCGGCAAGGCCGAAAGCCGAGCCACCGGCCAGCACGAGCCCATCAATCTGTTCAACCGTTCGCGCGGGATCCAGCAAAGCGGCTTCGCGTGTTCCCGGCGCTTGACCGATGATCGAGACGCTTGCCCGCGCAGGCGCCGCGAAGCGAACCACCGTTACGCCCGTCTTCGCATCTGCGGACTGCGCGTGCCCAACAGCCACACCTGCAACATCCGCCAGGGAGTTTCTGGCACCGGGTTGCCACACGTTTTTGCTCCTTCACGCGCCCATGGTTGGACTTGATGCGAATCCTCGTTCAAAGTCATATCGCACCAATGGCCTTGCAAAACAAAGGGTTGGGATGAGCATTTGGATGCATCGCTGGGCTGGCTTTGCACTGGGAGTCTTGGGCGCGCTGGGGGCTACAATGCCCGCTCACGCACAAGACAGTGCGCCACTGCATATCGGCGTTTTGGCACCGCTGTCGGGCCCCTTTGAGCGCCTTGGCCGCCAGATTGAAGCGGGTGTTGCACTTGCACTCGCCGAAGCTGGTCTCGACGATAGTGCGGTTCGGATAACGGCCGTCGATGATGCTTGCGATGAAGAACGCGGCCGCGACAGCGCCAACCAATTGGTCGGCGCGCAAGTTGATATCGTCGTCGGCGGCGTATGCTGGCGCCCGGCGGTTGCAGCACGCAACGTGCTTGCCTTCTCCGGGACGCCCTTCATTGCAGCAGGTGTGCGCCATGGCGCTTTCACCGACGATGCTGATGGTCCTGTGCTGCGCCTTGGTGGGCGCGACGATGAGCAATCCGGCTATCTCGGCGACGCCATCCTTCAAGGCGCGCTTGACGATTTGATCGGCGGATCGGGTTCATCACGGCCCATCGTGGTTTTCTACACGGATGGCAATTATGGCCGCACGCTCGCCGAAGGACTGGAAGCCCGCCTAAAGGCCGCCGGTGCCGCCCCGGCGCTGATGGAAGCCTTCGACGCCAGCGCCGACCTGACCGCCTACGCACAGCGCGCCGAAGCGGAAGGTGCCGACCTGGCGGTGATCCTCGCCGGACAGGCTGACAGCGCTGTATTGGCTGATGCCTTGCGCACACGATTGCCAGACGTCGCGATCCTCGCGGGCGACACGGCCATGACGGCTGAGTTCCGCCTGCTTGCCGACGGCAGCGCGCAGGATGTTGTGTTTGCAAGGCCGACGCCTTGGCGCGCCTTGGTTGCGCCCGATCGTCTTGCGGCGCTGGAAGAAGAACCGGCGGCTTTGGCCGGCCTCGTTCTGCCCGCGATGGCGGCGACTCAAATCGCGTTGGCGTACACGCCCGATGAGGCTCAGACCTATGAAACCATCATTGGCCCGATCCAGTTCGACGCTAACGGCGACTCCGACGTGCCGTCCTTCCAACTCTGGCAATGGCGCGACGGGTTGATGTGGCCCTTTGAGGGTGGCGAGGCGTCCGAAGGTTAGGTCAGCGCCACCAAGCCGGGGAACTGCTCCAGCATCCAGTTGGCGAGGATCGTGTGCCATCCCAACAGGAACGCCGCGCCGGTCGCGACCAAAAGGGCGCCGGTGGCGCGCTCCATGGTCTGCATGTGCTCGCGAAAACGACTGAGGAAGCGTGTGAACGGTCCGACGGCCAGGGCTGACAGGATGAACGGCACGCCCATGCCGAGCGCATAGACGGCCAACAGGCCCGCGCCTTGCCCAACCGTGTCACGACTGGCGGCAACGGCCAAAACCGCACCCAGTATGGGGCCGATGCAGGGCGTCCACGCGAAACCAAAGGCAAGCCCCATGCCCAGCGCGCCAACCGGACCGCTGGTGGATCGGGGTCCATCCATGCGGGCTTGGCGATACAGGATGGACCAGCGCCAAACGCCCAGGAAATGCAGCCCCATCACAATGATAGCGAGGCCAGCGATGATCGATAGAATGGCGGAATATTGCCGGAGCAGTAGGCTGATCTGCGTCGCCGTGGCACCGAGCAGGACGAACACCAGCGCGATGCCAATCACAAAGGCGATCGACTGGATCAGCAGGAAGCGCGTAAGCCGCGCGTCGCGTTGATCCTCGGACAGCTCTTCCAGCGAGGCACCGGTCATGTAGGTCAGATAGGCAGGGACGAGCGGCAGGACGCAGGGCGACAAGAACGAGATGATGCCCGCGACAAAAACGGCTGCAAAGGTAAGCTCACCGAGCATGGTTTCTCCAATCGGCCGATTAGGCCCGAACGGTAGGGCAGTTGTGCCATGTGCTTTGTTGACATGGCATATGGTCTAGTTGCTAACGCGTTAAAAGAGCGTCTCACGTCCGGTTGATGGGTTGTGAACCAATGTCTTGAGATCGTTACCAGATTGCGCCCGCCTTCTGCATAGGGCGGACCTGGTTCCTCACTCACTCGGCGGCATATCCGCCAGGTAGGGTGGTGCCGGAATGGACTGGTGGGCGGAGCGCAGCGCCGCTGACCAGCGTTCACGCAGATCGTGAAAATACGGCTCTCCCTGTTCAACCCGGGTGTTGATCAGCGTTGCAATGGAATCGCGCTGTGAGGCCCATATGTCGATAGGCATGCCAACACCGAGATTGGAGCGCATGGTCGAATCCATCGAGATGAGGCCGATCTTCAGGGCGTCCGGCAAATTGGTGTCATAGGTGATGGCCCGGTCGAGGATTGGCTTGCCATATTTGTGCTCGCCAATCTGCAGGTAGGGGGTGTCTTCGGTCGCTTCGATGAAATTACCAGCTGCATAGACCATGAACAGCCGCAGGCGTCCGCCATTGACCTGGCCGCCGACCAGCATGGTGACGTCAAAACCAGCCGCCATGTTCTGCCCAGCTCCATTGTTGAGGCGCATCACCTCGCCAATCGCGCGACCGACATAGCTGGCCGTGCGGAACATGGTTGGGTGGTCGTAGATCGTCTCCAACATGCCGGTTGCTGGGTTTTCAAACCCGTCCTGCATGACGGATATGACCGCCTGGCTCACCGCCAAGTTGCCAGCGGTGGCGATCGCAATGGTGCGCTGCCCGGCCTGTTCGAAAAGATGCAGTTTCTGGAACGTGGCGATGTTGTCGAGACCCGCATTGGTGCGTGTGTCGGCGATCATCACCAGGCCTTCTTTGACCAATATCCCTACGCAATACGTCATGGTTCGAGTTCCTAGCGTGCCATCCGGCCCGTCGTTGCACTTGGTGGTGCCGACAGCATGCGCATGATCGTGTTATCCACCAATGACACGCATGGTGATTTGTGTGGAATGCTCCATTTGGCCGGGGTTGCCATAATGGCCGATGCGCATGGCCGCGATGCCGGGCTCATCAATGCCGACCGCAACCCGGATACTCTCCGCGCTTGGGCAGCTCGCGGTGATCGGGTCAAACCCAACCCAACCAAGCTCGTCGATATGTACTTCCGTCCAAACATCCATGGCGGATTTCTTGGTCGGGCCTGTTGTATCGTCTAATCGATATCCCGAGACCAGACGCGCGGGCATGCCGATCTGCCTGGTAGCTTGGGCCAGCATGCTGGCAGCGCTTTTGTCGCCTTGGGTTTTGCGCTCGATCAACATGGAGGAGAGCCGTGTCACCAAGGTTGTCGGAATACCTTCCAGCGTTTCGGCCTTCGTGCTGGTCTGGCTTGCGCTTTGTCCGTCCTGTTGCTGGCTTTGGCCGGTTTCTTCCTCGGGTTCGTCATCGGGCAGCACATTGTGCAGGAGGTTCATCAGACGGTGCACGAAGTCCAGTGGCGGCGTGCGTGGGTCGCCCGCCGCGCTGAGGAGCGTGCGCGAAAACGCCATGTCCCATTCTTCGGTGGCGGGGCGCAGGAACAGGCCGACCGGCACTTTTTCTGCTGCGCCGCGCACGATGCCATGGGTTTCTTCGGTTTCGACCTCTCCAACGGTTTGGATGGTCAACGTCTCTAACGGGCCTTGGACGGAGAAACTGGTGACGATGTTGCCGAAGGCATCTTTGGTGGTGGCGATGTGGCAATCCGTTTCGACGTTCACCGACCAATCGCACACATAATGGCCCGTATGGTCGCGCGGCGTTAGCCGCAATACCTGGATGGTTCCAAGGCTTGGCGTGTCGTAGGTCAGGGTCTCGGTGTGGTGAACGGCTAATCGCATAACAGTCGGGCCCAAGGTTGGGCATTAAAATCTCGGCTCGGTGATCTCAGCTTGGTGAACTTAGAACAAATATTGCTCGGCGATGGTTGAGCCTAGTTCATTGTTGCGGCTGATGAAATCCTCAACAAACTCGTGCAGGCCAGCTTGGAAGATCGCGTCGATATCGCGGTTGCGGAAGTCGCTGTGGATCGACCGGGCCATACGCTGCGCTTTGCCTTGGCGGCCATAGGTCTTTGATAGGCTGTCGAGGTGGCGTGTGGCAACGTCATAAGAGCTGGCGAGTGAACGGGGCATCGCCTCGTTGAGGATCAGCAAGTCAGCGATCAGCCACGGCTTCAGGCTCTCGCGATACACCCAATGATAGGCGGTTAGTGCGGATACCGAGCGCAGAATGGATGTCCATTGGAAATAGTCGAGGCCGCCGCCGACGCGATCGCCCACCGGTAGAAGCACGTGGTACTTTACGTCCAGAATGCGCGCGGTGTTATCGGCGCGCTCAATGGCGCCGCCGATGCGGAAGAAGGAAAAGCCGTCGGTGCGCAGCATGGTGCGGTGGGCGATGCCATCGACGCTCAGCGCAACCTGCTTGACGAAACGCAGAAACTCCAACAATTCGCCGCGCGATTGGCCGAACGTGCGGTAGCGCTTCAGTTCGAGCCAAGCGGCGTTGATGTTTTCCCACATCTCGATGGTGATGGCGGTACGCACCGAGCGTGCGTTGGCGCGCGCAGCTTCCAGACACGAACGGATGGAGGATGGGTTGGCTTCGGAAAACGCCAGGAAGTCGACAACCGTTCTGGCGGTGGCTTCGCCATAGCGTTCCTCGAACAGGTCTTCCATGCCCGTGGCAAGGACGGCCGATTGCCATTCGTTGGAGGGGTTTTCGTCGGAGCCGCCAACATTGGAGAGGCGTGTAGCTGCTTCCAAGAGGCGGGCTGTGTTGTCAGCGCGCTCAATGTAGCGGGCGGTCCAGAAGAGGCTGTCTGCGGTGCGGCTTAGCAACATGGTTAGGCTCAATAATCCTGTCGTTAGCTCGCGAGGACCCAGGTGTCTTTGGTCCCGCCACCTTGGCTGGAATTGACCACCAGCGACCCTTCTTTGAGCGCCACCCTGGTAAGCCCACCTGGCACGATGTTGATGCCGTTGGTGCCCGACAAGACGAACGGGCGCAGATCAACATGGCGTGGGGCGACGCCTTCGCCGACAAAGGTGGGGCAGGTGGAAAGCGCCAGTGTGGGCTGGGCGATGAAGTCGTCGGGCTTGGACTTCAGCTTGGCGCGGAAAATGTCGATCTCATCTTTGCTCGACTTTGGCCCGACCAGCATGCCGTAACCGCCGGATCCCGCCACTTCCTTCACCACGAGCTCTTCAAGGTGATCGAGGACGTAGGAGAGGGCCTCCGGCTCGCGGCAGCGCCAGGTAGGGACATTCTTCAACTGGGGCTCTTCGCCAAGGAAAAACTTCGTCAGATCAGGCATATAGGTGTAAATGGCTTTGTCGTCCGAGATCCCGGTGCCCACCGCGTTGGCAAGTGTAACATTGCCCGCCAGATAGGCGGTCATCAGCCCGGGAACGCCCAGCATCGATTCCGGCTTGAAGGCGAGGGGGTCAATGAAATCATCATCAATGCGTCGGTAGATCACGTCGACGCGCCGCGGACCTAGCGTTGTGCGCATGTAGACGACCGCATCGCGCACGAACAGATCGCGCCCTTCCACCAACTCAATGCCCAGCTTATCGGCCAGGAAGGAGTGCTCATAATACGCGCTGTTGAATGGCCCTGGGGTCAACAAGGCGCACATTGGGTCGCCCTGACTGTTGCGCGGCGCCACCGACTGCAAGGCCTGCAGCAGTTCATCGCCGTAGTTCTCGACCGGTTCGACCGCGTGGTCGTAAAACAGTTCGGGGATGATGCGCATCATCACCTCGCGGTTCTCCAGCATATAGGATACGCCCGAGGGGGTGCGGGCATTGTCTTCCAGCACGTAGAAATTGTCCGCATCGACCCGCACAATATCGATGCCGGCAATGTTCACCCAAATGTCGCCAGGCAGCTTCGCGCCAATCATTTCCGGGCGGTATTGCGGGTTCTGATCGATAAGATCGGCCGGAATGATGCCGGCCTTGACGCATTCACGCGGGCCATAAATATCGCTCAGGAAGGCGTTCAACGTGTTCACGCGCTGGGTGAGGCCGCGCTTGAGGCTGGTCCATTCGGACTTGGCCAGAATGCGCGGGATCAGATCGAATGGGATGAGCCGCTCCTCAGCGTCCGCCTCGCCATAGACGGCAAACGTAATGCCAATGCGGCGGAACAGCATCTCCGCTTCGGCGCTCTGACGCTTCAGTGTTTCGGGATCAAGGCCATCAAGCCAGGACTGCACGATGGTGTAGGCGTCGCGGCAGTCGCTGCCGTCGATTGTCATCTCGTCAAAGGGGGGCATGCCGTCCTGTTGGAAGTCCATGTGAAACAAAGGGTTCGAAGCGAATGCAGCACGAACTTTGCCGTGTGTAAACGCATGCCCAAAGGATAGTCAAAACGCCGCTCAATTAGGCGGCTATGGCGCGCGCTCTAGCCGCCCTGCGGATCCATCAAACCGAGGGCGCGCAGGCTGGCATGACCTTCTTGCCCGACAATGATGTGATCGTGCACTGAGAGGTCCAAAGCCTCGGCTGCTTGGATGATCGACTGGGTCATCTCAATATCGGCGCGCGACGGCGTTGGGTCGCCGGAGGGGTGATTGGGCACCAGGATGATCGATCCGGCGCTTAGCTCCAAAGCGCGCTTGAGGATTTCGCGCGGGTAGGCGGGCGTGTGGTCTACGGTGCCCGTTTGCAGCACCTCGTCGCGCAGCAGACGGTTTTTGCGGTCAAGAAAGAGAACGCGCAGCGATTCAATGGGGTCGTGGGCCATGGCGGCGCGGCAGTAACGCACCACGTCGGCCCAGGATGAGAGGATCGACCCCTCCTTGAGTGAGGATTGAATCAACGCCTGTGATGCTGCGCGCACCAGCGCCAGGTCCTGGGCGGTGGCTTGCTTGACGCCTGGGACCTCGCACAACAACCCTTCTGGTGCCGACAACACGCCGGCAAGTGTACCGAAACGGGCGAGAAGGTCTTTGGCGATGGGCTTGGTGTCGCGGCGCGGGATCGAGCGAAACAGCAGCAACTCAAGCAGCTCATAATCCGCAAGCGCTTCGCGGCCTCGCTCAGCAAAGCGGCTGCGTAGCCGCTTCCTATGCCCTTCATAGTGGCGCGGTTGCGAACCGTCAGGCGCTGCCATGCGGGCGGTTAGGCTGCCGCGGGCTCGTCGCGCAGGCTTGGCGGCGCGAACAAACCCTTGGGTGAACCCGTGAAGACTTCGCAGCCGTCTTCGGTCACGCCAATGGAATGCTCGTACTGCGCCGACAAAGAGCGGTCACGGGTGACTGCGGTCCAACCATCCGACAAGATTTTCACGTGTGGGCGACCGAGATTGATCATTGGCTCAATGGTAAAGATCATGCCCGGACGCAGGTCTACACCTTCGCCAGCGCGCCCATAGTGCAAGATGTTGGGCGGCAGATGAAACACGTCGCCAATACCATGGCCGCAGAAATCGCGGACCACGGAGCAGCGCTCTGCCTCGGCAAATTGCTGGATGGCCGCACCAATATCACCGGTGCGATTGCCAGGTTTGACGGCAGCGATACCGCGCATCAACGCCAGATAGGTGACTTCCATCAACCGCTCGGGCGCGCGTTTGATTTCGCCAACCGGGTACATGCGGCTGGAGTCGCCATGCCAGCCATCGACGATCAACGTGACATCGACATTCACAATGTCGCCTTGGCGCAATGGCTTGGTGTTGGGGATACCGTGGCAGACCACATGGTTGATCGATGTGCAGCTGGAGCGGGTGTAGCCGCGATAATTCAGCGTGGCCGGCACAGCGTTGTTGGCCAGTGCGAAGTCCATGACGGCGTCGTCGATCTGCTGCGTGGTCACGCCCGGCGCAATAAGGTCGGTCAGCTCATCAAGGATCGTCGCCGTAAGTCGACCTGCGCGGTGCATGCCTTCAAAGGCCTCTGGGCCAAAAAGCTTAATGGGGGGTTGGGTTTGAAGCATATCGATGGGGTAAGGCTACCAAGAGACGGTCAAAGGAAACGAGACATATGCGCTAATTGGTGTAAAAGGCAGCCCGAACCAACCCTTGCGCTTGTTGTCGCGAGCAGTCCGCTGCTGTTTCTCGTGGGTACAATAGCTGCAAACTAATGTGAATTGAAGTGTTGCGAATGGCGTACACCCGTTCAATCGCTGCGGCCCCAAGGCTCGATATTGTCTACTGATCCTGCAATCAACCCTGAATCCTTGGCGCCATGGGGCACCCATGCGCCGTCAGCTTTGGTGCAAAAGCTGCGCGCTTTTGCTGCCTCTCGGTCACAAAGCTATTGGGACAAGCGTATGGCCTATGCCGCGCGCAAGCTGGCGCTTGCGCAAATTCAAGGGCCGGTGGATGTCGAGGTCTTCGGCTACAAGCTGCGTGTCGAGCCAACCAAGAACCTCGCAGAGAAGCGCATTTTGTTCACGCCGCAATATTTCGATCCGCAAGAGCGTGATTTCCTCAAACGTGTTCTGCCGATGGATGGCATTTTTGTCGATATCGGCGCGAACGCCGGGGCTTACTCGTTCTTTGCGGCGTCGTGCATGAGAGCGACAGCGCGCATTCTTGCAATTGATCCCCAGCCCGAAGTTTTCGCGCGCTTGGTGGCCAACGTCGCCTTTAATCCAGGCGTCCCGATTGAGCCGATCGACGAAGCCGTGGCAGACGTGGATGGGCCGATCCAGCTGTTCGTGGATGCCAACAATGCCGGCGAGACGGGTATGCGGCGCGTGCGCGGTCATGCTTTGGACGGCGGCACGGTTGAAGTGCGCGGCCGCCCGCTTCTTGACATACTCAGCGAGCGAGACCTGCCCCGGGTCGATGCGTTGAAGATCGACATTGAAGGGGCCGAAGACCTGGCGCTCGTGCCGTTTTTTCGCGACGCGCCAGAACAGCTTTGGCCGACTTTGCTGATTCTCGAGAACAGCCCTGAGAGCTGGCAAACCAACTGCATCACGCTCGCCCAATCCAAGGGCTATCAACTTGTTGCCGAGGCGAGGCTTAACGTGGTGATGACGCGCGTCTAAGCGCGGAAGGTTAGGCTACCGACCGGCACGATTTCGTCGGTCGACACGCGGCAATCGAGAACCTCAATCTCGACACCGGCGTCCACCGCTGCGTGCAGGGCCTGCGCGTATTTGGGATCAATGTCCGCCGCGATGCCCATGGACTGGGCGCCAGGCCATTGCGCGACATAGAGCATCACGGCCCGATGCCCCTCGCGGACCATGGAAGCAAGTTCACGCAGATGCTTGGCGCCGCGGCTCGTTACCGAATCTGGGAACTCCAAATGGCCAGCTTCGCGCATGAGATGGACATTCTTGACCTCGACATAGGCGCGCTTGCCGCCTGCCCATTCCAGCAGGATGTCGATGCGTGAGTTTTCCCCATAGCGTTGTTCACGCTTGAGTGTGTGGAAGCCATTCAGCGATGGGACAAGGCCCACGGTGATGCCCTCTTCGGCCAGCTTGTTGGGGTACATGGTGTTGATGCCCACCAGGCAAGCCGGGCCGGGGCCTTCCACCGCTTCCACCTCGTAAGTGTAGGCAAGCTTGCGCTTCGGGTTCGGCGACTTTGACACGTAGATCCTCGCGCCTGGGCGGGCGAGACCCATCATTGAGCCCGGGTTGGGGCAATGAACGGTGAGGGTAGCGCCGCTATCAGGCCCTTCTTCCAGCGTCACATCGGCGAGGAAGCGTTTGTACCGCTTAATCAGGCGGGCGGCGTAGAGAGGTGTGGGAAAGCGCATGGACACGGCTTCCCTTGACCGGCAACAAATTGCAAGGAAGCTAGGGTGTTCGTGCCTTTCTATTCACAAGAGTGTGGTTGTGACCTCTTCAACGCCTGATGTGCCGACGGAACCGAAGCCGACAACAGCGTCGATGCTGGTGATTGGAGATGAGATTCTGTCCGGCAAAACCAAGGACAAGAACATTGGCGTGTTGGCCGATGCTCTGTCGATGATCGGCATTGATCTGGTTGAGGTGCGTGTTGTGGCCGACGTGGAAAGCGCGATCGTCGAGGCGGTCAATGCGTTGCGGGCGCGGACCACCTATGTGTTCACCTCCGGCGGCATTGGGCCGACCCATGACGACATCACCGCCGACAGCATGGCCGCGGCGTTTGGCGTCGGGATCGATATCGACCCAAGGGCGTACGCGCTGCTCTCGGATTTCTATGAACGCACCGGACGCACTATGAACGCCGCACGCGAGCGCATGACCCGTATTCCCGATGGCGCGGACCTTATCGAAAACGCCGTCTCGATCGCACCGGGGTTCAAGCTCGGCAATGTCCACGTCATGGCTGGCGTGCCATCGGTTTTCCAAGCGATGCTTGAAGCCATCTTACCGACGCTAAAAGGCGGCGTCCCAATCGCCGTGCAGACAATCTGGTTCGATTGCGGGGAGGGCGATATCGCCGCGCCCATCGCGGCGCTGGATGCCGCGCACCCGTCCGTTTCGGTGGGCAGCTACCCAAAGCTTGTGGACGGACGGTTCACAGTGGAGATTGTGTTGCGCTCGCGGGTACGCGAAGCGCTTGACGCCGCGGTGCGCGAAGCCCAAAAGCTGCGCGACGAGATTGACGCAAGCAAGACCAGCCAAGGATAGGCAGCCCCATGAGTGACCCCCTCAACGACAAAGCGTTTCCCGTCTCCTGGGATCAGTTCCACCGCGATGCCCGGGCCTTGGCTTGGCGCCTGGCGGAGAAGGGGCCATTTGACACCATGGTGACGATCACCCGTGGCGGGCTGGTTCCGGCGGCGATTGTTTGCCGGGAGCTGGGTATCCGCCGCATCGATACCGTGTCGATTGCGAGTTATGATTACGAGGGTTCAGGCGAGCAGAGCCAGGGCGATATCGCAATTCTGAAGACCATTTCGTCGAAGATCCTCGACACCAAGGGCGCGAATGTTTTGATCATCGACGATCTGGTCGATACCGGAAAGACGGCCAAGGAAGTGCGCGCCATGCTGCCAGAGGCGCACTTTGCCACCGTCTATGCCAAGCCGAAGGGGCGTCCGATGGTCGACACGTTTGTGACCGAGGTCAGCCAGGACACCTGGATCTATTTCCCTTGGGACCTTGGCTATTCGTTTGTGCCGCCGATTGCGAAGGACGCTTGAGGGCGGTTTGCGGCTCAACGCGCATGCGGGCGTGATGGAATTGGTAGACATACGGGACTTAAAATCCCGAGGCCCTAGGCCGTGCGGGTTCGAGTCCCGCCGCCCGCACCATCAATAAGTAACAAATCCTTGTTTTCTATATTTAAAAATCGCGATCTTTCCGGTTTTTCCACCTAAATATCCCCCGTTCGGTGGGTGCTTCCTGCGGCGGGCCGTCCGAGCCCCTACGTCGTCCGCTCCCAGTCCTGAGCCGACATTGCTGCCCTCACTGGCGTTTCCAACAAGGTCGACGGCCTAGGCGGCAATTTGGCGTGTATGAAGGGTGGGAAGCCCACCTTGGTCGATCCACAGACCAATTGGTTTGCCCTGTAATTCGCTTGACGCGTTAGGCACCTCGCGTACCTTCTGAGCGGTTGGCGTGTATTGAGAAAGGCAATTACTTGCGTTCAGCGTACCCGTTTTTCAGTAAGTTGCTTCGAGCGCAGGGACGCACAGAGCCTGCCGAAGCTCCAAGGGCTAATCCTGGCCTGTCCAACAAGCGTTTTGAAGGCCGTACCGCATTGATAACAGGGGGCGGTAGCGGAACTGGACGCGCCGTTGCTGAACGATTTGCAAAAGAGGGCGGCTCGGTTGCCGTGGCAGGCCGTCGGGAAGAATTGGTGGGTGCGGTGGCGGCCGAAATTGCCGCACAAGGGGGCAAATCCCTGGCAATTCCTTGTGATGTATCGGTCGAAACGGACTGCAAGAAGTTGGTTGAGTGAACACTAGAAGCCTACCAACAAATCGACGTGGTAGTCACTGCTGCGGGTATTCGCCGTCTCGAAGGCCGAGCACAGGACCGCATCTGCGCCGACTGGGACGAAGTGGTAAACATCGACCTGAGGGGCGCGTTTCTGACAGCACAGTTCGCGCTACCACACATGCGTCGCGGAAGCGCCATCGTGCATATTTCATCGGTCTTCGGCATCAGGGCCCAGAGTTCGGACCCAGGGTTTCACGCTGCAAAAGGCGGTCTGATTCAGCTTACACGACAAATGGCAATAGCTGTTGCCAATGATGGCCTGAGAGTAAACTGTGTCTCACCGGGCGTCATCGATACTCCGTTGACGCATCGGTGGTTGAACGAAGGCTCAACAATGAAAGAGGTGTCAAAGTGGCACCCAATGGGTCGGGTCGGATATCCTGAGGAGGTCGCGGCAGCCGTGTTGTTTCTGGCGTCCGACGAAGCTTCCTTTATCACTGGTGTCAACCTTCCCGTCGATGGTGGCTATCTGGCTGCGGGTGTTGGCTAGCACTCAGTGTTTGTCATCGTGGTCGCCCAAACGCGTATGCGAAGACGTTGCGTTTATCGCTGGTCGTAGCCAGTCAGCGAGCGTTCATGCTGGTCGAAGATTTCGTGAAAGCGCTGATGACCGACCCCACCGAAGCACCGTAGTGCCTAGGAAAATAGGCTGTCTTTGGTATCGCTCCGGAAGCTAGGCAGCTGACCGCCATAGATACTGTGGAACGCTCAAAAAGATGCGGCTCTTCTTGACGGGCGCTGTCAAACCAGCCGAGAAACCAACGCATGAAAGATCGTTCACGTCAGCGGATAGAAGTTCAAACAACGATTTCGCACGTTATCCTACAGCAGGGATTTCCATCCGGTGATCCGAAAGACTATTGCAGCCTGCAAATCTTGAGGCGCGGTGAATCGCGGCTTCCGGAAGCAGCCGTTTGTGCGGCTCCTTAAACCTGCAACACGCTGTCAATGAACAACTTCGGACCGTCCTATACAAATTACTCCGCACCTCGCTGTAGGGCATGTGGATCTTCTATTCGACCATTTCTCGATCTTGGCCACAGCCCCGTGGCCAATGCCCTCTTATCTGAAGCAACCCAAAAAGCGCCAGAATACCCGCTTGGGTTGGCCAAATGCTCCAATGCACACTGGTCCAAAATGTCACGCAGCTGCCGCACAACGTACTGTTTGAAAGCAACTACCCGTATTACTCGTCAGTTTCCAAGGCAGTGCGAGATCATGCGGAGGACATTGCCCGCGGCATCGCCAAGCGCCTGGTTGGAAAGGGCAGAGCGTTGGAAGTCGGATCAAATGACGGAACGGTCCAATTGGCTTTGATGCGTTTGGGCATAGACAGTTTTGGCGTCGACCCTGCATCCGGGCCTGTTGCAATGGCCCGCAAAAAGGGATGTCGGGCACTGTGCGCTCCATTCGATGAAACTGCTGCAGAAACCGTGCTGGGCGAGTTTGGCACTGTCGATGTCGTGCATATGTCAAATGTGCTGGCGCACGTGAGTGATCCGTTGTCGATCCTGAAATCCGCACAGCTCGTGCTAGACCGGTCGGGATACGTGATGATCGAAGTGCAGTCTTGGCGAGACTTGGTCAACCGTGGTGCATTCGACATGATCTATCATGAACATCACTGCCACTTCTCTTTGCGATCTCTGAGTTCTCTGTGCAACGCAGCGGGCCTTGGCGTCGTTGAAGTCGAGCATTTCGAAACCCAAGGCGGCAGCTTACGGCTCTGGTGTCAACCAGGAGTTGAAAACACATCAAAAGTAACGCGCGAGATCGCCGCGGAAGACGCCGACCTGGAGAACTCTGGTGGAACACTTTGCGCAAAGGTCGAGGATTTTCGCGGATCGGTTGCTGCATTTGCAAAACAATCATCTGCAAAAACCGTCTATGGATATGCAGCCTCGGCAAAATCTGTAACGTTGCTTTCGATCCTTGGCCTTAACCTGCGGATTCAGGCAATTGGCGATGCCGCGGTCGCAAAGCAAGGGAAATTTCTACCGGTTCAGGGCATTCCAATTATCTCGCCAGAGATGTTGTCTGCGGCCGCACCTGACGTCATCATTTTGTTTGCCTGGAACTTGGCCGATGAGCTTCTCTCGCAGATGCCGCCAAGCGAAATCTGGGTGCCAATTCCGTCGTTCAGGCGTGTACTATGAAACGGCTTTGTCCCTGCTGTCGAAGCACGCATGTTCGACACGTATTTGAAACGCCCGCAGTCCCTGTCAACTCATGCATCCTTGTCGAGGATCCAGCAGAGTCATTGGAGTTTCCGAAGGCTTCTATTTCGTTATGGCATTGTCCAAGCTGTGATTTCGTATGGAACGCTACCTTCGATGATCGGCTCGTGACCTACGACGAGAGGTACGAAGGGACGCAGGCTTTCTCCAAATTATTCAAAAGTTACATGCGTGACCTAGCTGAGGGTTGGTTAAACCGATTTGCCTCGCCTCCGAAAACCATCCTCGAAGCGGGATGTGGGCAGGGAGAATTTTTGGACGTTTTGTCGGATTTAGTAGACGCCAGATTCACAGGCTTTGACCCAGCATATCGTGGTGATCACAATGGAATCCACGTCGGCGTTCTGCCTCGAGAAGCAGTCAATGAAAACGATCTGGTTATCAACAGAATGACACTCGAGCACGTAGCCGACCCTGTGGCGTTTTTAATGGATCAGAAGGCCCATCTTGCAGACCGAGGTACTTTGATATCGCAAGTGCCAAACGCAGAGCGAATGTTTAGGGAAAATCTGGCCTGCGAACTTGTCTACGAACATGTGAACTACTTTTCGCAGGCTTCATTGCAGGCGGTGCATTTGACTTGTGGCCTTACGGCGGAGCACTTCGAGACAAACTTTGCCAACCAGCACCTGACTTGCTTCGCGAGACATACCTCGGTCAAATCGTCAGCAGATCCAGAGCTAGCTCGTCCGGACGTTACCGGTTTCGTCCGATACTGCGAAGAATATCCTTCACGATGGCAACGCTGGCTAGACTTCAAAAAATCCCACGGACAGGCATTGTGGGTGTGGGGCGCGGGCTCTCGTGCGACTGCATTCCTGAATTGGTTACCTGCACCACAATCGATTGAGGGCGTCATCGATATCAATCCAAACAAAAATCGCACGTTTGTTCTTGGGACAGCAGCGAAGACGTTTCTGCCTGCCGAACTGGCTGATCGGAAAGACGTAACAATCATTGTAACCAATCCGGTCTACTTGGAAGAAATCCGCGATTTGGTTGTGGGCCAGAACACAAAAGCGGAGTTTGTCGACCTGGACATGCGTCAGTTAGGTTGACCCTTCTGGATTTCATGCAGGCGTTGACGACAAAGCAATTGGCGTTCGGCTGTGTTGATATAGCTCGCTTTGCTATGACAAAAACAGCCTGGCGCAACATTGGGTCCAATCGTTGCATACGGCTATGAACACAGCCATGCCGACGCACTTCACCTGGTCATACAGTGTTCATCAACAGTATGGGACTGGTCGCCATCGCTGACCGAATAAACGACGCCAGCTTGTTGGGCGCGCCTTGCCAGCAAGGGCCCTAGGGTGCCGTCCAGTTCGGCGTTCATGGTCACAAAATGCTTGCCAGCTGCAATGGCACAAAGGGCCGCGGAGGCCCCGAACGAGACATCTCCCGTGAGTTTGAGGACCGCGTCAATTTGTTCCGACATGCAAAGGGACTCGAAGTCCGCCGTGACAACGGGCGTGCCCGCGTGAATGTGTTTGTCCAGCTCGGAGCGCGTGCCCGCTTCCGCGGCCTCTACTGCGTCGGCCTTTTCGTAAGCGTGTTTGGCCTTTTCCACACTCCGGTTGGCAATTGCCACAAGCCGCATTCCAGGCACTGAGTTCAGGATTTGGTTGGCTACGCCGTGCCCCATGAATCCGGCGCCGATCATGCCGACGCGAATGGGACACCCATCCGACTCACGTCGCCGCAGTGCCGCATCTACGATAATCATTCTATCCCCGGTCTGAGATCATAGGCCACGATTTATCTTTCTGCGAGATGGTGGTCACGTCCAGTGGCCACGCGATATCGAGCACAGGATCGTTGTAGTGATAGCCGCCCTCATGCCCCTGCGCGTAGAATTCATCCACCATGTAGCTGGCCACGGTCCCTGGCTCGAGGGTCTGAAACCCATGGGCAAAGCCCTTCGGCACGTACAGCGCCCGCCCGCTTTCCGCGCTGAGTTCCACGCTGACGTGTTTTAGGAAGGTTGGTGAGTCTGGTCGGTTGTCAACGATAACGTCGAAAAGGCGACCCGCGATACAGCGCACGAGCTTTGTCTCTTGGGCAGGGCCGCGCTGAAAATGAAGGCCTCGCAACGTGCCGGGGTCGTGGCTTAGGCTCATATTGGCCTGAACAAAAGATGTCGCAAGCCCATGCTTGCGGAACTCGTCGGCGCAAAAGGTCCGGGCGAAGAAGCCGCGTTCGTCTTCAATGCGATCCATTTCGATCGTGAATGCACCTGACAGGGAGGTCTTCTGAAAATGCATGCGCGCGACATCCGCTTATTGGGTGGTCGTTGAATGTGTTCGGCGCAGCATTAGACTGCTCCGTGGTCCCATTCAAAGCCCCCGAAAAGATGGATGAAGCACGCATTGACTGTCTTAGGGTGGTTTGCCGCTCTGTCTGAGCCCTTTCAAGCGGCAAGACAATCTGGGCAGCGGCCATCAACTGGTCAGCCGCTCTGGCAACTATCCGCCTATCCGGTCGACGTTGGCTGACAGCTACCGGTCGATCCCGTCGCCCCCGCCCACATCGGCGTACAGTGACCGTGCAGGCCTTCGATCATCGCGTCTTTGATGGCCAGCGAGAGCCGCGATGCGGCTATCCGCTCTTGCTAGGGACCAGCATCGAACACGCACAAATGACCGTGCCTCAAAGACACTCCACCAGAATATCGGCCATGCCGCGGATCAGCCGCGGGTAGAGTTCCGGACCAGGCTCAAGCGTCGACCCCAATGGATCGATGATCCCTGTTGCCGCCTCGGTACCATCTAAGACGGTCGCAACAATACCGGGATTGAACTGGGGCTCAGCAAGCACGCAATCGATAGCTTCCTCTCGAACACGCTCTTGAATTTCGGCAATACGGGCGGGACTGGGATCGGTCGCGTCACCCAAAGAAATGGCTCCTGATGCCGCGAAGTCGAAGGTCACTTCGAAGTATTGATAGGCATCGTGGAACACAATGAAGCTGCTGCCACGCACCGGATCAAGCATGGCATCTACTTCTTCTTCGAGGGCGGCGAGTTCCTCGCGTGCGGCGGCTGCATTGGCAAAATAGGCTCCCGCATTGTCAGGGTCGGCACTGGAAAGTTGGCCAGCGATCACGTTCAGCCAGGTCGCCGCATTTTCCAAGGATAGCCAAGCGTGCGGGTCATGGTCACCATGTGCATGGCCATGATCATCCTCGTGGCCGTGCTCGTCATCATGGTCGTGCGCATCATCATGATCATCATGGTCGTCATGGTCGTCGTGATCGTCATCATGATCGTGGTCGTCATCATGATCGTGGTCGTCGTCATGATCGTGGTCGTCGTGCCCATGATCATCGTCATGGTCATCATGATCATGCTCTTCGAAAAGCGCACCCTCCCGGAAATCCAAGAGGACCGTTCCGTCGGCTTCAAGCAGCGTCGTAACTTGCGCATCGCTGGCCAGCGTCTCGACAGCGTCTTCCAGCCAAGGCGTCAGATCCTCGCCCATCCAGAACACCAGATCCGCTTCTTGCAACGCCGATGCTTCGGACGGTCGTAGACTGTACTCGTGCGGCGACGCACCCGCTGGGATGATCAAATTTGGCGTGCCCACGCCGTCCATGACGCGCGCTACTAGCGAGTGGACGGGCGCGATATCTGCCGCAACGTTGGGCACATCGGCGGAAGCGAGAGCCGTGCTGCCGAACAAGATGGCGGTGACTGAGAGCGAAAGGCGCAGCGTGGACATCGGAACCCCTATGTGATCATATAACATTCGATATCGCCTATATGATATGAAATAACATGACAAGCCATTCGCCACTCTCATCGACCGATCCAGACACGCCGCTCGGCTTTTCCCAGCATGACCACGGCTTGTGCGTCGACAGCGCCCTGCAAGCTGCTGAAGCTTACTGCGACAAGCACGGCCTGAACCTCACACCGGTGCGCAAGAAAGTTCTTGAGTTGCTTTTAAAAGAGCATCGCGCCCTAGGGGCCTATGCGATCCTTGATCTCTTAGGCGAGGCTGGGTTTGGTTCGCAGCCTCCCGTCGCTTATCGTGCTCTTGAGTTTCTGACCAAGCATGGTTTTGTCCATAAAATTGAGCGCCTTAATGCTTTCGTGGCCTGCACCCATCCCGATGAGCAGCATTCTCCTGCCTTCATGATCTGCCGGGTCTGTGAAGCCGTCGCTGAGGCCCAAGGCACACCGACAACAGACGCGCTTGGTGAAGCGGCAAGTGCGGCTGGGTTTAAGATCGAACGGTCGGTCGTCGAAGCTGAGGGTGTGTGCCCTGCCTGCGCGGACAAGATACAATCATGAGTCTGATCACGATCGATGATCTCAGCGTGGCCTATGGCGCAAACACCGTGCTGCATTCTGTTCGATTTGCAGTTGAGCCTGGCGAGATAATCACGATTGTTGGTCCCAACGGGTCGGGCAAGACGAGCCTGTTGCGCGCGATGATTGGAGCGTTGCAACCGGCGCGGGGCAGCATCACGCGTAGATCGGGCTTACGGATTGGCTACGTACCACAAAAGCTCCACATTGATGCGACGTTGCCGATCACGGTCGAGCGCTTCCTGCGCTTGACGGACCGGGTACCGAAAGCGGCGTGCATCGACGCGCTGTCAAAGGCAGGCGTTCCTGATCAGCTTGAACAGCAAATGTCCGAGCTTTCGGGCGGTCAGTTCCAGCGAGTGATGTTGGCAAGAGCCTTGATTGGTAGCCCAGACATATTGCTTCTGGACGAAGCCACGCAGGGTTTGGATCAGCCTGGTTCTGCCGCGTTTTATCGCCAGATCGAAGCCGTTCGAAACGAGACTGGCTGTGCGGTGATCATGATCAGCCATGAACTGCATGTGGTCATGAGTGCGTCTGATCGTGTGATTTGCCTGAACGGTCATGTTTGCTGCGAGGGCACGCCGGCGGTCGTGGCTTCCGCACCGGAGTACCGAGCTTTGTTCGGAACAGGCACGGGTGGTGCACTGGCGCTCTACCGGCATGATCACGACCACGACCACGACCACGACCACGACCATGGCCATGACCATGACCATGACCACAATCATCATCATCACGATCATGACCACTCGGCCAATGCATCGCGAGAGGCCGCCGAGTAATGTTGGATGATTTCATGGTCCGCGCCACACTTGCTGGCGTTGGGGTCGCGCTGGCAGCGGCCCCATTGGGGTGCTTCATCGTCTGGCGACGGATGGCTTACTTTGGCGATGCTACGGCGCACGCCGCTATCCTAGGTGTCGCCCTCTCATTGGCCTTGGAGGTATCAATATTCGCCGGCACCGTTGTCGTTGCCTTGTTGATGGCGGTCACCGTGACCCTCCTGTCCAGACGCAGTTTTGCCATCGATACACTGCTGGGGGTGATGGCCCACTCTGCGCTGGCCTTTGGGCTTGTGGCGGTGTCGTTCCTTTCCGGCGTTCGCATCGACCTGATGGCTTACCTTTTTGGGGACTTGCTTGCTGTCTCTCGCACAGATCTGGCCGTGGTGTGGGTTGGGGCGGCGCTCGTTTTCGCTTTGGCCGTCTGGCGTTGGACGCCGCTTCTGACCTCGACACTGAACGAAGAGCTTGCCTATGCGAGTGGAATGGACCCCAAACGCGAACAGATGATCCTTACGCTCTGTCTTGCCATCACGGTCGCGGTCGCGATCAAAGTCGTTGGTATTCGGTTGATCGCGGCCATGTTGATCATTCCGGCCGCTGCCGCCCGCAACCTGGCCAAAACGCCTGAGGCGATGGCCGTTGTCGCTGGCGCGATCGGGGCGGTTTCGGCCGTCGCCGGTCTGCAAGGCGCCTATGTTCTGGACACACCTGCAGGCGCAACCATCGTGTGCGTTGCTGCCATTTTCTTCGCTGTGTTGAGCCTTTTGGGAGCCGCCCGGCATCGGCTCAAAAAAGCCTAGAGATGTCCAGTTTCATACGGTGAGCGGCCGCCAGGCGAAGAGCAGCAATAGCTGTCCTGATCCCAGGTCGACAGCGTGCGAGTCACATCGATTGCAGTACCTTACGCTTTCTTAGATTGTTGCGAGAATAGTGCTACTGGGCCCATTTGCTGAGGAAGCACGACCATGCATGTTTTGATAACCGGCGCAGGGGGGCGCTTGGGCCAAAAACTGTTTGATCGGTTGGAACGCGATGACAACTACACAGTCTCTGGCGTCGACAGGATGCCGAACGACCATCCGCGCATTCATTCAGCCGACCTGGCCCATGAGGGCCATTGGGTAGACCATCTAAAAGGCGTCGATGTCATTGTCCACCTAGCTGGCGATAGCAACGTGGCGGCAAGCTGGCCGTCGGCCGTTGAAAACAACATCGATGCCACGATGAAGCTGTATCATCATGCTGTGGAACAAGGCGTGAAGCGTGTTGTACTGGCCAGTTCGAACTGGGTTCAGGGCGACAAACGTTTCACTGGCGGATCGTTGACCAGTCAAACACCACCAGGACCGATCAATGCGTACGGTATGTCAAAGCTTTTTGCTGAACGAGCTGGCGCGTATTTCTCAGAAACGCATGACTTGTCGGTTATTTGCCTACGTATCGGCTGGGCCCAACTCAGCGACAATGACCGGCCTGGTCCACAAATGGCCCTGGGTCGATGGGCACAGGAGATGTGGCTGAGTGAGCGTGACTTTCTATCCGGTATGCTCTGCGCCATCCGAGCTCAGGAGGTGCCCTTCGCTGTCTTGAATCTCGTTTCGAGTAATCCCGGTATGCGTTGGGATATATCCGAGGCCGAGAGAGTGCTCGGTTACGTGCCGCAGGATGGTGCGGCAGTCCAAGTCACGCCAAAAATCGCGTTGAAGTCTTGGTTGAAAGGCATGCTCGTCTTCAAGTTACCGTCGCTGGGTAACAGGTGGTTTCCAGATCAGTAGGTGCTGGCAAAATGTCTGAACTCGACCGCCAAGGGCCTTCTTTGTGGGCTTTTGCGCGTGTTGGCCTGCCTGGGTAAATCAGGTCCTGGCTTGTCAGTCGTGCACTTTGGACTTGCGGCCCTCGGAAGCGCGCCGCTCCGCGAGCCGACAAACGGTCAACGCACCAGCGCTTTGATACCTTCCAGTATCTCGGTGGCCCTCCCGGGCGGCGGAAACGCCCCATGGCGGGCGATGTGTGCGTCCATCTTTGCACGACCACCATAGGTGCTGCTTTCGCGGCGCACCGAGTGGCTGATCCCGCACGGACTGTTGCACTTTTTCATGCAGGCGCGAATGCCATTCGCCGTGTTCCAGAATGTGCTGAAATCCCCTGGCGACCGCAAAAGCTTGCCAGGAAAGCGCGTCGAGAAGCACAGGCGCGCAAGCCCATAATGGTCGATCATGACGTTGCGCTCATAAGTATTGCAGATGTGCTCGTCCGTATCCGCGCCGGAGCCCCAGCCCTTTTCCAGGTTGTCAATCTTCTCAAGCGAGCGGAAGTACATCCCGACCTGCTCAATCCAGACCGGATTGAGATTCAACCCGTATTTCACGTCGCAGGTTTTGATCAGCGCGACGAGTTCTTCACCATCAACTGTGCTTTCGGCTGCGAAGAACGGGTCGAGCTCTCCCATTTGCCCGAAGGAAGGTTGCAGGAAATTCAGCTTCAGCTTGTCGGCCCCGATATCGTTCAAAACAAAATCATAGAAGCCGTCAATCAGCTGGTAATTGCGTCCGAAGATTAAGCCCATCACATAAATGCGGGTGTCGTCTGCGCCGAGGCGTTGCTTCGCCTCCACGAGGAGCCTGAGAGCACTCACTGCCTTGTCGAAGGCGCCCGTCACGCCGCGGGTCTCGTCATGCAGCTCCGGTAGGTGGCTGTTCAGCGAGATCGATATCTCCGCTGGCCCCTCTGTGATCATCCTCTCTGCCATCTCAGCACTACGGATACGCGTTCCATTGATGACTGAGATCGCCCGCAGACCGCGGGTACGTGCGCCGATACACAGGCCAAAATATTCATCGAGGTCGAGCATTGGCTCGCCACCGCAGATCACAAGGTTGCCGTCCGGATTCATCGCCGCGAACTCATCGAGCACCGCAAGCTTGTGCTCAAGTGTCAAGTAATTGTCGCGGTCATCGTCGTTGCGTTGCCAGAAGTCGCAATGCGTGCAGCGCAGGTTGCAGCGCTTGTTGATTTCCATGAACACAAATCTGGGCGGAGGTAGTGAACGGGCCATACCAACGGGTCTCGCGTGTGCAAAGGTCGCTGATGCGTTGTGTCGTGCGACGAAGATGCATTTTGCCGAATGTTCCAAAATTCTGTGCTGGACCGTGGGACAAAAAGCAAGGTCTCACCCCATAAGAGCGGCACATTCACAACAAACCTAACTCCAAGCCTGTGATGGTTTGGCGCCTCCTGCCGCTTGTCCAGATGTTGCCTATCGCGCGTCAGCCTCGTTGCAAGTCAGACCAGGCTATTCTGGCAGCCCAGCCTTTCGCAGCGCACCTTGCCAATGGTCTTGATCTGCTTTGTGGGCGATGGGAACCATCTCGATCACACGCTGAACGGTCAGCCCCGGCATACCAGAGAGAATAAGCTGCATGGTCTGCTGGGCTTCTGCCTCTTGGCCCAACATCGCATGGCTCGCCGCTTTCTGGCGCAGAGCCGGGCCATAGCCCTCCTGTATGCGCAGCATCCTGTCGGCATTGTCGAGGCACGCGTCATACTGGCGATCCAGAAACAGCGCGATGCCTTTGCCGGACATCCAAAACGGGCGCTGCGGATCGCGGGGGCTCAGCGCAATCGCCTTGTCATGGTTGGCCAAAGCCTGGTCGCGTTCGCCAAGGCACCCATAGGCCGTGGCCATGAAGCCATAGGCGCTGGCAAGGTTGGCGTTTTGGCTCTGCGCTTCCTTTAGCAAGTCCAGGCATTCCTCCAAGCGCCCAGCAAACATTGCCGCCAGCCCCAAAATCGCCCGTGCGCTGGAATCGTCACGGTCCAGCGCGACCGCCTGTTGTGCCGCCTTTTTGGCCTTGTCGATCTCCTGCAACGGGCCGTCGCCCCAGGCGTTCAACATGCGGTGCAAAAAGCATAGCGCCTCGGTGCTGTGCACAATGGCGAGGTTGGACGCAGCGGCCTTCGCCTTGTCCAAGATATCCAAAGCCTGCTCGATGTCGGCGCGGGTTTGCTTGTCCATGTGCCAGCGCGCCCGCATGACCTGCTCCCAGGCGTTGAGGCTTTCAACCTTCTTGCGGTAGGCGGCGCTCATCTCGGCAAATTGGGTCTGTGGAGCGATTGCGGCGACGGCCTGCGCGGTCACGTCGTCCTGAACGTCGAAAACATCTTCAAGTTCGCGGTCGTAGCGCTCCGACCAAATCTGTTTGGCTTGCGCGGTTTCGATCAGTTCAACGGAGATGCGCACCCGGCGCCCAGAATGGCGCACGCTTCCAGCCAGAATGTACTTGACCTGCAGCGACTTGCCGATGTCGACCGCCGTCATGGCAGAACCGCGGAAGCTGAAGCTTGTGTTGCGCGCGATTACCGCCAGTTCGTGGAAGCGGGACAAGTTGCCGATCAGGTCTTCAACGATGCCGTCAGCGAACGAACCAATCTCTTGATCCTCGGGTACGACCGAGAAGGGTAGGGCTGCGATGGACGGCGTGCCGAATACATCGCCCGGGGACATGGCGTTGTCGTCATGATTGGAGGTTGTTGGCGTAACGCAAAACCGGAAGCCCTGGCTGCGCACGGTGCGGATGATGCGTTGGTCTTTGCCATTGTCGCCTACCGCCGTACGGGCAGCGTTGATCCGTGATGCTATCGCGCTGTCCGAGACGATGCGCCCGGACCACACAGCATCGACAATTTCGTCGTAACTCACCACGCGATTGGCATTTTGCGCCAACAAAACCAGGAGGTCGAAAACCTGAGGTTCGATGTGAACGTCTTGTCCGTCGCGAACGAGCGTGCGCGCGGCGACGTCCAACTCGCAATCTTCAAACGCGAAACGCATCAATCGAATCTGGCCCCCAGCACTTACCTAAGCGCGATCCTCAACCGGTCCGCCGGATTGTTCAAGGTGGTGAGGGGTGGGCGGGCGAAGCAAACTGCCCGGCTTGCTTGGAAGCTGGGCAGTTTAAAGGCCAGAGGTGTCCCGAAGCCTACCCATCTTTCTTGTCGAAATTGGCCGACAGGCGCATCTGAATATAGTCGCCCGCCGTCATCGGCTGAGAAAGGCGTAGACGGAGCCGTATACATGAAGCGGGTAGCCGCCAGGCGAAGGGCAGCGAGCGGTGTCTTGATCGCTAGACCGCACGTCCACAAAACCTAGTTCTTCACGTTTATGCCAAGGCACGCGGAATTCGTTGTCGGCGCCGGTTGGAGGTGTTTTTGGTGGGCAAGGGTGGTCGCCAGTATGGCGTCGCGCCTAGTCGAATAGGCGCTGCCAAAAGGGCAGTTCGTCGATCTGGAACGCGATGTAACGCGTCACCGGACCATCGCTTGCCTCAAAAAGCTGGATGAGCGGAATCGACACTGTGGCCGCATCGCCCGCCGCGTTGATTACACCATCGGTGGCGAGAATACGCGAAGCGCGCACCGTCCAGTTGAGCGAGCGGTCGGCGGCGATAGCCAGCAGCAGCGTGCGCGACAATTCGTCTGCGGCCGGGTCGCCGCTGGACGCGAAAGACGCGTCCGGCGCAATGGCCACATCCAGCCGCCAGCCGTCATCCGTCTCGCTCAGCGTGACGAAATCGGTCTCCTGTGCATTGCCGCGCTGCTGCAGATAGTCCTGAAAGCCGTCAAGGGTGAATTGGCCAGACATGGCGCACACCAGGTCGGCGCCCTGCGTGTAGGTGGACAGCGTGACACCGTCCGGCGGCGTTTCATCACAAACGGAGCCGCCGGATTCCGCCGCCAAGCCTGCGTCCATCGCGATTGTGGATTGCAACGTAACCGTGCCGTCCGCGTGGAAGGTGATGGTTTCGTCCAGATCGAGGCACCCGGCCAATGCCAGGGTGAGTGGAGCGATCCCGGCCATGACCAGCCATCGGGCTGCGCGCACGGTTACACGGTGAGATTGTGAATGATCTGCACCACCAGCGCCAGCGGCCGTGCGTTGTGGTCGAGCCGCCTGGGCTGATGCGAGGGGTTGTTTGATTCGGGATCCAGCCATTTTTCATCCACACCCAGTTCGCGCACGCGACTGACGATGCGCATCACTGGCCCCTTGTCATCGTCCCCATCGAACGGCTGGTTGCCGTGCTCCGTCACGATGATCTGACCGTTGAGTGGCGCGACCAGACCTGTCTCACCGAACGGCACACACACAATTTGGCTCCCGTTTGGCGCCAGCTGGTCGAAGCGATCGCCGCGCACGTCGAAGATGATGTGCGTGGCATTGGGATACCGCGGGTGCGGGGCGATCACCCGCGTTTCGCGATTCGTCTGTCCCGGATCAATGGACCCAGAGTCCTGCCAAACGTCGGACTCGACCCAGCCAACAACCGTAGCGTCAACAAGATCATGCCCACCGGGCGTCTGTGTCAATGGCGATGTGGCGCCCTGCGCGCTGTCACCGAACAGAAGCCACGATCGGTCGACACCAAAAGCGCGAGCGTAAATGTCGGCCATGTCTGGCGAGATGCCGTTCTGCCCGTTTTCATGGGCGCCAAACGTGCTGTAGGAGACGCCTGCGCGGGCCGCAGCGGCGGTGCGACGACGATATCCAGCCGCCTCTCGGGCCTGTTTGAGTCGGTCGCCTGGCGTCATCATGATGCGAAGTTCCAAAAAATTATAGCACAATCCATATCGGCTAGCGTCCAATGAAGCGCACTGTCGCCTGTTGCAGAAATACCCGAGATAACTTTGCGTCAACCGTAATGGTCCCGTAAATCTGGGTCGCATGATTGGCTTGGTGACCGGCATCGCCTGCGATCTGAAGCATGGCAATTCGATCCCTATCCACTGATGCCAGGCGCATAATGGAGACAGCTGCTGGGGCATCAGCCTAGCAGGTGATGTTGGCGGCTTGGGCTCCGGGGAGTTCACGAGCTATGGCGGGACCGGGCGGCTGCGGATACCACTGAACTGAGGTCGTGCTGAGCAGCCGCGCGCCCTTCGCGCGCGGCCATCAACTTTGTGAGGGTAATAAGCCCTTTACCCGTCTTTCTTGTCGAAATTGGCCGACAGGCGCATCTGAATATAGTCGCCCGCCGTCATCGGCTCATACTTGCCTTGCGGGCCTTCAATCATCGCGTCCTTGTTTGCCTGGGCGAAGAAGGCAATGGAATAGCGCGGCCCGTCATACTCGCCCTCGCGCGGCATGCGCACGCGGTGGAGCGTCGACTTCAGCACATCGTCCGACCAGCGCATCAGCATGTCGCCAATGTTGCAGGTGATGATGCCGTCCACCGGCTCCACCTCGGTCCAGGCCAGACCCTCCACGTCCGCCTTGCCCGGCGCCACTTGCAGGCCACCTTGGCCAGTGCGCTGGTGGAGGAGCGTGAGACAGTTGAAATCGGAGTGCGCGCCTGCACGCCAATATTTGTAGTCTTCCTGCGTCGCGTCTTTTAACGGCAGATAGTGCAGAAGCCGCGCCGTCGACTGATACGTCGGCTTCATCGGGTCGTGGGCGGTGGTGAAGAAGTCCGTATCCATGCCGAGCTTCTCGGCGAAACATCCCAGGACTTTCATGGCGACGCCCCAGTTGGCGCGCTCAAAGGTCAGCATAGCGGCCTTGAAGCCTGCCAGCTCCTGCGGCGTCGGCCACAGGCCAAGCTCGTCCATGCGCGAGATGGTGACCTGATAGCTTTCCTTTTGGTCTGCGGTGCCGGTTGATGGGCGGACCTGCGCCTTGTACTCCCATCCGGAGTTGGTGCCGCGCACCAGCGGGTATTGCTCTTTGATTTCCGTGGGCAAATCGAAGAACGCTTTGGATTTGGCGAAGGCCTCGTTGATCAGCGGCAGGGGGACGCCGTGATTTTCCAGCTGGAAGAAGCCTATATCGGTCGCAGCGGACCACAGCTGCTCCGATATTTCGGCGCGCCGGTCTTCAAAGTCGGTCATATCGATGCGCGGAACCGTGCGCTCTACTTCGGTGCCGACGCCGCCAATGGCGGTTTCTTTGGTGAGTTCGTCGAGGGAAAAATCGGCTGCGTTGGCCATGTTTGCTCTCCTTGCTTGAAGGCACGCGAAGAGGTTGTGCGCGCCATGTCTTGGATGAGCAATGACCCGTGCGCGTGTGGGCGCATTGCCAGCTTCTACTCGTTTGCGAAGCTAGCAGCCGATGCTGCGGGGGGGAAGCGGGCTCTGCGACTCAAGTTGCGCGAAGTTGCGGCAAAACGCGACTTAAGTTGCGGCAATTCGCAACTCGATTCGCATCGCGTTTCGCGTTCGTGGTGCGGGCGTGTCACCGCCTTAGGCGGTGTAGGCGACGGTGGTCTGCTCCTGCTCGCCGAGCCCTGCAATGCCGAGCTTGATGGTCTGCCCAGGGCGCAGATAGACCTGCGGATTCTGGCCCATGCCAACGCCTGGAGGGGTGCCGGTGGAGATAATGTCGCCGGGCTGAAGGCTCATGAACTGCGAGATGTAATGCACCAGGTGCTGTACGCCATAAACCATTGTTTTTGTTGAGCCATCTTGGAACCGATGGCCATCGACTTCAAGGAACATGGCGAGGTTTTGCGGGTCCGGTACCTCGTCGCGGGTCACCATCCAGGGGCCGATAGGCCCGAACGTGTCCGCCGATTTGCCCTTCACCCACTGGCCCGCGCGCTCGATCTGGAACGCACGTTCTGACAGGTCGTTGATCACGCAGTAGCCCGCCACATGGTCCATGGCGTCGGCCTCATCGACATAGCGCGCCTCTTTGCCGATCACGATGCCAAGCTCGACCTCCCAGTCGGTTTTTTGCGAATTTCTTGGGATGATCACATCATCATTCGGCCCGGTGATGGCGCTGGTTGCCTTGAAGAACAGGACCGGTTCGGGTGGAACGTCCATGCCGGATTCAGCGGCGTGGTCGGCGTAGTTTAGCCCAACGCAAATGAACTTGCCGACGGCGCCGACACACGGACCGATGCGGGTCATGCCGTCGACGGTCGGCAGCGTGCCAGGATCGATGGACGCGAGTTTTGCAAGGGCTGCGTCGGACAGTGTTTCGCCAGCAATATCAGAGACATGAGCGCTTAAATCGCGGATCGTCCCATTGCCATCCATCATGCCGGGTTTTTCTTGGCCGGGGGCTCCGTAGCGCAGCAGTTTCATCTGCGGTTCTCCTTGAAAGGTGGGGTGTTCGGGAAGGGTTCTACATCACAGCGCCGAGTTGCCAGGGCACAAACTCTGCCCCGCCGAACCCTTGCTGCTCGCTTTTGGTGCGTTTGCCGGAAGCCACGGCGACGAGCTCATCGAGAATGGCGTGACCCTTGTCTTCGAGCGATACGCCAGCGTCCAGCACGTCACCGCAATTGATGTCCATATCATCGGCCATCCGCTCATACATCGGCGTGTTGGTGGCCAGCTTGATGCACGGCGTCGGGACGTAGCCTGACACCGATCCGCGGCCGGTGGTGAAGGCGATGAGATTGGCGCCGGACGCAATTTGCCCCGTAACAGAACACGGGTCGTAGCCAGGTGAATCCATATAGACAAAGCCTGGCGTGGTTATCGGCTCAGCATATTTGTAGACGTCGGCCAGCGGAGACGCGCCGCCCTTCGCCACCGCGCCCAGTGATTTCTCCAAAATGGTCGTCAGGCCGCCACGCTTGTTGCCGGGCGAGGGGTTGTTGTCGAGCTTGCCGCCATGCATGGCGGTGTAGCCTTCCCACCAGTGCACCCGCTCCATCAGCTTGTCCGCGACCTCCGGCGACACCGCGCGGTGGGTCAAAAGGTGCTCTGCGCCGTAAATCTCTGGTGTTTCCGAGAGAATGGTTGTCCCGCCCGTTGCGACCAGCAAGTCAGATGCAAAGCCCAAGGCCGGGTTCGCCGTGACGCCGGAATAGCCGTCGGACCCGCCACACTGCAGCCCCAACATCAGCTTCGAAAGCGGTGCGGGTTTGCGCTCGGTCTTGTTGGCGACGGCCGCGAGGTCACGGAGCATCGCAAGCCCACGCTCAACCGTCTTGGCGGTGCCTCCGGATTGTTGGATGGTCATGTAAGCGAAGGCGCCGTCTTCACGGGGCCGGCCTTTGCCCACGAGATCGCCAACCTGCATCACCTCGCAGCCGAGGCCAACCAGCAAAATACCGCCGAAATTGGGGTGCTGGGCGTAGCCAGAGATGGTGCGGAACAGCGTATCATACCCCTCATCATCGCCTGCCATGCCGCAGCCGGTACCATGGACGATGGGGGCGACGCCATCCACGTTCGCAAACGCGTCCAGCAAGCCGCTACGCTCAGCAGCTTCGGCGATGAAGCGTGCAACGGAGCCAGAGCAGTTTACCGAGGTGAGGACGCCAAGATAGTTGCGTGTTCCGACCTTGCCGTCGGCGCGGTGATACCCGTCGAATGTCTCCGGCACCGCCTTGCTATCGAGCCTGGCTGTACGAATGGATTCATCCTGCGCGGCGAGCCGCTTGGCGCCATCAGCGGCTTGGTCGCCCATCTCCAAATTGTGGCTGTGTACATGATCGCCCGGAGCGATGGGCTGTGTGGCTCGGCCGATCATCTGGCCGTACCGTATCACTGGATCGCCAACTGCATGGGCCTGCCGCGCAACCTTGTGGCCTTGGGGTATGGGTTGGTTTGTCGACAGGTCTGGGCCGCGCAGCCGCGAGCCGGCTGCGAGCGGCTGCGTGGCAATGGCCACCGTATCACTGGGGTGCAAGGTCAGTGCGTCTGGTGCGGGAGGCGCCGATGGTGCATTGGGCGTATCCAATTGGGATCCCTTGAATTTGGCTTGGGCAGACGCGATGCGCCTTATGGCTTATCGAAGCCCGGCGCCGAACTCTCCCCAAAATGGCATGAACGGCGCCGTTCAATTGACAGGTTGGGCGCCTAGACTAACATGCTAGTATGCTACAGCCTGACACGGCAGGTGTTCAAGTGCGAAGCGGTTCTGCAAACGCGCTTGGATATCTCCGTATGGGCCTGTTCACAGGGATCGCGATGGCTGATGTCGACCATGCCCAGCGCCTGCCCAGCCTTGATGCGTTTCCTGGCACCATGGCGCAAAAGACCTATGGTTCGTTGAAGCAGGCGATCTTGTCGCTGCAGTTGAAGCCAGGCGAGGTGTTGCGCAAGCCTGAAATCTGCGCGGACCTTGGGGTGTCGCGTTCACCCGTCGCCGAAGCTTTGTCGCGCTTGGCGGTGGAAGGGCTGGTGGACGTGGTGCCACAGGCGGGAACCTTCGTGGCGCGCTTGTCGCTGGTTGAAATTCGCGAAGGAGCCTTCTTGCGCGAGGCCCTCGAACTGGCCGCCGTTGAGCGGCTCGCGGACACGATCACAGACGATCAACTGAAGCAATTGAAGCGCAATTTACGCATGCAAGCGGTGCTGGTGGCAGACGGCGATTTTGCAGGATTTTACGAGCTTGATGGCGAATTTCACGCTCTGATGATGTCGTTCACTAACTTCAAGCGTTTGTCGCAAATCGCAGAGACAAGCTGGGCACATGTCGACCGGGCGCGCCAGTTGATCCTACCGCAGCCGGGTCGCGTGCAAGCTACGCTGGAGGAGCACGAGGCTATTCTTGCTGCCTTGGAAGCGCGCGATCCAGATGCTGCTCGTGCAGCAACCCGCCATCATCTGCGCCAGTTGCTGACGATCCTCGAACCCATGATGCGCAACTCCGGACATTTGACTGAGAACCCGTGACGTCACTTCTTCGTAATGCACCGCGCTATGCGGCACGCCTCAACGCCTTCAAGGTCGGGCTGCCCGGCAAACCGACCGTCGAAGATATGGTGCGCCGCGCAGCGACAGTGCCGGGTCTCAATGCGGCTGATCTCAACTATCCGGATCATTTTGAGCATCATGATACCGATGCGGTTGCTGCCCTGTTGGACGACACCGGGATCGCGTTGAACGGGCTTGCTATGCGCTATTACACCGACCCGGGCTTTCGCCTCGGCGCATTCACCCACCCGAACGCTAAGGTCCGCCAGGCGGCAATCGATGTGACGCGCGACGGGCTCGACACGCTCGCGGTGCTCGGCGGCACCCTAATGACCTTATGGATGGGGCAGGATGGCTTCGATTATGCCTTTCAGGGCGACTATAAGGCCATGTGGGATCACACAATTGAGGCTATGCAAGCCGTCTGTGACCACAACCCAGCCCTGGATATCGCCATCGAGTACAAGCCGAACGAGCCGCGCGCCTATGCACTGATGCCGGACATTGGCACGACGTTGCTCGCCATCAAGGAGATCGACCGACCGAACCTCGGTGTCACGCTCGATTTTGCACATATGCTCTATGCCGATGAGATGCCGGCCCACACCGCGCACCTGATTGCGCGCCATTCGCGCCTCCTCGGCGTGCATCTGAACGATGGCTACGGCAAACGCGACGATGGCTTGATGGTCGGCTCGGTGCACCCAGTGCAGACGTTGGAGCTTTTGGTTGAGCTTGAGCGTATGGGCTATAACGGCGCTCTATACTTCGACACCTTTCCCGACCATGGCGGCCTGGACCCTTGCGCAGAAGCGGCCACCAACATCGCTATGGCTGAACGGCTACGGTCGGTGGCGTCGACGCTGGTTGGCCATGGTGGATTGGCACAGGCCATTGCCCAACAAGACGCCACCGCGAGCCTTAAGATTGTGTCCGATCATCTGTTTCAGTCGCCCGCATGAGCATCCTCGTCGTTGGCGCTATCCACCATGACGTGATTGTGGAAACACCGCGCCTGCCGCGCGAAGACGAAACGCTTATTGGCGACCGTGTGCGTTATGCGTTTGGGGGCAAGGGTGGCAATCAGGCGATCGCCGCCGCTCGCATGGGCGCGGATGTCGGCGTTGGCGTGGCTATGGCGGCCTGTCTTGGCAGCGATGCGGCGGCGGACAACGCCCTGAACACGCTGCTCGATGGCGGCGTTTTAACCGGCGCGATTCAGCGCGTGGATGGTGCTTCTGGGATGAGCGTTGCCCTCAGCCTACCGGATGGGGGCTATGGCGCGGTTGTGGTTTCGGCTTCCAACCTTGCACTGGATGTGCAGCGGATTGCGCTTGAGGACGACACCACATGGGTCGTCTTGCAGAACGAAGTTCCTGATGCCGTGAATGAGTCAGTGGCGCGCCGTGCGAAGGCGCATGGTGCCAGAGTTCTGTTGAACGCTGCGCCTGCAAGGCCGCTTGGCACCAACCTGGAAACTTTGGTCGACGTGTTGGTGGTGAACCGCATTGAGGCGGGCGACTTTGCCGGTGTCGATGGTACGGATGGCGATACGGGCCGCTTGGTCAGCGCGTTGCGGGCCAGTTTTAATTGCGATCTTGTCGTCACTTTAGGCGGGGAGGGCGTTGTGGTCGCGGCGCGGGCCAGCGATCCTATTCATCTGGCTCCCCACAAGGTGTCCGTTGTCTCGACCCACGGCGCCGGTGACATGTTTGTGGGCGCGCTGGCCTGCGAATTGGCGCGTGGCCAGGCGTTGAGCGAAGCCGCGCTTTTCGCCAATGCAGCTGCGGCTTTGCTGGTGGGCGCTGATGTTGATAAGCGCGCCGCCATCAGCCGCGATCAGGTTTTGGCGCTGGCTCAGACGTCGAGACGGTAGAACGCCTTGGCATTGCCGCCAAAGACGGCGGCTTTGTCCGCGTCGCTGAGGTGATCTGTGAGGGCAAGCGCCGCCTCGCGCCAATCGTCATAACCGCGTGCGAGCCGTGAGACCGGCCAATCTGAGCCCCAGATCATGCGATCTGGGCCGAACACCTCAAACACATGGTGGACATAGGGTTTCAGGTCATCGGCCGTCCAGCCCGGCGAGGCCTCCGTGACCAGGGCCGAGTATTTGCAGGAGGCGTTGGTGTCCTGCGCGATCTTGGCCATACCCTCGGCCCAGAACTGGAAGTTTTCTGGTGAGTGATCGCGGATTTGCGGCTTCATGCAGTGATCGACCACGGTGCGCATCTGCGGGTAACGCGTCAGGATGGTGTGGAAGTTCGCCAGATGTCGCGGAAAGCCCAGCGCATCAAAGGCGATGTCAAGGTCGCAGATGGCCTCAAAAGCCCATTGAATGTCCGCCCGCAGAATCCAGTCGTCATCCGGGATGTCTTGGATCATCGGGCGCACGCCGACGAATTTGGGGTGCTCAGCCAAGCGCTTGAGATGGGCAAGGTCGGCTGGCTTTTCGAAGTCGATCCAGCCCACGACGCCAGCGACAAAAGGCGTCGCATCGGCAATGCCGAGCATGTACTCGGTCTCGTGAATGGTCGCGGCAGCCTGCACCAAAACGGTGGCCGCGATGCCGTGCTGCTTCAGGTGGGGTGTCAGATCCGCCGGGCCGTAGCTGCGCGCGAGGATCTCATTGTCCATCGGCATCCAGTCATAGTCGCCGCGCGATGGGTTCCAAAAATGCTGGTGGGCATCAATCTGCATGGCCTGTCCTCACTTGCGGGCGTTAAACGGGCGCATCCGCGCGCATCAGTCCTGCGGCTTTGAGATCGGCCCAAAGCTGGGCTGGCATTTCCGCTTGCGCCGCTTGCAGGTTGGAGTGCATCTCAACGAGGCCCTGACCTCCGGGGATCACGGACACCGTGGTGGGGTGGCGGAGCGGGAACTGGAAGGCCGCATCCACCATGCGCACGTCATGGTCGTTGCAGATGGCTTCAATCCGGGCCACACGGTGCAGAATGTCTTGTGGCGCTGGGTCGTAGTTGAAGAAGGCGCCGGGCTTTGGCCCTGTTGCCAGGATGCCGGAATTGTAAGGTCCACCGATAACCAGCCCAATGCCGCGTGACTCGGCGAGTGGCAGAAAGGTCTCAAGCGCTTCCTGTTCCAGAAGCGTGTAACGCCCGGCGAGAAGGAACAGATCGAAATCGCCTTGCTCGGTCAGCGTTTGGCACGACTGCCACTCGTTGACGCCGCCTCCAAAGGCTTTGATGACGCCTTGCTCGCGCATTTCGGTGAGCGCCTTGTAGCCGCCCTCATTCATCAATTCAGCGATCTTGGCGTCGACAATGTCCTGCGCGCCCTGATTGAAGACATCGAGATCGTGGGCAAACAAGACATCGATGCGGTGGATGCCGAGGCGTTCCAGCGAAAACTCTACCGAGCGCATGACCCCGTCATATGTGTAATCAAACACTTCGTTGCGCGACGGCACGTCGAACCATTTGCCGAAACCATCGCGTTTGTCCGGCGTCGTGGTCTTCAAGAGACGGCCGATTTTCGTTGAGAGCACGTAGCTATCGCGCGGTTTGCCCCGCAGGAAACGGTTGAGCCGGGTCTCCGCTAGGCCAAGCCCATACAGCGGCGCGGTGTCGAAATAGCGCACGCCGCCCTCCCAGGCGGCTTCCAGAATAGCATGGGCATCATCGTCGGATATCGCCTTGTAGAGATTGCCAAGCGGTGCGGTGCCAAAGCCTAGCTCGGTGAAGGTCAGCCCCCCATTGCCCAAGCGATCCCAGTGGCGGGTTTTTAATGGTGTGGTCAATTGCATGTGCGCGTCTCCCGTGACTAACATGCTAGTCTATTCAGCGGGCGTCGCCTACCGCCTAGGCGCAGCCAAACGCCACCAATGAGAAGGCCAGCCATGAGCCGGTTCACCAGCGTTTTCCACTCCTCTAAGCCGATCATTGCCATGGTGCATCTTGGCGCTTTGCCCGGCACACCGCTTTACGATGCCGAGCGAGGTTTGGAGGGCTTGATCCACGACGCACGCGCCGACCTTGTGGCCCTACAGGCGGCGGGATTCGACGCTGTGATGTTCGGCAATGAGAACGACCGACCCTACGCGTTCGACGTCGACTCAGCCTCTACTGCGACAATGGCAGCGATCATCGGTCGCTTGGCCCCGGAGATCACCGTGCCATTCGGCGTGAACGTACTCTGGGATCCGATGGCGACGGTTGCCTTGGCAGCCGCCACGGGCGCCAGCTTCTGCCGCGAGATTTTCACCGGCACCTATGCCAGCGATATGGGCCACTGGGCACCGGACGCCGGTAAGGCGCTGCGCTACCGCAACGCGCTTGGCCGCGATGACCTGGTGATGCTGTACAATGTATCCGCGGAGTTCGCCGACAGTCTGGACACACGGCCATTGCCCGACAGAGCGCGCAGCGCCGTGTTTTCCTCCATTCCCGATGCTGTTTTGGTCTCCGGTCAGATCACCGGTGAAGCGGCCCGCATGGAAGACCTCGAGGCTGTGAAAGCCGCGCTGCCGGACACGCCGGTTCTCGCCAACACGGGCGTCAAACATGAGACGGTCGCCCAAGTGCTTGGCATCGCCGACGGGTGCGTTGTTGGGTCGGCCCTCAAAGTGGATGGACATACCTGGAACGCAGTCGACCCTGACCGAGCCGCCGACTTTATGGACCGGGTTCGCTCGGCGCGTGGCGCATGACGATCCGCGATGACCTCAAGACGCTTATGCTGATCCCCGGCCTGTCGGGGTATGAGGAGCGCGTGGCAACGGCCATTCGCCAGCGTCTCGACCAGATTGGTTTGGCGCACCGTACGGATCGGCTGGGCAATGTTATCGTCACGCGTGAAGGCAATGCCGATGCGCCGTCGGTCATGCTGTTCACGCATATGGACCAACTCGGGTTCATCGTGCGCAAGGTTACAGACGATGGCTTCCTGCGCGTTGAGCGGATGGGGGGTATCCCAGAGCGAGCGGTCGCTGGTCAACCGGTACTGGTTTGCCTGGGAGAAGGCCGTGACGTGCCGGCGATCATCGCCAACAAAGCCCATCACGCGACCACGCCGGATGAAAAGTACCAAGTCGTTCGCGCGCCGGATCTGCTGATTGACGCGGGCTTTGCCAGCAAAGGCGACGCTGAAGCCGCTGGAGTAAAGATTGGCACGCCCGTCGTCTACCAACCGCGTTATGAGGAACTCGGGGCCAACCGCGTCGTCGGTACCAGCGTCGACGACCGCGCGGGCTGCGCTGTGATTTTGGATGTGGCGCAGGCGCTGGCTGAAAACGGTGAAGGTCCAACCATCCATTTTGTCTTTTCGGTGCAGGAAGAGTTCAACCTGCGCGGTGCGGTGGTTGCCGCCCAGCAGGTGCAGCCGGATATCGCGATCCAGATCGACCTGATGCTCGCCACAGATACGCCGGATATGACCGACCGGGGCGACATGCATCTGGGGCAGGGGCCGGGCATGAGCCTTTACTCCTTCCATGGCCGCGGCACGCTGAACGGTGTTCTGCCACACCCCGCTCTGGTGCGCTTGATGGAAGAAACAGCGTCGATGAACGACCTCAACCTGCAACGGTCGGCGCAGGTCGGTGTGCTGACGGATTTATCCTATGTGCAGTTGGTCGGCGAAGGCGTGGCGAGCATCGATGTCGGCTTTCCGATGCGCTATTCGCACAGCGCCAATGAGGTGTGCGATCTGCGCGACTTAGAGGGCTTGGCGACCATGTTGAAACAAGCGCTCGCGTCGATCACGCCGGACTTCTCGCTTGCAAGGGACGGCTCATGACCAGCTACACGCTTGGTGTCGATATCGGCACGTTTGAATCCAAAGGCGTTTTGGTGGATGAAGCTGGCGCCATTGTTGCGCAGGCGGCGCGCCCGCATCAGATGATTGTCCCCCAGCCAGGGTGGGCGGAGCACCGACCCGACGAGGATTGGTGGGGTGACTTCGTGCACATCACCCGGGCTTTGCTGGCTGAAAGCCAGGTTGATCCATCGGCCATCAAGGCGGTTGCGACCTCGGCCATCGGGCCCTGCATGTTGCCGGTGGACCGCGATGGCGCCCCGCTGATGAATGGCGTGCTGTACGGGGTTGATACCCGCGCGGCGCGGGAGATCGACGACCTTAACGACGCGCTGGATCAAGGCGCGATCCTCGCCCATTCTGGCAATGCGCTAACCTCGCAGGCGGTTGGTCCAAAGATCTTATGGTTCAAACGTAACCACCCGGATCTATGGGCGCGCACCCACAAAATCCTGACCGCGACCAGCTATTTGACGTTTAAACTCACCGGGCGCTGGGTGATCGACCATTACACGGCACCCAATTCCGCACCGCTGTACGACATCAAGGCGCGGCAGTGGTCGGACGCGCTCGGGTCTGACATTTGTTCGCTCGACATGATGCCTGACCTGTTGTGGTCAACGGATATCGCTGGCGAGGTCACGTCGGATGCTGCGGCGGAAACCGGGCTTGCCGTGGGAACACCGGTCACCTGCGGGACGATTGATGCCGCCGCCGAAGCGGTGAGCGTCGGTACACTAGAAACCGGCGATATGATGATGATGTACGGCTCGACCATCTTCATCATTACCATCACCAAGGACCAGTTGTCCGACCCGCGACTCTGGCATGCGCCATGGCTGTTTGAAGGCGAGTCGGCCGCGATGGCGGGCCTTGCAACATCAGGTACCTTGACCCATTGGTTTCGCGAACATTTCGCCAAGGACCTGCCGAAGGATGACGCGTTTGCGACGCTTGCCGCAGAGTCAGCTGAATCACCTCCTGGCGCTAAGGGCTTGTTATGCCTTCCCTATTTCTCTGGCGAGCGGACGCCCATTCACGATGCGCAGGCGAAAGGCGCCTTCTTTGGGCTGAACCTGACGCACACGCGGGGTGACCTTTACCGAGCGATGATTGAGGGGATCGCGATGGGGACGCGCCATGTCACCGAGACGTATGCCGAGGCGGGCGAGGTGCCCAAGCGCCTGTTGGCGGTTGGCGGTGGCACCAAGAACGCGTTGTGGCTGCAGGCGACATCTGACCTGACTGGGATTGATCAAATCGTTAGCTCAGTCACAACCGGCGCCAGCTACGGCAACGCCTTCCTGGCGCGGATGGCCTTGGGTGATGCGACCAAAAGCGACCTGCCACGCTGGAACCCGATTGAGCGGACGGTGCGCGCGCAGCACCAAGACGCCTATGAACAGGCGTACCCGCTGTTCAAGGCCCTGTATGAGCAAACACGGGATATCGCCCACGCGCTCTAACTGTTGCGGCTACTTCACCGCGCCAGCGGCCATGCCCTTGATGATGAAGCGCTCAAGGATCACGCCAATCACAATCAGTGGCAGAATAGCAGCGAAGGAAAGGGCTGCCATCGACCACCAGCTGATGCCCTGAGAGCCTGTCTGGCTCGCCACCATCACCGGTAAGGTGTTGGCGTGGGTGGATGTGAGCAGTGCGGCAAAGAAATACTCGTTCCAGGTCAGGACCATCGATAGGATGAAGGCGGCCACCATGCCGGGCAGGGCGATGGGCAGGATGATCGTCATAAAGGCGCGCCAGACCGACAGCCCGTCGACCAACGCGGCCTCCTCCAACTCCGTGGGTATCCCGGCGAACTGGTCGCGCATGATCCAGATGACGATCGGCAGCACTGTCAGTGTGTAGAGGAGGATCAATCCGATGCGCGTGTCGAGGAGATCTAGCTCGCGGTAGAGGACGAGGAAGGGCAGTGCCAAAACCACAGGCGGCAGGATGAGCTGCGACAGGAAGAAGAAGGAGATATCGGCGTTCCGCATGAAGCCGAATTTGAACGAGAAGCGCGACAGGCCGTAGGCTGCCAAGCTGCCGAGGATCACGGCGAGCGTCGATGCCGAAACCGACATGATCGCAGAGTTCATAAATCGCTGTAAGAACTGTTCTCTAACCGTTGAAACTGCTCCAATAGTTTCCGGTGACAAACCCAGCGAGCGCCAGCCAATCCAAGCCGGTTCATAGTCGACCCAGGGTATCATGTTGCCGCGCATCACGTCTGGCGCCATTTTGAAGCTGGTGGTGATCGTCCAGTAGATTGGGAACAGGCAGACAATCGTCCAGACCACGAGGATGCCGTAAATCAAGATGCGGCTTGAGAACCATTTGGCGCGGTGTGCCAGGTCGGTCTCGCTGTCATGGAAGATCTGTGTCTCGCTCATCTCACCAACCTAATAACGCGGTCGCATCCAGCGGTCGGCGAGTTTCATGAGGATCGTCATCGAGATCACGATGATCACCAGATAGACCATCGCCAACATGGTGCCGTAACCGACGTTGGAGCGATCTCGGTATTCGCGGAAGATGAAGCTGGTCACCGAATCCGTCGCACCGCCCGGTCCACCTGCGGTGACGTTGATGATGATGTCGGCCAGCTTCAGCTTGAAGATGATGCGGATCAGAATGGCGGTGATCGAGACCGGCAGCATCAGAGGGAAGGTGACTTCCCAAAAGCCGCGCCAGCCGGACGCGCCATCGACTTTTGCCGCTTCCTGAACTTCCTTTGGGATCGCCTGCAGGCCGGCCAGTATCATGATCATCATGAACGGGATGAAGGTCCAGGCATCCATGATCATGATGGTGAGGCGGGCGAGCTCGGGATTGCCGAAGAAGGATACATCCTCGACACCGATGCTGCGCAGGAACCGCGCTATCGGGCCGAACCGTACTTCCAGCATGGATTTGCCGATCATCCAGGACACGGCAACCGGCGACAGCATCAGCGGCAACAGGAAGGCTACGCGGAAGAATTTGCGGGCCGCGATTTGGCTGTTGAGGAGAAGCGCAAGGCCGAAGGCGATGGCGTATTCCACCAGGATGGCCAGCGTGTACCAGACCATATTGGTCAGCGCGTTCCAGTAGAACGGGTCGCCCCACATCTGACGGACATTGTCCCAGCCGTTGAACTGGCGCCCGTCGGGTGAGGATAGGTTCCAATCCGAAAAGGCGATGATCAGGCCGAAAAGGAGCGGGAAAACCACCATCGAGACGACGAAGAGCGTCGCCGGAAGCACAAACAGGACGCGTTTGCCCTGTTCTCCGCGCACCAGAACTTGGCCGACGCACAAACAGATCGCCCACAAGATATAGGCGTAGAGCGTGGGCCGCCAGCTCTCAAAGGTCTGGTCGATCGTGCCGATAACGCCGAGGGCCTGAAACACGGCGACCACCACCAACAGGCCAAACGAACCCCACATGATAAATCGGCCAAACGCCGTGCGTTGGGCCGAGATATCATCATTCGTTACGACGTGAAGAAGATCGCCTTGGGCTGACACTGCTGGTTAGGTTCCGTCACGTTGGCCCAGAAAATACGGGCTGGCGGGTGCATCGCCGTCCTAAACTGCACCCGCCAACACCGTCAGTTGGCCTCGAAACTAGAGGCCGAGGGAGGCTCGATAGAGCGCGATCTGGCTTTCGCGCCCAATTTGGTCGGTGATGCGCTCCCAAGCGGCGGCGATGGCATCCGCCGTCTCCTGCGCGCTCGCATATTCACCAGCAAAGCCTTTTGCCAACTCATCTTCCGCCACCGAGTAGTATTGGAAGATGCCCGGAATGCGTGGCTCAATGGCAGCGTTGGGGTGGTTGTAGCTGTCCGCGTTCGAGCCGAGATAGTCCTCGACAAAGGCGCGGTCGTAGCCAGCGGCTTCCCACTCCTCAAACTGGAAGTGTGAGTTGCGGTATGGCTGGAAGCCCGACGGGTAAGCCGACGCCCACAGCGACAGATCTTTGCCGCCCAGATGCGCGGCTGCAGACCAGGCTGCTTTGCGTTTCAGGTCATCACCTTCGACACGGCTTGTGACGTAAATACCCCAACCGATATAGGCGTTGTTCGGCGAGACATTTGGTGTGTCTTCCCAGGCCCCTGACATGGAGTTATAGACCCTGGTAGTGCCAGGATTGATGTCAAAGCCGACAACGTCACCAACTACGGACGAGTCCGACGTGCGCGCGTTGGAGCCAACGTCGCCCCACCAGTTCAACATCGCACCGGTGCCCGCAAGGAATTGCGAGAAGGCCGTAACACCTGGGTCGGCGTTGATCTGGTCAGCCGGATAGGCGCCAGGCGTTGCGATCAGGTCCATGACATCCTGGATCGCCTGAACCCAGCCCGGATTGTTGACGCGTGGTGCCATCGTTTCAGGGTCGAAAAGCCAGGCTGGATCGTCTGGGTGCTTCACATAGGGTGCTGCGCGGTTCTCAAGGAAGTAGAAGCCAAAGCCACCCCAGCCCTTGAGCGGATCCAAATAGCCATGAGCATCAAGACCGGTCAGTGGATCGGTTTTACCAGCCAGGAACTTGGAATGCGCGTTGACCATTTCCCAAGTTGTGGGCTGTTCCCATGCGCTGTCATTGCCTGCGTCGGCCCAGGCCTGCGCCAATTCTTCGCTCTCATAATAGTCGGTGCGGTAAGCGAATGTGTGGCAGTCGCCATCAATAGAGATGCGGTAGGTTTTACCATCCCACGTCCCAACGGGCGCTTTGAGATAGTCCACATAATCGTCCATATCGATGAGTTCAGCGACCCAAAGTGGCATCTCGTTTAGGAGGCCACGGCCAGCCGTGTCACCTTCGAACGGTGCCCCCATTTCGATGATGTCGAAGTCGACGGTGCCGGTGGCGATGGATTGCTGAAGGCGGGCGTTATAGTCAGCCTGTGCAAGATCGATCCAGTTGATGGTCGCGCCGGTATAGTCTTCCCAAGCCCGCAAGAAGCCACGGAACAACAGGTTGTGCAGGTTCTGGTTGTTGAGGCCCATGAAGGTCAGCTCAACGCCGTCAAACTCGCCTTCCGCCACAGTGTCACGGGTTCCGCCGAGGCAAAGTTCACCAACGCGCTGCCAATCGGCATCCGTCGGTGAGCCGCGGCCAACGCCAGGAATTTGTAGAATCTGCGCGCGCAGATCGGACTGCGCGAACGAGCGAGCCGGCTTGATTATGCCGCTGGCGCCCGAAAAGGCTGCTGCACCGGCAACCGCTGTGGTGCCTTGCAAAAAGCGACGGCGGCTCAGACCGGCCTTCGCGGCATAGTTGTAGAGATCAACTTTCATGCTTTCCTCCCTAGGTGAGCCGGTAAGGCGCAGACCGCCGTCCAACTCTTATGCCCTTTTTGGGCGTATCTTTTTTATGTGAGCCAGGGCGTCGATAGGCCACGCCAGTGCTCGGCCAGGCCCGTAGGAAGGAACGTGCGCGCCCAGCCGCCGGACCCCTGCAGGAACGACTGTCTCAACGATATCAGGGCAAGTCAAGCCACTAACATGTTAGTATGTTCACAATGGACAGCGCCCCTCCCATCGGCTACCCCTGGCACAAAAGAGATGCGGTAAAACCGTAAAAGGTCTTCGTTCAGAAAAGGCCGAAACGTCGGGGAGAGGGCACCGAATGGCGCAAGTTACCGTGCGCGATGTGCGCAAGAGCTATGGATCGGTTGAGGTCCTGCACGGTATCGATGTGGACATTGACGACGGACAGTTTGTCGTCCTGGTCGGGCCATCTGGCTGCGGGAAGTCCACGCTTCTGCGGATGATTGCAGGTCTTGAAGGCATCACCGGTGGCACCATCCAAATCGGTGAGCGTGTGGTCAACAATTTACCGCCCGCCAAGCGTGACATCGCGATGGTGTTCCAGAACTACGCGCTCTATCCGCACAAATCGGTCGCCGCGAACATGGGTTTCGCGCTCAAAATGCAGTCGATGCCGAAGACTGAGATTGATGAGCGTGTGAACCGCGCCGCCGACATCCTTGGGCTCCAGCCATACCTGAAGCGCTACCCCCGTGAATTGTCTGGTGGACAGCGGCAGCGCGTCGCTATGGGGCGGGCCATCGTGCGTGACCCGCAAGTGTTCTTGTTCGACGAGCCACTGTCTAACTTGGATGCGAAGCTGCGCGTCCAGATGCGCTCGGAAATTCGTGAGCTTCATCAACGCCTTAATACGACCACCGTGTACGTGACGCACGATCAGATTGAGGCCATGACCATGGCCGACAAAATCGTCGTGATGCGTGATGGGCATGTTGAGCAGGTCGGCGAACCGTTGGACCTCTATGACACCCCGGCCAATACATTTGTGGCTGGCTTCATTGGCTCTCCTTCGATGAACTTTATGGATGGCACGATCGATGGCACCTCGTTTTCTGCACCAGGGGTGAACATTGATTTGGGTTCGGTCGCCGATGGCCAATCGGGTCGTGACGTGACACTTGGGCTGCGCCCTGAGCATCTTTCGCTGACCGATGATGACGGCATTGAAGCGGAAGTGGCGGTCATTGAGCCAACCGGCTCGGAGACGCACCTGGTCGCCCGCACGCAGGACAAGGAGATCGTGTCCGTGTTCCGCGAGCGGCACGCTTTTCAACTGGGGCAAAACATCAAGCTCAAACCCGAAGTCGGAACCGCGCATCTGTTTGATCGCGAAAGCGGGGCGCGCCTTTGAATGGTCGCGACGGTTCTCTGTTTCGGTGACAGCAACACCCATGGGACCATGCCCATGGAAAGCCTCACAGATATGGGCCGCTTTTCTAAGGGCGAGCGCTGGCCGCAAGTCATGGGGGCGGCGCTTGGTGGCGAGGTCGAGATCATCGCCGAAGGCCATCCCGGGCGCACAACTGCGCATGACGATCCCATTGAGGGCCAGCATAAAAATGCTCAGCGCTGTCTGCAGGCCTTGCTGGAGTCGCACCGACCAATCGACCTGGTGCTCATCATGCTCGGCACAAACGATCTTAAAAGCCGTTTCCAGGTCACGCCCACCGAAATTGCGCAAGGCGTTCAAGCGCTCATTCACATGGTGGCGACATCAACTTCTGGTCCGCAATGCGGGCCGCCAAAGGTACTGGCGGTGTCGCCGCCTGCGCTCACCGATGCTGGTTGCCTGATGGAGTTTTTCCAGGGCGGCGTCGCCAAGTCGTTGGCGCTGCCAGCGGCCTTCGACGCCATGTCCGAGCGGGTTGGGGTGCCGGTATTCCACGCCAGCAGCGTTTGCACCATGTCGGACGTTGATGGCATTCATTTGAACACAAAAGGCCATGAAGCGCTGGGACAAGCCCTCGCACCGCAGGTGGCTGCGTTGCTGGCCCAATAAGAGGAAAGGGGAGACTGACATGCTCAAGGGAATAGACCCGCGCCTCAATGCCGAGGTGCTGCACACGCTGGCGGCCATGGGGCATGGCGACGTGTTGATCATTGCCGACACGAATTTCCCGTCGGATTCCGTCGCGGCGGAGACGGTTGTTGGCGACTTGCTGCGGATCGGCAACGTCACCGCTGCTGAAGCTATTGAGGCTGTCTTGTCGGTTATGCCGCTCGACACCTTTGTCGATGATTTCGCTGGGCGCATGGAGATTGTCGATGAACCGGACACGATCCCGCCAGTGCAAGAGGAAGTTCAGTCTGTCATCGACGCCGCCGAGGGAAGCCACCGTCCCATGGTGAGCATTGAGCGGTTTGCGTTCTACGACATGGCCAAACAGTCCTATGCGGTTATCCAAACCGGGGAACGCCGCTTCTATGGTTGCTTCATGCTGCGCAAGGGCGTGATCCCGCCAGAGGCTTAAGGAGCGCACCATGGCGGATGTTGTTATCCTTGGTGTTTTTGTTGCCGACACGGCCTATCGGGCGGCACGCCAGCCAGTGATGGGCGAGACCATTCTTGGCGAGAGTTTTGCGCTGGGGCCCGGCGGCAAGGGCTCCAACCAGGCCGTTGCGGCTGCCATGGCCGCGCAGGGCGGGCCGGTGAAGGCGCACTTCATTTCCAAACTCGGCAAGGATCCGTTCGCCGATATGGCCTTTACGACCTGGGAAAAGGCTGGCGTCGTGCCCGATGTGTCCCAACACGCCGATAGCTACACAGGTGCAGCTTACATCTTTGTGGAGGCCTCGACCGGCAACAATGCCATCATCGTGTCACCGGGCGTCGCCCGCACGATCAGCCCGGAAGACATTGAAGGGCATAGGGGCCTGATCGCCAATGCGTCGGTCTTCGTGACACAGCTTGAGCAGCCTATGGATGCTGCTGTGCGGGCACTGGAGATCGCCAAACAGGGCGGTGCGCGCACGGTGCTTAATCCAGCGCCTGCCGATACGCTTCCCGACGGTATGCTGGCGCTGTGCGATTTCGTGACACCCAATGAATCAGAAACAGAAGCGCTGGTTGGGCAACCGGTCGTGACTGTTGATGATGCGCGAGCGGCGGCACGACTGCTGCGCGAACGCGGCGCTGGGGCTGCCATCATCACGCTGGGCGAACAGGGTGCATTGTACGATGACGGCGCAGTCAGCGAACATCTGCCAGCCTTCAATGCTGGCACCGTTGTTGAGACGACAGGCGCGGGCGATGCCTTTAATGGCGGGTTCGCTGTCGCCTTGGCCGAGGGACGTTCGCCCGTCGAGGCCGTGCGCTTTGGCTGTGCGACCGCCAGCATTTCGGTAACGCGGGCCGGAACCGCGCCCTCTATGCCGGCTAGGTCAGAAATCGAGGCGCTTTTGGCGCAATCTTAGGAGTGTTCCATGGGACGGTTGGATGGAAAAACCTGCCTCATTACAGCGGCGGGGCAGGGGATCGGTAAAGCATCGGCCCTGGCGATGGTGCGTGAAGGTGCCAAGGTTATTGCGACCGATATCAACGAAGATGCGTTCGCAGATCTTGAGGCGGCGGGTTGTACGACACGGCACCTCAATGTGCGCGATCCGGGGAGTATTGCCGAGGCAATCGCAGCGGTTGGTGCCGTCGACACTCTGTTCAATTGCGCCGGGTTTGTCGCCCACGGTTCTATCCTGGATTGCGATGAAGAAAGCTGGGCCTTTTCTCTCGACCTTAACATGACGGCGATGTACCGGGTCACCAAGGCATTCCTACCGGCCATGCTGGACAATGGTGGTGGTGTGGTCATCAACATGTCGTCGGCAGCTTCGTCGGTGATCGCTGCGCCCAATCGGTTTGTCTATGGCGCTACCAAAGCTGGCGTGATTGGTATGACGAAAGCCATAGCAGCCGACTTTATCGGCCAAGGCATCCGCGCACATGCCATTTGCCCAGGCACGGTGGAGAGCCCGTCGCTGGAAGACCGTATCCAAGCGCTGGGCGAGACCATGGGCGGCTATGAGAAAGCGCATGAAGCGTTCATCAGCCGCCAGCCCATGGGGCGGATCGGCAAAGCTGAGGAGATCGCAGCGCTAGCTGTCTATTTGGCGAGCGATGAAGCAGCGTACACCACCGGTGCGATCCATGTGATCGATGGCGGCTGGAGCAATGTCTGACGCCTCCGTGCATGGCGGAAACATCCTGGTTGATGCCCTGGCAGCGCAGGGAGTGAAACGCGTCTTTTGCGTTCCCGGCGAAAGCTACTTGGCGGCGCTCGACGCTTTGTATGACGCCGATATGGAAACCATCGTGGCCCGCCACGAAGGCGGCGCGACAATGATGGCTGACGCGCATGCCAAGCTGACGGGCCGCCCCGGCATCGCGTTTGTGACCCGTGCGCCTGGCGCCACCAATGCGGCCTCCGGCGTGCATATCGCCTTTCAAGACTCCACGCCGATGATCCTGTTCATCGGCCAGGTGGCCACCGACCAACGCGATCGCGAGGCGTTCCAGGAGGTGGATTTGTGCGCCATGTATGCGCCGCTCGCAAAATGGGCGGCACAGATCGACCGCACCGACCGCATCGCCGAATATGTCAGCCATGCCTTTCATGTGGCGCAGAACGGGCGACCGGGGCCGGTGGTCCTGGCACTGCCGGAAGATGTTTTGTCCGCCACCGTGGAGATTAGGCCCGAACCTTTGCCTATGGTGCGGCCAGCCTCCCAAGAGCCGTCAGCACGCGAGGTGGATGCCGTTGTCGAGCGCGTCAAAAAGGCGGAACGACCGTTCCTCCTGATAGGTGGCGGTGGATGGTCGGCGGAAGCGGCCCAGTCGATTGGGCGCTTCGCGGCGCAGGCGCAGATTCCCGTCGGCACATCGCTGCGCTGCCAAGATTATATCGACAATGATCACCATGCTTACGCTGGCGATGTTGGCATCGCGCCAAACCCTGCGTTGGCACAAACGATCCGTGACGCGGATCTCATCGTGGCGCTTGGCCCACGCCTCGGCGAGATGACGACCAGCGGGTATAGCTTGCTTACACCGCCTGACGCCGCGCAGAAGCTTGTCCACATCCATGCCGATCCCAATGAGTTGGGCCGCGTTTACCGTCCTGATCTTGCCATCGCTTGCCATCCGGCATCCATGGCGAATGCCTTGGCCAGTGTCGATGCTCGGCCCTTTCACGCCCGCACCAACTATGTTGAGGCCTGCAACGCGGCTTACCGCGCTTGGCAGGAGCCCGCCGAAACGACCGGCGACGTGCACATGGAGCAGGTCATCACCCACCTGGTCGATGTGTTGGATCATGACGCCATCATCACCAACGGCGCGGGCAATTATGCTGCGTGGCTGCATCGCTACTACCGCTACCGGCAGTGGCGCACCCAGTTGGCGCCGACTTCCGGCTCCATGGGGTACGGCCTGCCTGCCGCCATTGCGGCCAAGCTGGAAGAACCCCACCGACAGGTCATTTGCCTAGCGGGAGACGGCTGTTTGCAGATGACGGTGCAGGACTTTGGAACGGCTGTTCAATATGGCGCGAACATCGTCGTGCTGGTCGCCAACAATGGTTTGTACGGCACCATTCGCATGCATCAGCATCGCACCTATCCCGATCGACAGGTCGCAACGGCGCTGACCAATCCCGATTTCACGCAACTGGCCAACGCCTATGGCGGGGCAGGCTTCACGGTTGAGCGCGATGACGAATTCGCGCCGGCGTTGAAGGCTGCACTTTATGCTAAGAGGCCAGCGATCATTGAACTGAAGATCGACCCACGGGCGCTGTCGCCACGCTTGGTCTTAGACGGTTAGATCGGAAAGATCTTTCCAGGATTCATAATGTTCTGTGGGTCTATGGCCTGCTTAACCGCAACCATGATGTCGACGCTGTCGCCAATCTCTTGGCGCAAGTATTTGGCCTTGCCCTGTCCAATGCCGTGCTCGCCTGTGCAGGTGCCGCCGACGCTGATGGCCAACTCGTTTAGCCAAGACAGATAAGCCTTGGCCTTCTCGACCTCTTCAGGGTTATCCTGGTCGATGAGCAGCAGCGTGTGGAAGTTGCCATCACCGACATGGCCGACAATCGGCGCGATGATGCCCTGCTCCGTGGCCCGGTCAGAGGCCTGCTCAATGCAGTTGGCAAGCTGTGAGATCGGCACACAAGTATCGGTCGAGATGCCCTTCGCACCGGGCCGGAGTTGCAGCGACGCCCAGTAAGCATCATGACGGCCTTGCCAGATGCGATTGCGCTCTTCTGGGCTGTTGGCCGATGGCGAGACCTTTCCGCCGTGTTCGTCAACGACCGATTTGAACAGCTCCATCTGCTCGTCGACCGTTGCTTGTGACCCATGAAACTCCACCAGCAGCAGGGGCGCTTCTTCCAGGTTCAGATTGGAATAGCTGTTGATGGCAGCCACCGACGCGGTGTCGAGGAACTCGATGCGGGCAACTTGCACGCCATATTGGATCGTCTCGACGACGGCTTGGTTGGCCTGCGCCACCGAATCAAACGTCACGATCACGCTGTCGGTGACTTCCGGAATGCCGAAAAGACGAACAGTAAGCTCGGTGATGATGCCAAGCGTGCCTTCCGCGCCAATCAAGAGCGATGTGAGATCATAGCCGGCTGAGCTTTTGCGCGCCCGTTGGCCGGTGCGGACGATGCGGCCATCGGGCAACACGACCTCCATGGAGAGGATCATGTTCTTCATCGTCCCGTAGCGCACCGCATTGGTGCCGGAGGCGCGCGTCGATGCCATGCCGCCGAGGGTCGCATCGGCGCCAGGGTCGATGGGGAAGAACAGACCCTGGTCGCGCAGCATGGTGTTCAATTGCTTGCGGGTGACGCCAGGCTGGACAACGCAATCGGAATCTTCAGCGTTGATGGCGAGAACCTTGTTCATGCGCGACATGTCCACGCTCACACCACCTTCTGGGGCGTTCACCTGACCTTCAAGCGACGTACCAACGCCGAAAGGTACGATCGGAATACCGAGTTCAGCGCAGCTGCGCACGACAAAGGCTACGTCATCGGTGGATTCGACGAAAATCACCGCGTCTGGTGATTCATTTTCGATCCATGTCGTGGTGTGGCCGTGTTGCTCACGGATGGCTTCGCCGACCTGAAAGGCATTGCCGAATCGTGCCGTCACACGTTCGGAAAACACAGCCCAAGTTTCGGCAGAAAAGCGCCGAGGGGGCCGCGCCTGATCGGTTGGAACCGTCGCCGCGATGGTCATGTTGCTCTCTGAAAATGCCGCCTGTTGGGCAAACAATAAAACACATCACCGCAACTTTCGAAATTGCGAACTCCCATAACGACCTAATGATTGATTGCGGCCTATTGTCTCCAATGCCACACAAGGGCGCAAGCGCGAGCGATTCACAGCTTCATCAGCGCGTCGCACGCATCACGTTTGGTATGGCGCCATGGCCACTGATCTCGACCTAGACCCTAATGAAGAAGCGCTTACGGCCGATGCCATCCGGACCGAGGATGATCGGCTGCGCCGTGAAGTCGTTCAAGCCTTCAAACGGGCGATCGATAAGGAAGACATCGACGCGCTACGTGGACATGTCGAGCACTTCCACAGTTCTGAGCTTGCCGACCTCTTGACCGCGCTCGCTGACGAGGAGCGCCCAAGGCTCGTCGAGCTTCTCGGCGATGATTTCGACTTCGCCGCGCTTGCGGAGGTCGATGAGCAGATTCGCATCGCCGTGTTGGACGCTTTGCCACTGAAGTTGATTGCCGCTGGTTTTGTCGCCCTAGAGTCAGATGACGCCGTCTTCATCCTCGAAGACCTGACGGACGAGGCTCAGGCCGAAATTCTGCGGACGATCCCCACGCTGGATCGTTTGGCGCTGCAACGTGCGCTCGATTACCCCGAGGAATCCGCTGGGCGGCGCATGCAGTCAGATTTCATCGCGGTCCCGCCCTTTTGGACCGTTGGCCGCGCCATCGACTATATGCGCGAAGCGAGTGACCTGCCGGACGAGTTCCACGACCTCTTCGTCGTCGACCCGGGCTACCGCTTGCTGGGCTATGTGCGGCTTAACCGTATGCTGCGGGCCAAGCGCCCGGTGGTCATTGAGACCATCATGGACGAGGCCCGTGAGATTAGTGCGGAAACCGACCAGGAAGATGCGGCGCGGACCTTTCAAAGGTATGATCTGACCTCAGCAGCAGTTGTCGACACCGGCGGGCGCTTGGTTGGCGTCCTGACCGTCGACGATATTGTTGACGTCGTCCAAGAAGAAGCGAGCGAAGATATGCTGGCTCTCGCAGGGGTGGGCGACGAGGAAGTGTCGGACAGCGTACGGGCGATTACCCGCTCGCGGCTCCCTTGGCTGTTGGTGAACCTTGTGACGGCCATTCTGGCGTCGCTCGTCATCGGATTGTTCGATGCCACGCTGGAGCAAATGGTGGCTTTGGCGATCCTGATGCCGATCGTGGCGTCCATGGGCGGCAACGCAGCGACACAGACCATGACGGTGGCCGTACGGGCCATCGCAACGCAAGATCTTGATGCCTACAATATGGGGAGGGTCGTGCTGCGCGAAGCTTATGTTGGCTTGGTGAATGGCGCTGCCTTTGCCGTGTTGATGGCCGTGGTCGCGTTCTTTTGGTTTGGCAGCGCTGGCCTGGGCTTGGTTATTGGCACAGCGATGGTCGTCAACATGATGGCGGCAGCCTTATCCGGCATCTTGGTTCCTTTGATCCTTAACCGGTTCAACATCGATCCGGCCATCGCTTCCAGCGTGTTTGTCACCACAGTGACCGACGTTGTCGGGTTCTTTGCCTTTTTGGGCTTTGCGGCCCTCTGGTTTGGCTTTTGATACTCACACCCAACGGCGCACGCGCTGCGCATAGTCCTCCCACTGCGCCCCAAACCGCGCGGACAAATGGGCTTCCTCGCGCTCGATAGCCAGCTTCTGGACAGCAATCGCCAAGGCTGGCGCCAAAATGATCGGCCAGAGCGAGCGCGCCATCAGGCCGACCCCGACCAGGATCATGACATTGCCGACATAGATCGGGTTGCGGGAGAACTGAAACGGGCCGCTGGTCACCAGTGCGTCGCTGCCGCGATGCGGCAGGATGGTCGTTTTTGCTTTTCGAAAGGAGAGGGAGGCCCAAACGTCCAGTGCGAGAGCGGCCAAGATGAGCGCGGCACCCGCCAACTGGAAGGCGGGCGAGTCTTGTGTCGGGAATGGAAGCATGGTGTGCAGTCCAAGCCCAGCCGCAATGCAAATCATGAGCAGAATCGGCGGCCAAGGGATTTTGTTTGGCCGCATATTGAAGTCCCAACTTGCCATAATGTCCCCAGTTCACCCCCGACCATTAGAGCGGGCTTCTGATCTATGTTGCACCGCGGCAACACACCCTCGCGCATCGTCATTCAAGCGTAAAGTTTTTGCCGATAAATGTTTTCGAAACCATACGCTGTGATAAGTGACGAGCGACACAGATTCCTTCAACACATTCCGGAATACTCGGCACATGCTCAAGCGGATTGCCCTCTTCGTACTCGCCCATATGGCCTTCTTTGGCGTCGCCGCCGCACTTGTGGCTGCATCGACGTCTCAGTCCGGTGCGCAGGTAGAAGCTGTGTCTGGTTACGCGCCGATCGTGGCCGTTGAAAGCAGCGTTCGCGGACAATAGTCCGACCGCGATTACCAAAAAACATCCCAAAAAATCAAGTGATTACGACCCTTTGGGTTGCTGAGCCCGCGCTTGTGTAAGGCCCTGTGGCCATAGCCGCGCGACCACCAGACCGCCCAGGATGAAGCCGAGCCCAATCAGCAGGCTGAGCGGTATTGGCTCGCTCAGCCAGAAGGCCGCAATGGCGATCCCAAACACGGGGACCAGATAAATGCTGAGGCCGAAATAGCTCATGCCGACCGTCCGGATGAGATGGAACCGCACAAGGTAGGCGAAACCCGTTGTGACAAAGCCAAGATAGGCGATGCCTATCCACGTCTCGACGGAAGGCGCGGTTGTCAGAAGCGGGCTTGAGGCGACGCCCCAGGGCGCCATGGCGACCAGAAGCACCAGCGACCCCAAAAGCACCATCGTCGCAAGTTGCCGGCTGGACAGCGTCGTCACGCGGCGCACGAATATGCCCGACGATGCGTAGAGCGCGCTGGCAAAAAGAGCCGCCGCTTGGGCAAGGCGTTCTAGTGGGTCTGCGCCAGAAAATCCTGTCCAGGCATCAGCACCCAGTGCAATGGCGACTCCGGTGAAGCCCATCACCACCGCAGCCGCCTTGGCCGAGGAAAACCGATCATCTTTGGTCGCTAAGTGGCTGATCATCATACCAAAAAAAGGTCCGGCGCCCATAAGCAGCGCCATCAACGAGGCATTGAGATGTTGCTGGGCCCAGGCGATCAGGAAGAAAGGCACCACCAGGTTGGTCAGGCAAAGCAGGCCAATGAGAATGGCGTCATGCGCGCTACCAGGCCATTTCCAGCCGCGCAGGGCCGCCACTGGCAATAGAATCAGGCAGGCCAGAAACACCCGCATCAGGACGAGCGCGAAGGGTCCGGTCTCCGGCACCACCACCTTGATGACTGAGAATGCCGAGCCGTAGATGATCGCCAGCAGCATCAACAGCGATAGGTCGAGAGGGGTGGCGGGGCGTATCATGCCTTTGCCGCTACACGGCCCTTTGGCGCCCCGCAACACCGGTCAAGCCATTGGAGCGGTCACAATCACATTGCTGCTTTGCAAAATTGCTATCTTGCGGTGCGGTAAACAGTTCGTTAAAGACCCCGCCACTGAACGCTGAAGGGCGCCGTCCTTTAGCCTGATCAATGTAGGGCAATAGATTGAACAACGGTTCTGCTTCTTGTTGGGTGGCCGCGCGCTGGACAGTGGCTTGTGCACTGTGCGTCGTCGGCCTGGTATGGTTTTTCGGTGGGTTTGAAACCTCAGCCCTTGCGGTTCCGCCGCTGTAAGTCTTTGTTGGCGTCATGACTGACGCCAATTCTTCCTCTGACAATGCGCAGCCGCGGCAGACCGTGGCGAACCTCGTGGCAATTGCTGATCGCGAGGTCGGTTCCATTACGCCTGAACAGGCGCAGGCGCTGATCGGCGCTGACACCATCCAGTTCATTGATGTTCGTGACGTGCGCGAGCTGGCCAAAACCGGCCGCATCCCTGGCGCTCGGCATTGTCCGCGCGGCATGCTCGAATTTTGGATCGACCCCGAGAGCAAGTACCACAAGCCGCTGTTTGGCGAAGACAAGCGCTTCGTCTTCTATTGCGCTGGCGGGTGGCGCTCCGCGCTTGCGGCTCAAACGGCCAAGCAAATGGGGTTAACCGACGTCACCCATATGAGTGGCGGTATGACGGCTTGGCTTGAAGATGGGCGCCCCGTCGAAGACGAGAACAAGCCCGATTAGGTGAAGATATCGCGTAGCGTGAGCAGCAAGGCTTCCACACGTTCGTCGGCGATCCGGTAAAAGGCCATCTGACCCTCTTTGCGATACTCTACCAAATTGTCCGCCCGCAGACGTGCCAGGTGCTGCGACATGGCCGATTGGCCCAAGCTGATTGATTGCGACAAGAACGACACCGTGGCTTCGCCCTTCGCCGCCAAAAGACACAAAATCATCAACCGTCGCTCATTGGCGATCAGCTTCAGATAATTAGCTGTCTCTGATGCGTTGATATCGAGTGCACCAGAAGCCGACAGTTGGGATGCGAGCGGAGTTTGGTCGTTCATGGGTGATAAGCGCCAGCTGAGGACAAAATGTAAGCGCAGGACATTTTTTTGTCCCTTGCGACCACAAGGGTACTATCTCTACGACCTTCACGCCTATTCGTGGTGCTCCATACGTAGTCGGACGCTTGGGGTACCCAAACTGGCCGAAAATGCGCCACCACCCTGTGGATAGCTCAGCAAGCCTACGTAATTGTGCGTGGATTTGGGCGACTGTTAACCCTTAGAAGGGTGTGATGGCTCTTCATCTCATCAAGCTATGTGTCGGCGCCGAATCGGTCGATGACCATGCCGCTTGGATTAGCGCTATGCTCGAACGCAAGCGCGCCGCGGGTCTGCCGGCGGAGCAAATGCATACGACGCGCATGGTCCCCAAACGAGGCGCTGAGCTTCTCAACGGCGGATCGCTTTATTGGGTGATCAAGGGGGCGGTCTTGGCACGTCAGCGCTTGCTCGAGATCAGGCCGTTTCAGGATATTGATGGCATCAACCGCTGCCATTTGGTTTTGGAGCCGATACTTGTTGCGACACGGCCACAACCGAGGCGTCCCTTCCAAGGTTGGCGTTACCTAACCGAGCAAGACGCACCAGCCGATGCGCCCAGATTTGACGCTGAAGGTGCAGCCTCTTTGGCCCCGCAGATGCGTGAAGACTTGATGGAATTGGGCCTGATCTAGCCCTTGCACTCATTATCAAATGCCTAATGACCGACGGGCACACCAGCACAGGGGCCCTGCGGATGTCTCTGGCTCGCGCCATCAGCGCGCTCCTGTTAGGGTACTGCGCAGGCACCCCAAATGTCGGAGGTTCGAGTGCACGAGATCTGCGGGCCAACAGTTGAGCCAGCAAAACGACAGTCGTTGGCAATTGTTGGTAGTGCACCGTTAAAGGAGGACTTTTCCGAATTCATCGACAATTGCGACTGCGTTGTCCGCTTCAACAATTGCAAGAATTATGGCGGCCATAGCGGCGTTAAGACCGACCTGCTGATTCTCAATAGCGCTGGGGATCGGAACGTCTCGGTGAGCCTTCTGGATCTCCTGCAACCTAGGACAGCTGCTGAGATCGCTGCTGATCTGCCGTTCGTCACTAACGCCCAACAAATATGGTTCATTCGTCCTCCGGCACAGGCGCTGCAGCATTTCTATTTGACGGAGACCGACCCGCAAAACCGTATTGTGCAAAGTGAGCTCAAGAACTTAGAGAAGTTTGGGAATATGGCTGATGAGCTCGTTCGACACCTTGGAATCCCTCGATACAAAGTGAGGAAGGTAACGGCCGCTGAGTATCGCGATCTTTGGCGGGCGCTGCGGCGTTACGGCCCCACACGAGCTGTCACGCCGAGCACCGGAACGGTCGGAATTCATCTGCTGCTCGCTGATCCTAAGTTCAGATCATTCGAGAAGCACATCCTCGGATTTACGTGGGAAGGTTGGGATGGCCATCCGTGGGCATTGGAGTATGCCTATATCCGGAAATTGGTCCTGGCAGGCGAGCTTAGGGTGATCGACGGTAACAGCATTGCCGACCGATATCGCTCTTGGGTCAAGTTGGCTCTCTTACATTTCCAGAACATCACCAGTCGTTGACAGGAACCAAATATGGCGCTTCGCATCTTCATTGGCTGGGATTCGCGCGAGCCGATTGCATACGACGTTGCACGTCATTCCATCATAAAACGAGCCTCCGTGCCCACCGAGATAACGCCTATCAAAGTGGAGCAACTCATCAGGCAGGGGCTGTACACGCGCCAGGCCGACCCTCTGGCCGCGACCGAATTCACATACAGCCGGTTCTTCACGCCCTTGCTCGCTGGTTACTCTGGCTGGGCGCTCTTCGTGGACTGCGACTTCCTTTTCCTTGCCGACGTGGCCGAACTCTCTCAGTTTAATGATCCCTCAATGGCATTGTATTGCGTCAAACACGACCATCAGCCAACAGAGACCACGAAGATGGATGGACGCGCGCAGACGGTCTATCCGCGCAAAAACTGGTCGTCCTTCATGCTTCTCAACTGCGGGCACTCATCGACGAGGAAACTTACCGAAGACGTCGTAAATACCGCGAACGCCGCCTACCTCCACCGCATGCAGTGGGCGGCCGACGACGAAATTGGCGAAATTCCGTACACCTGGAACTTCCTGGAAGGTTGGTACGACAAGCCGACTCATGGAACGCCCAAGGCAATCCATTTCACCAGAGGCGGGCCGTGGTTCGAAAACTGCCAAGATGTTGACTATGGCGAACTGTGGTTGAGGGAAAGGGCAGAGTTTTAGCTTTGGTCTTGCTGGACGCAAGCCGCCGCCATAGCGATGACCGGATCAGCCTGCCCACTGTAATCGGATGCTGCTGCGCAAGCTATGGCAGTCTGGCCCGTCGAGATTGGATTGCGGCAATGGCCAATCACGCCCGTGTCCGCCAATAGCAAGGCGTCTTCGATACCTGCGGCCTAAACAGCGATATTGTCGATCAGGCGGGTTTTGCCCAGCCAAGCTGCCGCCAAGAGGCGACCATTGTCGGTATCTGTCATTGGCCCCAAAGTCGCTGCGTCGCGTGCCGCAACATAGTCGGGGCGAAAACCGCCAGTTTCTATGGCTTTGATCGCTTTGGAGGTGGCCTCGGCCTCCGACATGCCGGACCGGATATCGGCCGCGCAAGCGCGAAGCGACTGGTTTAGCAGCGGAGCTTGGTGCCTTTCGTCGTCGCTCAGATAGGCGTTGCGCGACGACAGGGCCAATCCGTCGGCCTCGCGCACCGTCGGTGCGCCGTGAATGGTGACCGGTATTTTCAGATCATTGACCATACGCTTGATGACCAGGAGTTGCTGGTAGTCCTTCTCGCCGAACACTGCGACGTCGCACATGGCGGCCAATAAGAGGCGCGAAACGACCGTGGCAACGCCGTCAAAGAAATGAGGGCGGAAATCGGCTTCCAGGCCAAGGGCAGGGCCAGCCACTGAAACGCGTGTGGCGTCGTGGTCGCCATACATCTGCTGCACGTCGGGAATGAAGACGGCGTGGACGCCAGCCGCCTCAAGGGCTTCAAGATCTTGCGCTTCCTGGCGCGGGTAACGGTCCAAGTCTTCGTTGGGGCCGAATTGTGTGGGATTGACAAAAATCGTCGCCACCACACGGTCGGCAAGGCTTTTGGCGTGATCCACCAGCGCCAGATGCCCTGCGTGTAACGCGCCCATTGTTGGCACCAAGGCGCTTGAAAGACCGTCGGTGCGCAGTTTTTTTTGTGCATCTCGCAAGTCCGCAACCGTGCGGCAGATGATGGGCATTGGCAGAATTCCTTGCATCGTGCCGACGCTCTGCAAACGGATGCGGCCACCGGACACATGGCGATATCGGTCCCTATACTCTTCCCATTGGGCTGTGTGCATCCCAAATGATGGCAATGAGCAAGACTCCAACTGTCCCCAAGTCCAAATCTGATGCCTCTGTGCAACGCTCAGGGGATGTCGACGCCTTTGTGGATGCGCTTAAAAGTGCTCCCAAGCCAGGGCAGTCTGGGCGGCTCCTGTTCGCGCTGGACGCTACCCTGAGCCGCCAACGCACCTGGGACCAGGCCATGCACATCCAGTCGGCGATGTTCAAGGAAGCCGATCAAGTGAATGGCTTGGCCATGAAACTGGTCTATTTTCGCGGTTTTGATGAATGCCGAGCATCGTCCTGGCAGACGGATGGCAAATCGTTAGCGCGGCTGATGCAATCAATCGAATGCTTGGGAGGGCAGACGCAAATTGGCCGTGTCCTCTCCTATGCACGCAATGACATTGCCAAGGCGCCAATCCCGGCACTCGTGTACATTGGTGACGCCGTGGAGGAGAATCCCGACACCCTGAGCCAACAGGCGGGTGAGCTAGGTCTTCTAGGATGTCGGCTTTTCATGTTTCATGAGGGCAGGGACCGTCTGGCAGGTGCCGCATTCCGCTCTATGGCAACAGCGTCTGGCGGTGGCTACTTCCAGTTTGATGAAAAATCGGCGCAGACATTGGCGAATCTGCTACGCGCAGTCGCGCGCTATGCCTCAGGCGGGCGACAGGCCTTGGAAAGCAGCCAAAGCCGCGAAGGACGTTTGCTGCTGGAGCAACTGCGATGATCTATCTCATCTTTGGTTTGGCTGCCCTGGCGGCGTTTCTCTATCTTGGGCGCTGGCTAACCCGGATCCCTGCCGCAGATATTGCCAAGCACGCGCGTTTCAGCGGGATTGCCTTGCTGGTTGGGCTTGCGGGCTTGTTGCTTTTGACCGGTCGCGTTCATGCCATGGGTCAGGTGTTGGCCTTGGCGAACCAAGCCATGCGGGCGCGCGCCATGTTCCGTGGGCGACCCAAAGGTTTCGACGATGTTGATGATCTGGGCGCGGCCCGGAGAGGCGGTGCAGGGCCCACCGTGCGCACAGCCTATCTTGAAATGCAGCTTGATCCGGGAAGCGGGGAGATCAATGGGAGGTTTGTAGCGGGACCGTGGGATGGTCGCGCTTTGGCCGATTGTTCGCAGGATGATCTCATTGCCGCTCTGGGTGCGACATCGGACGATCCCGAAAGCGTGCGTTTGCTAGAAGCGTACCTGGACCGCACGTTTGCCGGATGGCGAGAAAACCATGACCAGCGGACGGCTGGTGGGGGCACCAGCACGTCGAATTCGGGCAGCATGGGACAGGACGAGGCCTATGAGATCCTGGGGCTTGAGCCGGGCGCCGATGCCGACGCCATCCGTACGGCGCACCGGCGCCTTATGGGCAACATCCACCCCGATAGGGGCGGTTCGACGTACCTTGCTGCCAAGGTCAATCTTGCCAAAGAAGTTCTCTTGAAGTTGCACGGCTGATACTCCCCATACACAAAAAGCCGTTTCAAAATTTGTTCTAGCGGTCGGGCCTCACTGCTAGGCAAGCAAAGTCCCGAGCCTCCAGTTCGCGACAGGCAGCCTGGGCGAGCTCCCTTGTGTTGAAACCGCCGAAGCGTGCACGCCACAAGGTTGCGCCGTTTGACTGCACAGATTGGGTGTACGGCGTGCGAACATTGAGCCCACCGATGGATTGCTGCGCATTTTGCAGGATCGATACAGCAGCCGTTTCACTAGGAAGGGCGCCGATTTGAACTGTCCAACCATCTGTTGGGATGGCGCCTAGCTGGAAACCACCAGGAGCTGACGCCGTTGTGGCTGGTAGCTGTGGTTGATGGGTACCCATCATGTCCGCTGAGGCGGGCGCGCTGACGGTTGCCACTTCGACCGCTGCCAAGGGTGCGGGCAGGGGCTGTGGCGGACGCTGTGCCATCATCGCGTGGCCAGCGGCATAGGCAACAGCTGGCAAGGCAGCAGGGTGCGGGACCGGAGATGGCGGATTGAACGGTGCGCGAGCAACCACACTGGCTGTGCGCGGTCCGGTGGAAGCCTGAGGCAGGTGGCGTGCGATCAAATCGCGCATGTGCGCGTTGCGGCTTGCACCGGTGCGACCACCCATGACCACGGCGACGATGTGACGGCCGCGATCATTGACAGACGACAACAGGTTGAAACCCGATGCGCGGATGTAGCCGGTCTTGATACCGTCAACGCCGCGCACAGAACCCAGCAAGCGGTTATGGTTGCGGTAGGTGCGTCCGCCATAACGGAAGCTCTGGGTTGCAAAGACCTGGTAGCGCTGCGGAAAGCGCTCGTAGATCGCGCGGCCCATCAGCACCATGTCGTTGGCGGTTGTAACCTGCTCGCGATTTGGCAGACCAGATGCATTGCGGAATGTGGTGTTGCGCATCCCGATGCTGCGTGCCGTGCGGGTCATACGCTGAGCAAAGCCCCATTCAGTGCCTTCGATATGCTCAGCGATGACGGCGGCGGCGTCATTGGCCGACTTGGTGACGAGCGCCAACATGGCGTCCCGCACAGTAATAGACTGACCACTGCGCAGGCCGAGTTCCGATGGTGGCTGTGCCTGGGCGTGCGAGGACACGGCCATCCGCGTGTCGAGCGTAAGCCGACCGGCTTCCAGCTCTTCGAACAACACGTAGAGCGTCATGACCTTCGTGAGGGAGGCCGGAAAGCGCGGGGCGTTGGCATGGCGGGAAAACAGAACTTCGCCGTTGCGTGCATCAACAACCAGAGCGGCATAGCGAGGGTTTGCGTGGGCAGTGTCGGGGCCAAAAAACGAACCAAAGACGACACCAACAACGGTGAAAACAGCAAGCGAGGCTTGCAGCCACGATACTCTACGCAACACAACACCACCCATTAGGTATTCGGCCTTACAGTGACCGATACGCCCCAGAACAAACGATGCGTCGGAAATCCCAACCCGACGATCGGTTGCGAATCTAGAGACAAGACGGTTTCGGAAGCGTTAATGCCTGGGCAAGAATCTCCTTAATTGTGCATCGCAACATTTCGCTTGACAGCCATGTTGCGATGCACATATACGATTGTGCACTGCAAAATTGTTGCGGATGCATCCGCGATCTAAAACCTTATGGAGCTAAGGACACGATGACGAATTTTGATGAGATCCAGAAAGCTGGCAAAGAGAACATGGATTTGGCCATGGCTTCTATGGCTGCCATGTCGAAAGGCGTTCAGGCACTGGCCCTGGAAACCCAGGACTATTCCAAGAAAGCTATGGAATCCGGTTCTGCCGCTATGGAAGACCTGCTTGCTGCTAAGTCGCTCGACAAAGCTGTCGAAGTTCAGTCTGACTACATGAAAACATCTTACGAGGCGTTCGTTGGTCAGGCCACGAAAGTCAACGAAATGATCGTTGACCTCGCCAAAGAAGCCTACAAGCCTTACGAAGGCGTGTTTGCCAAGATCGGCAAGTAATTTTTTGGTGTGACGGCACGCTTGGTGTCGACGCACAACACCACAGAGAGTTGACTGGCGCTTTGCGTCAATCTTGCTCCAACTGTCTCAAGAGGGCTGGTGCCAAAATGGCACCGGCCCTTTTCTGTCGTTGATACGGCTCAAGGCAGCATCAGCCCCGGTTTGCCACGCAATTCCTGTGGACCTCTTTACATCTGGCCGCGAGCGCATACCTCATAGGCTGTGTCGCCTCAAAATTGGCCTTGATGACACCGCTATTGTGCTCCACCTTTTAACGATGATTGATTGCACCATGGTACCCACCGCCATGACCACCGACGTGATGTCCAATTCAGCAATGTCAGCGGCCGCTGACCTCCAGTGGATCGCCATGCAGCCGACCATGAACGGCGCCGAGAACGGCGACGACGATGACTCGGGTACCGGCACCGCCGTCATCACGCGCACCAAGCCCAAGGTCAAACGTCCTAACCTCTATCGCGTGCTGCTGCTGAACGATGACTACACGCCCATGGAATTCGTGGTGCACGTGTTGGAGCGGTTTTTTCGCAAGACCCGCGACGAGGCCACACAGATTATGCTGCACGTGCACCAAAACGGTGTGGGAGAGTGCGGCGTCTACACCTACGAAGTGGCGGAAACCAAAGTGACTCAGGTCATGGATTTCGCCCGCCAGAACCAACATCCCCTCCAATGCGTCATGGAAAAAAAGTGAGAGCGCCCTGTGCCAACCTTTTCCCGAAGCCTTGAAAAAGCCCTGCATCGCGCCTTAGCTGGCGCCAACGAGCGCAACCATGAATATGCGACGCTTGAGCATCTGCTCTTGGCGCTCATGGACGACGAAGACGCGCTCGGCGTTATGCAGGCGTGTAGTGTGGACGTGAAAGCGCTGCGCGATGCCGTGGCCGATTATGTGGACCATGAGCTTGTTGATCTGACCGCCGAGGACGGCGACGAGGCCAAGCCAACCGCTGGCTTCCAGCGTGTGATCCAGCGCGCTGTCATTCATGTGCAGTCGTCCGGTCGCGATGAAGTGACCGGTGCCAACGTGCTTGTTGCCATTTTTGCCGAGCGCGAAAGCCACGCTGCCTACTTCCTGCAAGAGCAGGATATGACCCGGTATGATGCGGTGAACTACATCTCCCACGGCATCGCCAAGCGCCCTGGTGCCAGCGAACCGCGCGCGCCGCGTGGCGCCGAGGAAGAAGCTGCAGAAGGCGAAAGCCAAGAAGCTTCCAAGAACGAGGCGATAAACGCCTATTGCGTCAATCTCAACGAGAAGGCGAAGAGCGGTAAGATCGATCCGTTGATCGGACGCGGTAAGGAAATTCAGCGTACCGTTCAGGTGCTTTGCCGTCGCCAGAAGAACAACCCGCTGCTGGTGGGCGACCCGGGCGTGGGCAAGACGGCCATCGCCGAAGGCCTCGCCAAGCGGATCGTTGATGGCGATGTGCCCGACGTGCTTTCAGACGCCACGGTGTTCTCCCTGGATATGGGCGTCCTTTTGGCCGGCACGCGTTATCGCGGCGATTTCGAAGAGCGCCTGAAGCAGGTGGTCAAAGAGATCGAAGCCTATGACGGCGCGATCATGTTCATCGACGAGATTCACACCGTGATAGGTGCCGGTGCCACATCGGGCGGCGCGATGGATGCGTCGAACCTCCTAAAACCAGCGCTCGCCGCAGGCACGCTGCGTTGCATCGGCTCGACCACTTACAAAGAGTACCGTCAGTTCTTCGAGAAAGACCGGGCCCTTGTGCGCCGTTTCCAGAAGATCGACGTCACCGAGCCATCTGTGCCGGACGCCATTGAAATCCTCAAAGGCCTCAAGCCGTACTTCGAGGACTATCACAAGGTCCGCTACACCAATGATGCCATCAAGACAGCGGTTGAGCTGTCGGCGCGCTATATCAATGATCGCAAACTGCCAGACAAGGCGATTGACGTGATCGATGAGACGGGTGCTTCGCAGCAGCTTGTTCCTGAGAGCAAGCGTCGCAAGACCATCGGCGTCAAAGAGGTTGAGAACGCGATTGCTTTGATGGCGCGCATCCCTCCAAAAAATGTCACCAAGGACGACGCTGAGGTGATCAAAGGCCTTGAGACAAACCTTAAGCGTGTTGTGTTCGGCCAGGAAGAAGCCATCACGGCCTTGTCGGCGGCGATCAAATTGTCGCGCGCTGGCCTGCGTGAGCCTGAAAAGCCCATCGGCAACTATCTGTTCTCCGGCCCCACCGGTGTCGGCAAGACGGAAGTCGCCAAACAGCTCGCCAACCTTTTGGGCGTGGAACTGCTGCGCTTTGATATGTCCGAGTATATGGAGCGCCACGCCGTCTCGCGGCTTATCGGTGCGCCTCCAGGCTATGTCGGTTTTGACCAAGGTGGTCTGCTGACCGATGGCGTCGACCAGCATCCCTACTGCGTGCTGCTGCTCGATGAGATCGAGAAAGCGCACCCGGATTTGTTCAACGTGCTGCTGCAGGTCATGGACCATGGCAAGTTGACCGACTCCAACGGTAAGGAAGTCGATTTCCGCAATGTGATCATCATCATGACCACCAATGCGGGCGCGGCGGACCTCGCAAAGCCTGCGATTGGCTTCAAGAATTCGCGCCGTGAGGGCGACGATATGGAAGCCATCAATCGCCTGTTCGCGCCGGAGTTCCGCAACCGCTTGGATGCGATGATCCAGTTCGGTCATTTGCCGCAGGAAGTTGTCTTCCGTGTTGTCGACAAATTCGTTCTGCAGCTCGAGACCCAGCTTTCTGATCGCAACGTTGTCATCGAGCTGACCGATAAGGCCCGCGAGTGGCTGGCGATCGAAGGCTATGACGAGCATATGGGCGCACGGCCATTGGCGCGGGTCATCCAGGAGCACATCAAGAAGCCATTGGCCGACCAGGTGCTGTTTGGCGAGCTGGTGAAAGGCGGCACGGTGCGTGTTGACCTCAACCAGAACGAGAATGGCAAAACCGTTGGCCTGAAGCTGGAAGCGATCCCCGCAGCGCCAGTCGCGCCAAAACGCGAGGTTCCGGCCAAGGCCAAAAAGAAGGCGCCTGCCAAGCGTAAAACGACGAAGGCGACGGCCTCTAAGTCGTCTGGCCGTAAGCCGGGTGGTTCAGGTCGCGGCGGCGTGCCGAAGGTGCCTCTGAAAACCTAAGGCCGCAGCGCAGATTGCCCTATGGTATGGTAGGCGAACCAACGAGAACAAGAGGGTCGGATGTCCATATGGTCGTCCGGCCCTTTTCGTTTGCACATGGGAAAGGCCGAGCATGCGGTTCCTAGCTGTCTCCTTGATTCTGGCCTCGTTCTCGGCGCCAGCGTTTGGCAATGTTGAGGTTCGTTTTGTGGAATCCGCGCCCCGCGATCGGTTCACGGTCACCAATACGGGACAGTGCGACCTGTTAGCGATCAAGGTCACCATAGATCTCAGTGGCTCACCCTACGGGCTTGTCTTTGACGTCACGAACCGGGGGGCTGGCTTCAACGTTTCCCAGCCCTTTCGGGTTGCTTACGGCGCTGACTATCTGGCGACGCAACCGACCGTGCTTGATGGCGACAACGCCGTGACACTCGACCTGGTGGGGCTTCCAGCAGGCGAGTCGTTCGGGTTCACCATCGATGTCGATGACACCCGCCCAAACCTACCAACCAGGGTTTCGGCTCAGGAGATATTGGGCGCGGAGATCACGGTGGAATTGACGGCCAACACGGTGACCGCCGCGTTTGATCGTGACGGACGGGCTGTCGCCCCATTATCTGCCTGCCTGTCCTGATCTAGCCAAGGGCAGCGCGATAGCGCGCGGCATGGTCAGCCAGAAGGTCCTGGTCCGCCATCGCACCTGAATGACCGCGCAGAGGTACACCTGTGTGACGAGGAATCACGTGCACATGCAGGTGGAAGACTGATTGGCCACCGGCGGCCTCATTGAACTGCTGCACCGTCACACCGTCGGCTTCAAACGCACGTATTCCAGCGTTGGCGACCCTTTGTGCGGCGGCCATCATCGGTTCAAAAACCGCGGCAGGCGCGTCAAGTAAGTTCCGACATGCCTGTTTTGGGATCACCAGAGCGTGCCCATCGGCTTGTGGCATCACATCCATGATCACCTTCACATCATCATTTTCCAAAATGGTGTGGCTTGGGAAGTCGCCGCGCAGGATCTTGGCGAAGATGTTGTCGCTGTCGTAACCCAGGGTCATGTGTCGTCCTCAGATGCAAGTATCGACCCACCTTTGCGGAACGGCGTGCGTTCTTCAAGATATTGCGCGTCGAACAGCACCTGTTCGCGCTCGCCATCCAAGTATGCAGAAACGGCACGCTTGAACGACGGGTTAGGAATATAGTGCATCGATGTGGTGATGGCCGGCACATAGCCACGCGCCAGCTTGTGGGCGCCCTGTGCACCGGCTTCAACACGGTCCAGCCCGTGTTCAATCGCGTAATCGATCGCTTGGTAGTAACACAGCTCAAAGTGTAGGAACGGGTGGTGCTCGATGCAGCCCCAATGGCGTCCATAGATGGCGTCAGATCCGCGGAAATTCAGTGCTCCGGCAACATATCGTCCGGCGCGCTTGGCCATCATCAACACCACGTCCTCGGCCATGCGCTCCCCGATCAGCGAGAAGAAGGAGCGCGTGAGGTAGGGTTGGCCCCATTTGCGGGCGCCGGTATCTTGATAGAACCGAAAGAAAGCGTCCCAATGGGTTTCAGTCAGGTCTGACCCAGAGAGCCATTCGATCTCGATGTCATTGACCAGGGCTTCGCGCCTTTCCTTGCGCATTTGTTTGCGTTTGCGCGAAGCCAGCGCGGTCTCAAAGTCGGTGAAGGTTTTGTAGCTGTCATTGTGCCAATGGAACTGCTGATCGTGGCGGGTGAGGTAGCCATACTGCTCGAGCAAATCCGCTTCATTCTCAGAAACAAAGGTAATGTGGGCTGAAGATAGCTGCAATTTGTCCACGACAGCCTGGGCGCCCTGCGCCAACAGGGGCGGGAGAGTGTCGTCCTCAGTATCGGTCACAAGAAGTTTCGGCGCACTCGCTGGCGTGAACGGGATGCTCGATTGCAGCTTGGGGTAATACCGACCTCCCGCGCGCTCATAGGCATCCGCCCAGGCATGATCGAACACATATTCGCCGTAGCTGTGCATCTTCAAATAGGCCGGCAGCGCAGCTTCCGGCGTGCCATCGGCGCCGCGTACAACAACGTGAGAGCCGATCCAGCCGGTTTCTGGTGCAGCCGAGCCAGACTCTTCGAGGCTCGACAAGAAAGCATGAGAAACAAAGGGGTTATACGGAGTTTCTCCACCTTTTTGTGTGGCTTTGAGGCGTGCCCAATCCTTCTCGCCGATATCCGTAATGCTCTCAACGGTTTCAAGCGTGCGGCTGTTCGGTTGGGTGCCATTGCGCTCGCTCATGCAACATCCTCAAGCGGATCGAAGCCTTCAAAGGTTATGGCATCCACATAGGGTGTAAGCCGCTTAGCGTTCGCGGCATCCTTCACCGTCCACGTGATAAGTGCTTTGCGGCCAATCCATTTGGCGAGGAGAGGGGCAACGGCCGGCAGGCAAGCTTGGCTATACGACACGAAATCGCACCAAAAGCCGGGGCCATTCAGCAGGGTGCTGTAACTGAACCGCTTCCAGAACGAAAGCCCACCCCACTGGTCGTAGCTCATGGATGCTGAGACGAAACCAAGTGGCCGCCCCGATGTGTGCTTGCGCAGCTCGGTGACGAGGTGCGGGTCAAAGGACATCAGTGCCGCAGGACCAGGATACGCAGCCAAGGCGCCAGCGACTGCGCTTGCCAAGGACACATCTCCATCAAAATTGCTTTTGAGTTCGATGAACAGCGGTGTGCGGCCGTCGACTTCAGCGAGTACCTTTGCGAGTGACGGGATCGGCAGGCCGGAGCCAGTGACCATAATGGTTTCAAGCTCGGCGCGGTCGAGATCGGCGACCGGCCCCGTCTGGTCGGTCAGGCGGTCGAGCGTTCGGTCGTGAAATGCCACGGCATCGCCGTCGCGTGTCGGCTGCACGTCAAGTTCAATCGCAAAGCCGCGTTCGATCGCGGCCGCAAAAGCGGGCAGCGTGTTCTCAATTATGCCCACAGCGCTGTCGTGCAGTCCGCGATGGGCAATGGGCCGCGCGGTGAGCCAAGAGGGGATGTTTGGCATTTGTGCTCGAACCGGCCCTAGTCTCTAAGCTCGAAAATGGCTTCGACCTCAACGGGAATGCCGAACGGCAAAGAGCCGACACCCACCGCTGATCGGGCGTGACGCCCTCGGTCACCAAAGACCTCGACAAAGAAATCGCTGGCGCCATTGATGACCTTTGGTTGGTCGGTGAAGTCCGGCGTAGCGTTCACAAACCCAACCAGTTTGACCACTCTTGCCAAGCGATCCCAATCGCCGTTCGTGGCCACCTTCAATTGGGCTAAAAGGTTGATCGCGCAAAGCTTTGCAGCTTCACGGCCACCCTCCACATCAATGTCGTCACCCAGCTTACCGGGCGTGTGCAGTGTGCCATCGGCATGAAATGGCAGTTGGCCGGACACCATCAGAAGCGATCCGGTTTGGACAAACGGGACGTAGTTGGCCGCCGGTGTGGCAGGGGTCGGCACATTAACGCCGAGATCGGACAGTCGTTGCTCAATGCTCATGGGCTGTGTAACTCAATGTTTGGGATAGTGCGCCGCAAAAGGCAGTTAGATATGACGCACCATTTAAACGGTCGGCAGGTTTCGTCCAGTGCCAAAACAGCTTTGGTACCCTTGTTTGGGCTGACCATGGTGGCTGCTCTTGGAGCCAGCCAAGCGGTTGCCTCTGACCTGGTGCCGCACCGCGCCGTTTATGAACTGTCACTGCTCGATGCGGAGCGCAACTCGGGCATTGCCTATGCCTCGGGTCTTTTTGTTTTTGAGGTGACAGGCGGCGCTTGCGAAGGGTGGACGCTATCCAGCGATATGATCCTATCGATTGAAGGCGGCGCCGGCGGCGCCATCCGCACGCAGACGAGCTATCGCGCCTTTGAGGACGCGACTGGGCAGATCTTCACCTTCCAATCCAACACGGAAACGAACGACGAAGAGCCGATCTCGGTGACGGGTGCCGCGGAACGCGAAGCCTCCGGGTCCATCTCCATTCGCCGGTTCGCTGATCGTGAGACGAGCACCGCCGCAATCGCCGAAACGGTCTTCCCAAACCAGCTCACCGAGGCCGTTTTGGCCGCAGCCCAGGGTGGCGAGCGGATTATGTTCTCCACCGTGTTCGACGGCAGTCACGATACGGGTCTGGCACAGCCAGTCACGGCGGTTATCGGCGAACCCACCGAGGCGACGGTGCTGGGCCCGATATCCATAGCAAGTGCGCAAGAGAGCGAAGGCGAACCCGTTTGGGAAGACTATCCGTCGCCAACCCGCGCTTGGCCTGTGAAGCTGAGCTATTTTGATCCGGTGGACGCAGATGCCGGACCGAGCTTCGTGGTCGATTTCTTGTTGGATACCAACGGCGTCTCCGATCAACTCGTCATGGACTACGGGTCGTTCACGCTGCGCGGTGACTTGGCTGATTTTGCACCCTTTCGCGCTGAAGTTTGTGAATAGGCGTCGGCTGACTTTTCGCCCCGGTCGGACACTTCAAACATCAGGCCGACATTCACAGCGTCTTCGCCAAATTTCGCTCGTAACTGGTCCATGGCGTTTTCAGCCGAGGTGCGCCGCTGCGCGTTCATGTCGGCCAGATCGCGGTCATCGGCCTCGCTGGCGTCAACCAGCTCGCTGATGCCGACGCCGAGCAGTCGGAATGCCGTGCCAGTCGCCAGCCCCTGCAAAAGCGGCTCAACAGTTCGGAACATCCGGTCGGCACTTTGCGTTGCTGTGGGCAGGGTGTGGGCGCGCGTCAGCGTCTTGAATTGGTTGGTTTTGACCTTGAGTGTGACCACCCGACCAGCGAAGCCTTTGGCTTTAAGCTGTGAGGACACGCGTTCGCAGGCCTTGCGGGCCACACCACGCAAGGTGGGATAGTCCGCTACATCCTCGTTGAAGGTGCGCTCCGACGAAACGCTTTTACGGCGGCGTCCCGGCTTCACGGGTCTCGGATCGATGCCGCGCGCTAGATCATGTAAATGTGCGCCATGGTCACCAAGGCTCTTCCATAGGCTATCGCGGTCAGCGGTCTGAAGGTCCGCAAGTGTATGGTAGCCAGCCTTCTCCAGGGAACGCGCCATCGCGGCGCCGACGCCGAACAGCGCACGCACTGGCATGGGCGCGAGGAACGATAGCGTCTCCTCTTGTCCTATCACCGAAAATCCGCGGGGCTTGTCGAGATCCGACGCCATCTTGGCCATTGATTTGTTGTGTGACAGGCCAACCGAGACCGATACACCGATCTCCGCTTCGATATCTTGTGCGAATTTCAACAGAGTCAGCGCGGGCGGCCCACCGTGAAGTCGTTCTGTTCCGGTCAGATCAAGAAACGCTTCGTCGATGGATAGCGGTTCAACGAGCGGGGTGAGCGACCGCATGCGTTCGCGAATTTGCGTGCCGACTTCGACATAGCGGGCCATGCGCGGTTTGACGATCACTGCATCGGGGCACAGCTTTCGCGCCGTGAACATGGGCATTGCGGAGTGTACCCCATGGATCCGTGCGATGTAGCAGCAGGTGGACACCACGCCGCGCTGTCCGCCACCGACAATCACCGGCTTGTCGCGCAGCTCCGGATTGTCGAGCTTTTCTACGGCTGCAAAGAAGGCGTCGCAGTCGATATGCGCCAGGCTAAGCGTGTTGATTTCTGGGTGCAGAATAATACGTGGCGAACCGCAGCTTGGGCACCGCGCCACGCTATGAGGCTGGCCATTGTTGGCTGGTGTTAGGCAGTCCCGGCAGTAGCCCTCGCTCATTCCCACGCCTGCTGAAAGGGTGCCGCCGATCGTGCGATTGCTACCGGATCGTCGCCGCTTTCTTCGCAATAGGCGAGCAAAAGCGGTTCATCTGACAACAGAAAATCCAACAGGCCAGCTTGGAAGTCGGTCGATGTCATCAGCCTTCTCAGGTCCGTTGGAGCCAACCCCGTAACGGCGAGGAAACGTTCCAGGTGCTCAGGGCGCTGTGCGAGGAAAAGCAGGATACGTTCCGCCAGACTGGCCTGGTCAGTGTTCATTAACTTTGCCCCGGATTTTTGGCCTTCTGACAGCTCAAATTCGCACTGTCCAAACGCAAAAATCGCCGACCTTTGCTTTTTCTTCAAGTTTGAAATGCATAGGAATTGAAATTGCGCCGTTCGCGCTGTCTGACAGCGATATGTCCAAAGGAACGGTCGGAGCCGGTGATATGAGCAAGACCATCCTCATCGTTGAGGACAATGAGCTGAACATGAAGCTGTTCAGCGACCTGTTGGAAGCCAAGGGCTATGCGACGGTGAAAACCGGCAATGGCATGGATGCGATGGAACTTGCACGCACTCACCTGCCGGACCTGATCTTGATGGACATCCAATTGCCGGAAGTATCGGGCCTTGATGTGACACGCTGGCTCAAAGAAGATGATGAGCTACGCCATATTCCCGTTGTTGCTGTCACCGCGTTCGCCATGAAGGGCGATGAAGAGCGTATTCGCTCTGGCGGTTGCGAAGCCTACATTTCCAAACCTATTTCCGTTTCGGGCTTTCTCGACACGGTGCGAACATTTGTCGGCGAGGCCTAGGTCATGACTGCACGTGTTTTGGTCGTTGATGACATCATCGCCAACGTCAAACTGTTGGAGGCGCGCCTCAAGGCCGAGTATTTTGAAGTCTTGACGGCAACCAGCGGCCTTGAAGCCTTGGAAATTGTCAGCCAGCAGGATTGCGACATCATCATCCTTGATGTGATGATGCCGGGTCTCGACGGCTTCGAAACATGCCGTCGGATCAAGGCTGATCCAAAAACATCGCATATTCCAGTTGTCATGGTGACGGCGCTTGACCAGCCCAGCGATCGCGTTACGGGCCTGGAAGCTGGTGCGGATGATTTTCTGACCAAACCGATCAAGGACGTTGCGCTTCTGACACGCGTTAAAAATCTGGTTCGGGTGAAGCGCCTTGTCGATGAGCTGCGCAGCCGCGCATACTCACGCACGGCTTTGGGCGAGGAACCGGTCTTGCCCGTGACCGAGATCGGCGAGATGTCAGGCCGTATTCTGATCGTCGATGATCGGATGAGTTCGTATGAACGTCTGAAATCTACTCTGGCACCGAGTTTCGATGTCCACGTCCATACCGATCCGGATTCGGCGCTGTTTCACATCGCGGACAACAGTTATGACTTGGTGATAATCAGCCTGTCTCTGCGCGATTATGACGGCTTGCGTCTATGCTCGCAGTTGCAAAACCTTGAAAAGACACGTGTTCTGCCCCTGGTAGTCATTGCCGAACCCGAAAACGATACCAAAATTCAACGTGGTCTCGATATGGGCGTCAGCGACTATTTGGTGCGCCCAATCGACGGCAATGAGCTCAAAGCGCGCATTGTCACACAGATGCGCCGGAAAATGTATGCAGATCAGCTGCGCGAGAGCGTGGAGCAGACCATGGAAATGGCCATTATGGATGGCCTGACAGGTCTTCATAACCGCCGCTATTTCGACAAGCATTTCAAGACGCTCACCCATCAAGCTGCAAGCCGTGGGAAGACATTGTCGCTTATCTTGACGGACATCGATTTCTTTAAGTCGGTCAACGATACACATGGCCATGATGTAGGGGATGATGTTCTGCGCGAGTTTGGTGACCGCATTCGCAAGTCTATTCGTGGGGCGGATTTTGCCTGTCGTTACGGAGGTGAAGAGTTCGCGCTGATCTTGCCAGACTCAGACCAAGAGTCGGCCGCAGCTATCGCTGAGCGTTTGCGTGCCCGCATGGACCATGACCCAATACCAGTAGCGGGTGGGACCAAGCATTTGACCGTCACGGTCTCGATGGGTGTGGCTTCGGTTTTGGGGCAGGATGATACCGCCGAAGCCGTTTTGAAGCGGGCCGATGAAGCGCTCTATCAGGCAAAGCGTGAGGGCAGAAACCGCGTGATGCTTGCGGCCTAAGCGCGAGCTCTGCCTTTAACCACAACAAGCAAGGTTAATTACTCAAATACCCGGTATCGGTACTGGGAATGGGGTTGTTTGACTTGCCTCGATGCCACTGTTTCTGGCTATTCAGAGGTACCGCCGAGCGCGGGTCCCTATAGTGTTTCGGGTCCGCCGCACACCCCGAAGCGTAGGGATGGCTGGTGCGGTGACTCCGTCTTTTGGCCTCCTCAAGCCTGGAGTCCTGCATCAGCCGCTTTTTTTGGACAGGTTCAATCCAAAAAAATCGCGCCTCCAAGGAGGCGCGCCGCTGAGCGTTCGAAAGGGCCTTGAAACGGCGCTACTTGATCTTCGCTTCTTTGAACTCGACGTGCTTGCGCGCAACCGGATCATATTTGCGCACGACCATCTTGTCGGTCATCGTGCGTGAGTTCTTCTTGGTCACGTAGAAGTAACCCGTGTCGGCCGTAGAGACGAGCCGGATCTTGATGGTGGTGGCCTTTGCCATGCGAATTGCCTCGATCTTAGATCGGTGAAAAGGGACGACCGCCAGGCAGGCTGGCCTCACGCAAGATTGCTTGGGTCGGAAGATGCGCTGCTATCGGTGGATTTGGCGGCGTTGTCAAGAACCTAAGCGCTGACTTTGCTGCCTCAAGTGTTCGGAACGGATGGCGGCGGCACCCGTCCAGTGGCGCGGTGTGCGGTTTGCGACAAGCATACGCGCAGGGGGTTCCCGCTTGGAGCCAAGAGCGGCTGCCATACTCATCGCGTGGCCAAGAACAGCGCGAGTGACATGATGGAGCGGTTCTGAGGCCAGATCGTTCACCGGGTGCCACGCGCACGACAATAACTCGCCGTCGCCCGCAGGAAGAACCTTATCGGCTGCCTTCGCCAGCGCTTCATTGTCAGCCGCATTCGACAGCAGAAAGCGGGTGTCATATCGCTTGCTAAGGCGCGGCGGGGTGACAGCGCGGGCGATGTAGTGCAGCGGCGCCTTTAATGTGGACGCGACATCGAAGCCGGTTTCCTCCAGACACTCACGCAAAGCTGTCTGCAAGAAGGCTTGTGGAGACTTGGACTGCTCATGCGCCAATGCTGCGCTGTCTGGCGCTTCCAAGCGAAGCTGTATGGGTTGGCTGTTGTCGGTCCCTTCCACCCGTCCACCAGGGAACACCAGATAGTTAGGCATGAAGGCGAGCGATGGATGTCGTCGTCCCATCAAAATGTGGCATGCGCCCTGTGTGTCCTGCCAAAGAAGAAGCAGGCTTGCCGCTGGGCGTGGACGTGTAGGGCGTGCTGACAAGGCTGGACTTTGAGAACGATCTTCCATCGGACGGTCTACCGTCCTTTTGCCTTGCGCACGGAGCGGCGCGCATGCGCAGCCGGGGAGGTGTGGCGCTTAATACGCCCGCCCTTATCGCGCTTGGAAAGGCCGCGAGCAGGCTTGGACGCCTTTCCGCGGCTCACCATCTGAAAGCGCAGCGACCCGGCCAAGGCAGCGACTTCCTCGAGGCGCACCTCCACCTCGTCACCAAGTTGGAAGGCTTCGCCGGTCGCGGATCCAACAAGCCGCTGGCCCACCTCGTCGAAGGCAAAATAGTCGGCACCAAGCGATCCGGCGGGTACAAATCCGTCGGCGCCGGTTTCTTTTAACCTCACAAATAGACCGGCACCGACTGCACCTGTGATCCGGCCGGGGAAAGTCGCACCCACCTTATCGGAAAGGTAGGCCGCGATCAGGCGGTCCGTTGTTTCGCGCTCGGCCAACATGGCGCGGCGCTCGGTGCCGGATAGGTGATCGCCCAGCCGTGCCAGCACCTCATTGTCGGCGGCGACGCCGTCATCACCCAGATTGTAGGCCGCGATCAGGGCCCGGTGAACCAGTAGGTCGGCGTAGCGGCGGATCGGCGAGGTAAAGTGTGCATAGCGCGACAGGTTGAGCCCGAAGTGGCCAATGTTGGCCGGCGTGTATTCAGCCTGCGCCTGGCTGCGCAGCACCATCTCGTTGATCAGCGCTTCATTGGGTTGCCCGTCAGCGCGTTCCAGGATGCGGTTGAAATCGAGCGGGCGCAGCGAACTCTTGCTGGCGATGGAAATATTGAGGCTTTTGAGAAACGCGCGTAGGCCCTCAAACTTGGCAGCGCCGGGCGCATCATGGACGCGGTAGAGGCAGTCGGTCTTCTTGGCTTCCAAAAGCTCCGCCGCCGCCACATTGGCCTGTATCATGAATTCTTCGATCAGCCGGTGGGCGTCCAGCCGGTCTGGCACACTGACACCGGTGACGGCGCCCTTGTCGTCAAGCTCCAGGCGCCGCTCAGGCAGGTCAAGCTCAAGCGGCGAACGCTTGGCCCGTGCCGCCTTGAGCGCGCCATAGGCTTGCCACAGGGGTTTGAGGACATCCTGTGCGATGTTTTGCGGGCAGGGCCTGATGCCGACTGGTGGCTCTTTGCCGTCGATTGCGGCTTGCGCCGCTTGATAGGCCAATCCGGCATGCAACTTGATCCACACGCGGTGCAGCGCGTGCTTGCGCTTCTTGCCGTTGGCATCGAACACCATGCGGATCGCCATAGCGGGGCGTTCTTCGTCCTGGCGTAGCGAACATAGGTCCGTTGATAGGCGTTCCGGCAGCATCGGAATGACACGGTCAGGGAAATAGACCGAATTGCCTCGGCGCCGCGCTTCCTGGTCGAGCAGCGTGTGCGTGCGGACATAGTAGGCGACGTCGGCGATTGCGACCGTGACGATAAAGCCGCCTGGATTGTTCTCATCGGTATCGAGCGCGGCGTGCACCGCATCGTCATGGTCTTTGGCGTCAGCGGGGTCGATGGTGATCAGGGGTAAATCGCGCCAGTCTTCGCGCCCGTCAATCTTTGCGGGTTCCAGCGACTCGGCATGGGCCAACACATCGGCGGGGAAGGCGTCGGGTAGGTCTTGGCGGAGCACAGCAATCTGGCTAATGGCCTTTTCGGTGCCGAGCTGGCCGTAAATGTCATCGACCTTGCCCTTTGACGAGCGCCCGCGGCGGCCACCAGGCAGACGAATGGCAGACACGAGGTCACCATCCTTGGCGTCACCCAGATCGTGCTTGTCGATGTCGAGGACATCGGCCTTGCGCTCAACTGGCTCCAATCGGGCGTTGCCCCGGCTATCGATGCGCACGACGCCGAAGTGCCGTGCAGCGTCACCGCGGCCAATGGCCTTGATCAGCGTGACTTGCCCCGGACTTTCATCCTCAGCTGGGTGGTTCACACGCACCAACAGCACGTCGCCGATACCCGGTGGCGAGACCCGCGATGATGCCGCTGCGCGGCGCGATGACTTTTTTTCCACAAGGACAAAGCGATCGGGTGCGTTATCACCGTCCAGCTGTTGGCGCGGCACGACGATCAGATCGCCATCGTCATCAACGGAGACGACTTGCGCAGGAAACACCGGAGGCAGTTCATCCGCACGGCGGAAGCTGCCGCCTTCCTTGGTGATGATGCCTTGGTCTTTGAGCGCCTTGAGCTTTTGCTTCAAAGCGATGCGGTCAGCACCCTTGATGCCAAAGGCGCGCGCAACTTCACGCTTGCCAGTCTGACCCGGATTGTTGGCTAGGAATTCGAGCAGCGCCTCATCGGATGGCAAGCCGCCGCTCATTCGGCCGCGACTTCTTTCTTGGCTGCGGTTTTCTTGGCGGCCGGCTTCTTAGCCGTGGTTTTCTTTTTGGCCGTGGTCTTCTTCTTGGCAGCTGGTTTTTTGCCAGCCTTTTCCGCCCGTGCTCTGATCAGCTCGATCGCCTGATCCAGCGTTACGTCATCAGGCGTTGTGCCTTTTGGAATGGTGGCGTTGATTTTGCCATGTTTGACGTAGGGGCCATAGCGCCCGTCATGGACGGTGATGGCACCGCCATCAGGGTGGTCACCGAGCGTTTTGAGCGCTTGAGGCGCCCCACGGCGGCGTCCACCGCCACCGGCGGCTTTTTCGGCCAAGACAGTGACCGCGCGGTTGAGTCCAACCTCAAACACCTCATCGACAGAATCGAGATTGGCGTAGACGCCATCGTGCAAGACAAACGGGCCATATCGACCGATACCAGCCTGAATATCTTTGCCTGTCTCGGGGTGGGCACCAACCAAGCGGGGCAGGGAGAGAAGGCGCAGTGCCTTCTCCAAGTCCATCGCCGCCTTGTCCCAACCTTTGGGCAAGCTGGCGCGTTTCGGCTTGCTGCCTTCGCCAAGCTGGACATAAGGACCAAAGCGACCATCGCGCAGCGTGATCTGTTCACCCGTTTCGGTGTCCTCGCCCAAGACGATCGGCCCGGACTGCGCAAGGTCGTCATTGTCGTTGGAGGCGAGCTGTCGTGTGTAGTTGCAAGTCGGGTAGTTCGAGCAGCCAATAAAGGCGCCATAGCGCGATATCTTCAGCGACAGCTGGCCGTCTTCACAGGCTGGACATTTGCGTGGATCGGACCCGTCGCCTTTGTCGGGGAATATGTGCGGCCCAAGCAAGTCGTTCAGGGCATCGATGACTTGCGCAATGCGAAGCTCGGAAATCTCGTTCACCGAGCCAGAAAAAGCAGTCCAGAAAGCGCGCAGCACATCGCGCCAGTCGCGCTCACCAGCGGAAATCCGGTCGAGATCTGCCTCCAGTGACGCGGTGAAGTCATACTCGACGTACCGCTTGAAGAATGCCTCAAGGAAGGCTGTTACCAACCGGCCCTTGTCGGACGCGAAGATGCGCCGCTTCTCAATGTCGATATAGCCCCGATCCTGAAGCACCGCGAGCGTTGCGGCGTAGGTGGAGGGGCGGCCAATACCGAGCTCTTCCATGCGCTTAACCAGGCTCGCTTCGGAATAGCGCGACGGTGGCTCGGTGAACTTCTCGGTGGCTTCGATCCGATCAGCGGAAATCTGATCGCGCTCGGTGATCGGCGGCAGGCGTTTGTCGTCCTCGTCGTCCTTGTTGGCGCGGATTTCATAGGCGGCGAGGAAACCTTCAAAGGTGATCACGGAGCCTGTGGCGCGTAGTTCAGCGCGGTCGCTTCCGTGGACAGCGGAGATGTCCACTGTGGTCCGCTCAGAAACCGAAGCTGCCATTTGGCTGGCGACCGTGCGCGACCAAATGAGTTGGTAAAGCCGCGCTTGATCATCATCCAAATAGCGGCGCACCTGGTCGGGCGTGCGGAACAGGTCTGTCGGGCGAATGGCCTCGTGCGCTTCTTGTGCGTTCTTGGCCTTCGAGGAATAGAGTCGCGCGTCTTTTGGCAGGTAGTTATCGCCGTAACGCTCGCCAATCAGTTTGCGCGTCGCGCGGATGGCTTCAGGCGCCATCTGCACGCCGTCAGTCCTCATGTAGGTGATGAGGCCCACCGTCTCGCCGTTGATCTCGGTGCCTTCATAGAGGCGCTGCGCCACACGCATCGTGACACTCGGCGACATACCCAGGCGCGAGGAGGCGTCCTGTTGCAGTGTGGATGTGGTGAACGGCGCGTATGGGTTGCGACGCACCGGCTTCGCTTCAACCGAGTCAACGTTGTAACTGGCGGTTTCCAACATCGTCTTGATGGACCCAGCGAGACCAGCGTCACCCAAATCGTGACGGCCATACTTGGTGCCGTTGTAAGCGGTCAGGCGCGCTTCAAAGGGCGCGTTGCTGCCGTTTTTCAGATGGGCGTTGATGGTCCAATAGGCTTTCGGAACAAACGCTTCGATCTGTGTCTCGCGTTCGGTCACCAATCGCAGCGCAACCGACTGCACGCGACCTGCTGAGCGCGATCCTGGTAATTTGCGCCACAGAACGGGGGACAGGGTGAAGCCAACCAGATAATCGAGCGCGCGTCGCGCAAGATAGGCATCCACCAGCGGTGCATCGATCGCGCGTGGATTGTTCATAGCTTCAAGAACGGCATTCTTGGTGATCGCGTTGAACACCACCCGTTCCACCGGTTTGTCCTTAAGCACTTTCTTCTGCTTGAGGATTTCAAGGACGTGCCAGGAGATCGCTTCGCCTTCGCGGTCAGGGTCAGTCGCGAGAATCACGCGGTCTGCCTCTTTCACGCTACGAGCGATCTCGTTGATGGTCTTCGATTTGCCGGCGTCGTTTTGCCAGAGCATCTCAAAGTCATTGTCGGGATCGACGGAGCCATCTTTTGACGGTAGGTCGCGCACATGGCCCATAGAAGCCAGGACTTTGTAGTTTGATCCCAGATACTTATTGATGGTTTTCGCCTTGGCTGGCGATTCCACAATTACGAGGTCCATGCAGGTTTAACTCAGTTGGTCGGTGTCGGAAAAACGGGGGGAATAGACTGTCTGCTCGCTACCGACTGGTTCGGGGTCAGCGTGGGCGGAACATGAGGATGCTCTGCCGACTTGTCAAACGCGAACCGAACTTGATTTGATGAAATACACGCATAGAAAGTAGGCACTACAAAATACAACTTGTGCGTGTTGTATTGAACGTATACGTTAAGTTGGGTTCGGATAAGCCATCCGGCATTGAATGGAACTTGTTTGTGCGGGAGCAAGCGCCAATGTCGCAAAAGACGACGCTAGCAGACACGAATGATCTGAACCGTTCTGTGGAGGAGCAACATGACTCGTCCTTTTCGGCCATGGATGACGCTGAACGGTTCACTTCGCGCGATGATGTTGCCCACTACATCGTCGGAATGACGGAAGCATTGGAACGGTTGGCAAAGGGCTACGGGCTGGATGTACTTTGTCATATTCTCTCCATGGCGCGGCAACAGGCGTTGGACGACGTGAAGACGCAACATGATAGCAACGTAGGCTGATAACCGTAGCCAGCTGCAGGGACGAAAGCGGCGGTCGCAGATCTTGGTCCGAGCTAGGGATTGTTGTCTGGGTTCCAGGCGAACAGATCACCGGCTGACCGAATGATTCGACCCGTCAGCTCGTTTTCTAGGAGCCATACGCGCACGGTATGGGCGGGCAGGCCTGTCACTTCAATCAACCGATCCGCAGATAAGAAGGTCAAACTCATCGCTCCTTCCAAAATGGATTCGGCAGGTGGGTCCGCTTCGGGTGCTTGGGGGCGCTTCGGTTCTTCCAAGCGGCCAAACAGCGAGCTTGACGGCCCTGTTTGGTTGGACAGGCGGGGATTGGCCAACATCGGCCCAAGCTCGGCGAGAATATCCACAGCGTCACGGACAAGTGTGGCTCCATCGCGCAGCAGCGCATTGGGGCCTTCGCTCCTTGGATCGAGCGGAAAGCCAGGCACGGCCATGACCAGACGGCCCATTTCGGTTGCTTGCTTGGCGGTAATGAGAGATCCGGACTTGCGCGCGGCCTCGACAACAATGGTGGCCAACGACGATCCCGCAACAAGCCGATTGCGCCGAGGGAAATCCTGTGCGCGTGCTGTCCACCCCAATGGCATCTCGGAGTAGAGCGCTCCGCCCTTATCGACGATCTCATCGGCCAGTTTGGTGTGTTCCGGTGGATAGGTTGAGGCGAGACCACCTGCGAAGAAGGCCCAAGTGCCGGTGCCAAGAGCGCCCAAATGGGCGCTGGCGTCGATACCGCGAGCCAGGCCAGACACCACAATCAACCCAGCTTCACCCAAGTCTTGCGCTGCCGCTTTTGCCCAGGTCAGTCCTGCGGCTGAGGCATTACGCGAACCAACAATAGAAACCGCTGGGCTAACGGCCACAAATCCACTGTTGGCGCGCACGCATAGAATGGGCGGTGGCCGCTCCAGCTCGGCGAGGTTGGAGGGATACCCTGCCTCGCCAACGGCCACGAAGTGTGCGCCATGTCGGTGCGCCTCATCTATTTCGTGGCGTATGGTGTTTTCGTTCGCAGGGCGCATCGCGACGCCGTGACGGTAACCAATTGTTGGCAGCGCTGCCAGCGCTTCCTCCGCGCTGCCGTAGCGATGGATCAAATCGAAGAAGGTGGCCGGTCCAATCCGCGGTGTTCGGATTAGTCGAAGCCAAGCGAGGCGTTCTTGGTCTGAAAGTGACTTAGCCACGCTGGGTGTCTATCCGCTGGCAGATGTCTTGGAGCCGCCGATCTTGCTCTCTTCGCCACGGATCAAACGGCCAATGTTGGCGCGATGCTTCCACCAGATCAGCAGCACCATCAGCGCGGAAATTTCACCAAGGGCCGTTGATCCCAAGAAGGAGCCATCAGGCAATAGGAATGCAACAACCGGGATCGCGAGTGTCGCGACAAGAGCGGCCAGCGAGGAAAAACGAAACGCAAAGGCCACCGCTAGCCAGAACACTGCAAACAAAAGAAAGTGCGGCCACGAGAGTCCAAGGATCACCCCTAGAAACGTCGCGACGCCTTTGCCGCCCTTGAACTTCAGCCAAATCGGATAGCAATGCCCGACCAAGGCGCCGAGCCCAGCCAAGGCTGCGGTCGCCGGGCCGAACTGCGCCGCCAGGATGACAGCGACCAGGCCCTTGGCGGCATCCAGCAGAAGGGTCGCTGCGGCGACGTCCTTGCGCCCCGTGCGTAGCACGTTGGTTGCGCCGATGTTGCCCGAGCCAATGGAGCGGACATCGCCGAGGCCAGCTGCCTTGGACAGGAGAAGCCCGAAGGGAATGCTGCCGAGCACATAACCGAAGACGAATGCCGCCAGATAATAGGGTAGGGACGCAGCAAGATTGATGGGATCGGGCATGAAGCAACTTTCTGGCTACCGTTGTTGTCGACCAACTTGAGTTCAGGCGGCGATCGACACACTACCGTCGCTGGCGCGTTGCGCAATCATGCGACCTTCCACAAAGGTCATGGTAACACGCCCGGTGAAGCGCGCATCTTCAAAGGGCGTGTTCTTGGAGCGTGAGTAGAGCGCGTGGCGGTCGAGCACCCAAGGCATGTTGGCGTCAAACACCACAACATCCGCCGGCGCGCCCGGCTGGAGCGTTCCGGCTTTCAGCCCTAAAATGCGGGCAGGGCTTGTCGACAGTTTGTCGATGAGATCCGAAAGCTCCAACTGGTCGTTGTGTACGAGCCGCAGAGCCGCAGGCAGCAGAGTCTCAAGGCCAATTGCTCCGTCATGCGCTTCCGCAAAGGGGTGGCGTTTGCGCTCGACGTCCTGGGGGTCGTGATCGGAGACGATGACATCGATTGTACCGTCGCTCACGCCTTCGATGAGCGCCTGGCGATCGTCTTCGGTACGCAGCGGCGGCGACAGCTTCAGGAAGCTGCGCCACATCCCAATATCCAGCTCATTCAGCGACAGATGATTGACCGATACGCCCACCGTGATGGGAATGCCGTTGGCTTTGGCTTTGCGCACCGCGTCGACGCTTTTGGCGCAAGAAATCTGGGCCGCGTGGTAACGGCCGCCGGTCAGCGCTGCCAGACGGATATCCCGGTCGAGCATGATCAGTTCAGCCTCTTCGGGAATGCCGGGTAGGCCATAGCGGGTCGACATCTCACCCTCGTGCATAACGCCCGCGCCGCGTAGATCGCGGTCCTCGGGGTGGTGGATGACCAGGGCGTCGAAGTCTCGGGCGTAGGTGAGGGCATGGCGCATCACTGCGGCGCTTGAAACGGGGTGGCGGCCGTTGGAGAAGGCGACCGACCCGGCTTCCTTCAGAAGGCCGATTTCCGCCATTTCGCGCCCTTTCAGGCCCTTTGTCAGGGCGGCGATGGGGTGAATGTGGACGATCGCCGTGTCGCGGGCGCGTCGCATAAGGAAGTCGACCAGCGCTGCATCGTCGATCACGGGGTCGGTATCGGGCATCACGCCAAGGCTGGTGACGCCGCCTGCAGCCGCTGCTGCGCTCGCCGAAGCCAGCGTTTCCAGGTGTTCAGCTCCGGGTTCGCCAACACGGACCTGCATATCGACAAGGCCAGGGCAGGCAACGGCGCCGCCACCGTCAAGCGACAAGCAGCCATCGGGTTGCGCTGTAGACACCGCGTCCGGGCCAGCCGCAATGATACGGCCATCGATCATCAAAATTGCGCCAGGCGCATCCAGCTTGCGCGATGGATCGATGACCCGAACATTGCTCACTTTGATGGGGCGAACGGCCATGGGGTCTAGCGGCCTTTCTGGCTGGGTGTGGCATCAGAACTGGGCAGGTGATGCGCCAGGGCATCTAACACAGCCATGCGCACGGCGACGCCCATCTCGACCTGCTCATTGATGACGCTTTGCGTGCTTTCGGCGACTTCCGGGTCAATCTCCACACCACGATTCATCGGCCCAGGATGCATCACCAGCGCGTCTGGCTTAGCATAGCCGAGCTTGACACGGTCCAAACCGAAATAGCGGAAGTACTCACGCGTCGATGGTATGAAGGAGGCGTGCATCCGCTCGCGCTGAACGCGCAGCATCATCACCACGTCGGCGCCGTCCAGGGCTTCCTCCATCCGTGTGTAAACCGTGCATCCCAGACGGGTAATTCCCGCTGGCATGAGCGTGGAGGGTCCGCACAGCCGGACTTGCGCGCCCATTGTGTGCAAAAGCAGCAGATTGGAACGCGCGACGCGCGAATGCAGAATGTCGCCGCAGATCGCGACCACAAGCCCTTCAAGCGTCTGTTTGTGTCGGCGGATGGTCAGCGCGTCCAAAAGCGCCTGTGTTGGATGCTCGTGAGATCCATCGCCCGCATTGATGACCGAGCAGCCAACTTTGCGGGCGAGCAGTTGGACAGCGCCAGCCGCATGATGCCGCACAACAATAATATCGGGCCGCATAGCGTTGAGCGTGGCCGCCGTATCGACCAGCGTTTCGCCCTTTTTGACCGACGATGAGGCGACCGACATGTTCATGACATCGGCGCCAAGACGCTTGCCGGCCAGCTCAAACGACGATTGCGTGCGCGTTGAGGCTTCGAAAAACAGGTTGATTTGCGTGCGCCCGCGCAGAGTGGACAGCTTCTTTTCGACCTGCCGACTGACGCCAATGGCTTCCTCTGAAAGGTCAAGGAGCGTTTGAATGTCGGGTGCGGTCAGGCCTTCAATGCCCAACAGATGCCGGTGCGCAAACTGCGTCGTTCCAGCCTGAGGCGATTCGAGACGGGCCTCTGGGGTATCCATGAGTGGGGGTGATAAACCCGGACCAAGGGAGCGACAAGCACCTTTAAGACGTACGCCTCAAAGGCTGCACAAAAAAAGATTGCAGAATTCGCTCGGCGCCTAGCGCTTACCGGCCCGCCAGAAGGAAGGATGGGACGCCAGCACATCGCCCAACTCTCCCTGTGGCTTACCGTTTTCGATGTATACGGCCACCGTGCCCTCAATAGCAGCATGTTCGGCTAAGCTCAGTGCCATTGTTTGGGTCGCTTCCGGCGTTAGACGCGGTGCTAGGCCAAGGATGGCGTGGTGCGGGACCTCCGGCATAATCGGGCAAGGCGCCGAAAGCACCCATGCTTCACGAAGGCCACTTGTCATGTCGAACATCGCCTTGAGCGTTTGGCGATCCTTGTCGTCCAAAAGTGGTTGATCGAGCACTTCAATCTCGATTTCGCCGCGCTGCTGCGCGATGATCTCGGCATAGGCAAGCATCTCGTCGATGGCTTCGCGGACCGGCTCCTGATCCAGCGGACTGATCATTGGCATAGCTGCTTGTAGCCGTTCCAAGATGGCCGGCAGTGCGCTTGGCAGATGTTCTGCACACATCATGAGGTTGGTCACGCAATCACGATGGCCCATTTCTAACTGAACCTCTGCCAGGCGTAGGCGGGCAAGCATCCAGTGGGGATTGGCGTCAACAAGGGCTTGATAGGCCTCAAGCCCGGTTGCCGGGTCCGCCTTGCAAAGATCATCAGCCTCATACAGGGGGTATTGCGCTGCAGCCATGGCCTCCAAGCGCGCGCCCTTACTTGAATTGTCGCGAAACACTCTGGCAAACAACCCCTTTTTGCTGCGTGGGGCATCGCCGGGTACTGCAACCGCTTCTGCTTGGTTTTGTGCGTTTGGCTCCGTAAGCTTTGCCACCCGTTGCTGTCGCGCCAGGTTCTTGCTTTTTCGCCGCTTTTTTGAAGCCTTGGGAGCTAAGAACGCCTTTTCCAAGGTCGATTGTGCCTTGGGCAAAAGGCCGTCCCATGTCGGTGCTCGCGAAGGGATGTTTGGCACATCACAGCCTACGTCGAACTTTGACACCCGCTCCAGAAGGTTGACGGGGTAGCCTGATCGCACTGCCTCGAGTTGGGGGTATGCGTTCGCAGCCAGGTGACGCAATGCTTGATCCAATTTGGCTTGGCTGCGGTTCCCGCGTAAGGCTTCGACCATGGCCGCGAGCGTCATGTCTCGCTGGTACCCGTCGGCAAGAAATGCAGCCAACAGGCCTTGCGCCAACAGCGCATCAACAAGTGCTCTGGGGCCGGCATACCGCGCGACCCAGTCGTCTGCTTGCTGAAGCACCGCGTCCAAGCCGTTCTTGTACGACATCTGCGCTTGGCGGAGCTGTGATTTGAGCGTGTCCAGCGACGCAAGACGAAGCAGAGAGGGCCTTTGAGCGATGCTCGTTTCCAGCGCTACCATACTTGCCAATGTGTCCGCAGCTACGCCGTCTGACTGGCTTGCAACCTCAGCGACAGCCAAAGCGTGCGCGATCAGCACTTCCATCTGATCCAAGGAGAGGCAATTGAGCGGCGCCATTCCTATGGACAGTACGTATGACTGGGGCGCGCCTGGCTTTGAAACTTTGCTACCGCGCGCGCTGACCGATGACGAGGAATCGATGCAAACCGTGACCTTTTGCGGAGGTATTTGGAGCAATCCAAGCGCCCGCGCGATGCGTTCATCGAGCGCGGGCATGTCTCTTGATTTCAAGGCAATGGCTTTGCCCGGAAGCACTTTGGGCCTTTGCGCCTGCTTGCCTGCGAGGTAACCAGCTGCGGCTCCCGAAAGGGCGCCAACCGGCAAGGCTAGTGGAGACGTGGAAACCGCAAGGCCAGCGACGGTGCCGGTGGCCAAGCCGACCGCCAGGTGGCGCAGCTGGTTCGCGTTGAGCACCTTGGCTGCCTCAGCCTGATCAAAGGAAACACTGTCAACCAAGCTTTTGCCGTCATGCGCTGCACGCTGGAAAGACGGCGATGGAACTTGATCAGCAGGCACAGGCGAGACTTGATCGACCTGCGGCGGGCCTTCAATCGGTCGAACATTGGTTGGCGCCTGTGGAGTTGTCGGGCGCGACTTTTTGAAGGGCAATGATCCCAAAAGACCATCGCGCCGTTTTTCGACCCCTAGATTGGATTGATTGCTCTGCGTCCCGAGACGACGCATATCGGCCAACGACAACCCGCTCATTTGTAACCGTCCTGTACTCACTACCAACCAGGCACGACACCAAAAAGAGTGTCCGATTGGTCAGTCTAATCGGCAATGCTTACCGATTTGTGAGGGACGCCAGGTGCTCTAAGCAATCGGCCAATATTTCAGTTGCGGCTACAGCGTCGATTGTTGCCTGCTGGCGTGACCGGTTAGACCGGGTATCGGCAAGTCTGTCCCTGGCTGCATGGGTCGACAGTCGCTCATCCCAAAACAACATGGGCAGCGGAATATGCTCGCTCAGTTGGCGCCGAAAGGCTCGCACGGATTGGGCGCGGGGGCCTGCTGAACCATCCATGTTCAAAGGCAAGCCGACGACAATGCCGACGACTTTTTCGGCCTCTACAAGGCCTTTCAGCTGCTCGGCGTCGTGTCGAAATTTGCCGCGCTGCATCGTGCGCACAGGCGCTGCCAAACTTCGCTCATGATCACTTATGGCAACGCCGATCGTTTTCGTCCCCGGATCCAGCGCAAGCAAAGCGCCCATTGGGCCGACGGCGCCAAGAAAAGCCTCTGGGTCGAATAGAACTTGCGGCGTCATGCTGCCGTGGCCTTACTGGAACGCAGACTCGGAAAAGCTGCGCAGCTTGCGCGAATGCAGCCTTTCGCTCGGCATGGACCGAAGATTTTCCATCGCTCGGATGCCGATCTGAAGATGCTGCCCGACCTGGGTTTTGTAGAAGGCGCTGGCCATGCCCGGTAGCTTCAATTCGCCGTGGAGCGGCTTGTCGGAGACGCACAGCAGCGTGCCGTAAGGCACCCGGAACCGGAAACCGTTGGCTGCAATGGTCGCGGATTCCATATCGAGCGCGATGGCGCGCGATTGCGAGAAACGTTCGACGGGCTCAGAGAAGTCCCGCAGTTCCCAGTTGCGGTTGTCGATGGTGGCGACAGTGCCGGTGCGCATGATGCGCTTCAACTCATAGCCGGAAAGGTCGGTGATCTCGGCAACCGCCTGTTCCAGCGCCACCTGGACTTCGGCCAACGGGGGAATGGGAACCCAAGGGGGAAGGTCGGCGTCGAGCACATGGTCTTCGCGCACATAGCCATGGGCCAACACGTAGTCGCCGAGACGCTGGGAATTGCGCAGACCCGCACAGTGGCCCAGCATCAACCAGGCATGGGACCGCAGAACAGCCACATGGTCCGTGATGGTTTTGGCGTTTGATGGGCCTACGCCGATGTTGACGATGGAAATGCCTTCGTGTTCGCCGGCACACAGGTGATAGGCCGGCATTTGCGGCGTCCTTGCGGCCACAGAGCCAGTCGGCTCGCGGTCGAGACGGACATTGTAGCTGGTCTTGCCGCCTGGCTCGACGAAATGCGAGTAGGCGCTGTCGGGCTTGCTCAGCTCGGACTTGGAAAATTCAATAAATTCATCGATATAAAATTGATAGTTCGTGTAAAGAACGAAGTTTTGAAAGGCCTCGGGTGGCGTGGCTGTGTAGTGTTTCAGCCGGTAGAGCGAGTAGTCGGTACGCGGCGCGGTGAACAGCGACAAGGGGTAAGGCTCTTGCGAGAGCGACGGTGCCACGCCGTTAACGATGGCGTCGTCGGTGATGCCGAGATCCGGTACATCAAAATAATCGCGCAGCGGGCGATCATCCTCAAGCGTGCCGTCGCCGTCGAGGACCATCCCATCGGGAAAGGCAAAGTGGATGGGGATCGGAGTATCGGAAAGGCCGACTTCGACCGAGATGCCGTGATTGGCGATCAGGGCGCCGATCTGCTCCAGCAGATAACTCTTGTAAAGGTGCGGCTGGGTTATGGTTGTCTCATGACGACCAGGGCGGGTCACATGGCCGTACGCCAAGCGCGAGTCCACGTCGGCATAGGTCTGGGTGGCCAAGCGCACAAACGGATAAAAACCGCGCACTTTGCCGACACTGCGGCGCTTCGTATCGCCCTGTATAGCGCGCATATGCTCGTAAAATGCTTCGCGCAGACGTTGTGTTTCTTCGTCGTAAAGATCGTGGAGTGCCTCGACAGCCTCCTTGGCGTCGGTGGTTTCGAGCGTTGGGTGACCAGAAGATGCCATTGCAATGATGTCGCTTTTCGTGTGAGGCCCAGTTGGAGTTGTTGGGCTTCTTGGATTGTTGTTGGTGTGACGTAACACCACTTTCGCGTCGCTTGAACCCATCTTCGCGGCGCGCTATCACCGCCGCACGGTTTCAGAATGATTGGCTCGGCCAGCAAAACGCCAGCCCTCGAAAGGCCCGTTACCTTGAGTGTAGATCAACAAACAGTGCGCCGCATCGCACATCTGGCGCGCATTCGTCTCGATGAAGACCATGTCGATGCCATGCGTGACGAATTGAACGCAATTCTGGCGTTCGTCGAACAGCTCGACGAAGTCGATACCGCGGAGGTCCAACCCATGACATCTGTGGTGGAAACCAAGATGCGATTGCGCGCCGACGCCGTGACCGACGGCAACATGCCCGATGCTGTGACTGGCAATGCACCGGCGAGCGAAGATGGGTTCTTCATGGTTCCCAAAGTGGTCGAATAGGGCGCTGTTGGGCCCTTGATTTAAAAAGACACCGGAATGACAGATCTTACCAAACTCACGATGGCCCAGGCGCGCGATGGTTTGCGCGGCAAGCAGTTCAAGGCTACCGAACTGACCGATGCCTATTTGGCCGCCATCGAAGCGGCGAACGCCAAGTTGAACGCTTACATCGTCGAAACGCCTGACCAGGCGCGCGCTATGGCCGCGGCCAGCGATGAGCGGTTAGCTCAGGGCGAGGGCGGTGCGCTTGAAGGTATCCCTCTCGGCATCAAAGATTTGTTCGCCACCAAGGGCGTGCATACCCAGGCGGCGAGCGCCATCCTGCACGATTTCAAACCGGCCTATGAATCGACGGTCACGCAGAACCTGTGGGATGACGGGGCGGTCATGCTTGGCAAACTCAACATGGATGAGTTTGCCATGGGCTCGTCCAACGAGACCTCAGCCTATGGCCCGGTGATCAACCCTTGGCGGTCCAACACGTCGAACGCTGACCTGGTGCCCGGCGGGTCGTCCGGCGGGTCAGCTGCTGCCGTGGCCGCCTGGCTTTGCGCTGGCGCGACCGCGACTGACACGGGCGGCTCCATCCGTCAGCCTGCCGCGTTCACCGGCACCGTTGGCGTCAAGCCGACCTATGGGCGCTGCTCGCGCTGGGGCGTGGTGGCGTTTGCGTCGTCGCTTGATCAAGCAGGGCCGATCACCCGTGATGTGCGTGACGCGGCCATGTTGCTCAAAAGCATGGCGTCTGTGGATACCAAGGACACGACCAGCGTTGATATCCCCGTGCCGGACTATGAGGCGGCTCTCGATAAGTCTGTGGCAGGCCTCACCATCGGTATTCCCAAAGAGTACCGGATGGACGGGATGCCAGATGAGATCGAGGAGCTTTGGCAGACCGGCATCGCCTGGATGCGCGATGCTGGCGCCAACATTGTCGATATCTCGTTGCCGCACACCAAGTATGCGCTGCCAGCCTATTACATCGTGGCACCTGCCGAGGCATCGTCGAACCTGGCCCGCTATGACGGGGTCAAATACGGCAAGCGTGAACCTGGCTCCGATATCATTGCGCTTTACGAGAACACGCGCGCGGCAGGCTTCGGCCACGAGGTCCAGCGCCGGATCATGATCGGCACCTACGTGCTGTCGGCGGGCTATTACGACGCCTACTACAAAAAGGCGCAGCGCGTGCGTACGCTGATCAAGCAGGACTTCGAGAAGGCCTATGCCGACGGCGTGGATGCCATCTTGACACCTGCGACGCCTTCCGCGGCGTTTGGCGTGAATGACATGGCCATGGCATCGCCCATCGAAATGTACCTGAATGACATTTTCACCGTGACCGTGAACATGGCGGGCCTGCCTGGTATGGCTGTACCCGCCGGTCTCAGCCGCGATGGCCTGCCACTCGGCCTGCAGTTGATTGGTCGGCCTTTCGACGAGGAGACCTTGTTCACGCTGGGCGCGGCCATTGAGAAGCAGGCTGGTCACTTCTCGCCGCAGCGCTGGTGGTAGGGTACGGTGGCTGGATGAGTATCTTTCCGCTTACCCTCGGTCCTGCGCAGCCTGATCAGGCTGAGGCGCTTGCCGCATTGGCGCAGGCGAGCGCCTTGTCGTCTATTGATGACCTTCCAGAGTTTCGTGATCACAAAGACCGCGTCGCGGTCGCGATGCGGCGCTTGGCCTGCGAGCAGTTGGATACGATGCTTGTGGCGCAAAATGATGGGCGACCCCTCGGCTATATTGTCGCTGACGAAGCGACAGGCGAAATCACCGATCTGTTCGTTGACCCTGATCATCAATCCACTGGAGTGGGCGCCATTTTGTTGGCAGGCGCGGAAGCAAACATTCGCAGCACTGGTCATGAGCGATCTTGGTTGTCGACACATGCCAATAATCTCCGGGCACTGCGCTTTTACCGCACGCAGGGCTACGCCCTGATGTCGGTCAACGAAGCCATTGGTGAGACCATCCCAGATGTCACCTATCCGAAGGCTTTGTTGATCAAACAGCTTGCTCGCCCAGATGCGCACGATGCGAACACCATGGGCGACGTCCGCTTGGGTATCGATACGCTTGACCCGATGCTGCTGGCGCTGATCGCCGAGCGCTTCACCTTTATTGATCGCGCCTCCGAACTGAAGCCGTCGCTTGGCATGCCGGCGCGTGTCACGGATCGGGTTGAAGAGGTGGTGACCAACGCCTGCAACCAAGCTCAGGCACTCGGTTTCGACCCCGAACTGACCGAGACGCTTTGGCGAACCATGATTGATCTGGCCATTGCGCGCGAAGAGCGCACCATGACCAAAGAGGGACAAACCATTCCTGGAGAGAGCGCGGCATGAACGAACACGTCAGCCCAGTTGCCGTTCGTGAGGCAGACCCAAAGAAGTTCATTCCCGGTGCGACCGGTGATTGGGAGCTAATTATCGGCTTGGAGGTGCATGCTCAGGTCACCAGCGAGTCGAAGCTTTTCTCCGGCGCATCCACCGCGTTTGGCGCGGCGCCGAACACCAATGTCTCACTCGTCGATGCGGCCATGCCCGGCATGCTGCCCGTCATCAACGAAGAGTGCGTGAAACAGGCAGTGCGCACAGGGCTAGGCCTGAAAGCACAGATCAATCTGCGCTCGGTCTTTGACCGCAAAAACTACTTCTATCCGGACCTGCCACAAGGCTACCAGATTTCGCAGTATCTCGACCCAATCGTCGGCGAGGGCGTGGTGACCGTCGATCTGATCGACGGCTCGTCCTTCCAAGTTGGTATCGAGCGCCTGCACTTGGAACAAGACGCCGGTAAGTCGCTGCACGACCAGCACCCGACGATGAGCTTTGTCGACCTCAACCGGTCGGGCGTTGCGCTGATGGAGATCGTCTCGAAGCCAGACCTTCGTTCGTCGGAAGAAGCCCGCGCTTACCTGACCAAACTGCGGTCGATCATGCGCTATCTTGGCACTTGCGACGGCAATATGGAGGAAGGCTCCATGCGTGCTGACATCAACGTCTCGGTACGCCGCCCCGGCGAGCCGCTCGGCACACGCTGCGAGATCAAAAACGTCAATTCACTGCGTTTTGCCGTGCAGGCGATTGAGTACGAAGCGCGTCGTCAGATCGCCATCCTGGAGGATGGCGGCTCCATCGACCAGGAAACCCGGCTGTTTGACTCGGTCAAAGGCGAAACGCGGTCCATGCGGTCCAAGGAAGAGGCGCACGACTATCGCTACTTCCCTGACCCTGACTTACTGCCGCTCGAGTTTGATCAAGCGTTTGTGGATGGCTTGGCCGAGCACCTGCCGGAATTGCCAGACGAGAAGAAAGCGCGCTTCATTGATGCGTTTGGCATCACGCCCTATGACGCGTCGGTGTTGGTCGCTGAGCGCGAGACGGCGGATTTCTTCGATCAGGTTGCCAAAGGCCGCGATGGCAAGTTGGCGGCGAACTGGACAATCAACGAGCTGTTTGGTCGCCTCAACAAAGAGGGCCTGTCCATTGCCGAAGGGCCCGTATCTGCAGATCAGCTCGGCGCCATCATCGATCTGATTGGCGAGAAGGTGATATCCGGCAAGATCGCCAAAGAGGTCTTTGAGATCGTCTGGTCCGAAGGTGGAGATCCACGCCGGATCGTCGAAGACCGTGGGATGAAGCAGGTTACCGATACCGGCGCAATCGAAGCCGCTGTGAATGAGGTGATTGCCGCTAACCCCGATAAGGTCGAACAAGCCAAGGCCAAGCCCAACCTTGCTGGCTGGTTTGTTGGGCAAGTCATGAAAGCGACAGGTGGGAAGGCTAATCCTCAGGCGGTCCAGGCTATCGTTCGGGAGAAACTTGGCCTTTAATAAGAGCTCAACGTCGAGGGGGACCTACGATGACGCGCTTTTTGTTGATCGCCATCCCAGTGTTTTTGGTCGGCTTTATCGCCGGCAACGCCTTTTGGTACCTCGCATCGCCGCTGTGGATCGACCAGGTGGTCTCTGAAGACTTGCCCGATGAGTTGATGGTGTCGGTGGTGCGTGAGGGCAGCTTCGAAGGCGCTGACCGCGCGCATCAGGGCTCTGGCAACGCCATGCTTTTGCAATCGGCGACAGGCTCTCACCTGATGCGGTTTACTGACTTCACCGTGACCAATGGCCCAGATTTGGAAGTTTGGCTTGTTGCTGATCCAGAGCCTGCCAACTCACGCGCTGTCCTGGACAGTGAGTGGCAGTCGCTCGGCCTCCTGAAGGGCAATATTGGCGACCAGACTTACACTATTCCTGATGATGTTGATGTCAGCCAGTATGGCTCGGTGGTGATCTGGTGCGAGCAGTTCAGCGTTTTGTTCGCCACGGCTTCGCTGCAATAGATCGTTAGCCGCTGCCAAACAGCGCGTTGGCAAGTGATGCCGACGCTTGGTAGGCCGCAGCAGCGGCTGCCGCTGCTGACGCTGATGAAGTCGTCTCGGCGCTATCGGACGACGGTGTCGGCCCCACTTCGGAGTTGGCTTGGCCCAGAAGCTGAGCCAAAACACCAGCCTGCGCGCTGGCGTCGGTTGCTTCGTTACTGCGGCCAGGATTGCCGCGCTCTTCATTTTGCTGCGCCATCAACTGCTGTTGGGCTTCCAGGCGCTGTTGCTGCGCTTGCCGCGCGACCGCGCGGTCCTGAGAGGAGGGCTCTGCTGGGGCGAGCGCTGCACGCACCACAATATCCATCTTGCGAATGGTCGCTTCAGGGGTGCGCTCAGGCGATGTATCGATCTGCACTTCACCGCCGACTGCATATTTCTTGCCGTCGGGCCCTCGTGTGTAGGTGTACTTCGGCGCGCTGGCATAGGCACCACCAACGGCGGCGTGCGCCTGCTCGTGTGCCTTCACCTCTGCGTCGCGCTTTTTGAGCTCGCGGACCTGCGCCTGCTGCTCCTTGGAGAGCGGCTCGCCGGTGGACGAGGTTGCGCCGGGTTGCGCATCGCTCTTGGTGTTCGCGTCTTTGCGCGCAGCAAGACCGCCACCCGCGCCGCCGGGCGCGTTTGGAGGGGCAGGCATGGCCAGAGGGGAAGGACTGATATCCAGGGCTTCACTCAGGTCGCGCGGTCAAACATGCTTAAGGATGCTATAAAATCTTCATGAAACCCTTACCGATCCAAGGTGAGCGGCGATCGCGTTATCACACTTCAGTGAGAACCGAATCTCAAAGCAGTTAGAAGGCTTGCGCCCTATGCTGTGCCGTCTTAAGTCCGCGCATCTTTTGAACGGTGGTCGCTCGGCGAGGGCGCCCCATATCGTTCACACCCCACACACTGAAGGAGCCCGCCGTGACGGCCCAAACCAAACCCATTGACCTGTATTTTTGGCCAACACCAAACGGCTTCAAAATCACCATGTTCTTTGAAGAACTGGACATTCCCTACACCTTGCACCCGATCAATATCGGCAAGGGTGACCAGTTCGCGCCCGAGTTTTTGGCTTTTTCCCCCAACAACCGCATGCCAGCGATCATCGATCCGGAGGGCCCAGGTGGTGAGCCGATCTCCGTGTTTGAGTCAGGCGCGATCCTGCAATATCTCGGCCGCAAATTCGGAGCCTTTTACCCGTCGGACGAACGTGAGCGGGTGAAGGTTGATGAGTGGCTGATGTGGCAGATGGGCGGTTTTGGTCCAATGCTCGGGCAAAACCACCACTTCAACAGCTACGCACCGGAAGACGTGCCCTACGCGAAGAAGCGCTACACGGACGAAACGCATCGGCTCTACGGCGTGTTGAACAAGCAACTCGAAGGCAGGGACTTCATCACAGGCGAGTACTCAATCGCCGACATGGCATGCTTGGGCTGGGCACGCGGCTGGGAACGCCAGCTGATGGATATCGCCGAATTCCCCAATGTAGGCCGTTGGATCGATAGTTTGATGGCCCGGCCAGCCGTGCAACGCGCTTTTGAGGTCGGCGCGGATTGGCGCAAGCCAATGAGCGATGAAGACAAGAAGGTGCTGTTCAATCAGCGGGCGCGCTAAACGCCGCCATTTGGCAAAAGCTTGAGCCGGGCGGTTATCCCCGCCCGGCAACATGCGAGAGTTTGTTCACATCGATGCCGAGATTGGAGAGGCTTGCCGCGTAGTGGAGCTCTGCCGGGGTATCGAATAACGTTTGCGGCTCCATCGGCGCGTGTAACCAAGCGTTCTGCAGAATTTCCTCGTCCAACTGTCCGTCGCCCCAACTTGCAAAGCCCAGTGCCAGCAAGAATTTATCCGGCCCCGCACCCTTGGCGATGTCGCGCAACACATCAATCTTAGTGGTCAGGTGGATTTGATCGGTGACAGCGACCGTTCCTTCACGTTCGACAACGTAGGGCGTGTGCAAGACGAAACCGCGTGCCTGCTCGACTGGGCCGCCTGACAACACGCGGGCGTTGATCCGCTCGGTTGTCTCGGGTCTCAGGGTATCGTCTTTCAACAGATCCAAACCCTTCAAGACATCACCGACGGTCCGGTCGGCGTCGGGTTTGTTGACGATGACCCCCATGGCGCCATGTTCGTCGTGCACACACATGTAGATGACTGTACGGTCGAACCGTTCGTCGCCAATGGTCGGCATGGCGATAAGGGCTTGGCCGGCTAGACTTGGAAAAGTTTCCATAGGGTAGGGGTCGTCTCGTGGTCTCAACGCATAACAGGCAAAAGAAGTGATCGCCTCTCACGACGACAATTGCCAGCCAAAAAGGCAAAAAGCGTGGCGCCCTGCGACGATCTTTCTTCTTTGGTGGGTCGCGTCGCTGGCGGTCTCGCCGGTGACGGCCGAAGAGACCGTCCGCTTGGAGGGGGCAACCGTCAGCCTTGTCGACGCGCCAGTGATGGCTGCTGCGCTGCTTGGTGACCGGCTCTCGCTTGGCCAACACCAGCATCTAGCCTTCCTGTCCATTGAACTCGACGAGGGCTGGAAGACCTATTGGCGCTTGCCAGGGCGGTTCGGGCTTGCGCCGCAGCTTGATTGGGCAGGCAGCACGAATCTGGCTGATGCGCAGGTCCTTTTTCCAGCACCGGTCCTGTTTGAGGAAGCAGATGGCCGATCCATTGGCTACAGCAGCCCGGTCCATTGGCCGATTATCGTGACGTCGCAGGACGCCGATGAACCCGTTCTCGCTCGACTGGATTTTGATTTCGGGCTTTGTGAAGTTCTTTGCCTGCCGCAGCAGGTGCGTCTGGAGACGCGCTTGGATAGCGGGCAAGCCAGCGATCGGGGCCCGACGCTATCCGAGCTGGTGCCGTTGGCCTCACGGCTACCCGGCGTGTTGGAGGAAGATGCGATTAGCGTGACCGTAAGCCAGGGCGAGGTCACCGTTCAGGCCGAAGAAGCCTTATCGCCTGCCAGCCTTGTCGTCGTTCAAGACGGCAATGAGCGGCACACCCTGCTTCAAGTCGGGCAGAGCGCAAAAAGCTGGCAGGGGCCATGGCCTTGGGATGCGCCGCCCACAGCAGTGCACATTATTGAACCGGCCAGGTCAGTCCACACGATAACTTTGGCCCGTTAGGCGGACGAAACAGCGCAGCGCTCTGGTCAAAGCGAGGGCGTGCCATATGTGGAGCGCTTGGATACCCCCCCCGAGCGCATTTCATGGAGATTGCGATGCCACTGAGCGTAGGTGAGAAACTGCCGGATGTTCCTGTTGCCGTCATTACCCCCGATGGGCCAGAGGAACGGAGCCACGAAGAGCTTTTTGCAGGGAAAAAGGTTGTGCTGTTTGCGCTGCCGGGCGCCTTCACGCCCACCTGCGACAACAATCATTTGCCGGGCTATGGTGAAAATGCCGACGAAATCAAAGCCAAGGGCGTCGACATGATCGCCGTGCTGTCTGTCAACGATGTGCACGTCATGAAGGCTTGGAAAGAAGCGTCTGGCTTCGGCGACGCCATCACCTTCCTTTCAGATGGTAGCGCCAAGTTCACCAAAGCTGCCGACATGGTGCTCGACGGCACAAACTTTGGGATGGGCATTCGGTCGCTACGGTACTCTGCTTTGGTTGAAGACGGCGTGGTTACAAAGCTCGGAACAGGCGATGGACCGGGCCAGTATGAGGCCGCTGGCGCTGAAACAATGTTGGCCATGCTTGACGACAAGTAAAAGACTCACCACCAAACAGTAAATCAAATGGGCGCTAAGTGTTGATGGCATTCCTCGATCAGTCGAGAAATGCTGGCGTCAATCGTTACTGGGTTAGCAGAGTCTGAACATGCAATTTGTCTTCAATTAACGGCAAACTTTAGCGTGCCGTTGAAGCCTTCCCATCATAGTCGTGGTCAGACGTTGGGGAACGTCACTGCCACGAAGCCAATGGGAGGCATAAACAATGGCACGTCTTGCACTCAATGAGTTTGAGGCCGGTTATCTCGGCCAAACCGCCGATGAGGGCGATTTGTTTTTCGATCTGGGGATGATGTACGCGACCGGTCGTTCGGTTGCTGTTGACCTGGTCGCGGCGCACAAATGGTTCAACCTGGCGTGTCTGCGCGGCAAGCAGGCAGCCAAGTCCTATCGCGAAGAAATCGCTCAAGAACTGTCGCAAAGCCAGCTGGCGTTGGCGCTGCAATCGGCACGCGCTTTTCTAAGCTCGCAAAAGGCCTAGCTGACGTCATCAAGAGATGAAGAGCGCCTTAAAGGTGCTCTGCATTTTTTGCATGGCAGAGGTGTGTTCTTGGTTCTCCAAGTCCTTGGGGCAGAAGCGTATATCGCTCTCGTGATCCTCCCCCCAGGACATAGATTTCTAACTAGAGAGAGCCAATTGCCATGCCAGTTATCACGCCAATTTCGTCTGTTTTCGGCCGCGCCTTCGCTGCCTACAACGAACATCGTCAACGCGTTGAAGAAGAGCGCCTGACCGAACTTCAGTACGCGCGCCACATGCGCACCCGCGCTGAACCCGGTTCGGCTGACTTCTATTACTACAACGCCATTGTTGTGCGTTGCGGTGGTCGCTAAGCGCAGCGACGCCCTCCCGGCATTCTGAAAGCAAGCGCCCGCTCGACGAGGTTGAGCGGGCGTTTTCGTTTGGATGTTTGAGCCCTGCTACCTGGACGCGGATTCTTAGTGGCGAAGCTGACGATCTGCTCTTGCAGTTCAGCAGCACTGTCTTCCAACGTTGGGGAAGCGCGAACAGAGCGTCCGCGCCCTCAAGCGACGTGCTGGGCACCAACGTTACTGGGTCAATACCCTCACTTTCGCGTTGGACGGGTTCAATGTGTGGTTGTGGGCCGGGCCAGTCTATGCGCTCACGCCAAAAGGAACCGGCGTGTCTTCCAAGCGGAAACGAGGCTCATGACCGCAAACGTTAGCGCGATCGCAAAGGCAGTTCCTGCCAATGACAAGACCTGACTGAAAACCAAAACAGAAAGAACCAAGGTGCCAAAGGCCGTCGTCATCACGAAGAACACATCACGTGAGCGTCCTTTGAGGATCAGTATTTGGACAGCGATTGCGCCTGGGACGCGTAGGAGTTGTAGTGCACAAAGCCAAACCAACAGTTCAGCGCCGGCAGCATAATGTGACCCAAACAGGGTGAGCAGTTCGTCGCCAATGAATGCCGCGATGGTCGTGGCAATCGCGACCACACCCACATTCAAAACAGCAATCAAAAGCGTTTGTGCGCGAAGCTGCTTTGTATCGCAGCGTGTGATTGCTACCGCCAATTCGGGCTGCGCAATCTGGATTGTCACCTGCACAATAAAGCCAACCAGGAAAGCGATCTTTAAATTCACACCCAAGATCGCGAGATCGGCGGGCGATAAGGCGCTTGCCGAGGTCAGCAACACAGTATCTGGGAACAACGCCACGACGAGCACCGTTGGCACCAGTGGTAGAGCCGCAGAAAGCCAGATCGCTCGATGGCGCTTGGTCGGTGTTAGTTTAGACCGTTCGGACCCTTGCGAGCTAGTAGCGTGACGTAACGGCGACACCGCCCAGGCCTGGAGCAGGCAAGCCAATAGCACCGAGAACAGCGCGGATGTCGCAACCAAGATCAATGAGTTGCTGATCGCCGTCATAAATACCGCCACCAGTGCCGTTGCAAAAAGCAGCGGGCGTCCAAGCATCTCGGGTAAATATCCAAGCAAGGGCTTACGCTCCGCTATCGCCAACGCGCCATTGATCCGCAGCAATGCAATGAGCGGCACCATCCACGCCATAACGGTAACCAATGGCCCCCAGGCCGGAACAAATATCCAAGCCACCGCAATCATAAGGATCGTTGCTGCAAGAGCGACAGCAAGTGCGTCGCGGCGCGCGGTTTTGAGAAACGCCGCACGCACCTGTGGATTGCTGCGGGCCTTGTAGCGCTCGTTGAAACGCGCCGTCACACTTGGATAACCCAAGGTGGCTACTGATCCAGCGACAACGACCAAACTAAGTGCGGTCAAGAAGATACCGAAGGCAGACGGCTCCAACGTTTGTGTGAGCAGCCAGTACGTCAGAAGCGCCAAGCCAGCGGCGCAGGCTTTGGCCCCCATCAAGATGGCCGACGCGGAGAACAGACGAGTCGCGAAGGACAATTCTGGTCTGGAAACCGCCGGGGCTACATCGGCGCTCATGCGCTAAATTCCCTTGTGGCGAACCACACGGCGTGCCGAACGGGCAAGAAACACCATGGACGCGATCGCACTGGCCAGAGGGCTTTCGCAATAGACATACTGACCGGCCGTATGCAGTATTTTGCCGTTGCGCCCGGTGAGACCTTTTTTAAATTGCCTAAGGCCAGATGAACCGGCTTCGCCGCCGAGGTCGTACCAGCGGGCAGGCGTCGTGTTAGAGATATCCTGGATGATGTGCCATTGCAGTGCATATCCGGCACGCAACTCCATGGCGTTGCTCGACGTTGCACCGAATACGTAATGCGCCATGTCTCCAATGTTACAGATGACGGCTCCAGCGACCGGTTGTTCTTCATGGCGGGCAATGTAGATCTTAGGGCGCAGGGTGTAGGGGAGCGTCGCCATGAGCTCCGGGACGATATCAACGCGCTCGAGTGACCCATAGGCCTTGCGTGCACGCATATCTCGGTGCATTCGATCGAATGCTGCGAAGCCGGCCTCGCCGTCGTCGCGTTCGACGGTCACGCCCGCTTTTCCAGCGCGTCGAAGATTGTAGCGCCATTTTTGATCAAGGCTCTTGCTTTGGGCTTCTTTGTCGAGCGCCAAATTGACCAGATATCGGTTCGGATCAACACTCGGATCGCGGACGGCAAAACCGAACTGATCGAGTACATCGGCCTCTAAGTCGTAGAACTCTGGGTTAGGGCGCGGTACAATTGCCAAACAGCGTTGTTCAACGCGGCAAATCTGGTGTTGGATCGCGCCAATCACCCGCTCGTAGTCCGCCCGGTCGACGGCAACATTCTTGGGGCGCCAAAAGGGCCCGAATTTGAGGTAGGACAGGCCGGTTTTGAGCGCTGGTGGTGCCACCTCCAGAACAACTGCGCCCCCAATAGGTGCTTGATCGTCGCGGACCATGTAGAATTTTGCGCGTTTCCCCCATGCGCGGCGCGCATAGGCGGCCGTTTGTTCGAGCGTGCTGTCATCAAAGCCCGCCAACATGCCATCCCACTCCTCCGACGCACCATCAAAAGCGACCGCAGTCACGCCGGCGCTAAGGGAAGAGGTGTTGGTGATCTGATGGTTAAGGGCTGGGCTCATGTCAGTCTGCTTTCTGTTTGCCGAAGCCGCTACGGCGCCAACGGTTTCCGCTCAGCGCCATCGAAAGGAGCCAGTCGTGCTGCTTGATCGTGCGGCGCAAGCTCTGCGAAAGCCGGACGATATTGGCGGCCAGATGGCCGCGGTTGGTGAGGGAGATCACAGACGCAGTGAGGGATAACTCGCGATTGGTCAGTGAGCGCTTGTAGTCGTCGTCGCCATACCCAAAGTCGAAAACAGAGCATCCATGATTGTGAGCTTTTTCAATCAGTGCCGAGTTAAGAATGCGACCGGGTGAATACCGCCGAAAATCGTTGTCGTAGGCGGTCTGATATAAGTGCCAAACGGAGTCATGCTTCAGCAGCAGCGTGACCGCGATGGCGCGCGCGTCAAGCCAAAGGCAATGGACTTGGAGCGATCCGCTTTGGGTTGCTCGTTCCAAGAAGTCGAGAAATCCTTCCTCGTCAAATGGATTTGACCGACCACTTTGGTGCAGCTGATCTGATTTTAGCGTCACAAGGCGCGTCAGCGCTTCTCGTGTTTGATTGCCTGGCTCGGCCTGCCCGATGGCTAGGACACCCTGTTTGGCCAAAGCGTTGCGCTTTTCACGAAGCCGACGGCGGCTTTTTGTGTTGGTCACCCCGGTTGGATGCGTAAGATCCGCAATGACGCTTTCATAGGCTTTGTCGGTTTCCTCATGGGAGGCGACCTGCGCGAAAGCATTGGCGTGCCCAAAAACTTCAACACACTGCTTGCGTGCAACGATCACGTCCACGCCGCCAACGATCTTTGCGGCAATCCGCCAGATCGCCAGGGCGTTATGTGGCTTGAGCGCAGCGAAAACCGGCGCCTTGGCTATGGGCACGTTGTAATCTGAGATGTCTTGTCCGAGCCATTCCAGGCGACGTGTTCCCAACTCTTGGCGCAGACACAAGGGAAGGATCATGCCCGGATGGCCGTTGCCTTCGTAGCCGATGATGAAAAGGCCTTGCGCATTAGGGTCTCTGGCCACAGAGACCAAAAGATCGGCAAGCCAGTCCGGCGCCTGGAAGCCGCTTGGTTGGGCCTGTAGACCGAAGCGGTCGATCTCAGTGAGTGCTTGATTGGTGTCCACCAGCTGCCAGCGCAGACCAAACGCCGTGCAAGATGAGATATCCTGGTCTGGTTGTGTGTTCACCATCAGGTCGCCGACACCCTTGGATGGTGTTAAGGATGCGCCTAGCGCGTCTCGCGGTGAGGCGAACTCCGACAAACCAAATACCCCAAAAAAACTCTTCTCGCGCGCAGCTTTTGTGCGACGACAATTGGACAGATCAATGATTGCAACCAGGGATAGTCGATCGGCCTTTAAATTCCGTAAGTTGATATCGTAAACGCCGTCCTAGTATGACCTGCGAAGATTTGCCCCGGTTCGCAATTTTGCCAACATCTGTCCAAACGGCGGGTGTGTGCTAGCTTGCCTTTTGGGCTGGCTATTCGGTTGGTCAGTCCTAGGCATCTTGGATCAGGCAATGACGGCACAGACCTCCCCCAAACACCCCCAGTTTGAATCTGCCGCAAGGGCAACGCATTCTCGCCCTGCAATACCTGTGCATGCACCGGCGCAGGTTGATCACGCCGTCATTTTGGTCGGTGAAGCCGAACCAGCCGAAGATCGGGAACGGTTCTTGGCGGCGATGGCCAAAATCGGCTGGGATATTGTGCAAGAAGGGATGGGAGAGGTGCTTGCCGTCAAAGACCGCAGCACCATCAAATGGGAACGACACACTGAGTTTTTGGCCATTACGGCGGTCGCCGGCGGCGGTCTGGGAAATACAGAGGTCAGCCAGGCGTTTGAGCAGCTTGTTGATGACCTTGCGCACGCCTATCCGCCCGAAGATGGCATCGATGTTGGTTTGTTTTCTAGGGCGCGTGTTCTGATCGGGTTGCCCGCCGACGATCTGGACCTCAACAGGGCAGATGGCACCGTCCAAAAAGTGCGCATGGTCAACGACAGTTTCCAGGTCGCAACAACGCTCCTGCATGACGCGACCAAGACGGTGGAATACCGCACCACAGTGAGCGAAGAGCATATGGATGCGGTGAGCCCGGCCCGTATCGGACGGTTCGTACAACGTTTGATTGAAATCGAGAGTTACCGGCTGCTGGCTTATCTGGCCGTTCCGATGATGCAGAATATGGGGCCGCGGGTTTCGGCGCTTGAGGCAAAGGTCAACGAGATCGCGCAACGTGCGGCGAACGATCCAAGACCGAACGAAGAGCAAGATATTCTCAATGAATTGACGAACCTGTCGGCCGAACTCCAATCCATCGGCTCAGCGTCGGAGTTCCGTTTTGCCGCATCGCTGGCTTATAGCGCCATCGTTGACGAGCGCTTGGAATCGATGCGCGAGACCCGCATCGAGGGTTATCAACGCATTTCAACGGCGGTTAAGCGCCGTCTCGATCCAGCAATGCGCAGCTGCAAGGCCCTGCTTAGCCGACAGCAAAAAATCGCCGATCGCATCGGTTATGTGACCGATCTTTTGCGCACGCGGGTCGATCTTGTTATTCAGGATCAAAACGCTGCGGTCCTCAAAAGCATCGATGACCGTGCGCGCGCGCAGCTTCGCCTTCAGCAAGCGGTGGAAGGCCTGTCGGTAGCCGCCATCACCTACTACACGCTGGGCATCATCTATTACCTGGTAAAGGGCGCGCCTCTGGACGCCTGGGGGCTGGACAAGGACATTGTGCAGGCCTTGTTTGTGGTGCCTGTCGGCCTGCTGGTCTATCTTGGTCTACGGCGTGTTCGCGCACGCAATGAGGCCGAAGACGAGGCGGGCAAGTAGCAGACTGGATCAATAGATTGCGGTCGATACACGCTGAGCTGCTGGGCGATAGTTTTAGTCGCTTGACTTGGCCAAGACGCTGCCTTATCCCGGCGCATCTCTAACGCGTTTACAGCGTTTTGCGCGGCTGTAGCTCAGTTGGTTAGAGTGCCGGCCTGTCACGCCGGAGGTCGCGGGTTCGAGCCCCGTCAGCCGCGCCATTTTCCGCATCGCTTTGTCTCACTTGCACTCAACTTGAGAGTTTGATTTGAGGTTGGATCGGGCGGCGCTTGGTCCTTTGGCCCGTCATGAACTGCGCACCTTCTGGGTGCAAAGGAGAGGGGAATGGAAAGAAACACCAAAAAATTCCTGCGGCGCTGGGCGACGTTTGGTATCGTAGCTGCGCTTTTGGTTTATTTCCTGCCCTGGTTCGCCTTGGTCCTGTTTGCCTTTGGGCTGATCGATGTGATGCGCAACAACGGCAAGACGCGGCTCATGTTCGAGCGCTATTTTGCTGGTAACGGCATCTTCACGTGGCTCCTGTCACCGCTCAATTTGCTCGCTGATCTCTTATGCAAGCGCAATCCTGGTGTCCTAACGCTGGATGACTTCCCACCTGAGTATCGTGCCGAGATCACCAAGGTGTTGGAGGCGTTCGATACCCGAAAAGACGACATCATCGCGGATATCGACACTGTTTTTCCAGAGGGGCGCCGGGGCATGTATGTGTTCCGCTGGTTTGGCCGCCGTGATGTGCGCAATATCGAAGAACTCGACGGCGACTTCAAATACATCAAGACGATTGCGGTCTCTGTTTTTGCCGGCGGTGAGTCGACCAAATGGCATTACGGCCCGCTGCGTCTGAGCTATCGCATTTTGTACAATTTGACCCCAATCGACAGCGACAAAGTGTTCATCGAATGCCACGGCAAACGCCACTATTGGCGCGACGACCCGCTGTATATTTTCGATGACACACTGTTTCATCGTTCGGTCAATGAGCTCACCAGCCGTCGCTACTGCGTGTTCATGGATATAGCGCGCCCTAGCGCGTTTCCGGCTTTGATTGACACGGCATTGAGCGTCATGGCGGCCATATCGAACCGCATCAAGGGCTTGTTCTACAAAAACTGGCGGATGCTCGGCGCCGCCAAGTAGGACGGTCGAAAGCGGTTTCCATCCGAATTGCTACGGATGTGTAAAGGCGGTCAATGCGCCGCAGTCTTTTCCAAAAGGCGGGATTGACCTGTGCCTTGAGTTGGATATGCACAAGTCCATCGGGATTCCACATGAGGGAGGCGCGCCGTGGACGCGTTGCTGGCAGAGTATCTGCCAATATTGGTTTTCTTTGGCCTGTGCCTGGTCATAGGGCTGGCTTTGTTGGTGGCGCCGTTTTTGGTGGCCTACAAAAATCCGGACCCTGAGAAGCTTTCGGCTTACGAATGCGGTTTCAACGCGTTTGATGACGCCCGCATGAAGTTCGACGTGCGGTTCTACCTCGTCGCTATCTTGTTCATCATCTTCGATCTTGAAGTCGCGTTCCTTTTCCCTTGGGCCGCAACCTTTGGTGACCTGGGTCTGTTCGGCTTCTGGTCCATGATGGTGTTCCTGGCCGTGCTGACCATTGGCTTCATCTATGAATGGAAGAAGGGGGCCTTGGAATGGGATTGATCGACACCAAGGGCCAACCTCTGAAAGCTGCGCCCGAAACCGGGGGAACTATGGTTGCCCCAGCGCCTGTTGGCGCCAAAGACCCGTCGGGCAAACCTGTGGGTTGGGACGACCCATTCTTCACCGGCGTCAATGACGAATTGGCAGACAAGGGCTTTCTCGTCACATCGACGGACAATCTCATTCAGTGGGCTCGCCAGGGATCGCTGATGTGGATGACGTTCGGCCTTGCCTGCTGCGCTGTCGAAATGATGCAAATGTCGATGCCACGTTACGATGCCGAGCGCTTTGGTTTTGCGCCTCGTGCGAGCCCGCGGCAATCCGACGTCATGATCGTCGCAGGCACGCTGACCAACAAAATGGCGCCTGCCTTGCGCAAGGTTTACGACCAGATGCCTGAGCCACGCTACGTGATCTCGATGGGTTCGTGCGCCAATGGCGGCGGGTATTACCACTATAGCTACTCAGTGGTGCGTGGCTGCGACCGCGTGGTCCCTGTCGACATCTACGTTCCGGGCTGCCCACCAACCGCGGAGGCGCTGCTTTACGGTGTGCTGCTGCTGCAGAAGAAACTGCGCCGCACCGGCACCATTGAGCGCTAGGGGAAACTGTGATGGCTGATACGATCGCCCCACAAGACGACGCGCTAAGCGAACTGGCGGAAACGTTGGCTGCGACCATCGATATCGATGTGGACGACGTCGGTGTTGCCCATGGTCATCTGACCGTCCGTGTCAGTCTGAACGACATTTTTGAGGTCGTGCGCACATTGCGCGACGATCCAAAGCTCGGATTTGTGAACATCATCGATGTGTGCGGCGTGGATTATCCGGCGCGCGAAAGACGCTTTGACGTTGTCTACCATTTCCTGTCGCCAACCCAGAACGCGCGCGTGCGTCTGATCGTCGAGACGGACGAGCGAACGCCGGTGCCGTCGATTACGGAGCTTTTCCCAGGCGCGGAGTGGTTCGAACGCGAAGCCTACGATCTGTACGGCATTTTGTTCTCTGAGCACCCGGACCTTCGCCGCCTCCTGACTGACTATGGCTTTGACGGACACCCGCTGCGCAAAGACTTCCCGCTGACCGGGTTTGTCGAAGTGCGCTACGACGATGAACAAAAGCGCGTTTTGTACGAGCCGGTTCGGCTCAACCAAGAGTTCCGTGATTTTGACTTTGTCTCGCCATGGGAAGGCACCGATTACGTCATTCCAGGCGATGAAAAAGCCTCAGACGAGAAGGCTGGCTAACCGATGAATGTGATGCCAACCAACACGACCGGCGAAACGCAAGTTCGGCAGTTCAACATCAACTTCGGCCCTCAGCACCCGGCCGCGCACGGCGTGTTGCGCTTGGTGCTCGAGCTGGATGGGGAGATTGTTGAGCGTGTTGATCCGCACATTGGCCTTTTGCATCGCGGCACCGAGAAGCTGATTGAGCACAAGACCTACCTTCAGGCTGTACCGTACTTCGATCGTCTCGACTATGTGGCGCCGATGAACCAAGAGCACGCGTTTGCTCTGGCCGTCGAACGCATGATGGGCATTGAGGTGCCGCGCCGTGGCCAGCTGATCCGCGTCCTCTATTCCGAGATCGGGCGCATTCTCTCGCACCTCCTCAACATCACCACGCAAGCGCTTGATGTCGGGGCGCTGACGCCGCCGCTTTGGGGCTTTGAAGAGCGTGAAAAGCTGATGGTGTTCTACGAGCGGGCCTGTGGCGCGCGGATGCACGCCGCGTATTTCCGCCCTGGCGGCGTCCACCAGGACCTGCCACAGGACTTGATCGACGACATCGACACCTGGTGTGATGAGTTTCTGCCAGTTGTTGACGACATCGACGAGCTCCTGACCGGCAACCGCATCTTCAAACAGCGCAACGTCGATATCGGCGTCGTCAGCCTCAAAGAGTGCTGGGAGTGGGGCTTTTCCGGCGTCATGGTGCGCGGCTCTGGCGCAGCGTGGGACCTGCGCAAATCCCAGCCCTACGAGTGCTACGACGAGTTCGAATTCGATATTCCGATCGGCAAGAATGGTGATTGCTACGACCGTTATCTCATCCGCATGGAAGAGATGCGCCAATCCACGTCGATCATGAAGCAAGCCATTGCCAAGCTGAACGAACCAGAAGGCAAGGGTCCAGTTTCGAACACCGACAACAAGGTGGTGCCGCCAAAGCGCGGTGAGATGAAGCAGTCCATGGAAGCGCTGATCCACCACTTCAAACTCTACACAGAAGGCTATCACGTGCCTGAGGGCGAGATTTACGCCGCCGTGGAAGCGCCTAAGGGTGAGTTTGGCGTGTACCTGGTGGCCGATGGTTCCAACAAGCCGTACCGCTGCAAAATCCGAGCACCTGGTTTCGCGCATTTGCAGGCGATGGACCACATCTGTCGTGGTCATCAACTTGCTGATGTTTCAGCGATCTTGGGTTCGCTCGACATCGTGTTTGGGGAAGTCGACCGCTAGGACGACGACACAGAAGTCAGGGTCGGGGGACCCTTAGAAGGAAGACATTTTTCATGGCTGTTCGCCGCCTCTATGAAGAACAACCGGAGAGTTTTGCTTTCACGCCCGCCAATGAGAACTGGGCGAAAGAGCAGATCGCAAAATACCCGGAAGGCCGGCAGGCATCGGCCGTTATCCCACTGCTATGGCGTGCTCAAGAGCAGCATGAAGGCTGGCTGCCGGAGCCTGCCATTCGCGCTGTCGCGGACATGCTCGACATGCCGTACATCCGTGTCTTGGAGGTTGCGACCTTCTACACGATGTTCCAGCTTCAGCCGGTCGGCAAGAAAGCTCACATCCAGGTCTGTGGCACAACGCCCTGTATGCTCCGAGGCGCCAATGACCTGAAAGATGTCTGCCGCCGCAAGATTGCCGAGAACCAGTTTGAGCTATCGGCAGATGGTAACTTTTCCTGGGAAGAGATGGAGTGCCTTGGGGCCTGCGTGAACGCGCCGATGTTGCAGATTTTCAAAGATACCTACGAAGACCTGACGCCTGAGAAGCTTGAGCAGCTGATCGATGATATCGCCGCTGGCAAGCCAGTGACACCTGGCCCACAAAATGGTCGTCATTTCTCGGTGCCAGAAGGTGGCCTGACGACGCTGGTTGATTTCGATGGTGGCCCAGCCGGTGGTGTGCCGACGCCGCAAGTGATCGATGGCGCGACGGCGACGATCGATAGCGTCGCTGGCTTTGCCATCAATGGTGGTGATGGCGCGCCTGCAAAGGCCAAAGCAGCGCCCAAAAAAGTGGCCGCGAAAAAGGCAGCCCCAAAAAAGGCTGCCGGCAAACCGAAAAACGCACCGGCACCCGTTGCCGATAAGGGCGATGGCCCTGCGGCTCAGCCCGAGGCATTGACAACAGCACGGGGCGGTTCTGCTGATGATCTGAAGAAGATCAAGGGCATTGGCAAAGTGTTGGAAGACAAGCTGAACGGGCTTGGCATTTTCCACTATGACCAGATTGCTGCCTGGACCGACGCCGAAGTGAACTGGGTCAATGACCACCTATCGTTCAAAGGCCGCATCCAGCGAGAGGAATGGATTCCACAGGCCAAGGCGCTCGCTGCCGACAATGAGAAGAAGGGGTAGGCCTCGATGCTAGAGGATAAGGACCGCATCTTCACCAACATTTACGGCCTGCACGATTGGGGCCTCGATGGCGCGGTAAAGCGCGGCCACTGGGACGGCACCAAGGGCATCATCGAAAAGGGTCGCGACTGGATCATCGATGAGATGAAAGCCTCGGGCCTACGTGGTCGCGGCGGGGCTGGTTTCCCGACGGGCCTCAAATGGTCGTTCATGCCCAAAGAGAACGACGGGCGCCCACATTATCTGGTCATCAATGCTGATGAGTCCGAGCCGGGCACCTGCAAAGACCGCGAAATCATGCGTCACGATCCGCACACGCTGATCGAAGGGTGCCTGATCGCCGGTTTCGCGATGGGTGCGCACACCTGCTACATCTACATTCGCGGCGAGTATATTCGTGAGCGTGAGCGCCTCCAGGCCGCAATTGATCAGGCCTATGACGCCAAACTGATCGGCAAAAACAACAAGAACGGGTGGGATTACGACATCTACCTCCACCACGGGGCTGGTGCCTACATCTGTGGTGAAGAGACCGCCTTGTTGGAGTCGCTGGAAGGTAAGAAGGGCCAGCCACGCCTCAAGCCCCCGTTCCCGGCGAATGTCGGCCTCTACGGCTGCCCAACGACCGTCAACAATGTGGAGTCGATCGCCGTTGCACCGACGATCCTGCGCCGCGGCGGTGCTTGGTTCGCCGGTTTCGGCAAGCCGAACAATACCGGCACGAAGCTGTTCTGCGTCTCCGGCCATGTGAACCAACCCGCCACCTTTGAAGAGGAGATGTCTGTCCCCTTCAAAGAGCTGATCGACAAGCATTGCGGCGGTATCCGCGGTGGTTGGGACAATCTGTTGGCGGTGATTCCGGGCGGGTCATCGGTGCCGTGCGTGCCGGCGGAAGATATCACCAATTGCCCAATGGACTTTGACAGCTTGCGCGAGCTGAAGTCCGGCCTCGGCACGGCGGCTGTGATTGTCATGGACAAGTCGACCGACATTATCCGCGCCATTGCCCGCATCAGCTACTTCTACAAGCACGAAAGTTGCGGCCAGTGCACGCCGTGCCGCGAAGGCACCGGCTGGATGTGGCGTGTGCTGGAACGCATGGCGCGCGGCGAAGCGCACAAACGTGAAATCGATATGCTGCTTGACGTGACCTATCAGGTCGAAGGGCACACCATTTGCGCACTCGGCGATGCTGCGGCATGGCCCGTGCAAGGGTTGATCCGCCACTTCCGGCGCGAGATCGAAGATCGGATCGACAGCTACTCGCACAATGCAAAACCTGGAGAAACGCTCATTGCGGCCGAATAAGCCATCCAACGCAATGATGAAGGATAGATGATGCTCGATACTTGGATGCGGATGTGGGACGTTGTTCCAGAGCGCACAGTTACACCATGGACCGCGGTGAATGATTTTGTGCCCAGCCTGACCGACGGCTTCACGCCAATGTGGCTGATGTCGATGACGGCCCCGGTTGCTGTACCTGCCATCGCTGGCGCCGCCGCGGCCAATGCGACTGCCGCTCATCTGGCCGGGTTTTGGTTGGCCATGCCTGCCGCCGGAAGCGCAGCCATCGAGATTTTGACCGGCGAGACAAAGACATCCGCCAAGGTGACCAAACCCGCGCGCCGCACCAAACTGGCAGCGAAGACACCGGCGCCAAAGGCTAAGCCTGCGCCAGCTCGCGCTGTTACAACGGCAGCATCGAAGGTCGATGATCGCCCCGCCGGGCTGGATGCGCCGCGTGCTGGCAAAGCCGATGATCTTAAGCGCATTAGCGGTGTCGGACCAAAGCTGGAAAGCGTTCTCAACGACCTTGGCATCTACCATTTCGACCAGATTGCAACCTGGAAGAAGAAAGAGATCGCTTGGGTCGACGATTACCTACGCTTCAAAGGTCGCATTGAACGCGACGGCTGGATCGCCCAAGCCAAAACCTTCGCAAAGGAAGTGGCGTAAGCGCAATGCATTTGGCCGAGCTCAACATTGCCGAATGGAAAGTGCCGGACAACAGTCCGGAAGCGAGGCCGTTTTGGGGCGCGCTTGACAAGGTGAATGCCGTTGCCGAGCGGTCGCCCGGGTTTGTTTGGCGTCATCAAGGCGACCCTGACAGTGTTGCCAACCCTTGGCGGGGCCAAAACGTTATCGTGAATATGAGCGTCTGGGAGGACGCCGAGTCGCTGGAAAATTATGTTTGGAACACGGTTCACCGGGCGATCTATCGGCGCAAAGACGAATGGTTCGCGCACATGCGCATGGCGCACTTTGTGATGTGGTGGATCGAGCCCGGTCGCACGCCAAAATTGCGCGACGCCAAGGCGCGGCTCGACCATTTCAACGAACATGCCAACACCGATACGGCCTTCGGCTGGGAACATCTGCCGCACATCAAACTCTGGCAAAGCCAACGGTGCGGGTGACATGATGGCAATGAACTATCCGGTCTTCTTTAAAGAGCACCTACGAGCGATTTGGCGCGATCCGCAACAGTACACGCATGCTGCGCCAGCCCATCACTGTCCCTGTTGTGGTTATGAGGGGCGCTTCACGAGTGCAAAAAGGAACGGGGCAGAGCATTTTCGCTGTCCTAACTGCGCATCGCGACCCAGAGATCGCGCCATTTCGTTGTTGTTTAAGGCATGGGGCGAATCTCTGAATGGGACCGACGTTCTGCACTTTGCGCCAGAATGGCCGCTTTTTCGGCAACTGCGCGGCGAGCCTGGCTATGTTGGGGGTGATATCATCCGGCGACGAAATGCCAATGCTATCGTTGATATTACGGCGATCGATTTCCCAAGTGACGCTTTTGACTACGTGATCTGCAACCATGTCTTGGAGCACGTACCAGATGACTCGCTGGCAATGCGCGAATGTGCACGCGTGCTGAGGCCGGACGGTTTGGCCGTATTCACTGTGCCGATAACGGATGATCAACCCACTTGGTATCCGCCTACGGATATGTCCATTGCCGACGTTGAGGCAATTTGCGGTTGGGACCATAAGCGCCTCTATGGAAATGATTTTTCCGATTTGCTCCGGGCGATTGGTTTTTCCGTTGTGGAGTTCCGCTTCGGAGTTGATGATCGCGCACGGTTCAGGCTGTTAGATGAACCAGTTTTCTTTGCCTCACTTTCGCCCGAGCGCCTGAACGGACCACATCCGGACTCGGTGAACTTGGGCTCCCTTTCTGATCAACCGGATGCACCGGAGATTCCAAGATCATGAGCGATACGCGCAAAATCATCGTTGATGGCACTGAGGTCGATGTTCCGGCCCATTACACGCTGCTGCAAGCGTGTGAGGAGGCGGGCGCCGAGGTGCCGCGCTTCTGCTACCATGAGCGCTTGTCCGTCGCCGGCAATTGCCGGATGTGTTTGGTCGAGCTGAAAGGCGCCCCCAAACCCATCGCGTCGTGCGCATGGGGCGTGCGCGATTGTCGGCCTGGGCCGAATGGTGAGCTGCCGGAAGTGTCGACCCGTTCGCCGAAGGTGAAAAAGGCCCGCGAGGGTGTGATGGAGTTTCTCCTTATCAACCACCCGCTTGATTGCCCGATCTGCGACCAAGGCGGTGAGTGCGACCTGCAAGACCAGGCTATGGCTTATGGTGTCGACAAGAACCGCTTTGAAGAGAACAAGCGCGCTGTCGAAGACAAGGATATCGGCCCGCTGGTCAAGACGATCATGACGCGCTGCATTCACTGCACCCGCTGTGTGCGCTTTACAACAGAGGTGGCGGGTGTCTCCGATCTGGGCGCGACCGGTCGCGGCGAAGACATGGAGATCACCACCTATCTCGAAGCCGCCATGGCGTCTGAGCTGCAGGGCAATGTGATTGATCTGTGCCCGGTGGGTGCGCTCACCTCCAAACCCTATGCGTTCAAGGCACGCCCCTGGGAACTCACCAAGGTGGAAAGCGTCGATGTGATGGACGCCGTTGGTTCCAACATTCGCGTGGATGTGAAGGGCCGCGAAGTGATGCGGATCATGCCGCGCCTCAACGAATCCATCAATGAAGAGTGGATCTCCGATAAATCGCGTTTCATCTGGGATGGTCTGCGCTCGCAACGTTTGGACCGGCCCTATGTGCGCGACAATGGTCGCCTGCGGCCTGCAAGCTGGGGCGAAGCGTTTGAGCGCATCGCGGACAAAGTCGCCGCCACCAAGCCGGAAAAGATAGGCGCCCTGGCGGGTGACCTGGCTGGTGTCGAAGAGATGTACGCGCTGAAGGGCTTGATGGCCGCCCTTGGCTCACCAAACATCGATTGCCGGACCGACGGCACTGCGCTCGATCCTGCCTTGGGTCGCGCGACCTACCTGTTCAACAGCACGATCGATGGCATTGAAGATGCTGACGCCATTTTGCTGGTCGGCACCAATCCGCGCATCGAAGCGCCGATCATCAACGCGCGCATCCGCAAGGCTTGGCGCGCAGCACCTATCCCGATCGCGCTCATCGGTGAGCCGGCTGACTTGACCTACGAGTATCAACACGTTGGCACCGGTGCACAGGCGCTGGCGGATCTTCTTTCCAAAGAGCCAGCAAAAGCCGAACGACCGATGATCATTGTCGGGCAGGGGGCTCTGACCGGCGACGATGGTGCCAAGGTGCTCGCCCTTCTGGCCAAGCTGGCTGACAAGCACGGCGTTATCAAAGACGGCTGGAACGGCTTCAACGTGCTGCATACAGCTGCGGGACGCGTCGGTGGCCTCGACATCGGCTTCGTTCCGGGCAAAGGCGGCAAAGCCGCTGGCGATATCTCGCAAGGTGACATGGATGTTGTGTTCAACCTTGGCGCGGACGAGCTTGAAATCGCCGATGGTGCCTTCACCGTTTACATCGGCACCCATGGTGATCGCGGAGCGCACCGCGCCGATGTGATCCTACCCGGTGCCGCCTACACCGAGAAATCAGCGACTTATGTGAACACCGAAGGCCGCCCGCAGCAGACCACACGTGGCGCTTTCCCACCTGGCGAGGCCAAGGAAGACTGGGCAATTTTGCGTGCACTTTCGGACCGGCTCGGCAAGACCTTGCCTTACAACTCGCTTGGCCAGCTACGCGCTGCGCTCTACGCCGACTATCCTCACCTTGCGGACCTCGAGAGCGTGGCAGTGGCAGATGCTTCGGCGATTGCAAGCCTTGGTTCCAAAGCACCGAAATCACCAGGCAAAGCAGCCTTCACCTCAGCCGTTGAGGACTTCTATTTGACCAACCCGATCGCGCGCGCCTCCAAAGTGATGGCCGAGTGCTCGGCAACCTTGAACCGGCCCAACATGGCCGTGGCTGCGGAGTAAGCCCGATGGAAGCTTTCTGGGAAACCTACGCTTGGCCCTTCGTCATCATGGTGGCGCAAAGCTTGCTGCTTCTGGTGATCCTACTGATCACAATCGCCTATATTCTGTTGGCTGACCGCAAGATCTGGGCTGCCGTGCAACTGCGCCGTGGACCAAACGTGGTGGGGCCGTGGGGCCTGTTGCAGTCCTTTGCTGACCTGCTCAAATTCGTCCTGAAAGAGCCGGTGATCCCATCTGGTGCCGACAAGCCAGTCTTCATCATTGCACCGCTGGTGACCGTGACATTGTCACTGCTCGCTTGGGCGGTGATCCCTGTGGCCGAAGGCTGGGTAATCTCGGACATCAATGTCGGTATTCTCTACATCCTCGCGATTTCGTCGCTCGGCGTCTACGGCGTCATCATGGCCGGTTGGGCGTCTAACTCGAAGTATCCGTTCCTCGGCGCGCTTCGCTCCGCAGCCCAGATGGTGTCGTACGAGGTTTCCATCGGTTTTGTGATCATCACCGTGCTGCTGGTCGTTGGTTCGCTGAACCTCTCGGAGATCGTGCTGGCCCAAAACACCGGTATCGGGACGACCCTTGGTTTGCCGCCATCGTTCCTCGATTGGCACTGGCTGCCACTGTTCCCGATGTTCATCGTGTTCTTCATTTCAGCCTTGGCGGAAACCAACCGTCCACCGTTCGACCTGCCGGAAGCGGAGTCCGAACTGGTTGCTGGCTTCATGGTGGAGTACGGCTCTACCCCGTACATGATGTTCATGCTCGGTGAGTATGTGGCCATCGCGCTGATGTGCTCGCTTACCACCATCCTGTTCTTGGGTGGTTGGCTACCGATCATCGATATTCCGCCGCTTTCCTGGGTGCCCGGCGTTATCTGGTTCGCGCTCAAATCGTTCGCGGTCTTCTTCATGTTTTCCATGGTGAAAGCCTTCGTCCCTCGCTACCGCTATGACCAGCTGATGCGTTTGGGTTGGAAGGTCTTTTTGCCGCTGTCCTTGTTCATGGTCGTTGCTGTGGCTGCCTTCCTGCAGTTCACCGGCACTGCCCCGTAAGCCTCGTCGAAGGAGATATTGATGCAGCTCGATCAAGCCGCCAAATCGCTCCTCCTCAAGGAGTTTGTGGGCGCCTTCGTCCTGTCGATGCGGTACTTCTTTAAGCCGAAGGCGACGATCAACTATCCGTTTGAAAAAGGTTATGTGAGCCCGCGCTTTCGCGGCGAGCATGCGCTGCGCCGCTATCCCAATGGCGAAGAGCGCTGCATTGCGTGCAAGCTTTGCGAAGCGATTTGCCCGGCGCAGGCGATCACCATCGAAGCTGGCCCGCGCCGCAACGATGGCACGCGGCGCACCACCCGATACGACATCGACATGGTGAAGTGCATCTACTGCGGCCTTTGCCAAGAGGCATGCCCAGTGGACGCCATTGTCGAAGGCCCGAATTTTGAGTTCGCGACCGAGACCCGCGAAGAACTCTTCTACAACAAGGAAAAACTCTTGGAGAATGGCGAGCGCTGGGAACGCGATATCGCCAAGTCACTCGAGTTGGACGCGCCCTATCGTTAGGGCGGAACACGAAAGGAATACCCGAAAAAGGTTGGGCTAGACGCCTCTTGGGGCTTTGTCTAACACGCCAGCAAATCGGGTTTCGAACAGCGCTGCTTTGGTGGCGTATCACCTAAAGCCGCATGGCCAAACGGCCGCGAATGCGGCACGGCAAAACAGGGAAAAGCGTCCCGGCGGGACGGCACACAGAGCACACAATGGTTCTTACCGGTTTCTTCTTTTATCTGTTTGCGGCGATTACCGTGGCGTCGGCGTTTTTGGTGATTGCGGCACGCAATCCGGTGCATTCGGTCTTCTTCCTGATTTTGGCCTTCTTCAACTCTGCTGGCCTGTTCATGCTGGCAGGCGCCGAGTTTTTGGCGCTCTTGCTGGTCGTCGTTTATGTGGGCGCCGTTGCGGTGCTTTTCCTGTTCGTCGTCATGATGCTCGACGTCGATTTTGCGGAGCTACGCCAAGGGTTTTTGCAGTATCTACCGGTTGGCGCGCTGATCGCGGCGATCCTGGCGCTTGAGCTGATTTTGGTGCTCGGCGCATCGGTCTTCGATGCGGAGGTTGCGTTGGAAACCGGCATGCCAATGCCGCCTCTGGACGAGGTGTCTAACATTGAGGCGATCGGCCTCGTTCTCTACACCGACTATGTCTACTTCTTCCAAGCTGCGGGCTTGGTGCTTCTGGTCGCGATGGTTGGGGCCATCGTTCTGACCCTTCGCCACCGCGAAGGCGTCAAGCGCCAGGACATCAACGTGCAAAACGCTCGCACGCCAGAAGCAGCGATCGAAGTTGTCAAAGTCAAATCGGGTCAAGGCATTTGAACATCGTCTGCCGCACCAACAACGGCGACGCTTAGGGGGATAAGAACGCGCAATGTCCATCGGACTTGGCCATTATCTAACGGTTGGAGCGATCCTGTTCACGCTGGGCGTGTTCGGGATTTTCATCAACCGTAAGAACGTCATTATCATTTTGATGTCGGTGGAATTGATCCTGCTGTCCGTCAACCTGAACCTGGTGGCGTTCTCCTTCTACTTGCAGGATTTGGCCGGGCAGGTCTTTGCGCTGTTCATTCTCACCGTTGCCGCCGCTGAGGCGGCCATCGGCCTTGCCATACTAGTGGTTTTCTTCCGCAACCGTGGTTCGATCGCGGTGGAAGACATCAACATGATGAAAGGCTGATCCGACCATGTTGTCCGCCATCGTCTTTCTGCCCCTTATTGGCTTTCTGATTGCCGGGCTATTCGGCAAGCTTCTGGGCCACCGCCCGGTAGAGATCATCACGACCACCTTTGTCGGCATCGGCGCCGTGCTCTCTTGGGTGATGTTCATCCAAACGGGCTTCGGCCATGGCGAAGTGGCCGAAGCGGTCGAGCACTCCGGCTTGATGTCGCTCATCGGCACTGCGGGCAACGGCCACGCCTATGAGCGGGTGCAGGTCCTGCATTGGATTTCGTCGGGCGATTTCACGGTTGATTGGGCGTTTCGCCTCGATACGTTGACGGCGGTCATGCTGGTGGTCGTCAATTCGGTGTCGGCGCTCGTTCATCTCTACTCGATCGGCTATATGAGCCATGACGAGCATCGGGCGCGCTTCTTTGCCTATCTGTCGCTCTTCACCTTCGCCATGTTGATGTTGGTGACCGCCGACAATCTGCTGCAGATGTTCTTCGGTTGGGAAGGTGTAGGCGTTGCCTCCTATCTCCTCATTGGCTTCTGGTACAAAAAAGCATCGGCAAACTCAGCCGCAATGAAAGCCTTCATTGTCAACCGAGTGGGCGATTTCGGCTTCCTGCTGGGCATCTTTGGCGTCTTTGTGCTGTTCGGCTCGGCGGAGTTTGAGGTCATCTTCGCCGAAGCGGCGACTTATGCCGACGCCACATTCATGTTCCTGGGCATGGAAGTGCACGCGCTGACGGCGTGCTGCCTGCTCCTGTTCATGGGCGCGATGGGTAAGTCAGCACAGTTCCTGCTGCACACCTGGCTGCCAGACGCCATGGAAGGCCCAACGCCGGTTTCGGCGCTCATCCACGCGGCGACCATGGTGACGGCTGGCGTGTTCCTGGTCGCACGTATGTCGCCGATCTTCGAATATGCGCCGACTGCACTGGCGTTCGTCATCTTCATCGGCGGCACGACCGCGATCTTCGCGGCCACGGTTGGCCTGGTACAAAACGACATCAAGCGTGTGATCGCCTACTCGACCTGTTCGCAGCTCGGCTACATGTTCGTGGCGCTGGGTGTTGGCGCTTATTCGGTGGGTATCTTCCACCTGTTCACGCACGCCTTCTTTAAGGCGCTCCTGTTCCTTGGTGCTGGATCAGTCATCCACGCTGTCTCCAATGAGCAGGACATGCGCAAGATGGGCGGCTTGTGGAACAAGATCCCGTTCACGTACACGATGATGATCATTGGCACGATTGCGCTGACGGGCTTCCCGTACACGGCTGGCTACTTCTCGAAAGACGCGGTGATCGAAGCTGCCTTCGCCGCGGGTGATGGCGTCGCGCGCTATGCCTTCTGGATGACGGTCATCGCCGCTGCTTTGACCAGCTTTTACTCCTGGCGTCTCATCTTCATGACTTTCCACGGCACGCCCCGCGCATCGGCCGAGGTGATGAGCCATGTGCATGAATCGCCCAAGGTGATGACCATTCCGCTGGCACTTCTCGCGGTGGGTGCGTTGCTGTCCGGCATCATCTTTGAGCACTCGTTCGCCTACGAAGACGGTGTTGCCCACTTCTTCCGCGAGAGTATCTTCATCCTGCCGACGAATGAGATCCTCCACGATCTGCACTATGTGCCGCAATGGGTGATCCGCTCGCCGTTCGTGATGATGATCCTTGGCTTCTTGCTTGCCTACTGGATGTACATGCGCAGCCCGCAAATGCCGGGGCAGCTCGCCGCGCGTCACGACATCATCTACCGCTTCCTTTTGAACAAATGGTACTTCGATGAGCTGTACGACCTCATCTTCGTGCGTCCGGCCAAGTGGCTTGGCCGTCTGTTCTGGAAAGGTGGCGACGGACGCATCATCGATGGTATCGGCCCCGATGGCGTCGCCGCACGGGTGATCGACGTCACCAACCGCGTCGTGAAACTGCAGACCGGCTTCGTCTATCACTACGCCTTCGCCATGCTTATCGGCGTCGCGGCACTCATCACTTACTTCGTATTCGCGGCGGCATAGGCAATGATCGACTGGCCCATCCTTTCTATTGTCACGTTCCTGCCGCTGGTTGGCGTCGCGCTGATCTTGCTGATCCGCGGTGATGACGACATCGCGCAAAGGAACATCCGCAACATTGCGCTGTTCACAACCATCGTGACGTTCATCGTCTCGCTGTTCATTTGGGGCGGCTTCGATTCCAGCAATCCCGGCTTCCAGATGGTGGAAGAGAGCCAATGGCTCGGGGGACTTGTCACCTACAAGATGGGCGTCGACGGCATTTCCATGCTGTTCGTCATCCTGACGACGTTCCTTATGCCAGCTTGTATCCTAGCGAGTGCCGCGATCACGACGCGCCTCAAAGAATACATGATCGCCTTCTTGGTTTTGGAAACGCTGATGATTGGCGTGTTTTGCGCGCTCGATATCGTCGTGTTCTACATCTTCTTTGAAGGTGGCTTGATCCCGATGTTCATCATCATCGGGGTCTGGGGTGGCAAGCGCCGCATCTATGCGAGCTTCAAGTTCTTCCTGTACACCCTGGTCGGCTCGGTGCTGATGCTGCTGGCCATTATGGCGATGTACTGGAACGCTGGAACAACCGACATTGAGCAACTTCTTGCTCATGATTTCCCGGCACAGATGGAATTCTGGTTGTGGCTCGCTTTCTTTGCATCGTTCGCTGTGAAGATGCCGATGTGGCCTTTCCACACGTGGCTGCCCGACGCGCACGTGGAAGCGCCAACGGCGGGCTCGGTAATCCTGGCTGGTATCCTGTTGAAGATGGGCGGCTACGGCTTCCTGCGCTTCTCACTGCCAATGTTCCCAGAAGCCAGCGACTTCTTTGCACCTCTGGTGTTCGCGATGTCGGTGATCGCGATCATTTACACCTCGCTGGTCGCCATGGTGCAGGAAGACATCAAGAAGCTGATTGCCTACTCGTCGGTCGCCCATATGGGCTTCGTGACGATGGGCATCTTCGCGATCAATGAGCAGGGCATCCAAGGCGCCTTGTTCCAGATGATCTCACACGGCTTCATATCTGGCGCGCTCTTCCTGTGTGTTGGCGTCGTTTACGACCGCATGCATACCCGTGAAATCAAAGCTTATGGCGGCCTTGTGCATCGCATGCCGCTGTACGCCGCGATCTTCATGGTCTTCACCATGGCCAATGTTGGCCTGCCGGGAACGTCTGGCTTTGTCGGCGAGTTCTTGACGCTGATGGGTGCTTTCCAAGCCAACACCTGGGTTGCGCTGTTCGCAACGACCGGCGTGATCCTGTCGGCTGGGTATGCGCTTTGGCTCTATCGCCAGGTGATCTTTGGTCCGCTCGAAAAAGAAAACTTGAAGACGATCGCCGACGTCAACGCCCGCGAACTGATTGTCTTGGTTCCACTGGTGGTGCTGACGATCTTCTTCGGCATTTACCCAACACCCATCAACGATGTCACTGCCGCCTCTGTTGCCCAGATGGTCAGCGGCGTCGAACAAGCCCTTCAAGCCGCCGAGGGTATCAACCTCGCAGGCACCCGCTAACCGCTGAGACCCCTATGTTGCAGCCCGATCTTCCCAACTTGATGCCAGCCTTACCAGAGATCGTTCTGGCGGTAGGCGCCATGGTGATGTTGATGCTCGGCGTTTTCCGCCGTGATGACTCGACCAACCTGATCACCGGGCTATCGATCGGATTGCTTCTGGTTGCTGCGGTCCTCACCATCATGGCGCCTGGCGGGATGACGATGAACGGCGCTTTCGTCATGGATGAGTTTGCGCGCACCATGAAGGTGCTCATCTTTGGTGCCGCAGCTATCGCGTTGGCGCTCGGTGTCGATTTCGTACAGCGTGAAGGGTATGGCCGCTTTGAGCTGCCTGTCCTGATCGTGTTGGCAACGCTTGGTATGGGCATGATGGTGTCTGCCACCACGCTCATTGCGCTCTATCTCGGCTTGGAGTTGATGTCGCTGGCGCTTTACGTGACGGCGGCGATTAACCGGGATTCCACCCGCGCCTCGGAGGCTGGCCTCAAATATTTTGTGCTGGGCGCCCTATCGTCCGGCATGCTGCTCTACGGTGCGTCGCTGGTTTACGGATTCACCGGGCACACCGAGTTTGGACCGATTGCCGATGCTATCCAGGCGTCTGGTGGTGCATCGACAGGCGTTGTGTTCGGTCTCGTCTTCATTCTGGCTGGCCTGGTGTTCAAGATATCCGCCGTTCCATTCCATATGTGGACGCCGGATGTCTACGAGGGCTCGCCAACGCCCATCACCGCCTTCTTTGCCGCCGCGCCAAAGATCGCCGCTATGGCCTTACTTGTGCGGGTCGCCGTTGATGCGTTCGAGCCTGCCACGCGTGAGTGGCAGCAGGTGCTGACGTTTGTTGCCATCGCATCCATGGCGCTCGGTGCGTTCGCGGCCATCGGCCAGCGCAACATCAAACGCCTGCTTGCCTACTCCTCCATCGGCCATATGGGCTTTGCGCTGGTTGGTTTGGCGGCTGGCACGCAAGCTGGAGTGCAGGGCGTTGTGGTCTACATGGCCATCTATGCAGCGATGACGCTCGGCACGTTCGCCATTGTGCTCTCCATGCGCCGCCCTGGCGGTATGGTGGAAGAAATCGACGAACTCGCCGGCCTGTCCAAGACCAACCCGATGCAGGCATTCTTCCTGGCGATGCTGTTGTTCTCGCTGGCGGGTATTCCGCCATTGGCCGGCTTCTTCGCCAAGTATTTCGTCTTTTTGGCTGCCATCGAAGCGGAGCTCTACGTGCTGGCGGTTATTGGCGTTCTCGCCAGTGTGGTTGGTGCCGTCTACTATCTGCGGATCATCAAGATCATGTACTTTGACGAGCCGGTGGAAGGTTTCATCCCCGCTGCGATTGAGTTGCGCACGGTGACCTGGGCCTCCGGTTTGTTCGTGATCTTCTTCGTCCTCATAGCCGGTCCTGTCACCGGTTGGGCTGATCGCGCAGCGGCGAGCCTGTTCTAAGCCGAACCCGCGCCCGATGGCGACAATTCCCCATACCCACCTGCCGAGCGTCGATTCCACGCTGAGCGAAGCTTGGCGTATGGTGGAAGGCGGCGACGCACCGCCGTTCTGGCTCACTGCGGATGAGCAAACCCAAGGCCGTGGGCGCATGGAACGTAGCTGGGTGTCCGAGCCTGGGAACCTCTATTCGACCCTGGTCTTGGCGTCTCCGGCCGACGCACACTTGCCGCTGATACCCTTTGCTGTGACGCTGGCTGTCGGCGAGGCGATCCGTCGGTCACTTCCTGAACACAAGCGATCCTTGGTGACTCACAAATGGCCCAACGACGTCTTGATCGAAGGCGCTAAAACGTCGGGAATCCTGATCGAGCGGCGCGTGATCACGGGCGCTTCGCTGCTGGCTATTGGAATGGGCGTCAATGTGGCCCATGCCCCTGCCATCGCCGGGCGTGAAACGACTTGCTTGGCGGACGAGGGAAGCGATGCGACGCCTCCTGATGTGTTTGCCGAACTCCAGGGCGCGATGCTCGATGTGCTCAGCACCCTGCAACGCGCGCCGCAAACAATTGTGCCGACCTGGCTGAAACGCGCACAAGGTCTCGGGGAGCCGGTGTCGGTGATCACGGGGAATACGACACTTAAAGGGACTTTTGACCACCTGGCGGCGGACGGCGCGCTGATGCTACGTCTTCCATCTGGTGCGCTCCAAGCGGTTCATACCGGTGACGTCGTCATCAAGCCGCGCTAGCTGTATCGCTATACTCAACAATCGATTGTTCAAGAGGCTGCATGTCCAACGGGTCGACCTTCACATTTATGCCGCTCGGTGGCGTCGGCGAGATCGGAATGAACCTGGCCGTTTATGGCTATGGATCTGGCCGCGATCGGCGCTTCATTATCGTCGATTGTGGTGTGTCGTTTGCCGGGCCAGACTTGCCTGGTATCGACCTAATCACGCCGGACATCCGATACATCGAGGAGCGCCGTGACCAGCTCGATGCGATCATCATCACGCATGCGCATGAAGATCATATCGGCGCGTTGCTGACCCTTTGGCCTCATCTGCAAGCGCCGGTATTTATCAGCGCGTTTGCGCAGGCGCTGTTGGAGGCGAAGAACCCGTCGGATGAGTTGATCGATGTGATTCCGTTCGAGCGCTTTGAAGCACGCGCGCCTTTCTCGGTTGGCCCATTCTCTGTGATGGCGATCCCCGTGTCGCACTCGATCCCGGAAAGCCACTCGCTGCTTATCGAAGCCGGAGACCGGCGCGTGGTGCACACCGGCGACTGGAAGCTGGATGCTGAGCCAATCATCGGTGAACCAACGTCACTGGCCGATTTCAAAGCGTTGCGCGATGCAGGACCCATCGATGCGGTTATGGGCGACTCCACGAACGCTATGCGCGACGGAGAAAGCCCTACTGAAGCGGAAGTCGGCCAGGCTTTGGCCCGGGTCATCAAAGAAGCTGAGCAGCGTATCTGCGTAACTTTGTTCTCCTCCAACATGGCGCGCATCAAAGCGGTGCTGGATGGTGCGCGCGAGGCGGGTCGGACCGTCGTTCTGGCGGGCAGGGCGCTACAGCGTGTTGTAGATGTTGGCGCCGAACTGGGGCTGCTCAAGAACCTACCGCCCATCGAAGACATGCGCTCTTTTGATCGTGTGGCCCGCAACAAGGCGCTTATTCTGCTGACGGGCTCGCAAGGCGAGTCGCGCGCAGCGCTGTCCCGCGTCGCCGAACACGACCATCCGCATCTGTCGCTGTCGCGCGGGGACACGGTGGTGTTTTCCTCGCGCATCATCCCCGGCAATGAACGCGGTGTTCTGCGCATCATGAACAAGCTGGCCGCAACAGGCATAAAGCTGGTCACGGATGCTGACGCGCCGATCCACGTGTCTGGTCACCCACGGCGCGGCGAGTTGGTGCACCTGTATTCGGCTCTGAAGCCAACCACCGTTGTGCCCGTCCATGGCGAAGCGCGCCACCTAGAGGCCCACGCCAAGCTTGCCAATGAGCACGGCTACGGCTCGGCCATCGTATATGACGGCGATATCTTGGAAATCCGTCACGACGGCGCTGATATCGTTGACGGCATTGAGCCAAGTTTCCTCGTCAAGGACGGCGATGTTCTTTCCGAGCCCGGCTCCAGCGGCGTTTATGAGCGCCGAACGCTGGCTGAAGTGGGCGTTATCACGATCGGATTGGGACTGGCGCAGTCCGGTAAGCTGGTCAGCGATATTGAAGTGATTGTCGATGGCCTGCCGGAACTGCTGGACGGCGAAGAAGCCGACGAATTTGTGCTGAAGGCCACGAGTGATGCGCTGCGCGCTTTGCCGATGCCCCGCCGGCGCGATGCCGACGCGACGGCTGAAAGCCTGCGCAAAGCGGTGCGCAGCGCTGTGCGCGAAGTTTGGGGCAAGCGCCCCGTTGTGCATGTCCATGCACTCACGATTGATAAGGAAGCCACATCATGATCGGTCGTCTCAACCACGTTGCTATCGCGGTTCCCGACCTTGCGGCAGCCTCGGCGCTGTATGCCAACCAATTGGGTGCCAAAGTGTCGGATCCTCAAGCAGAACCCGACCATGGCGTAACGGTTGTCTTTATCGAGCTGCCCAACACCAAGGTTGAGCTGCTCGAGCCACTTGGCGACAATTCGCCCATCCAAGCGTTCTTGGATCGCAGCCCGTCCGGCGGTATCCACCATATGTGCTTTGAGGTTGATGACATCTTGGCCGCCCGCGACAAGCTGAAAGGCGATGGCGCGCGTGTCCTGGGTGATGGTGAACCCAAGACTGGTGCCCACGGGAAGCCAGTTTTGTTTTTACACCCGAAGGACTTCAACGGCACACTGATTGAACTGGAACAGGTCTAACGCTTCATGAGCCTTGGCAGCGCTTTTGCGATCTACTTCGTGGTCTGGTGGATCACGCTGTTTGCCGTGCTCCCTTTTGGTGTACGCACGCAAGCGGAAGCCGGGGAGATCGTACCAGGCGCGCCCGCGAGTGCACCTGCAAAGACGGCCCTGGGCAAAATCGTGTTGCGCAACACGGTGGTGGCGACAGTGGTCTTTGCGTTTATCTACTGGCTGCTCGTTTATTCCGGCCTGTCCATCACGGACATACCGCTGCCGGTCTGAGCCCCGCCGCTTCTACTTCGCAAATGGCCGAATCTTAAACGCTGTCTTGGAAGCGCGTCTGACGCGCTGGACGATGCGGGCTACATCGCTTCTGTAATGTTCTGAAACCGTTTTGAACCGGACAAATAAAAAGGCAGGATCCAAAGGATCCTGCCGAGTCAATTCCAATAAACCCCGCGTCTCCCCCCGAGACTTGAGCCACTGGCTTTTGTTTGCGCGATTTTTGATCGCTTATGGGCACTATGTAGGCGTTATTGCGGTTGGGAGTCACGCAAAAAATGTGCTGCACCGCACAAACAATGCATATTCCGCAAACCGGTTCGATGGTGCACTGCTTCGGGAGGTAAGGTCTTGCGAGTGCTCAACCTTCCGTGCGTACGGTAAATCCCGTATCGCACTGCACTCTTTGCGCCGTTTACCGCGAAACCAATTCGACGGAGCGCTCGGCAGTTTTGACTGCTATTTAGGCAGCATGTTGAACCCAGTCCAACAAACCCTGCTGCTTGGTATGCTGCTCTCGGTGTCTATCGCCCACGGCAATGCCCATGAGGTTTTGAGCAACCGTCACCACCTAACCGGTTGCGGCATGCATAGCGTACCCGTCATCTATCCGCACACCACGGCGAGCACTGTGCGGCTCGGGCTGCCTGCCGAGATCGACGGAGGCCAATCCATCGTCGCGATTTACGGAGAAGAGCGCGCCGGCGTGTTGCGTCCATCGCGACGCGGCTTGGTGGGTCGTGAAACAAGTGGCGGCGTGGTCCTCGCACCAACACCATCTCACGGCTGCTGACCGAACCCCTTGCCGCTTTTCGAAGTTTGCACTTGCAACCGCGTTCCAGAGTGAGGCAGATGCGGCCACACTTTCCATCGGACGCCAGGCAAGAGGTCTGCCATGCGCTTGTCGCGCTATTTCCTTCCAACACTCAAAGAAACACCGCGTGAAGCGGAGATCGTATCGCACAGGCTGATGTTGCGTGCTGGCATGATCCGTCAGGAAGCGGCAGGTATCTATTCGTGGCTGCCGCTTGGCAAGCGTGTGCTGGACAAGATCTGCGACATCATTCGCGAGGAACAGAACCGTGCGGGCGCGGTTGAGGTTCTGATGCCGACCTTGCAGCCAGCGGAGTTGTGGATGGAATCAGGGCGTTATGATGCTTACGGCCAGGAGATGCTTCGTATCACCGACCGCCACGACCGTCCCATGCTCTATGGGCCAACCAACGAGGAAATGATCACCGCGATCTTCCGCTCCGGTGTGCGCTCCTACAAGGATCTGCCGCTGAACCTCTATCACATTCAGTGGAAGGTGCGTGACGAGGTGCGGCCCCGGTTCGGCACCATGCGTTCGCGCGAATTTTTGATGAAAGACGCCTACTCGTTCGACCTGGATGGCGAGTCGGCACGGCGCGCTTATTACCGGATGTTTGTGGCGTACCTGCGAACATTTGAACGGATGGGGCTCAAGAGCGTGCCGATGAAGGCGGACACCGGCCCGATCGGTGGTGACTTGAGCCACGAGTTTATCATCCTGGCCGATACGGGTGAGAGCCAAGTCTTCTGCGACAAAGCCATGCTGGACCTGCCGATTCCGGGCGAGGAGACCGACTTCACCGGCGACCTTGGCGAATTGGTTGAGCCGTTCACCACGCCTTATGCGGCCACTGAAGAGATGCATGATCAATCCGCCTTCGAGGCGGCGGTACCGGAAGATCGGCGCGTGTCCGCGCGCGGTATCGAGGTTGGCCACATTTTCTATTTCGGAACCAAATATTCCGAGCCGATGAAAGCCGTCGTCAATGGCCCGGATGGCAAGGACATCACGGTCCACATGGGATCGTACGGGATCGGACCCAGCAGGTTGGTTCCCGCGATCATCGAGGCATCGCACGATGATAATGGCATCATCTGGCCGGCCTCTGTGGCGCCGTTCGATGTTGGCATGATCAACATGCGCCCAGGTGATGAGGCTTGCGACAAGGCCTGCGCCGAGCTTGAAACCAAACTGACACAGGCCGGTTTGGATGTGTTGCTCGACGACACCGATGCACGAGGCGGCGCTAAGTTTGCGCAGATGGACCTGATCGGCCTGCCGAAGCAGGTGATTGTGGGTCCGAAGGGCTTGGCGAACGGCGAAGTTGAGATCAAAGATCGTAAAACCGGCGAACGGGCCATGGTGTCGTTGGAAAGTGCAGTTTCCGCGCTGACATAGGCGCTTGAGCGCGTCACCTCACTTTTGCCTTGGTTCTCAGGCGCTCAGTAAATTGTGACGACACACGGTTGTGCCCTCGCGGGCTCGTCTCGAATCGTGTCTAAACTCGGCATTGAGAGGAGATGTCGTTGGTTGCAATGACTGAAACCGGTGGTTCGGCGCGTGCGGCGCAGCCCAAGGCGGGCAAGGGCGCGGGCCCGTTTTCGCGCTTTGAGCGGATGATCGCGCTGCGCTATCTGCGCGCGCGGCGTAAAGAGACGTTCATCTCGGTCATCGCTGGTTTTTCCTTTCTCGGCATCATGTTGGGTGTCGCCACGTTGATCGTGGTGATGGCCGTCATGAACGGTTTTCGCGCTGAACTGCTGGACAAAATCCTCGGCATCAACGGTCACCTCGTTCTGCAGGCGATCGACCGGCCCTTCGATGATTACCGTGATGTGCAGGCCCGCGTGGTTGGCGCCGATGGCGTGGAAATTGCCGTTCCCTTTGTAGAAGGGCAGGCGTTGGCGTCTGGCCTTAATGCCAGCAATGGCGTTGTCGTGCGCGGCATGACGCAGGATGATCTGCTGTCGCTGCCCGCACTCGGGCAATCGGTGCGCGCTGGAACTATAGAAGGCTTCGACCCCGTCGGCGAGGAGCCCGCGGACTCGATCATCATCGGGACGCGACTGGCCACAGCGCTTGGCGTGGCTGTTGGTGACAGCGTGACACTCGTGCACCCGCGCGGCTCGGTGACGCCGTTTGGCGTGACACCGCGCATCAAAGCCTACACTGTGCAGGCGATCTTCGAGATCGGCATGTCAGAATATGACCTGGTCTATGTCTTCATGCCGCTGCCGGAAGCGCAGGCCTATTTCAACCTCGGCAATACGGTGACGGGCGTTGACGTGTATGTGGACGACCCGGACCAAATTGGTGCTATGCGTGCCGACATTGAGGCGGCAGCGCAGCGGTCGCTCTTCAGCGTTGATTGGCGCCAACGCAATCTGACGTTCTTTGCGGCGCTCGAAGTCGAGCGCAATGTGATGTTCCTCATCCTCACCATGATCGTCTTGGTCGCCGCGCTGAATGTGGTGTCCGGCATGATCATGCTGGTGAAGGACAAGGGCAGGGACATTGCGATCTTGCGCACCATGGGCGCATCGCGGGGCGCGATCATGCGTGTCTTCGTGATGACCGGCGCCAGCATCGGCGTCGTGGGGACCACGTGCGGTTTCATTCTTGGCACGCTCATATGTCTGAACGTTGAACGGATTCGTCAGTTCCTGTCATCCTTCACGCAGACGGAACTGTTTGCGCCGGAGCTCTATCTCCTATCGCGCCTGCCAGCGGACATGGATGCCGGAGAAACGACGGCGATCCTGATCATGGCGCTCGTCCTGTCGCTCCTGGCCACACTGTACCCGGCTTGGCGGGCGGCGAAGTTGGATCCCGTCGAGGCGCTGCGCTATGAGTGAGGCGCCACGCCTTCATCTGCAGGGTGTTTCACGCGGCTTCCAAACAGGCGAGGCGCATCTCGATATTCTGACCGGAACAGATTTCGCGGTTCACCCCGGCGAACTGGTTGCACTTGTTGCGCCGTCCGGTGCGGGCAAATCAACCCTGTTGCATATTTGCGGATTGCTTGATCGGCCGGATGCTGGACGCGTCATGATCAAAGGGCAGGATACGACGGCCTTGGACGACGCAGAGCTATCGCGGCTTCGCGGACAAGAGATTGGTTTCGTTTATCAGTTCCACCATTTGCTTCCTGAATTCGATGCGCTTGAGAATGTGATGATGCCGCAGCTAATTGCAGGACTTGATCGCAGCACGGCGCGCGATCGCGCGCAGGAGCTTCTTGACTATCTGCATATTGGTCCACGAGCGCATCACCGGCCAGCGGAACTTTCGGGTGGTGAACAACAACGTGTGGCCATCGCCCGCGCCATGGCAAATGCGCCAAGCCTGCTGCTGGCTGACGAGCCGACGGGCAATCTGGACCCCGGAACATCTGACCATGTTTTTCAGGTGCTGATGGCGTTGGTGCGGGCAGCCGGTGTGGCAGCTCTGATCGCGACACATAACCTGGCGCTGGCTGAACGCGCTGACCGGATCATCACGCTATCCGACGGCAAAGTTGTCCCCCGCGACCCCGTCCCCTCGGCGGCTTAACCATAAATCACCGTCCCCAGAACGCTCGCTTGCAATGAGAACAAAAATAGAACTATGTTCTATCTATGTTCACGCAAGATGAGAGACGGAGAAAGACGATGATCCTGTTCAAAGATGGTTGTGCAGTGCTGGTGATTGCCTTGATGGTGCTGTCTGTTGGGCTGATCGGTTAGGAACCCCTGTGCATAAGTAGCGCGAAAGGCTGCGATTGCGTTCGCGTTGGTTTCAACGGCGCGGCAGAGGTTGCTAAGTTGATCGCTGGCGCAAGCGCGCGTTCCACCAACAGCGACCTGGGAAGGCAGTATGAGCCAGCGGCCCTTTGTGCATTTGCGTTCCCACAGTGCCTACTCCTTGCTTGAGGGGGCGCTGCCGGTCCCCAAACTGATCAGCCTTGCCAAGGCCGACAAGCAACCTGCTGTCGCGATCACCGACACGAACAATCTGTTCGGTGCGCTGGAATTTTCCGAAAAAGCCGCCAAGGCCGGTGTGCAACCCATCATTGGCGCGCAGATTCCACTGGTCTTCCAGGCAGGCGAAACCTCGCCGAGCGGGAACGGCGGCATGAATGGACGGCCCGGGAATGATTTCCATATCCCGCCTCTCGTCTTCATCGCACTCAATGACGGCGGCTTCGCCAACCTGCTCACATTGGCGTCCAAGGCTTATGAGGATGTGGCGACGCAAGGTCCACATCTGACCGTCGATGATCTTACCGATCGGATCGATGGGCTTGCTTGCCTTACCGGCGGCGCGCTCGGACCAATCGGGCATGCCTTGTGGGAGGAAGAAGAAGACACGGCCCGCGCCACCTTGAAGAGCCTGGCCGAATTGTTCGGCAACCGCCTGTACGTCGAGCTACAGCGTCACGGTCAGGAACAAGAGCAGGCCACAGAGGGTGGTTTGATCGAGCTGGCCTATGAAATGAGCCTGCCATTGGTTGCGACCAACGAAAACTACTTCGCGACCGCCGACGACTATGAAGCGCATGATGCGCTTCTTGCGATTGCCGACAGCCGTTTGGTGGCCGACGATGATCGTCGTCGCCTAACGCCAAAGCATGCATTTGCCTCGCAAGACGAGATGCGCGAGCGATTCGCAGATTGCACAGAAGCCTTGGACAACACGCTGGAGATTGCACAGCGCGTGTCGTTTCGTCCGCGCACCTCGCCGCCACTCTTGCCGAACTTCACCACGGGCGCGGAGGAGACCGCCTCCGAAGGCGCAGGTGATGCGGAGGCAAAGGCACTGCGCGACATGGCGCTGGCCGGCTTGAAGCATCGTCTGGAAGCGCAGGGCGTCGCGCCCGACACGAGCGAGCAAGACTATTTCGACCGGTTGGATTTCGAGCTCTCCATTATCGAGCGGATGAAGTACCCGGGCTACTTCCTCATTGTCGCCGATTTCATTCAGTGGGCCAAGAACCACGATATCCCGGTCGGGCCGGGCAGGGGCTCCGGCGCCGGATCGGTTGTGGCCTGGGCGCTGACCATCACGGACCTCGATCCGCTACGCTTTGGTTTGCTGTTCGAGCGCTTCTTGAATCCTGAGCGTGTATCGATGCCCGACTTCGACATCGATTTCTGCCAGGACCGTCGCGATGAAGTGATTGCCTATGTGCAAGAACGCTACGGGATGGACCGCGTGGCTCAGATCATCACGTTCGGGACGCTGCAAGCCCGTGCTGTCCTGCGCGATGTTGGTCGTGTGCTCGAGATGCCCTACGGCCAGGTGGATCGGTTGACCAAGATGGTTCCGGCCAACCCTGCGGACCCCTATACGCTTGAGCGTGCGTTGGCTGAGGTGGATACGTTGCGCGCCGCGCGCGCTGAGGAGCCCATCGTCGCCAAGCTGCTCGACCTGGCACAGCGGCTGGAAGGGCTCTATCGCCACGCCTCAACCCACGCTGCGGGTGTGGTGATCGGCGATAGGCCGCTGGATCATCTGGTGCCGATCTACCGCGAACCCGGCTCACCCATGCCGGTGACGCAGTATTCGATGAAGTGGGTGGAACCGGCGGGCCTCGTGAAGTTCGACTTCCTCGGTCTCAAGACGCTCTCGATCATTCAAGAAACGATCCGTCTACTCGCGGAGCGCGGCGTGGAGGTGGACCTCGACTCTATCCCGCTCGATGACGCAGGCGCCTACGAACTCTACTCCAGCGCGGATACGGCTGGTGTGTTCCAGGTGGAATCGGCGGGCATGCGGCGCACGCTTTTGAGCATCAAGCCGGACCGCTTTGAGGACATCATCGCGCTTGTCGCCCTGTTCCGTCCGGGTCCGATGAGCAACATCCCGCGCTTTGCGGCGATCAAGCATGGTCGAGAAGAGCCGGACTATATGCATCCGCTGCTCGAGCCTGTCTTGAAAGAGACCTACGGCATCATCGTCTACCAGGAACAGGTGATGGAGATCGCCCGTGTCCTGTCAGGCTTCTCGCTTGGCGAAGCCGACATGTTGCGGCGGGCCATGGGTAAGAAAATCCGCGAAGAGATGGCGAAACAAAAAACGCGATTCTTGGACGGCACTGAGGAACGTGGTCTCGACCCAAGGCTGATGGATGACATCTTCGAGAAGGTGGCAAAGTTCGCCGATTATGGCTTCAACAAATCGCACGCCGCTGCCTATGCGCTTGTCTCCTACCAGACGGCCTATCTGAAGGCGAACTATCCGGCGGAATTCCTGGCGGCGTCGATGACATACGATTTGACCAACACAGAGAAGTTGGCCGACTTCCGCCAAGATGCATTGAAGCGCGGCATTGATGTCAATCCTCCCTCGATCAACCACGGCAAGGCGCGCTTTTCGGTGCGTGATGGTGCGATTGAATATGCGCTGTGCGCTATCAAGGGTGTTGGTGAATCGGTGGCGCATCATGTTGAGGCGCTTCGAGCGGAGCACGGCGCCTTTACGTCGCTTGATGATGTTGTTGCCCGCATCAATCCGCGCATCCTCAACAAGCGTTCGTTGGAAAACATGATTGCTGCTGGCGTGTTCGATGGGCTTCATCCATCGCGTGCGCGGCTTACGCGCTCGGTTGATCGATTGTTGTCGGAGGCCTCACGGCGCCATGACGATCTTGTCTCCGGGCAGGGCGGTCTGTTCGGAGACGCGCCTGATACGCAGACCAATTTGGTCATTGAGGGCAATGAATGGCCTCTCGCCGAACGGCTTCAGAACGAGCTGTCTGCGCTGGGCTTCTTCTTCTCGGCTCACCCGCTCGATGATTATCAAACGGTGCTGAAGCGTCTACGGGTGCCGACTTACGCGACCTTCTTGGAAGATGTGCGCGCGCTGGCGGGTGACGCGGAGCCAAGTTCAACAGAAGGCCGTGAAAGGCGCAGCCCAGTCCATGCCGCACGGCTGGCAGGTGTCGTATCAGACCATTATGAGCGGCGCACCCGTGACGGCCGCGCGATGGCGATCATCAAGCTCACCGACCATTCTGGGTTGTACGAAGTCGCTGCTTATGAAGAGCAAATTCAAGATGTGCGTGCGCATGTGAAACCCGGGGCATCGCTGTTGGTGAATGTTGCCGGGCGCATGAACGATGGTGATTTGCGCCTGCGTATCACATCGCTCGAACCGCTGGACGATGTGGCCAAGAACAGCGTGCAACGGCTTCAGGTCTTTGTGCGCGAGCCCGAAGCGATGCAGACTTTGCAGACCTATTTGAAGCCTGGGGCCCGCGGCGATGTCAGCGTGATCGTGCTTGATGCCGAGGCATCACAGGAGATCGAAGTTGCTCTGCCTGGCTCGTTCAACATCACCCCAGCGGTGGCTGGCGCCGTGCGTGCCTTGCAGGGTATCGACCACGCGGAGCTGATTTAAGCGTCGTTCGTGCTGCCAGCCCTTGCAATACGCAGCAAAACGGTCTAATCGCCCGCTCAATCCACACGCACTGACCGGTCGATGGCAGATGATCGACCATCCGGTGGGCCTCAGGTTTCGACCTGAAGCAAGGCCCGACAGTGCGCTAGGTCGAACCGGAAAAGGACATAACGCATGGCACTTCCTGCCTTCACCATGCGTCAGCTGCTTGAGGCTGGCGCACACTTTGGACACCAGACCCACCGTTGGAACCCACGCATGGGGACCTACATTTTCGGTGAGCGCAACGGCGTCCACATCATCGATCTCGGTCAAACCGCTCCGATGCTGCAGCGTGCGCTGCAAGCTGTTTCTGACGTTTTGTCAGACGGCGGTCGTATTCTGTTCGTTGGTACCAAACGCCAAGCTGCAGAGCCGATCGCTGAAGCGGCCCGCAACTGCGCGCAATATTATGTGAATTCGCGCTGGCTTGGCGGCATGCTGACCAACTGGAACACCATCTCGAACTCGATCAAGCGCCTGAAGAGCTTGGAAGAGATTCTGGCCAATCCCGAGTCGGGCCTGACCAAGAAAGAGCGCCTGCTGCGCACCCGCGAGCGTGATAAGCTTGAGCGCGCGCTGGGCGGCATCAAGAACATGCCGGGCCTGCCGTCGTTGATGTTCGTGGTCGATACCAACAAGGAATCGATCGCCATCAAAGAAGCCAACCGCCTGGGCATTCCCGTGGTTGCTCTGGTCGACACCAACTGCGATCCCGATGGTATTTCGTTCCCGATCCCCGGCAACGATGATGCTGGCCGTTCGGTTGCGCTGTTCTGCGATTTGATTTCGCGTGCTGCGCTTGACGGTATCGGCCGGAACAAGTCGGGTATGGGCATCGATGTTGGAGCTGCTGAAGAAGCGCCTGTCGAACCAGTTTTGGAAGCGGAGGCAGCTGAAGAGGTTGCAGAGGCCGTTGAAGCGGCTGAGGCCGTTGAAGCTGCTGACACCGCTGATGCTGCCGAAAAAGATGCGGCTGAAGCGCCAGCAGAAACACCAAGCGCGTAATTGCCTGGCTGAGCCCATTAGCGGGGCTCGACACCGGAAAGGTTGGACGCGCATGCGCGTCCAAATTCCCCTCTGCGCATCGCAACAGACTTGATCTCGCGATCTGACACACCGCTGTCACATTGGCACAAGTAAAGGATACGCCAGCGTTCGCCGGCCTGCTGGATGGGGCCCGAAAGCCCACCCATTGGCTCGGCAGTTGGCATCACACCGATAGGAGAACACCCCCATGGCTGCAATCACCGCCGCCGCTGTGAAAGAACTGCGCGAAGCAACAGGCGCAGGTATGATGGACTGTAAAGCTGCACTCGTCGAAACCGACGGCGATATGGAAGCGGCTATTGATTATCTGCGCACCAAAGGCTTGGCCCGCGCTGCGAAAAAAGCAAGCCGTGTGGCTGCTGAGGGTCTTGTTGGCCTTGTCGCCGACGGCAAGCAAGCTGCGATGATCGAGCTCAACTCTGAGACGGACTTTGTTGCCCGTAACGAGCAGTTCCAAGCGCTGGTGATGGATACCGCCAAAACCGCGCTTGGCAGTGACGGGACTGTTGAAGGCGTGCAAGGCACAACGCTGAGCGGCGGGGACAAGAGCGTTGAAGATAGCATCAAAGACGCTGTTGCAACGATCGGTGAGAACATGAACCTGCGCCGCGTCGCCAAGCTTTCGGTCGATGAAGGAGTTGTTGCTTCTTACGTTCACTCGTCGGTTGCGCCCGGCCTCGGCAAGATTGGCGTTCTGGTGGCCCTGAAATCGTCGGGTAACGGCGAGGCGTTGGCTGGTGTTGGCCGTCAGGTCGCTATGCACGTGGCTGCAACCAACCCACTTTCTTTGTCGGTGGACGATATGGACCCGGCTGTGGTCGAGCGTGAGCGCCATGTGTTTTCTGAGCAGGCCCGTGAATCCGGCAAGCCTGAAAACATCATCGAAAAAATGGTGGAAGGGCGCATCCGTAAGTTCTTTGAGGAAAGTGTCCTCCTGAACCAGGAGTTTGTCATGAACCCGGATGTCACCGTCGCGCAAGCCATTAAAGATGCCGAAGCCGAGGTTGGTGCTCCCATCGAGATGACGGCTTTTGCATTGTTCAAGCTTGGTGACGGCATTGAAAAAGAAGAAGCTGATTTTGCCGCTGAGGTTGCCGCCGCCGCGCAAGGCTAGGGTGTCAATTTTGATGTGACTAATCTAAGGGTGTCGCGTGACAGCGCGGCACCCTTGTTGTATCCGGGTTCCATCCGATGCCGCAGGAGGCCGCGTGGCCCAACCGTCCCCTCGTTTCTTGCTCAAACTGTCTGGCGAAGCATTGGCTGGCCCTCAAGGGTTTGGCCATGACGCATCTTTTCTGAAACGTGTCTGCGCGGAACTGGCTGCAGCCGCCGCGACGGGTGCGCAGTTGGCGATCGTGGTCGGTGGTGGCAACATCATCCGCGGCGCGCGCATGGCTGCGGATGGCGGAGATCGCGTGGCGGGTGACCATATGGGCATGCTTGCCACGCTTATTAATGGCATCGCCCTGCGCGAAGCGCTTGCCGAAGCCGGTGCCAAGGCGATCCTGTTTTCAGGTTTTCCCGCACCGACCATGTGCGAAACCTTTTCGCAACGCGGTGTTTTGCAAGCCCTTGAGAGTGGCGCGGTCGTTGTTCTGGCCGGTGGAACGGGAAGCCCCTTCTTTACAACCGACACAGGCGCCGCCTTGCGTGCCGCGGAGATTGAGGCTGATGCTTTGCTCAAAGCAACGCAGGTCGATGGGGTCTATTCTGCTGATCCCAAAGAAGATCCCTCAGCTGAACGGTTCTCCAGTCTTACGTTGGATGAGGCCTTGGCGCGCGGCTTGAAGATTATGGATACGGCTGCTCTTGCGCTTGCCCGAGACAACGCCATACCAATAATCGTGTTTTCAATTCACCAGCCGGGTGCCATAGGGGCTGTGATCGCCGGCGAAGATGTGGGTACCCGCGTCAATCCCTAGGGTTCGGTGAATGGCCCAGCAACAACGAGCGAATGAGACGAAGACATTATGAGCGACAGCATAGATATGGCCGACTTGGAGCGTCGTATGCAGGGCGCGCTCACAAGCCTTAAATCCGAGTTTGGTGGACTGCGCACGGGGCGGGCTTCGTCCAGCCTGGTAGAGCCAATTATGGTCGAAGCCTATGGTGGACAGATGCCCATCACGCAGTTGGCAACCGTCAGTGTGCCTGAACCGCGCATGATCTCGGTCAATGTTTGGGATAAGGGCACTTTGATCGCCGTAGAAAAAGCCATTAGGCAGTCAAATCTCGGCCTCAATCCGGTCGTGGATGGCACCAATATTCGTTTGCCAATTCCAGAGCTCAACGAAGAACGCCGTACAGAATTGACCAAAGTTGCTCAAAAATATGCAGAGCAGGCGCGTGTCGCAGTGCGCCATATACGACGCGACGGCCTCGACACGATTAAGAAATTGGACGGACTTTCCGAGGATGATGTGCGCGGTCAATCGGACGATGTCCAAAAGCTGACGGACCGCTTCGTTGGCGAAATTGACTCTATGCTTGCCGCTAAAGAAACGGAGATCATGCAGGTCTAGCCGCCAGGCCCCCTTGCATAATCATGTGATGAACCCACCAATGGCCGCTGCCAGGGCACAAGCCCTTTTGGATACCGAACCAAGCACCCTACCACGGACAACCGTCGGACCGGCGGATACTGCGGGCGTGCCAGCGCACGTTGGTATCATCATGGACGGCAACGGACGATGGGCACAGCAGCGTGGTTTGCCACGCGTGGAGGGGCACCGCCGAGGCGTGGAGGCACTGCGCTATTGCGTTCGGGCCATCGGCGAGCGTGGCGTGAGGTATTTGACGCTTTTTGCCTTCTCTTCAGAAAACTGGAAGCGGCCTGCGGCAGAGGTTCGCGACCTGATGATGTTGCTCCGCATCTTCATCAAGCGCGACTTGGCAGAGCTGTGCGATAACGGTGTTCGCGTGCGTATCATTGGTGAGCGTGACGGTCTTGCGCCCGATATTCGCCGCCTTTTGGAAGAGGCGGAGACCGTGACCCGTTTCGGGAGCGAGCTTCAGCTGAACATTGCTTTCAACTATGGCGGTCGTGATGAAATTGTCCGTGCGGCCCGCAAGCTTGCCGCCGATGCGGCGCGTGGCGTCCTCGATCCGTCGGAAATCACCGATGAGCGGTTCGCATCTGTGCTCGACACCGCTGGCATGCCTGATCCGGACCTTATCATCCGCACCAGCGGCGAGATGCGCCTATCAAACTTTTTGCTTTGGCAGGCGGCCTACGCCGAATTTGTTTTCACCGATACGCTGTGGCCAGATTTTGATAGTGTTGCGTTGGATGCATGCTTTGATGCGTTTGCTTCTCGTAACCGTCGGTTTGGTGGTCGCCAAGTCGCAGCCACCGCTTAAGCATTTCGCGTCTTAGATCGTTGCCAACGCTAGGTTATCTGGCCAAATCGGATCGGACACCTTATGGCAGAATGATGACTGCCTCTGTTCCACCATCTTCCGAGGGCGCGCCGCCGGGCAAGGCGGGCGCAGAACTCGTAAAACGCGTCATTTCTGGTGCCATCCTTATGGGTGTTGCGCTGATAACGACGTGGGCGGGTGGTGTCCTTGTTGTTGTAGCATTCACTGTTCTTGGCTTTTTCGTTCTCAGTGAATGGGAGAGTCTCACGGGTTCTGCCTCGCGGCGGCGGTTGGTCATTGGCATTGTTCTGGTGGGGATGTCCGCCGTGACCGCCCATTGGCTCGGACCTGTCGCCGCCATGGCCGTCGCGATTGCCCTATTGTTCGCGGCGACCGGTGCGGCGCTGCTTGAGAGTCCGCTGCGATGGTCGATCACCGGGATCGCCTACGCGTCTTGGTTGGTTGTCAGCCTGATCAGTCTGCGTGGCCATGACAGTGTGGGCCTATCAGCCATCTTGTTTTTGTTTGCGGCTGTTTGGGCGACCGACATCGCGGCCTACTTCGGAGGGCGCGCGTTTGGTGGGCCGAAACTGGCGCCGGTCATCTCACCCAACAAGACATGGTCGGGGGCCATTTGTGGCGGCTTAGGCGCAGTCCTCGCTGGGACAGGTTATATCGCTTGGGCGAATGACCATGTTGCTGGATTGGCGACACCTTCGACCATTGGATTGATGGGGTTCCTGGTTGTGGGAGCGACAGCCTTGGTATTGAGCATCGCGGCGCAGGCTGGCGATTTGTTTGAATCCGGCTTGAAACGCAGGTTTGGCGCCAAGGATAGCGGGACATTGCTGCCCGGCCATGGTGGCGTGATGGATCGTGTGGACGGGCTGGTCTTTGCCAGCGCTGCCGCTTTTTTGCTGGGCATGACGACCAAAGGCCTGGGAAGTGTGGCCGAAGGGCTCCTGACCTTGGGTTTGTCATCATGAGCGCACATGCGGCAGCTGTACGGACTGTATCGATTCTTGGGGTAACGGGATCGATCGGCGACAGCACGACAGATATCATTCTTGCCAATCGCGATCGATTTGCGGTGAGAACTGTGGCTGGCGGCAAGAACGTTGCCAAACTGGCAGAGCGGGCTATCCAACTGGGGGCGCAACGCGCCGTTATCGCTGATGAAGCCTTGGCCACCGAACTATCGGATAAACTTCGCAACCATCCCATCGAGGTTGGTGCTGGACGCGCCGACATTCTGACAGCCGCAAGCGAAACGGTGGATCTCATGGTCTGCGCCATGGTTGGCTCAGCTGGGATTGAACCGGCGATGGCTGCCATCCAGGCCGGTTCCACCATCGCCCTTGCCAACAAGGAGGCGCTGGTTTGTGCCGGTCATGTGATGACCCAAGCCGCGCAGGAGAGGGGCGTTCGCATTCTGCCGCTGGATTCGGAGCACAATGCGCTTTTCCAAGTCTTCGAAGAGCCAAACCGAGACACGATTGAAGCCATCACGCTTACCGCTTCAGGGGGGCCATTCAGGACTTGGGACGCAGCTAAGCTGCGCCGTGCCACCGTTGCCGACGCGCTGAAGCACCCCAATTGGTCGATGGGCCAAAAGGTGACGATCGATTCTGCGACATTGGCCAACAAAGGTTTGGAAGTTATCGAGGCCTACCATCTGTTTGCGATGGATCCTGACGCCATCAAAGTTGTTGTGCACCCGCAGTCGATTGTGCACGGGATGGTGCACTATGATGACGGGTCCGTTCTTGCGCAGCTTGGTATGCCGGATATGCGCACTCCCATCGCGGCGGCCCTGGCCTGGCCGAACCGGTACCAAGCGCCGCAAGTTGAAAGGTTAGACTTGGCCAGTCTTGGATCGTTGACCTTCGAGGCGCCTGACCTTGACCGCTTTCCCATGCTTAGGATCGCCTTTGAGGCGATGCGTGCGGGCGGCACGGCGCCAGCCATATTCAACGCTGCCAACGAAGTTGCAGTGCAGGCTTTTGTGCAAGAACGGTGTGCCTTCCACGAAATCGCCACCATTGTCATGCGCACCCTTGACGTTGCTGCTGGTGTTTGGGGCGGCCGTGCGGTGACAGGACTGGAACAGATCTTGGCCGCAGGTGAAGATGGTCAACGCTTTGCTAACGATATTCTCGCCGGTGAATTGCGGCGCTAGCCACGTCCAGGCTAAGGCCAGCTTGGGATAAAGGGACTGTTTTATGGAATTGATTGCCGGTAGCGGCTCATTTCTGTTTGGAACGATTGTACCGTTCCTATTCGTGCTCACGGTTGTGGTCTTTTTCCATGAACTGGGTCACTTCGCCGTTGCCCGCTGGTGCGGCGTGGGTGTGCGGGTGTTTTCGGTAGGTTTTGGCCCGGAATTGTTTGGCGGCACAGACAAGCACGGGACGCGCTGGCGGCTTTCTGCCATCCCGCTCGGCGGCTATGTCAAGTTCGCCGACGATGAAAATGAGGCCAGCGTTCCCGACAGGGAGGCCATCGCCGGAATGAGCGAGGAAGAGCGTAGCCAAGCTTTCCAGCTCAAACCGCTGTGGCAGCGCGCCGCCGTTGTGGCGGCAGGGCCGTTCGCCAACTTTTTGCTCGCAATCGTCATATTCGCAACGATCTTCATGACGTTCGGTGAGCAGATGACCGTGCCGCGTGTCGACACGGTTCAGGAAGATTCCGCCGCCGAACAGGCAGGGATCGAAGCGGGCGATATTGTTCGGGCGATCGACGGCGAGCCCATTGACGCCTTTGCCGATATCCAACGCATCGTTTCGTTCTCGGCCGAGCGCCCGCTTGTCTTCACACTGGAACGGGCGGGGACCTTGCTTGATCTGACCGTTGTGCCGGAACGCCGCGAAGTGGATGACGGGTTCGGCAACATCCAGCGGGTCGGCATTATTGGCGTTGTTCACGAGGCGAACGAGGGCGATGTCACCACCATCACCTACGGGCCGGTGGCGGCGACGGGCCGGGCGGTTGAACAAACAGGCCATGTGATCACGCAATCGCTGACGTACATTGGGCGCATCATTGTGGGCGAGGAATCGCCTGATCAGCTGTCTGGCCCGGTGCGGGTTGCCAAGATTTCTGGCGACGTTGCAACCTTGGGCTTCTTGGCACTTATTCAGCTTACCGCGATCATTTCCGTGTCAATTGGCATGGTCAATTTGTTCCCAATTCCGATGCTCGATGGCGGTCATCTGGCGTTTTATGCGATCGAGGCCTTGCGTGGAAAACCGTTGAGTGAACGCAGTCAGGAGCTTGGTTTTCGGATCGGGTTGGCCATGGTCATGTGCCTAATGGTGTTCGCCACCTGGAACGATATCGTCAACCTGATGCGCTAGCGCAGCATTCCGAAAGGTTAAGTGACCGTTGCGCGCGTGCAACGACCAAGCTGAAAGGCCTATAAAAATCGTTACTTTTTGTGTTCGTGGCTTGCGTCTTTTGACGGCAACGATAGAAGTCATGTGTGCAGTGCCGAAGTGACTCGGCTCAATGAGTGCGCCCTTGGTTGAGGGCAAAGGACTATTGATAATGATGAACCGTTTGGTTTTCTCGCTGGTTTTGGCGGTTGTGTGGGCTCTTTCACCGTTGCCGCTGCTCCAAGGTAGCAATGGCCCGGCACTTTCTGTGGCGCCCGCACATGCCGCGGTGGTCTCGTCCATCCAGGTGGAAGGCAACCGGCGGATCGAGTCATCCACCATCATTTCCTATGTGACGGTTGTCCCTGGCCGTGAATTTGGCGCCCGCGACCTCAACGACTCTCTGCAATCCTTATTTGCGACCGGGCTGTTCTCGGATGTGTCGTTGGAGCGCCGCGGTCGTATCTTGTTCGTTGAAGTCGTAGAAAACCCGGTCATTCGCCAGGTCGTTTTTGAGGGCAACCGCCGTCTGGACGATAGCGCGCTGGATACGGTCGTCCAACTTGAGCCACGGCGCGTCCTGACCGAGTCGGCCGTGCAGGCCGACACGCAACGTATTTTGGAAGCTTATCGCCGTAATGGCCGTTTCGCCGCTCGGGTCGAACCAAAGCTTATCGAGGTTGGCGATAACCGCGTCGACCTCGTGTTCGAGATCGAAGAAGATGAGCGCTCGTCGGTGGCTCGGATCACCTTTATTGGTAACCAAGCCTATAGTGACGGAAAACTGCGCGACGTTATCACCACGTCCCAATCGGGCTTTTTCAACTTCCTGTCGTCCAACGATGTCTATGATCCCGACCGTTTGGATGCGGATCGCGAGCGCCTTCGCCGCTTCTACCTGAACGAAGGCTACGCAGATTTCCGCGTCGTTTCTGCGGTGGCGGAACTTGACCGGGAGCAAAATGATTTCTTCATCACGTTCACCGTCGATGAAGGCCCACGCTATGCCTTCGGTAACGTTGAGATCGACTCGACACTTCGCGAGCTTGATCCTGAGGATCTCTACTCGGTCTTGGAAACACGGCCTGGCGATACCTATGATGCCAGCGCAGTTGATGAATCGATTGAGGCACTGACGCTAGAAGTATCGCGCTTTGGCTACGCGTTCGTGCAGGTGCGTCCGCGTGGCGACCGCAATGCCGACGACCAGACAATCGACATCACCTATTTCATCGATGAGGGCGTTCGCGCCTATGTCGAGCGCATCAATATTTCCGGCAACAACCGCACGCGAGACTATGTCATCCGCCGCGAGTTTGATTTTGCCGAGGGGGATGCCTTCAACCGTGTGTTGGTCAATCGGGCGCAACGTCGTCTTGAAGCCTTGGGCTTTTTCCAAGCGGTTCGGATAACCACGCAACAGGGCTCGGCGCCTGACCGCATTGTGTTGAATGTATCGGTGATTGAGCAGGCGACCGGTGAATTCTCGCTTGGTGGCGGATACTCAACAACGGCGGGCTTCACGGCGACGCTGTCCGTTACGGAGCGCAACTTCCTTGGCCGCGGACAGTATGTCCGGGTGTCTGTGGGTGGCGGTTTGGAAGAAAACCGGACCTACGATTTCTCGTTTACGGAGCCCTATTTCTTAGGGCGTCGTTTGTCGGCTGGATTTGACATCTATCGTCGTGAGTCCGGGACTTCTACAAGCGCTGCCTATACTACTGTATCACATGGCGGGGGCTTGCGTGTGGTCGCTCCTATCACCAATGATGTGTCGCTGGGGTTCGACTATTCCCTTGATCTAAGCGAGTATAGCCTGGCGGCTGGCAGCACAGCGTCGGCAGCAGTCCAGCAGCTTGTTGGTGCAACTCCACCATTCGTCAACCCGACGGTGGCTGCGTTGTCAGACGACCGTGTAACGTCCAGCCTCACTTGGACGCTGGTCTACGATACGATTGATAACAAGACGACGCCGCGTGACGGATATTTTGGCCGCCTAAGACAGACAATTGCTGGTCTTGGTGGTGATGCTGAATATGTTACCACCACAATCGATGCCCGCGCCTATTACACATTGTTCACCGACTTGGATGTTGTTGGGTCCGTGCGGGTGCAAGGCGGACACCTTTGGTCGTGGGATAACAACAATGTCCTGATTGGCGATGCGTTCTTCCAAGGGCAGGGCTTGGTCCGTGGGTTTGAAAGCCTTGGGCCACGCGATATAGCAACGGGTGATGCGATCGGCGGCTCAACCTATGCTGGCGTTTCCGGGGAAATCAGCTTTGCACTCCCCTACGTATCCGAAGCGCTCGGCATTCGCGCCGCTGTCTTTGCCGATGCTGGCACACTGTTTGACACGGTGGGTAGCGTGGATGCCTTGGCCATTGCTACGGTGCGCGACTCTTCCTCTGTTCGCGCGTCAGTCGGTGGCGGTCTGCTTTGGAACTCTCCATTCGGACCCATTCGCGGAGATTTTGCCTACATCCTTGCTTCTGAAGTCTACGACAATGAGCAGGTGTTCAACTTCAGCGCTGGCGCACGCTTCTAACAAAAAGCAGAACAGATAGGTCTGGCCGTTCGAGCAACGGCCAGGCCTTCCTTTCTGGCATGCGTTTCTCCTAACCGATGGCGCTTGAGTCTTGGCCATTGCTGCTTATCGGGCAGCCGATTGGGTTGGGCCCTGTCTGCATATTGCGATCCGCGCGCCTCAAGCTTATGACGGCCTATGACTTCCTCTTTTTTTCCACCGCTCGTTGAGCAGTCCCCAAGCCATTTGGCCGAAACGTTGTCACTTCATATGGTTGGGACCGGCGATGTCGCGTCCTTGCTAACGGGTGTCGCTCCTATCGAAGAAGCGTCCGCCGGTGCGCTCACCTTCCTGGACAATGTGAAGTATGCCCATCATCTCGGCTCAACGAAGGCTTCTTGCGTCATTCTGGCTGAGAAATTCCAGGACACGCTGCCGGACGGTATCGTTGGGCTGATCTCTCGCGAACCGTATCGCGATTTTGCGCGCGCTGCTGCTTTGTTGGTGCCAGCGGCGGTGTCACTCCGCCCGCTGGCACTGACCGATGGGGTTTCGCCTGCAGCGCATGTCGACCCCTCGGCGAAGCTGGAAGAGGGCGCTGTGGTTGAGCCTGGTGCTGTCGTCGGACCACACGCGGCTGTTGGTCGTGGAACCGTCATCGGGGCTGGTGCGGTTGTTGCACACCATGTTCAAGTTGGGCGGTCCTGCTATGTCGGGGCCAACGCGACGGTGCAGCACACGTTCATGGGTGACCGTGTCATCGTGCACAGTGGCGTTTGTATCGGGCAGGACGGTTTCGGGTTTGCCATGGGGCCGCAAGGCCATTTGAAAGTGCCGCAGATGGGGCGGGTGATCGTTCAGGATGATGTTGAGATTGGAGCGGGAACGACCATTGACCGCGGTACGACGCGCGACACCGTGATTGGCGAAGGCACCAAGATCGACAACCTTGTCCAGATTGGCCACAACGTCGAAATTGGACGCCACTGCGTGATCGTCGGGCAGGTTGGAATATCGGGATCAACGATCCTGGAAGACTTTGTTGTGCTGGGCGGTCAGGTTGGGATTGTCGGCCATGTTCGTATCGGCATGGGGGCTCAGATTGCGGGCTCGTCCAATGTCAAAGATGACGTTCCTGCCGGAGCGCGTTGGGCCGGAACCCCTGCCAAGCCAGCCCGCGCCTTTTTTAGGGAGCTCACAGCCGTCAAGCGGCTTGGCGAACAGGGATCAAAGGCGTTCTCGCGCGATAGCTAGCGTGTGGGAAATGTCCTCCAAAGGGTTTGAACCGCCCACACGAACGTGCTGTATGGTTGCTGCTTCTTTTGATTTTTCCATAGTCCGCATTGAGTCATGACCGATACCAAATCAGACACAAGTCAGGCGCCAAACAGCCTGGGCACCGCCGACATTCTGGCCCTCCTGGAATACTTGCCGCATCGCTATCCATTCTTGATGGTCGACAAGATCATCGACATGGACAGCGACAAGTCAGGTATTGGAATCAAGAACGTAACGTTCAACGAACCGCATTTTCAGGGGCATTTCCCGGGGCACCCGATAATGCCAGGTGTTTTGATTATTGAAGGTTTTGCGCAGACGGCAGGCGCGATGTGTATCGCGGCCGGCATGTCCGACACGAAAGCGCCGATGGTCTATTTCATGACGATCGACAATGCGAAGTTCCGCAAGCCAGTCGTTCCCGGCGACGTGTTGCACTACGAGGTGACCAAGCTGCGCCAGCGCGCCAATATTTGGAAGTATGCGGCTGTTGCCACAGTGGAAGGCGTGAAAGTCGCTGAAGCCGAGGTGAGTGCCATGATCCTTGCGTCGGAGGATGGGGCTTGAGCACGTCTATCCACCCGACGGCGGTGATCGAAGATGGTGCCGCACTGGGTGAAGGCGTTTCCATCGGTCCCTACTGTGTTGTCGGAGCTGACGTCACACTGGGTGATCATACCAAGCTGGAGTCGCACGTTGTTGTTACCGGGCGATCGACCCTTGGAGCAGGTTGCCATGTGTTTCCCTTCGCCTCCATTGGTCACCGCCCGCAAGATCTGAAATACCATGGTGAACCATCGACGCTGGAAATCGGTGCCAACACAACCATGCGCGAGTATGTCACGGTACAACCGGGCACGGAGCATGGCGGGATGATTACCAAGGTAGGTGAGGGGTGCTTGCTGATGGCATCGGCACACGTCGCGCATGATTGTCATGTTGGAAACCAGGTCATTATTGGCAACAACGTTATGCTTGCTGGCCACTGCACCATTGAAGACCATGTGATCTTCTCGGGTGGATCAGGTGCCCACCAATTTGTTCGTGTTGGTGAACATGCCTTTATCGGCGGGCTGACGGGTTGTGAGCATGATGTCATACCCTACGGCATGGTGATCGGTAATCGCGGGCATCTCAATGGCCTCAACATCGTCGGCCTGAAGCGTCGCGGTTTCGATCGCGAAGAGATTCACACGATTCGTCAGGCTTATCGCTTGCTGTTTTCAGATGAGGGCACGCTTGCTGAGCGGGTCGACGACGTTGCCGAGCTGTTTCCCGATAGTCCTGCGGTGCAACGGATCATCGCGTTCATTCGCTCTCGTTCCGATAGGGCGCTCTGCCTACCACAAAGCGGGGAGTAACTTTGTCGGTGGTTGGCGCCAAGGGGGCCATCAATCTGGCAATCATCGCTGGTGGCGGTCAATTGCCGCTGGAAGTCGCGCACGCAGCGCATGCCGCTGGACACCGGGTTCTGGTTATCGGTCTTGCCGGTCAAGCTGAATTGAGCGGACTGCATAACGACATTCCCCGTGAACAGATCAACTGGGGCCAAATCGGAACTCTGCAAAGCTTTCTTGACGGCCATCAAACGCAGAAGCTGGTCATCATCGGGGGCGTCTCGCGGCGCCCGGAACTCAAAGAGATCAAGCCCGATTGGGGTGCCGTCAAACTGCTCCCGACGGTGGTTACGTCCTTCCTAACGGGCGGTGATAGCACCGTCTTGGACAATGTTGCTCAGGTTTTTGAAGAGCGCGGCTATACACTGGCCGGCGCGCATGAGGTTGCTCCCGGTCTTTTGGCCGTCCCTGGGCAGGTTGCCGGTCCACCGCTGTCAGCGCGCACGCAGGAAGATGCAGTGATTGCCGCACAGGCGGCGTGGACCGCTGGCCATCTGGATATGGGGCAGGGAGCGGTCGCTGTCGGCGGACGCCTTGTTTCCATGGAAGGCGCGGAAGGGACCGACGGCCAATTGGAGCGCGTCGCGACTATGCGCGCCAACAAGCGGTTCTCCGCCAGCCCGCGCCAGGGTGTGTTCGCAAAGTGTACGCGCCCGCAACAGGACTTGCGCATGGACATGCCTGCGATCGGTCCACGCACGATTGAAAATGTCGCGGCGGCGGGACTTATTGCCATCGTCCTTGAAGCGAGCCGCGTTCTGATTTCCCAGCGAGAGCAAGTCATAAGCCAGTGCCATGAACTGGGCATTAGCCTGGTGGCGCAGAGCCGCTCAGCCTTTGTCCCTCCGGGGCGGGAAGACCAACGGGCATGGTAGCGCAAGTCCCGTTGGCAGATCCCAAAAGGGTGTTCTTTGTTGTTGGTGAAGCGTCTGGCGACCAGCTCGGTGCCTCGCTTGCCGCAGAACTGCGGGCTCAACATGGCAACCGGGTCACCTTTGAAGGTTTAGGTGCAGAAGCATTGCAGGCGCAGGGGCTCGAACCACTCTTCGATATGGAAGATATCGCCGTGATGGGGATCGCACCGGTCTTGGCGCGGCTTCCGACCATCTTGAGACGCATCAAGCAGACGGCGGATGCCATCGTTCGCGCGCGTCCGGATCTGGTGGTGCTGATCGACAGTCCGGATTTTACACATCGTGTGGCCAAACGTGTGCGCAAGGCAGCGCCTGATATTCCAATTGTCGGGTGGGTATCCCCATCGGTGTGGGCGTGGCGCCAGGGCCGCGCGTCGGCTATGCGCAGCTATATGGACCATTTGCTTGTGCTTCTCCCGTTTGAGGTTGAGGCCCATGAACGGCTTGGCGGTCCGCCGGCGACCTATGTAGGGCACCCTTTAATTGAGCAGTTGGACAGTTTGCGGTTCAACATGGCGGATGGTGCGCCACCGCTACCAGCGGATGGGCCCGCTACGGTTCTTCTTCTACCGGGCAGCCGGAGCGGCGAAATCAAACGAACCCTTGGTGTCATCCGTGAAACGGCTGAAGGATTGACCGAACGCCTCCAGTCGACCGATCAGATACCACCGCGCTTTGTGATGCCTTCGGTGCCAAAGCACGGGGCGATGCTGCGCGACGCCGTGCGTGGCTGGGCCATCGATGTCGAGGTTATCGACACAAAAGATGCCACGCGCGCCGCGATGCGTGGTGCTCATGGTGCGCTCGCGACTTCCGGTACCGTGACATTGGAACTGGCTTTGGCCGGTGTTCCAATGGCCGTTATTTATGTGCTCGATCCGCTCGCGCGCCTTTTTCGGCGCATGGTGAAAGTATGGACCATTATCTTGCCAAACTTGGTTTTGGACCGACCTGTCGTCCGCGAGTTTGTCGACGAATTTGCCCATCCACCGACCCTCATCAGGGTGCTCCAGGACCTGGTGACTGACACGCCCGAACGCCGCGCTCAGGTGGCAGCGTTCCGCGAGTTGGATGCGCTGATGGCGGGTCCAGACGATCGTACGCCCGCTCAACGCGCCCGGATCGTCGTCGATGAGTTTCTGTTTCCTAGCTGATCGCCAACGAAAAAACCGGCCATCTAGGCCGGTTCATTCAGTCTTGTAAGTCACTCTAATAACTCGATTATTTGCGCCGTGACATGGGTATGTAGTCGCGCTGCACTTCGCCGGTGTAGAGCTGGCGCGGGCGACCGATACGCTGCTGCGGATCTTCAACCATTTCTTTCCACTGCGCGATCCAGCCAACGGTGCGTGCAAGGGCGAACAACACTGTGAACATGTTAGTTTGGAAGCCCAGAGCTTTCAGCGTAATGCCCGAGTAGAAATCGATGTTCGGGTACAGTTTCTTCTCGATGAAATATTCATCGGTCAGCGCGATGCGCTCCAATTCCATCGCAACTTCGAGCATTGGGTCGTCGGTGATGCCCAACTCGCCCAGCACCTCATGACAGGTTTTCTGCATGATCTTGGCGCGTGGATCGTAGTTTTTGTAGACGCGGTGTCCGAAGCCCATCAGGCGGAATGGATCATCTTTGTCTTTGGCACGGGCGACATAAGACGGGATGTTCTCGACGCTGCCAATTTCGGCCAGCATGTTGAGCGCCGCCTCGTTGGCGCCACCATGCGCCGGACCCCAAAGACAAGCGATACCAGCTGCGATGCACGCAAATGGGTTGGCGCCTGAGGAACCAGCTAGGCGCACGGTCGAGGTCGAGGCGTTTTGCTCATGGTCGGCATGGAGAATAAATATGCGGTCCATCGCGCGGGCGAGGACTGGGTTGATCTTGTATTCCTCGCAAGGCACCGCGAAGCACATGTGCAGGAAATTGGCTGCGTAATCCAAGTCATTGCGCGGATACACGAATGGCTGACCAACTGAGTACTTCAGCGCCATAGCCGCAATGGTCGGCAGTTTGGCGATCATCCGTAGAGACGCCACCATGCGCTGGTGCGGGTCAGAGATGTCTGTCGAGTCGTGATAAAAGGCCGACAGCGCGCCGACCACACCGCACACAATTGCCATAGGGTGCGCGTCACGGCGGAAGCCGGTGAAGAAACGCGACATCTGCTCATGGATCATGGTGTGGCGCGTCACGCGATTATCGAAATCGGCCTTCTGCGCTGCGGTTGGCAGCTCACCATAGAGAAGCAGGTAGCAGGTCTCGAGGAAGTCACCGTGCTCGGCCAACTGATCGATTGGATAGCCACGGTGCAACAAGATGCCCTTGTCGCCATCAATGAAGGTAATTTGCGACTCGCATGAGGCCGTGGATGTGAATCCTGGATCGTAGGTGAAGGCCCCAGTTGTTCCGTAAAGCTTTGAGATATCAACAACATCCGGCCCAAGTGTACCAGACCGCACGTTGAATTCATGGGATTGCCCGTCGAGGGTCAGGTCGGCTTGTTTATCGATGACAGCAGTATCGCCCATTAAAGACGCTCTCCTCTGTTTGATCCTCCCGAAGAGGGGCGGCCGGTGATCATCACCAGTTGCGCCATCGCGCTGTGCCAAGGGCGCAGCACACTCAACGGTTTGGCTGTGGGGCGTGGGTAGCGAATTAAGGGGGGTGCCACAAGCCGCCAAAGGGCGGATAGACAGACCGCTAGCCCGTCTATGTTAATCGAAATATGAAATTATATCAGCCACTTGCGCCCTAACGGCGCGAATGGCTTTTATGCAGTTTGATCGCCGATCCGTGCCAAGGATTCATCGCGTCCGAGCGCCAAGAGCACATCATAGATGCCTGGGCTGGTTTTTGAGCCGGTCAGAGCCGCCCGCAAAGGCTGAGCGATGGCCCCCAATTTGATCTCTTGATCCTGCGCATAGGCCTTGGTTGCTTCTTCCAAGGCTTCACTCGTCCAATCGGGCTGCGCCTCGTAGATCGCTTTCAGCGCGGCCAAGTGCGTGCGCGCCTCGTCGGTCAGCAGGGCGGCGGCTTTTTCTTCCATGGTCAAGGGCCGGGTGGCGAATAGAAACGCCGCATTATCAACGAGTTCGATGAGCGTCTTGGCACGCTCACGCAGGCCGGGCAGGGCCGTTTCAAAGCGAGACTTGGCCTCGCCCTCAAGTGGGCTGGGCAGCGTATCGCTGTTCGACAGATGCGGCAGGCTCACGTGCAAGGCGTTGACAAAGGCGGCGTCGTCCATAGCGCGAATGTAGTGCGCATTGAGAGCCGTTAGCTTTTGCACGTCGAAACGCGCCGGAGATTTGCCCATGCCGTCAAAGCCGAACCAAGCAATGGCCTGTTCGGTCGAGAAAATTTCGTCATCTCCATGCGCCCAGCCGAGGCGCGCCAGATAATTGCGCATTGTTTCCGGCAGGAAGCCATCAGCGCGATAGGCCTCCGCCCCGACGGCACCGTGGCGTTTGGAGAGTTTGGCCCCGTCAGGACCATGGATCAGCGGTACGTGCGCGAAGATGGGGCGCTGCCATTCTAAGGCGTCATAGAGCAGGCTCTGGCGCGCCGCGTTGGTGAGGTGATCATCGCCACGGATGACATGGGTCACGCCCATATCATGGTCGTCAACAACGACGGCCAGCATGTAGGTAGGGGTGCCGTCCGACCGCAGAATGATGAAGTCATCCAAGTCTTTGTTTGGGGTCGTCACCTGGCCTTGCACCTGGTCATCGACCATTGTGGTTCCATCCAGTGGCGCCTTGAGGCGAACCGCGTAGGGCGCCCCTTGGGGCGCGTCGGATTCTGGCCGATCGCGCCAACGCCCATCGTAGCGCGGTGGCTTGCCCGCGGCGCGTGCCTCTTCGCGCATCTGAGTCAGTTCTTCGGGCGTGGCGAAGCACTTGTAGGCCTTGCCAGCCGCGAGAAGTGCGTGTGCAACCTCTGCATGGCGGTTGGATTGACGTGATTGGTAAATGGTTTCGCCATCCCAATCGAGGCCGAGCCATCTCAAGCTGTCCAGAATGGCGTCGATGGCCTCGTCGGTGGAGCGCGCTTTGTCGGTATCTTCGATCCGCAAACGCATGACGCCGCCATTCGCCTTGGCATAAAGCCAGTTGAACAGAGCCGTGCGCGCGCCACCAATGTGCAGAAAGCCGGTGGGCGAGGGGGCAAATCGCGTCACGACGGGTGAATCATTAGCAGTCGGGCTCATAGCGGCGGGGCTTTTCCTGTGTCACGTTACATCATGACGTAACGTCATGATGAATTTCGGCGCATGGGGTTGGTTTGCGCCTCGCATCTAGCATGTCGGGAGGCTGACACAAGCGTGCGGTCGGCCCGTCATACCCGGGTTGGGTGGACCAATGGGCGCAGGTACAGACTCACAGGCAGGCGACACAAGAGCGCGAAAAGCCAGGCGTATGTCTGTCATTGCCTTGGAACGGCTGGTTCAGGGCGGTCATGGCGCGACCCCGGGCGCATCTTCAGACAGTTCTGCGGGCGCCGATGTCACCACCTGGACCCGGCTCCTCGCTTGGCTTTCGGGTGCCATCACGCAGTCTGTCGCTTCTGGCCACGGGCCAGCTTGGCTCGCCGTGGCGTTTGGTGGCGGTATCATCACCTACTTCGCCTTGCCTCATGAACCGTCTCATTTGGCGCTATGGGTTGTTACAGCGGGTCTTGGTGTGGCCGCTTGGCGTGCACGGTTCGGGTCGGCCTTCGGACTTGTGTGCTTTGCAGCTTTTGCCCTTTTTGGCACCGCCTATGCCGCGCAGACGACACACAACCTTCTGGCGCCGCAATTGCTGGAAGAGACGGCGACCGGCGTGGTCGGACGCATTATCAAGATCGAGCAGCGCACGCCAAGCCGTGTTCGCTTGACGTTGGACCGGGTCCAGCTCAACCGTGTCGACGCCGGGCAAACACCAGCGCGCGTGCGTTTCACGGCACCGGCGCCCATTGGGCATTTCGCCGTTGGAGAGACCATTGATGGGTTTGCGCGCCTTGGTCCGCCACCCGAACCTGCCATGCCGGGGGCGCGTAATCTGCGTCGTGATCTCTACTTTCAGCAGATAGGAGCGACGGGCTTTGCCTTTGGCACGCCTCGGCAGGTGGAGCAGGCCTCGGATCCGGAGACCGGCTTGATGCGTTTCCAGCTCAACGTCGATCAGACGCGCCTTGCGCTTCAACAGCGCTTTGGCACCAGCCTATCTGGCGATACGGCGGCCTTGGCGTCAGCTTTGCTAGTCGGCAAGCGCGACCAGGTGTCCGACGAAGCTTATGAAGCGCTGCGTCGGGCAGGGCTTGCGCATTTGTTGGCGATCTCCGGCATGCATATGGCGATGATGACGCTTTCAGCCGTTGGGTTCGTGGTGCTCGCCGGCGCATGGAGCGCGCGTTGGGCCTCGTCACACCATGTCCAAACTGCGGCTGCTTTGGCCGGCCTCGCGGTGGCCTGCGGCTACTTGATGTTGTCGGGAGCGAGCACGGCGACACAGCGCGCCTTTGTGATGGTTGTGCTGGTCTTGCTGGCGATGATCGCACGCCGACGGGCTCTGACGCTGCGCGCGGTCGCCTTCGCCGCCATCATCGTGTTGTTCATTGAACCAAGCGCACTTCTTGGGCCGAGTTTCCAAATGTCGTTTGCAGCGACCACGGCGCTGGTGGCGGTTTACGCGAGTGCGTCACATTGGAACCACCCTGCTGCACGGTGGCTGCGTTTTTCAAGCGCCGGTCGCGCCAGGATGGTCGTCTGGCCGGTGAATTTGGTGGCGGGAATTGCTGCCACATCGCTCATTGCCGGCCTCGCAACGGCGCCGTTCGCGGCCTATCACTTCTCGCAGGCCGCGCCACTCGGCGTGTTGGGCAATGTTCTGGCCTTACCGATCGTTTCTCTCCTGATTATGCCTGCGGGCCTCTTGGCGCTGATGCTGACGCCCTTTGCGCTGGAAGGTCTCCCTCTACAGGCCATGGGCATCGGCATTGATGCGGTGATGGAGGTTGCGCGATGGGTCGCGGCCTTGGATGCCTCACTGGTTCCGGTGGCCGCCATGAAGCCATCCGCGCTGCTCGCGGTGACAGGCGCCGGAGTGATCGCTGCTGCGCTGCAGGGCAGGGCGCGATGTTTGGCGCTCATTCCTCTTGCCGTCTTGCCGCTAACGGGGATTTTCCAACCAACACCTTTGGTTCTGATTGAACGCTCCGGTGCAACGGTGGCCATTGTGCAGGAAACTGATGGCAATGCGCTCGCATTGGATCGCTCGGTTCGGCGGGGCAGCAGTTTTGCCGTTGGCCTTTGGCACCAACGCTTGGGGATCGATGAAGGGCAGGTGGTCGAGCGCTCGGCATGGACCTGCGATGCGTTGGGATGTGTTGCGCCCCTGCCGGGCGGAGGCCTGATCGCTCATGTACACCATGAGGCGGCTCTGGTTGAGGATTGTCAGGTGGTGGATGTGCTTGTCACCAGCCTCATTGCGCCAGGCGCGTGCGGCGCCGCGTTGATCATCGATGCGCCTAGGTTGCTTTCCCACGGCGCGATTGCCCTCATCGAAACAGATGAAACGTCTGGTCGGCTGGCGCTCTGGCCATCGTTTGAGCGGCGCACACGGCCTTGGGAAACGATGCCGACGCGCTAGGCTTGCAGAGGCCCGCCGAACAGGTCCGCCGCCGTTTGCTTCAGCGCAATGTCGAGATCTTCCATGGTGACCGGTAGGCCGAGGTCGACCAGGCTGGTGACGCCATGCTCGCTCACACCACAGGGCACAATGCCCGTGAAGTGCTCAAGGTCCGGCTCAACATTGATGCTGATGCCATGGAAGCTCACCCATTTGCGCACGCGGATGCCGATGGCGGCTATTTTGTCTTCGGCGACGGTTCCGGGGATCGCAGAATGTTTCTCTGGCCTGCGAACCCACACGCCCACGCGATCTTCACGCCGCTCGCCAGTCACATTGAAGGCAGCCAGCGTTTCAATGATCCATTGTTCAAGGCCAGCCACAAAAGAGCGCACATCTTTGCCTCTCTCGGATAGGTCGAGCATGACGTAGGCCACCCGTTGGCCAGGCCCGTGATAGGTGAACTGGCCGCCACGGCCCGTCTTAAAAACGGGGAAGCGATCGGGCGCGACAAGGTCGGCGGGGTCAGCGCTTGTGCCAGCTGTGTAGAGCGGTGGGTGCTCAACCAGCCAGATCAGTTCGCTTTGTGTCCCAGCGCGGATGGCGGCGACGCGCGCTTCCATCTGCTCGACGGCGACTTGATAGTCCAACAAACCGGGCTCGACTCGCCATTCGATGGGCGCGTCGCGGCGGGCAAGCCGATGGCCGTTGAAAACATCCTGCCGGGGGAGGGAAAGTGTGTTCACTGTTTTGCTCGTCAAACAATGCGCCTGCGCATGGCATTCCTTAAACTTGCATTAACCATCGGCTCGCAATGGTGAAAGTGCGAAATATGCGCGAGTCTCTTTTTGTCGGTTGTCGATGCAAAATCCAGTTGATTCCATCCATGTTGATATTTCTGTCGAATTGGGCGCGACGGTGATGCCGGTGCATCAATTGCTGCGCATGGGCCGTGGTGCGGTGATCGAACTGGAGACCTTGCCCAAAGAGCACGTGATTGTGCTGGCCAATGGACACCAGATTGCCGAGGCAGAAGTGGTGGTGAGTGGTGACGCTATTGCGGTCTCCGTCACACAGCTGGGCAAATCCGAGCCTTAGGGCGCAGCCATTTTAAATGCATCCATCTGCGACTTCGGCCTTGAGGGAGGTCGAAGCGTTTGCTATCAGGCGCGCGCTGAGATTTCTTAGCGGTAGAATTTGCGGTCGTGGCGGAATTGGTAGACGCGCAGCGTTGAGGTCGCTGTCCGGTAACACGGGTGGAAGTTCGAGTCTTCTCGACCGCACCAAAATCGAACTTAGCCCCGTCACTTGTGGCGGGGTTTTGTTTTGATACCAACAACTTAGCGAGATCTCGTGTAGCCGATTCCGGTAGCCTTGGCGGTTACAGGTCGGGTTTTCGACCTACTACACACGGTGTCGTCGCGGTTTCGTTCCATGGACAAGCACGTTCCTTGGACAAGCACGTTTGCATCGCTTTGGGTTGTGCGGTGTCTGGCGGTTCGACTGGGGTGTCGTTTTATCGCGAACAGACCGCTGGAACACTGTCGTATTTCGGTGCGCTGGAGGCATGGTCCAATGAAACCGCGGACCGGAGCGCGTTCAGAATTGAGGCTTCAGTCGGGTCAGCTTCCTGCTCAAAGCGTATGTTGATGAGCAACGCTGCGATGCTGAACAAAGGCAGCGCGAAACCCGCCTGGGGCTTATGCCTTGTGTGAAAAGTCCAACGCGTCGGCCGCAATTGCCTCCAGGTCATCCCAGACCCCGGGGGCGGCCCCCATTGTAATCCCCAACCTTTGGTCCGCAGGGAACGGATACGTTTTTCCGCCTGCTTCGTGGATCATCAATAGCCCCGCCACGCAGTCCCAGCTGTTCATTTCCTGCTCGACATAGGCGCCCAATCTACCAGCAGCTACGTTGGCAAGCATGTTGGCGCCGGAACCGTTGCGATAGAACATAGAGCCCTTGGCCATGAGCCCGTCGATGATGCGGACGGCACCATGGCGCTCGATCCTATCGCTGGCACCGACGGCGACCAAAACTTGATCGATCTTCTTGGATGCGTCGAGTTGTAGTGGCTCGCCGTTCAGTTTGGCCCCTTGACCGGCACGCGCTGTGAAGTGCTCGCCATCGCATGGCACGTCGATGACCCCGACGAGTGTTTCGGGGCCTTGAGCCACGGCAATCACCACACACCAATGCGGCAGACCCATGAGGAACGGTACAGTTCCATCGATTGGATCGATGATCCAGGTGTAGCCGCTCGACCCGTGCGATACGCCCTCTTCCTCGCCAAGAATGGCGTCGTCAGGGAATGCTTGTGTGATGTCTCGGCGGATCATGGCCTCGACGGCGCGATCGGCGATCGACACCATGTCCAAAGCACTGGCCTTGGTTTCAATTTCTAAGCTGTCGCGGTTGTTGAAATACTCCAGCGCACGTTGACCGGCGCGTTTGGCAAGTGACGATGCCAGCGCTTCGCGCGCAGAGATTGCGTCCGTCATGGCTGGCTTAGTCCTCGTGAACCAGGATCAAATCGTTGGGATCTAATGTCAGTGCCACCTGTGCTCCGGCCTCGAAACGTGGTTCTGAGATGGGCCGCGAGATCAAGAACTCGATACCCTCGTCCTGAACGACATACTCCATGCGGCTGCCCAGATAGGTGGCGGAAAGGAGCTCGCCTGCGCCGCCCGCTTCCAGTCGAACCCGTTCGGGACGGATCGTTGCCGTCACAGCTCCATCGGCAGCCTTCACCGGCAAGCTGAGATGAGCGGCAGTAAACGTGCCATTGCTGACCGTCCCATGGATGAGATTGGCGTCGCCAATGAAATCGGCGACGAACGTCGAATGGGGTTGTTCATAAAGCTCGGTTGGCGTTCCAATTTGGGCGATCTTGCCCATCTTCATGACCACGATGCGGTCGGAAACGGCCAAGGCCTCTTCCTGGTCATGGGTCACATAAACAGCCGTTAGCCCAAAGCGCTGTTGTAAGTCGCGGATCTCAGCGCGTACTTTGCGGCGAAGCTTGGCATCAACGTTCGACAGTGGCTCATCGAACAAGAGCACGTCGGGCTGCTGGACGATGGCGCGCGCCACTGCGACGCGTTGCTGCTGGCCGCCAGATAGTTCCGACGGCAGCCGTTCATCCAGTCCGCCAAGACCGATCTGTTCCAGAATTTCCTTGGCCTGTTGCTGCGCTTTGGTTTTGGCGACACCTCGAATGATCGGACCGTAGGCGACGTTTTCCAAAACGCTCATGTGAGGAAACAAAGCGTAAGACTGGAATACCATCCCCACATTGCGCTCCGAGGCCGGGTCGCGGCTAACGTCACGGCCAGCGATTTTCACCTGTCCCTCACTTGGCAATTCAAGACCGGCGATCAGTCGAAGTGAGGTCGTCTTTCCGCACCCAGATGGTCCCAGGAAGGTAACAAGCTCGCCCTTACCAATGGAAAAGCTAATCTGGTCGACCGCAGTGGTGGCCCCATATCGCTTGACCACATCGACGAACTCGATGGCGGTTTCTCCAGCTGTCTGTGTCATGGTGCTTTCTTCATTCGGCAGGTACTGCTGCGCTCTGGCTATCGTCTGGCGGAGGTGATCGTCCCTGAAGTTCCTTGCGACGCCCTAATCTGCGTGAACCGACAAACAGTTGGATCAAGGCAACGCACACGACCATGACGATCATAAGCGTAGCTGAGTAAGCGATAGCGAGCGCGTACTCGCCAGCTTCAACGCGTCCCATAATGTAGGCTGTTGCCATGTTATGGCGGGCCGAGACGAGGAAGATCACTGCTGAAACAGCCGTCATCGCCGTCACAAACGAATAGACGAGCGCCGTGAAGACGGCTGGACGAATGAGCGGGAGAACAACCTTTCGAAGGGTCGTAAGGCCACCACCACCCATGGTCTGGCTCGCCTCCTCCATGCTCTTGTCGATCTGCGCCAGAGCGGCGAGGCCAGCGCGCATCCCAACCGGCATGTTGCGGAAGACAAAACAAATCACAAGGATCGCTGCGGTGCCCGTCATATCGATGGGTGGCACATTGAATGCCGCCACATAGGAGACGCCCACCACAGTCCCGGGGATTGCGAACGAGAGCATCGTGCCAAACTCAAAGGCGCGGCGGCCGGCAAATTCTTGTCGTGCCACGAGCCAGGCGGTCAATATGCCAACAAGGGTGGTCAATGGCGCAGCGAGGCCGGAGACCCAAAGCGTTGTGAGCATCGAGTCCCACGCGGAACCAAATAAGCGTAAGCCCTCTTCGTTGATCTCAAAGCGGAAGGCCGTCACCAGGTGGCTAAACGTAGGGGTTAAGTCCCAACGCCCGATGTCGGTCACAAAACCACCAGCGGCAACAATGATGTACACGGCCAAGGTGAAAAACACCCAAGGTATCACCACAGCGAAGACGGCAATCTTCAGCGCCGCTGGCAGAGGTGGTGCCAATCCTGCGTCTGACTTGCCTGTGACAGTGACGTAGCTCTTGTTGCCCATCCACCTCATCTGCAGCCAGAATGCAATCAAGGTGAGGCCAAGCAAGATCATGGCGAGCGTTGCCGCATTGCCCAGGTCATAGCGGGCGCCCACAACGGCAAAGAAGATCTTCACCGACAGCACCTCAAAGCCGCCGCCCAAAACGATCGGGTTCCCGAAGTCCGCCAGGCTTTCAATGAAGGCCAACAGAAACGCCGCAGCCAAGCCAGGCCGCAGAAGAGGCCAAGTCACGGTCCTAAAGGTCTTCATGGACCGTGCACCCAGTGTGTTGGCCGCTTCCTCAAGGGTTGGATTGATGGCCTCCAACGTCGAAAGCAGCACCAGGAAGGTAATCGGCGCGAACGCAAGAACTTGCGCCATCAGAATTCCAGGCAGCCCATACACCCAACGTGACGGGCGTACGCCCATGAGATCAGCGCCCCAGCCCGTAATCAGGCCGGTTCGCCCAAACAGAACAATAATGGCAACACCAACCACAAAAGGTGGTGTGATGATCGGTAAGATTGAGACGGCGCGAAGCGCTCGCTTCATGCGAAAATCGGTGCGGTTGACGAGCAAAGCCAAGGCAAGACCAAGGGCCGTCGCCAAACTGGCCGAGAGAACGCCGAGGATAACCGTGTTGATGACGACACCGCAGCGCAAATCGCTATGGAGACAGGCCAAGCCCCAAAGTTCCGATGCGACCAGCCGGTCCCAGAAGGTGGCCAGCGCGAGGTTGCCGTCGGTATCAATGAAGGCGGCAAGGCCGAGCTTCAGAATCGGGAAGAAAACGAAAGCCGTTAGGGCGGCCACGATGCCGGTGATGGCGAGAGATGCAAACCGTTCGCCACGACAGAAGCCGCGGGCCGCAAAAACATCGGACAGAAGGCCAACCAGCATCGCGCCAGTAAGAAAGCCTCCCCAACCCAGGCCAGACTGTCCGTTCAAAGCATCGGGAAACACCCCGCCGACCCAGGCCGCGTTCGGGCCGCGAAGGCCAACCGAAAAGGCTTGCCATAAATAGAGCGTGATCGTGGCGACGACCAAGCCCAGGGCAGCATCGCTCGCTTGCCATCTCGGGCGTGTCGCGAGCAGACAGAGCGCTGCAAGCGTCGCGAGCATTGGCCAAAGCCAGCCATGCCCCCCCAAGGCTTCCGCCAGCGCGGACGTGCCTGGGCCTGCCCATAGTGCCTGTCCCTTGTACCAGGGCAGCAGCACCGCTGACAGAAGCAAGGCACCGAGCCAGAGTAACCCGGCTCGGTCTGATTTTATGATGCGCTTTTCCACCGAATGGGGCTGTTCTGAACAGCCTTATTGCGGCAGTGACCCGATCTCATCATCCCAACGGGCGAGCAGGCGGGTCCGTTCTTCGCTCGAGCCATAGAGCGCAAAATTGTAATCGATGAGCTCGATATCCTCCAGGCGTGGTGACGCGTCAGGGGTTGCGGCGTTCGTGTTTGACGGGATCTGGAAGCTGTTGGCGGTCGCGCCGATTTCTTGCGCTTCCGGCGTCAGCGCCCAATCGTAAAAAGCGCGCGCCGAATCCGGATTTGGACCGCCAGCGACGATGGACATCGAACCCACTTCGTACCCCGTGCCTTCGCAAGGTGCGACAGCCTGGATGGGTGCGCCCTGAACCGTTTGAGCGACGGCATCGTGCATGAACACAATGCCAATCGCTGTTTCACCTGTTGCCGCGGCTCGGATCGGAGCTGACCCAGATTGTGTGTACTGGCTAACGTTGTTGTGCAGTTCTGCAAGGAAGGCAAAGGCCTCGTCCTCACCCATCAACTGTACGACGGTGGCCAACAGCGTATAGGCCGTGCCCGATGAGTTCGGATTGGCGACTTGAACATCATCGGCGAAACGAGGATCGAGTAGATCCGCCCAGCATGAAGGCGTGTCGTCGGACACCAAGTCGGTGTTGAAGCCGAAGCCAAGTCCGCCGGCGTAGATGCCAACGGTTTTGTAGTTGGCTGTCTCAGCCTGGCGTACCGCCCAGTCCTGCAATTGGTCGAGCATGGGCGAGCGATATTCTTCGGTCAGTCCCTCTTGGGCTGCCTGCAAATGCGGGTCACCGGTTCCACCCCACCAAACGTCACCGCGTGGCTGTTCTGCTTCAGCGGCGAGCTGGGCAAAAGTTTCGCCCGAAGAGCGGCGTGTCATGAGAACTTCGATGCCGGTTTCACGCTCGAATGCCTCGGACATTGCGCGGCACCACTCTTCCTGAACTGAACAGTAAAGCACCAGTTCATCAGCTTGTGCTGCCGTGGCAGGGACAAGGGCGGCTGTTCCGGCCATCAGGGCTGCGAGGAGCAGAGGTGTCTTGGTCATTATCGTTCTCCCGGTTTTTTTATGACACTGTTATGACAGTCATAAAGACGCACATCTCAAGGCCATGCAAGGCTTTGCTTATCATTTTGAGGGATGGATCTCGTCGCGTTCAGCTCGGCTGAAAATGGCCCAAGGCTGTCACTCTTTTGACCAACGGTGAGCGCGACGTGGCGCAGTCTGCCCTGGAGTGACGTTCGTTGCCAGTGACTATGATATCGAGCGTCCGCGACCAGACCTTCTGGACCAGTCCCAAGCGCCGACTGGCGGCGTCAGTCGATTAGAACAACAGCTTATCTCCCGGTCGACCGTGCTGTTCTGCTGCTCGACAGATTTAGCGAAAATGCTTTAGGTATCCGCGCTAAATCAGCTGACGGCGACTTTTTTGCAAAGGTGCACTTATGGAAACGCTCTTGATTGTCGTTGGATTTTTGTTGGCATTGTTGGTTGGGATATGGGCAGCGATCAGGTTCCTCCCTGGCAAGATCAAACGCAGACTGAATCATCTTGGTAATGACGCGCTATGGTGGTGCGAGACGATCGGCCTTTTTCCGAAGAATGTTCCGACGTTTCGCACTGACTTTCGGAACGACTATCCAGAACTAAAAGCGCTCGATCAGCATTTCGACGAAATTCGGCAGGAATGCCTGACACTGCTCAATATCAAAGAAGACCTAATTGATGCCGGAGCGCTTGGCGGACAGTACACCCGCGGCGGAATTTACAGCGCTGATTGGAAGACTTTCGTCTTGAAGTGGGGGAACCAGTTTGTTGACGAAAATTGCACCCGTTGCCCCAATACCCATGAACAACTCAAGCACGTACCAGGAATCTGCAACGCGTTCTTCTCTGTTCTAGACGCCAACCAGTACATCAAGCCGCACCAAGGCTACTATAAGGGCTTCATCCGCTATCACATGGGGATCGTGATCCCGAACGATAACGCAGACAAAAAATGCAATATCCGGATCAATGACCGACCTGCCGACAATAAGGAGGCCAAAGACCTTAGCTATGCGGCAAAAAAGGTCATGCTCGACGACCGTGGCGAGGCCTATTACTGGAAGAATGGGGAGAGCGTCCTTTTTGATGACACCTTCCTACATGATGCATCCAATGGTTCTGATGAGGTCCGCGTTGTACTGTATATGGACATCATGCGGGACATGCCGGTCGTTCTGCATTGGATTAATGCGGTGATCCTTTGGCTCGCGTTCAGAGAATCCTCGATTAAGTCCGTACGCGAAAATTCCATCGTGGAGACCGCATGATCTGTCAGCAGTCGTCGGATTTGCTTTCACCCTATCGCCCTAAGCACGCCCCAATGCCTGGCCTGTCCCGCAAGATAATGCGCGTGGTCCCAATGGATATCCGGACCTGCCAAACCTGTTGCCGCTTGGCGTCGAGTCAGCTCGTTAGTTCAAGGTCTGCTCTCCGCCGATACTGTTGAAAAAGTCCGTGTTGGGCAGCCATAGGCCGAGATTGCAGGATCTGAATGCAGAATTGGCGCGGCGGCAGAACTGGGCTGCCCAGCAGCTCAAGTGTCGAAATCAGGTTCCAGATTTTCTGACATAATTTGGCCCTGCGGGCTTTTTCAACAGTATCCGCCCACAGCGGGCCTTCAAAGGCCGTCCGTTTCCGGCCCACAGCCGCCATTAGCGAACCGACCGTGCCATCCGGCAATGAGCACAGCGCATGTACCCCAAGGCTGTCACGCTTTTGACCAAACGGTGAGGGCGACCTGGCGCAGTCGGCCCTGGGGTGACGCTCGGCCCCAAGCCGACAATTGAGAACAAACCATAGGCCCAGTGTTGCAGGAATCCATCATTGGCCCGTGAGTCGTAGCCGCGCGACCAGCGCTCAAAACTTAGTGTTTGACTCCAACTGGCGGTGAACGATTGTTTATGCCTTGTTAACAATTGTCTGCGTGGTCACCTATGTTGTTGAGAGTGCTCGTCGTTGCTGCAGCAGCGGCTTCAATGTCCAGCGTGGCCCAGGCCCAAACGGCAAACGATCGCGTATCAGAAGGCTTCGAAAACCTACCCGCCGTTTCCGCGATCAACTCGAAAGTCGACATCTCTGGGTTTGTGAACGAAAGCGGAAGCCCAATTGGTTCCATCACGGGCGCTATCACCTTCCCTCTGACACACAGCTTTGGTCTGCAAATAGACGGTGCAGGGTCGTTCGCCCAAGACCTGAATATTTACGGGGCGGCAGCACATCTTTTCTGGCGTGACCCAACCACGGCGCTCATTGGCATTTATGGCAGCGCTTCGCGTGCAGATTTTTCCAACGTAGGTGGCGGCGGTGGTCTTTTCGCCCAAGACATCGATGTAGGAAGTTTCTCACAGCTGTCCGCTGGCGCAGCCACCGGCGATTTAACGATCGACGTCGTAAACATCGCCACGGAAGTTGAACTATATCTTGACCGTTTTTCGTTGGAAGGGATGGCGGGCGCGTCGTTTGTTGATAGCCCCGCGTCTTTGACCACTATCGATGATGTTTACCTGCTCGGCAACGCAACGCTCGCCTACTATATCACCGATGACCTGAGGGTAGACGCTGGATGGCGCCATGGCGTCGGCGGCCACACCGGGTCAGTTGGTTTCGAATGGCAGGCTCACTCCCACACCTCTGCTGGCTATAGCGGATTTGCGCAGGCACAAGTCGGTGAAGGTGGCGAAGTGGCGGCTGTGTTTGGTCTGCGCCTCTACTGGGGAGACGACAAAACGCTCATTGAGCGTCATCGGTTGGATGATCCAGCCATCTTCCTGCGTGACGAATTCTCTCAGATCGAACGCTTAGAAGTTGAGGGTGGCGCAGGTGGAACAGGTGGAACTTGCCCGTCGTCTAATGGCGTTCGCGATCTCCAGAATATTGTCACGGTAGACTCCTCAATCCCCGGCAGTATCACCAACGATGGAGTGAATTCCGACGGGGTTCATCTGAACCGCATGACGCCCGCCGAAGCCGCCAGCATGGTAGACTCCTTCACGAGCACCACCACGACATTTGAAGATGGTGATGTCATCTGCGGCTACTCGGATGGCGGTATCGGATAGTCGGCGTTGCTATGCTGACGCAATCGCCTTTGAGCTGCTGCTGACCGACTGACGATCTGGCTTCGATTCCATGCGGTGTAGCATTCAAACACTTCGGCCTCAGGAGTGTTGGTCCCAACGCCAGATAGGGGGGTGGATGAAGTGCGCGGTTCTTGAACATTGCGATATTGCGACATCGTCTCGGTGCAAAAGCGAACAATGCTTGCCAATCTAACACTCGGGCGCGCTCGATACCCCGTCATGACAGGCTGTACAGCGGTTATCTTGGCGATCGATTGGCCACAGCCACCCCTGGATTGGGGCCTGATCGCCCAAACAGTTGCATGACCGCTTAGGACGCGGAGAAGGTGTTGGTCACAGTCCATTGCCTAAGCGGGATACCCATCGGCGGGGCCACGAAGCAAAGCTGGCGTTGATCTCAGGGAGCGTTGGTCCAATTGGTAGAAAAGCGACCGACGATCGGTCTTGTAAACAATGGCTTACGTGCCGTAAGAGATCAGGATAGATGGCTTCTTGCGCGTCAGCAGTCACCGTTGTGACTTTCTGGCGCTCGGACCAGTGTTTGCCAAAAAGGTCGGATGATCCATGCAGAAGGTTCTTTGTGTCGGTGGTGCCGGTTTTATCGGCAGCCATATGTCTCACAAACTCGCGCGTTCGTCGGATTACGCTGTCACGCAAGCCGATATTTGGAGCGCCAAGCTCAAAATCCGTTTCGAGAACGAACCCTTTGCGTTTCACCATGTTGATATCAACTCAGATGATGAAACGCTCGACGATCTCGTCTCTCAGCATGATGTCATCCTCAACCTAGCGGCCAAGGCGACGCCAAAGCTCTATGTGCAGGACCCTGTCGGCGTTGTAAAACTCAATCTATTCAACGGTTATAAGGTGATCGACGCTTGCGTACGGCATCGCAAAAAGCTGATCCACTTCTCCACGTCGGAGGTTTATGGCAAGGCGCTGGGGTCAACAGAACCATTCAACGAGGATGAGACCAACTGCGTTACGGGGCCGATCAAAAACCACCGTTGGGTCTACTCGACCACCAAACAGCTTTTGGACCGCATGATCGTCGCGCATGGCGCCAATGACGGGCTCGACTTCACCATCGTTCGTCCCTTCAACGTTATAGGCCCGCTCATTGATCATGTGATGGTCGACCCGGAAGACGGCTCGCCGCGCGTGTTCGCTCATTTCATGTCGGCGCTCATCAATGGCGAGCCGCTGCACCTGGTTGATGGCGGCAAGGCACTGCGCACATTTATGCATGTGGATGATCTGGTGAATGGTCTGGTTGCCATTCTTGATCAGCCAGAACAGTCAAATGGACAGATCTTCAATATCGGTAATCCCGGCAATGAGATCATGATCGCGGACTTGGCCAAGTTGATGCGCGACATTTTCGACGAAAAGTTCGATCCGCCAAACGGATTGTCTTCTATTGAAACGGTCAGCGGTCGAGAGTTTTACGGCGAAGGGTACGAGGATACCGAGCGGCGTATGCCGAATATCGACAAGATGGCAAAGCTGGGATGGGCTCCAACAATTGGCTTACGGCAGCTGCTCGAAGACGCGATGACATACACCTGGACCAACCGCCACCGTCTGACCCAGGAAGCCATGGACACATATGAATGACCGGGAAGGGTCGCCCGCTTGTCTCGGTCTTGGTGCCCGTTTATCAAAACAAGCCTTACCTTGAACCAGCTCTAAAAAGCATACTCGCGCTGGATTACCATCCGCTTGAGATTATCATTCAAGACGACGCGTCGCCTGACGACGCCTTTGAAGCAGTTGAGCAGATCGTCGGTGCCTATGACGGCCCACACACGGTCAAAATCGGCAAGAATGACACCAATCTATCCATGGGCAACTATAATGTGCTCATGGAGAAGGCCTCGGGCGACTATCTCGTTATAGCCCATGACGACGACATTCAATTCCCCGACCGTGTGTCGCGGCTGATGGACGCCTTTCGTGATCACGACGTGAGCATGGTGACGTCAAATGCGGTCTCTATAGACGGCCAAGGTGTTGAACTGCGTGAAGATATGCTGAACGCCGAGGACAAAAGGCTCGATGCGGAAGATGTCACCCAGCTTGAATGGCCTAAATATTACAATGGCGCCACGCTCAGTTGGCGTCGCGCCGTGTTTGATGTTTTTGGCCCCATCGATGTGCTGGGGACCGCGCGCACATCAGATTATATAATTCCCTTCAGAGCTTCATTACTGAACGGCATCTACTACCTGAAATCCCCGACAATGTATCGGCGCGAACACACCACAAGTAGGGGTAGCATTGGCCGGAATACCAATGACGCAAACATACTAGATGCGGAAAGAGCATCAGAACATATCACCCAGTGGGCTTATGTCCTTGCGACTCTTCGGTCCGCGGTTAACGAAAAAATTGTCGACGCGGAACGCGGCGCTCATCTTGAAACCAACATCGTGAACGCGATGATTGAGGCGGCGACAATGCTGGCAAGAGCCAGAAACCAGCTGCATCTGCGCAAAAAACGCATGGCATGGATCGACCACGGCGCGGGCGCGGTGACGGAACTCGACATCGTTTTGGATCCAGCAACGCAAGACAATTCCGGCACGATGCTTCCGAAGAGAAACAGAGGATTGGCAGCCACCTACCGACCACGCTGGTATCAAGTCGCCCTTCAGCATCCGCTGCACTTCAAGCGCTGGATTGAGGCTTGGAAACTGCAAAAGAGATATCGCAACATATAGGTCAGGCCAGCCTGGTTCAACAGCCAACCCGCCGTCAGACCGGCCGCGCCAGTGCCAATGATCGCAACGTCTGGTCCATTCGGTGACGATCGGGATTGAGCTGCCAAGCGGTCGATGGTTCCTACCAGGACGGCGCTGCTCGTTCCTAGCAACATCAGGACATAGCGGCGCGATTGGCTCCAAGACATGCGGCCTCCGCGCCCGATCCTAGGCAGCAACAGCCTCTTGGAAAAAGCCTGTACAGATTGGGGCGTTCGGTCAAAGGCGGGAAGCGGACTTTTATCAGGTTAGCCATTGTCAACGGCCCGGTGTATAGCGAACCCCGACCGGCCTTCTGTAAGCACCAATCCTTGTAAGCAGACGAGAGGTATTTCAGGCGCACGGCTCAGGAAACGGTCGCTACAGACTTGCAAGTTTTAGGCGATATGAAGAATCCGCTCAAACGCCTCAAGAAAGCCCGCCGACTGAAGTCTCAGTTGCGCTCACTTGAACGCGCGATCCGAGAGCCGCAACCAAGTCACCCGATCGCCAAGGTTGTGGTCTCAATCCTTACAAAAGAAGGCCCTGATGACCAAGGTAAGGTGTCGACCGAGCAGTACCTTCCACCATTCTGCGAGACCATTCGGAAACACGGATACTCCACCGAGTGGGCTTCGAGCGAGCGCCAGCTTTCCCGCGTGCTTGGATGTGGTTCACCCGTGTTCCTTGTTCACCTATTCGGCGAGGACATGGGTCAAATCGCGTCATCGACGGTCAACGGCCTAGAAAGAAAGTGTACAGCCGTCTTTAACGCGGCGGCTGTTGGACAGTTGCTCGCCGATAAGCTTGCTACGCATCGGGCGTTCGCCGCCGCCGGTATCCCAACCCCTCGGTTGCGGAACGCGGATGGATTTGTGAGGGCGCGTTTTGGCTCAGGACAAAAAACCCATTTCGTTCAAACGCCTAAGGCGGACGCGCCTGCGGACCAGAACTCAATATACACGGATTTTGTCGATACACGCGTGGCTCACTCGGACCGCCTGTACTACACGTCGGTGCGATTGCTGTGCATTGATGACATCGTTTTGCATGCCTATACACGCGCCCGCGATGCCTGCGACGAAGGGGCTGAAGTCCACGCTCAGCACACGCCGATTGACCCAGAACTGATTGAGCACCTGCACGACGTATTGATCAAGCCAAGGGCCGAGCAGTTCTCCAACATTGCACGACAGCTCTATTCTGTCCTCGGGCACGGTTTTTACGAACACGATTTGCTCATCGATAGGGAGTCAGGCGCAACATACGTCTGTGAAAGCGGTTTTAGGTTCGACGACCCGCAATATTGGCAACGTTTTGAGCCGGTCGCTTCGAAAATTCCCAGCCAAACATCGTTGTTTCCAGTGCAACGCTTCGCTCAACGTTCGGCTGATGCGTTCTTGAAACGTTGCCAATCGGTGATCAACGGATTGCAAACACAGTAGGTTGGCTGGATCCAAAAGGTCGAAACTAAGCGTCTGAAAACGCCGTGAAAAAAACCTTCATCGACCTGTTACAAACAATTATTGCCAGTTGTCATAATTCAATTAGCGCCGCATACTACGTTCCACGCGCCCGCCGCTAAGAACTTCGTTCGAGGCAAATGAGAGGCGTGGTATAAAAGGGAGATCACCATCCATGATGAAGTCGATCATCGTATCGGCTGCAGCCGCAGCTACTTTCCTCACACCCGTTGCCGCTTACGCACAGACTGAAGTGCAGTTCTGGCACGCCTTTACCGGGCGTCTCGGTGAACTGGTGGCGGCTCAAGTCGACCAGTTCAATGCCAGCCAAAGCGACTATGTCGTCGTGCAGTCGCACAAGGGCAATTACTCTGAAACTTTGAATGCTGGCATCGCGGCGTTCCGTGCAGACGAGCAACCGCACATCCTTATGGTCTTCGAGGTCGGCACGGCGACGATGATGGCGGCCGAAGGCGCCATCCGCCCTGTTTATGAAGTTATGGCCGCTTCCGGCGCTGACTTTAATCCCGATGCCTATATCGGTGCGGTCGCAGGCTATTACACGACGTCTGACGGCGACATGCTTTCGCTTCCGTTCAACTCGTCAACGCCCGTGCTTTGGGCCAACCGTGATCTGCTGGAACAAGCAGGCGTTGCGGCCGACGCCGATCTGTCGACCTGGGAGGCGGTGGGCGACGTCCTTGAGCAGGTCCGCGATGCCGGTATCGATTGCCCGATGACAACAGCCTGGCAAAGCTGGATCCATCTGGAGAACCTGTCCGCCTATCACGACACGCCATTTGCAACCCAGGACAATGGTTTTGCAGGTCTTGATACCGAGCTGGCGTTCAACGGCCCCATCCAGGTTCAGCACATCCAAACCCTGGGTGATTGGGCGCAAGATGGCCGCTTCATCTATGCAGGCCGTCGTAATGAAGGCGGCGCAAACTTCCGTGCTGGCGAATGTGCGCTGTTCACCGAGAGCTCGGCTGGCTACGCTGGTATTTCTGCCGAAGCGGAGTTCGACTTTGAAGTCCATCCGCTGCCTTATTGGTCCGGCGCTGTGGATGCTCCGCAGAACACCATCATTGGTGGTGCCTCCCTGTGGATCATGGATGGTCATTCGGACGAGGAGTATGCAGGCGTCGCAGCCTTCATGAGTTTCCTGTCGTCGACTGGCGTTCAAGCCCAATGGCACCAGGACACCGGCTATCTGCCGATCACCTTGGCGGCTGGCGATGCGACTCGTGATCAGGGTTTCTATGATGAGAACCCGGGTACCGACATCTCGGTGACGCAGATGACCGCAAACCAACCAACAGCCAACTCCAGTGGTCTGCGTCTTGGTTCGTTTGACCAGATCCGCGGCATCATCGACGAAGAGTTGGAAGCTGTGTGGTCTGGCGATAAATCGGCAGAAGAGGCTCTGACCTCTGCTGTGGAACGTGGTGACGTTCTGCTGCGCCGCTTTGAGCAGGCCAACGACTAATCCATCGCCATAGAAGGTGGGCGCCTTAGGGCGCCCACCCTCGACTGTCGCGGGGGCGAAGGATGGAAAAGCGCGTAACGTTTCATGGCTGGTTGTTGCCGATGGCGCTGATTGCGCCACAGGTGATCATATCGGCCGTCTTCTTTTTCTATCCCGCTGGGCAAGCCATTTGGCAGTCGCTCTACATTCCCGACCCCTTTGGGTTGTCGATGGAATTTGTGGGGCTTGGGAACTTTGAGTTCCTGTTTTCCGACCGTTTCTACCGCGCTTCCTTTGTTACGACCGCCATCTTCTCCACCCTGGTGACCGTGGTCTCCATGATCCCAGCCTTGTTTTTGGCCGTCCTGGCGGATCGCCTTATCAAAGGCGCGGGAACCTATCGCACGCTGTTGATCTGGCCCTATGCGGTGGCGCCAGCCGTGGCCGGTGTCCTCTGGCTGTTCATGTTCAACACCCGCATTGGGGTTGTGTCCTTCTACCTTGGTCAGCTTGGCTATGACTGGAACCATGTGCTCAACGAAGGCGAGGCCATGGGCCTTGTGGTCGTTGCCTCGGCATGGGGACGCATCAGCTACAATTTCTTGTTCTTCTTCGCGGCGCTGCAAGCTGTACCAAAATCTGTGATTGAAGCTGCGGCGATAGATGGCGCGCGCTTCTGGCGCCGGTTCTTCACGATCGTTCTACCGCTTCTGTCGCCGACAACGTTCTTCTTGTTGGTGGTGAATGTCGTCTACTCGTTCTTCGAAACGTTTGGTGTCATCCATACGATCACGGTGGGTGGCCCACAGCAGGCCACGACGATCTTGGTCTATAAAGTCTACGCCGACGGGTTTGTTGGCCAGGATCTTGGCTCGTCTGCCGCGCAGTCGGTGGTCTTGCTGGTGGTTGTCGGCCTGCTGACCGTGCTGCAGTTCAAGTACATTGAAAAACGGGTACACTACTGATGGCTGTTGCAGTCGATCAACCAACCGCAACACCGCGCCCGACGGCGGAACCTGCGCCGGGTATGGTGGAGAAGCGTGGCGGCAGCCTTTGGCTGACCCACCTGCTGATGATCTTTGGCGTGTTGTTGGTTTTCTTCCCGATCTGGCTCGCCTTCGTCGCGTCGACGGTGACCCAACAAGAAATCGCGCAAGCTCCAATGCCCCTGCTACCGGGGGACAAGCTGATCGAGAACTACACGCGCGCCTTGTTTGCCGGTGTCAACGTTCCGGTCGCAACGATGCTGATGAATTCGTTGGTCATGGCGCTTGGTATCGCCATTGGGAAGATCATCATTTCGCTGCTGTCGGCCTTTGCAATCGTCTACTTCCGATTCCCCGGTCGCAACGTCTTTTTTTGGATGATCTTCATCACGCTGATGTTGCCGGTGGAGGTGCGGATCGTGCCGACATTTGAAGTCGTCGCTGGGTTCGGCATGCTCAACAGCTATTCGGGGCTAATCTTCCCGCTGATAGCCTCTGCGACGGCGACGTTCCTGTTTCGCCAGTTTTTCCTGACTGTGCCCGATGAGCTCGCGGAGGCTGCGCGAGTCGATGGCGCACGCCCGATGCGCTTCTTCATAGATATCCTGCTGCCGATGAGCCGGACCAATGTCGCGGCACTGTTCGTTATTCTCTTCATCTATGGCTGGAACCAGTATCTTTGGCCGCTCCTGATCACCACCGATCCGGAGATGAACACGATCGTCATGGGGCTGAAACAGATGTTCCCTTCAGGCGATGATCTGGCGGATTGGCCGGTCATCATGGCGACCTCGATTCTGGCCATGATCCCACCTGTGGTGGTCGTCATTTCGATGCAAAAACTCTTCATCCGCGGCCTCGTGGACAGCGAAAAATAGGACTTCACCGTGGCAACCGTTGATCTGGATAATGTGAAAAAGCGCTTTGGGGGCACGCAGGTCCTTCACGGGATTTCTACCACCATTGAAGATGGCGAGTTCATCGTGATTGTCGGTCCGTCGGGCTGCGGAAAATCGACCTTGCTGCGCATGGTCGCTGGACTGGAGAGTGTCTCCGAAGGTGAGATCCGCATTGGCGGCAAGCGCGTCAATGAAGTCGAGCCGATGGACCGTGACATTGCCATGGTCTTCCAGAATTATGCGCTCTATCCGCATATGAGCGTGCGCCAGAACATGGGCTATGGGCTGAAGATCGCCGGGCTCCCCAAAGCGCAGATTGATCAGAAGGTGCAAGACGCAGCCAAATTGCTGCAGCTTGGCGAGTATCTGGATCGGCGGCCACGCCAGCTCTCCGGCGGGCAGCGTCAGCGCGTGGCCATGGGGCGTGCCATCGTTCGGGAACCTTCGGTGTTCCTGTTTGATGAGCCGCTGTCGAATTTGGACGCCAAGCTGCGGGTCCAGATGCGGGTCGAGATCAAGGAACTTCAGGCAAAGCTCGGGATCACGTCGCTCTATGTCACCCATGATCAGGTGGAGGCGATGACCATGGCCGACCGCATGATTGTGATGAATGCGGGGGTCGCCGAACAAATCGGATCCCCACTGGACGTTTATGAGCATCCAAACACGCTGTTTGCCGCTCAGTTCATCGGCAGCCCGTCCATGAATGTCATGGAAGCTACCGTTGCCGCCAACACAATCAGTCTTGGACAAACCACCGTCGCCCAAAGTCAGGTTGCGGACGGGCCGATAAAGCTCGGCATCCGGCCGGAGCACGTGGCTATCGACCCAGACGGTCCATTAGAACTCACCGTCCATCTTGCAGAACCGCTAGGCGCCAACACATTGCTGCACGGCAAACTGCGCGAAGGTGATCTGCCGTTCACCGCTGCAGTGGCGGGCGTCTACCGGACAGGCACGGCACACGAAGTGGTCAAGCTGATGCCCGACCCAGCGCACCTGCACCTGTTCGACCAAACCTCCGGCATGCGACTATCATAAAGCCCGCATAACAACGAAACCAACCCGCTTCGGCCATGCCAGGTTATATGCCCCAGTCGCTATTGTCGCGCTTCTGGTGGCCTTCTGGTTTAGCCCGAATGTGCAGGAGATCGCCGCGGGTATCGCCATTTTCCTCTTTGGTATGCGGATGCTGGACGGTGGGTTCGGGCTGTTTAGCGGCGGGGCGCTTGTAAAGACATTGCGCGGCCACGCGATCGACCGCCAATCGCTTTGCGTGGTCGGCAGATCAGCTGGCTGGCTTACTGCGACGCAAGTGTGCGCTGCGCTTGCCTGCCCTACTCAACAAAAACACATGCCGGACGGAGTTTGATTGATCCAAAAAGCCAGGCCGATGCTCGCCAGCCATAGTCCGGCGCCACAATTGGTTTCGCTTCAACAGTTCTTATGTTAGAGGCACGTAATACTACGAATATGCTGCGCAAGCGGGCGTCAGGGAGACGAGAATGACCAACAGCACGGCCTATGAGGCGTCGTTGATCGACGGCGGCAAGGCCCAGAAAATTGGCAACAAAACCGTGCCTTTGCCGCAACCTGGCTCTGAGCCTTGGCGCAAGTCGCTGTTTGCCGCCTTGTTGGATGCCCGCGCCAAATACGGTGGTTCGACGGTCATTCTCAATGATTTTGCAAAAACGGAGCTAACGTACGACCGGCTCACGCTTGGCGCGTTGCTGCTTGGTGACAAGCTGAAAGGCTTGGGCCGCCCGGATAAGCCTCTGGGTATCTTATTGCCGAACGCATCGGGTGTGGCAGCCGTCTTCTTCGCCTGTCAGGCCATTGGCCGCGTGCCGGCGATGCTCAATTACTCCACGGGCCTGCGTAACCTCAACGCGGCCTGTGATACCGCCGAAATCGATGTGATCGTCACCTCGCGCGCGTTCATTGAGAAAGCAGGCCTTGAAGACATCATCGAAGGTCTGTCAAAGCGCTGCCAGATCGTGTGGACCGAGGATTTACGCGCTTCCATTGGTACCCTGGCCAAGATCGGCGCAATGGTCCGCTTGAAGTTAGGCCTCAATTCTGTGCCTGGGCGCAGCACGTCGCCCGACGCTGTTGCTGTGCTTTTGTTTACGTCGGGCACTGAAGGCTTGCCCAAGGGCGTGGCGCTTACTCATGCCAATCTGCTGTCGAACTGTTGGCAGTTTGATCAGGTGATTGATCTGCATCCTAACGATGTGCTGTTCACAGCGCTTCCGGTTTTCCATTCGTTCGGGCTTACGGCGGGTTTGCTGGCGGGCATCGTGATGGGTGTCGGCGCTTACTTCTACCCCTCGCCACTCCATTACAAAGAGATCCCCGAACACATTCGCAAGTCCGGCGCAAAGCTGGTGGTCTCGACGGATACATTCGTCAACGGTTGGATCAAGAACGCCGAGCCCGGCGATTTTTCAAAGGTCCGCTTGATGGTGTTGGGAGCCGAGCGCGTGCGCCAGCAGACCCGTGAATTGTTCAAAGAGCGTTTCGGCATCGAATTGTTGGAAGGTTACGGCGTGACCGAAGCCGCGCCGGTTTTGGCGGCGAACCATGCTGATGATAATTGCGCTGGCACCGTCGGCTACATGATCCCGAGTATCGAGCACAAGTTGGAACCGGTGCCGGGGCTTCAAGAAGGCGGTCGGCTGATGGTGCGCGGCCCGAACGTGATGGCTGGGTATATGACGCCCGAAGAACCTGGCGTCATCAAACCTTTGCCGGATGGCTGGCACGACACGGGCGATATCGTTGATTATGACGAAGCTGGCCGCATTCAAATCAAAGGGCGGGCGAAACGCTTTGCCAAGCTGGGTGGTGAGATGGTCTCGCTGAGTGCTGTTGAAACCTACGTCAACCAGGTTTGGCCGAACCTGAACCATGCCGTTGTTGCCATCCCGGATCCGCGCAAAGGCGAGATGTTGGTGCTCGTCACCGAGAAGGACGATCCTGATCTGAGCGATGTTCGGGCCTGGGCAAAGGAAAATGGTGTCGCCGAGCTCATGTTGCCCAAGCGCGTCATCAGCATTCCCGAACTGCCCGTATTGGGCACCGGCAAGCTCAATTACGGAGCTTTGGATGAGATTGCTGTGGCCGGCGCGCGTGATGAAAAGGCAGCTTAGCAGGCGATCTAGGTCTCGCTTGCCTGCCATTTGTACAGCCAGTCATAGCGGCGCAGCAGTGCGCCGCCGGACAGGGAGCGCAGGACGGTATTGCGCGCGAGCGCCAGCGGTCCACCCATGTGATAGATTGCGCCATTACGGGCGGCTTCATCCCAAACACGGGTCACGCGAGCTTTGCGCGCCATCTCGTAGCGTGCGAGCGCTTGGTCCAACTGTGAGCTACCCGTCAACATTTGCGAGAGCACCCACGCATCCTCGATCGCCATAGCGGCACCCTGGGCCAGGAAGGGAAGCATAGCGTGGGCTGCGTCGCCAACCAGGGCAATGTTCTCGTTGACCCAAGGATCGCGCGGATCGACGGTGAACAAGGGCCAAGGAGTCCACCCTTCATGCTGCAGTAATGTGGCTTGCAAGGCGCTGTTCCATCCCTGCAGTGCTTCCAGCAGTTTCTTTTGAGGATCGGAGCGTATCGGCCTCGGGTCTTCTGCGCGTGCCAGCACGACAAAATTGCGTTCGCGCCCACTGCGGATCGGATAGGACACAACATGGGCATTTGGCCCCATCCACACGCGCGCGTTCGTGACGTCCTGACCATCGGAAGGGATCGTGGTGCGCCAAGCCACATAACCGGAAAACTTCTTGTGCGACTTCTGCCTCAGCTGAGCGCGCCACTCCGAATGAACGCCGTCGGCGGCGATTAAGACACCGTCGCTGGGTCTAACATCCATCGTGCGGCCAAGTGCGATCTCGATGCGATCATTGGCGTTGCAGGCATCGACCAAGACCTTCTGCAGATCTGCGCGATGGATCACAAAATACGGTGCGTCATAGCGCGAGCGTGCCTGCTCGCCCAAGGGCAGGCGGGCAATCTGCCGGTCGGAGCGTCCGTCGCGTATGCTGATGCCTTCTGGCTCTATGGCCGCCACACGCAAGGCGGGCTCCAAACCCAGCTTGCGCAAGATTCCCATAGCGTTGGGCGACAGTTGCAGCCCGGCACCGACTTCGTCGAACGCCTCGGCTTTCTCATAAACGATGGTCGGTTCATCACGGTGGGCCAGGGCCAGAGCGGCCGTCAGCCCGGCTATTCCACCGCCAACGATAGGGAGGGGATCGGACACCTAAACGCCCCTCAGGCGGCGTCTTCGCCAGCCCAGACGCTACGCACCGGCTCTGCGCCATCAGCCCCCAGCGCCGGATTGTGCACGAACAAGGTTGAGCAATAGGGGCAGACCTTTTGCGTCTCGTCGCCGAAGGTCAGGAACACATGAGGGTGGTCAAAAGGCGGCTTGGCTCCGATGCACATAAAGGCGTGAGCGCCGACCTCAACCTGTGGCAAGCCGTCATGATTGTGAACGTGGAGAATTGCCTTGTCGGCCATTGTCGATCCATTTTGTCGCGAGCATGTGTGTTGGATGTACCGCGCGTTGCCCTTGTCAGCAACTGGGTCATTTGTCGTTGTCGCCGATCGCTGATAGGGGAGCGCTTTCGCGGTCGACGGAGCAACTATGCAAACCTTTCAATCCGACGGTATTACGCTGGCTTTTCGTGACGAAGGGCAGGGCAAGCCCATACTCTTGGTCCATGGCTTCGCCTCCAACCATAAGATCAATTGGGTTGGCCCGGGTTGGTTCGACACGCTGGTGAGCGCAGGCTACAGGGTTATCGCGCTTGATAATCGCGGCCATGGTGAGAGCGAAAAGCTGTATGACCCTGCGCTCTACCCCTCGCGGTTGATGGCAGGCGATGTGGTGCGTTTGATGGATCATCTGTCGATCGAACGAGCCAGCTTGATGGGATACTCCATGGGTGCCCGCATAAGCGCTTTTGCCTGTCTAGACGCGCCGCAGCGGGTGGATCGGGTGGTTTTTGGCGGGCTGGGCATCAACATGGTGCGCGGTATTGGCGGGTCGGAGCGAATCGCGGAGGCTTTGCGGGCTTCGAGCCTGAGCGCTGTCAAAGATCCGGTGGCCCGCGCGTTTCGTGCTTTTGCTGAGCAAACCAAGTCTGACCGTGAGGCGCTAGCGACCTGCATCCTGGCATCGCGCGACCCCATCACCGAGGCCGATGTCGGTGCGATCCATCAACCGGCATTGGTTGCAGTTGGCACCAATGACGATGTGTCGGGGGAGGGCGCGGCTCTGACCAATTTGCTGCCCAATGGCCACTTTCTCGATATCACCCGGCGCGACCATATGACAGCGGTGGGCGACAAGGTGTTCAAACAAGGTGTGCTGCGTTTTCTGGACGCGTAACACTCGGTGATTTGTTCGGCCGCAGCGACCGCTATACATTTAGGCTTGGTGAACGCCTGTCGGCTAATAGTGCCCTCAAACCTTGCCCTTACCAGGCGTCGGTGCCATGTCTGGACAAGGATTTGGTACGTGTCTTGGTGACGATAGAGCTGCGTGAGCAACGACCATGAACAAACATAGCCACGTTTCTGAGGCCGACGCGGCCACATCGACGGCCCTGCCGTCGGCACCATTGGTGCCGCGCGGCGACCCTGTTTGGCAGGCCGTGCGCGACGATGCTTTGGCGGCGATCGACCGCGACGAGGCAACAGCGCCATTGTTTCACGCGCTCGTCCTCGACCACCCCAGCCTTGAAGATGCGTTGATTGCCGTGCTTTCGCGCCGCCTTGGCGATTCGCTTTGGCCGCATGAGACCTTGGCCGCGACCTTGCAGAGTTGCTTGGCCACTGACCCCAGCACGCTCGACCACCTTGGCGCTGATATGCAGGCTGTGCTGGACCGCGACCCGGCGTGCAATCGGATGCTCGAGCCGCTTGTCTATTTCAAGGGTTTTCAGGCCCTGCAAACACACCGTTTCGCGCACACGCTTTGGCAGTCGGGACGCAAGGATATGGCTTTGTTTTTGCAAAGCCGAACCAGTGCCATTTTTCAGGTCGATATCCATCCGGCGACCAGTATCAGAGGCGGAATCTTCCTTGATCATGCAACTGGTATCGTGATCGGCGAGACGGCTGTGATCGATGAAAATGTCTCGATCATGCAGAACGTTACGCTCGGCGGCACAGGTAAAACCAGTGGCGACCGCCACCCCAAAGTGCGCTGCGGCGTTTTGGTGGGCGCTGGCGCCAAAGTGCTTGGTAATATTGAGCTTGGCAAAGGCTCACGCGTTGCCGCCAGCTCAGTCGTGCTTGACGATGTGCCTGATCTGGCGACCGTCGCCGGTATTCCCGCCAAGATTGTCAGCATGGCAGAGGCCATGGGGCCGGATTGCATGCCAGCGGTCAACATGGACCATACCGTGCTGCAAGAGCGCCAAGTCCATGTGGATATGGGCTCCGGCATCTAGTCAGTTGCGTGCGATGGCGTTGCGTGGTGCAGCGGACCTCGCTACATCACGAAGCATGCCAACGCCAACCCGTGAGGATCGCAGATGACCGGCGAAGAGATCTCCAAGCTTGAAGCTTATCTGAAGCGTCTGTTTGATGCGCCGTCGATCAGCGTCAAAGCGCGTCCCAAAAAGGACGATTCGGCGGAGGTTTATGTCGGCGAGGAGTTCATCGGCCTGTTGCACAAGGACGATGAAGACGATGAGGACATCTCCTACAATTTCACGATGGCCATTTTGGACTTCGACCTGAACTAGGAGGCTGAAAGCCTAGTTGTCGCCCGCATAGTCTTGGCTGGCGCGTGCCAGCATGAGCAAGAATCCCAAAATGCTGTCATCAAGATCATCCCATTGCACAAGCAGGCTGGGAGAGAAGCGGTAGGTTACCGTCAAACCGTTGGTCAAAACCACGTCGCGATAACAGGTTTCCCAGACCGTATCGCCGCCACCCGAACAACGCGCGGCGAAGCCTGTGCCTTGGGTGATATCGTAGAACACCGTTTCGTCGAGATAGCCGGCTTGCGGATCAAGTTGGCGACGGGCTAGCCCGTTGGCGGTCTGCTCCGTTGGTCCAACGAAAACCTCGCGGTAGACGGTGCCGAGCAAGTCTGTGGTGTCCATGGCTCCGTCGACATCGCTTATGCCAACGAAAACAATGTTCTCACGCGGTGTGTTGCGCAGAATTTCAGCATCGCCAAGGGCCGCCATGGTTGGCCAAGCAAGGGCGAGGTCGACAGCGGGCAGGACGCCATCACGATGGTGTTCGGCAAAGCGCAGATAACCCGTGGGAATGCGGAAGTTGATGCCGCCGATAACAAGTTCGTAGGCGCTTGCTTCGCCCCGATCGACACCACTGGTTGAAATAACCAAGCCCATGTGGCGCAAGCCCGCATGCCCTAAGAACAAAGTCGTCAGCAAGACCAACGCGCCGGTGATGAGCGAGAAAGGTAGCGTGGGAAAGCCACGCTCATGGCGTAGCGCAGGTGAAGCAGCCTGTGTCATGGTGTGATGGTGACGGCAGCTGGTTAACGTCTGGTTTACTATGCGGCATGGGACTTGCGTGGCTCTGTTCGTTACGCGCCAAGTTGGCGCATTGTGGGACAGGACCCTTTTTTATGAGTGAGACATTTCTGTTCACCTACGCGGCGGCTTGCGGCTTTGTTGTCGCGGCGGTTCTTGCGACAGGTTATCAGCTGGTTGCCAACCGGCCTGTACGTTTTGAGATGATTGTCGAAAACGCACAAACCTCTGTTGTTAAGGCGTTTTTCCGGGTGGCATTGGTGATATGGGCCGCGCCTTACATCATCATGCGTAACGCGGTGCGTGGTCGGTTGATGGAGCAGCGTTCCTACGGTTGGCTTGTCGGCAGCTTTGTGGTTGCCGGCTTGTGGAGTGTGTGCGTGGGCATCATGGTGCTGCATGTGGCCGTTGTTCTGAGGTGACGAATGTCCATGAGCGCTGTACCGTCTTGTAACATGTACCAAACTTGATCAGTTGGTGGTGTATGCAAAACGCGGGAGCAGATAGTGGCACTTTATGAATTGGATGGTTTTCAGCCCGATATTCCTGACCCAGATTCGGTATGGGTCGCACCATCGGCTCGTGTGATCGGCAAGGTTCGGCTCCATCCCGGCGCAAATGTTTGGTTCGGCGCTGTTCTGCGCGGCGACAATGAATGGATTGAGATCGGTCCGGACACCAATGTTCAGGACATGGTGATGATGCATACCGATCCTGGCTTCCCACTGGTCACCGGCCGTGGATGCACCATTGGCCACAAGGCCATTCTTCACGGCTGCAAATTGGGTGACTATGCCTTGGTTGGCATGGGGGCGACGGTATTGAACGGTGCTTACATCGGAGACAATGCCATTGTTGGTGCCAATGCCTTGGTGTCAGAGCGCAAATCCATCGCGGCCAAGTCGCTTGCGGTCGGAGTCCCTGCACGCGAAGTAAAGGAACTTGGCGACGGCGCTTGCACCATGCTGGAACGCTCCGCCTCCGGCTATGTTGAGAAAGCGGCACGCTACGCGCGTGGTCTTAAACGCCTAGACGCTTAGATTTTCTGATTTTTTACCCTCAATTGAAATGGGCCGACGCCTGGGAAGCGCCGGCCCGCTGGTCCGATCTTGGGGACGGGGAGGGTGGGGATGTGACCGGACCAGTTTGTGTGGCCTAGCGGCGAACCGCCTTAGGCGCGTTGGTCGTCGATGGATGCCCAGACCGTCTCGTCAAACTCTGACTGACGTTTGATGTACTCGTAGGTGGTCTGGTCCCAGCGAAGGACGTTGGCTTCTTGATTGTCGAGGATGAAGTCACCGCGGTCGGTGCGCACGGTGAGGACGGCGTGGCCTTCGCCCGATTGCTCGCGAACAACCGTGATAAGCAGTGACGAGGCTGGCCAGCCGCGATCGATAAGCATTTGGCGCTTCATCAACACATAGTCTTCGCAGTCGCCATGCGTGGTTGGCATCGTCCAGACTTCTGGGTGGCCATAAAGATCCGCGTCGGTGACCGGCAGAATCACTTGATTGACATGCGTGTTGATTGCCAGCAGGTCGGCCCAAGACGCTTCTGTCAGTTGGACCACACTTGGCGAACTCGTGCGTTGGACGCACGATGCTGGCAAGCGTTGGCAAAGATGGACATAGCCAATAGGAGCGCTGGTTGCTCCCAGAACCTCCATATACGGTGTGTCCGCGTTCACCGCTGTCATATGACCTGCGGCAAGTGTACCCACAATAATCCCAAGAACTTTTTTGTGCATGGAACCCCTCCTTGATGCGGGAAGAGTTCTAACAACTATTTTTTACTTTGCTGTTCGATCGCGTGCGGCAATATAAATCAATGTATACTCTAATTTGAACTAGTTTTTATTTGTATTTGAAGCGTATTTAATTCAAATTTGAATCAAATTTTGACGCGGTTTCTCAGCTGCCCACGGACGCCAGCCCTGGCGCAAGGGCGCAACAAAAAACCGCGCCAATAGGCGCGGCGATCAAGAAACGGGGTGGGGCGGTTTGCGGTCTATCGCACGAAGGCGGCCGACGTGTCGCCGTTTGTTTGCACGGTTACAAATTCCAAAGCGATGCCGTCTTCCAAATGGCGCACAACACTGGCGCGCATATTGCCAAGATAGACGGTGGAATGGATAGCCGGCCGAATTGTTGTGCGCACTGCGGCCCCAGACAATGAAATATCCAGGACGGAGCACTGATATTCGCGGCCGTCTGGAAGTCTTAGGCTTGTGTAAGGATCTTCAACGGCTTGGCGATCGTGACGCCGGTCCTCTGGAAGGTTGAGGATGTCCTTGTTGGCCAGATAAGTTAGCTGGACGGCGAGTTTGTCGCGTTTGCGCTTGGACGCATTGATCGTCATGGCGAATCCGCCGTTGAAGACCCGCGTAACACTGCCTTCGACCCGACCAATGTTGTCGATGTAAGCGACAATGCGGTCACCAACCTTGCCGGTGATTGGCGAAACAATACCAGCGCCTCCTGGCGACATATCGATGATTTGACAGGGATATTCCTGCCAATTTGGCAGCATAAAGCGCCCAAGCAGATTCACCTTAACCCGCTGAAACTGGCGGCGGTCGGCGGCATGCGATGAGGCGATTTTCAGGGCTGTTTGCTGCATCAAAAGACCACTGCGTGGAAGAATCTCCTCGCCACTTTGACGCGCTAAAGTAAATGAGCGCTAAACGAATGCCGCAATGCACGTAAAAAGGGTAGTCCGAAGCGCCAAGGACCTAGTCGCTGTCGCGACCGCCTATAATCACACGAAAGGCCTGCCGTCTGGCGGCGGCACGTGCGTCAGAAACATGTGTCTGATGGATGGCGCGTGTGTCTTCGGGCTCAAAGATGTCATTGGCTGGCCCGGTGTCTCTGACCAGCAGGTCGTCATCCATCGACATGGGGCTGTTGACTGCGTGCCGCAAGAAAGACGGTTGCTCATCGGGCCAGATCAAGCGCATGGCCGAAATGCGATGTTCCACAACAGGGTGCAAGCCCAGCCAATAGGGCCCGTCATTGGGGGCAGAGATGCCCAAAATGCGCGGGTAGTCCTCGCCGCCGTAGCGCAGCGGTAGCAACAGCATCTCAAAGCGGACAGATTGCTTGCGCTCATTGACACCATCAAAGCCAATGACAGCGGCTGCCGCGTCCTGGCGGATCGCGATCAGGGTGGTGTCCAGCGCTTCCAGATCGGATTCGTTCCAGTAGTCGCGAAACGATCGGCCCTTTAGTTCTCGGCAATAGGATGCGCAAAGCGAAGAACCAGCGAGCCGATAGTTGAACTCGGTTTCTGAAACATGTTCGAGGATGAAAACTTCACCAAGCAAAGATTTGATCGCCGAAGGCTCTATTTCACGGCGCTCGGGCGCTGGTCTTGTGCCACGCAATTGGTCCCAATATTGATACAGGCGCTTGGTGCTAACAGATTTCATGGAATTTGGCCGAACTGCTAAGGTCTTGTGTCAGTTTGGGACGCTCAGAGACCGACCCAGACAACTTAACAGCATGAAACCTTACGAAATGCAGGCGTTTCCAAAGGTTAACCTTAACGGATGGTAACTCTTGCCAGTCGGTCAGCTTGTGTGGCCTTTAAGCGTTACACACACTGTTGCTTGCGCTTTTGACAAGGCGCATTTCACATCGCAGGACGGGTACACATTGACCGGGTGTCCAGACCTCCACCCACATGCAATACCTTCGGGGATGTGACCAACCGCTGGCTTCGGCCAGCGGTTTTTTCTTGCGCGGTTTTGGCGCGGCAATCGTTAACACCAAGCCGATGAAGGTTGGCCATAAGCGCTCGAAACGTCTGGCGCACTCGCTATATGTCACCAAGATTGAAAACAAGCATTTGAAGGACGGCCACTCATGGCGCCCATGCCACAACGCGACAATGGTTCCGGACCTGGTTCCTCTGGGCTACCTCCGCAGGGGCCGCCAAATACGCCAAGTCGCGAACGCGCCTTCAATGTGCCGCCATTGCTGCTTGGGTTGGTGGTTGTTTTTGCTGCCATCCACGCTGTGGTGACCATGGGGCCAAGGGCACTGGGCACGGACATTTTCATCAATTTAGCCTTCTTCCCAGCGCGACTGATCGCCTCTGACGCCGTGATCAGCCAGTTCTTCTTTGGGCCCGAGTGGTTCGGCTTCGCGACTTTTGCAACCTATGGTTTGCTGCATGGAAGCTGGATGCATCTGGGCATGAATGCCCTGTGGCTGGTTACCTTCGGGGCTCCGGTCGTCCGCCGCTTGGGTACGCAACGTTTCTTGGTCTTGCTGGTGCTGGGCACAATAGCCGGCGCGCTGACACACCTTGTTATCCACTGGGGCAGCGTCGCGCCGCTTGTTGGCGCGTCGGCAGGCATATCCGCCATTATGGGTGGTGCCGCGCGCTTTGTGTTTGATCCGCATGACCGAGGCATGTTTGCGGCTGTACGCAATCCCGACTTGGTGCGCGCTCGCCCGATCCAAACCTTGCGCGAGGTGTGGAGCAATCCGACGGTCCTTATGTTCTGCGGCATGCTGATCGCCAGCAATGTGATCTTCGGCGCGGTGTCGGTTCCCGGCATGGAAGAAGGCTCCAGCATTGCATGGCAAGCACATATTGGTGGCTTTGCGCTTGGGTTCTTGGGGTTTCCGTTCTTTGACCGACGTCCGCGGATGCGTGCCGTCGAGTAGAGCTGCAACGTCGTGTAGCCACCTGTTATGGGCGGGCGTCATCAACCCACTTGCCAAATTGCCGCACTTAAGAGCATGCTGCTTTATCCGTAGCGCCCGCAAGAAGGCGCTTTGATCATGGGATAGGAACCACTGACAGGGGGTACCAGCATGCAGGTCAGCACAATTCTCGCCGAAAAAGGCCGGGAGGTGGCCACCGCCGGGCCAGATGCGTCGATGATGACGATCATTGAAGGTCTTGCTGAAAAGAACATCGGCGCCATCATCATCACGAATGAACATCATGGTGTGGCTGGCATTATTTCTGAACGGGATGTTGTGCGGTCGCTGGCCCAGCATGGCGCATCTGTGTTTGACCAACCTGTTTCCAGCTACATGACGCAATCGGTTGTTACCGTCTCCGAGCACGACACGGTCCACGACATGATGGCCAAGATGACAGAGGGGCGCTTTCGCCACTTGCCCGTGGTCGCTGACATGCGCCTGGTCGGTATCATCTCGATTGGTGACGTGGTGAAGTCGCGGATTGCCGAAGTGCAGCGCGAAGCCCAGGCTCTGCGGGATTATATCGCCTCCAGCTAAGGCGCGACGTCCGTTCCCAACCGCTCCATCATCAGGGCGATATCGTCCAAGGCGCGTTCCGCGGCGGCACGCCCAGCAGCGATGGCTTCGTCGGCCTTGTGAAAATCAAACATGCCGATATTGCCGATATGCGGCGAAATGGTCGTATCCGGCGGGTCGCCGGCCAGGCGCATGCGCGTCAGGCGATCCTGAATGATGGTGAAGGACTGCATCATCACGGCGGGGATGCCACGAGGCTTCGCGCCGTTTTCGGCGACAAACTGACTGCGCACGATCGTACCAAATGGGTTTGAGAAGCGTTTTATGTCACGCCAGCCGGGCTCTGCCGGTGCTGTGTTTCGTGCGTCGGCGGACGCGTCGGCCACCATCTGGTTCTCAAAATCAGGTAAGTCAGGCACCACGCCACCGTGCGGCATCGTCTCCGGCGACAAATTGACGGCAATGACATAGCGCGCGCCATAAGCGCGGCAGACAGACACCGGCACCGGATTGACCAAGGCGCCATCCACCAAGGCCCGGCCGTTGATCGGGACGGGCTTGAACACCCCCGGCAGGGCATAAGACGCCTTCATCACTTCGATCAGCGAGCCGCGACGTAGCCAGATCTCATGACCGGTTTCGAGTTCCGTGGCGATGAACACGGTGCGAATGGGCAGGTTTTCGATCAGAAGGCCGCCCAGATGTTCTTGCAGGCGCGCTTCCAGGCGTCGCCCGCCCATCAGTCCGCTGGACAGGGGCGTCAGATCCACCATGGAAAACAGCCGCCGGGATGTCAGGCTGGTGGCAAAGTCTTTTAGCTCGTCGAGTTTGTTCGCACTGAATGCACCACCTGCAACGGCCCCAATCGAAGTCCCCGCGATAACGTCCGGTGTGATGCCGCGTTCCTGAAAGACTTGCAGAACGCCAATATGTGCCCAGCCGCGCGCCGCACCGCCGCCCAGGGCGAGCCCGAGTGTGGGCCTACCATTCAGTGTGTCGGGAGTGCTGTCAGCTTGAGGGTCGACCAGTGGCATGGGGCCACCTTATGTCCGGCCATAGAGATTGGCGGGATCAACCAACGGTTCGGCCACGCGCGCAAGAGCGACATCGCCGTTGGCGCCCTGAACCAGCCGATAGAAACAAGAGCGAAAACCATTGTGGCAGGCGCTGCCAGCCCCTTCGACATCAACCTCCAGCACCAGAGCGTCCTGGTCACAGTCTGTGTAGATGGCGGCAACCTTCTGCAGCTCGCCGCTGGATTCGCCCTTTTTCCAGAGCTTTTGGCGCGAGCGCGACCAATAGTGCGCATAGCCGCTCTCCAAGGTGGCCTCGATGGCTTGGGCATTCATGTGCGCAACCATCAGCACGGCTTTGCTGGTGTGATCGACCGTCACGGCCGTCACCAGTCCTTGTGAATCGAACTTAGGCGCAAATACCGGCCCCAACTCTTGATCTTGCTTGGAAGCGGAAGGGGCCGGAAAGGTCATTTTTGGGTGCTCGGCTGACGACAGGAATCGGGTCAGCCAGTCGAAGCCTATCCGCGCACCAGCGTCAAGAAACGCACTTGCTCATCGGCTTCTTCGAAAACGCCGCTGAAGCGGGTGGTGACGGTGGTCGAGCCTGATTTGCGAATGCCGCGCATCGACATGCACATATGCTCGCCCTCAACCATTACGGCAACACCGCGTGGGCCGAGATATTCTTCGATCGCCATGGCGATTTGGGCCGTCATCGCTTCCTGCGTTTGAAGACGGCGGGCATAGGCGTCCACCAGACGTGCCAGTTTAGACAGGCCGACCACGCCAGCGCGCGGATAGTAGGCGATGTGCGCTTTGCCTACGAATGGCACCATGTGGTGCTCGCAATGCGAATGGAAGGTGATGTCCTTCAGGAGCACGATGTCCTGATAGCCTTCGACTTCTTCGAAGACGCGATCAAGGATTTCCTCGATATCTTCGTCATAGCCGGAGAAAAGCTCGCCATAGGCCTTGGCCACCCGTTTGGGCGTGTCCAGCAAGCCTTCGCGCTCGGGATCGTCACCGGCCCACGCAATGAGCGTGCGCACAGCGGCTTCTGCCTCTTCCCGTGAAGGGCGGGCAAGCGCACGCTGCGCTTCGGAGGTCTTCAAGCTGTCCAGGATGGCATCCATTATATTCTCCCGTGGGGGCGGTGTTTTGTCTTGCATTTCGACACTTCCATACGCGCTGGGCAGACCATCGGACCAATGCAAACATTGACAGAATGCATTTGGCGTTATCCATACCGGTTCGAGAGGCCAGTCCACAACACGAGCGTTTGCATATGGGTCTAATCGGCCTACATTCCAGACGAACGAGACACCTGTCCTGTCACAAAAACGTGTATAGGACCTCATTGCAGGACGCGCCATGCTGGATGATCTGTACAGCGAGAAGCTGCTGACATTATCTTCCAATATCGCCCATCTTGGTCGCCTTGAAACACCGCAAGGCAGCGCGACCAAGCACGCCCGCTTATGCGGTTCTGTGGTGACCGTCGATGTGGCCTTGGACGAGAACGGCTTCATTGGTGATTTTGCGCAGGACGTGAAAGCCTGCGCGCTGGGCCAAGCATCCGCAGCAGTGCTGGGTTCGCAGGCGTTGGGTGCCTCATTGGACGAAGCTCGCGCGGCGCGCGATAATCTTCGGGCGCTCTTGGCTGGCGAGGCCGCAACGTTTCCAGGGCGATTCGCCGATCTTGCGATCTTTGAGGCTGTGCAAGACTACAAGGCCCGGCATGCCTCGGTACTGCTTGCATTTGAGGCTGTCGTGGAAGCCATGGAAAGCGCGCGCGCAGCCCAAAATGCCGCCGCTTGAGGCCTAGCCCGCCATGCGCATGGTCTTGCGAGCACTGATACGGGTCTACCAGCTGACACTTTCATCGGTTTTCGGGCGGACCTGCCGCCACATCCCCAGTTGTTCGTCCTACACGGACGAGGCGATTGCCAAACATGGCGCTTGGCCTGGCGTGTGGATGGGCGCCGCGCGCATTTGGCGGTGCCGGCCGATGGGGTCTTCTGGGCTTGATCCGGTACCAGAGCAGTTGAACCCGAAGGCGCGCTGGTATACGCCGTGGCGCTATGGGCACTGGACCGGTGCCCACATTCCCCAAGAGCATCGGCTTTCTGACAACTAGGCCGTTGCTCGTCCAACCGCGCTTACCTGCACTCGTAGGCAGGAGTTGAGCCAAAGGAGCGACCAATGCCCACCCTAACCATGCCAGACGGATCCCAACGTGCCATCGCTGACGGCGCGACCGGCGCCGATCTCGCGCTCGATATCTCCAAGTCTTTGGCCAAGAAAGCGGTCGCCATGACCGTGGACGGCACGCTGACCGACCTTGCCGACCCGATCACCCAAGACAGCGCCATCGAGATCGTCACGCGCGATGATCCGCGTGCGCTTGAGCTCATTCGCCACGACGCCGCCCATGTCATGGCCGAAGCCGTGCAAGAAATCTGGCCGCAAACACAGGTCACGATTGGGCCGGTCATCGAAAACGGCTTCTATTACGACTTTTACCGCGACGAGCCCTTCACCACCGACGACCTGCCGGTGATTGAAAAGAAGATGCGCGAAATTATCGCGCGTAATCAGAAGTTTACTAAGGAAGTCTGGAGCCGTGACAAGACCGCGGAAGTCTTCAAGGACAAGGGTGAAGAGTTCAAGGTTGAGCTGCTAGACGCCATCCCTGACGGCGAAGATGTCAAAATCTACTTCCAGGGTGACTGGTTCGATTTGTGCCGTGGTCCGCATATGCCAGCGACCGGACAGATCGGTCAGGCCTTCAAGTTGATGAAGGTGGCCGGCGCCTATTGGCGTGGCAACAGCGACAACCAGATGCTGACCCGCATCTACGGCACCGCTTGGGGCGATGAGAAAGCCCTGAAAGCGTATCTGCATATGCTTGAAGAGGCGGAAAAGCGCGACCACCGCAAGCTGGGCCGTGAGATGGATCTGTTCCATTTCCAAGAAGAAGGGCCGGGCACCGTCTTCTGGCACCCAAAGGGATGGACACTGTTCCAGAACCTGACCAGCTATATGCGCCGCCGGATCGGCAAAGACGGCTATCAGGAGGTCAACGCCCCGCAGGTTCTCGACAAATCGCTCTGGGAAACCTCAGGACATTGGGGTTGGTATTCAGAGAACATGTTCGGTGTCAAAGCGGCCGACTCACTGGTAGAGTCGGACGCCGAGAATGTCGATGATCGGGTGTTTGCGCTGAAGCCAATGAACTGCCCTGGGCACGTTCAAATTTTCAAACATGGTTTGAAGAGTTACCGCGACCTGCCCATGCGCCTTGCAGAATTTGGTGCGGTCCATCGGTACGAACCTTCCGGTGCTCTGCACGGTTTGCTGCGTGTGCGTGCCTTCACGCAGGACGATGCGCACATCTTCTGCACCGAAGATCAGCTGGAAAGCGAAATTCTGAAGATCAACGACCTGATGATGTCGGTTTACGAGCATTTTGGCTTCAACGACGTCGAGGTGAAGCTGGCAACCCGTCCCGAAAAGCGGGTCGGCACGGATGCAGCCTGGGATCATGCTGAGGATATCCTCAAGCGCTCACTGGAGCGCATGGCCGCCGAAGATGAGCGTATCAAAATTGGAATTAATGAAGGCGAGGGAACGTTTTACGGTCCTAAGTTCGAGTATACGTTGAAGGATGCGATCGGCCGTGATTGGCAGCTTGGCACCACCCAGGTGGACTTTAACTTGCCCGAACGGTTCGGCGCTTTCTACGTCGACAAGGACGGCGAGAAGGTCCAGCCGGTCATGGTGCACAGGGCGATCTGTGGGTCGCTTGAGCGCTTCCTTGGTATCCTGATCGAGAGCTATGCGGGGCATTTCCCGCTGTGGCTCGCGCCTGTGCAGCTTGTGGTGGCGACCATCACATCCGATGCGGACGATTATGCCCGCGAGGTTTATCAGGCGGCGCTGGATGCTGGGTTGCGGGTCGAACTCGACACCCGCAACGAGAAGATCAACTACAAAGTGCGCGAGCATTCTCTGCAGAAAGTTCCGGCGATCCTGGTGGTTGGCAACCGCGAAGCGGACGAGCGGTCGGTCAACATCCGCCGTCTTGGTGTGAAGCATCAAACGGCGCTGGCCTTGGATGAAGCGCTGAGCAGTTTTGTGTCCGAAGCCACGCCGCCAGATTTGTCGGCGCCAGGCGTCGTGTAGACCACTGGCGGTTGGTGGGGCCTGGCGTTGTTCGTTAGGCCGTCAACCTGTCGATGAGACGCGCGAATAGGGTTGCGCCTCATTCGCGCGGATTCGCGCCCCATTCGCGGATTTTCGCAACGCGTTTCGCGGGTGTTTCGCGGCCTATTGCGCGACCAGTTCTTCTTCGCGGTCAACGCCTGCGACAACAGAGAACTCGCGGCTAAACACCTGACCGTCATGGCGCGCGATGATCGTGTAGTCGCCCTCCGACAACACCATGGACGGGAAGGCACCAACGAACTCACGCACAATATCACCGCCAGGGGTCAGTACGCTCCAGGCGGTGTTGGGTAGCGCTTCACCATTGGGTTCGTTGACCAGTTTTAAGATGATGCGCGCGGCATTGTGGAACATCACAGCCTCCGTCAATTGGCCGGGTTCAACGTCAATCTGCGCGCGCACAACAGCATTGAGGTCGCCATAGCGGCTGACGATTGTGTAACGACCGGCGGGCACTACCAACACTGTCCGCTCCGCCACATCGCGGGCCAAGGGCGTCGCTGTCTCGAAGTCTTCGACCGTCTCAGGGAACACAAGAAAGGAGACGGCGTCATCGGGCAAAAACTCATCGGGGCTGATCGCGCCGCGCAAGGTCATTCCGCCCGCGTTGAGCGTGAAAGCCTCACTCAAGCCGTTTGTGTCAACCGTCAATGGCCGCGTGAGGCTGGCCAAGCCATAGGAGACATGCACCACGTAGCTGCCCGGCGGTAGGCTTGTAATCAAAGGGCCACCCAGTTCGGCCAAGACAATGTCATCATCACCCATCGCGTCACCGCCCAAGGCATACACCGTCCAGCTAAGGTCGCGCTGAAGGACAGGTCCGCCGTCTTGGAGATAGGCCGTGAACTGCACAGGGACGCGGTCCGCGGCGAGATCGGGAACCACCACTTCGAACCGCGGCTCTTCAATGGCCGGTGCGGCGGTTAAGTCGGTTGGCGCGTTGGGATCGAATGTCAGATCAAGGTCGAGATCGGACTGGAACGGATCGGGGGCCGGTTCCGCCCCAATCGCCAGCGGCGTGGAGGTAATCTCCGCTGGTCGAGCCAGCGGGTTTGGTGGGGCCAGTTGCAACCGCTCTGCCTGAGCGTGCGCCGTTTCCGGCTGCATTGTGGAAACGAGGCCGGTGAGGGCGATCGACAAGACAAGAAGGCTGCAAAGACGACAAACCATGGTGCAAGCTGGGCTCAAGACTGTGTACTAGACCACCGAAGGACCAATACGATGTGGCAATTGCGCGACGGCGCCGGCAACCGATGGTCGAATCTTATGGGTAGGCCGCGTGTTCCCTGTGTGCCAAACACCCGGCGGCGCATCAAGGATGATTGAGAGCAGCATAGCATGAACGACATTTCCGCTTTGGATTTATTGCAAACCCGCCGCACCGTGACGGCCGCCTATCTGAGTGAGCCGGGCCCCGGTCCCGATGAGATCGATCAACTGGTCACGATAGCCATGCGGGTGCCGGACCATGGCAAGTTGGCACCTTGGCGTTTTGTCAGCCTGCCAAAGGACATTCGCCAAACCTTGGCGCCGCAACTGGTGGCAATCGGCAAAGCCGCGCACAGCGAGGAGCAGGCAGCTAAGGTGGAAAAAGAGATCGACATCTTTCAGGTCTCGCCCGCCTGTTTGCTGGTGGTGAGTACCACATCCGACCATCCGAAAATCCCACATTGGGAGCAGGACCTTTCCGCAGGCGCATCCACCATGAACCTGATGCTGGGGGCACACGCGCTTGGCTATTCAGCTCAGTGGCTCACCGGTTGGCTCACCTACAATGATGATGCCAAGGCCCTTTTGGGGGTCAAGCCGCAGGAGAAGATCGCGGCCCTGGTGCATATCGGCACGCCGACCATTCCCCCAGTTGAGCGGCCGCGTCCATCACTGGAGGGCCGGTTGAGTGTCCTCGCAAGTGAGGCCACGTCCTGATGTTCTATACGCCGGAGGAAGGGCACCCCTTTCGCTATAATCCGTTCAAGGCCCTGGTTGCGCCGCGTCCGATTGGGTGGATCGCGACGCGAAGCCGGGATGGGCGGGAGAACTTGGCGCCCTACAGCTACTTTAACGCTGTCAGCGATGAACCGCCCATCGTCTTCTTCTCGTCGAGCGGCGAAAAAGACTCGATGACCTTTGCGCAGGAGAGCGGATGCTTTGTTGCCCATAGCGTATCGCAGGTTTTGTTCGACGCTATGAACCAAAGTTCAGCCACATATCCGCGTGGAGTAAGTGAGATTGCGGCAACGGGCTTGCGTACGGAGAACGGCCAAGTCGTCGACGCGCCGGTATTGATTGATGCGCCATCTGCCCTGGAGTGCGTGGTTACCGAGATCAAACGACCGCTGACCAAAGATGGCGGCGAGGCACCGCATTGGTTGGTTTTTGGAGAGGTTGTGGGCGTTCACATCCATGATGGGCTGACGACGGCGGAAGGGCGTTTCGATTCGGCAAAAGCCGCTTTGATGGCGCGGTGCGGCTACCTCGACTATGCGGTTGTCGATAAGGTGGTGGCAAAAAAACGCCCTAAACTCGGCTGACGCCGCGCCAAAGGCTTCTTCTGGTTCGGTTTTTCAGCCCGCTCCCTTGCTTGTTAATGTCTCGTTTACCATGCGGGCTGGATTATGGACGGAACCTTGGAGTCCGCCCATGGCAACGTTCCTGTCTTTGTTCAATGTGGCATCGCCAGAGCCGAGCGCTGTAGCCGATCCCGCGCGCCTGAGTGGGCAGCAACGGCTCGACTCCGCGTTCTCGCGCGCGGCCCAGGCAACGGGGCTTCCATTTGACTTCTTCCTAACAACTGCGACCCGTGAAAGCAGCCTGGATGTCAATGCAGCAGCATCAACGTCGTCGGCACGCGGACCATTCCAGTTCATAGAGCAGACCTGGCTCGCCATGATGCACGAGCATGGCGACAACTTAGGCATGCCAGCGGCGGCCCAGGCTATTGAGCGTCATTCGGACGGTCGGTATCGCGTCGCCGATTTACACACGCGTGAGGACATTCTCTCTCTGCGCCACGACCCTGAACTGTCCGCTGTGATGACAGGTCTGTATGTACGGCAAAACGCCGCCGAACTTGAGAACGCGCTTGGCCGCCCGGTGACGGTCGGTGAGGGGTATGTGGCTCACGTTTTCGGACCGTCAGGCGGTGCTCGGTTGATCAGCCTGGCTGAACAGCAACCCAATCGCGTTGCCGCAGAAGTGTTCCCCACGCAGGCGGCTGCCAATCGGGGCCTTTTTTATACCCGAGACGGCGATGTGGTTTCGGTTCGGCAGCTCTATGACCGACTCATCTCGGGTTTTTCGTCGGAACCGATCGTTCCAGATGAGGTGGCGGTTGCAACCGTTCCGACGGAGCCTCGTGTCAATCCTCGCCTTCCGGCGTCGCTTGAACCAAGTGGTTTTGCGTCTCTGCCTGAAGCCGTGCCTGGCCCACCCGACGAGTTGGGACGCCGTGGTATGTTCTCCTCCCAGTCAAATGCTAGCACGCCATTTTTTGCCGCACTGTACCGCCCGGATGGGTGGCAAGCACCAGCTCTGGCCGAAGAAATCGTCGCAACCCATGGTCGGGCGCCTCAACCATCAGGAGAACGTTCACCTTCGGTACCTAACCCGATGTCTGCGCCAACTCTGGTTGGACAACCGCTGGACCTCATCCACTTTGTTGAAAGCGGCCGCATGGTCGAAGCCTATCGCAATCCGGTCCAAACGGCTGGAGGCGTTTCCTTGGTGTCATCAGCATGATGGTCGCCAATTTTTTGCAATGGGCGGAAGATGCGCCGACAGATAAACGAATTGAGGCGGCTGACGCGCTGGCCCGCGCCTACCTTCAATCGGATCTGAGCACCACCGGTCGCCAACAGGTGATGACAGGCCTGTTCGGCTTGGTGGATGACCCTAGCCTTGAAGTTAGGCTGCGTCTGGCGGACGTTTTTGCAGATGACGATGATGCGCCGCGCGCTATCATCTACCGGCTGCTCGACGATGACCCTCGGGTGGCTGCCTGCCTGTATGCGCGGTCGCCACTGGTGGGTGACCCCGCCCTCAAGGACGGACTAGCGCGAGGGGACTCCCTGCTCGATGTCGCAATCGCCTCTCGCTTGGAGCTTTCAACGCATCTGGTCGATCATATCATGCGCTCCGGTAGTGTTGATGCATGTTCGGCGCTCTTAGCGAATCCCTATTGCCACCTACCGGAAAAAGAGCTTGCGCGTTTTCTCAACCGGTTTGGCGCTGACCTTGAGGCGCTCAGCGTCTTGGAGACGTACCGCAGGGTTCCGGCTCACCTTCAGGTGCGACTGGTCGCATCGCGCGCTGGTGTACTGAGCGCAAACAGTTTGGTTCAGGCATCAGTCACACCGGCTCGGTTGGAACGCCTGACCAGCACGGCCAAGCAACGTGCTGTGATGCAACTGCTCCGCGATCTGGGCGCGCCACACTACACGCAGGTGGTTGAAGGGATCATAGCTGAGAGCCTCATGACACCAGCCTTCGTTCTGCGTGTTGCGCTGTCCGGAAACGTTGACCTTTTGGAGCACATTATCAGCGCGCTAAGCCATGTCGATGTCGAGCGGGTGCGCGCCGCGTTCCTTCACACCCGACCCGCAGCGGCGGCGTCACTGATGAAAAAGTGTGGCCTGAGCAATGATGTGCGCATTGTTCTGTCCATGACCTGTGTACTGGCTCGTGAGCTGGCAAAAGCCGATGTGTCCTGGACAGATGAATCCTTTTCAGCTTGCCTGATTGAGGTCATTGATGAACATGATCGCGGCCCGCGTCTTGATGCCCAAGCTGTGCTGAGTGCCGAGACCGTGGAGCATTGCCATGTGATCGTATCGGAGATCCATCAGGATGCCGCGCGCGACCGTGTTGCGCTTTTGAATGCACCCCGTCACACAGTCGATGTTGAATCTCTTATTGAAAGTGAAGCAGTGAAGCTTCTGCCGACAGTTGAGACGGGTGCAGGCGACTTTTCCGACACCTCTGACGAGCCCGCGGCTCACCTAGCGGCTTGATGGGCGCGTCAACAAATCGTCGACAACTCTGGCTCTTAGGCCGCATCCTGGGTGTAGCGGGCGATCATTTCATTGCCGGCTTTCGCCAATTCCTCAGCTAACGTGGTTGCCACGCTGTTGTCTTCGCGTGCCGATGTTTCGCGTGCGATAGCGCTTATTGCGGTAATGTATTTTTCCAGGAAATCTGCCGGTACAGGGCGATCGCCAAGCGCATCAATGATGTCGCAGAAGATGCCGGCAATCTTGCCGACATTGGGGAAACCCAGGGTGGAGGCTTGCCCGCGCATATCGTGCGCAGCACGATAAAGCACGTCAGTGGTCTCAGAGGAGAACCCGCTCTCACGGCTCGTCTCCCAAATCTCCATCAGGCGCTTGACTTCGTCATCCATCCAGTCGGTGAAATTGACCGACAAGCGGTCGACCGCCATCTCTGCCGCAGCGATGGGGTCAAACTTGGCGTCGCGCCCCGAAAGCTTGCGAACCTTTTTCTGCAAGGTGTCAGGTGGCGTGATGGTTTGGAACGCATCCTGCTTTTTGGTGACTGCCATCCCGGCCTCGTCGAGCTTGATTTGATTGTTTCTACCCTAGGGGTAAAGAGTTGCCAGATGGTTGCATCGATAGTTCTAACCCATGGCTTTTGCCTAGGTTTTCGTGACTGCAGCACCCGACTTAGTTGGAATCGACCAGCGGGACGTCGCCTTTACGCTTCAGTTCGCCATTATAGTTGGGCTGAACGAATCGCCGTCTGTCGGGCCCGAAGAACGTGCTTGTCTTAATGAAGGGGCGAGGTGCCTCGATGCACGTCGCTAAGCGCTTGTACAGTTGCTTGGCCGAGATGGGTTTGCAAAGAAACTCCGTCACACCTAGGTCCCGCGCTGACATCACCCGGCTACGTTCGGAATAGCCCGTCATGATGATGATGGGTGTGTAGGGATTGGGGCTCGATGACGGATCACGAACCGATTGCGTGAGCTCCAACCCATCGAACAGGGGCATCACCCAATCGGTTATGATGATGTCGATGCTGTTCTCGTTGAACACTTCCAGCGCTGCTGCGCCGTCTTCGGCCTCGACGATATGGCGAACGCCCATGCCATTGAGGAGCGAACGCATGATCCGCCGCATATAGAGCGAGTCGTCGACGAGCAGGATCGTGACGGTGGAGAGGTCGAGCGGCAAAGAATCATCTCTTTCTTACGTAACGGCAATTTACGCCGAGGTAAGTTAGGAGAGCCTTAACCGCAGGTGTCAGCCACAGATTGGGTTAGAAGCCGGAGAATTGTTCGTTGAGGATCCGCTCTTCCAGCGAGTGGTCTGGGTCGAACAGCATGTTCGCGGCATCGCGTCGACTTTCGACAACCTCAACCTTGATGACCGAGCGGGTTTCCTGAGCGTCCGCCGCGACAGCCACGGGCCGTTTGTCGGCCTCCAGCACCTCAAAGGTGACCTTTGCGCTTGCTGGCAGGATCGCTCCACGCCAGCGACGCGGGCGGAAAGGGCTGATCGGTGTCAGTGCGAGCATTGGCGCGGTGATTGGAAGAATCGGGCCATGGGCCGACAGATTGTAGGCGGTGGAACCCGCAGGGGTCGCGACCAGCGCGCCATCGCAGATCAATTCCTCCAGTCGCACCCTGTCATCGACTGCGATACGCAGCTTTGCGGCTTGATAAGTCTGCCGCAGAAGCGAGACTTCATTGAGCGCACGCGCTGTATGTGTGGCGCCATCGTTGTCGAGCGCCGTCATGGCAAGGGGATGGATGATTTGTTCGAAGGCGGCATGCAGCCGGTCCATGAGGCCATCTTCGGCATACTCATTCATGAGGAAACCGACGGACCCACGATTCATGCCGTAGATTGGCACGTGGCTGTTCATGAAGCGATGCAAGACCGAGAGCATCAGCCCGTCACCACCCAACGCAACGACAACGTCGCATTCGCCAGGGTCATAGGCACCATAGCGCTTTTCCAGCCGTTCCTGAGCCTCTTGCGCTTCAGGAACCGAGCTGGCGATGAAGCCGATACGGGAAAAACGGGGAGAAGTCATTGAGGGGCTACAACGCGAAACCGTGATAAAGGGGTAGGGCGTGTGTCGCCCAAATGGCACGGTATGGCAAGAATGTTGCCTTTCTTGTGGCTCTGCCTGATGGACGCCCTCCCATTGTCATGATTTAGGCACTAGATAGGAATCGGCACGTCCCCGTTGGGCACCGCACGCCGCCAGCATCTTTGACAGTTAAGGCCACTTCGCATGTTCGCTTGGTTTGAGCGACGTCTAAACCCGTTTCCGGACGATGCGCCGACGACACCACCGTCGACGTTGCTGGCCTTCTGTATCCATTACACACGTGGGGCCTGGCCTGCTGTGGCCATTGCGTCGTTCCTCGCCTTCGTGATCGGGGTGACTGAGGTCTACGTCTATTCGTTCCTGGGGCAATTGGTGGATTGGCTGGTTTCCAGCGAGCGCACCACCTTCCTACAGGACGAACGCAGCACGCTGATCGGTATGGGCGTCCTGATGCTCTTGGTTTTGCCGGGTATCGTGCTGGTGCAGACGATGGTTATTCACCAGACGCTGCTGGGCAATTACCCCATGCGCATCCGCTGGTGGGCGCACCGCTATCTGTTGGGTCAGAGCCAGGCGTTCTACGCCGACGAGTTTGCCGGGCGCGTTGCGACCAAGATGATGCAGACGTCGCTCGCCGTGCGCGAAGCGGTGATGAAGCTTTTCGACGTGTTGGTTTATGTGCTCGGCTTTTTTGTCGGCATGTTGGCCGTGGCGGCCTCGGCCGACCTGCGTCTGTTGATCCCAATCCTGACCTGGTTGCTCCTCTATATCGGCATCCTTTGGTATTTCGTGCCGCGCTTGCGCGACGTGGCGCAGCTTCAAGCCGATGCCCGCTCCGACATGACGGGTCGCGTGGTCGACAGCTACACCAACATCACAACCGTCAAACTGTTCGCCCATGCTCGGCGCGAAGAGGCCTATGCGCGCGATGCGATGGACCCGTTTTTGCAGACGGTTCACCAGCAAATGCGGCTCTCAACCTTGTTTAATGTATGCCTCTACTCCCTTAATATGCTTTTGCTTTTCTCGTTGGGAGCCTTGTCGATCAACTTCTGGCTGGGGGGATCTGTGTCGGTGGGCGCGATTGCGGTCGCGATCGGGTTAGCACTGCGCCTCAACGGCATTTCCCAATGGATTATGTGGGAAATGGCGATGCTGTTTGAGAACATCGGCACCGTCTATGACGGCATGGCAATGCTCTCCAAGCAACGTGAGGTGCAGGACGCGGACGATGCGCGCGAACTGCACGTGGAAAAGGGCGCGATCAACTTCGAAGGCGTCTCCTTCCACTATGGCAAGGACGGCGGCGTGATGGAGGGCCTGGACCTTGCCATTGCCCCGGGAGAGAAGGTTGGTCTGATCGGTCGTTCCGGCGCTGGCAAGACAACGCTCGTCAATCTGTTGCTGCGGCTTCACGATGTGGAGGCAGGTCGCATCTTGATCGACGGCCAGGATGTCTCAAAGGTCCAGCAGGAGAGCCTGCGCGCGCATATTGGCGTGGTAACGCAGGATACGGCGCTTTTGCATCGCTCAGTGCGCGACAACATCGCTTACGGCAAGCCGAACGCCACCGAAGCGGACATCCGCCGGGCGGTGGAGTTGGCGCGGGCGGACAGCTTTGTCTACGACCTGGAAGATCAGGCGGGCAATAACGGCCTTGATGCGCAGGTCGGTGAGCGCGGGGTGAAACTATCCGGCGGTCAGCGCCAACGGATCGCCATTGCGCGGGTACTCCTGAAGAACGCGCCGATCCTGCTGCTCGACGAAGCGACATCCGCGCTCGACACCGAGGTCGAAGCAGCCATTCAGGACAGCCTGTATGAGTTGATGGCCGGCAAAACGGTGATCGCCATTGCGCACCGCCTGTCGACGATTGCCGAGCTCGACCGCCTGATCGTGATGGACAAGGGCGCGATCATCGAAGATGGAACCCATGAGAGCCTGCTGAAAGCAGGTGGGCTCTACAGCCAGTTGTGGACGCGCCAGTCGGGCGGGTTCCTCACCGAAACACGCCCACCTGTTGTGGAGGCGGCGGAGTAAGGGGCAACAAGCGCTTGCGCCGCCTGCGCTCACGCAGTATGGGCGTAAGCATGCCGGTATAGCTCAGTTGGTAGAGCAACTGATTTGTAATCAGTGGGTCGCGAGTTCGAATCTTGCTGCCGGCACCATTATTTTCCGTTAAGTTATTGATTTAATTATCTTTAACAGTACACGATCTAATCATATCCGCCAAATTATCCACCCTTAACAGGTTGCCGGCTTTGCTCGTTCCAGGGTCAGGCTTTACTGCAGTAAGCCACAGAAAAGTCTACGAAATCAGATTTTACCCCTGATTTTCCAGGCCTTTTCAGGCTGACTGGTTGCACGAGGCGTTTGCGGCGACCCACTCCTTTTTTATAGACGGGAATAATCCCCGTGCAGAACGCCTTTTTATAGGCGGTACAAATAGCACCGCGCGCGATAGCGCTTCGGAAAATTCACCGTGGTTTTTTTGTTAGCGGCGCAGAATGTGTCGCCTTATGAACGTGGGGCTGTTTCTGGGAGGGGAGATGCCCCCCGCGCGTACATATCCCAAAAATCGCGCGCGTAGGCGCTTCCATAAATTCGCTGGAGCGAGACTATTGAGTATCCGCTGGTGGCGCCGCGGCTGAACGGATTAAGGGCTGATGCCCTTTGCGGCCCTGTAGAGACTCATATGGCGCTGTTCTTGATCTTAGCGAGGGTAAGGCTCGGAAGGCCTAAATCGACTCACAGGGGCTTGTGAGCGGGATCAAGGCAATCTCCGGTGAATGTAGCGCAAGACCCGTGTGAATGGCCGCTTTCGGAGGATGGCTAGCGCTTAGCTCTTACAAAATGGCTTCGAGACAAACATTGGCGGTCCTGGATACCATGGACACACAAGAGATGAATCGTCGGTGTACTCGTAGGTCGGACTACAAATGGAAAGAAAGAGTCTTGTCCTCTCCAATGTAATGATTGAGACTAATTGCTCTATCGTGGGTGGAACGGTCTTCCCTTGTCGCGTTGGAACGATGTGGTTGATGCTCAATTGAACGGTATTCTTTCCAAGAACGTTAGACGTCAATACGCGGCATCTAGAACTGCTACGCTAGCTTTTGTTCTCTTTTTTGCTGGCTCGCCATCGATCGCTGACGACTTGCCTCCGATAACGGAACTGCCCCCAGAGCAAACAAGCGCGGCCTTTGCGCGATGTGCCGGACTGTTCGGCGCCATGTTGCGCCTTGGCGGTGCTGCTGCATCTGACACAATGGTCGATCATCTTGAACGATCAATTCTCATGAACATCGCTGGAGCATCAATGGGGCTTATAAATGAAGGATTAGCAGCCCCCGGCGAGCCAGCAAATGAGTTAGCATCGATTGTTGCGAGGGCGGCAGCCGATAGATACGTCGAGCGGTTTCATCAGAATACTGCTACCTATGGCGATCCTTTTGGCAGTGATCCCGTAGTAGTCTCTGATCTTCGACTATGCGAACACATGACAGAAACACTGGGTAGCATGGAAGAACTCAGGGACCTTTAGGGCCATGGGCATGCAACGTTGAGGCCTATCTATGACCCAAGACGACGCTGACGTTCGCGCATTCACTATTTCAGTTGCTATGACCATGTGAGTCGCAAAAAGGTCTGCGACGAAGTATCTGCAATTCCGTCGATCCGTGCTCTTGCGTGAACGTATCGATGCCAAAACGATCCTGTCAGGGGGGGGGCAGCATGAGCGGGCTTCGTGTATTTACGTTGACGATAATTGTGAGCGTTTCAATGATATCTTCCGTTGGAGCAAATGAGGTGACCGCGCCAGACAAGTTGCGCGCACATGAGAATGCGCAAGGCTACGATTGGTCCCGATTCCATGGACCCGGAACGCCTGGTGAGCAACGTTCATCGATCGAATGGTGTTCGTCGAGGGTATCTATTCCTGCTGACAGTCTAAATCCATTCATCGAGGTGTTCGCCGGTGAAGAGCACTCGCCGGAAGAACAGCTAATACTACTCTCTGAACGTTTTGAATTAGATCCGGGTTGCGTGTTTCTGTTGCATTCAAAAGGACCGGAAATGTTCTTGGTTATCCGTGCGAACGAAGCTGATTATGCGTTCATGTATGGACACATTAGAACCTCGCAAGACATCGATGGCATTGAGCAAGAAGAGTTCATGACGCGCGATTATGAACATCTGCTGACATGGTTCCACGACAAGTCTGAGTAAGTACAAGCAACCGATATATCCTCGTATTTCGGCGTCTCCCGCCGTGCATTTATTGCTCCCTTTTCGGCGGAAGTTATCTCATGGCCTAAGCATAGTCGGCGAAAGCCCAAGGTTCGTAATTATCTGATTGGAAAACGTGCAAAGAATATGATCTAGCTACTCATAATATTTCATTATCTCATGCTGCTGCTGTTCTGTTATTTCATCCCATCGCACAATAGCTTCACCACCTATGAGGTAGTCGCCAACACTGGTTCTAACAACAAAGAAGGGATGGGGACCCGAGAACAGGCAATCGTCATTATCAACAAAGGCTTTTTTGGCTTCTGTCGTGTCATCATAGAGTCTCCAGTCAGGATGATTGATGCCGAAGCTCATGAGTTGGATCATTGATCTGCTCAAGCGCGATGGACAGTTTTCCGTCGAAGCCTGAAGTTCATCTACTGTCCCTTGATTGATCGGCAAAAATGCGTCGACATTGAACTGAGATTCCCGAACCTCAGCGTTGGCGGCAGCAACAGGGCCTACAACGACATAGACAGTCATGAGACCGCGGAACAGCCAAACAAAAAAATGCCGGATCACTGAGCCACCTCACATCTATTCATGGTTTCGTATGGACTTTTAACCAAATTTGGCATCTCAAGCGGCCCGCCCACAAATCAACCGTTAGGTTGCTACTAAAATCAATGCTTGCCGTCTGTTAGGCTCAATACTTCACCTGTGGTCGATCTCGTACCAACCCCAATAGGCTTCGTTTCCTCTCAACACCTTCGCTTCGACAAAATGCGCTCGCTCGGCTTTAGCTAGATCCAACCATCTGGTTGTCTGGCCGGTCTGTTGGCTGATAATGAAGTCACCATCCCCAGTCCGGATTACAGTGCGCCAGTAGATCTCGTTGTCTAGGCGGACAGAGAACATACACTGGCCCACGTTCTCGCTCTCCATCCAATACGCAATATCTTCTCCCATAACACCTGCGGAATAGTCGTCTCTAATCGCGAGGGCGCGCGCTTGGGTAAGATGGTTGCAGCTGTCCAACCACTGCAACCGATCTGCCTCTAATTGACCGGCAAAAAACATGTGGGCATCGCTCGCATGCGAAACTGCTGGGACCATCGAACAGACTATAACTACAACGAATCTCGAAACACTTGGCATGAAATGCTCGCTTTTCTGTTGATTTCAGGCGTTCGTATAAAGCCAACCGTTTAGCAGTGGTTTTTGGTCCAGAAGATACTGCGCAAAGTTTATCATTTCACAATGCCTGGATAGGATCCAGCTAGCTCGGTGTTTGCAAAAAGGCCCGCTCGGCATAGACCTCATGAGAAGGTCTGAAGTATAGTGTACTGAGCAATGATATGGATGTGACGTGTCTCTCGATTGCCATAAGGGGAGCAGCGGTTTTGGTTAAAACAACCTGGGTGTCGAGAATTCAAAGGACGGCCTTAGTTGGACTGGTATTGTCATGCTTCACAATGATCAATGTCTCAGCTGCATTTTCAGGAGATCAGCCCTACACGGGTGAATGTGATTTTGTCTCTGGGCGTTGGCAATCATTACCAGGGGAGCCAGGCACTTCCGACACACGTTATCGAGAATTGACTTTCCCAAGCAATAATGCGGAGGAAACACTCCGAACTGTGGGCAGCGCTCCGATATCCATCACTGAGTTCGAATCGGGCGAGTCGACTTGGACAATGCTCGGCGAAATGAAATTCGACGGGCCATCCCAGATTTACCGAGTATATCTACCCAGTGCCATAAATGCCTATGTGGATGCGGAAATGACCTTCATTGGATTACCCAATGGTTGGAGATTTATGGTTCTATCTAACCTGTTCGAAAAAATTACCAGACGCGGTACGTACCCGCCGATCATTATCGACGAGGGGGACTTTCTCGAGACTTACGACGGTGTGTTGGCGCCATCGAGTGTATACTTCCTTGCAGGATGCGAGGGATAGCAAACCTAACCAGGGCCAGGTAGGAAGTGTATGCTTCGGCAAGTTGGCCCATCCAGGGTTATCAAAAGCCTAGCGGTATTCCGGGGCACAAGTTGACGTGTTCCTATTCTACGGTCCCTAGCCAGCTGTCTTCGTTGCAAGCCGTTATTCAGATCCAGATCTAACCTCGACGTATCTTTGGGTATCGTATGTCAGCAATGGGCCGCGAGCAGGTAAGGCAATCTGTCTGAAATCAAGCAACGCGCTCATACAGTCAGTCGTTCCTCCCTGGTAAACTATATGTGTCCCGCTGATGGCACCGTGGATGTGCTGAAAACCACGTTTCAGTATCACCAGCGACACCATAGGTCCGTTCATTGATGTGAATTGGTTGCTCACAGTGTCGTACGCGGGACCTAAGCGGCTGTTTTTGACACCGTGTTTTGTTTTTCGTTCGACTTCCATTGCTGGAAAGCACGGCTTGGAAGGGCACCGGTGCGGTCACACCCACAAAGCGTAAGCCGGTATTCGCAAGCACGCCTCTGCTTCATATTGAACGCGCTGCCGGCGGTGACTTCCAAGAATCCCTTGTCGACCAATTCGCGCAAGGCACGCGCTGCGGTGGACTTGGTGACGCCCATATCGTCACCAATACGGCGCGCTGATGCTGCCAGATAACCATTGTTGCTGCCATTATAGAGCATTGCGACGGCGATATAGGCGGACCGCGCAGCTGACGACAAAGACCGCCAAGCTGGTGTATTTAGCAAGGAGTGAGGAAGGGCGACGAAACGCCCCTCCTTCTTGCTGCGGCCTTTACGGTCGTGGCGGCTGGGCATTAGGCCACCTCCGTAACAAAGTCGCCACCTGGCCCACCTATGTCGACCGGGCTGCGTAGGAAGTATCGGACGTTACAATCCACCAGAGAGGAAAAACGCTTCTGGCCGCTGACAGCGATTGTGACGCCTTTGCTACGCAGACTTGAAACCGAAGAATAACAGCGAAGGCGATGGCTTGCCGGCGGCAAGAAACCTGCTTCATCGCATGTAATCAGCTGCAGCAGTGTCCAGCCGTGATGGGCATAAGCAACGTCCCACGTCCTGTTGGGCAAAACACGGAAATGAACGGCCATGTTATCAATCATAAAGCCGCCCTCCGTTTGCTTCGATGGCGGCGCGGCACCTCGCAGCACTCCAACCCGACTGACGGTGAATTGCTCGCACTCCCAAAATCTATGCGAGGAAACAGTTTTACTTTTGGAAAGAAACGCAATCGGTTCATTCCTAATTTCGACTGTGTCTTTTCCGTCACAGACAGCGGTTGTAAAACCGGTTACAGGATTTGCTAATATTAGGTAAACGTTTGGCCATAGTGCGTGAGCAGGTGTTGCGATGAGAAAATCAGTTAAAGTAGTCCTTGGTGCCGGCATTCTGGCGGCGTTGATTTCGACCCCAGCGGCGTCTGCTGACATGTCGGTCTTCGAAACTCAATCAGCGTACGGTTGGACGGGTTTGTACGTCGGTCTGGTAGGCGGGTATGGTTGGGCAACCAGCGAACACATTGACACCGTGGGTGCGACAAGTGGCGAATTTGACCAAGACGGTTTCGTAGTTGGTGGCACTGTTGGATACAATTGGCAGCAAGGCGATTTTGTCTTCGGGCTAGAAGCTGACTTATCCTACACTGATATAGATGGCACAGTCGTTCCCACCTGCATCGCACCGGGCTGTGTTACTGACATAGAAGCCTTTGGGACCATCCGGCCCCGCATCGGGTTTGCTATCGGTAATTTCTTGCCATACGTCACCGGCGGGCTTGCAGTCGCACACCTCGATTATGTTCAGGCGACAAGTTCAGGAAGTGGATGGGAATTTGGTTGGACAGTCGGGGCAGGCCTTGAGGCACAGTTGACTGACAACCTCTCGCTGAAGGCTGAATACTTGTACGCAGACGTTAGTGATGGGCGTTATCAAGGTGTCGCAATCCCTGTTAACGTTAGGGAAGAAGAAATCAGTATCGTGCGGGTTGGTTTCAACTATCGCTTTGGCGGAAGCCTCTTCTAGTTTGTGCTGCTGAAGGAATTTGGCCGGTCAACATTGCCTCCAATTAAGACCTTGCGCTTTGGTCCAGCAAGGCGCCTGGTCGGGGCAATGAAAATTGTTCGTATCGCTCAAAGATCCTGAATTTCGTACAGCCGCATATATGTCGTCCCTCCCTGGTAAACTATATGTGTCCCGCTGGTGGCACCGTGGATGTGCTGAAAACCACGTTTCAGTATCACCAGCGACACCATAGGTCCGTTCATTGATGTGAATTGGTTGCTCACAGTGTCGTACGCGGGACCTAAGCGGCTGTTTTTGACACCGTGTTTTGTTTTTCGTTCGACTTCCATTGCTGGAAAGCACGGCTTGGAAGGGCACCGGTGCGGTCACACCCACAAAGCGTAAGCCGGTATTCGCAAGCACGCCTCTGCTTCATATTGAACGCGCTGCCGGCGGTGACTTCCAAGAATCCCTTGTCGACCAATTCGCGCAAGGCACGCGCTGCGGTGGACTTGGTGACGCCCATATCGTCACCAATACGGCGCGCTGATGCTGCCAGATAACCATTGTTGCTGCCATTATAGAGCATTGCGACGGCGATATAGGCGGACCGCGCAGCTGACGACAAAGACCGCCAAGCTGGTGTATTTAGCAAGGAGTGAGGAAGGGCGACGAAACGCCCCTCCTTCTTGCTGCGGCCTTTACGGTCGTGGCGGCTGGGCATTAGGCCACCTCCGTAACAAAGTCGCCACCTGGCCCACCTATGTCGACCGGGCTGCGTAGGAAGTATCGGACGTTACAATCCACCAGAGAGGAAAAACGCTTCTGGCCGCTGACAGCGATTGTGACGCCTTTGCTACGCAGACTTGAAACCGAAGAATAACAGCGAAGGCGATGGCTTGCCGGCGGCAAGAAACCTGCTTCATCGCATGTAATCAGCTGCAGCAGTGTCCAGCCGTGATGGGCATAAGCAACGTCCCACGTCCTGTTGGGCAAAACACGGAAATGAACGGCCATGTTATCAATCATAAAGCCGCCCTCCGTTTGCTTCGATGGCGGCGCGGCACCTCGCAGCACTCCAACCCGACTGACGGTGAAGTTTGTCGATCAACGGATCGTTGATTGGAAACTCATCCAGGTTCGGGACCGTGACCAGCGCAGCATCCAGCAGGTTCAGAAAATCAAGTTGAACTGGTTGATGCTTCTTGAAGGTAAGCTTGTTGTCGTTTAACATAGAAAAACCTTTGTAATTAGCATGTTGCAAGGTGTGCCCCGCGTTTCATCGATCCAGTCGCCAAACAGGAAACCGATGAAATGGCGGGGTTTTTTCTTAAGACGCCTGGCTTTCGAGCCTGGGAAGGCTGGCAAACCACGCCTCAGCGTCGTCGCGCGCGATGATGGTCTTCCCACCAATCTTGCGTGCGATCAGCCGGCCACTGGCAACTTCGTTATAAAATGTTGAGCGTGCGATACCTGCCCAAGAACAAAATTGCGCCACGGTCATCGCCTTGGATGTCAAGATCATCTGAATTCCCTTGATAAATCAGAGGTATTCTTTTTCGCGCACCTAGATATAGTGTGTAAAGAAAAAGGGCATACAAAATGTAGCGTATACGGTCTTTGGAACCCTCAGACGTCGGCGAGCGGTCAGACAGACTTCGGTGTACTCATTAAAAATCAAATGAATACAGAAGCTTAAGCCATCATGTCTTCTGAATGAAAGCGCACTCACGTTCTCTCTGCTCGTTTGTGAGTTTTAGGGGAGTCTGTGGACAAATGCACTCAATCGCACCGCATTTCTGCCGGGGGAGCATCGTCTCGGAAACTCAAGAATACGTTTGGCTGTGCACCAAGAGGAGGTTCTATGAGCAGTATTTCAACGACGGTTCCTCGCGCGTCAGCCGCACTGACTAAGTTGCCAACCGCCTAGCTCCTCAAACGGTTTTCACGAGCTTGACCACTCTGACATCACCATCAGTGACATAATTGGCCCATCGCTCGGATAGCGCGCGGCGTTGTTCCAGAAAATCTGTTCGTCGGTACGCTCGGACAACGCCACTATCTACCGTGTGGGAAATCATGGTTTCAGCCACCTCATGCGGCGCATCGGTCGTGTCCGACAGCCAAGTGCGCAGCGAGGTACGAAAGCCGTGAGGTCGTGCCGTCAGCCCTCGACGCTTCATATGCTGCGACATCGTCATATCGCTGATCACGCCTTTGCTCGGATTGGCAAAAAGGAAACCATCACGTTCAAAGGGAAGCGCGGCGTCTATGACACGCTGAGCTTCAGACGACAGTGGCAGCCGGAAGTCAGGCGTTCGGTCCTTACGCCCTTTCATCATCTCACCAGGCACTGTCCAAACGCCGCCATCGATTTGGTCTAGCCGCAGGTACCGCAATGGGCCTGTGCGCGAACCGGTAAGTATCAAAAGCCGAAGTGCCAGATGCGTAAGTGTATGGTCCGTTAGAGTGGCATAGAAGGCTGGCACATCCTGCCAAGCCATAGCGGGAGTGTGCCGAGGTTTATGGCGCGATTTGCCCAACAGCGCTTTTGCCTTCTCGGTTGCCTGTAAATCAACGTCTAAGCCGAGTGCAGCCGCATGGCGCAAAACGATGGACAATCGGTTCAGTGCTTTGCGTGCCGTTTCGAATTTGGTGTGCCAAATGGGAGCGAGTGTGTCGCGAATATCGCGTTGATCAATATCCGTAACAGGCATGCGACCAAGCTTCGGTAAGACATGCAGTTCAAGAGGCGAAAGCCAACGCCCTGCCTTACCATCATCCTTCAAGTCCGCCTTAAGAACCTCAAAGGCATCCTTGGTCATCACGGCCAATGCAATGTCTTCGCGGCGCTGCGCACGCCTCTCACGTTCCCGTTCTTTGATAGGGTCAAAGCCAGCCTTTGCAACGGACCGCCAGCGGTCGGCGGCTTCCCGGGCCTGTGCCAAGCCCGTATCAGGATATCCGCCTAGACCCATCTCTCGACGCCTGCCGTGTATACTGACGCGCAACATCCATTGCGCGCCACCATCCACACGCTTAATCAGCCAAAGTCCTGCGCCGTCCCCGTGTTTGCCCGGCGGGGCGTTCTTTACGAAGACCGATGATAGCTTATTGCGCGCCCGCATTTTCTACCCGCCAAAATATCCACCCTTTGGTACTGGATATGGGCGGACACAGCAAGACAATGAAGGCCAGCTATGGCAAGGACATTGGGTGGATTGCGACAACGAGGGGCGGATAAAAACAAATAGAAACATAAGGTTAGTGCCTGCTGCCGGCACCATTTTTTTCTCGCCGACAATGGGCCCTTGGCCTTGCCTTGATCTTGCGCGGTCTGGTCGGTGTCGTGCGTATGGTGCACACAGAACCCGATAAGCCTACAGGGGCTATTGAATGCCGGTTATGATGCTCGGCACGCCCGTCGCTCGTCGCCCACAGGCGATGGCGGATGTCGATCGTTAGGCCAACTGCGTGATTGATCTTGTGGCCGTACAGTCACAGGCGCCGTTAAATCGACATCCCTAGGGCTCCAAGACGACTCAATGGATTGCCGCAACGTTCCTTTATGTATTAAAAATCTCTTAAAAATATCTGCTGGGTGGCCCAAAAACTGACTTTCGGGCGAGGAGTTTGTGATGGCGTACAATCTAAAATCGACAGCTTCCTGGACGACCATTTTGGTTTGCGTCTTTGGGGTCAACTCGGTGGCGGCCTCCGAATATTGGGCAAATGGCCTTCAGAGCGGACTGCCAGCCGTTTCGGAGTTGAACGGGAAGATCGCCATTGGCGGCGGGCTGCTCGAAGAAACTGGTTCGGGTTTTGTACAAGGTGCCATCACCTTCCCACTCACCTTCAGCACTGGTTTTCAGATCGACGGACTTGCCGGTGTCGGCAACGATGGCGGCTATGTTGGCGGCGCCGCACACCTCTTCTGGCGGGACCCATCAATCGGTCTGCTTGGCGTGTATGGCAGTGTCACCAGCGTCGATCTGGGAAACAACGATTACACCCACCTGACTGGCGCATTAGAGGCCGCTGCCTATTTTGGCCCGATTAGTTTGGAAGCGGTTGCCGGCATAGAGGGGGGAGACAATCTCAATCAGAGGTTCTTCACCATTGCCAATCTGGCTTATTATCCAACCGACGATCTTCGCCTTTTTGCGGGGGTTCGTTACATCCAGGACGATTTTATCGGCGCAGCCGGCGCGGAGTATCAGTTCAACCTCGCCGGTATGGACCAGCCGCTGGCGCTGTTTGCTGAAGGGCGCTTGGGAGATGATGAGGCGGAAATCTGGGGCGGACTAAGAGTGTATTTCGGTCGTCCGAATTCTCTTATCAATCGCCATCGCCAGGATGACCCAGATAATTATAGCTTGGATTTCTTGCTTGAGGCGGACGTGACACCAGCTGCGGCACCAACGACTGTAGCGCCAACGTCCACCCCCCCATGCACTGAGTGTGTATGATTAGGATCTGTTGTCTGGGCCCTTGAGGCTCTTTGCAACCAACAAACCATTTGCCCCTCAACAGTCTGGTATCGCGCAAATAAAGTCTTTTCGCTTACCGCTCGCCATTGCTGGAATTCCTGAAACGGGTTCCAATGATATGGAGGCGTCGAAACCGAAGGCTTGTCTGATTTGGTTGACGGCTTCTCGAAGGGTTTCTTTGTCTGGGATACTCTTTGATTGATATCGGACCAGGAATGTCGTTGGCGCTTGCTGCACCATCTGAATGGCGCCCGCATCAAGAGCAAAAGCGACATTGGTCAGCATGGCGTTCGTTGGCCTGAACATGCCGCCTTCGGGATGATGGAATACATCTGTTGCCCGACCCATGATCTCGGAAATATTGACGCTCTGTGACCGGGGGCAAGATGGCGCAGCGCATCGCACCTCGTCGCCGAGTTCGTACCTGATCAGAGGCATCGCATAACTGTAGAGCGGAGTCGCTAGGAGACGTCCAACCGCGCCCACCGGCGTAGGCCGCAGATGGTCGTCAACAACGTCAACGTGCGTGACTTCGTCAACAACATGATAGTTTGCGCAATCCGGGCATTGCAACGCGATGTGGCCAACCTCTTCCGAGCTGTAGTTGGAGAAGGGCCGCACGCCAAAGACCTCAGTCAAGCGATCGTCTATGGTTGATGTTCGTGTTTCTCCAAATGTGCGTATGCTGCGCAATTGGAAACTCGGCGGCCTACCACTGGCCAAATAGTCATTGGCGATCGCAAGCAATTCACGCGGCCTGCCGATTAGATGTTGCGGCCTCCAGTGCTCAAGCCGCGCGATGATGTGCGGTGTCGGCAAATTTGGATTTATGTCGACCAGTTTCCCGGGTTGATCGAGGGCTTTGAAGACCGGTCCCCAATAGTCTTCTTCTTTCTCGAGTTTGCCGTCGGATACCGTGGTCGGGGAAAGCCTAATCATAAGCTGGCTGGGATTGATATGGTGCCACTGAGATAGCCTACGAATGACACAATGGGATGCGAGTTTTTGGGTGTCCGTCCACAACGCGCGCACCGGCTGGCCCGTCGAACCCGACGTTTGGACCACAAAACTCCCACCAAAATTCTCCGGCACTTGCAGGCTCTTCAAGGCGTCGAATTCTGCGCGCAATTCGCTCCTGGACAAGAATGGAATGTCGTTCCAAGCCTCCAACCGAAACACATCATCGCGGTCAAACAGTGGCTTGAGGCGCTCGGCGTAAAAGGGCGTGGTATCACGGGCATGCCGACACAGGCGCTCAAGCATCGATACATGTTGGGCGTACAGCTCTTCGCGAGGCCGTGTTTCGCAACTATCGAGAACGGCGCAATAGCCGCGCATGACTTCGTCGTGGTTCATATCTGGGTCAAAGCTGTCATGTTTTGGACGATGCCATCTCTTCGGTGACGGCCTCCAGAACCTTCTTGGTTGACGTTTCGCCAATGATCTCGCTGAAGTGCTCAACGATAGGGTCGGTCGCCAGGCCGAGCTCCATCCAACCGATCAGGTAGTTGCGAATTCGGTCTTCCCAGACCAAGGGATAGGGAACACCCATTGGTCGCTGGAAGCGGTGCAACCACCGCAAAAATGGCAGGCAAAGGGTGCGCCCGCCCTTTTGCCGAAATTTCTCATGCAGATAGCCTTCTTCCCCGCCGAACCCTCTGAAAGCGGGATTGAAGCCGGGCCAGACCTCGCGCCGACATGCAAACAAGGCGCACCCCTGCATGGGTATATCAAACGGTTCTGTGTCCGGATCTGCGCCACGTGGATCCTCAGCCCACTCACCGTACATACCGCGGCGCCAGACTTGCTCCCAGTGCGTAAAGACCGATTTCAAGTTGTCGCGCACCATAGGCCCTTGAAGCAGGTCGACTGTCTGCGGGTTGTCATGGAAATACCGGTCGAGGCGCATCAATGACCCGGGTGCCAGCAACACATGGCAATCGATGACGAGCACGAAATCGCCGGTGGCCTCTTCGAAGATCTTCGCGCGCGACGCTGCAGTCCCCTTGTTGTCGCCGAAGGGTATGTACCTGTAGTTGGGGATGACGGTATCAAGTCGCTTGAGGGGCTCGGCGCATGCGCCCGTCGGGTTGTTGTCGACAACCACAAGCTCAGTCTCATCGATGATATCGGGATGGTGCAACCGCAAAGACTGCAAGGTGAAATAGACGCCGTCATAGTCGTCAAAGGTCGCCATTCCTATCGTCAGGCGTTTCTTGCCACGATGAGGTGTCGCTTTGGGCGCAACCGCTATTGTACTTTGCTGTTGTCCACCCATGGATGAAAGCGCGTTGGTCAGGTGCACCAACTTGTCGGCCGCCAGTCCACTCTCAAGGATTGCGCTTGTTATTGCCCCCATTCTCTCCATTTGGTTTGGCGCCCCAAACCTTACTGAAAGGCCAAAACAGTTTTCCGCGATCGCCGTCAGCTGGTCCAATCCACCGCCGTCAAAGTTTGCGGCATTGAGCAGGCACTGACTTAGTCGCGCGATGCATTCTTCCGGGCTAACCGCTGAAGCAGAAAACTCAGCGCCTTCCTCAAAGTGTGGGAACAAAAGCAATGGGAACGTGCGCATGTTCTCGTTCTTTTGAACTGGCAGCAAAGCCACACGGCGGCCCTCGGCGCCATGGAGCTCAACATCGTTGAGGCTTGCTAATCGAGACAGATTGCCAGACGCCCATCGGTCCAGAACAACCGCGCCCTGGTCGGCCACGGGGTCATGGGCGTCGGGACCAATCAAAACCAAATCGGAGCCGGCATATGCGAAGGAGCGTTCAGCCAGGCCAATCGTGGCGATGGCGCGACCCGGTCCGCCGGTGTCTGCGATAAGCAGTGGCTTGGAGTCTTTGAACAGCAGGTCTGCCTTCAATGCCAGGCGCTCTTTTTCGTCGAAAGCTGCCATTCTGGCGTGTGCCTCAACAACCAACGCCAAGACATCTGTTTCGCGAATGCCAGACGACAGCGTGCCCAGACTGTCGTAGATTTCATAGAGCTCAGCCTCGTCAGTTTCCATTCGTTCGACGGACAATGAATGGCGGGTCTGCTGATTGGGCGACGCTGGTTCGCGGTATATCTTGCGCAGTGTTGCGACCGTGCTTGCCGGTCCTTGAACCTCGACAGACTGGCTACCAACCGCGATAGTTGTTTGGTCCATTTTAGACATCAACACTCGTTCCTGGGTTGAGGGCTCTTGTGGGAACGCGCGTGAGCGAACAAATCCAGTTTTACCAATAACGGCTCCAGTTTTACCAATAACGGCCTTATTGCCAGTGTTGATAGTGGTGAGCAGCCCCATCTGAGTGGTCGGGTTTGATTGTTAGTGAATGACCGGCCTTGGGTCTATTGGGACGATGGTTTCTTGCGCTGGCGGTCGGGGGCCCAATGACAGTTTGTTGGCCTTAGCGCTCGTGCAACGCGTCGGCTGCGTAGCTTTGTGGTGTTCGTGCCGCCCGATCTTGAACGCGACAAGGTAACGGACCGGCAATTCTAGACAACGCGGATCGCCCTGGAGCCCGGTCAATCGGCTTGGCTCGACGGATCAGCCCATTGTGCAGGGCATGCCAGTCGACGCTTTTCTGGTTGCCTGCGAGCGTCGCGTCAGCGAGTTTTTGCTGCAACCGTTGACCGACCACCGATCACGTGTGTTCCGTGAGCAATACATGGCGGTCTATTGCCTGTGATCCATTGTGTGTGCTTGGTCTGTCACCCTCAGACACCGATGGCATTATCCAAAGCGCATTGCCTTAGGCCGTTCTTCGCCAACAATCAGGCGTTGCATCGGTAGCCTACCTGGGCAAGAAGCAAGCTCGACATTTTCTGACAAATGATACCGCCCATGCTCGACAGACCACAGACTTCATCCGCAACGATGCGCGAAGCCATTCTCTCCCACCTGACCTATACGGTCGGCAAGGACGCCGACCATGCGACGACCTATGATTGGCGCATGGCGCTCTCGTTTGCGCTGCGCGATCGTATCGTCGATGTTTGGTTTGACTCGACCCGCAAGACCTACGCGCAAGATGCAAAGCGTGTGTACTATCTGTCGATGGAGTTCTTGGTTGGCAGGCTCTTGCAGGACGGCCTCGTCAATTTGCGGTTGCTGGACACCACGTCGGAAGCACTTCAGTCGCTGGCGCTTGATCCGATGCAAGTGATTGCCAACGAGCCGGATGCGGCCTTGGGCAATGGCGGGCTAGGACGTCTTGCGGCTTGTTTCCTGGAGTCTTTATCGTCACTTGGCGTGCCGGCATATGGCTATGGGATTCGCTACGAGCATGGTCTTTTCGAGCAATCCTTCTTGAAAGGTAGACAGATCGAGAAGCCAGAAACCTGGCTTCAGCAGGTCCATGCCTGGGAGTTCATCCGGCCCGAGTCCAAGTATCTTCTGGGGTTTGGCGGCGAGGTTGTCAGCAAGGCCGGTCAATCGACTTGGAAACCATCCGATGTCGTGACGGCCGAAGCCTATGACACGCCAATCGTTGGCTGGAAGGGAGCTTGGGCCAACACGCTACGGCTGTGGTCGGCGAAGCCGGTTGATGCTTTCAACTTGGAAAGTTTCAATCAAGGCGATTTCGTTGGTGCAGCCAGCGAAGAAGCCATGGCGCGGACAATCTCCCGCGTGCTTTACCCCGATGACACCACTGAAGTGGGCAAAGAACTGCGTCTCAAGCAAGAGTACTTTTTCACTGCCGCCTCGCTGGCCGACATAATGCGCCGGTTTGAGAGCGAACACGCCGATCTCAAAGCTCTGCCGGACAAAGTGGCGATCCAGCTCAACGACACCCATCCGGCCATCGCCGGCCCGGAGCTCATTCGTCTTCTGCATGATGAGCGTAGCCTGCCGTTCGACGAGTCTATGGACATCGCCAAGCGGGTGCTCAACTACACCAATCACACGCTTCTGCCTGAAGCCCTGGAGCGTTGGGAAGAGGGGCTGTTCGGTCGCCTGCTGCCGCGGCATTTGGAGATCATTGACAGGATCGATCTGGCGCACAACTCGGCCCATCCTAGTCGATCGGTGGCGATACGTGAGCCCGGCGTCGTGAAGATGGGCGAACTTAGCTTCATCATGGCCAATCGGGTCAACGGCGTGTCGGCGCTGCATACCGAGCTGATGAAGTCGACGGTCTTTGATGAGCTGAATCAGCTGCATCCGCAAAGAATTGTCAATCAAACCAATGGGGTGACGCCTCGCCGTTGGCTCCACGCGTGCAATCCGCGCCTATCAAGCCTGATCACCGAGCGTATCGGCGATGGTTGGATAGGTGATCTGGAGCAATTGTCGGCGCTCGAACCCCACATCGAAGACCCTGCATTCTGCGACGCCTATGCAGAAGTGAAGTCGGCCAACAAAGCCGATGTCGCCGCCTGGCTGGCCGCAGAGCATGGCGTTGATATCGACCCGTCGATGATGTTCGATATCCAGATCAAGCGGATGCATGAGTACAAGCGGCAACACCTCAATATCTTGGAGGCGATTGCGCTCTGGCAAGCCATCAAGGCAGATCCCGAAGCCGGTTGGGTTCCCCGCGTCAAGATTTTCGCAGGTAAGGCGGCGCCAGGCTATTTCTTCGCCAAAGAGATCATCCGCCTGATCAACGATGTAGCGGCTGTCGTGAATGCGGACCCATCGACCAACAAGTTTTTGAAGGTCGTTTTCGTTCCCAATTACAATGTCACGCTCGCGGAGCGCCTTATTCCGGCGGCGGATCTATCAGAACAAATCTCGACGGCAGGCAAGGAAGCCTCGGGAACCGGGAATATGAAATTCGCCCTAAATGGCGCCCCAACCATTGGGACACTTGATGGTGCCAATGTCGAAATTCGCGAGCGGGTGGGTGACGACAACTTTTTCCTGTTCGGCATGACGGCTGAGGAGGTCGTGAAAAGGCGCATGATCGATAACCATGCGCAGAAGGCCATTGCCGCCGATGACCGCCTAGCCGAGGCACTCCAAGCGATCCGTGAGGGTGTGTTCAACACGCAAGAGCCAGACCGATACGCTGGCATTGTCGATAATCTTTCCGGCCCGGACTATTTCTTGGTCTCATCGGACTTCGCCGACTATTGGAAGGTCCAGCGCGAGGTCGATTCTGTCTATCGTGACCAGGCCCGGTGGACCAAGATGGCCGCGTTGAACACGACACGGTCAGGCTGGTTTTCCTCCGACCGGACAATTCGCGGCTACATGCGCGATATATGGGATGTGAAACAGGTCAATTGATCGGCGTCGGTTGCACTTTGCGTTCAAGCTCTTAGCATGAGCTCCATGACCAAGACTAAGCCTGCCATGTCACCTCATCCCGCTGGCCAAGCGGCTCTGCAGGCAATCGTGGACGGTCGACACAGCGACGCATTTTCTGTGCTTGGTCCGCATCAGGTGAACGGCGCCCGGTACGTCACAGCGTTTGCGCCAGACGCTGCCGAACTCGCCGCTTTGACCGCCGACGGAACCAACCCGTTGTCGCCGATCTTGGGCAGCTCCGGACTATTCTTTGGTGCGGTCCCGGGAGACGCGCCTTATTGGTTTTCCGCAGCGACGGCTCAAGGACACACCTGGACCTATCAGGACCCGTATGCCTTCGGTCCTGTCCTTGGCGACATGGACGAGTACTTGTTCAATGAGGGAACCCACCATCGCCTTTGGGAGGTGCTTGGTGCTCACATCATCCGCCATCAAGGGCAGGACGGAACACACTTTGCGGTGTGGGCGCCCAATGCTCAGCGCGTCTCTGTGGTTGGGTTGTTTAATGGCTGGGATGGGCGGCGCCATCCCATGCGCAAGCGCGGTTCGACAGGGGTTTGGGAAATCTTTATGCCCGGCCTCAGCGAAGGCACCGTCTATAAATATGAGATCGTTGGAGCGTTTGGCGACGTCTTGCCGTTGAAGGCCGACCCGGTTGGGTTTGGGTCTGAACATCCCCCGGCCAACGGATCCGTCATCCGCGATATACGCGGCTATGGCTGGTCGGACCAAGCATGGATGGAGGACCGAGCGGCCCGAAACGATCGCGAAGCTCCGATCTCCATCTATGAGGTCCACCTCGGGTCCTGGCGTCGCAAAGAAGGTGGCCGCGCCATTTCCTACCGCGAAGCCGCCGAAGAACTGGTCGCCTACGTCGTCGATATGGGCTTCACCCATATCGAACTGCTTCCCGTCAGCGAGTACCCGTTCGACGGCTCCTGGGGGTATCAGCCGGTAGGACTATTTGCGCCAACCATACGCCATGGCCCGCCCCATGAGTTTCGTGATTTGGTCAATGCCGCGCACAAGGCCGGCCTCGGAATCATTCTGGATTGGGTGCCTGGGCACTTCCCAACCGATGCGCACGGGCTGGGCCAGTTCGACGGCACGGCGCTGTATGAGCACACCGACCCCAAGGAGGGTTTTCACCAAGATTGGAACACCCTGATCTACAATTATGGGCGTACAGAGGTTGCCAATTTCCTGGTGTCCAACGCGCTTTATTGGCTTGAAGAGTACCATGTCGATGGGCTGCGCGTGGACGCTGTCGCGTCCATGCTGTATCGCGATTACTCACGTGCCGCGGGCGAATGGGTGCCCAACAAAGACGGTGGCCGCGAGAATTATGAGGCCATCGAAATGCTTCAGCGGATGAACATCGCTGCCTACAGTTCATCACCCGGCATACTGACGGCAGCCGAAGAAAGTACCAGCTATCCTGCAGTTTCAGCCCCGGTGGATCATGGCGGGCTAGGCTTCGGTTACAAGTGGAACATGGGGTGGATGAATGACACGCTGAGCTACATGGAAAAGGATCCCGTGTACCGTCAGCATCATCACCACGATATGACGTTCGGACTGATCTACGCCTTCAGCGAAAACTTCATCCTGCCGATTAGCCACGACGAGGTGGTGCATGGCAAAGGCTCAATGCTGCAAAAGATGCCTGGTCTCGAAGGCGATAAGTACGCCAACCTGCGGGCCTATTACGGTTTCATGTGGGGTCATCCTGGCAAGAAGCTCTTGTTCATGGGCCAAGAGATTGCCCAGCGACACGAGTGGGATCATAACGCCCAAGTCGACTGGGATGCGCTGAATGATCCACGCCACGCCGGTGTGCAGCGGCTGATCCGTGACTTGAACACGCTCTATCGTGCGGAGCCAGCGCTTCACACCAGCGACGCCCACCCCGATGGCTTCCAATGGATAGAGGCGAACGACGCTGCGAACTCGGTTTACGTCTGGCTGCGCCGGGCAAAGAGTGAAGCGCCGAACGTAATCGTACTTTGCAATTTCACACCGGTTGAAAGGTCGGCCTATCCGGTTGGCCTTCCAAGACCGGGGCGGTGGCGTGAAGCCATCAACACTGATGCTGAGATCTATGGCGGTCTGGGCCGCGGCAACCTTGGCCACATCGTTGCACGCGAAACACCGTCGCATGGTCAACCGAATAGCGCGGAGGTCTATCTGCCTCCGCTTTCTACCGTTATCTTGGTGGCAGAGCCGAATGAATAATCCCCTCAAATAACAAAAAAACTGGGAGGAATGGGATGGCAGGATCAAACAGGCGCTTGTCGCAACGGACCATGGCGTTCGTCCTCGCCGGAGGGCGTGGCAGTCGACTGAAAGAGCTGACCGACCGTCGGGCCAAGCCCGCCGTCTTCTTCGGCGGCAAGGCGCGCATCATCGATTTTGCGCTGTCTAACGCGCTCAATTCTGGGATCCGCAAAATGGCGATTGCGACCCAATACAAGGCGCACTCATTAATTCGCCATTGCCAGCGCGGCTGGAACTTCTTTCGCGCCGAGCGCAACGAGTATCTGGATATCCTCCCGGCCAGCCAACGCGTCTCGGAAAGCCAGTGGTATCTCGGCACCGTCGATGCGGTGACGCAAAACACCGACATCGTGGACGGGTACGACGTCGATTATGTCCTCATCTTGGCTGGCGACCACATCTACAAGATGGACTATGAGCGCATGATTGAGGCGCATGTGGACAGTAACGCAGATGTCACTGTGGGCTGCCTCACCGTGCCGCGCATGGAGGCCAAGGCTTTCGGTGTTATGGCCGTCGATGAGACGGACCGGATCACCAATTTCCTTGAGAAACCAGCCGATCCTCCTGGGACACCAGACAATCCCAGCATCGCGTTGGCGTCGATGGGCATTTACGTATTCAAATGGAGCTATCTGCGGGAAATTCTGCGAGAGGATGCCGACGACAACAGTTCGGCCCACGATTTTGGCGGTGATGTGATCCCGAAGATCGTTAGGACCGGCAAGGCCATGGCGCACCGATTCACCGACAGCTGTGTGCGCACATCCGAAGAAGCGCCGGTGTACTGGCGCGATGTGGGGACCATCGATGCCTTCTGGGAAGCCAATTTGGACCTCACCAGCTTCAAACCAGATCTCGACCTGTGGGATACCAATTGGCCGATATGGACTTACTCAGAAACGGTCCCGCCCGCGAAATTTGTCCATGACGAAGAAAACCGACGCGGCACCGCGGTGAGTTCTCTGGTATCAGGAGGATGCATTATCTCCGGCACGGAAATTCGCCGGTCCTTGCTGTTCACCGGCGTCCATACGACATCCTATGCCAGCCTCGATCAGGCGGTTCTGCTGCCGCACGTCTTCGTGGCGCGCTCGGCGAGGCTGAACAAAGTCGTCATCGACCGGGGCGTCCATGTTCCCGAGGGCCTTGTGGTTGGCGAAGATCCCGAGGAAGACGCTAAATGGTTCCGCGTGACCGAGAAAGGCGTGACCCTCATCACCCAAGACATGTTGGATAAACGCGCAGCGGCTGTGTGATGCAGATACTGTCTGTTGCCTCCGAATGTGTGCCATTCGTCAAGACGGGCGGCCTCGCCGATGTTGTCGGCGCATTGCCGAAGGCGCTGAGTTACAAAGACATCGAGATGCGGGTCCTGTTGCCCGGCTATCCCGTCGTTCTTGATGCGTTGAAAAAGACCGAGATCGTTCGCAAGGAGAAGAACTTCTTCGGTGGTGATGCCCAATTGCTTGCCGCAAGCGTTGGCGGCATGCAGCTAATGATTTTGGACGCGCCTCATCTCTATCGGCGTGATGGCAGCATCTATCTTGGCCCGGACGGCAAAGACTGGCCCGATAATCCAGAACGGTTTGCAGCCTTCTCCATGATGGCCGCCTTGATCGCAAAGGACGGCTTGGACGATTGGCGGCCTGACCTCGTCCATTGCCACGATTGGCAAGCGGGTCTGGCGCCCTACTACATGCGCCAGCTTGGGAGCCTCATCCCGACAATCCTGACCATCCATAACATCGCTTTCCATGGCTCTGCACCGCCGGAGAAGCTGTCGGCACTTCGCCTCGACAGCAAAGATCTCACCCAAGACGGCTTCGAATTTTGGGGCAACATCAATGCGTTGAAGGCTGGTCTCGTTTGGTCGGACCACATCACGACGGTCTCGCCGACCTATGCCCGTGAACTGACGCGTCCTGAGTTTGGCCACGGTCTGGACGGCGTCATCCGCTCCCGCTCGAACGTGTTGACCGGTATTCTGAATGGCATCGACGATGAGGTCTGGGACCCATCCAACGATCCGGCGCTCAAGGTCAATTACATTCGACCGAAGGGCAAAGCGCGTGCGCGCGCGGCGCTGCGGCGTGAACTGGAACTGCCAGAGGCTGACGGGCCGTTGGCCGTGGTTGTCTCCAGGATGACACAGCAAAAAGGTCTCGACGTCCTTTTGGCGGCTTTGCCCAGCCTCCTTGATCAGGACGGCCAGTTGGCATTGCTCGGGTCAGGCGATCCCGATCTTGAAGCTGGTTTCCAAGCTGCCGCGCAAAGCAGCGATGATGTGTTCGTTCGCGTTGGATATGACGAAGATTTGGCGCACCGCTTGATCGCTGGTGGTGACGCGATCTTGGTGCCATCACGCTTTGAACCGTGCGGCCTGACGCAGCTTTATGCGCTACGCTATGGGACAATTCCTGTCGTGAGCTACACTGGCGGGCTTGCCGATACCGTGATTCATGCAAGCCCTATGGCGATCGCAAGCGGTGCTGCCACCGGGCTGCATATCCATCCCTTGAACGAGGAGGCATTGCGTCTGACGTTTCAGGACTTGGCGACCCTATTTCGAACGCCGGACGTGTGGTCCAAAATGCAAAAGACGGCCATGGCGCAACAGGTGGGCTGGGATAGCCCTGCGGATGCATATGCGCAGCTCTATCAAGAAGTCATCGCGCGCTCATGAATCAGTTTGCGATAGGCGAAGGGCGACCCGCGCCGATTGGCGCCACCTTCGATGGCGAGGGCGTGAACTTCGCCGTCTTTTCCCAGCACGCAACTCAGATGTGGGTGTGTCTTTTCTCGGAGGATGGCGCCAAGGAAACGCAGCGCCTTGCGCTTCCAGAACGATCGGGTGGCATCTGGTACGGCTATGTCGCTGGTCTGCGCCCCGGACAGCGTTATGCCTTGCGGGCCGATGGGCCCTACGCCCCGATGCAAGGGCATCGTTTCAACGTCAACAAACTGCTGATCGATCCCTATGCCAAGCGGCTGACGGGCCATCCCACATGGCATGATGCCTTGATGGGCTACACGATTGGCGATGAGCGCAACGACCTCAGCTTCGATCGGCGAGATAGCGCGTCCTTCATGCCGCGATGCGTCATTGAGGACCCCAGTTTCAATTGGGACGATGATCGCCCACCGCGAACGCCTTTGATGGACACGATCATCTACGAGGCACACGTCAAAGGCCTAACGCAGACATTCCCCGGCGCTGCCCATGCTGGCAGTTTCCTCGGTCTGAGCAGTGACGCTGTCCTCGATTATCTCAACAAGCTCGGCATCACGGCGATTGAACTGTTGCCCGTTCATGCCTTCTTGAACGACCGCTTCTTGGTCGACAAAGGCCTGACGAACTATTGGGGCTATCAAACGATCGGTTTTTTTGCCCCGGAGCCTCGCTACCTTGGCCCGGGCGGATTGGCCGATTTCCAGCATACGGTGGCGCGGCTTCACGCGGCGGGGATCGAGGTGATCCTTGACGTGGTCTACAACCACACCGGCGAGGGCAACGAGACCGGCCCAACGCTGTCTTTCCGTGGGCTCGACAACCTTAGCTACTATTTGCTCACGCCCGATCGGCGCGGTTACATCAACGATACCGGCACCGGCAACACGCTGAACGTGGCGCATCCGATGGTGTTGCGCATGGTCCTTGATAGCCTGCGCTACTGGGTGGAAGTGATGCACGTTGACGGCTTTCGTTTCGACCTGTGCTCGACACTTGGGCGGCTTCCCTCCGGGTTTGATAGAGACAGCCCGTTCTTTCAAGCCATCCGGCAGGACCCGGTTCTGTCCAAGGTCAAGCTGATCGCGGAACCGTGGGACATTGGCCCCGGTGGTTATCAGTTGGGCGCTTATCCCCCGCCTTTCATGGAGTGGAACGACAAATACCGCGACTGCGTGCGCCGCTTCTGGCGCGGCGATGGCGGGTTGGTGCCAGAGCTGGCCGAAAGGGTCTCAGGCTCGGCCACACAGTTTGATCACTCCGATAGGCCCGCGTCCTCTTCGGTCAATCTGGTGACGGCGCATGATGGCTTCACGCTGGCGGACGTGGTGAGCTTTGTACAAAGGCACAATCTGGCCAACGGCGAGCATAATCAAGACGGTCACCATGAGAACTTCTCGGACAATCTTGGCGTTGAGGGACCGACGGAGAGCCCTGATATCCGTGTCGCGCGCGCTGTGCGCCGCCGAAACATGATGGCGACCCTTATGCTGAGCCAAGGCACGCCCATGCTTCTGGCGGGCGATGAAATCGGCAATTCGCAAGACGGCAACAACAATGCCTACTGCCAGGATAACGCCACCGGCTGGATCAATTGGGAGGACGCCGACCAGGACTTCCTTTCCTTCGCCAGAGCTTTGATCGCCTTTCGAAAAGAACACCCAATCCTCAGTCAGAAACGCTTTCTGCATTCGGTTGAGCGGCTCAACGACGGCAAGGAGGACTTGTTTTGGTGGCATCCCTCTGGCCGCCCCATGCAGGAGCATGACTGGCACGCCGCGACTAACAAGGTGCTTTGCGCAGAGCTGCGCATGGCTTCAGGAACGCCCGATTTTGCCGAGCGCGAAGATGCGCTTTTCCTGGTCTTCAATGCTGGGGATCGCGGTGTCATGGCGCACTTGCCACCGGCTCCTAAGGGGCTGCGTTGGAGCCACCGTCTGGACAGTGCGACTGCGTGGTTCGGCGCTAAGCCATTGCGCAAAGTCATGCGCGTCGCAGGGCCATCGGTTTGTGCTTGCCTCCTCGAGAAGCAGCATGGCTGACGCTGTTGATCTTCTGGCGCGCAGCGTGGGGATCGTCGGATCCTACACCGACCAACTCGATAGAAGACGGCACACCTCGCGCGCCACGAAGGCTGCACTGCTCAAAGCGATGGGATTTGATCCAGCCAACGCCGCCGATCATCTGGCTCTGTTGACCGAGGGCGACGCGGCCAGATGCCTTGACGACTACTACGTCTGCGACGAGGGCAGTTCACTTGCGCTCGCTCCACAGCAGACATGGGCGCTGTCTCTAGACAACGGCCAGGAGATTGAAGGGCGCGGAGACTTGCCACCTCTGCCGCTTGGCATTCACAGACTCACGGCAGCTTCGCAAGAAGCGGCGATCCTTTGCGCGCCTCGTTCTCTACCCCAACCTGGTCGCGCTTGGGGGGTGATGGTTCCGCTGCATGCGCTGCGAAGCCCGGCGGAGGGTGGACTGGCGGATTATAGCGATCTGGCGGTGGCGGGAGGGGGCTTCGCGGCCCAGGGCGCTTCCTTCCTTGGGCTCAACCCTATCCATGCTGGCTTCTGGAACGACCCAAGCCACTATAGCCCGTATGCGCCGTCCCATCGTCGCCGCCTCAATACCTTCTTTGTCAGCGCACCTGGCGAGAGCAACCCAAGCGGCGATCTGATTGACTTCGGTGTAGAAATTCCGCGCCGCCGTGAGGCGTTGGCAAGCGCTTATTGCGGATTCCAAGGCTCCGACGAATTTGAACGTTATAAGACCGACGGGGGCAGGGCACTGAGGCGGTTCGCCGTCCATCAGGCCTTGTCGGATATGCACGGCCCTTACTGGCGCGATTGGCCCGCCCGTTTCCAGACGCTAGATGATTTGGCTGCCTCAGATGCGGCCTTATTGCCGGCCGACGCCATCGACTTTCATTGCTGGCTGCAATGGCGGGCGGAACAAGAACTGGCGAGCGTCCAGCAATCTATTTGTGCGCAGGGCATGGCGACCGGTCTCTATCTGGATCTGGCCGTTGGTACGCACCCCTATGGTGCCGAAACGTGGGAAGACCGGGACAGCTTTGCCTTTGGCGCATCACTCGGAGCGCCACCCGACGCCTTCTCGTCGGAGGGCCAATCTTGGGGGCTCGCGCCGTTCAATCCATCCGCCCTGATTGGCAAAGGGTTTGCACCCTTGGCGGAAACACTGCGGCGTCAGCTTCAGTTTGCGGGTGCGTTGCGGATCGATCACATCTTAGGTTTTGACCGCGCCTTTTGGGTGCCTGAAAGCGGAGAGCCAGGGACGTATGTGCGTATGCCGCGCGATGCCATGCTCGCCGTCCTTAGGCTCGAGGCGGCCAGGGCGGATGCGTTGATTGTCGGCGAAGACCTCGGCAATATTCCCCGTGGGTTACGACCAGCGTTGAAGCGGTCTGGCGTTCTTAGCTGCCAGGTTCAGATCTTTGAGCACCGCAAAGACAAAAAGCGCTTCAAAGACCCGCATGATTTTGATGAAGCCTCAATGGCAAGCTTCTCCACCCATGACCTTCCCACCTGGGTTGGTTGGCGGCGCGGATTGGACATCGAGACGCACCGCGCGCTTGGCCATATCGACACGCAAACGGCATCCACCGAACAGACCAAACGCGCCCGCGACGTTGCAGCCTTCGATAGCGTATCGGTTCTCCACCGTTCGGAAGATTGCCTGCCAGACAGTGTCGACGCCATGCACGCAACGCTTGGCACCACACATAGCGCTTTGGTGATGCTGCAAATTGAAAACCTGTTGGAAATTGAGCGCCAACCCAATCTGCCGGGGACTACCAGCGAGTACCCCAATTGGCGACAACGATTGCCGTTGCCAGCGCGCGACTTTGAAAGCCATCCGGCGATCTACCGGGCGGCAAAGCTAATGGCCGATCATGGCCGCTGAAAGGATCAGACATGCCTGTGATTACCGTCTCAGCTGGACCATTTGAGGGTCAAAAACCCGGCACGTCGGGGCTTCGCAAAAAGGCCGCCGTCTTCGAAACCCCACACTATCTGGCCTGCTACGTCCAAGCGATCTGGCAGGGAATCGGCGGCCTCAAAGACAAAACGCTCGTTCTGGGCGGTGATGGACGTTACTTCAACGATAGCGCTGCGCAAATCGTCCTGAAGATGGCAGCAGCGGCGGGCGCCTCCCGCGTCATTGTCGGCCAGAACGCCCTGCTTTCAACCCCAGCCGCGTCCAACCTTATTCGTCTGCGCGGAACCGATGGCGGGATCATCCTGTCGGCGAGCCATAATCCCGGCGGGCCTGATGGCGATTTCGGGGTGAAATACAACACGCCAAATGGTGGCCCGGCAGCTGAAGACGTCACGGAGCGGATTCTGACTGCCACGACCACCGTCGACGCGTACGACATCGTCGATGCTGCCGATGTCGATCTCGGCACCCTGGGAGAACAGATCCTTGAATCCATGGTGGTCGAGATCGTCGATCCGGTTTCCGCTTATGCAGCGTTGATGGAAGAGCTATTCGATTTTGATGTGATCTCCGATCTTTTTCGATCCGGCTTCCGCATGCGATTTGACGCTATGCATGCTGTTACTGGCCCCTATGCCAAAGCGATCTTAGAAGGCCGCCTTGGTGCGGTTGCTGGCAGCGTCATCAACGCCGTGCCCAGCCCTGACTTTGGCAAAGGGCATCCCGACCCGAACCCCGTATGGGCCAAACAGTTGATGGACGAAATGATGGGCGCCAATCCGCCTGATTTCGGCGCGGCGTCAGACGGCGACGGCGACCGCAATATGATCGTTGGGCCTGGCCAATATGTTGCCCCGTCCGACAGCCTCGCCTTCCTGGCGGCGAACGCCACCAAGGTGCCAGCCTATAAGGACGGTTTGGCCGGTGTCGCCCGCTCTATGCCGACATCAGGCGCCGTTGACCGCGTCGCATCCTCACTCGGTATTCCCTGTTTCGAGACACCCACCGGCTGGAAGTTTTTCGGCACGTTGTTGGATGATGGCCGTGCGACCCTTTGCGGCGAAGAAAGTGCTGGCACCGGGTCCAACCATGTGCGCGAAAAAGATGGGCTATGGGCCGTTTTGTTCTGGCTGAACATACTGGCTGTATCGCGCAAGACCGTTGCCGATTTGATGGCGGGCCACTGGGCGCAGTATGGAAGGAACTACTACTCGCGGCACGACTATGAAGGTGTCGACGCTGAAAAAGCGAAAGCGCTCATGCAAGCGCTTGAGGCCAGGCTTCCTGGTCTCGCCGGGCAACAGGTTGGCACGTTGACTGTGCGATCTGCCGATAATTTTGCCTATACCGATCCCGTCGATGGCAGCACAGCAACAGGGCAGGGCATCCGTGTTTTCTTCCAGGATGGTTCACGGGTTGTCTTCCGACTGTCAGGCACGGGTACGGAAGGCGCGACTTTGCGCGTCTATTTGGAGCAGCTGGAGACCGACCCGAGCCAACTGGCGCAGGACACGCAGGAAGCACTTGAGCCGGTCATTGCGGCTGCCGAAGCATTGGCCGAGATTGAAGTGCGCACCGGCCGTGCAAAGCCTGATGTCATCTCCTGATGTCGAGCAGCTGCGCGAGAGAAAAGATCGGATAGCACTGACATGAGCCTATCAACCGAACTTCCTATGATCCGTTGATGGTAATGCCAATCTCCAGAATGGAATTGATTGGTCAACACTCCGGGCCGTGCGGTGCCGTGTGAGGCCACGGGGCGCGGGATTGCCAAAATTGGTATTAAGCGGTTCAAAAATGGGTGGTCTTAGACGAACCGCATGTTTCATAAGGGCCAGAAGAGCAGGATGGCGGGTACCGCAACCGCGATAACGATGACCTCTAACGCCAGTCCCATGCGCCAGTAATCACCGAAATGATAGCCGCCCGGTCCCATGATGATCGTGTTGTTTTTGTGCCCGATCGGCGTGAGGAATGCACAAGAGGCGGCCACGGCCACTGCCATAAGAAATGGGTCTGGGTTGGCACCCAAAGACTGCGCAACGGAGACGCCGATTGGCGCTGCGATCAAAGCCGTCGCGACGTTGTTTAAGAAGTCGCTGAGCGTCATGGTCACAATCATCAGCGCGGTTAGAATGGCCCAAGCGGGCCAGCCTTCGGTTCCTTTTACCAGTGTGTCAGCGATCAGTTGTGTTCCACCCGACGCTTCGAGCGCGGCGGATAGCGGGATCAGCGACGCAAGTAGCACGATCACCTTCCATTCAATATTCGCGTAGAAGTCGTCACCGCCGAGCAGTCCTAGACCGATGTAAGCAACGACACACATCCCAAGCGCGATGGTGAGCGTTGTGATCCCCACGACGGCCAACGCGATCGCAATCGCGAAGGCGGCGATAGCAGCGAAGGCTTTGCGCCGTTGGATGATCTCTGTTCGGCGGTCAGCAATGGGAAGGACGCCGAGCCATCGGGCGACATTGTCCATGCGTTCTTCCGGGCCAAGCAGCAACAATACATCGCCGGGTTTGATTGGCAGCCGGCGCACCCGCTCGCGGAAGCGTTTGCCCTCGCGCGACACGCCCAAGAGCGTCACACCGTGATTGTAAAGCAGCCGAACATCCATCGCCGACCGACCGACGATGCGCGCGCTGTCTGGCACGATTGTTTCGATCAGCGTCAGGTTATTGCCTCGCAAACCGCCATGTTTTTCTGACCCCGCAAAATCAAGCCCAGCGGCGCCCATGAACGCCTCAATGGATTTCGGATCGCCCTCCAAAACTAAGAAGTCGCCTTTTCGCAGTTCCTGTGTGCGTGAAAAGCCTGGCAATCGCTTGCCGCGTCGGACAAGCCCAAGCACCTGCACGTCTTTCTCGGTAGCGTCTGGGTAGAGATCGCGAACGAGCCGGCCAATGGCCTTTGAACCTTCCGGCACCCGCGCCTCAGCGACATAGAGGCCTGCGTCACCCTCCAGCGATGCAATTCCATCGCGCACCGGAATCAGCCGCCAACCAATCAGGGCCACAAACGCGATACCGACAGCGGACACGACGAGACCCACGGGCGCAAAATCGAACATTGAAAATGCGTCGCCTAGGGCGTCTTGACGGTACTGCGCGATCACGATGTTCGGTGGTGTGCCAATGAGCGTAATCATGCCGCCCAATATCGTCGCGAAAGACAGAGGCATCAGGGTCAGCGAAACGGCCCTCTTTGCCTTCTTGGCCACATCGATATCAAGCGTCATCAAAAGCGCCAAAGCCGCCACATTGTTGATCACAGCCGATAGACCGGCACCGGCGACGGCCATGATCGATATATGGGTTGGTAGCGCTCGGTTGGTATCAACGACAAACCGCGCGATGACCTCCACAGTGCCGGAGTTCACAAGCCCGCGCGACACGATAAGTACCAGTGCGATGATGACGACAGCAGGGTGACCGAACCCAGCAAAGGCATCGTTCGGCGAAACGTGACCTGCCAGCACGGCAATAAGGAGCGCCATGAATGCCACCAAATCATAGCGCACACGCCCCCAGACCAAGAAGCCAAAGAGCACGCCAAAAAGGCCAAAAAGAAACAATTGGTCGCCGTTCATGGCAATGGGTTGGCACGCGGAAGCGACAAAGGGAAGGGTTGGCACGTTCTCCTGCTCATCTTAGCGCCTCACGTTCGGATTCGTGGCCGTCGGCATATGAAAATGTGCCAGAAACCGAAAGCTGGAAAAGGCGGTCACGAATGATGAAGGTTCTGGTTATCGTGCCGTTTCCGATGGCGGAGGAAAACCGCGCGCTGTGAGGCGCCCAGGTTGAAGCGGTGGAGCTTGGGCCAGATGTCCGGTTCGGCCTCAGATTAGTACGCGCCGTGCCCCAGCGGAATCGTCGCAACAAAGCGGATGCGTTCCGCCAATCCTCTTGGTAGATAGCTGCTGGGCATTGATCCATCGTCTGCGTTATCGCGTTGCGGTCCCTATTGCTTTTGCGTCTTTCAGCGCTGCCAGCGGCGATAGCGTGCCAAGTTACCCGGTGGTGGGTGCGGGTAACTGCTAGGCGATTGTCGCCGCGACCAGCATGAAAACAAGAACGAACGCAAGCGGAGCGAGAACCCGCTTTGTGAAGCCACGTGTCATAACCGTTGAAAGTCCTGTCGCAGCAGATGACGAAAGGGACGGTATCATTAGCTGCGGCACGGACGTCTCACCAAGGTTCACGATTTCGACACGCCAATGGGGTGGCTTGTTGCCAGAACCCACATTACGTTACGTCATTATTCGATTGATCGGTAGCGACAGTAAAAACGGGATGACATGGCGAAAAGGCGAACCCGCGAGCGCACAAACCGCCCCGACAAGAGGAGCGCGCCGCAGCAGCCCATGCGGTTTTCTGAACGCCTTAATGACGCCTACGGGCGCCTTGCCGAAGCTCAAGCTGCGCGTGATGCGGGCCGTATCTCCGCGTCGATCAAGATTCTGGAACCGCTGATTGACGATTATCCTGATTATGTCGCTGCGCTGCATAATCTCGGCCTCGCGCACCTGGCCAAACAAGCCTACTGGCCGGCGCTTTCCTGCTTCGTTCGCGCGTCCATGCTCAATCCAGAAGATTGGACTATCCTGACCAGCCTGGCCCAATGCTATGTTGGACTGGAGTCTAACGAGATGGCGATCCATGTGCTGGAACAGGCGCGTGCGTTTGAAGAGGACAAAGCCGAAATTCACTACACGCTCGGCGTGATCTACGAGCGTGAGCGTGAATATGAGGCCGCTGCGCAATCTTTCCGCAGGGCTCTTGAGCTTGATCCCGATCACATCGGGGCGGTCCTATCTTCAGGTCAAATCAGCGTCCATCTGGGTGACTTCGAACAGGCAGCCGATGCTTTCGCGCGATCGCATAAGACCAAACCTGGATTGCTGGCACCTATCGTTGCCTCGGCACAACTCCCGACTGGCTTCGCACGTTTTGATGTACCGGCGGCACTCGACCAGGTTCGGAGGGAAAAGCACGAAAATCTGGAAGATCATCAGATAAGGTTGGCCTTTGCGAACGCGCATTTGCTGCACCGTTCGGGCGAGCATAAAGCCGCCTGGGACATGCTGAGGCGCGCCAACCGACCGCTTCGTCGGCGCATAGAAGACGATGTGGCCCGCCACAAGCAAAGGCGGGTCGCGCGGCTGGAAATGGCTCGGGAGCATGTTGCGTCAGGCACCTGCGGCATTCCGGATGACGAGAGGTATCCGGTTTCCCTTTTCATTGTTGGCACGTCGCGGTCAGGAAAGACGACGCTCGAGCGCACGCTTTCAGCAACATCGGGTGTCAAGCGTGGATACGAGAACCCGATCGTTGAGCGCGCCGTCACCGCGACGGCGCAGACAGCCGGACTGTTGACGATCCGACAACTGGGTGACTTACCAATCGAATTGTATGGGAAGTTTCGGGGCATCTATCTCAAGCACCTGCTTACAAGAGCGGACGGCGCAAAGGTATTCACCAGCACGCACCCGGGTAGAACCAGTGATGTCGGATTGCTTTCACGGATTGTTCCGAACGCCAGGTTTGTATTCGTCAATCGAAACCGAAACGACGCGGCCCTGCGCATCTTCATGAAGCACTTTCGCGAGGGCGGTAACTTCTATGCTTACGACATGGGCGATGTCCTGGCGGAGCTCGACTGGTGTTCGGCCATGTTCGATGTGTGGGAAAACGTTAAGTCCGTGCAACATACCACTGTGAGTTACGAGGACCTTGTTGTCGACCCGGTAGCCGAGCTCACCAAGCTTGGCGAACTATGCGCGTTGGAAATTGATACGCAGACCATACCGCCGACAGGCGATGATCGGTCGTGCGGCGAGCCTTACGCAGCCTGGATTGCCGATGCCAACACGTGATCGCAGGCTGATTTGCTCGAAACCCTTGATATTGGCCAAGGGCGGTCGGTCACCCAGGAGCAGATCGACATGTGACGCTTCCGCGGCAATGAGCGGCTTTATCTACCATTTATGGCATCCGGTCTTGAAACCCATGAACGCGTGATGAAAGCATGTTCCACCTTGGCAACTGGACCCTATATGGACGGATCGGCTGCATAGATACGGACAATTTCAGAAGTCTTGATGGTTCGGCAGGGCTGACGACCACGAGTTTTTCACCGATGTGTTGTTCCTTCGCGGCGTCGCTCGCTGCTACCCCAGCGGTGGCAACACGAAGATTGAGGGCGAGCTCAGATATGCTTTCGGCGATCAGGATACTAGCGGATCTCGGCTTGTTGACGACCTGGGACCTTTTCCCTGAAGCCCAGAGGTCGAGCATGTGTTGTACTCTCACGGGAACGACAGATTCCTGTCCGGCTTCCTGCGGTTCGCGGGCTCGCACTATGACGAAGATAATAACGAAACAACAGGCGGCCCCTTCTACGACGAGGGAACAGTTCCGGTCATCATGGTTGGCCTGACATTCGATTTCGGCCCGTTTTTTTGTTTTTCGCGAGCCTGACCATTAGCCGCTTCACGGATTCGGGTCGAAATTCGGACAAATTAGCAGCCCCTGGTTTTATACCGTCGGCATCACCACCCTAGCTCGCAGTTCAGTGTGGTAGGATTGCCACGCTCGCGCGCTATTAAACAGGCTTGTCCGTTTTAGCTATTACGCCGTAACGTAAATTTAAGGTTCCGTCACGGTATCCGCTTTTCTCGTAGCTGTAGGTAGAACAATTTCTGTTTCGAAAAAGCCTTTCTTGCTGTCCACTACGGCAATAGCCCTGACGGCGATGGTGTCGGGTGGTGCGCTTGCCGCCGACCTGTACGAACCGACGCCAGGATTCTCTATGGAACCACGATCACCAGCGCGCACTATTTCCGGCGCCATGTCGCTCCACGGCGATTATGTGTGGCTCAATAGCGATGACCCCTCTACGGCATCCAGCCTCAACAACAGTATGTTCTCAGTCGGGGGCGATGCGCGCGTCGATGTTCCATTTTCTGGCCGGATTAGCATGCAGTTCGACCTGATGGGACGTTATGGCTTTGCCGACGATGTAGATAATTCGTCTTCCGAGGACTTTACGACCGGGGTTGGTGGTGGCGTGCGTCTTAACTATCGCGAGGCGAACAAATATCTGTTTGGTGCATTTGGTGGTGTCGGGCGTGTTTACTCGGGCACGACTGAAACGGATGAAAACGCCGGAAACCTTTGGATGCTAGGCGTTGAGGGACAATACCACCATGGAAACTGGACGTTGTATGGTCAGGCCGGTTACCTAGATTCCGAACCATTGGACGCTGGTGGTGCCAATACCTCGAACGAATTTCTGTCCTACGCATTGTTCCTGCGTGGTGTAACGCGCTATTACTTTAATGGCGGCAACACCAAGGTCGAGGGCGAACTGGGCTATGCGTTCGGTACGCAAGACGCAAATAGCGTCACACCGGACGATCTAGCCGTCTTTTCGTGGGGCGCAGAGATCGAACACGCGTTTCATTCCTATGGCGATGACGGGTTCGTCTCTGGTTTCCTTCGATACTAAGGGTTCCATTATGATGAAGACGTGGCCGGTGCGGGTCCTGGTCCGGTGCATGACACGGGAACGGTCCACGCTATTATGCTAGGTCTGACGTTTGATATCGGGCAGCCCACGCCAATGGCCCGTGACCGTTATGGCGCTGGCGTCGATCTTCCAAGCTTGCGTTTGGTTGGGGCCGGTCAAATCATTGACTGACCGTGTTCAGGCGGCTTGAGTCAACAAAAAAGCGGGCCTTCGGGCCCGCTTTTTTTGTAGCAGAGTAGTGCGACGTCATCGCCGGTGATCACCATTAGCTTTCCGCACCCTCCAGCGTGTTCGGACCAGCCATATAGACGGCAACGGAAGAGAACTTTCCGGCCTGGATCTTGAAGAAGTTGCAATTCGATTTGCGCGTGATCTCACCGTTTAATTCGGTGTTCTGCACCTGAAACTGACAGGCGATGCGCCCGCCCTTTGGGTCGGGAACATAGACAAATCTGTCGTGGCGAACGGCGCGGTGGTTGGCCCATAAGCGGTTGAACATGCCTGATATTTCCTCATAGCCCACCAGGCGGATGCCGTGCGTCTCGACGGTGAACACGCAGTCCGCGGTCAGCGTTGCAAGGATGCTCGGCAGGTCTTCGCCATCAACACCTTTGAAGTAAGTTTCGACCAGGGCAATTTGCTTGTCAGCTTGCATGCTCTTCACGTCTCTGTTGGTTCCGTTGTCGATGGGAGGTGATAGTCTGCTGAAAATGGAACGCGGGGAAGGGCGGTCAAGAATGAAGAAGGTGCTGGTTATCGTGCCGTTTCCTATGGCGGAGGAAAACCGCGCCCTGCGAGGCGCCCAGGTTGAAGCGGTGGAGCTTGGGCCAGATATCCGGTTCGACCTCAGATTAGTACGCGCCGTGCCCCAGCGAAATCGTCGCAACAAAGCGGATGCGTTCCGCCAATCCTCTTGGTAGATAGCTGCTGGGCATTGATCCAATTTTTCTTGCGAAGTCTATCTGTGACGTCATTGTCCTAGTGGATGTTTGTTATGCGTACGCTTTCATCTATCTACAGCACCCGCCCTTGGCTCGCGCTAATGGTTATAGCATTGATATGCCTGGCTTTTTCGTCTGGAGCGGCACGCTTAGGATTTGGCGACGGACTCGACAGCGCCTTCGGCGGTCAGACGCAAGAGTTTCGGGATTTTCAAGACAACAGGGAACGATTCTCCACTGCTGAGGGTGACATCATCGTCAGTTTTCGGGCTGATCAACCCTTGTCTGGCCCCCAACTGCAGGCCATTCGAGACTTCACGTTGGAAGCGACCTTCGCACCACGCATCGTGTCCACGGTGTCCTTGTTCGCATTACGCACGCCGCCTTCGGAAGACGTACCGTCGCAACCAATATTTCCACGCGATCTCCACGGCCATGGAGACGCGCGCGCATTGTTGTTGACTGCCCGCGATCACCCGCTGGGTGGTAATCGGCTTCTGTCCGAAGATCTCACGCAAACGCTCGTTCTTGTGACCCTGGATCCAGCCCGGGTGCATGTCGGCAGTGCGCAACCGACTATCGAAGCACTGGACCACCTTTTGGACGAAGTCCGGGCCGCTATGCCATCGCTAGCCGTGGAGATGACAGGCTTGGTACTCCTGCGGCAAGTGGTTATTGACGGCTTGCTGAGCGACTTGGTCCTACTGACCGGCATTGGCGTGGCCATTGGATCCATCGTCTGCGTTGTCGCGTTGCGGTCCGTATTGCTTTCGCTTCTTTCAGCCCTGCCAGCGGCGGTAGCGCTCCTTTGGGTGCTTGGCTGCATGGGTTGGCTTGGCTTGGAGATCAATACCTTTACCAATGCGATCCCGGTGTTGATCCTTGTCTTGGCGCTTTGTGACAGCCTCCACCTAACCTATGAGGTACGACGTTGCGCACCCAACCATGATGACCTGGCCGATGCCGTCGTCGAAGCTCTCGAGAAAATCGCACCGGCCTGCGCTCTGACCTCATTCACGACGGCCATCGCCTTTGCTGCATTGTTGATCTCAAATTCCGACTTAATCCGTAGCCTCGGATGGGCGGGTGTTCTTGCATCGCTTGTTTCGCTGATGGCTGTGTTGCTTTCACACCCTGTAGGATTTTTAGTCGTTGGTAGGTCTCGCTTATTATCAGGACGGCTGAAAGCTCTCCTGTTGCGACCCAGCCCCCCCTTGTTGGCGGTACTGGACGCGCATGTCCTGTGGCGGTTTTCGGTGCGTAGAGCACCTTTGGTGGTGGTATTTGCTCTTGTCGGCTTCATCATTGCGTTAAGCTTGTTCAGCGCGGCACGCCCTCAGTACTCGTTTTCTGAGACTATCCCAGCGAACAATCCAGCGTTGCAATCACTGCAACAAATCAGTGCTGCGGTGACACCAACCGCGGCCATCGATATTCCCATCAAGTTGTCGGGACACTGGAGCGATGATCTGGACCGTATCAAGATCGTCAAAGATGCGGTCAGTTCGGTTCTGCCCGGAGCTCCCACGTTGTCCTTGCTTGATCTGGCCGTATGGTTGGGCTCGGAACAGGCACCGGCGATCGATGGATTCGAACCCGTACTCGACCTGCTTTCACCGGCGCAGACGCGTCGGTATATGTCATTGGATTACCAATGGGCGCTCTTGCGCGTCTTTATCGAGGATGAAGGCGCACGAGAAACGCAGTCCATCGCAACAGACCTCAGCGAAGCGTTCGCCACCACGCAACTGTCGGGTGCACAGGTCGGCAATCCAACCGGACTGTTGGTTCTGACGTCTCTATCCAGCCTTTCCATCATTAGCCATCTGAGCATCAGTTTCGCGGTGGCCGTTCTGATGGCAGGCGTGTTTATTGCTGTCTGGTTCAGAAGCCCGCTTTTTGGATTGGTTGCGTTGGCGCCCAATCTTATGCCCATCGCCCTTGTGGGCGCTTGGCTTTTCCTTAGTGGCGATGGTTTACAGTATTCCAGCGCCCTTGCTCTCACCATCGCCTTCGGTATCGCCGTCGATGATTCAGTCCACGTGCTCAATCGCCTCAGGTTCACAGCCCCCAAAAATAGGCTCTTTGACCGGCTAAGTGTTGAGAAGGTCTATTCAGACGTATCGCCGGTGCTTGTGGCGACAACAACGGTGCTTGGCTTCGGGATGTTGGGGACGCAATATAGCAACATACCTACCGTCGCTTACTTTGGCATATTGTGCATCGCTGTCTTTGTTTTGGCCTTGTTTGCCGTGATGGTGGTCCTGCCGGCAATGATGACAGTTCTAGGCTCACTTGCCGGGCCTGCCAAAGGACACTGAGATGAACAATCGCGGTTGCACGGCCATCGTTTGTCTATTGGTTTTTGCCGCCTTCTCAACAGAAGCCAATTCTCAGGGAGTGGGCAATTGGCAGGACATGATTGGTACCTGGCGCGGTGATGGAGAAGTGCGTATCAGTCCAACCGCACCGTTGGAGCAGGGCGCTTGCCGCATTGAGGTTGATGCACCAGACCAGCGAACACTCAACATCTCTGGGCGATGCGCAACAGCCGGCCAGTCGGGAACAATCAGCACACAATTGAACAGGAACGAGGCTAATCAGATCACCGGCGTCGCAACCTCTCCATTGGTAAGCCAATCTGTAGATTTCGTTGGGGAGCAGTCTGACAATAGGGTCGTATTAAGAACACCAAATCCAGTTGATTTGGATGGTGAACTTTATACGGTTCAGTCGGAGTTGGTTGGATGGGACGACAGGAACAGCTTCACGCTGGTCCAAGCGGTTGTGCCGAATAATGACGAGCCGATCATTGTATTCCAGATGCGCTTTGAGCGGACACCCTGACGCAAGAAGTATTTGGCTTTTGCTGGCCCCAGCCACCGACCGCGTCACTGCCTTCAGAGCACGCGAAATCGGACAAACAGCATAGGCGTCGAATGTCGGCCGTGGCCGGTCTTGATCAGCCATCGTCGACAAGCCTGACTCTTGTCGATCGCGGCGGCGAAATGGATGTCAAAACCGCCAGCTGAGACGATGGATATACCTAAAGCTGCTTGAAAGTGTGGCTGCTGTACAACAGTGCCACAAAAAGACTCCTCGTCGACATCCGTGATAAGTGATGGTTTATCGGTGCCAAGTTTCTGAAAATCATAGATTATCGGCTTTGGCATGTGGTGCCCGCAACGGGATTTTGGTGTCGGTTTTGCTGTTGCAAAAATTGTAAGCGCGCGAGCGAGCTCGTATGGATTGATAACGAAGTCTTAATTTTTTGGGGTGTGACAATGTCTTTGTTCAAAAAAAGCGCGTTAGCTGTTGCTTTGCTCGTCGGCTCCGTTGGCGGCGCGTCTGCGGCTGATCCGATGGTTTCCTATGAACAAGGTGGCTTCAATTGGTCGGGGACTTATCTTGCAGCGTTTGTGGGGCACACATTCGGTAGCAGCTTGGATGTCGACCCACGCCACATCGCTGCAGAAACTGGACGGGATATTGAGGGCCTAATTGCGGGCGTCAGTGCGGGCCACCGGTGGCATTTGGACAATGACATTGTGGTTGGCGTGGACCTGACGCTGCCTTTGTGGGCTCAAGAAGGTGACCTCACCACGACTGGTCCAGGCGCACGCAGTTATGCCAATCCGATATTCGGCTACATTGTGGGTGCAAATGTTGGCCGGGCCTATGGTCAGTTTCTTCCATATGTCCATGCTGGTGCGGGACAAACTTGGGTTGAAGGTGGCAGCCCGGCAAACGGAACATCCGTCACCAATGCTCACCTGGTTGCTACCGTTGGGGCTGGATTGGCCGTTCAGATTACGGAAAGCTTGAACGCCCGCGTTCAGTACAACTACATTCACGCTTTCAATGAGGACTACTCGCAAGGCTGGAACGTCGTTCCTGGTTGGAGCCAGGATATGGGTTGGAGCGGCAACGCTGTGTTCCTCGTTCTTGAGTATGAGCTTCCTATAGACGGACTGTTCAACTGACCGTTGATACTTCCTTGGCCGGCGCCTGACTTTCAGTTTGTTTGATTGGTTAGGCACCGGCCAAATGGCGTCGGCTTCGCTTGCCGAGTTACCGCCTGACTCAAAGAAATTGTTCACCCATCAGGCTTGAAACGAGCTTGGAACAGGCGGTCGATATCATCTGAGAATGACCGGCTAAGCTCGCTCGAGATTGTGTCTTTTGGCGAGCCAAGCAACAGCGTCGTTCAGGGTCTCCTCAAATGGGCGGGTTCGGTAGTTGAGTTCGTTGCGGGCCCTGCTGCTATCATACCAATGATGTTGCATCGCCATCCTGATGGAGGCGCCGTTTATTGAGGACTCCCGGCCAGGAATGCGTGCCGAGAGGTCACTGAAAACTCCCACCATATGTTGGGCAACTGCTGGGGCAACTCCTGATGGAACGCGCCGATTAAGGCGCCGTGCGATCTGCGAGAATAGGTGAAGGTAGGACACATTATGCCCCGCCATTATGAATTCCCGCCCGGGCTCGAGATCTGTATCCATGGCCCTGACAATCGCTGTTGCCACGTCGCGACTGTCACAGACGCTGCACCCTCCCGACGGAGCCAATGGCATCCAGCGTTTGGCGAATTCAACGATCAGCTGTCCGCTGCTTGGGCGCCAATCCCACGGCCCTAACATGAAACCCGGATGCACGATCACGGCATTAAGGCCCTGCGATACAGCATTGGTTACGGATGCCACAGATGCCCTTTTCGATACCGTGTAGGCGCATTCGATCTGTTTGTTGCTGGCTGTAATGGGGGTAATTTCATTTGCGGGACAGTCGGGAGCGCCGACGGCAAGTGTGTTGACGGTGCCGACGTGCACAAGTCGTCGATCAGCGGACAGGCAAGCTGCCGCAATTGCTTGGGTTCCAGCTTGGTTTACCGCCAAAGACTGTGACAATTGTGTTCTTCCAATGTGCACATGAGCGGCGCAGTGTATCACCGCAGACGAGCATTCGACGGCTTCTTTAAGCCATTCAAGCGACGTGCCGTTTTGGCGGATGGCCAGATCGCCGTAGACAAAATCAACATCCAATCCGTCAAAAGCTTCCTTGTCAGGCTTACGTCTTAAAAGGGCGAGAACATTGTCTCCACGGTTTCGAAGAGCTCGCACCACTGCTGCGCCAAGCAGGCCGGTGCCACCAGTCACCAAGATCGGCCTTCTATGACTGCGACAAGACTTCAAAACACTCATCCATGTGTCACACGACGCAATTCAGGTTAGTTTTTCTGAGATAACTGGGCCCGAGGTGTCGTTCAAGAACCCAGCGCCACCCGGGCATTTGTGGGATCATGTGGTGCCGTTGTCGTTTCTGTCCAGCGTGTTCGGACCAGCCATATAGACGGCAACGGAAGAGAACTTTCCGGCCTGGATCTTGAAGAAGTTGCAATTCGATTTGCGCGTGATCTCACCGTTTAATTCGGTGTTCTGCACCTGAAACTGACAGGCGATGCGCCCGCCCTTTGGGTCGGGAACATAGACAAATCTGTCGTGGCGAACGGCGCGGTGGTTGGCCCATAAGCGGTTGAACATGCCTGATATTTCCTCATAGCCCACCAGGCGGATGCCGTGCGTCTCGACGGTGAACACGCAGTCCGCGGTCAGCGTTGCAAGGATGCTCGGCAGGTCTTCGCCATCAACACCTTTGAAGTAAGTTTCGACCAGGGCAATTTGCTTGTCAGCTTGCATGCTCTTCACGTCTCTGTTGGTTCCGTTGTCGATGGGAGGTGATAGTCTGCTGAAAATGGAACGCGGGGAAGGGCGGTCAAGAATGAAGAAGGTGCTGGTTATCGTGCCGTTTCCTATGGCGGAGGAAAACCGCGCCCTGCGAGGCGCCCAGGTTGAAGCGGTGGAGCTTGGGCCAGATATCCGGTTCGATTTCCGATCGGTGCGTGCAGCGCCACGCAACTACATCAGCGGATCGGACCTAGCTCTCGCCGATATCGGCATGCTGGAGGCTGGCCTAAAGGCCGAGGCTGAAGGCTATGCTGCTGTGTGCATTGACACGGTAAGCGACAGCGGCGTTGCCGCCCTGCGCTCGGAATTGTCGATCCCGGTAATCGGGCCGGGCAGGGCGGCGATGCTAACCGCGATGATGCTGGGCAACCGTTTCTCCGTCATCACCATGTGGGAGCATTGGCGGCATCTCTACGACAAGACGCTCAAAGACCTGGGCCTCGAGCATGCCTGCGCATCGATCCGCGCTTTGGGCGTTGCCCCGGACAACCAATCGCTGATGGGTGGCAAGGAAAGCGTGATCTTCCCGGCTTTGGAGGAACTCGCCCAAAAATGCATCAAAGAGGACCGTGCCGACGTGATCGTTCTTGGCTCGACAACGATGCACCAATCGCATGCCTACCTGGCCGAGCGGCTTCCTGTGCCCGTCATCAATCCTGGGCCGCTATCGTATAAGCTGGCTGAAACGATGCTGGGCCTTGGGCTGACGCACAGCCGTAACGCTCACCCTCAAACAAAGGTCACAAGGCAGGAGATGATCCACGCCATGCTCGATGGCGTTGAGGACTTCGAGCATTAGCATGCCCCGGGCCGACCCGTGGCCGTGAGGGCTTTTGCCCATTATTTTCCTGAACAAGTACGCGCATTTCGGTGTGCTTCCGACCAGCGTGGCGTGCACCGGGCCAAGCTTCATGACGCGGGACAATGTCGAACAGGTGGTCGAGATCAGCCGCGAGGGCATTGGCTGGCCAAGAAAAACTATGGCTGGTCGGTTAACGCTTGCTGCTTTCGCGGCACGACGATGCTGGTTTTGCGCCGCGACCCTGTGCTAAGTCGGACGGTAGTTTAGTCTCGTCATCACGATAGCGTCGCACCATGACATCCAATGTCACGCCACTGGCGGCCCAACCAGCCGTTGGTCACAACACCCATAATCATGCTCGTAATGAACCCATGCCGCTCGATGAGGGCTGGGTGAACGAGGTTCGGGTCAACCTGTCAGCCACCGAGCGCCGTGTCGCAACACTGCCAGGAAGGCGGACCGTGAAGAAGGACGCCCAGGCTGGTTGGCTCCTGAAGGCGCTGACCTGTATCGATCTCACAACGCTCAATGGCGATGACACCGAAGGCCGCGTCAGGCGCTTGTGCGCCAAGGCTATTCGGCCTGTGCGCCAGGATATTTTGGAGGCAATTGGCGTTGGAGACCGCACCATCCAAACCGGCGCGATCTGTGTTTACCATCGGTTTGTCGGCACGGCGGTCGATGCGCTGCGCGGTACCGACATTCCGGTTGCCGCGGTGTCGACCGGCTTCCCTGCAGGGCTCTCGCCCCACGCCCTGAAGGTGGAAGAAATCAAGGCATCTGTCGCCGACGGCGCCAAAGAGATCGACATTGTGATCACGCGCGAACATGTGCTGACCGGCAATTGGCAGGCGCTCTACAACGAGATGCGCGAGTACCGCGAAGCCTGCGGTGATGCCCATGTGAAGGCCATTTTGGCGACGGGCGATATCAAGACAATGCGCAACGTGGCGCGCGCTTCGCTGGTGTGCATGATGGCGGGCGCGGACTTCATCAAAACGTCGACGGGCAAGGAAGGCGTCAACGCGACCCTTGGCGTGTCGCTCACCATGCTACGCTGTATCCGCGACTATCACGAACGCACAGGCTTCAAGGTTGGCTACAAGCCAGCTGGCGGGATTTCGACCGCCAAAGACGTGCTCAACTACCAGTTCTTGATGAAAGAAGAGCTTGGTCGCGATTGGCTTGATCCTGACCTCTTCCGCATCGGCGCGTCAAGCTTGTTGGCTGATATTGAGCGCCAGCTTGAACATCACGCCACCGGCGCGTACTCGGCGTTTCTACGTCACCCGCTTGGATGATTCCCATGAGTGTAGCTGATTATTTCGACACGATGGATTATGGCCCAGCGCCGGAAGCCGATGGCGAGGCGCGGACCTGGATCGCCCGTCATCAAGGCACCTTTGGCCACTATATCGGTGGGCAATTCGTTGATGGCAGCGCGCATTTTGCTACTTTCGCACCATCGAGCGGTGAAGAGCTGGCCAAAGTGGCGCGCGGCTCAGCTGCAGACGTTGATGCGGCCGTCGCCGCAGCACGGAAGGCGCAAAAAAAGTGGGCCGCGTTGCCTGGACACGCTCGCGCGCGGCACATGTATGCCTTGGCGCGGTCCATTCAGCGCAACAGCCGCCTGATCGCCGTGCTTGAAGCCCTCGACAATGGCAAACCGATCCGCGAGACCCGAGACATTGATGTCCCATTGGCAGCGCGACATTTCTACCATCATGCCGGTTGGGCGCAGCTGCAAGAGCGCGAATTCCCGGGCTACGACCCTGTGGGCGTGGTCGGCCAAATCATCCCATGGAACTTCCCGGTGCTGATGCTGGCGTGGAAGCTCGCACCTGCGTTGGCGCTTGGAAACACTGTTGTTCTGAAACCCGCCGAGTTCACCTCATTGACCGCGCTGCTGTTTGCCGAAGTGGCGCAGGATGCGGGCCTACCGCCCGGCGTTCTAAACATTGTGACCGGCGAGGGCGAGACAGGCTCTGTGCTGGTCGACCATGAGGGTATCGACAAGATTGCTTTCACCGGCTCCACGGAAGTTGGCCGTATCATCCGGCAGAAAACTGCAGGCTCCGGCAAATCGCTGACGTTGGAACTTGGTGGCAAGTCACCCTTCATCGTGTTTGACGACGCTGACCTAGATGGCGCGGTTGAAGGCGTCGTTGATGCCATTTGGTTCAACCAGGGCCAGGTTTGTTGCGCCGGCTCGAGGCTTCTGCTGCACGAGGGCATCGCTGAGAAGTTCATCGCGAAATTGACCCGCCGCATGGAGCAATTGCGTGTCGGCGCACCGCTCGACAAAGCAATCGACATGGGTGCAATTGTCGCCCCAGTTCAGCTGGAGCGCATACAAAGCCTCGTCGCCAAGGGCGTCGAAGAGGGGGCTACGCTGCACCAGCCCTCGAATGCGTTACCGGCCAACGGCAGCTACTTTCCACCTACTTTGCTTTCGAATGTGGGCACATCGTCCACTGTGGCGACCGAAGAAATTTTCGGTCCAGTGGCAGTTTCAATGACGTTCCGCACGCCTGAAGAGGCGGTTCAACTCGCGAACCACTCGCGCTATGGCTTGGCGGCATCCATCTGGTCAGAGACTATTGGCCTCGCACTCAATGTCGCGGCGAAGCTCGACAGCGGGGTCGTCTGGGTGAATGCCACCAACATGTTTGATGCCGCTGCTGGTTTTGGCGGCAAGAAGGAATCCGGCTTCGGCCGCGAAGGCGGTCGCGAAGGCGCCTTTGAGTACCTCAAGCCGAAAATTTGGGCCAATGCCAAGTTACGCCCGGATCAGAAAGCTCCGGAACCAACCTTGGTTTCGAACGACTTCGCGATGCCAGCTATCGACCGCACCGCGAAGCTCTATATTGGCGGCAAACAAGCCCGGCCCGATGGCAACTATGTGCGCCATGTCCTTGATGCCAAGGGCCGCTTGGTCGCCGACGTCGGCGTTGGCAACCGCAAGGATATCCGCAACGCCGTCGCAGCTGCGCGAAAGGCCTCCGGATGGTCGGCCACCACGGAGCATAACCGCGCGCAGGTTATGTATTACCTCGCCGAAAACCTGTCGGTACGCGCTGAAGAGTTTGCTGATCGGCTCGTGCAGGTTGGCGGCGCAAGCAAAACCAGCGCGGCCAAGGAAGTCGATTTGGCGCTGGAACGCCTGTTCACCTATGCCGCTTACGCTGACAAGTATGATGGCCGGGTGCATGTACCGCCGCTGCGTGGCGTCGCCTTAGCGATGAACGAGCCGCTTGGCGTTGTGGGTGTTGTTTGCCCTCCTGAAGCGCCATTGCTCTCGATGGTCAGCTTGGCAGCGCCACTTCTTGCCTTGGGCAACCGCCTGGTTTTGGTTCCAAGCGCCGCCAATCCATTGATTGCGACGGACCTTTACACGGTCTTGGAGACGTCTGACGTTCCAGCGGGTGTCTTCAACATCGTCACGGGTGACCCTGCGGAGCTTGGTGATGTTTTGGCCGCCCACAATGATGTCGATGCCCTCTGGGTGTTTGGCGCTTCACAATGGTCGCAAAAAGCGGAAAGCCTGTCAGCTGGCAACCTCAAGCGTACCTTTGTCGACTATGGCAAGGCCATCGACTGGGCCTCGCCGGACGCGGCGGGCGAGGAATGGCTGCGTAAAAGCAGCGAAATCAAGAACATCTGGATCCCTTACGGCGAGTGAGGGGCGGTTAAATCTCCGTCAAGCTTAACCGTGTCTTCACGGTTCTGGTGCAAGTTGGCGAACAAGCTTCATAGTTTGTGAAGCACGTTGCGCGCCTGGCAAAGTGTGTTTGCCTTGTTGTGCAACCCGCCAGTTTGTATTGAGTATGGCGTGATGATGGACCGATTTTTGGCGCTTCGCGGTGCCCGGCGGGTTTTCGTGCGAGCCCGCGCTTTGTTCCGGTTATCCCCGGGGATCCGTGTGACAGCTGTCAGCGGTGTGTGTGCGTTGGCGCTCAGCGCGTGCGGCGCCGTTACGTCGAGCAATCCCGGTGGCGGCGATGGTATCAACGATGCTGCGCTTGGTGTCGCGGCGAGCCCACGTGTCACCGACCGGCAATACAACCTGCCGCGTGGGGGAGGACGGGCACAACTCGGCCGCCCTTATCGCATCGCGGGCCAGCTCTATACGCCACGCGAAGACCCGAACTATGACCGCACAGGTGTGGCTTCTTGGTACGGCGACGCGTTCCACGGGCGCCTGACCGCCAATGGTGAAGTCTATGACATGCACACGCTGTCGGCTGCGCACCCGACGCTGCCTCTGCCAAGCTATGTGCGTGTGACCAATCTTGAGAACCGCCGTTCGGTGATGGTGCGTGTCAATGATCGCGGACCGTTCTCGCATGACCGCATCATAGACCTCTCGGCTCGTGCTGCAGACGTGCTGGACTTCCGCAATGACGGCGTGGCACGCGTGCGCGTTCAGTATGAGGGGCGTGCGCCCCTCCACGGACAGGACGTTGCCTGGCTTGAGGCGTCCGCGCAGATTAACGGCGTGCCTATGGGCGGTGGCGATCCAAATGTGATGGTTGCCCGTGCGCCGGTACCTGCTCCCGTTGCAGCGCCAAACCAAATCGCCCTTGTTTCGACGGGCAATGCTACCGCCGCCCAGCAGCAAACTGTTCAGCGCATTCAACGGCCTTCGTTCTTGGACACGCTTTTTGGCCGTTCGCCCGCTAACCAACCTGCGCCATTACCTGCTCCGCAGATCGTTGTCCCGCCAACTGCCCCGGCGACAGGCGCGCCGATGGTGTTGGCGCCGCCTTCCACGCAGGCGTTCAGCCCGGTGTTAACAACCACTCCATCTGGCGGGACTTTTGGCGCACCGAACGTGCCGATACCTAGCGCCGCGGTTGGCTTCATGCCGGCTAATTTGGAGGCTGGGTTTACCCAGCGCAACCAGTCTGTTTTGGCGCATGCCAATCGGATTGCGCACGCCCACCAAGCTGCGAGTGGCAACGCCTTAAACGCGGCAGAACAGCTGGCACTGCAATCGCGTGCGGTGGCGCATCTGGCAAGCAATCAAGCGCAGATATCAACCCAATACGTAGCAGCGCCAGTCCAGACGGATCGCGTCGCCCATGTTCAGATCGGTATTTTCGGCGATCCATCCAATGTGGCCCGTCTACGACAGGAACTGGCGTCACTGGGCCAGATCGTCACGGAAACTATCCAATCGCGTGGCCGCGAACTCACGCAGGTGCGCCTGCATGCATCGGTTGAAAATGACGCTGCCGAGCGTACCCTCTTGCGCGAGTTGGCAAGCCGGGGCTACACCGATGCCTACGTCGCCAATACCCCAGGCACCTAAGGTTACATTCTTTTCCTGCCATTGTTGGGCACTGTCCTTTAGCGACGAGAGCAACAGCCTATTGGAGCTGCGCTTATGTCCACGGCGCCAACGCCGCGATCGCTATACCTTTGCTTAAGCAAATGGCCGCTCGCCGTCTGCTTTGCGCTGGGGGTTTGGATGGCCGCGACGGCCGTCATGGCGCAGGCCTTTGAGAGCCGCGCGCCGCGCGCCTATCTGTTTGATGTCAATACGCGCACGGTGCTCTATACGCAGAACGCGGACGTAAGGTTTGAGCCAGCTTCAATGGCGAAGCTTCTCACCGCGGCCGTCGTTTTTGACGGTCTGGCGACCGGTGCGCTTCAGTCTGACCAAACGTTTTCCATCAGCGAAGGTGCGTGGCGCCGGGGAGGTGGTCCCTCCGGGCGTGCCGCCATGTTTGCCGAGTTGGGCAGCGACGTAGAAATCGATAATCTGTTGCGCGGTCTCATTGTTATGGCCGCCAATGACGCCGCCATTGCGCTGGCTGAAGGGGTCGCGGGCGACGAGCGTCAGTTTGCCGAATTGATGAATGAACGCGCTACTGAATTGGGTGCCACCGACAGCCAGTTTACCAACGCGACTGGCGAACCTGAGCGCGGCATGCACACCACTGTGCGTGATATGGTGGCGATGGCAACCAACATGGTCGATAACCACCCCGATTATTACCAGCTGTTCGGCGAGGCAGATTTTACGTGGAACAATATTTTTCAACGCAATCGCAACCCGATCTACACGCAGATAGAGGGCGCCGATGGGCTGTTTGCGGGATTCAGTGACGCTGCAGGGTATGGGCTTGTTGGCTCGGTGAGCCGCGACGGTCGCCGTGTTGTTTTTGCACTGTCAGGCGTGGATACGCGCGAAGGGCGCGTGGATGAAACCCGCCGCCTGGTACGCTACGCCTTTGAAGATTTCCGCACGGTTCGCGTGGCTGAAGCCGGTGAACCCATCGCCTACGCGCGCACCTACGGTGGACAGGTTGGCGAAGTTGGACTGGTGGCCCAAAGTGGTGCCCCTTTGGAGTTGTTGCTCCCAACCGAAGGTGTGGAGCGTGTGCGAGCTCGCGTGGTCTATGATAGCCCTATCGCCACGCCCATTGCCGCAGGCGATCCGATTGGCCAACTGCTTGTTGAACGTGATGGCACCATTATTCAAGAAACCGCCTTGGTTGCGGCAGACGATGTCCCCGTTGGTTCGATGGTGCAACGTGCCCGAGACGGACTGTTTGAATTGGCTTTTGGGTGGATCCCGCCCATTTCTTTTGCCGGGACATTTGATTGATGAGCGATGCGTTTCCTGAAGCCGTCCAGCCCGAAGGCGGTATGTTTATTACGTTCGAAGGCGGTGAGGGGTCTGGCAAGTCTACGCAAGCGGCTCTTTTGACTGAAGTCCTGCGCGAAGAAGGGTATGACGTCCTCGAAACGCATGAACCTGGCGGATCACCCGGCGGAGCCATTGTGCGCGAAGTCTTGTTGGGCGGACATGCCGCTGACAAAGGCCCACTCGCCGAAGCGTGTCTTTTGACGTCGGCGCGCAAAGAGCATGTTGATCTGGTGATCAAACCCGCCTTGGAACGCAACCAAATCGTTATCTGCGATCGGTATGCGGATTCTACGCGTATCTATCAGGGTTATGTTGGCGGCGTGCCTGCCGCGACCATTGATCAGCTGGAGACCGTCGCCACAGGCGGATTGATGCCTAAGACCACTTTCGTTCTGGATGTCTCGCAGTCTACGGCGGCCAAGCGACGCGCCGCCCGACATTCCACCAAGAACGATGCAGACGATCGGTTTGAACGCGAAGACGATGATTTCCACGCCAAGGTGAATGCTGGTTTTTTGCGGCTGTGCGAACAATACCCGCAACGCTGCTTTCTGATCGACGGAAACGACAAGCCAACACGCATTGCCACGACCATCCGTGACAGCCTTCGTTTGCGCGGACTTGTCTAGAGGCATGGCTGTTTCACAACAACAAATCGGTCGATCACATGCGCTCGAATTGGAGCCTGAGCTTGCAGGGCATGCTCAGGCTCAGCGTACTTTGGTCGAGGCGATTTCTGGTAAGCGGATGCATCATGCTTGGTTGTTGCACGGACCAAAGGGCATTGGTAAGGCGCGGTTCGCGGCGCAACTGGCGGCCTATCTCTTGGCGCATCAACATGATCCGCTGAGCACCGACCTCACTGTCTCGCGCGTCGACCCTGGTGTGCGACTGGTGGAGCAGGGGTCTCACCCCGATCTTGTGTGGCTCGATAAGTTGACCAACACGACTGGCGGCAAGCCGGGAAAAACAATTCCCGTTGCCAGCATCCGCTCCGGTCTGCAGAACATGCAGTCGACGTCTGCCTATGGCGGTTGGCGTGTATTTGTTGTGGATGCGCTGGACGATCTGAATGCGGAAGGCTCGAACGCATTGCTCAAACCCTTGGAAGAACCGTCTCAAAAGACAGTTCTGATCTTGATTGCCCACGGGCTGCAAAAGGTTCTGCCGACTTTGCGGTCACGCTGCAGCAAACTCGCCTTAGGCCCGTTGGAGCGCCACGAGCTTGAACAATTCGCAGACCGCTATGGCGCACCGGAGGACCTAAAGCTGATGATTGATCTGGCCGATGGCCGGGCAGGGCGGTTGGATGCTCTTGCCACTAACCCGGGTGTTCTATCGTTTTTTCAACAATTTAGCGCACTAACGTCAGACGCCCAATCCCGAGTTTCAGCGCAATCAACCGCCGATCGTTTGGCGCTGGCTGCGCAAATAGGTCGGCTAACACCAGACCAAAGCGACCTCTTCCAGGAACTGGTGGAAGACTGGATGTCGAGGCGTCTTAGCAATCAAGAGGAGCCTGCCGGCCTCACGGCACCGCACGGCGACCTAGGTTTAGCGTCGAAAGCAGCCCTTGCCGAGCTTTGGGCATCGCAGGCGAGGTCCTTGGTTGTTCGGCGCGCTCTCAATATTGATCTGAGTGAACGCATGATGGCGCTTTTCGAAAGGCTGGATCAGGTCTATAGCCAGGCCCAGCATAACGCTGCCTGATTGGCGGCTTCCCCCATTCCTTATTCGCCGGCACCTACTCTTCCATGTCTCAGCGCTATTACATCACGACTGCCATCTCCTATCCCAACGGCACGCCGCATATTGGCCATGCCTATGAGGCGATAGCCACCGACATGATCGCCCGGTTCAAGCGGCTCGACGGCTACGATGTGCGTTTTCTCACCGGTACCGACGAGCATGGACAGAAAATGCTCAAGACCGCCCGTGAAGAGGGGCTGACGCCTGCCCAATTGGCGGACCGCAATGCGCCGCGCTTCGAAGCGATGGTGGACGTTCTTGGCTGCTCAAACGACGACTTCATTCGCACCACGGAGCCGCGCCACAAAGAGGCGAGCCAAGCCATTTGGAAGCGCATGCAAGATGCCGGGCATATCTACAAATCCAGCTATGCCGGTTGGTACTCGGTGCGCGACGAAGCCTATTATGGCGACGAAGAAACCCACCTCAATGATGACGGCGTGCGGCTTGGCCCACAGGGAACGCCCGTGGAGTGGGTGGAGGAGGAAAGCTATTTCTTCCGCCTGTCATCGTTTGAGAAGCCGCTGCTGGATCATTACGCCGCCAATCCGAGCTTCATTGGGCCGAATGAACGCCGCAACGAGATTGTGAAATTTGTCGAGGGTGGTCTGAACGACCTATCCATTTCGCGCACCACCTTTGACTGGGGCATTCCTGTGCCTGGCGATGATGCCCATGTGATGTACGTTTGGGTCGATGCGCTGACCAACTACATCACGGGCCTTGGTTTTCCTGATGAGAACGATCCGTTGTGGGCGCACTGGCCAGCGGATGTGCATGTCATCGGTAAGGACATTGTGCGTTTTCACGCGGTCTATTGGCCAGCCTTCTTGATGGCGGCCGGTGTGCCGCTGCCGAAGCGGATTTTCGGCCACGGCTTCTTGTTCAACAAGGGCGAGAAGATGTCGAAATCCATCGGGAATGTGATCGACCCTTTTGCCATGGTTGAGCACTATGGACGCGATCAGGTGCGCTATTTTTTCCTTCGGGAAGTGCCTTTTGGCCGTGACGGGAATTATAGCCACGAAGCTATTGTCGGGCGTATCAATGCCGATTTGGCCAATGATCTCGGCAACTTAGCGCAGCGTTCGCTTTCGATGATCGCTAAAAATTGTGATGGCAAGGTGCCAGAGCCCGGAGATCTTACGGACGAGGACCAGGCATTGATTGCCTCGGCTGAAGCACTGCTTGGCATCGCGCGTGATGCCATCGACCGGCAGGAACTGCACGTCATACTAACCGCGATCTGGAAAGTGGTTGCCGATACGAACCGGTACTTTGCCTCGCAAGAGCCATGGGCTCTGAAAAAGACTGACCCGGCTCGCATGGCAACAGTACTTTGGGTAACGGCGGAAATGTTGCGGATGATTGCGCTGCTCACGCAGGCCACCATGCCGGAAAGCTGTGAGAAGTTGCTGACCGTCTTGGGTGTTCCAGATAACAAACGCGATTTCGCGCATTTTGGCAGCGAGGGGCGCGTCGCTTCTGGCACCGAGCTACCCAAACCGAGCCCGATCTTTCCACGCTATGTTGAGGCTGAGGAAGGCTAAGGACCGAAACGCTCGTGCTTGTCGACAGCCACTGCCATCTGGACTTTCCAGACTTCGATGCGGACCGTGACGCAATGTTGGACCGCGCCCATGATCTCGGTGTCGGGCATATGGTCACCATTTGCACGCGTGTGAAGCGCTTTGACGCCATCCGCGCGATCGCAGAGCGCTACCCCGGTGTGACCTGTTCTGTTGGCACCCATCCGCACAACGCCGATGAGGAGCTCGACATCTCCGTGGATGACTTGGTGAAACTCGCTGATGATCCGCTGGTGGTGGCCATTGGTGAGGCTGGCCTCGACTATCATTATGACAACGCTCCCCGCGAGGCGCAGGCTGAGGGCTTAAAGCGACACATCAAAGCGGCCCGCACAACTGGCTTGCCGCTGGTCATTCACGCGCGCTCGGCGGACGAGGATATGGCCGCCATCTTAGAAGAAGCTCACGCTACTGATGGGCCTTTCCCGATGGTTTTGCATTGCTTCTCGTCGGGCTTGGATCTTGCCAAACGCGGCGTCGCGCTGGGGGCCTACGTCTCGTTTTCAGGAATCCTGACCTTTAAAACGGCTGAAGAACTGCGCGACATCGCCGCCCAAATGCCGCACGACCGGTTGTTGGTCGAAACCGATGCGCCATATCTTGCGCCGGTGCCAAACCGCGGCAAGCGTAACGAACCGGCCTATGTCACCCACACAGCAGAGGTGCTGGCCAAGGTACGCGGCGTCGAGCCAGTGGCAATAGCCGACATCACGACGGCGAACTTCCAACGCTTGTTTTCCAAGGCGCAGATCGCATGACGACCAAACTAACGATCCTCGGTTGCGCGTCGTCAGGCGGCGTTCCTAGGGTAGGGGGCAAGACCGCGGTAGAACGTTGGGGTGCTTGCGATCCATCCAACTCCAAGAACACAAGGCAACGTTGCTCGGTTCTGGTGTCGCGCAAAGGCAGTAAGGGCATGACCTATGTGGTCATCGACACTGGGCCAGACTTTCGTGCGCAGATGCTGCAGCACGATGTGCCCCATCTCAATGGCGTCGTGTACACACATGAACATGCTGACCACTTGCACGGCATCGACGATCTGCGCCCCTATGCGCTCATTCAGCGCGCGCGTATCGATGTTTACATGGACGAGCGAACCCTAGCCCGCGCCAAACAAGGTTTTGGCTACGTCTTCGACACGCCAGCCGGTTCGAGCTACCCACCGATCCTCAACCACCGTCCGATCGATCCGAACCAAGATTTCACCATCGATGGGCCAGGTGGGCCCATCACTTTTTCACCGGTCATCGTCATCCACGGCGATATCACATCGCTCGGTTTTCGCATCGGCGACGTCTTGTACCTGCCAGATGTGAGCGGCATTCCACCGTCAAGCATGAAAAAGTTTGAAAACCTCAACACGCTGATAATCGACAGTTTGCGCAAGCGGCCGCATCCGAGCCACTTCAATCTGGAGCAGGCTTTGGACGTTATTGCACGCACGAAGCCACAACGTGCGATCCTGACCAATCTGCACAACGATTTGGACTATGCTGAGCTCTCTACAACCACGCCAAGCCATGTGGAGCCGGCCTATGATGGCCTGAGCGTCACTGTGAAGGCGGTAAAATAGTTCCATAATATATCTTATCGGACAAATATGGATCTGGTTGGGGTGTAAGGTTGCTGTGGGCAGAGATACGGCCCTTCTTGCAGTTGTGCCCGTTTCCTGCGGACATAGATAACCTTCCTGTTTGATGCCCGCTCCACCATCAGCGAATGTGATCGCCATGACCGATGAAACTGTTGCAGCGCCAAACCGCGCAGTGACAACACCACCAGAGAAGATGGAAACGCTGTTGGAGATCATGGCGCGCCTGCGTGATCCGGCCACCGGTTGTCCATGGGACGTCGAGCAGGATTTTGCATCGATCGCCCCGTACACGATCGAGGAAGCCTACGAAGTTGCTGACGCTGTCCAACGCGACGACATGGACGATCTGTGCGACGAACTTGGCGACCTTTTGCTGCAAGTCGTCTTCCACGCGCAGATGGCCAAAGAGAAAGACCTTTTTGGTTTCCATGAGGTTGTAGCTGCCATCTCCAACAAGATGATCCGTCGCCACCCGCATGTCTTCGGAGACATTGACCGTGATGACCCGCAAGCCGTCAAAGTGCGCTGGGAAGCCATCAAGGCCGAGGAAAGGGCGGAGAAGCGTGCCCGAAAGGGCCAGGCGCACGAGCACACTACCGCGCCAGCTAGCGCTCTGGATGGAGTGCCAAACACCCTGCCCCCCATACAGCGTTCCTTCAAACTGCAACAGAAAGCAGCCCGTGTCGGGTTTGATTGGCCAGACGCGAAGTCCGTATTGGCCAAGCTTCATGAAGAAACCCAAGAAGTTGAAGATGAGATCGCGGCAGATCCCGTCGATAAGGACAAACTGGCCGACGAGATTGGCGATCTGCTGTTCGTCGTGACCAATTTGGCGCGCAAGCTGGATGTCGACCCAGCGGTTGCACTTGAGCGCACGAACCAGAAGTTCATCCGCCGTTTCCAGTGGGTCGAGGATAGTTTGCGCAATACACCAGAACCCGTTGGTTCAGCCTCTTTGGAGCAAATGGAAGAAGCCTGGCTTGAAGCCAAGCAGCATACACGCTAAGCCCTTCATTCTGCAGGTATTTTCCCAAATTTAGTGCGGGCATGCGCCATTTTGCGTGGTGTCATCGAGACATGCATCCGCGTCGATCCATCTGGCAGTGTGGCCTGGTCGAGCACTGTCCCATTCTCGAAGAGCCAAGCACGCCCCTCACCGTCTGCAGCAGGTACATGGAACGTATCTTTCTGGCGTTGATTGCTTATTGCACTTTCAATGCGCACGAGTACGGCGCCCATCCCCTCGCCCGTTACCGCAGAAAGCGCCAGCACATCCTCGCCACGTGTTTCCGCTTGGCGCAGGACAACAGCGCGGTCATCCTGTGGCAGCAAGTCGATCTTGTTCCACAGTTCCAGAATGGCGCGGTCTGATTTCCCGTCGACGTCGACCACACCCATTTGCGCCAAGACCGCCAACACATCGGTGCGCTGAGCTTCGGTGTCCTGGTGGGTGATGTCGCGAACGTGGACAATTAAGTCTGCTTCCAGCACCTCTTCCAACGTGGCTCGAAAGGCGGCGATCAGCGACGTTGGCAGGTTGGAGATGAAGCCTACCGTATCAGAGAGGATAACGTCAGTTCCCTTGGGCAGTTGAACCTTGCGAAGTGTCGGATCCAGCGTCGCAAAAAGCAAATCCTTCGCCAGTACACCGCTATCGGCTACCTTATTGAATAGAGTAGATTTTCCGGCGTTGGTATAGCCGACCAAAGCAACAGTTGGCGCCGGTACATCTTGGCGGCGCGCGCGATGCAATGTGCGAGTGCGGCGCACATCCTCGAGTTGGCGTTTCAGACGGGTGATCTTGTCCTGAATAACACGCCGGTCCGCCTCAATCTGCGTTTCACCGGGCCCACCTAGAAAGCCCTTGCCACCGCGTTGCCGCTCAAGGTGTGTCCAAGAACGGACCAAGCGGCTCTTTTGGTAGGTCTGATGCGCTAAATCGACTTGCAGCGTGCCCTCGCGCGTTTGCGCGCGGCGCCCGAATATCTCTAGAATGAGACCCGTTCGATCGACAACTTTCGCTTTGAGTGCCCGTTCCAAGTTTCGTTGCTGGATCGGAGTCAGGTCATGGTCGACAATGACCAGTTCGACATGCTCGGCGGCCACTTTTTCCGAAATTTCTTCGACCTTACCGGTACCCAGAAGGGTCGCGGGCTTGGGAGTTTGAAGCGTTAGAAGTTCAACAAAAACAACGTCAAGGTTGATTGCGGCGGCAAGGCCGACTGCTTCTTCACGCCGTGCGTCCATGGAACGCTTTGGAGCCGCGTCAATCGACTGCTCCCTGCGACGTGCGCCGCTGCCCACGATGGGAACGATAAGGGCCGTTCGCGTCGCTCGGGCGCGGGTATCCTCTATCTGGAAACGTGGCTTGCCTCGCGGTTTGTCTGTCTCCTCGCCCATTGTGCGAGTTCATGCCTCCAGGCTATTGCTCGGCGCGGTCTTCGTCCGAAGGGTCAAACAGCTGCACCGGTTGAGCTGGCATGATCGTCGAGATGGCATGCTTATAGACAAGCTGGGAATGTCCATCACGGCGCAGCAAAATACAAAAATTGTCGAACCAAGTAACAATGCCCTGCAGTTTTACGCCGTTGACGAGAAAGATGGTTAGCGACGCTTTTTGCTTGCGCACATGATTGAGAAAGGCATCTTGTAAGTTCTGTGAGCGCTCATTTGCCATGGTTTCCCCCTGGTCTGTTTCTTTTTGGCCGCAGCTTATTGTCGGTGCACCCTCATGCGCCGAGCGACCACGCTAACATGGGTTTTTGGGAAGCCAAAGAGGTTTGGAGTCGGTTTTTGCCGATCCTGATTGCCGTCAACCGATGCAACTAGCGACGGAAAAACAACACACTAAAACCAGCGACAAAGCCAATCACTTCAAGACGGCCAGCGACCATGGTGAAGCTAAGCGTGTAGGAACCAATCGCCGTCAGCTCTGCGTACGATGGCCAGATCTGCGGCGGTGCCCAGCCAAACTCATAGACTGGGCCTGCATTTACGAGTGCGGATAAGCCCGCGGCAAGTGCAGCTTCCGCTGGAAACCCAGTCCATGCCAACACCAATGCAGACCCGGCCCAAACGATGAGAAACAACACGCAGGCCGTCCAAATGGCGCGCATGCCATCCGTGTCGTAGGCGAAGCGACCCATGTGGTCGGTATGGACGGCGTGCGGGTAGATAATGTGCTCAAGCTCTTTCAGGCTGTGACGGGCCATCAATGAGATGCGGTACATTTTCAACCCGCCTGCAGTTGAGAACATGCCGCCGCCTATAAGAATGACCAGCAAGGCGAGCGATAGTGGAAGCGCCGTGGCTCCGGCGTTTCGCGCTTCAAAACCTGTTGTCGAAACCAGTGACGCCGCTGTGACAAACCCTTCGCGCAGGGCGGTCGTTGGGCCCAGAACGGTCTCCGAACCAGCCGCAATGGAAAAGGCCGCGGCATAGGCCAGGCCCAGCGCAACTGCGAACACGGCCAAAACTACGCTCTCAATGACGGTCACAGACCGGCCCATCCGCCCGGTCGCAACCAATCTGTGCCACATTATGCTCGTCGCGCCGATCAGCATGAACAGTCCAATGACCCACTCTGCTAACGGGGCGCCATAGTCGCTGAGAGATCCGTCGGTCGGCATCATGCCCCCGGTCGAGACCGTGGTGAGCGCCAGCGCGAAGGCATCAAACACTCGAATGTTGGCAGCAAGCAGAAGTCCAAAACATGCAAGCGTCACTGCAATGTAGGCGCCGACCACACCGCGAACCCGGTTTTCGAAGATTTGTTGTGTATCACCGCCGAGCCGCAACAGAGGCGTGCCACCGGCCCCCGTCGGCGCCAAAACAACAATGATCGAAACCAGCGTGGCGAGCCCGCCTAGCCACTGCAACCATGCGCGCCAACCAATGATCGAAGCAGGCATTTGATCAAGGTTTTGCAGAGCTGTGGCGCCCGTGGTTGTGAAGGCCGACGTCGCTTCAAACAGAGCCAAATGGAAGGGTAAGTCGGTCAGTAGAAGCAGCGGCGGCATAGCAATCAGTGGTGCCAATAGCCATACGATGATCAATAGCCGAAAACTCAGGAATCGCGTCAATGGTGCCGACCGGTCCGCAAAGGCCAAATGCACCGACACAGCGAAGAAGATTAGGATAGCGGCCTGCCCCCCAAACAGGGATACGGCTGCCAAATCGCCCTCGCCCAGGCCGATAGCAGCGCACATCAACATGGCGACCGCCATGACCAGTCCGATAGAAGCTAGCGCGCGCAACCCGACAAGCATGGGAGAGCCAATGCTAGAAGAATTCGAGTGAAACGCGGAACAGTTGTTCGACGCGTTTGACTTGACCGGCGAGTGCGAACATGACCACGCGATCGCCAGCTTTCACAACCGTTTCCCCATCCGGCATCAGAACATCTGATCCACGTAGGATTGCGCCGATGCGCAGACCGTCCGGCCAGTCAAGGTCACGCAAATGCGCACCGACCAATGGCGACGTATCGAGGGCCTCGGCCTCAATTACTTCGGCGATCCCGTCGTGCACTGAGTGGACCTGACGAACGCGTCCCTTGCGCACATGTTGCAGGACACGCGAAATTGTCACCTGCCTTGGGTTCACATAGGCGTCAATACCCAGCGATTGGGCCAAGGGCGGATACGAGTTGTTGTTGATCAGCGCCAGGTTTTGCCGCACGCCCAGCCGCTTTGCCATCACACAGGACAGGATGTTCACCTGGTCATCGTTGGTCAGTGCAACCATTGTGTCCGTTTGCGCGATGTCGCTCTCATTGAGAATGTCTTGGCTCAGTGCGCTCCCGTGCAAGATAACTGTGCGCGATAAATCGTCGGCGATGCTCACCGCGCGATCCCGGTCTTGCTCAATAATTTTGACCTTGGTGCGACTTTGCCGTGCCTCTAGCGCTTGCGCAACGTAGAGACCGATGTTGCCGCCACCCGCAATCACAACGCGGCTCGCTTCGGCCTCTTCACGCCCGAAGATTCCGAGTGTGCGGCGGACCTGCGCCCTATCGGCGGCGAAATAGGCAATATCACCAGCCAGCATCGCGTCGTCTGATCTTGGAACAAACATTGTGTTGTTGCGTAAGACGCCGACGACCGTGGCTTTCAATTCCGGAAACAGCCCGGATAGTTGGCGCAGCGGCGTATCGATAACCGGGCAATCTTCACGCAGGTAAACACCGACCACCGAAATGCGCTCGTCCGCGAAACGTGCTGAGTCTAAGGCGCCGGGTAGCGCAAGACGCCGTAGCACCATTTCACCGACTTCAATCTCCGGTGAAATGATCACATCAATCGGCAGATTATCGCGCGAAAACAGGGAAGCGTATTGCTTCTCCAGATAGCTCTGGGCGCGGATCCTGGCCACTTTGGTAGGCACATTGAATAGCGAGTGCGCGACCTGACAGGCAATCATGTTGACTTCGTCATACAGCGTGACGGCGACGATCATGTCGGCTTGTTCTATGCCAGCTTGAACGAGGGCGTCTGGATGTGAGCCGTGGCCGACCACACCGCGCACATCAAGCGTATCGCGAATGGCTTGGACCAAGCGGGCCGAGGTATCGATAACGGATACATCGTTGTTTTCGCGCGACAGGCGTTCGGCAATGCCGAAACCCACCTGCCCTGCTCCGCAGATCACAACACGCATGCAACACCACTCTTCGTTTGCTCTGTTTGCCTTACCACTGGGAACGCGGTGCTCGCCAGTGGGCGCATACCTTAGCCGTTAAGACCAAGTGATTTGAGCTTACGGTGAAGGGCAGACCTTTCCATTCCGATAAATTCGGCAGTTTTCGATATGTTGCCGTTGAAGCGATTGATTTGCGATGACAGGTAATCCCGCTCGAAAAGCTCGCGCGCCTCGCGCAGCGGCATCGTCATCAGGTGCTCGCTTCCCATGCTGGCTGTCTTCGGCAAAAGCGACGACACGTCTGGCGGCAGCAAGTCAGCGGTGACGTGTGAACCGTTCTCGCCACGCGCTAGGATCATCAACCGCTCTACATTGTTGCGCAACTGTCGGACATTACCAGGCCAATCATGAGTTTGCAGAATGGTCATGGCATCGTCAGCGATCCTGCGTGGAGGCAGGCCACTTGCCTTGGAAACCTGGCCCATAAAGTACTGAACCAATTCTGGAATATCTGACCGACGTTCAGACAGTGCAGGTACCGGCAGCGGGACGACAGCGAGGCGGTGGTAAAGATCCGAACGGAATTTTCCGCCGTCAATCAGCGGCTCCACGGGAACTGACGATGAAGACAAGACCCGAACATCCACCTTGACGCGCGTTGATCCACCGAGCCGAGTGAACGTCTGGTCGACCAGAACGCGCATGATCTTTGACTGGGTCTCACGTGGCATCTCCGAGACTTCATCGAGATACAGCGTTCCACCATGTGCCTCTTCAAGGGCGCCCACTTTGCGCGGCGTGCCAGGCTCTGCATCGGTGCCAAACAATTCCAGTTCCATTGTTTCCGGCGAGATACTTGCGGCGTTGAGAACGATGAATGGGCCATTGGCGCGCAGTGATTGTGCGTGGATGGCCCGCGCGACAAGCTCCTTGCCGCTGCCTGACGGACCCATGATCATCACCCGCGAATTGGTCGGCCCAAGGCGTTCGATCTGAGCGCGTAAATTGTTCATGGGCCCAGAGGTTCCGACAAGTGTATATTCAATGCCGGATGTTTGTTTGAGCTCTGATATCTCGCGCTTCAATGCGGTTGTTTCCAGCGCGCGCATAGCGACGTGCAGCAGTCGATCCGATTTGAATGGCTTCTCGATAAAGTCGAATGCACCCTGCTTGATAGCGCTAACGGCCGTGTCGATCGTGCCATGGCCGGAGATCATAACCACCGGAAGTTCCGGATAGGTTGCGCGCAGAACGTCGAGCAGCTGCATACCGTCCAAGCGGCTACCTTGCATCCAAATATCCAGGAAAACGAGGTTTGGCAGGCGAGCCTCAATGGCTTCCAAAGCCTCGTCGGCATGGGCGGCCAGGCGCGTACTGTAGCCCTCGTCATCCAGGATACCAGCAACGAGCTCACGGATGTCCGCCTCGTCATCAACGATGAGTATATCGCCACTCACTCTTGGTTCTCCATCATTGCGCCCGCCGCGCCGGGGTGTGCGTTGTCTTCAACTGTTGTCTTGGGTGTATTCGGAAGGGTGATGCGGACCAGGGCGCCGGTGGACGTTGTGCGAGCTTGTTTGCCATCCATCAATCGGAGCGTTCCGCCATGGTCCTCAACAATCCGTCGTACGATGGCCAAGCCAAGACCAGTCCCCTTGGTGCGCGTCGTCATATAGGGTTCTAACAATTGGGCACGACCAGAGGCGGGAAACCCAATACCGTCATCCACAACTTCGATCTGTATGGCATCGTCTTCGGTCTTCCAGGCATCGACATGAACATGGCCCTTGGGATTGGTATCACCGTCACGGTCGCCCCGGCCTTGGATGCCTTCTGCAGCGTTCTTGAGCAGGTTGGTAAAGACGTGACCCATAAGCCTGGCGTCGAGAGAAAGCGGCAAACCGCCCGACTCGATCTCTGCGGAGAAAAGAATTGCCGGGTAACCGTTGTCCATCAGGAAAACTGTGTCGCGGATCACAGTTGCTAGGTCGCCTGGCGCAAATTCTGGTTTCGGCATCCGTGCAAACGACGAGAACTCATCAACCATCTGACCAATGTCTTCGACCTGCCGAATGATGGTGTCTGTGCATTGATCGAAGACCTCACGATCTTCTGTCAGCTTCTTGCCGTATCGTCGCTTGAGACGCTCGGCAGACAGCTGGATCGGTGTCAGGGGGTTCTTGATTTCATGGGCTATGCGCCGGGCAATGTCGGCCCACGCCGATGATCGCTGCGCGGCGACCAAATCCGAAACGTCGTCAAAGGTCATGACGGCACCGACCACACGTCCGTTGTCGTCGGCTTCGACGGTTATCTGGACGGTGAGGATATGCTGTTTGTCATCGCGTTCCAGGCGGATTTCACGGGCAGGTCCCCTTGCTCTTTGTTGCTCGAGGGTCTCCGCAAACAGCGATGAGAATTCGGGTACTGCCTTTGTGATTGGTAATCCCAAGAGCGCAGCTTCTTCAGCGCCCAACAGGTCCGAGGCCGACTTGTTTACAAGCGTAACGCGCATCGCTTGGTCAATGCCGATGACACCGGCAGAGACGCCAGCCAACACGGCCTCGGTAAAGCGACGTCGCGTATCAATCTGATCCTTGGCATCCACCAATTCATTGCGCTGCGAGCGCAGATCATTGGTCATGCGGTTGAAGCTCTGCCCAAGCACAGCGAAGTCGCCTTCGTCACGCCGAACGGGCACCTGAACATACAGGTTCCCTGCTGAAATCTGCTGTGCCGCAACCATCAAACGCCGCATAGGAAGAACGAGGCGATCAGCAAAATTGATGGCAATCCACATGGCCGACAGAAGCATGACGAGAGCCAAACCCAAAAACAGAAGGCCAAAGGACACCTGAACGCCAAACCGTCGGTCTTGGAGGGCGCGGAATTCCTCAGCATTTTGGTCGGTTACGAGGAGATACTGCACCACCCTTGGATCGACGGATCGGGAAAGAAACAAGAAGACATCATCGAACTCAGATAGTCGGATAAGCCCGGCAATTTGGTTTGTGCTCCCCGGCGGAATGAGAACCGGCTCGTCGCCGGTGACTTGTGCCACCATGTTCGCATCTGGTTGACGGAACCCTTCGGCAAACCGGGTGTCAGCACGCAAAATCTCGACGCCGTTAGGCCCGACGATCGACATGTAGGGGATCGACCGAAGCGCTGCGATGTTTGACATATGAGCTGCAAATCGTTGGGGGTCGAAGTCAAACAAAGGCTTTGATCGATCAAGTTCCGAGGCGACGGCAGGTAATTCTACAGAAAGAACTTGGCGATATTCGTCGAGATAGGCTCGTGCCACCACCTGCGAGAATTCGACCATCGATTGCGTGCGCTCAGAGAACCATCGGTCCAGGCCGCGATCGAGCGTCAAAGTCGCGACCACAGCGACAATCACCGCAGGCACGGCGGCAACTAGACTGAACAGGATCAATATGCGCGTGTGGAGGCCTGCCCCGGCCTGTCCTTTTCGTCGCGCACCCATAATGGTGCGCACGTCCAACCCGATCAGCACGATGAGTGCCAAGACTGTCGCGCCGTTGAGAATGATGAGACGCGTGACAATTGTTTGCGTCGGCACGATCTGGGTCGAGCCGGTCAAAATGGCAAAGGTCGCGGCGGCCAGCGCAATGGCCAATACCACGACCACCAGCGCGAGCATTCGCGAACGACCGCGCCTTTCATCTGCCAAGACAGAAGGTTGGGGACTCGTGGCGTCGACCAAGTCTGTGCTCCAAAGCAAAAGAAAGCTGGCTAATCGCAATCAGGAATCGTAAGCCGCTCAGTGTTGCGAACGAGTCACAGCACTGTTGTTAATTTATGACAAAAAAGAGGTCGAGGGCCAGAAAGCCACAGGCAACTTGCGGTCTGCGTTAACGGGCGCCGCGAATAACCTGGATATCGAGGTCGCGGATCTTCTTGCGCAGCGTGTTGCGGTTCAAGCCCAGCAGTTCGGCCGCTTTGATTTGGTTGCCACGTGTTGCCGCGAGAGCCACGGAGAAAAGCGGTATCTCAAGCTCTTTGAGCATCCGATGGTATAGCCCCGGCGGTGGAAGATCATCGGAAAACTCTCTGAAATATTTGACCAAATGCCGTTCGATAGAGACCGAGAGACTTTCGTCTGCTTCCACCTGTTCTCCAGCTGGGGTTAGGCCCGTCACCGACGTTCGTAGTTCATCCTCGACGATTGGGGCGGTGATGACATCCTGAGGGTAGAGCGCCGCCAGACGTCGTACCAAATTCTCAAGCTCACGGATGTTTCCCGGCCAGCGGTATTGACGCAGCACATCCAGCGCTGCCCCATCGATTTGTTTGGCCGGTAGTCCCTCCTCTGCCGCCTGTGCAAAAAAGTGACGCACCAGGTCCGGAACATCCTCGCTGCGCTCGCGCAGGGGTGGAAGCCGAAGCGGTACGACATTGAGGCGGAAGAACAGGTCTTCGCGAAACAGGCCGTGATTGATGAGCTGGCGAAGATCTTTGTTTGTGGCAGCCACAATGCGTACATCCGAACGAATGGCTGTGCGACCACCCACTGTGGTGTATTCGCCTTGCTGAAGGACACGCAGCAATCGGGTCTGTGCATCCATGGGCATGTCACCGATCTCATCAAGGAACAGTGTGCCGCCTTCTGCTTGTTCGAACCGGCCAACAACCTTCGATTGCGCGCCAGTGAACGCGCCTTTTTCGTGGCCAAAAAGCTCGGTTTCGATCAGGTCACGGGGGATGGCGGCCATGTTGATGGCCACAAACGGCCCCTTTGCCCGGCGGCCATATTCGTGGAGCGCTCTAGCGACCAACTCCTTGCCTGTGCCGGACTCGCCTGAAATTGTGACCGTTAGGTCGGTCTGCATTAAACGGGCCAGAACGCGGTAGATTTCCTGCATAGCGGCGGAGCGGCCCACGAGCGGCATATTCTCGGCGCCTTCTTCCGGGCCAGGTGCCCCGAGCGCGCGGCGCTTTGGCTCTGACATTGCGCGCCCAACGATCGCGATCAGTTCCTTCAGATCGAATGGCTTGGGAAGGTAGTCGTAGGCGCCCTTCTCGGAGGCACGCACGGCAGTCATAAACGTATTCTGCGCGCTCATCACGATGATGGGGAGGTCTGGGCGGGCCTTTTTCATCCGCGGCAAGAGATCGAAAGCATTCTCGTCGGGCATAACGACGTCGGTGATCACCAAGTCGCCCTCGCCCTCACTGACCCACCGCCAAAGCGATGTCGCGTTGGATGTCACACGCACTGTGTAGCCGGCACGGGTGAGCGCCTGGTTCAAAACCGTGCGGATGGCCGCATCATCGTCCGCTATCAATACGGTTCGGCTGTTCTGAGGCATCTACTTTTCTCACGCAAAGGGGGGGATGAGGTTGTTCATTGGGAAGGCTGACTTGATAGCGAGCGCCTTGTTTTTGGCTCGCGGTAGACGGGCATCATGACCTTGAAGTTTGCGCCGCGTTCGCTGTTCTCACATTCAACAACGCCGCCATGATCACGGATCATCTTAGCCACCAGAGCCAGGCCCAAACCGCTTCCATTGGATTTCGTGGTGACGAACGGGTCAAACAGGTTGGCCAGCAGATCACGCGGCACGCCGCCGCCATTGTCGCTTATCGAGAACTCCAAGGGCAAAGTGACCCGCGTTGCACTTCCGGGAACCGAAAGGCGGATACCCGGCTTGTACCCGGTTGCCAAAATGATCTCGCCATCGTCTGCGTTGCCAATAGCTTCGCACGCATTCTTCACCAGATTCAGGAAGACTTGGATCATCTGATCACGATTGGCCAAGACCGGAGGAAGGGATGGATCGTAGTGCTCGACGAACTTGATATGGCTACCAAAACCTGTCTCGGCGAGACGTTTCACATGTTCCAGGACTGTATGAATGTTGACTGGGCCGCGCTCGATGGGGCGCTCGTCTGAAAAGACTTCCATGCGGTCGACCAGCTTCACAATGCGATCAGCTTCGTCAGTGATCAGCTGGGTGAGTGCGCGATCCTCGTCATCAACGCTTCCCTCAAGAAGCTGCGCTGCACCTCGAATCCCGGACAAGGGGTTCTTGATCTCGTGCGCCAACATGGCCGCCAACCCGCTGACCGAACGCGCGGAGGATTGCGAGGTCAGTTGGCGATCCAGCTTTAGCGTGCGCGCTTGCGGGTGGAATGTCAGCGCAACCTTCGAAACGGGTGCTGCTTCCATGTCGTCCTGCCCACGGCGAGGTACTGCTTCGATCAGCGGGACTGCATACACGTCGACCAACATATCTTCAGGCTGTCGCGGGGTCGCAAGATCGACGCCATAGGCCGTTAGCGGAGACCCCTCCTCAGCGGCTTGATCAACGGTCGACAAAACGGGACTGCCGAACGGCACGAAGTGTTCCAGCCCTTCCCGGCGCATAATGGCCTTGGAGGTGCGGAAGAACTGTTCGGCTGCATGATTGGCTTCGAGGATCTTGTAGGAACGGTCGATCAGCAGCGCAGCATGTGGCAGCGCATTGAGGAGCTGTACCTGTTGACGCTGTGACTCTGAACCGGCGTTGCTCATGCGGCAATCGCCTGTGGCGGTTCAGACGACTGCTCGCGTCCCTGCGGTGTCAACCAAGTGGCATTGCGCCAGACGAACTGGATTGCCGCTTCAACGTTACTGACGTCTTCAGACTGGAACAAAATCGCTCGATCAGCCTCTGAGACTTCAACGTTCATTGCACACGTTTGCAAGTACCAGCCAAAATGTTTGCGTGCGATACGCAGCCCCAGAGGTATGCCGTTGTGGACTGCATGGTGGCTCACAAGTCTCTGATAATGCTCCAGGACTAAGTCAGCAGGTGCCGGAAGGGCGGCCAAGAAAGCCTTGCCGTCGGTTGCAGCTAGATAGCCGGGCAACCAGGGTCGACCGTAAGCCCCGCGTCCAACCATCACCGCGTCGCCACCGCTCTGGTGCAAGCAGGTTGCAACGTCCTCAGGGGAAATGACGTCGCCGTTGGCTATCATCGGAACGCTGATGGCCTCGCGCACAGCCCGTATAGCTGCCCAATCGGCCATGCCCTTGTAAAACTGGCAGCGTGTGCGCCCATGAACCGTAATCAGTTGAACACCTGCGGCTTCGGCCCGCTGGGCAAGTTGCGGCGCGTTCATGCTGTCGTGGTCCCAGCCGAGGCGCATTTTCAAAGTCACCGGCACATCGACGGCGCCAACTGTCGCTTCGATCAACGTGAGTGCATGATCTAAGTCGCGCATGAGCGCGGAACCGGAGTAGCCTGATGTCACCTTCTTGGCTGGGCACCCCATGTTTATGTCGATGATTGAGGCCCCTGCCCCAGCCGCGATTTTGGCGGCTTCGGCCATCCAGGGTGCTTCGCGGCCTGCGAGCTGGACAACCGACGTTTCCAGGCCGCTGACGTCCATCCGCAACTGTGAATCTGGATTGTCTACAACCAGTTCTTGGCTGGCGACCATCTCGCTTACCACCAAACCGGCACCAAACCGATTGGCGAGCTGCCGAAAGGGTAGATCCGTCACACCGGACATCGGAGCCAAAACCACGCGATTGCGAGCATGGGCAGATGCTATTGGAAGCGCATGATCGACAGTGAGTTGGTTTCGAGTATCCGATTGACTGCCTGACATTTGAGCGGACGTTTTGATCATTATCTATGCATGACTAATTTTTGGTCAGAATGCAATACGGGTGTCCTTATCACGATGGTGGATGCCCTTGTTGTTGGCACTTTGGCGCCTTCGTGCGCATCCAGCCCTTTGACCCACTAGGCTACAGAGCGCGCGAAAGCTAAGGATTTTGGATGGCCGACACGAAACAACCCTTAAACGCCCCCCTTCCCCAGGCGTGCGCGATCGTCTTAGCGGGGGGAACGGGCTCGCGTGCACGGTTGGAGTCGCACGGAGATGTCGCCAAGCAATTCGTCGAACTTGGCGGCAAGCCACTCTTGGCGTGGAGCCTCGATTCACTTTCCAAGTACCCAGGCATCTCGGATCTCGTTTTGGTTCTACCGCCTGATGCACACGAAGGCCTGGATACCTACCGCACCCACGTTTCTGTCGGTGTTCAGCTGATCGTTACAACGGGCGGTGCCACCCGCCGTGACAGCACGCTGGCCGGTTTGCGCGCCTGGACATCGACGCCGGATTATCGCGCTGAGGCACCAATCCTCATCCATGACGGTGCGCGGCCCTTTGTGACGAGTGATCTGATTGAACGCCTTCTGCAAGCGCTTGAGACCCATAGTGGTGCTATCCCAACCTTGCGCGTGTCAGATACGCTGAAACAGATCGTGAGCGACGAAACCGCACTCGTTGTGCAGTCGGGCCCAGACCGCAATCAGCTGGTCACGGTGCAAACACCGCAGGCCTTTCGCGGTTTTGCCATTGTTGATGCGCACGAGCGCGTTGAAAAGGACAAACCGGATCAGGAATTCACGGATGATGCTAGCATTCTTGAGTGGGCGGGCGGCGCCTGTGTCGGCGTTGACGGTGACCCACGCAATATCAAAGTGACAGCGCCGCAGGACTGGGACCGGGCCGAAGCAAACCTGGCGTCGAAGAAAGGTGACAAAACCATGTGGGAACCGCGCACAGGGATCGGCTACGATGTTCACCGCCTTGTTCCGGGTGACGGCGTTTGGCTATGCGGTCACTTCATAGAGCACAGCTATCGTTTGGACGGCCATTCGGATGCGGACGTTGGCCTTCACGCGCTAACAGACGCCATATTGGGCGCTCTGGGTGAAGGTGATATTGGCACCCACTTCCCACCGTCTGACCCGCAATGGCGAGGGGCTGCATCTCATATATTTTTGGAGCATGCTGCCGAGCGGGTGCTGGCGCGGGGTGGCCGGATCGCTAACGTCGACGTTGCGATCGTTGCCGAAAATCCAAAGGTCGGCCCTCACCGTTCCGCAATGACATCGGCAATGGCTAAGATGCTGGGTATTGCCGAGGATCGCGTGTCAGTGAAGGCCACCACCAACGAGAAGCTTGGTTTTGCGGGTCGCGAAGAGGGGATAGCCGCATTGGCAACGGCGATGATCATGGTGCCTGATGATGAGTGATCTTGAAGCCACCGCGCAACGGGTACTCGCGAAGCTCATTGCTGCAGACTTGATGGTTGCGACAGCAGAGTCCTGCACCGGCGGTATGATCGTCGCGGCGCTGACAGACATTGCAGGCTCGTCGGCGACCGTAGATCGCGGTTTTGTCACCTACTCAAATGATGCCAAGACCAAGATGCTGGGCGTTCCATCGGCATTGATCGCCGATGCCGGCGCGGTCAGCGAAGAAGTCGCCCTGGCCATGGTCAAAGGCGCATTAAACCATTCGCAGGCTGATATTGCAGTCTCGGTGACCGGGATCGCCGGACCAAGCGGCGGTTCCGCAGAGAAACCCGTGGGAACCGTCCATTTCGCCTGCCAAAGACGCGGAAGAGCGGCAACTCACAGCCACAGGATCTTCGTCGCTGAAGATCGCGTAGGTGTGCGCAAGCTAAGCGCTATACACGCGCTGGAACTGGTCGAAGCCCAGATTTAAGCTAGGTCAGGCAGCCGATTGTGCGCCATAGAGTTGGTCAGCACGGGCCTCAAAGGCCGTCGAGAACTTGCGGAAGGCCCTGTCGAACATCGCACCCATGAGTGACGCCAAAGTGCGCGAGCGGAACTCGTAGTCGATGTCGAACTCGACCACACAACTGCGCTCACCAGTCTCCTCAAACCGCCAGCGGTTCTCCATCTTCTTGAAGGGGCCATCAAGGTAGGTGACTACGATCTCACGGTCGTCCGGTTTCAGCTCGACGCGCGATGTGAACGTTTCGCGGAACATTTTGTAGGCGACGGTCATATCGGCAACGATCACGGAGCGGCCGCCATCGATTGGTGCCTCGCCACGGACGCGCAAACTTTCGCACAGCGGCACAAATTCTGGGTAGGCACGCACATCGGCAACCAGAGAGAACATGTCAGATGCACTGTGGTTTACCCGGTGGCGGGTGGTGAAGTGCGGCATTCTACCTTCCATACAACAAAGCCAATGTGCCAACGGGTCAGCACGCTCAGCTGATATAGCAACTTATATGGTTGTCTTAAACAATCCGTAACGCCACGACCAAGACGGCTCCACGCCGCGCGTCAAACTGTCATTGAGTCCGATGTTAGAAGCCTTGAGCGGAAAGACGTGCTGCCTTGAGCTTGGCGAAGTCGTCGCCAGCATGGTGCGACGACCGCGTTAGCGGGCTGGAGGATACCATCAGGAAGCCCTTGGCGTAGGCCACCGACTCGTAGGCCTTAAACTCTTGTGGGGTGACAAAAGCCTTCACCGGATGGTGCTTGCGGGTCGGTTGCAGATATTGGCCAATGGTGAGGAAGTCGACGCCAGCGGCGCGCAAATCATCCATGACCTGTAGAACTTCGTTCCGCTCTTCACCCAGACCCACCATAATGCCCGACTTGGTGAACATGGTCGGGTCGACCTCTTTCACCAGCTGCAACAGACGAATCGAGTGGAAATAACGAGCCCCTGGGCGAACTGTGAGATAGTTCGAAGGCACGGTTTCCAGATTGTGGTTGAAGACGTCGGGCTTGGCGCGCGCGACCTTCTCGATCGCGCCTTCCTTGCGCAGAAAATCCGGTGTGAGGATTTCGATGGTGGTTGACGGCGATTCAGTGCGGATTGCTTCGATGACCTCGACAAAATGCTGAGCGCCACCATCGTCCAGATCATCCCGGTCAACCGATGTGATGACCACATGGTTCAGGCCCATCTGGCGCACGGCATCCGCCACACGACGAGGTTCATCCAGGTCCAGAGCCGTTGGGACACCCGTCGCTACATTACAGAACGCGCAGGCCCGTGTGCACACCTCGCCCATGACCATGAATGTGGCGTGCTTCTTATCCCAACACTCACCAATGTTGGGGCAGCCAGCTTCTTCGCAAACCGTGACAAGATTATTCTCGCGCACGATCGCATTGGTCTCATGAAAGCCCTTCGTGACCGGCGCTTTCACCCGGATCCATTCCGGCTTTTTCAGCCGGTCTGTATCAGGGCGGTGCGCTTTTTCCGGGTGACGCGGGCGCTGCGGTGCCGGTGCGTCGGTGGTGTCGATAAGCGTGACCATCAAGGTCTCCGGTGGTGGCGAATGCGGTTAGCGGCCTTTGATGAGCCGAAGAAGGAAGAGGAATACAATGGCACCGATCGTCGCGATGACGAGGCTGCCAAGAAATCCGGCAAAGCTAATGCCCAAAAATCCGGCGAGGAACGGTCCGAGATAGGCCCCGACCACGCCAACGAGCAAGTTGGTGAGCAGCCCATGGTTCGAATTCATAACCTTTTCGGCGATGAAACCAGCCAACAGGCCAATGATGAGAAATCCGATTGAACCCACGTCCATTGTTCTTCTCCTAAACGCGCGCCCCAACCGGACTTAAGGTCGTCCATGCAAAGCTGCAAGGCGGGCCGGGACATTCACGCACGTAACGGAAGACGAACCAGCGCGCCAAGAATCGCAACTTTATGTGTGGATCACCCGATCATAGGCGTCCAGCACGCTCTCATGCATCATTTCTGACAGCGTTGGATGCGGGAAGACCGTATGCATCAGGTCTTCTTCCGTCGTCTCAAGGTTCATCGCAACGACATAGCCCTGGATGAGCTCAGTTACCTCTGCGCCGACCATGTGGGCGCCAAGCAGCTGGCCCGTGTCTGCGTCAAAGACTGTTTTGACCATGCCATCAGGCTCGCCAAGAGCAATCGCCTTGCCGTTCCCGACAAAGGGGAAGCGACCGACTTTCACCTTGTGACCAGCCTCTTTGGCTTTTGCTTCGGTGAGACCCACCGAGGCAACCTGCGGGTTACAGTATGTACAGCCTGGGATTTTCAGCTTGTCCATTGGGTGGGCGTCTAGGCCTGCGATTTTCTCGACGCAGATCACGCCTTCATGCTCAGCCTTGTGCGCCAACATTGGCGGACCCGCCACGTCGCCAATGGCATAAATGCCCTGCACATTGGTGCGGCCATAACCGTCTACGGAAATGATGCCACGGTCCGTTGCGACGCCGACCGTTTCCAGGCCCAAATTCTCGATGTTGCCAACAACGCCAACGGCTGAGATGAGCTTGTCGGCTTCCAGAACTTGGGACTTGCCGTCTTTGGTCTCAACGGTCGCTTTCACGCCTGAACCCGTCTTCTCCACCTTGGCGACCTTGGCGCCAGTGAGAATGTTCATGCCCTGCTTCTTGAACTGCTTCAACGCGATGCCAGCGATTTCAGCGTCTTCCACTGGCATGATCTGGTCCATAAGCTCGATAACGGTCACGTCCACGCCCATGGTGCGGTAGAAACTGGCAAACTCGATGCCGATGGCGCCGGACCCCATAACCAGCATGCTTTTGGGCATTGCTGGTGGGACCATAGCTTCGAAATAGGTCCAAATCTTATCGCCATCAGGCTCGATGCCTGGGATCACGCGTGGGCGCGCACCGGTTGAGATGACGATGTGCTTGGCGGTGTACGTCCCCTCACCCTTGGTCCCTTTGGGCGCTGGGTGTTGAGGCTCAACGGCGGCCTTGGTTGGCTTGCCGACTTTGATCTCACCAGGTTTGGTGATGGTGGCCTCGCCCCAAATGACATCGACTTTGTTCTTCTTCATCAAGAAGCCAACGCCGCCATTGAGCTGGCCAGAAACGCCGCGCGAGCGCTTCACCACGGCAGCCGCATCAAAACCGACCTGACCGGCAGAAAGGCCATAGTCTGAAGCGTGCTGCATGTAGTGGTAGATTTCTGCAGATCGCAGCAGGGCCTTGGTGGGGATACAACCCCAGTTCAGGCAGATGCCGCCGAGGTGTTCGCGCTCGACGACGGCCGTCTTCATGCCAAGCTGGGAAGCTCGGATAGCGGCCACATAGCCCCCAGGGCCGCCACCTAAAATGATGATGTCGTATGCGTCTGCCACGGTTCGTCTCCGTTCGTCGTCTTGCGCGGGAGGTGAACCGTGGTCGCAGCTAAGCCGCGGCGGTTAGCATCCCGTAGATTTCATCTTTGAGCCGCATCCGCTGCTTGCGCATGTTCTCCATGTGCACGTCATCGGTCGGCTCAATATCTGTTTCGGCGCGGTGAATGGCCCGGTTCACATCGTGGTAGGCTTCGAACAGCTTGGCAAAGTGTGCGTTGTCTTGCTTCAGCTGATGCAGCGTTTCGATGTGCTCCGGAAATTCCTCGGCCAACTCATGGGGCACGTGCGACATGGTGTTTCTCCCTTAGGTCATTGCTCTTTAATGTCAGAGCCGTCTCCTTAGGGGTAGCGCGCACCCCAACTCACTCCTTGATTCAGGTCACATTTGCGACCGCAATTGTCTGCTCGCCCTAAACAAGCATCGACATTGGGTTCTCGATGTAACCTTTGAATGCCTGCAAAAGCTCCGCGCCCAGCGCACCATCCACACAGCGGTGGTCGGTAGAGAGCGTCACCGTCATCACCGTGGCAACGGCCAAAGCGCCGTCTTTGACGACTGGGCGTTGCTCGCCTGCTCCAACTGCCAAGATCGTTGCGTGCGGTGGGTTTACAACAGCCGCAAAGTTGGAAACGCCCATCATCCCCATATTGGAGACCGCGGTGGTTCCGCCTTGATACTCATGAGGTGATAGTTTGCGGTCTTTCGCGCGCTTGCCCATGTCCTTCATCTCGTTGGAGATGGCCGACAGCGCTTTTTCTTCAGCGCGGCGAACGATCGGTGTGATCAATCCGCCTGGGATCGACACAGCGACGCCAACGTCGGCGTGCTTGTGCTTGACCATGTTGTCGGCTGTCCACGACACGTTTGCGTCTGGCACATCACGCAGCGCAAGTGCCAATGCTTTGATGACCATGTCGTTGACGGACAGTTTGTAGGCGGGCTTGTCGTCTTTGACCGGAGCCGACTTGTTGAGGTCACCTCGCAGCTTCAGCAAGGCGTCGAGTTGGCAATCCACGGACACATAGAAGTGCGGGATGGTCTGCTTGGACTCGGTGAGGCGGCTCGCAATGGTTTTGCGCATGCCATCATGCGGTTCGAGTTCGTAAGACCCTTCCTCAAACAGCTTGAGCACCGCATCGTCGGACATGCCGGATGGCGCCGCTTTTGGCGCTGGCGCTGGCGCTGGCGCTACAGGTGCATCGGCTGCTTTCGCCGTGCCGCCAGCGATAGCCGCTTCTACATCCGCCTTGACGATCCGGCCACGCGGACCGGTGCCACTCACAGCTGTGAGGTCAACGCTGTTTTGCTTGGCGATGCGACGCGCAAGTGGCGAAGCAATCACGCGATCGCCCGATGCCGCTGTTGGTGCAGGGCCAGCCGGTGCAGCAGGTGCTGCCGCCGGTGCAGATTCAGCCGCTGGAGCTGGTGCCGCAGCGGCCGGTGCTGGAGCTGCCGCAGTGTCGATGGCCGACGCGTCTTCGCCGTCTTCAAGCAGAACAGCGATGAGCTCGTTCACCTTCACGCCGGCGGTGCCATCGGGAACAACGATTTTGCCAACTGTTCCCTCGTCAATGGCTTCCACTTCCATGGTCGCCTTATCGGTTTCGATTTCGGCCAGCACATCGCCGGAGGAGACACTGTCGCCCTCTTTGACGAGCCACTTGGCGAGGTTGCCCTCCTCCATGGTCGGAGACAGGGCTGGCATCAGAATATTGATGGGCATCTGTCTCTCCCTAGGCCTTGTACGTGACGGCTTTGACCGCCTCGATCACTTCAGCGACCGATGGCAGCGCCAGCTTTTCAAGGTTGGCCGCGTATGGCATCGGCACGTCCTTGCCAGCGATGCAGATCACCGGTGCGTCGAGGTCGTCGAAGGCTTTCTCCATCAGCTGGGAAGAAATCTCCGAACCGATTGAGCAAACCGGGAAACCCTCTTCCACGGTGACGCAGCGATTGGTTTTGCGCACGGAAGCAATCACCGTGTCCATGTCCATTGGGCGCAGCGTGCGTAGGTCGATGACTTCCGCAGAGATGCCCATGCCCGCCAGTTCGTCGGCAGCTTTCTCTGCGTAGGTCATGCCAATGCCGAAGGAGACGATGGTCACATCGGTACCGGCGCGTGCGATGCGCGCTTTGCCAATCGGAAGAACGTAGTCATCTAGCTTCGGCACATCGAAGGTTTGGCCGTAGAGGATCTCGTTCTCCAGGAACACGACTGGGTTGGGATCGCGGATAGCAGCCTTCAGCAAGCCCTTGGCGTCGGCTGCCGAATACGGTTGGATGACACGGAGGCCCGGAATGTGGCTGTACCAAGCCGCGTAGTCTTGGCTGTGCTGCGCTGCAACCCGGGCCGCAGCGCCGTTCGGGCCACGGAACACGATTGGCGCGCCCAACTGACCGCCGGACATATAAAGCGTCTTGGCTGCCGAGTTGATAATCTGGTCGATGGCCTGCATGGCGAAGTTGAACGTCATGAACTCGACGATGGGCTTCAGACCGGCGAGCGCTGCACCAACGCCGACACCAGCAAAACCATGTTCGGTGATGGGCGTGTCGATGACGCGCTTGTCGCCAAACTCTTGTAACAGACCTTGGGTGATCTTGTAGGCGCCTTGGTATTCGGCGACTTCTTCACCCATTATGAAGACGTCTGCATCCGCCCGCATCTCTTCGGCCATTGCATCGCGCAGCGCTTCACGGACGGTGGTTGGCACCATCTCAGTCCCGGCGGGGATGTCTGGGTCGGCTGCAGCGACGCTTTCAACGGGCGCAGCCGGGACAGTTGGAGCGGCTGGAGCAGGCTCCGGTGTGGTTGAGGCCGGTGCGTCAGTCACCGGCGCTGGCGCAGGCGCCGAACCAGATCCGATCGCGGACGCGTCCTCGCCGTCTTGCAGGAGGACAGCGATGATCTCGTTCACCTTCACGGCGTCGGTGCCTTCGGCAACCATGATCTTGCCGAGAACGCCTTCGTCGACGGCTTCGACTTCCATGGTAGCTTTGTCGGTTTCGATTTCGGCAATCACGTCGCCAGACGTGACCTCGTCACCTTCGGCCTTCAGCCACTTGGCAAGTTTGCCCTCTTCCATGGTTGGTGAGAGCGCTGGCATGAGAATATCAATTGGCATCAAACACCCTCCCCTTACAGCACGATATCAGTGTAGAGCTCGGAGACATCCGGCTCCGGATCGCTTTGCGAAAACTCGGCAGCGTCTGTGACGATGGCGCGAACATCCTTATCGAGCGCCTTCAGATCGTCTTCGCTCGCCCATTTCTTGTCGAACAGACGTGCCTTCACCTGCTCAATCGGGTCGTGCTCAGCACGCATTTTCTGAACTTCATCTTTGGTGCGGTACTTCGCCGGGTCGGACATGGAATGGCCGCGATAGCGATAGGTCAGCATTTCGAGGATGTATGGGCCTTTCCCTGACCGGGCGTGCTCGAGCGCTTTTTGAGCGGCGGCGTAAACCGCGCGCACATCCATGCCATCCACTTGCTCGCCAGGGATGCCAAAGGATAGGCCGCGCTGCGAAAGATCCGTCGTCGATGACGACCGTTCAATGGCGGTGCCCATGGCGTATTTGTTGTTCTCGATGACATAGACGACCGGCAGGCTCCAGAGCTTCGCCATATTGAAGCTCTCATAGACCTGGCCTTGGTTGGCTGAGCCGTCACCGAAGTAGGTCACACTCACTGTGCCATCGTCGCGGTAGCGGTTGGCAAAGCCCAAGCCGGTACCAAGCGAAACCTGTGCGCCGACAATGCCGTGACCGCCGTAGAAGTTCTTCTCGCGCGAGAACATATGCATGGAACCGCCCTTGCCGCGCGAATAGCCGCCTTGGCGACCGGTCAGCTCGGCCATCACACCCCGGCTTTCCATACCGGTCGCAAGCATGTGGCCGTGGTCGCGGTAGCCGGTGATCACCTGGTCACCGTCTTTCATCGCCATCTGCATGCCGACGACAACCGCCTCTTGGCCTATGTAAAGGTGGCAGAAGCCGCCAATCAGGCCCATGCCGTAGAGCTGACCCGCTTTTTCTTCAAAGCGCCGGATCAGCAGCATTTCGCGGTAAGCGTGAAGCTCTTGTTCTTTGTCGAATTCCGCCAACGCAGGACTTGCTTTGCTTGCACGTCGACTGGTTGTTTTGCGGGCGGACTTTGCAGGCGTTTTGGATGCCGAACTGGCTGCACGCGCCATGAAGCTGCTCCTTGATTGTCTTCCTATACCCGATCGAGCTGATCCTTGATGCTGAGAGGTGCAGCAAGCGACAGCTGTTGTCTTGTTCGGGTTGTAGCGATTTTTGGTAAAATGATAAAGCCATAAAATATTATGGCGTGTATCGTAAAACGTTATATATATCAGATATTTATATTGATTAACGCGTATTCAGTTAATTTCATAATCAGATAGTCTTATCGCTCTGGTCACCAACGGACTAACGGCGCAGGATACGTTCATTCGGACCGATCACTGCTAACGTCTGCCGGGCCCTTTCGTCGAGCAGGTCGCCATCGAGTTCGCTTTCTTGCAACGCATCAACTCTAGCCTGTAGTACCATCAACCGGTCCGCCAACGCATCGCGCTCAAGCGTCAGCCGTTCGACGTCAGAACGCACTTCGGCATGCGCGATCAATCCATGATCGCCATGAAAAGCGTGATAGACCAGATAGCCGCCGAACAAGAGGAGCGCCGCTCTAAGAACGTAGAGAGCCTGGTTGGTTCGTGGCTTGTGTTGGGTGAGCATGCTTGCCCCGATGGATCACTTGTCTGACCACCACACCACATCGTCCTTAGCTGCCCCTTAAAGGCCATGGTTAACGGTACCCAAAAATCGCGATCACCCAAAGGAAACGCCCGGCTCCTTTGAAGGAAACGGGCGCTGAAACAAGGCGATGTTTTTACGGCGTTAGCCCTTCAGCATGGCACGTCCGTGATAGAGCACGCTGGTGCCGAGTTGCTCTTCGATGCGGATGAGCTGGTTGTACTTCGCCAACCGGTCCGACCGGGCCAGTGACCCGGTCTTGATCTGTCCGCAATTGGTGGCCACCGCAAGATCGGCAATGGTCGCGTCTTCTGTCTCGCCCGAACGGTGCGACATCACTGCGGTAAATGACGCGCGGTGCGCCATATCGACGGCCGTCAATGTCTCGGTGAGCGTGCCGATCTGATTGACCTTCACCAAGATGGAGTTGGCGGACTTTTTCTCGATGCCCGTCGCAAGCCGTGCGGGATTGGTCACAAATAGGTCATCGCCGACGAGCTGCACCTTGTCGCCAATCTTGGCGGTTAGCGCGTTCCAGCCATCCCAGTCATCCTCAGCCATACCATCTTCGATGGAAACGATCGGATAAGCTTCGGTGAGTTCAGCGAGGAAATCGACCATCTCGCCTGGTGAGAGCACCTTGCCCTCACCCTTCATGTTGTAGGTACCGTTCTCGAAGAACTCGGTAGATGCAACGTCCAACGCCAACATGACATCGTCGCCCGGCTTGTAGCCGGCGTCTTCGACGGCTTTCATGATGAAACCCAGCGCGCCCTTGGTGTCGAGATTGGGGGCGAAGCCGCCCTCGTCGCCGACATTGGTGTTTTGGCCTGCGGCGGATAAGGCCTTCTTGAGCGTGTGGAAAATTTCGGTGCCCATCTGTACAGCGTGAGCAAGGCTCTGCGCACCGACTGGCATGATCATGAACTCTTGAAAATCGATCGGGTTGTCGGCGTGCTCACCGCCATTGATGATGTTCATCATCGGCACCGGCAAAACGCGGGCCGACGGGCCGCCAATGTAGCGGTAGAGCGGCAGGCCGGAGGATTCAGCAGCAGCTTTCGCGGCAGCAAGCGAAACACCCAGAATGGCGTTGGCACCGAGGCGCGCTTTGTTCGGCGTGCCATCCAGATCGATCATGGCTTGGTCAAGCTCAACCTGGTCCTCAGCATCGAGGCCAAGCAGCTCTTCCATAATGTCGGTGTTCACATGGTCAACGGCTTTGGTAACGCCCTTACCCTTGTAGGCGTCACCGCCATCGCGCAACTCCACTGCTTCGTGCGCACCAGTTGAAGCACCAGAGGGAACCGCGGCGCGGCCAACCACGCCGTTCTCCAGCTCCACATCCACCTCGACGGTTGGGTTGCCGCGGCTGTCAAAGATTTGGCGTGCGTGAATATCAACGATGGCAGTCATGATTGGTCCCCCCGGACGAGAATTGTGAGAAAAGCGCTTTTGCGAGTCGCGTGGGCTTTAAGCCAAAAGGCGAAGCACGACCACCCCATTTGCGTGCATGGCTGCACCTAGAGCTTTGCAGCCCTGTCAATAGCGACCAAACGCTCCAACAGACCCTTCATCTGGTCCAGCGGCACCATATTTTGTCCGTCAGATGGCGCGTTGTCCGGGTCATCATGCGCCTCGATGAATACGCCAGCGATGCCGGTGGCAAGTGCAGCCTTGGCCAACGGCTCGACAAATTCCCGCTGCCCGCCGGTCGAACCACCCTGCCCACCAGGTTGTTGGACCGAATGCGTGGCGTCAAAAATCACCGGCGCGCCCATCGCGGCCATGGTCGGCAGCGAACGCATGTCGACGACAAGTGTGTTGTAGCCAAAGCTGGCGCCGCGCTCGGTGAGTAGGACGTTCGTGTTGCCCGACCCTGTTATCTTATCGAGTACGTTCTTCATGTCCCAAGGCGCGAGAAACTGGCCCTTCTTGACGTTGACAACCCGCCCTGTGTTCGCTGCAGCGACCAAGAGGTCGGTCTGGCGGCACAGGAACGCGGGTATTTGCAGCACGTCTACAATGGTGCCGACTTCCGCGCACTGTCCGGGTTCGTGCACATCGGTGAGAACGGGAAGGCCGAGATTGGCTTTGATGTCTTCAAAGACGGCCAACGCCTTTTCGAGGCCGAGCCCCCGTCGGCCCGACAGGCTGGTTCGGTTCGCCTTGTCGAAGCTGGTTTTGTAGACAAGTCCGATACCGAGATTTTCTGCAATATCTTTCAATGCGCTGGCCATCATCAGCGCATGTTCGCGGCTTTCCATCTGGCAGGGGCCGGCAATCAAAGAAAAGGGCGCGTCGTTGGCGAATGATACGTTGCCGACGGAGACGGTTGCGTGTGGTTCCATGGTCATTGTGGCTGCGCGATGATGGTGATGGCGAAATCCTCCGTGCGGCCGATCACCAGATCGTCTCCGCGATCTGCATAGGCAACGCCCGCTTCGTCCAACTGAGTGCGCAGGGCATCGAGATCAGCGAATGCAACCTCAACCGCTTCAATACGTGGACCACGGCCTCGCGCGGGAAGAGCTTCGCCCGTCATCGCCGTGTACGCACTGGGTGAGACCACATTGACCAGCGCATTCGGCAAATCCATTTCCATACCAACCGATGTGGTGCGCAGCTCACGGTCGCCTGTCACCGTCTGGAAAAGGTATTGGAAATCTGTCGGGTTGGTTTCCACGGCGACCAGGCGCGTGATGCCTTCAGCGCCATTGGGATGAACCAGGCGCTCTGGCTTCCAAAGCACGTCGCGGGACAGGTGCTCACAGGTAAACAAGGTGATATCTGGCGCGCGCTCAGAGGCAGACACCGCCAAGTGGACGCCAATGGTGGTTGTGCTGCCGTCCGGCAAATCTTGGTTCCGGGTGAAAGATAAAATATCCCCTGCGCTAATGCCCTCCGCCTTCAATGCCGTGTTCATTGCTTCTGCGGACGGTGTCGTGAAGGCCGCCATCACAGGCCCGTAGCCATGGCGAAAGCGATAAGCGTGATAGCGCTTCACGAACGGATTGGTTGTTTTTAGCGCTTCTAGTTCCGCGTCCCGGTCGGTGACCGCCAGCGGCTCGAAATAGGTACCGTTACCGAAGAAGACGTTGCAATTGCCCGTACCGAAGGGATGGTGTGCATCGGCTTGGACCTGGAAACCCAGCGCTTCCAAACGGGCGCGAGCCGAAACCAAATCGGGCACGCCGACAACGACGTGGTCAAGGGGATTTTTCGGAGGCATAGAACCGGACTTTGCTGCTGCAGGACGCGTCTAGACGAGACGGCTCTGTTCAATAGCTGCTTCGATGAAAGACGCAAACAGCGGATGCGGTTCAAATGGACGCGATTTCAGCTCGGGGTGATACTGCACGCCGATAAACCAGGGGTGATCCGCATACTCGATTGTCTCCGGTAAAAGGCCATCGGGTGACAGGCCAGACATCACAAGCCCAGCATTTTCTAACTTTTCACGGAAATCGATGTTCACCTCATAGCGGTGACGGTGCCGCTCAGAAATGTCGTTATCGCCGTAAATGGCGGCTATCTTGGTGTTGGGTTGTAGGCGTGCTTCATAAGCCCCTAAACGCATCGTGCCGCCAAGGTCCCCTTCTTTGGCACGTGTTTCCAGTTCGTTGCCCTTCAGCCACTCAGTCATGATGCCAACAACGCCAGTGCCGTCGGGCGCACCATCGTTGGAAAATTCGCTGGAGGTGGCATCGTCAATCCCGGCGAGGTTGCGCGCAGCGTCGAGCACGGCCATCTGCATGCCGTAGCAAATGCCGAAATAGGGAATCTGGCGGGTACGGGCGAACGAGGCAGCCCGGATCTTTCCTTCGGCGCCTCGATGGCCAAAGCCGCCCGGCACCAGAATGCCGTGGACACCCTCAAGATAAGGGCCCGGGTCTTCGTGTTCGAATATCTCAGCTTCGAGCCAATCAATCTCGACCTTTACCCGATTGGCGATGCCGCCATGGGTGAGCGCTTCGATGAGTGATTTGTAGGCGTCTTTAAGGTCGGTGTACTTGCCGACAACCGCGATCTTCACTTTGCCGTCGGTGTTGTTGACGCGGTTGGAAATCTCTTGCCACTGCGACAGATCTGGCGCCGGAGCGCCAAAGATCCCGAAAGCGGCCAAAACCTCGGTGTCGAGACCCTCTTTGTGGTAGGCGATCGGCACGTCGTAAATGTGCGGTACATCCAGCGCCGGAATGACGCTCTCTTCGCGGACATTACAGAAAAGCGAGAGCTTGCGACGTTCGCCATCAGGTATCGGACGGTCGCAGCGCACCATAAGAATATCTGGCTGGATACCAATCGAACGCAGCTCTTTGACCGAGTGCTGCGTCGGCTTGGTTTTCAGCTCTCCGGCGCTTGGAATGTAAGGCATCAGGGTCAAGTGGAGATACACGCTATCTCCGCGCGGCAGTTCGTTGCCAAGCTGCCGAATGGCTTCAAAGAACGGTAGACCTTCAATGTCGCCGACTGTGCCGCCGATCTCACAGATCACGAAATCATAACCGTCGTTACCATCAAGAACGAATTCCTTGATCGTGTCTGTAACGTGCGGAATCACCTGCACCGTGGCGCCCAGATAATCGCCCCGACGTTCTTTGGCGATGATGTCCTGATAGATTTTGCCGGTGGTGATGTTGTCGCGCTGGTTGGCCGAGCGGCCCGTGAACCGTTCATAGTGACCCAGATCGAGATCAGTCTCTGCCCCATCATCGGTCACAAAGACCTCCCCGTGCTGGGTCGGTGACATCGTGCCTGGGTCAACATTGAGATAGGGGTCAAGTTTACGGATGCGGACCTTGTAGCCACGCGCTTGCAACAGAGCGCCCAGAGCCGCCGCTGCAATGCCTTTTCCGAGGGAGGAGACCACGCCGCCAGTGATGAAGATATATCGCGCCATGGGACTCATGCCTTAACTCAAGGTTGGGGCATGAACAAGCGTCCCTGGGCGGCAAGTGACGCATGGCAGCAATGCGATGGACTTGTCCCCAAAAACAATGAGGCCCGCACAGTGGCGGGCCTCAAATTCAACTGCAAAAACCAGTGGTTACTGCGTGGTGGGTATCTGCGGTTCGTCGGAGCCAGGGGCAGCAGGCGCCTGATCTGGCACCTCACCACCGATCTGTTCAAGCAAAGTCGTGCCGTCTTCAGTCGGTTGGGCGTCGGGGATGGCGTCAAGAATCGACGACGAACCAGAACCAGTCTGGGCGATCACGGTCAGTGAGATCGACGTAATAAAGAAGCCAAGCGCCAAGAACGCTGTGGCGCGGGTGAGGACGTTGGCCTGACCGCGGCTCGACATAAAGTTGCCGCCGCCACCGCCACCTCCACCAATACCAAGGGCGCCGCCCTCGGATCGCTGCAGCAGCACAACGGCGACAAGGGCGACCACCACCAACAGGTGGACCACAATCAATACTGTTTCCAACGTTTCCATAACGATTCCGTGTCAAGGCACCAGGATTCAGCCAAGCTTTGCTGGCGATTAGGTGGTGCCGAATGCGGGTGGATCAAGGCTGCCTTCAAGCCAAAGCAGCAAGCAGTTGGCGGCTCCCTTACACCAGGTCGCGCGTGTCGCCAAGGTGGTCACGCTAAATGGCCTTACTAACCGCTCTCGCCAACCATATCTGCGACAGCTTCTGCGATGCCCATAAAGTCCGCGGCGCTCAGGCTGGCACCGCCTACCAAGGCGCCATCAACATTGTTAGGCGCCAGAACTTCTGCGGCGTTGCCGGGTTTGACCGACCCGCCATAGAGAATGCGCATGCTGGCACCTTCGTCGCCAAAGCGCTGGGACAGCTCGCCACGGATGGCGTCATGCATCGCCGCGATGTCGTCAACCGTTGGCGTCAGCCCAGTTCCAATAGCCCAGACCGGTTCGTAGGCGACGACAGTTGTCGCTGCGGTGGCACCATCAGGGATAGAACCGGCTAGCTGGCTTGCAACAACAGAGATTGCATTGCCCGCTTCACGCTCTTCGCGGGTTTCACCGACGCAAACCACCGCACAAAGACCAGCTCGCCAAGCGCCAACCGTCTGTGCATGGACGGTTGCGTCGCTCTCGCCATGATCGACGCGGCGTTCGGAGTGCCCCGTCAACACATAAGAAGCGCCAACATCCACCAACATTTCGGGGGCCAAATCACCCGTGTGCGCGCCACTCTCATTGGGATGGCAAGTCTGTGCTCCGATGTGGATCGGCACCGTATCGACCGTTTTGATGGCGAGCGAAATCAACGTTGCTGGTGGGCAGATCAGCATCTCGATTGCTTCCAGCACGCCGCTCGCCGCGCGGTTCTTCACGGCTTCAATCGTATCGACACTGCGGCGCAGGCCGTTCATTTTCCAGTTGCCCGCCACGAGCGGACGAATACCCTCAGTCGGCATAATAAACCTTCGATGTTAAAAACGTGAGCGGGCTGCTAGCAGGTTTGCCAAGTCCGCGCAAAGGATTGCTCTGGCTCACACGATAAGCCATTTCGGTGCTTGCATGGCCGTTGTGCGGTCACTATAACGACGTGCGCACGTTATTCGTGCGCGAAAGTCTCACAAAAACAAGAGCTTATTTGCCATGTTGACTGCTCTTCACAAGGGCGCGAGCACCACTGTTGCCAAAATCTTTTTGGGCATCGTTTCTTTGGCCGTTGTTGCCGGCCTAGGTTTTGGTGGATTCCTGGGCGGTGGCGGACAGCGAACAGTATTGGCTGTGGGTGACTCCGAAATCACCGCGGAGACCTTTCAGATCGCCCTTCAGAGGCAAATCAATCGCCTCAGTCAGCAGCTGGGTACGGCGCTAACCTTAGAACAGGCTCGCTTGTTCGGCGTCGACCGGCAGCTATTGGGGCAACTGGCAACAGAAGCTGCCCTCGATTCGGAAGTTGATCGTCTGAACGTTGGTATGTCGGACGAGCGCTTGGCCGAGCGCATCTCAAACGATCCAATCTTTCTGCAGACCGGTGGATTTAACCGTCAGTTCTTCCGCCAGGTCCTGTCTTCCTATGGCATTACGGAAGATGATTTCGTCGACGACACCCGCGCTTTCGGTGCACGCCAGCAACTCTCCCAGGCACTGGTGGGCGGCATGCAACCGTCTCAGGCTCTGTTGGAGGTCGCCCACACCTATGCCAACGAACTGCGCAGGGTGTCTTATTTGGTTGTCGACTCCGATGTTGTCGGCGAACGCCCGGATCCAACACCAGAAGATCTACGCGCCTTCTTCAACGAGCGCAGCGGGGATTATCGCGCACCCGAATATCGCGGAATTGTCTACATGGTCTTGTCCGAGGCGAGCCTCGCCGACCCAAGCGCCGTCAGTGCTGAAGACGTTCAAGCGGCTTACGAAGCAGAAATTGACCAGCTAACGCGAGAGGGGCAGCGCGATATCACGCAGTTGCTCTTTGGCGATGCTGATATGGCGTCGAGTGCCCGGGAGCAATTGCTTGCCGGCGCAAGTGTTATTGATTTGCAGGCCGATACCTCTCTCGACATCACCGTCACTGAACTCGGCGCGGTTCAACGCGGCGCCATCCTGGACGATGCAGCCGGCGACGCAGCGTTCGCGATGACAAACGAAGGGCCAACGGAGGTCGTTGAAGGACGCTTTGGAAGCCTCGTTCTGATGGTCAACGAGATCATTGCGGATGGTGTAACACCACTGGAAGATGTCGAAGATCGGCTACGTGCCGAATTAGCAAGTATTGCGGCTCGCGATGAAATCTTCCAGCTGTTCGACTCGATTGAAGACGCCCGCGCTGGCGGCGACCCGCTGGATCAGATCGCGCCGCGTTTCGACCTCGCACTCGTCTCCGTTGACGCATTGGATTCCAATGGCATCGGACGAAACGGCGAACCAGTCGAATTGCCAGATACCGACTCGCTGATTGCGGAAACCTTCGAAAGCGACGTCGGTTTGGAAAACGACGTAATTGACACGGCCGATGGTGGGTTTGTCTGGTTTGAGGTGACAAGCGTCGAAGAAGACCGCGATCTGACGTTTGAAGAGGCTGAATCTCGCGTGGATGCCGACTGGCGAACCGAGCAGTTCGACCGGTTGCTGCGGGACCGATCTGCAGAGTTGGTGGCCGATCTCGAGCGTGGTCGTAGCCTAGAAACGCTTTCCATTGCTTTGGACATCGATCGGCTCATCACCGAACCCTTCACGCGCGGCGAAGCCCCCGATGCGTTGGGTGGTCCGGCAACCGTGGCAGCCTTTGAGGGTGGCGAAGGGCACTTTGGCGATGTCGAGGGGCCACCAAACGCCGACGGCGAAACGCTGACGCGCCTCGTCTTTGTGGTGGATGACATCACGCGCCCAGCCTTCTTCGACACAGCCGCAGATGTGCAGCAACTTGCCGAAGAACTCGGTCCAGCGCTCGAAGACACGGTGCTCACGCAATATGTGGGTGGTCTGCAGGCGTTGCTTGGCGTGCGGGTGAACCAAGAACTGTTCAATCAACTCACCAATCCGGGCGGTTCATAATCGCAACCTATCCGGCCAGGTTGCGCATTGGCGTAGGCAATCCATGCAGATCTTTCCCAATCAAGACAGTTTTCGGGAAACCTACGAGGCTGGGACGCCACAAGCCGTCTACACGCGACTGGTTGGTGACTTAGAAACACCCGTCTCGGCGATGTCGAAGTTGGCCGGCACGCAAACCAACGCATTCCTGTTCGAATCCGTAGAAGGCGGCGCCGTGCGCGGTCGCTATTCCATGATTGGTTATGCGCCTGACCTTTTGTTCCGTGCGGACGGGAACCGGGCGGCGCAAGCCTTGGTGAGTGCTGACGGGATTGCCGGAGCTTTCGAAGAATTGGATCAGCCCGCCCTGGAGGCTTTGCGCACGCTGATCGCGGAAAGTCAGATCGACCTTCCCGATGATCTGCCGCCCATGTCGGCAGGCGTGTTCGGATATCTGGGCTATGACACTGTTCGCCTCATTGAACGATTGCCAGACGTGAACCCGGATGTGCTGGGAACGCCCGACATCCTCTTGATGCGCCCGACCGTGATCGTGATTTTTGATGCAGTTCGTGACGAGTTGACCGTCGTGACGCCGGTACGCCCTCAAGGTGGCTTGAGCGCCGACGGCGCCTACAGCCGCGCCATCGATCGGCTGACAGAAGCTATGGACAAGCTGGAAGCGCCGCTCGACCGCTCCGCGCAGCCCGTTGATGTGCCCATGCCAACGATGGTGTCAAACACGACACCGGACGACTACAAGCAAATGGTTCGGCGGGCGAAAGAGTACATCACCGCTGGAGACATCTTTCAGGTTGTCCTGTCACAGCGTTTTGAAACACCGTTTCCCCTGCCCCACTTCGCGCTCTACCGCGCACTACGCCGAACCAACCCATCGCCCTTTCTCTATTACCTATCCTTTGACGGGTTCACACTCGTCGGCTCAAGCCCTGAAATCTTGGTGCGTGTACGCGACGATGAAGTGACGATCCGGCCCATCGCAGGTACGCGCAAGCGCGGTGAAACACCAGCCGAAGACAAAGCGCTCGCCGACGAACTGTTGGCGGACCCGAAGGAGCGCGCCGAGCACCTCATGCTGCTGGACCTGGGCCGTAATGATGTCGGCCGTGTCGCCACGATGGGCACGGTGAACGTCACCGATCAGTTTTTCATCGAGCGCTATTCGCATGTGATGCACATTGTCTCCAATGTCGTGGGGGACCTTGATACCACCCGCTTTGATGCGCTCGACGCTCTTGGAGCGGGCTTCCCCGCGGGCACCGTGTCTGGGGCACCAAAAGTGCGGGCAATGGAGATCATTGACGAGCTGGAGAAGGACAAGCGTGGGATCTACGCGGGCTGTGTTGGCTATTTCGACGCCAACGGTGCCATGGACACCTGCATTGTGCTGCGAACAGCGATCGTCAAAGATGGCGTCATGTATGTCCAGGCAGGCGCAGGCATCGTTGCCGACAGTGATCCAGACTTTGAGCAGGAAGAGTGCGAGAACAAAGCACGCGCGCTGTTTCGTGCTGCCGAAGAAGCGGTGCGGTTCGCCGCTAGCTCGCAGCGGAGTCAGTAAGCGATGACAAGCAGCGGCAAATATCTTGTCATCGATAACTATGACAGCTTCACCTACAATCTCGTCCATTGTCTCGGGGCGACCGGCGTTGAGATGGACGTGGTGCGCAACGACGCCATAACCGTCGATGAGATTTCCGAACGTCGCGACGCCAGAGAGATCGATGGCATTGTGCTCTCACCTGGGCCCTGCACCCCGGACGACGCGGGTATTTGTTTGGAAGTGATTGAGCGCCTCGGACCAACCACACCGATTTTTGGGGTGTGTCTTGGCATGCAGTCCATGGGCCAAGCCTATGGCGGTAAAGTGGTTGGTGCCGCGGCACTTATGCACGGCAAAGTTTCGAGCGTGACACCCTCCATTGAAGCGCCGATCTTCGCAGGCATCAACGGACCCTTCGAAGCAACGCGCTATCACTCGCTCGCGGTTGAAGCGACGTCCCTGCCCGCCGAGATGACCATCACGGCGCGCACTGAAGATGGCGAGATCATGGGCTTGTCGCACCGGTCACATCCCGTCCATGGTGTTCAGTTCCACCCGGAGAGTATCGCCTCACAGCATGGCGAGCGCATTCTTGGTAATTTCGTCGCTATTGCGACACGTTTTAACGATCAGCGGGCCTGACCTTATGCAAGACGCTTTCAAGCCGCTCCTTACCGAAGTTTGCGCAGGCAAGGCATTGTCGCGCGACCAAGCGCAGGAAGCATTCACCCACATTATGTCGGGCGAACTGACCAACGCGCAGATCGCAGCATTCCTCGTCGCATTGAAGGTGCGTGGCGAGACCATCGATGAGATTGCAGGCGCCGTTGCAGTCATGCGCTCGAAGATGACACCAGTGGTCCTGCCCGAGCCGACAGCGTCCAACGCCATGGATATTGTCGGCACCGGCGGTGATGGCAAAGGTAGCTACAACGTGTCGACGGCAACAGCACTCGCGGTCGCTGCGTGCGGCATCCCAGTGGCAAAGCATGGCAACCGCGCCGTTTCATCTCAGTCGGGCGCGGCCGATGTTCTCAAAGCGCTGGGCGTGAACATCGATATTGGGCCCGATGTGATTGCCGCCTGTGTCGAACAAGCAGGCATTGGTTTCATGTTTGCCCCTATGCACCATGCAGCCATGAAACATGTCGGCCCTACCCGCGCGGAACTTGGGCAACGGACCATCTTCAACCTGATTGGCCCCTTGTCGAACCCGGCAGGTGTCAAACGTCAACTTGTTGGTGTTTATGACGAGCGCTGGCTGGTCCCGATCGCCGAAACCCTCAAAGCGCTGGGGTGTGAGGCCGCCTGGGTCGTCTACGGAATTGATGGCATGGACGAAGTTACGACGACCGGCATCACGCATCTGGCCAAGCTTGAAGAAGGCGAAGTTAGTGTTGGTGCGATCGATCCGCGTGACCATGGCATGGAATTGGCCGATGAACGCGAGTTGGTCGGTGGCGACGCTGAGCACAACGCGAAGGCGCTGCGTGCCGTCTTGGCCGGTGAGCCGAGCCCCTATGCTGATATTGTTGCACTGAATGCCGCCGCGGCACTTTGCGTGGCAGGCGCGGTAACGACGCTCGACAAAGGCATCGTCAAAGCGCGCGAAGTGCTGGCCTCCGGCGAGGCTACCAAAACGCTCGATACGCTGGTGCGTGTCTCCAACGAAACGGGCTAACCGTGTCGGATATTCTGAAGAAGATCGAAGCCTATAAGCGCGAAGAGATTGCAGCAGCCAAGCAAGTGGCAACCTTGGCCGACTTGGAGACCGCCATCCAAGGTCAAACGGCTCCACGCGGTTTCTTGGAAGCGTTGCGTGCCAAGCAGGCCGCCGGCACCTACGGCTTGATTGCCGAGATCAAAAAAGCGTCACCGAGCAAAGGCCTTATACGGGCTGATTTTGACCCTCCCTCCCATGCACGCGCCTATGCCGACGGCGGCGCAGCTTGCCTCTCGGTGCTCACCGACACACCATCCTTCCAGGGTCATCGCGATTTCATGGTCACTGCACGTGCAGCCGTGGACCTTCCGGTGCTGCGCAAAGACTTTCTCTATGAAAGCTATCAAGTGGCCGAAGCGCGCGCATGGGGCGCCGACTGCGTCCTGATCATCATGGCCGCCGTCGATGACGCCGTGGCTGCTGACCTTCAAGCCGCCGCCGACCACTACGGGATGGACGCGCTCATTGAAGTGCATGATGCTGATGAATTGGAACGCGCGCTTGCCCTTGGCGGCCCGATGATCGGCATCAACAACCGCAATTTGCGCACCTTTGAGACGCGCCTTGAAACCAGCGAAGCGCTGGCGGCCAATGTACCCGCCGACCGCCTGTTGGTGGGTGAATCTGGCCTGTTTACCCGTGCGGATCTGGACCGGATGGCAGGAAGCGGCATCACCACGTTCCTGATCGGCGAAAGCCTGATGCGTCAGGACGATGTTGAGGCCGCCACGCGCAGCTTGTTGGCCGCATGAATAACGATACCAAACAACGCCTGACGCATGCCGACCAGGCGGGTCACGCCTCCATGGTGGACGTCAGCGACAAACCCGACACCAAGCGCGCCGCATCGGCGAGCGGCTCGATTCTGATGGAAGCGACCACGCTTGCTGCCATCCGCGACAATCGTTTGAAGAAGGGTGACGTGCTGGCCACAGCGCGTATTGCCGGTGTTATGGCAGCCAAGCGCACTCATGACTTGATACCCCTGTGCCACCCCCTACCCCTCAATGATGTGCAAGTCGAGATCGCCGAGCGGCAAGATGGCGCTGGCCTCCACGTCCAAACCCTGGCGCGCACCACTGGCAAGACCGGTGTCGAAATGGAAGCACTGACGGCTTGTTCGGTCGCGCTTCTCACCCTCTACGACATGGCAAAAGCCATCGATCGCACGATGACGCTCACCGACATCAAGGTGACGGCGAAGTCGGGTGGTGCCTCCGGCGATTGGTCGGTCGAAGCCTGATGGCAGCCATGGTGCCCCTGCGCGATGCGCTGCAGCGCTTGGTCAACCTCGCGCAGCCTTTACCGCCGCGCGAGACAGCCCTTTTGGACTGCGATGGTTTGGTGCTGGTGGAAGACTGCGTGGCGCGACGCACACAGCCGCCCTTTGCCGTATCTGCCATGGATGGGTACGCCCTCGCCGCGGCGCCGCAGCCAGGGCAATGCTACGACGTGATCGGCGAAGCCCCGGCTGGTGGCGAGTATGCCGGGATTGTTGGCCCCGGTCAGGCGGTGCGCATCTTCACCGGAGCGCCTATTCCGAAGGGCAGCACGCATGTTCTGATCCAAGAAGATGCAAATCGTGATGGCGACAGCATCCAGGTGTCGGACACACCGGGTGCCGGGTCGAACATTCGCCCACAAGGCGGCGACTTTCGCGAAGGGGATATTCTGATCAAGGCCGGAACCAAGCTGGCGCCGCAGCACGTGGCGCTCGCCGCGTCTGGCAACCACACACAGCTATTGGTGCAGCCCCCTCCTTCCATCGCCATCCTCATGACGGGCGACGAGCTGGTTCTTCCTGGCCCCGATGTCGCTGCAAGCAACATCATTGCCTCGAACGGCTTCGGGCTTGCCACATTATCGAAGCGCTTCGGTGTGCGCGACGCCGATGTTGGGCTGTTGCCTGATGATCAGGAAAAAATAGAGGACTACCTGAACAACTGTGAAGCTGATTTGATCCTCACGGTTGGCGGCGCCTCGGTTGGTGACCATGACCTTGTGCGCCCAGCACTCGAAGCCGCAGGCTTCGCGCTTGATGTGCCGAAGGTCGCCTTAAGACCCGGCAAACCCACGTTCTTCGGCACGCGTGGCCAGCAATTCGTTCTGGGCCTGCCAGGAAACCCGGTGTCGTCGCTTGTCAGCGCACTTGTCTTTCTTCGGCCACTCATCGCGCGCGTCATGGCGCAACCGGTGGAAAACTTGCTGCCTCTGCAAAAAGCGACGCTTGGAGCGGACGTGCCAACCAATGGTCCGCGCGACCATTTTATGCGGGCATTTCGGGGCAAAGACGGCAGAGTTTCGCCGGTCAACAACCAGGATTCGTCGCTTCTAAACTTGCTGTCGCAGGCCTCGGTTTTGATCCACCGGCCAGCCCATGAGCCGGCGAGTGCGAAGGGTGAACCGTGCAATATCTTGCTGCTTCCTAGCTGAGGGCACTTGAAGAACACATCAAGAACAGGTACAAGTTGTTCATCTTGTGTTCCATTGAGTCGGCGCCCTCAAACGGTGGTCGGCCATCCGCCAGATGGGGGAAACCGTGCTTACACCCAAGCAGCATGAATTACTGATGTTTATCCATGAGCGCTTGCGCGAAACCGGCGTGCCGCCCTCGTTTGATGAGATGAAGGACGCGCTGGATCTCAAGTCCAAGTCTGGCATCCACCGCCTAATCACGGCATTGGAAGAGCGCGGCTTTATCCGCCGCCTGCCGAACCGTGCCCGTGCGATGGAGGTTGTACGTCTACCGGACTCACACAATCCACGGATGGGCGGACGCAGTGGAGGATTTGTTCCAAGCGTCATCGAAGGGTCTGGTGGCAAACCACAAAACGAGACGACATCGCCAAGCGCAGCTGATCTCGGCGATATTGTCTCGATCCCCGTGATGGGACGGATCGCAGCGGGTACGCCGATCTCAGCCATTCAGCAGGAGAGCCATACGGTTTCGGTTCCCTCGGAGCTGATCGCGGGTGGCGAACACTTCGCTCTTGAGGTCCGTGGCGACTCGATGATCGATGCGGGCATATTTGACGGCGATACGGTCCTCATCAAACGCTCTGAGAGCGCTGATACTGGTGAAATCGTTGTTGCTCTTGTCGATGATGAGGAAGCAACGCTCAAGCGCCTGCGTAAACGCGGCGGGTCGGTTGCTTTGGAGGCGGCCAATCCATCTTATGAGACGCGGATTTTCGGGCCAGATCGGGTTAAGATCCAGGGCAAGCTGGTCGCGCTCTTCCGCCGCTATTGATCGGCTTGTCGGAGTTAAAGAAAGCTCGGCGACCTGGTTGGTCTGCCGGGCTTTTATTGTATTTGAGCTCTGCCTGACCGGCGTCCCCATCAGACTGGTCGCGCGCTCAATCGAATTCAATCATGATCTCATCAACGGCGAGGCTCTGACCTGGCTCGACCTTGATCGACTTCACGGTCGCTTTGCGTTCGGCGCGAAGGATGTTTTCCATCTTCATCGCTTCGACAATGGCCAGTTGCTGACCAACTTGGACTTCCTCGCCTTCCGCTACATGCAGCGAGACCACGAGGCCGGGCATCGGACAAAGCAGATATTTGGACGTGTCGGGCGCGACCTTTTCCGGCATGAGCGCTGCGAGCGCGGCCAGAGAACGCGGCATGGCGACCGCTTCGACCTGCGAACCGCGTCGTTCAAGCAGCATCCGGTGCCCTTGGCGCTTGAGACGCACGGCAACAGCCTGTCCGTTAATCGTGCCGGTCCATAGGCGCTTGTCCGGCGTCCAGTCGGACGCAAGGCTGATTGGCTGGCCGTCTATCACACCTTCAAGGGTCACAGGGGGCTCATCGGTACCGGACAGGTCACTGACATCGAAGCTGTCCGGGCCAAGCATAACGGTCCATTCTTGGCGCAAGTCACCATGGTGTGGGCGCAGACGACCAGTTAGATGATCCAATCGGCCGCGCTCCACAGCTTCGACCGACAGCGCGACGCCTGCCAGGATAAACGCGTCCTCACGGCTCGGCACCACTGGCGAGAAGCCATCTGGATACTCTTCAGCGATGAAATTGGTGCTCAGGACACCTGACTTCCACGTCGCGTGATCCATCAGGGCGGAGAGGAAGCTCATATTGTGCTGGATGCCCTCAATCCGGAAACGATCCAGCGCCTCTTGCATGGCGTCAATCGCCGTTTCCCGATCCGGCCCATAGGTCACCAATTTGGCGATCATCGGGTCGTAGAACATCGAGATTTCCGATCCCTCGACCACACCCGTATCGACACGCACCTGTATGTCGCCGAATGTGCCTTCGTCCGGCGGTTGGTATTGGGTCAGGCGCCCTATAGATGGCAAGAAACCACGCACCGGGTCCTCAGCGTAGACGCGTGATTCAACCGACCAACCTGTCAGCGTCACCTCGTCTTGCGTCTTGGCGAGCGGTTCGCCAGCCGCGGAGCGGATCATTTGCTCAACAAGGTCAACACCAGTGATCAGTTCGGTCACCGGATGCTCGACCTGAAGGCGGGTGTTCATCTCCAGGAAAAAGAAGCTCTTGTCCTGACCGACAACGAACTCAACGGTGCCGGCAGAATCATAGTCGACGGCTTTGGCCAACGCGACGGCTTGTTCACCCATGCGGGCGCGTGTTTCTGGGTCCAAAAGCGGTGATGGCGCTTCTTCGATAACCTTTTGGTTGCGGCGCTGGATGGAGCATTCGCGCTCACCCAAATAGATACAGTTACCATGCTTGTCGCCGAGGACTTGGATCTCGATATGCCGCGGGTTTTCGATAAACTTTTCAACAAACAGGCGGTCGTCACCGAAGGAGGAAGCTGCTTCGGATCGTGAACGCTCGAAGCCTTCGCGCACTTCATCGGCGGTGTAGGCAATACGCATGCCCTTACCACCACCACCAGCGGACGCCTTGATCATCACTGGGTAGCCAATGTCTTGCGCAACACGAATGGCATCATCCGGCGTGTCCAGGATGCCGAGATAGCCAGGCACTGTGGATACGCCAGCGTCTGCGGCGACTTTCTTAGAGGTGATTTTGTCGCCCATCGCTTCGATCGCGCGTGGGTTGGGGCCAATAAAGGTGATCCCTGCTTCCTTCAATGCGGCGGCAAAACTTGCGCGCTCCGAAAGGAAGCCGTAACCGGGGTGAACAGCGTCCGCGCCGGTCTGGCGGCAGGCCTCGATGATCTTGTCGGCCACAAGGTAGGATTCGGCGGCGGCAGGCGGTCCAATATGCACCGCCTCATCGGCCGTTCTAACGTGGAGCGCCTCGGCATCGGCGTCCGAATAAACGGCAATGGTCTTGATCCCCAACGCGCGTGCAGACTTGATGACACGGCAAGCAATTTCGCCACGGTTGGCAATCAGGATGGCATTGAACACGAAGTGGCTCCCAGCTACGCAGACTGACCCTCAATACGGCGTCGCACAACGCCGGGCAACTTGACCGAAAGGTGGTGAAACTTGGTCGAACGGAGGTCAGACAACGCGTCTAACGATGTGCCATTACCTTTGCCGCGTCAGGTGTGGCTGGACCGCGCTCGCGGTACGGCACTGGTTGCGATGATTGTCTACCACGCCATCTGGGACGGGCTTCAGTTCGGTCTTATTGACTGGACGATTGAACGCGACATGGCGATGCGTCTGGCAGCCCAAGTTATCGCCGGATCATTCCTGTTTATCAGTGGCTTATCGTTGGCACTGGCATCGATAGCAATTGGCGGACCGCTGATCGCGCGGCGGACCTTTTGGCGGCGGGTTGCCGTCATTGGGTTGGCCGCCGCTGTTGTGTCCGCGGCAACCTTTGTCGCCTTACCGCAGGCCCCCATCTATTTCGGCATACTTCACCACATCGCTTTGGCCAGCGTGGTCATCGCTGCAGTGGCGTTGCTCCTTCCCTTTTGGGCTGTTGCCTTGGCTGGCATCGTGCTTGTCACCAAATCGTACGTGGCCATTGAAGCGCTGAATGGTCCAGCGACGGTCTGGTGGGGCCTGGGCACACGAGCCCCAGTGACCGCCGACTGGGTGCCAGTCTTTCCATGGCTTGCGGCCGGATTGCTCGGTTTTGCCGTTGGTCGTCAGTTCATAGTACCCTGGCTAGAGAGCAAGCCACCCAAAGAACCGCTGAACACCCCGCACGATCCGCTCCAATGGATGGGGACGAACAGCTTGGGGATTTACTTGATTCATCAGCCAATTATTATCGGTCTTATTTATTTATATCAATGGTTTAGATAGTTTTCTTAAAGCGGTATATTATCGTGCTTTTTCCAGGGAATGTCGACTTGCTTGCTCTGCAACAGCCGCAAACCCCTGGCCACACGGCGGCGTGTTGAGTGTGGCAGAATAACTTCATCAATGAAGCCGCGTTCCGCCGCAACGAATGGGTTGGCGAACCGTTCTTCATAGTCAGCAATGCGTGAAGCGATCAGATCGGGCTGGTCCAACTCCTGCCGGTAGAGGATTTCGGCCGCGCCCTTCGAGCCCATGACGGCAATCTCAGCCGATGGCCAAGCGTAGGTCAGGTCACCGCCAATATGCTTGGACGACATCACCACATAGGCGCCACCATAGGCCTTGCGGGTGATCACCGTGACCTTGGGTACCGTGGCTTCCGCATAGGCATAGAGCAACTTCGCGCCGTGCTTGATCAGGCCGCCATACTCTTGGGCAGTTCCTGGCAAGAATCCGGGGACATCAACGAAGGTGACGATCGGGATATTGAAACAGTCGCAGAAGCGCACAAATCGGGCGGCCTTGCGGCTCGCATCGCTGTCGAGTACGCCAGCCAAAACCATGGGTTGGTTGGCAATAACACCCACTGGCGAGCCTTCAATGCGCCCAAATCCAGTGATGATGTTGCCAGCAAAGCTTTGTTGAAGCTCATAAAAATCACCGTCGTCCAGCGTCTTCAGGACGAGCTCTCGCATGTCATAGGGCTGGTTAGGGTTCGCGGGAACGAGCGTATCCAGACTGTCATCCTGGTCGTTCACATCATCGAAGCACGCAATCTTTGGCAACTCCGCCGTGTTGGAGGCGGGCAGGAAGTTCATCAGACGTCGGATCTCGAACAGCGCATCCATATCATTGTCAAAGGCACCGTCGGCGATGGAAGACTTAGTGGCGTGCACGCTGGCGCCACCAAGTTCTTCGGCCGTGACAGTCTCATTGGTCACGGTCTTCACCACATCGGGCCCGGTAACGAACATGTAGCTCGTATCGCGCACCATGAAGATGAAGTCCGTCATAGCGGGCGAGTAGACATCACCGCCAGCGCACGGCCCCATGATAACGGAGATTTGCGGGATGACGCCCGACGCGCGTACGTTGCGGTCGAACACGTCACCATAGCCCGCCAGGGCTGCAACACCTTCTTGGATGCGGGCGCCGCCGGCGTCGAACAGGCCAATGACCGGCGCGCGGTTGCGTAATGCCATGTCCTGAATTTTCGTGATCTTCTTGGCGTGCGCCTCCGAGAGCGACCCGCCAAACACCGTGAAGTCCTTGGCGAACACGTAGACCACGCGGCCATTGATCGTGCCCCACCCGGTGACGACGCCATCGCCAGAGATTTTGCTCTCTGCCATGCCGAAGTCGACGCAGCGATGCTGCACGAACATGTCGTACTCTTCGAAAGAGCCCTCATCGAGCAGGACGGTCAGGCGCTCACGCGCGGTTAGCTTGCCTTTTTTATGCTGCGCGTCGATCCGGCGCTGACCGCCTCCCAGCCGCGCTTGGTCGCGGCGTGCTTCCAACTCATCCAGAACGCTCATGCACTCAACCTCACCGAAATTCTGATACCTTTCGGCTTACCAGCGCATGGGCGGCTGTCTAGCCATCCGAAGGGCGCAGCCTGACGGGAATAGGTCTGTTCCGATGGCGCGCTAAGGATGTCAGTCGGGCAAGGTTAGCAGGAAGGCCGCGGCTTCAAAATCGCGCCACTTTATGTCCCGCAGGGCCGTGGCTTCGGCATCTTCACCCCATTGGGCGCGGTTCCAGTCCTCGTCGATATGCGCGGCCTGCCAGATGGTTTTCGCCCTACCTTCGGGCACGCCTGGTTCGGTCAAGGCCAGCGCCAGAACAGCCGATCCTGTTAGAGAGGTCGCCAAAACGAGCGCGCACAAACGTTCAGTGTCCGGCGCACGGCGATCAGCCAGGTCGCGCAATGCGTCCAGCGATGCGTCCTCCTGCGCCACATGCATAATTCCGGCCGATAGCGTGAGCGAGATACCGTGGTGCGTCTTCAAACGATCCAAATAGGGGTTCCAAACGGTATTCTGGCGATCTACCAGGCCGCTGGGCCTGTCGGCGCGGTAACAGAGCTCATCGGTATCTGCGTACTTGCGGATTTCATCAAGCATGGCCCGGCGCGCGTCGGCGTCGGCATCCAAAGCAACATTGATCAGCCGGGTGAGCGGCAAGGCAAGCGGGTCTAACCGGTCTTCGACGGCATTCCACTCCTTAGCGAGCCTATCAGCCACTGCCTTGTGCCCAGTGCTCAGCGGCTGGCGCCCGGGTGTACGCGCCGAACGGCCATCAAGAAGCAAATGAAAGCGACCGTCGCGTTCCTCAATCGTCGCCTCCTTCCAGAACCGTTTGGGCAGGTTCTGGCGCATGGATTGCTGGGCTGACACCATCGGATCCAGTCCGGCATCGGAAAAGATGGCGTCAAAGGGTGACATCTTGTCATTCATCGCGGATAGGCTCTTGGTCTGACGGGCGGGTGGCCCGGTCGTTCTGATCAACGAGGCGCTCCAGAGACGTGTTCAACCGACGAAGTTCTACAACCAGCTCTGCAATTTGCTCGTCCTGCGCGCCGTTGCTTTTGCCAGGGCCCACGACGCCCAGGGCGTGCAATCCGCGGCGCCCCGCCCAGACGGCCAGCGCCATCAACGCAATCAGCACCGCCAACGCGCCCCAAAGGATGAGTTCGTTGATCATCGTCCTCCCCCACGTTTGGCAGGCGTGCGGCTGGCCTCCTCCCAGGCTTCCTCATCATCGGTCGGCGCGTCTTGCACCTGAAAGCCCAAAAGGTTCCAGGATTGCTGCATATGCGGCGGCAGAGGCGCGCTCACATCAATCTGACCGCCCTTCGGATGGGGGATGAGCAGGCGACGCGCATGAAGATGCAGCCGGTTTTGGATACCGCCCGGTAGCTCCCAATTCTCAACGTCGAAATATTTCGGGTCACCGATAATCGGGTGACCAATATGGTTGCAATGCGCGCGCAGCTGGTGCGTGCGTCCAGTGACCGGCCGCAAGGTGAGCCAGGTGAGCCCCCTGCCCGCGGTTTCCAGCACATTGTAGAGCGTCAATGCATGATCGGCGCCACGGTCACCGTGTTCGGCAATACGCATGCGTTCTTGGCGTTCTGGACCTGCGCTGTCGTCGCCCTTTGCCAAATAGCTAGAGATACGCCCCTGGCGTGGTTTAGGCACGCCGCGCACCAGCGCCCAGTAGACTTTTTTTGTCGCCCTGGAACGGAAGGATGCCGCCAATGCCGAGGCCGCACCCTTGGTTTTGCCGACGATCAGAACGCCCGTCGTGTCTTTGTCCAGGCGGTGCACAAGGCGAGGTTTACGGCCCTGCCGGTCGCGCAGCGCCTCGAGCATGCCGTCGACATGTTTCGACACTCCTGGACCACCTTGGACGGCAAGCCCGCATGGCTTGTTGAGGACAAGCACTTGGTCATCCTCAAACAGCGTCATCGCCCGTAGGGCTTCAACCGTCTCGTCGGCCGCCTTTGGCCGTGGGCCGGCATCGCGGGCACCGTCACTCCCCAGCGGTGGGACACGGATAGCCTGGCCAGCCTCGAGACGCGCGTTTGATTTGGCGCGCCCGCCATCAATCCGGATCGAGCCTTTACGCAACAGCTTGTTCAGCGCGCCAAAGGCAAGGCCCGGATAATGCTCCTTGAACCAGCGGTCCAAGCGCATGCCGTCTTCGTCTTCGGCAACGTGGCGGGTTTCAACGCCGCTCATGCGAACAAGCCTCGTGCCAACATCAGGCCAACCACGAGGCAGCCGATTGCGAGTGCGACACTTAAGCCGACATAGGCGATGGCCAGACCTTGCGTGCCCTGTTCCCAGAGCCGAACAGCATCGAGAGAAAAGGCAGAAAATGTCGTAAAACCGCCGAGCAAGCCGGTCGCTAGAGCTGCGCGCGCGGCATCATGGCCTTCCAGGTCGAGAAAGGCGCCCATCCCGCCATGGCGCGCGACAAGCCATCCCGCGACCAGACCCATCGCCAGGGAGCCAACAATGTTGGCGGCCAAGACACCATAGGGAAAGCCAGAGCCCAAAGTGCTTTCGCTTACCCGCACCAAGCCATAGCGGGCGACCGCACCGAGGCCGCCACCCACAAATACCAAAGCTGCTGCTGTAAAGGCCAAAGGGTTTGTCCTGCTACTTCTTTGCGTCGCGCAAGCCCTGCCAATAGCGCAGGCGTTTGACAAGTTCACGCTCAAATCCGCGCTCCGGCGGATCATAGAACGTGTGCCGCCCTATCTCTTTGGGGAAATATGCCTGTCCTGAGAAGCCTTCCGGGGTATCGTGATCATAAATGTATCCAGCGCCCCGCCCGATATCCTTCATGAGCTTTGTTGGGGCGTTGAGAATTTCCGATGGTGGCGCCAACGATCCCTTTTCCTTGGCCAGTGCCCGCGCCGCTTTATAGGCGGTGTAGGTGGCGTTTGACTTTGGCGCGGTCGCTAAATGGATCACCGCCTGAGCCAGTGCCAACTCTCCCTCCGGGCTACCGAGCACATGGTAAGCCTCACGCGCCGCGATCGCCGCTGGCAATGCTGTAGGGTCAGCCAACCCAATATCTTCGCTCGCCATGCGGATCAATCGCCGCGCCAAGAACAGCGGGTCTTCACCACCCTCCAGCATACGTGCGAACCAATAGAGCGCGGCATCCGGGTCAGACCCGCGCACAGACTTGTGCAGGGCAGAGATCAGGTCGTAGTGGCCGTCCCTGTCCTTGTCATAACGCGCAAGCGCCATACCGAGCCGCTCGGCAATCGCGGCGGCTGTAAATGTATCTGGGTTATCACCCTGCCCGGCCATCACGAGCTCAGTGAGGGCTATGGTACGGCGACCATCTCCATCGGCACGGTCGGCGATCACGCGGCGGGCGTCACCGTCTACCAGGTCTGCTTTGCCAAGGGCGACCAAAGCGCGACCAACAAGCACTATCAATGTATCGACATCCAGAGGCTCGAGGATCAAAACCTCGCAGCGAGAAAGAAGCGCCGGGTTCAATTCAAACGATGGGTTCTCTGTGGTAGCGCCAATTAGCGTGATGGTGCCGTCTTCCATGACGGGCAAAAAACTGTCGAGCTGCGCTTTGTTGAAGCGGTGGATCTCGTCAACGAACAAAACGGTCGCTAGGCCGCTGCCTCGCGCAACGCGCGCGGTGTCAAAGGCCTGCTTTAGATCTTTCACGCCACTTGTCAGCGCCGAAAGCTGCACAAAGCGTGTACCCGAGCCGACCTGATCGGCGATGAGGCGCGCTAACGTGGTCTTACCCGTACCTGGCGGCCCCCAGAGGATCAACGATGGCAGAGCGTTGCCGCCTTGAAGTGCCGTCAGCAGCCTCGTCAGCTTGCCGTCGTCGCCAAGCAACTGGGTTTGACCGATAACATCATCAAGATGCTTGGGCCGCAGACGCTCAGGTAACGGGACCAAATGGTCCTCGGCGGCGGCGGTATCTGCAAACAAGTCCGCCACAAGCGTCGCCCGGCTAGAAGCGCAGAAATGCTGAGCGAATGCGACCGCCCCGCTCAAAGACGATTTGCCATCCTCGGCTACGGGCGCTAGCGATCTGTTCAAGATCGCGCGTCGTCTCAACCCGGCGCTCATTGACCTGCAGAATCAGATCTTGCTCGCGAAATCCGACTTGATTGGCCGGCGAGCCAGGTTGGATGGAGACAATCATCACACCTTCGGTTTGCGCGAACCCAAACTCCTGCGCGACGGCTGGTGAAAGATTGATGACCTCAGCTCCTGCAAAGGGCGACCGCCCAGCAATGGTGCGCATGTCACGCGGCACAGTCTCGGGTGGTCCGATAAGCGCGACTGTGACATCTCGCCTTCTGCCTTCGCGCAATATACGCAGAGTGGTCGTTCCTCCGATGCCTTTGGTGGCAAAACGATAGGCGAACGCGTCTGGGTCTTCGATGCGCACTCCATCAATCAAGACGACGACATCGCCACGGCGGATTCCTGCTTGCTCGGCAGGCCCTCCTGCTACCAGATCAGAAACTAGAACACCGCGTGGACGACGCATTCCCAAGCTCTGCGCAATGGCGGCCGTTACGGACTGAACCTCGGCGCCGAGATAAGGACGTGCCACGAATGATGAGCCGCTGGCAGCTTCTGCAAGGACAACGGACACCATCTCTGTGGGAATAGCAAAGCCAATCCCATTCGAGCCACCAGAGCGCGAAAAGATCGCAGTGTTGATGCCCACCAGATGACCATTTAGGTCCACCAATGCGCCACCCGAGTTTCCCGGATTGATGGCGGCGTCGGTCTGTATGAAAAACTGAAAATCTGTCACGCCGACCTGGGTTCTGGCGAGCGCCGAGACAATGCCTTGGGTGACCGTCTGTCCAACGCCAAAAGGGTTGCCAATGGCGAGCACCACATCGCCGACTTCTAGATTATCCGAGACGCCAATGCGCAAAGCGGGCAATGCTTCATTGAGCTCGCGCACTTGCAAGACAGCGAGGTCGGTGCGTTCGTCGCGAATTAGGATCTCCGCCGGAAACTCACGGCGATCAGATAGCGAAACGCGCACTTCACTGGCACGCGCAATAACATGATTGTTGGTGACGATCAGGCCGCTTGGGTCGACAATAACGCCAGAACCCAAGGAAGAAGCCATGCGCTCACGAGGCCGAGGACGCATTTGGTCGCCAAAGAAGCGGCGGAAAAATGGATCCATGGTCGCGAATGGATCTTGCACCTGTTCCATGCGGGTGGCGTAGACGTTCACAACCGCAGGTGCCGCCATCCGCACGACTGGAGCAAAGGACAGTTGAACCTGTTCAAAGGACTGGGGCACTTCGCGGGCTGGCGCTTGCGTGGACCCGCCCCGATCATCCAGCTCCTCGAGCAAAATGGGTGCGTTGTTGAGGAAAAGGTCCAGCAGACGCTCAGAGAGGTCATTTTGCGCGTGAGCACTGCCTGCTGACACCAAGCCGACGGCCAGCGCGAAAAGCGGCGCCAAGGCCTTTAAACCAACACCCAACATGGCTGATCTCCCCAGTGTGTAGACGGTATCGACTCGTCTTTCCCAGCCGCCCCCGACTTTGCCAACACTAGGCAATAAGAAGGGCGGCTCCAAGGCCGCCCTTTGCATTCTCCGGTGAGTTACTGCCAGCTTAGGCAGCTACCGTTTCCTCAGCCTCTTCGGCTTCGACACGGGCGCGATCGGCGGCGCCTTTGGCCTCGACATCGCGGTCAACAAGCTCGATGACGGCAACCGGTGCATTGTCGCCAAAGCGGAAGCCCGCCTTGAGCACGCGGGTGTATCCGCCTGAACGCTCAGAATAACGCTCGCCCAACACACCAAACAGCTTGCGCACAGCCGCTTCATCGCGGACTTGAGACAGTGCCTGACGTCGAGCGTGCAAATCGCCGCGCTTAGCCAGGGTCACGAGCTTGTCCATGATCGGCTTAAGCTCTTTGGCTTTCGGCAAAGTGGTCTTGATCTGCTCGTGGGTGATCAACGACGCTGCCATGTTGGCAAACATCGCTTTGCGGTGGCTCGCAGTACGGTTGAGCTTGCGGCCTGACTTACCGTGGCGCATGGCCCTTCTCCTCTGTTCCCCAAGGTCTGGCGCAAAGCCTAGACCTGGTGTTCCTCATAACGCTTAGAAAGCTCGTCGATGTTCTCGGGCGGCCAGTTCGGCACGTCCATGCCAAGGTGGAGGCCCATCGAGGCGAGTACTTCTTTGATTTCGTTGAGCGACTTGCGGCCGAAGTTCGGCGTACGCAGCATCTCTGCTTCGGTCTTCTGGATGAGATCGCCGATGTAGACAATGTTGTCGTTCTTCAGGCAGTTGGCCGAACGCACCGACAATTCCAACTCGTCGACCTTCTTCAGAAGCTCTGGTGAGAATGGGAAGTCTGGAAGTTCTTCCTCGACCTGCTCTTTTTCGGGCTCTTCGAAGTTGACGAAGATTTGGAGCTGGTCTTGCAGAATGCGTGCCGCAAACGCGATCGCGTCTTCCGCCGTCACCGCACCATTGGTTTCAATGTCGAGCGTCAGCTTGTCATAGTCGAGAATTTGGCCCTCACGGGTGTTCTCTACCTTATAAGCCACGCGCTTGACCGGGGAGTACAGCGCATCGATTGGAACGAGGCCTATAGGTGCATCGTCCGGGCGGTTGCGTTCGGCTTCGACATAACCATTGCCGGTGTTGACGGTGAACTCGATACGAACCTCAGAGTCCTCGTCAAGCGTGCAGAGCACGTGCTCTGGATTGAGGATTTCAACATCGCCGACGGTTTGGATGTCACCTGCAGTCACAATGCCAGGGCCTTGTTTGCGCACGATCATCCGCTTTGGCCCCTCGCCTTCCATACGAAGCGCGATCTCTTTCACGTTAAGAACAATGTCCGTCACATCTTCACGTACGCCAGGAATGGACGAAAACTCGTGCAACACGCCATCGATCTGCATCGCGGTAACCGACGCACCCTGGATCGACGACAAAAGAATACGACGCAGCGCGTTACCGAGCGTAAGGCCGTAACCACGCTCCAGCGGTTCTGCCGTCACGCGAGCAACGTGACCGTCTTCGCTTGACTTAACGTCAAGTTTGCTTGGTTTGATCAGGTTTTGCCAATTCTTATGGATCATAAATGCACCCCTTGTGGGTCATGCGCGGCCTTTGGTGTCACTTGGGGGGCCAAAGCAGCGCTCGAAGGGAAGTTTGAAAGTGGGCTAACGCGCCCAAAAACCAAACCAGGAATGGGTTCAGGCAAAAGCCCTTTAAACCCGGCGACGCTTCGGTGGCCGGCAGCCATTGTGGGGTATCGGCGTCACATCGCGAATGGATGTGATGGTGAACCCAGCAGCTTGCAAGGCACGCAGTGCCGATTCACGGCCCGATCCGGGACCGGAAACCTCGACCTCTAGCGTCTTCACACCATGTTCGGCGGCTTTTTTGGCCGCGTCTTCGGCTGCAACCTGCGCTGCATAAGGTGTCGATTTGCGCGAACCTTTGAAACCCATCGTACCACAGGACGACCAGGAGATCGCGTTGCCCTGCACATCCGTAATGGTGATCATGGTGTTGTTGAAGGACGAGCGCACATGCGCGACGCCCGATGTGATGTTCTTGCGCTCGCGGCGGCGAACGCGGGTAGCTTCTTTAGCCATAATGTTCCTTTGTCGATCTCACCGCCCACCGTGACCATACGAAACGCTTGGTCCGGTTGGCTCCACCGAGGTGGGGTGCGGACAGCCGCACCCGCCTTACTTCTTCTTGCCAGCGATGGCCTTCGCCGGACCCTTACGGGTGCGCGCGTTGGTGTGCGTGCGCTGACCACGCACAGGCAGGCCGCGACGATGGCGCAGGCCGCGATAGCAACCCAAATCCATCAGACGCTTGATATTCATCGATGTCTGACGCCGCAGATCGCCTTCGACCAAATAATCCCGGTCGATCACTTCGCGGATTTGGCTCACCTCAGCGTCGGACAATTCGTTGACGCGGCGAGATGGCTCAATGCCAACCTTCTCGATGATATCGGCGGCGTTCTTCGCGCCGATACCATGAATATACTGAAGCGCGATTATGGCGCGCTTGTTCGTAGGAATATTGACGCCTGAAATACGGGCCATCAGTCTCTCCATGTTAAAGGGACTGAGCGTTGCTCAATCCGGTACAATCTAACCGCGTCCGGTGGAGGCCGGCCCTTGCGGTTTCTTCACGCAACAAGCGGTTCGCCGAACGAGCGAGACCGAACGTTTTTTGTGGAAGAACCATGCGCGTATTGCCTGATTGACGTTTTGTCAACAGGTTATCGACGCTTTCGCCGTTCCAAAGAAACAGCCCCTCAAATCAGAGGCTTGCGTGCCTGTTCAACTAAACCACGGCAATCAGCCGTCGGATAGGACAGCTTGGATTTCCTGGGTGACTTCATCGATGGAAGCCATGCCGTCCACGGTACGCAGACTACCCTTGGCGTAGTAGTATCCGGTCAGAGGCGCTGTGCTCTTGTAATAGGCCCGCAGACGCTCATCGAAAACTTCCGGAGTATCGTCTTTACGCACAGGTTGGCCAGCAGCGGCGGCATCTTCTGCTCGTTTTATGATGCGGCCAACCAGGGCACGATCATCGACAACAAGCTCGATGACGGCATCCAGCTTGCGATCGCGTGCTTTGAGCATGTCCTCAACGGCATCGGCCTGAGCGAGCGTGCGTGGGTACCCGTCCAAAATGAAGCCGCTTGCGCAATCATTCTCAGAAATGCGGTCGGCAACGATTTGGTTCACAACCGCATCAGGAACCAGGTCACCAGCTTCCATGATGGCTTTTGCCTTCATACCGGTCTCAGTTCCCGCAGCCACGGCGGCCCGCAACATGTCGCCAGTCGACAGCTGTGGAATGCCATAAGCCTCAACCAGACGCGTGGCTTGGGTGCCCTTGCCCGCCCCTGGCGGTCCAAGAAGGATTAATCTCATCTACGTTTCCCCCGGAGTTTCGCCTTCTTCACCAGCCCCTCATACTGATGCGCCAGCAAATGCCCTTGCACCTGTTGAACGGTATCCATGGTCACCGAGACCACGATGAGAAGCGATGTGCCTCCGAAATAGAAGGGAACGCCCGTATAGGAAATGAGGAATTCGGGTAAAAGACACACAATTGTTAGGTAGGCGGCCCCCGCCACCGTAATGCGCGTGAGCACATGGTCGATGTATTTCGCCGTCCGCTCACCCGGGCGAATACCTGGGATAAAGCCGCCATGCTTACGTAAGTTGTCTGCCGTGTCGGCCGGGTTGAACACAATCGCCGTGTAGAAGAACGCGAAGAAGATGATCCCAGCCGCATAGAGCAGCATGTAGGCAGGTTGGCCATGGCCAAGCAGTGCCGTCAGCGTGGTGACCCAGCTTGTCGCCTCTGTGCCGTCCGAAAAGCCCGCCAGTGTCGCTGGAAGCAGCAAAAGCGAGGACGCAAAGATCGGCGGAATAACACCAGCCGTGTTCAGTTTCAGCGGCAAGTGCGAGCTCTCGCCCTGCGTCATACGATTGCCGACCTGGCGCTTCGGATATTGGATCAGCAGGCGGCGTTGCGCGCGCTCAACGAAAACGATGAAAGCGATCACAACAATGGCGAGAATGATAACGGTCAGGATGAGGCCCGTGCCAATGGCGCCCTGACGCCCAAGCTCCAGCGTCTGCGCCAAAGCGCGCGGCAGTTCCGCCACAATACCGGCGAAGATGATCAGCGAGATCCCGTTTCCAACACCGCGTGCGGTGATTTGTTCACCCAGCCACATCAGGAAGATGGTCCCGCCAACCAACGTAATCACTGTCGTTATGCGGAAAAACCAGCCTGGATCGGTCACGATGGTACCGGACGATTCCAAGCCGACAGCAATGCCGTAGGCCTGAATGGCGGCCAGAAACACCGTGCCATAGCGCGTGTACTGATTTATGACCTTGCGGCCCTGCTCACCTTCTTTTTTCAGCTGTTCCAAGCGCGGCGACACGGTGGTCATCAGCTGAATGATAATCGACGCGGTGATGTAAGGCATGATGCCCAATGCGAACACAGCCATACGAGCCACAGCACCGCCGGTGAACATATTGAACAGGCCAACCACACCCTGCGCGGCCTGGTTAAAGGCGGCAGCAAACGCTTCTGGTTCGATGCCTGGCATCGGAATGTAGGTACCGAGCCGATAGACCAGAAGCGCACCCAGGGTGAACCAGATGCGCTTTTTCAGCTCTTCGGCTTTACCGAATGCTTTGAAGGAAAAGTTGGAAGCGAGCTGTTCAGCTGCTGACGCCATTGGTTATCCATTCCTTTGGCAAGCTAGGCTGACGCGGAGCGCATTCAGCCTCACAGACAAGAAACCGACCCGCGCGAGCGGACCGTCTTTCTACGATTATTCCGCAGAAGCTTCAGCAGCCTCTTTAGCCTGTTCGATGTGGACGCTACCACCCGCCTTTTCAACAGCAGCGACTGCACCTTTCGACGCACCAGCAACGCTGATTTCCAGCTTGGCGCTCAACTCTCCGTTACCGAGCAGGCGAACACCATCTTTTTCGAGCTTAGTGATCACGCCGCAGGCCACCAGAGCGGCCGCATCAACCGGCTTACCAGCGTCCAGCTTGCCAGCATCGACAGCTTGCTGCAGACGGCCAACATTCACTTCATTGTAGGCTTTGGCGAAGATGTTGTTGAAACCGCGCTTCGGCAAGCGGCGGTACATTGGCATTTGGCCGCCTTCGAAACCTTTGATGGCAACACCAGAACGAGCCTTCTGACCCTTCACACCGCGACCAGAGGTCTTGCCCTTGCCAGAACCAATACCGCGACCAACACGTTTTTTGGCTTTGGCAGAACCATCGCGCGGGCTGATTTCATTGAGTTTCATAACAGTGTCTCCACTTGCGCGGGTGCATTGCCCCGCTCGCTTTCAGACAAAAGACGCGGGGCAATGCCCGCGCCTTGGAACTAGTTTTCTTCGACGATCCGCACCAGGTGGCGCACCTTGTGGATCATGCCGCGCACTGCTGGCGTATCTTCCAGCGTTTTTTGGCGGCGCATCTTGTTGAGGCCAAGACCGACCAACGTGGCACGCTGATCTGGTTGGCGGCCAATCGGGCTGCCGATCTGCTCAACAGTGATTGTTTTTGCTTGTGCCATTGTTCAAGCTTCCTTCTTGATCAGCGCTCTAAGCGTCGGCTGCGGCAGCGTCGCCGCGGCGCGCCTGCAGAACGGACACTTTCAAACCACGGCGCGCAGCCACAGAACGTGGGCTGTCTTCTTCGCGCAGCGCATCAAAGGTTGCGCGCACCATGTTGTATGGGTTCGACGTGCCTTGCGACTTGGCGACAATGTCCTGAATACCGAGTGTTTCGAAAACAGCGCGCATTGGACCACCGGCGATGATGCCCGTTCCCGGAGGAGCAGCGCGAAGCAGCACCTTGCCAGCGCCGTGACGGCCCTTCACATCGTGGTGCAGCGTGCGGCCTTCGCGCAGTGGGACGCGTATCATGCCGCGCTTGGCGGATTCTGTGGCCTTGCGGATCGCTTCAGGCACCTCACGGGCTTTACCGTGACCAAAGCCGACACGGCCCTTCTGGTCGCCAACCACAACCAATGCAGCAAATCCGAAGCGCTTACCGCCCTTCACCGTTTTGGAAACCCGGTTGATATGGACGAGCTTGTCAACAAACTCGCTCTTTTCTTCATCACGATCGCGATTGCGCTCACGTTGCGCCATAGTCGTCTTCCTTATGTGTCTTGTGGGGGCAACACGAGCTGCCAGCCACCAAGTGCGGTTGCAGACCATTCCACAACCGGAGGGAACCCATCGGCCGCATATCGCGACCCGTGAGAGTTAGAAATTCAGGCCACCTTCGCGGGCAGCATCAGCAAGGGCCTTGACCCGGCCATGATAGCGGAAGGCACCGCGATCGAAGATCACATCCGTCACGCCGGCTTCTTTGGCGCGCGAGGCAACCAACTTACCAACCTCAGCGGCGGCGTTGGTGTCAGCACCGGTATTGAGCGAACCGCGCATGTCTTTTTCGAGCGTCGAAGCGGCCGCCAGCGTTTGGCCAGCATTGTCATCAATGATCTGTGCGTAAATATGACGGCCAGTACGATGCACCGAAAGCCGCGGACGGCCGTTGGCAACCTTGCGGATCAGACGGCGAATGCGCTCGCGGCGGCGCTGTTCTGTTGTCTTGTGGGCCATGGTTCTGCCTTTTCGTTGGTAACCGCGCAGCCGCATCCCAAGCAGTTTGGGGCGGCCGACCGGGATCCGGTCGCGGCCAAATTGGTTCTACTTGTTCTTGCCTTCTTTGCGGAAGATGTACTCATCCGCGTATTTGATGCCTTTGCCTTTGTAGGGCTCAGGCGGACGGAACTTGCGGATTTCCGCAGCAGCCTGGCCAACGCGCTGCTTGTCGATGCCCGACAGCACGATTTCCGTTGGCTTTGGCACGGCAACGGACACACCATCCGGCACGTTGTAGATCACGTCGTTTGAATAGCCCAAAGCAAGCGTCAACTTAGAGCCTTGCGCTTGGGCGCGGTAACCAACGCCGTTCAGCTCAAGCTTCTTCTCAAAGCCATCAGACACGCCAACAACAATGTTGTTCACCAGCGTGCGTGACATGCCCCACATGGAACGTGAACGCTTGTCCTGGCCACGTGGCTGCACGTCGATGCCACTGTCGCCCATGGCAACGGAGCATTCGTCCACGACCGTAACGCTCAACTCGCCTTTTGGGCCCTTCACCGACACCGTCTGGCCATCAATGTTCGCCGTGACACCGCTTGGCAGCGTAACTGGCTTCTTACCGATACGAGACATCAGTTTTGTCCTTTTCCTGTCCGGTTTCTTCCAGAAGCTCTAGAAGACCTGGCACAAAACTTCGCCGCCGACGTTCTCGTCGCGGGCCTGATGGTCAGCCATCACACCTTTTGGTGTCGACAGGATCGACACGCCGAGACCGTTGTTGACGGTTGGAATGTTTTTCACCGACGCATAAACGCGGCGGCCTGGCTTGGACACGCGCTCGATCCGGCGGATCACGGGCGTACCATCGAAGTATTTCAGCTCAATGTTGATCTCGGACTTACCGTCGCCGAGCTCGGTGCGGGAGAAGCCACGGATGTAACCTTCATCCGTCAGCACCTGCAGCACACGCTCACGCAACTTAGAAGCCGGAGCCACAACAGTTGTTTTGTTCCGCATCTGCGCATTGCGAATGCGCGTCAGCATATCACCAATCGGATCTGTCATCGCCATCGTGAAGATCCTCCTACCAGCTTGATTTCACGAGGCCAGGCACATCGCCAGCCAAACCCAACTCACGCAGCGCAATACGCGACATGCCGAGCTTACGGTAATAGGCGCGAGGGCGGCCCGTGACGTTGCAACGGTTGCGCACACGCACCTTGGACGATGCACGCGGCAACTCAGCCAATTTCAGCGTTGCCGTGAAGCGATCTTCAGGGCTTGCCGATTTGTCGTGAATGATCGCGTTCAATGCGGCGCGCTTGGCGGCGTATTGATCGACCAGCTTGCGGCGGCGCTTGTTCTTTTCAACGGCGCTTTTCTTAGCCATTTATCTCTATCCTCTTAAGAACAGCGTTAGTTGCCACGGAACGGGAAGTTGAAGTGCTTCAACAGGGCCCGTGCTTCGCCATCATTGTCGGCGGTGGTGCAAACGATCACGTCGAAGCCCCAAACTTGATCGACCTTGTCATAGTCGATCTCTGGGAACACGATGTGCTCTTTGATGCCCATGGCGTAGTTACCATTGCCGTCAAAGCTTTTTGGGTTGAGGCCGCGGAAGTCACGCACACGAGGCAGCGCAATCGTGACCAGTCGGTCAACAAACTCATACATGCGCGTCTTGCGAAGGGTTACTTTCACGCCAAGCGGCATCTGCTCACGCACCTTAAAGCCAGCAATCGACTTGCGAGCATGCGTGATGACTGCTTTCTGCCCAGCAATCGCCGTCAGATCCTCGGCCGCCGAACGCACCTTTTTGGTGTCGCCAACAGCTTCACCAACACCCATGTTCAAAACGATCTTATCGAGCGATGGAACCTGCATTGGGTTTTTGTAAGAAAACTCGTCTTGCAGCTTCGCGCGAATTTGCTCTTCATAGAGAGACTTCATACGCGGTGTGTACTGTGTGTCAGCCATCAATTGCTTCTCCCGAACGCACAGCAACGCGAACTTTGCTGCCATCGTCCTTCACATCGAAACGCACACGGGTGGGCTTGCCATCTTTCGGGTCGCGCAGGGCGACGTTGGAAAGCTGAATCGGTGCTTCTTTGCTGATGATGCCGGCCTCACGGCCCGGGGTCGCGCGCTGGTGACGTTTCACCATGTTTACACCCTGCACCAAGGCACGGTTCTCTGTCGGCATCACTTGAATGACCTGGCCGGTGCGGCCCTTGTCACGACCGGCGAGCACGACAACGCTGTCGCCCTTTTTGATCTTCGCAGCCATGGTTACAGAACCTCCGGTGCCAGCGAGATGATCTTCATGTGGCTCTTGGCGCGCAGTTCGCGCGGCACTGGCCCGAAGATACGGGTGCCAATTGGCTCTTTGCTGTTGTTCACCAGAACGGCAGCGTTGCGATCGAAACGAATCACAGAACCGTCTGGGCGACGGATGTCCTTGGCGGTGCGCACAACAACCGCCTTCATCACGTCACCTTTTTTCACACGACCCCGGGGAATGGCTTCTTTGACAGAGACGACGATGATGTCGCCTACGCCCGCATATTTGCGTTTAGAGCCACCCAGGACCTTGATGCACATAACACGACGGGCGCCGGAGTTGTCGGCGACGTCGAGGTTTGTTTGCATCTGAATCATGGCTGTATGCCTCTCTTAGAATTCAGACCAGCCGATCAACCGTGCGACGCCATAAGCGCGCGCGATTCATCAACCAGAACCACGAAGTTTTTGGTCTTCGACAACGGACGGCACTCTTCGATGAGAACCGTGTCGCCAGTTTTGAAAGCGTTGTCCGCATCATGAGCGTGGTAACGCTTGGTGCGACGCACCGTTTTCTTCAAAAGCGGGTGTGTGAAGCGGCGTTCAACCAACACCGTGACCGTCTTGTCGGTCTTGTCACTCACCACAGTGCCTTGCAGGACGCGTTTTGGCATTTTGTCTCTTCTCCTCTGACAACCGCTGGTTAAGCGGTCGCCGCTTCGCGCCGTTTGGCGGTCAGCACTGTGTTGATCCGCGCGATGTCACGGCGAACCTGCCGGAAACGTGCGGTGTTCTCGAGTTGGCCGGTGGCCCGCTGAAAGCGCAGGTTGAACTGCTCTTTCTTCAGCTTCACCAACTCATCAACGAGCTGGTCTGGAGTCATCAGGGCGGCGTCTTGCGCTTTCATGTCCTTGGCTCCTCTTATTCGCCGATACGCTGCACGAAGCGCGTCTTGACGGGCAGTTTCATCGCCGCGAGGCGCAGAGCTTCGCGCGCAATGTCTTCGGAAACGCCATCGATCTCGAACATGATGCGGCCAGGTTTGACCTTGCACGCCCAGTACTCGACGGAACCCTTACCTTTACCCATGCGGACTTCGGTTGGTTTTTTCGTCACGGGCACGTCTGGGAAGATGCGGATCCACACACGACCAGCACGCTTCATATGACGGGTCATCGCACGACGCGCGGCTTCGATCTGGCGCGCGGTGACGCGCTCAGGCTCTTGCGCCTTCAGGCCGTAGGCGCCGAAGGTCAGCTCGGTGCCACCCTTGGCCATGCCCTTGATGCGGCCCTTATGCTGTTTGCGAAACTTGGTGCGTTTCGGCTGAAGCATTGTTCTCGTTCCTGTTTTTCATGCCCGGTCTCCGTATCAACGGACTCAAAGGCATATCGTCAGTTGTTCTGGTCGCAGCGTACAGCGACCAGGGAAGTAGATATTAGTCGCGGCGACGTCCACCACCGCCACCGCCACCGGAAGCTTCCATGGCGCGGCGTTCGGAGGCGAGCGGGTCATGCTCCATGATCTCGCCTTTGTAGATCCACACCTTGATGCCGATGATGCCGTAGGCGGTCAGGGCTTCTGCGGTCCCGTAGTCCACGTCAGCGCGCAGTGTGTGAAGTGGCACTTGGCCTTCGCGGTACCACTCAACGCGGGCAATTTCAGCGCCGCCGAGACGGCCACCCGAGTTGATCCGGATGCCCAAAGCGCCAGCTTTCATGGCGTTCTGGACAGCGCGTTTCATGGCGCGGCGGAAGGCTACACGGCGCTCGAGCTGTGAAGCGATCGACTGAGCAACCAACGTTGCATCAGTATCAGGCTTACGCACCTCAACGATGTTCAGATGCACTTCGCTGTCGGTCATCTTAGAGATGGCGCGGCGCAGCTTCTCGATGTTGTCGCCTTTTGGTCCGATGATGAAGCCAGGACGCGCGGTGTGGATCGAGATCCGGCACTTCTTCAGCGGGCGCTCAATCACGATCTTTGAAATCGCCGGGTCGGCACCGCCCTTGTTGCGGTCACCGTCCTTCTTCACGAACTTTGGAAGTTCCTTAGTGATGAACTCACGGATCTTCAGGTCTTCGTGCAACAGTTTGGCGTAGTCGCTGTCAGCGTACCAACGTGAATTCCACGTCTGGTTGATGCCGAGGCGCAGGCCCGTAGGGATAACTTTCTGGCCCATTAGGCGGCCTCCTCAACTTCGCGAACAATGATGGTGAGGTTCGAAAACGGCTTCTGGATGCGACCGACACGACCACGCGCGCGTGGCTGCCAACGCTTCATGACCAACGCCTTGCCGACGAAAGCCTGAGCGACGACCAGATTATCGACATCCAGGTCATGATTGTTCTCAGCGTTCGCAACGGCTGATTCCAACGCCTTTTTAACGTCGACAGCGATGCGCTTGCGCGAGAAAGTCAGGTCGGCCAAAGCCTTCTCTACCTTCTTGCCGCGGATCATCGCTGCAACCAGATTGAGCTTTTGCGGGCTAACACGCAGCCGGCGTACAACCGCCTTGGCTTCGTTGTCAGCAAGCGAGCGTTCACGCGATGCCTTGCCCATCTTATTTCCTCTTTGCCTTCTTATCGGCGGCGTGACCGTAATAGGTGCGCGAAGGCGCAAACTCGCCGAACTTGTGGCCGATCATGTCTTCGGAGACCGAAACGGGAATGTGCTTCTGCCCGTTGTAGACACCAAAGGTTAGGCCCACGAACTGCGGCAGGATCGTCGAACGGCGCGACCAAATCTTGATCACGTCGTTGCGCCCGCTTTCGCGCGCCTTGTCAGCTTTCTTCAATATGTACCCGTCTACGAACGGGCCTTTCCAAACCGAGCGTGCCACGCCGTATCTCCGTTACTTCTTCTTGCGCTGGTGGCGCGAGCGAATGATAAATTTGTCGGTCGACTTGTTTGAACGCGTCCGCTTACCCTTGGTAGGCTTACCCCAAGGGCTTACTGGGTGACGACCACCCGACGTTCGGCCTTCACCGCCACCATGCGGGTGGTCAACCGGGTTCATAACAACACCGCGGACCGAAGGACGACGACCGAGCCAACGTGAACGACCGGCCTTACCAAGGTTGGTGTTCATGTGATCAGGGTTCGAAACGGCGCCAACCGATGCAAAGCATTGGCCGTGAATCAGGCGCTGTTCACCAGACTGTAGGCGAACGATTGCATAGGCACCATCACGGCCTACCAACTGCGCGTACGCACCAGCGGAACGAGCAATCTGACCACCTTTGCCGATCTTCAGCTCCACATTGTGGATGATCGTGCCAACAGGCATCGACGCCAATGGCATCGCATTGCCCGGTTTCACATCGGTGCGCTCATCAGACAACACTTTGTCGCCAACCGACAGACGCTGCGGCGCAAGAATGTAAGCCTGATCACCGTCATCATAGGTGACCAGAGCGATGAACGCCGTGCGATTTGGATCGTACTCCAAACGCTCGACCGTTCCGGCAACACCCAACTTTGCGCGACGTTTGAAATCGATGACGCGGTAGGTGCGCTTCACACCACCACCACGACGACGGACAGTGATGCGGCCAGTGTTGTTACGACCACCTTTCGAGGTCAGACCCTCGGTCAGTGATTTGACCGGCTTCCCCTTATGCAGGTGCGAACGGTCAACCGAAACCAGTTGGCGGCGCCCAGGCGATGTCGGATTGAATGTCTTCAATGCCATTGTTCTGTTTCCTTCACCCGCGCCTTAGAGACCGGTCGTCACGTCGATGGTCTGACCATCTTCGAGCGTTACGATCGCCTTCTTCACGTCGGACTGACGTCCCAACATGCCGCGGAAGCGCTTCTCTTTGCCTTTGCGCACCAGCGTGTTCACAGCCTTCACTTTGACCGAGAACAGAGCCTCTACAGCCGCTTTGATTTGTGGCTTGGTGGCGGTTGGTGCGACATTGAACATGACCTGCCCATTCTCGGAGGCCATGGTCGATTTTTCTGTGATCACCGGCGAGACGATCACATCGTAATGGGTTGGGTTCGAGCTCATTTGAACCGTGCCTCCAGAGCGTCGACCGCATCCTTGGACAGAACGAGCGTGTTGCGACGCAGAATGTCGTAGACGTTGATACCCTGCACCGGCAGCACATCCACGTTCGGCAGGTTGCGAGCGGCTTTTGCAAAGTTGTCGTTGACGGATGCGCCATCGATAAACAGTGCGTTGGTTAGGCCGCGTGCGCCAAGCGCCGCAGCGACCGCTTTGGTTTTAGCTTCTACGCCTTCAAAGCTATCAAGAACGATCAAGCTGTCCGCTTTGACCTTGGCTGACAGCGCATGACGCAGAGCCAATGCACGGACCTTTTTCGGCAGGTCATGTGCGTGCGAACGAACGACTGGTCCGTGGGCCTTACCGCCGCCAACGAATGAACCAACACGGCGCGAACCGTGACGCGCGCGACCGCCACCCTTTTGGCGGCCAAACTTGGCGCCGGTACGGCTGATCTCAGCACGAGCTTTGGTCTTATGGGTACCAGCCTGGCGCTTGGCCATCTGGTAACGCACCATGCGCTGCAGAATGTCGTCGCGTGGCTCAAGGCCGAACACGTCTTCGGAGACAGCGACTTTGCCAGCCGATTTGCCGTCGAATTTGGTGACTGCGATATCCATTAGACAGCCTCCTCAACTTGTGCGGCACCAGCAGGAGCTTTGAATGCGCCTGGGGTCGGAGCACCATCTGGCAGGGCCTTCTTGACGGCGTCGCGGATCATCACCCAGCCGCCTTTGGAACCGGGGACAGAGCCTTCGACCATGACCAAGCCACGCTCAACGTCGGTCTTCACAACCTTAAGGTTTTGGGTCGTCACACGGGCGTTACCCATCTGACCGGCCATCTTCTTGCCCTTGAAAACCTTGCCCGGATCCTGGCACTGACCGGTGGAACCATGGGCACGGTGTGAAATGGATACACCGTGCGACGCCCGCAGGCCGCCAAAGTTGTGGCGCTTCATGGCACCCGCAAAGCCTTTACCGATCGACGTGCCCGAAACATCGACAAACTGACCAGCGACGAAGTGGTCCGCCGTAAATTCGGCACCTACGTCCACCAGATTGTCTTCCGAAACACGGAACTCGACAACCTTGCGCTTTGGTTCAACACTTGCCTTGGCGAACGTGCCACGCTCAGCCTTGGTTGTGTTTTTCACCTTCGCAAGGCCGCTGCCAAGCTGCATGGCCGTGTAGCCATTTTTCTCGACGGTGCGGTGGCCCACCACCTGGCAATTGTCGATCTTCAAAACCGTCACCGGGATATGACGCCCGTCTTCGGCGAAGATGCGGGTCATGCCCACCTTCTGTGCGATAAGTCCTGACCGCATGGGTCTTGTCCTTCTAATCGCGCGTTACGCGTTGTTTGCTTTTGCTGAACGGCATTAGCCGCCCAGTTTGATCTCCACATCGACACCCGCCGACAGGTCGAGCTTCATAAGCGCGTCCACTGTCTGTGGGGTCGGGTCAATGATGTCCAAAAGCCGCTTATGTGTGCGGATTTCAAACTGTTCACGGCTCTTCTTGTCGATGTGCGGCGAGCGGTTGACCGTGAATTTTTCGATCCGCGTCGGCAGCGGAATCGGGCCGCGCACCTGCGCGCCCGTCCGCTTTGCGGTCGATACGATTTCGACGGTCGACGTGTCGAGGACACGGTGGTCGAACGCTTTCAATCGAATGCGAATGTTTTGCCCGTTCATGGCCGAACCTTCTGCCTACTTGCTTAGCAACCACCCATGTGGCTGCGGACAATCAAAAAGCGCGCGGCCATCCAAGTGGCCAGCCGCGCGCTGCTGTTGAGTACTACTCTACGATTTTGGAGACGACGCCGGCGCCGACGGTGCGGCCGCCTTCACGGATAGCGAAGCGCAGCTTCTCTTCCATGGCGATCGGCACAATCAGATCAACGTTGATCTCAACATTGTCGCCAGGCATCACCATTTCAACGCCTTCTTTGAGCGTCACCACTCCGGTCACATCCGTCGTGCGGAAGTAGAACTGTGGGCGGTAGTTGGTGAAGAACGGCGTGTGACGGCCACCTTCTTCCTTCGTCAGGATGTAGGCTTCAGCCACGAACTTGGTGTGCGGCGTCACCGACCCTGGCTTACACAGGATCTGACCACGCTCAACATCTTCACGGCCAACACCACGCAGCAGCGCACCGATGTTGTCGCCCGCTTCACCCTGGTCGAGCAGCTTGCGGAACATCTCGACGCCCGTGCAGGTCGTCTTCTGTGTGTCGCGGATGCCGACGATCTCAATCTCTTCGCCAACCTTGATGATGCCACGCTCAACACGGCCGGTCACAACCGTACCGCGACCGGAGATCGAGAACACATCTTCGATCGGCATCAGGAACGGCTGGTCAACCGGACGCTCTGGCTGCGGGATGTAGCTGTCGACATGCTCCATCAGCTCACGGATCTTCTCTTCACCAATCTCTGGGGTCTTGCCTTCCAGAGCGGCGAGAGCCGAACCGGCTACGATGGGGATATCATCGCCCGGGAACTCGTACGACGACAGAAGCTCACGCACTTCCATCTCAACCAGTTCCAACAGCTCTTCATCGTCAACCTGGTCAACCTTGTTGAGGAACACAACAAGCGCTGGAACGCCAACCTGACGGGCGAGCAGAATGTGCTCACGGGTCTGGGGCATCGGGCCATCAGCCGCCGAGCACACCAGGATCGCGCCATCCATCTGCGCCGCGCCGGTGATCATGTTCTTCACATAGTCAGCGTGGCCTGGGCAATCAACGTGGGCGTAGTGACGGTTGTCCGTCTCATACTCAACGTGCGCCGTCGAAATCGTAATGCCGCGCGCACGCTCTTCAGGTGCGCCGTCAATCTCATCATAGGCTTTGAAATCGCCAAAATACTTCGTGATCGCCGCCGTCAACGTCGTCTTGCCATGGTCAACGTGACCAATCGTGCCAACATTCACATGCGGCTTGTTACGCTCAAACTTCTCTTTCGCCATCTTAGGCTCTCCATAGTCTCGACTTGCGTCGGGTCCTGACGGACGTCGTGTTAAATTCGGTTACGCCAATGGGGTTAGGCGTATTTGGCTTTCACTTCTTCCGCGATTGCTTGCGGTACTTGCTCATAGTGATCGAACTGCATGGTGTACTGAGCGCGACCTTGCGTGGACGAACGCAGTGATGACACGTAGCCGAACATGTTGGCGAGCGGGACGAAGGCGTTGATGACGGTTGCAACGCCACGCGCCTCGGTGCCTTGAATTTGGCCGCGACGAGAGTTGAGGTCGCCCATCACGGAACCGGCATATTCATCCGGCGTCACGACCTCGACCTTCATCACAGGCTCGAGCAGTTTCGGTCCAGCTTGCTGGCAACCTTCGCGGAATGCAGCGCGGCCAGCGATTTCAAAGGCAAGAACCGAGGAGTCAACATCGTGGTAAGCGCCATCAGTGAGCGTTGCTTTGATGTCGAGCATCGGGAAGCCAGCGATTGGACCCGACGACATCACGCTCGCAATGCCCTTCTCAACGCCTGGGATGTATTCCTTCGGCACGTTACCGCCAACAACTGTATCTCCGAACACGAAGCCTTCATTCGGCTCCGCAGGCTCGATCGTGAGCTTAACGCGGGCAAACTGACCAGAACCACCGGACTGTTTCTTGTGGGTGTAATCCACGTCAGCCGATTTGGTGATCGTCTCGCGGTAAGCCACCTGCGGCTGGCCGATGTTGGCTTCTACCTTGAATTCGCGCTTCATGCGATCAACGAGAATGTCGAGGTGAAGCTCTCCCATACCGGCGATGATTGTCTGACCGCTTTCATGATCAACTTTCACGCGGAACGATGGGTCTTCGGCCGCAAGACGGTTGAGCGCGATCGACATCTTCTCTTGGTCGCCTTTGGTTTTCGGCTCAATGGCGATCTCGATCACGGGCTCTGGGAATTCCATACGCTCCAGAATGACCGGCTTCATCGGGTCGCAAAGCGTGTCACCGGTAGTCGTTTCTTTGAGGCCGGCAATCGCGACGATGTCGCCTGCATAGGCTTCCTTGATATCTTCGCGGCTGTTTGAGTGCATCAGCATCATGCGGCCAATACGCTCACGCTTGTCTTTCACCGAGTTCATCAGCGACGAACCTTGTTCCAGCTTGCCGGAGTAGATGCGGCAGAACGTCAGCGAGCCGACAAATGGGTCGTTCATGATCTTGAACGCGAGCAGCGAAAGCGGCTCATCGTCAGATGCCTTTCGGTCCGTTTCTTCTTCGGTTTTGACATCGATGCCTTTGATCGCAGGGATGTCGATCGGGCTTGGAAGGAAGTCGACAACAGCATCAAGAAGCGGCTGAACGCCTTTGTTCTTAAAGGCAGAGCCGCAAAAGACCGGGAAGAAATCGACCTTACAGGTGCCTTGGCGGATCAAGCGACGGATCGTGTCGTTGTCCGGCATATCGCCTTCCAGATAAGCTTCCATGACGTCGTCGTCTTGCTCAACGACGACTTCAATCAACTTCTCACGGTACTCTTCAGCTCGGTCCTGAAGGTCAGCTGGAATATCAACAACGTCCCAAGCAGCGCCCAGGGTTTCATCGCGCCAGATCAGCGCTTTCATCTCGACCAGATCAACGATGCCGGCGAATTCGCTCTCCGCGCCAACAGGCAACTGCATGACAACTGGCTGCGCACCGAGGCGTTCTTCGATCATCTCAACCGAGCGGTAAAAGTCAGCGCCGAGCTTGTCCATCTTGTTGACGAAGATCATGCGCGGCACGTTGTACTTGTCTGCCTGACGCCAAACCGTCTCGGTTTGTGGCTCCACGCCAGCGTTGGCATCAAGCAGTGCAATCGCACCGTCGAGCACGCGCAGCGAACGCTCTACCTCAATGGTGAAGTCCACGTGGCCTGGCGTGTCGATGATATTAAAGCGACGTTTCTTGCCGTCGCGACCTTCCCAGAAGGTGGTCGTCGCAGCAGACGTAATGGTGATGCCGCGCTCTTGCTCCTGCTCCATCCAATCCATGGTGGCAGCACCGTCATGCACTTCGCCAATTTTGTGCGACTTGCCGGTGTAATACAGGATGCGCTCGGTCGTGGTCGTCTTGCCGGCATCGATGTGGGCCATGATGCCGAAATTGCGATAGTCCTCGATGACGTATTCGCGTGACATGGGGGGATGCTCCTTAGCGGGCCGTTAGGCTCAAATTACCAGCGATAATGCGAGAACGCGCGGTTGGCTTCGGCCATGCGGTGCGTGTCTTCGCGCTTCTTCACGGCGGTGCCGCGGTTGCTCGAAGCATCCAGCATTTCGCCGGACAAGCGATCAACCATGGTGTTCTCGTTGCGACCGCGGGCAGCGGATATCAGCCAGCGAATAGCCAGGGCCTGGCGGCGCTCAGAGCGCACTTCAACAGGAACCTGATACGTCGCACCGCCAACGCGGCGGGAACGCACCTCAACCGAAGGCATCACATTGCCGAGGGCTTGGTGGAAAACCTCAACCGGGTTCTGACCGGTACGGGTCTCGATAGAGTCGAAAGCGCCATAAACAATGCGCTCTGCAACGGACTTTTTGCCATCAATCATGACAGCGTTCATGAACTTAGAAACAACCAGATCTCCGAACTTCGGATCCGGGTTCACTTCGCGTTTTTCTGCGGCGTGACGACGTGACATCGCGTAATTCCTTAAACCCTAACCGACAGCTTACTTCGGACGCTTGGCGCCATACTTGGAACGGCGCTGTTTACGATCCTTCACGCCTTGCGTGTCGAGCACGCCGCGCAGGATGTGGTAGCGAACGCCTGGAAGGTCTTTCACACGACCGCCGCGCAGCATCACAACGGAGTGCTCTTGCAGGTTGTGTCCGACACCCGGGATATAGCCGATAACTTCAAAGCCATTGACCAAGCGAACCTTGGCAACCTTACGAAGCGCCGAGTTCGGCTTCTTCGGTGTGGTTGTATAGACGCGGGTACAAACACCCCGCTTCTGCGGGTTCTGCTCAAGCGCTGGAACTTTGTTGCGCTTAACCGGAGCCTGGCGTGGCTTACGGATCAGCTGATTAATCGTTGGCATCGAGGCCTCTTCCATTCCTTTTCACGCGTCAGACAAGACGCAAACCTTGCAGACAACAAATGAAGCGCCCCTTGGGGAATGCCCCGGGCGCTCTTGCAATCAGAGGACCCACAAGCGCGGGTCATGCATGCTCAAATTTGCAGCCAGTCAAAGCAGCGTTTGGATCGAAGCCAGCTTGCGTTTGGCACAAGCAAATCGGCTTTGCGAACCACAGCCTGCCGCAAAAGTGAGCGGGGCATACGATGAGCGGACACAACGGTCAAGCCCCTTGGTGGGGTTTTTGCGGAGTTTGGCCGCCTTTTGATGACCAACTGCGCTCACAGTGCCCACCGCCCCGCTGCAGTGGCACTTTTCGTTCGCCAGATCGATAGGTGGCGCAATGATCTGTCGATCATACCCAAAAAACAAAAGGCGCCAGAATCAGGTGATTCCGGCGCCTTCCTCAACACTGTTATCCCAGGTTATTCAGCTGGTGCTGATTCCGATAGATCTTCCAGCACTGCTTCGACCTCGGCCATTGGCTCTTCGGCTTCGCGCGCATCCAAGATGAGATCATCGCGTTTCTGTGCGACCTGACGGATCTTGTTCATCATGCGGCCCGTACCTGCAGGAATCAGGCGACCGACAATGATGTTTTCCTTCAGGCCTTCCAACGTATCGACCTTACCGTTGACAGCGGCCTCGGTGAGAACGCGCGTTGTCTCCTGGAAGGACGCCGCCGAGAAGAACGACCGCGTTTGCAGCGATGCCTTGGTGATGCCCAACAGAACCGGCGTACCGGACGCGGGCTTCTTGCCATCGGTCACAAGCTGCTCGTTAAGCTCTTCGAGCTCGATACGATCAACCTGCTCGCCAGCCAAGAACTCCGAGTCACCCGGATCGGTGATGTCGATCTTCTGCAGCATCTGGCGAACGATCACCTCGATGTGCTTGTCGTTGATCAACACGCCCTGCAAGCGATAGACCTCTTGGATTTCGTTGACGAGATACGCCGCCAACTCTTCCACGCCCTTGACCGCAAGAATATCGTGCGGTGCGGGCAGACCATCGATGAGGAAGTCACCTTTTTGGACCTCATCGCCATCCTGAAGCTGCATGTGCTTCGATTTAGGGATCAGATATTCGACCGGATCCATCGATTCATCATGCGGCTGGATCGCGATCCGACGCTTGTTCTTGTAGTCGCGGCCGAAGCGCACCACACCATCGATATCGGCCATGATAGCCGCATCTTTTGGACGACGTGCTTCGAACAGCTCGGCAACACGCGGCAGACCACCAGTGATGTCACGCGTTTTCGCGCTTTCGAGTGCGATACGCGCCAGCACGTCACCAGCTTTGACCTTGTCGCCTGGCGAGACCGACATCACGGCTTCAGCCGGAAGCAGAGCACGTGCGTCGCCGCCGCGTGCCGTCTTCAAGATCTCACCCTTCTTATCGACGATCGCGATAGCTGGACGCAGGTCCGCACCGCGCGGGGTCGAACGCCAGTCGGTGATGAGACGTTTCGCGATGCCGGTGACCTCATCGACCTGTTCGGACATCGAAACGCCATCGACCAAATCTTCGTAGAGAACGGCACCATCAACATCGGCCAGGATCGGACGGGTGTACGGATCCCACTCGGCCATACGCTGACCGCGGCGAACCGTATCGCCTTCCTCGACCAAGAGACGCGAACCGTAGGTCACACGATGCACAGCTGCTTCATTGCCCTGATCATCGGTCAAAACGATAAACATGTTGCGGCCGGTCGCGATCAGATGGCCTTCGCTGTTGCGAGAGATAGCGCGGTTACGCAGGCTGATTTTGCCCTCATGACCGGATTCAATGAACGACGAGTCGACCACCTGCGCCGTACCACCGATGTGGAACGTACGCATGGTGAGCTGGGTACCCGGCTCACCGATCGACTGAGCGGCGATAACGCCAACAGCTTCGCCCATGTTCACCGGCGTACCGCGCGCAAGGTCGCGGCCATAGCAGGTGCCACAGACGCCGTGGCGCGTTTCGCATGTCAGCACCGAGCGGATTTTCACGCCCTGGACGCCGCTATCTTCGATGGCGTCGACCAGCTTCTCGTCAATCAGCGTGCCAGCTGCCACGACGACCTCACCCGTTTCGGGGTGCACAACGTCATCAGCCGCCGTCCGACCCAGCACACGCTGGCCGAGCGACGCAACAACTTGACCGGCATCAACGATGGCCTGAACGCGGATACCCTTATCGGTGCCGCAATCCACTTCGCTGATGATCGAGTCCTGTGCGACGTCAACCAGACGACGTGTCAGATAGCCCGAGTTCGCCGTTTTCAACGCCGTATCCGCGAGGCCCTTACGCGCCCCGTGGGTGGAGTTGAAGTATTCCATCACCGTCAAACCTTCTTTGAAGTTTGAGGTGATCGGTGTTTCGATGATCGAGCCATCCGGCTTGGCCATAAGGCCACGCATACCGGCAAGCTGCTTCATCTGGGCGGGCGAACCACGCGCGCCGGAGTGCGCCATCATGTAGACCGAGTTAACCGGAAGCTGACGCTTGCTTTCCTCATCAATCTCGATCGAGGAAATGCGTTTCATCATCTCGTCGGCGACTTTGTCGGAACATTTCGCCCAGGCGTCGACAACCTTGTTGTACTTCTCGCCCTGGGTGATCAGGCCGTCGTTGTACTGTTGCTCATACTCTTCGACCAAGTTGCGGGTCTCATCAACAAGACCCTTCTTGGTGTCGGGGATGACCATGTCGTCCTTACCGAATGAGATGCCAGCGCTGCAGGCCTGGCGGAAGCCGAAGCCCATCACTTGGTCAGCAAAGATGACAGTCTCTTTTTGGCCACAGGCGCGGTAGACCGTATCGATCATCCGGCTGATTTCCTTTTTGGTCATCAGGCGGTTGGCTGCGTCAAACGGCACCTTGGCGTTCTTCGGCAGAAGATCGGCAAGCAGATAGCGCCCGGCAGTCGTGTCGTGAATTTCCGACACGGCGTTGCCTGCAGCGTCGACCGTTTTGAAGCGCCCTTTGATTTTGGAGTGCAGCGTGATGACGTTGGCATCAAGCGCAGCCTGCACCTCACCGGTGGAGCCGAAAACCATACCTTCTCCAGGCTCATTGTCGGCTTCCAAGGTCAGATAATAGAGACCCAAGACCATATCCTGCGATGGCACAATGATCGGCTGACCGTTGGCTGGGTGCAGAATGTTATTGGTCGACATCATCAAGACGCGCGCTTCCAACTGCGCTTCCAGCGAAAGCGGCACGTGAACGGCCATTTGGTCGCCGTCAAAATCCGCGTTGAAGGCTGTACAGACGAGCGGATGGAGCTGAATGGCCTTGCCCTCGATCAGGACAGGCTCAAACGCCTGAATACCCAAACGGTGCAATGTCGGAGCGCGGTTCAGCAGAACCGGGTGCTCACGGATCACCTCGTCGAGGATATCCCACACTTCAGGACGTTCTTTCTCGACCAGCTTCTTCGCTTGCTTCACCGTGTTGGAGAAACCCTTGGCATCAAGGCGCGAATAGATGAACGGCTTGAACAGTTCCAAGGCCATCTTCTTCGGGAGGCCGCACTGGTGCAGCTTCAGCTCTGGGCCCGTCACGATCACCGAACGACCGGAATAGTCGACGCGTTTGCCGAGCAGGTTCTGACGGAACCGGCCCTGCTTGCCTTTCAGCATGTCAGCGAGCGACTTCAGCGGACGCTTGTTGGCACCGGTGATGACGCGACCGCGACGACCGTTGTCAAACAGTGCATCAACCGCTTCCTGAAGCATGCGCTTCTCGTTGCGGATGATGATGTCAGGCGCGCGCAGTTCAATCAGCCGCTTCAAACGATTGTTGCGGTTGATGACGCGGCGATACAGGTCATTGAGGTCGGACGTCGCGAAGCGGCCGCCATCCAAGGGCACAAGCGGACGCAGATCCGGAGGAATGACAGGCACGACTGTCATGATCATCCATTCCGGCTTGTTGCCAGAATTGAGGAACGCGTCGATTAGCTTGATGCGCTTAGCGAGCTTTTTCGGCTTCAGTTCACCCGTCGCCTCGGCCATCTCCACCTTTAGCTGCTCACGCAGAACCGGTAGATCCAGGTCGCCCAGCAGCTTGCGGATGGCTTCTGCGCCGATCATGGCTGTGAAGCTGTCAGCACCGTACTCGTCTTGCGCCTGCAGATACTCGTCTTCTGAAAGAAGCTGATAAGGCGCCAGCGGGGTCAGGCCCTGCTCGGTGACGACATAGTTCTCGAAGTACAGAACGCGCTCAACGTCTTTCAGCGCCATGTCCAAAAGTGTCGCAATGCGCGATGGCAGCGACTTGAGGAACCAGATGTGTGCGACCGGCGCAGCCAGTTCGATGTGGCCCATCCGCTCGCGGCGCACCTTGGTGAGGGTAACCTCAACACCGCACTTCTCGCAGATAATACCTTTGTATTTCATGCGCTTATATTTGCCGCACAAGCACTCATAGTCCTTGATTGGGCCAAAGATACGCGCACAGAAAAGGCCGTCACGCTCAGGCTTGAACGTGCGGTAGTTGATTGTCTCAGGCTTTTTGATCTCGCCATACGACCACGAGAGAATTTTCTCCGGGCTCGCGAGCGAAATGCGGATTTGGTCAAAACTTGGCATTTGGCTCTGAATATCGCGGCCAAAAACGTTTTGGATTTCCTGGTTCAAAGCGTGTCTCCTAGGGGTTTAAACCCTGGGCTCGGTTGGTTGCCTTGCGCCGGTGGCAACGTGGGCGAGCCCTTTCTCTTGCATTGTTTCACGCGCTCCAGAGGGTAAAGCCGACCGCCCTACCCTCTGGTATCTCTTCACTACTCGGCAGCGTCCTGCGTCGGCAGATCGATGTCGATGATGTCGCCATCCTCGTCTTCGTCTTCCTCGCTTTGTGCCAACTCCACGTTGAGGCCAAGAGACCGCATCTCTTTGACGAGCACGTTGAAGCTCTCCGGAATACCGGCTTCGAACGCATCCTCGCCGCGGACAATCGCCTCGTATACTTTGGTACGCCCTGCTACGTCGTCGGACTTCACCGTCAGCATTTCCTGCAAGGTGTAGGCCGCGCCGTATGCTTCAAGCGCCCAGACCTCCATCTCACCGAAACGCTGGCCGCCGAACTGCGCCTTACCACCCAACGGCTGCTGCGTGACGAGCGAGTATGGTCCAATCGAACGCGCGTGGATTTTGTCGTCCACGAGGTGGTGAAGCTTCAGCACATACTTGTAGCCAACGGTCACCTTACGGTCGAACTGGTCACCAGTACGGCCATCATACAGCGTGACCTGACCGGAACGGTCGAGACCTGCTTTTTCCAGCATCTCGGCCACATCCGGCTCGCGAGCACCATCGAAGACCGGTGTGCCAATGGGAACACCTTTCGAGAGCTGTTTGCCGAGACCAACAAGGTCATCGTCTGACAACTTCTTAGTTTCCACGGCATCACCGTAGATCGTGCCAATGCGCTCTTGCAGTTCGGCCACATTGTTCTCGCGCTGATAGGCTTCGACCGCCTTCTGCAAAGACTTGCCGAGACCAGAGCAGGCCCAACCCATATGGGTCTCAAGGATCTGCCCGACATTCATGCGCGATGGCACACCCAGCGGGTTAAGCACCACATCCACAGGTGTACCGTCATCGAGGAACGGCATGTCTTCCTGCGGAACGATGCGCGATACCACACCTTTGTTGCCGTGACGACCGGCCATTTTATCGCCTGGCTGGATCTTACGCTTAACGGCAATGAAGACTTTGACCATCTTCATCACGCCAGGAGGCAGTTCGTCACCGCGCTGCAGTTTTTCGACCTTGTCCATGAACCGCTGCTCGAGCTGGTTTTTGGACTCGTCATACTGCGCGCGAAGCGCTTCGATTTCGCCCATCAGGCCGTCATTGTCGAGCGCGAATGTCCACCATTGCGAACGTGGGTACTCGTTGAGCACATCGACCGAAATCGTGTCGCCCTTCTTGTAGCCCTTCGGCCCTGCGATCCCTTTTTTGCCGGTGAGCATGTCAGCCAGGCGACCATAGACGTTGCGATCCAAGATCGCTTGTTCGTCATCACGGTCTTTGCCAAGGCGTTCGATCTCTTCGCGCTCGATGGCAATCGCACGCTCGTCTTTATCAATGCCGTGGCGGTTGAACACGCGCACTTCAACAACGGTACCGCGCACACCTGGTGGTACACGCAACGAGGTGTCTCGGACGTCAGAGGCTTTTTCTCCAAAGATGGCGCGCAGAAGTTTTTCTTCCGGCGTCATTGGGCTTTCGCCCTTAGGCGTGATCTTGCCGACGAGAATGTCGCCAGCTTCGACCTCAGCCCCGATATAGACCATGCCGGCCTCATCAAGGTTCTTCAGCGCCTCTTCGGACACGTTCGGAATGTCGCGGGTGATCTCTTCTGGGCCCAGTTTGGTATCGCGCGCCATCACCTCGAACTCTTCAAGGTGGATCGACGTGAACACATCGTCTTTCACGATGCGTTCGGACATCAAAATGGAGTCTTCGAAGTTGTAACCGTTCCACGGCATGAACGCGACGAGCACGTTCTTGCCAAGCGCCAGCTCACCCATCTCCGTAGACGGACCGTCAGCGATGATCTCACCCTTCTTCACCTCATCACCAATCGTCACAAGCGGGCGCTGGTTGATGCAGGTGTTCTGGTTTGAACGCTGGAACTTCATCAAGCGGTAGATATCAACACCCGGACGACCCGGATCGAGGTCTTCGGTGGCGCGGATAACAATACGGGTCGCATCCACCTGCTCAACGATGCCGGTCCGACGCGCACCAATGGCTGCGCCAGAATCCTGCGCAACAATGCGCTCCATGCCGGTGCCCACAAGCGGCGCCTCAGCCCGTACCAATGGCACGGCCTGGCGCTGCATGTTGGAGCCCATAAGGGCGCGGTTGGCGTCATCGTTCTCCAAGAACGGAATGAGCGAAGCGGCCACCGAAACCAGCTGCTTCGGCGAAACGTCCATCAGGTCCACGCGCTCGCGTGGGGTCAACATCACATCCGATTGGTGACGGCAGACGACGAGTTCGTTGACGAAATTGCCTTTTTCATCCAGCTCGGCATTGGCCTGGGCGATGTAGTGCTTTGCCTCCTCCATAGCGGAGAGGAAAACGACATCATCGCTCACATTGCCGTCGGAAACTTTGCGGTACGGCGTCTCGATGAAGCCATACTTGTTGACCCGTGCGAAGGTGGCCAGCGAGTTGATCAGACCAATGTTCGGGCCTTCCGGCGTTTCAATCGGGCATATCCGGCCATAGTGCGTCGGGTGAACGTCGCGGACCTCAAAGCCAGCGCGCTCGCGCGTCAGACCACCTGGTCCAAGCGCCGACAGGCGCCGTTTGTGGGTGATCTCAGACAGCGGATTTGTCTGGTCCATGAACTGCGACAACTGCGACGAACCAAAGAACTCTCGAACCGCAGCCGAAGCTGGCTTGGCGTTGATGAGGTCCTGCGGCATCACCGTCGCGATCTCGACCGACGACATGCGCTCCTTGATGGCGCGCTCCATGCGCAGTAGGCCGACGCGGTACTGGTTCTCCATCAGTTCGCCAACGGAACGCACACGGCGGTTGCCAAGATTGTCGATATCGTCAATCTCGCCCTTCCCGTCGCGCAGGCCAACCAACGTGCCAACCACTTCCAGAATGTCTTCCTTGCGCAGCGTGCGCACCGTGTCCTCAGCGTCGAGGTCAAGGCGCATGTTCATCTTCACGCGGCCAACTGCCGACAGGTCGTAGCGCTCTGGGTCGAAGAACAGCGATTGGAACATCGCTTCGGCTGCCTCGATGGTTGGCGGCTCACCTGGGCGCATAACGCGGTAGATGTCGAACAGTGCTTCAGAGCGGCTCTCGTTCTTATCTGCCATCAGCGTGTTGCGGATGTAAGCCCCCGTGTTCACATGGTCGATGTCGAGCAGGGTCAGCTGCTTGAAGCCGAGCTCCAGCAATTTTTCCATCAGCTCTTCGGTGATTTCTTCGCCAGCTTCAGCGTAGATCTCACCCGTTTCCATGTTCACAACATCCTCGGCCAGGTACTGGCTCAGCATGTCTTCTGCTTCGATGCGCAGGTTCTTCAGGCCGTTCTCAGCCAAGCGCTTGGCTTGGCGCGCCGTGATCTTTTTGCCTGTCTCAACGGCAACTTCGCCGTTGGAATCATTGATCAGATCACGGGTGACCTTCATGCCTTCCATTTTGTCAGCGTCGAAGGGCGTCTTCCAACCGTTCTTCGTCTTCGTGTGAACCGACGACGTGTAATAGGTGTTGAGGATCTCTTCGCTATCGAGGCCCAAGGCATAGAGCAGCGACGTCACAGGGATTTTGCGGCGACGGTCGATACGGGCATGCACGATATCTTTGGCGTCGAATTCGATGTCGAGCCAAGAACCGCGATACGGAATGATGCGAGCAGCAAAAAGCAACTTGCCGGACGAATGGCTCTTGCCCTTGTCATGATCAAAGAACACGCCTGGCGAACGGTGCATCTGCGAAACGATAACACGCTCGGTACCGTTGACGATGAACGTGCCGTTCGTCGTCATGAGCGGCATGTCGCCCATGTAGACGTCTTGCTCTTTGATATCTTTGACTGACTTCGCGCCGGTTTCCTCATCGACGTCGAACACGATCAGTTGAAGGTTCACCTTCAGCGGCGCCGAGAACGTCATGCCGCGCTGACGGCACTCATCGACATCGTACTTTGGTGGTTCGAACTCGTAACGAACGAACTGCAGCATCGCCGTGCCAGCGAAATCTGAAATCGGGAACACCGACTTGAATACCGATTGCAGACCTTCATCGTCTGGGCGGCCGCCATCCGGCTCATCGACCATCAAGAACTGCTCGTAGGACGCCATCTGGACTTCAATGAGGTTGGGCATATCGGCAACTTCGCGAATGCTGCCGAACATGCGCCGCGGGCGCGAGCGAACGTTGAAGCTCGTCACCGGAATGCTGTTCATTTTGCGCGAAAGGTCTGAGGAAGTTGAGGTGTTTGCCACGTCAGTCGTCGCCATGTCCGCTCCTTATATGGACCCGTACCAGGCAACCTCAGGGGGTGGGCTACCTGTCTGCGGATCGCCTGGAAAGGGTTGAAAATTCAACGCTTTCCAGGAAATCCACCTGGTTTCATCATCTGTCTACGAGACGGCTAATCCCGAAGACGCGAAAAAGACGGCACTGAGAAGGCCACTGGCCGATCAGTCCATCTTCTCAAAAACACGTTTGGCCGGTTCCGATACGCAAAACCGGTCGGCACCATGGCCGCACGCGAAGGTGCGGCCATGATGACTTGATACCGCGACGGCCTATTTCAGCTCGACGGTTGCACCAGCTTCTTCGAGCTTTGCTTTCAGCTCTTCGGCTTCTGCTTTCGCAACGCCTTCTTTCACTGGCTTCGGTGCGCCTTCCACGAGGTCTTTGGCTTCTTTCAGGCCAAGACCAGTGATGCCGCGCACCTCTTTGATGACGTTGATTTTCTTGTCGCCAGCCGAAGCGAGAATGACGTCAAACTCGTCTTTCTCTTCAGCAGCGGCTGCGTCGCCACCTGCAGCGCCGCCAACAGCAGCAACAGCAACAGGAGCAGCAGCAGATACGCCCCATTTTTCTTCAAGCATTTTGGAGAGCTCAGCAGCTTCCAAAACGGTCAGGTTGGACAGATCGTCCACGAGTTGTTCAAGGTTTGCCATATCTTTGGTTCCTTAAGAGGTTTGTTCGATCGATTGAAACGCCGCTTACGCCGCTTCGCCCTTGTCAGCATAGGCTTGGATCACACGTGCCAGTCCGCCAGCCGGCGCGTTGACAACCTGCGCGATGCGCGTTGCTGGGGTGTTGATCATGCCCACCAGCTTCGCACGCAGTTCATCAAGCGACGGCATCGTTGCCAGCGCTTTGACGCCATCGGCGTCGAGATGTGTGGCGCCCATGGCTCCACCGATGAGAACGAATTGCTCGTTCTCTTTGGCAAAGTCAGAGGCAACCTTTGGCGCCGCCACCGGATCGTCCGAATAAGCAATCAGTGTTTGCCCTTCGAACAGATCGGCAATATGCGCCGCGTCCGTGCCGTCAAGAGCCAGCTTTGCAAGGCGGTTTTTTGCGACTTTCACGGTGCCACCGGCTTCACGCATTTTGGCGCGAAGGTCGGTCATTTTGGCAACGGAAAGACCACCATAGTGGGCAACGATTACAACGCCTGCCGACGTAAACACGTCGTTCAGCGTGGCAACCATTTCGCGCTTTTCCGCTCTATCCACTGTCTCTCTCCAATTGGCCAATCCCACCCCACAGGAGCGATCAAGGCCGGTTTCATTTGACCGTCCCACCTGGCAAATGCCGATGGAAGCGACCGCTTCAAAACCTGCCCCGACCTCACCTCTTTGGATCAGCCGATAACGGATCGAACGAACCTTCAGGCACATACACTGCCTGTCGATTTACCGTTCTTCGCGTCTCATGCTGGCCTGGAGATACGCTTCCAGATTAAGCACCGCCCCTCACTGGGAAGTTTGGCGCGCCCGCAATCTCGGACAGGTGAACCACCACCCAGAAAGGCTGCTGGTTCTACCGGGGGCTGAGACACGCCCAGCCCGCGATTTCGTTGTGCGGGCAATACCCGCGTCAGCCTGGCGCGTTATGCAGTCAGGCTGGAAACATCAATCTTCACGCCGCGGCCCATCGTTGATGAGACGGCTGCGCGCTTCAGATACGTACCTTTGGCGCCAGATGGCTTGGCTTTGTTGATCGCGTCAGCCAGCGCTTTGACGTTTTCGGCCAGTTGCTCGGCCGAGAACGACGCTTTGCCGACGCCAGCATGCACGATGCCAGCCTTCTCAACGCGGAACTGGACTTCACCGCCCTTGGCGTTCTTAACCGCCGTGGTGACATCCATGGTCACGGTGCCGACGCGAGGGTTCGGCATCAGACCGCGTGGGCCGAGCACCTTACCGAGGCGACCAACCAGGCCCATCATGTCAGGCGTTGCGATGCAGCGATCAAAATCGATCGTGCCGCCCTGAACGATTTCCACCAGGTCTTCCGCACCAACGACGTCGGCACCTGCAGCGCGTGCTTCGTCAGCTTTTTCGCCACGGGCGAACACACCTACGCGCACGCTCTTACCCGTGCCGTTTGGAAGCGTGACCACGCCGCGCACCATTTGGTCCGCGTGCCGTGGGTCAACGCCCAGGTTCATGGCCACTTCAATGGTTTCGTCGAACTTGGCCGTCGCGCGCTCTTTGACCATCGCGACTGCTTCATCGACTGGATACAGCTGGTCGATGTTCAAACCCTCGTCGGCCGCTTTCAGACGTTTTGCAATACGTGCCATGCTCTTACCCTTCCACTTTCAGGCCCATGGACCGGGCAGAGCCTGCCACCATTTGCATGGCGGCTTCCACGGTGGTCGCGTTCAGATCAGCCATCTTCTGCTCTGCGATCTCGCGCACCTGCGCTTCTGTGATCGAACCAGCAACACTGCGGCCAGGCTCTTGTGAACCTTTCTGCAGCTTGGCGGCCTTTTTGAGGAAGAACGACACAGGAGGCGTCTTCATCTCGAAGGTGAACGACTTGTCCTGGAAGATGGTAATGACGACCGGAACGGGTGCGCCTTTTTCCATCTCCTGCGTCTTCGCGTTGAACGCTTTGCAGAATTCCATGATATTCAAACCGCGCTGACCAAGTGCCGGCCCGATGGGCGGCGATGGGTTGGCAGCACCGGCTGGCACCTGAAGCTTCAGGTAGCCATCGATTTTCTTCGCCATGTTTAGTCCCTCAAAAGGTGCCGCCCGAAGACGGCGTGGTTAGGGTGCGTGGTGCGATCGGTACCGGGCGGCGAAACTCGGCCCTTTCTCCCACGCGGGTTAACGGTCAGCTGGATTCTTTTTCCACCTGACCATATTCAAGCTCAACCGGGGTCGCCCGGCCAAAGATGGACACCGAAACCTTCAAGCGCGCGCGCTCGGTATCGACTTCTTCAACAACGCCGTTGAATGAGGCAAACGGACCATCGGACACGCGCACCTGCTCGCCCACATCGAAGGTAATGGATGGCTTCGGCCGGTCTACGCCCTCCTGAACCTGGTTCAGGATGCGATCCGCTTCAGCGTCCGAAATCGGGATCGGCTTCTTGTCGGAACCAAGGAAGCCGCTGACCTTTGGGGTATTCTTGATGAGGTGATAGGCCTCATCGGTCATCTCCATGCGCACCAGGACATAGCCAGGGAAGAACTTGCGCTCGGTATCAACTTTGCGGCCGCGACGCACTTCAACGACCTTTTCGGTTGGCACGAGGATCTGATCGAACAGCGCGTCAAGGCCTGCTGCCTGCGCACCTTCGCGGATCGACTCGGCAACCTTTTTTTCAAAATTCGAATAAGCGTGAACGATATACCAGCGCAAAGCCATGTCTTAGCCCCTTAGTTTCCAAGAGCCAGAAGCTGGCCAACTATGAAGCTAAGCAGCTGATCGGCCGCCAAGAAGAAGATAGCCGCTAGAAACACCATGATGAACACCATGATCGTGGTGACGGTCGTCTCACGCCGCGACGGCCACACGACCTTGGAGACTTCCTGCCGCACTTCCTGCATGAAAGTGAAGGGGTTCGTCCTTGCCATCGTCCACCTTTGCTTGCTTGCGAGCGGCGCTTCGCCGTTTCGCAGCGCGCCTGATTCATGTCGCATCCACGATCGCCCAGGCAGGTTTAGCACGCGACCCGAACGACAAATATCGAACCCAATCATACACTTGGACCCGATTGTAGCAGATGAAACTGTCAGGCGTTTCGTTCAACACAATAAGGGCGTGGAGCCGTAGCTTCACGCCAGAAGCACGCAGATAGTCCTGATTTCCCTTAAGATCAACCCTTAGAGGGCGAAATTTGTAGGGCGAAAAATCAACGCTCTGACAAGTTGCAGTTGTAAGGCTGATATCTATCCCTGTCCCGGCCAGATCATAAGAAAACCAAGCAATATTGAGCCGCTTAGCAGCCCTCGGCCGAATTCAGCACGCTTTCTTAGCGATTATGTGCGCATCGTCACCGAAGCATCAGCAGGCCACGCTAATGCCTTTGGTGAATGGGGGCCGAAATGAATATGCCTATGCCTCGTCCAGGGATAATTGCAGCGGGTATCACGATCGTTGTGGTCCTAGCGGTCGGTGTCTTTGCAGACCGCCAGAACAGCGCACTTTACCGTGAGCAGGCCCGGGCTGACGTGGCTGAGAATCTCAGTCACCTGCGCGCAGACCTGGAAAGTAATCTGCACAGCAATATTCAGCTGGTTCGCGGCTTGGTTGGAGTCATCGCCTCCGAACCAAATATCCGCCAAGGAACTTTTGAAACTATCGCCGCGGAGCTCGTTGGCGATCATTCTCAGATCCGCAATATTGCGGGAGCGCCCGGCCTGGTAGTCGAGTTTATGCATCCTCTTGCTGGGAATGAGGCCGCAATCGGTCTGGACTACCTCAATCACCCTGCTCAGAGAGATGCGGTTGTCGCGGCTATGGAACTTGGCTCGGCGGTCCTGGCCGGACCCGTAGATCTTGTCCAAGGTGGCCGAGGGTTCATCGTCCGGTATCCGGTATTTGTTGAAGATGACACAGGTGCTCGCCAACCTTGGGGATTGGTTGCAGCCGTCGTTGATGTGGACCGGCTGTATGCAGACAGCGGTTTGTTAGATGACGACTTGGCTATCGAGGTGGCAATCTCTGGGCGCGATGCCAATCTTGCCGATGATACGGTGTTCTTTGGGCAGGCAGACTTTACCGATCAAGAGCCTGTAACTGCACAAGTCTCATTGCCAGCCGGCGGTTGGCACTTGGCAGCTATTCCTCGTGGCGGTTGGCAGGAAACACCACCCAATGCCTCGGTATTTCGCACTCTGGCCTTCATCGCCGGAATTCTGATTGTCGTGCCGGTTACAATTGCGGGATTCTTCTACGATCAGCTGCGCACGCGAACGCGCAAGCTGGCTTTTCGCGAGAACGAATTGCGCAACCTTTCCCACCGCCTCGATTTAGCGTTGGAGACGTCGAAGATCGGCGTTTGGGAGCTCGACATTGATACAGGTGAGCTCAGCTGGGACCGCCGTATGAAGGAACTGTATGGCATCCCAGACCACGTAAAGCCCAACGCCGTCGAACATTGGACATACAAGCTCCATCCTGACGATCGACGTAAGGCAGTGCTTGAATTTGAGGAAGCGCAGAAGTCGGGTGGCACCTATCAATCGGTGTTCCGCATTGTCCCCGCTGAAGGATCAATTCGATGGATACGGACGATCGGATCGTCCCACAAAGACCGCAATGGCCACAAGATCATTCTTGGTGTGAATTGGGACGTTTCTGAAGAACTGCAGCTCAAGACCGAGCTCATTGATGCGAACAAGAATGCTGAAAGCCGGAACCTTGAACTTGAAGAGGCGCGGCTTCAAATGGAACATAATTCTCGTCACGATGTGCTGACGAGCCTTCCCAATCGACGCTATCTGGACGAGCGGGTGTTCGGTGATCAAGCAGATATCCATCCGACCGCGCTGATCCATATCGACCTCGATCGCTTCAAGCACATCAACGATACGATGGGTCATGCTGCTGGTGACGCGATGCTCATTCATGCAGCCGACGTCCTGCGCCAAACCACACGCCAAGGCGACGATGAACGAGATAGCGATATCGTCGCACGCGTTGGTGGAGACGAATTTGTGGTCATTACGACTGGTCCAATCACCCGTGAGCGCCTTACCGCCATGGCTGACCGCATCATTAAATTCATGCGCGAACCGGTGCCCTTCGAGAACCAGAGCTGCCGTTTTGGCGCCAGTATTGGCATTGCGCTAAACACGGCGGACAACCCAACATCGAACAATCAATTGCTTATCGATGCTGATTTGGCGCTCTATCGGGCCAAAAAGCGCGGGCGAAACCGCTACGAATTTTTTGATGCATCGCTCAAGGCGGAAATCGTTTCTCATAAGCAACTGGCGGACGAAATCCTGGTTGGGCTCGAGTCGCATCAATTCGTTCCACATTTCCAACCTCAATTTGATGCCAAAACGTTGGACATAACCGGCGTGGAAGCGCTGGCACGCTGGGACCATCCAACGCGAGGGGTGTTGTTGCCTGCGGAATTTCTTGAAACAGCCGACGATCTCAGCGTTGTTCCACTGATTGATCGCATGATCCTTGACCAAACACTGTTTCAGTCAAAGCGCTGGGAGGCGGCTGGCTTAAATATACCGAAGAAATCGGTAAACGTGTCTGCTGGACAGCTCAACGATCCGGAGCTCCTCTCCAGGCTGGACGGCCTGCCAATCAAGCCGGGTGAACTCTCCTTTGAGTTGTTGGAGTCGATCTTCTTGGACGACGAGAATGAGACAGTTTCACGTAATATCGAGCAGTTGGCTTCGCTTGGGATCGAAATCGAATTGGACGACTTTGGGACCGGCTATGCGTCGATCATCAGTCTCATGCAGCTCAATCCCAGTCGCTTGAAGATCGAACGGCGCCTTGTCCAACCCATTGTTTCATCGCCTCGCCAACGACGGATTGTGGCATCCATTATTGAAATCGGTCGCTCCCTGGGAATCAATGTGACCGCCGAGGGCGTGGAAACCATGGAGCATGTTGCGGTGCTGCGTGATTTGGGCTGTCAGACCTTGCAAGGTTTCGCCTTGGCCAAACCAATGACCTCTGCAGAGTTGATCACCTTTGTTGGCTCAGAAGTCTGGCGTCGCAAGGTTGCCTGAGCTCATTGCTTTCAGCTGCGAAGACGAAGCTGATCGACCGTTATCCTTAGCGGTTATCCCAGTCTGCGTTTTCGCCGCGTGTATCGATATGAACAAACGTTCGATAAACGCCGATGCCGCCAGCAAACTCCCCACGGTCGCGTAATTTCTTGGCGACCTCATACCATCGCTGAGACGTGCCAGCCGACGCGCCCAAGACTTTGAAATCGGCAGCATCGAATTCCTTATGTCGACTTGCGCTGGCGCCGCCAACATCGCGGTTATAGGCTGGGCTGCGATAAACGCTGATCAACTGCACGGGCGCGTTCAGCTCTTTGCGGATTTTCTCAAGCACGTTCACGAGTGGAACAACGTTGGGATAGAGCGACTTGTCAGGGTCGGTGTTCGATTTGTAGCGCGCGTTGGACGCACCTTTGAACAAAAGCTCTTTCCAGTTGAAGTGTTCAATATGGGCGAGATTTTTCATCCAGAACGCTTCGAATGGATGGGTCGCCTGCCCCGTCTCGACCGCCGTCTCTAGCTCACTTGGGTGAGGCTTGCGAGGCGGGGACGATGGCGCCTTTCCACCCGTCACCACACCGCGGGTGCCATAGAGCCGTTGCAACTGCGTTTTGCGCTTGGAATCCGATGACGAGCCGAAATGGAACCCGATCACGGTCGCAAAGGCCGTGGCAAGAGCACCAAAGCCAACTAAGAAGACATCGCGATTGTTGCCAGGCTGGTTTTCGCCTTCGGCCGTGTCTTCTTCCGACAGGCTAGAGGGATCGCCGCTTGTGCCTGTCTCGCCCGCGACTGTGGGTGGGTTTGTGCTGGCGCTGAAGGAGCCCTGGCCGCCTATCGGGACATAGGCAATCGCCCATACGAAGCCAAGAAATGAAAGAACAATCAGGACAGACAGAAGTGGATTTATGCCAGAAATCCACCAACGCTCTGAAACGGCGGCGTTGCGCGAATAGTCTCGTGCCTTGTTCGTGTTCTTGATCGCCTCACGGACCAAGTTGATTTCGTGCTTGTGGGCGTCTTCCTTGGCATCCAACTCTTTTTGGAAGGCCTCTAGGTCCTGCTCACGCTGCTCTTCGAGCGCTTGGTTTTCGAGTTCAGCTTTTTTGTTGGCCATCTCGGCCAACTGTGTTTGCAACGCAGCCTCGACGGCCGGATCACCTTCCACCTTGGCCTTGATGTTTGCGGCATCGTCTTCTTGGGTGATCTCCTTCAGCAATCCGACAATATCGTTTGCGAAGGCGCCAGTTTTGTCGTTGCCGGCAAGAGACGCGACTGCTGGGATGATCGCGCCTGCGATTTCCAAAATGGGTTTGAGATCCTCGTCCATCGTGCTGCCCTACGTCTCGCCTCAGTTCGACCGTCTTCGATAGGCTTTAACCGCTTCTTTGGCCCAATTAATGCGGCTGCTAAGGTGTTTGACGCCTGGACGCTCAAACTTCTCCATGAAGCTGGTGGTGGCATCGCGCAGAGAATCGGTCCCTCGCAAATGATTGAGCGCGCGCCGCTCGGTGGTTTCCAATTCGTGCTTGAGAAATCCGTAATTGGCGGCGTCGGCCGACAAATTGTCGAAGCCATTGTCCAAACACCATTGCTCAAAGGCACGGCGCCGTGGGCCGGTCCATTGCGCCCATCCCCAACCACCTCGGCTGCCGGGCACTATGGGCTTGATCTCTTGCATGGTTCGGAACCCAGCGCATTCGTGGCCGACATTTCCCAAAACGCCTGCAGCTTGGTTGAGCGTCATCCCGAAATCGCTCATCAAGTCGGCCATGATGTCGGGCGCTTTCTGCCGGAACAAACCGAATGTGCCACCAGGGTCTGGTGGTGGCTCACTAGGCTCAGCAGCAGATGGCACCACAATGTCACCCGCCTCGGGTGGCACTGATCCAGGGACCGTTGCGCCCGTCGGGCTAGCAGCGCCTCCAGCCGGGTCCGTCCGCTCTGGTATATCGATGATCATATCATCTTTGAGCTTTGAGCCTGAAGACGACCCAAAATGAAAGCCAATAATGGTGGCAAAGCCCGTCGCTAAGGCGCCAATGGCCGTGTAGAATATCTCGACGTTTGCGATCACCGGTTTGGTCATAATCAATGCCAACGCGGTGACAAATCCGGCGGTGATCAGGAGCGAAAGTAGCGGGTTAATGCCGGAAATCCACACGCGTTCGGACTTGGAGATTTCCAGGGCGTAGTCGCGGGCAGCTTCAACACTTTCTAATTCGACCTTAAGCTGCTCAATTTGTTGTTGACGCACCTGTTCACGTTCGGCGGTCTCAAGCTCCAAAAACGCTTGATCAATGCGTTTTTGTTCTGCCTCGGCACGGTTCTGCTCTTCTAGCGCGCGTACTTCGAGAGCGGCGAGTTCCTCACGTAGCTTGGCTTGCAGCAGTGGATCTTTGGCAACCTTTTCAACGGCTGCGACGGCATCGTCGGTTTTGACCAGACCCTTGACGATCTCGATCGCTTCCTCGCGAAACGATCCTTCTTCGCGATCGGCCGACAAAACCTTGAACAGTTGCGGTGCGATGTTGATGGCAACACCAAGCAACCCACTAAGAAGAGCACTCATAACAGTCCATCCCTGTCTGGCCTGCCCTCAGATCGTCTAAGAGTTTGCGTTGCGAGCACTTGCCCCAACCCGCAGTCTTTTATGATTTTGCGCGCACCTTCGCTATCCGGCCAGGCGCTTACTTATCCGACCATTCGTTATTCTCTATCCGTTCACAGCTAATCAAGCCCTATACTTTTGCTCTTGTCAATTGGAGGCTTTGCAACTCAGTTTTCGTCGCCATGCTGGGCTAAAAATGTGTCAAAATTGCATGTGCAATTTAATGACGTTTACGTTAAAGTCCAAAGCAAGCCTTTGACATCCAATGACTGGCCCTTGAAGAAGGCTTTGCTGCGGTTTGTTGAGAAATGGCAGGGGCAGCAGGGTTCGAACCCGCGACCTACGGTTTTGGAGACCGTCGCTCTACCAACTGAGCTATACCCCTATGCGCGAGCGCGAGTGCTAATGCGAAAGCGGCCCACAATCAAGGGGCTGCACGCTCGAGAGCCGCTAAATCTGCGCCGGTAATGGCGGCTTCCTGGTCTAAGATAAGGTCGATGGGCCAATTCCACCAGGCCAGGGCGTTCAAGCGCGCGATTGTCGGCGCGTCGAAGCGCATGCGCACGACGTCCGCGCGGTTGCCAGCCACGACGGCGTAATCAGGGACTACCCCGCCCACAACAGCCCCTGCCCCGACGATGACCCCGTTGCCGAGTTGCGCACCCGGCAGGATGATCGCGTTCATGCCGATCCACACGTCATGGCCGACCACCGTATCTCGGCCCGTCGGTAGTTCATCGATGTAGCCAAGGAACCGGTTCTGATCGTGGATCGCGAATGGAAAGGTCGAGAAGCCATCCTTTTTGTGGTTTGCGTCCTGAGTGATGAAGCGCATACCGTGGGCAAACTGTCCGAATTTGCCAATCACCAGCCGATGCCGCGACATGGGGAAAAGATAAGGCGCCAGGCGCCCGGCCCAGCCATCATGCGGAGGTGGATCAAAGTCCGACGCATAGGTGTAGTCGCCCACCTCCCAGCGTGGATGGTCGATCACCGCTTTCAGGAAAACATTGCCTTTGATCACCGTGCCGTCTGGCAGGGAAACCGGGTTCTTGGTCTCCGGTGGTGGAAAGGGCATCAGCCCGCTTCCTTGTGTTGGGCCTTTTGCAAGGCCTGCTCCAAGTCGGCGATCAGATCGTCCACATTCTCGATCCCGATGGACAGACGCAGCAGACGTGGATGGACCGGAAAGCCTTCGCCCGACACCGTCTTGCGATGCTCGATCAGGCTCTCAACCCCGCCCAAAGACGTCGCCGGATAGAAAACCTTTGTATGGCGGCACACATCAATCGCAGTCTGCTCTGAGCCCTGGACGATGATCGACATCATGGCGCCAAACATGCCGTTGGTCTGGCGCGCTGCGACCGCGTGGCCTGGGTGCGCGGCAAGGCCTGGAAAGAGCACGGCCTCAAGGAGCGGGTGGCCTTCGAAGTGCTTGGCCAATGTCATGGCATTTGCGCTGGCGCGCTCGACACGCAGGAACAAAGTTCGCATGCCGCGGATCAAGAGCCAGGCATCAAAGGACTGCAGCACCGTGCCCTGCAGCTTACGGATGAGCGCGATCTTCTCCCAATCCTCGCCGGTTTCGCGCACAGACAAGGCCCCCGCAGTCACATCAGAATGGCCGCCGAGATATTTGGTCGCCGAGTGAAAGGAGATATCAGCGCCCAGGTTCAGCGCCTTGGTAATGTTCGGCGGCGTGCCCGTACAATCGGTGATGAGCTTCGCACCGGCTTCGTGAGCGATGGCGGCGGCAGCCGCAATGTCTGTCACCTCCCAATTCGGGTTGTTGGGCGTTTCAACCCACACAAGCTGGGTCTCACCGGGCCGTATCGCGGCCTGAAGCTCATCCAAATTGCCTGCGGTGTAGCTCGACAGCGTTATGCGGCCATTGTCTTGCGCGGCCAACAACTGCATGCGCACGCCGTGATACATGACCTCTGGCGCCACCACGTGAGACCCGGTCGGCAGATGCTCAATCACGGCGGTGGCCGCCGACATGCCTGAGGAAAAGAGCAGCGTCTCCGTCGCGCCTTCGAGCTCGGCGATGATGGCTTCGGCGTGGGTGGTCGTCTCGCTTCCATCGCGGCGGTACCAATAGGGTCGGCGGATCTCATAGTCTTCGTCGCGCGTGTAGGTCGCCGCTGGCTGGATCGAAGGCGTGACCGCGCCGGATCCTGCTTCCTCAAAATGCAGCGCCTGTGCGACCCGCGTCTCCAAACTCAGTTTTTCGTTGGTGCGATCCGACATGGATACCCTCTTCCAAAACAAAACAGGCGGCTCGAAGGCCGCCTGCATACACCGTGTTGTGCGGTGTCTCTACTCTACGATTTTGGAGACGACGCCGGCGCCGACGGTGCGGCCGCCTTCACGGATAGCGAAGCGCAGCTTCTCTTCCATGGCGATCGGCACAATCAGATCAACGTTGATCTCAACATTGTCGCCAGGCATCACCATTTCAACGCCTTCTTTGAGCGTCACCACTCCGGTCACATCCGTCGTGCGGAAGTAGAACTGTGGGCGGTAGTTGGTGAAGAACGGCGTGTGACGGCCACCTTCTTCCTTCGTCAGGATGTAGGCTTCAGCCACGAACTTGGTGTGCGGCGTCACCGACCCTGGCTTACACAGGATCTGACCACGCTCAACATCTTCACGGCCAACACCACGCAGCAGCGCACCGATGTTGTCGCCCGCTTCACCCTGGTCGAGCAGCTTGCGGAACATCTCGACGCCCGTGCAGGTCGTCTTCTGTGTGTCGCGGATGCCGACGATCTCAATCTCTTCGCCAACCTTGATGATGCCACGCTCAACACGGCCGGTCACAACCGTACCGCGACCGGAGATCGAGAACACATCTTCGATCGGCATCAGGAACGGCTGGTCAACCGGACGCTCTGGCTGCGGGATGTAGCTGTCGACATGCTCCATCAGCTCACGGATCTTCTCTTCACCAATCTCTGGGGTCTTGCCTTCCAGAGCGGCGAGAGCCGAACCGGCTACGATGGGGATATCATCGCCCGGGAACTCGTACGACGACAGAAGCTCACGCACTTCCATCTCAACCAGTTCCAACAGCTCTTCATCGTCAACCTGGTCAACCTTGTTGAGGAACACAACAAGCGCTGGAACGCCAACCTGACGGGCGAGCAGAATGTGCTCACGGGTCTGGGGCATCGGGCCATCAGCCGCCGAGCACACCAGGATCGCGCCATCCATCTGCGCCGCGCCGGTGATCATGTTCTTCACATAGTCAGCGTGGCCTGGGCAATCAACGTGGGCGTAGTGACGGTTGTCCGTCTCATACTCAACGTGCGCCGTCGAAATCGTAATGCCGCGCGCACGCTCTTCAGGTGCGCCGTCAATCTCATCATAGGCTTTGAAATCGCCAAAATACTTCGTGATCGCCGCCGTCAACGTCGTCTTGCCATGGTCAACGTGACCAATCGTGCCAACATTCACATGCGGCTTGTTACGCTCAAACTTCTCTTTCGCCATTGCGAGGCATTCCTTTATCGGCTGGGATGGGAGGAAAGGCCAGGAGCGGTGAATTCGCTACGGCTTCGCTCGCGCACATAAGCGTTTCAAACACGCCTGACAAGAGTGGAGTTGGACGTGTCTTAGATGCGGTGGCGCTTCCGGACCAAAACCACCCCATATGTGGTTGGTTGCATGCATTTGTCACAGTGCACGCGCCCGATCACGTCGGCTCCAATGCCGCTCCAATAAGAGCTATGCGTCGATCATCACGCATAAGCATAAACCGAATGACATTGCCTTTTTCAGTTCGCACCGACCGTGTGTTGATGGACAGGAATTCATCAGGATAGACGATGTCCGCAAACTGCACCTCTAGTCGTGTACTGAGGTTGACTATCCCAGCCTTGTGCAGTTGATCCTCAGCAGCTTGCAAAAGAACAGCGCCCGGCACTGTGACCGAGGAAAGGCCATGCTCTTGAGCGAACTCTTGGTCGGTATGGATGGGATTATCGTCACCACTTATGTCGCAGTAACGCTCTATATCTCGAGCAGAAAAGACCAGTCCTGATTGATCAGCTGCTTTTGTTTTCACACTTTCCACAGACCGCGGCTTTTTGCTCATTACGGCTGGTTCTAGGTAGGCAATTTTGCTCTTGGAGATAGCTGTGCGGTCTCCGGCTTTGTCTGCGACTTCCGCGTCGACGGTGAGAACCGTGTCGCTTTCGAGTTCACAATGGAGGCTAACCGTAACACTACCGCTGATCTCGTGGCCCCCGACCAGATGAGATACCTGATCAACATGAACAGGCATGTGGTGTGAACCTGGCTGCGCATCCCTCACAATAGACTTAAGGGCCTCACCCCCAAGCGCACGCAATGGTCGTGTTATGGGGCACCAAGCGGGCCTCTTGCTCGTCGACGGGATAGCGTCGCTGTCTGGACCAAGCATAGCCTCGAAAGTCAGAACAGTTTTCATCGAAGCAGGGTGCCCCGTCCCTGCTATCGTGGTGCTCGGCCCAAAACCAGGCTCGCATTAACGCCGCCGAAAGCGAAGTTGTTTGTTAAGCCATATTCGGCATCAATGGGCCTCGGCGGACCTGTGACCAGATCGACATCACACTGTGGGTCGATTTCAGATGTGTTAAGTGTCGCTGGTGCAGAACCCTCATTCAGGGCAATCAATGTGGCAATTGCCTCGATTATCCCTGCACTTCCAAGACAATGTCCATGGATTGGCTTGGTTGAAGAAACAGGTATGCCGCCTGACCCCGCCCCAAAGATGGCGTTGATAGCAGCCGATTCTGCCCGGTCATTGAGAACGGTGCCCGTACCGTGGGCGTTTATGTAGCCGATTTCTGCCGCATCTAGTTCGGCATCTTGAAGGGCAAGACGCATTGCCTCAGCAGCGCCGTCGGCATCCGGTTTGACGAGATCACCAGCGTCCGTCGTGGTGCCGTAACCCAGCACACTTCCGAGAACTTTAGCCTCTCGCGCTTGAACGCTGTCTTGCGTTTCTAAGATAAATACGCCTGCCCCCTCGCCGATCACCATGCCGTTTCGGTTATGGCCAAACGGCCGGCAAAAATCAGGGGTCAGGACGCGCAATAATTCCCAACAGCGCATAGAAGCTGGAGTTATAAGTGCTTCACTCCCGCCGACAACGGCGCGATCAAAAACACCGGCCCGCATCAATTGCAGCGCCAATCCTATCGCTTGCGTCGACGAGGAACAGGCCGTGGAAATAGCGAAAGATGGCCCTTTAATGCCAAGAGCCATGCAGATATGGGAAGCTGCAGCATTTGGCATAATTTTTGGAATGGCAAATGGATCGCCACTGCGACCAAGTGCGTAGAGGCCGAACTGATTATCATCGATGGTATTCATGCCACCGATACCACTGGCGATGATGACGGCCGTTTTGGGGCCCCTCAATTCCTCCCCTTCAAGGCCAGATTGCAAAACGGCCTCTCTTGCGGCCATCAGTGAAAGAAGCGAAAAACGGTCGCAGAATTTCGCGTTCTTTTCGCCCTCACCCAAAGGTACATCTTCTGGAACCTGAGCGGCGATCTTGACCCGGTTTCCAGCATCTCTGGCGAACTGAATTTCGCCAACACCCGTTCGACCGTTTTCCAGGTGTTCCGCAAAGGGCTGCTGCCCGTGGCCCGTCGCGCAGACGATACCGATACCTGTAATGTGGATGGGGATCATTCCTGGGCCGATGTGTTTTCGGCTTTGTCAGTATCTTGACTGGTGGTTCGACGAACCTGGTTCGCCAGAATACCAACAAATTCCGCCAAATTGCGCGATTCTGTTATTTCTCCATCCATAGGAATATAGACTTCGAACTTCTCTTCGACACCGTTGAGGATCATCACCACTTCCATTGAATCCAGACCAAGGCTCTCAATGGTCGACATGGGTACTACGTCTTTTTTGTCGACCATTCCTTCGGTCGCAATGACCTCGATGATCTGCTCCACAAGATTTGGATCCCCAAGATCCGGCCAATCTGAAGGAGGTGGTGGGCGATCGCTGGCTTCTTGACGTGCAGCTGGTGTGTTTTGATCTTCCATTGGTAGAACTCACATAATCTCGGCTTCAAACAGCCTGTAGGTTCGCGACACCGGAATCCCAAACTGGTTGAAGACCTTGATGAGCGCAATATTGTCTTCTAGTACCCATCCGGCCTCCACCGACGCAAGCTTGTGATTGTGCCGTCGTTTGGAGATTTCGTTTAGCATCGTAAGCAGCATTGCTGCAGCCAACGGACTTTTACGATACTGCGCAGCAATACCCATCAAGATTATCCGAACTGATGCCACATCTTTTTTCCAGAATCGGATTGCCAGCTTGAGCCAACCTAAAAGTGAAGGCTTCCCGCCTAAATCTGCCACCAGCTCATTCACGTTTGGCACAGCAATCGTGCAGGCTGCAGGCTCCCCGTTCACCTCAACAAACATACCATAGTCAGAGTGCATGAGCGGTTTGAGTGTCTTTAATATCCCGGCGATTTCTGCCGACTCGAGAGGCACAAATCCCCAATTGCCCGACCAAGCGTCATTGTAGAGCCTCACGGTAATCTCTGCTTCTTTGCCTGGATCGTCCAATCTGAGATCGCGAACCGTCAACCCTGTTCTTCTCGATAATAGCCTTTGGGCTTTTTCACCGACAGATGGATCGCGATTTGCGAGATCTATCGTGTAGAAATGAAGATCCTTGGCTTTGCGTAGCCCAAGGTCACGGAGGTGATCATGCAGGTATTTGGGATGCCAAGGTGCAAGGATCATGGGCGGCTCTTTTTGCCCCTCGACCAACAAGCCGGGTTCACCATTAAAGTCGAGCAAAAAGGGGCCTTGTATGCGTCTCAAACCACGTGCCCTTAGCCAACTTTTGGCTGCGTTGAGGAGAGCATTTGCCACATCGAGATCATCAATTAAATCAAAACAGCCAAACAGGCCGATATCATCACGATCCGGTTGCGCTTGATAGCGTTTGTCGACCTGGGCCGAAATCCGACCAACCGGTTTGCCATCCCTAAGGGCGAGGAAATACGCCGCCTCACCGTGACGGAAGAAGGCTGCCTTCTTTGGATCAAGCAGTTCGGACCGCTCCAGATCAAGGGGCGGCGCGAAATCCGCCATTTCCTGATAAAGGATGCGCGGCAGAGCGATGAATTGTTTGAGGCGGCTACCGCTATTGGCTGGCACGATATCTATCATCCGCCGGTCAAACGAGAAACTATTCTGAAGGTCAAGTAAAATCCCTAGGACGGCGGATGGTTCTCTTGCAAAGAACTGTTATCTCATATCCTGAGTCGTTCTAGACGGCGGCCACAGCAATCAACAAAGCACAACGCACTATGAAAACTATTCTAATCACGGGCGCTTCAAGCGGAATCGGCAAGGCGATTGCTCTGCTCGTGAGTACAAACGAAACCCATTTGGTCCTTTGGGGACGATCAGAGCATCGGCTGAGTGATGTTGCGGCGGCGTGCTCGTCCCGCGGGGCAAGCGTGCAAACCCGCAGCCTAGATCTCGCCGACATGGTGTCGCTGCAGACAGGCGTTGAAGAACTCAATGCCATGGGCGCTTTTGACGAAGTCTATCTTGCCGCCGGCATGAGCGACATCATCCAAGAGGGAGAAATTGTCGAGGACCAGAGCGCATCAACCAATGTCAGTATGACAAACTATGTGGCGCCGCTGCTTCTGGCAAACACCCTGGCTCCCAAGATGGCGGCGGCGAAACGCGGTAGATTCACCATTATTGGATCGCATGCTGGCTTCTCCGCCATACCCTATTCCCCGGTTTATTCATCATCTAAAGCGGGTGTATCGCTCTATGCGCGCAGCCTTGATCAACGCCTTCGTCCCCTTGGCGTCACCGTTACGCTTGTCTCAGCAGGGTTTGTAGATACACCGATGAGCCGGAGACTAGACTGTCCCAAGCCGTTCATGCTCACAGCTGACAGTGCCGCCGCAAAAGCGGTCGACGCCGCGCGTGCAGGCAAGCCCCATCTGATCTTGTCCTGGCCACTTTACGCCGTTACGCGCCTTAGTAACTATTTGCCGGCCAACCTTCAGCGACGTATTTATGATCGTGTGTCGGTGGCGCAAGGTCCCCGAGTGGTCTAAGATAGGGACTGAGCCAATCCCCGCATCGTGGCGATTGTCGCCTTGATTTCGTCTTCGGTGTGATCGCTACAGATGAAGAAGCGTAGCCGCGCTTTTCCCTCTTCGACAGTCGGGTAGAACACAGGTTGAACGTTGATCTTGGCTTTGTTCATGTGATCGGCAGCCTGTATCGCATCGTTGGAACGACCAACGATCCAGGGCACAACGCCCGTCAGTTGGCAGTCGCCAGTATCGAGCCCAGCCTCCAGGGCCTGTCCAACAAAGTGGGAGGCATTCTTTCGAAGCTTGGCAGCGCGCTCTGGTTCTTCCTTCAATATAGCCAGGGCTTCAAGCGCCGAAGCGGTGTCGGCCGGCGACAAGCCACAGCTGTAGACGAAACCGGGGCTGGTATAGCGACAGTACTCGATTAGGGCATGGTTGCCCGCAATGTAACCGCCGCAACTGGCCAGCGACTTGCTCAACGTCCCCATCCATATGTCGACGCGTTGTGGATCGGTGCCGAAATGTTCGGCCAGACCTCGACCGGTATCGCCAAGCACGCCCAGTGAATGGGCCTCATCAACCATGATCTCAGCGCCAAACTGATCACGCAACGCGAGAAAGCTCGGCAGATCGGGGATATCGCCGTCCATGCTGTAGACACCCTCAATGAGGATCAACGCGCGGCCAAATTGTCCGCGCCGTGAGCGCAATAGATTCTCTAGGTGTTCTGGATTGTTGTGACGAAACGGTACGCGCGTTGCGCCAGAAAGCATCGATCCCATCAATCCACTGTTGTGGATCAACTCATCATGAAAGATCGCGTCTTCCGGGCCGAGAAGATGGGCGATTGTTGAAACATTTGTCCCATAGCCAGAATTGTAGACAAGGGCGTCATCCACACCCAGAAAGCCAGCAATTCCGCGTTCGAGCTCACGATGAATGGTGATCTCACCAGATGCCAACCTGCTGGCAGAGGCAGACGTACCATAACGGTCAAGCGCGGACTTAGCTGCCTCAATCGTCCGCGGATGGTCAGCCAGACCTAAATAGTTATAACCCGAAAAGTTGATCCATTGCGCGCCCTCTCGCTCAATCAAATGAGTGCTGAAGCCATCGCGCGTGCCAAAAAAGGGATTGGCTACACCATACTTGCCTTCCCAGTCCGCTCCGGCCTTCAGAGCAGCCTGCGCCATGTCAGCGAGAGAGGTCCTATCTTTGACTGCTTGGGATTTTGCTGCTCCCCGCGCCGCGAAAGAGGTCCCCGAACGAGCTCGCTTCAAAAGACCTTGGGCGCGTTGCCTGGTCACTTCATCTGGCCTGGCCAAGTTATTCGTTCTCTCTATTCGGCCGCTATCGGCGAGTTGCTAGATAGAGGTGCGTCGGCGATATCAAGTTTTGCTAAAGCAGTGCTGGCCAAGCGCTCAATGGATAACCCTTGCCCGATCTCCATTGTCGATAGATTGAGACCAACCTCCCTCAATGCCAATTGGATCTCAGTCGCCATGAGCGAGTCGACACCAAGATCCATCAGCGTTGTTTCTGGATCAATGCTATCGGCTGGAACTTTTATAACTTCCGCAACAATTTCAGAAAACAGCGCCGACAACAGACCCAGGCGCTCTTCGTTCGGCGTTGCCTCCAATTCTTCCATGAGAGGTGATGGGCCGCCTGCTCCTGCGCCATCGGCAAGGTGTCCGAATCGAGAATCGAGTGCTGTCACTTCCGAATTCTGAAGGAAGCGGTCCCAATCAACCGCTGCGATCATAACCTGCGGCAAGTCACTGCGTAACAGCACGTCTAGTTGGGCAAGTGCACTATGTGGGTTCAGAGCTGCGAGCCCATTGCTTTCCAGTGCTTTGAGTACATTTGGGTCACGCGCTGCCATGCCGACATCCGCGATAGGGCCCCAGTTAACCGACAGGGCTTGCAGGCCTTGCTGACGGCGATGGTGGGCAAGACCATCGAGGTAGGCGTTTGCAGCGGCATAACCAACCTGACCACCTGTACCAACAATAGACGATATAGACGAGAACATCACAAAATGTTCGAGGTCGGACCCTAAGGTGGCCAGATGAAGGTTCTGGGCACCCACGGCCTTTGCGTCCATGACCTTCGCGACACGCTCCGGTGTTTGACTCTCAATCAGACCATCATCCAAGACGGCTGCTGCGTGAAACACGCCCTTCAGAAGCCAGCCCTTGGCACCTATGTTAGCAACAAGTGTCTCAAGGTCCGGCAATCTGGCCACGTCGCAGGCCGCAATCTCCACGTTGACGCCCATATCTTGGAGCGCGGCTTCTGCCTCTGCAGCGGCGGGATGCTTTAATCCCTGCCGGCTCACCAAAACGAGGTTCTGGGCTCCCCTGGAGGCAAGCCATCTGGCAGTGGTCAATCCGAACCCACCCAAACCGCCGGTTACAAGAAAGGCCGCGTTCGGATCGCCGGACAAGTCGATTTTCTTGCTTGGAGTACTCTCGATCGTCGCCTCTGAATCAAGCGTGACAGCGACCTTGCCAATGTTGTTGGAGCGAGCGAGATAGCGGAAAGCATCTTGGATTTCGTTCGCCTTGAATACGGTGGTCTTTAGCGGTTGGTAGGTACCATCGCTCAGTCTTTCCCAAACGCGTTCAAAGTGCTCCTGGAAGACGTCGGGCCTCTCTTTGAGCATTTGGTCGAGGTCAAATGCATGGAACGAAATCGAATGATTGAACGACTTCGATGCCAACGGCCTGTCTTCGATGAAGTCCGCCTTGCCAATCTCGATGAAGCGACCCCAATGCGCGACGAGCCCGAGGCTGGTCCTTGCGACTTCGCCAGGGATCGAGTTCAGGACAACATCCACGCCACGGCCAAGCGTGTCTGCCAATATGGCTTCTTTGAAGTCCAGACTTCTGCTGTCATAGACGAAGTCACATCCTTGCTCGCGCAGCAACCGGCGCTTCTCTTCGGTTCCCGCAGTGGCAAAGATCCTGGCGCCTTTGTTTTTGGCGACTTGGATTGCAGCTTGGCCAACGCCACCAGCAGCCGAGTGGATTAGCACGTCTTCCCCTGGTTTTAATTGCGCCAAGGTTTCGAGCCCATAGACCGCCGTAATAAACGTCGTTGGCTGGGAAGCGTTCTCAGCGTCTGACAACCCCGGCAATGCAGGCAAACAGATAGGTTTGTTATTCCCCGAAAACGAAGCATGGGTCCGAAAACCATGCTTGACGACCGATACAATCTTGTCACCCTTTGAGAACGGGGATCCCTGTTCTGGCGCGTCAATTACAGTCGCGGCTACCTCCATGCCGAGAGCTTCTTTGTGAAAGCTATTCTGAATAGCGAGTTTGGGTAACCGGTCGAGTACCTTCAATACGTCCTTGAAGTTTAAGGCCACGGCGTCGATGCGGATGTGTGTCGAATCTTTGTCTAGCGACGCGGCAGCATCGTCCTGCCAGTACAAGCCATCAATGCCCTCAGCTTTTGACAATGAGAGACGGGTCGGCCTCGCGCCCAATGCGCGACGCTGCTCGAACAAGCCTATCTCGTCTGGTTCCAACCGCTGCAAAGCGGGCGCGAATAGCTGATCTCCGCGGATTGCGACCTCAGCGTGCTCGGCAAGGATGGACAATGCGTGCCGCAAAAGGCTTGGCGCAGCCAAGCTATCAACATCATTCAGGTCGAGACTGCCAATACTGATCTGGGGATATTCGTTACGAGCAACCCGTAAAGCACCAATCACCGAGGCATGGGTCGGATTCAACTCCTCCGATAGCCGTGTGACCGGTTGCGCTCTCTCGGTAATTACAATCAGGTCGACATTTTGCTTCGCGCAAACGACCAATGATTGGAGCAAATCAGCAACCAAACCTTTACCCGAGTCGGACGCTTCCTGGCTCAGCGCCGCAAAACTAAGGACTCCACGCCATGTGCCGGTCGCCAGTTGCTTGTTAAGTTCGGTGTTGTTGGCAACCTCAAACTCAGTAACGTCTGTCCCTCCTTGTCGGAGTGCATCGATATACTGCCGATGAGAGTTCTGGCTGTCGGTTAGCGCCAGCCAAGGTCCGCCCTCATCAACAAAGCTATGGTCATCGGGGATCATCTCCCACTGCATGTCATAGAGCTCAACAGCCGAAGACAAGAAACGCCCTGCCTGGGAAGTTTGCACTTTTCCAAGGGCGAAGCCGTGAACAGTGGCTACGATCTCGCCGTCCGCTGTGACAAGGGTGAGGTCAAAGGTGGGTTCGTCCGACGGCGCTGTATCGATTTGCTGGATCAGGCAATGGCGTGTCATGTCGATTGCGCCAACCTGCCGGAACGTTCGAATGCCTATAGGAACAAAGGCCGCGCCATCATCGACACTGCCTTCCAAGACAGCCACCACTGACTGGAAACAAGCGTCCAAAAGGCAGGGATCAACGATGTAGCCATTCAAGTTTGATGGCGAAACCGTCGCAATATTCTGATCACGGCCAACCCCGATTTCTTCGATGAGTCGGAATGCTGGGCCGTAGCTCAAACCACGTGAAGCGAGCTCTGCATACACATCTTGTCCCGCTATGACCATGTCGCATTCGGCGAGCATTTGGTTGATATCGACGGCTGGCTGAGCAGTCGGCGAACCACCCGATATTCTCATGGTTGCGTGGCGTGTCGCAGGGGCAGCAGGATGGGTCGGGTCAGAGGAGGTAATCTGTATAGTCGACCCATCTTCGCTGAGTATTGTTTCCAGCAACGGCTCCGCGCCATCGGCAACAGTGAGGCCGCGCTCGAAGTTGATGTCCTCCAGCGTATAACTTGCGCGGGCGGTTAGGATCGATTGGACTGCGGCGCCAACTTCGATGTAACCGGCGGCGGGGAAAACGATCGTCCCATCAATGACATGGTCAGGAAGCCATCCAAGGCGGACATCATTTATCTCGCTAACAAATGAACCCGAGCGGTCAAGTCGCTTACGACCAAGTACTGGGTGCAGAACCTCGCCGTGCGCATGGTGGTCAAGATTGGGCCGTGTCTTCCAGACCTCTTGCCGCTGCCAAGGGTAAGTAGGCAAATCAACCGCCGAACTTGATGCTCCCGATAGGACCGTCCAAGGCAATTCGAAGCCTTGCACGTAAAGGCGCCCAAGCGCGGATAACAAGGCCGTCTCGTCGTTCATGTCACGCGAGAGTGTAGACGTGACGGCGACTGGAGCACTCATATTATCGCCAATCTCGCGGATATACTGCCCGAGTGTGGGGTGCGGCCCTACTTCCAAAAAATGCTGCGCCCCATCAGCGATCATTGCACTGATGGCGTCGGCAAAGCGGACAGGATTTCGGATATTGCGATACCAGTAATCCGCGTCAAAGACTTCGCCACCGTGGAGACGACCAGTCACGGTGGAATAAAGCGGCAGAACCGGCGTCTGGTCGCCTTTGGCAACCATTGTGGAGAGAATATCGCTCCTAAGACTCTCCATCAGGTGACTATGATAGGGTATGTCGACCTTTAAGAGGCGATTGAATAGCCCTTCCTCGCTTGCAAGGTCCGCAAGTTTCTGCAGCGAAAGGTGATCGCCAGCAACCGTGACAGCTCGGTTGCTGTTAATCGCTGCTATGGATAGTCTGCCGGATACACGTGTAATGAGCGAAGAGGCATCCTCTTCACTGCATCCGAGGGCCAACATGCGACCGCTGCCTGACAATTGTGCCTGCAATTGACTGCGTAAAAAGGCCGTCTCCATTGCGCGTTCCGCAGATAGCATGCCAACCGCATAACCGGCGGCAATCTCGCCTGTGCTATGGCCGACAACCCTGGACGGCCTAAGGCCTACTGACGCTAGCCAATCGACGAGGCCGATCTGAACCAATGCGTTGGCAGGTTGAGCAATACGGGTGTCGCTGATTTGCGACGAAGCTGCGTCCTTGCGCAGCTCGTCGATGATACTCCAGTTGGCGAGAGCACTGAAAGCAGAATCGCACCGTTCTGCTGCAGCCCTGAACACCCCTTCCTGGTCCAGCAGCGCCCGCGCCATACCCCACCATTGCGGTCCCATGCCACTGAAGACAAAAGCCAGGCCATCGTCACCGGTGCCGTCGACAACAGTGCGACCGCGAATGACCTTGTCATGCGAGCGCTTGTCAGCGACTGCGTCGAGCGCTTCCTTGATGTCAGTCGTTGAGTGCCCGAAAACGATGGCCCTTCTGCTGTGTGAAGTTCTCCGCTCGCCAGCGCCGGTGAGAAGAGCGGCAAGTTCGTCAGGGTCGGTAGCCGCGATTCTTTGGGCATAGGAGCCCGCCAACGCTTCCAGACTTTCATCGCTTTGGGCGGATACGGGCAGCCCGCATACGTCTTTGCCCATTAGCTGCGCTCGGTTTGTACCAGTTAGATCGGTTTCATCGCCAACCTCCGGCCGCTCAAGAATGACGTGCGCGTTTGTCCCTCCATATCCGAAGCTATTGATCGCAGCGCGCAACGGCTCGCTGTCCGCGCGCAATGCAATGTTGCCGCCTTGGGCAATCTGCAGATCCAGCGTGTCGAATGCGATATTTGGGTTTAGTTGTTCGAGATTGGCTTGGGGCGGAACAGTTTTGTTCTGAAGCACTAGTATCGTCTTGATGACCGCGGCGACACCCGCACCCGCCTCAAGATGACCGATGCTCGATTTGACAGAACCGACCACACATGGTCCATCTCGACCGTTCGACGCACAATAGGCCTCTGATATGGACTGGCATTCAGTCGCATCGCCGATCGCTGTGCCGGTTCCATGTGCCTCCACATAGCGAATGGAATTCGGATCAATGCCTGTGCGCGCCAATGTTTCAACCATCAAGTCAAGTTGAGCTGCACCATTGGGCTGGGCGATACCACGTGTATGTCCATCCTGATTTATGCCAGTCCCGCGAACAAAGGCATGGACCCGGTCACCACGCTCTTGGGCGCGCTCCGCCCTCTGAATGACAATCATGCCACAGCCCTCGCCGCGACCATAACCATCAGCCCGCGCGTCGAAGGATTTTGATCTGCCGTCCCCTGACAGGAAACCGCCCTGACTCATCGCGATCGACATTTCTGGCCGGAGCATAAAATTGGCTCCGCCCACCAACGCGAAATCGCACTCATCGTTCAACACCGCCTGGCAACCAAGATGCATGGCAACCAGCGACGATGAGCAAGCCGTATCCACCGTTAAGCTAGGCCCGTGTAGGTTGAGAAGGTGAGAGATGCGAGCGGACAACATTGTAGCCGATCCGGAGGTCGGGGTTGTCGCGCCGATACGATAGATTTCGCTGGAATCATGCACGGCGCCGAACATGTCGAGAGCAAACCCACCGACGAACACGCCGGCGCGGGCGCCGCGCCATGCAATTCCAGAATCCTCTAGGGCTTCGACGGCACACTCTAAAAGCAGTCGCTGCTGAGGATCGGTTTCTTCCGCTTCCTTCGCCGAGAGACTGAAAAATCGGTAATCGAAGGCTTTGTGATCCCAATAGGTGATAAAACCACCCTCTTTGTTCACTGCCTTACCAGCGCGTCCATCAGGATCGTAGAACCTGTGCCAGTCCCAACGATCTGAAGGGACCTCGCTGACTGCGTCATTACCGCTAAGCAGCAACTTCCACAGCGCATCGACGCTCGGGGCTCCAGGCAACCGGCATGACATGCCCGTGATTGCCAAGCTGTTTTCAGGCTGGTTTTGCGATTGTCGGATCACTTCGGTTTACCAAACACTTACATCGGCGAGCCAATTCGCCTAAATCTGAGCCTTTTGTCCATGCCCTGAGGGGAATATCGTTAAACTGTCGCACCAACAACCGCTCCTGGAAGAGTGTCGGCGGATCGTGCGGCGGTTGTCGGCGGAAATAATGGAACATTCCCAATGACTTTTGAAAAAAATCGTAAACCGCGACTTTGGATCGGACCATCGTCTCTAGCGGTTCTAGCGTTACATCAGTCGAGCCTGTCTCCAAGGTAGAAATTTCTGACGTTTGAGTTGGTGACAATGTCATCGGGTGTACCCCAGGCCAGCAGCCTGCCGGAATGTAGGATGAAAGCATGGGCAACAATTGAAAGCGTCTCCCGAACATTGTGATCGCTGATGAGTACACCAATTCCGCGGTCCCTCAATTTGGCTATGGTCTGCTGCACGGCGGCAACAGCTAGCGGGTCAACGCCGGAAAACGGTTCGTCAAGTAAAACATAACTAGGATCCGCAGCAAGCATGCGCGCGATCTCACAGCGCCTACGCTCGCCGCCCGACAGTTTTGCTCCATTGTAGGCTCTGATTTCGGACAGGCCAAATTCCTCAAGCAACACTTCAAGCCGTGAAAACCGGCGCTGCTTATCAGGCTCTACAGCCTCCAAATAGAGAAGAATATTGTCCTCAACAGATAACCCCCGAAAAATTGAGGCGTCCTGAGGTAGGTAACTTAGGCCGAGTTGCGCTCTTGCGTAGGTCGGCATCGCCGTGACATCGATGCCATCAATCTCAACAGTGCCAGAATCGGGACGTTGTATTCCGGTCACCAAACTCATCAATGTTGATTTGCCCGCTCCGTTAGGGCCTAACAGTCCGACCACCTCGCCGCGCCGGACCTCCACACTGACGCCCATGACAACAGGCCGCTGGCGGAAAGTCTTGGTGATGTTCGTGGCCCGAAGCGAGTCCCGAGACTTGCGAGCAGGAATGGGCGCTCTCTGCATGGACTTGAACCGGTCGTTTTCTCGCCTGCCAACGTTATAGTCGTGACCAGCAAATAGTGTGTATTCGCGTTAGAACTTGCATTGTCTCGGCATATTGTAAATAGCGGAGCAAGCGGCAAATTCGGATCCTTCTAGCGAAGGTTGTCAGCGACGTTTCACCGGCGCGAACGGGTGGCTTTTGAGGACTTACGGTTTGCTGGTTCAGGCAAGTAGGCACCGGTTGAAGCTTCCCAAGGTTCGCTAAGAACCCGAATGGTTTAGGTCGATGCAAGTGAACTCAGATCTGTTCATACCGCTTGATATGACGCACGTTCTGAATGCATGGTTGGGCAAGTTTGCTGCGGCCATGCTAACAATGGTTGGCAGCAGGCAACGCACTGATGCTCTTTCTCGAGCCAGGCTGGATCGTCATGGAGTGACGTTGCCTATCGGGGACAGGTCTGGGCCAAAGCACTGGCCAAACCAGGTCTCTGCCGGTAGCTGGATACGCGGCGAACAAACGCGTTGGGCGTCCATAGAGGTGAACGCTCAACAACCAGAGGGTCGATAGTGGGAATCATATCGCCGTCCCGACGCTCCTTGGGTCTTATGTCACTGCGTTACGGCGCGGGTCTTTCGTTTGACGTGCTCAAGCTAACCTTCTTGGTGCTCCTGGGTGCCGAAGCGGTCTTCTTGTCCGATGTGGTAATATCAAACCTATTGCCAGAGGTTCTCGATCATCAGGCGGGATTTTTGAGTCTCTTATCGCTTATAGCCTTCACCATTCCGGGCGTTTTGGTCATCGCCCTTCCACTGGCCGTTCTGGTAGGTAGCTACTTGGTTATCATGAACCGGCGTCAGGCAGCTGAGTTCGCAGTTATTGCTGGCGTGGGTTTAAGCTCGAGGGCTCTTATAAGCTTGACTGCCTTGATCGGGTTCGGTGCGCTGGCGGTGTCACATACCTTGTCGGGATTTGTAGAACCCCTTGCACGTTACCAGCTGAGCGAGACACTCTTCGAAGTTCGATATGACGCAATTCGCGAAGGCCGGATTGCCCCCGGCGAATTCTACCAGATGGGAAACTTCGCGGTCTTTACATCCAGCGGTCAGATCAACGAAACAGCCAGCAAGTTGTTTGTTCACGAAAGAATAGACCAGGCAACGAACCGCATCATTATGGCTGATCGAGTCGTTCGTCTCAGAGATCCGCAAGTGTCGGGAATTGGTGTGCTGCTCCAGGACGCGGCGATCTATGAGTTTGAGACCAACGATGTCTCGCGAGCCCAATCAACTGCCGAACCATTGTGTGTCGACTGCGCAGAACAGCCCGACACCAATGCACTGCAGGTCATGTTGTCCGATCGAATGTTTGTTCAGCTTCAAGAAGAGGACTTGCCCTTTCAAGAATCGGATTTGCCCGCACTACGGGAACGCGGAAGCAAAATCTCTGAGTTAACCAATTTGGAATTGCTTCGGCTTGATTCCTTCGACCGCACAAGCACCACAGCTTTGGCCGAACGACTGCTGAGGGATCTCTTATGCTTCTTCGCGCCATTAATTGGTCTGCTATCTGCGGCATTGACCACCGCCAGAACCTACTTGTTCGCGCTACCAACCGCCTGCAGTGTTGTTCTTACCGCTCAATTTTTGGGATCTTACGGCGTTAAATCGCTCGCTGGCTTGGGGTTATTCGGAGCGCTCGTTAGCTTGGCCACTCTGGCATTGGTCCTAGCCGTTTTGGTAGCCATCGTAATTTCCCGGCGGGAACGTGGCTTTATCAGTCCTCTGGGTTCGAGGGTGTGACAACAGATATGTTCGGCGCATCAGGAACAAAGTATGAGCCTGTGGTGTCAAGAACCGGTCTACCTCACAAGTCTGGGGCGGTTTTTGGTCGGGAAGTAGCCTACGTGACAGGCCTCTACTTACGCCAGGCTCTTATCTTTACCGGGATCATATTATCGATCGTCCTTGCGTTAGATGTCCTGGGGAGCATGACCCGAGTTCTGGCACTTAACGACAGTGCTTCTGGTTTAAACGGCCTGCTAGCCCTATCGTGGTATGTCGTCTTGCGGGCAGCTTTCATCGTGCCATCGGTTTTACCGATTGCCGCGATCATGGGTGTTGTGTGGGCCGAATTCAGTCTAGCGCGGTCAAATGAACGCGTGATGATTTTCTGTAGCGGTCGCGCTCCGGTGCGCTCGCTGATGCCCGCCCTGATCTTCGGCGTCATTGTTGGACTGCTGCAACTCGGCGCCGTTAATTTTGGCCGCCCATATTCCACCGAGATACAAGCTCAGTCCGAGTATCGCTACTATGGCCCCCGTTTTATCAGTTCAGCGACGAGCGAGCCTAAGTGGTTTGCGACCGAGGACACCGTGTTCAATGCGGGGATCGCGTTCGGACCTCCGGCTGTCCTTCAAGAGGTCGTGGTTTATCGGATTTCGCCATCAGGAGGATTAGATTCGATCATTCGGGCGGACTATGCCACGCCACTCATCGGAGGGAATGGCTGGGATTTTCACAATGCAACCATCTGGACGTTGCCCTTGATACAACAAGTTGGGTCGACCGAGTTGGCACTAGCGAACGAGCCCGGACCAGGGTCGAGATCAGTGTCAGTCTCGCTTGATCCACTCTGGGCTGAGTTCGTCGACGTTAACCCTCAGTATTTGCCGTTGGATATCCTTCACCATCTCGCGGGTGCCGACTCTGGAGTTCCGGACAGTGTTGCCTACCAGTCTGCTTATCAACAACGTTACGCAGCTCCGCTAACCTGTGTTGCAATGGCGCTGATAGGCGCGAGTCTGGCGCTATCACTCTTTGCTCCGCAAATGTCGCCTATGAAGATGATTCAGGTCGCTGCAATTGGCTATGCCACGCATGTGGTCTCGACAGTTCTCAAGCTGCTAGGCGAGCACGCTCTCATACCGTTGCCGTTAGCAATCTGGATGTGGCCGCTTTCGATCATTATCGGTGCCTTTGCACTGCTCTACTGGCACGACCGGCTGGTACAAAAGACCATACGTGCCCGGATATAGCAGGATCATCGCTTCTGCGATGGACGCCCCCAGCGTCATCTGATTGGCGGGTGAGACCCAGGACACCGATGGCCATAGCAACTTGGTGTGAAACTCAAGACAAACAGTGGCGGCGGCTTTCCGACGCGAGTGTCGGCTTCCGACCTTCCGCAACTGACCCACTAGGCCGCGCGCCCGGAACCTTGATGACGGTATCGGCCAATGGACTGAGCCTATTACGGCGTCCGGCGCTCCACTACTTGGCGCCGTCCATCCAACGTATAACCGTGAAAGTCTACGTACAGCACGTTGGGAATGAATCCCAACTGTGCTTGCCACTCCACATAGATACACACCAGTTGTGCCTCTTCGCCAGCGATAGGCATAACAACCTGAGCCCCGCCAGCCTCGTTGGGTTCAAGGCGAACCTGAATATGCGGCGCGGCATTCAGACTGGCCACATACTTGCCAGGCTGGCCCGCCAATGGGGTCGTTCTCACCCCGAAGGCGACCTGCCGTTCCCAGAAACCAAGATCCGCTTTGCGACCGCTACCGCCTAGGTACCGACGAAAAACGTCGACAGGACCGCTGGGATCAATTGAACCATCCGCGCGTTGATTGGCTGCATAAACAATCGTGGTGGGGTTAGCGGTATGCTGAAGATAGAAGACCAGGCCCTCATCGTCGGGCACAGGGTAACTTGGTTCGCAGATCGACTGACCGAGAGCGGTGTTCGCAGCGACAAATACAAATAGAAGACAACTGACCCTTGCTAATATCTTAGTGATCAACATCCGTCTTTTGTCCTTGACCGTGAGTTTGCGCTGTCCATTAACAGAAAAGACATTTTGCCTGCCTGTTGGGTACGGTGATCGGATGAGGGCCAGTTGAAGCCTACATGCGTGTTGGAGACAAGACTTGGATTTTTCCGCCGCCCCACCAAACCGTGAACAGACACCATTGCGGTTGGCGATTTTCTCCGGCGTGTATGACTATATCGCGGATGGCATTGCACTCACGCTGAACCGTTTGGTCAAGCGATTGGAAGCTGATGGCGTTGAAGTTCTGGTTTTCGCGCCGACAGCCAAGACCGCGGCCTTTCAGCACGCAGGAACTCTTATTTCCGTTCCCTCGTTTGCTGTACCCGGTCGAAGTGAGTACCGGTGTGCCACTAGGTTGGGGCGGACGGCGCGTAAACGTCTGGCGTCTTTCCAACCAAATCTGTTTCACATCGCTGTTCCCGATATTTTAGGGCTTCATGCCCTTCGTATGGCCCGTCGGCAACATATCCCGGTGGTTGCCTCTTATCATACACGCTACGAGACCTATCCACATTATTACGGCATCGGAATGGTCCGACCTATGGTCAATGGATATCTGCGGGGGTTCTATGCCTCCGCTGACCGGGTTTGCGCTCCCTCCGCTTCGATGGCTCAGGAAATTGAAGCACAGGGGTATGGACACGACATCCAAGTCTGGGGCCGGGGCGTTGATCCTGGTCGGTTCAACCCGCAGAAGCGATCATTGGAGTGGCGACGGAGTCTTGGCATCGACGACGATGAAGTGATCCTGTTGTTTGTTTCGCGTTTGGTGCGGGAGAAAGAACTAAGCACACTTGCCGACGCCGTCGATGGACTGACCGAGCGTGGCGTCGCGTTTCGTTGTGTCGTCGTCGGCGACGGCCCTGATCGTGAGTACCTTGAAAAGCGTATCCCTCAGGCCGTATTCACAGGGTTTCTTGATGGGGACGAACTGCCGCGCGCCTACGCCTCATCGGATGTGTTTTTCTTTCCTAGCCTGACCGAGACATTCGGCAACGTAACGCTGGAGGCAATGGCTTCGGGCCTACCTGCGGTTTGCGCAGACGCAACCGGCAGCCGTTCATTGATAGACCACAGCAAAAATGGGTTCTTGGGCGCACCCAAGGACACAAAGGCCTTTGTCGGTTACCTTGAGCAATTGCTCAAAACCGACAGCCTGCGTCAATTAATGGGGGCCGCAGGTTTAGAGCGCAGCGCGGACTACACACAGGAACGGGCCTATCAGGGGTTACGCGCGGTCTACGATAGCCTGCTTCGGCCGGTTGACGCTGACGCCTGAGACCATGGCACCCAAACGTCCCTTAAAGGTGCTCTTCGTCACCCATAAGCACCCACCGTCGCTCGGCGGGATGCAGAGGCAAAGCTTTGAGCTGGTGCAGAGTTACCGGGAGATCGGGGAAGTCAGTTTGATCGCCTATAACAGCCGATACCCGATCTGGCTGTTTTTTCTCATCGTTGTCCCATGGGTTGCCATCAAGTTGGCTATCGAGCGCGACATCGATCTGATCCATGGAAATGACGGTTTGATGGGCGTCTTTCTTACTCCCTTCCTGGTTATGCGTCAGAGAGTGTTCGTGACTGTGCATGGGGTGGACGTGGTCTTGGGCTCGCGGATTTATCAGTGGTGGGTCCGGACTTGGCTGCCGCGATTCGACGGAATCATCGCCGTTAGTTGGCAGACCGTCGAAGCGTGCCTATCGCGGGGAATTCCCGAATCTAAGGTGGGTTGCGTGCTGAATGCCTGCGACCGCAACTGGAACGATAAACTGGATCCGGAGTTTTCCACCTGGCTCAAGGAAGAGCACGGGCTTGATTGGACCCAGAAAACCGTCATTGCATCCGTTGGTCGACCGGTCCCACGGAAAGGATTTTACTGGTTCGCATCAGAGGTTTTGCCCCAGCTCCCCGACAGCGTCGCCTACGTCATCGCTGGACCAAGGGCCGAAGACAGCCTGGCCTTGCGCGTCCTGCGTGCAGCTCTTCCGCCGAAAGCATTCAAGAGTTTTTGCCATGCAATTGGAATAGGAACCGACTACACCAAACTCAAAACTATCAAGGAGGAACAGAGCATTGCCGGGCGGTTTGTGATGCTTGGGGCACTGTCACGCCAACAGCTGAACCAACTCTATCTCCACGCTAAGATTTTCGCCATGCCCAATCTCAAGGTTGATGGAGACTTTGAAGGGTTTGGCCTGGTCTTACAGGAGGCGGCCTACAATGGGGCTCTGTGCCTTGCAGCCGATGTCGACGGGATCCCCTCTGCAATTCGACCTAACGAGACAGGCATATTATTACCAAGCGGCGCCCCAACCGCCTGGATCAAAACGATCACCGATCTCTGCGCGGATCCGGACCAGCTTAATAGCTCAGCTAAAGAGTTTCAGCAGGCCATCCGGGCCGACAACTATGGTTGGATGGATGTTGCACTCGCCTATCGCCAGCGGTTTGAGCAAGATTTTTTGGACCACCGAGAGATAATGTGAGCGAACGACAAATCGGCGCGACTGACGGCTTGGGACTGGTCAATGCTAAAGTCATGATGCAATACACCGGCACTGGCGACCATGTGTTGTGAGATCGCCCGTCTGAGGGACCTATGCGTAGCGCGTTTCGGATTTTCTTTGGGAGCGAGGGCTCAAGATCTTGGCTTGTGTTGCTCAGCCTCGTTTTGGCCAGCGCTTTGGAGATTGTCGGCATTGGCGTGTTGTTGCCGTTGTTTGCGAGTACGCTCGGCGGCGAGCAGCCGTGGCTAGCCCAAATCGCGCTTAATAGCTTCTCCGCGCTCGGCATCGAGGCTGGCACCAACGAATTGATCGCATTTCTAGTTGTTGTCTTTGTCACCAAGTACATTTTGACGTACTTAGCAATGAACATAGCCGCCTTTGCAGAAACTGAAGTCTCAGCAAGGCTTAGATCAACGCTTCTCGAACTGTTGTTCAGCGCAAACTGGCGTTACCTCGTCGGTCGCAAAGCCGGTGAACTGACCAATGAGATCATGGGCAACGCCTTGCGAGCTGCGGAGGCTTATCGTCAATCCGCACGACTGTTCATGTACGGCGTTCAGGCCATCTTCTACCTTTGCGCCGCCGTTTTGGTTTCGATTGGACTGACGGTTTTTGGACTTGTTGTCGGTGTGGTTTTCTATGTGTTGTTCAGTTTTTTCGTGAAGCGAAACCGACAGCTTGGGAACCGTCAAATAAGAAACACGAGAGCGCTGTCGACGCTCCTATTGGATACGCTGAACAACATAAAACCAATCCGGGCCATGGAACGGCAAACTCACACCGTCGACAACATCCTTCTCGAGAACCGTAAGGTCCGCGCGACCGCGCGACGCCTGGCGATCATCGGGAACGCCGTCTACAACATCAGCGACGCCTTTTTGGTTGGTACGTTGTTGTTTGGCCTATTTGTCGCCACGTCTTGGTTCGAGATACCATTTTCTGAGTTGGCAGTGATGGCTATCCTTGGGATCAGGGCGATCGAAACACTAAAGCAGACACAAAACTGTCGCCAGGCGGTTGCAACGCAGGAGGGCGCCTATTGGAGCACCCAGGAGCAGATCTCCCTCCTGACCTCCATGCAAGAGCGACGCTCCGGCAAACTGTCCCCCCTCCTGAAGCAGGGATGTACATTCCAGGACGTATCCTTCGAGCATGACACCGCTCCGGTTGTGCGTGGAATCTCCCTTTCTATCCCGGCGAACGATATCACTGTTCTAATTGGTCCATCTGGGGCTGGAAAAACAACAATTGTTGATCTTCTCCTAGGGCTGCATATGCCAAGCTCCGGGAAAATCGCCATCGACGGAACGCCACTGGACGACATTGACCTGGGCAGTTGGCGTAAATTGGTTGGTTATGTGCCACAGGAAACCACGCTTCTGCACGCCACAATAAGGCAAAACGTTGCTCTCAATGACCCAACAATCAGCGACGAGGCCATCTACAAAGCGCTGCAGCTGTCAGGGGCGGACCGGTTTGTCGGCCGTCTACCGGATGGTCTGGACACGGTGGCCGGCGAAATGGGAACCCGGTTCTCTGGTGGTGAGCGGCAGAGGATCGCACTTGCCCGTGCGCTGGTTTTGGAACCAAAACTGCTGCTCCTGGACGAAGTGACCAGTGCGCTCGATCCTGACACAGAACTCGAGATATGTGCCAACATCGCCGCATTGAGAGGAACTCTGACAATCCTTGCGGTGACACACCGCGAGGCTTGGACGTCGATTGCCGGACGCATCTACCGGGTGGAAAACGGTTCCGTTGAACCTGTTGCGCTCCCGACTGCAGGGCGATCGCGTGTTATCGAAACGTCCAACACATGAGTGAATCCAAGTTGCGCTGTGAATCGATCATGCTGGCAACCCCAGAGATCGATGAATACGCCCAACATTCGTGCGCCCTGTGGTCGGCCTATTGCGCCCGCAAAGGCTACAAATTCTACCGCTATTCCGAGCGCTTGCTTCCGGACATGCACGTCAACTGGAGCAAGATCGAAATGGCACGTCGGCATCTGGCCAAAAGCCGTGCTGATGTCATAACGCTGGTCGACGCGGACACCTACATCTGCAACGCTGATCTTTCCCTGACCAAATTGCTTTATCGCGCAGCACCAAAGGCAATGCTGTTTGCGCCTGATACTGCTCGATATGGCCAGCTGGAGCTGCCGCTTAATCTTGGAGCCGCCATGGCCCATGGCACAATGCGCTTGCCCAATGCTGGCTTCATCGTCATGGAGAACTCCAGTTTCGTTCGGCAGTTTTTTTATGACTGGCTGGATCTAGCACGACATCGTCTTAGCCATCTGGCCGACAAGCACCCTCGCAATCAACAGGTTCTGTGGCGAGGACTCTATTTTCAGAACCGGGACAAGATTGGCCTGCTTGGTGGTGAGGTTAGGCGGCTACAGACCGAAGACCAGCTCGACCGGGTGTTAAGAAATAGGTGTGATGTGGTTCACGTTCGTGGTGGCATGTCGCGAGCGGGTGTTGAGCGCCTCATGACCAGAGTCGCGGGTGGGACAAATTCCAGGCAACAGCAACAAGCTGCTCTGCCATCAGGCACCTAGACCCCCACAGGACATGGGAGACCAGCAAGCGCCATGCTTGCTCGTAGAGGCGCTTTAGAACCTGCTTGCAAACAGATAGAGCCTGCCACCGTTGTGTTTGGTCTGATCACAGGGCTCAAACAACGCCGCCGGACTACCTTTGGTTTAGGTTTTGAAGACCTTGCTGCACCCGTCTAGTCGAAAGGATCTGGCCTGATTTGGCCAAGTGGGTTGCAACAATCTGCCGGAGACGCAAGGGCGATTTGAACATCGCGACTGGATGAGCTAGCCAGCAACTCCTAACTAAGGGTTCAAGCCATGTTTGAAGACACCTCGATGCGATCCATCTGAGCTGTTGGCTCGAACCCGCGTTGAACTATTCAAGGCCGATGCGAAGCACCCTCGCCTTTACATCACGGTGTTAAAAACGCGGTGAGCATAAGGACCCGAAACGTGACACAGAGAAAAGTAATCGCACTTGGGCTCGACGGCTTTGAGTTAACGATCGCAGACCGTTTGATCGAGTCTGGGAAGATGCCACATCTCGCCCAACTTCGCGAAGACGGAAAGAACTACCTGCTGGACCACGGGAAAGCCCGTGAAACTGGTTTGGCTTGGGAGCATTTCTCAGCTGGGCAGGATCCCGACAGCTACGGTCGTTGGAGCGCAGTTGACTTCGACCCTTCAACTTACATTGCCCGTCAGTCCCCTGCCAAAGAGCAGTCATTTCTAGCGAATACTGATCAACGCATCGTCGCTTTTGATGTGCCTTATTTGAATCTGCGTTCAACACGCTGCGTGGAGGGAATGTCAAATTGGGGCGCACACGATCCGGGCGTTGCATGCCACGCAAATCCCCCTGAGTTGGTCGGGGAGATCGATCGAAAGTTCGGGCCTTACCCGGGGGCGCGTTACATCTATGGCCTCGTCTGGCACTCAGTTGACGCTAGTGAGGCAATGGCTCAGCAGATGATCAAGTCGATGCAGAAGCGGACGGAATTGACCAGCTGGCTCCTAAAAACGCGCTTTAGCGATTGGCAGCTTGCAATAACAGTTGTTGCAGAGCTTCATTCGGTGGCCGAGGCACTCTGGCACGGGTTCGATAGGTCGCATCAACTTCACGGACATCCAAGCGCAAGTCACGCACTGCGAGGTATCGAGGGCGTATACACTGAGACCGACCGAATGATCGGTCGCCTCCAGTCGGAGCATCCTGACGCTGACCTTGTCGTCTTTGCTATGCATGGGATGGGGCCGAACCAAGCAGACGTGGTAAGTATGGCCCTGCTTCCAGAGATCCTATTCCGGCGCCACTTCGGTCGCCCGTTCATGCATCCGCGGGAGGATTGGGATTTGGATTGCCCGCTTCTCCAACCCGGCGAAGACTGGAGTCAGGCGATTAACTCGCGCCTTGGCATTTTACCGCCAAAGGCCCATCAGGCCGATCCTCTGGGTTTCATCAAATCAGGGCTCCAGAAACTGGGGGCAAAGAAGAAAAGAGCAGTAGAACCTGAATTTCTACCCTGGATGCCAACGTCGCATTATGCACCATTTTGGAAGGACATGGACGCCTTCGCGTTGCCGAGCTTCTATGACGGCCAGGTTCGCATCAACCTTAACGGTCGGGAGAGCCTTGGCCAGGTGGCACCAGGCGACTACAGCGCAGTTCTGGACAACATCGAGGAAATGCTCAGGGGGGCGCGCGACGCTACAACCGGAGAGGTGCTTGTCGCTGACATCGAAAGACCCCTTGCACAGGATCCCTTTGACAATACGACCACCCGATGCGACTTAAAGATCGCTTGGGCGCAAAACACATACGCGATGGATGTACCAGGTTTAGGGCGGGTCGGCCCAGTGCCGCAAAGGCGGACCGGCGGCCATACTGGTAGGCATGGCTATGCTGTCATCCTTAGCCACGATACTGAGTTGATTGATGAGAGCGTCGTCAGCGCGTTCGACATTGTTCCCACACTGCTGGACTTGGCACACATAAAGCGCCCCGACCGTGTCGTCGGCTCAAGCCTGGTTGCCTAAAATCGAGCACCGTTTGAACTCTGATCTGTGCTCTCCAATAGCCGCGGGCGGAAACCAACAATTTAGCAGCAGCGTCCGTTAGACGGCCGGCCTACCGATGAGGGCCGTGGTCATTGGCGCACATTGGGAAGAAACGCTGTTTGTTGCTGGCATCTTGCTTCTGCCCATGTGGTCTTTGGATTGCAACTTTCGATTATGGACGCCCGATAGGGCGTCAACGCCAACACTCAGGGTTTAAATCCAACAAGACTTCCTTTGGAGCTTTTGGCGATTTCGGCAGTATCTGGCACCACGCTCCGTTTGGAACATCGCGTGGCACACTTTCATCCGCCGATTGCAACTATGTGTTACGCCTTGATTGCACGGCGACCTATTATCGCCCAGCCTTGCCAGGTTGAACGTCGTCACTGCAGCCAGAATAGATAGACCATCAGGAGAACAACTATAGCGACCAAGGACAAAAGGGCTGGTCGGTATCGCAAATAGAACCGTTTGACCGGACCAATTCTTCTTCGCTGCCGACCGGTAAGCTCAAAGAACTGCTTGTCTTGATTGTCGAGAATAGCAGCAGCGATCGCGTCCGCATCGATCGGACTGTACTTGATTGCACGCAGCTCATCCAGTGTGAGCTCAACCGTCTCCTCAGTGGAAGCCTGCGGCAACGATTTGAACAGATCATCGAATTCAGGGGCTTCGAGAACCGCAGCACGGTTGAACTCGTCGGGCATCAACTCAGGAACATACTGCCACAAAAACATCCAGCTCGAGCCTGGCCTGATGCGCTCATAAGTCCGCACTTTGTCGATCCGCTCCGGAAACGAGCGAACGATGGCGCTAAAATGAACGAGATAGTGAGCTTCCGGCACCCAGTCTCTCGTAGAGAAACCGAATCCACAACTGTGCATATTCCTTTGAAACTCAACCCTGTTCCTGTTGTAGAGTCGGGCTTGCGCATTGAGGTAATTGGGTTTGCTCGTCGTATGGAAAAGCGTCGGTGCGTTGGTATAGACGATCTGACCATTTTCTAGATGTAGCTCACGCCGCGAAACCTCCCAAACATCTACATCTGAATCGACGCAGTGCTCCAACGCCCAATTGAAAAGGCCCACGGACGGTGCCTCGTCGTCATCGATCCGCAAGATCCAGTCAAACCCGGATTTTCCTGAAAGATATTCGACCATTCCATCTTCGAGCCACTCGCCAGTGCGCTGAAATTCGATGACCCGCGCCCCGTGACGCTGCAGTATCTCCAGCGTTTCATCAACGCTTCTGGGATCATGAATGTACAAAGGCTCCAGGCCGATGCTCTGGTAATACTCGTAGTTTTGGCCGATCCATCTGGCGCTGTCGCGCGTTGGAATAACAACTTCAATCATGATGGTCCGATATTTACTTTGTTCAGGCCTGTTCCTCTAGCGGAGAGCAGGATGGTCGACGCAAAGCCATGCTTGGTTGCCCGGCATGCGCGTTGACCCTGTTTAGTTATCATCATGCCTTTCGCGCCGCCTGTTGCACCACCTCTCCAAAGTCGGCTGCCAGCTTTATCCAATCGTACTCGAGCGCCGCTTGTCGTCCAAGCTTTGCGCGCGCGTCGTCATCCGGGCCTTCAAGGCAGCTTCTTATTGCATTCGCCATTTCCTGAGGGCTATCGGCGATCAAGCAGGCTGCTGCTATGTCCTCGCCATAACCGCGCACGCCCAAACGTGTCGTCACGAGCGGCGCTCCACTGGCCAAAGCCTCAACCACCTTCAGCGATGTGCCCGCGCCATGGAGAAGTGGATTTACGACAATGGCGGCCTCATCGAGATAGGGTTGGACGCTGGCAACTGACCCGGTCACCTCCACGCGCCGACCGGCAAAGGCCTTCACTTCTGAGCTTGGTTCGTGGCCACACAGTACCAACCGTGTTTCGGGATGTAACGGCCAGACCCGAGGCATCACCTCCTCAAACAACAAACGCGCTGCTGCGACATTCGGTGGGTGGCTCATCATACCGACAAACAGAACTGATCCCGCGGCACGCTGTGACGGCAAGCGGAAGTTTATCTCAGATACGCTCGAACCGTTTGGCACGACGGTGACCGGCGTAGACCGCACGAGCCGCCGGACGGTTTCTGCATCGGAGTCAGACACACAAACAACCGCGTTGGCATGCTGCCACACCTTTCTTTCCCAGCCCTGCAGCAAAGTCAGTTGGCGCCGCTGCCGCGAACCGAGCTCACCATGAGTTGAAGCCGCATGATGCTCTCGCACATAGTCACTCTCGATATTGTGTTCATCGATCAGAAAGGGCAGCCCAGTGTCCAGGACAAGGCTGGCCGCATGGCTATGTTCAACGATTGCAAGATCGAAAGGCGCTCGAGCATGCTCGGTGCGCAGCGCCCGTAAGAGTTTTTTGCTACGGACAACACGGTTGGGCAGCACTGGTGGCTGAAACCTCAGCAGATCTTGTCGAGCCGTATAGGCCTTTGAGTAGATCGCAAGGCTGGCTTGGGCGTCAGGATTCTTCAGTTGTCTCGGCGGAGTCTTGGCAAACAGAACCACCTCATGCTGTCCGGCCAGTTCCGAAGCCAATCGGTGAATGCGGATACGCCCGCCACTGATTGGTGGCGCAGGTAGATAGGGGCAGATCATGGCAAGTCGCATCAGCAGCTCATTTGGATAGAGGCTGAACGCCTGCAATTAGCTGGCGGTAGGCTGCTACTGTTGCGGCGCTGATCTTTGCGGGACAAAGCGCTGCCAAGTGATCACCATCAGTGCGCTCGGGCAACTCCGATATGCTCTGAAGGGCCGCTTCTAGGACCCCTCCAGTCAGGTCACCATCATAGCTCAAAACCCAATCCCCTGGCACTGCACCAGCAAGGTCGGAAAAGCAACTGGATTGAGGTATTAGCACCGGTCGGTCGAAGGAAAGAGCCAACACAGCGCTGCCGGAATTGAGTATCTCCTGATAGGGAATGACGACCAGATCACTGGCCCTAAGGTAATACTGCACAGCGTCATCATCAATGAACTGCAGATCCAGCCTGATACGTGGGTCATTCGCGGCTTCTTTGCGGACAAGAGCGGTCAGTTCACGGCCCCGCGGAAGTCCTGCAATGACCAATTGGACCGGGAAGTCAGGCCTATCCTGAATTCCTTTGAAGGCGCGGATCAAGGCCGGCACATTCTTATATTGGCGGACCTGCCCCAGAAACAATATCGTGCGGGCTTTTGGGTTTAGGTTCAGACGGCCACGCGCTGCCGCTCGATCGGTTCCATCAGGATACTGACCGCGGTAATGTGGGTGGGGAATGATCCAATGCGGACGCTTTCTCAAAAGAGGGAACCGCTGGAAAATCGGGTCAATCGCGCCATTGCGCATGGCTATGAAGCCATCGACTAGCATTAAGAAACTCTGCCAAAACCGTTCCTCGTGGTGTTTATGCCTGGGGTCATGGGCTTTCAAATTATGGACTGTCCAGACGATTTTCGCGCCATGCCGTCGCTGCAATCTGAGAAACCACAAGAGGTATTGGGAGCGAGCCAGTACCCAAGGGCGAAAACGGCGACCGAAAATCGTATCCGGCCAGTGGACGTGGACGATGTCGAAGCGCTTGTTAAAAGGCAGTTCACTAGAGTACTCAAAGACCTCGACTTTGTATCTGGACATTGGCCCGTAGATCAGCGCCGTATATGGATTATGGAGGCCGCGAAAGGCGGGCCGCGCCAAGATTTTTAGGGGAACAGCTTCGTCGTCCATCCATACTCGCAGGACAAGGATTGACGGACGATTCATACCGCCCGATCGTGATACAGTAGATTTTTCGGGAATGGCAGTAAAGCAAGCCAATTGAGATGGACGCGACTGATTTTCTAGAGCTAGGGTTGTCTTCGCAAACCCGTGGAGACGGGTATTCTGTCAACTTCAGAAGGCTCTAAACTGATTATGGACGCAGTGCTTCCACTAACGCTCAAGGACTATGAGCGTTCACTCATCCTACGGCGTTCGCTTAGCCTGTTTTTCAGCGGCCTTGGGAGCCTTTTCGTTGTAACGCCGGATCACGAGTACGATGCAATCGTTGACCGGGTGTCGCAACACCCTGAGGACGGCCTGAAACTCGAAGTGCTTCGGGAAACCGTAGTCGCGCCCGAGCTGCGCTCTTTTCCGAGGATAAGAGGCTGGTATCGACAACAGATCATCAAGCTAGCGATCTACGAGCACATCCAATCCGACTTCTACCTCACTTTGGATGCCGATGTTATTGCGACACGCGCGGTATCACCGGCGCAACTCGTGCCCGGAGGACGCGCCTTGTGTCTCGTGCACTTCGAGAACGTGCATCCTGACTGGTATCAGCAGGCATCGGCCGTGCTGGGTGAAGCTTTTCCACGCCCTGCCATCTGCCACAATGTCACGCCTGCTGTACTAGCACGTGCAGGGATGGCTGAGTTGGCCGCATATTTGGACGACAGGTGGAAGGCGCGACGCTTCGCTGGAGGGTGGCGTGGCATAAGACAACATCTTGCGCGCTTCCGGTTCGGTCAGCCTTTGAGTGGTCTAGCAGCATGGAGGCTCTACCTTTCGTCAGGGCTCCCATGGACCGAGTACGCCGTTTATTATTCCTTTTTAGAGGCGACACAGCGTTTTTTCGTTTATCATCAGGAGCATAATACCGGCATAGCCGATGAACAGCATTCGTTCTGGCGTGGAAACAAAGTAGACTTGGCGGATTGGTCGCACGAGCACTTGTTTGACGACGTCGGTCCGCCGTATTTCGCCGTCATCCAGTCCAACACTGGTGTGACGGCAGACCAGGTACGCAACAAGGTCGGCGACCGTTTGAAGTTCGAATAGGTCCTGCCTATGGGTTAGCCGCCAGGCTTGCACGGTATGGCCAATTGGCGGCCTGTCTTGCTTTCGAACGAAATGTGTCCTTTGACGGGCACCTATCCGCCAATTCAATGTCCAATAGCTGCACTGTCGATAGTCAATGCCCGTTATCCACGTCCGCCCGGCTGGCTGATACATAACAATGAACTCGTCCTCCACTGCCATAGCCGTCGCGGGTGACGCCCGCTTCTATCCGCGGATAGCCACGCTGCTGTACATGCTGCAAGATCAGCCAGACGTGGCCGGTCGCATACCGATATGGGTCTTCACAGACGACGCCTCTTATAGGGCCAGTGGCGTGACGCTAGAGGATAACCTTGCCCAAATAGGGATAATGCGCGAGCGAGACTATCACATCCATACCGTATCTGTTGGCGAACTTGCTGCGCTGCCCACCAACGGACACATCAGCGTCGCCACCTATTTGCGATTTTGGGTTCCAAGAGCATTGGCGGATTATGAGCGGTGTTTGTATCTCGACTTGGATTTGCTTGTTCGGCGTCCGCTTCGCCCACTTTTAGAGACAGACCTTAAAGGAAACGTTCTAGGCGCGGTCAACGAGCGCAGTTCCGAATGCGCGCAGCGCCTGAGATTGGCGCGACCGAAAGCCTTCAACGCCGGACTGCTGCTGATAGACGTCGCAAAATGGAATACAGAGCAGGTGACGCACCGCTGCTTTGACTGGCTGTCGCGACACCGTGATAGCGTAATCTGGCTAGATCAAGATGCGTTGAATGCCGTCCTCGACCAAGATATCCTTGAACTTGACGTTCGTTGGAACACACTACGCGACCGCCTAGACGAAGTGTCCGACCCAGCAATTGTGCATTTTAATGGCAGCGGAAAGCCTTGGCAATTCAATACCCATCACCCCTATAGAGATGACTATCGACAGTGGTTGCGGCGCACGCCATGGCCCGGCTCTCTTATGGAGCACACCAAACTGCTCAACAGACTGCGCGAAACGCCAGTATACCGGCGGGAGAGAGCCCGACGGTCTTGGATCCGAAAAAACCGAGCGCGTACCAGATAGAACTTGCTCAGAAGCACTCGTTCGATGTCATCAGCATCGGGCGGGCAATCGACACGTCTGGTGCTGGCTAAATGATAATGCCTTAATGGAACCCCAGGCGAGAGGCAGAGGTTTCTCAGACCGCGTTGTTGACGGACAGCTACATTCTGGCCCGAGGAGCGACGAAGGTGTGAAATCTGAAACGAATGCCGCAAAGGTCGTTTGTTTGGAGCGGGTAGCGGGAATCGAACCCGCATATTCAGCTTGGAAGGCTGCTGCTCTACCATTGAGCTATACCCGCAGGACACTCACCAATTGAGTGGCGATCCATCGACGCATGCGCATTCGCCGCGGTGGTGGAGGAGGCTGGATTCGAACCAGCGTAGGCGTAGCCAACGGATTTACAGTCCGTCTCCTTTAACCACTCGGACACTCCTCCTTACCGGGCGAGGGTGCTGGTAACAAAGGGTATGGTACGGCGCAAGGGTGTGTGTGAAAAAGTACGCCGGTATTTCGACGAACGCCGTCATACTATTCGATTGAACGCAGCCAACCTCACAAACACTATTGTTGGCCATTTGCCGCGGGCGGCTTGCATGTGTACTGAAGTCGGCACCCCCGGCCAAAACGAATAAAATGGCTCAAGAACAGCCCCCGGCAATTATGGAAAGTGCACCCATGACCCGCGAGCCGAAATCAAAAACACCGCGATCCGGGTTCACGCGCCTGAAGGCATCGCAAACAGCGCGCCGACAAGGGGAAACAAAAGCCGAGCGCAAGGCACGGTTTGCGCCAAAGGCAACGCCGACCGAAGCCCAGCAAGTACCTTACCACTTACACGGTCTGCATGCTGTGCGCGCGGCGATCGCCAATCCCAAGCGACATATTCGCAAGCTGCTTGCCACACCGAATGCCCTAGGACGCCTTGATGTCGATCTGGATGCAGCGTTTGAGATCGAAACCGTCCAGCCCAAACAGTTGGATAGGCTTCTCGGCGATGACACAGTGCACCAAGGCATTGCGGCCCTCATTGACCCACTGCCGGACCAACCGCTGACTGACCCCTTACCGCGCTTCAGCCTGGTGCTCGATCAGGTAACCGACCCGCACAATGTCGGCGCTATTTTGAGATCTGCGGCCGCTTTCGAAGCTGATGCCATTGTTACGACAGCACGCCACGCAGCACGCGAGACGGCGACGCTGGCGAAAGCCGCATCGGGTGCCTTCGAGTTGGTGCCTATTCTGACTGTCGGCAACTTGGCAGAAGGTCTGGAGCGGCTGAAGTCTAGCGGTACGTTGGTGATTGGTTTGGACGGTGAGGCGCAAGAGGACCTGCCGAGCGCTCTTGCCGGTCGGCTGGCGCAGCCAGATCAACCTGTGGCGCTCGTGCTCGGCTCGGAAGGCAAAGGGCTGCGTGCCAAGACCAAGGAAACTTGCTCGACCCTTGCCCGTTTGCCTCTAACCGGAGACAGCTTGGCGAGCCTTAATGTTTCGAATGCCGCCGTCTTGGCACTCTACATTGCTCGGCAAACGATGAAGACCGGCTAATAGCTGCGCCAGAACTACCTAAAAACACTGCTCAGATGATCGCGCGCATCAACGAGCGGATTGACGTCGTCACGGGCCACCGATAGCGCCATAGCGCCTTGCAGCAATGAAATGATGACGGGCGCGGTCATGCGCTTGTCGCCAGCTAACGCAGTGTTCGTCCATTCCAGCAAACGGTCGTAGAACATGGCAACCTCAGACCCAGCTTCGGTTGGCAAACTTGGCAAGACAGCACCAAGGACGGCGCAAAGACAGTTTGCATTCTGCGAATCATAGGCCGCCTGATAGGCGGCTGCTAAACGGGCCATACTCTCAGCTGGTTCCACCGGCCCTTGGTCTGCTGCCCCTAAATTCTCCAAAAACCGATCAGCATAACGACGCACCACGGCCCGGCACAAATCGGTCTTGGTGGGAAAGTGATAATGGACCGAAGCGCTCTTGATGCCGATTTCCGAGGCGATATCTCGAAAACTAACCGCATCAAAACCACCGCGGCGCATCTCCTGCTCGGCAAAATCCAGGATTTGTTCTGTACGGGAGTTGCTCATCAGTACCTCGATCTATCTATCACAAGATAGACACTTGTCTTGTGTGTGCAAGGACTCTATATACCTATCACTAGATAGCCAAGCACTTGGAGCGAACCAATGGACCTGAATGCAGACTTTTCTCAACGGGTGGTTGTGCACGCAAAAGACAACACATGGGTGCCCTCGCCCATGCCTGGAGTGGACCGCATGATGCTGGATCGAATCGGCGACGAAGTTGCACGGGCGACAACGATCGTTCGGTACGCGCCAGACAGCTCATTCTCTTCGCATGTCCACGATGGCGGAGAGGAGTTCATCGTCCTCGATGGTGTCTTCAGCGACGAACATGGGGACTTCCCGGTTGGTTCCTACATCCGTAACCCGCCAACATCCTCGCACACCCCAAGCTCCAAGCCAGGCGCGACGATTTTTGTGAAGCTGTGGCAGTTCGATCCCGAGGACCGCACCCATATCCGGATCAACTTCGACATGGTCGACTCCATCTCGGCCGAGGGTCGCCCTGGTGTGACGGAAACTCCGTTGTTTCGCGACCACCGTGAAACTGTTCGTGTTGAAAGCTGGGAAGCTGGTGTCGAAGGCCGGATCGAAGCGCCAGGTGGCGCTGAACTGCTCGTGTTGAGTGGCACGGCCACAGAGCAAGAGGATACTCTTACGGAGCGTTCTTGGGTTCGGGTTCCGGCTGGTGAGGACCTCACCATCAAAGCTGGCCCTGAGGGGGTTCGGTTCTGGGTGAAGCTTGGACATCTGCAGCACGTGACGATGCCGAAGGCCTGATCGGATTCGGAAAGGAACATCTTTGATGATCCAGCAGGAAGCCGAGATTGCGATTGTGGGCGCTGGCTTAAGCGGTTTGGCTTTGGCCGATATGCTCACCAGGCAAGGCCGTGAAGTGGTTGTTCTGGAGGCGCGTGATCGTGTTGGCGGGAGGGTTCTGTCGCGACCTGCGACGGTCAGATCGCAACATCAGTATGATCTTGGCCCTGCCTGGATCTGGCCGCACAATCACCGCATGTTGGCGCTGGTCGAGCGCTTCGACTTAGAGTTGATCGGTCAGAACTCGGCAGGCAACCTGGTTTTCCAAGACGGTTATGGTGTGGTTCGACGTGACTACGCCTTCGCGACGATGGGCGACGCCCTGCGCGTTAAAGGTGGGATTGCGAAGCTTACGCAAGCCCTGGTGATAGCCTTACCGCCAAATGCTGTCCGCCTTGGTCACCGCGTCGAAAAGATTAGCCGAACCCAAGATGGGGTCACACTTGCCGTGGCAGGACCCAACAGCGCTATGGGCTTAGTGGCCAATCAAGTTGTCCTTGCGATGCCACCTCGCCTAGCAGCCACTGGTTTGCAGTATGACCCGCCTCTCAGCGACGTCTCCACACGGGCGCTCACTGGTGTACCGACCTGGATGGCCGCCCAAGCCAAGGTGGTGGCAGTGTACCCAAGTGCGTTCTGGCTGCAGGCGGGCTTATCTGGTGACGCGATCAGCCATCGTGGCCCGCTGGTTGAAGTGCATGATGCAAGTCCTGCGGAAACGCCCAATGGCGAGGCCGCGCTGTTTGGATTCGTCCACCCGAGTGCAATCCCAGACGGTGCCGAAGACGACGCGTTTCGTGCCAGCGTCGTGAATCAACTCATCGCGCTTTTTGGTGACGACGCCGCTGAGCCGACTGCTCTGCTCATCAAGACATGGGCATCCGATCAAATGACGGCAACGCACCTCGACACAGCCGGGATAACCAGTCACCCCGATTATCAGCCCATCCAGATTCGGGACGAGGCATGGGCCGAGCTGCTTCTATTGGCCGGTTCAGAAGTGGCGTCAGATCAAGGAGGTTTTCTCGAAGGGGCGCTGGCGGCTGCCGAAGAGTCGAAGACGACGATTGTCGTCGGAAGCCACAGTTCCCGGCAAAGCAAGGCAAAAACGACACACAGTCTTTGACCGTGTCTGCGGCGTACATCACGGGTTAAGCGAAACCGCCCAAAGCACGCCGAACTACAGCTTTGGCTAGCTCCGCTTGGTGCTCCAGAGCAATCCATACCGGGCTGGCAAACTGTCCATCAAACACAAAGATATCAACTCCGCCCGCCAAGACGAGCACAGCTATCGCATAACTCGCTAGCTTCAATGGCTTCATAATCTACTGTCCTTCTACCCATTACATTGTCGCGTGTAAGCAGACCGGATACCAGTGCGATTTGGGTAGTTGGTTCGGAAACCATTAAGGAAATCGCTCAGATTGCGCCAAAATTCTAAACCTGAAGTCGACCGAAACCATTGATCAACCAAGAGCGATAGACAGACGGTTAGCTTCCCCCCGAGCAAACACCGGACGAAACGATGCCAAATAAGACCTCATAACCGACTCGGGCATGGGATGTGCGAAGGCATAGCCTTGTAGGGTCTTGCAGCCCATTTTCCGCAGGGCCAATGCATGCGGCATCGTTTCGACGCCCTCTGCGGTGATGTCGATTTCCAGAGAATGGCCGATATCGATAATGGCTCTCAGCAGACCGCGTGCGCGCTCACTTTCCAGCAGCGGTCCGACCAACCGTCTATCGATTTTCAAGGTATCCGGCGCCACCTTGAGAACGCCGATGATGGACGCATGTCCAGAGCCGAAATCGTCTACCTCAATGTCAACGCCACATTCCTTGATCAAGTCAATATGGTGGGCAAATATGGCATTTTCTTCCTCCAATAGGATGGACTCCAAGAGCTCAAACCCAACACGAGTCCCATTGGTTTGGAGCTGCCGTACGGACTGCACGATGTCGGGATCATGGACGCGGCTGGCAGATACGTTGAATGAGAGTTTCGGAATATGGAATCCGTCGGCCTTCAATCGATCGAGCACTTCAAGCGCCTTGGCGAACATCATGCGGTCAATGTCCTGAACGACGCGCATCTGCTCGGCCACCGGAATGAACTCCGCTGGTACGATTGTGCCTTCTTCAGCGTGCTGCCATCGCGCCAGAACTTCAAAGCCGGCGATTTCGCCCGTGGCCGCGTCAATCTGCGGTTGGAAGAAGGGCACAAACTCTTGGCGCTCGAGCGCAATCCTGATTTGCGCTGCCCGGCGACGGCGGTGAACGATCGCCTGCTGCAGGTCGTCCGTAAAAATCGCCGTTCGTCCCCTGCCCTGGGCTTTTGCGTGAAGCAGCGCCGCATCCGCTGAAGCCAAGAGCTCGGCATGATCATCCGGCAGCGTGGCAACGGACGCAACGCCAAAACTGGCATTGAAATGACAATGGCGGCCCTGATGCATGAAGGGCATATCGATCAAGGCACGCAGGCGATCAATGACCCCTTCAGCATCTGCCAGCGTTCGGTCCGGCGCCAGAATAACAACAAACTCATCGCCGCCCAGTCGCGCCGAAAAGTCGCCATCTCTGGTGGCATCGACAAGGCATTGACCCACCCGGCAAAGGACGGCATCGCCGGCAGCATGGCCGAGCGTGTCGTTGACCGTTTTGAAATGGTCAAGATCGACACGGATTACCGTGCAACAGGAGTCGCGTAAATCTGGGTTGGCAAACCGAGACGCCATATGCTCGCCGATCGCGCGACGATTGGGAAGACCCGTCAACGAGTCAAAGTGCGACAGCTCCTGCATGCGGTTGCGAGCATTCTCCAGCTCCTCAGCGCGCGCCCGTTCTTCGGTAATGTCGAAGATAGACCCATGCCAGATCACACTCCCATCGGGTTGACGCGTCGGGGTGGCATGAACGTGATGCCAGCGAAGACCTTGATCAGGATGGTTCAATCGGTGGGTGATCTTGACCGGCTCAAGCGTTTGGTGGGAGCGCTCGATTGCTTGGCGAACAAGGGCGGCATCATCGGGATGGTCGTGGGCAAACCCGGCTTCGTGGTCTTCAAGGAGGGCTTCGGTCGTTGTGCCCAACATCGGCCCCATGCCTGAACTGACATAGGGGAAGAACATCGAGCCATCAGCGCCGATGACGAATTCAAAGATGCCGCCGGGAACATTATTGGTAAGTCGTTCAAGGCGCGTATAGGTCGCGTGGAGCAGCGCAGATGCCGCTTCGCGCTCGCGTTGGAATCTCGCGGCGTCGGAGCGATCAATGGACATGCCCAAAATGCCTATGATCTCTCGGCCTTTGCGCAGTGGCGACATCGTCACTTCGGCATCCCTGGCGGCTCCCCCGTCACCGCTGCGCGAGACCGTATAGGTTATCGTTTCACCAGCCAGGACTCGCCTATGGGCATCAGACCAATTCTCGTCCGACGCTGCTTCGGCGCCAACATCATCGGCGACCTTATCATCAAGGTCACCAAATGCCGCCCGATCCACTGCATTCTGAAAGGCATATTGCCCCGCCCGATCGATAGCAAACACGGCATGAGGCCAATCTTCGAACATCAGCCTGAGTTGATCGACGTCGATCTCCGCGACAGTCGTCCCGGTCGACATATTTATCCCTGCGCCTGCTGTGGTCACGTAACGTCCTTGCTCCAAACGGCTCCAAGCTGAAGACTGTTTCGTCACCCTAAATCGCGGAGACGTCGCTTCTGCGGAGTCTGTTGCAAGGACAGTTTATGGTTGTACGATTGCCAGATCGTAAAACCTTTGCGAGTTGCTGTATCGTCGGCTGAAAGCTCGCAGGGATAGGGCTTGGCGATACATCTCACAAAGTACACTATCGCCCAAAGTAGCACCTGGCCGTTGTGATAGACTGTATACAGCGAATCTTCTCAGAAGTTCGAAACCTCTAAGTTCAATGTGACCCAAGCAACTCTGCGACAAACGTCGGAACGATTTCTGTTGCAAAGCCGTAGCGCACCTCGTCGAACATCGATGCCCGTTCGGAAGGCTCCAAGTTAAGCTCAATGGTGTGCGCGCCACCCGACAGAGCTTCTGCAACAAAGTTGGCTGCCGGATAGACATGACCACTGGTTCCTATGGAAACAAAGAGGTCGCATTGCGCCAAGTCTTCGTACACGACGTCCAAGTGATAGGGCATTTCTCCAAACCAGACGACGTCTGGGCGCATCCCGCCGGCTCGACTGCAGGCGGAGCATATCTGTTCACAATGCAAGTCAGTGTGGCAGTCAATGCGCACTTTGCAATACACGCAAAACGCTCGCAAAATCTCGCCGTGGATATGGACCAGGTTCGATGTTCCAGCGCGTTCATGCAAGGGATCGATGTTTTGCGTGACGGTGAGCACCGTTCCACGAAAATCCGCCTCAAGGCGCGCTAGAGCCTGGTGTGCTGCATTGGGCTCAACGGTCAGAACGCCGGAACGCCGACGATTGTAGAAGTCATGCACCCTCTCGGGATTTCGTCGGAAGGCCTCAGGTGTTGCGACATCTTCGATCCGATGTTGGGCCCAGATACCTTCGTCATCGCGAAACGTACTCAAGCCGGATTCGGCCGATAATCCTGCTCCGGAGAGAACCACGATACGCTCGATAGCCTTCATCGAAGAGAGTCCCCGGCGACAAGGCTGCGGTGGTCACGGTGCCCATGATGCGCAAGCGCGCGCAGCGCAATCGTCCTTCCCTCCCGCCTGTGGTCTAGGTCATCGACATGTTGGATTTCTCGCAAACGGCGGCGATGGTCGGCGCACAGGTCATGGAATTGGGCGCCCGCCAGCACCAGCGCCAGATACCAGTCAAAGGGCTTCAAGTGGGACTCCATCGACCTGGCTATATAGGTCGATGCCGTTACCGGCTCGCTGGTTACCTCCCGAAGGATTGGAAAATGGTCGACCCGCTCGTAGCCTGAGCCTTCGGCGTGGTCGAGGTTTAGCCAGTCATCGTGGGCAATTTCGTAAAGCACACCTGGGGTCGATATGGCTGCCATCGACGTTTCTGTGAGGGTCGCTTTCCCGGATCCATCTCGTCCTCTCTTGCCAAAAGACAGGTCGCAGTTCTGCGCGATAGCCCGTCCTACAAATCGAGCAGACCTGCAACGCGCCTTCAGGCGCGCTGGCAACATGTTGGAGCCGTAAGCGAAATAGAGCAAAGTCATTGAAGCCAAATAAAGCTTGGCGATCGCGCAAAGGCAAACTTTAAGGCCTGGCTCGGACCAAAGCAAAGACCGCGGCTACTGAGGAGCAGAAACATGACCGCTATTGGCGCTACCTTCGCGCCCAAACTGCAGATGTGATGACGGACGGTCGGTTCATCGCTGTTGTTGGCCCATCAGGGGTTGGCAAGGACAGCATTATTGAGGCGCTCTGCGACGTGTTGCCTTCTGCAGTTCGGTGTCGGCGAACCATCACCCGCGCAGCTGAGGCTGGCGGTGAAGATCATGAAGCCGTTGACGTTGATACGTTCCACGCCCGAGCTGAGCGCGGCGACTTTTTGCTGTGGTGGCGCGCCCACGGGCTTTCCTACGGCATTCCATTGTCCGTGCGAGCTGACTTGACAAGCGGGCGTGATGTGATCGCCAACCTGTCGCGCGGCAAGCTAGCCGAAGCGAACGATTTATTTGAGCGGTTTGTGGTCCTCTCGATCTCCGCTGATGAAGCAGTGTTAGCGCAGCGCCTGGCGACCCGAGGACGCGAAAGCGCAGAAGACCGTACCAAACGCTTGGCGCGGGCCCATCTGGCCGTGCCTAATGGCCTTCGCGTTATCGAGATCGACAATTCCGGTAAGCTCGAGGACGCAGTCGCCCATGCCATCGAGGTGCTTCAATCACCAAGCGGATAGGATTGTATCACGTGAAAGCGACCGTGTGCGTCCTCGCCGAGCAGGGCGATAGCGTTGATGGGAAAGGGCGTGGGGATCACGGGCGCGAAGTAATCCTGAAGGCACGCAGCTACAGCAGCGGCCTCTTGTGGCGGCAGTTTCCCCGTCAACGTCATATGAAACCGGAACTCTTCCATAACATAGGGATAGCCCCATTGTTGGAGAAACCGTTCTTGGCGTTCGGTCAGTCCGTTCCTGCGCCGCTTGGCGAGTTCCGCCTCGTTGAGCGGCTCCCGAAAGGCTTCAAAACGCTTAACCACCTGGTTGGACAGTCGGTTCAAGCTTTTGCTTGGCTCGGTGGGTACCAGTGCCACAAAACCGCCCAGCGGACGAACAACCATGCGCGCAACGGTAGCCGCCTGCAAACTTGGCAATATCGCCGCGCACGATTCCTGCAAAGCGGCTTGAGATTGCCCGTTCGCCAGGCGAAAAGGTGGCTTCATCGTCCCATGGAATCCGTAGGCACGTGGTGCTGCCGTCAATTCAGCAATGGGGGCAGGCAAGTCATCGAAAGTGGGTTGCACTACCGCCATCCCAATGCTGGCATCCCAGCCCAGCCAGCGCGACGCCTTGTCGTGCAGTGCGCCATCGGCCATGGCGTACAAGGCAAAGCGGCGGTAGTTGGTCATACAAGCAATCCCCTCAACGTCGAGCCCTTTGGCGTTCGGTCCCATAGCAGAAAGAACGCGATATGACGGTTCCCACGATTCTCGCCAATGCGAAAATAATTCTAGGCGACGACGTGGTCCACGGAAGCCTGGTTTTCGAGAACGGAACCATCACGGCCATAGATCATGGGCGCGCCATGCCCGATGGCGCCATTGATTGCGATGGCGACTATGTTGCGCCTGGCTTGGTGGAACTTCACACCGACAATCTGGAGCGGCACCTGAGGCCGAGGCCCAGTGCGTCTTGGCCGCATAACGCGGCCATTGTTGCACATGATGCCGAACTGGCATCGACCGGTATCACCACCGTGTTCGACGCGGTGCGTCTCGGCTTTATAGAGGAAGCCGAAATTGCCGTCGGTTTGGAGCCTTATGCCCGCCCAATGGTAAGCGAGATCCTCGCGGCGCGCGAAGAGGGCCTTCTGAAGATCTCTCACCACATTCACCTACGCGCCGAGATTTGCTCGAGCACGCTTGCCGACGAGTTGGCTTTGTTCACACCTGAAGACCGCGTCGGCATCATCTCATTGATGGACCACACACCCGGGCAGAGGCAATTTGCCGACATCTCGCAATATGAGCGCTATGTGTGCGGCCGGTATGGTCTGTCAAAAAAAGAGTTCGATGATCATGTCGCCGAACGGAAGGCGCTGCGTGAACATGTGCACGAGAAGCACGAGAAAGCCGCCGTAGACGCTGCGCGAGCGTTTGGCGCTGTGCTCGCAAGCCATGACGATACCACACACGAACACGTCGAGATCAGCGCTCGCTTTGGCATCAAGCTGGCCGAGTTTCCCACCACGATTGGTGCAGCTCATGCCTGCCACCAGCATGACATCGCCATTATGATGGGGGCTCCGAACTTGGTTCGTGGCGGCTCGCATTCCGGCAATGTCGCAGCACATACTTTGGCCGAACATGACCTTTTGGACATTGTCTCATCGGACTATGTGCCTTCGGCGCTGTTGTACTCGGCCATCAAGCTGGCCCAGCTTTGGGACGACCTACCGCGCGCTCTGGCGACCGTCACTCATGCCCCCGCCAGGGCTACGCATCTCGATGACCGTGGGATCTTAGAGATCGGCAAGCGCGCCGATATCATACGTTTCCGGTTGGCCAATGATGTGCCGCTGCTGCGCGGTGTCTGGTCTAACGGCAGCCGGGTCGCTTAAAGGGCTCAACCTGTGTGGACTAGCTAGCGATCAGCAAGCGAGCCCTTCGCGCTCCAGATAGGCGATGGCTCGTGGAATGTCGGCGCTGTTGCGCAGTTCCAACAACAAACGCGGCGCATCAGCGGTGCCCATTTGTGGCAGTCTCGCCAAGGCACGGAAAACGCCGTGCCAGCGAACGGTCCCCTCGCCTGGCGCCCAGTGCCTATCGGCGCTGTCATCGCCGTCTTGCAGATGGACGTGACGTAGGTCGGCGCCAGCATCAGCGATGAAATAGTCAACCGGTGGTGCTCCTGCCGTTCCGTGCGCATAGTTCGCGTGTCCAGTGTCGACAGAGATCTTCACTGTTTCACTGTCGAAGCTGGCAATCAGTTCGCGGCGATATTTGGGATCAACGTCTTCCATGTTCTCAATCACCAGCATGACTCCGGCGTTCCGGGCCCGCGTCACAACATCACCAAGCAACTTATGAACGGCCTCAATCGTCTCGTGAAACGCCGACGGTGCATTTCCTCGCGGCGGATAGTTGTGAAAATTGAAGTGGTTCCATGCCGTGAAGGGTGAGTGAATGACCATCTGCGTTGCGCCCAGCGCTTCGGCGATTTCGACACCCAGGAGATAGCGCTTGGTGATCAGAGGTTGGAACTCAGGATCGTCGCAATCGAGCGGCAGATACCAAAACGGCCCGTGGATCCCGAAGCGACCATTGAAGCCATCAAGGAGTGTTTTGATCTGAGAGACTCGCGATCGCCAGTCACCCAACAGGAGTTCGGTGTTGTAGAAGTCTTGCACCTCAAGGTCGCGGTCGCCGTCGAACAGCCAGTCTCGATAGGTTGGGATGTCCGCAGTCCTGAGAGCCGCGCCGATTTTTAAAGGCAACATGCGCCCTCTCCTTCGCTAAGTGCCATGGATGTTCTCGTATTAAACTGCACGAATGCCGATGGCTTTCGGCCACATCGACAGCACCAAGGCTAGCTCGACCGACCTATAACCGGTCGGGATCGTCAAGGCCCAATATCGACGCTGTATATGCACCAACCATCGCTCCTGTTGGCGGTAAGCTAAAGTGAAACTTCTTTTCAATTGGCGAAAGGATGACATTGGCTTTGTGCGTTCTGGCCATTAACGCGACAACAGGTTGTGGACTCCTATTGACGCAGATGGACGGTGCTTCGCGATCTGTAATTGGACTGAGCAAAATCAATTCCCAACATCCCCACTCATCCATCATCATCAAGCATCCCAATCGCAGAGGTGAAGGAAGGCCGGAACGATGCTTGAAGACAAGAAGGCACCACAATTGGTCGCAGGAACGAGTCCATTGGCGGAAAATTTTCGGCGCGAAATGGATTCCATGATGTCGCGTTTTTTTGGCGGCGCTGGGCCGCTTTTTCCTATGGACACCGCGGCGCAACGAACCGGATTTCCATCCCTTGATATGACGGGTGCCGTATCGCCGGCTATCGATATCAATGAGACGACAACTGCCCTCGAACTCACTGCCGAATTGCCCGGCCTATCAGAGGATGACGTGGATATTGAGCTCAAAGACCATCACTTGACAATTCGAGGCCAGAAGAATGTCACCCACGACGGAAAGGGCGATCTTCGGATCAGCGAGCGTAGCTACGGCAGTTTCTCTCGGACGATGACGCTACCTGACACGGTTGACGTGGAAAACATAACAGCTGAATTCGACAAAGGGGTCTTGCACATCACCATGCCAAAGACTGAGCCGAAGGATCCCAGTCGCAAGATAAAGGTCTCGTCCAGGTAATGGGGGCGGTCTTGCGCCAGCCAGCCTTGCGTCCATCCACCAGCGGCCTTTAACTGCCTAAAGTACCAAGCCAGGTCCCGGGACCCTGTTCGTCGCAAACGTGGCGCGGGAGGAGTGATTCAATGTGCTGGGGAACAACTGCAACGACCGCGATGCTAGGCATGGGGCTGGCTGCTGTCGTGGTCACCGCCAGACGCGGAGAGCCGCTCGCCATTTCAGGAACCCTTGGCTATTTTGCCGTTATGGAGGCATTGCAGCTTTGGGGGTACGGTGTGCGCGACGCCTGCGGAACAACCTCAAATCAAGCCGTTACACTGCTCTCTTACCTGCACATTGCCTTGCAACCAATCGTCTTGAACGCGTTCGCAATTGCGATCGCCCCGCGCGAAGTTTCAGTCCAAGTGAAACGGCGTATCCTTGGTGTCGCTGGCCTCGCGACCGCACTTATTCTGGCCCGGTTACTGCCGTTCGAAAGCCTAGGAGTGTGCGTGCCAGGCACCTCCATGTGCAGTGATCGTGTGTGTTTGACCTCGGGCCAATGGCATATCGCTTGGGAGTTGCCGTTAAACGGCATAATCGCGCCAGTTGAGCAGTACTTCGATGGCAGGGTTCAGTTTCCCGAGTACTTCCTTGCAATCTTCCTGCTTCCCCTTCTTTACGGCGCTTGGAGGTTTGTCCTGTTCCACCTCGCAGCTGGGCCCATAGTAGCCATTCAGCTCACCTCCAATGTTAACGAGATACCGGCGGTCTGGTGTCTCTTCTCGATCGGCATCTTGCTGATCAGCCTTAGCCCGACGATCCGTCACGACGTCTTTGCAGCTCACCGGCGCATGCCAGCCGTCGCTTGAGACATTGGTGGTCGATACAGCAATCAGTGGCGGTACCGAGCAAACCCACGCGAAAGCCTGCTCTGGACCAAGAACAAACGTCCGGCCAGCGTGATTTGTCGCTCAGTCGAAGTTCCCTTTTGCATTGAGCAGTGCGGACATATCCTGCAAGCGTTGGATGCTTAATAGAATGGCCGTCAAATGCTCCTCGAACTCACGATACTTGTCTGCCTGATCATTGTGAATGGCGTGCTGGCTATGTCGGAGCTTGCAATTGTATCGTCGCGCCCTGGGCGGCTTAAGGCGCGCGGAGATCGTGGGTCGCTGCAAGCGCTGCGATTGGCAGAGGACCCTGGTCGGTTTCTTTCAACCGTCCAGATTGGGATCACGCTGGTCGGCGTGCTTTCGGGGGCATTCTCTGGGGCGACACTGGGCTTTCGAGTTGCAAATGCTCTGGAGGAATTCGGCCTGACTTCGGCCGTCGCGCAGTCCTTGGGCGTCGGCTCAGTGGTGGTCGGTGTGACTTACCTGTCGCTGGTGGTCGGCGAGTTGGTCCCGAAGCAGATCGCACTTTCAAACCCTGAAAGGATCGCCGCGCGGATTGCGCCTGGGATGGCTTTGCTCGCGTTCGTCGCGGCACCTTTGGTCTGGGTTCTCGACCGGTCGGGCAAGGCTGTTTTGATAGCCCTAGGTCAGGACCGAAAGAGAGAGAACGGCGTGAGCGACGAAGAAATCCGCCTACTGATCGCTGAAGCTGAGGGGGCCGGCGTCATCCAAAAAGGCGAGACCGTGATGATCGAAGGCGTGATGCGAATTGCCGACCGAACCGCCAAGGGCCTGATGACACCACGTCACGAGGTCATAGTCGCCGATGTTGCCGATACCCTGCCTAAAATCCTCGAGCGGTTCCGCGAGTCTGGCCGCACCAAGTTGCCACTGCGCGATGGGGACCCGGACGAAATCGTGGGCATCCTGCACAGTCGCGATTTGCTGACAGCCGATGCCGGAGAATTTGATCCCCGGGACATCATGATGAAAGCCCCGGTTATCCACGACGCCTTACCTGCGCTCGAGGTGGTCGAGCGCCTGCGTGCCTCACCGGAACATATGCTGCTTGTCTACGACGAGTACGGGCATTTCCAAGGCATTGTGACTGCGATGGACGTACTCGGCGCCATCGCTGGCGGCTTCGACGAAACGGAGCGCGATGAGCCAAAGATCGTGGAGCGCGAGGACGGTGCACTTCTTGTGGCGGGTTGGATGCCGATCGATGAGTTTGCTGACCGTCTTGAGCTCACGGTCGGTGGGGACGGTGACTTTGAGACGGTTGCTGGCTTGGTCCTCAATTTGTCGGCTGAGTTGCCACAGGTCGGACAGGCCGTAAGCTTGGGTAAGTGGCGCATTGAAGTCGTCGACATGGACGGGCGACGTATCGACAAACTATTGGTGCAGAATGTGTCAGCGGTCGATGGCTAATTGGTCCCAAGAACCGCTTTGGACCGTGAGCCGACCGAGCTTAAGAAGTAGCGCAGCATTGCGCGAGGGTGAGCGCTCGGCAGTCCGAATTGACCAAAGGCCAAGATGGCCCAAAGCGTGGCCAATCAAAGGTCGCCGCCCGTAAGGCTTCCAATCATCTCCAGCAGTTGCAGATCGGTGTCATGAAACAGCGTGATCATCCCGAAACACTCTTCACCGTCGATACGATGTGGAACCATTCTCGCTTCGAAAACGCGATCAGGGTTCGCGTGCTGGATCGCCGATGCGCGCCGAAACTCTTCCTGTGTCCAACACCAATACTTAAAAAGCGGACGGTTTTCTATGATTGGCAGTGAAGGCCTGTCAGAAACAAAGCATCCGGCATGTGCGCGAGCAAAAATGCCGTTTATACAGAAACTTACCCCGCGTTCCACTGAGCTAATGCGATTGGCGAAGTCAATCGGGACGGCATTGTCATTGTGCATTCGCATTTCGATATGAAAGGCCCCGTGGAGGACCTTTGCTGCTGCCAACGTTCTTAGAGCGCAGGTATCTAGCGCCGCTTTTCGCTCAGGATCGATGGGGACGTTAAAGAAATAGTACTGTGACACAAACGTACCGTTGTGTTCCCTGTATTTCTCGAAGAGCCGCGCGAAGATATGGACCTTGCCATCGCGAACGACGCCTTCGTAGTCATATTGGTCGCCAGGTATTACCTCCTCGAAGTAATAGTCCTGGCCAGCAAAAGGTCGTTTGTCGTCATTGGCTTTCAAGGCAACCACGTCTTTGCTGCCTCCCCCTAAGCGCGGCTTTCGTACACAAGCCTTTTTGTCGAATAGGGCTGGGTCAGTAGAGTAAACCGGCTGTTCTATGTCTTCCGCAGTGAGAGCATCACGCCAAGCTAGTTTATCATTGTTGAACACCGTTGTTTCTGTCCCGACGGAGATCAGACCAAAACGGGTCGCAATTCTGTCCTGCAGTGGAAGCAATGGGTGGTCGGTGGAAACCAAAACCCCGTCGAGCCTGAAAGACTCCAACTCGCTCAAGACTAAATCCGGATCTTTCAAAGGATTGATCAACAGAACAGCGTCGCTAAAAGCCATTTCCGGGACCTGAGGCGTGTCGGTAATCAGGAGGACACGCCGTCCGAGCGCCTTAACACCCCTAGCGGCTGAATAGGCATGCATTTTTTCGCCCATTGACAGCACGACCATGAAGGACGTCGTTCGAGGTATAGTCTTGGTACGGAACCGCAGGTAAGCGAGGAAGCACTTCTGCATAATTGGAGATGCAGCCAGGAACCTGCCGACATCAGTCTTGAGTTTGTTAATGTTCATGTCTGGGTGTTCTCGCCGACAAACCGGCTCGCCTGCGCCTCACGTGAACGCCCTCTTCGCACAAGACCTCTCAATATTTCGTTTCATCGCAGACGATGAAACTTAGCGATCCCAATGTCGTTCATGCCCCGTCTTGCGATTTGTCGGCGGCAATTTTGTTGCAGTTCTCGTCGCCGCACGCCGCTAAAACTCAAGGTTTCAGGATACGTAAATTTTCTTGTGTGACGTTCCCTACGAGTCAAACTGAGAACCTGGGGCGTTTAAGCGTGTCACGCCTACGCGAATATCTTGTATCCACCACTATGCTTCTAGCGTTGGTACGCTATGGCGGAGTCGCAGCGGGTTTTCTCACCCAGCTGGTTCTAGCGCGCCTGCTCACTCCGGACTCCCTGGGTGTGTTTTTTGCGGCGACATCAACGGCAGTAATCGCCGCCACGTTCGCGTCTTTTGGTTATTCGGAGATCGTGCCGCGCTACTTCTTGCGTTACCAAGCGCGTGGGCGCATTGGACTGCTCTCCGGTTTTATCAGGCATTGCCACCGCGATATCATGTTCCTTAGCGCCTTAGGGTTTGGGATGATCTTGTTGGGCGCGATGTTGTGGCCCGACGCTAGCATTGAGGTTAGGGTGACATTTATAGCGGTCGCCGCATGGATCCCCATACTCGCCTACCTTGATTTCAACTCCTGGATCGCTCTTTCAGTGCGGTCATTTTTCCTTAGCTATGTTCCAGAAAGTTTTTTGAAGCCAGTCTTATTTCTGGGTGTTGTAGCGGCGTTGCTACTGCTCGGTTTTGAGCCAGCACCGGTTGTCTTGGTCGTTGTTTTCATAGTGATCAGTGCGGTCTTATGTCTTGGCCTTTGGATACTGATCCAGCCGAAAATTCCGAAAAACCAGGAACACGCGACAAGAGCAATCGACCCGGCGATCATTTTGCGTTGGCGTCGCGACGGTTGCCTCCAAATTCCAATCAGCATCTACACCGCACTGTTCGCTGATCTCACAATCATCGTGCTGGCGATATTGTTGCCAGCATCGGAACTTGCGGCCTTTGCGATTGCGCTCAAAATGGCGATGCTCGTAGGGTTTGTCGTTCAGGTGGCGCACCAAGTCATGATCCCAGAGCTGGCAGAAGCTCACGCCGAACGCAGGTTCGGCGAGGCAACAGTGACCATGCGCAGAGCCGTGCTCATGCCGTCTGTGTTCATCGTCCTGGCGCTTGTCGGTGCACTTTTGTTTGGTGACCGCGCATTGGCGATCTTCCACCCCGACTTTGCCGCAGCTCATCAGGTACTTGTCATACTGATTTGCTGCCAGTTTCTACGCGTGTTTTTTGGGCCTGTTGTTCAGCTGCTCACGATTATCGGCGCTCAGTTTTACAACGCTTGCCTTTGCGTATCATCGGCACTCATCCTGATGATTGCCAGCGCGATATTTGTTCCCAACTTTGGCATTGTTGGCGCGGCCTATTCTATCTTCACGTGTTGGTTCTTGTGGCTCGCGGCTTCCGCAATCACCCTCAATCGTCTCGCAGGTGTCCGCAGCGATATCTTGGCACTCCTGGTGGCTCCGAGGCTTACGGCAAAACCCGATGCTGGCTGAACTCTGGGAAGAAAAGCTTGAACCGCGGGACCATGACCCGAATGGCCACTCAGGTACTGGCCAACCCCGCGCCAAACAGCACTCGACCAACTTGGCGCGCACAGGACATCCGGTGGCGCCGCGCCTGACATCGGCCAACTAGAGGCAACTGTTAAGCAAAAAACCAGTCTATCGTTGATCTGACCCCTCCTATTGGACTTTGTAGTGGGGTTGATTTTCCGAATTTTTCTAGACTTCGTTTTCGCACTCCGGAGATGGTGTTTCATGCGAGATCATGTCTCGATCCACATACGCGGCCTTGAAGCTGGTCTGACCGTCCTTGCGGAAAAGGAAACGGGATTTGCGGGCACTGCCTATCAGTCCAGTGGCTGGCTGGCGAGCAGCGGTTCGGCGTTGGCGAATGGTCGGATACCGGTAATTGTTGAAGGCCAAGTCGGTACCAAGACCGTGTTCTTACTGCCGATGATGACATGGACCTTCGCCGGCTCGGTAATCTGCGGTTGGCTCGACTACGAGAATAATCTCAGCGGAGGGTTGTTCGACCCTTCATGGCTCGCGGCCGCGCAGCCGTCCGATGCGACGAACATATTACGGCAGATAACAAGGGTGAAACCATCGATCGATGCGTTTCATTTGTCCAAACAGAGGCTCACGATAGACGGCCTACCGAATCCGTTCGCGAGCATCGGAGTTGCCTCGCAGCATGCAGATCCTTTGTTTGAAGCCTGTATGGCCGACAGTTTCGAGGAATGGGAAAGGCAGCGGCGATCGCGTCATTCACGAAACAGATTGCGTAGCGCCACGAAGAAGTTGACGGCGGCCCATGGGGAAATCTGCGTCAAACGTGCGATGGATGATGTCGAGTTGGAAGACAGTTTGGAAGCGTTCTTTTCCCAGCGCGCAAGAACCCAAGCCAATGGGCGCATACCCAATCCGTTCAGTGATGCGACCAGACATGCCTTTGTTTGGGAAAATGCTAAGGCCAGTTTGAGCACGCCGGAAGGGTTTGCCGTTTTCTCTCTTCGTGCGGGCGGACAAATCTGCGCGGTTTGTATGGGCTTGCGACGTGGCAAACACTACACTGGATTTGCTAACTCGATTGATGAGTCCTTGTCGTTTTTCAGCCCTGGTAAGGTGCTCGATAGAGAAGTTCTCAAGCTACTGCATGAAGACGGTGTCAGGCATATCGATCTTGGGCTTGGTGAGGCCTCCTACAAAACGGCATGGGCAGATCGACAATTCCTCACCGACAATGCAATGCCAGTGAGCGCTAAAGGCCAAGCCACGTCACTGGCGCTTCGATCATTGGGACAAGCCAAGTCATTCATAAAGTCCGATAGACGACTGGTCAGCCTGACCAAAAAACTCCGCATTCGCCAATTCCAAAAGGCTGCATAACTAGCGCCTCGATGTCTGACTTGGGCGGTTATCAAACCGTATTGTGATCACTGCCGACAGCAGAGCACTCACTCGCTGTGACAACGCAATTTTGTTGAGTGAATAGTGGCTGATGATAATTGCCAGCGCGACGCTCTTCCCGCCTTCTAAAGCGTCTCTTCGAACAGGGCCCGAAGGTTGGCTTCCGTGAGCTCCATAGGGTTTCCGCCCACACTAGGGTCGATGATGGCCGCCTTGGCCAGTTGGTCCATATTTGGGTTCACCACGCCGAGGTCCGTCAGTGTCTTGGGGATGGCGAATGAGGCATTGAAGTCGTCGACAAAGGCACAAAAACCCTCAAACCCGCCGTCAATGCCGAGATACGCCGCCGCCATATCAAAACGTTCGCGGATCGCACTGGCATTGAACTTCAACACCGCAGGCATAAAGACCGCATTGGTGGTTCCATGATGGGTGTGGTGCACGGCACCGATCGGATGGCTCAGTGCGTGGATGGCCCCCAAGCCCTTCTGGAACGCGGTCGCGCCCATCGCAGCGGCGCTCATCATGTGACCCCTCGCTTCAATGTCGGCACCATCGGCGTACGCCCTTGGAAGGTACTCCTTAACCAACCGCATGCCTTCCAGCGCGATGCCCTGGCTCATGGGGTGGTAATGCGGGCTTGAAAAGGCCTCGACACAATGGGCGAAAGCATCAAGGCCAGTCCCGGCCGTGATGAACTTGGACATGCCAACAGTAAGTTCGGGGTCGGCTATCACCTGGGCAGGCAGCATTTTGGGATGGAATATGATTTTCTTCTCATGGCTATCGGTGTTGGTGATGACGCTCGCGCGGCCTACCTCTGACCCTGTCCCAGCTGTTGTTGGTACGGCGACAATTGGAGCAATGGCGTCGGCATCCGCACGGGTCCACCAATCGCCAATATCCTCGAAGTCCCACAGGGGCCGGGTCTGGCCAGCCATGAAAGCCACCGTCTTGGCAAGATCGAGGCCGGACCCTCCACCAAACGCGATCACCCCATCAAAGCCACCGTCGCGATAGGCGGCAACCCCGGCGGCGACATTGGCACCAGAAGGGTTCGAGTCGACGTCTGCGAACATTGCAGCGCTCAATCCGGTATCTTCCAAAAGCGAAAGCGTGCGCTTGGTGATCGGGTTTTCCGCAAGGCCCCTATCGGTGATCAGCAACGGCTTTGAGATGCCAGCCGCCGTGCAAGCCTCGCCGATCTCAGAAATTCGCCCCGCACCAAACCAGATTGGATTGGGATAGCTCCAATTGGCCGACATGCTCATTGGGTGGCCTTCTTCAGATGGTAAGATTTTGGACGTGTCACGGCATGGAAGCCCAGGACAGAAAGGCCCGCGCCGCGGCCGGTGTCCTTACAACCTGTCCAACACAGTGCCGGATCGAGATAGTCGCAGCGGTTCATGAAAACTGTACCGGTTTCCAGTTGGCGCCCTATCGCTTCGGCAGCTTCTGCGTCCTCGGTCCATAGAGAACAGGTTAACCCGAACACGCAGTCGTTCATCAACCGGATCGCTTCATCGTCATCCTTGACAGGCATGATGCCAACCACCGGTCCGAAGGTTTCATCGCGCATAATCCGCATGGAATGGTCAACATTGGTGAGGACCTGAGGCGTCAGATAGGCCGCACCATCATCGCCAGCCATGGTCGCGATGCGCGCCTTAGCACCAGCGGCGACGGCTTCTTCAACCTGGGCCCGCGCTTCTCTCGCAAACCGAGTGTTCGACATGGGTCCCAGCGTCGTCGCTTCATCACGCGGATCCCCGAGGACATAATCACCCACGAGCTCAACAGCCTTCTCGACAAATTGGTCGTAGTGGCTCTCGTGCACATAGATGCGCTCAATCCCACAGCAGCACTGACCGGAATTGTACATGGCACCGTCAATTAAGGTCGCCACGGCGGCATCGAGATCCGCGTCCGCCCGCACATAGCCGGGATCCTTGCCTCCTAGCTCGGTTGAGACGGCGGTAAATGTGCCCGCGGCAGCCCGTTCCATGGCGCGGCCACCAGCAACCGAACCCGTGAAATTCACGAACCCGAAGCGGCCCTCCCCGATCAGACTAGACGTCGTCTCGTGATCGAGAACAACGTTCGAAAACACACCATCCGGCAGGCCAGCGGCCTGAAAAGCATCCGCCAGGTGTTCACCGACCAGGATGGTCTGCGAGGCATGCTTGAGCACCACAGTGTTCCCGGCCATCAAGGCAGGCGCAATGGTGTTGATCGCCGTCATGTAAGGATAGTTCCACGGTGCAACGACCAGGACGGTGCCAAGTGGTTCGCGGGCGATCTTGCGGACAAAATCTGTACTGTCTTCGACAACCATAGGCGCCAGGGCGTCTTGTGCGATCGACGCCATATAGGTGACGCGCTCCTCGAAGCCGCCGAACTCCCCGCCATAGCGCACAGGGCGCCCCATTTGGTGGGCCAGTTCTTCAACCATCCGATCCTTGGTCGCACCGATGTACGCGACGGCCTTCTGCACTAGGCTGATCCGCTCGGCCAATGGTATGGCAGCCCAAGCCGGTTGCGCGGCGCGTGCGGCTCCTGTCACCGCGCGAGCAGCCTCGAGGTCGAGGCAAGGCCGCTCAGCGTAAACCGACCCATCAATGGGCGAAATGCACGTAATCTTGCTGGACATGGATCAGGCCTTCTCGAAACCGCGGGCGATTTCCCAGTCGGTGACCACCCGGTCGAATTCCTCTTGTTCCCAGGTTGCCGCGCGGGTGTAGTGATCAATCACCACATCGCCCATGGCTTCGCGCAGCATGGGGGAGTTCGTCAACATATCAGTCGCGGCGCGCAGCGTGTTCGGAATCTGCGGAACGGTTTCATCATCATACATGTCACCGGTCGCAGCAGGGGCGAGTTCAAGCTTGTCTTCGATCCCCCTGATACCGGCGGCCAGCAAAGCGGCTTGCGCCAGATAGGGGTTCATGTCCGAGCCCGGAATCCTACTCTCCACGCGCACAGCGCTCGTATCGGCGCCGCAAAGGCGGAAGCCCGCCGTTCGGTTGTCCACTGACCAGGCAGTCTTGGTGGGGGCAAAGGTGCCTTTGGCGAAGCGCTTGTAGGAATTGATATACGGCGCGAAAAAGTAGGTGCAGTCGGGCGCGTAGGCGATCAGACCCGCCATGAAGTGGCGCATAAGCGCCGACATGTGATGGTCGCCTGCCGGATCGTGGAATACATTGGCACCGTCTTTCCAAAGCGACATGTGCACATGGCTCGCACTGCCAACGCGGGTGTGGTGCCATTTCGGCAAGAAGGTCGCCGAATGCCCTTGTTGCCAGGCGATCTCTTTGGCGGCGTGTTTCGCGATGGAATGATGATCGGCGCAGGCCAGCGCATCGGCATAGCGGATGTTCAGCTCTTCCTGACCTGCCTCGGCCTCACCCTTTGAGTTTTCAATCGGGATCCCGGCGGCGTACAGATGGTTCCGCAGCGGCCGCATTACATGTTCTTCCTTCGAGGTCTGAAGGATATGGTAGTCTTCGTTATACGGCCCGAGCGTTTCAAGCTCACGATAACCCTCCGCACGAAGCTGGTCGAGCGGTTTGCGGAAGATGAAGAACTCCAGCTCCGTCGCCATCATTGGCGTCAGCCCGTGACCGGCAAGCCGGGCGATCTGGTTTTTAAGGACCTGACGCGGCGCATGAGGCACGGGTGCGTGGGTGTGATGATCCAAGATATCGCAGAGCACCATCACCGTGCCCTCGAGCCACGGCATGGGCCGCAGCGTTGAGAGATCAGGCTTCATCACATAGTCGCCATAACCGCGCTGCCAGCTCGACGCGGCGTAGCCATCGGGCGTTGCCATCTCTAGGTCGGTGGCCAGCAGATAATCGCAGCAATGGGTTTCTTCATACGCACTGTCGATGAAGTTCGACACATGAAACCGCTTGCCCATCAAACGGCCTTGCATGTCGACAAAGCACACCAGAACGGTATCGATGCTGCCCGCTGTGGCCATGTCTTTTAGCGCATCAAAGGTGAGTACTGCCGTCATGTTTTGGTCCTGGTCATTCTGGGGATCAAAGGCCTCGGAGGGAAACCCCGAGGCCTTGTTGTTGTTTAGCTGTAACGGTACGGACGTCCAGCCTGTTCCATGACCTCGTTGTAGCGTCTGAAGATTTCAACGACACGGGCCTTGGTTTCACTCTCGGCAGCAATCTCATCCCAGAAGACGCGGGCTGCCGCTTCAACCTGCGCCCATTCCTCGTCCGGAATGGACGTCAGCTGCATCTTGGTGCCGTTGACGCGCAGATCGGCCTCACCGCCCCAATACCAATGCTGGCGGTAGTAATGCGATTGCTCCATGCAAACGGTCAGCAAGGCTTGAAGGTCCTCAGGCAGCTCGTTCCACCGCTCCATATTGGCAAAGAAGTGACCGATCCAGGCACCGGAAATGTTGTTGGTGAGGAAATAGTTGGTCACGTCGGCCCAACCCACAGTGTAGTCTTCGGTGATGCCCGACCAGGCGATGCCGTCAAGTTCACCGGTCTGGACAGCCACTTCGATGTCTTCCCAAGGTAGGGTCACCGGAACCACGCCAAACTGGCTGAGAAAGCGGCCAGCCGTCGGGAAGGTGAAGACCCGCTTGCCCTGCAGATCGGCGAGCGACCGGATCGGGTCTTTGGTGGCGAAGTGGCATGGATCCCAGGCGCCAGCAGAGATGTGCTTGACGCCAACGCGTGCATACTCTTCTTCCCAGATCTCTTTCAGTCCGTACTGGTTGAACAGGACAGGCACATCCAAGGAATAACGGGACCCAAAGGGGAAGTAACCGCCGAAAACGGTCACCTCGGTGGGTGACGCCATCGAGTCATCATCGGACTGAACCGCGTCGATCGTCCCGCGTTGCATGGCCTGGAAAAGTTCACCCGTTGGGACAAGCTGGTCGGCGAAGAACAGCTCGATCTGCATCCGGTCGCCGGCGATCTTGTTGAAGGTCTCGATCGCGGGAACCACGACCTCTGCCGCCAGAGCGGCGCCGGCGTAGGTCTGCATCCGCCACCGGATCGTGGACTGCGCAATCGCGGGTGTGGCGAGCGCTGCAGCGGGCGCAGCAAGCGCGGCACCTTTCAGAATTGTACGTCTCGTGGTCATGGATTTACTCCTTCTTGGTTGGCATGGACAATCAGGTGCGCGTCTTGGCGCTTAGTTTCCGTAGACTGCTTGGGGCAGCCACAGGGCAATTTGCGGGAAGACCATAATGACAGCGAGCGCCAGGACCATCACGGCGACAAACGGAGTGATGGAACGGTAGATGTCGTTGAGCGTGATCTCGGGTGGTGACATTGCCCGCATGAGGAACAGATTGTACCCAAACGGCGGCGTCATGTAGGCGATCTGCGTGGTGATCGTGTAGAGGATGCCATACCAGATCAGGTCGAACCCAAGCGCCCCCACCAGCGGTATGTATAGCGGCGCGACGATCACCAGCATGGCCGTGTCGTCGAGAAATGTTCCCATCAATATGAAGCTGAGTTGCATCAAAATGAGGATCATCCATGGCGACAGGCTCAGCCGTTCAGTGAACAAGCTCTCTATGGCTTTCACGGCGCCCAGACCGTCGAAGACGGCACCAAAGGCAAGCGCAGCCAAGATGATCCACATGAACATGCAGGTGATGCCAAGCGTGCTTTTGACGGACGTCTCGAACACTTTCCATGTCATTCGGCCCTTGAAGACTGCGGCAAGAAAGGCCGTGATTGCGCCAATGGCTGAACTTTCCACCAGGGATGTCCAACCGTTCACAAAGGGGATCATCATGGCGAAGAAGATGCCGAACGGCAGCAGACCTGAAAGCAGCAGTCGGTATTTTTCGCGCTGTGGCATCGCCCGCTCTTCCTCGGACAGGACAGGGCCAAGCGATGGATTCAACCGGCAGCGGATCGCAATATAGGCGATGAACATGGCGGCCATCATCAGCCCAGGGATCACGCCAGCCAGCCATAGCTGACCCACGGGCTGACGCGCGATCATCGCATAGAGCACCAAAACAACAGATGGCGGCACCAGAATGCCAAGGCTCGAGCCGGCCTGAACGACCCCGGTTACCATGCGTTTGTCATAACCACGGCGCAGCAATTCCGGCAGGGCAATGGTGGCGCCGATGGCCATCCCCGCAACGGACAGACCGTTCATCGCTGAAATCAAAACCATCAGGCCAATGGTTCCGATGGCAAGGCCACCCTTGAGACCGCCCATCCAGACGTGGAACATCTTGTACAGGTCATCGGCGATGCGGCTTTCCGACAAGATGTAGCCCATGAACACAAACATCGGCACGGTGAGCAGCGGATACCACCGCATAAGCTTGATGGACTGGGAGAAAGCGACATCAAACCCGCCGCGATCGCCCCAAAGGAAAAGCGCTGCAATCACGGCTACGAAGCCGATGGCTCCAAAGACGCGCTGGCCGCTGAACAGCAGCACCATCATCGCGGCAAACATGGTCAGGGCGAGCATCTCGTAGGACATCAGATCGTCTCACCGCGCAGGCGCAAGATGTCCTTGAAAAGCTCGGAGACCGCCTGCAGCAACATCAAAACGATGCCCAAGCACATGACCGCCTTGATCGGCCAAAGATAGGGGCGCCAGATCGTGCGACTCCTCTCGAGCGTGCCCACCTCTTCAGCGCCTGTCACAAGACCGGTGAAGAAGGAGACAGGTTCAGTCCCCCAATAGCCCAGCGAATAGGCGGTGGAACTCAACCCGCCCCACAGAAGGACGCCGAGATAGAAGAGGAGGCAAAAGACCATAACCGCATCGACAGCGGCCTTCTTCTTCACGGACCAGTTGTCGTAAAACAGGTCCATGCGGACATGGCTGCCCATCTGGATGGCATAGGGACCGCCCAGGAAGAAATAGGCGATCATCGCAAACTGCGCGACTTCAAGTGTCCAGAGCGACGGTTGATCGGAGAACTTGCTGATCGTCGACCACAAGAGAACGGCCATCATCGCAAAGATGCCGAACATCACGACGCGACCGACGCCATAGTTCATACGGTCAACCACAGCGATGTAGGCGCGTAGCGGCTGCAACCTTAGGCCTCCTCGCTGGTCGGAACAGCACACAGGATAAGCGCCTGCGACAGCCAGTCGGCCAGCGTACGGCCCATCGCAGCGCATTGCTCCGGCGTGGAGATCAGGTCGTTACGTATCTCTAACATCACATTCAGGATGTTGCGCGGCAGGGCGTGGCGGCGCAGCGTATGGGTCACGCCGTCTGCTGGGCCGTAGGGCTCATTGCGGCCGATTTCATATCCTGCCGCGACCTGCAGAACAGCATCTGCCAACCGGCTGTCGTCATCATGTACGATGCCGATTTCAACGGATCTTGGTTGGCCCTTGAACACCGGCGTGTAGCTGTGAACCGTAACCAACACGGGCCGCGCAAGCTGTTTGTCGAGCGTGTCAGACACGAGCATTTCGAACGGACGGTAGAACTGCGCCACCCGTAGGTCTTTCTCCTGCGTGGACAAACCGATGTTCCCTGGGATGACTGTGTTTTCGGATCTTTCCGGCACCGCGCTCGCGGCTTCCGGCGGACGATTACAGTCGTACAGGAGGCGCGAAACCGTGCTGTAGACGAGCGGGGCGTCTAGGATACCTGCTAACGCTTTGACGGTGTCGAATGCGCCAGGATCCCACGCAATATGGCTTGTCAGATCAGCGGCTTCCAAACCCAAATTGCCGTAAGATTTAGGAATGTGGGCGCTAGCATGCTCGCAAACGAAAAGAACCGGGTGGCGTCCGCCCGAGTTGTGGGCCCGTGGTTCCCAGCCACCGTCTTGACCAATTTGCTGCAACTGTATCCCCCGCTTCGGACCGACCTTCTTCAAGGGGGCTGTTTCTGTCAATCATCCCTGGCAGGATTTGGAGGAAATGTTTCGGGAACCGAGCCATAGGTTGCTCACGATAACGCCACATCAGTTAAAGGGATCGTTACGGACCTTCGCGCCCCTAAGCGGTTGCTAGCTTTGCGCGCACCTCTGGAATGCCCCCACCATCGTAGTTCAAAAATCTGGCGATAGGGAAATAGTGCGATGTCATTGCAATCGGCGCGGGCCAGTGAATGAAAAAGCATGCCAACCACGCCAGAATGCAACCAGTTCCACTCTGATGGTGGGGGCGGCGCCATGACAAAGATCGTCATCCTAATCGTGATCACTGTCGCCGCTATCAGGGGCTACATCGCCTGGAATCATCCCTCCGCTTCGCTGCGCTACGAAACAACGGGTGAGGTGGAAGCCGACGGGCAATTGTATTCCGTGTCCAGCGTTCATGAGGTAACGATCGCGTTTCAGTCGACAATCGCAAATGCACCTCCGGTGCGGCCATCCAGCAAGCGCGTGCCCCAAAGAATGCCATCGGCGAAAAATCTGTTATGGTTATGGGCATTCGGCGAACGTGAAATCGCTGGTTGGCAATCGACAGGGGGCGCGCCGTCATGATCATCCAAAAAACAACAACCACAGGACTGCGGCTTGCTGGAATGGCCTTGGTTGGCCTCATCAATGTTGGCTCCAGTACCGTGACGGCCGATGACGCGGTTATCTTGGCATCTTGCAAAGACGATCTACAGTTATCGGATTCAGGATGCGCCTGCGTCCTCGACAAGGTCCATTCTGAATTAAGCGAGAACCAGCTCACCTTTTTTGTCGCGGCAATCAGCGAGGATCAAGAGACCATGGCGCAAGCCTCGATGGCTTTGACCGGCGCGGAAATGATGGAGATGGCAACCTTCATGACGTCGACCCCGCAGCAATGCCAGGACCAATAACGGGCAAGAGGTCCGAGCCGGGGATCAAGGCCAGAACGACCAGAACGGGCCTTTAGCGGGTTTGACGTGGGACCCACACGCTCTGCATTTCGCAGGCACACACTGTGACACGTCACCCTGCGATAGCCTTCCCGTGCGCTTGCGATATGGCACAAGGCGCTGGCTGGTCTGAACCAGCGTCAAGTCGCCTATAAGCTTTATGCTCAAAAAGTGAGCCATTGGGATTGATGCCAGCGAGAAGGCGGGTCTCTTCCGGAAGTGCGCTCTCCTAGGGGCGAGCCCGGAGGCTTAATTCGGTTTCTCCATCGGCCTGAAGACCCTGATATTCGTCAATTCCGACGGCTCAGTTCAGTTTACTCATCCCTTCCTGTTTTATTTCGTGTGGAGGGACCAATAGATGATCAGTTGCTCGAAAAAATTTCGCGCTCTTGGGCTTGTCGTCGCGCTAGCATTGCTGGCTCAGCCGGCCTTCAGTATCACGGGTGCCACCGAGGCGTTCGCTGGAACCAAAACAGTGGTTGCAACCGCTGGTTCGGGCGCTCATTTTGGACCATGGCTGGCAGCCGCAGCCATGATCCCGGCGGTGTCACTGATCGCCTGCTCGGCAATCATCAGTGCACACGACGGTCGCCCAATGACCAATCGAGAAGCGTGGCTGTCTTTCGGCATTCCCTTGGGGTGTTTGCTGCGACAGCACCTCATTGAATAGACCGTTCTCCATCGGCACAATTCGCGGATTGCCCATCAACGTTCGGGCCGACCAGCGATCCATGGAGAATTCTCGAGGCAACCCGCCAAGCTCGATTCAAGCGGCGGGAGTTGCCTGAATACAGCACAGTTGCGCTGTTGTTGAAAACTCAATCCAGTCGATCGAAGCCGTCCTTCGCACATAATGCAATGAAGCAAATCTACTGACCGGATTTTACTCGGACGAAAGGTTCCATCGGTATTCTGGCTGGAACGTTTTCGATGCGAGTGAATGATGACGCCGTCCAGCTCCCCCGCCCTCAATATTCTGAATCTTCATAAGCGCTTCGTCGAACCCGCCGTGAATGATCTTTCACTGATCGTCCGTGCCGGCGAATTTTATGCGCTGCTTGGCCCAAACGGTGCAGGAAAGACCACGACCCTGCGGATGGTCGCCGGATTGCTCGAGGCTGACGCTGGGTCAGTCAAAATTTGCGGCATTGATGCCTTTGCACAGCCGATTGCGGCCAAGCGTGTCTTGGCATGGGTCCCTGACGAACCGATGGTTTATGACAAGCTGACACCGCTGGAATATCTCGAGTTTGTTGCTGGCCTTTGGAGCATGGATTCAGACTACGCGCGCTTTAAAGCCGACAGTCTGTTGGACGCCTTTGGGCTGGGCCCCCACGCTGACGAACGTTGTGGCGGGTTCTCCAAAGGGATGCGACAGAAGGTAGCGCTCGCCGGAGCTTTGATCCATGAACCGCGTCTGATCATTCTCGATGAACCGCTCACTGGCCTTGATGCCGGTTCGGCGCGACAGGTGAAACGGGTGCTGACCGAACTGGTATCACAAGGCGTGACGGTCATCATGACGACACATATCCTTGAAGTTGCAGAGCGCATGGCTGACCGGATCGGAATCATCGCGCACGGACAACTCGTTGCCGAAGGGACGTTGGATGAGCTGCGGGCACGCGCCAGCGCTGATGGCAGTTCTCTGGAGGACATTTTCCTAGAAATCGTAGGCGGTGGCCGCGAAGGTGAAACGCAGACTGGCAGCGGGCTACGTCTTGGCGAGAAAGCGGCATGAATGTAGCCCTGGCGCCGTCAGCGCTCCTACGCTTTTCGCGGCATGAGTTGCGGCTCGCCTGGCGCGATTGGGCCTGGGTATTCTCGGGCTGGCGCAGCACCAGTCTGAGGCGGGCGCTTATTGGCATGGGCGTGTTCTACGCCATCCTGCATGTGATCGCCTATGTCGTCCTGTCTCGCTATTTGACTGAGGAGCTTGTGCTCGATCAGACAGCGTTGGCGGTTGTTTCGGTCACAGTACTGCTCAGCTTCACCATGATGTTATCCCAAGCGATGGAGTCGGTGACGCGCGCGTTTTACGCCCGTGATGACCTCGACCTGATCCTCTCGTCACCGGCGTCGTCGAATGACTTGTTTCTTGTGCGCATTGCCATGATGGCTTTGATGAGCTGGGTGATGTCGGCGCTGGTCGTTTCGCCCTTCCTGAACGTGGCCGTCGCGCTCGGCGGCGAGCGTTGGCTTGCCGGATATTTGGTTCTCTTTGCCGTATCGCTGGCCGCAACCGGAGCTGGCGTGTTGATCACCCTCGCGCTGTTTCGAACGGTCGGCGCGCAGCGTACCCGGCTCTACGCCCAAATTCTGGCTGCGGTCGTCGGCGCAGCCTTCTTGATCGGCATGCAGGTTGTTGCGATCCTATCTTTTGGGTCGATGTCGCGGTTTTCGCTGTCCGATTCAGCCTTCTTGGCCGCTCATGCGCCAACTGTGAGCTCTAGCTGGTGGCTTCCGGCTCACGCAGTTTCCGGCCAATCCGGTGCCGTGCTGCTGGTCTTAGGCGTTGCGATTGCAACCTTCGCCGTGGGCGCCTGGAGCGGTGCAACTCAGTTCCGGCGCACCGTCGTGATGGCGCTCGGCGTTGCCGAAAAGACCGTTCGCGGACGCGCATCAGGAAGGGTATTCCGTCGTTACACAACACTGGGCGCACTCGTTCACAAGGAGCTCAAGTTGATCGCTCGTGATCCTTGGCTGGTTTCCCAGACGCTGATGCAGGTTCTCTACCTGATCCCGCCTGCCGTGATGCTTTGGATCAGTTTTGGCGAAAGTACCGAAATTTCCGTGATCGTCGCCCCCGTCATCGTGATGGCCGTTGGACAGCTTGCGGGCGGGCTGGCCTGGCTCACAATCTCTGGCGAAGATGCGCCAGACCTGATCGCAACGGCTCCCATCTCAACCTTCACGCGCCTATGGGCGAAAGTCTTGGCCGTGCTAGCAATTATCGCCGCTGTCTTGCTACCGATTTGTCTGGGGCTGACGGTCGGTTCGTTTTATGGCGCGCTCGTAACGTTTTGCGGCGCAATGATCGCAGCAGGAAGTGCGATCTTGGTTCAACTCTGGTTCCGTGCGCAGGCAAAGCGTTCCACCTTTCGCCGGCGCCAGGTCGCATCGAAGGCCTCAACCTTCGCCGAGGCAGCGGCATCCATTGCCTGCGCGGCCGGCACAGCCCTAGTTGCCGCAGGTCACCCGCTGGCGCTTTTGCCGATTGTGATGCTCCTAATTGTTCTGGGAATTTCTTGGAGCATCCGTCCGAAGCGTGGCGCGCATATCTGAGGCATAATGGCGGCTTGCGATGTCGCGACAAGCCTTCGACCTAGAGCTCTGATATCACTAGCAAATATTGCCCTAACCTTTGCAATCTTGGACAGCAATCTAGGTAGACGATTGACCGTTCTGATATTTTAGGGCATCGTTATGACATCGATGTCATTTGGACAAGAGCCTAACAGAAGGCCGCAGACATCGGTGTCGGGAGGACGAGCGTGGCAACCATCTACGATGTCGCCAAAGCTGCTGGTGTTTCGCCGAAGACGGTCAGTCGGGTCGTCAACGGAGAAGGCCCAGTGGGTGTGAAAACCCGCGAAAAGGTCGAAGCCGCCATAGCCGCCATCGGCTATGTTCCATCGCTTGCCGCCCGGACAATGCGTTCCAATCGATCAGGTCTCATAGGCCTCATCACTGAGGCGATTTCCGTTGCACCGCACGGTGCGGAATTTGGTGGCCTTCCTGATTTGATCATCGTTCAACGCGTGCAGAGCGTTTTGGACGACCATGGCTATTCGCTGCTGATTTCTGACACAGGCGGAAAGCAAGAGCGGGTCGGTGATCTGATGCGGACCTTCGCCGAGCACCGTGTCGAAGGCATGATCTTCGTCGGAGACTACCATAAACGTGTCGATCTTCCGGAGATTCCGGTGAACACAAAGTTGGTTCTTGCCAATTGCTATGATGATTTCGGCTCGCCTTGTGTTCTGCCGCATGATCGTACGTGCCAAAAATCGCTGGTCGAAGCGCTGATTGCAGAAGGCCATCGCCGTATCGCCTATCTTTCGCTGTCCAATGACATCGATGCCACCCCGCTGCGCATCGCGGGGTACCGCGAGGCGCTGGAGCAGGCAGGCATCGCGTTTGATGCGAAGCTGGTCATCCCGACCGACACGCGTCTGAAGGATTCCCAAGCTGAAGCGCAGTTGCTCTGGGATGCTATCGAGCGCGTGATGGCTGATCCAGAACCACCAACGGCCATTTGCTTCGGCAACGACAGAATTGCGCTGCGCGCCTACGGGCTTCTGCGCTCGCGTGGGTTGCGCGTGCCGCAAGACATCTCGGTGGCGGGTTTCGATAACCACCGCATGATTGCCGAAATGCTCTTTCCGCAGCTCACCACCGTTGAACTTCCTTATGCGGCAATGGGCATGCGCGCAGCACACATGCTGCTCGATCTCATTGAAGGCAGGGACGTTCCGCAAGAACCGCAACTCATCAGCGGACCAGTGTGCTGGCGCGACAGTGTTCTGCCGCGACCGGCGACGATAACGCCCATAACAAGCATCGCATCTCTAGGGAGGACTTCCACATGACCAATGCCTTGAAACTGGCAACCAAAACTGCCGCTGTGGTGGCCGTTTTGGCAGCGACCACGTCCCTGTCACAGGCGCAGACACAGCTCTCGCTTTGGTATCACGGCGCTGGCAGCCCCAACGAAGAAGCAGCGCTGGTCAACCAACTGGTTGAAGAGTTCAATGCCAGCCAAAGCGACTGGGAAGTCGTTCTCGAAAGCTTCCCGCAATTGGCTTACAACGATGCCGTTGGCGCTGCTGCCTTGGCCGATGAGCTCCCTGATATTCTCGACGTCGATGGCCCTGTGATGCCGAACTGGGCCTGGGCTGGTTACATGCAGCCGCTCGGTATCGATGAAGCGATGCTGTCTGAGTATCTTCCCGGGACCATCGGGCGATGGGGTGGTGAAGTCTATTCGGTTGGCCTTTGGGACGCGGCCGTCGCCATGACCACCCGGCGTTCCACGCTCGAAAAATACGGCATCCGCATCCCAACGCTGGACGAGCCATGGACGGGAGACGAGTTCACCGCAGCGCTCATGACGATCCGTGACTCCGGTGACTTCGACTATCCGCTCGACCTTGGCATGGCCTGGCGCGGTGAATGGTACCCCTATGCGTTCTCGCCACTGCTGCAGAGCTTTGGTGGCGACATCATCGATCGCAGCACCTACCAGACCGCCGATGGTGTTCTGAACGGTGACGAAGCCATTGCTTTTGGCGAATGGTGGCAGATGCTGTTCGAGGAGAATCTGGCGCCAGGCACCAGCCAAGATGCTGCCGACCGCGATGCCGGACTTCTCAATGGCACCTATGCGATTTCTTGGAACGGCAATTGGGCTGCTCTGCCGGTGGTCGAAGCCTTTGGCGATGACGCGCTTTTCCTCCCGGCGCCCGACTTTGGCAATGGCTCAACGATTGGCGGTGCCTCCTGGCAGTTTGGTGTTTCAGCGACGTCCGAACACCCTGATGGCGCGCGCGCTTTCATCGAGTTCGCGCTACAAGATCGTTGGTTCTCGGCCTTCTCGGATGGCACCGGCCTGATCCCGCCGACCTCTTCCGCAGCCGCTGATACGGCAAACTACGCGCCGGGTGGCCCGCTTGAAGTCTTCTACGGGCTGTCCGAAGCGCAAGCGCTCGTGCGTCCGGTGACGCCGGGCTACATCGTGCAAGCGCGCATCTTTGAAGGGGCACTTGCCGACATCGCCAATGGTGCTGACGTTGTTGATGCGCTCGATGCTGCGGTCGACGAAATCGAAGACGATATCGAAGCAAACGGCGGCTACGGCCACTAAACGATACCTCCCGACTGACGCACATGTTCCTGGGGACCTTTTGGCCCCCGGGGTTTTCAAACACGGCGCAAGAAGGTCCAAGCGATGGCATCGCGACTGACACAATCGAACAAAGCTGGATGGTCAATGGCGTTTCCAGGGGTCGCACTGATTGCCACCTTCATCATCCTTCCGTTCTTCCTGGCATTTGCGTTTTCGCTGACAAATCAACGGCTCGCTTCGCCAAATCCAACCGAATATGTCGGCTTCGAAAACTATCGCGAGCTGTTGGGCCTTGCCGTCTTCACGTTGGAGCCTGAGCGCGACGAAGCCGGTCAGGTCCTTCGTGACGATGATGGTGCCATCGAATATCCCCGGCTGAGAAACTTCACACGCAACAATCCTGACTTCCCCCACCTGCAAGGCAAACGCGAATGGTTTGGTTGGCAATCCGGGGAGAACCGCGTTGTGGTCCTTGCGTCCGACGTCGTGTTCATGAAGGCACTGGTCAACACGTTCTACTTCGTGGTCGTCGTTGCCCCGGTGCAAGCCGGACTGGCGCTTTGTCTGGCGCTTTTGATCAACCAACGCCTTCGGGGCATTAACATTTTCCGCACGATCTACTTCATGCCGGTCGTCGTTTCGATCGTCGTCGTGTCGCTCCTCTGGCGTTTTATATATTCACCTGGCGATGGCCTGCTGAACAATATACTGGGCTGGCTCAGTTTCGGCCTCTTTGAGCCCAGAGATTGGATAGGCAACACAAGCACCGCATTGCCATCCATCATGGCGATGTCGATATGGCAGGGCGTTGGCTTCCACATGGTGATCTGGCTTTCCGGCCTACAGACCATCTCGCCGACGCTTTACGAAGCAGCGCACATCGAAGGTGCAAGCAAGTGGCAAACCTTCAGGTTTGTCACCTGGCCGGGCCTGCGCAACACGGCGGTTCTCATCATCATCGTTATCACCATGCAGGCGTTCGGGCTGTTTGCGCAGATCGACGTGATGACCCGAGGTGGACCGCTCGACTCCACTCAGGTTCTCGTCTTCCAAGCCGTGGAGCGTGGCTATCAACGCCAAGACATCTCCGGTGGTTCTACCATCTCGGTCCTGCTGTTCCTGATCGTGCTGTCGATCTCGTTGGTCCAGCGCTACCTAACGCGGGAGAAAAACTGATGGCCGCCATCACCAGCGACAATCACGGCCTGAGGCTGGTCACCCGCTATGCGGTTCTGGTCCTGGTCGCGATTATCTTCATCTTCCCGCTCTTGTTCATGGCAATGTCGTCGTTGAAGCCGGACCAGCAATTGCTGAACGACACCAACAGCCTTCGCGCGTTCCTGCCGGTTGGCGACCTGTCGCTGCAGAACTATTGGGACGCATTTGAGCGTGCCCCGATAGGCGTGTTTGTCATGAATTCCGTTTTGGTCACTGGCACCACGGTTATCTTCAGCCTTTTTGTTTGCTCGCTTGCCGCCTTCTCCTTCGTTTTCCTCGACTGGAGAGGTCGCGGGCTGATCTTCTCGATCCTTCTCGCCACTTTGATCATCCCCTACGAGACGATCTTCATCCCGCTTCTTTTGATGGCCTCGCAGCTGCCTTGGATTGGAACAGGTGGCTTTGAAATAGGTTGGCTCAATACCTACCGGGTGCAGATCATCCCCTTCATTGCCGATGGCCTGACGATCTTCCTGTTCGTCCAATACTTCCGCGACTTACCCAAGGAGCTGATCGAAGCAAGCCGCGTCGAGGGCGCGAGCTGGTGGCAGATCTACCGCAAGGTCGTCATGCCGCTCGCGGGCCCGGTCCTTGCGACCGCCGCCATCCTGAAATTCCTCTTCATGTACAACCAATATCTCTGGCCACTGATGGTGGTGCAGGAAGAGGCCATTCGCCCCGTCATGGTTGGCCTTGGCTACTTCACCAGCCAGCTCAACGTGCCGTGGGGTGAGGTGATGGCCTACCTGACGCTCATCACGGTGCCGGTGCTTGCCTTTTACTTGATGCTGCAACGCGCCTTTATCGCCTCAATCGCGTCCACTGGCGTCAAAGGTTGAGGAACCAGCATGACCTTGAGCCTGCCGGACAAATGGATTTGGGACAGCTGGTACGCGCATGATGGTGAGCGCTGGCACGCCTATTTCCTGCAAGCGAACAAAAGCATCGGTGACGCAGAATTGCGGCACTTCAATGTAAGCCAAGGCCATGCCGTGAGCGATGACCTGGTCACTTGGGAACATTTGGGGACCTGCTTCGAGCCAGCCAGCCATGTCGCTTGGGACGACTACACCACATGGACGGGCTCCGTCGTCCGCGACGATACTGGCCTGTGGCACCTTTTCTACACTGGGTCCACCCAGGCTGAAGAGGGCATGTATCAGCGCATCGGACACGCGACCTCCAGCGATGCCCATAGCTGGAAGCGCGTAGGCGATGGGCTCTGCCTCGATCTCGAAGGGTCAATGGCCGACCACTATGAGGCTGAATGGATCAAGGGATTTTGGCACGACCGTGCCATGCGCGATCCTTGGGTGATGCGTGATCCTGACGGTGATGGTTGGCTGATGTACTTCACGGCCCGTGCGCCTGGTATAGGGGAGGCAAATGCGGGTGGTGCGATTGGCTTCGCGACTTCGCAAGATTTGGAGCAATGGTCCCTTCAACCACCAGTCTTTGTTGGAGGTTACGGTCAACTCGAAGTCCCGCAAGTGTTCGAACATGGCGGGCGTTGGTACTGCTTGTTCTGCACCCATGCCGACCACTTTTCTGCGGACCAAGCTACGGCGACGCCAGGCGGCGCAAAAAGTGGCTCGCATTATCTCATGGCGGACAACCCGCGAGGACCATGGCGGATTGCGCCGGGTTTCCTGGATGGCGACCGCCCGGCACGTCGTTACGCCGCCCGCATTCTGAACATTGACCAAGGCTTGGTGATGATGGGGTTCGCCGATGGCGGCCGTGAACACTTCCAAGGATTTGTTATGGATCCAGCCCCGGTCGATGTCGACCGAGAGGGCCATCTCGTTATGCGCCAAGCGGCGCAAGCAGCCGAATAGGAGACAGCAATGGCATCGCTGAAGCTAACCGATGTGCGCAAAAGCTATGGCCGTGTCGAGGTCATCAAGGGCGTCGATATCGAGATAGACGACGGCGAGTTTGTGGTGTTTGTTGGCCCATCGGGCTGCGGAAAGTCGACGCTGCTGCGCATGATCGCTGGTCTTGAAGACATCACCTCTGGCACGCTTGAGATCGATGGCGAGGTTGTGAACACCTATGAGCCAAAGCAGCGTGGTATCGCGATGGTGTTCCAGAGTTACGCGATCTTTCCGCATATGACTGTGCGCGAGAATGTCGCCTTCGGTCTGACAATCAACAAGGCCAGTAAAGAAGAGAAAGACCAAAAGGTTGCTGAAGCTGCGCGCATTTTACAGATGGAACATCTGCTCGATCGACGACCCAGCCAACTGTCGGGTGGTCAACGCCAGCGTGTTGCCATTGGCCGGGCAATTGTTCGCGACCCCAAAGTGTTTTTGTTCGACGAGCCGCTCTCTAACCTGGATGCTGCGCTGCGCATGGATATGCGCATGGAAATCGGCAAGCTCCACCAAGACCTGAAAGCCTCAATGATCTACGTCACCCACGATCAAGTTGAGGCCATGACCTTGGCCGACAAAATTGTCGTGCTGAAAGACGGCAAGGTGATGCAGATCGGAACGCCAATGGAACTCTATCACGAGCCAGCCAACCTGTTTGTTGCGGGCTTTTTAGGTGCGCCTTCGATGAATCTTCTGCATGTAAAGGTCGATACTGTCGAAGGCGATCAGGTCACGGTCAGCAACAGCTCACTGGACCCAGTCACAGTTCCCGCGCGCGGTCGTTCCTTTGAGGTGGAATCGGAGGCCATTTTGGGGCTTCGTCCACAGTACCTCTCCGCTGCCGAAAGCGCGCAAGGGCAGTTGCACGGAACCGTCTCACTGACCGAACGCTTGGGGGCTGAGACCGTCGTTGATGTCACATTGGGTGACGGGTCGCAGCTGATCGCCGCGTTGTCGGAAGACCGGATATTCCGGCCAGGCGACAAGCTTGATTTCACATTCGACGCCAGCATGACCCACCTCTTCCCCAACGATGAAGAAACCAAGGATGCGAAACGGGTCTTAGATGCGGAGCTCGCTGCGTGACCAAGCCGCCCGTTATTCTCGACGCCCATTGGCGAACCATTGATGAGCTTTTCTCAGCTGAGACCTGGCTAGCTCTCAATGCGCGCTACAACATTGTCTGGGGCAAAGACGAACCTATTCCAATAGAAGTCTTAGATGAGGCTTGGCCGTCCGCGTTCGCCTATGTCGGTGCAGAGCCGCGACTGGATGCCGACAGGCTTTCTAAGGCGTCATCTCTCAAGGTAGTGGCTGAAGTCTCTGGGCATTTCCCCAACACCATCGACTACGCAGCCTGTGCACAATGTGGTGTGGAAGCGCTGTCTTGCGCACCCGGCTTTCGGCAAAGCGTGGCTGAGATGGGTGTTGCCATGGCGCTTTCCATGGCGCGCGGGCTTTTACGCGAGCATGAGGCGTTCCGCCGGGGTGACGAACGCTGGCTTTCTGATTGTGCAGGCGAAGACTTTACGCTGGTCGGCGCCGACATTGGCTTTGTTGGCTATGGCTCCATCGCGCGCGAGATCCATCGGATGTTGGCTCCCTTCGCACCAAATGTGCGTAGCTATGATCCTTGGCTTCCAACAGAAAGAGGTGCGGCCGCCGGAATTGAGTTGGTTGATCTTGAGACGCTGATGGCCCGGTCACGCTGTCTGTTTGTGACGGCAGCACCGACTCGTGAGAATTATCAGATGGTCAACGCGGACCTGCTCGCTACTCTGCCAAACAGAGCGCTCGTGGTGCTGATCAGCCGCTCCCACCTGGTCGATTTCGATGCACTGTTGGCGCAAGCGAATTCCGGTCGTTTGAAGGCAGCGATTGATGTCTTCCCATCCGAGCCAATTGCCGAAGATGACGCTATGCGCGGCATGGGCAATATTGTCTTTTCACCGCACCGCGCAGCGGCGGTCGAAGGTGGCCGACAACTCATAGGTGACCTTCTGCTAAAGGACCTGGACTTGATCCTATCGGGTGAGCCTCCTGCACACTTCAACCGCGCGAAGAATTTGGATGTGTCTGCTCTCGCGGGTGTGGGCGATGCCAAAGCGGTGGAAGCGATGGCAGGTGAGCGGTGATCAACGTGTATGCGAGACCAAGCGTCCAGTTCGGGCTTTTTGGTCTCCCATTCAATGCTTGGGTCATGCCGGATTAACTGGCTGGTTTCGGGTTTTCGTTCGAGTCTTTATGGTCAGCGTCGGTGACATGCCAATCCAGCCCTTGGCTCGCCAGATAGTCTTCAAAGTAGCTGCGGAACGCGTCGAAGCCTTCGGCGAGTTTGAGAAACTCTTCGCGGTCAAGCACGACGACACGGGTGTCTTCAACAGCATGCGCATTGGCGATCCGGCGTGTCGCGCCCATGATGAGGCGCTCGCCAAAGTGCTCGCCTGGCCCAAGCGTCCTGTTTCGCGGCGAGCCATCGACAGGATCGGTGCCTGAGATTTCGACCTTCCCTTCGAGGATGGTGAAGAAACCATCGGCGCGTGAGCCGGTTTCATAGATCCTGTCGCCCGCACGGTAGAGGACATGCCGAACCGCCGATGGTGTATGCGCGCGTAGCTGGACCAGATTGCGCGGGCTGAGCCCGTCCATCAACCAGCTGACAAGAACCCTGGCGCGCGTCGCGAGGCCAGGCAAGAAGGCAAGATAGTAAGCCCGCCAAAGGAGCCAGGCCGGAAAGCCGGTTACCGTCATGCCCATCACCTCAGCGACACCGCGGCCGGCACCAAGAGAGGCCAGTGCGCCTTTGGACTTGTACTGGAAGGGTGCGGGCGTGCCGCCTTTGATAGATGTCTCGATATTCGTCGCCAGGTGAAGCGCTTCACGCACCGCGAACTGTGCTGTTGGTGGGGCGAAGTCGGCGCGCTCGGTGGCGGAATCCACCATCGGGATCAAAGCGCAGTCGCCTAGCGACCAGACATTGTCATGCCCCTCGACACGCAAGGTGCGGTCCACCGCGATGCGTCCCTGGCGCAGCGGCAAACCCATCTTGTGCACAACGGGGGACGGCGTGTTGCCGATCGTGGCAACGATGGTTCTGGTATCGATCACGTCGCCTGTCGTGGTGACCAGCTGAGTGCCGCTGGCGCTCGCCACACCGGTTCCAAGTCGAACGTCAATGCCGCGACGCTCGAGCGTTTTCATGGCGTAGGCTGCAAGTCGGTCTGGCATTTCAGCCAGAATGCGGTCGGCGAATTCGAGCACAATCACGCGAACATCACTGGGATCGACATGGGGGTAATAGCTCAGCGATCGGTCGATCAGTTCTTTCATTTCTCCAACGGTCTCAATGCCTGAAAAGCCGCCGCCAACGACGCAGAACGTCAGCGCCCCACGTTTGACCTCCGGCAAGCCAGTGATCTCAGCATGCTCCAGACGCTCAATGACGTGCCCCCGCAACCGCCTTGCGTCTTCCAGAGTCTTCATGGTGAGCGCATGCTCCGCCAGCCCCGGCGTGCGCGATAGATCGACGGTTTGTCCAAGGGCGACGACCAAATGGTCATAAGTCAACTCGGTCGGGCGGCGCTGCACACCTTGGAAGACGGTGACGACCTTGCGGGATAGGTCGACGCTGTCGACCACCGCCTTGCGCACACGCACGCCTTTGAGCAACACCCGCAGCGGCGAAACCGCGTGCAGTGGTGTTATCGAGCCGGCACCGACTTCGGGCAGCAGTGGCTGAAACACGAAGTAGTTTTCCGCGTTGACCAGCTCGATCTCCGCCTCTGGTAACCGCTTGCGCATTTCCTGCGCCGCGTAGAGCCCGGCAAAACCGCCGCCAAGAACAACGATCCGTTGTTTCATTGGAGTGCTCCAAATTCCACCGACCAAAGCATGGCATTTCCCCTTTCACGTCCCGCTTGAACTAGGCACACATCGTCATTGGTAAATGGTTGGCCGTTGTTATTTAAGATGTATCGGGACGAGCTTTTGGAAGCCCAAGAAGCCCAAGAAGCCGAAGGTCCACTTAGGATCGGTGGTGGATAGTGTTTTCTTGACAGGATTTCGACGCGCAAAAACGCGGGAGGCGTCCCGGAGCTTTCAGCGCTGAGAGGCTATTGACGACCGTCGAGACTGCTTGTCTGCTATACGATGCTGATTTGGTAGCAATGACGCTCGATTGAGCCGGGCAAACCAAGCGCTTTGGGATCCCTGTTTGCAGAAACTGATCCCCTGTTCTGAGCATCGCCACGCCTGTTCCAACAGAACCAACGCCCCTGTTACGCAGAATGCGTCCTCTGTTTTGCAGAAAAACAGGTAAGTGGGATTGGCGTGTTCTAAGCCGTTGAAAAATAGACGTTTACCAAAGACCGTCGGCTAGCCAAGCGGCTCAATGCCCCTGTTTTTTACACTATTCGCTGTAAATTCCCTGTTCTTGACCAAACTCACCCTACTTGCGGACGTGCGGAGACCGCCGGCGCAAGTCGCGGCAATACTGGCCAGACGGCACCGCTCGGTGTCGCGCAAGGCACGGATGAAGCCGCAAAAAGATCGCTGTTTTAGGGAGTTGGAAGAGCCCTGCCACCGCAGGAGACTGGCTTCAGGGCTGGGTGGCGGTGTGGGCAGGCACAATCGAGCATATCTCCGAACAGATCCTGTTTAAACAGAAACTCTGCCCTGTGACCGACCAATTTCAGTTTTCAGTGAGCATCTAGCATTACTGCTCACGAAACGCACGCGCTAGATGATCGGTGAGCGGTTGCAGGAGGAACTCGCTCACCCGCCGTTCACGCGCTACTAAGAATGCATCCACGGGCATTCCTTGAATAATCGCCTGTCCGTCCAACAAAGCCCACTGATCCGGTTCAATGGCGATCCTAGTGGTGTAAAATTGCTCACCAGTAACCTCGTCTCGCTCTAAGTCAGGCGAGACAAAGGTCACGAACCCCTCAAGCTGAGGGGTCGCGCGGGCGCTAAGGCCAACAAACTGCAGTTGGGTGCCCTGCCCTAGATTGACTTCATCAATGTCGTTTTGCAGCACCCGTGCTTCAACGATCAGCTCTTCGTTTCTTGGGACAATGGTCATAAGCGCTTGGCCGGGTTCGACCAGCGCGTCGACAGTATTCACAGCGAGCGCCTGAACGATGCCTGCCCGCGGGCTACGCACATCAAGGCGACGCAAACGGTCTTCAATAGCAACCTTTTGTTGCAACAGTTGCGTGCGCTCGAGGCGAACATTCTGAAGGGCTTCGGCTGCACCGGCGCGTGCGTCTTCGCGAATTCGGAGCTTCTGGACCTCCCGCTCGGAGATGGCAGAACGCGTGCTCGCAATATCAGCGATCAGCGCGCCAAGTTGGCCTAGCAACTGCGCGCGCTCACGGCTGAGCGCATTGGCTCGGACCTGAGTGGCCAAGCCTTGGTCCACGAGATCAGAAACTGCAACGAGTTCCTCCTCGATCAGAACAATCTCTATCTCGCGTGCCTCGACCTGGGCATCCAGACCAGCCATTTCTTCGCGTAATTGGTTGATCTGTTCATCCAGTTGAGCCACTTGGGCATCAATGGCGCGATTGGTCACCTCTAGAACGGCGGTCTGCGCCGCCAAACTTTGGGCAAACGCGGCTCCATCACCGACCCAGGCTCGCGCCTCATCATACGCAATAAGTTCGTCACGATCTTCGATTTGAGCAACCAGGCGAACTTCAAGCGAAAGCACTTCAAGCAGAGAGCGTTGCACAATCTCGAGTTCGGTACGCACTTGGGTATCGTCGACAGCGAGCAGTAGATCTCCGGCCTCGACCAGATCACCTTCCTCAACATGAACACGTGCAATATAGCCACTTTCGGCAAGTTCTATGGGCGTTGAACCTTGCGTGGTTGTGATCCGACCTTGCGCAATCACGGCACCATCGACCGATGTCAGCGCAGCCCAGAGCACACCGCCGCCAATCAGCACACCGACAATCGCGATCGCAACGACCGTCAGGCGCCGTAGTTGGGCACCGTAACTGGTTTGTGCTTGATCAAGCGCCATCTTCGACCACCCTTAATCCCGCCGACGCTCGAAGGGCTTCTGCATTTTTGGTCATCCGTCCGATAACGTCAGTCTTATCGCCATAATCGATTTGGCGACCATTCTTCATGACCAACGCAAGATTGACGGCCGCCAGTGCACTTGGTCGGTGAGCAACAACCACAACGATTGATCCTTTGCTACGGGCCAATGCGATGGCCTGACTAAGCGATTGGTCACCTTCGGCGTCCAAATTCGCGTTCGGTTCATCCAGGATAATGAGGAACGGCATCTTGAAGAGTGCGCGCGCAAGACCGACCCGTTGGCGCTCGCCGGCAGACAGCGGCTGATAAAGGTCACCGATCATTGTGTCGTAGCCGTCCGACAGACCGGCAATCATCGTATGGGCACCGGCATTCTTCGCAGCTTCGATCACGTCTTGATCGGAATAGCCCGGGGTGAAGCGGGCAATATTCTGTGCAATCGTACCATCGAAAAACTGAATGTTTTGCGGCAGATAACCCAAGGCGTCCCCGAGCCTCGTAGGATCCCATTGATCATGGGTTGCACCATCAAGACGGACGGAACCTGGCGTGCTTGGCCAGATACCCAAGAGGGCACGGGCCAAGGAGGTCTTACCCGATCCACTTGGGCCGATCACGCCAACGCCATCGCCGGCTTTCAAAGAAAACCCATCGATCGATATCAACGGCGTGCTGGTAGATGGTCCGCTGACAAGACCCTTTACAACCAGTTGGCCACTGGGAAGTGGCAATTCTGTTGTTGGGTCTTCTTCGCCGTGAACAGCTAACACGGCATCAAGACGCTCTTTTGATTGGCGTGCCGTCACAAGGCCGCGCCAATGAGAGACCAGTTGCTCGATAGGTGCCAACGCACGAGCCGTGATGATCGACGCCGCAATCATGACGCCGGGCGTGATTTGGTCGCCAATAGCGAGATAAGCACCAAGGCCGAGAACCGACGATTGCAACAGTAGGCGGAAGGTTTTGGTTGTCGAGGAGAAGAATCCTACACGATCGCCGGACAAAACTTGCGCTTGATTGAGTGCAGTCGATTTCTGCTGCCAAAGACCGGCAAGGCCCTTCTTCAGACCCATTGCGACGACATCTTCGGAGTTTCGGCGCAAAGCGGATGCAAAGGAAGCGCGATCAGCAATCTGACCGGCTGCTTCACGGGCAGGCTGGCGGGTCACCAACTCCGTGGCCAGCACAATCATCATCAATATCAGTGCACCGACTGTGGCCAAGATCCCCAGCCAGGTGTGAAACAGAAAAACCACAGCGAGGTAGACCGGAAGCCAGGGCGCATCAAAAAGCCCAAGAGCCCCCGGTCCGGAAACAAATCCGCGATAATTGTCGAGGTCGCGGACGGGATCAGAGTTCTTGGTCTTATCAGAACCAAGATGAGCAAACGCCGCGAGCACATTGAACAGCTTTGGGCTCGTATCGGTATCGAACTTGGCGGCAATCCGCGCCATCATACTTGAGCGCAGCGTGTCGAGCATCAACATGATCGCGTAAATCGCGGCGATCAAAAGCGTCAGCGCGAGAAGCGTTTGCTCACTGCGACTGGTCAGAACGCGGTCGTAGATTTGCAACATGTAAAGCGGACCAGCCAACATCAGCGCATTGCTGAAGAGGCTGACAAATCCAACGCTGAGCAGAAAGTTTTTGGGTAGAAAATTCAAGAACATGGAACTTCGATCAGACGCGGCCCACGACTGGGTCGGAGTGAGACCGACACCATCTAGAGAGCCGCAAAAGTGTATTGGTTGAGCTTATGCAACTATGCGCATGCAGGAGAAACGAGAATTCGACGCTATGGTTTAAGCCTGGTGGCGCACAAAGCGGACCACATTGTCGGTGACCGCGAGGTTGGGGGACGGAACGGCGCGCCAACCGCTCCGCAAACACCCGAGGAATAACTAGACAAAGTTGAAATCATCGGCCTGCAACAACCCGACACCTTTCACGGTGATCGTCTGGCCATTGCCGAGATCGATGAGATTATCATCCCCATTTTGACCTGGAACAATGGTTTGCTCAAAGTCGTCGACGCCGTTGAAGCGGAAGTCGGCCAAATCAATTACGTCCGTGCCCACTTCGAAGTCATTGATAACATCCACGCCGTCTCCCTCGATGAAGAGGAAGGTATCGATATCGACGCCACCGACAAGGATATCGTCACCGGTACCCCCAACGATCAGATCACTGCCAAGGCCTCCGGTCAACGTGTCATTATCAGCACCGCCGTACAGCGCATCGTTGCCTCCGCCGCCGTCGATTGTGTCGGCTCCGCCACCGCCGAAGACTGTTTCGTCGGTAGCAAACCCGACGTAAGTATCATCGACGTCGTCTGAACCATTGATACTGGTGCGGTCTGTTATGTAAAGGTCATCGACAAACAGCGCCGACGGTGCGTTGTCGTCCGCGACATTGACCACGGCGAATTTCAGCTCAAGGTCACCGCTCAAACCGCCTAGCATCGCATCGGTAATCAACACCTGCCGATCCTGGATCCAACCCGTGTAGCCGATGGCAGAATCGCCCGACCCTTGGATCGTCAGCTCTTCATCCTGGGTGGTGATAACACCCAACAGCGTATTGTTGGCCGCAATATAGGCGGTATCGCCGACATTGATGTCCGAGGTCAGGAAGTAATAGTCGAGCTGCAATACATCGCCGGCTTCCACGTTTTCAAATGTCCGCTTCGCGGCCGATCCGCTGATTAACGCTTCTCGTCTATCCTCATAGACCGGAAAGTCTGGGCCATTCGGGAAGATCGGATTTATGTAAGTGTCCGAAGGGATGTTGTTCCCGAAATCAAACTGGGCGTTGAACTCCCTTTCACTCAACCGGAAGGCTTTTTCAGTCTCGTATCTCCCTGTATTCGGGTCCCGAGTAACAACATCGAAGACCAGAGGCGTTTCTTCCAGCAGCTGTTGTTCGCTCGCCCCTAGGAAGTTTGCCAGCCCGGCGATAGCGCCACCGCTCGACCAAACCGCAAAAAAGCTGGCCCCTTCAGTTTGGGTAACTGGAGACCCACCTGGCTGAACAACGTCGAAACTCGAAAGGACATCCACTCCTTGTAGCGACGAAGCCGCATCAAGACCGGGATAGATTTCCCAGGCATCACCCGATGGGCCGTCTTCTAACGTGAACAGTTGCGAGATCGAGAAGAACGTCGACGATTTAGATCCGTTAGAAGAGACTGCGTCGATGGTGACATCAAAGACACCGATATTTTGACTATTGGAAATCGCATTCGGCGTGATCGATAACGCACCCGTGTTGGCATCGACGGTGAAACCGGGTGTTAGCGTAGAGTAGGTGACACTACCGCCAGACGAGTCGGTCGCCTGCGCCGAGACACCAACTAAGAAACTGCTGCTGTTCGGATCGTTGATGAAAACGTTCCTATCCGCATCGCCATCTTGAGCCAGACTAATGCCAGTGCCAAGAACCCCAGCCGTCTCCAACACGCCATTAGAAAATCGCCAGTTTTCGACGTTTTGAACGGTGTCGGTCCCATCGGGTGAACCAGGCCTGTCGTCGACTACCGTGATCGACGAGCCCGAAGGAGTGAATAGATAGTCTCTGAACCGGCCCGAAAAGACGACGGTATCCTCATCGCCGTCGCCACCATCGATGAAGTCGTCACCCGCACCGCCTTCGAGACGATCGTTCCCACCGAGGCCGATAAGCGTATTGTTTCCGTCGCCGCCGACCAGTGAATCAGCGGTTTCGGCGCCGACGGCGTTGTCCTGCGATGTCCCGTCTATGTCGCCGACGCTGCTCAATGCCTCGTCGATGGCCGCCGCAAAGTTGGTATTTAGGTCGGTAAGCGCCTGTGTAGGAGCACCAGTATCGGCAGACGCCAAAAGCTCTTGAGCGGCTTCACCTTGGGCGACAATGGCTACTTGAGTCACTGCGGTGAGCGCGGCTGTTGGATTAGCACCGTCATATACGGTAGCCAAAATTTCTGCATTGCCCTGCGCGACTAACTCAGTTGCAACCGACAATACAGAAGCGTTCACAACAACCGCTGTGCCACCGGTATCCGGAGCAGCAGCTACAGCCGTGTTTTGGATGACAGCGCTGATGGTACTCGCAGTATCCAGCGACGCGCCTGTATCACCGAGAGTTTGAACCAACCCTTCGTACGCTGCGAGAATAGCTGAAGTCTCATCAAGCGCACTATTGCTAGCACCGATGACGGTCGCCGCAGCTTGAACCACGGTGTTCTGAATAACGAGTTGAGCTGCCAAAAGGTCAAAGCCTCGTTCGTCGCCAGATGCAGCCAAAGCAACGGGATCCACTTGGGTCAGATCAAGCTCAGTGGGCAGTTGAAGAACGGTTTTGACGTCAGTCTGAGCCTGCGCAAAGTCTGCTGCGGTTGGAGGTAGAGTCACAGCTTGTTGTTGAGCCCAGACCACAACCAAAGTCGTCAGAGGGGTAATGACCGACGAACCCTCCGGCGCGGTCAAGAAGCCCTGAAATGCCAAGCCCGTGGAAACGTCGGTACCGCCAAACAACGCAAGGTCACCAGAACCGTCGACGAGCGTGAACTGTCCAGTCGCGTTCGTGATGTCAGAGGCTTCACCGGCATCCAGGATGCCATCACCATCGGCATCGGCAAACACGGTGGCACCCGCGATATAACCGTCGATAGCCACGCCACTGAAGATATCTACTGCAGATACGTCCACGTCATTGAAGCGGAAGGTTTCGACATTGACGAAGGTGTCTTCGCCATCTGAGCCAACGACCCGTGTATCCGTGACCGTTATAATCCCGTTGTCTTCCGAGATCAGGTAGTCAGCTCGGTTGCCAGAGAAGACAGCGATATCAACGCCTGCACCGCCGGTGATATTGTCATTACCAGCACCGCCTTCGACGGTTACCCCGATGGCCGGGTCTTCGGTTGTGAAGACAAACGTGTCGGCGAGTGAACCCAATTCGAAGGAAAGGGCAGTTGTGGGGTCTATGCCTTTGATAATGTCTTCACCGATGGGGTTATCTAGAGCACCGATGATATTCTTCTCGACGGTCAGATCACCGTTGACATCGGTTCCAACAACCAGATTAACGGCGAACGGATTGGGGTCATCGACGTCAGTGGTGTAGTCGAACACCGTCTCGGCGCTGCCAGTAACATCGATTGTGTCGCTGCCGTTAGAGACAAAGACCCTGTTGATACCGCCGCCTACGGCAATGATGTCATTACCGTTGCTACCCTCAACCTCGTCATTGCCGAGACCTGCATCGATCTCAACCGCAATGGCAGAGTCGAACCTGAAGACTGTGCTGTCGGCACCGTCACCGAGTTTGAAGACCAGACGGTCGGTCTGTTCGTCCAACGTGTCGACATTTTCCACGGTATCGAATTCTGTTGCACCTTTGTTGATGATGCTTGTGCCGCCAACCGCATCCGTGATGTCGACCTGGATCGACACATCGGATGGCGTGGCGCTGTAGTCGAAGATGCTCTCGGTGATCCCGGTGGTCCCGGTGACGTCGATCGTGTCGTTGCCTGCCGATCCAATCACCGTCTTAGTACCACCACCAAGGGTGATGTCGTCGCTGCTCGAAGAGCCTTCAACGACCTCGATACCGATCAGAGTGTGCGTAAATAGGGAGAGTGTCTCAGTACCAAACTCGTCTACGTCAGTAACAATTTGGCCGGTGGCCGAACCGGCGGCATCATTGAGGTTGACCGTAACCCCCCTTACCTCATCGAAGCTGTAGACGACCGTGTCGCTCTTCAGTCCACCTATCACGGTATCGTCACCGCCAAGCGGAACAAATATCTCTTTGCCGTCACCACCAGTGAACGTATCTGTTTGGTTGGTACCGATAATCGCAGCCACATTGGTCAGAGTGTCTGTCCCAATGCCTGTGCCTGTCACCTGACCGGTAACCCGTGGACCAGCACCAGCGCCGGTGGCGCCAGTATAGGTAATGGCGCTGGAGGCTGGGGCTTCGGGATCAAAACCACGATAACTCGCGATCAGCACGCCTTCGGTGCCAGCGGCGACCTCTAGCTCGTCGTCGCCAGTACCGCCTTCAACAACAACGTCAACATCCAGATTGGTGGTGTCCAACACCAAACGGTCGTTTAGAAGGCCCAATTGGAAGGACAGGATGCTCTCACCCAAGCTGTCGATCTCTGCAATTGTGTCAGTACCGATCAACCCGAAGCCCGTAACCGTTTTGGTTATCAGGCCGGTGTCGCCGTTGATTTGAACGTCGAGATCAACTTCGAATGCACCCTCGGTACCTTCAGCCGGATCCGTGCTGAAGTCGAACAACGTGCCTTCACTGCCCGCGACACGAATGGTGTCATCACCCGGTGAGGCAATAACCGTGTTGAAGCCGCTGCCAACAACGATGATGTCATCATCAACGCCTGTTGGGAACGGCCCTCCTTCCACTGGGAGCGGCACGTTACCGCCACCTTCGAGCACATCATTGCCCTCGCCACCATCGATGAAGTCGTTGCCGATATTCCCGGTGATTTGGTCATCACCGATATTGCCGCTCAGAGTATCTCCGTCATCCTGACCAAAGATGATGTCATTACCAATTCCACCGTCATAAACATCGGGGTCCGGCGTGCCGAGGAAGATATCGTTATCATCAACATTGGTCACATCTACCGTGACCGTCTGTGGAGCGCTCGTGTTGACGCCGTCACTGGCCGTCACAATCAGATCGAAACTGTTGTCGCCAAGCTCAAAGTCATTGGCCGCAGATGTCGCAGCGGCACCATCCGCCGTCAGCGTGATCACACCCGCAGTGTCAATCGCAAAAGACCCACTCGGGTCGCTGGCGGAATCGATCGCAAAGCTTGTTGCAGAACCCGAGTCGAGTTGAACCGTACCAATCACAGTGCCTTCGGCGCTGTTCTCTTCATTGGTAAAGCTCTGGCCCGCAGTTACAACAGGCCCCACAACAGGGTTCTCCGGCTCCACATCGGTGACCGTCAGCGTCACCATCTGTGGGGCACTGTCGCGTTCCCCATCATTGGCAACAACCGTGAACGTGTGCTCGTCCGTCGTCTCAAAGTCCAAAGACAGACCTTCAATAAGACGCACCGCACCCGTCGCATCAATCCTGAACAGACCAGAAAGATCATTCGTCAGACGGTAGGTGAACGTGCCAACCGTGTCCGCATCCGTCACCGTCGTCTGGTAGATGATCGCCGTATCCGCAATGTCTTCAGCCGCCGTCGCCGTGCCACCAGAACTGATGGCCGGAACAACATCGTTCACATCGGTGACCGTCAGCGTCACCATCTGTGGGGCACTGTCGCGTTCCCCATCATTGGCAACAACCGTGAACGTGTGCTCGGCCGCCGCCTCAAAGTCCAAAGACAGACCTTCAATAAGACGCACCGCACCCGACGCATCAATCCGGAACAGACCAGAAAGATCATTCGTCAGACGGTAGGTGAACGTGCCAACCGTGTCCGCATCCGAAACCGTCGTCTGATAGATGATTGCCGTATCCGCAATGTCTTCAGCCGCCGTCGCCGTGCCACCAGAACTGATAGCCGGAACAACATCGTTCACATCGGTGACCGTCAGCGTCACCATCTGTGGGGCACTGTCGCGTTCCCCATCATTGGCAACAACCGTGAACGTGTGCTCGGCCGCCGCCTCAAAGTCCAAAGACAGACCTTCAATAAGACGCACCGCACCCGACGCATCAATCCGGAACAGACCAGAAAGATCATTCGTCAGACGGTAGGTGAACGTGCCAACCGTGTCCGCATCCGTCACCGTCGTCTGGTAGATGATCGCCGTATCCGCAATGTCTTCAGCCGCCGTCGCCGTGCCACCAGAACTGATGGCCGGAACAACATCGTTCACATCGGTGACCGTCAGCGTCACCATCTGTGGGGCACTGTCGCGTTCCCCATCATTGGCAACAACCGTGAACGTGTGCTCGGCCGCCGCCTCAAAGTCCAAAGACAGACCTTCAATAAGACGCACCGCACCCGACGCATCAATCCGGAACAGACCAGAAAGATCATTCGTCAGACGGTAGGTGAACGTGCCAACCGTGTCCGCATCCGTCACCGTCGTCTGGTAGATGATCGCCGTATCCGCAATGTCTTCAGCCGCCGTCGCCGTGCCACCAGAACTGATGGCCGGAACAACATCGTTCACATCGGTGACCGTCAGCGTCACCATCTGTGGGGCACTGTCGCGTTCCCCATCATTGGCCACGACCGTGAACGTGTGCTCGGCCGCCGCCTCAAAGTCCAAAGACAGACCTTCAATAAGACGCACCGCACCCGTCGCATCAATCCGGAACAGACCAGAAAGATCATTCGTCAGACGGTAGGTGAACGTGCCAACCGTGTCCGCATCCGTCACCGTCGTCTGGTAGATGATCGCCGTATCCGCAATGTCTTCAGCCGCCGTCGCCGTGCCACCAGAACTGATAGCCGGAACAACATCGTTCACATCGGTGACCGTCAGCGTCACCATCTGTGGGGCACTGTCGCGTTCCCCATCATTGGCAACAACCGTGAACGTGTGCTCGGCCGCCGCCTCAAAGTCCAAAGACAGACCTTCAATAAGACGCACCGCACCCGACGCATCAATCCGGAACAGACCAGAAAGATCATTCGTCAGACGGTAGGTGAACGTGCCAACCGTGTCCGCATCCGTCACCGTCGTCTGGTAGATGATTGCCGTATCCGCAATGTCTTCAGCCGCCGTCGCCGTGCCACCAGAACTGATGGCCGGAACAACATCGTTCACATCGGTGACCGTCAGCGTCACCATCTGTGGGGCACTGTCGCGTTCCCCATCATTGGCAACAACCGTGAACGTGTGCTCGGCCGCCGTCTCAAAGTCCAAAGACAGACCTTCAATAAGACGCACCGCACCCGACGCATCAATCCGGAACAGACCAGAAAGATCATTCGTCAGACGGTAGGTGAACGTGCCAACCGTGTCCGCATCCGTCACCGTCGTCTGGTAGATGATTGCCGTATCCGCAATGTCTTCAGCCGCCGTCGCCGTGCCACCAGAACTGATGGCCGGAACAACATCGTTCACATCGGTGACCGTCAGCGTCACCATCTGTGGGGCACTGTCGCGTTCCCCATCATTGGCAACAACCGTGAACGTGTGCTCGGCCGCCGCCTCAAAGTCCAAAGACAGACCTTCAATAAGACGCACCGCACCCGACGCATCAATCCGGAACAGACCAGAAAGATCATTCGTCAGACGGTAGGTGAACGTGCCAACCGTGTCCGCATCCGACACCGTCGTCTGGTAGATGATCGCCGTATCCGCAATGTCTTCAGCCGCCGTCGCCGTGCCACCAGAACTGATGGCCGGAACAACATCGTTCACATCGGTTACATCGATGTTGAAGGTCCGGACACTCGGTGCACCACCACCCGACGAGGTGGCTGTCACCGTCAATTCGATCGTAGAGCCGGCCTCAAAATCGATAACCGCACCATCGCGCACCACAATGCGGCCTTGCGTATCGATCTCAAAACGGTCGTCACTGAGCTCATAGCTCACCGTGTCACCAGCATCCGGATCAATCGCTTCCGGCGTAATGCCAACCAGCGTGTCGCCACCAGCGTTCTCAACAACCGTCTCGCCAGCACTGTCTAAATCAACAACAGGACCAACAGGCGTGTCGTTGAATGCAGTAACAGTTATCGGGAAGACCGCGGTACTCGGCGCTCCACCACCGGTAGAGGTGGCGGTTATCGTCAGAAGAATGGTTGGCTCACCAGAAGCATCAAAAGTAGCACCTTCAACAACTGTCACGACACCGTTGGAATCCACAGCAAATCGAGAAGGTTCACCAGCCGGATCTGTCACAGAGTAGGAAACTGAATCACCAGCATCAGGATCGCTCGCCAAAGCCGTGATGCCCACAACCGTGCCGCCATCAGCATTTTCAACAATCGTGTCAGAAGCAGAATTTACATCAGATACGGGGCCAACCGACTCATTCACATCGGTGACCGTCAGCGTCACCATCTGTGGGGCACTGTCGCGTTCCCCATCATTGGCAACAACCGTGAACGTGTGCTCGGCCGCCGCCTCAAAGTCCAAAGACAGACCTTCAATAAGACGCACCGCACCCGACGCATCAATCCGGAACAGACCAGAAAGATCATTCGTCAGACGGTAGGTGAACGTGCCAACCGTGTCCGCATCCGTCACCGTCGTCTGGTAGATGATCGCCGTATCCGCAATGTCTTCAGCCGCCGTCGCCGTGCCACCAGAACTGATGGCCGGAACAACATCGTTCACATCGGTTACATCGATGTTGAAGGTCCGGACACTCGGTGCACCACCACCCGACGAGGTGGCTGTCACCGTCAATTCGATCGTAGAGCCGGCCTCAAAATCAATAACCGCACCGTCGCGCACCACAATGCGGCCTTGCGCATCGATCTCAAAACGGTTGTCACTGAGCTCATAGCTCACCGTGTCACCAGCATCCGGATCGACCGCTTCAGGCGTAATGCCAACCAACGTGCCAGCAACGGCGTTCTCAAGGACCGTCTCACCAGCACTGTCTAAATCAACAACAGGACCAACAGGCGTGTCGTCGAGATTCGATGTAGAAACAACTGCATCATCAAAGCTGAAGGTTTCGACATTGACGAAGGTGTCTTCGCCATCTGGGCCAACGACCCGCGTGTCCGTGACCGTTATAATCCCGTTGTCTTCCGAGATTAGGTAATCTGATCGGTTGCCCGCAAAAACAACCGTGTCATCGCCGGCACCACCGTCGACGGCCAATGCGACTGGTGGGTCTTCGGTTGTGAAGACAAACGTGTCGGCGAGTGAACCCAATTCGAAGGAAAGGGCAGTTGTGGGGTCTATGCCTTTGATAATGTCTTCACCGATGGGGTTATCTAGAGCACCGATGATATTCTTCTCGACGGTCAGATCACCGTTGACATCGGTTCCAACAACCAGATTAACGGCGAACGGATTGGGGTCATCGACGTCAGTGGTGTAGTCGAACACCGTCTCGGCGCTGCCAGTAACATCGATTGTGTCGCTGCCGTTAGAGACAAAGACCCTGTTGATACCGCCGCCTACGGCAATGATGTCATTACCGTTGCTACCCTCAACCTCGTCATTGCCGAGACCTGCATCGATCTCAACCGCAATGGCAGAGTCGAACCTGAAGACTGTGCTGTCGGCACCGTCACCGAGTTTGAAGACCAGACGGTCGGTCTGTTCGTCCAACGTGTCGACATTTTCCACGGTATCGAATTCTGTTGCACCTTTGTTGATGATGCTTGTGCCGCCAACCGCATCCGTGATGTCGACCTGGATCGACACATCGGATGGCGTGGCGCTGTAGTCGAAGATGCTCTCGGTGATCCCGGTGGTCCCGGTGACGTCGATCGTGTCGTTGCCTGCCGATCCAATCACCGTCTTAGTACCACCACCAAGGGTGATGTCGTCGCTGCTCGAAGAGCCTTCAACGACCTCGATACCGATCAGAGTGTGCGTAAATAGGGAGAGTGTCTCAGTACCAAACTCGTCTACGTCAGTAACAATTTGGCCGGTGGCCGAACCGGCGGCATCATTGAGGTTGACCGTAACCCCCCTTACCTCATCGAAGCTGTAGACGACCGTGTCGCTCTTCAGTCCACCTATCACGGTATCGTCACCGCCAAGCGGAACAAATATCTCTTTGCCGTCACCACCAGTGAACGTATCTGTTTGGTTGGTACCGATAATCGCAGCCACATTGGTCAGAGTGTCTGTCCCAATGCCTGTGCCTGTCACCTGACCGGTAACCCGTGGACCAGCACCAGCGCCGGTGGCGCCAGTATAGGTAATGGCGCTGGAGGCTGGGGCTTCGGGATCAAAACCACGATAACTCGCGATCAGCACGCCTTCGGTGCCAGCGGCGACCTCTAGCTCGTCGTCGCCAGTACCGCCTTCAACAACAACGTCAACATCCAGATTGGTGGTGTCCAACACCAAACGGTCGTTTAGAAGGCCCAATTGGAAGGACAGGATGCTCTCACCCAAGCTGTCGATCTCTGCAATTGTGTCAGTACCGATCAACCCGAAGCCCGTAACCGTTTTGGTTATCAGGCCGGTGTCGCCGTTGATTTGAACGTCGAGATCAACTTCGAATGCACCCTCGGTACCTTCAGCCGGATCCGTGCTGAAGTCGAACAACGTGCCTTCACTGCCCGCGACACGAATGGTGTCATCACCCGGTGAGGCAATAACCGTGTTGAAGCCGCTGCCAACAACGATGATGTCATCATCAACGCCTGTTGGGAACGGCCCTCCTTCCACTGGGAGCGGCACGTTACCGCCACCTTCGAGCACATCATTGCCCTCGCCACCATCGATGAAGTCGTTGCCGATATTCCCGGTGATTTGGTCATCACCGATATTGCCGCTCAGAGTATCTCCGTCATCCTGACCAAAGATGATGTCATTACCAATTCCACCGTCATAAACATCGGGGTCCGGCGTGCCGAGGAAGATATCGTTATCATCAACATTGGTCACATCTACCGTGACCGTCTGTGGAGCGCTCGTGTTGACGCCGTCACTGGCCGTCACAATCAGATCGAAACTGTTGTCGCCAAGCTCAAAGTCATTGGCCGCAGATGTCGCAGCGGCACCATCCGCCGTCAGCGTGATCACACCCGCAGTGTCAATCGCAAAAGACCCACTCGGGTCGCTGGCGGAATCGATCGCAAAGCTTGTTGCAGAACCCGAGTCGAGTTGAACCGTACCAATCACAGTGCCTTCGGCGCTGTTCTCTTCATTGGTAAAGCTCTGGCCCGCAGTTACAACAGGCCCCACAACAGGGTTCTCCGGCTCCACATCGGTGACCGTCAGCGTCACCATCTGTGGGGCACTGTCGCGTTCCCCATCATTGGCAACAACCGTGAACGTGTGCTCGTCCGTCGTCTCAAAGTCCAAAGACAGACCTTCAATAAGACGCACCGCACCCGTCGCATCAATCCTGAACAGACCAGAAAGATCATTCGTCAGACGGTAGGTGAACGTGCCAACCGTGTCCGCATCCGTCACCGTCGTCTGGTAGATGATCGCCGTATCCGCAATGTCTTCAGCCGCCGTCGCCGTGCCACCAGAACTGATGGCCGGAACAACATCGTTCACATCGGTGACCGTCAGCGTCACCATCTGTGGGGCACTGTCGCGTTCCCCATCATTGGCAACAACCGTGAACGTGTGCTCGGCCGCCGCCTCAAAGTCCAAAGACAGACCTTCAATAAGACGCACCGCACCCGACGCATCAATCCGGAACAGACCAGAAAGATCATTCGTCAGACGGTAGGTGAACGTGCCAACCGTGTCCGCATCCGAAACCGTCGTCTGATAGATGATTGCCGTATCCGCAATGTCTTCAGCCGCCGTCGCCGTGCCACCAGAACTGATAGCCGGAACAACATCGTTCACATCGGTGACCGTCAGCGTCACCATCTGTGGGGCACTGTCGCGTTCCCCATCATTGGCAACAACCGTGAACGTGTGCTCGGCCGCCGCCTCAAAGTCCAAAGACAGACCTTCAATAAGACGCACCGCACCCGACGCATCAATCCGGAACAGACCAGAAAGATCATTCGTCAGACGGTAGGTGAACGTGCCAACCGTGTCCGCATCCGTCACCGTCGTCTGGTAGATGATCGCCGTATCCGCAATGTCTTCAGCCGCCGTCGCCGTGCCACCAGAACTGATGGCCGGAACAACATCGTTCACATCGGTTACATCGATGTTGAAGGTCCGGACACTCGGTGCACCACCACCCGACGAGGTGGCTGTCACCGTCAATTCGATCGTAGAGCCGGCCTCAAAATCGATAACCGCACCATCGCGCACCACAATGCGGCCTTGCGTATCGATCTCAAAACGGTCGTCACTGAGCTCATAGCTCACCGTGTCACCAGCATCCGGATCAATCGCTTCCGGCGTAATGCCAACCAGCGTGTCGCCACCAGCGTTCTCAACAACCGTCTCGCCAGCACTGTCTAAATCAACAACAGGACCAACAGGCGTGTCGTTGAATGCAGTAACAGTTATCGGGAAGACCGCGGTACTCGGCGCTCCACCACCGGTAGAGGTGGCGGTTATCGTCAGAAGAATAGTTGGCTCACCAGAAGCATCAAAAGTAGCACCTTCAACAACTGTCACGACACCGTTGGAATCCACAGCAAATCGAGAAGGTTCACCAGCCGGATCTGTCACAGAGTAGGAAACTGAATCACCAGCATCAGGATCGCTCGCCAAAGCCGTGATGCCCACAACCGTGCCGCCATCAGCATTTTCAACAATCGTGTCAGAAGCAGAATTTACATCAGATACGGGGCCAACCGACTCATTCACATCGGTGACCGTCAGCGTCACCATCTGTGGGGCACTGTCGCGTTCCCCATCATTGGCAACAACCGTGAACGTGTGCTCGGCCGCCGCCTCAAAGTCCAAAGACAGACCTTCAATAAGACGCACCGCACCCGACGCATCAATCCGGAACAGACCAGAAAGATCATTCGTCAGACGGTAGGTGAACGTGCCAACCGTGTCCGCATCCGTCACCGTCGTCTGGTAGATGATCGCCGTATCCGCAATGTCTTCAGCCGCCGTCGCCGTGCCACCAGAACTGATAGCCGGAACAACATCGTTCACATCGGTGACCGTCAGCGTCACCATCTGTGGGGCACTGTCGCGTTCCCCATCATTGGCAACAACCGTGAACGTGTGCTCGGCCGCCGCCTCAAAGTCCAAAGACAGACCTTCAATAAGACGCACCGCACCCGACGCATCAATCCGGAACAGACCAGAAAGATCATTCGTCAGACGGTAGGTGAACGTGCCAACCGTGTCCGCATCCGTCACCGTCGTCTGGTAGATGATTGCCGTATCCGCAATGTCTTCAGCCGCCGTCGCCGTGCCACCAGAACTGATGGCCGGAACAACATCGTTCACATCGGTGACCGTCAGCGTCACCATCTGTGGGGCACTGTCGCGTTCCCCATCATTGGCCACGACCGTGAACGTGTGCTCGGCCGCCGCCTCAAAGTCCAAAGACAGACCTTCAATAAGACGCACCGCACCCGACGCATCAATCCGGAACAGACCAGAAAGATCATTCGTCAGACGGTAGGTGAACGTGCCAACCGTGTCCGCATCCGTCACCGTCGTCTGGTAGATGATTGCCGTATCCGCAATGTCTTCAGCCGCCGTCGCCGTGCCACCAGAACTGATGGCCGGAACAACATCGTTCACATCGGTTACATCGATGTTGAAGGTCCGGACACTCGGTGCACCACCACCCGACGAGGTGGCTGTCACCGTCAATTCGATCGTAGAGCCGGCCTCAAAATCGATAACCGCACCATCGCGCACCACAATGCGGCCTTGCGTATCGATCTCAAAACGGTCGTCACTGAGCTCATAGCTCACCGTGTCACCAGCATCCGGATCAATCGCTTCCGGCGTAATGCCAACCAGCGTGTCGCCACCAGCGTTCTCAACAACCGTCTCGCCAGCACTGTCTAAATCATCAATGGGACCAACAGGCGTGTCGTTGAAATCGGAGGCTTCAAAATCACCGTCGATAAAACGGAAGGTCTCGATGTTTGTGACCGTATCTATGCCATCCGGCGATCCTGTGCGTAGGTCTTCAACGATGTACCCATCGCTAGTCTGCGTAATTGCGTAATCTGATCGGCTTCCCGAGAAGACGGCAATATCAACGCCGAGCCCGCCATCCAGATCGTCGGCACCAGCACCGCCGGTTAGGATGTCATTACCACTGCCGGTGGTAAGTACGTCGCTTCCAAGGTCTCCATTGACCTCAACTGCAACTGGCTGCGCCAGATCAACGACGAAGCTGTCTCCACCGTCGCCCAGGTCGAAGATCAACCGTGACGATGCATTGAGTGTGTCCAAACCACTGATTGTATCAGTGCCAAACTCGAACTTATTAACGAAGCCTGTGGTCGGGCCGATAGCAAAACTCAACGCTATCGGTGCGCCGGTATATTCAAATCTGGTGCTGGTGCTGGTGCTTATATCGACCGTATCGATACCGCCAGAGGCCACTACCAAGTTATTGCCAGCGCCGGTTGTCAGCTCATCATTTCCCTCGCCACCATCCAGTGTGTCGTCACCGTCGCCGCCAAACAAACGATCGTCACCGGCATCGCCGAACAGAAAATCATTTCCGTTAAGACCAAATAGGTCATCATTTCCATCCAGGCCTTCGAGATTGTCACTGTTGGCGCCCCCAACAAGAGTGTCGTCGCCCGGAGTGCCAAGATCACTGTTGCCAAGGACGGTCACCTGAATGTCCGTCGACGAAAAGTTTCCTGTCCCGTCGACAACGTTATATTGGAACTCAACCGTCAGGTTCTGATCATCGCTCAGGTAGTTAAACTGTGTGGGGTCTAGTGAGACCGTACCGTCGAGATTATCGGTGAAATCAACACTGTTGAATGTCGTTTTCTCGAACGCATTTATAAACGGAATGGAGAGCTGGTCTCCCTCAGGATCGATTGCATTCTGCAGTAAATTGATGGTCAGTGGCGCTGCGTCTTCGCTGATAGCGTTAAGTACAACAGACTCTGTACGAGGCGCATCATTGAAGCCGATTACATCAAAGGTGTCTGTATTGCCGACCGCTATAAATCCATCCGTTACTTCATAGTTTATGGCCACCTCTAGCAGGTCGTCAGTGGTCAGACTATCGAATTGCGACGGATCAATCGTAATTGTTCCGTCGCCATTGTCAGTGAACAATATGGAGTTTCCATCTTGATCAGTAACGGTGATTTCTTGGATGGCAAGCGCGTCGCCATCGAGGTCAAAAGCGTTATTGATCAGATCATAATCGATCGGTGCTTGATCGAAGACGTCGAAAACTGGGCCATATTCCGTGGGGATGACTTCCGGAGGGCGATTTCCAAGAACAGTAATCGTGGCAAAGTTTGTTGTGGTGTCGCGACCATCTGATACTGCGTAATTAATTGTGATTTCTCGTTCCTGCCCACCGATTAGGAATTCATACTGGGAAGGGTCAAACAGAACGGTGCCATCACCATTGTCAGTCAGGGTGACCACACGGTTTTGATTGTCCCGCGCCTCAATGGACTGCACACTCAAGTCGTCCCCATCCGGGTCCGATGCTCCAGAAAGCAAATTTAGAGTTTGAACGGGGGCGTTTTCTGAAATGTCTGCAAGAACAATATCTGACGTGAGCGGCGCATCATTTGCTCCGTCAACAATAAGCGCTGCTGTATTCGGGACTGAGCCGATGCCGTCATCTACATCGTAATCAACGGTGAGGATAGCTTGTTCACCCACCTGCAATCCGTTGAACTGGTTTGGATCAATACTAATCGATCCATCACCATTGTCGACAAATGCAACTGGCGCATCATTATTGTTTGTATCAATGACACTGATATTCTCAACCGTCAGTGCATCGCCATCCACGTCTGACGTTCCCTGCAACAACGAAATCTGCACAGCGGCATCATCTTCAGATACTGATCCGGCATTGATGAAAGAAACCACCGGCAGGTCGTTGACGCCCTGAACCAACAACGTTGCGCTGTTGGGTAAATAGGAGTTCCCGTCTGTCAGCACATAGTTTGCCGTTAAGGTCACCGAAGCTTCGAGCGGCAAATCATTATATTGAGTTGGGTCGACCGTTATTGTGCCATCGCCATTGTCTGTGAAAGCGACAGGGTTCCCAATGTCATCGACAAGCTCAATGTCTCTTACACTAAGCGGATCACCGTCAGGATCTGACACTCCAAGCAACAAGTCGATAATGCCGGTTGGTGTATCTTCAGATACGACGCCAGCATCGATTGAAGTAAAGCTTGGTGGGCTACCCGGTTCACTGGCACCCAAAATCTCCACAGTTGCTATATTAGGCGTGACAAGGTCGCCGTCTGTAACATCGTAGGTGATTGTTACTATCCGGCTATCGCCGTCATCCAGGAACCAAAACAGGAATGGATCGATCGCAAAGGTGCCATCGCCATTGTCGATCAGCGGTACAGAATTATTGAGGTTATCAACCGCTGAAACTCCGACCACCGATACCGGTTCGCTTTCTGGATCGGTGGCACCGATTAGAAGATCTACACTGAAAGGCAGTGCATCCTCGGATAGGCCCGTGATCTCGATATCTGATACGACAGGCGCGCTGTCGACACCAGTGACCTCAAAAGTTACTATGCCAGCCCGGGACAAGGTGTTTCCATCAAAAACACTGTAGTTCAAGGTAACAGTGAGTGTTTCTCCAAGGTCAAGGCGGTTAAACTGCCCGAGGTCAATAGAAACCGTCCCATCATTGTTGTCCGCCAATACTACTGATTGGAACTCACTATCTCTGGCCGACAAATTTATGATTTCAAGCGGATCATCCTCAAAATCAAACACGTTTTCCAGAAGATTAATGGTGATTGAGCCGACACTTTCGGATGCAAATCCCAGCTCGATGTTAGAAACAACTGGTGTATCGTTGGTTCCAATCACACGTATTGTAAACTCGGCCAAAGCTGCAGCTCCGGACGCATCTACAGCTCGGATGGTGACAGGTAATTCCTGGACGTCCCCATTTGCGAGACTTCGCAAGCTGTCACCAGGCTCATATCTCAGAACACCATCAACGATTTCGGCTGATCCAACCGTTGGCGGCGAAACGATTTGATATGACAGGCTGGAGCCATTCTCGCTGAAATCAGGATCAAAGCCGGAAGCGGTCAGATCAAAGTTGAGCAAACTGCGATCAAGAACCGATACTACGGCTGCACTCAATTCTGGCGCATCGTTCGTACCAAGGATCTCTAATTCCAAATCTGCCGTCGCGCGCCCGCCAGCATTATCAGTCGCTTCAAGGGTAACAACCCAGCTGATTCTTTCGCCTTCACCGAGGAAATCGAGGTCTAAGTCTGGCGCATTGAAAACCCATGGAATAGTCCCAAGAACGGCATCAGGATCTCCAATTCCAAACCCCGAGATGATCGAACCGGTAAAGGCATCATCAAGCTCGCCACCGCTCCACACAACGTCAGAAAATGACTGAATGGATATGTCGACAAGATCTCCATCATCCACGTCCCCAAATGAAACAACACCGCTGCTTTCAAGAGCCTGTGCGGAGGCGTCTCCCGCTTCTACAAACGCTTCAATTTCTGCAACACTGATCGTCGGAGCATCATTCACACCAACAACGGAAAAAGTAACGTCGGAATTCGTCGTGCCTGATGCATCAGTGACGCCGAGCGTCACCAAAACGTCACGACTCTGCCCTTCGGCTAAGTCCTGAAAATCATCGAGAGGATCGAACGTAAGAACCGAACCACTTAGGTCTACTAAACCGTCGTTAGGGACTGTTAGCAGCGAATAACTAAGTTCCTGGTTTCCAGTATCACCGATCCCAGTATCGATATCCGGATCGACTGTGAAATCCTGAAGGTCAATCGGGTTGGAAACATCATCTTCAGATAAAGTGATGCTCAAAGGCTCGAGGACTGGAGTATTGTTCAATCCGCGAACACTGAAAAATATCTCGTTAGATGTCTGCTCTACACCATCGGATGCTATGTATTTTATGCTAATCCCAGCGAAATTGTTTTCCGCAAGATAATCAAATTGCTGAGGATCAATTGTAATCGTTCCATTTTCATTATCGGTAAATTCTACTTCTGACCGAGGATTCGAGCGCGTTACATTGGCACTAACATCAAAACTGCGTATTTCTAATACATCACCATCAAAGTCACTCACAAATTCCAATAAATCAATCGTAAATGACGGAGAAAGTTCCGTTAATCCCTCTGCAGGCCTGCCGTATAAAGAAACCGGGGCAATATTTGTCCCATTTACTAATATTTTTGCAACCACATTCGACTGTATACCGGACGCATCTTGCACTACCAGCGTAATCTCATCTTCCACACGAGCCGTGCGAGAGAAATTCTTTAATTCCAAGGCGTTTTCGGGATTATAATCAATGCTTCCATCGGGGAGAATGGATACGGCTGCCCCAAGCGTCGACACTGCCCCCACAGAGACGATGATCGAACCATCTGCCGTTCCACTTTCAATAGACGCGAGCAAACTAGCCTGATCAAAGGTCGAACCGAGTGTATCAACCAATATCGGCCGACCCTGCGCGTCAAAGATCTGAGCGCGGGCATCCACAGTGGAATCGTCGACTAACGCATCGTAGAATACGGAAAACCCACCATTTTCTAACCCTGCAATTAAGGGCACCGCACCGCCGTAACCCGCCGAACCGATCACAATAGGGATTTCTGGCGATATTGCGTCTCCATTGGAATCGAACATTCTAGCATAGGAGCCAAGAATGGCTTGGTTCTCATCCGATTCAAGCCAAGCAATTACAAACCCACCACCAGGCAAGCTATCGAATGAGATACTAGAGACTCGAACACCATCATCATTAGTAAGGGGGATATTATCCCTAATAATGTTACCGTTAGAGTCAAATAATCTTCCTTGATATATTGTATCTCGACTAAATTCTCTTGGCTCAATAGTATCTATGCCGATAGTATTTTTGTTTTCTAATAAAAACGAAAGCGCCCCTGGCCCTGAAAATGGGTTGTTCGGTCGCGTGGTTGTAACGCCAAGAGCGTCAACTGTTGTCCGAAACTGATCAACTTCACCTACACCAGTTTGCCTACCCCAATAAACTGAGAACCTTACCCCGCTCTCGGCGACCAATGACCCCAGGAATACGTTGCCAGGAGCGACTGAACTGATGACCTGCGGGCCAACGAGCTCCGGATCAACCAGTGCCTCGCCATCTTGCCCGATCCGAAGAGCAAGCACCTTGTTGTTTTCCTCATTGCCGAGGCCAGATGCTCTCTCACGCCAAGCTATCACCGAGGAAGTAAAGGGCTCTCCAAAATCAACAGCCTGCAGTTCTTCAATGAAGAATTTCTGCCCCTCTAGCGACTTGTATACAATCGTTGGCTCGTTAAGCAAAACTCCATTTGAATCGAACTTTGTGGCTACGATACCATTCTCTCTATTAGGTTGAGTAACTCCGCCCACCCGCGTCGAAAATGGCCACGTGTATGTAAATACAGCAACAAATCCACCGTCACTAGTATTAACTAAAACCGTCTCATCTGGCTGAACGATAGATGGAAGGCCTCGAGATGGATCAAATATAGTATTACGAAGAACGTCTTGAAAGGCTTGCTTCAAGTTGAATTCAGCCGAAATCCGATTTCCTTGGGGATCAAATACTGATAATACAGTCCCAAATTCTTCATTAGAACCGCCGTCGAATGATCTATAAGCGTAAGCGATATTACCGTTAGACAACGACAACACATCAGCTGTGACTTGGAACCCGTTGAACTGAGAGACGTCAAACTCGCTATCCGGATCGTTAGCGGTTCCATCAATATCGCCCAGTTGGTCGGCAGCAGCAGTAACTTGTGCCTCGAAATTTGTGCTCAAGCTCGTAAGCTCAGGGGCAGGTACACCAAGCTCCGCAGATTGCTCGATTGCTGCTGTGGACTGGCTTTGAGAAACGATCGCAACTTGCGTAATTTCTGAAATAACGCCGACGGGATTTTGCGCGACTGCATCCGTATCGATATTCTCGATACTCACATTCGAGGTTGAGATAAGATTTGCGGCAGACTCGAGCACGGCTTGGTCGACATTGGCGACGACAATGTCGGATTTCGCTGATGCAGCCAGCTGCGTCTTGTTTAGCAAAAGCCCGATTGTGTTCGTATCTAGAAGACTGGCTTCACTGCTCGACGCCAGTGTTGCGGCCAAGCCCTCGAAAGCAGCTTCAACACTTATATTCTCATCTAAGGCTTCACTGGCTGAACCATCGACAATGGCAGCAGCTTGAAGCACTGTGTTTTGCACCTGAATTTGTGAGGCCAAAACCCGGGCACCATCAGGGTCGCCTGCTACCGCCAATTTCACAGGATCGACAGTCGTGAGATCGATTTCGGCAGGGAGGTCAAGTACGGCTTTGACCTGTTCTTCTGCTTGATCGAAGTCGATTAAATCGCCGACTGCTTGTTCAGCGAATGCGACGATCAAGGTCGTTAGAGGGGTTAGAACGGTTGAACCCTCTGGTGCACGCAACGTGCCCTTGAATGGGAGTCCTGTTGAAATATCGGTGCCGCCAACCAACACAAGGTCTCCAGAACCGCCCACCAATGCGAATTCGCCGTTGGCGTCTGTAAATGCCCTTGCTTCATCCTCATCAAGCTCACCGTCGCCATCGGCATCCGCAAATACTGTCGCACCAGCAATGTAACCATCAATAGCGCTACCTATGCGCTTATCCAGAACCGAAAATGATAGCGACTGTTCGGCAGTGGCGCCTGAACGATCTTTTGCAGTTATGAGAACCTGATAGGTACCATCATCGGCCAGGTCGGGCTGCAGCTCGATCAATCCGGTCGTTGGATCTAAGGTAAAAAATCCCGGAAGATCTTGCCCCTGAGCCGATGTTGCCTCGAACGACAAAGTATCGCCGAGATCAAGGTCAGAGAAGAAATCGGACATTTCGATTTGCGCGAAACCAGTTTCCGGCAGAGTCTCGAATTCTAGGCGCTCACGGACTGCAGGCCCGTCATTTTTGCCCTCGATCGTCAAGGTTAGAGTTTTGTCGTCAAAACCGCCTTTGTCGTCGGCGACGCGGATGACAAAGCTGTCTGTTGCTATTTGCCCAGCCGCTAGATTTTGCACTGGGCTAGATGAGCCATCAACACCGTTGGCGAGTGTGTAAACCCAAGTACCACTATTGCCGACAAGAGAAAGTGATCCAAATGTTCCAACGCTGGCACTTTCAATGGACCAAGTTAGGGCAGCTTGTGGATCAATACCCGTTGCGACAAGAGTGCCCGTTGCACTTTGGTCATCGTCTTCAATAAGTGGGTCAAGTGTGTTGTCCAAGGCCCCAGAAATAATTGGACCATCGTTTGTGCCCGAGATGACGATATCGATTTCTGCAGAGCCGGTTGCGCCAAAGTCATCAACAACACTCAGACGATACGTCAATGTGATTGACTGCTCCTCTGTCAGGAAATCGAACACCGTAGATGAGGCTGAGAAGAGGAACTCAACTGTTCCGCCTGTTATGTTGCTAGCGGTTGTAACCAGCACCGGTTGCAGCAATTCCAAGTCTGACAGGCCAGCCTTGGTCAGACTCCCAATGGTGCCGTCAATGCTCGCCAACTCGGCCCAAGCTGAATGATTGGCATCGAGTACATCAACATCCTCAAAACTCGCACTGATCGCCTTTGTAATGTTTGAGGCGTCGGTCGTTTCTTCGATTTCATGTCTGGGTTCTGCTGACAGAATAGGAGCATCATTGATGCCCTGGACTGTGATGACAGCCTTTGCTGTATCAGCGAACCCCTGATCATCTGCCACCGTGTAATCGAAATACAGGTCAACCAGCTGGTCAGCTGCTAAGAAATCAAACAAGCCAACAGGAAAGAACCGGACGCCTTGAATGCCCTGCTCTTCCACAATTCTCAGGCGATCAATTAGGTTGAGGTCATCGAGAACAACAGCTTCACCTGTTGAATCTACTAGTCCAACGTTAGAAATCTCGGTGATTGTTAGGCCAGCATTACTCGGCGAATCCGGGAAACCGAGATTTTCAAGCAGGTCTAGATCATTTGAGAGCACGTCCAGGAAAACGGATGTGTCTTCGTCCGCGTCGGAGAAATCGTCATCCCTAGCAACTACAGGCGCTAAAATTTCCAAACTCTCGAAATTACGCAACCGCAAACCGAGAGCTTCCGAGTCGAACCTCCGCACTCTTCCTTCAGCAAGATCAGCAAACAAGCGTTCCAGCTCGGTAACAATGTTTAGATCTTGGGCCTCGTCTGCAGTGAGAACTATCTGCAGCGTGTCGAAGCCGCGCCCGCCATCAATTCGGGACGTACCACCATCACTGACGATATGGATCGCAGTATCGTTTCCCGCTCCCAAAGAAACCTGGTTCCGACCGCCGCCAGCATTGACTGTGTCATCGCCCCAACCTGTCCGGATCGTGTCTCGGCCATCGCCGGTTGCAACAATGTCATCGCCGAAACCCGTCAACACCCGGTTCCGACCATCACCAGCATCGATCTCATTATCACCGAAAAGGCCGACAATCCGGTCGTCCCCAGCGCCGGTCACCACATCCAGGTTGGCACCGATGACCAGCCGGTCTCGGTCTGGGTCAGACTGCGCCTTGGATGACGGAAAAAGGAAGAAAAAACGGTTGCTCGACATGGTCTTCTCTTAAGGCCAGAGCGAGGGCTGAGATTCGCACACAGATTCCCATCCAACACCATGTTCTTAGGCGGGTAAGAACATCAGCTGGTTCTGTATTAGACGGAAATTATAGTTTAGATATCAGACCTCTATTCAACGATGGTGTTCACCGCACGTCTAAGGTGAACCATCTTGGATACGAGAGCGCAAGATCAACAGATGAAAAAAAGTAAACGCTTACATTTTTCGTTAACCGCCCGCCTTTCTTGGGCCTAAGTGACGAAGGAGTACCAAAGTAGAAAGTGATTTTGGCACGCTCCCAAGTCACGCAAAGGGAAAGCTCAAAGGCCCGATTCTACCCAGGTAGTTCGGTCCACCATTCTGGCCAATTGACCCTTTTGGGTGTGCGGGTGACTCGGAAGACTTCGCGCTGTTGTTCTTGAGATAGACGGCGATCACCAAGCCTTTCAAGAGCGGCTTCGACGATCCAGGGCTCGAGGACCGCTCGAGCGGTGTCACGGTGTTTATCGAGGACACGCCCCATACGCAGGGGTTCGAGCGCTTTGTTGATGCTGTACATCGCTTCTAACGAGGATGCAGGCTTTGGCTTGAGTTGATCGTCGATGTGCCACCGGGCATCGACGTCCTCCATGAGATTGAGGAGCAGCTTGCAGGCGCCACTGTCGCCTTCCAAGGCTTGTTGAGCGAGCTTGGCAACAAAGGCCTCGGCGGCCGTCACCTCTCGCGCAGTTCCTGCGTCGTTGATGATCACCTTTTGACCGAGCACGCCGTCATACGGGATGTCGGTCTTGCCACTACCTTTGGGCCGTCCACGGGGATTGCCACTTTGGCCCTTCTTGAAGCGAGTGGATTTCGGTGGCTTTCGATAGCCAACCTCTTCCTCATGGTCGTCCGCCATCTCACCGGTCCTTCGTTCGCTCAGCCATCTGGGCAATCATCGCTTTCAGCTTCTCTTTTGCGGGACTTGGTTGCTGTGTATCCTCGGTCTGCGTGCCGCGCGGCCATCTGAGGGTGTCCGAACCCCGCGTGCAGCGCCTGATCTGATATACGTCGCTCAGTGACAGCTTATTGCCGCCACGCCGCCGCTTGAGAGCAGCCTGCGTTGCCCAACTCTCCAGCTTCAACTGTTCATCCTGTTGGTAGAGCGGATCAGGCTTTCCATAAGCTGCGATCCCAAGGTGAACCAAGGCGGCGTTGGCATTGTCTAGCTCGCGCTCGACGATAGCTGGCGGGATCTCTAACTTGGGCGGCTTTGCGGCCTTGGCCAGAGCTTGCTCGCGCTCCCTGATCATCTTCACAACCTCGCGGCGTGCGGTTCTGTCGCCAGCCAATGCGTTCATCAGAGTCTTGTGCTGCAGAGCCTCTTCGACGCTTACCGACTGCTGAACGCCATTGCGGGTGATGGTCAGCTTCTTGTCGATGACGATGTCCAACGAGGACTGCGGCTTGTCCTCTTTGATCTTCTTCGGCCGCCCCTTTGGGTTGCCGCTTTGGCCCTTTTTAAACTGGCTGTGTTTGGGAGGCATCGGCTTGGTCGGTGTTGGTTTGCTCATTTTGTGCCTCCCTCCACCACGAGTTCGGGCTCCTTGCCGGTCATGGCGGTCCAACGCTCAAGTGTCACATCGACATAGGCTGGATCAATCTCCACACCACGGAAGACGCGGTTGGTGCGCTCACAAGCGATAAGCGTGGTACCGGAACCAAGGAAGATATCGAGCACCCGGTCGCCACGCATGGTCACATCACAGATTGCGTCGGCGACGAGACCGGTCGGCTTGACGGTTGGGTGAAGGTCCAGGTCAGCCCGGCGAGTGTCCTGGAAGGTGTTCACCGATGGATAGTCCCACACATTGGTGCGATTGCGGCCATGCTTGCCCAGTTCCACCATGTTGAGATGCTGGGTGTCGCCGACACGGTAGACGAAGATCAGTTCATGCTTGGAGCGATAGAGGGATCCCATGCCAGCATTGGACTTGTTCCAGATGCACAGGTTGAGCCGCTCGCCATAGATCCGGTCACCAACGACAGCAACGTCATCCATATGGCGCCAATCTATACAGATGAAGTGGACAGCGCCGTCACGCGAAACGCTGGCGCAGGCACCAAGCGTGTCTATCAAGAAGGTTCGGAAGGCGTCGTCGGTCATCTCGCCGGATGCCATGGCGAACTCACGGTGTTTGTCCCGTACATTGGCATGGCCGCCGATGCGCACATTGTAGGGCGGATCGAGGAAGGCGGCATCAATGGCTCCATCACCGATCACTTGGGCGAGGAAGCCGGTATCGCGTCCATCACCACAGCCAACCCGGTGGGGACCCAAGGTCCAGATATCACCAGGCTTGGTGCGTGGTTCTTTGGGTGCAGCCGGGATCACCTCATTATCGGGGTCGCTGGTGTCGGTCAGAAGCACATCCAGTTCGCCGGTTGAAAATCCCGTGAGTGTCAGATCCATATCGATATCCAGGCCGGACAATTCCCCAAGCTCACGCTTGAGAAGATCGAAATCCCAACCTGCATTGAGCGCGATCTTGTTGTCCGCCAGACGCAGCGCTCGTTTCTTGGTGGCAGACAAGCCAACAAGCGTGATGGTTGGAACCTCGTCCAGGCCAAGCTGTTTGGCAGCTCGCAATCGGCCATGGCCCGCGATGAGCACACCGCACTCATCAACTAGAACGGGATTGGTGAAGCCAAAGGCCTCGATGGAAGCAATAAGCTGATCGATTTGCGCTTTCGGGTGGGTGCGCGCATTGCGCGGATCAGGGGTGAGCTCCTCTGTGCGTCGATACACGACGGACAAAGGGGCAAACCCTTCAAGCATGGACTGGGGGGACATGTCCAAAAATCTCCGTGATTTGTATTTACGCAGATATACCAGAGGCTTGATCAAATTAATTCTGTTTTTGTTCTCATTCACAAAAGACTGGACTGTTATCCCCAAATGAGCGGTGGTGTCCCCGTCATCCACAGGACAGGGAGCCGCCCATGACACTCAGATCACACGATAGTCCCAGCATCGAATCGCTTGAGGCGATGAACCTGGACGCTCTGCGCGAGGCATGGCACCAGGCGTATGGGCCGCCACCGAAGCTGCGCTCGGAGGAACTGCTGCGCTTGATGCTGGCCTGGCGCCTACAGGCGGATACGCAGGGTGGCCTGGATCGTGAGACACGACGACGGCTGCAGCGCACCGGGCCGGTTCAAGCTGAAGGCATGGAAATTGGTGCAGGCGCCGTTCTGTCACGCGAGTGGAAGGGAAAGCGCCACGATGTCGTGGTTGAGAAGGGTGGTTTTCGCCATGAGGGCACGCTCTATGCGAGCCTCTCGGCAGCTGCGACCGCCATTGCCGGATGCCGCTGGAACGGACCGCGCTTCTTTGGCCTGCGCAAGGGACAGGCATGAGGAAGGCCAAGAGAAGGCCCAAGATCCGCTGCGCCATCTACACCCGCAAGAGCAGCGAAGAAGGTCTGGAGCAAGCGTTCAACAGTCTGGACGCGCAGCGGGAGGCCTGCGCTGCCTATATCACCAGCCAAGCCAGCGAAGGCTGGAAGGCCGTTGCTGAGCGCTATGATGATGGTGGCATCTCAGGTGGGACCATGGACCGTCCAGCACTTCAAAGGTTGTTGGAGGATGTGAAGCGCGGGCGTGTCGATGTGATCGTCGTCTACAAGATCGACCGTCTGACCCGCTCCCTGCCCGACTTCGCGCGCATGGTGGAGGTCTTCGATGCGCATGATGTGAGTTTTGTCTCAGTCACCCAGGCCTTCAACACCACCAATTCCATGGGGCGACTTACCCTCAATGTGCTTCTGTCCTTCGCCCAGTTTGAGCGCGAGGTCACAGGTGAGCGCATCCGCGACAAGATCGCCGCCTCCAAAGCCAAAGGCATGTGGATGGGAGGCACCGTGCCTCTCGGATATGACCTACCCAGCGATGGTGCGCGGACTTTGGTGATCAACGAGGAAGAAGCCGAGCAGGTCCGCACTATCTTCCGGGTGTACCTTGAACTGGGCTCAGCCTATGCCTTGCAGCAATGGCTGCACAGCCAAGGCATCCGATCGAAAGTGCGCATTCGCAAAGACGGCAAACATGTCGGGGGCCATGACTTCAGCCGTGGCGCCCTGCGCCATCTCCTACACAACCCAATCTATATTGGTCGCATTCAACACAAGGGGGTGCTGCATGAGGGCCTGCATGAGGCTATCGTGGATCGCGAGCTGTTTGACGCGGTCCAAGCGAGGATGGCCTCGCAGTCACAACGCAACAAAGCACGACAGTTTGGGACACCACGGTCCCGCCACGCGCTCACTGGCCGGATCTTCGACGCGGAGGGCAAAAGGATGTCGCCAAGCTTCTCCTGCAAACCCGGAGGCAGGCGTTATCTCTACTATGTCTCGTCACCGCTGCAGCGTGGTGAGCGCTCGCGCCAAGACGGATCGCTGCAACGGGTGCCGGCTGCTGTCCTCGAACAAATTCTGGCGAGCCGTCTGCGCACCATCGACGGCATCGACCAGAGCCAACCACTGGACGTGATTCAAGAGATCACGGTTCACCGCAACCGCGTGGAGATCTCCCTGCCCAGAGCCATGAAGCAGGTTGTCAGGGCCAGCCTTGCACCGGATGAAGACTGCATCGACCAACCACCCAGGAACGATGCGATTCTCTTCACAATGCCGGCGACCATTCTGCGCCGAGGCGGTGCAACAGTCATCACCGTCTCGTCAACGCCGGGACCCAAACCGGATCCCATACTGATCCACGCTCTGCGTCGTGCCCACGCCATGCTTCAGCGCGACACTAAAGGACGACCGCTGCTCAAAGCCAGTCCAGATTCACCCTATCGCCGCAAGCTCATTCGCTTGGCCTTCCTTGCTCCGTCCATTCAGGCCGCGATCCTGCACGGTCAGCAGCCCGCCAGTCTGACGCTCGCCAAACTGATGGCGACCGACATTCCGCTCGATTGGGCTGAACAAACTAGGCAATTCGGGATCCCTGTTTGCAGAACCTGATCCCCTGTTATGCGCAATGCTGCGCCTGTTAATGCAGAACAAGCATCCCTGATATGCAGAATTCATTCCCTGTTTTGCAAAATAACAGGAAAGTGGGGCCAGCGCGTCCTAAACCATTGAAAAATAGACGCTTATCAAAGGCCACAAGTTAGCCCAGCGGTTCAAAGCCCCTGTTTTTTACAATACTCGCTATAAATTCCCTGTTCTTGACCAAACTCACCCTACCTGCGGACGTGCGGAGACCGTCGGCACAAGTCGCGGCAATGTTGGCCAGACGGCACCGCACGCTGTCGCGCAAGGCAAAGATGAAGCCGCACAAAGATCGCTGTTTTAGGGATTTGGGAGAGCCCGTATCCTCAAGAGACCGGTGCCAGGGCTGGGTGGCGGGCACGGAGGGATTCGAACCCTCGATACGGCTCAACACCGTATACTCCCTTAGCAGGGGAGCGCCTTCAGCCACTCGGCCACGTGCCCACACTCCGGAAATGCCGGGATTCCGGGGATATGGCAAGATACTGAATTATGGCAATTGGCAGTTTTTTGCAGGAATATGCAAAACAAAGCAGAATTATGCAGAAAGTGCTGGGGCACAATTGGGCGACTCTGTTCATATGCTGTTGCGACCAGCGCACGCGACGCCGGTCGACAGGCCGCGTCCTTAATCCGCTGGACAACGTTCGCAACGGCGCACCGGCCGATCAAGAGTTGTGACCGTCCAGTTCTGACCGTTACAACCAAGTCATCGCGCGACTGGTAAAGCCTGATGCGTTTGCTTCGCAGCCCCTCTTTTTTGCAGAGCATGTAGGCTGGGCGCTAGGCTTGGCATTCAGACGGCAACAAACGAATGGCATTCCGAGCAGCAAAGGCGTTCATCCCTATCAGCTCATCCTACGGTGGCATGGTCAAAAAAACGAGCGGTGTTCCGACGTTAGTACCAATTGCGCCATCTATCACGGCACTGATCCCAACAGGCGTTGCGAGACTTTCGCGGTCCACCCATCGCAAAACAAGTGACTCCGGCGATCCCTTATGCTTTGGCTGTCATCGAGTGGACGAAACCAATCCAGAGACCTGGAAGCGGTAGGCGGCAGCAATATGCCTTCAAATTTTGTCGATCTTGTTGGCTATGCTGCCGGGGCGCTCGTCTTTTTGACGTTTTCCATGAAAACGCTGATGGCGCTTCGTGTGGTGGCAATCGCGTCCAATTTTGCGTTCATTGTCTATGCTTATTGGGCAAACCTTGCGCCAATCTTGCTCTTGCACGGTTTGCTACTTCCGCTGAATCTTTGGCGAACATGGGAGCAATACCAGCTGGCTCAGCGAATCCGGGAAGCGCTTTCTTCGCCACCGAGCGCAGATGTCCTTCTGCCCTACATGACCATGCAGTACTATGATGCTGGAACGGTCATCTTCCGCCGGGGCGATAGTGCCGACCGGCTTTACTACATTGTTAACGGGCGAATCCGCATTGAAGAGGCTGATCGCAAACTCGAAGAAGGTGCTCTTCTTGGCGAGATTGCCCTATTCACCGCCGACCAAAAGCGCACTGCCACGGCGATTGCTGAAGAGCCAACGCAGCTTTGCTGGATTGGCAAAGAAGCTGTCTTAGGATTGTATCGTCAACACCCGGACTTTGGGCTGGTTTTGACCAAGCTCGTTGCAGAGCGGATGGCCGATAACCAACAACAATTGCAGGAACGCCTCACCAAGCTCGAAAGTAAAAAGGCCGCCGAATAGCGACCTATGTGTCGCTGGCAGGATAGGCCTCCAGATCTTCCGCAACAGCCTTGTGCATATTGGCGAGAAGCTCTGGATCAGCAGCGTGCACACGGTTCCAGGTGGGGATGAACGGCGTCTCATTCGGATTGTCTAAGAAAGCCTGTCCGGCAACGATGATGTTCTCCGCGAACAATTCGATGGATATCTCTTCGCTGTGCCGGTCCAGCTGCAAGCCATTCATTTTGGCGTCGTTGTAATACCCCTCCAACAAATCGAGTGCGGAACGGTAATAGGTCGCCTTCAAAGTACGAAACGTGTTGGGGGTGAAGACTGTGCCATCGGCCGCAAGCTTGCGGAACAGGGCCTTGCAAATGTCAATCGACATACGGCTCAGGCCGCGTTTGGCGTCGTCCGGTGACAGGACCTGATGCTTGTGGTCGTAATTGTCCGCGATTTCCACCTGACAAACCGACTTCGGCGCAAGGTTGCGCCAGGCCTCGGACAGGACGCCGATCTCGAGTCCCCAGTCGGAAGGTATGCGCAAGTCCGCCAAGGTGGGCGTGCGGATCGCGAATTCGCCTGACAAAGGGTAGCGAAAGCTGCGCAGATAATCGATGTAGTCGCGGTCGCCGATCACACGCTTCAACGCGATCAACAGCGGGCTAACCAACAGTCTCGTCACGCGGCCATTGAGCTTCCCATCGCCGATACGCGGGTAGAAACCCTTGGCCATTTGGTAGGGGAAGGCCGGGTTCACGACCGGATAGATCAAACGGTCCAGCATACTGCGTTTGTAGGTGAGAATATCGCAGTCATGGATCGCCATCACCGAGCTATCCGCGCAGGCCAGCATGTACCCTATGCAGGACCAAACATTCTTGCCCTTGCCGCGCTCTTTCGGCGCCAGCCCGAGCCCGTCCAAATAGTCCTGCAACTGCGTTAGGCGCGGGCCATCGTTCCAGATCACGACATGATCTTGCGGTAGTCGGGAGAAGAAGGCGCGCGCGTGGCGATATTGCTGCTCATCCGCCGCATCCAGACCGATGATGATACGGTGCAGGTAGGTTACCTTCTGCAACTCATCGAGAATGCCCGATAACGCAGGCCCTTCCAGCTCTGAATAGAGGCAGGGTAGGATGAGTGTCACTTTGCGCGACGCGGCAAGCACGGCCACTTCATGCGACAGTGTCTCGGCACTTCGGTATCGCAAATCGTGCAGCGTTGTGATGTTTCCGTTTTGATGGAAGTCGGCCATGCAGATTAGGTCTCGGTTGTTGGTGTTGGCGTCAAAGCCAGGATTGCAGCCGACCAGCCCGCGGGGCCTTCCAACTGGGTTCGCATTGTACGACCCGTGATCTCTGATGACAGTTCAGGAATCGCTGGCCCGCTCATGTTCGAGACAATCACACCTTGGTCAGCCGCTTCAATCATCTCAATGTCGTTGGGTGCGTCGCCTAGCGCAATCGTTGCCTTTGGTTGCAGGCTGGCAACAATCTCCTTCATGGCGTCGGCTTTGCTTCGTCCGTAGGAGATGGTGAGAAATCGTCCACCTTGGCGCGCGGTTAGTCCGGCTGCGGTGAGAGCCGTCTGGAAATCCGACAAGTCTTCTGCCGTGCCTTGCCAGATTCCGGGTTCGCTATATCGACGTTGTCTGGCGAGAGTCGCTTGTTCCAGTGGCAGTCCTGTTCGGTTCGCGACCTCCGCATCGTCCATATCGCCGAACCCTCGAAAGCCTTTGGGTAGCCCGAGCAAAACATCGCGGAGCCTCTGATAGTCCTGCGCGTCGTCGCTTTCGCGATCGGCTGGCCAGAGCACCCCGGCCCCGTTCTCCACGATAGCAGGCCAGTTTTCGCAACCCATCGCCTGCTGGAGTGGTCGGATTTCAACGGCTGTTTTGCTGCTCGCCAAAACAAGACCTGCCTTGAGCGTGCGCAGGCGCTCTAGGCCGGGCTTTGCTGCACCCCACTGGTAGGAGTGGTGATCCAGGAGTGTTCCGTCGAGGTCGGAGAAAACTAGTAGGGGAAGACGCGCCATCGAGTCGGCAGCATAGACGCAAAACAACATCTTTGGCGCCGAAAATCGCGAGGGTGCAGCCCTCGCGCCCTGCCTGTCTCAATATCGACGGTCGTAAGCTGCTGTTTGGCTGTGGTTCGACACCCCCAAGGGCTGCGTTCAACCCTCGCCGTCTGCCCCAGCTGTTCGTGACGTCCCGATCAGGGCTTCCAGCGTGTAAACCAGGATGGCCAGGCCAATCGCACCGAGGACGGCGACGCCCAGCAGAACGAGTACATCGATAGGACCGCCAATGTCCGCAAAACCGGACTGGGTGACGTTCTGCACGAACAGCACCGCAGCAATGGCCCCGATTGGCATGGAAAGCTGGGCTAGCAGGAACTTTTTCCAGCTTACTGAGCGATCGCGGATCAAGACAAACAGGTAGGCCAGGGTGACGATGACAGCTGCCGCCACCATGGCCCAGAACAAGCCTCCGCCGAAGATCTCTTCGAAAACGGCAAGAAGGGTTCCAAGGGTAAGTTCTTTCATGGCCAGTTCTCCTTAAGCGCGGCCGCGCAGCATGGCGTTGTAGGTGGCTTTAAGAGCGACTTCCTTCATCAGCCAGCTGATCCAAAGCTCTTCCAGCGGTGCAATGAGGCCTGGGAAGGATGGCGTGAGATTGTTGCCATAGTCGAACTCGATTAGCATGGCCCGACCGACCCGCGTGATCAGCGGGCAGGATGTGTAGCCGTTGTAGAGTTCGGTCCCCTCCTGGCCTGAGATCGCTGCCACCAGGTGATCTTCCACCACGGGGACCTGCCATTTGACGCTGGCTGCTGTTTTGCCTTTTGGCACACCGGCGATGTCGCCAACGGCGAAGATGTCGTCATAGCGGCGATGGCGCAGAGTCTGCGGATCGACTTCCACCCAACCCTGGTCCGTCCAGCGGTCGGCCCATGACAGGCCCGACTCGCGCACAAACTGTGGGGCGCGCTGCGGCGGGATAACGTGCAGATAGTCGTAGGCCATCTCTGCTTCACCACTGGAGGTCGTGAAGGTTGCCCGTTTGCGACCTGCATCGATGGATTTCAGCGTGTAGCCGTGAACGGGTGAGATGCCTCGATCACCGAACAGCATGCGCACTTTCTCCGCGACAATCGGCACGCCAAAGAGTGACCCCTGCGGCGCGGCGTAGATCATGTTCGTGCGCCCGCCATTGCCGGCCCGCTTGGCGATATCGTCGATGAGGAAGGTGTGCTTCAGCGGCGCGCCAGCACACTTCATCTCGGTCGCAGGGCGGGTGAAGATGCCAGTGCCGCCTTCTTCGGTGAAGCGCTGCGCAGCCTGCCAAGTGCGGGCGGCGTATTCCGGCCCTGCGTACAGGGCGCCGATGCCATTCTCGCCGACCATATCGAGCGAAAAGCCCTCAATAGCGTCATGGTCCAGCACCAAACCTGGCGCCAGGACCAGCCAGTCATAGTCGAGGGTCTGGCCGCCTTCGGTCGAAACCGTCTTGGCCTCTGCATCGACCGCCGCCACGGCTTCAGCAACAAGCGTCACATCATTTGGCAGCCAATCGGTGGTTTGCGAGACCACATAATCGGCGGGCTTCAAGCCCGCGGCGACCAGTGTCAAACCTGGCTGATAAAGGTGCCGGGGTCTTGGGTCGATGATGGTGATTGAGGCGCCATCGAGACGGCGGCTCAAACGGTTGGCCAGGGCCGTACCCGCCGCGCCCGCGCCAATGATGATGATTTTTGCGCTGGTTGAGACCGGCGCTGTTTGCGCGCCCGAGTGTGATGTTCCAAGTGCCGTGGCCGTTCCTGCCAAGGCAGTCGCGGCCAAAAACTGACGACGATCAAGCATTGATGTCCTCCTGATTTGCTTGATCGGTACTTGCTTATGCCGAGGGTTGGGGGCGTTGACTTCCGTCAACTCGGAAGTGGGTGATTTGGTCGCGCTTCCCTCGACGAATAGAGGTGGTCGAATCGCAACTTTTGGCCTCTGAGGTCGGGCAAGTACGCGGACCTCCTTAGCGGGTCTTACCCATAGACCCGGGCGTTCAGACCTGTTGCATATTAGCCAGAACTAACGGGCTGCGCTGCGGCCTTAGAAACATGCCTCGGGAGGGAACAAGATGGCGGGCAACAGCAAAGCGAGTACCGTTCAAGAAGGTGCGCGGTATATTCGCTGGTTTGAGGAACTCACCATCGATGATGTGCCTCTGGTGGGCGGCAAGAACGCCTCTTTGGGCGAAATGTACCGCGAACTACTGCCGCTTGGCGTGCGTCAGGCCAACGGTTTTGCGGTGACCGCGGACGCCTTCAACGATGCCATCACCGCCGCCGGCGCCTGGGACAAACTCCATGCGGAACTCGACGACTTAGACAAGACAGACGTCAAGGCACTCGCCCGCGCCGGACGGCATTGCCGCGAGATCGTTTATGCCGCTGGCCTGACCGACCAAATGCGCGATGAGATTGTCGCTGCCTACGCCCGCCTTGAGGCAGAGTATGGCTCCGATTTTTCTGTCGCCGTGCGTTCGTCGGCCACCGCCGAAGACCTGCCTACGGCCAGTTTTGCGGGACAACACGACACCTACCTGAATATTACCGGTCCGGAGATGCTTCTGGACGCCGTTCGGCGCTGTAATGCATCGCTGTTCACTGATCGGGCGATCAGCTACCGCATCGATAGAGGCTTTGATCACTTCAAAGTCGCGCTTTCAGCCTGCGTGATGAAGATGATCCGCTCTGATTTGGCATCGGCTGGCGTGATGTTCTCCATCGACACCGAGAGCGGCCACCCCGATATGGTCTTTATCACCGGGGCTTATGGGCTAGGCGAAAACGTCGTTCAAGGCGCCGTCGATGTCGACGAGTTCTATGTGCACAAGCCCACGTTCAAGACCGGTAGCCGGGCAGTTCTGCGGCGAGTGATGGGCTCGAAACAGATCAAAATGATCTATGCGAGCGGCACAACCCGCGAGCCTGTGGTCAACCGTCCAACGTCCGATGCAGATCGAGCGCGCTACTGCCTAAACGACGAGCAGGTGCTGAAGCTTGCCGACTATTCCATCACCATTGAAGACCACTATTCCAACAAGCGTGGCCACCCCATGCCGATGGACATGGAGTGGGCTCTCGATGGGCTGGATGGCGAACTCTATATCGTCCAAGCACGCCCGGAGACCGTGGCCTCGCAGCTCTCCGGCACGGTGATCGAAGACTATGTGATGGAAGGGACCGCACCGGTTTTGGCCAGTGGTCGCCCTGTGGGCACAAAGGCCGCGACAGGTACCGCGCGTTTCATCAAAGACACAGCGCATCTATCGCTCTTCAAGCCAGGGGAGGTCCTCGTCTCCGACACGACCTCTCCCGATTGGGAGCCGGTGATGAAGACTGCGGCCGCGATCGTCACCAACCGAGGCGGGCGAACCTGCCATGCCGCCATCGTCGCACGCGAACTTGGCATTCCCGCCGTCGTCGGGTGCGACAGCGCCACACAAAGCGTGCCGGATGGCCAAGAAGTGACCGTATCATGCGCCGAAGGCGATGTCGGACATGTCTATGAAGGGAAAGTCCCCTTCCGTGTCGACCGCACAGATTTGGAAGGCTTCGAAGCACCGAAAACCGAGGTGATGATCAATCTCGGCAACCCGGAGCTTGCCTTTAAGACAAGTTTGATGCCCGCGGCAGGTGTTGGCCTTGCCCGCATGGAATTCATCATCAACGAGTACATAAAGGCTCACCCTATGGCGCTCCTTAACCCTTCACGGGTGACGGACGAAAGCGAACGCCAAACCATTGAGGAGATGATCGCTGGTGACGGCGACGGTGCACGGTTCTTCGTGCGCACGCTGTCGGAAGGTGTGGGGACCATCGCAGCCGCCTTCTATCCACGCCCCGTCGTGGTGCGCCTGAGCGACTTCAAATCGAACGAATATGCCGCGCTGATCGGCGGATCGTCTTTTGAGCCTGACGAAGAGAACCCGATGATCGGTTTCCGCGGCGCGAGCCGCTACACCCATGACGCCTACCGCGATGGCTTTGCGCTCGAATGCGCCGCCATGAAGCGCGTGCGTGAAGAGATGGGTCTCACCAATCTGGTCTTGATGGTGCCGTTCTGCCGCCGTGTGGAAGAAGCCGACCGCGTGATCGCTGTCATGGAGGAGTACGGCTTGAAGCGTGGCGAAAACGGACTGAAGATCTACGTGATGTGCGAGATCCCGAACAATGTCATTCAAATCGACGCCTTCGCCGAACGGTTTGACGGCTTCTCCATTGGCTCCAACGATTTGACCCAATTGGTCCTCGGGGTCGATCGGGACTCAGCCATGGTTGCCTTTGAGTTCGATGAGCGCGACCCAGGGGTCATGGCCTTTCTCAAGCAGGCCGTGGAAGGCGCCAAGCGAAATGGCAAACACTCGGGCATCTGCGGTCAAGCGCCATCGGACTATCCGGAAATCGCCGAATTCCTTGTGCGCGAGGGCATCGATAGCGTGAGCCTCACGCCCGACACCGTGATGAAGACCATGGTAAGGATCAAAGAACTGGAGGACTCCATCGGGTAGTTTCGGCATCATGAGCACTCTAGACGCCCCTGCTGACGACCATGCCGTACATAAAGCGGTGGTCGATATTTGTGCCGAGTACGCCAACGACAAGCACCGCATGATGGACATTCTGCTGGCGGTGCAGGACCGGTTCCGGTGGATTTCCCCACAAATGATGGAGACCATCGCCGCTCAAACGGACCAGAGCCGCATCCAGGTGGAGGGAGTGGTCAGTTTCTACCATTTCTTCTCACAAGAGCCGAAGGGCACCGTTACCATCCGCCTATGTGACGACATTGTCGATCGCTATGCCGGTCTGGCCGATGTGGTAAGTGCTTTTGAAACAGAGCTCGGCATTTCCATCGGTCAAACGTCCCAAGATGGGCGGTTTTCGCTCGAGTACACGCCTTGCATAGGCATGTGCGACCAGGCGCCTGCCGCGATGATCAATGGTGTCATCGTTACGCGTCTCACATCGCAAAAGGCAAAACGTATAGCCTCATCCTTGGTGAATGGCGCAAGCCCAGAAGACCTTATCAGCCCGCAGTTCGGAACCCTCAGCCCCTATGAGCGCGCCACGACGATCGCTGACAATGGCATACGCCACGCCGGAGAATCACTGCTCGGTGCCGTTCCGCTTGATGCAGGCTTGGAAAAGGCCCTCGAACAGCATCCGGAACAAATTATAGTATCACTTGAAGAAAGTGGTTTAAGGGGTTGTGGTGGCGCAGGTTTTTCTTCTGGGACCAAGTGGCGGACAGCAGCTGCCCAAAGCGAACCACGCAAGTTTGTTATCTGCAATGCCGACGAAGGTGAACCAGGCACATTCAAGGACCGCGTGCTCCTAACTGAGCGTGCCCATTTGATTATTGAGGGCATGACAATCTGCGCCCGTGCGATCGGTGCCAAAGAGGGACTTATCTATCTTCGCGGCGAATACACCTATCTGCTCGAACATCTCGAAGCGGTGCTGGCCGAGCGACGTGCCAGCGGTGTCCTTGGCACAAACATTTTGGACAAGTCCGACTTTGACTTCGATATCCGCATTCAACTGGGTGCGGGCGCTTATATCTGCGGCGAAGAGGGTGCCCTGATCAGTTCCTGTGAAGGGTTGCCCGGTGAGCCCAAGACCAGACCTCCCTACCCCGTTCAGCGCGGCTATCTTGGCTACCCAACCGTCGTCAGCAATGTCGAAACCTTCTGTCACGCAGCCCGCGTTTTGGATCTGGGTGCGCAATGGTTTCAGTCGCTTGGCATCGACGGAAGCAACGGGACGAAGCTGTTCAGCGTGTCAGGCGACTGTCGAAATCCCGGGGTCTACGAACTTCCCTACGGCATCAGCGTGCGCGACCTCCTCACAATGGCTGGTGGATCGGAAGCCGCGGCCGTCTTGGTCGGCGGGCCCTCCGGCACGATGGTGGGCCGCGATAGCTTCGACCGCCTGTTGAGTTTTGAAGACTTGGCAACGGCTGGCGCCATAGTGGTGTTCTCTGGCGAGCGCAACATCCTGGAGATAGTCGACTATTATCTCGGCTTCTTCGTCCACGAAAGTTGCGGCTATTGCACGCCTTGTCGGGTGGGCAACGTCTTCTTGCAAAAGGCAGTGCAAAAGTTTCGTGAGGGCAACGCTGATAGCACGGATATCGCCTATCTGCGCGATCTGTCGTCCACGATTGTAGAGACCAGCCGATGTGGCCTCGGTATGACATCACCCAATCCCGTGCTGTCGACCTTGGAGAGTTTTCCGCTGGTCTATTCCGCCGTCACCAAGGACAGCGAGGACGGTATGAAGGCGACCTTCGACATTCAGGCGGCCATCAGCAAAGGTCGGACTATTGCCAAACGCCGGTCTTACATCTTCGACAAGGATTTCACGCAATGAGTGATGCGTCTTTCACCTTCTCGATTGATGGCGTCACCGTCACCGCTGAACCCGGTCAATCCATCATGGAAGCCGCCGATGAGGCTGGTGTCTATATCCCGCGACTTTGTGATCATGAGGGGCTACGGCACCAAGGCGGTTGTCGCGTCTGCACGGTCAAAATCTCTGGGCGAAGTGTCGCCGCCTGCACACAGCCGGCCGCACCGGATATCAAGGTTGAAAACGAGACGCCCCACATCAACGACATGCGCGGCAACCTGGTGGAGATGCTGTTCCACGAGGGCAACCATTTGTGTCCTATATGCGAGGCCAGCGGAAACTGCGAATTGCAGGCCATGGCCTATCGTCTGGGCATGACCGAGCCGACCAAGTTCCCCTACCTCGAACCCTGCCGTGCGTTGGATGCCTCGCACCCTGATATCGCGCTCGACACCAACCGCTGCATCAGCTGCGGGCGCTGCATCCGAGCTTCGCAGGACGTCGATGGCAAGGGTATCTTTGGTTATGTGGGTCGCGGCATCAATCGGCGCGTCGCCGTCAATGGGCCGGATCTTGCCCATACCGATGCCGAAGTGACCGATCATGCGATTTCGCCAGAGGTTTGCCCGGTGGGCTGCATCATCCGTAAGCGGGTTGGTTTCTCGAAACCGATCGGCGAGCGCGAGTTCGACAAGGGCATCATTGGTTCAGACATCGAGGATAAGCGCCGATGACCGAACCAAGGAAAGCTCGTGTCGCAACTGCATCGCTTGCAGGCTGTTTCGGCTGTCATATGGCGATCCTCGATATGGATGAGCGGCTGATCGACTTGATGGCCAAGGTAGACGTGGATCGTTCACCGCTGACCGACAAGAAGCGGTTCACACAGCGATGCGATATTGGCATCATCGAAGGCGGCTGCTGCAACGAAGAGAACGTGCATGTGCTGCAAGATTTTCGTCGTAACTGCGATGTGCTGGTGGCGATTGGCCAATGTGCGATCATGGGCGGCCTACCGGCCATGCGTAACGCAATCATGCACGCAGACGAACCGCTGCGTGAGTGCTTGGAAGAGGCCTACATAAACGGTCGCTTTGTGCGTAACACGACGCACGCCGTGCCAAACGATCCGGCGCTGCCGCTCATCTTGGACAATGTCTACAGCTGCGCGGAAGTTGTGGAGATTGACCACCAAATCCCTGGATGCGCCCCGGAAGGAGACATCATCTACGACACTCTGATCAAACTTCTGGCGGGCCGGTTCCACGGTTTTGAGCCGCAATCCATACGGTTCGACTAAGTGGGGGAATGACGTGATGACAGAACCTCGTCTGATCGAAATCTCGCCTGTCACGCGTGTCGAAGGCCACGGCAAGGTGACCATCCACCTGGATCGCGACAACAATGTCGACGAGGCCCGGCTCCATATCGTTGAGTTCCGCGGATTCGAGCGGTTCATCCGCGGTCGTCTGCTTTGGGAGGTGCCCGTCATTGTGCAACGGCTGTGCGGCATTTGTCCCGTCAGCCACCATTTGGCTGCCGCGAAAGCCATGGATCAAATTGTGGGCGTCGACACACTGCCGCCGACCGCGGAAAAGATGCGTCGGCTCATGCATTACGGCCAGATTATGCAGAGCCATGTGTTGCACTTCTTCCACCTGTCGGCACCGGACCTTCTGTTTGGCTTCGGTGCGCCAGCCGAAAAGCGCAATATATTCGAGGTCATCAAAGAGCAGCCTGAACTTGGTCGCCGCGCTGTCCTGATGCGCAAGTTTGGCCAGGAAATCATCGAAGCAACCGCCGGTAAAAAAATCCACGGCACGGGCGCGATCCCAGGCGGCATCAATCGCAATCTACCAATTGAAACCCGCGACAGGTTCCTCGCACAGATTGAAGAGATGCTCCAATGGGCCTCGGACGCGCTGGCACTGGCACGCGACTACACGCTTGGCCATGCTGACCTTGTGCGTGGCTTTGGTACTTTTCCGTCGAACCACATGTCGCTGGTACGGGCAGACGACGGCGCACTCGACCTGTATCACGGTGTTCTGCGCGCCATTGATAGCAGGGGGCGGCCGCTCATTGATGGGCTAGACTATGCCGACTACCACACGGTGCTCACGGAGGACGTGCGCAGCTGGTCCTACATGAAGTTCCCCTTCATCAATAATCTCGGGCCGGATGATGGCTGGTATCGCGTCGGGCCGCTTTCTCGGATGAACACGGCGGCCTTTATCGACACGCCGTTGGCCAATACTGCACACCTAGAATTGCGCGCCGTGACCGACGGATTGCCAAACCACACAACGCTCACCACCCACTGGGCGCGGATGATTGAGGTTTTGCACTGCCTCGAGAAGATTCGTGACTTGCTGGACGATGATGACCTTCAGGGAACCGACTTGGTGGCAACTGGCACGCGCCGCGAGTCCGGTGTAGGCGTGATCGAAGCGCCACGCGGCAACCTGATTCATCATTACGAAGTGGATGAAAATGACCAGGTAACCTATTGTAATCTCATTGTTTCAACGACCCACAACAATGAGGGAATGAACCGAGCCGTAAAAGATGTCGCTGTCACGCACCTGTCCGGCAAGGACAGCATCTCCGAGGGGATGCTCAACCATATCGAGGTGGCCATTCGGGCGTATGACCCCTGCCTTTCCTGCGCCACCCACGCATTGGGGCAAATGCCGCTCCAGGTAGAACTTTTTGATGCCAACGGCGGGCTGCTTGACCAGGCCGTGCAAGACGGATGACCCAACACCGTGCGTTCCTGATTGGCTATGGCAATCCCGCCCATGGTGATGATGGTCTAGGCCCTGCCTTTGCTGAGCAGATTACAATGCATCAACTGCAAGGTCTGACAGTCCAATCGGACTACCAGCTTTCAGCGGATCATGCGCACGATATGGCGCAGCACGACGTGGTGGTTTTCGTCGATGCGCTCATGAATGCACCTGAGCCGTTCATCTTTCGCGAGATTGTGGATCCGCAACCCCAGGCTTTGGGCAGTCATACCGTTACGCCGGAAGCCGCCCTGGCGCTTTGCACGCTTCTTTTTCAGGCCAAACCGCGCACCTTTGTGCTGGGTATTCACGGCTCACAGTTTGATGACATACGCGAGGGGTTGAGCCCCGCTGCTCAGGCCAATCTCCAAGCCGCGCTGTCCTTCTTTGAGGATTGGTACAGGTTCTTGTTGACCCAAGGGCACGAGCGCCAACCCATTGACGCATAGCAATGCAGGCAAGCACAATTGTCCGATCATGCTGCTGTTAAAAAATCCGGACAGCAATCCGACTAAGCGACGCGGCAAGGGAGTGATATGATGACGGTGAAAACGATCCTGGCCTGCCTTTCGTCAAAGGATCACGCCAGAGATATCTTGGCGACCGCCGTGCCACTTGCGCGCCAGCACCGGGCTCATCTGATTGGCTTGCGCACGCCGCAGCAACTCATGGTCTATCCAACAGTCGCGGTTTACATCCCCGATAGCGTGGAGATCGAGTTTCTAGCCTCGGAGAAGCAACTGACCGAGGAGTTGGAAGCAATCTTCCACGAGGCGACACAAGCTGATGACTTCGGCGCGGAGTATCGGGTCATCCCGCCGCCGGTGCCTGTTCCTGAACGGATGGCACAAGCGGCTTACACCGCAGATCTCGTTGTGATGGCGCAAGATGCGCGCAGCGATGATGCGCCTGACTTTGAGGACATTGAGGAGGCGGTGATCCGCCGGTCCGGCCGACCCGTGCTCATGATTCCAAACGGGTTTGAGCCAGGACGCCCGTTTGGCCACAACGTCGTCATCGGCTGGAGTGCGACGCGCGAGGCGGCACGCGCCGTCCATGACGCTATCCCGCTTTTGATGCCTGACGCCAAGGTCGCGATTGTGACCGTCGCCAAAGAGGACGAGGAACGCAGCCAGTCTGCCAACGACCTGGCAGGGATGCTGGCAAGATATGGCTTCGATGTTGATGTCGAGCACCGTCAATCTGGCGACCTTTCCGTGGCCGATATCCTGAAGCGTGAAGCTCTTGAGCGCGGTGCTGACTTGATGGTGACGGGCGCTTTTGGACACTCGCGTGTCTATGACTTCGTGATCGGTGCGGTTACCATCGACCTCATGCGAACCGCCGAAATTCCCGTCCTGTTCTCGCGCTGACCAAGGAAAGATGGAGCCAACCCCTTTGTCACGACCCGCTGCGTCGGAGGGCCTGACCACCGCGCAGGTCGCCGAATTGCGTGCCCAGAACGGATGGAACGAACTTCCTGCTGGCAAGCAGGTGTCGGCGCTGATGGTGCTATTGCGCCAGTTTCGTGGGCTCCTGGTTCTGATCCTGATTGCGGCGGCGGGCATCGCCGTCGTGCTTGGAGAGGTCATCGACGCGATTGCGATCGGCCTTGTTGTGGTGCTGAACGGCGCCCTGGGCTTCGTCCAGGAATGGCGGGCTGAGACAGCAATCCAAGCCCTCAAGTCCATGCTCCAGCCGAGCGCCCTGGTGGTACGCGATGGCAAAGAGCAGATCATTCCGGCGCGTGAGATCGTTCCCGGCGACCTTGTGATTGTCGAAGCTGGCGATGCGGTCCCGGCTGATCTGAAGCTCGTGACCGCAATTGAGCTGCGCGTGGACGAGAGCGTGCTCACCGGCGAGTCAGTGCCGGTCGACAAATCGGCGACCGGCGACGATGCGGCCCAGAAGCTCCTGATGGGTACCACAGTGGTCGCCGGTCGCGCAGAGGGGCTAACGACCGCCATTGGGCGAGCGACCGCTTTTGGCAAGATTGCCGATCTCACCGGATCCGTTGGCGAGAAGACCACGCAATTGCAGGTCCAGCTTGGCCGGCTGGCGCAGCAATTGGGCCTGGCAGCGGTTCTGATCGCAGCAGCGATCGCAGCCCTCGGCATCGCCGTTGGTCGACCCCTGTTTGAGATGGTGATGACTGGTCTCTCACTGGCCGTCGCCATTGTTCCCGAAGGGCTGCCGGCGGTCGTCACCATTACGCTCGCCTTGGGTGCGTCGGCGATGGTGAGGCGCAAGGCGCTCGCACGTCGTTTGCAAGCGGTCGAAACGCTAGGCGCGGCATCGGTCATCTGCACCGATAAGACGGGCACCCTGACTGAGAATCGCATGACGGCCACGGAAATTTGGACGCCAAGTGCAACCTACACAGCGACCGGCAATGGCTACGATCCGACGGGTCATATTGAGCGCGAAGGCCATCGGGTTCGAGCGACCGACGACCCTGCCCTTTCGCGCCTGCTGCAGACCGGGATCACCTGTACCCACGCCCAGCTTTACAAGGAGGGCGATGAGTGGGTGATGACCGGCGCGCCGACCGAAGGCGCGTTGGTGGCCTTAGCCTACAAGGGCTGGTGCCCACTGCCGATGACCGATGGCGCGTTGGCGGAGGTGCCGTTCTCCAGCGAGCGCAAACGCATGAGCATGGTGGCGCAAACGCCGGACGGCCCGATGCTGTTCATGAAAGGCGCGCCAGAGGCCGTCCTTGCGGCCTGCGACCAGCTATTGACATCGGACGGTGCGATGCTTTTGGACGTCGACAGAAGGGCTGAGATTTCGGCCACCTACGCCGGCATGGCGCAGCGTGGCTTGCGGGTGATTGCACTTGCCTCGCGCGAGGCAAAAGGCGCCGATGACACGCGCGAGGAAGGCCTGGTGTTCCTCGGCCTGGTTGGGATCATCGATCCGCCAAGGCCCGAGGTGAAAGCCGCCATCGCAGGCGCGCGCTCGGCAGGCATTCGCGTCATCATGATCACCGGCGACGGCCCGGTAACCGCGCAGGCGATTGCCAATCAGCTTGGGATGGGCAAAGCCCAACTGGTTGAGGGTAAGGATCTCGATGCTTTGTCAGACGATGACCTGCGGACCCTGGTCCGCGGTGACGTCTTGTTCGCGCGCACACGGCCTGAACACAAAATGCGAATCGTCGAGGCTCTTCAAGCCAACGGCAAGGTTGTCGCCATGACGGGCGACGGGGTGAACGATGCCCCTGCCCTCAAGCGCGCCGACATTGGGGTCGCCATGGGCATCCGCGGAACGGACGTGTCCAAAAGTGCGGCAGACTTGGTGCTGCTGGACGACAATTTCGCGACCATCGTCAACGCCATCGCGGAAGGTCGTCGGCAGTTCGACAATGTGCGCAAATTCGTGCGCTACCTGCTTTCCTCGAATGCGGGCGAAGTGATCGCGATCCTGGCCAATTTGCTGATTGGCGGGCCGCTGATCTTCCTGGCGACGCAGATCCTCTGGATGAACCTTGTCACCGACAGTGTCACCGCGGTCGCTCTCGGCCTGGAGAAGGGCGAGAAGAACCAGATGGAACGCCCGCCGCGCAAGAAGAATGAGCGCATTCTTGGTCCGCGCGGTTTGGCCATCATCGTCACCTTTGGGCTCTACACCGGGGCGGCCAGCCTTTGGCTGTTCTATTCCTTGATGCCGCTGGGTGTGGATGTGGCGCGCACGGTGGCGTTCACCGGCATGGTGGTGTTCGAAAAGGTCAGCGTGTTCGCCTTCCGCTCACTCACCAACCCGTGCTGGAAGATTGGCTGGTTCTCCAACCCGCTGCTGGTGGGCGCGTTCTCCGCGACACTGTGCTTGCAGGCGGCTGCAGTGTACTGGGAGCCTATGCAACTGCTGTTGCGCACCGTGCCTATCGGGTTGGAGCATTGGGGGCTGATTGCTCTCCTCGCCGCCCCACTGGTGATCCTGCCTGAGGTGGTGAAAACGGTGCGCTCAGGCCGGGCGGGCAAACGGGCTGAACAAGGTTCTAGCGGGACGTAGGTGTGGGGGCGCAGGGAGCCTGCTCAGAGCTCGACGGTCTCCAACCGGCGCGTCCCTTACCGACGATAGCTGAACTGCAGGACGCGGTTAGCCGTGAGCCGAAAAGGCCTCAAACAACGGATGTTTGCGGTCAGCTTTCGGCCCAAAGCAGACGTTCACCGAAAACCCTCTTCTCCATCCGCATGCAGTCTTGGCCCGCGCGCCTCAATAGCTTCGAGGGCGGTCTCGACCGGGACGTTTGGTGCAGCGTGAACGTCGCCGAGCCTTTGGGCCGGATTGTGGGCCCAACGCACCGCGTTTTGAAGCACCTTCTGGACGGCTTGATCATGGTACGTTGGGTAGGTTTCATGGCCGGGTTGGAAATAGAAGATCCTTCCCGCGCCACGTTGGTAGGTCAGGCCCGAACGGAAAACCTCGCCCCCTTGAAACCAGCCCACAAGGATAGTTTCCAAGGGCTCCGGAACGCCGAATGGTTCGCCGTACATCTCTTCATGTTCTAGTTCGAAGTAGGGTCCAATGCCTTGTGTAATTGGGTGATGGGGTGCCGTAACCCAAAGCCGCTCGCGTTCTCCCGCTTCACGCCAACTGAGGTTGCAGGGCGTCCCCATCAGGAGCTTGAAAATCTTTGAGAAGTGCGCCGAGTGCAGGAGGATAAGCCCCATGCCGCCATAAACGGCATCAGCCACTCGCTGAACCACTGCGTCGTCGACTGACCCATGAGCAGCATGTCCCCACCATAAGAGAACGTCGGTCTGTCCCAAGCGCTCGGCGGTGAGACCGTGCTCTGGCTGCTGTAGTGTTGCTGTGGTCGCTGATACGCCCCCCGATGCGTTCAGCGAGTCGGCTATGCATCCATGGATTCCCTTTGGATAGACCGATGCAACCACCTCATTTTCCTGCTCATGGACATTTTCGTTCCATACGACGGCGTTGATGACGGTCATTGCTCGATCACCTGATTTGCTGGGGGTGGCGCTGTGCTTTGACGAACAATCAACTGCGGATCGATCACGTCGATCACCTCACCTTCGTTGGTGCGCTCAACGAGGCTAATTAGCATGTCACAGGCGCGTTCGCCCCATTCGTGTTTCGGTAGACGGACGGTGGTCAGTTCAGGATTGAATGCCGCCGAGTAAGGCATGTCGTCATATCCGACGACCGAAATATCTTTTGGAACGCGAACGCCCTGACGCGCAAACTCGTGCAACACGCCAATGGCGGTTTCATCGTTGTGAACAAACACTGCCGACGGTCGAACAGGACGTGCCAAGATCATCCGTGCTGCCTCGCGCCCAAACTCCGTGCTTAAATCCCCAACAATCTGGTTGGCGCCATCGAGCCGGATACCGGCTTGTTTTAGGGCCTGGCTGAAGCCAAAGAACCGGCGCTCGAAGCCATCGATGTATAGCGGTCCACATATTTGGACGATGTCGCGATGACCAAGGTCAACGAGATGACGCCCTACCATCTCTCCGCCTAGCCTGTCGTTGATGCGCACGGTAGGCAGACCAATCGTCTTATGGCCCGAACAGGATACAAGTGGCGGGCCAGAATAGGATTCCGCGTCTTCACCTGGCATCAGATCTTCAGGGAAGCCATAGGTGTTGAGGATCAGTCCGCCAGCCTGGTTCATCAAGAGCATGTCGGAGTAAACACGCTCGCTTGCTGCATCCTCTGATGTGTCACCAATGAGCAGAGCATAGCCTCGGCTACGTGCACGTTGCTCGATGCCTTTGAAGAACTCCGAATAAAAGGCATTGGTGATATCGGACACCAAGACAAGCAGCGTCTTGCTACGCCCTTGGCGCAACTCCGCAGCTGCCCTGTTGGCCCGAAAACCTATGCGTTTGACGACCTCTTCGATCCGAAGCCGGGTTTCTTCTTTGACGTCCATCGGTCGAGACAGCGCGCGTGATACGGTTGCCGTGGACACGCCGGCCTCACGAGCCACATCCTGCACCGTTGGACGGCCAGGATTCTTGGTTGAGCGTCTCTTCTTGATGGGCTTTGCCACGTTTAGGTCGAGCTCCTAAGCGGCAATGGGCTTACCGGAATCATTGAAGCGGTGCAGGTGCGCTGGGTCTGGCCGGATCCAGATATCTTCTCCTACAGTGTGTTCATGCTGCCCATTCAAGCTGATGGTCAACATGCCTGCACGCTGCGACCGCGCGTAGAGGATTGTGTCGTGCCCCAGCCGCTCGACAAGAGTAACGGTGCACTGCAGACCGTCGTCCGACCCGGTCAGCAGGAAATGCTCGGGCCGAACGCCCAGGGTTTTTGCACCTTGCTCTGACGCAATGTCTCCGGTGATGAAGTTCATTTTTGGCGAGCCTATGAAACCAGCGACGAACTCACTCGCCGGATTGTTGTACAGTTCCATAGGGCTTCCAACTTGCTCGATATACCCGCCGTTCAGGACCACGATGCGGTCGGCCATCGTCATGGCTTCCACCTGATCGTGCGTCACGTAGATCATAGTTGTCGCCATCCGCTGGTGTAATTCGGATATCTCAACGCGCGTTTCTGCCCGCAGAGCCGCATCAAGGTTGGACAATGGTTCATCCAGCAAGAAAACCCGAGGTTCGCGCACAATCGCCCGTCCGATAGCGACGCGCTGGCGTTGGCCGCCCGAAAGTTGGCCGGGCTTACGATTCAGATAAGGCTCCAGTTTGAGTGAGGCGGCGGCCTCGTCGACCTTTGCTTTGATCTCCGCCTTGGGACGCCGTTCCAGGCTCAGCGAGAAGCCCATATTTTCTGCCACCGTCATTTGCGGATAGAGCGCATAGGATTGGAAAACCATCGCGATGTTGCGTTTCTTCGGCGACAAGCCGTTGCTCAACTCACCGTCGATGAGGAGCTCACCGCCGGTGATGTCTTCCAATCCGGCGATCATCCGAAGCAACGTAGATTTGCCGCATCCCGACGGTCCGACAAACACGATGAACTCGCCATCTTCGATTGCCAGATTGATGTCGTGTAGCACTTCGACGTCGCCGTAGGCTTTGGTCAGATTGTTCAGCTCGACTTTTGCCATTGTCCCCTCATTGGTTCGTCAGTGTGCGGCAACGGTAGGCGCACGAAGGATGCTTTCGATGCGGTTGGGATTCGCTGATTGGAGCCGTCGGTTTGGGCGGCCTTCAAGAATGTTCTCGATGTCATGCACGATCATGTCGCCGATTGGGTGACGGCCACCCTCAACAGCAGCGGCGCGGTGCGGTGAAAGAATGACATTGGATGCCCTTCGCACAGGTTCGTGAGGCGTCACTGGCTCTGCCGGGAAAACATCAGTCGCGAACCGTATGTGCCCGGCGTCTGCTGCAGCCACCATCGCGTCGAAATCGACCAGGTGTGCCCGGCTCGCCAACACGACAAGCGTTCCTGGACGCATGCCGGCTATCAGTGACGCGTTGATCAGCTGATAGTTTTCTTCTGTTGGTGATGCGGCAATCACAATGCACCGCGATTGAGCAACCAAGTCCTCCAACCCGACGAGCACTGGGAGGTCCGATGCACCTGTGGAATGTTCGGCCAACCAGGGATCGTAGGCGATGATGTTGGACTCAAACGGCGACAAAAGCCTGCTGGTCTCGCGCGCGATGGCACCAAAACCTACAAATCCAACTGTCTGTTTATAAAGGGAGAAATCGTGACCAATGCGATCGTCTAACCAATGCTCATGGCCGACGCGAAAGCGCTCATGCTGGTCGATCAGGCCACGCCCGCCGGCGAGTATCATCGCAAGTGTCATCTCGGCGACTGCTTTTTGAAACCCTGGCGCGCAGGACAACACCTCGATGCGAGTGTCGAAACAGTGTTGGTAATCAAGCCCTTCTGCAAAGGTTCCGGATACCTCGATGACTGCCTTCAGATTGGGCGCAGATACCATTTCCTGTTGGCTGAGATGGGGCGTTGCGGCGACGACAAAACTTGCTTGCGGCAAGTAGCTCAAAAAGTCGTTGCGTCGCATGGGCCAATTCACGCCGCCAATAATGGTCGCAAGGTTCGAGAGGTGCTCATACGCCGACGGCGAAAACAGCTCTTCGACTTTGCGCCAATGCTGGTCCATGATCAGCACTGGCTTGCCGTCCTGTGTGGTCTGCAGCATCACTTGACCGCTCCAGACGTCATGCCGCGGACAAAGTGCCGTTGGAAGAACAAGAACAGAAGCACGACCGGCACAGCCATGATTATCGTGCCAGCCGATAGGCCAGTGACATCACGAGTCATGGTTCCTTGGAAGTTTAAGAGGCCCACTGAAAGCGTGCGCATCTCGTCCCGGGTCATCAATAGCAGCCGCAGGAGCAAGTCATTCCAACTCCACAGAAACTCCAAAAGCGCTGTGGTCACGACCGCCGGTGTCGCGATCGGCATGACGACACGGCGGTAGATCTGAAACTCGTTGGCGCCGTCGATGCGGGCGGCCTCATGGAGCGCCTTTGGAATGCCAACGAAGTACGAGACGAACATGAACACGAACACTGAGACCGCCAGCGCCAAATCCGCCAGGATGACACCCAGATGGGTGTTCACCAGGCCGAAGGTCCGCACGATCGAGAACAGGGGAAGGATGATTGCTGTCACCGGAATCATAAGCCCAACGACCAGCAAGACCTGGACCAGCGCCTTACCGCGGAAATCGATGAACACCAGTGCGTAGCCAGCCAACGACGCAATCACGACCATCACCGCGGCATCGACGAGCGAGATGAGAAGCGTGTTGAAGAAATACCTGCTGAACCCACCCTCAGTCCAAACCCGAACATAATGTTCGGTTGTCAATTCGAGCGGTGGGTACCAAGCAGGATTGACCAGTTCGGTGGTTGGCTTGAGCGATGTGAAGAACGTCAAAATCAGCGGTGATGCCATGAGGATGGCAAAAATGCCGAGAACGAAAACCAGAACGTAGCGGGTGACCATAACTAGCGCTCCTGTCTGCTTTGAAGTTGCAGATAAATCAGCGTTGCGATGCTCACGATGAGCAGGAGTGACACGCCAATGGCCGCGCCATAACCGTAGTCATTTTCCAGCGCGCCCCGCTTGTACATGTAGGTCGACAAGATTTCAGAGAAGCGGATTGGTCCGCCCTGCGTCGTCGCCCACACAATGTCGAAGACTTTGAATGACTGCGTGAGGGTGAGGATGAAGACCACTGCCGTAACAGGCCGTAGTGCTGGGACCGTAACGAACCAGAATGACTGCAAGGGGTTTGCGCCGTCGACGCGGGCCGCTTCGTAAAGGTCCTCATCAACCGCCTGAAGTCCGGCCAAGAAGATGATGACGCTTAGGCCAATCGTGGACCAAGAATGGGCAAAGGCGAGCGCGTACAGCACCACCGAAGGATCGCCGAGCCATGGGCGGGTCAACCCGTCCAAACCGATCAGTTCCAAAACCTGATTGATGACGCCCGAAGGTTGGTACATCCACCGCCAAATGGTGGCGACCGCCATAGGGGAAATCACAACAGGCAAGACGATAGCTGTCTGGATCAACAACCGGGCTTTCCAAACCCGAGCTAGGGCCGCTGCGATGACCAGGCCCAGCCCAACATTGAGAACAATGATAACGCCGGACCAGACGAACGTGTTGCGAAAGGCTTCCCAGAAAATTCGGTCACCGAACAGACGTTCGTAGTTTGCAAGGCCGATGTAGTTGCGTTGTGGGTTGATGCCGTCCCAGTCGGTGAACGAGTACTCGATTACCGAAGCCGTCGGATAGATGGCGAACACCAGGTAGATCGCCATTGCCGGCAACAAAAACAGAACTGGCGTCAGCCGTTGAACGGCTGGAGAGTCGGGGTCGATGCGCATAGCATCCTCCGTCGCTGACAAGCAGGTCTATCGGGTCGAGGGTGCAACCGTGGCCACTGTCGGCCGGTCCGCTAGGGAGAGCAAACCGGCCGATGGCTTCTACGATAGGCTCATCAGCGAGGGTCTAGGCCACCAGGGCTCATGATCTCGCCGTCTGCCTTGGACTGAGCCCAGGCGTCCTGCATTTCCTGCGTGAACTGCTCGGGCGTCATCACATCAAGAAGCAGTGCCTGTAATCCATCATAGGAGACGGTGGTCAGCGAACCTGGTGTGATCGTGTCCAGGAATGCTGGTACGGAACCGTTATCCTGATGGTCATTTGACGTGTTCCAGATATCGACAGCCAACTGTGGCATCTCTGCTTGCGCCAAAGCCTCATCGAGCGGACCAACAGGAATGACGCCGTTGTTAAGCAGGGTCACCCGTCCCTCAACCTCTTGGAACATGCGATTGATATAGGCCAGCGCAATATCAACATGCTCTGATCCTTCCCGAATGTACCATCCGCTACCGATGGAGTTCGTAGGGTGGATCATCTGACCGTCTTCAAATGGTGGGACCGCAAATACGCTGTAGTCGCCGATGCGATCGCCCGCCGCGTCAATTCCACCACCAATGACCCATGGTCCGGTGAAGGTCATGGGAACTTCACCTGCCCAAAAACGATCCATCAGTTCGCCATAGCCGATGGCCACTGGTGTTGGGCCGAACCAACCGTCGGCGCCCATTTGCTGAAGACGAGCCGAGGCTTGTACGAAGGGTTCATCTGTCCAGGCGCCATCGCCAAAAAGGACGTCTTCAATGCCGTCTGGGCCTGCATAACGACCAAACATCATGGATTGCCAATGCGATACCGGCCATTTGTCGGCGGCACCCAATCCAATTGGCGTGTCGTATCCTGCCTCTTGCAGTGCCGCGACGGCGGCTTCCATTTCCGCCCAAGTTGTGGGGACCGAAATGCCGACTTCTTCGAAGATCGCCCGATTGTAGAACATACCGGTCGTTTCGACCTCGTTGCCGAATGCCCATAGCTTTCCGTCGCTCGACGTTTGAGAGACAATGCCGTCCGGAATGATCTCTGACCATTCGAACTCGTAATATGCATCGGTCAGGTCGGCAACGAGGCCACCTGCGATCAATGCAGCTGGTTGGCCGGGGCCGGTGCCAAAGGTGAAGACATCTGGTCCCTCGCCAGCGGACAGCGCAGGGACGAGAGCTGGATTAAAGATATCCGAGGTGTTGGTGACGACCGTGAGCGTTACGCCCGGATTTTCGTCGTTGAATTGGTTGGCGATCTCTTCGTAGACAGTGGTTTGGCCAGGTTCTCCACCCACCCACACAATAACTTCCTGTGCCATTGCGGAGCTTGCCATCAAGGCCCCGATTAAGGGTGTCCAGGCCAGTGCTGTTAGTTTGGACATTGAATCCTCCCGTTATGATTATCGCCAAAATGTAATCCATTACATTTTTTTTGTAAACAGGGATCCTGTAAGACGCATCGTGGGTAATGGTCGTTCAGGCGCTTCGACCGCGACAGTGAGGTCAGACGATCATAGCGCAGTCTACGCGATGCGCCCGGCCGATTTTACGTCGCATAAACGTTCGCAGCAGGAGCCCGACGATCGAGTTTCGGCAACAACGCCTTTAAGGTTAGCTCTCCGCCCTTTGAGGTCGTTCAAATAACGCCTAGACGTCGTAACACTGACGCTTCTGTAATTTTTATCACCGGATCGTTTCGTGACCTCTACTCTTGAGTTCTTTGGCTCCCTCTCCAGCCCGTATTGCTATTTCGCTTTGGATCGCATCGAAGCTTTAGCGAGAGACCACAACATCCAAATCTTTATTCGACCTGTTTTGCCCGGCGTCATCCGCAACGCTGATCGATGGTCTGAGAGCCCAGCCATAGAACGCGAGTATTTTGATCATGACATGCAACGGACGGCGGACTTCCTCGAACTACCTTATGGCGACCCACACCCCCCACTGGTGAACTGGCCGTCTGATGGCAGTTGGGCCGTAAGCCCAGAGCAAGAGCACGTGTATTGGCTCTACAACGCTCTCTATTCTGCCAACCTTCATCGACGGTGTTACGAACTCTATGCCTCTTTGATGCGATTGATTTGGCGTGGAGAGATCAACGATTGGAACAGGTCGGACCACATACAGGCTTGCTTAGTTCAGTGTGGTTTGCCGCCAGACCTGGCTGATCAACCAACATGCTTGACGCCAAATGCAGAGGCCTATTTCGCTGAAAATGATCAGGCCTTGCTTCATAGCGGGCACTGGGGCGTTCCAACCTTCTGTTGGAATGGTGAACCATTCTTTGGGCAGGATCGGATCGATCAACTTCGGTGGAAGATCGAACGCCGCTAATCATCAGAGCGAAGGTCTGCTCTCCGCCCGGAGCCGACCTTCGTTCGCATATTGATTTCGCGGCACGGCATTTGCGGTTCAACGACCGCTAACGGCCGGAAGCGGACTTTCGCGGGTCAGCTGATGGCCCCTCGACGGCCAGGGTCGGTCGCCCACCATTGCTGCGTTAAGGCCGGTTTTTTGCCAAACCCATCTCACCTTGTTACGGTTGTAGCCGTTCTCTTCGGCGTTCCAGCCGACCATCAAACCAAAAACCGGTCAGCCAGTTTCAGGTTGGTCGACAGACCAATCGAGGAACTATGCCTATTAAGCCGCCGCTAACCGACCTTCCCATCCGCGTTGCCCAATCAGGCTTTTATCGTGGCTTCACCAAAGACGTCACAATCACCGGAAAGATATTGGTTGGTGGCCTGATATTGTGGGCCATTGCGTTTCCGGCGCAGGCCGGGGCTGTCTTGGGCGCCCTTAACAGCATCATCCTGGCGTCGTTCAATTATTGGTACGTCTATTCCGTCGCGTTCTTTCTGATCCTGTGTTTTGGGCTCGCGATCTGGCCGACGGCTGGGCGCATGAAGCTTGGTGTTGAAAGCGATCAACCCGAGTTTTCAAACTTTTCTTGGTTTTCGATGATGTTCGGTGCCGGCATTGGCATCGGCATGCTGACCTTTGCCACCGCTGAACCGATGTACCATTTCGCCGCCAATCCGGCGACGATAAAGGGCATCACCGAAGGCAGCACCGCCGGCAACGTGCGCGACGCCTATATCTGGTCCTTTACCCATTGGGGGCTGGCGGCCTGGGCTTGCTATGCCGTCGTTGGATTGGCACTCGCGTTCTTTTCGTACCGGCGCGGGCTACCCCTCACCATTCGGTCTGCATTGACGCCGATCTTTGGCCAAAGGCTATCAGGGCCTGTTGGACACATCGTTGATATTGTTGCGGTTGTGGCCACTGTTTTGGGCGTTGCTCAAACGCTGGGGTTTGGTGTTGAGCAATTCATCTCCGGCCTGTCTCGCATCGGGTTCGGTGATTGGCTGTTCACTGTCAATGAAGCAGGTGAGCGCAGTTCTTCCACGGCTGGTATTATCTTTGCGCTGCTCGTCATCATGGGCGCGTCCACCCTCTCTGCCCTTTCGGGTGTCGGCAAAGGCATCAAGTGGCTGTCCAACATCAATATGGGTCTCAGCTTCTTTATGCTGGCCTTTTTCCTACTGTTTGGATCGACCTTCTTTGGAGGTCAGGCGCTGATTTTGGGCATCTTTGATTACCTTGTCTCAATCCCTGGCAACCTCTTCACCGTCTGGTCTGCCGACGGAACCGAAGTCGGCGATGCGCTTGCCGGATGGCAAGGCGGCTGGACCATTTTCTACTGGGCTTGGTGGATAGCCTTCGCGCCCTTTGTCGGCGTTTTCCTGGCCCGGATCTCAAAGGGCAGGACGATCCGCGAATATGTTCTTGGCGCTATGATGATCCCGGCACTGATGTGCTTCGTTTGGTTTGCGCTCGTGGGCGGCACCGCTATCGACTTGGAGCTGACCGGCGTAGCTGACGGAGCGATCGCCGGAGCGGGCCAGGCTGATCAGCTGTTTGCCATGCTGGCTGTTATCCTGAGCGATGGTCTGGCCTACGCCATGTCGGTTATCGTCGTGATCTTGCTGCTCACCTATCTCGTGACCTCGGCCGACAGTGCCGTCTTGATCATCAACACGATCAACGCCGCCGGAGATGAAGGGCCGAAAGCACGTCCACATATCCTGTTTTGGGGTGCGGCCTTGGCCTTTGTTGTCGGCGGCCTGATTATTGCCGGCGGATTGGGTGCCATTCAAACAGCGATGGTCATTGGCGCTCTGCCTTTCAGCTTGGTCATGGTCCTCATGGGCCTGTCGCTGATCCGGGCGATCTATCGCGACGGTCAACGCCAAAAACACGGGCTGCAAACGACATTTGTTGACGGGAGTGACGATCAGGCCAGCACTGCGCCAGCGGAATAGACGACGGATAGAGGGCGCTCCCGAGGTCTGCCTTGGGCGGAGAGTAGGCTTTCGCGCGCTTGGACAAATGCCGCAAGCGTCGCCTCTGAACGCTTGACGCACAGGCCCTGACCGCCGACGATTGAACTTACTGTCGAGCTGGATCGGGCAAGGTTGGCAGGATTTTGCTAAACTTGGCGGCACCAAGTAGCATGGGTCTTGGCGCTGTTCTCTATCGGTTCCTCGCGACAACCACTGTTTATGAGGCGAGGGTGTTTTGATGTTTGGCTTGTTCGCCAAAAAGGTCGGACCTGCGGATATGGCCGCCGTCGATCATGCCTTGGAATCCGGGGACCATGCAGCCGCTTGGCGCCTGCTGCAACCGTTGATCAAAGCACGGCACGCGCAGGGCCTCGTTGCTGCCGGTTGCATGATGCGGGACGGGCAGCTCGGGGCGCCGGATTATCCAAAAGCTGCATCTCTGCTCGCCAAGGCTGTCGCAGTGGGGTCGCTGGAAGCTAAGGCTTACCTTGGCTTGCTGTCGGTCGATCCCCGCAGCACCTTACCGAAGGACCCGACACGGGCGGTCACACTCCTGCGCGAAGCTGCGGAGGGCGGCCATGCCCATAGCTATTATTACCTTGCCGAGGTGAATTTACGCGGATGGAACGGCGCACCAGATCCGGCGCGCGCACGAGAAGATCTCTACCGCGGAGCTACGGCAGGGGACGCCCAATGTGGCATCTCGTATGCTGAGAAGCTGCTTTATACAGCCGGCGAGGAGCCCGATGTTCCACGCGCGCTCGATGCGCTTGGCAACGTGGCTGAGGGCCCATCGACAGCCTTTGCCGGCCAGGCTCATATGATCTTGGGCGAAATCTACTCTAGCGGCGAGTTCGTTGACCCAGACTATGAACGCGCGGATGCGCATTTCAAGGAAGGCACCCCCGTGATGCGGGCTGGCGCATACGAGCGCGGGCGGTTGCGCGAAACCGGCAAGCTTTCGGGAGAGCCTAGTCCCACGCTTGCGGCGAGTTTTTATACCGAGGGCATAGAGCGCGGTTGTGACAAGGCTATGGTGGCCATGGCTCACTTGCTGGCCGATGGGCGTGGGCTGCCGCGCGACATCGATCGGGCCAAGGCCCTTTTCGACAGCGCTGCCAAACTCGGCATTGCAAGCGCGGCCTTCGAGGCGGGAATGCTAGCGCTGGAGCCGTCCGATGGTGAACCGCAGCTTTTGGAGGCCGGGCGTCAGTTCAATAGAGCCTTTGAACTTGGAGATCCGCGAGGTGCACGAATGGTCGGCCGCATGCTCTGGGACGGGGTTGGCATCGAAGCCGATCGCCATCAGGCCGAATACTGGTTTCAAGATGCTGGAATGTCGGGCGACTATCTTGCGTCGGCTGAGATTGCGGAACGCCTTCACACATCTGGAGGATCAGAACCCGGACGCATCATCGCCTATGCTCGAATTGCAATTGACCGCGCCCCGACCGATGCCGTGCGGTCCGAGGTGGAAGCGCGGCTTGCCCCAATCCTTGAAGCCTATACGCTGTCAGACCGCGAGGCCTCAGATAGCCTTTTCGCGCAGTTCGATAACTACTTCTGCCCGCGCGGGCAGACTTCGCACCCCGGCCTCACGGATGCTAACGGGCAGCGCATCCATATCCGTCTGTGACAGTATATGTCCGTCGAACAGATCAGGAAACCGCTGCAAAAAGTCGAGTGGAATTGAGAAGTTTGCCTTAATCCGACGCTTCAAGGAAAAAACCTGTCGCGACACTCAGGCAAGGCTATCGATGAAATGGCTTGTGGGCTTTGCTTCAAAAAACGCTGAAGGCTGCTCTACCGCCGGCCGTAGACACCGTCTTTAAAACAACTGAAGGGCGGCATAGGGCGGGAAGTGGGCTTTCCCAACTGAATGCAGATCCACCGCTGCCCACGTCGAAACACGGTCTTGTAACACCAGTGAAAACCAGACCCTAGGATACAAGGACTAGCTGCCACCAACCCTGCAATGGTCGCATCGAACGGCATCTAAACCATCTGCTATCCTTCGCAGCGCGAACCCAATGATTGGATAAACGCGTCCGTAGCTGATCGACGAATCCCTAGGCGCCCGCAAAGCCAAAAGCCTTTGGTAGCAAGCGGTCTCACGACAAAAATTGGCAAACAGAGCTTGCAAATGTTTCATGATCCTTGAACAACGCGCTGACGCTCAAGCTCATAAGGTGCGGGATATGTACACGCTCAAGAACGAAAACACCGCTTGCTGTTTCGTCGATCAGGAAGCGGTCATGATCAACACGGAAACCTCGGCCTATTACAGCTTGAACCAGACCGGTTCTTTTGTGCTTCGCGAGTTGATTGGTTCGGGTCGTAGTGTGGCGGAAATTGCCAGCGATATGCAGAATCACTTTGGGATGGACCAAGCAGGACTGGAAAGTGACATCCACCATGTCATTGGACGACTCGAGACAGACGGACTGATCAGCAAATCAGAAGATGAGACCCAAAGTCCTGCGCCCATTGATGGTGGTGATGATGTGGAACTGCCGAGCATCTATGAGAAACCGCTCTTGGAGCGTCATGGTGAATTGGAGCAGTTGATTCTCAGCGGCGAGTAATGCCGACATGGTGACCCAGACAAAGGCCCGACTGGTTGGAAAGGAACTCCAACTCGAACATTCGTCTGAGCAGCAGGCACTCTACTTCCATGGCCTCAGCATGTTGCCGTTCTTGCAGGAAGGTGACCTCGTGGTTGTGAAGCCCATAGCCTGGGACGACATCAAGCGCGGCGATATCATAACGTATCGCAACGACGACAAATTCCCCACCCGGCGTGTTCTGTTCAAGCAGGCTGCGCAATTGAGTGTCCGCTGTGACGGTTGGCCAAGGTATGCCGACAACGTTGCTGTCGAAGATGTGCTTGGTCGAGCCGAAGCCAGATGTCGAAACGGACGATGGATAACGCCCTCCAATTTTGAATGGCAGCTCGCGAAGCTGCGGGCCGTCGGGCGGGCGTTGGCACGCGAAGGGGGCTTGGAGTTGCGCAAGAAACTCAAAGCGACAGAGCGTGGACTGAAGCAAGTATTGAGGTCAGGGCAATCGTAGAGACGTATTCGCAGCGCCACTTTGGGGCGCTCCGACTGGGAAGACTATGCGTCCACATAAGTGCGCCCAGCCCGACATATCTGGAAGATTTGGCTGCGATCTATGCAGCTCCATTGCACGCGACCGACGCTGTGCCGCCTGCTGAACTGTACTTGGATATTTTCGAAGACACGGAAGCTCCAAACGTCCAGGTTCCGCCAGACGGTCTGCTCATCCTCCCGAACGGCGAACTCCATACGGAGGCAATGTACACCCAATCAACCTCCGCGAACGGTGTGCCTCGGGTACGTTTGATGGTCATCAACACTGGCCTTCGTATGGAGAAGAGGCACATGTACCTTGTCGTGTTGCTCAACAAGATCTTCTTTCAAATGGGCTATATGAGACTGCATTCTTCGGCAGTCGCTTTAAAAGGCAAGGCGAATGCCTTCATAGGAGAGCGAGGCGCAGGAAAGAGTTCGACCTGCGCCTATTTGGCCCGGCGCGGTGGCCTCATCTTGGCAGATGATGACGTTATGATGCGCTTTGACGGCCAATCTGTCCTGGTCAGCGGTTGTGATGAGCGGATGCGAGTGATGCCCGACACCGAAGCCCATCTGTTTGGACACTTGGATGTCGAGCCCCAGATGTTTGGTGGATTCTTGAAGAAGGAAATCAAAACCGCATCCAAATTTACGACCGACCCCTATGTCGACCATCCTCTGCATCGGATCTTCTTCCCGAGTGTAGGGGATGCTTTCTCGATCAAGCGTTTGCCACCAAGCCAGTTGATTATGCGATTGATGACAATCCTTGCCCCTGCCAATCGATATGCAGACCATAGGGACCAATTGAATACACTGACGCAATTAACTGCCATTGCCGACCGTGTCAGCGTTTTCGATTTGACACTGAGCCGGGATTTTCGAGGACTTGATGATCTTTATGAGTTCCTGGGTGCCGACGCTTAGAGCCAGACCTTCGTTGGGAGTTGGGCATGTTGGCAAAACTACCAGTCCTGTATGGTGCAAAAACCATAGGAAACGTTCTTCGGATCAGCGCATATCGAGGCGAGCTTCATGAAGGTTTTCTATATCATCAGCGATGCCATCAGGGTTTCTGGCGGCGCGGAAAAAACAGCTTCTTCTGCGTTGCGCCAGCTTCGCGATCATTATGGGTTCGACTGCGAGATGCTGTCTTGGCACCCGATCCCACATAACGAGTTTCGCAGCGGTCTTCGCGTTCGATCTTTTCGTGATTTGGAGGAACTCACACAGATCACGAAGCTAGAAAGGCCTGATATATTCATTGCGTCAGGTCGTGACGCGGTCATGGCCTTCAAAGTGGGGAAGCGATTTGGCCTGCCCTGCATCCTGTCCATCCACGACTTTGAGTTCTCGCCACCGAACGAGCTTGAGCAAAGTGATTGGTCGATACACCCAGGTTTCACCCCGCTACCGCAGGCAGACATAGACTTTGTCCTTCAGTCTGCGGACCATGTGTTCACCTGCTCCAAATTCTTGCAGCAGCACTTGCTTAGCAAGTCACAGGTTCAAAGCGACGTGCTGCCAAACGCTTGGAATGAGCAAGACGTCCTGATTGACAGGAACGCCCGGCACGAGGGTCGATACATAACGGCAGTCTGCTCCAGCCCACATAAAGGAGTGGATGTTTTTCTTGAGCTTGCGCGACGATATCCGGACGAGCCATTCATGCTTGCCGGGGCACCGAGCAGCGAATTTCCGCCAAAGACCATCGAGGCGGCAGTCGCTTGCCATAATGTTGTACTGCCTGGATTATTACCGCCGCGCGATTTCCTCGCAGATAGCAAGCTTGTCCTCATTCCATCTCAGTTACCGGAACCATTTGGCCGCTTGGCCGTTGAGGCGATGGTGAACCGCATTCCAATGCTGGCAAGCGCCACCGGTGGTCTGAGCGAGACCATTGGCGACAGATCATTCGGCGTAGAAAGCTACAAAGATATTGATGTCTGGGAGGCAAGACTGCGCGAACACCTCCAGGGAGGCGGGTATTCCTCCGAGCAGTTGGACGCGGCACAGTTGCGTGCTCAAGCGATGTTGAGAGCACAGCCTGCGCACATGCTGGCGACTGTCATCAAGAATCTTTCCTCTCACGCCATACCATCCTGGGACGCAAAAAGTGTGGCGTTTGTTGGCGGCGTCGACGGCAAAGAATCGAACATGATCGTCAACGTGGCTTGGGCGCGCGAACTCACGTCTCGCGGGTACAAAACAGACGCAAGCATGGAAACCGACCTGTACGCCGACTATTCAATCCTTCACGACTATTCCAAGGATTTCGAGACGTTCATTCCACCAGAAGCAGGCCACTATATTGCCTGTCGCACGTCTGATTTTGGGCCCTACCCACGCAACTGGGCCGACAAGATCCAGAAGGAGTTCGACCAGCTTTGGGTCTACACGGATTGGATAGCCGAACAGGCGCGCGCAAGCGGCATTGACCCCGATTTTATTCGGGTTGTTCCACTTGGGATAGATCCCAAACTCTTTCGAGCCGACGGCCCCAGATCGTCCTACATCCCACCAGATGACTTCACGTTCCTCTTTGTTGGGGGGGCCGTTCTGCGTAAGGGAATCGATACGATGATCAAGGCCTATCAAAGCGCCTTCTCAGCGTCTGACAAGGTCTCACTTCTCATCAAGGGCAACTCACAGAACCTCCATTACCAAGGTTTCAATGACGTTGAAGAGATCCTGGCCGACAGCGACATCAAAGACCCACCGAACATCATCCACATTGACGATCACCTGGACGACGCGGAACTCGCGGCCATGTTCCGCAGTTGCGATGTTGGCGTGTTTCCCTATCGGGCCGAAGGCTTTGCCCTACCGATCGCCGAAGCTATGGCGAGCGGGACGCCAGCCATCGTGCCACAGTTCGGCGCGTGCTTAGATTTCTGCACAGAGGCCACATCGTTCTTTGTGCCAGCCCGTCGGATAAAACTACCCTATCCAAAGACTTTTCGCCTAGCAGCGGGTTTCGTCATGGAAGTCCAGTCCGTCGATTTTGGTGAAGTGCGCGTTAGAGACCTGGCAGCGAAAATGCGAGAGGTTTTTGAGGCAGGGCGACCTGCATTGGAAAGCAAGCGCCAAGCCGGCTTCAGGCTGGTTCAAGAGCGGCTAAGCTGGGCAAATTCGGTCGATCGTATGGAACAATGCCTGAGCGAACTGGAGGGCACTGTACCTCGTCGTTTTGTGAACAGCAGGGCTGCAAAGGCCAGCAAATACAGACGGGAAACCGCGTTGCGTGAGTTGGCGGTCCAGACGGCGATCCATCGTCCGAAAAAAGTCCAATCTGGTTGACGGACTGAGCTTTGGTGTTGACGGCTGTCCGTCGATCAGCAGCCGCTTTCGCCCGGCTGTTGTCCATTCTGTTCAGGCAGTCTTGCGCTTGTCAGCGTTGAAGTGCGTTCAGAAGTTCGGCTTCGCTTCGGCATGACTGAAAACATCATCGACCGCCCACCTGATGCTTGCACCCCAAATCCTCTCTCGATGACCTGACAACATCCTCGCCGGTTAGGTTCAGCTCGCCAAAGACAATTGATGTCAGGCCTACCTCTTGTCGGAAGGCGAATCCACCAACAATGATGTGCATAAGAGAAAGCGACAAACTTTGAATGATGCAGGTATCCCATCCAGATTGGCACGCATTGGCTGGCCCAAAGGTGGACGCAAGCTCCTGCTGGTAGCGGCGGGACACGCTGACAGCCGACAAGCCGCCAGAGCGTGGGCGCAATGGATTACAGAGTATCGCATCGAGGATTGCGAGCACGCAACTTTGCGATTGCTCGCAAGGGTTTCCGCAAGAAAAAGCAGCAGAGAATTTCTCGCTGAAAACTCCCGTCAGCTGAGCGCGATCGAGCGCCAGTTTTGGGCCAGATCGCAACAAGCGTTGGCGCAGTCACTAGAAGGCTTACAACTCCTGCACCAAGCAGGCATTCCAGTTTTAGCTCTCAAAGCGCTCGCCCAGATCCTGAGACGTCCCGCGGCGCTGGGATACAGGACGATAAACGACATCGATGTCGCCGTGTCGCCGGAATATGTCCTGTCGGCCTTCGATATTCTGTTGGAGGCTGGGTGGTTTCCCGGCGAGCCTGGCTCGCCAGACCACCATCGACGTCGATTGCCCGGCATTCATGGGCTCAATCTCTATGCGGGTCAGTTTGGCGACATTGACTTGCACAATTGGCTCACCAAGCCACCCAACCAAAACCGTAAGGCCGACGAGCAAGTCTTCGCGGCGTCAACGTTGACCGCCTATCGCGGCATTCCGTTTCTTTTGCCGTCACCCGAAGCGGAAATGACCCTTACCATTGCCAGTTCTGGGGTTTTAGCGGGCGATTCGAGCGATTGGATATTGGATCTCGCAGAGATCGCAACCTTTAATCCCCTCGATCCAGGGCGCCTTGTCGATCTGCTTGAGCAATACGGTATCCAGGCCACTGCTTTATCAATTTTATCGTTCGTGCACAGCGAGCTGGGTATAGTTCAGTTATCTGACACCGTGCACCTCTTACGCCATCGAACGTTGGGGCAGGTGCCGTCTATGATCCGCGCAGGATTGTTGCTTCGCCCGGCAGCAGAGCAGAATCTTTCGGAGCGGTTTGTACGTTCGTTGCTAAGGCGGCAAATCCGTCGGCAAAGGCGCAAGATCCTGAGAGCAAATTCCCAAATCGCGATCCAGAAATAGACTAATTGGGCATTGGCGCGCCCATAATTGTAGGCCGTTCTGCGACGAACGTCCGCTTCCCGCCCTCAGCAAAAGTGAAATTCGCTGCTGAAGGCGCAAGTAGGCCGTCGTTAGCGTTGGGCACCCGCACGACAAATGTCGATCTGCAGATGCCCGCTTAGCTAGGTGATCAAGGCGTCAGGTCTAGGGCCTCGACAACCCCGTTGTAGGGCAGGCCTGCTTCGTCATTGAGGCGCTTCACGTCCGCCGCTGAGTTGGCTTCGAACAGGCACATGCAGCGACCGTCCTCTGGCGCAAAGGTTGAGCGGATGTAGCCGATCTCCGTGCCGCCTTTCGACATCTCACCCGCCTTGGCGATGGCGGCTTGTTGCGCACCGGCCAGATCTTGCATGCTAATGCCCTTGAGATCGCGTTCGACCATATAGACTGACATTGTCGTTCCTCCTGCTGTTGGGTGACAGACCAAGACAACCCAAAGCGTCGGTCAAACGGAACGACCGATTGGCTATCGATTGATAACCGTAGGTTTCGAATGAACCTGGTGGCATAAATCCATAACCGCAGGTTATCGTTGTTTGGGTTACAAATCTTGCGTGCGAACAGGGGGACCCACCATGGAGATGTACCAAATTCGCTATGCCCTCGCTGCGGCCAAGGCGTTGAATTTCACCAAGGCGGCCAGCGAATGCAATGTGTCGCAACCGGCGCTTACCAAAGCTATCAAAGCGCTTGAGGGTGAGCTGGGTAGCAATCTTTTTCACCGTGAAGGACGGCGCGTCGCCCTGAGTGATTTTGGTGCGACCATGCTGCCGCATTTTCAGCAGATCATCGATGAGGCCGAGGCGACACGATCCATCGCCGAAGACTATCGGCTGCTCAATCGTGCCCCGATCCGACTGGGGATCATGTCGAGCATTGGCCATGTGCGGTTTTCAAGGTTTCTGGCCAATTTTCAGACGAGCTACGATGGCGTCGAAGTTGCGGTCACCGAGGACAGCCTTGATGCGCTGAAAGGCAAGTTGCGCAACGAGGAACTTGATGTGGCGATTCTCAACCCCCTTGAAGGGTTGGGCGAGGATTTCGCCGCCCACGAGCTTTACACTGAGCGTTACATCGTCGTGTTTCCGCCCGATCACCGCCTGTGCGACTTCAATGCCGTGAAACTCAGCGATCTATCGGGTGAACCCTATGTCGACCGGCTGGCCTGCGAACTGCGCGAAACGGTGATGCAGGTCTGCGAAGATATGGACGTTGAGCTGTACGCCCGCTTCCGCTCAGAACGTGAGGACTGGGTGCAGGCCATGGTGCTGGCGCGGATCGGTTTTGCCTTTATGCCGGAATACTCGGTAACGCTTGGCGGCCTCATCCAGCGTCCGCTCATAGAACCGTCTGTTCAGCGGTCGGTCTCGCTGGTCACGGTGCCTGGTCGTCCTTACAAGCCGTCGGTCGCCACGTTCATGCGTGCCGCGCAGAGTTTTGCCTGGCCCGGTTAGATCCAAGGTCCGCTCTCTGCCCAGGGCTGACGTTTAGCCGCTGGTCAGCTTACGGCCCAATGCGGACATCGAGCGCAGGTGTACCGGCGGCACATTGGGGACCCTATGCATCTTGATTGGGCATTAGAGTTTACGAAGGAGCAATGAAGCGCTCGCTTAGAAGCAAGTTTCTTTGTCAAGTGCACATTTATCGGAAATTATATTGCGCTGGTGTCAACGTCATGACAGCGTGACTGACGGCATCCCTTGCGAACGCGCGCGGCCTCACCCTTGTAGGACGCGCGTACCTTGGGGTTAGAACCCCGGGATGTCACGCAAACGTCCCGGGGTTTGCATTGCACCAAGTTGGATGCGTAAACCCACCTGGTCTTTCAGCTGACACCAGCGCTGCACCAAGAATAATCCAAGCGATATGTGCGTTGCAATGTTCTTCGAGCATGCAAAGAGAACAATTTTCAATTTGCACTGCCAGTGAGTAAGGTCGGTCCAGACCGATCAATTGATCGAAATATTGCAAACGTCGGCTCTCCGCCCAGAGTGGACATCTGCTTTGAATATGCCAAACGGCTACCGACGGTTTGCGTGAACGGCAAATACCCTGACGCACTGCCGCGCCAGGTGCAAAGCAATGTGTTTGTCCAGGTGCAACAACTGCCGAACGACAGCCAATCAGCGCCAAGCAAGCTATCAAAACTAACGGCTTATGATGGTGGGCGGTGAGGGGCTCGAACCCCCGACCCTCTCGGTGTAAACGAGATGCTCTCCCAGCTGAGCTAACCGCCCTTCGACAAGTATGTGCCGAACGCCGCAATGCATAGGCGTCGACGGCCGTGAATGCAAGTGGCTCGCACGTTATGCCCGCCTGTCTTTGGCGGCTGGCTGGCACAAAAAAGCCCGGGCAGTTGCCCGGGCTAAATCCGTTTCATCAGATGCCTGTTGCAACAACTAAGTTAGTTGTTGACGGCATCCTTCAGCGCCTTACCAGCGGAGAACTTTGGCCGCTTGGCTGCTGGAATGGTGATTTCTTCGCCCGTGGAGGGGTTGCGGCCCTTGCTCTCAGCGCGGTGCGTGATGGCGAAGTTACCGAAACCGGTCATCCGCACTTCACCGCCGGAAGCGAGCTCTGAAGTGATTACGTCGAAAACGGCGTCAACAGCTTTGGCTGCATCGCCTTTGCCCATGTCTGCCTTGTCTGCGACGGCAGCAACAAATTCACTTTTGTTCATTTTAATCTCCACTGGTTCGGTGGGCCGTCTCCGTGGAAGCTGCCGACTCCACCGCATTTTTCCGCGAATCTGCGGGTGATTGCGCTAAGACCCTGCCGTTCTTCGAGCCATCTGACAACAAAAAACCCCGGAAAACCGGGGTTTTTCGTCGATTTGTGCACAGGGCCAGGCCGGCAAAAGGGTCACAGACCACCCAAATGCGGCTTAATGCGCCACAATCGCCTCGCCGGCCTCGGCGTCATCGGCTGCCGGCGAATCAGCTGAAACGTCGTCTGGCGACCATTCGATGGGCTGAGGCGCTTCAGCCAAAGCGTGCTCAATCACCTCGTCCATGCGCGCAACCGGAATGATCTCCAGGCCGCTCTTCACAGAAGCGGGGATATCGGCAAGGTCTTTGGCGTTCTCCTCGGGGATCAGAACTTTCTTGATGCCGCCACGAAGGGCAGCCAGAAGCTTCTCTTTCAGCCCGCCAATCGGCAGAACCCGACCGCGCAGGGTGATTTCACCCGTCATGGCCACATCGTGGCGCACTGGAATACCCGTCATCATCGAGACGATGGCGGTGACCATGGCAACACCGGCGGACGGACCATCTTTGGGCGTCGCACCTTCTGGCACATGGACGTGGATGTCCCGCTTGTCGAACAAGGGTGGCTCAATACCAAAGTCGACGGCGCGCGAACGGACATAGGACGCCGCAGCAGAGATCGACTCCTTCATCACGTCACGCAGGTTACCGGTGACCGTCATCTTGCCCTTGCCTGGCATCATGACACCCTCAATGGTCAGCAATTCGCCACCCACTTCGGTCCATGCGAGGCCAGTGACAACGCCCACTTGGTCGCCATCTTCAATCTCGCCATGACGGAACTTCGGCACGCCCAGGAAGTCCGGAACGTTATCACCTGTGATCTCGGCCTTCTCGATGGCGATCTCATCGCCGTCGATCGTCGTCATCTTGCCAAGCATAATGGCTTTGACGCTCTTACGGGCCAGCGAGAACAGCTCACGCTCCAGGTTCCGCACGCCCGCTTCGCGGGTGTAGCGCTGAACCACCATGCGCAGGCCATCATCATCGATGGTGAACTCCTCGGGCTTCAGGCCATGGTTTTTGATCGCCTTGGGAATGAGGTGACGGCGCGCGATCTCGATCTTCTCATCTTCGGTGTAACCGGCGATGCGGATGATCTCCATGCGGTCCATCAGCGGCCCAGGGATGTTGAGCGTGTTGGCGGTCGTTACGAACATGACGTTCGAAAGATCGTACTCGACCTCAAGGTAGTGGTCGGCAAATGTCGAGTTCTGTTCCGGATCCAACACCTCAAGCAAGGCCGATGATGGGTCGCCGCGGAAGTCCATGCCCATCTTGTCAATCTCATCGAGCAAAAACAGAGGATTGGATTTCTTAGCTTTGCGCATCGACTGAATGACCTTACCGGGCATCGAACCGATGTAGGTGCGGCGGTGACCGCGAATTTCGGCTTCGTCGCGTACGCCGCCCAACGAAATGCGGACAAATTCGCGTTTCGTTGCCTTGGCGATCGATTTGCCCAGCGAGGTCTTACCAACGCCTGGAGGTCCGACCAAACACAGGATCGGTCCACGCAGCTTGTTGGAGCGTGCCTGAACGGCAAGATACTCGATGATCCGCTCTTTGACCTTGTCGAGACCATAATGGTCATCGTCGAGGATCTGCTGCGCAGCGGCCAGATCGACCGTGATGCGCGAGCGCTTGCCCCAAGGCAGGCCCAGGAGCCAATCAAGATAGTTGCGGACCACCGTTGCTTCAGCGGACATCGGGCTCATTGCGCGCAGTTTCTTAAGCTCCGCAGATGCCTTTTCGCGGGCTTCTTTGGACAGCTTGGTCTTCTCGATCTTCTCTTCAAGCTCAGACAGCTCGTCCTTGCCGTCCTCACCTTCCCCGAGCTCCTTCTGGATCGCCTTCATTTGCTCGTTGAGATAGTATTCGCGCTGCGTCTTCTCCATCTGGCGCTTGACGCGCGAGCGTATACGCTTCTCGACTTGTAGGACCGAGATTTCGCTTTCCATCAGTGCAAGCACCTGCTCCAAGCGTTCCACCACTGAGATGGTACCCTGGATGTCTTGCTTGTCAGCGATCTTCACAGCGAGGTGCGACGCCACCGTGTCGGCCAGCTTTGAGAAGCCTTCAATTTGGCTGATCGCCGAAATAACTTCCGGGGACACCTTCTTGTTGAGCTTCACATAATTCTCGAACTCAGCCGTCACCGACCGTGCGAGCGCCTCAACCTCAACCTCTTCGCCCTCATCTTCGATAAGCGCATGAATGTCCGCCTCGTGGAAATCGGTACGCTCGTGGTAGCGGACAATCTCGACACGATCGGTGCCTTCGACAAGCACCTTCACGGTGCCGTCGGGCAAGCGAAGCAACTGAAGGACGTTAGCAATGGTGCCGACATTGTAGATGGCGTCGGCGGCAGGGTCGTCGTCAGACGCGTTGATTTGCGTCGCCAAAACGATCTGTTTGTCGGAACGCATCACCTCTTCAAGGGCGGCAATAGACTTTTCGCGGCCCACAAACAGCGGCACGATCATGTGGGGAAACACGACGATGTCGCGAAGCGGCAGGACAGGGTGAACGCTCGGTTCGGCGTCGCGATAGGCCCATGTGTAGTCTGGTTTCTTGTCGGTCATAAAGTGGCCTTTAGCAATTCAGGCATGCCTGGAAGGATATCCAATTCCGCAGGGTGCTGGGCTCAGGAACTACACCTTGTTGTGAGCCCAAAATCACCCAAACGGACGGCATGCTCCGGAGGGGAACGCAACCAAGCGTGAAACTCAACGCTGCATGCTGAGTGAATCACGCCCGTGCATTAGTTGCAATGGACTTGGGCTTTTGTGCGGACGTTTTCAACGGTTGCAACGCAATTGCCTTCCAGAAAGCCGTCGGTCGGCTGGCGCAAACGAAAGCGGCGCCCTGGCTAAGCAGGGCGCCGCTCAATATCCAAAGCTGTAAGATTTGACTAGGAAGCGTCGGCTGTCTGCGCTTCTTCCTTGTCCGCGTAGATGTACAGCGGTCGAGCAGAGCCGCTTACAACCTCATCGGAAATGACGACCTGTTCAACGCCTTCCATGGCCGGAAGCTCGAACATGGTGTCAAGTAGGATTGTCTCCATGATGGACCGAAGACCACGTGCACCGGTCTTGCGCTCAATCGCCTTGTTGGCGACGGCGCGCAGCGCTTCGTCTTGGAAGGTAAGCTGCACTTCTTCCATCTCGAACAGACGCTGGTACTGCTTGACCAACGCGTTCTTCGGCTCTTTCAAAATGGAAACCAGCGCATCGACGTCGAGGTCCATCAGCGTCGCCAGGACTGGCAAGCGTCCAACGAATTCGGGGATGAGCCCGAACTTCACCAAATCTTCTGGTTCGACCTCAGCGAACAATTCGCCGACCTTGCGTGCATCAGGGTCTTCCACGGCAGCCTTAAAGCCGATGGATGTCGCGCGACCACGATCGGAAATAATCTTGTCGAGGCCGGCGAACGCTCCGCCGCAAATAAATAGAATGTTCGTCGTGTCGACCTGCAAGAATTCCTGCTGCGGGTGCTTGCGGCCGCCTTGCGGAGGAACCGATGCAACCGTGCCTTCCATGATCTTTAGAAGGGCCTGCTGAACCCCCTCGCCCGACACGTCGCGCGTGATTGACGGGTTGTCCGACTTGCGAGAAATCTTATCGACTTCGTCGATATAAACGATACCGCGCTGCGCGCGTTCGACATTGTAATCGGCAGCCTGGAGCAGTTTGAGAATGATGTTCTCAACGTCCTCGCCAACATAACCTGCTTCGGTCAGGGTGGTCGCGTCGGCCATCGTGAAGGGTACGTCGATGATGCGCGCAAGGGTCTGCGCAAGCAGCGTTTTACCGCAACCTGTCGGACCGATGAGCAAAATGTTCGACTTTGCCAACTCGATATCGGCATTCTTCGAGGCGTGATGGAGGCGTTTGTAGTGGTTGTGAACAGCCACTGACAGCACGCGCTTAGCTTGTGGTTGACCAATCACATAGTCGTCGAGCACCGTCAGGATTTCCTGCGGTGTTGGTACGCCATCCGATGACTTCACCAGCGAGGTCTTGTTCTCCTCGCGGATGATATCCATGCAAAGTTCAACGCATTCATCGCAGATAAAGACGGTTGGGCCTGCGATCAGCTTGCGAACTTCATGCTGGCTTTTTCCACAGAACGAACAGTAGAGCGTGTTCTTGGAATCGCTGTTGCCAGACTTGCTCATTCAATTTCCTTCCATCGCGGTGCGTCTTTCTATCCGCACCGTTTTGACGAAGACCGCTTCGCCTATGTTGGACGAGCTAAACAAAAACAAGATGCTCGCCGCTTTGACATCCGACCTTCAAAAGGACGTTCATCCCATCCAATCAGACGATTCCGCCAGATTAAACCCATTGTCCGGCTCAACGGTTAACGCGGGACCTGCTTGAACAGTCTTCCCAAACCTTGCATGTGACCAGTAACCGCAAATTCCTGCAGTTTACGCCGACCTTTACGTAGCAGACTTCTCGCGAAATATGGCGCTGTCAACCACTAGTGTTCAAATCACGTTGCCAGTCATCAAATTGTGACAGGCGCTTGTGGAAACCGGTTGGAATGTTTTTGTGACAACAGGCCGATCTAAAAATCGCCGCTGAGCCGCTTATTGGCCCTCTTCCAGCGATGCGCGTGATGTGATGACCTCATCAACAATCCCGAAATCCTTGGCTTCTTCGGCAGTCATAAAGTGATCACGGTCGAGCGTCGCTTCTATCGTTTCATAGTCCTGCCCAGTATGGGTGACGTAGATCTCGTTGAGTCGGCGCTTCATTTTGATGATGTCTGCGGCGTGGCGCTCGATATCGGACGCTTGGCCTTGGAACCCTCCTGATGGCTGATGCAGCATCACCCGTGCATTTGGCAGAATAAAGCGCGAATCCTTTGCGCCAGCCGTTAGCAGGAGCGAGCCCATCGACGCGGCCTGACCAATACAAATCGTCGACACCTGCGGTTTGATGAATTGCATCGTGTCATAGATGCCCATCCCCGAAGTCACTATCCCACCGGGAGAGTTGATATAGAGCGCGATGTCTTTGGATGGGTTATCAGCCTCCAGGTACAAAAGCTGAGCGCATATCAACGAGGCGACATGGTCTTCGACCGGGCCTGTCATGAAGATGATGCGCTCGCGAAGAAGCCGCGAATAAATGTCGAAAGCACGCTCGCCACGGTTTGATTGCTCGACGACCATAGGCACGAGGGTGTTCATGGTCAGATCGATGGGATCGCGCATGTTTATGTCCTTGATAGCAAGATGGGGTGGCAAGCCCAACGACTCACCCTTGGAGATGAGAGATTAATTGCCCAGAATACTTGAGCAATGCAGAGAGAAGAAAAAAAGGGCCGCGACAATCGCTATCGAGGCCCTTTTGGTTGGATATGGTTAAGCGCACTGGCGGTTCAAGTCAGTGGCGTCGACCGGAGATCGTTTAGTGATCGTGGTCGTGGTCGTGCCCGTGATGATCGTGATCATCGTCATCATCCAGCTCATCAGGGCTGACGGATTTGTCGGTTACCTTAGCGAGTTCCAAGATGAAATCGATCACCTTATCCTCGAAAATAGGTGCCCGAATCCCCGCGAGCTGCTGTGGGTTCTTTTGGAAGAACTCGATGACTTCGCGTTCTTGGCCCGGGAACTGCTGCGCACGAGTCACAACAGCGCGCTGAAGCTCCTCGTTGGAAACCTGCACCTCGTTTTGGGAACCGACCTCCGCAAGCAACAGACCTAGGCGAACACGACGCTCCGCAAGAGCTTGATACTCTTCTTTGGCCTTGTCTTCGGTGGTGTCCTCATCTTCGAACGTGCGCCCCGCACGCTCGAGATCATCGGTCACTTGCTTCCAAACACCCTCAAACTCTTGCTCGACCAGGCTTGGCGGCAGGTCGAAGTCGTAGGCGTCGTCCAACGCGTCGAGCAGCTGTCGCTTGATCTTGAGCCGAGTCTTCTGGCCAAACTCGTTTTCAAGTTGGCTCGTGACGGCCTCTTTGAGCTTGTCAAGCGATTCGAGGCCCAGATTGGTGGCCATAGCGTCATCAATAACCGGGTCCTCGGCCTGTCCAACCTCGTGGATTGCGACATCAAATGTAGCAGCTTTGCGAGCCAGATGTGCCGCGCCATAGTCATCGGGGAATGTTACTTCCAGCGACTTTTCATCACCAGCTTTGAGGCCCACCATCTGCTCTTCGAAGCCAGGGATAAATTGCCCCGAACCGAGAACCAATTTGAAGCCTTGCGCAGACCCACCATCAAACTCCTCGCCATCGACCTTGCCGACAAAGTCGAAGGTCACCTGGTCATCGTTCTTAGCTTTGCGCTTTACCGCTTTGTAGGTGACGTTTGACGAGGCAATCTGTTTAAGGCGTTCGTCCAACATATCGTCCGTGACATCGACAACCGGACGTTCAATTTCGATGCCGGAGAAATCTTTGACCTCAAAATCGGGGATAATTTCGTAGGACACCGCAACTTCGAGGTCCACTTTACCAGCGATGATATCTTCGGCCTGGTTTTCATCCTCTGGCAAGGTGAACTTTGGCTCGCTGGCCGGCTTTTCGCTGCGCTCGGCAATGGCTGCATTCGTTGACTCGCTGAGCGTGTCATTGATGACCTCGGCCATAGCTTGTTTGCCGTACACCTTCTTGAGGTGCGACACCGGTACTTTGCCGGGACGAAAACCAGGCAAACGGACCTGGCTCTTCAGCGATGACAACTTGTCTTCCAACTTCGTCGAAAGATCAGCTGCTGGAATGGTTATGGTGAGTTCGCGCTTCAAGCCTTCGGCGAGCGTTTCAGTGACCTGCATCGGGTCGTAATCCTTATCATCGATAGTGTCTCCGCGACCCTTCAGCGATCTCTCGACGCCTGGGGTCAGCAAACACACAAAGCAAGAGTTGTTGGTGCGGGCGGAGGGACTTGAACCCCCACGGCTTGCGCCACTGGTACCTAAAACCAGCGTGTCTACCAATTTCACCACGCCCGCATGCACGCAGCGTGATGCTGTGCGCGTCTATAACAAAGCCACGCGTCGCATCAAGAAAAATCCGTACGTCGTCCGCATTGGTCAAAATCTGGGTTGTTGAAAGCTACCAAGATACACTTGATTGGCATTGTCGGAGGACCGACACATCATAACCCTTCATTTTTGCCCATATATTATGCAAATGCATATTCAGCAGGCAGCTCGTGGAGCATGCGCACCACTCGAACTGCCTAGTTTTCGGGCAAAAGCCTAAACCGCAGGTTCAGATCATCAACGACGTCGCGCATTCGCGCTCAAAATCCTCAGGAAACTCCGCCGCGTCACCATTTGGCACGATACCTGCATTTCCTTGTGCCGAGCGGGCTGTTTCGCTCGCCGAATTGGAATGGGGAGGCAATGAAAAAGATCGAGGCCATTATCAAGCCGTTCAAGTTGGACGAGGTCAAGGAAGCGCTGCAAGACGTTGGCTTGCAGGGCATAACTGTGACCGAAGCCAAAGGTTTTGGACGGCAAAAAGGGCACACGGAACTCTATCGTGGTGCCGAATATGTGGTTGATTTCCTTCCGAAAGTGAAAGTCGAAGTCGTGCTTCAAGATGAGTTGCTTGACGGAGCCGTTCAGGCCATTCGGGATGCCGCTCAAACGGGACGCATCGGCGACGGCAAAATCTTCATTTCTCCGGTTGAGGACGTGGTGCGTATACGCACCGGCGAAACCGGGGCTGAGGCGGTTTAATTCTCCACTCTCAGCGATTGCGAACTCCCACACTGGCAGAATGACTTCCGCCAACCCCCTCACCTCTAACCCTCTCCTGTGTACCAAGAGACTTAAGGAAAACAGTAAGCATGACGACAGCAGCAGATGTCTTGAAATCCATCAGCGATAACGACGTGAAATTCGTCGATGTCCGCTTTACCGACCCGCGCGGTAAAATGCAGCACGTGACGATGGACGTGAGCCAAGTCGACGAAGACATGTTCGCCGACGGCATTATGTTTGACGGTTCTTCGATCGCCGGTTGGAAGGCCATCAACGAGTCCGACATGGTCCTGATGCCAGACACCGAAACCGCGCACATGGACCCATTCTTCGCGCAACCAACCATGGCCATTTTCTGCGACATCCTGGAGCCTGGCTCCGGTGAAGCATATGGCCGTGACCCACGCATGACCGCGAAAAAAGCTGAGGCCTATTTGAAGTCCTCAGGCATTGGCGACACCGTATTTTTCGGTCCAGAAGCTGAATTCTTCATCTTTGATGATGTTCGCTTCAAAGCCGATCCATACAACACCGGCTTCATGATCGACTCGACCGAATTGCCGTCGAACATGGATACCGAGTACGAAATGGGCAACCTTGGTCACCGTCCACGGACCAAAGGTGGCTACTTCCCGGTTCCGCCGATCGATTCTTGCCAAGACATCCGCTCTGAAATGCTAACGGTCATGGCGCAGATGGGTGTCACCGTTGAGAAGCATCACCACGAAGTTGGTGCCGCTCAGCATGAGCTTGGCATGAAATTCGAAGAACTGACGACCTGCGCCGATAAGATGCAGATCTATAAGTACGTCGTGCACCAGGTAGCGCACTCTTACGGCAAAACGGCGACGTTCATGCCGAAGCCAGTGTTCGGTGACAACGGCACCGGCATGCACTGCCACCAGTCGATCTGGAAGGACGGACAGCCCGTCTTCGCTGGGTCTGAGTACGCCGACCTCTCGGAAACCTGCCTCTACTACATTGGCGGTATCCTAAAGCACGCTAAGGCGATCAACGCTTTCACCAACCCGTCGACCAACTCCTACAAGCGTCTGGTTCCAGGTTATGAGGCTCCGGTGTTGCTGGCTTACTCCGCGCGCAACCGTTCAGCGTCTTGCCGTATTCCTTATACCGCTTCGCCAAAGGCCAAGCGTATGGAAATCCGCTTCCCGGATCCGGCTGCGAACCCTTATCTGGCATTCTCGGCTATGTTGATGGCCGGCCTTGATGGCATCAAGAACAAGATCCATCCAGGTGAGCCAATGGACAAAGATCTCTACGATCTGCCGCCGGAAGAGCTCAAAGACATCCCAACCGTTTCGGGCTCACTGCGCGAAGCTGTTGAAAGCCTTGATGCTGATCATGCCTTCCTCACCGAAGGTGGCGTGTTCGACGAAGATCAGATTGCAGGCTACATCGATCTGAAAATGGAAGAGGTCGAGCGCTTCGAACAGACGCCTCACCCTGTCGAGTTCGACATGTACTATTCGGTCTAAGACCGAATACTGATTCTCTGATTTGTAGGGGCGCCGTTTCGGCGCCCCTTTTTGTTGGCTTGGTGTTGGCGTTCGAAGTGCTTGTGCCCTTTAAGGCAGCCTGAATGATCTCTCGTTGACCGTCATCGCATCGCCGTTGCCTCCGTTCCTCAGACTTGTAACGTGATTGGGTAGTGAGTTGTTTTGCCAGTTGGTATCTGCCCGTGGCACTCTTGTTGGATGATTCGTTCGACCCAAGTGTGCGCCCCCCATGTCTGATTTGTTTGGAAACCTTGCTCCAAAGTTAGAACCGGAGCCTCCGGCCAAGGCTGAGCCACGTGCGAAGCTCAGGACGCAGCCTAAAGCTGCTTCGTCGGCCGAGGCTGGCTACGACGCATCAGCAATCGAAGTGCTTGAGGGTCTGGAGCCGGTACGTCGTCGCCCGGGCATGTATATCGGCGGCACGGATGAGCGGGCACTTCATCACCTGTTCGCGGAGGTTATCGACAACTCCATGGACGAGGCTGTGGCAGGCCATGCGTCGCGCATTGAGGTGGAACTCGCTGCCGATGGGAGCCTGTCGGTGAGCGATAATGGGCGAGGCATTCCGATCGATCCACACCCAAAAATGCCGGAGAAGTCAGCGCTTGAAGTTATCATGACCACGCTCCACGCCGGCGGGAAGTTCGATAGCAAGGTCTATGAAACATCAGGTGGCCTCCACGGCGTTGGTGTGTCTGTGGTTAACGCGCTGTCGGATCATTTGGAGGTTGAGGTCGCGCGAGACCGGAAGATCTATCGCCAGCGTTTTGCACGCGGGATCCCGCAAGAACCGCTGCAAACCATCGGCGAAACAATGAACCGCCGAGGCACAACAGTTCGCTTCCACCCGGACGCTGAAATTTTCGGTAAGAACGCACGGTTCAAGCCCGCCCGCTTGATGCGTATGGCCCGGTCTAAGGCCTATCTATTTGCCGGGGTTGAAATTCGCTGGACCTGCGCACCTGAACTTCTTGAAGGCGTCAAAGATGTCCCAGCGCAGGCGACATTCTCGTTTCCAGGTGGTTTGCAAGACTATTTGGCGGAGACCTTAGGCAATGAGCGTCGGGTGACGGACCAAGTCTTCGCCGGGCGTACTCCCAATGCCGGTAAGCATGGCGGTGTGGAATGGGCCGTCTGCTGGCACGTCGGTGACGCATCGCTTTCGTCATACTGCAACACGGTGCCCACACCGGAAGGCGGGACACACGAAGCAGGCCTGAGAAACGCCTTGCTGCGCGGGCTGCGAGCCTATGCTGAGCTGACTGGGGTCAAGAAAGGCGCCCAGATCACTGCGGAAGATGTGATGACATCCGCTGGAGCTATGCTGTCCGTCTTCGTGCGCGAACCAGAGTTTGTCGGCCAAACGAAAGACCGCCTGGCGACCCAGGAAGCCACCAAGATCGTCGACAACGCTGTACGCGATGCGTTTGATCACTGGCTTACAGGATCGCCCAACCAAGCCAACAAGCTGCTTGAGTGGACCATCGACAGGGCCGAGGAGCGGCTGAAACGGCGCGCAGAAAAGGACATCGCTCGTAAGAGCGCCACGCGCAAACTACGCCTACCAGGCAAGCTGGCCGATTGTTCCAAGGCAGGCGCTGCTGGCTCTGAGATTTTCATTGTCGAGGGTGACTCGGCCGGTGGCTCCGCGAAGCAGGGACGTCGTCGTGATACGCAGGCTGTGCTGCCCTTGCGCGGCAAAATTCTCAATGTCGCTAACGCGGGCCGCGAGAAGATTAGTGCGAACCAACAGCTTTCTGACCTGTTACAGGCACTTGGGGTCGGGACAGGATCATCCTACCGCGACGAAGATCTGCGCTATGAGCGCGTGATCATCATGACTGACGCTGACGTCGACGGCGCGCATATCGCCTCGCTCTTGATCACGTTCTTCTACCGCGAGATGCCGGAACTGGTCGCCAATCGCCACCTCTATATCGCGGTGCCTCCGCTCTACCGGCTATCGGCGGGTGGCGTGGTCGAGTATGCGCGTGACGATAACCACAAGAACGATCTGATGCGCACCGTATTCAAGGGAAAGCGCAATGTGGAGATCGGTCGCTTTAAGGGCCTGGGCGAGATGCTGCCAGCGCAGCTGAAAGAAACAACTATGGACCCCGAGAAACGGACATTGTTACGGGTGAAGGTCTTGGATGGCGAGAGTACCGGCGAGACGGTCGCGACGTTGATGGGCAATAAGCCGGAGGCGCGGTTTCAATTCATCCAAGACAACGCGAAGTTCACCGAAGACCTCGATATATAGAGTTCATATCTCAATGTTTTGTCGTCGGGTGCAGTTCTGAACCGAAGAAATGATCGGTCGGATGCGCGAGAAGCGCGGAGGCTTGCTTTCCGCCAACCCGCCAGGTGTTGCGGTCTTGCCGCAACACTTTCGTACTTTCTAAACGTTGACACCGAAATTCTGCGGCATATGTAGCCAAAAAGCCCACAAACACTGGGCTCAGCGGTTGACTTTGGCGGATACAAAAGCCATCAGCCGCGCAAGTACACCGTTGGTTTGTCTGAGATCGCTAACATTCTTGCGATCCAATACAGCGGTAGCCTGCGTAAGACAGGCAATCGTTTCGATGCAATGTATAGACCGCTGACTTCTGCGGTCACCTGCTCGCCAACTGATCAAACACCCAGCCACCCGGCACAGCCCCCACTGGAACCGAAGCTCGCATGACCTTTTCGACCCTTGGTCTTTCTCCCAAAGTGCTCTCCGCTGTTGAAACAGCTGGCTACCAGGAGCCAACACCTATCCAAGCCGAAGCCATTCCACATGTGCTGGAGCGCAAGGATGTCTTGGGGCTAGCCCAAACAGGAACAGGCAAGACTGCCGCTTTCTCGCTGCCGATCTTGACACTTTTGGAGCGCGGTCGTGCCCGCGCAAGGATGCCACGCTCCTTGGTAATTGCTCCTACGCGCGAACTGGCCGCCCAAGTGGCTGAGAGCTTTGAGACTTTTGGGATCAATCACAAATACACGATGGCGCTTCTGATTGGCGGCGTGTCTTTTGAAGAGCAAGAGAAGAAGCTCACCAAAGGCGCGGACATTCTGATCGCAACGCCGGGCCGCCTTCTCGACCATTTTGAACGCGGCAAGCTCCTGCTGACCGGCGTTGAGTTCTTGGTTGTCGATGAAGCCGACCGCATGCTCGACATGGGCTTCATGCCGGACTTGGAGCGCATCTTTAAGCTCGTTCCTTTCACCCGCCAAACTCTATTCTTCTCAGCGACCATGCCGCCAGAGATCGAAAAGTTCGTCGACACATTCCTGCACACACCGGAGCGCGTCGAAGTGGCGAGGGCGTCATCGACCAGCGACACCATCACCCAATCTCTGGTGTCGGCACCCTCGGTTCCACACGGCAAGCGAGATGCGCTTCGCGCTGTTATCCGCGACCAAGACGAGCTTTCCAACGGCATCATCTTCTGCAATCGCAAGCGGGACGTTGCCACTTTGGAGCGGTCGCTCAAGCGGCACGGCTTCAACGCAGGTTGTCTGCATGGCGATATGGACCAACACGCGCGGATGCAAACCTTGGACTCGTTCCGCAACGGCGAAATCACCCTTTTGGTCGCATCGGACGTAGCCGCTCGCGGCCTGGACATTCCTGCCGTGAGCCATGTGTTCAATTATGACGTGCCAACGCACGCTGAGGATTATGTTCACCGCATTGGCCGTACCGGCCGCGCTGGTCGCACCGGGATCGCTATCACCTTGGCCACGCGTGCTGATGGCAAATATGTCGATGCCATCGAATCGATGATTGGTCAGTCCATTCCACGCGCGGCGGAAAATGATGACAACCAGGCTCCAGCGGGTTCATCCCCGGCCGTGGAAACGCCCGAGGCCACTCAAGAACCAAAGCGCAGGCGAGGACGTCGTCGCTCCAACAAGGATTCAGCGAGCGAGGCCGTCAGCACTGCAGCGCCGGGTGCAGCAGAAGATGCACCTGTCGAACTCGTCGAGGATCCGAAGCCGGCCAAAGAAGGCCGTCGGCGACGCGGAAAGAGACGCGATGACCAGGACGGTCCAGATGATCGGCGTCCGTTTGGCGAAACTGACTATGTGCCGGCGTTCTTGCTTCGACCTATAAAGCGAAACGCCGCGTAAATTCGGCGCCCTTCATCACGGTTAACGGGTTGGAAACGGCTGGTATGCCAACGTGTCCTCACTATCCGTCCTGGAGGATTTTGGCATGCCTTTGCCAGACGACGTGGCTCGTTCGCACCAAATCGCTGAGCACGCTATATCAAAAATGAGATCAAACGAGTTGTCGGCGTTTCCGCCGAACTACGAGGTTTGGTTTTCGTATGCTGCTGGCTTTAACCCTGCGCTTAATCGGCGGATCAATGAGATATTGCGGTCCGGTTCAAAGATCGACCAACAGGTGCTTGAACAGATTCGCGAAGAGTTCTTTGGCGCGGGGTCATTTGAAGAACGGCTCGATGCTGTGGGCGGGCAGCTTTCAGGCAAAGTTTCCGAGATCATGACCCTGATCGGCGACGCCGCTGGTCAGACAAGCGTCTACTCCGACGATTTGAAGGGCGCATCAGAAATCCTGTCGACTGTTTCTGACTCCGACAAAGCTAAAATTCGCACCATTGTTGCGGACCTGATCTCGAAGACCGACGGTGTTCAGGTCAACAATCAGGCATTGTCGGATAAGCTCGTGGAGAGTGAAAAAGAAATTGCCTCTCTCAAGGAGGCACTGGAGTCTGTCCGTTATGAGGCCATGACTGACCAGCTCACCGGTGTTGGTAATCGCAAGCGATTCGATCGGGCTATGGATGAAGCCATGATATCGTCCTCAGGATCGGGCGAGCCCTTCAGTCTCCTGGTATGTGACATTGATCATTTCAAGAAGTTCAATGACACGCACGGCCATCAAACTGGAGACCAGGTGCTGCGGCTGGTGGGGACAACCATCAAAGCGAGCGTCTCTCCGGGTGATATAGTTTGTCGTTACGGTGGCGAAGAGTTCTGCGTCATTCTCCCTTCTACCAAAGGTGGTCCGGCGGCGGACTTGGGTAACACTATTCGGCAGGCGGTCATGGGCAAAGAGCTGGTCAAACGCTCGACCGGGGAGACCCTAGGTCGTGTCACGATATCGATCGGTGTTGCCGAAGTGCAGCCCGACGACAGCGTTCAGTCCATTATTGAGCGCGCAGATGAGTGTCTTTATGCAGCGAAGCGCGCCGGTCGGAATCGTGTGATCTTCGAGGCAGCCATCAAAAAATCAGTCGACGCTGCCTGACATCGTTCGGCAGAACATCGACTAGGTCGTTCTAGTCGCTACCCACTTTGCGGAAGCTCGAGCTCTGACACCGGCTTGAGCTCAACCGACTCGCCGCATCCACAGGCCGACACTTCATTCGGGTTTTTAAACACGAACCCGGAGCGCAGCTTGGTGACTTCATAATCAATATGGGTTCCCAGCAGGTACAGCATGGCCGACGGCTCAATGAAAAGCCGCGCCGGTCCATCTTCCACACTATCATCACCAGCCGGCTTGGTATCAGCGATATCGAGCTGGTATTCCATGCCCGCGCAGCCGCCCTTCTTGAGGCTTAAGCGAAGTCCAGCATCGTCACCGTGATCAACTAGCAGCGTCGCGATGTGTTCTTTAGCAGGTTCCGACAATGTCAACAGGTTGAAGGCCATACTGATCGTCCCTCGTCAAAACCAACCGATGGCGACCTGCGCCTCTTCCGACATGCGTTCTGGTGTCCATGGCGGATCAAACACCATTTCAACCTGCACGTCAGACACGCCTGGTGCCGTTGCAACTGCGTTCTCCACCCAACCCGGCATTTCGCCAGCCACCGGACAACCGGGCGCCGTCAAGGTCATGTGGATCGAGACTTTACGATCATCGTCAATATCCACTTTGTAAATCAGGCCAAGCTCGTAGATATCGACGGGAATCTCGGGGTCGTACACAGTCTTGAGCGCCGCGATGATGTCGTCTGTGAGCTGAGACAGTTCGTCTGGTGGAATCGCTGACGCACCCTGGCCCAGGTCCGGAGCGTTAGGAGAATCGTCAAGCGTGGGTGCCGCCTGTCCGCTCTGCGCCGTTGTTGGCTGTTCTGTCATTGTCTCAACTACCAATTCGTTCGCCTGAGTCTATCAGGCCTTGGTCATGTGAAAAAGCTCTGAGCTTTTTTCAAGGCTTCTATGAAAACATCGACGTCTTGATGCGTATTGTAGGCCGCAAAGGATGCCCGACACGACGAGTCGACGCCATAGCTCGCTAGCAAGGGCTGGGCACAGTGCGTGCCAGCGCGTACAGCGACGCCTGAGCGGTCGAGAAGCGTCGAGATATCATGAGCATGTGCACCCTCAACATCAAACGAAATGATCGCTCCCTTGCCAGGTGCCTCCCCCATCACGCGAACGGAGTTAATCTCGCGAATCCTTTCCATGGCATACGCCAAGAGCGACGCCTCGTGTTTCGAAACGTTTTCGCGGCCCATTTCCTCGATATAGTCCAAGGCTAGGCCAAGGCCGTAAGCCTGCGCGATCGGTGGTGTGCCAGCTTCGAAACGTGCGGGTGCCGGCGCGTAGGTGACGCCATCCATGCGCACTTCATCAATCATCTCTCCGCCGCCCATATAAGGCGGCAGGTCGGCCAGCTTATCGCCCCGGCCCCAAAGCGCACCAATGCCGGACGGGCCGTAGAGCTTGTGGCCTGTGATCGCATAGAAATGGCAGCCCAGCTCTTGAACGTTGACCGGCAAGTGTACCGCGCCTTGCGCGCCATCGACCACGAAAGTGATGTCGTCTCGGTCCGCAATAATGTCGGCGACGGCCCGAATGGGTGTCACCGTGCCAAGCACGTTCGACATGTGGGTCAAGGAGACGACGCGCGTCTTGTTGGTGATCATGGCTGCGAAAGCATCCAGGTCAAACCGACCTTCGTCGGTTACAGGCGCCCATTTAAGGACAGCACCGCGCGACTCGCGAAGGAAATGCCATGGCACGATGTTGGAGTGGTGCTCCATCATCGAAATAATGATCTCATCGCCTTCCTCAACACCTTTGCCCAGTCCATGAGCGACCAGGTTAAGTGCCTCGGTGACAGACCGGGTGAAGACAATCTCTTGGTCACTGGCGGCGCCTAGGAAGCGGGCAACCTTGGAGCGCGCGCCCTCATAGGCTTCGGTTGCCGCAGTCGATAGGTGGTGCAAGCCACGGTGCACGTTGGCATAGGACGTGCGATAGAACTCCGCCGTTCCGTCAATAACCTGATTTGGTTTTTGCGCAGACGCTGCATTGTCCAAATAGATCAGCGGCTTGCCATGCACTGTGGTCGCCAACGCCGGAAAATCGGCGCGCACGCTTTCGACATCAAATCCCATACTGCTACCCAGATACCTCAGCGTTCGGCATGCACCGTCAGCCACGCATCAATCGCTTCAAAGGCGACCTCTTGATAGGCATGGCCTTCAAACAGGTCTGCGCCTTCCGACAAGAACGCCTGCAAGAGCAATTTTCGGGCTTGCGGCGTGGGGATGCCACGCGCCAACAGGTAGAACATGAGATCTTCGTCGATATCACCACAAGTCGATCCGTGAGCGCAGCTCACATCATCGGCAAATATTTCGAGCTCGGGCTTGGAAACCATGTCCGCCGTGTCGGATAGCAACAGCGCGTTTATCGCCATCTGGGCATCGGTCTTCTGAGCATCTTGCGCCACAACGATCTTGCCTTGGAAAATAGACTTAGCAGCGTCGTCGATGACGGATTTGAAGGTTTCAGTGCTTTCGCCATGCGGCACGAGGTGATCAACATAGAGCGTTAGGTCGGAATGCTGGCGATCACCGACCATGGTGATGCCGGCGACGTCGAAGCGCGCGCCCTCTCCAGCGAAGGTTGCACGCGTTTCGGTACGCGAAGTTTTCCCGCCAGCGACAATGTGCAGAAGTTTCGCCTCTGCCTCGGCGGCGAGGTTGATGGCGAACTCTCCCAGATGGGTCGCATCGCTGCCTTCATTTTGCATGCGAAGCACGTCGAGCAAGGCACCCTGCCCCAGCTCATACTGGGTCACCGCAGTGGCCTGGCTGGCAATGCCGTTGGGGCTGGTGTGCCGCTCAACGATGTTTGCCTTGGTACCGGCTCCAGCAACTACAACGACACGAGCGTGGCTGAACGTGGCCTTACCAGAGCGTTGGAAGACCAACTCAATCGGTGCATCCAGCGTCGTGCCGTCGGCAATCGACACGACCAGCCCATCGCGCACAAAGGCAGCATTCAGAGCATCGATGGCCCGGTCCGGTGTATCGTCGCCAGCCAGTGATAAGGTCCCAGCGTTGAGCGCGTCGGCTAACGGCTCGGCACTCACGCCAGCAGGCAGATTGTCGAGACCGGACATAACACCGCCATCCGCGATAACGATCTGGTGCGATCCGGCAACAACCGGACCAGGAACATCAGAAATATCGGCAGCGTCCGCCAACGGTGCCAGCTCGCGCACCAGGGTCCGCAAATCAGTGTACTTCCACTGTTCGACGCGGCGATGGGGCAAGCCTTCACGCTCAAACAAACCCATCCGCAAACGCCGGTCGGCATGTACGGCGGAATTGCCGGGCAAGCTTTCTTGAACGTCGGCAAAACTTTCCAGCAGCGCTGTTTCGGCGGCCGTGCGAATGCGTCGTAGATCAGCGTTCATTGCGGCCCCCTAAGCAGCGTTGGCGATGATTTCGCCATAGCCCTTGGCTTCCAGTTCAAGCGCCAATTCTTTGTCGCCGGTTTTGACAATCTTGCCAGCCGATAAAACATGCACAACGTCCGGCACGATGTGGTCAAGCAGACGTTGATAGTGGGTGATCACAAGAAATGAGCGATCGCCAGCGCGTAGCGCGTTCACGCCATCGGCCACCACTTTCAGCGCGTCGATATCCAGGCCGGAATCGGTCTCGTCAAGCACACCCATTTTCGGCTCAAGCAGCGCCATCTGCATGATTTCGTTGCGCTTTTTCTCGCCACCAGAGAAGCCAACGTTAAGCGGGCGCTTCAACATGTCCATCGAGATGTTGAGGTCAGCCGCCTTTTCTTTGACAACACGCATGAACTCCGGCGTGGACAGTTCGTCCATGCCGCGCGCTTTGCGATTGGCGTTGAGAGCAGTGCGCAGAAACGTCATCGTCGCAACGCCTGGGATCTCAATAGGGTACTGGAAGGCTAGAAAAAGGCCAGCATTGGCGCGCTCGTGCGGGTCCATCTCCAGGATATTTTCACCATCGAGCAGGATCTCACCCTCGGTGATTTCATAGTCTTCTTTGCCCGCAATCACGTAGGACAGCGTCGACTTGCCCGAGCCGTTCGGGCCCATAATAGCATGCACCTCACCGTCTGGGATCGTGAGGTCAACCCCCCGCAGAATCTCTGTGCCGTCTTCGGCAATTCGGGCATGCAGGTTTTTGATTTCCAACATTGGTTAGGTCCTCAGATTCATCTCAACAGTTGGCAAGGCAGCGGCTTGATCCGCGAGCATTGCGTTCAATCCCAAAAATAAAAGCGCCCAGCCCAGAACGATCACGAACACATAGGTTTGGTTCCAACCACGCTTGCGGCCCAGAAAAACCACCAGAATGATCGGCCCTGCGAGCAGTCCTACAAAGGCCACTTGCCGGGCAATGAGCGACGCCAGTTCCATCGATCACAGCCCCACCGAAGCCCGAACCGCTGGAAGGAGTGTTGCGGCAAGAATACCCACCGCCGCGCCAGTCGCGATGCGCCCCATGCCGGAACGCACACGCGGCGCAATCGATGCAAGGGCACCGCAAATCGCGGCATAATAGGCGATAGTGATGCCGTCGAAGGTCATCCGACCGAGCCTTCAAGCGAAATGCCGATCAGCTTCTGCGTCTCGACCATGAACTCCATCGGTAGCTTCTGCAGCACGTCTTTGACGAAGCCGTTGACGATGAGCGCCACAGCTTCCTCTTCGTTCAGTCCGCGTTGCAGGCAATAGAACATTTGGTCGTCGGAAATCTTCGACGTTGTTGCCTCGTGCTCCAGGACAGCCTTGGCGTTTTTGGACTCGATGTACGGAATGGTATGCGCGCCGCACGTATCGCCAATCAAAAGCGAGTCGCACTGGGTGAAGTTACGTGCGTTCTTAGCGTTGCGAGCAACCTGAACGAGGCCACGATAGGTGGAGTCGGATTCACCAGCGGCAATTCCCTTGGCGATGATGCGGCTTGAGGTGTTCTTGCCCAGATGGATCATCTTGGTGCCTGAATCGACCTGCTGGCGGCCATTGGAAATGGCGATTGAGTAAAACTCACCAACAGAGTCATCGCCGCGCAGGACACAAGAAGGGTACTTCCACGTTATGGCCGATCCGGTTTCAACCTGCGTCCAGGAGATCTTTGAACGGTCGCCACGGCAATCGCCACGCTTGGTCACGAAGTTGTAGATGCCGCCTTTTCCTTCGGCGTCGCCCGGGTACCAGTTCTGAACGGTGGAGTACTTAATCTCCGCGTCGTCCAACGCGACCAACTCAACCACAGCGGCGTGGAGCTGGTTCTCGTCACGCATCGGAGCCGTGCAGCCTTCCAGATAGGAAACGTAAGACCCTTTGTCGGCAATGATAAGCGTGCGCTCGAACTGGCCCGTGTTTTCTGCGTTGATACGGAAATAGGTAGACAGCTCCATAGGGCAGCGAACGCCTTCTGGAATGTAGACGAACGAACCGTCAGAGAAGACAGCAGAATTGAGCGTTGCGTAGTAGTTGTCGGTCACCGGAACGACGGAGCCCAGATACTTCTTCACCAAATCAGGGTGCGTGTGCACAGCCTCGGAAATCGAGCAGAAGATGATGCCGTGCTTCGCCAGCTCTTCTTTGAAGGTGGTGACCACGGAAACTGAGTCGAACACCGCGTCGACGGCTACCTTGCCTTGTAGCGCATCGAGACCCGCGTCCAATTGCGAAGGCTCGTCCATCTTGCGCACGCCGGCGAGGATTTCCTGCTCCTTGAGCGGAATCCCAAGCTTTTCATAGGTGCGCAGCAGTTCTGGATCGACCTCGTCGAGGCTTTTGGGGCCTTCCGTCGATTTCGGCGCAGCGTAGTAATACAGCTCCTGCAGATCGATTTCAGGATAGTGCACACGCGACCAGGTTGGCGGCGTCATGGTTTCGAACCGCTTGAGCGCATCCAAACGCCAGTCCGTCAGCCAATCGGGTTCACCCTTCTTGGCGGAGATGAAGCGGACAATGTCTTCGTTCAGACCCTTGGGAGCGAACTCCATATCAATGTCGGTCTCGAAGCCATATTTGTACTTGTCGACGTCAATTTCACGAACCTGTTCGATGGTTTCTTGCACCGCTGGCATCGGCAGACGCTCCTCGCAAAATATCGGAATTATTGGTGGTTCAGAACCGCCACCTTAAAATCATTCCAAACTTCATAACGGTTCTACGCAAAATCCCCAAGGGTGGATTGCGCTAAATTTGCATTTTTTTGCAAGTTTATTTTTGGGGCACCTATTGGCTGCCTGACCAACGGCTGATGGAAGCCAAAGTTCGATCCACATCGGCATCTGTGGATCCAAATCCGAGGCTGAGACGCAGAGCGCAGGAAGCCAGCTCCGGCGCAACGTTCATTGCTTCCAGAACATGGCTTTGCTTCACCTTTCCACTGGAACATGCGGACCCGGAGGAGAGCGAAATCCCATCCAAATCGAGTTGCATCAGAGCGAGTGCCGATTCTTGCCCCGAAATCGCAAAGCAACTGGTGTTAGAAAGGCGTGGCGCGCTGGCACCAAAGATGACGGCACCGGGATGTTGTTCTAACAGCGACTGTTCAAACCGATCGCGCAATGCACCGATGCGTTTTTGCTCATCCGGCCGTGCTTTGACGGCTGCTTCCAACGCGGCAGCAAAGCCAAGTATGCCAATCGCATTTTCCGTGCCCGCGCGCACGCCCCGCTCTTGTCCGCCGCCGCGGATCAACGGCGTTGCTATCTGCATCCGCTGCGGATCGTAGATGATCGCGCCAATCCCGGCAGGACTGCCCAACTTATGGCCGGACAACACAATCGCATCCGGGCGCATATCAGCCAGCGGCTCGCGACCTATCCACTGGACGAGATCACATACAAACAGCGCGCCATGGTCCGCGCAAAGAGCGGCAATCTCGGCGAGCGGCTGCATCACGCCCGTTTCGTTGTTTGCCCCGTGGACGCAAACGATCACGGAGCCATCATTGTCTCGTGCAAGTGAGGCTTCAAGATTCTCGAGGTCGATCAACCCGTCGTCTGTTACGGGCAGCAATGTCGTTGTGTCGGGCGCAAACCTGTGCCCCTGAAGGGCTGCGACATGGTCTGTCGCTGCAATCATCAGGTGGGTGCTTTGCGTCGATGCCGTCACCGGCTTTGTTCCCGGCGCTAACAACGTCGCCAGCCCTTCTGTCGCACCGGATGTGAAAGCTAGGCGATAATCTGGCAAACCAATGGAATCGAGGATCGCTTGGCGTGCGCCTTCGATGTGTTTACGGGCTTCGCGCCCATGCGCGTGCACCGAGGAGGGATTGCCCAACTCCTCCAGAGCACCCAGCAACGCCGCCTTTGCCTCTGGGCGCAGCGGGCTGGTGGCATTGTAGTCAGCGTAAACGCGGTCCATGGATCGTCTACCTGCCGTTCATCGTCTTCATCACCCCAATTGGGGCAATAATGCCCCGCGCCCTAACTTTTCCAGCGATGCAATCCAATCTCGGCGACGAAAAATCTTGTTTTTGCAAACCCGGCTGGTGTTAAGTGCGCCGCGCAAGGTCAAGCAAGGCTCTTGTCATATATCTTAAGCAACCCATGTCCCGTTGTGTGCGACGGAAGCCTGAAGATCAGTATCGGGTCCGTTGCACTTATGAATTTGCCCAGACGCGTCAAGAGACGAACGGGCGTATCTGTTTGAAGAGGCCGCTTTTCTTCCCATGCCTGAGTTGATTTACCAAGGTCCATCCGGTCGCCTGGAAGGCCGTTTGCAGCCAGCACCCGAGCGCGGCGCGCCAACCGCCATCATCCTGCACCCTCATCCGCAGTTTGGGGGCACGATGAACAATCCGATTGTTTATCAACTCTACTATATGTTTGTTGAACGTGGATTTTCGGTTCTTCGATTCAATTCACGCGGTGTTGGGCGCAGCCAAGGTTACTTCGATCATGGTGTCGGCGAGTTGGCGGATGCGGCCGGTTCGCTGGACTGGCTACAGGCGCAAAACCCAGATTCGCGCTTCACCTGGATCGCAGGCTTCTCGTTTGGTGCCTGGATTGGGATGCAGCTCTTGATGCGGCGGCCAGAAGTGGCGGGTTTCATCTCAGTCGCGCCTCCAGCAAACCTTCACGACTTTGCATTCCTCGCACCTTGCCCATCGTCGGGCCTCATCATCCATGGCGATGAAGACAAGGTGGTGCCACAGGCCAGCGTTCAAGCCCTTGTCGACAAGTTAAAAACCCAGAAGGGCATTACCATCGACCACCAGACCGTTGTGGGCGCGAACCACTTCTTCGAAGGCAAACTGGAAGAGTTGGACCAGCGGTGCCGCGACTATCTGGACTACCGCTTGGCCAATCCCGGTATGCGCTAAGCCTAGGCGGGCTTCACCAATTCGCCGCCAACCATTGGTGCAGGTACGCCGGTGGTGTTGGGATAGCTGGTCGGCAAACCCATTAGGTGTCGGACGGCCAGGTAACCGAATGCCTCAGCCTCCAGCATCGCAGCGCTTGCGCCGATATCGTCCAGCACCGTTACGGCACACGGCAGCGTGGACTTGAGCCGCTTCATCAGAAAGGTGTTGCGCGCGCCGCCACCGGCGACAAACAAGGTCCGAGGCTGTTGAGGAAGGCGGATCAAGGCTAGCACGACGCTGTGAACCGTTAGCTCCAACAGCGTCGCCATCGCATCTTCCGTCGACAGGTGATCCAACACCGGCGGACCGAAGCTGTAGCGATCAAGCGATTTCGGGCCACTTTGCTTGAAAAAGCGGTCATCGAAAAAGCCATCAACGACCGCCTGATCCACGGCTCCTGCGGCAGCGCGTGCGCCATTAAGGTCGTAAGCAACACCTTCTCGCTCACGCATCAAATCATCCATGAAAACGTTCGCTGGACCGATATCAGCCGCCATTATGTGCAACGGCTCAGAATTGGGCACATAGGTGATATTGGCGATGCCGCCCAAATTGAGGATGACCGCTGGCAACTCTGTTCGAGAGGCTAGCAGAGCCTGGTGATACAGGGGCGCAAGCGGTGCGCCCTGCCCTCCGGTGGCAACGTCTGCGCTTCGAAAGTCATAGACCACCGGTGTTCCCGCCGACGTCGCAAGGCGCTGTGCATCGGCGAGTTGAAGTGTGAATGCTGCTTGAGGGCGCTCTGGATTTGGTCGGTGCAGAACGGTCTGCCCGTGGTAGCCGATGACGTCCACCGGCGCGTCCAAATGTGCCAGCAAGGTCTGGACCGCCTCGCAGTGGCGCCGCGTTGAAAGATCCATTGCGGCGATAAGGTGCGGATGGCGCACCGCTGATGGGTCGTTGATCGCGAGCGCCGTCTCGACGGCTTGGAACAGTACATCCCGTTCACTTGGCTCGTAGGCAAGCGAAAGCTGGGCACCCTCTATGGGACGGACCACGCTCTCACCGTCTGTTTCAATAAGCGCGACATCGACCCCATCCATTGAGGTCCCGCTCATCGTTCCAAGGGCGCGCAATACGCTCAATGTGTCACCCGCGTTGCAATAGCGACGAGCCCATGGCAAGAGCCACGCTGACCTCCCCAAAGTGCACGCGATACCATGACTTCGACCTTTCGATCCGATTTTCTGCGCACTCTTTCAGAGCGTGGCTTCATCCACCAGCTATCCGATGCCGATGGCCTCGATAAGGCGCTGCTGGAAGGCCCGCTGACTTGCTATATCGGATTCGATTGCACAGCGCGCTCCCTCCATGTCGGATCCCTGGTCCAGATCATGATGCTGCACTGGTTTCAGCAAACTGGAAATCGCCCAGTCGTATTGATGGGTGGCGGAACCACGCGTATCGGCGACCCATCCGGCAAAGACGAAAGCCGCAAGCTGATGACCGGTGCGCTGATCGATGAAAACAAAGCTGGCATCAAGGCCAACTTCCAACCGTTCTTGACCTTTGGCGACGGCCCCACCGATGCGGTGATGATGGACAATGCTGATTGGCTTTTGGGACTGCAGTATATCGACTTGCTGCGGGATGTTGGGCGGCATTTCTCGGTCAATCAGATGTTGCAGCGCGACTCTGTCAGATTGCGATTGGAGCGGGAACAGCACCTCTCCTTGCTCGAATTCAACTACATGGTCTTGCAGGCCTACGACTTTGTGGAACTCTTCCGCCGCACCGGGTGCCGCCTGCAAATGGGCGGCTCGGACCAGTGGGGCAACATTCTGTCAGGCGTCGACCTTGGGCGGCGGATGGAAGACGCGAGCCTTTTCGCGCTCACGACGCCTCTGTTGACCACCGCTTCTGGCGCGAAGATGGGTAAAACCGAGGCCGGAGCCGTCTGGCTGGGAGCCGATATGTTGGCGCCCTACGATTACTGGCAATTCTGGCGCAACGCCGAAGATGCTGATGTTGGGCGCTTCCTCAAGCTCTTCACCACTCTGCCGCTCGATGAGATTGCACGCCTGCAAGCGCTCGAAGGGTCAGAGATCAATGAGGCCAAAAAGGTGTTGGCCAACGAAGCCACCACCATGCTTCATGGCGCCGAAGCAGCACAAAAGGCAGCAGAAGCGGCGCAAAAGGTGTTTGAGCAAGGCGCGGTATCGGCAGATATGCCGACGGTAGACATTGACGCTGCCAAGATCGATCAGGGGCTCGGCGTGCTGGTGGCTTATGTCGAAGCAGGTCTGGCCGCATCGAATGGTGAAGTTCGCCGACACATCAAGGGTGGGTCAGTCCGCATCAATGATGTGCCCAACAATGATGAGCGCCGAGTGCTTGGACACGACGATGTTCATGATGGCGCAATCAAACTTTCTCTTGGCAAAAAGAGACATGTCCTGCTGCGCCCAGTCTGAGTCGTGATCAGCCGCCCTGCTGAAATTCGAAAATGTTCCGGAACACGCCTGGTGCCAACAGCGACATTGGGTTGACCTCAAGCCGTGGCGCGTCGGCGGCACCGATTAACTGAAAGGTTATCCCCAAGAGACCCTCGGTGTTACGCCCGCCAAGAACTTGGCCTAGCAGCGGTATGCGACTGAACACGTTGTTGATAGTGAACAACGGCACATAGGTCCCGCGCAGTTGAATACGGTTGGCCGCGTAATCAATGGTGCCTTCGAGGTTGCCGCCCAATGATGGCCCCCAACCTTCGGCCCTATGGATGATAAGGCGCTCAGGCGTTCGGTCGAATGCGATATTGGTGACCTGGATCTCTATCCGATCCGACGTTTCAAAATCACCAGGAATAATGATGTTCGAAACGTTGCGTGCTTGATCCCGCCCCGAACTAAAGATCCGCTCCATGGCTGGCTCATTGACAATGAGATAATCACTCAAGAGTAACCGGCCGGCAACGCGTCCGCCTACCGATCCAGTGTCCAGAACGAGCGTCGCCCGACCGCCCTCGGCACGTTGATAAAGGCCGAGCAGGCGCAAAAAGGTTCCAGCGTTTCCAGACGAGATAACAATGTTGTTGGCGTTCTCGTTCGGCGAAAGGGTGCCGACCAGGTCGGTCCCATCGCTATGGCGAGCGCGCAGCTCGAAGCGCGTGATACGCTCCAGATCTTGCGCATAGGCCAAGCTTACGTCTGTCAGCCGCTCCCCGCCTTGTGTGATCAGTTCGCCAACATCGATGTCGATTGAAAGAACGCCGGCGTCGTCAGGGTCACCGCGCAGCAGATCAGGCTTCAAAACAAAACTATCGCCGGACAGGCGGGCCGTGGTCGCCTGACTGTTGCGCGCCAGTTCCAGGGAAAAGCGACCGATGCCATCAATCGCGACACTTTCGAATTCTGCAGCGCGCAGTTCGCCATCCACGAAATCCAAACTGCCTCGAGCCGCCAAGCCTTCGGCGGCAATGACCAGGTTACGGACCAAGCGCTGATTATCGCGTTCAATGACCTCAAAACTGGCCCGACCGGGAACACCCGAAGGTTTGGACCATCCCAGTTCTGCGATCGACAGGACTGCATCGGTCAGATCAATGGTCATCAATTGCGTATTGCCGTCGGCACCATCTCCTAGGTCAACACCGATTGTGCCGGTGAGATAACGTCCGAAATCCAAGCCGACACGTCGACGGTCTTCGTCATCCAGCTGCATCGCGATCTGCATTCCACCGCCATCGTCCGGCGTGAAATCAAACTCCGTCATCACACCGTCGAGTCGCCCACGACCAACCAACTGCGTCCCAGCCGATCCAGTGGCTAAAAGGAATGTGCCGCCTTCCAACGTGCGGCCATCGATTGGTTCGGAACTGGCAAAGTCGGAAACCTGTAACCGCGCTTCAACTTCTACGGCGTCGCGGTCAATTTCATCCGCTAGGACCGCATCGATGCGGGCGGTCATATCAACATTGCCAGAAAGGGAAGATGGGCTGAACGGTATCTGATCGTCCAACTCAAGTGGATCTAAGAACGCCATGTTTGCAAATCCCGACGCGGGACCCGACAGATCCAGCTGCAAGGATGCTAGCGGTTCTTCTTGTGAATGATCGGCAATGAAGAAGTCAGCGCGCGAGAGCTCGATAGTCTCTCCGGTTTCGAGACGTCCAACGCCCGCTTCCCCCTCCATATGGACCGTGCGACCAGTAACGGTAATCGTACCATCCACACCGAAAACCGGCGGCAACTCTCCGATAGTGCGCAGAACGAGATTTTCGTAAGGCACGCTAAGGCGCAACATCTCGTCGTCAAGCAGGGCGCGGCCATCCTCAACACCGATGTCGTTGAGACGTGCTGCGAAGCTGAACGTTCCGGGGCCGACTTGAGCTTCCGCAACGTTGCCCAAAAACCAATTGCGCGCTTCGGGCGATAATGGCAGCGGCCACATTGCTGCAAGGTGCTGGGCGCGCATCGGCGTCGACTGCCCCACCAACGAAACCACCGGCCCATCTGCTGATTTCTCAATAGAACCCGCGAAAGCTACCAGTACATCGCCCATTGCCATTTCCGCCGAGGTGATATCCACCCGATCACCTCGGTCGTTGAAGAACGCATCGATAGCAACGCGCGCATTCCCGCTAAGCGGCTGGCGCCCCAACGCCGGTTCGGCTGGAACCGTCAACCGGTATTGCGGCGCCTCAATACTCAAAATGAGCCCTTGCTCACCACCGTGCTCACCTGGCGCGAGCGTTCCTCCAAAAACACCACCGGTATCCTGAAACTCCAGCCGCGCCGAAATGATGTCAAAACGCCCGCTTTCCCGAGTGTAAATCATCGGGATAGAGGCCGATTCCAAGATCGTCGCCTCGCGCTGGCTAGCGATCAGGTATCCAGCATCACTCTCAAAAAGAGCGATGATCTGCTCAATTTCTCCGCTGTTCTCTGCGCGCGTCGCAACGATTTCCGCAGCCAGATACGATTGAAATACAACTGGCCCGTCTCCCTCAAAAGCGTCGGTCAAGTCAGACGTACTCAAACCATGCAACAACATATGTGAGAATGCCTGGTCTTCCCCGATCTCCGTTCCCGCAATCGACGCCAGCGTGGCTGGGCCTTGAGGTGCTCCAGCCTCCGCGTGACGCACAATCAAAGTGATCGGATTTGCACGTTTGATCGTTTCAATGCGCGCGGTCATTTCACGAGAACTCTGCCGCGAAATGTGAATGCCAAAGGTGTCCGGATTCCGCAGAAAAGGTATCCCCGCATTCGGCCGTGGCGCCAGCGAAAGTTCTTCTACGTCGATGCTGCGCAAGCTCTGCCAGGTGCTGCCAACCGTGATATCTGTAAGCGCTTGATCCAGCGCATCGAACGCATTGACCAGGCCGTCTAATTGGAGACTGGCCAGAACTTCGGGCGTGTCCAAGCCGAGCACGCCGTCGGGGCTCTCTAGGCCTTGTTGTGTGGAACTTGGTGAGACGCCGGCTGCAGCGTTAGCCGCCACGGCTTCCGCGCTGAAAGTCCTCATCGGGGCTAGATTATCAATCTCAAAGCGCGCGGACTGAACGGTGATCCGATCAGGAATTGGATTGCCACGCAGAATGTCAACGTAACGTAGCCGAACGCTTGTGTTGGCCAAAGACAGTTTTAGTCCGGGAGCCGCAAGCTCGGCTCCAACAAGGTCAACTTGCAGCGTCGCGCCGCCAATGCGTGTTCGTAGAGAGTCCACTCGAAGGCTAAAAGGTGCCGGGGCTGCCGCCTCAAGCCTTGCTAGCAAAGGCGCCTCAATTAAGCGCTCAACATGCCGTTGTCCTACCGGCGTGATGACCACTGCAAAAGGCAACAGGAAGATCAGCAGTAAGATTATGCCCGGGACAAGCAGGAATGGCCCAGGTAATCGAAGACCGGCGGGACGAATGCGTCTTGATATCGGAGGCTTCCGATCGACGTGCGTTGCCTCTCCGTCTACCAAGTACGCGTCCCTCCTAGTCCGCTGGCCATGTTGACCCTACGATATGGTGGCTAATTAGGCCTCACGACCTTTTCGATTCGCCACTTCTTGATCCAGCAATCTTTGTGCCCCAATGGCCCATTGGGTGCAATATCACGCTTGGAAACCGGCGATTTCGTGACACCCAATCGGGGTTTTGGTTAAGTCGATGGCCAACCCGCCAGTGATCCCTTGTCCGATGGCATATTTGATCCACATACGTCTCTGTCACCGCCCAATTACAGGAAGTCTGCCAATGACATCAGGACCTAACAAAAATCAGCCCTCAGAGGGCGATCAGGCACCAGATTTCAGCCTACCAACAGATGGCGGTGGATCGGTGATCCTCTCAGCGCTCCAGGGCAAGCCGGTTGTGGTCTATTTCTATCCCAAAGACGACACATCAGGATGCACCAAGGAGGCGATTGGCTTTACCGAGGCAAAGGCCGACTTTGATGGGCTTAATACCACCATCATCGGTATCTCGCCCGATTCAGTGGCCAAGCACGACAAGTTCATCGCGAAGCACAATTTGGCCATCCAGTTGGCCGCCGACGAGGACAAAGAAGCCGCCCAGGCTTTCGGGGTATGGGTCGAGAAATCTATGTACGGAAAGAAATATATGGGCGTCGAGCGCTCGACTTTCCTGATCGGCACCGACGGCAAAATTGCCAAAGCATGGCGTAAGGTCAAAGTGCCTGGCCACGTCGACGAGGTTTTAGCGGCTGTCAAAGCACTCTAACTTGAGTTCCATTGCGCGCGAGGCGATCGCAATCGTTGAAACATCGGATCTGTCCGTCAAAACAGATCTGGCCTACCGAACTGCCAAGCTGTGGTTCGCTGGATCGCTTGGCATGGGGAGCATCGACACGCGCCTGCTTCCGGCTGAACCCGGTCGCCCTTCAGAACCTGAGTTGATTGCACCGAGCCGGATGCCAAGACGCTCCAAAAGCGGACTCAAGGGCAGGGTCGCGCTCTTGCATGCTCTCGCGCATATCGAACTCAATGCTGTCGATCTGACTTGGGATATGATCGCGCGGTCAGCTTCCTATAGGCTCCCGCGCTCGTATTACGACAACTGGGTTCAGGTCGGCCTTGAAGAGGCAAAGCACTTCAGGATGTTATCCGAACGGCTTGCAGACCTGGGTTCCTACTACGGCGCCCTTCCCGCCCATGCAGGCTTGTGGGAAGCCGCTCAATCTACCGGGACCGACCTGACAGCACGGCTCGCCATCATACCTTTGGTGTTGGAAGCGCGCGGATTGGACGTAACACCGAGCACCGTGCGTGCTCTCGAGGAGGCGGGTGACGAGGATAGCGCCGCGATTCTGCGAACGATCTACCATGACGAAAAGAAACATGTCGCGTTTGGAGCAAAATGGTTTCGTTACCTGTGCGACATGGATCGCAAAAAGCCGGAACCGACGTTCCAAACCTTGGTCCGCCGCCACTTTCGCGGCGCCATTAAGCCTCCAACCAATGATCGCGCGCGTGCTGAGGCTGGTCTAACTCCTGGATTTTACAAGCCTCTTATGCCGTTGACGGGGCATTAGGTCGACTGCTGTTACGGGTCAAATCGAAGCATTATAAACCCGGCGTTAACCACGCTGTGGCGACATGGGCATCACTTAGTTTATTCGAGTTGATGGTGTCTCCATGGCGATCGGTGCGTCGCGTTCAACAACCCAGTCGGGTTTCCAACAGTCCATCCAGGCCAAGCATCTGAAGCGCTCGAGTAAGGATCGGCGTATCGTGTTTGCACATGGGGACCATGTGCAGGTCCTGCGCATTGCACCATGGATGGGTGCAATGATGGTGCTTTTGGTGATGGTCGGCGCGCTCGCCGTTATAGCGTCTGCCAGCTATTTGTTCTTTCGCGATGAGCTCTTTACGGCCTCGATCAAACGTCAGCATCAAATTCAGGTTGCCTACGAAGACCGCATCTCTGACCTACGCCGCGAGATTGACCGCATAACGTCGCGCCAGCTGTTGAACCAGCAAGCCTATGAGACTCGTGTTGAGCGCCTTCTGACCGAGCATATGCAGCTCTACGAGCAAGGCTCTCGGCTAAATGCCATCCTGGATCAAGCCGGTTCACTGGGCCTGGTGCCCCGCCAGACTCCACCGTCGCCAGTTGTGCCGCCAAACCAAGAGGCCAATGCGGGCGCATTGCGCATGCAATTGGGAACGATGGCGACCGACACGCTAGCGTTTCAACCAATCCCTGCCGACGAACTCATCACGGGTAGCATCCCGCAATTACCAACGCATCGGCGCCTCAACGCTATGGAACAAGCCGTCGTTGACCCGGCCAGTCTGTTGACGGCGCTCGATGTTTCGCTGGAAGCGCGTGAGCATAATCAGATGGTTGCCCTGGCCGGACTGGCCATCCAAGCTAATCGCGAAGCCGAAGCAATTGTTGAAGAAGTCGGTAGTTTGGGTGTTCGCGTGTCGCTTCCCCAACCAGATACAACATCTGAAAGGCCGACATCGATCGATGATGGCGTTGGCGGACCACTGTTGGCTCCCATCGGCGGCAGCGATCAATTCGCGCTCTACGCCGAAGACGCAGCACGCGCGCTGGTCAACTTGGAGTCAGCACGAGAAGCTGTAGATCTGGTACCCGTAGCTGCGCCAGCGCGCAATGCGCGGCTTTCGTCCAGATTCGGTAATCGGCGTGACCCCTTCACCCGCCGTACCGCATTTCATTCTGGGATCGATTATGCAGCTCCCCGTGGGACACCGGTTTACGCGCCCGCCGACGGTGTTGTGACGCGGGCGGCTAGGCGCGGCGGTTACGGGCTGATGATTGAGCTTGACCATGCTCATGGTCTCTCAACACGTTTTGCACACCTATCGCGGATGCTTGTTTCAACGGGAACTCATGTGCGCCGTGGCGATATCATTGGCCATATCGGGTCGACTGGGCGCAGCACTGGTCCTCATCTGCATTATGAAGTGCGCCGCGGAACTCGGGCGATTGACCCCATGCCGTTTGTACGCGCCGGTCAGCGCCTCGACGACTTCTAATCAATATCTGCAACGTCCGCGGTACCGCCGTAGGCCCGCTGCGCCAAAGTTGCTTCCATGAAGCTATCCAGTTTGCCATCAAGTACGTCGTTCGGTGCAGTACTTTCGTGACCAGTTCTGAGGTCTTTGACCAACTGATACGGCTGCAAGACATAAGATCGAATCTGATGTCCCCATCCAATATCCGTTTTGGACGCAGCTTCGGCGTTGGCTTGCTCTTCGCGCTTTTGCAGCTCGGCTTCGTAAAGGCGTGCCCGCAACATGTTCCAAGCTGTCGCTCGGTTTTTGTGCTGTGAGCGTTCGCTTTGGCATTGCACGACGATACCCGTTGGGTTGTGCGTAATGCGTACTGCTGAATCGGTTGTGTTGACGTGCTGTCCGCCAGCGCCCGAGGCCCGATAGGTGTCGATGCGGCAGTCGCTCTCGTTGATCTCAATTTCGATCGTATCGTCAATCACTGGGTATACCCAAACGCTCGCAAATGACGTGTGCCGACGGGCGTTGGAATCATAGGGCGAGATGCGCACCAGCCGGTGCACACCAGCTTCAGTTTTAAGCCAGCCATAGGCGTCATCACCCTTGATGAGGATCGTTGCTGACTTGATGCCGGCCTCCTCGCCGGCCTGCTCCTCGAGCAGCTCAACTTTGCGGCCGGAACCATCCGCCCAGCGCGAATACATGCGTAAAAGCATGTTCGCCCAGTCCTGGCTTTCGGTCCCTCCAGCACCGGAATGAATCTCTACATACGTGTCGTTGCTATCGGCCTCGCCCGACAAAAGCGCTTCAACCTGTAAGCGCCGTGCTTTTTCTGCCATGTCCTGCAGGGCTTTGACGCCCTCATCGGCCATTTCGGTGTCGTCTTCCGCGTCACCGAGCTCGATCAACTCAACGGTGTCATCAAGATCCTGACGCATAGACGTCATGCCATTGATGGCATCTTCGAGCTTTTGGCGTTCGCGCATCAAACCCTGCGCTTCCTGCGGATCGTCCCAAAGCTTTGGGTCTTCGGCCAGAGCATTAAGCTCGTCTAGGCGTTTAACAGATGCATCCCAGTCAAAGATGCCTCCTCAGCAAGCTGAGTGCTTGCTCAATTTCGTCTACGAGGCGCTGGGCTTCAGCACGCATAGAAATGCCCCAAGTTTGGCGTTGTGGAGTTCCGCACCTGAAAAGGTGGGTGATGACTAGTACAGGCCGCCTGTACCGGAGACAACAGCGCGATCAGCTTGTGGATCGACGGTCAGCAAGCGCCCCATATCGTCGGTGAAACCGATGATTGAATAGGACGATGGTGGCGAGGTGCCGGGCCGAAATGCTTCCAAAATAGAGCCATCGGTACCACCAGCTACTTGCAGGCCTGTACGACGGTCGATGGGTATCAGCGAGATGCCGCGCGGGACCTGGAACTCGGTGCGCGGCTGTCCCTCCAATGCGGCAGACATAAAGTCTGCAAAAATCGGAGCGGCAAGACCGCCGCCCGTCGCGGAACGGCCCATCGGGCGTGGCGTATCGTAACCCACATAAACACCCACCGCGATATCGTGGGAATAGCCGACAAACCAAGCGTCGCGGTTCTCATTGGTGGTTCCAGTTTTGCCGGCAACGGCCCAATTGGCCAGCTCACTTGAGATGCCACCGGCCGTCCCACGGCGCACCACGCCTTCCAGCATGGATGTCACCTGATAAGCGGTCATCGGGTCGAGTACCTGGTCGCGCTCGTCAATTAGGTTTGGTTCTTCTTGGCCTTGCCAAGCTTCTACCTGACAGCCCTCGCATTGGCGCGCGTCGTGGCGGTAGATGGTATCGCCATAACGGTCTTGAACCCGGTCGATAAGCGTCGGCTCAATCGAGCGACCGCCGTTCGCGACGACCGCGTAGGCTGCCGTCATACGCATAACGGTCGTTTCACCAGACCCAAGGGACATGGCAAGCACCGGTGACAGATCGTCATAGATACCAAACCGGCGGGCATACTCGGAGACAAGTGGCATGCCCATGTCGCGCGCAAGACGCACCGTCATAACGTTCCGCGACTGCTCAATGCCGACACGCAAGGTTTGCGGGCCGTAGAATTGGTCGGAGTAGTTTTGTGGGCGCCATACACCCAAACCCGGGCCTTGATCGATCTCGATCGGGGCGTCCATCACCACGCTTGAAGGTGTGTACCCGTTGTCGAGAGCCGCTGCGTAGACAAACGGCTTAAAAGACGAACCAGGTTGGCGCTGCGCCTGTGTGGCGCGGTTGAACTGGCTATCATCGAAAGAGAAGCCCCCAACCATAGCGAGGACACGGCCGGTGTAAGGGTCCATCGCGACCATGCCGCCAGAGACTTCTGGAACTTGGCGCAGCGAATAGATCGGCGTGCCGGCTTCCGTAACTTCCTCGCGCACATAGACGACATCACCCGGCGAAACGATCTCAACCGGGTTGTTGCCCGCCCATTCCATTTCGGATGCCGGCATGACGCCGGTGGGGCGCTCCTCAGACAACTCGCGCGATGCGAGACGCGGTGGCATGAGACCCAATTGCGCACCGTCGCCACCAACGGCCAAGACAACGGCAAGACCCCATTCTTCAACGTCTGACAAGCCGTCAACCTCGCCAAGGGCTGCGCCCCAGTCCTGGCTGATGTCAACGGTTGTCACAGCTCCGCGCCACCCTTGTTGGCGATCGAACTCTTCGAGACCGTTGCGCATCGCCTCGCGCGCATGGGCCTGAAGCACTGGGTCGAGCGTGGTGCGAACCGACAACCCGCCTTCGTAAAGACCGGTGTCGCCATAGCGTTGAGCGATTTCTCTGCGCACTTCCTCGGCAAAATAGTCAGATGCTTCAAGGAACGTGCCAGTACTACGCGGGACAACATTCAGACCTTCGGCCTGGGCGGCCACACGCTGCTCGTCGGTGATGTAACCGTTCTCGAACATGCGATCGAGCACCCAATCTCGGCGTTCGATGGCACGCTCTGTCTGGCGGAATGGGTGGTAATTGTTCGGCGCTTTGGGCAAAGCAGCGAGATAGGCAGCCTCTGCCAGCGTCAATTCGTGAACAGATTTGTCGAAATAAACGAGCGAAGCGGCAGCGATGCCATAAGCACCAATGCCAAGATAAATCTCGTTGAGGTAGAGCTCAAGAATCTCGTCTTTTGAGAATGTGCGCTCTATCCGGAGCGCAAGGATGGCTTCTCGGATTTTACGCTCGATCGCGACATCACTGGTCAGCAGGAAGTTTTTTGCGACCTGTTGCGTAATCGTGGACGCACCAACCGGGCGCCGGTTGGTCCCCAAATTCTCGATGTTGACAACGATGGCGCGCGCAATGCCGGTAAAGTCGAGGCCGCCATGTTCGTAAAAGTTCTTGTCCTCGGCGGACAAAAAAGCAGCCTTCAAGACATCAGGCATAGACTGGATGGGAAGAAATAGGCGTCGCTCGGACGCATACTCCGCGATCAATGCACCATCGGAAGCGTGCACACGGGTCATCACGGGTGGCTCGTAATCAGACAGCACCGTGTAGTCCGGCAAATCCTGCGAATAGTAGTGGATGCCATAGGCTATGCCACCGGCGGCCAACAGGAAGCCAATCACTCCTAAGCCGAAAAGATAGCCTAAAAACCGCGTGAACATAAAAAATGCCTGCCATGTTGTGCGAGCCTGCAGTGGGGCCGAGCAAAAACCGCCAGAGCAGGAAAGCGCAGTATAGTAAACGTCACGTTAGCTGACGCGTTGTCACACATCACAGCTGAACCGTAACCGCAATAACATCCCTAGGACTTCCCGATGCGGCGGAAATAGGGCGCTCGAACCAGTCGAGCTCAACCCAAGGTGTCATGAAGCAGAATATTGGCGCTCTATGGAGCTTGTGCAACACGCTGTTCGAAAAACCGCTCAACCGCCGTCGACAGCGAACCGATGGTTCGTTCGCGCCAAGCGGCATCCGTCAGCAGTCGGACATCATCCTCATTCGAAAGAAAGCCAAGTTCCAGGAGAATTGACGGAACTTCCGGCGCCTTAAGCACCCGGAAACCAGCCGATCGATGGGGATTGTTGACCATGCGTGTCGCAGTGGACAACTCACCGACCAAGTCTTGCGCGAAAGCCAAGGAAAAACGAGTGGTCTCGCGGCGCGTCAGATCGATCAGGATGTCAGCGACTTCGCTGGTTGCAGGTTCAGAAACGTCCATGCCAGCGAGCATTTCTGAACGGCGTTCGTTGTCGACAAGCTGTTGGGCAATAGCGTCAGAGGCGCGATCCGACAGTGTGTAGACGGTTGCCCCTCGCATATCACGATGCCGCACGAGCGAATCGGCATGAATGGAGATAAAAAGATCAGCCTGGTGACTTTGCGCGATCCGCACCCGCCCGGCGAGCGGTACAAATACATCTTCGTCGCGCGTCATATAGACGTCGAAACGACCGGTGGCTTGCAAATCGGCCACCAGTTCTCGTGCGAAGCCAAGCACAACGTCTTTCTCAAGAACGCCTGAGCGACTGACAGCGCCGGAATCAATACCGCCATGACCTGGGTCGATCACGAGTATCGGGCGACCATTGTCACGCGCAACATCAAGGCGGTTGCCCTTTGGTGCTTCCACACTGGCAAGGAAGCTGTCGCGCGTGCGCTCAACTTCCGCCAAGAAGCCCGCTTCGTCGCTGCGCACCAAGTCCAACACGAAACGCGCAGGTTGGTCGTCAAGCGGCGCGAGCATCAAGGTCTCGTCGATGCGCACATGATCGCCTAGATCGACAACGATTCGGCCGCGCCCTGGCGCGAACGGCCCATAGCGAAATTCCGTGATAAGACCCCTGCCCTCGATCTCTGCGTCGTTCAGCGGGTCAAAGGATACCCCTGGCAGATCGAGCACCATGCGGTTTGGATCAGGCAAGAGGTAGACCGATGGTGCGACCTCGCCGTCTAAATCGATCACGATGCGCGTACGATCCGCGTCGCCAGCCACACGTGCGGCCAACACCAACGCTTCTTCACGTGTTCCAAGATCGATGTCTTCGGTTGCATGTGTTGGGACCACGGCTGCGCCGATAATTCCGGCGATTGCCAAGGTCGGCGTTATCAAGCATCGCCCACAGGCCTTGACGAGCCTATCCAACGCGGTCATCCGACCCATTGTTTCCGTGATGGTTGCGGCGTCGACGCTCATTGGTGGAACACAAGTACCCAATTGGTTGGCTGGCGGCTCAAAGTGGTGTCGTAGCACACCCTAGTGGGTCATAGTAAACCAAACTGAAACGCAAATTTTCGCGTCGTTCTTCGCCGTTCTCCAAGAGGAGCCGACAGAAGAACGATCACGGCTAAGTCATTCAACAATGGTTGCAAAACAACAGCGGCAAGCGTACATGCTAGGGGCTAGCAGTGGTTGTGGATTCCCCAAAAGGGATTGGTAACCAAGGGATCATATGGGTTCAGCACGCTCGATTTTCGTTTGTAGATCGAGGCATTGTTCGGCAGCTCGCCGACCCCTGAACCCGCGAAAACGGTGCTGTGCGGCACCTAGATGTCCTTAAGAGCTGCAAGAAAGACAATTTGAGGCCCAGCTGCATCAAAGGCAGGGTGGGCGCTCCTAACTCGGAACCATTATGGTGGTGAAAGCAGATTCCAGCGTTTTGATCGGTCGTTCCGCGATCAACTCAGCGCATGGGCGTTCGGCGCCGACCCAACAATTTGGTCACGCCATGAAGCGACCACCACTCAATTTTTCGCAGAATAGCCACGGGCCATCGCAGCGCGCGCCTTCACAGGCAGACGCGCGGTCCGTCGCCCCCCACTTACCAAACATGATAGCGCTGGCCGCTTTGCCCACAATTGCTGGCATGCAGGCCCGCTTCAAGGACCCAATTCATGTCTTCCAAAATGCTTATCGATGCCACCCACCGGGAAGAGACCCGTGTGGTGGTGAAACGCGGCAACCGCGTCGAGGAATTTGATTTCGAGGCGCTCGCGAAGAAACAGCTTCGCGGCAATATTTATCTGGCCAAAGTAACGCGCGTGGAGCCTTCGCTTCAGGCGGCGTTCGTGGACTATGGCGGCAACCGCCATGGATTCTTGGCCTTCTCCGAAATCCACCCGGACTATTACCAAATCCCGCAGGCAGACCGCGAAGAGCTCCTGGCCGATGAACGCGGCCATGACGACGAGGCGGACGATCAAGCTAACAATGGCGATAGCGAAGCCAATGACGATGAAACGCCGACTACGGGCCTCAGCCAAAAGGCTGCCGTAACAGCCGGACTTTTTGCTTCTGACGACGACGAGGACCTAGACCCAATCGACGAGAGTGGTTCGGACGATGCCCTTGAAGAGGCGCGCCCACGTCGCCGACCAAGCCGCCGCCACTATAAGATCCAAGAAGTGATCAAGCGTCGGCAGATTATCCTCGTTCAAGTCGTCAAAGAAGAACGTGGCAACAAGGGCGCCGCGCTGACCACCTATTTATCCCTCGCAGGACGTTATGCCGTCCTGATGCCGAACACACCGCGAGGTGGTGGCATTTCGCGCAAAATCACCTCAGCAGCCGATCGCAAACGCCTGAAGGAAGTTGTCAGCGATTTGGACGTTCCGGATGGTATGGGCGTAATTCTGCGGACGGCGGGCGCCAACCGCACCAAGGTCGAGATCAAGCGCGACTTTGAATACATGATGCGGCTGTGGGAGACGGTGCGCGATCTGACATTGAAGTCTGCGGCTCCGGCGCTGGTGTACGAAGAAGGCAGCCTCATCAAACGTTCGATCCGCGATCTGTACTCGCGTGATATCGACGAAGTCTTGGTGGCCGGTGATGACGGCTATCGCGAAGCCAAGGATTTCATGCGCATGCTCATGCCCAGCCATGCGCGCAATGTGAAACCCTACCGCGATCCGACACCTCTGTTCACAGCCCATGGCGTCGAAGACCAACTCGACACCATGTTCGAGCCGACGGTCCGGCTAAAGTCGGGCGGCTATCTGGTTATGAACCAGACCGAGGCACTTGTGGCGATTGATGTGAACTCCGGCAAGTCGACCAAAGAGCACAATATTGAAGACACCGCGGTCGCCACCAACCTTGAAGCGGCTGATGAAATCGCACGTCAGCTTCGCCTACGCGATCTTGCTGGGCTTGTGGTCTGCGACTTCATCGACATGGAAGAGAAGCGCAACAACCGCGCGGTTGAAAAGCGCATGAAAGAAGCGCTGAAGAGCGACCGTGCGCGCATCCAAGTGGGGCGGATTTCGCACTTCGGCTTGCTGGAGATGTCGCGTCAGCGCATTCGTACGTCTCTGATCGAGAGCACGATGGAGCCCTGCCCGCACTGCAATGGGACGGGTCATACGCGCGCAGCTTCCTCCGTCGCCCTGCAGATCTTGCGACAGGCCGAGGCCCAGCTTCTTCGCCATCAGGGACACAACGCGAGCGTGACATTGCGCTCTGATACGGCGCTTTATATCCTGAACCACAAACGCGGCATGCTGGCCGATCTAGAAGCCCGCTACGGCCGCAAGGTCGCCTTCAAGGTAGACGATACGATTGCCGCCGATGCCTTCGCCATTTCGCGCGGTGATGTTGCCGATCCGCGCGAACGGATCGCCGTGCCGAAGGATGTTTCGACCATTGATTTGGCAGCGGAAGAAGCAGCCGATCAAGCAGCCATCGAGGCTGGTGAAGCCGAAGAGCGTGCTCTTGAGGCGGCCAATGACGACATGCGGGCCGACGAAGAAGGCAATGGCGATGGCCGTAAGCGTCGCCGCCGGCGGCGGCGGCGGCGTGGGGGCTCCAACGAAGATGGAGCGGAACGGTCCGAGGAGGCCGTCGAGGCCGCAGAAGAGAACGGCGACCAAGAGGCACAGTCTGCCGAAGCCGAAGGATCCGAATCCGAAGACGAAGAGCCGAAACGCAAGCGGCGGTCTCGTCGCGGTGGACGGCGCCGTCGCGGTGGTCGCGGGGAGGCAGAAGTTGAGACAGCGGAAGCAACCGAGGCAAGCCCAGAGGGGGCTGAGGAGGTTGTTGGAGACGCTGATAGTGATGCCAACCCACCAGATGCGGATGCCGTGACGCAGGTCGTCGAAGAGGCCACGGCTGACGATGCTGCGAATGCTTCCGAAGGAACAGAGGCAGCCGACGACGCTTCAGCCAGCGATACCGAGCCAGAGCAGGCACTAGCCGAACAAAAACCGGCCAAGGCATTGCCGGCTGAACCTGTTTTGGAAAGCTCCAATCCGGAAGACGATTCAGCACCCAAAAAGCAAGGATGGTGGCAGCGGCGCTCCTTTTTCTAGGAGCGTCTGTTGACTGACCTGCCTAAGAACACCGGCCCCCGCCTCGCGGTCCGAGCGCTCATTGTTAATGGTGCGCGGCGCTTGCTTTTGGTTAACGCCTATGGGGGGCAGAAATCGGATCTGTGGTGCGCGCCTGGTGGTGGCGTCGAGCGCCACCAATCCTTGCCCGATAATCTCATCCGCGAAGTCTATGAAGAGACTGGCCTGTCCATAGAAGTGGGCGGGCTTGCAGGCATCAATGAGTTTCATGAGCCGCACCAATCGTTCCACCAGGTGGACCTGTTTTTTCGCGCGACTGTCGTTGGTGGCGAGGTATCGGAAGCCTGGCAGGATCCAGAAGGCGTGGTGAACCGCTGGCGGTTCTTTACCGAGCAGGAATTGCGTTCCATCCGCCACAAACCAGACCAACTGGCTCACTTTGCCTTTGGCAGTGACGAAGTCCGCTACGACGCTCTCGAACGGCTTGTGAAATGACCTACCGGGTGGGCGATTAGCTGCCCATGCGGTTTGTAGCCCAGCTCTCAAACAGTTCGGCTGCCTTGTTCACCGCTTGCTCGTCACCAGCGAACGACACGCGCAGATAGTGCCCGCCCTGAGCTGGGTCAAAGTCGACGCCTGGCGTTGTTGCAATGCCGGTTTCCTCCAGCAATGCCTTACAGAGCTCAACAGAGGATTCCCCTAGCTTTAGGAGCTTGGAAACCGGCCAATACATATAGAATGCACCATGTGGCGGCGGGACGTTTGTTAGCCCCAAACGCGCCTGGGTTTGGAGGAGCCTCTCGCGATTGCGGGCATAACTGGCTTTGATCTCTTCCAGCTCTGGCGTCGCATCAAAAGCCGCCATTGCGGCGACCTGCGACAGAGCGGGTGGACAGATAAAGAGGTTTTGCGACAAGGCCTCGGCCTTGCGGACCAATCGATCAGGAAGAACCATCCAACCGACACGCCAACCCGTCATGCAGTAGTACTTGCTGAACGAGTTGATGATGATTGCGTCATCATCGTAGGCCAACGCGCACGGCTCTTGTCCCTCGAAAACAAGGCCGTGATAAATCTCGTCAGAGATGTACCAAATGCCTGCATCCTCGCAAAAAGCCGTCAGCGCCTCCAGTTGATCGGCGGACATGGCCGTCCCGGTAGGATTGTTGGGCGACGCGACCAACACAGCACGAATGGGCTTGTCTTGGTGATAGGGCGCCAAAGTCTTTGGCGTCAGCACCCAGCCATCCTCAGGAGACAAATCGATCTCGACTGGCTCCAATCCCAATGCCCGAACGATGTTGCGGTAAGCCGGATACCCTGGCCGCGGCAAGGCAACACGGTCGCCCGGTTCGCACAGCATTAAGAAAGCGATGCAAAAAGCCGTTGATGATCCAGCCGTCACAACCACCCGTTCGGGATCGACTTGGATCGCGTACTTTTCATTATAGTGCTTTGCGATCCGCGCCCTCAGAGCACGCGTCCCCAAGGCTTCCGTGTACTCCACCCTGCCCGCGGCGATCATTGCAGTGGCCGCGTCGCGAATGGGTTGTGGTGAGGGTGCTCCCGGCTGCCCGATCTCCAAATGATAAGTGACATGCCCGGCGGCTTCGCGTGACTTTGCGGCGGCCAAAACATCCATCGCGAGGAATGGATCCACCTGTCGGGATGTGGCAGCCGAACGCAGTTCTCGGGATGGCATAGCTCGTGGTGTGGACCTAGACATGTAGTGTTATCTTATTTGGACAAGGCGTCGCGACGGCCGATTTTGCAAACCCAGGACGCCGTTACGTTAATGACTACCCGACTTCCATTCGACCAGCAATTGCCCGTGACATGATCCTGGAGGGTTTGCGTCGGCTGTGGTGTTTGTGATCCAGTCATGCTTGTCTGCACCCAACCGACGCGGCGGTGGCACCCAACCTGCCCCATTCTTGCCGCTTCCGCTTGAGAGTTCCCAGGCATGAGAACAGTTGCCTCCTCGTTTCGTCTGTCACTGATCAGCTTGATTTTGATCTGTGCGCAATTTGTCGTCGCCCAAGCCCAGGCGCAAAGACAAATCTCGGTCTTTCGCGACGCCGAGGTAGAAGCTCTGGTCGCCACCTACGTTGCACCTATCCTTAGGGCGGCGGGCATTCGTGGCAGCTCGATCCAAGTCGTGTTGGTCAATGATCGCGACTTCAACGCGTTTGTTGCCGATGGACGCCGCATTTTCATCAATCTGGGAGTCATCCTTCAGGCTGACACGCCAAATGAGGTGATTGGCGTGCTCGCGCACGAAACTGGCCATCTGGCCGGCGCTCACCTGACGCGCTTGCGCCAACAGATTGCGCGATCGCAGATCATATCTGCCGTAACAATGCTGGCCGGAGCAGCAGCGGCTGCCGTCGCTGTAAGCTCGGGAAATAGCGATGCCGCTGGCGTGGGCCAGGGCATTGCATTGGGCGGACAGACAGCTGCTCAAAGAACCTTGCTGGCCTATCAGCGCGAAGAGGAGCTCGCCGCTGATCGCGCTGCAGTGAGTTATTTGAACGCCACCGGGCAATCGGCCCAAGGCATGCTCAACGTTTTTCAACGCTTTGCCGATCAAACCATGTTCACTGGCAGATTTGTCGATCCGTATGTGCGCTCGCACCCCATGGCCCGCGACCGTATCAATCAGATTGAGGCCCTGGCCCGTCGCAGCCAGCATTTTAGTCGAACTGACTCTCCCGAGCTGCAGTTGCGGCATGATATGGCCGTCGCGCGACTCGTAGCGTTGTTAGATGGCGAGCGAACGGTGGCAAGACGCTATCCCAATAGCGATACGTCGCTCCCGGCACGCTATGCCCGTGCGTTGGCCGAAGGGCGGACAGGATCGGCGCGTAACGCTATCCAACAACTTGACCAGCTCATCCAAGCCCAGCCGTCAAATCCGTTCTTTTGGGAAGCGCGCGGCACGATCCTTTTTGAGGCGGGCAATCCAGCTGAAGCCGCACGCAGTTGGGCCCGCGCGCTTGAGCTGGCCCCCGGCAGCACCATGATCCGGGTCTTCTATGGCGCAGCACTGGTTGAGAGCGGCGACAATGGCGTGCTTGAGACGGCCATTGGACAATTGGAACGGGGCCTGGCCAATGACCAGTCGTTGGCCTTTGGGTATCGCTTCTTGGGCCAGGCTTACGCACGCAGCGGTGATACCGCTATGGCTCAATTGGCTTCTGGATTGGAAGCCTTTGCGCGTGGCGATATTGACGGGGCGAAGGGTTTCGCCGCACGTGCGCAGCAGAACTTACCCCGTGGGTCGACTGGATGGCTGCGCGCCGAAGATATTTTAACCTACGATCCATAGACACCAAGGTTCTCTTGCATCGCGAGACCGTTCCTCCAGCTCGGCTAGGAAATAAACATGCCACGCATTTTTTTGGTTCTCATCGCGCTTGGTGGCCTAATCTTGCCTGTCGCGGCGGGGCTTTGTGCACTGTCAAGTGGCGCGCAGAATCGCGCCGGGCTAATCGACCTTGGCAGCCTAGACGCAGACCTGTTGGATCGCGCTGCCTCGAACGACACGACACCACTCGATCTGACACCTCCCAGCCTGGAACCGCTGCAAGAACCTACCTCGCAAAGTCCAAGCGATGTCTTGGCCGAACTTCCTCAAGAAGAACTGGTCGCTCTCGTACGTAGCGCCCTTCTCGCAGACCCGTTTATTCTTGAGGAGGTGGCTGACGCGTTGGAAGTAGAGCGCGCTGCACGCGAAGAAGCATTGGCGGCCCAAGTTATTGAGCAGAACAGTGCGACGCTCTTCTCTGCCGATAATGCCAGCGTGTTGGGGAACCCCAACGGCTCCATAACGCTGGTCGAGTTCCTCGACTACAATTGCGGGTTTTGCAAACAGGCCCATGCCGACATGTTGCGTATTGTCGCTGAATACCCCGACGTGAGGGTTCTCGTGCGTGACTTCCCAGTCCTCGGATCAGGGTCATTAGAAGCGGCACAGGTGGCGACGGCGTTTCGCTCGATCAGTGGCGATATGGCGACATTCATAGACATCATGATGACAGAGGACGCTGCGTCTGCAGACACCGAATTGGCAATGCGCGTGGCCGTCGACCTTGGTGCTGACCCTCAATCACTTAATACCGCCTTGCAGGAGCCGGGCCTGATGGCACCAATTAGAGAATCTTATGAACTCGCGGAGATGCTGAACATTCGCGGGACACCAGCCTTTGTGGTTGGGCAGCAACGTATTGTTGGCGCCGTGGGATTTGACCGACTGTCCGATGCCATTCAAATAGAGCGAGAGCGCCTTTCAGCGCTTTGACCGATTCTTGATGTAGGCTCGCCATGTCCACCATCTTCATCCTAAACGGCCCTAACCTTAATCTGCTTGGCCAACGTGAACCCCAGATCTATGGGCACGAAACCCTGGACGACATTGAAGCCATGTGTCGCGACCATGCCGAGACGTTGGATCTTGACCTTGATTTTCGCCAGTCCAATCATGAGGGCGTGCTGGTTGACTGGGTACATGAGGCTAAACGGCTGGCTGATGGGCTGATCTGCAATCTTGGTGCTTACAGCCACACCTCCATTGCCTTGCACGATGCGCTTGTGGCCGTCGACATTCCAGCGATTGAAGTGCATTTGTCGAATATTCATGCGCGCGAAGAGTTTCGCCATAACAGCTACACAGCGCGCGCTTCTAAAGCCATAATCGCCGGTCTCGGGCCGATTGGGTATAAGGTTGCACTGTCTGCTCTCGACGAGATTGTCGACGATTAATCTTGGCATGCAATCACTGCGCGACGGGCTGTGGACGGGAGCCTTGTGAGGGGCTATATGCCGCCGACCACGCCTGCTTGTAAGCCGCGCAAATTTGCGCTGAAATCGGCGTGATTTAGTGAAAGTGTTGTCATGTCGAAACCCAAATCCACCATAGATCAGGAATTCATCCGTCAGCTTGCGCTGCTGCTGAATGAGACCGACCTAACCGAGATCGAGGTGGAGCAAGACGACACGCGCGTGCGCATCGCACGCACCCCAGCACCTGTTACGCAATCAGCGCATTTGCCCGCCAGCGCACCTACTCCAGCAGCAGCCGCACCGGCTGCGGCGCCAATCGCGCCGGTAACGCCTAGCGAACCGGTGAGCGACGGAGAAGCTGTGCGATCGCCGATGGTTGGCACCGCTTATCTCGCGCCCGAACCTGGCTCACCGGACTATATCAGGGTTGGGGACACGGTCCGTGAGGGTCAAACCCTCCTAATCGTCGAGGCGATGAAGACGATGAACCAGATTCCTGCCACAAAATCGGGCGTGATTTTGGAGATTCTCGTTACCGACAAACAGCCCGTCGAATACGGCGAACCTCTGGTCGTGATCGGCTGATAGGCCGGGGAGACTGGATCCATGTTCAACAAAGTCCTGATCGCCAACCGAGGTGAGATTGCCCTGCGGGTGCTGCGCGCTTGCAAAGAATTGGGCATCGGTACGGTCGCCGTTCATTCAACGGCGGACGCGCACGCTATGCATGTGCGCCTAGCCGACGAGAGTGTGTGCATAGGACCGCCAGACGCACGCGAAAGCTATCTGAATATTCCGCAGATTCTGGCGGCATGCGAAATCACCGGAGCTGAGGCGGTACACCCCGGGTACGGTTTTTTGTCGGAGAACGCGAAGTTCTCCGAGATTTTGGCCGCACACAACGTGACGTTCATTGGCCCCAAAGCCGAGCATATTGAAGTGATGGGCGACAAGATCGCCGCCAAGACGACCGTCAAGCGATTGGGAATCCCAGTGGTGCCCGGCTCGGACGGCGAAATCCGTTCCGTTGAGGAGGCGCGCAAGATAGCCGACGAGATGGGCTATCCGGTCTTGGTCAAAGCAGCGGCAGGCGGCGGCGGCCGCGGCATGAAAGTCGCCAAGTCTTCAGAAGACCTGGCAGACGCGGTGAACACAGCACGCGCAGAAGCACGCGCAGCCTTCGGCGACGACGCGCTCTACATGGAAAAATACCTGCAGAACCCGCGCCACATCGAAGTGCAAGTGTTCGGCGATGGCATGGGCCAAGGCATCCACTTGGGCGAGCGTGATTGTTCGCTGCAGCGGCGCCACCAAAAGGTTTGGGAAGAAGCGCTTTCGCCGGTCATTACGCCTGAACAGCGCGAAGAAATTGGGCAGATTTCCGCCAAGGCCATCGCGGACCTTGGCTATGCAGGTGCCGGCACCATCGAGTTTTTGTACGAAGATGGGCAGTTCTATTTCATCGAGATGAACACACGCCTGCAAGTGGAGCACCCCGTCACCGAGGCCATTACCGGCCTCGACCTGGTGGCCGAACAGTTGCGGGTCGCGGCCAATCAGGGGCTGTCAGTTACCCAAGACGACATCACCTTCGAAGGGCACGCGATTGAGTGCCGCATCAACGCCGAGCACCCCGAGACGTTCACCCCGTCACCGGGCATGATCGAGGGCTTCCATCCTTCTGGCGGTTTGGGCGTGCGCGTCGACTCAGCGGTGTACCAGGGCTATTCCATTCCGCCGTACTATGACAGCTTGATTGGCAAGTTGATTGTTCATGGCGCTGACCGCGAGATGGCCATCAACCGCCTGTCGCGAGCTCTGGACGAGTTCGTTATTTCCGGCGTGGAAAGCACTTTGCCGTTGTTCCGACGCTTGGTAAAAGAGCCTGACATTCGCGCTGGCAACTATTCCATCCATTGGCTGGAGCGCTGGCTTGCTGGGCAAGGTGCCTGACCGCCTTGGTTGAAGGTCCAAGCCAGTCGAGTGCTTCTGAGTCCATCACGCCAGAGCTATTGCTTCAGGCCTACGAGGTTGGCTTCTTCCCCATGGCGGAAGACGCCGAGGACGCGAACCTCTTCTGGGTGAACCCGCCGATGCGCGGTGTTATTCCACTGCCTGACTTCCATATTCCCCGGCGTCTGGCACGAACCGTTCGCCAGGATATCTACCAGGTTCGGTGCGATACCGATTTCGAGGGCATTATCGAAGGATGTGCCGCGTCAACGCCTGGTCGCTCTTCGACCTGGATCAATACCGACATCCGCCGTCTTTACGGCGAGCTGTTCGAGCGCGGGTACTGCCATACCGTTGAAGCTTGGAAGGATGGCGAGTTGGTCGGTGGCCTTTATGGGGTTGCGCTGGGTAGTGCCTTCTTTGGTGAAAGCATGTTCTCGCGGGCGCGAGACGCCTCCAAAGTCGCACTGGTGCATCTGGTCGCGCGACTGATCAAAGGCGGCTATCAGCTGCTGGACACCCAATTTATCACTGATCATCTGGTGCAGTTCGGTGCGTTGGAAGTGCCTGCCGACGAGTACCGCAAGGCCTTGCGCCTGGCGATGACACTTCGTGGGAATTTCTACTGTTGGCCGACGGCTGGCGTCTCTGGCGCCGTATCGCTGCAACCAGTCAGCCACACATCGTAGACCGGGTGGTCGATGGCGTTGAGACCCGGGCTCTCGGCGATCATCCAACCTGTGAAGATCCGGCGGATGCGGCGATCCAACGTCAGCTCATCAACCTCTAGAAAAACTGTCGTTCGCTCCGGCTCCGACGGCGGTCGGTCGTAGCACACGCGCGGAGTAAGCTGCAGCGCGCCAAACTGGACCGTTTCATCAACAAAAACATAGAAGTTGTGCAGTTCGCCTGTGATCTTGTCGAGGCCAGCAAAAAGGGCGACCGGGTGCTCATTGCGCACAATGGGCGCGGACACTTGGGCTTCCGCATCAAATGCCGGAACCAAGAAGGCCACGAGGCCGAACGCGACGAGCGTCGTGGAAAGCAAGCGAATCAACAGGTTTTGTCCAATCTGTGTCGAGCTATCGAGCAAAAGCTCAATGCGCCGCCTCTCGCTGCGCGGGGGCGATGTGATTCCACATTGTGGCGATTCGACGGTGTTCGGCTAGAGGCGCGCTAAAAGATCAGCGATAAGTCAGTCGCTTGGAGACCAAGCATCGTAGTCGCCTGTCGCCGCCGGTCGTTTGGCGGGTGTCAGGATAGAGCCGTCGGGTCGATAGGCGCCCGGCGTGCCTGTCAGATTTGGCTGATGAGGCCGTTCCCACGATTTGGCGACATACCCGTCATCCGTTGGCGGGGTATCGACCTTTTTGTGCATCCAGCCGTGCCAGCCAGGCGGAATCGCAGACGCGTCCGCTTCACCATTGTAGATGACCCAGCGCCGTTCTCCGAGCGGCGGCACCGTCGCTCGATAGTAGACGTTGCCCAGCGCATCTTCGCCAACCCGCTCTCCTTTGCGGGCCGTGAACCACATCGTGCCGAATGTCTGATCCTGCCACCAGGTGAAGAATCGCAGCAAAAACTTCTTCATCGCCTCGTCACTCTTGAAATCTATCTGCCGCGCTTTTTGCCCTGCACGTTCCGGACTGTCTAGACGGACCTTCGCTTAACTTGTTGTGGAGATTCGCCCGGCACCCTGACAACGTCATGGCGAGTCGCCGGTTGCCAACAGGGAACCTTTGAATTGTCCACACCCATCCCGTGGATAAAATCGGCAACCTCTTTTGACGTGTAAGGAAGGTTGACGCTGGCGCACGAGTCGGGCCTTCTACGTGATGTTGCTGAGGTCCGCCAAGGGTTTGCGGGCTGGACAACATCCAAAACCAGACTAACGCCAGTCATAACGGTTTCCATCTTCGTGCTCGTTGGCACGGCGAGACGATCACTTTTTGCGTATATGCGCTATATTTGGTGTTAGTTTTTTGTTTACACACCACATCTAGGTGTTGTTAGGCTACGCCAAGAACGGAATCGACACCGGCTCTTGGGAGCCATGCTCGAGGGGCCCGTAATCAGCATCACGGGTTGGGGCGAGCATGAGAGTGGCGTTTGAATTGGGCTAGAGGAGCTGATCACCCATGCATGTCGCGCGGCATTTTACAAAAACAGGTCAATCACCATACGCGGATATCGCGTTTCGCTCGGCGGTCAGCGAGATTCGGAACCCGGACGGTTCCATCGTGTTTCAGTTGGAAGACATTCAGGTTCCGGAAAGCTGGAGCCAAGTTGCCTGCGACATCATCGCTCAGAAGTATTTCCGCAAGGCTGGCGTGCCAGCGCGCCTGAAAACGGTTGAAGAGAACTCCGTGCCGTCTTGGCTGTGGCGCTCGGTGGCCGACGAAGAAGCCTTGGCCGAACTTCCTGAAGACGAGCGCTACGGCCCAGAGCGCGACTCGCGCCAAGTATTTAGCCGTCTCGCCGGCACTTGGACCTATTGGGGCTGGAAGGGTGGCTACTTTGACAGTGAAGTGGATGCCCTCGCCTTCCGCGACGAGCTTGCCTATATGCTTGCCACCCAACGCGTGGCACCAAACTCGCCACAATGGTTCAACACCGGTCTGCATTGGGCCTACGGCATCGATGGCCCAGGCCAGGGCCACTACTATGTCGACCCAGAAACTGGAAAGCTAACCAAATCATCGTCGTCCTATGAGCATCCGCAGCCTCATGCCTGCTTCATTCAAGGTGTTGGCGACGATTTGGTGAACGAGGGTGGCATCATGGACCTTTGGGTCCGTGAGGCACGCCTGTTCAAGTACGGCTCGGGTACGGGTTCGAACTTCTCGCAGCTTCGCGGTGAAGGCGAGCGGCTGTCGGGCGGCGGCAAGTCATCAGGTCTGATGAGCTTCCTGCGCATCGGTGACCGAGCAGCTGGCGCCATCAAATCTGGTGGCACCACCCGCCGCGCGGCGAAAATGGTGGTCGTGGACGTCGATCACCCCGACATTGAGACCTACATCGACTGGAAAGTGAAAGAAGAGCAGAAGGTAGCTGCTCTCGTCACCGGTTCCAAAGTGGTGAAAAAGCATCTGACCGCCATCATGAAAGCCTGCGTTAATTGCGAAGGCGAGGATGGTGATTGCTTCGACGTGGCCAAAAACCCAGCGCTGAAGCGCGAGGTGCGTGCGGCCAAGAAAGCTATGGTGCCTGAGAACTATGTCGCTCGCGTCATCCAGTTCGCGCGCCAGGGCTACAAAGAGATTGAGTTCACGACCTACGACACCGACTGGGATTCGGAAGCCTATGGCACCGTCTCTGGCCAGAACTCGAACAACTCCGTCTCCATCACCGACGATTTCCTGCGCTCGGTTGAAAACGATGGCGAATGGGATCTTGTTGAGCGCACCACAGGCAATGTGTCGAAGACCGTGAAGTCACGCGACCTGTGGGAGAAAATCGGCCACGCCGCTTGGGCGTCGGCTGACCCTGGTCTGCACTTCAACACAACGATGAACGACTGGCACACTTGCCCGGCAGCGGGGCGCATCCGCGCGTCCAACCCCTGCTCTGAGTACATGTTCCTTGACGACACCGCCTGCAATTTGGCCTCGCTGAACCTCTTGCAGTTCAACTATCCCAGCGCGAGCGGCGCGCAGAAGGAATTCAATATCGAAGCCTTCGAGCATGCGGTTCGCCTATGGACCATGGTTCTGGAAGTTTCGGTGGCGATGGCTCAGTTCCCGTCCCGCCAGATTGCGCAACTCTCCTACGAGTATCGCACGTTGGGTCTCGGCTACGCCAATATTGGTGGCCTGCTGATGACCTCGGGCATCCCGTATGACTCTGACGAAGGTCGGGCGATTTGTGGCGCTCTGACCGCCGTCATGACCGGCGTCGCCTACGCAACATCGGCCGAAATGGCGAAGGAGCTGGGCGCATTCCCAGGCTACGATGCCAATGCCGACAACATGATGCGCGTCATGCGCAACCACCGCCAGGCTGCACATGGTGAAGACAGCGGATATCAGGGTCTGAGCGTAAACCCGGTTCCACTGGACCACGCAAATTGCCCAGATCAGCGCTTGATTGCCCATGCGACCAAAGCTTGGGACCAGGCGGTCGCGCTCGGCTCCCAACATGGCTACCGTAACGCGCAAGCAACGGTGATCGCGCCGACCGGTACCATCGGTTTGGTGATGGACTGCGACACAACTGGTATCGAGCCAGACTTCGCACTGGTGAAGTTCAAGAAGCTGGCCGGTGGTGGCTACTTCAAGATCATCAACCGGGCTGTGCCAGAGGCGCTGCGCGTTCTTGGATACTCGGAAGCAGAGATCGGTGAGATTGAAGCCTACGCTGTGGGCCACGGCTCGTTGGCGCAAGCTCCCGGTGTCAACCACACCTCGCTGAAAGCGTGCGGTTTCTCCGACGCCGCCATTGAGAAAATAGAAGGCGCGCTCGGCTCGGCGTTCGATATTAAGTTCGTGTTCAACCGCTGGACATTGGGCGATGAAATTGCCCGTGATGAGCTAGGCTTCTCCGAAGACGATCTCAACGATCCAGCCTTCGACATGCTGGCAGCGCTTGGTTTCGATGCTGATGAAATCGCGATGGCCAACGAGCACGTTTGCGGAACGATGACACTGGAGGGTGCACCACACCTGAAGGAAGAGCACTACGCCGTGTTCGATTGCGCCAACCCATGTGGCAAGAAAGGCAAACGCTTCTTGTCGGTGGAAAGCCACATCCACATGATGGCAGCGGCACAACCGTTCATCTCCGGCGCTATCTCGAAGACCATCAACATGCCCAATGTTGCGACGGTTGAGGATTGCAAGAACGCTTACATGCTGTCGTGGAAGTTGGCGCTGAAAGCCAATGCCCTCTACCGTGACGGGTCCAAGCTGTCGCAGCCACTGAATGCGCAATTGCTTGCCGACAATGACGATGATGACGAGGCTGAAGATACGGCTGAAGCCATCATCGCCGCTCCGCAATCGCTGCGCGCCCAAAAGGTCGCGGAAAAGATCGTCGAGCGCATCATTGAGAAAGAGGTTCGCGTTCGCGAGAAGATGCCAGACCGCCGCAAAGGCTACACGCAGAAAGCTCGCGTTGGTGGCCACAAGGTCTACCTTACGACTGGCGAGTATGAAGATGGTCGTCTCGGCGAGGTGTTCATTGACATGCACAAGGAAGGCGCTGCCTTCCGGGCGATGATGAACAATTTCGCCATCGCGATCTCGCTGGGGCTGCAATATGGCGTGCCGCTGGAAGAGTATGTCGATGCCTTCACCTTCACCCGGTTCGAACCGGCTGGCATGGTGCAGGGCAACGAGACGATCAAGAATGCGACGTCGATCCTCGACTACATTTTCCGCGAATTGGCCGTGTCCTATCTTGGTCGCTACGACCTTGCCCACGTCACACCAGATGAGTCTGGCTCGACAACGCTCGGTAAGGGCGAAGATGCGGAGAAGCCATCTGCGAACTCCATCGTTTCGGCTGGGCTGGTGCGCGGTAAAGTCGCTGAGCGTCTCCAGGTTGTCGGTGGTTCGTCTGTGGAGGCACCATCCGCATCCGCTGAGTCGCCGATCACGGCTTCGCTCTCCTCGGCTGTCGCCAGTGCCGCCCTACAGGTAGCGCCTCCGGTCGAGGCTGCTGTGGTCGCTACGGCGCCTGTGAAAGATTCCGTGGCTGAGCAGCGCTCCATCGCCCGCATGAAGGGCTATGAAGGAGAGAATTGCTCTGAGTGCGGCAACTTCACCATGGTGCGCAATGGCACCTGCTTGAAGTGCGACACCTGCGGCTCAACGAGCGGGTGTTCATAACAACAGGAACAGCATCACCACCGCATTCCCCCTCCTCCCTGCGAGTATGACTGCGTGTACTGATGACACCACAAAATGTGTGGTTCCAAGCCCGGCCAATGGCCGGGCTTTTTTTGTCGACTATCAAAGATTCCACTGGTCGGTGGTTTGGCTTTGGACGCTAAAGTACCTAGGTAAGCCCTATGGTTCTGCCCCCCACCTACGCCTACGATCCCAATCGCCAATATTTGTCCTTGAGCCCGCGCGACCAGGCCTTCGTTCAAAACCCCTACCCAACCTACGCTGCCCTGCACGACGCTTCTGGACCCGATGGACCAGTTGTCTATTGGGAAGATTATGGGTTCTGGGTCTTTGGTGGACTGGACACAGTGAACGCTCTGTTCCGCGACAGACGGCTCGGTCGTCAAATTCTTCATGTTGCGTCGCGCGAGCAGCTCGGCCTTCCTGAACAGCCGACCCATCTGGCCGATTTCTATGGCGTTGAAGCCCACTCGATCCTGGAACTCGAACCGCCCGATCACACGCGGTTGCGTGGCCTCATCAACCGCGCCTTTGTCTCGCGCCATATCGAGACGCTGGGCCCATCGATTGCGGCCAGAGCAGACGCCTTGATGGACGGTATGGCGGGCAAAGCGTCTGTTGATCTCATCGCCGAATTTGCCGAACCGCTGGCTGTTTCCGTCATCGCGGACATGCTTGGCATCAGCGCCCGCCATGGCCCGCAATTGCTGGATTGGTCGCACGCGATGGTCCGGATGTATCAAGCAGAGCGGTCTCACGAAGACGAGTTGGCGGCCAATCAGGCGTCAAAGAGTTTTGTCGCCTGGGTGCGCGAGCTTGTTCAGTTGCGGCGTCAGAACAGCGCCGACGATTTGTTGAGCCATCTGATCAACGTGAAGGACTTAACTGGACGGCTTAGCGAAGACGAGGTGGTTTCAACGGTTATCCTCCTGCTCAACGCAGGTCATGAAGCAACGGTGCACGCCATGGGGCACGCCATGAACCTGCTGTTGGGCGCAGAGAGCGGCAACCGCCAGAGTTGGCTACAAGATCCACCAAGCTTGGTTGAGGAAGCTCTGCGGCACCGGCCACCGCTGCATATGTTCACCCGTTTTGTGCTGGAAGACTGCCAACTTGGCGGACGTCGCTTTGCATTAGGCGACGTGATTGGTCTTCACCTCGGGATGGCGAACCATGACCCACGACAAGCCCGCGAACCAAATCAATTCGACCCGGCCCGTGACACCGTTCGGCAGGTCGCTTTTGGTGCCGGTATCCATTTTTGCATCGGCCACACCTTAGCGCGACTGGAGATGGAAACAGCCCTACCTGCTCTTTTCAGGCGGTTTCCTGTCATGAAGGTGAAGACCCGCCCCAAGCTGAAGGACGCCTATCATTTCCATGGATTAGAGGCGCTGGAGGTCACGCTACAATGACGACCGTCCCGATCTTTGACGGCCATAATGATGTGTTAGCACGCCTCTATCTGGCAGGCGGCGAGAAGGCCGCACTCAACTACGCCCAGGGGCGGCCAAAGGGGCACATCGACCGGCAAAAAGCGCAAGAAGGCGGCTTCGCCGGAGGTTTTTTCGCGATCTGGGTACCAAGCGATTCCAACGCTCCGCGCAAAGCTCCAGACCCAGCCGCCGCCATGGAAGCGCCGAAGTATGATATTCCGCTTCCTGCTGAGGTAGGGCTGGCCGAGGCGCAACGTGTCACGCGTATCCAAGTGGCCACGCTAAAAGCTTTGGAAACGCAAGGGTCGCTGACGATCTGTCATAGCGCTCAGGCCATTGAGAGCACCTTGGCTCAGGGCAAGACAGCAGCGCTCATGCATATGGAAGGCGCGGAGGCGATAGATCCCGACTTCGCGATGCTTGATGGACTTTACGCACAGGGTCTTCGCTCCCTGGGACCTGTGTGGAGCCGCCCAACCCGATACGGCGAAGGGGTTCCGTTCCGCTTCCCAGGGTCGCCCGACATTGGCGGCGGCTTGACCGACGATGGCAAACGACTCGTGCGGGCCTGTAATGATCGCGGCATTCTCGTCGACCTGTCGCATCTCAATGCGAAGGGTTTTTGGGATGTGGCGGCGCTTTCTTCAGCGCCGCTGGTCGCGACCCATTCCAACGCGCATAGCCTTTGCCCGCACGCGCGTAACCTGACGGACAAACAGCTCGACGCGATCGCCGAGTCCGGTGGCGTCGCGGGCGTGAATTTTGGGTCTGCGTTCCTGCGTGATGACGGGCGGATGGTACGCGACACGCCCCTATCGCTCATAGGCGACCATATCGCCTATATGATCGATCGCATGGGTGAGGATCATGTCGCGCTTGGATCGGATTTTGACGGCGCCGTGGTGCCGCACGAGCTTGGGTCCGCCGCTGGGCTACAGAATCTTATTGCGCACCTACGGCGCCGTGGTTTTGGTGATGCTGCCATTGCGAAGGTCGCCCATGGCAATTGGCTGCGTGTGCTGCGCGAAACATTCGCAGAGTAGCTGCGGGACAACAATCGGCAGAATTTGGTTTACCGGCAGCCCCTTGCAGCGTCCGGCCGTGCGTCACCGGCTATAACGACAACATCATACACGCCCTGGAGGGCGGAGAGGTCGTCTTGCAGCGCTTCCCAATCGGCGGACGTGAACGCCGCGATCGTCAGCATGCTCGGCGGGCGATCCGTGCGCGCAATCAGATAGGGCACCGACCGATCCATCCGCACATGGTCCCTGTCACCAAAAAACAGTGTGGATGGGCCACGGCCTCGCCCTGCCACCAGTCGGCCGGCCATAATCTGGTGGCGTTCCATGCTCTCTAGGGCCAAGCGCTCCGCCTCGCCCTCACCGATAGCATCACACGCTTCAGCAATCAGGTCGGGTACCCACGCAGCAACGATATCCTGCGTTTGTAGTCCAAATAGCGGCGATGTCTCTAGGAGTGTTTCAAACGATGTGCCGCCAGCACCGGGTAGCGGAATGTCCGTCGCAATCACATGGGCACGCGCGTTCGATGCTGTCTCAATCAACGGCAGATACAGCTCAAGGTCGCCCTGACCCAGTTCATCCCAGCTGACGACGTCCGCAAAACTGGCAACATCTGATCGCGTTTCACTGCGCCATGTGTCGAGATCGCGCTGTACGTTGGCAGGGAGGTGCTCCAACGCAAGCACGGGTGGCCTACTCCCAGTCTTTGCTTCCAACAGGCACGATGCCAGCGTCACATGCTCAGGTACGCCGGCATGCTCGCCTAGAAACACAAGTTGTGTGCCGCCAGCTTCCCCAAAAAGACGTGCCGGAGAAGTCGGTGTGCCGGACCGCAAATCGACAACGGTCTCGAATGCACATGGGTCGTTGGTATCTTGGGCTATCGCCGGTGCAACACCAATGGTGGCTGTTAGGGTGATCAGAGCGAATGGTACGCGAAATAAGAGGGCAGGCATCGAATCACCTTTAGGCGAGAGAGCGGCTGATCACATGTAGTGCGTCGTCGGCGACGCGCTATGCTTGAAAGGCTCCTTTTCATCGCCTAGGACGATGGAATGCAAGACAAAGGTGCCATCACTTTGCGGTTATGTGGCCCGCGCGGGTTCTGCGCAGGGGTCGACCGTGCCATCCAAATGGTCGTCATGGCGCTAAAGCGCTACGGCGCCCCGGTCTATGTGCGCCACGAAATCGTCCACAACCGCTATGTTGTTGATGGTCTTCGGGAAAAGGGCGCCGTCTTCGTCAAAGAACTGGATGACATTCCAGTCGGCGCAACAGAACCGGTGATCTTCTCTGCCCACGGTGTACCTAAGTCCGTGCCTGCCCATGCAGAGCAGTTGAACCTGGTCTATTTCGACGCGACCTGTCCGCTTGTCTCGAAAGTCCACAAACAAGCGGCCCGCCATATGAAACTGGGCCGCCAAGTGGTTCTTGTTGGTCATGCCGGGCATCCCGAGGTGGTTGGCACCATGGGTCAGTTGCCCAACGGTGCCGTAGATCTGATTGAAACGCCTGAAGACGTCGCCGACTATGAACCGCCTGACGGTGATGCGCTCGGTTATGTGACTCAGACAACATTGTCTGTCGATGACACGTCTGACGTCATCAATGCTCTCAAAGACAAATTCCCGAAGATTGCGGACCCGGCTGGCGAATCCATCTGCTACGCAACCACAAATCGGCAAGAGGCCGTGAAAGCCGCAGCACCGGACACCGACCTGTTTATGGTGGTGGGCGCTACCAACTCTTCCAATTCGAAACGCTTGGTAGAAGTCGCCGAGCGTGCAGGCGCAAAACACGGCCTCCTTATCGCTGGGGCTGAGGATCTCCCGCTTGATGCGATTTCGGACGGTGATGTTCTGGCGCTTTCGGCGGGTGCCTCAGCTCCGGAGGTCCTGGTGGAGGCGGTGATCAATCGCCTGCGCGAACGGTTTGATGTGACGCTCGATCTGGTGGAAACGGCGCAGGAGAACGAGCTCTTCCCTGTGGTCCGTGCGCTGCGTGATGTTGAACTCACGCGCGATGATATGCGCTTCGTCAACGGCTGAATGATCGAATGGCCGTCTACACAGACGTCAGTGACGACGAACTCGACGCTTTCCTGAATGACTATGACCTCGGCGAGGTCTTGGCCTTCAAGGGCATTGCCGAAGGCGTTGAAAACTCGAACTTTTTGCTACGCACGGAGCGGGGAACCTACATTCTCACGCTGTTCGAAAAGCGGGTGAACCGGGATGATCTGCCGTTCTTCCTCGATCTGATGGCTCATCTCGTCCAGAACGGGCTCAACTGCCCCCTGCCGATCGCGCGCAAAGACGGCGCGGTACTTAGCGAGCTTTGCGGCCGGCCTGCGACCATTATCTCCTTTCTTGATGGCGTTGCTGTTCGACGCCCGCGCGCGGATCATTGCCGCAAGCTGGGCGAAGTCCTGGCGCGATTTCATCAGGCAACTCAGTCCTTTCCAAGCAACAGGGCCAATGACCTGTCGCTCGATGGATGGGGCGCGGTCTATGACCGCATTGATGCCGAAGCAGCGGACGCGGCCTTTCCAGGCCTACGCTCGCGCATGGGGCGGGAGTTAGATCAGATGCGTAAGCTCTGGCCGACCGACTTGCCGAGTGGTGTCATCCACGCCGACTTGTTCACCGACAATGTCTTCTTTCTACACGATGAGGTGTCAGGCCTCATCGACTTCTACTTCGCGTGTACCGACGCCTATGCCTATGACCTGGTCATCTGCCTTAACGCGTGGTGTTTTGAGCCGGATCTGGCCTTCAATGTCACCAAAGCACGGGCTTTGGTGTCAGGTTATCAGAGCATTCGCCAACTTGAGCGCGCCGAGGTTGAGGCCCTGCCGTTGCTGGCACGTGGCGCCTCCATCCGGTTTCTCGTGACTAGGTTGTACGACTGGCTCTCCGTGCCGGAAGGCGCTCTGGTGGTGCCAAAAAACCCGCGCGAATACGCCACGAAACTCGCGTTCCACCAGGGTGTCTTCGACGCCCGCTTCTATGGGCTTGATTTTGACTGACGAACCGAACGCAAGCCTGGTGGAGATCTGGACCGACGGCGCGTGCTCCGGAAATCCCGGGCCAGGCGGCTGGGGTGTGATTCTTACCTATCGCGGACACGAGAAAGAACTGAAGGGCGGCGAAGCGGAAACCACCAACAACCGCATGGAACTAACCGCCGCCATCGAGGCCCTGTCGGCGCTCAATCGGCGGTCGGTGGTCTCGCTACACACGGACTCGTCCTACGTCAAAGATGGCATCACAAAGTGGATGACCGCGTGGAAAGCTCGCGGCTGGAAAACGGCGGACAAAAAACCTGTCAAAAACAAGGATTTATGGGAATCTCTTGAAGTTCAGATTCTGAATCATGACGTTACGTGGCACTGGGTCAAAGGCCATGCTGGCGACCCGATGAACGAACGCGCAGATGAGCTCGCACGGGCAGGCATGGCGCCGTTCAAAAACGGAGACGCTTAGCCTTTCCCGTTCCATTCACGGGAACAGAGCGATCTGCTCCAAGCCCATAGTCTCCTCAAGGCCAAACGCAATGTTGACGTTTTGCAGCGCCTGGCCGGCTGAACCCTTCACCAAATTGTCGAGCGCAGCAATGATGATGGCCCTGCCCGGCAGCCGGTCTTCAAATACGCTGATATGGACCATATTGGACCCACGCACATTCTGCGTTTTGGGGATCTGACCTTTTTCCAGAACCAAGACGAATGGCTCGTCGTAGTACCGTGCTTTTATCGCCGCGCGCACTTGGTCGGCGGTGGTGTTCTCGGCGAGTCGCACATGACATGTCAGCAGTTCACCGCGCGCCATCGGCACCAGATGCGGGGTAAAACCGACCCGCAAGTCGTGGCCAAACGCTTTCGAAAGCTCCTGCTCAATCTCCGGCATATGGCGGTGATGTCCGATACCATAGGGCGATGTGCCCTCACCGGCCTCAGCCAACAACATGGCTTGTTTCGCGCCGCGACCGGCACCTGAGAGCCCCGTTTTTGCGTCAATGATGATGTCGTCTGGCTGGATCAACCCATCAGCGAGAGGTGGGATTAATGCAGTCAGCGCAGCCGTCGGAAAGCAACCTGGGCAAGCGACAATCTTGGCCTCGGCGATGGCATCACGGTTGTGTTCGGACAGACCGTAGGCTGCTTCGCCTTGCAGTTCTGGCGCAGCGTGCTCCAGCCCGTACCAGGCGGCGTAGGTTTCAACATTCCGAAGCCGAAAATCAGCGGACATATCAACCACAACACAATCTGGATTGGTGGCCCGTATCTGTTTGGTTGTGGCCTGCGTGGTGCCGTGCGGAAGAGCACAAGTCACAAGGTCCACAGCCCGCCAATCAACCTCGTCCAGCGTTGTCAGAACCGGTAGATCTATCCCGCGTAGATGCTCAAACACATCTCCAACTGATTTGCCCGCATGGGTGTTGGCGGTCAGCGCGACCAGGTCAATCATCGGGTGACGCAGGGCCAGGCGCATTGCATCGGCGCCGGTATACCCGGAGGCTCCAAGAATGGCGGTTTTGATTGTCTTGGTCATCGTCTTGGCTTTCGGTCGAACGAAAAAAGCGGGGTGCCAAGCACCCCGCTTTCATATCCCCAAAATGGGTGCGAAATGCTAGCGCTTGGAGAACTGGAAGGAACGGCGAGCCTTGGCCTTGCCGTACTTCTTACGCTCAACAACGCGGCTGTCACGAGTCAGGAAGCCACCGGATTTCAGAACGCCACGCAGCTCCGGCTCGTAATGGGTGAGCGCTTTGGAGATACCGTGGCGTACAGCACCAGCCTGACCGGAAAGGCCACCACCTTTCACTGTAGCAACAATGTCGTACTGGCCGTCGCGGGCAGCCGCAACGATGGGCTGCTGAACGATCATCTGCAGCACCGGGCGCGCAAAATAGACGCCAAATTCACGGCCATTGATCGTGATCTGACCCGAACCAGGCTTCACCCAGACGCGGGCGATCGCGTCTTTACGCTTTCCGGTGGCGTAGGCGCGGCCATGATCATCAAGCTTTTGGACGTGGACAGGAGCGGCATCAGTCACCGGCGTGTCACCGTCGGTCGATGCAACGCCCAGGGCGCCGCCAAGATCTTCAAGAGAAGTGATTTGTTCGCTCATTATGCAGCTCTCCGGCTGTTCTTGGCATTAAGCGCTTTGACATCCAGCGCTTCTGGCTGTTGGGCTTCATGCGGATGCTCAGCACCTGCATAGACTCGCAGGTTCGACATCTGCTGACGGCCAAGCGGGCCGCGCGGCAGCATGCGCTCGACGGCTTTCAAGACCACGCGCTCAGGAAAACGCCCTTCGAGGATCGCTTTGGCCGTGCGTTCTTTGATGCCGCCGGGATAGCCTGTGTGCCAGTAGTACTTCTTGTTCTCGCGCTTGCGACCGGTGAAAAGGGCCTTCTCGGCGTTGACGACGATGACGTTGTCGCCGCAGTCGACGTGCGGTGTGAAGGTCGGTTTGTGCTTGCCGCGCAGGCGGGTAGCGATCAAAGAAGCGAGGCGTCCAACAACGACACCATCTGCATCAATAACGATCCACTTCTTTTCCACCTCAGCTGGCTTTGCTGAATAGGTCTTCATTGTGGTTGTCCTAAAAGGTCAGCCGCAGCGATGTCAGACCGTGCTTGGTACAGTGCACCAAGGCGCCAATGTCGCTGCGTTCGGAAACAGTTCGCTTTGTCACCAGTGGATTGGTACAAAGTTGGCGTTTCTATAATGTCGACGCAATTGTCGGTCAAGACGATAGCGTCGTAATTTTCTCAACGTTTTCATAGTATTATCAATTTGGTATTATAATACCACACTTTAGAACATACTCCGGGGAACATTGACCTAGCAGTCTTGTTCGTTATAAAGAACAACAATCCGATATTCAGAACGGAGCTGCCGCCAGATCTATCGGCGAAGACAGATTTCCCAAGCCATGTGTGAGGACAAAACCAATGAGCGATCAACCCCAGGGCTTTAGCACGCTTGCCGTGCATGCTGGCGCTAAGCCCGATCCAACGACCGGCGCACGCGCAACGCCGATCTACCAAACGACGAGCTTCGTTTTCGAAGATACCGAGCATGCGGCAGACCTGTTTGGCCTGCGTGCCTTCGGAAACATCTACACCCGTATCATGAACCCAACGCAAGACGTCTTGGAGCAGCGTGTTGCCGCGCTCGAAGGCGGATCAGCTGCTTTGGCCGTTGCATCTGGTCACTCGGCGCAAATGATCGTCTTCCACACCATGCTTGAGCCTGGCGACGAGTTCATTGCGGCCAAAAAGCTCTATGGTGGCTCAATCAACCAGTTCAATCACTCGTTCAAGAGCTTCGGATGGAATGTGGTTTGGGCTGATCCGGACGATGTGTCCTCGTTTGAAGCGGCCATCACACCAAAGACCAAAGCCATCTTTATCGAGTCGATCGCCAACCCCGGTGGTGTTGTGACCGATATTGAAGCCATCGCGGCTGTGGCCGCCAAAGCGGGCATCCCGCTGATCGTCGACAACACCATGGCGACACCCTACCTGGTGCAGCCCATCAAACATGGCGCGAACATCGTTATCCACTCGCTGACAAAGTTCATCGGCGGCCACGGTAACTCGATGGGCGGCATCATCGTGGACGGCGGTAACTTCGATTGGTCGGCGTCGGATAAGTATCCCAAACTGTCTGAAGCCCTCGACGAGTATCACGGCGTGAAGCTTCACGAAGCGCTTGGCGGCATTGCTTTCGCCATTGCCTGCCGCGTGCTTGGCTTGCGCGACCTCGGTCCAGCAATCTCGCCTTTCAACGCCTTCTTGATTGCGACCGGCCTCGAGACTCTTCCTCTTCGCATGCAACGCCACTGCGAAAACGCACTCGCGGTCGCAAAGCACCTGCAAGGCCACGATAAGGTAGCGTGGGTGTCCTATGCCGGCCTGCCTGGTGACGAGTACTATGACATGGCGCAGAAATATGCCCCGAACGGCGCTGGCGCGGTGTTCACCTTCGGCCTGAAGGGTGGCCATGAAGCCGGAGTGAAGTTCGTTGAGGGGCTCGAGATGTTCTCGCACCTTGCTAACATTGGCGACACTCGCTCGCTGGTCATCCACCCGTCGTCGACGACACACTCGCAATTGTCGGATGAGCAGAAAGCAGCCGCGGGCGCAGCGCCTGACACTGTACGCGTTTCGATTGGTATTGAAGATGCTGCCGATATCATCGCTGATATCGATCAATCGCTCGCCAACGTCTAGGGCAGCCAGTTTATCGAAATCACCGGCCAGCGCTGTTCGCAGCGCTGGCTTTTTTTATGCCGGAGCCTCTGCCCTTGCGAGACCGTGGCCCTTCAGCCGCGCCACGTGAAGGACGGCAACGACCAGGATAACAAATGCCCAAAACTGGTGCAGAAGTGCCCATTCCATCTCGATCTGGGTGACCAGCGTGACGATCCCAATCAGCATTTGGATAACAAGGGCACCCAACAGCGCCAAAGCCATCTTGGCGTCGGTAGGGTCGTCGCTGCGGCGGCGCATACGCCAAGCGTGATAGGCAGCGAAAGCAATCAGGCAATAGGCGCCCATCCGGTGCACGAACTGCACTGTGAGGACGTTCTCGCCCAAGTTCACGTACCAGGGTGACTGAATGAACAGTTTGGCGAGCGGTGGGATGAACGACCCGTCCATCAGCGGCCAGGTGGTGTACGTCAGGCCAGCGTCCAAGCCTGCCACCAAGGCACCAAGAAAGATCTGGAACAGCACGAACACGACCAGAACCAAGGCCAGTGCCGAGCCAAACGCGGGTGCTGACTTGCGTGCTTTCAAACGCTCATCGACAGGTTTCATGCTTTGCGCAACCCAGGCAATACTCGCCAGTATTATGGCTGCCATAGTGAGGTGCACGCCTAGGCGATACTGGCTGACATCAACCCTTTCGGTGAGCCCAGAAGCCACCATCCACCAACCGATGAAGCCTTGAAGTCCACCTAGGGCAAGAAGGCCAAGCAGTTTGGGCATAGAGCGCTCAGGCAACGCCTTTCGTGCAGCAAACCAAACAAACGGAATCACAAACGCAAAGCCAACTAGCCGCCCGAGAAAACGGTGTCCCCATTCCCACCAATAGATGAACTGAAATTCAGCCATCGACATACCGCGGTTGATGCGCTGGTACTCAGGGATCTGGCGGTACTTTTCGAGCTCTGCTTCCCAGCCAGAGGCGGTGAGCGGCGGAACAATACCTGTGATGGGGCGCCACTCGGTAATGGACAAACCAGAATCAGTTAGGCGCGTTGCGCCCCCCACGATCACCATTAGGAACACCAGTGCGGCAACGGACCAAAGCCATACGCGCACAGAGCGATAGGTATCGGTCACGCGCTCGGCCTGCCTGGATGCCAAAGGTGCTGCAAAGTCGGCCATAGTTTCCTCGGGTGGATATTTGATGCCCTTATGACGCTAGCCCAAAGCGGTTGTCACCCCTGCCCTTTGCGTCTCGGTGCCGCATCCAGCGCCTTTGGGCTTGCGAGCGTCGTCAACGGAGCTATGTCAAAGGCTCCCGCAACTTGGCCAGGATACCACCATGGCGCTCACATCGCAGTCGCGCAAAATTATCGGTACGTTCGCGCTTATCGCGCTTATCGTCTTTTACGCGTTCGCGATCATGCTCATCGGCCTTGTTGTTCTTGAGGACGCACCGCGCTGGCTGGAGCTAGGCTACTACGTCGTAAGCGGATGCGCCTGGGCATTCCCGGCAATGCTGATCATACGGTGGATGTTGCGCCCCGATCAGCCGGCAAACGGATCGCGCTAGGCGACTTTGCGGAAGCGGTTGGCCAGCAGAAATGGGGCGCCTGAGGCAAAGAGCTCAACAAAGCGGGCCTGTTGGTAGTCGCCGTTCAGCGATACCCGCGGCAGGCCAAACAGATGGTCCTTGTGATCTGTAAAAATCATGCCCTTGCGCGTTGTCACGGCAGAGCGGAAACCCGCTTCCGCTGCCAACCCGAAGTCCCTTGGCCCAGCTGAACCGGCATCGCCATAAGGGAAGGAAAAGTGCTGGGGCCGTATTCCCAGCGTCTCTTCCAGCCAATCAGTGCCCTCGACCATTTCCTGTATCGCTTCTGCTTCCGGCAGCTTAGCAATCGCGCGATGCGTGACGGTATGAGCCCCAATGGTGATGAGCGGGTGTAATGCCACGGACTTGAGATCGTCCGTAGACAGGATCAACCGTCGACACAGAGCGCTCAAGTCGTAGTCTTGCTCTTCCGCAATGACGCGGATTGTGGCGCGTTGTTCGTCCTCTCCCATTGCGCGAAGGGCCCAATAGAGATCCTGATAGAATGCCGATTTCCGATCATCGGAAACGAGATCATGAACGAAGCCGCCGATTTGGTCGGGGCGCTCTAGTCGGTCTGCCGCGCGGACCATCTCTTCCAAGGCCACCCACCAGAGCTCGCCTTTGCCCTGCGGATAATGCGATGGCACGTACAGCACGGCCGGTGCAGTATGGGCTTCAAGCACTGGCAACGCGTGATCGCGGTTGTCGATGTACCCGTCATCGAAGGTCAGGACCGCAAAGCGACCCTTGCGCACACTTGGGTTCTTGATCGCCTCAAGTGCTTCGTCCAGGCTGATGATCGCCAAACCCTCGGCCTTGAGCGCCTCCAAGGTCGCGTCGAGGAATTCTGGTGTAACCTCAAGCAAACTATTCGGGGCAAATCCTGGGCTTGGTGCAATCTCCGCGTCCAGCTCCTGCGCTGGGCGAACCCGATGCAGTGTAAGGATCATGCCCATTCCTTGCGCCATTGGTCGCAACCAAGCGTGCGCGCCAAGCGCATGCATGGTTGTAAGAGCGCTTTTCATCAGGCGCGTACGGTTTGTTGGCATTGGGCCAGCCTTTAGGATCGAACAACCCATTAGGGTCTAGCAGGGAACTGTTCGTGCTGTTCTAACGCGTGTGGTTGCCAAAAAGTTTCCCGGGATAATTGAACGGCGGCCGTGATCAGAGTGTCTAGGCCGATACGGCCAACTCTTCGCGGGGCTCTTCCTCGAGACGAACAGCCATTACATGCTCTGGTGCGACTACGGACGAAAGCGTTCGGGCGAGCGCCGTGTTGCGAGCCTCCATCCCGCTCAACACCATGACGTCATTGATCCGTGCGCAGTCGAGCAACAGGCGCGGGTCATGACCTGCATTGACGATAACAGCTTCATAATTTTCCGCGAGCGCCGATAGAACCAGGTCCGCCGCATCATCAGCAATCCTAGCCATATCAACCTTTGAAAATCCTGCCGGGATAATGTGCAACGGACTATCCTCGTCACCATGTAAGGCTTCACCAAATCCAGCGGTTCCTGTGACCAACTCATGGAAACCCGGGCCATCGGCGGTTACGCCCTTCGCTAGCAATTCGCCAACACAATCGAGCATCACGACTGAGCGCCCTGCCCTGGCCATGGCGCGCCCAAGTTTGAGGCCGACCACGCCAGCCGCAGTACGTTCATCTGAAGCACCAACGGTAACGCGTGTACCGAAACCCGGGTGGGAAGCACGACGCAGGTGGGAAAACAATAGACGGCATTCATCAGCGTCGGACAAATCGTAGGTGCGTAGCGACGGTTCATCATTGCCAGGCTTCTCGTGCTTTTGAACCGATCGGAAACGCGTGATTGGGGAATGTGTTGCTGCGGGGTCCACTGCCATATCGCGCGCAGTGTTTGATCTGGCTTCGTTGTCTGGCAAAAAGACTTGTGGTTCAGAACCAAAGGTGGCCGCATTGCGCTGGTCATCACGTGTGGCCGTTGCAAGAACGGCATGGCTCATCACACCAAACAAGGACAAGGCAACGCTGCCTACGAAGGCAATGGCGATCATCGGCAGCGTCCTAGGGAAGATTGCTTCGCTTTCTACCTGCGCCGTTTGAATAATCCGAGCGTTGGTTGGAAGAAGCGCTGCATCTTCGCGGGTCGCTGCCTCCCGGAAGCGTACCAAATAGCTGGCCAATAGGTCACGCTGCGCGGCCGCTTCGCGTTCCAGCGCCTGCAATTCAACCTCGGCTTCCGCGATACGCGCCGCCTCTGCGCTTTGGCGCGCCAAGGCATCTTCCAAGGCAGATGCGCGCGCGGCAGCCACGCGCGCCTCGTTGTCAAAACGCTGGGCAATACGGCTCGCTTCCGCGCGAATTTGTCCGCCAAGTTCGCCCAGTTGTGCGTTGAGTTCGCGTAACCGAGGATGCTGTGGCAGAAGGGTGGCCGACAGCTCGGCGATACGCGATCGGAGAGTTGCCTGTTCTTCCTGGAGGCGCCGGGTCAGTGGGGTCGCGAAGGAATCCGGCAAGGCGACCCGTGTTCCCTGCTGGTCAATGAGCTGGCGAATTTCTTGCGCCCGCGAGCGCGCTGTCGATTCTTCGGCGCGGGCACGCGTGAGTTCCGATGATGTCTCGGAAAGCTGTTGAGCGGATATCGTGGTGTCATCGACACCAAGAAACAAACCCGACCCAGACCTGAAACGTGCAACGGCCGCCTCAGCGTCACTGACCTGGGTGCGCAATTGCGCAATCTCAGTTTCCAAGAAAGACGAGGCAGAGCGTGTGTTGGCGGCCTGCGTTGCCCGTTGGCTGTTTTGGTAGGTCTCTGCCACGGCGTTTGCCAGGCGAGCTGAGAGTTCCGGGTCATCACTCTCGTAGCGCACAACGATCACATACGATTCCGGAATGTTGAACACCGACAGGCCATCGGCAAACTCCCGGTAGACCCGCTCTTGTGGCGAAAGGCGCATCGGATCTTCCGATAGGCCCAACAGGACAAAGACAGCTTTCAACGGTGACAATCCGTTGATGACAAAATCAAACCGTGGATCGTCTTTCAGCCCTTGGTCATCAATGACCTGCTGCGCCACATCGCGAGAGCGTAAGACCTGCACTTGGCTAACGACTTCAAGCTCGTCAATTGTGCGCGAGCCTTCACCGCGCTCAACCTCTGGTCGTGTAAAAGCCGTTTCTTGCACTTCGATGAGGATTTGGGCTTCCGACGCATATTTTGGCGAAGATGCCAACGCGTATAAGTACACGGCGCCAGTTACAACCAGCGCAACACCGGCAACCAAAAACTTGGCCGCCCACAAGCACTCCATGAGGTACCCGAAGCTGATTTCCTGGGTGATTGAATTTGGTTGGGACGCCAATACTCTACTCCGCGGACCCGATTCCGAACACGCTGACAGTGTGACCGACTATGGTAAGCAAGCGGTTAATCGGACCCTTTCTAAAACGACGTAAGGTCAGATAAAGCGGAGACTCGCGGCGTTCGCCACAACGGTTGATTAACCTTGTTTGCTTACCACTAGCAGTTGAGAGTTTTCTCGATCAGCCCGTCTTGGCGGTCGCTGTCCGCAAAGTTCAAGGCGTCGTGTGTGATGGTGTTGCGACAATTAACTCGGTGTATAGGCGTTCTGCTCGCTTTGGCCATGCTGGCCGGGTGCGCCACGCATAGCCCGCAACCTGCAGAGTTCAATCCACTCTTGGTCGAGCCTTATGTGCTGGACGCTGGTGATGCCATGCGCATTACGGTATTTGAACAGCCGAGCCTCACCGAAACCTACACCGTCGATGTTGAAGGCATGATCTCCATGCCACTCATTGGTGATTTACCCGCTCGAGGCCTGACGACTGATGAGCTTGATTCCGCTATCACGCATGCGCTGCGCGCCGGCTTCCTCAGAAATCCTGACGTCAGCGTCGAGATCACGACCTACCGACCTTTCTATGTTCTTGGAGAAGTCGGCTCCTCAGGTCAGTACGCTTATGCAGCGGGCATGACGATACGCGGCGCCATCGCCATCGCCGGAGGCTTCTCTGCGCGCGCCGTCCGTTCAGACGTCGACATCTCACGCGTCATCAATGGTGAAGTGGTCGTTGGCCGCGTCAGCCTAAACGAGGCGTTGCGGCCAGGTGATGTGATCACCGTGCGCGAGCGATGGTTTTAGTGGCGCAAACGCCTACGCGCCCGTTGCGGGTGTTGCTGGTGACTCGAGCCCCTGTAGGTGGCGTCTGGCGGCATATCCTCGATCTCACAGACGGCCTTCTTGATCGCGGTTTTGAGTTGGGAATTGCAGTCGATTCTGTAGGCGCTTCGGAACATGTCAAAGCCACGCTGGAGCGTTTCAAACCTAAGCTGGCCTTAGGGGTGCATGCCTTGGAAATCCCACGGTTGCCGGGCATGGGTGACATCAAACTCGCGCTAAAAATTCGTCGCCTCATAAAAGAGGTCAAACCCGACATTGTGCACGGCCATCAGGCCAAGGGTGGTTTGTATGCTAGGCTCGGTTGCTGGCGCAATGGCCCAAAGGCCGTCTACACACCGCACGGCGGTGTCCTGCACTATGACTGGAGCACACTCGGCGGCAAACTGTTTTTATCAACCGAAAGGCAACTCATCCCACTCACCCATCAATTCATCTTTGAAAGCAGGTTTGGTGCGGACGGCTTTGCGACGAAAATCGGCGACACCCAAGGCCGAGAACGGATTGTTTTCAATGGCCTCGGCGAAGCGGAATATGCTGGAGGTCCTGACTTTCTGGTTGAACCCAGCCACGATTTTGCCTTTGTTGGCGAAATGCGCGGCATCAAAGGTGTCGACGTGCTTCTCGAAGCGCTTTGTCAGATTCACCACCCATCGGGGAGACCCTTACGGGTCCTGATGTTGGGCGATGGCCCGATGTTGGAAGACTACAAAGACTACGCGAGCAAACTAGGCTTGGACGACGAAGTGACCTTTGTTGGGCGTCGCCCAGTTCGAGAGGCGTTCGGTGCAACCAACACGATTGTCGTTCCGTCAAGGGCAGAATCATTGCCCTATATCGTCATCGAAGCAATTGCCGCCGGAAAACAGGTGATCGCTACTGATGTTGGTGGAATCGGCGAAATATTCGGGCCGACTCGCGACGCCTTGGTCGCTCCTGATGATGTCGATGCACTTGCTGGCGCGATGCGTAAGTCATTGGAACCTATGGATAATTCCACCAAAGAGGCGTTGGAAAGCCGGTATACTTACTTGGCGGCGAATTTTCACGTCGACACTATGGTTGATCAAATCGTCGACAGCTATCGAAGACTGCTTAATGCAACTTAAGATTTAGCAGCTCGCGACCTCAAGAAGGCGTTCACCAAATCCCTTAAACCGGTGCAAAGACCCTCGAAGTATAACCATTCTCGAGAGGGCGAGGTGTGTTCGCCGCGTATTCGAGGTTTTGGGATGCTAACTAACCGCGAAACGGTTGCTCGTGACGAGATTCGCGCTGCGTCGTTGGACGTTGGTGGGCCTGGCCCGAACTTTGCGACGAGCACCGATGACTTAAGCTCGCTGTCAGACACGGCAATGGACGCGGCGCGGTCTTTGAAGGACCGGATGATCTCTCCGGTAATCGTGGCCGGGCTTGTGCAACTGTTGGAATGGTTCATCATCACCTGCACAGGTGGGCTGCTCTACTACACCTATCTCGGTATCGAGCTCGGCTACTCGGCATTGTACATCAGCCTTATTTTTGGTGTGTCGATCGCGGCCGTGACTCTGTTTCGGCTGCTTGGCCTCTACGAACCGTACGGGTTGCGCTCCATCGGCCACCAAGGCCCCAGGTTAATTGCCGGGTGGCTGGCGTTGTTCGCCGCCATGCTTGCTTTCGCATTCTTCACAAATGTTGGCGACAATCTTAGCCGTATGTGGGTTGGCCTTTGGTTCGTCATCGGGTTGCCGGTGTTGATGGTCTATCGCGCGGCTGTTGTCGGCCTGGTGCAGCATTGGACGAGCGAAGGACGGTTACAGCGAAACGCCGCATTGGTGGGCGGAGGAGAACAAGCCGAAGCCTTGGTCAAGGCGTTACGGGCGTCAAGCAGCAACGATCTGAGACTTGTCGGCTTTTTCGACGATCGCTCTGACGACCGCAGCCAACAAAATGTAGCCGACCTGCCAAAGCTCGGAACGGTAGATGACGCTGTCGCGTTTGCCCGGATTGCTAATCTCGATATGTTGATTGTCACACTGCCAGTGACAGCGGAAAAGCGCGTCCTGGATATGGTGCGCAAACTGTGGGTGCTGCCGATTGATGTGCGCCTATCGGCTCACACCGCGAAACTTCGATACCGGCCCAGAGCCTATAGCTATATCGGTAATGTGCCGTTTCTCGCGATTTTTGATCGCCCGCTAGCCGATTGGGACCATGTTGCGAAGACGGTTTTCGACCGTATCGTCGGTGCACTGCTCCTCGTCGGGCTGTCTCCGATCATGCTGGCAACAGCCATCGCGGTTAAGCTCGATAGCAAAGGCCCAATCCTGTTCAAACAAACACGCTACGGTTTCAACAATGAGCCGATTGGCGTCTACAAATTCCGGTCCATGTACGCCGACATGTCCGATGCCAACGCTACCAAGCTGGTAACGAAGGGCGACCCACGAGTGACACGCGTTGGCCGGTTTATCAGAGCGACCAGCCTGGATGAGCTGCCCCAACTCTTCAACGTGCTGAGAGGTGATCTATCGCTTGTTGGGCCACGTCCGCACGCCATGGCGGCCAAAGCTGCAGGTGGCCTTTATCATGACGTCGTCGATGGCTATTTCGCACGCCACAAGGTGAAACCAGGCATAACTGGTTGGGCGCAAGTGAATGGATGGCGCGGCGAAACCGACACGCTCGAAAAGATAGAACGACGCGTTGAACACGACCTCTATTACATTGAAAATTGGTCGCTTTTGCTTGATTTGCAGATCCTGGCGATGACGCCAATGGCACTTCTGACCAACAAGGAAAACGCCTATTGAGTAGCTCCGCCGCCTACACCGCCTCACAGGGAGTTGGTGGTCTACGCCGATCCGGCGCGAGCAGGCCAAGGGACATTGCTGCGCCGTTGGTCAGCGTGGGCCATGCTTGGGTTTGGCTTTTCGCCTTTAGCAGTTTTTTCGTATTGCTGGAGCCAGCACCCTACGAACTTATTGGCGTCGCGGTCATCTCGGTTGCCTTCGTTTTTGGCCTGACCTTCCCTCGCGCTGTCTTGCCGCTTATTGGATTGCTGCTGATCTATGTGATTGGCGGCTTTATTGGGGTTACCATCGCTCCTGACGTCGCCGAAGCGCGGTTCCAAATTTTGGTAACAGCCTTCCTCGCGGCCACCAGCATGTTTTTTGCCTGTTACACCGCAAAAGACACGATTGCTCGCGTCACGCGCATTCGGCAAGCCTGGCAACTGGGAGCGGTTATGGCCGCTGTGTGCGGCATCATCGGCTATTTCGGCGTTGCGGGCACTGGTGAACTGTTCACTCTGTTTGGGCGAGCCAAGGGCACCTTTAAAGACCCCAACGTTTTTGCGCCCTATCTTACCGGGGCAGTTGTGTTTGCAGGATATACGATTCTTTCACAGCCCATGAACCGGTGGTTCGGGGCGGTGCTGGTGTTCAGCGTTTGCACAGCTGGCATTTTCTTGTCGTTCTCGCGTGGTGCTTGGGGTTACACTTTCTACGCCTTGGCGGTTATGACCACACTGCATTTCGTCCTGACCTCCCATCCAGGTGAACGGCTGCGCATTGTCCTGCTATCCTTGGCTGGCATAGCGCTGTTGATCTCGTCGGTTTTGCTTGCAATCTCGGTTCCGGCCATCAGTGGTTTGCTTGTTGAACGTGCCAGTCTCCTACAAAGCTATGATGCGGGTGAGTTCGGTCGTTTTGGGCGCCAACTTTTTGGATTGCAGTTGGCTTTGGAGAACCCTTTGGGTCTCGGCGCTTTTGGCTTTCGCGAAGTGTATTCCGAAGATCCACACAACGTTTATCTCAACGCGCTCCTAACCCATGGTTGGATGGGCTTTTTCGCCTACACCGTTTTGGTTGTGGTCACGGCGCTCAAATTGCTGCAGGTGGTGCTCTATCATCCAGGTCTGCGGGCCGTCGCTGTGCCGCTATTTGCGCTTTTCACCGGCCTGATGTTGATGGGCGGCATTATCGACACAGATCGTTGGCGGCAGTTCTTCCTTTTGCTTGGTTTGGGCTGGGGTGTCATTGCCGCAGCTATTGCAGCACCAGGCAGCGTTGGTCACTCTGGCGCCATGAAGCGCTCGACCGACCACTCTGGCTAGCTTTGGTGCTTGCACTCGCACTGCGCAAAGGGCTATTGACCAGCGTGTGTCGGGGCGTAGCGCAGCCTGGTAGCGCGTTCGTCTGGGGGACGAGAGGTCGTGGGTTCGAATCCCGCCGCCCCGACCATCACTTCACGACAGCGTGCTAATACACGCCTGAGAGATCATCGAGATCATCAAGATCAACGCGTTCGCCATCATGGGAGGAGCGCGGTTTATCATCCCGGTGGACCTGGTGGCCGCCCTTTTGAATAGCATCAACTATCAGGGGGTGCTGAGGGCCAAAGTAGGTTTCCGTTCGCAGATACGGCCTTGGAAAGAGAATGGTCTGGCAAATCTGGGTGTACAGGGCAGCAGGCGCTACCGGTTTTGCCACATAACCATTGACCCCAAACTTCATAGCCCGCTCGATGCGGCGCTTTTCATCATGACCTGACATCATGATGACTGTCTGATAAGCACCACGGTGCCCAGGGCGCCGAATGGCACGCATAACCGAAGCGCCAGACCGGTCGGGAAACTCCCAATCAAGTAACACTACGTCGTGATGTCTTCGGACAATCTCGTCATAAGCTTCTTGTCCAGTGCTTACCTGAGCGATCTGACGGACGCCAAAAGCCCGCAACACCGATGCAACAAGTCGCCGCATGAAGGTGCTGTCGTCGGCAACCAAAAAGCGCACCATCTGCAGGTCAAGAACAGTTTTGGGCGCCATTCACCCCCCGGTAATACCCTTGAATTGATGATGGCTTTCTGCGGAGCGCTTTATCAATCGCTGGTGATCTTGTGCTGCTTGATGGGCAGTGCATGGTCTAACTGAGACTTGCAGTCCATCAAGGTGCGCAGGGCACTGACCAGCGCCTGCGTCTGATGCGCATTGAGTGTCAAAGACGGCGAAACAGCCCCTGGTGGTATTGTAGAATGTGGTTGAGGCGGCAAAGCTTGCGGCGGAGGATTGAAGGTTGCCGCTGGACTCGTGACGCCGTTCGACCCAGCTGACGGCACCTGATGTTCGGGTGTTATCGGCGACGGCAGCGGGTCTGGAAGTGGCTGGCTTGGGAGCGGTGGCAATCCGGACACAGGCACATTCGACGGAACTGTTTGTTCCAGGTTCGAGATTGCACTTTGAGCGTCAGCTTCGACGACAGGATCCGGAACAAAACGCAATGTCGGTCCAGCCAAAGGTGTTGAGGGTTCCGCAGCCGCTCGTGGATGATCTGGCGCTCCAGTTGGCCTGTGTTGCTGAACCGCTGGACTTGCCACGGTTTGCGGTGGCAAGCTTGCCTCCGATTCCGAGGGCGCAGAACTCAATTCAGCCGGAGCTGCAAAGGCTGCCGGCCTAGGTTCGGCTGTCTGCACACCGGGAGCAGCGGACCTCAAAGCGGCGCCGTTTTCAACGGACGGCTCGTCCGCAGTCGCGGTCTCCTCTTGTCTTGGGGAGATAAGTGTTCCCGTTTGCTCGCCCAAAGCTACGACATGCGCGACACCCTGCTCGCGCAAAATACGTTGCACGCCTTTGATCGTATATCCTTCATCGTAGAGAAGGTGCTTGATGCCCTGGAGCAGGGAAATATCAGCAGGTCGGTAATAGCGCCGCCCACCTGAACGCTTCATGGGCTTGATTTGTGAGAACCGCGTTTCCCAGAAGCGCAAGACGTGTTGCGGAAGGTCGAGAGAATCGGCTGCTTCGCTGATCGTGCGAAAAGCTTCAGGGCTTTTGGCAGTGCGGCGCGCCATTTAGTCGGTTCCAGCTTTACATTAGCAGCGGCTAAATTATTGAATCATTTCAACCAGTAATTGCATTTACTGCATGAATCACATCAACAATTTTGACCCTACGTCGCTTCTCGGTTTCCTCCAAGCGAAAGCTATTGATCTACGAGAAAATCCCACAGAACGATGCACGCTTTCCCAAGCCCCACGGCCGCAAGTATGACCACGGTTTTGTCGGAAGACAAGACGGGATACCCCTACTTGTGGCCGTTATTGACGCGTTCTTTGAGGATGTTTGACGGTTTGAACACCATAACCCTGCGAGGGGTGATGGGAACCTCTTCTCCAGTTTTCGGATTGCGACCAATCCGTTCGTCCTTGTGGCGTACCACGAAGGTCCCGAACGATGATAACTTGACGTTTTCACCGAGGACGGCCGCAGAAGCGATCTCCTCAATAACGGCTTCAACCAAATCTGCAGCTTCGGTGCGCGACAGCCCAACCTGCTGGTAGACGGCTTCGCATAAGTCTGCCCGCGTAACGGTACCACCAGCCATAAACCTCACGGCCCCCTAAGCCTAGACGCGCATCGCCCTCGCGCGTGGAGGTCCAATTTAAGCGAAGCCTCTTAGCACGGTCAATTCGAATGTCCGGAAAAAACAAATCAAATCAGTTTCGTCGGCAAGACTCAGGCGATTTTTTGTGCTGGTTACATGCGCAGCAGCGTTGCACCCCAGGTGAAGCCGCCCCCCATAGCTTCAAGAAGAACGACATCGCCCTCCTTGATCCGGCCGTCTTGAACCGCCTCCGACAGGGCCAAAGGAATGGAGGCTGCAGAGGTATTGCCATGGTGATCAACGGTAATAACCACTTTTTCGGGATCAATCTTCAACTTGTTCGCTGATGCGTCGATGATCCGCTTGTTGGCTTGATGAGGGACAAACCAGTCGATTGAATCACCGTCGTATCCCGTTTGCTCGAAGACGCTTTCAATCACATCGGTGATCATGCCCACCGCATGTTTGAAAACTTCCTTGCCTTGCATACGCAAGTGGCCGGCGACCTGGTTCGTCGAAGGCCCCCCGTCAACATAGAGTTTATCACGATGGCGGCCGTCGGAACGCAATGCCGATGCAATGATGCCCGCGCCGCCAGCGGGACGCTCCCCTTCGACGGCTTCCAAGACCACCGCGCCTGCGCCATCAGCAAACAAGACGCAGGTGGTGCGGTCCTCCCAATCGATGATGCGAGAAAACGTTTCAGCGCCTATAACGAGAGCTTTGTTGGCAAGACCCGCCCGCAACTGGCTGTCGGCGGTGGCCATCGCAAATACAAATCCAGAACACACTGCCTGCATGTCGAAGGCATATCCGCCACGGATTCCCAATCGCTCTTGAACCTGCGTTGCCGTTGCCGGAAAGGTGTAATCCGGCGTTGCCGTGGCCAAAACGATCAGGTCGATTTCTTCCGGATCGACCTTGGCATTGGCCAGCGCGGCCTTTGCGGCCTCAAATGCAAGGTCAGATGTGCGCTGGTTTGGTCCAGCTATATGCCGCGATCTGATTCCAGTACGTTGTGTGATCCACTCGTCGGATGTATCGACCGTCTCTGCCAATTCCTCGTTGGTAAGGACGCGATCGGGTAGGTAGCTGCCAACCCCCAAAATGCGCGCGTGTCGAACGGAATGAATGGGCAAACTCATGACGCCTCGGAAAGTGGGGTGCTGTCCCTAGCCGAGGGCGGCGACAGGGCTGTGTCATCTACTATGCTAGCTCGGTCAAGCTGCGCAAGCTGTGTGGCAATCTTCTCCCCCAAAGCGTTGATCACCATTGTACGTGCAAGGCCCACAGCCGAAGCAAAGCCTAGCCCGTCTGCACCGCCATGACTCTTGACCACCGTGCCGTTCATTCCAAGAAAAACGCCGCCATTCACGCGCCGTGGGTCCATTTTCATGCGTAGTGCGTTGAACCCTGGCCGCGCCATCAGCGCCCCCAGCTTTGTACGCAGCGTGGCGGTCATCGCGTCGCGCAGATAGCTGCCAATCTGGCGCGCTGTCCCTTCCGCAGTTTTCAGGGCAATATTCCCCGAGAAGCCTTCGGTCACAATCACATCGACATTGCCCAACCCAATGTCGGAACCTTCAACGAACCCGATATAATGCATGCCGTCATAATTCGCGTCTTTCAAACGCTGTCCAGCTTCGCGGATGGGTTCCAATCCTTTAACTTCCTCAACGCCGACGTTTAGGAGGCCGACTGACGGTCGCTCAAGGCCAAACAGCGCGGTTGCCATAGCCGAGCCCAAAAGCGCAAAGTCAACCAACATGTCGGCGTCAGCACCGACCGTAGCGCCCACATCAAGCACGACGCTCTCCCCGCGCGCCGTGGGCCAGATCGCCGCAATTCCCGGACGTTCGATACCCTGCTGCATCTTCAGGCAAAATCTTGACATCGCCATCAACGCACCGGTGTTCCCCGCAGACACGCAGATATCGGCTTGTCCCTTCTTGACCTGTTCGACGGCCTGCCACATCGACGAAACCCGTCGACCTGTGCGCAGTGCCTGTGACGGCTTGGCGTCCATGGAGACTGCCACGTCCGTGTGAATGATCGTCACGCAATCCACCAGGTTGGCTTGTGCATTAAGATGGGGTTGAATTGCGGCCTCATCTCCAACCAGCACGAATTGTAGCTCAGGATGACGCTGTTTGGAGATGGCCAAGCCGGGCACGACAGCCGCAGGGCCCGTGTCGCCGCCCATTGCGTCTACCGATATGGTCACCATGTCTTCGGGCGTTGTCATATCCGCTCCTGGCAGTCTTTTCGGGCTTCACATAAGGCGTTGACGGCGAAAGCACCAGCCTTGCTTGAAGACAAGGCAAGGGCAAGGCCTTTACGCACGCAATGCGGGGTTTAGTCTGCTGACTTCAGGTCCCTCAAGACCGCAAAGGGAGAGGCTGCGTCCTCAGCACTGGATAGCTCGTCTTGGTGTTGCCCTTGTGCTGCTGGCAGATCAGGGTGTCGAGGGTATGGCTCTAGGGCCAATGCAAACAATTGGTAGACAATGTCCGACACATCGGCGGTGCCGTCACGCAACGGCTCGAGGTCACTGGTTTCATTCGGATCAAGATCAATTTCGCGAAGCGTACGGCCTGGATCGCCAAACATCTGGTCCACATCAACACCGATTGTGTGCGCAAAAGGGCGCAGCGAAACGCCACAAACATAGTGGAGATCGGCAACAAGATGCCCTGTGAGTTGGATCGTTCGAGGCGACGGGCTAATCGCGTTACCCACAAACGAAAAGGAATCCAAACTGCCCAGATGGTTTTGGTCTGCAAGTATTTGGCGCGCCGGCGCATCCAGCACGATAGACACTTGGATCTGTTTTTTTCGTGCTTCGCGAAGCGAAACCTGTAGGTCGGGAAGTTCGTCGTCGCGCATGATCTATCAATCCGCCACTTTAATCATGGCCGGAGCCGGCCAAGTGAATTGGCCTTCCAAGATGTTGCCGTCCGGTTGTTTGGCCAAGTGCTGGTCGCTCTGCGCAACGTATGCAGCCAGCATTCGACTATTGAGCGCAGTGGGTGCTGTCGCCTCGTCGCTGGTGTCATCAACAGCGAACACGATCCCGCCTGAATTACGCTCAATTGCGTCACCGAGCGCTGCAAGATCCTTGGCGTCTAATGCCTCGCCGATAGCCTGTCCGCGACCAAGATAGGCTGTGGCCAGCCTTTTTAGCCGCTTTGGGACTTTGCGGTCGCTGACTCCGGTATCACGAAGAGCACGATCGAGATCTTTGAACAGGATATCGGAAAAGGCCTGGGCACGCGCCTTGGCCTCCTCAGCGCGTTCGCCATCAATCTGGTTCAGACGACGGAAAACAAGAATCGCATGGGCAATCAACATATCAAATCGACCGCCCATCGTGTCCGGTACGCCCCATTCGGCAAAGAACGTTGGCTGACGTGCCTGATCCATGACACTGCGATAGATCGCGAACGGCGTCATGTCTTTACGTCGTTTCAACAAACCAAAGACCATCGTGTTGCCCTAATTGCCCATCTTGGGTAGGTGCGGTTTGCTGATCGCTTGATGCAGACGGCGCTCCGCGTGTTCAGTACAGTGTGTTGCAGGAGGTATAAGGTTGGCAAAGGTCGGATTAAAGGGGGCTGCGGCTTCAGCAGGGTCGCAGGCGGCAGACAAACCGTCGCGGCGAGCGCTCATGGTCGGCGTAATTGGCTTGACCAGTGCCATGTTGCTTTCGGCTTGCAACACAACAGAAGTACGTAACCACGGCTTCATTATGCCCAGTGATGGGTTGGAGCAGGTTCCGGTGGGATCATCCAAGAACCAGGTGCTAATTGTTTTGGGAACGCCTCAGACCACGGCAACACTGGATAATGAAGTTTTCTATTACATCTCGCAGCGTACAGAACAGACATTCGCCTTCCAGCGTCCGGAGATTACCGAACAGCGCGTTTTGGCGGTCTATTTCGACGAGAACGAACTCGTTGCTCGGATTGCCGATTATGGATTGCAGGATGGTGTCGTCTTTGACTTTGTCAGCAATACAACGCCAACTGGTGGTGCTGATGTGACTTTCGTCGGTCAGATTCTTCAAGGACTTGGCTCGACACCGTCGCCATTCTAATTGGGTACACAACGACAAAAAAAGCCCCGCTGGTTTGCGACCAGCGGGGCTTCTTTTTGCGCGGTATTGCTTAGCCGTGGGCAAGAACCGCCAACAGCAGCAGAGCCACAATGTTGGTGATCTTGATCATCGGGTTCACAGCAGGACCAGCGGTGTCCTTGTAAGGATCACCAACCGTGTCGCCAGTAACGGAGGCTTTGTGCGCCTCTGATCCTTTCAGGTGCTTCACGCCATCTTTGTCCGTGAAACCATCCTCAAAGCTTTTCTTGGCGTTGTCCCATGCGCCGCCACCGGCAGTCATGGACACAGCGACGTAGAGCCCGTTAACGATCACACCGAGGAGCATGGCCCCAACAGCAGCGAATGCTTGGTCCTTGCCAGCGATTGCGTTGATGGCGAAGAACACCACAATGGGCGAGAGGACTGGCAGCATGGACGGCACGATCATCTCTTTGATGGCCGCGCGTGTCAGCATGTCCACAGCACGAGCATAGTCGGGTTTGGACGTCCCTTCCATGATGCCCGGATCAGCCTTGAACTGACGTCGCACCTCTTCCACGACGGCACCGCCAGCACGACCGACAGCCGTCATGGAAATGCCGCCAAACAGGTATGGCAGAAGACCACCAAACAAGAGGCCGACAACCACGTAAGGATTGGACAGGGAGAAGTCGACAGCAACACCTTCAAAGAACGAGCCCGGTTCGGCATTGGCGGCGAAGAACTTAAGATCCTCCGTATAGGCCGCGAACAGTACAAGAGCGCCCAAGCCCGCGGATCCAATGGCGTAACCCTTGGTAACGGCTTTGGTGGTGTTGCCGACTGCGTCCAGAGCATCGGTTGTCTCACGCACCGATTCCGGCAGGTTCGACATCTCTGCGATACCACCCGCGTTGTCGGTGACAGGACCGAACGCGTCGAGCGCGACCACGATACCCGCAAGAGCAAGCATGGTCGTCACCGCGATGGCGATGCCAAACAGGCCAGCAAGCAAATAGGTCGAAATAATGCCCGCGATGATGATCACGGCTGGCAGCGCTGTTGCTTCCAACGACACCGCGAGGCCTTGGATCACATTGGTGCCGTGCCCCGTGACCGAAGCTTGAGAGATCGAGCGAACCGGACGGTAGCCGACACCGGTGTAGTACTCAGTCACAACGATGATCAGACCCGTTACAACCAGGCCAATCACACCGCAGAAGAACAGGTCAGTTCCGGTGAAGGACGTACCGCCGGATGTCGTAAACGACGTACCTGCGCCCAACCAACCCCAAACGATGGCCGCTAGAGCGACAATCGAAAGAACGGCTGCGCCCCAAAAGCCTTTGTAGAGAGCACCCATGATCGAGTTGTTAGAACCGAGGCGCACGAAGAATGTGCCGATGATCGAGGTCACAACACATGCGCCGCCGATCAGAAGCGGGAACAGCATCATGGTGGTGGCTTGCTCGCCAGTGAAGAAGATGGACGCAAGCACCATCGTGGCAACGACGGTCACGGCATAGGTCTCGAACAGGTCGGCCGCCATGCCTGCACAGTCACCAACATTGTCACCGACATTGTCAGCGATCGTTGCCGGATTGCGGGGGTCATCTTCAGGGATGCCAGCCTCGACCTTACCAACCAGGTCACCGCCGACATCAGCACCTTTGGTGAAGATACCACCGCCGAGACGGGCGAAGATCGAAATCAGCGAAGCGCCAAAACCGAGAGCAACCAGCGAGTCGATCACGATACGTGATGTGTTCTCGTGACCCATAGGTCCGGTCAGCAGGTAATAGTAGACGGCCACACCAAGCAGAGCGAGACCGGCCACAAGCATACCTGTAACGGCGCCAGATTTGAACGCGATAGAAAGGCCTGCTGCCAAGCTCTGCGAAGACGCTTGCGCGGTGCGCACGTTGGCGCGCACAGACACGTGCATGCCGATAAACCCTGCCACGGCTGACAGGACCGCGCCAATCAGGAAGCCAATGGCGACTTCGATTCCAAGAAGGAAAATGACCAGCAGAAAGATGACCGCACCCACAATGGCGATGGTCAGATATTGGCGAGTCAAATACGCAGACGCGCCCTCTTGAATAGCGCCTGCAATCTCCTGCATGCGCTGGTTTCCGGCGTCGGCAGCCATAACCGATTGGACGGCCCAGACACCGTACACAATCGACAGGATGCCACACGCGATGACAAATGCGATTTCCATAAATGCAATCCCCTAACGCGTCCTAAGAACAGTGGTGCTTTTAAAAACACCACCGCCTGTCGCGAAAACCGTTTTTCAACGGCATCGTGTTTTGAATTATCATTAGGCCGAGCGGGACGCTTCCACCTCGCGGAAGAGCGGGTCTGGCCGCCCCGAGCCGCGCAGGTCATGCCAAAAACGGTTGTGCGACGCAAGAACAGGTAAGCGGTTGCTTGTCGATCGCGGCGGTTCTTACGACCAAAGGATAAGGCTTCAAGCCAAACCGGTTGCAGAAGAGCGGCTCCTTAGCAGCAGGAACAGCGCTGCGGCAGCAAGAATCGGCAGGAGAAGCCAGTTGACGACGTCCCACCCAAACAGGTGTAGCAAACCACCAGAGGAGAAGCTCGCGAATGCCACGAAACCGAAAAGGATCAGATCATTCCAGCCTTGCACCGTGTTGCGCTCTTCGGGTTGGTAGGTCTCGGTGAGCATCGAGGTCGCGCCCAAGAACGCAAAGTTCCAACCAACGCCAAGCAGCACCAAGGCAATCCAGAAGTGGGCGACCGTTATACCGTTGAGCGCGACCAATGCGCATGTTCCAAGAATGGCAAAACCAACGAGGATAATCCGTTCGACACCAAAGCGGGTGATCAAGTTACCGGTGAAGAAGCTTGGCGCGAACATGCCAATGACATGCCATTGAATGCCGAGCGCTGCATCGCCGACGGTGTGCCCACAGGCAATCATCGCGATTGGAGCTGCGGTCATCGCAAGTGCCATCAGGGAATAAGCGACAATGGCACTGAAGAGCGCCGCCTGGAAACGCGGCTGCGCTGCGATCTGGCGTATCGGGCGGACCGCCTCGCGTGATACATCATTGGCCGGCGCCGGTTTGGGCAGATCAACAAAAGTGACAACGATAATCGATAGGACAGCCAAACCTGCCTGGCCCAGGAACGCACCAGCAAACAGAACTGGCTCGAAGAAGTCGTTCATCGCAATGACGACCTGAGGCCCGATAAGGCCCGAGGCCACACCACCGGCAAGAACCCAACTGATTGCCTTGGGTCGGAAAGCAGGCGACGCTGTGTCAGCGGCCGAGAACCGGTAGGAATGGACAACAGCGCCAAACATACCAGCCATAAAGGTGCCCAAGCACATCATCCAGAACAGGCCAACCAGAACAGCCTGCATGGACACAAGTCCGGCCACAACGCCCAGCAAAGCCGCGCCCCAGAACACTGGGCGGCGGCCAACACGGCCCATGAGCTTTTGGGCGGGAAGTGTGAAGCAGGCCGTACCCAGGATGAACAAAGAGACGGGGATTGTCGCCAGTCCCGCCTGTTCTGCCGGAAGCAAGTAGCCACCGGCCAGCCCTGCTGTTGCAATGACGATCGACGCATTGGCACCGCCGAGCGCCTGTGCAACCGCGAGTACCAACGCATTGCGCTTGGCGCGGCGGTCATCGTGCATTTCGGTCAAGGCTTCGGTGGCAACGGTCATGGAGTTGGTATGGCGTGGGGCGACCTCGGCGTCCATGTTGGAAAACGCTTATGAACGAGCAAAAGTGCTGTCAGGTAACAACTTAGGCACGAAACCGCTTGTTGAGCGTGTTGAGGACGCCGTTGGTCAGGCGCACCTCGACATCGTCATAGAAGGCACGCGCAACATCTAAATACTCGTTGAGGATGACGGCGGAAGGAATATCCTGACGCTTCATGATCTCAAAAGTCGCCGTGCGCAGGATAGCGCGCAGCAATGTGTCGAGGCGGGTGAGCGGCCAACCGTCTGGCAAAGCAGTGTGAATGGCGGGATCGAGCACCTTTTGCTGCTCCACCACGCCGGTCACCAAATGGCGGAAATACCCTTTGTCGGCCGGTCGGTATGCCCAACCGTCAAAGTCTTCCGACAAGCGAAACAGTTCAAATTGCGCCAACGCATCGGGCAATGTCGTACCGCCAACATCCATCTGGTAGAGCGCCTGAACGGCGATCAGGCGAGCCACTCCCCTTGCATTAGCAGGTTTGGTCGAACGAACGCGCGAAGGGGCGGATTGCGCGCTCACGCACCAAACGCCTTCTGAATTTCGGCCACAGCCACGGCCGCGCGGGCGGCTCCACCACCTTTATTTTTTTCTGATCGGCGGACACGTGCGAGCGCCTGATCCATGTTTTCCACGGTTTGGATGCCATTGCCGATAGCGAGACCCGGATCCAGAGTCAGGTCCATCAGCGCCCGCGAGCTCTCGCCAGCGACGATGTCGTAGTGGCTGGTCTCGCCACGGATCACCACGCCAAGTGCAATGTATCCGTCATAGGCTTTCGCGCCGCGATGGCCCGCAGCAATAGCACCTGGAATTTCCAACGCGCCAGGTACCGCAATGCGATCAAAGGTGTGCCCCAGCTCGTCCAGGGCTTCGGTAGCGCCAGCGGCGAGCTCGTCGGCAAGGTCGGTGTAGAACCGGGCTTCAACAATCAGAAAACGGGCCATGGGATCAGTACAAGGTTAGGCTGTGCGCAGCGCTTATACGCCGTTCAGCAAATGAAGCTACCCATCAAATGCCATCAGGCGCTCGGCGTAGCGCGCCATAAGGTCGATTTCGAGGTTCATGTCGTCGCCAACTTGCCGGTCGCCCCAGGTTGTCACTTCAAGCGTGTGGGGGATGAGCATCAACGTGAAGCTATTTTTGTCGGCGCTGTTGACGGTCAAAGACGTCCCCTGCAGGCAAACGGAGCCTTTCTTTGCGATGAACTTGGCAAGTTCAGGTGGGGCTTCCATCTCGAACAGCGATGTATGCTCACCAACTTCGCGGCGAACAATCTTTGCAGTGCCATCGACGTGACCAGAAACGAGGTGTCCCCCCATCTCGTCTCCAAGTTTCAATGACCTTTCCAGGTTGATGCGTGTACCCACTTCCCATTTGTCGAGCGTGGTCAGGTTTAGCGTTTCGGTCGACGCGTCGATCGTAAAACGTGCACCTTCAGGCGTTTGCTCCAGCGTTGTCACGGTAAGGCAAGCGCCATCGTGACAGATCGATGCGCCCAATTCGATCGTCGCCGCATCGTAGGGGCTTTGGATGGTGAAGCGCTTATCGTCGCCCATGGTTTCGACGCGCTCGACGGTGCCGATCGCTGTGACAATCCCAGTGAACATCCATTACCCTTCATTGCTCGGCTGTAGCAGCATCATACGGTCGTTGCCGAAATTTCGTTTGCCGACACAGCGCCAGAGGCTCAAGCCGGCGTCGGCCAGGCTCTCAAATGGATCGGCAGCAAATGGACACAAGCCCCGTTGGCCGATTTTGTGCTCGCCCCGCAACAGGACAATCTCGTCAACCAAGCCGGCGTCTAAGAAACTGTTGGCGAGCGTTGCTCCACCCTCGACCAGAACCTGGGTGATACCTAGATGGTCTAAGGACCGGAGCCCGGCCGGAAGATCATGGTCGCGCAAGGCAACCACGTCACTGGGAACATCCGCCTGACCAAACACCACCCGTCGCGGTGAACGATGCTCCAACCCTGGAAGCCTAACGGAGAGCGCCGGCGCGTCGATCTTCCAGGTTCGCGAACCAACGGCAATCGCATCCACGCGTGACCGCCTCGCGTGCATGTGACGGTTGGTCAGTGCATTGGTGATGGCGACTGGTCCTTCACCGCGAACACCGATCGCGCCGTCCAAGCTAAGGGCAAGTTTCAGCGTCACAAACGGGCGTCCAAGCGCGGTGCGCATCATATGGCCGCGATTGGCGTAGGCGGCTTGCGCTTTGATATGTCGATACGGCTCCACGGATACGTCGATACCAGCATCGCGCAATTTGCGAACACCCGAACCAGACACCCGAGGGTCGGGATCGCAGTGTGCGACCACAACGCGCTCTACACCGGCCTCAATAAGCGCCAAGGTGCAAGGCCCGGTCTTGCCATAGTGATTGCAGGGCTCGAGCGAGACATAGGCCACTGCGCCTTTGGCGTGCGATCCGGCATGCTCCAGCGCTACTGTTTCGGCATGTGGGCGCCCGCCTTTACCGGTAACGCCCTGCCCCACCACCCGGCCTTTGTTGACCAGCAAGCAACCAACTGCCGGGTTGGGCCACGCCAACCCGAGGCCCGTCATGCCCAGGCGCACGGCTGCTGCAAGGTAGCGCGCATCATCCAACTTGGGCGCAGACACAGTCATAGCCGTCTATTTCTAAGCCTCTGTCTTGGCTGGCTTTTTCTTGGACGTGCGCGAGGAGTTTGCAAGCTCTTCGACGAACTCTTCAAAGTCGCGCGCTTCACGGAAGTCCTTATAGACCGACGCAAAACGAACATATGCGACGTCATCCAATCCCTTGAGAGCCTCCATAACAAGATGGCCGATTTGATCGGACTCGATGTCCGTCTCACCGGTGCTCTCGAGCTGGCGGACAATACCAGACACCAGGCGCTCCAGCTGATCTTCCGTCAGCGGGCGTTTACGAGCGGCGACCCGCACAGAGCGCAGCAGTTTGTCCCGGTCGAACGTTTGTCGTTTCCCGTCGCGCTTTACCACCGTCAGTTCGCGCAACTGGACACGCTCAAAGGTCGTGAAACGCCCCCCGCAGTCGCCGCAGATACGGCGACGGCGGATAACGGCATTATCTTCCGCTGGACGGGAATCCTTCACATGGGTGTTGAGACTTTGGCAGAATGGGCAACGCATGGTCCGTCGCGCTAGCTCCCGCCAATGTCCGGGTAGATCGGGAAACGATCAGTCAGTTGAACAACCTTGTTGCGAACCGCTTCTTCGATCAGGCTGTCTTCGTCGGCCTGCTTCTGTGACAGCACGTCCAAGACTTCAGCAATCATGTGACCGACGTCCTGGAACTCGGCGACACCAAAGCCGCGTGTTGTGCAAGCCGGCGAGCCTAGTCGCACGCCAGACGTTACAAATGGTTTTTGCGGATCAAACGGAACACCGTTTTTATTGCAGGTGATCCCTGCCCGCTCCAGCGCTTTCTCGGAAACTTTACCGGTCAGGTTTTTCGGTCGCAGGTCGACGAGCACAATGTGGTTCTCCGTACCTCCAGATACGATGTCGTAGCCATGGCCCTTCAATGTGTCGGCCAGCGCGCGCGCATTCTCGACCACGTTTTGGGTGTAGATCTTAAACTCCGGACGCAACGCCTCGGAGAAGGCAACGGCCTTCGCAGCGATGACATGCATCAGCGGTCCACCTTGGAGGCCAGGAAAGACTGCTGAGTTCAGTTTTTTCGCGATATCCGGATTGTTGGTAAGGATCATCCCACCGCGCGGACCGCGCAGCGTTTTGTGGGTGGTGGTTGTGGCAACATCCGCGTGAGGGAACGGGCTTGGGTGCTGGCCACCTGCAACCAATCCCGCAAAATGGGCCATATCGACAAGGAGAATCGCGCCCACTTCATCGGCGACGGCACGGAAGCGTGCAAAGTCGAACTTACGCGAGTAGGCCGACCCGCCGGCAATGATTATGGTTGGTTTATGCTCACGGGCAAGCTGCTCCATTTGCTCATAGTCGAGCAGGCCGTCCTCTTTACGAACACCATACTGGATCGCGTTGAACCATTTGCCAGACAGGTTCGGCGGCGCGCCATGGGTTAGGTGACCGCCAGCATCAAGGCTCATGCCGAGAACGGTGTCGCCAGGCTTGGCGAGGGCAAGCATAACGGCTTGGTTGGCTTGCGAGCCGGAGTTCGGCTGAACGTTTGCGAAGTCGCAGTCGAACAATTTACACGCGCGCTCGATGGCGAGTTTCTCTGCAATATCAACATAGTGACAACCACCATAGTAGCGGCGGCCCGGATAACCCTCCGCATATTTGTTGGTCATCACCGAGCCCTGTGCTTCCAGGACAGCTCGGCTGACAATGTTCTCCGACGCGATCAGCTCGATCTCATGCTGCTGCCGACCAAGCTCTCCATTGATAGCCTTAGCGATCTCGGGGTCGGTCGTGGCAAGATCGTCGGAGAAGAACGTCGGATACAACGCATCTGCGTGGTGTTCTGTCATGGCCATGGGAACGTTGTCCTTTTCATGGTTGCGAAGCAAAATGCGCCATGAGGCGCGCAGGAAACGCCGGATAGCACACCCAACGGTTCGGTCAAATCGCCTGTTGTCGCACGACTGTCCTCTGGGAAGCGGAGCGCGCCCTAGACGAGACGGCCGCGCCGCTCGTTTTTCGTCGTTGAACGACCATTCTTAAGCTCGGTCTCTTGCCCATGCGCGCCCGACTTGCGCTGTTTTTCCAGGGATAGTCGGCGTTGTAGCTTGGCTTTCGCGAGCTCGTCGATACGTGCACGCGAGCAATTAGACGGCGCGGCAAAAACCACTTCGGTGCCAGTGTCGGCGTCCACAGCAACGATGCGCAGCCCTTTGTCGAGCGGGATGATCTCTATGTAGATATCACCGCCGGCCGACACGTGAGTTGCTACCCGTTGGATGCCAGTGTCGGCAGGCCGTCGCGGTTGTAGATGTCTTCGCGGAAGTTGACGGTGCCATCAGACGCCGCCCAAGCGGTGACGTAATTGATGTACAGCGGCGCCGGATCGGTAATACGGACATCCACGCGCTCACCGGTTTGGATGACCTGATCGATACGTTGACGGGACCAGCCGTCACTGCTTGCCAGCAGCCAGGTCGCCAGTTCACGAATGTTTTGGACCCGCACACACCCGGAAGACAAGAACCGATAATCGTCCCCAAACAACGACTTATCCGGCGTATCATGCAAATAAACCTGATGCTCATTGTGGAAGTTGATTTTCACCGAGCCAAGCGAGTTAATTTCACCTGGGTCTTGGCGGAACATGTAGCGCGTAGCTTCCTCGGTATTCCAATCAACCAGCTCAGGCGCCAATTCCTGTGCACTTGCCCCCCAACTGGAAAAAATCCGGATGTTGTTTTCAGCTAGATAGCTCGGATTTTCTTGCATAAGCGGGATCAAATCGCGTCGGATGATCGATACAGGAACGGTCCAATAGGGGTTGAAATTCAGCTCATGGATGCGGCTATCTAAGATTGGCGTCGGACGGTCGACCTTGCCAACGATCGCGGTGTGGCGTGTTGTGACCCGGCCAGAATTGATTGCCTCGAGCGCCGCAGCAGGAATGTTGACCATCACATAGCGCTCGCCAAGAAAACCGGACATAGAGCGAATGCGAACCAAGTTGGTTTCCATCTGGCGAAGGCGCATACCGATGGGAACGTTCATGGCTGCGAAGCCCTCAGGACCCATGATGCCGTCGACGACCAAACCATGGCGAGCCTGGAAACGGCGAACCGCCGAATCAACATAGCTATCGAAGATGTCCGATATGCCCCATTGCTGAGACATGTCGCCAGCCATGATCAGGCGCTGGCGAAGCGCCTGGACATTTGAATGGCGAACGCCAAGCCGCAAGATGGCTTCGCCAGGCACTTGAACCCAGCCGCCCCGGTTCATCATGTCGGTGTGCTGACGCAGCGCCGTTTCGAGATTGACCGCACTCGCTGGCGAAAACATCGGCTCGGGAGACACGACGGGCGCTTGGCCCTGCGCCGTGGAGTCGAAGGTGTCGCCCCACCCCGAATTATGGTCCTGCAGCCGCTGCTCCAGCAAAGCCTCCAGCGCAGATTGCTGTGCTTGGGCAGCTCGCAACGCAAGCGCAGAAGCTCCCAAACCAAGGCCCGCGGCCAGTATCTGACGGCGTGTTTTGAAACGTTCAGTTTTGGCGGTCATCTCAGAGTCCCAAAAGACAGTCTTACAGCGTTCCATTGGACGCCGTCGTATAATCGAAGGCTGTTATGTTGGTATTCGAAACGGCAATGCAATGTGGCTCTTTTGTGGTTACCATGCCGTTAGCGCCTAGCAGAGGTGCATTCACATCAACTGCGTCTTTCATGCCACATTTTTTAGTACGTGCCGAAAAAGAAACAACCCACGTCATCCTGCCGGGACAACGTGGGTTGTGCATTGATCGATGTACCGCTGAGCCAGGCAGCTCAGTGATCGTCTAGAGCCGATAGAGAATCTGATCAGTCCAGAAACGCTCCAAGCGCTGAAGCGACTTGTTGAGCGATTTGAATTCGTCGGAGCCGAGGCCGCCAACTTTTTCAATCGACAGCAAATGGCGCTGATAGAGTTCGCCCACGACCGAAGCAATTTCCTTGCCCTTGTCGGTTAGGCTTACGCGGACCGAACGGCGGTCCATACGTGAACGTTGGTGCGAAACAAAACCCAAATCGACCAGCTTCTTGAGATTGTAGGATACATTTGACCCAAGATAATATCCACGTGTGCGCAGCTCGCCTGCAGTCAATTCGGAATCGCCGATATTGAAGAGCAGCAGCGCTTGAACAGCGTTGATGTCGGAACGACCCTGGCGGTCGAATTCGTCCTTGATCACATCCAACAAACGGCGATGTAACCGTTCGACCAGATGCAGGGCTTCCATATAAAGCGGCTCAAGGCCTTGCTCTTCATCCTGGTCAGCCAAGTAAGTTGCCATAGCGGCACTTGTTTTCGTCATGTCAGCCTCACTGTTTACCCGGATGTTTTCCCCGGTGATGTCTGGACACTAACACTCAGCTCTAAAACTGCGCTTAAAGCCTTTGATTAATTTCATATTTCTTCTGCGATCGCCGCAAGAAGCTGTTCACCAATTCAGGTGACGAAGGCCTAACCAGATGCGTTGGCAGACTGTTCAGCCTGTCGTAGGCGGGCGGTCTATAGTCCGTGCGGGTCATGGCTCAGGCGGCGCACTTGTAAGAGTGTGCCGAGATAAATCGCAATGAGCCCAGCGTTCATCAAGATCACGGTGAGGCTGACAATGCCCAGGTTGGGCAAGAGAAAAAATATGAGAGCGTCGCTGGCGACGATTACGAGCCACAACACCGCCCCCCAAGGGGCTAGGAGCCAAAGACCAACAGCTGCAACGATACAAGCGCCAGCAACTGTCCCGAACAGCGCAAAGCGCACATACGGTGTCGCTAGGAGATCGGCGCCGAGCTCGGGGTGCACAAAGATCCCGGTTATCAAAAGCCAACCATAGATGGCGCGAACCGCGAGCATCACGGCAATCAACCGCAACACCACAACAAACCAACGTTCGATTGGATCCAAACGTTGCTTGGCGGGAGGTGTCACCCAAATGGGCTCAATCGGTCCTGGAGGGTTCGGGCGGGACATAGCAGGGATTCGTTGGAAACAATATGCTGTTATGGGAAGCCGGGTGTGTCTGGGCAAGTCTAGCGCGGCCGTGATGAGAGAGCCCAAGCGCCCCTACCCTTCGACGCATTGCCGCCAAATTGTGGCGCTGCTAGCACAATAGCAAGACCAATACCAAAAAAGGCAACGGGCCATGGACAAAGAAACTGCTCGCAACCTCGTCAACGAAGTCACTGGCGGACGACGCATGCGACGGAGGCGATTGCAGCCATGGCTACGCGACATCACGCGCGAAAATGTTCTCACAGTGCACGATTTGATTTGGCCCATCTTCCTGACCGACGGGACACGGCACAGAGAACAGGTATCATCAATGCCCGGTGTTGAGCGGATCTCTCCGGATTTGGCAGCCGACGTTGCCAAGAAAGCCGGCGACCTCGGCATTCGGGCGCTCGCGCTTTTTCCCAATACTGATCCAGACTTGCGAGACGCAACTGGTTCCGAAGCCCTGAACAGCAATAACCTGGTTTGCACGGCGGTGAAAGCGATCAAAGGCGCCGGGATCGACTCGGTTGGTCTTATTACCGATGTCGCGCTTGATCCCTATACCAGCCACGGACATGACGGCGTGTTCGAAAGCGACGGCCAACACATCGACAATGATGCTTCGGTCGCGCAACTGATGTTGCAAGCGCGTACGCTGGCGGACGCTGGCGCCGACATGATTGCACCCTCGGATATGATGGATGGGCGCATAGGGGCCATTCGATCAGCGCTGGACGACAGCGGTCATGCCAATCTGCCCATCATGGCCTATGCCGCGAAATATGCATCGGCCTTTTATGGGCCGTTTCGCGATGCTGTTGGTGCGTCTGGCACGCTTGTTGGCGACAAAAAGACCTACCAGATGGACCCAGCCAATGCGCATGAGGCCGAGCAAGAGGTCGAACTCGACATCTTGGAAGGCGCTGACGTCGTCATGGTCAAGCCCGGGATGCCATATCTCGACGTCGTGCAGCGCGTGAAGTCGCGCTTCGCCATCCCGACCACCGTGTACCAAGTCTCGGGCGAATTCGCGATGATTGAGGCTGCGGCGGCCAATGGTTGGATCGACCGCGAACGGGCCATGATGGAAAGCTTGATCGCCTTCAAACGCGCCGGGGCAGACGGCGTGCTGACTTATTTTGCGCCTGAAGTGGCTGAAATTCTTGCCAAATAGGGGCTCGGCCACCGACATGCCTTGAACCAACAAACGCGACCACCCACGTTGATTGGGTAGTGCTTTGCCCAGGGAGACCCATGTCCAACGCCTCGTCCCAACCACGCCCGCCGATTATGCCAATCGATGATAGCGATCCAAAAACAGATCGTTTTGCCTTTGACCCGGTGTCGGAGCCGTGGCTGTTTGACGGCGTGCGCACACGACGGATTTTTGCGTTCATCTTAGACGTTTTGGTCTTGGCGGTGTTTGTGACGATCGCTGCGGTGGTTATTGGCATCCTTGGCTTGCCGACGTTCGGTTTGGCATGGCTGCTGTACCCCATTTTGTTTCCGATGATAGCAATCGCCTATATCGGCCTGACCCTCGGAGGCGCCAAGTCCGCAACGCCTGGCATGCAGGCAATGGGCATTGAAATGCGCTTATGGCACGGCGCACGCATGTACGGCTTACTGGCCATCGTCCACGCCCTCACCTTCTACTTTGCTGCTGGCACGGGGCTTCTGCTCTTCATCATCCTTGGTGCGAGTCTGTTCTCGTCGACCAAACGATGCCTGCACGATGTGTTGCTCGGTACGGTGGTCATCAACAACGCCCAAAGGGCCGCGAGCCTGCGCGCCTAGAGTCTTTACAAAAGACGATCGGATATAATCGCTTGCCCTGGCGACGTCTCTCGCCGCATGCTCGCCCGGAAAACTGGTGGTGTGGGGAGCGCGACCTTGATCGGCCTAGACGCCTGGCTCGTGTACATCATTATCGGCGTAGGCATCGTGGCCTACGCCTCGGATCGCTGGTCGATCCAGTTCGTGTCGCTCGGTGTGTTGGCGGCTCTGTTGCTGGTGTTTTCAGCGCTCCCGATGGTTGGGCAAACGTCCGACGGCATGGATCCGGCCTTTCTCCTTGCCGGCTTCGCCAGCCCGGTTCTTTTCACCATTTTGGCTCTTTTGGTCATCGGCCAAGGCCTGTTTCAAACCGACGCTTTGGCGCCGATCGCCCAATTCGCAAGCCGGATAGGCGGCAAACGCGAAGTGCTGGCGATATCCATGGTGATCATCGTTGCGGGTGCCGCAAGTGGCTTTCTCAACAACACCCCGGTGGTTGTCATGCTGCTGCCCGTCATTGGCGCGATGGCATCGCGCCTACCTCAAGGCGCGCGCGCTTTTCTGATTCCTTTGTCCTTTGCCACCATTCTGGGCGGCACCACAACGCTGATTGGCTCATCGACAAACCTTCTGGTCGCGTCAACGGCGCAGCAGACGAGCGGGTATGTCCTTTCCTTTTTCGATCAAACAGCCTTGGCGCTCTTGCTCGTCGCTGTCGTGCTCCCTTATGTGCTTTGGCTGCTGCCCCGCATCCTCTTGGAAGATGAGCGTGATGCTCCGGTCACGGCCTTCCGTGGCAAACAGTTCATTGCGGAGCAACGTCTGGAAGACGGAGACGCTTTGGTCGGCGCCCGCGCGGCCCACGGGCTATTTGCTGGCCTTAAAGACATCACTGTGCGGTCCGTACGCCGTGGCCCTCGTTTGTTTCTACCGCCGTTTGATGATCTGGAGTTGATGCCTGGCGACACCGTGGTGGTGGCCGCCAAACGCGACGAACTCGTGAAGGCCTTTGTTGCGTCAAGCCAACCCGACGAGGGTGAAAGGCGCGGCGTGCTCTCGGTAAACGCCAGTGAGGCGATGTTGGCACCTGGTGCTCGCTTTGTTGGCCAGAGCATCGATGTCATCGCCGCCTATCTTGGCGCCGAACATAAGCTGCTGGGAATCGAAAGGCGCGCGCGCATGCCACGCGTTGCGTTGGATGCACTTCGCTTGGAGGCGGGTGACGTGTTCCTTTTGGCAAGCACAGACCAAGGCCTGCAAAAACTGCGTGGTCAGCGCGAATTGCTCATCTTGGAAGAAACACGCGCCGAGATTGGCAACCGCGCGCTGGCCCCGATGGCGCTGGCCATCTTTGCAGTTGCTTTGGGCACAGTGATCACTGGCCTTGCCGACCTTATGGTTGCGACGGTGGCGGCGGCTTTCGCGATGGTGGCAACAGGTTGCCTCAATATCCGCCAGGCATTGCGTGCGGTTGACTCGCGTATCGTCATGATGATCGGGACGGCTTTGGCCATGGGCGCATCGCTGCAAGTGACCGGCGGCGATAGAGCCATCGCTTCGGCTGTTATCACGTTAGCAGCCGACGCTGGCCCAACCGTGATCTTATCAGCCTTCTTCCTGCTCATCGCAGTGCTGACCAATATCTTGTCTAACAATGCGACAGCTGTTCTTTTCACACCGATTGCTTTGCAGTTGGCCAATGATCTTGCGCTGCCACCGGAACCCTTTGTGTTTGCTGTTCTGTTCGCGGCAAACTGTTCTTTTGCTACGCCTATCGGGTATCAGACCAATCTCTTGGTGATGGGACCTGGCCACTATCGGTTTTCGGACTATGTGAAAGCTGGAGCGCCCTTGGTAATTTATTACTGGGCGGCGTTTTCGTTAATAGCGCCTTGGTATTTTTCCTTATAACGATGTATGCCTAGCGAATCCTTTTTCGGTTTAAGACTGTTTCATGACCAAGCATCCGCTTGATACGCCGACATTTTATCTCACGGCCTCGTCGCCGTGCCCCTATTTGCCTGGCAAACGCGAGCGTAAAATCTTCACCCATTTGGTTGGAACTGGCGCGCGCGACCTGCACACAATGTTGGCAGCAGGTGGCTTCCGTCGGTCGCAGAACATCGCCTATCGCCCGGCATGCGAAGGGTGCAATGGCTGCGTCTCAGTGCGCGTACGGGTAGATGCTTTCGAACCGACCAAGTCGATGAAGCGCATCATGAAGCGCAATCGCGACATTGTTGGTATTGATGAGCCCAATCAGGCAACGTCGGAACAGTACAGCCTCTTTCGTGATTATCTGGATGCGCGCCACACTGATGGCGGCATGGCTCAAATGAGCGTCCTCGACTATGCGATGATGATCGAAGACAGCCATATCGATACAGAGATCATAAGCTATCGGCTGCGAGAACCTGGTGCCTTATCTGGAAGCGACAGTGGCCCACTGGTCGGTCTGTGCCTCACCGATGAGGTCGCCGATGGGCTGTCGATGGTCTATTCGTTCTTTGACCCCGATCCGAGCCTAGACGTGCGTTCCCTTGGGACGTGGATGATCCTCGATCACATTGAGCGCGCGCGCAAACGCGGCCTACCCTATCTCTATCTTGGCTATTACGTCGCCGGGTCGCCGAAGATGGAATACAAGTCGCGCTTCCAACCGCAGGAACATCTGACGCCAAGCGGTTGGCGTAAGGCGAAGCCGCCGATCAAATCTGCTTAAGCTTCGAATGTGTTGGTCCGCGGGAAGCCCTGCGGCGCCATGCGCCCTGCTTGCGCGCGTTCGCCGCGCCACTCGCCCAACTCGGCCAATGAACGATTGTATTGGCGTCCAGCGCTATCGGACCAGGTAAGACCCTCGGTGGCTACAAACGTTGTGACATCGCTCACGCCGCCATCCCTGTAGCGTTGTAAACGTACTCCCTTGCCGCGCCCCATTTCGGCGATCTGCGCCAGTGGGAACAAAAGAAGCTTCCTGTTTCGACCAACGATGGCGACCATGTCGCCCTGCACGGCAACGGCCAATTGCACTTCGGCGGGCTCTGAGAGGTTCATCACCTGCTTGCCCTTGCGCGTGTTGGCCACGATATCCTTTTCCGGCGCGACGAAGCCATAGCCATCTGTGTTGACGAACAACAGCTTGCGCTGCGGGTCGTGCACGAAGAGGGCGACAATGTCCTGGCCAGCTTCCAAATCCACCATGATGCGCAGCGGATCGCCATGCCCCCGCCCACCGGGCAATTTGTCAGCCCCGAGCGTGAAGACGCGACCGCCAGTGGAGACGGCGACCAACTTGTCAGTTGTCATCGCCTCGAGCGTGAGTTTCAAGCGATCGCCTTGTTTGAAGTCGAGGCGCGAAAGATCGGCATTGTGGCCTTTGAGTGCCCGCACCCACCCCTTCTGCGACAATACAACCGTGATGGGCTCGCGCTCGACCATGGCAGCATCGATCTCTCCAAGGTCGCGATCAGGCGCTGCGCCAAAGGTCGTCCGGCGTTTGCCAAGCTCGGTATCCGGTGCGTAGACCTTACGCAGGGCTTTGATGTCTTTGCCGATGCGGGTCCATTGGCGCCCTTGTGACCCGACCAGCGCTTCCAGTCCGGCCTGCTCTTCAAGCAGCGCATCTCGCTCCTTGCGGATCTCCATTTCTTCCAGCTTGCGCAAGGCGCGCAGACGCATGTTGAGAATGGCATCTGCCTGCGTATCGGTAAGGTCAAAAGCCTTGATCAGTTCAGCCTTTGGCTCATCCTCGTAGCGAATGATGCGAATGACCTCATCCAGGTTGAGGTAGGCAACGATGAAGCCATCAAGCAGTTCAAGCCGCGCCGCAATCTTGCCGAGACGATGATTGGAGCGGCGGATGAGCACATCGCGTCGGTGATCCAGCCAAGCAACCAGCACCTCGCGCAAGCCCATCACGCGGGGTGTTAGGCCACCATCGAGAACATTCATGTTGAGGGAGATGCGCGATTCCAGCTCCGTCAGGCGAAACAACGATTCCATCATCAGTTCGGGATCGACGTTGCGGTTCTTGGGTTCAAGAACGAGGCGCATGTCTTCGGCTGATTCATCACGTACGTCGCCGAGCAGAGGCAACTTCTTGGACAGAAGCAAATCCGCGATCCGTTCGACCAGGCGGCTCTTGACGACTTGGTAGGGAACCTCGGTAACGATAATCGCCCAGGTGCCGCGGCCCATATCCTCTTTGTGCCAACGCGCACGCACACGGAAGCCGCCGCGCCCGGTCTCGTAAGCTTGGATGCGACTGGCCTCGTCATCGACCAACACGCCGCCGGTGGGGAAGTCTGGCCCAGGGACCATCTTGACCAGATCGGGCGTGCTCAGGTTGCGGTCATTGATCAGCGCCAGCGACGCGTCGCACAGTTCAGCAACATTGTGCGGAGGAATGCTTGTCGCCATGCCGACGGCGATGCCGGTGGACCCATTGGCCAGGAGGTTTGGGAAATCTGCGGGGAGAACAATGGGCTCGTCTTCGGAGCCGTCATAGGTTTCTCGGAAATCGACCGCGTCTTCATCAATGCCATCGAGAAGACGCGTGGCGATATCCGTCATGCGCGCTTCGGTATAACGCATGGCAGCGGCGCTATCACCGTCGATGTTGCCGAAGTTCCCCTGTCCCTCAACGAGCGGATAGCGAACGGCGAAATCCTGCGCCAGGCGTACCAGAGCGTCGTATACCGCCTGATCACCATGCGGGTGGTATTTGCCGATGACGTCGCCAACAACACGCGCCGATTTCTTGAAGCCCTGTGACGGGTCCAGCCGCAACTGACGCATCGCATAGAGCAAGCGGCGATGAACTGGTTTCAGACCATCGCGCACATCGGGCAAAGCCCGCTGTGTGATCGTGGAAAGCGCATAAGCCAGATATCGCTCGCGGAGCGCCGCATCGAGATCGATCGCTTCGATCCCGTCGTCGCCGTCGCTGGGTGGCCGATTCGTCATATCGCTCATACCCAATGGGGTACCGAAGCCTGTTGGCGGCTTCAAGAGAACTGCCAGCTTTAGCTTGGTGTAACTCCCAATCGCCGCAACAAGGCGTCACGTGTATCGGGTGGTTGGATGCCGCGCGGTCCCCAGATATCGCGGTCAAGGAAGTAGCGCGTCATGGCAAAGGCAAGGTTGGTGTCGTCTTGGGTGACGTCGGCCAGACTTCCAGTGAGGAAGGCGGGCAGCGGCAACAGCTTGTCCTTGTAGGGCTCGCCAGCGGCAGCACAGACGGCCCGACCAGATTTGGGCGACACGTAGATGAGATCGGTCGTGGCACCTGTTCCCGCGCATTTGGTTAGGTCGAGGCCAAAGCCAAGTTCCTCCAGCAGCAGAACCTCAAAGCGCGCGACGAGCGCGGCAACCATCTCGGGCTCGTCGGGATGCTCCAAGATAAGCGCGAGCATGTCGTGCAGTCTCGGGTGTGGGTCCCGTTCCGGCAAGAGGCGCAGGTGGGCCGCGCACAGTTGAACGGCCAGCAAAGCAACAGGTTGGTCCATCAGCGCCGCACCGCGTAGCGCATCTCCATCGGCTTGGAACAGTCCCAGATGTTCGTGCAGGCGCGCCCGCCAGGTGAGGTTGAGGGAATTGCCGACCTGCAAAAGCGCCGCCATGCGCCGAGAACGACCACCGCGCACCAAACCCAGGTGGCGACCGCGTTCGCGGGTCATGACCTCCAAGATGAGGCTTGATTCACCGTGCTTCTTGTGGCCCAGAACGATGCCGGATGACGTCCACTCCATGATCCGGTCTTTGCGCTAGTCGCCCTGGTAATCAAGACCCATCTCGTTGAAACGTTCCGGATCTGAAGCCCAGTTGGGCCTTACCTTGACAAACAAAAACAGGTGCACCGGGGCATCCACAGCATCCGCGATGGCTTTGCGGGCATTCATGGATATCCACTTGATTGTCTGACCGCCTTTCCCCAGCACGATCTTCTTCTGGCTGTCGCGTTCAACGTAGATCGTTTGCTCGACCCGATGCCCTTTGGGCGTCGTCTTCCAGTCCTCAGTGACAACGTGGGATACGTAGGGCAATTCTTCGTGGAGCCGCTCATAGAGCTTTTCGCGTGTTAGTTCGGCCGCCAGCATGCGCATGGGCATGTCGCTGATTTGATCCTCAGGGTAAAGCCACGGCCCTGCCGCCATCGTTTCGCGCAGGGCAGCGATCAAGGCGTCAACGCCCTCGCCCGTGCGCGCGGACATCGGGAAGGTTTCGTCAAACGGTAGTTTGGCATTCACCTCCGCAATGAGCGGCAAGATATCCGACTGATCCATGTCGTCGATCTTGTTGAGGATCAGCCATTTGCGTTTCGTGATGCCACGCAGCTGCTCCAGCGCTTGGTCAACGATATCGGAAACGCCCTTGCGCGCGTCCATCACAAAGCAAACGCATTCCGCATCTTGAGCACCGGACCAGGCCGTCTCGACCATCGCGCGATCGAGCTTGCGCTTGGGTTTGAAGAGCCCCGGCGTATCGACGAAGATCACTTGTGTTTCATCGAGGATCGCAATGCCGCGCACCAAAGCTCGGGTGGTTTGCACCTTGTGCGAAACGATGGCCACCTTGGAGCCTACAAGACGATTCAGGAGCGTCGACTTGCCTGCGTTGGTTGGCCCCATAAGCACCACAAAACCGGCGCGCGTCTCTTCGGGTTCCGTCATGCGATCACGTCCAAATGCCTTCGCGTATCAACAAGGCCTGTGCTGCCGCCTGTTGTGCGTCGCGCTTTGATTTTCCGGTTGCCCGTGCTTCGTCCAACCCGTCGACCACTACCGAGATTGTGAACTCTGGCGCATGGTCGGGACCCTCGCGATCAATTTCCTTGTAGACCGGTGTGGCTTTGTTTTGAGCATGCGCCCATTCCTGCAAAGCTGTCTTTGGGTCGCGGCGTCCGGCGTCTTCTTCTTCCATCCGCCCTTGCCAATGGGATCGGATAAACTGATCGGCCACCGTGGCACCGCCATCCAGATACAGCGCAGCGATTACCGCCTCACAGACATCAGCCAACACAGCTCGGGCCGCCCGCGTTTCTTGACGCATATCCAGATCGTCTGTGCGCACGTGATGTTGCAGGCCCAGACGACGCGCCACGTCGGCGCAGGTATCAGCGCGAACAAGATGATTCAAGCGCCGCGCCAATTCACCCTCGTCTGATCGCGGAAACCGCTCCATCAACATAGTTGCGATGGAAAGAGCTAGAACCCGGTCGCCCAGGAACTCAAGCCGCTGATAGGTGCTGGTGACGTTGCTCTGACCACCGCCATAGCTTGCGTGGGTCAGGGCGCGATCCAGCAACGAACGGTCGGAAAATGTGTGGCCCAGCACCTTCTCAACTGGGCTAGATGCCATCAAACATCCTATCGAACCGTGCTTCAGATGGCCAGCGCCACACTTGCCATGGAGAGGCGCCAGGGGCGATTGAGAAGAAGATCAGATCGGCACGACCAACAAAGTTTTCCAGTGGGACGAATCCAACCAACGCGGTGCGGCTGTCAGAAGAGTTGTCGCGATTGTCGCCCATCATGAAGTAGTGCCCCTCAGGCACCACAAAGGGCTGTGGCGATGTATCGAGCATCGAGTTTTCGATCAGGTCGAGCACATTGTAGGTCACACCATTTGGCAGAGTCTCGCGATACTGCGCCACTCGCTCGCCGGTATCAGGATGAACGAAGTCCTCAACGCGCTCACGCTCAACTTGCTCGCCATTGATAAACACGACGCCATTGCGGACCTCTACTGTGTCACCAGGCAAGCCGATCACACGCTTGATGTAGTCTGTTGACCCGTCCGATGGCAGCTTGAACACCGCAACGTCGCCGCGCTCAGGTTCGCCGCCCAGGATACGTCCGTCGAATAGGCCTGGACTGAAAGGTAAAGAGTGGCGCGAAAAGCCATAGGCGAACTTGTTGGCAAACAAATAATCACCAATCAGCAGCGTCCCAACCATGGACGACGACGGGATCACAAAAGGCTGAAACAGGAAAGTACGAATAACCAACGCTATGGCAAACGCTTGAAGCAGAACGATGACGGTATCCCATAGCTCGTTCTTTTTCTCAGGCTTACCAGCAATCTCTTGTGCGGAATCGTCTTGCGCCATCCGTGACGTACCTTCCCAAGCGTTGGCCGACGGCTTCGCGACCAACATCAATGCCCAAAATATCGTTAGGCGGTCATGTCGTGGGTTGGGGCACACAAGTCAACCCACACGACGCCCACCTTTGCGTGAACAAGCGCCTGAGCGGGAAATGCGCCACAACAGTGGCGCCCAGCGCACCTAATCGGTCTGGATGACCGCCTCGATGATCACAAATGCCTGGGCATAAGGATGATCGTCGGTGATGCTGACATGGATCATTGGCCGATAGCCATCGGGCATCAACCGATCCAGCTGAGCCTTAGCGCCGCCGGTCAGATGCATGGTCGGCGCACCCGAGGGCAAATTCACCACACCCATGTCGCGCCAAAACACTCCGTTTCTAAGTCCCGTCCCAAGCGCTTTAGAGCAAGCTTCCTTTGCCGCAAATCTCTTCGCGTAAGACGCCGCGCGTAGCCGGCGCCTGTCGGACTTCATGCGCTCGATCGAAGTGAACACGCGGTTTGTGAAGCGGTCGCCAAACCGCTCCAATGTATCCTCGACGCGACGTATGTCGCAAAGGTCGCTACCCATGCCAATGATCATTGCGAGGTTACTTTCCTCATCTCAGCATCGTTTTGTGTTGCAGCTGCGGTGACACGGACAAATCGAGCTTTTTGATAACCCACAGCCATCGCATAGGTGACGAAGAAGCAGGCTGTCGCGGCCGTCAATCCAAGCGGCACCGCACCCACCAGCATCGGCTTTGCAACAGGCCAAGCTTGTTCGAAGAACCCAGTAAACTCTTCGACCGAAATGGATTCCGGACCGTCGAGATTCGGTTCGGCATCGCCCTCGACCGTTTGCCCCAAGACTGTGCGACCAACCCGAAACGTTGACGCCCAGATCAGAGGAAAGGTCAATGGATTGCCTACCGCTGTGCCAATGGCGGCTGCTATGAGATTTGCGCGCAGCAGATAGGCAATGGCGAACGCCAACAGGATGTGGAGCCCCAATAATGGCGTGAAAGACGTAAACGCGCCGCAAGCGACCCCCATCGCAATAGCGTAGGGCGACGCGTTGATTCGAACAGCTCTCTTCGCGAAGTACCGGGCCGATCGGGTAAAACTGCGGGTTGGCCATGCCATTGCGCGCAGTCTTGATCGCCAAGATTGAGTCGATCGCCGTTGAAACAACATTCGGTGGCTCTAAGACAAACCGCGAGAACCTGGCTTGGTAGCCGGTATCGCCTTTAGATCATCGGGCAGCGCATCGGCCGGATAGGCCGGCACAGCATAGTTGGCGAGCGCAACAACAGGCATTCCAATATCTGCTTCGCCAGCGGACCTGTCGATGATGCAAGCACACCCCGCAACTTCTCCTCCAAGATCGCGCACACAGGTCGCAGCCTCGCCAACGGACAGCCCTGTGGTGATGATATCTTCAACCAGCAGAACGCGCATGCCAGGAGCAAGGGTGAAACCGCGACGCAGAGCAAAAACGCCGCCTTCACGCTCCACCCACATGTAGGGGACATTCATATGGCGAGCCGTCTCATACCCAGGGACGATCGCACCCATGGCAGGCGCGACGATGCAGTCGATCTGGCCAAGGTCGGCGGCTTGGACCTTCGCAGCCAGAGCACGGCAGAGCTTTTCCGTTTTGGCTGGCGACCGGTAAACCAGTGCCTTCTGAAGGAAGACGGGGCTATGCAATCCGGATGAAAGGATGAAATGCCCTTCGAGGATCGCGCCTTCGGAACGAAAGATGTCGAGAACCTCGTCTGTGGTCATCGTTACATCGTTCATCGAGCGAGCCCTTGAAGTGTTACACTGGCAGCGTGGTACCTGGCACACCGCAAGAGAGCAACCTCAACCTTGTTCGCGCTTGAGGCTCATCTCAACCTTCGGCGCGCGATGCACTGGAAATGACAGAACTCGAACGCAATTGAGACAGAATACGGTGCAGCTGCTTCACGTCTGTGACCTCGATTTCAATGAGTAGATCGTGAAAATCCGCACCACGCCTGGTCATGATCAGGTTCTCAATATTGCCGCCGTGATCCGCGATGATGGTCGAGAGTGTCGCCAGCGAACCTGGTTCGTTGAGCGCCGTCACTTTTATCTTGGCTTCAAATAGAAGCAGATGGTCGGGATCGATGTCCCAACGTACGTCGAGCCATCGCTCGGGCTGGTTCTCGAACCGTGCCAGCGCTGCCGCGTGGATTGGGTAGATTGTGACGCCTTCGCCCGGCGTGACAATGCCGACAATACGGTCTCCTGGAATGGGAGGCTCATCGTGGAAAAAGCGCACCGGCATCGATTTATCAAGGCCTCGAACGGGTGCTCGTGAAGGATCATCCTTGCCGTTGCTCGCGTGAAACGCATCGGCTTTTTCATCGGGGATTCGAAACTGCAGTCCGCTCACGTCGGTCAGACCGAACCAACCGTCTTCAGGCGACGGCGCGGGACCTGGTTCAATCTGACTTGATTCCGGATGCACCGCAGCCAAGACGGCGCGCGAGGCCAGTTCGCCGCGCCCAACCGCCGTGTAAACATCCTCAACAGAACGGTGCGCAAGCTTACCAAGTACGCCTTCAATCAGGCCCGGGTCAAAGGGCTTGCCCACCCGTTCGAAGGCACGTTCCACAACTCCTCGCCCGAGGCCCAGATATTGGCGACGCACGGCCTGGCGGGTCGCGCGGCGAATGGCAGCGCGGGCTTTACCTGTCCGGGCGAACTGCTCCCACGCTGGTGGAGGCACCTGCGCGCGCGACGTAATGATCTCGACCTGATTGCCGTTTTTCAGTTCCGTCATGATCGGCGCCAATTGCCCGTCGATCTTAGCGCCAACGCAAGTGTCGCCAACTTGGGTGTGAACAGCGTAGGCGAAGTCAATGGGCGTCGCACCGCGCGGCAGAGCGATCACCCTACCTTTTGGCGTGAAGCAGAACACCTGATCGCGGAACAGTTCCAGTTTGGTGTTTTCTAAGAACTCTTCGGCCGTGTCATCACCGTCGAGCATCTCCACTGTGTGGCGAATCCAGTTGAAAGCTCGGCTATCACGGCGCAGCGCCTGTAAGTCGGCGCCGTTGTGGGCCATGCCATCCTTGTAGAAGCCATGGCCGGCGATGCCGTATTCAGCCACAGCGTGCATGGCCTGGTCGCGGATTTGTAGTTCCACCCGACGGGAGAACGGCCCAATGACCGTCGTATGCAACGACTGATAATCGTTTTGCTTGGGGACCGAGATATAGTCTTTGAAACGCTCGGGCACGCATTGCCAGGTGGTGTGGACAATGCCGAGCGCCCGGTAGCACGCGGGCGGGTTGGCGACGATAATGCGGAACGCATAGAGGTCAGACAGCTGTTCGAACGACAGCCCCTTGCGCAGCATCTTTTGGTAAATGGAATAAGGTCGCTTTTGTCGACCGGTGACTTCTGATGCCAAACCATACTCGGCGAGTTTGGCTTGAACAGTCTCAATGATCGTGCCGATGATTGCGTCGGATTGCTCCATTTGCTCCTCGAGACGCGCAATCACCATTTGTCGGTTTTCAGGATCTAGGACTTCAAACGCGATGTCCTCCAGCTCGTCGCGAACCGATTGCATACCGATCCGTCCTGCTAGCGGCGCATATATCTCCATCGTTTCGCGCGCGATACGCTGTCGCTTGTCTTCGCGCATCGAGCCAAGCGTGCGCATGTTGTGCAAACGGTCTGCCAACTTGACCAACAGGACGCGCACGTCGTCCGAGATCGCAAGGAACAGCTTGCGCAGGTTTTCGCCTTGCTTTGCTTCAGACGTTATGAAGTCGAGCTTTTTCAGTTTGGTGAGGCCATCGACCAACTTACCGATTTCATCGCCGAACAATCGGTCGATCTCGTCACGCGTGATGTGCGTGTCCTCAATCGTGTCGTGCAGCAAGGCCACCGCAATGGTCGCATCGTCCAATTTGAAGTCGGTCAAAATGGCGGCGACTTCGAGCGGGTGAGAGAAGTAGGGGTCGCCCGATGCGCGTGTCTGCGTACCATGCGCACGCATGGCGTAGACATAGGCCTTGTTGAGCAATGCCTCATCAACATGAGGGTTGTAGCGTGAAACCCGCTCAACCAATTCGTACTGACGCATCATTGTTGTTGCCGTCCACCAAACCGACCGCATCGAAGGTCAGCCATAACCGCTTAATGATCTAAAGTGGCGTCACAAAGCTCTGAATGCAAACGCAAAACGCCGACTTGGTTTCCCAAGCCGGCGCTTCAAACAGGCAATAAGATTGCGCGTCTTACATATCGTCTTTGCGCTCTGGCGGGACAATACCTTCAAGACCGGCCAGCAATTCTTCTTCCGTCATGCGTTCAAAAGACATGCCTTCATCGGGAAGGTCGTCGGTGCCCGACAAACCAGCAGCGGCAATGGCGTCTGGCGATGGGATCATCGGCACAACATCATCTTCTGGCTCATCAACCTCAACCTGCTTCTGAAGCGAGTGGATAAGCTGCTCTTCCAGATCGCCTGGTAGAATCGTTTCTTCGGCGATCTCACGCAGCGCGACGACTGGATTTTTGTCGCGGTCACGGTCGATGGTCAGTTCGGCCCCAGAGGAAATCAAGCGAGCCCGATGGGCCGCGAGAAGGACGAGGTCAAAACGATTTTCGACTTTGTCGATGCAATCTTCGACAGTCACACGAGCCATACGGCCCTCCTTCAAAATGTGGGTATGGGGTGCGTATACGCAGGCTTGCCGCATTGCGCAAGGATAACCGTAACCCGGCGCTTGTTTTTGACCCGCAAGCTGGTAAATCCAATCGTGGCTGCATTGTTAGAAGCAGCAATAGCATTTTTTGAAACTATTTGATCAGGGGAATATTCGTGGCGACCAGCCAACCTTTTGACATGCGCGAACGCGTGGCCTTCTTCATTGACGGCGCCAATTTCTACCAAACTGCACGAAATTTAAATATCGACATTGATTACCGCAGGATGTTGAAACAGTTTGTTGGTGAGGCTTACCTATTGCGGGCGCACTACTACACTGCGATGGCCGACGACCAAGAATTTTCATCGCTACGTCCGCTGATTGACTGGCTAGACTACAACGGCTTCCAAATCACGACAAAGCCGATGCGCGAGTTCACTGACAACAATGGCCAAAGGCGCCGCGTGCGTCCCTCCTTGGACGTTGACCTAACGATTGACGCAATGACGATCGCCGACAAGGTCAATCACGTGGTGCTGTTCTCCGGTGACGGCAACTTCCGCCCTTTGGTCGAGGCTCTTCAGAAGAAGGGCCTGAAGGTCAGCGTTGTATCCTCGCTAAAGACCAACCCCGCGATGGTCTCCGATGATCTTCGCCGTCAGGCTGACCACTTCATTGATCTGCTGGACCTGGAAGACCGTTTGGGTCGCGACCCAGATGATCGCCCCGCAAGGCGGGACCGCCAAGACGAGCTTGATGACGATTATGGCGACTATGCTGACTGACCAGGGAGGCGTCGCGGCCGGGTTCCCGCAGGCGAGTGAACCGCCAAATCCTTGCAGGCTGTGCCCTCGCTTGCATGAATTTGTTGTATCTCACCTGGAAGACCATCCAGACTGGCACAATGGCCCAGTGCCAACCTTTGGTGATGCGGACGCGGAACTGTTGATTGTTGGGCTGGCCCCAGGCCTTCGCGGCGCAAACCGGACGGGACGACCGTTTACCGGTGACTTCGCAGGTGACCTTCTCTATGCAACGCTGGGCAAGTTCGGTTTTGCCGAAGGCACCTATCAGGCGCGGGTTGATGATGGGGTAATGTTGCGCAACGCAGCCATCACCAACGCCGTGCGATGTGTTCCGCCGCAGAACAAGCCGGTCGGCGCCGAAATCTCGACGTGCAACCCGTTTCTGCGAGTCCTTTTAGGCGAGATGCCGAACCTAAAGACCATCCTAGCGCTGGGGCGCATCTCCCATGACGCGGTCCTACGCGCTTTGGATGTAAAGCGGTCCGCCCATGCGTTCGGGCACCAAGCACTTCATCGTCTTGAGGCTGGACCAACGCTCATCGATAGCTACCATTGCTCGCGCTACAACACGAATACGGGCCGTCTAACTGTGCCGATGTTTGAGGCAGTTTTCGAAACGATTGAGGGCGAACTGGCGCGCTAGCCGCGCTCGCGCATCAGGCGAGCCTTGTCGCGCTGCCAGTCGCGATTCTTTTCGGTTTGACGCTTGTCGTGGATCTTCTTGCCCTTGGCGAGCGCGATTTCCAGTTTCGCCCGTCCACGATCATTGAAGTACAACTTCGTCGGCACGATGGTCATGCCCTCGCGCTGTGTAGCTCCGATCAACTTGTTGATCTGCCGACGGTGAAGCAGCAGCCGACGGGGACGGCGCGCCTCGTGGTTGAACCGATTTCCTTGAAGATACTCAGGGATATAGGCGTTGATGAGAAAAATCTCATCGCCTTCCGGACTGGCATAGCTTTCTGCGATTTGCGCCTTATTGGCGCGCAGACTCTTCACCTCCGTGCCTGTTAATTGCAGGCCCGCTTCGAAAGTCTCGACAAACTCATAATTGAAGCGCGCTTTACGGTTGTCAGCCACGGTGCGCCGCGGCCCAGTCTTCGCACCTTGCTTGCTCTTTGCCATACCGGATTACATGCGATCGTCGCGCTAGCTGTTCAAGAGGCCCGCAATGCGCAAGGCGTCCCGTAACTGCTGTTCGGTATCAGCCGAGATCGGGATCATCGGCAGGCGAACGTCGGCCTTGCACTTGCCGAGCATCGCAAGCGCAGCTTTAACGGGTGACGGATTGGTCTCCACGAACAAGGCCGTATGCAGCGGCATCAGCTTATCGTGGATGTCCAGGGCAGTGGCATAGTCGCCCGCCGTGCAGGCACCTTGCATTTGGGCGCATAGCGCTGGCGCCACGTTGGCCGTCACAGAGATACACCCCACCCCACCGTTGGCATTGAAGGCCAGCGCCGTGGCGTCTTCGCCCGATAATTGAATGAAATCGGCGCCCACTGTGGCACGTTGTTCGCTGACACGTACCATGTTGGCCGTCGCATCTTTGACACCGATGATCGCTCGACCATCCCGGTTCAGCCGCGCCATCGTCTCAACACTCATATTGATAACAGAGCGACCGGGGATGTTGTAGATGATCGTCGGCAGGTCGGCAGCCTGATCGATGGCCATAAAGTGCTGGTACAACCCTTCCTGGCCAGGCTTGTTGTAATACGGCGTCACCACGAGAATCGCGTCCGCGCCAACGCTGTGCGCATGCTGCGCGAACTCGATGGCTTCCAACGTGTTGTTGGAGCCTGCCCCAGCGATCACGGGCACGCGTCCGGCTGAACGGCGGACTACATGCTCAACAACCTGTTTGTGTTCCTCGTGGGTCAGCGTGGGCGACTCACCGGTGGTACCAACCGGCACCAAACCGCTCGAGCCTTCCGCGATCTGCCAATCAACGAGGTTGTCTAACGCGTCGAAGTCGACGGCGTCACCGTCAAACGGGGTCACAAGGGCTGGGATTGAGCCGCCAAGCGTCAACATGCTCAGCACTCCTTTATCGAACTGGGTTTGAGGGCAGACACTGCGCCCATCAGAGGAACGCGGCGGACCATATGGATGCTGAAGCGATCCCGCAAGCTACCTTCGAGCGCTTGGTTAGCTGTGTCGGCTCCATTCATGGAACAATTGAGGCGGTAGTCCGTTCACGCCGTCTTCACCATCAGCACGTCAAATAGCCTCAAAGCATGGTGTGATAGACGGCACAGACAAATGCCAACGCGCCATGCTCTCTGTTTTGCCATTTTCTGCGCCACGTTTGAGACATGAGCTGCTTCGCGCCCGGGAAGGAAAGTTGCACCGATGACACCGTTTGCGAGTCCATTTCCTAAGAGGTGCTTTGTCGCTCTAAGTGTGATGGTGATGGGCTTGGCCGGCCCAGCACTGGCGCAGCGCTTTACCCCGCCCAACCCGGCGCCGCACCCAAGCTCAGTCGGCAGTTCCCAGCTACCCACCGTTGCCCCTGCTCAATCGGCGACCAACTTGGCGTCCGGCACGCCAGTCATCACCGGCAGCATAGGGTCGACGAGTTCCGTAGCCACCCAATCGCTACGGCCCGTTCTTGATGCACTCGGAGCTGATCTAGGCCAGCGCGCCTACGGGCAGGCCCAGGCTATTGCCGACCCCGCCCTGCGCGACCTCGGAATGTGGCTCATCGCAAGGACCCGTGCTGATGACCTCTCCGTCGAGCTACGCGCTGCGTTCCGCGACTCCTTTGCCGGATGGCCAGGTGCTGGGATCATCGCGCGGCAAACGGATGTCGCAATTACGAACCGCTACGGCGCCAGCGTTCCGCCAATATCTTTGTTCGGCGAACCGGACGCACGCACGTCCGCCGCTCGGCTTGCCCAAGCACAAGCGCTTGCGCAGGCGGGTCAGATGCCGCATGCGCGTCGCCTTGCGCAGGGATTGTGGCGGGGCGATGTGCTCGAAGATGGGTTGGAGACACGCCTTTTATCATCGCTCGGTAGCTTACTAACTCAAGAAGACCACCGACATCGCGCGCATTGGCTTTTGTACCGCGACCGTATCACTGGGGCGCAGCGGCTTTCCCCCTACCTGACGCCGGCTGACAACGCGTCTATTGCCGCGCGGGCTCAAGCTATTCGCCAAGGTGGGGAAGCGCTGGGAGCTCTGCAGCAAGCACACCGTGCCTATCCCAACGATCTGCACATCACCTTAGAACTGGCCAGACTTTACCGGCGCGCCGACCGCCCTCAAGAGGCCGCTCAGCTACTTCAGTCGGTTTCGTCGACCGGAGACGTCTTGGTCCGTCCCGATGTTTGGTGGCGAGAGCGCCGTATCGTATCGCGTGACCTGATCGAGCTGAATCAGCCGTCTGCCGCCTACCAATTGGTGGCGACACCGCCGGGTTCCGGCGCTGGCGACAACGCAGAAGCGGCTTTTCTGGCTGGATGGATCGCCTTGCGTTTCATGGATGATCCGTCGCGTGCCGAGCCGCATTTTCGGCAGATCTTGGAAATTGGCACAACGCCGATCACTCGAGCGCGCGGCTACTATTGGCTCGGCCGAGCGCTATCAGCGCGTGGCGATGCTACCGGAGCGAACCAGGCTTTTGCGCAGGCGCTCAACTATGGCGAAACATTCTACGGCCAAGCCGCGGCCACCCTTTCCGGGGTTCCCGTGCGGTTTGAAGCGCTTCCCGCAGCGCAGGCACCATCACACCCGTATATGGCTTATGCCGATGTCTTGTATGCTCTGGATCGGCGTACCGATGCGCGGTTGTTCCTTTATGCACTGGCTCGCGACAATGCCGCTCCAGCGCACATTGCCGCCATGGCAGCGCTAGCTGGTCGCCATGGCGATGCGACTGGGGTGGTGCAGCTAGGGAAAATCGGTGCATTGCGCCACCGGTCATTGGCGCTGCTCGGCTATCCAACGGGTGCCTTTCCTCAAGGCGCCAGGCTTCCTGATCGCCTGCCGCCTGCCGTTGCATACGCCATCTCTCGTCAGGAAAGCGGATTTGACCCAAGGGCTCGCAGCCGTGCTGGAGCTCTTGGTCTGATGCAGCTTATGCCGGCCACAGCGCGGCGCATCGCGCGCGATATGGGCGTGTCCCATTCGACCGCGCGCCTAACATCCGACCCTTCACACAATGTAACGCTTGGCGCCTTCCATCTCGACGAGCTCATCGCCGAGTATAATGGGTCCTATATCCTGACCTTTATCGCCTACAATGCCGGCCCTGGTCGTGTCCCGCAGTGGATCGAGCGGTTCGGCGACCCGCGCTCCGGCGATCTGGATGTGATCGACTGGATCGAGCTCATTCCCTTTTCTGAAACACGCAGTTACGTTCAGCGCGTCCTTGAAAACATCTTTGTTTATGAGCGCCTGATCGCCAATGGCTAACGCCGAAATTCGCAAACTGGTGGTTCGTGCCAGCGATGGCCTTGAACTGGCTGTCGAAGATGCTGGCCCGCGTTTTGGGAACCACCGTGCTCCGCTCCTTTGCTTGGCGGGCTTGACCCGCACCAAACGGGATTTCCATGAACTGCGCGATTATTTCGCGTTTCATCCGGACGAGCCGCGACGCGTTGTTTTGATGGATACAAGAGGTCGTGGCGGATCGCAGCGCGCCCCGGATGCGTCGTCCTATACGGTGCAAAAGGAAGCTGACGATGCCGCGCAAGTTGCATGCGCGCTCGGCCTGCATGGCCTTGTGTGCGTTGGCACGTCTCGGGGCGGTATACTGGCGATGATACTCGCCCTCACACGCCCTGCCCTGATGCGCGGTGCCATTCTCAACGACATTGGACCAAGGATTGCGGGCGCGGGGCTAGCGCGCCTTAAAACCCAATTGCCGAAAAGTCGGGTTCCCGCAAATTGGGATGAGGCCACCGAACTTGTCAAAGCAGCCTTGGAACCTCATTTCCCTGCCTACCAGCAAGAAGACTGGGAGCTGTACGCCCGGCTCACCTTTGACGAGCATGCCGGCCTACCTGTGCGAGCCTTTGACCCAGCGATCCTGGGGCCCTTGTCGGAAATCCCAGATGGGCTGCCGTTCATCGATCTCTCAGGCCCTTACAAAGCGCTTGTGTGCCGTCCAACCCTCGTAATCCATGGCGAACACTCAGATCTGCTCGACAAAGAGATTTTGGATTTGGCAGCAAGTCTTGGAGCCAACACCCACACGGTTCCTGGTGAGGGCCACGCACCTGGGCTGCGCGGCGACGTGCTCAACACCATCAACACATTTCTGAGCGATCAGAATCTGTAGCGTCTGCAGCGCCAGGCCCGCCGCCGTGGTTCCTGGGTAGAGTTCAGCCGACCTAGTGCCGACGTCACTCGCTATCTGCGAGCGTCGTGGCCTGACCGATCCAATCTTCGCGCTCGATGCGGCCAGAAAAGGCAAGGAATGTGCCGACCCAGCGAGCTTCGGCTGGCGTCCAGTCGCGAATTTGGCTGAAATGGTAGATGCCAAGGCCATTCAGCTTGCCTTCGTTGACTTTGCCTATGCCCTTGATCTTTTTGAGGTCATCGGCGGCGCCTCCGGTGGGCGCGCTTAGGCCGACAGGGCGGCTTCCGACAGCGTTGGCCTTATCCTCATTTGATGCGTCTGACGGCAAAGATGCCAGCGCCGCTTCGACAGCGGCCTCATCCATGGTGTCATCAGCTCCAGCTGCTGCCTCGTCAGCGGCCTTTGCTTTGGCTTCGATTTCCGCCCGAGCTGCCGCAGCATCGGCCTCACGGCGGGCGCGCTGGGCTTCTTCATCGGCCTCCGCTTTGGCGCGCGCGGCCGCAGCTTCTTCTTCCTGCTTGGCCATGCGGGCGGCGACGGTCGCAGCGGCCGCGGAGGCACCCGTCTCAGCAGGTGTTGAGCGGGGCGAAGACGATGCAGAAGCCGGTGAACTGTACACGCTGCCGCCGGTCAAAAACCGGCGCATTAGGCAGCCGGCAATGGCGCCAAGAACGAACGCGGCAAGAACGAGAAGAGCGGTTTGTAGGATGAGATTGAACATAGGTCTCTTCCTTGTCCGTTAGCTGCGTTCGTCTTGCGAGGAGCCCGTGGTGTACCACCCCGCCGCTACACCAAGGAAAAAGGCGATGAGTAGGAACAACCAAAGCTGGGACATTAGATAATACATGGTGCGGCCTCTGGGTGCGATGCGGCTCTATTGGTCGGTTGCCGTCGGCTGATCTGCCGTGTCGGTTTGGGTCTCGTCTGAAGACGTATCGTTGTCTGGCTCTGGCTCTGGCTCTGGCTCTGGCTCTGGCTCTGGCTCTGGCTCTGGAAGAACGGTGAAAGCGATTCGTCGGTTTTGCGCGCGCCCTTCTTCGCTATCATTGTCCGCAACGGGCTGCGTCTCGCCATAACCGACAGCATCCAAACGCGCGCCATCGATGCCAGCCTCGACCATGAAACCAGAAACGGCCAAGGCGCGCTCTTGCGAAAGGCGTTGGTTGGCGTCGTCTTCACCTTGTGAATCGGTGTGTCCAGCGACTTCCACGCGTGCGTCTGGGCAGCTTAGTAATGTGCGTACCAACCTGTCTAGAAGACCAAAGGACAGGTTATCGAGGCTTGCACTGCCACTGCCGAACCGAATGGTATTGCCAGTCATCAAGCCTTCCAACGCCGATTGGCATTGCGCATCATCAATACGCGCAGGTGGAGCTGCAAGCGCGATGTCATTGGCCACGACAAACCCGGACGGGGTGCCCAGAGCAGCCGCTGACCCAAGCTGTTCCAGCGCCTGCTGATGGAACGCCTCTCCCGACAGTTGGACATCGCTATCGCTTACAGCAAGGCTTCCGTTGGTGAGCCTGCCGAGCGCACGCAAACCAGCGCCTAGCAGCGCGTCAAACCCAGTCGGCGCGCCGTCCGCAATTTGCAGCGTGTCAGCAAGGTCTCGTCCTGGGAACAACGCCGCGATATCTGCCAAAACTGCCTGGCGTTGCTCTTGCGATGATACAAATCCGGAAAGCTCAACAGCCTGATCGCCAACGCTAGCACTGAAGTTGAACGGTGACGCTGGGCCGCGCGTGATGTCTGTCGTGACACTCAGAGCGTTGCTACCCAAGCTTTGAAGCGCAGCTTCGATCTCGCCTGCTGCCTCAAAGGATACGGCCGAGCCTACCGCTGAAAGGCTTGCGTCTGACAATGTCATTGTCCCCGACGAGAGGGCTGACAGTGACTCGATGGCGCCAACGAACAGGTCGCCCACAGCAACACCGTCCGGCGCGCCGCGTGCGACCGTGGCGGTATCCGTTACATCCATTCCCGAAAGGGCATCCAATATCACCGCACGCGCTGTCTCATCGGGCAGGACACCGGACAGTGCGATCATACCGCCGGCTTTGGACAGCGTTGTGACAAAGGGGCTTGCGAGCGGTGCCGCGATGCGACCTGACAGGCTGTCGAAACCGTCCGGCAAGGCTCCAAGAAATGCGTTGGCCGCGTCATACCCGGACGTGTCGCGCGCCTCTCCGGATATCGAAAGGTCTCTGTCTGTGATGGAGGCGCTGGCATTGTCGAGCGAGGCCATCTGACCAAGTAAAGCTGCAGCAGCTGCTGCATACCCCTCCGGCGCACCGAAGCCGCGCTCCATGTCATCGGTTACCGTGCCCAAGGCCCCGGCTGCCGCAACAATATCGGCGCGCGTTGCATCATCAGGGACAAACCCCGTCAGCCTGACACCACCATCGGCGCTCTGCGCATTCCACGTGTAGGGCGATGTGAGGGGCGGATTGATGGACACGTCGCCAACTGAGAGCCTAGCGCTGGGCGACGCAAGGCGTGCCAACTCACCTTCGTATGACTCAATGGTTTGAGCGTCGCCCGTGACCGTGAGCGTCGTGCCGTCGAGGCCCACAGTTCCGCTGACCAGGGCGGGAAGGCTTTCAGACGCGAACGCGGCGAGGTCTGCAAAACCAATCGGCGCTCCGCGGGCCAGCTGCGTCTGATCGACCAGGCTGAGGCTACCAAGCTCTTCACGCACATCGTCCAACAAGGCAGCGCGCACCGCTCCTGTAGGGAACGACCCAGACACTGTAACGCTGGACGCCTCTTTGGTGAACGTCAGTGTGTAAGGGTCGGCCAAGGGCAACACGTCGAGTCCAGAGGAATCGACCGTATAGATGCCCGACACTCGGGTAATGGAATCGATCGCCGCTTGTTGGGCCGCCAACGTCGGCGCTGTGCCAGATAGCGTGGCATCGCGGCCATCAAGCTCAACCGAGGCCCAAGGAACGCCGTCGGTTTCTAAGGCATTGAGCGAACGGGCCGTGATGTCGGCTTCGATGGGCCCACCGCGGGCCATAATGGCCATCGCGGTGATAACCAGAAGGGTCAATAAGCCGGGCAGCAGCCACGCGCGCCAATTGCACATTGATCCATTTCCCCCCGTCTTTGGCCCTCTTTGCGGTTGCACCGCTCACCAAGCGCAACCAGGGGCTTTTTCTTGGACACGAGAAAAGCGGGTTTTGACGGCGGGCGCAAGGGGCGCCCTGTGAAGTTGGCGTGACAGCGTTCAAACGGAGATGGGTTAGACACCATGGCAACCTGTTGCATGCCCTCACACGGAAGCTGGCAAAACCGGCCGTGACAGTGACACGCATCTGGACACGCTTCCGGCTTCAAGGGCCAAGGCTCATGCATGTCTCGCGCAAATGGCAGCGCCCATAGCAAAAGGGCCCGGCGATGCCGGGCCCTTCCGATGTTCTCTAAGTCTGAAAAGTCAGATTAGAAAGAACGGGTGACTTCGATAGAAGCACCAACGCTTTCGTCGTCGCAGTTCGCGATAGCCGGTGTAGTGGTCGACACACAAGCATTGTTGACGTCGACGTCGAGGTAAGCAACGCCCGCCTCGATTGTGAGGCCAGACACTGGCATCCACTCGACACCACCACGCAACGACAGCAGTTCTGTGTCAAACGTGTTGGTCGGCGCATCGAAGTCGGTGTACGTTGCGTCAGCCTGCACGTAGAAGCCTGGAACAACTTCCAAGTTCAAACCAGCACCAATGGTGTATACTTCAACCGTAGCAACATTACCTGCCGCGTTGATTTCAAAGTCATACCAACCTGTGCCAGCGAAGCTTGAAGCGCCGTCGGCGTAGGTACCAAAGATACCAAAAGTCGAACCATTAAGTGGCAGAGCAACACTAGCCGACGCACCGACGGCCCAGCCGAGCTCATCACCACCGGTACCAGCGCCCGCGCCTGTTGGGTTGATGTTGCGGACTGCACCGTAGGCAGCAGCGCTACCCCATGCCTGGCTTACGCGAAGAGCAGCCACAAAATCTGGCATGGTGTATGACGGCTCATGCACACCCGCACCAGCGGCGCCGAGTACTGCGACGGTTGGAAGGAAGCGGGTGGAGTTCCAAAGGCGAGACTGTGCGTCTTCGATGGAGACACCAGCCGAGAAGCCATTGCCGAAGGAGAAGTTGTAACCGACCAAGGCAATGTCATCATCGCCACCCCAGCCGCCGTAAGGAGCGGTGACGTAGTCAGAGTAAACAGGATCGAAGAACGAGTCAGTCAAACCACCAACAAGGCCGCCGACCTGAACAAAGGCTTTCTCGAAGGTGACGCCGCCACCGTCGTTGCTGCCAACGCCTTCAACGGCGATGAACCCACGCAGAAGACCCCACTCGGTCATGGTGCGCGCGTCAAATGTCAGCTCCATTTCACCTTGGATGTTGAACTCGTCGACGTTTGCACGACGATCAATAAAGCCAAGAACAGAGGTGTAAACTACTTCGTCGGTCCAGTCCATCTGGAAGCGAACAGCACCACCGATGTCGAAGCAGACATCAGAGCCTGGAAGGATGAAACCGGTGAAAGAACCGATCGAGCAGATCTGCACATAGTCGACAGCCGGTGCAACCGGCAGGTCGGCAGCGTGCGCGCCGGTGGTTGCAACGAGTGCTGCAGCCGAACCGAGCAAGAGGCGTTTTGCCAAAGTCATAAGAGACCTCCAATTCGTCAAACAAAGACCATAAGCGTGTCAGACCGCCTATGATCCAGTGAAGCCTGTTTGGATTGTGGGAGCTAGGAGCTAACCGGTACTCAATCGAAGCAGGCCGAGTCGGGCGAACCCTTCTCGTGTTCTCTGCTTAGCGAACGGTGATCCCCATGCAAGTGGCAAGTGATGCAAGCACGGCTATCCACGCGTGATTGCCGACAGGTGTTGCAAGGATGACACGGTGTGGCCGCCAACCCCGCCCGTTTGGTTAGCAAAGTGTTTCCACCCAGGTGTGCCGCCCTCTTGAATTGTCGCCATGAGCATGAAACAGACTGCCGCATCACAGCACTCTTTAAGTGGGGTAAGGCGCGATGCGCAAAGTTTATGAATCAGCGGACGCAGCGCTCGATGGGTTGTTGTCCGACGGGATACTGATTGCGGCTGGTGGGTTTGGCCTGTGTGGCATCCCGGAGTTGTGCATCGATGCCATTGTCAAAAGTGGCGTGAAAGATCTGACGATCGCTTCAAACAATTGCGGCGTTGATGGGTTTGGGCTGGGTAAGCTGCTCGACACCCACCAGATCAAGAAGATGATGTCATCATACGTTGGCGAGAATGACGAGTTCATGCGGCAGTATCTGTCTGGCGAACTGGAGATTGAATTCAATCCGCAGGGCACGCTCGCCGAACGCATGCGCGCCGGTGGTGCCGGCATCCCTGGCTTCTACACCAAAACCGGTGTCGGGACCGTGATCGCCGAGGGCAAAGACCATAAGGACTTTGATGGCGAAACCTTCATTATGGAGCGCGGTATTTTTGCCGATCTATCGATCGTGAAAGCTTGGAAGGCGGACGAAACAGGCAATGCGATCTTCCGCAAGACTGCGCGGAACTTCAATCAGCCCGCTGCCACCTGCGGCAAGGTCTGCGTCCTTGAAGTGGAAGAGATTGTCCCGACCGGATCGATCGACCCGGACCTTATCCACCTACCGGGTATCTATGTGCACCGGATTATCCAAGGTGAGCACGAAAAACGCATTGAACAGCGCACGACGCGCACACGGGAGGCAGCGTAATGGCCGAGGCAGCAACACAGGTGAAAGGCTGGGATCGCAATCAAATGGCCGCCCGCGCCGCGCAAGAACTTGAAGACGGCATGTATGTGAACCTCGGAATTGGTATACCGACGCTGGTGTCGAACTACATCCCTGAGGGTGTGAGTGTTACCCTGCAATCGGAAAACGGCATGTTGGGCATGGGCCCGTTTCCCTATGAAGGTGATGAAGACCCCGACCTTATCAATGCCGGCAAGCAGACGATCACGGAACTGCCGCAGACAGCCTATTTCGATTCGGCGCAAAGCTTCGCCATGATTCGCGGCGGCAAAATCGCGATGGCCATTCTCGGTGCCATGGAAGTGGCCGAAAATGGTGATCTGGCGAACTGGATGATCCCCGGCAAGCTCGTCAAAGGCATGGGCGGCGCCATGGACCTTGTGGCCGGCGTTGGCCGTGTTGTGGTCGTGATGGACCACACCAACAAGCGCGGCGAATCGAAACTGCTGAAAGCCTGCACCCTACCCTTGACCGGCCAAGGCGTTGTCGACCGTGTGATCACCAATTTGGGTGTTCTTGATGTGGTTGGTGGCGGACTGTCGATCGTCGAGACCGCGCCAGGCGTGTCTGAAGCGGACATTCGCGCGGTGACGGAAGCGGCCATCGTCTAAGCCGCCAACAGAACCGGGCTGTTCAACGCGCTGCTTGCTATCGGACTGTTATCGGACGTCTTGTCAAAACAAGGCATGCCCGGCATGCCTCGTTATCAGCAACCTAGTTGTGTAAGCGAGGTTTGGACTGTTTTACAGTTTACAGCCCAGCATAGCGAAGCCGAACCGAGGCAGACCGTCTTCGTATCAACGGCTGGGACCTAACGTTCAACATCCCGAGCAACGGCCCCCATGGTTGCTGAGCGCCAGCCAGGATGCTGCTCAGGATCGCCCAGATCACTCAGTTCTTTGAAACCAATGTAAACACAAGGCCTGCGCTAGACCACAACGACCAGTTATTTAGGGTGGTGCCGCTTGATCTGCATGCCTTTTTAGTTAGTGCAGGCGCTCAAGGCATCACGCCCAACTGATCTGGCCGGTTCAGGTTCATTCCTCAATCGTTGGTTTGAGGTTTCGATGTGCGCGACCCGGTGTAGCGCCGCTAAGGAATTGGTTGTTGAGCATTCATTCGGCATGCACCCGAAAAGTGGACACATCACGCTCAACCATATTACAAATAGTAATAATGACTATTTATCGAATTTTGAAACACAGGGGTAGTCCGCAGATATACAGTATATATGAAAAAATATATCTAAACCCATAATACGATATTATCAAGTACGGTATTTTAAATCGTCGATATATTTTTTTAAATATTAATGTTTTTATAATTTGATTTATTCATAAAAAATAATAATTGATAATGTAAAACAGTTCATTTTTTAATTATTGTAATTTATTAATATAAAAGATATCGAAGGGGTAAATTCAATGAGGGTAGCTGCAGATTAATGATTAAAAAAGAAGCACAAGCGTCATCAAAGCATTGGAACTCATTCTACCAAACCAAGAATGTGCCAATAGTCCCGTCCCAATTTGCTGTCTTTATGCTGGGAGAAATGCCAGATGTGCAATCGGTCATTGAGTTTGGCTGTGGGAATGGTCGCGACAGCCTTTTTTTCTCGCGCCATGGATGTCGCGTACTCGGAATTGACGCCAGCGCTGCTGGGATAGAGGCCTGCGTGGAACAAGCGAGCAAAGCTGGTCTTGACGCGAGGTTTATGTGCAGTGATGTCACCGAGCCAAACTTAGCACACCAGATCCTTAATCAGTCTGCCGAATTCCCTGATGGCAAGCTGATGATCTACGCTCGTTTTTTTATCCACGCGATTTCCGAGGCCGCCGAGGCTGTGCTCTTGAATCACGTTCGAACTCTTCTCGAAAACCGAACAGGTATCTTTGGCGTTGAGTTTCGAACCCACCGTGACGCACAGCAGACTAAAGTAACCCCGACTCATTTTCGGAGATATGTCGATCCTGCTCAATTTGTAATACGGGCTTCGAGATATAATCTGCATCCGTTTTATTCGGCCGAAGGCTTCGGCATGGCAAAATACCTGGAAGACGACGCACACGTCGCTCGGTTTCTACTGAAGCCGACACCTTAATCAAATTCCCATTGCCAGTGCCTCTGTCGCGTCGGAAGTCAAAAATTCAACATTGCAAGCTAAGCGGGCCGGTTTGCTCGCTAGTGGGTGGCCGATCTTGGGTCTACTTGGACAACTGTTACCGAAGCGGACAGGTTAAGCCCCGTGGGTAATGAGCTAACTTTTCGTCGGGAGCTGTTCCTTTGGATGCGCCTATCCATAATAGGCGTGCCAGTTTCCGGGTTGGTCAGCTTAAGGCCTGATTACACATTCGTTCGGTGCGCGCTCGCTGATGCTCATGTGCGGTCTGTGTAGAATTTAGTCGACGCGCCATCCCTCAATGATCTCCCGACAATGCCAATAGCTGCGGCACAGATGTTCATTTGAACACTCATTGCATGGTCTTCCTTTGAATCACGCGATTGGGCCATCCAGCATCGGTTGTCTCGGGAAAATGTAGTGCTGTTCGAAACAACAGCATTGCCGCCAAGCAAACACTTCATCTAAAGTGAGGTCCGTCCCGTTGTTGTTGATGACCATGCCGGGATAGCCAGGGCGCCTTGTCCTTGCATCCAATCGGCTAGCAACTCTGTCACCAGAGAACGAGTTGCCGACGACCTTTGTTGAGCGAAGTAGTCGGTCGTACAAAAGATGTAAAACCGTCTGCCTTCGACCAGAGTGTATGGCTCGCAGTCGAGAAACCAACTGGGATTTGAGCTCAGTGATACCGCTAAGGGAGACCTTGTGCCCAAAGGTCTCTTCCGATCGCGGCATTTACAACCTGCAGCCGCTCCTCTTTGTAGATGCGCCGCAGCTTAATCCAGCTCACGTTGAGACCGACACGCTTCAGCAACAAATGCATGCGGCGACAACCGAACAGACACTATTCTAGGGCTGTTTCCTTTAGGCATTGGCGCGGTACCGGATCGTCCGATCGGCTCGATTGGTAGCGGAAGACACGCGGCGCCAAACCAAACAGTGCTCAGGCGCGGCGCAGCGAATGACTTTCTAGACTGATAGTCCGACTTCTGTATTTCCTCCGTGGGTCAGGCTTCAGAAGTCTATCCAAGTATTTCGCGGAGCGTAGCCACAATCCATCATTCGCTCCACGAGAATCTTTATAAGCTTGGTGTTCGCTTACTCCAAGACCTTGAGGCAATTGGCGACCAGTACTTTCAAACCGCCATACAATTCGTGCCACCTGTAGAACGTTGTATACGAGACGCATGTTTGCGGCGCTATCCGCCAGCGTCATCCCCGCTAACGCTCGTTCAAGACAGCGATGATCTGACCTCCGATAACCGTGAGAGCTTCATTGCCGTTTTCCGCCGTCTAGGAACACGCTAACTCGCAAATTGGGAACATCTCGGGAGAGCAGGTCGCCGGCTTCTGGTGCCGATGGGCGCATGCAAAACGTGTGGAGCTGTCGGACGTGATCCTATTGACGCAGTAGTGTACTGATAACGATCTGTGCTTGGCCGATAGCAACAAACCGTCAAGCGTTGAGCAGCCCGGTCCACAGCTAGCTTTTGAGCCCTCGTTGTATACGTTCTGCCAAGTCGAGCCCAGAGAGACCCTCTTTGCCTCACCCCGACACGCCTGAGCCAGCTCTGAAACGCTGCAGAAGTGATCTAAGCCCCGTTTTGGAGGAAGTTTTTTGGGTGTTCACGGCGACGTGGAGATGAATAGCGCCCGTCCAGAACAACGATGGTACCCGCATTATTGTCAACGCTATAGACCTGATCGGCAATGCGAAGCTCTTGGAGCGCAGCCCTAATAGCGAGGCCCCGCCCAACAAAAACTTCGACTTTCGTCAGCTCCTTGGCGAATTCGTTGGCTTTTGTGTCTATGCGCAACGATGTTTAGCACTACTATTATTATTTACAACAATATTTTCGTATATATTGCAGGTGTAATTTAATCGCAAATTTGGAATAGTGAAGCAACAGTATATTTGATGATCCAATCTTCTAATTGTCTTGGTATGTTCTGATGGCACTTTCTACGTCACCATCGAATGTAACGCGTCCCTTGCTCAGAACGACAGCACGATTACAAAGTGATCTCATCAGGTCCATGTTATGTGTAGCGATCACCATGCCCCGACTTCCCTCAACTAAACTTAACAGGCGGTTCCTGACCTTTTTGTTGAAGGCGGTATCCCCAACTCCAATCCATTCATCAAGCAGCATTATGTCCGGCTCTACTGTTGTCGAAATTGCAATTGCCAGACGTACTCGCATACCACTTGAGTAAGTGCCAAAAAGCTTATCTATGTCATCCTCAAGCTCGGCAAACTCTATTATATCAGATACTAAAGATCGGATCTTCTTCAGCTTTAAACCCATCTGTAATCCACGCAGATATATGTTCTCTAACCCAGTTGCATCTGCCCGCATACCAAGTGAAATATCAAACAAACCACTAGCCACTCCGTCTACGGTCAATTGACCGACACTTGGCTGATATATCCCAGCAAATGTCCTCAGCAATGTGCTCTTTCCCGCACCATTGGCACCGATAAGGCCTAAACGATCGCCACTGAACAGACTCATATTGATGTCGTCCAATAACAAAGCCGTTGAACGCACATTACGAAATAAATAAAAATCCCTTATCAATCCCATCGGATTGATCAGAAGACTTCTGTCAAGTGGCCGCACCACCGGGACATGTAGGGAAAGGTTGCGCACAGTGATGAGTGGTGAAGAGCTTCTATAATTGGTCATTTGGTATTTAAGATTTTCGACAATTTATCAAAAAAACTATTTTAAGGCATCGAATATACATATGATATAATATCATTCATAGTCTCTCAGGGTCTCAAAATTTTTAGATATATTCAGATCGACATGATCGTGCGGCCTACTCGGTATGCTATTGTAGCATTTTCATAAACTCATTTGGAAAGCTATTTTACATTGGATTTATTTGCACGTGTGGTCTGTTATACAGCGATGTGACACGAAAGCCCAAACTGGCCAAACAGCTTTCTGTAGAGGCTTCACTGGCAATCTGGATCAACCGGATAACGAGACGCGTTTGTAAACTATCTGAAGCTGGTGTTTCTCGATGACCAGGAGTCAACGCCTGCCTTGCTTACATATTCTGAAAAGTAATAGGAAACACTGAAAACGCTACCGGAACCGCCGATCAATAAGGTTCGTCGCAGTAAGTATGCGAGCAATACGTTCAGGCCGAATCTGTCACGATCTAAATTGTTGTCTAGCTTACCTACGGCACACGTCCAAAGGCCCTAATAACTCTTTGATACTTGTTCACAACAAGAGCTGTGAACGTCTGTTGCGAGCCATGATCGCGTCAGTTCACAATATATAAGTGATCTTCTGAGGTGGCTATCGTCCGCAAACTACACCCAAAGCGGAACAAATCTTCCAAAATTTGACCTCACAATTTGCATAATGAAAAAATTCGCTAGCGTTATTGTGATTACGACCCCCCATGTGATCACTTCGATTTCGTCTCCCAAGAGAGGAGCCCGAACAATCTCAATAAAGTGGTAGAATGGGTTTAACAACAAATATTGCCTGATAAAACTGCTGCCAAAATCACCAGCAGGAATCCAGATAATTGGAGTAGCCAAAAATGCGATACGCATTATAGCCTGCAGCATCTCTCCTAAATCTCGATATCTGGCGCCAATTATCCCGAGGTAATTGGTGACAAAAATGCCGTTAATTATCAAAATAAATATTCCGAAAAGGCTAAATAAAGATCCGTACCCTAAACTAACTGGAAAATATATAACTATGAAAAAGATAATAAGGGCCTGATGTGCAAATATAATTATATTTGTATTGACGTCAATAATGGCAACGCGACTGGTAGAAAGACCGCCATTCACTATGCTAGCTCTCTCGCGAACAAAGACTGTAGCGGCCCCATTGATGAAATTGGAAATCAAGTTCCAAACGATTAATCCAATCGCCATATATGGAATGAAGTACTCTATATTAACTGCACCAATTTCTGCATATAGGCCACCGATCAAAACAATAAACAGACTTGGGCCAACCAGTAGCCAGAAAGGCCCTAAATAAGTCCGACGATAACGCAGTAAAAAACGAAATAAACTTAACGTCATATCTGTTGACCATTTCTGCCTTCACCCGGTTGGCAAGGCATCTATCCGCTTGTGACCAATGACCAAATGAACCGTTAGTTGTGGGCAGTCTTCAATACCGAGACGATGCGCTCAGCAGCAAGGCCATCGCCATAGGGAGAGGATCCGGTCACCATGGACTGCCTGAAGTGTTGGTCGTCAAGGAGCCTCCGTACGGTGTCGGTAATCCGATCGATATCGGTGCCGACAAGCGTTGCGACGCCGCCTTTGACGGCCTCGGGGCGCTCGGTATGGTTCCTGAGCACAACAACAGGCTTACCTAAAGCGGGAGCTTCTTCTTGAATGCCACCTGAATCGGTAATAACGATAAATGACCTTTTTAAAGCAGCCACGAACTCGCGGTAATTCAACGGTGGGCAAAGATTGACGTTTCTTATTCCATTGAGGCGGCGGTGGGCTACCTCATAAACTCTCGGATTAGGATGAACAGGATACAGAAACAAGTCGCGCGGATACTCGTTCGCCAGAGTCTCGATTGCGCTACAGATGTTGTCAAAAGGCAATCCAAAATTCTCGCGTCGATGAGCTGTTATTAAAACTAACCGCGCTTCATCATCCATGGGCAGGGACATCAAAGGGGACTGTTCAGAAATCATCAGAAGAGAATCAATAACTGTATTGCCGGTGACCCAAATTCGATCTTCCGGAACACCTGCCTGAACCAGGTTTGTTCGAGCGGTCTCAGTCGGAGCAAAATGCCAGCTGGCAAACAGCCCGCATATGACCCTGTTTGCCTCTTCGGGAAACGGCTCAGTAATGCTCCCTGTTCTTAGTCCTGCTTCTATATGACCAAAAGGAATACTGTCGTAGAAGCAGGCCAGTGAAGTGGTCATGACTGTGGTGGTATCGCCCTGCGCCAAAACGATATCCGGTTGCGCCGAGTCAAGTACGGTAGAAATCGCCTCAAGTAATCTAGCTGTCATCCGTGGTAAAGACTGGTTGACTTCCATCAATCCAAGATCAATATCTGGAGTGATATCGAAATAAGAAAGAGTGTCGTATAGCAAGTCTTTATGTTGACCGGTTGCAACAACGATGCAGCTTGCCCAATCGCAACGTTTAAGTTCCAGAATTACTGGCGCCATCTTGATTGCTTCGGGGCGAGTCCCAACGACGCACAGAATTTTTAGAAGCCGTTTAGACACGATACGGACGCTGAGCGGTAATCACACGGGATGGCGTACCCCATTTCACACCAATTTCCGGTCGATCGACTTCATGAACAACAATCTGTTCAAATCCGGCTTGGTTTAGTTCATCGATCAATCGTTCCCTATTGAATAGCCGCAATTCAAGAGTATTGCCGCTGCCACCATGAAACTTCGGATTCTTGTCGATAGTCTCTCGGCCATCAGAGAATTTTAGCCGAGCGGCCCGGGCGCCCGTACTTGTTGCAACCTCGCTGTAATCTATCAAACCAGGATAGTGTTCTGATGCGGGGCCTTTATTAATGAACGGGACACTGAAAATCATGATCCCACCAGGTTTCAGTGTTCGATACGCGCCTTTGAGCGCTTCGACGGTATCTCCAATTACATGTTCCAGCACTTCCGAATTTATGAGTAGATCGAACCTTGAGATAAATTCATCAGCTGGGTTGATTATGTCTAACCTAGGATGTTGATGGTAATATGTATTTATGTATTTGAATCTCGACTCTAGCTTGTCGGACAGGCATCGCGAACCAGACAAGTTACCGATCGATACATCACCGTCTGGTTGAAGCTCAGACAAAGAGCGATTTGGGAATCCGAGGGCTTCAGCTATTAGGTACGCAATCTGGGCATCTCTGCCTGTGGCATGGCAGTTATCACAAATGCGGCTTTCCCTTGTCGGCTTCGAATAATCGCTCTGTATGCTACCCCCACAAACCGGACACTTGCCAGGCGCAGTCGGCTCGATTGCGAAAGTTTCAAGCGACCCTCTCTTTTCAAGCACGGTGCCTACAAGCGAACTCACACCAGATCCAACACGCCTAAGCAGGTCTGTACTGGTTTTCTTAGTCAGTATCATTCGACCAAACGTTACCCCCTCTTGGCGTTGATCACTTATGTCCAAGCCCTCTACGTGATACACGCATTCAAAGCCATATTTCGAAGCTAACGCCAACAATTCCTTGCTACCAATCGCACGCTGGTATCGATCGGTTTTCTGGCCGCTCATTCCACTCGGTAAAAAATCTATATACTCTAGAAAAAAGGATCCTCTTCTTCTAAGCAATTGACTTGCTCCAAGAAAAAGATTGTCTTCAACAAATTCACCCACATGATTCAAGAAGCTACTTGTGTAAACATAATCAAATAATCCGCTATATTTGAGATAATGATCTTGCGTATTATTTAGATCATAAACATTCAATTGATGAGCATCGACTTCAATGTTTTTACTTGAGGCTTCGTCTAGACAGCGTTTTACTGCAGTATAAGAAGAAGATACCATGGTCGGCTGATGGCCGAATTGCGCAAAAATTATTGTATCACCACAACTTCCATCACTGAATTCATAAATCTTACTATTTGGCGAGGCGCGGTCCAGAAAAAATGAACTAAACTGAGACGGATGCAGTGGAAAACAATCGATGTTATTTGAAAAGTATTTATCTTCTTTATCTGCGTAATTGCGAGTGAAAAGAAACTCAAATGGCGCCCAATCGGCAGCAGTCATAGTGTATTTAAAGCCAGGGTCAGGAGTTTGCCAACGGGCACCATACAGCTCACGGAGTAAAACATCCGGTTGCGATGGCGCCAAAATCTCCTGACCTTCTAGTTGAATCTTTTTAAGTGGAAAGATACTTTCCTTTATTGGTTTTGACCTTATCGAAAAGTAATGATATAGATCATTTCCGGAAAACCATGCAACAAAAAATTCAATTACGATATCATGACCATTCTTTCTCTTTATTCCTTTAAAGTGCCCATTCGATTCGGCGCTTATTCTATATCCATGTGCTTTCAAAAAGCCAATAACACTGCTACAATCGTTGAGGATTTGGCTAGGTGTATCGCCACTAGAGAAAAAGACTAAATCGATATCGAAATCATGATCGATAAGCATTCCACTTCTGGCTGCGCCCAACAGGCCTCCGTAAGACAGCATGCAGTGAATGCCCAGCTCATCTTCGACAAGAACCGTTAAACTCGAAGCCTCCTTTACCAACTGAACTCTTTCTTCAGCTGCATACTCCGAGAAGGGCCGAACTTGAGCTCCCCATTGGTTAATTATGGTATGTGTTTTTTTCATAATTGACTATGGTACAGGGCCTGTGTGTATTTGATCGGCATCATGGGCTGATGGCACAGGCCTTTCTTTCCTATGGCTATGTGGTGTCCATGTCCCCCACTTCGATTGATAGATTGCTTTATTCTTTTCGAATAGCAGCTGTTTCTTTTTTAACCCGTCAGCGTCGAATGAGGCTGAAAGGTGATGATGCACAAATGCATCCTCGGCCAACCCACAAAAATAACCGTGGGAACGTATCACTGCACAATGATCGTCATCCTCAAACATCCCCAATCCGTATTCTTCGGATAGGAGTCCAAACTTATCCAGATCTGCCTTTCTGAACATGGCTGCGAAGTACGCTACTACAGGGATCTCGGTTAGCTGACCTCGATACCCACGTGTTATCCTTCTTGCCGCTTGAATCATCTCATCCATGTCAGAGTAATGGACCTCTACGAGAGCCTCGTTTCCAATATTGTTGGTTAGCGGTCCAACAACACCCAGTAATGTATTATTTTCTAAATGCGCAACCAAAGCACTAATCGCACCGGGCGCAACATACGTATCATTGTTGAGAAGTAATACATAATCTCCGGATGCACGTAGAATGCCAATGTTGTTCCCTCTAGCAAATCCTAAATTATCATCATTCTCTATAAAGATAACATCGTTTAGGATATTTTCATCAATTCGGTCTTTTAATATACGTAGTTTTTTCTCCCCGGAGCCATTGTCTACTACAATAATTTCGAGATTGCTATAGATTGCGCCGCCATGGTTCAGAGAGTTTATGGCATTAGCAGTCAACACTGGATCCCCGTAAGAAAGAACAACGATTGACACCTTGGGCGCTTGCTCCAGCAAGCCAGAGAAAGAAGCGGCTCGTGCATGCCAACTGTTTTCGGCGGCGAACTCCTTTAACCTTGCCCGAAGTTCTGGATCTTGCCCGCCCTGATAGGCTAAAGTAATATTATTCGAGAAATCGGCCGCATTGTTTGATAGGTATACCAATTCGCGTGCCCGGCTCAGCTCCGGCAAGTTAGTCGATACGGTTGGTTTACCCATAGAAGAATATTCATAAAATTTTACCGGATCGCATGCTTCAATGATTGGGGTCAGCATAAATGGAATCAGCAATACGTCCATATGCTTTATGAATGCAGGGACGTCTTGATATTTTATCTCCCCATATAAGTAAATATTGTCAAGGGACTCTAATTCGACTGCTTTTTCATTTGTAATACTGCCGCATATATGGAAATCTTTATCGCGGTTTTGGTTAGCCGCGAAGCGCATCAATTCAACATCAAACCAGTCGGCAACAGCGCCTACATAGCCAACTTGGACTTTGGGACTATCGTTCTCGAATCCAGATTCGACCAAGAAACCAGGTATTTCTAGATCCTGCTCGTCCGGATTGAAGTGGTCAGGCTCTGATCCATTGCGTATCAGGACCGGGTTCTTCTTTTTTGGCATCCTTTTAAGCAATTATTCTGACGACACTACAATCTTGTCGGCTTTTTCAATCAGGTCATGCTCTAGATCCAGTATCCAGTCTTTCGTGTTAGCAAATCCGGAAATCTCGTCCATGCAATCAAAAACCACCTCAAACTCAGGCGTTAGGAGACGGACCATCTGCCACCAAAACGGGTGCTGAATAATAACTTGCTTTAACGAGGATGCTGAGATCCCGTCGACGAAACTTGAAAAACTTTCGGCCCACAATTGTGCTTGGTCGCCATTAACTCGATCGCTATACGGCTGTATGTGGCCAAGGCCATCACGATTCAGCCGGATGCAGTAAAGGTTCTTGCCAAGACGTCTGACTTTTGGTCCGCCTGGTTCCAAGCTCATCTCTATATAGAATACACGACGATTTTCGCATAGTAGCCGAGCAATGTGCTGGGGCCTTTGTGTTCTAAAATCCCAGTCAATGATGGAGAAGACAAAGAGGTCGGGCAGCTCCTTGCGTTCGTCGACGACGGCTTTGATATATGTAGGCTTGGGGGAATTGGCAGGCATTCCAACGAGGCGCTGGGGTATCCCTCTTGGATGAGGTACAAGTGTTTTTAGCCTTTCTACCTGCTCAATGGGCAAGAAGCGCCTAAGCATTGATCCACACGACCTGTAGACATAGCCGTACAACTCCTGCCATTTCACCGTCAATGCGTTTTTGGGAAGCTGCTTTGCGGTTAGTAAATTGGTTTTATGCGCCTTTTTGAGTTCTTCTAAATCAGAACGTAATTGTTCGATTTCGCCTTGAATTAACTTTTGGTGATCCACGATTTCTTGCAGTTTTTTTTCGTTATTCATGACTGTGCGATAAATCCAATTAGCAAAAACGAAAAAAAACGCAGATGTAAACGGCGCATAGAACTGGCAAGAAAATGAAGACGATTTCCTCTATCGCTACGATACGACTGGTAGACATGCGCAAAGGGCTGGGCAATTTGGATATACCGTCTGCCTATCGGAATTGTTGTCATGAAGCTAGTATTCTTCGGATGACATCGTCTAAATCATGCTGGTCACTGAGACGACAGTCCGGGATTGTTCGCTGGAAAAGACTTGAATCAAGGCTTGAATTGATCGGTCTCTTTGCTGTGGTCGGGTACTCCAAGGCTGAAACAGTTATGATATCAGCATAAGGACCACCTAGTTTACTCGAAATCGTGATAATTTTCTTGGCAAATGATGCCCAACTTAGAGCATCAGCGCCGGCGTAGTGATAGGTTCCGAAAAAGTTATTACTCGGAGTACCAACTAGACGTCGAGCAGAAAATAGAATGGCGTTCGCAATACTGTGTGCAGAGGTTGGATTGCCTACTTGGTCGCCTACAACATTGATCAGATCTTTATGTTCTGCCAGGTGTAAAATCGTCTTAACAAAATTGGTGCCGAATGGACTATAGACCCATGAGGTTCGGATGATAATATTTTTCCAATTACCTTGAGTAACTACAAGTTCACCATTAAGTTTGCTGCGACCATAGACATTTATTGGTGCCGGTTTGTCATTCTCAGTATATGCTGTCGGCTTTTCGCCATTGAAAACATAATCTGTTGACAATTGAATCAGAGGTAGTCCAGCGGCGGCTGAGGCTCGCGCTACCGCTCCTGCTCCTGCTCCGTTGATTGCCATTGCCAAATCAGTCTCTTTCTCGGCGCGTTCTACAGCCGTGTATGCAGCTGCATTCACAACAACGTCGGGCTGATAGACCGCAATAGCTGTGCCAACCGCCGACTCCGTTGCAGGGGCATCAGCTAAATCAAGGACGGGCCGTCCGAATGTGGTTAATTCGATACCTGCTTGGTCACATCGCTCATTTAATGCCTGGACGACCTGTCCTCGTGTACCGGTAACAAGAAGATGCATTGAACGCTCTTTTTGGCCTATGAAGCTTTGGGCTTGCCCAGACGATCCCCAGCGTAAAGCGCTTCGCGGATAGGTCGCCACCACCAATCGTTAGAAATGTACCAATCAATTGTGGCCTTAAGTCCGCTTTCGAAGGTCTCCTGCGGCGCCCAGTCCAGCTCCCGCATTGCTTTTTCTGGGTCGATCGCGTAACGCCGATCGTGACCGGGGCGGTCTATGACAAAGGTGATCAGATCGAGGTGGGATGCACCGGATTTGCGCGGTTTACGCTCATCCAGCTGTAAGCAAATGGTGCGCACAACATCCAAATTGGTGCGTTCTGCCCGGCCTCCGATGTTGTAACTCTCGCCTGGCCTACCGCGTTTTGCGACCAACTCCAATGCCCGAGCGTGGTCCTCGACAAAGAGCCAGTCACGAATATTCTCACCCTTGCCGTAAACTGGCAGCGGTTTTTCGTCGAGCGCGTTCAAGATTACCAGGGGAATGAGCTTCTCTGGGAAGTGGTAAGGGCCGTAATTGTTGGAGCAGTTCGACAGAACAACGGGAAGTCCGTAGGTTTCGTGCCACGCACGCACAAGGTGGTCGGACGCAGCTTTGGAAGCAGAATAGGGTGATGAGGGCGCATACGGCGTTTCCTCTGTGAAGACGCCCGCATCGAACGGCAGATCCCCAAAGACCTCATCCGTCGATACGTGGTGGAAGCGAAAGCCGTCTCGTCTTTCCGATGGCAATTGTTCCCAATAGGAGCGCGAGGAGCTCAACAGTTTGTAGGTCCCAACAATATTGGTTTCGATGAAGGCTTGTGGGCCGTCAATCGAGCGGTCAACATGGCTCTCTGCGGCCAGATGCATCACGATATCGATGCCGTCATCACGCAGGACCCGCCCCACGGTTTCCACGTCGCCGATATCCGCCTTCACAAACCGATAGTTGGCGTTGTTTTCCATCTGTCGGAGCGAGGCCAAGTTACCGGCGTAGGTGAGCTTATCGAGATTGACGACAAAGTTCTCTTGCGATTTCGCCAATAGGCGGCAAACCGCAGAGCCGATGAAGCCAGCACCTCCAGTAACCAGATAACGAGGCACTCTAAAAAGCCTCCTCGTGGCGGAATGCTGACCCAACGTCTGCAAGTGGAGGTGCGTTCTGATCCTTTTGAGACAGTGTTATTTGATCTGGGCTCAGGGGCCAGGCAATCCCAATTGTAGGGTCGTCGTACCGAATGGAACGATCATGCTCGCGCGAGTAATAGTTCGACACCTTGTAAAGGAATTCCACATCTGGCGAGAGGGTCAAAAAGCCATGCGCGAAACCGGCCGGCACGAAAAGCTGGTTCCACTTGTCTGCAGAAAGCTCAACACCGACCCAGTCACCAAAGGTCGGTGATCCCGAACGGATATCGACGGCGACGTCGAAAACTTTGCCGCGCGTAACCCTCACCAGTTTCGCCTGGGCATAGGGTGGCGTCTGATAATGCAGGCCACGCAAGACACCGACTTCTCTTGAGTAGGAGTGGTTGTCCTGAACGAACGCCAAGTCAATACCACCTTGCTTGAACGCTTCAGCATTGTAGGTCTCAGAGAAAAAACCTCGGTCATCGCAATGGCGATCGGGCAAAACCTCAACAACCTCTGGCAGGGATGTCGGTCTAAACTGAGGCATCAGCCAAGCTCCCGGACGCGGCGTCGTAAGTAACCGGCATAGGCTGTATTGCCCAATTCGGTCGCACGAGCTTCAACCTCGCCTGGCGAGAGCCAACCACGCTCTAAAGCGATTTCCTCCGGGCAAGCTATCTTGATGCCCTGTCTATGTTCCATGGTGCGCACAAAGGCGGCCGCCTCGTGCATGGCGTCGGGCGTGCCTGTATCGAGCCAAGCATAGCCGCGTCCCAATTGGGCAACCCGAAGATTGCCGCTCTTCATGTAAGCAAGGTTGACGTCGGTGATTTCAAGTTCTCCACGCGGCGATGGCTTCACACCGCGTGCGATATCGACGACGTTATCGTCGTAGAAATAGAGCCCCGTCACTGCCCAATTTGATTTCGGCTCTTTGGGTTTTTCTTCGATGCCCGTCGCAAATCCCGTTTCTGGGTCCAACGAGACCACGCCATACCGTTCTGGATCCAACACATGGTAGGCAAACACGGTTGCGCCATCAGATTGCGCGGTTGCCTCTCGGCACAGGCCGCCAAGGCCGGCGCCGAAGAAGATGTTGTCGCCCAAAACCAGGGCGCACGATCCACCATTGATAAACGGCGCGCCAATGAGAAACGCTTCTGCCAAACCATTCGGATGGGCCTGCTCGGCATAAGATAGCGACACGCCAAAGGCTGAGCCATCACCAAGCAGATGTTGAAACAGCGGTAAGTCTCTTGGCGTTGAGATAATGAGAATATCTTGGATATCCGCCAACATCAGCACGCTAAGCGGGTAGTAGATCATCGGCTTGTCATAGACGGGCAAAAGTTGTTTCGAGACGCTGACCGTCATCGGGTACAAACGTGTCCCACTGCCACCGGCAAGAATAATACCTTTCAAACGTTCACCTTCTGGTTTTTATCTTTGGTCGTGCGTTCATGAGCAAGCAAGTTGCAAACAGAGCCCTTCATAGTCGGTTTAGGAGACATGCAATCCACAGACTCACATCGCCACGCGTAGCTTGACGGTACAGGCCAGCTTTTCGCAAGCATCTAATTCGTTGATAGAGCCGTCCGATCCGGGCTTTTCTGAACAAATCGAACAGCTTTCGATTTTCAGCTGTCAGCTGATTGTACGACGCGTCCAAAAGCACAAGGTTTGTGTTGTTCCAAGCCACGAAGCGCCCACGCAAGGCGGCCAAAACACGTGACAGCGTTGCCAAAACCCCTGTGTTCGGACCCACGACGTTTAGATGGTGCACGCGATAGAGAATAGCAGGCTCGGGGTCATAGTGGACGATCCCTCCGCTGCCCGTAACCAATTGATAGGCGGTCCAATCGTGCGAGACGAAGCCATGGTTGCGGGTCGCCTGGCGCATCAAAGCGAAGGCCTCGCTGTTCAAAACCATCGTGTTGCCTCCGGCTAGACTTTGAACCAGCGCGTTTCGGAAACTCGCAGGTCTGGTGAAGAGCGGCGAAAAACCAACCCGTCGTCCGTATTCGTCAATCAGCGCCGTGCGTCCACAATAGAGAGCCGGTTTACCCTGATCGGTTTGCGACAAAGCTCTTGCGCTCCTCGCGATCTTGTCCGGCAGCCAAACATCGTCCTGATCACAGAAACAGTAATAGTCGGCATCGGTTGAGGCGTTCTGGATGAGATAGCGAAAGTTCTCTGCAAAGCCCTTGCCAGGCCCAGGCGACAAGTCGGTGATGACAAGTTTGGCGTCTGTTTGGTATTGCCGAGCTATCTCGAGCGTCCCGTCCGATGAGCCATCGTCCGACACGTAGACATGCATGTCCACGCCCGATTGTGCGGCAAGCGAATCCAGTTGCCACTTGAGAAATCTCTCACCGTTATACGTGGCTAGCAGCACACAAACAGCGGGTTTTCTTGCAGAAAAATCTTCCTGAATGTGCTGTTCGTCCATAGGGACCTCTGCCTGCGACGTGGCAATGAAGCGCGTTTATCCTCACGCAGGATCAGCCATCCAGTTGTCGGAAGTATGCTATCGTCTTTTCCAGGCCCTCTTGTAGAGGGACTTTTGGCTTCCAATCAATTGCATCACGCGCAGCCGAAATGTCTGGCTGCCGCTGCTTAGGATCATCATGTGGCAGGGACTTCATGATGAACTGCGAACTTGAACCCGTCTGCCGACGCACTTCTTCAGCTAGTTCTCGGATCGTAAATTCATTTGGATTGCCCAGGTTCATCGGCCCCGTGCAGTCATCTGACGTCTCCATAAGCCTGATTAAGCCCTCAACAAGATCGGAGACATAGCAAAAAGAGCGCGTTTGCGACCCGTCTCCGTGGAGCGTAATAGGCTCATCTGACAGGGCCTGCATAATGAAGTTGCTGACCACCCGTCCATCAGCCGGGTGCATGCGTGGACCATAGGTATTAAAGATACGCGCAACTTTGATATTCAAGCCGTGTTGTCGATGATAGTCGAAAAACAGCGTTTCGGCACAGCGCTTGCCCTCGTCGTAACATGACCTGGGGCCAATGGGATTGACGTTACCCCAATAGTCTTCCGGTTGCGGGTGGACCAATGGGTCCCCATAGACTTCGCTGGTTGAGGCTTGGAAGATTTTGCATTTCAAGCGCTTTGCCAAACCAAGCATATTTATGGCGCCGTGTACCGACGTCTTTGTCGTCTGGACCGGATCATACTGATAGTGGATAGGCGATGCGGGACAGGCGAGATTGTAGATCTCGTCTACTTCAACATACAGCGGGAAGCAGATATCGTGACGCATGAATTCCATACGCGGGTGGTTGTGCAAGTGATCGATGTTGCGCTTGCTACCGGTGAAAAGATTGTCCACGCAAAGAACTTCGTGCCCGACCCCAAGTAGGCGATCGATAAGGTGGGAACCCAAAAAACCGGCACCGCCGGTTACAAGTATCCTCTTCCTACTGTCATAAAGTCGAGCCATTGCTATCCAGTTTCTGAACTGTGGACATTTTGCCTGTTTCCTATTTCTTGGCGGTAAAACGTTTCAATGGTCGACTGTTTCGCGCTCTAGAGCCCGATAACGCCTGCTGTCAGGCAAATGGCCAAAGTCGCTTACCTGCAACTGTGGCTGCGATGATTTGTAGATCAAGAGCCAACGACTGCCGAAATCTATAGGTTTCATCGTTTATTGCGAGAAGCCCTGGATCACGCATATCGATACCCCTCACCTGAGAAAGGCCGGTTATGCCTGGCTTGAGCGCAAACACGCCGCGACTACTTCGCTCCTCAATCAGCTCTTGCTGCGTCGGCAAGCAAGGCCGCGGGCCAATCAAGGTCATTTCACCACGAAGGATGTTCACCGCCTGAGGTAGCTCGTCGATTTTGGTCTTGCGGAGGAAGGCACCAATAGGCGTGAGGGCTGTGGACGACGCTTCATGCGTCGGGACCACCTTCGTACCCAGAAGCATCGTGCGAAATTTCCAACATCGAAAGAGCGCCCTTCCCCTGCCGACGCGATCTTGTTTGATCAACCCTGGCCCTGCACTGGTCAGTCGAACTGCCAGCCAGACGGCCAGCAGCAGCCAAGACAAACCAGCGATCACAACAAACGCAAACACGTAATCCAAGGACAGGCGCACGGCTTTGTAGAAGCGGTTCTTGTCCTGGCCGTCGGACAGAATGACGCTGTCATGCGTCGTCTCGGGCGCATCTTCGACCAGAAACGCTGCTAATCGCTCAACCGAGAGTGTTGGCCATACCGCCGAAAGAACACTGAACAGCAAGGGCCTGAACGACTTCGGCATGGAATTGAGGGCAGCAAAGCGCCCGGCAAACTCTTGCCCATAGACGTTTGGCATATAGGCGATGAGCAACGAGCCTTTGGAGGCTTGGCCACGCAGGTTCGCCTCTGCCGCCCTCTTGCTTGCTGCATAGTGCCCTCCACTCGCCTGGTCGAGCGCGTGGAAGGATGAGGCGAATACCATCTTCTGAACACCGGCGCGCGCGGCCGCATCAAGGACGTCTTTGGCCAAAGCCACATTGGCTTGTTGAAAGGCCTCCCATGAAGCGCGTTGATCGGAATTTATCGCGGCGAGATGGACAAGCAGGTCGTAGCCCGATGCGGCTTGGTCAAGATCGTCATAGGTGCAGTTGGGCAGGTCCGGGTAAAGCACCGTGAGTTTCTGCGCATCGCGTCCACAGACCAGCACGTCTGCGCCATTGTCGACCAGCAAAGGGATAAGTTGGCGTCCGATAAACCCGGAAGCGCCCGTGATGACGATAGAGGGAAACACTATGGCCTTTGAATACTGGATCTAATCGCGTTGCGGCACGGCTTGTCGGTTATGTGTCTTTAGCAAGCCAAGCACGCGTCAACCAAGGAGATACGTTACCGATCCGTGTGGGCAATTGACACCAGCTGCTGGCGCACTACCAGTTGCCATTCATCATCCAATCAAGAACGCTGCCTTTTGGACACTGCTCGGTCCGATTGCTGTCTGTTAGATGGATCGCTTTCGTTCGATGGGTCATAAAGTCCTCCAGACGTAAGTCGGGATCGTAAAGCAGTTCAGTTCGGCCCCAGTGCAGCGGGTAATAGACATCATACGGGGCGGCGAATTTGCGCAGTCCCAGAACATCAATAGCATAAGTAAGAAGCGCAGGACCCCAAACACCCCATTCCATAGTCTCGACTGATTGGCGGACGCCAAACAGGTGCTTCAGCCTCATTGAGCGCTGTCTCGACTTGGGAATAAAGGGTGGGATGTTGAAACGAGAACTCGTTAGTTCAACAAGCATCTTTGAAAGCTCGCTTCCCGGTGGAAAGTGAAGGATCGCACAATTGATAATTGCGTCGTGTTCTTTGCCAAAAACGTAGTCCGCATCGTCTATTCGGCCCACACAAAACATGTCGCAGTCAGCATACAGACCGTGCCCTGCCTCAATCATGAGATACCGATACCTATCCGACCCCAATGCTAGGCTACCAGATTTGTGCCGCAACACCTCACCTCTGGGCATAACCTTTGCGGCATCAAAAACATCGACATCAGACGGCAGATCCTCCGGCCTATCATAGCAGTGCAGGACAACTTGGTGGCCGTGCCGCATGAACGACTTCATACAGGCCACTGGCACTGCTCCAAGCCGTGGACCATCCCAGAACATATTTACTTTTCGGACCATATGTCAGTCACCGGGTTAGACAGAGAGTATCGTCGATTCATAGGGCCAGGCACCGAAGCTCCAATCAAATGCACACCCCTAGGTCTTTCATCTGCGACACGCTCGTGCGATTAACCGATGAGCTTATGCATTGTGTGCAATTTCAACGCCCAGTCCCCCTCAAGATGGCCATTCTGCGCAGCCTTTTCATTACCTTTGTCACGCTCTATGCGTTTGCCAACATCGTCTTTTTGCCGACAATCACGGTGTTTGCGACTGGCAGCGCGTTTGTCGTGCTCACGATCTTCTTTTCCGGAATGGTGGTCGTCAACGTCATCGACCCGGGCCGCTTCGCCCTGCTCCGATCGCTCTTGGCTTCAATCCAGCGCGTCCATTTTGATGGCTTTACAGTCTTCTGTATCCTGGCTGGGCTTGGATTTTTTTTTCTGGCAGTGCTGTGGTCACCGTTGCCGGAACGGGGGTTTTCGGCAGCGAGCATTGCCACCGCCGCTGTGCTGCTCACCAGCCTTTCCTGCCTGATGGTTTGGCACATCGTCGCGACACCGACTTGGGTGGTTTTAGGACTGGTCGCATCCATCATGGGCGGCACGGCTCTCGTGGTTCTTGAGTACTATTCCGGTGGCTACTTGCGAGGATTGGCAGGTGCAGAAACCATCGATTGGCGGCTAAACCGGGCTGCTGTCACCTTGGCGTTAATGGCACCGCTCTTGTTTGTGGGCCGCTCGCCACACCCTATCCTTTTCTGGCGTTTGGTCGCCCTTGCAATGGTTTGGGTGGCTGCGTTCACGTCAGTTTCGGAATCCGCGAAACTGGCGGTGATCGTTGTTACCTTCCTGTTGGCGATCGCCACGCGGGTGAATGGGCGCCATCTTTTTATCTTCTGCGCCACGATCATTCTCGGTTCTCACCTTCTGGCACCTTTGTTTGGATGGGCTTTGCATCAGGTCATTCCAACGCAGATCTATGCAGATCTTGGCTATCCCGATCACGCAATCCGACCGCAAATCTGGTGGGCCTACGCACAGTTGATTTGGGAGGCGCCGATTTTTGGCCATGGCCTTGAAGCCTCGCTGGCTGCTCTTGATACGCACAACGGCATTGCAGAAGAGTTGGTTTTTGGGCTGGGATTTGCACACCCGCACAATTTCTCACTGCAGGTTTGGTACGAGCTTGGCGGTGTTGGTGTCGCCCTTTCGTCGCTTCTGATGTTCCTTGGCGCTCGGTCCCTTCTGGTGCTGTCCGACCGGCAGCTAGGTTTAGTAGCATCCTTAATGGCCAGTGTGTGGACCGTCGCCTATGTCAGCCATGGCGCCTGGCAACACTGGTGGTGGGCGCTTGTGGGGGTCCTCACGGTTCTGTTCGTTACACTGGTCAAGCAGCAGTGTGAAAAGGCATACAAGCCCCGCTCGCTTGAGAGCAAAGAAGTCGTCTAGCTGGCCATTATGCGGATTAGCTCATTGGACTGGTTGATCGATAATCGCGCGACAGTGAAACGTCGCAAAAGGCGCCGTTGTTTGTGCACTGCGCCACCAAATATTTAGGCTGATTGCCTGCTCCCAGGAAAAGGGATCACTGGCGACGTTTCACGGGCCGGTCCGAAGTCTTCGACATAGTCCTGTGCCAACGTCCGTACCGCTTGATCATCGCGGCCCTCAACAGCACTTTGCAACCTCGCAATCATCGTCGTCAGGTCGGCGTTCAAGTCCACGGGCGACACAATTCGATTGATCTTGGGGTGATCCGTTGCCTCCACCGATTCTCCGGGAAACATCAGCTCTTCCGACAGTTTTTCGCCCGCACGCAATCCCGTGATTTCAATGGCAATGCCGCCATCATCGCCAGACTGGCGCACCTGTCGGCCGGACAACTGGATCATCCGTTTCGCAAGATCCAAGATCGGCAACGGCTGGCCCATGTCCAGTGCGAACAGTTCATCACCTTGAGCAAAGGCGCCTGCGAGGAGAACAAGGCTCGCTGCCTCGGGAATGGTCATAAAATACCGGGTCGCTTCGCGGTCGGTCACCGTGACAGGTCCGCCCTCGGCGATCTGCTGAGCGAACAAGGGCACCACTGATCCTGACGAACCCAGGACATTGCCAAAGCGCACCATGGAAAAAAGCGTCGACGAGGTACGCTGTTGAGCATCTTGGACCACAAGTTCAGCCAAGCGTTTTGTTGCCCCCATAACATTCGCTGGACGGATGGCTTTGTCTGTGGAGATCAGGATAAACCGCTCCAGATTGGCTTCCATTGCCGCATCAACAACCGTTTGCGTACCCAAAACGTTGTTGCGCGCTGCCTCCACCTCGTTCGTTTCCAATAAGGGAACATGCTTGTAAGCAGCGGCGTGCAGGATGATATCAACGCTGGCCTGTTCAAGTGCAGCATCGACAGCTGGGCGGTCCGTCACGGAACCCAGAACGGGCACGAGTGAAACACCAAGCTCAGATGCTATCGGTCTCAACCGATATTCAATATCGAAAAGCGCCAGCTCGCTGCGTTCGAACAGAACAAGACAGGATGGTTGGCACAGCAATATCTGTTGGCAGAGCTCCGCGGCAATTGAACCGCCGGCGCCGGTAACCATCACCGAGCGCTTTGCATAGGCCAGAGTGATCGCCGGACTTTGTAGTTCGACCTTGTCCCTTTCCAGCAGCTCGTCGACGTCAATAGCCTGCAAATTGTCGGGCGTATCAATACCGGTAACGAGGTCATCATAGGATGGGATTGTTTTCACCTCCGCGCCACATTCCTTCAACTCGGTGACGAGAGCCCGTTTTCGTGCAATCGGTAATGAAGGAATGGCGATAAGCACTTGCTCAACCCGCCGCTCCCCGAGTGCTTTCTTGAGCGTCGCCTTCGACTTGACGCGAATACCAGACACCACAAGGTCGTGAAGCGCGCTGTTATCGTCAACAAACATGACAGGCTTCAATGTGTCCGACTGCTTGAGAGAAGCCGCCAGTTGGATGCCCGTGCTACCAGCGCCGTAGACGGCGACGGCTGTTCGTTGATTGCTGTAGAACGCAATCTGACGAAGTACCTGAAGCGCCAGAATACGGACAGCCACTGCCAGCGCAAAAAAACATACACCGAACAGAGCAGGCAAGGTACGCGCGAACCCAGGCTCAAGGAAGAAGGCAACGACCGCCGAGAACACGCCGATTGACAAGGCCGCCAAAGCCGTTTTTCGGACAGCGTCCACGTCATGGGCGTGCAGCCTAATTCGGTACAAGCGAAAACGCGCCAGGATAACGACCGAGCCTACGATGGTCGCGATACCGGCCCAATGGGCCGACGTCAAATCGCCTACTGCCCAATAGTCTTGACCCAAATAGTTGAGGCCGAACCCTGACGCCATCCAGAAGGCGAACAGCAAGACAACCACATCGGTGGCGAACACGATGACAAATTTGGTTGTACGAGGAAGGTTCGAGATGTCCTGCACTACTTTTAAATCCTCAGCCCTTTGCCCACTCTAAGATCAACATCGACCAACTATGGTCGTTTCGGTCGGTCAATTACTCCAAAAAATTCTATTCGTCATTCAGAAAGGCTACGAATACAACACCTAAGTCTTGTGGCTAACCAGACTGCCTGCAACGACTATCTTCCCTTGATTTCCAATCAAGCCGCAAGTGTTGTTTTGCTGCACCACCCACGGCCGAAGATGTGCATGACGAGTGCTGTGGCTTGAACGTGCGAAAGGAGTATGAGACCGAGTGTCGGTATTCAGCAAGAGTGTGACTACGTTGGACGATTCGGCAATCCGCAAGCAACCGTCTTCGGCAATTTCTTCATCCGTGGAACGGGAAACGTTGTCCATCGGGACAAGTGCATCCTGGTCGCCTATCAAGACCGAGCGGCGGGTGCCGGTCCGCTTTTTTGGTGGCCTCATGGCTCCTAGCCCGCGTCATATGCAGGCCATTCAGCTGGTCACTGGGGTGGTCACCGTGTACGCCGTTTTTGCACTGGGTGCGCCCGCCTACTGGTGGCTCGTGGCGCTTGTCGGCTACCTGTTGATTAACGGCCTAGGGCAATCGGTCGCGATGCACCGTGTGATCGCACATCGGGCCGCGGACCTGTCAAAGCCGCTGGAATACACATTGTCGTGGCTTGGGATCATTGGTGGCACGGGCTCAACCATCGGTTTCGCTGCAATGCATCGGGCACATCACGCACGCAGCGACACCGAAGCTGATCCGCACGCGCTGGATCGCAATGGATGGCTGCTGTTGTTCTCGTTGTACGACTATGACTTCGATCCAATTTACGTCCGCGATCTTCTGCGTGATCGGTTCCACGTTTTCCTGCACCGCTTCTACGCACCCCTCATCGTTGCATGGGCCGCTGGATTGCTTGCCATCGATCCGATGCTTTTCGTTTTCGTCTACTGCGTTCCCGTCTTTTTCAACATCACGATTTCGAACCTCGGAAATGTGATTGGTCATGAGTTTGGCTACCGCAACCATGAAACGCGAGACGACAGCACCAACAATTGGCTGCTTGCGGTTCTGACCTTTGGCGAAGGGTGGCACAACAACCACCATGCAAGGCCACAACGCGCTACCTTTCGCGATCGATGGTGGGAGTTTGATCCCGGCGGCACATTTATCAGCATCCTCGAACACTTTGGCTTTGCAAAGACGCGTGCTTAACGATCTTGCTGGGCCAAATGGCTGATCGATGACTGCCCTTTCCACATTTTCGCAAAGTCTGGGGGCGCTTAGCTTGAGGGCGTTGGTTTGGTTCTCTCGCCGCATACCTGTGGATTTGTCATCGGCCATCGGCGGGACTGCGATGGCCACCATTGGCCCACTGCACAAACGAAGCAAACAAGCTCATCGTAATCTGGCGCGTGTCTTTCCTGATATGCATGCCAACGCAAGGACGGATACTGTTCGCGAGATGTGGAGGAACGCCGGTCGTGTCGGCGCAGAGTACCCTCATCTCGATGGCCTTCTGGCCGACCCCGGCCGGGTCACGTTTGAGGGTTTAGACGACGTTCAAAAGGCCCTTGGCTCTCATAAAGCGGCGCTCCTCCTGTCTGCGCATTATGGCAACTGGGAGATGACTGTGGCTGCTGGCCGCTTTCTAGGGCTCACACAAGCAAACCTCTATCGTGAGGCAAAAAACCCTCATGTCGAAGCGCTCATGCAGAGCTTTCGATCGAAGACCGTAGCTGGAGGTTGGGTTTCCAAAGGCGATGGCAATTTACGCGATATCATGCGGCTTCTGCGCGATGGCGTTTCCGTTGGCATGCTGGTTGATCAGCGCGAAAATCGCGGAGTTTTGGCACCCTTCCTGGGACAACAGGCGTGGTCTGTGCATGCACCCGCGTTGGTCGCCCGCAAAATGAACGTACCGATATTCGTTGGCGTGGCGCAACGAACGAAGGGGGCCAACTTCATCGTTAAGTGCCAACATATCCCCGTTCGTCGCTCAGACGACAGCGCAGCCGATGTCCTGGCCACGACGTGCGCCATCAACGACCAATTATCGACTTGGATTCGCGAAGATCCTGGCCAATGGCTTTGGTTTCACAACAGATGGCGAGATGTTCCGTCGACAGACACGCAGCGAATCCATACCTAGGTTCCGGAATTGTGGGTTTGACGATGCTGCCTAAGTCGATTGGAACTAGATTTTGGCACCAAGAGCTTGTGGTCGGATGACCGCTTCTAAAGATTGTCTAGATCGAGTTTCCGTTATCGCAAACCCTAAGGTTTCCTCAAAAGCGGATGCGGGGTTATCCCTGTGGCATCATCTTGTTCGGCCGGGAACTGGCTCATGCAATGTGCTTGAGAAACCAATCGTAGGTGTCTGCGATCCCTTCGCTCAAATCGATCTTTGGCGTCCAACCCATCGCGCGTAGCTTGTCAGCGGCCAAGAGTTTGCGCGGCGTTCCATCTGGTTTCGAGGTGTCATAACGCAGTTCGCCCTCCAAACCGACAACCTGCATAACCGTTTTGGCCAGTTCATTGATGGTCACATCTTCGCCAGAGCCAACATTAATATGCGTATCGTGCGAATAGTGTTGCAGGATGTGGACCAGTGCGTCGGCAAGATCATCGGCATGCAGAAATTCGCGGCGCGGGGTCCCGCTGCCCCAAACATCCAGTCCTTTGGCATTTTTACATTTGGCCTCATGTGCCTTGCGCATCAAAGCGGGAAGGACATGGCTTGTTCCCAAGTCGAAGTTATCGTTTGGGCCATACAGGTTGGTCGGCATCGCCGAAATGAAATCCAAGCCGTATTGTCTTCGGTAGGCCTGACACAGCTTGATCCCAGCGATCTTAGCAACGGCATACCACTGATTGGTTGGTTCAAGTGGACCGGTGAGAAGCGCTTCTTCCTGGATGGGTTGATCGGCAAACTTCGGATAGATACAGGACGATCCAAGAAACAGAAGTTTGTCCACACCAAGCCGCGCTGCAGCGTGAATGAGGTTCGCCTCAATCATCAAATTTTCATAAAGAAAGTCTGCGGGCTGAGAGTCATTTGCCAAGATACCGCCGACCTTAGCCGCTGCGACGATCACAACATCCGGTCGCTTGGCTTGCAAAAAGGCGTCGACAGCGGCGGGATCGAGAAGGTCCACCTCTTCACGACCTGCTGCAATGATCGACGCCACCGGTTCTGTCTCCAAACGGCGCAAGCAGGCAGATCCAACCATGCCGCTATGCCCGGCCACATAGATGCTTTTGCCCGTCAGATTAAACGGCTTAAACGGCGTCGGTGACATCGTTATTCGTGACGCCCTCTAGGATCCTGCTCCGACTGGATGGCTGTCCTCCCAGCGGCAACTATTTCAGCGACCAACGTCTTGAATGGCGTTTGATGCTGCCACCCCAGCACCTCCCTGGCTTTCGATGGGTCGCCTAGCAGTAGGTCCACTTCAGATGGACGGAAATAACGTGGATCAACTCTTACAGGAAGTTCTCCGGTCGCAGTGTCGCGGCCAATTTCATCGACGCCCTCGCCTGACCATGTCAATGCGCGGCCCACCTCCGCAAAAGCGAGTTCAACAAACTCGCGCACAGTATGAGTCTCACCCGTCGCGAGAACATAGTCATCGCCTTGTTCTCTCTGCAGGATGCGCCACATGCCTTCTACATAGTCGCGGGCATGACCCCAATCACGCTTGGCTTCCAGATTTCCGACATACAGGACATCTTGTAGGCCCGCCTCAATTGCTGCCACAGCCCTTGTGATTTTCCGCGTGACAAAGGTCTCACCGCGCAGCGGGCTTTCATGGTTGAAGAGAATACCGTTCGAGGCGTGCATGCCATAGGCTTCACGGTAAATGACGGTTATCCAATAAGCATAGAGCTTTGCAGCAGCATAAGGCGAGCGCGGATAGAACGGCGTTGTCTCGCTCTGCGGCACCTCTTGGGCCTTGCCGTAGAGCTCCGATGTCGACGCCTGATAGAAGCGCACCGTCTTTTCCATATTGAGGATACGGATGGCCTCCAGCAGGCGCAAAGTACCCATGGCGTCGGCGTTTGCCGTGTATTCGGCCGTATCAAAGCTGACCTGGACATGGCTCTGTGCAGCGAGATTGTATATCTCTGTCGGCTGAACGCGCTGAACCAATCGAATGAGGTTCGTCGCATCCGTAATGTCGCCATAGTGGAGCACAAAACGAGGGTTGTCGGTGTGCGGATCTTCGTAAAGATGTTCAATTCGATCGGTGTTAAAGAACGATGACCGGCGCTTCACACCATGGACAATGTAACCTTTGTCCAGAAGCAGTTCACTGAGATAGGCGCCATCCTGTCCGGTAACACCCGCAATGAGGACAATTTTGTCGCTCATGCACGTCCAAACGTATCCTCTAGGCGTTCGATATCGTCCTCACCCAGATAGGATCCCGTCTGTACCTCAATCAATTGCAGAGGGATGTGTCCTGGATTGGCAAGACGGTGCACGGCGCCTTGCGGAATATAGATCGACTGGTTCTCGGTAAGCCGGGTCACCGTCTCGTCGATAGTGATATCGGCAACGCCGCGCACGATGATCCAGTGCTCGGCGCGATGGACATGTTTCTGCAATGATAGAGATGCTCCCGGCGCGACAGTAATCCGTTTGACCTTGAAACGATCACCCTCATCGACGGAATCGTAGCTGCCCCAGGGGCGGCGGACCAGGCGATGTTCATGTGCCTGCGGTGCATTGCGTTTCTTGAGTTCACCCACGAGCGTTTTGACGGCCGCTCCGTTGCTGCGATCTGCTACCAACACCGCATCATTGGTGACGGACACAACCAGGTCTTGGGTACCAATCATCCCAACGACATGATCGGGGGCATGGACCAAACAGTTGTCGGCATCAACAAACTCAACCGACCCCTCGGCGACATTGCCGCGTTTGTCCTTGTCGCCGAGATCCCAAAGTGCCTGCCAACTGCCAATATCGGACCAACGAAAGGTAGCTGGAACGACCACCGCTCTGTCGGTCTTCTCCATGAGCGCATAGTCAATGGAAATTTTCGGCGCTGACGCAAACGGCTCCTTGGCCAGGCGAAGAAAATTCAGATCAGCCGACTTGCCGGCTACCGCAGCGTCGGCGGCATTTTTCACCTGCGGCGCATGACGCTTGAGTTCGGCACCTAAGACATCGGTGCGAAGCATGAAGTAGCCTGCGTTCCAAAGAGCGCCCTGGCCAATCAGCTCTGCAGCTTTGGCTGGCTCTGGCTTTTCAATGAAGGCCGCCACTTTGTGGACACCAGCGGTCTCGTCGCCTGGCTGAATATAGCCGAAATCTGGCTTCGGCGCCGTGGGCTGGATCCCGAAAACGGCTATCTGCCCGTTCTCTGTGGCAGGAAGTGCGGCATCCACAGCATCCAAAAAGAGATCGTCATCAAGAATTATGTGATCGGCAGACAGGATCAAAACACTGACTGGTTTGGCTTCTCGCTCTTGGGCGAAAGCCGCGGCGGCGGCAATGGCGGGGGCAGAGTCGCGCGCCGCAGGCTCCAGTAAGATATCGGACGAGAGGCCACATGCCTGGCTCTGCGCATCAGCATGAAACCGGTAGGCTTCATTGGTTATCACTATTGGCCTCGCAAAACGCGGATCGTGAACCCGTGATAGCGTCATCTCATAGGTTGATCGTTCGCCTTGAAGCGGCAGGAACTGCTTGGGCATGCTCTCGCGCGAAACGGGCCAAAGCCTCATTCCACTCCCACCCGCCAAGATGATCGGCACAATTTTGCTCATAACCTACAGCTCCGATTATTAATATTTGTTAGCAATATTAATTTATACCATCATAACTTTGATATGCACTTGTCTTACCAAAACAATATTCACTATATCAATATTTACGCCCTTCAATTTTCACTTTTTACCGGACTTATTATTTATTGATTGTTATAAATTTGCTTAAATCAAAGTCGCCCGGTGAAAGCTTGGTAGTGTGAGTGCGTACAATGCTGGCAGTCTGATCCGAATATTCGTCGTTGTAGCGAGACCAATCGTAGTCGCCCTTGTCATTAGCTCCGACTGGAAGTTCTGTCTTTCTAAAGAATAGCAGCACTTTTGAAAGCTACTTTTGCATTCCAACAAAACCCGCACGTCGGACTGCGGCTTGCACCACACCGCTGCCCCCTGTGTCAAGGATAGGTATTTGCTTGACACCAAGCATCCTTGCCGCTTTGCAAACTATGGTCTCCGTTAGTGTGTTTAGATTTCTTCGCGCGAGACATTGTCTTCGAGCCAACCATTTTTCAATTGTGAAAGATTACCTGCCGATGGGTTTGCGAAAAAGTCTACGACGATTGTTCCTCGCTAGTGCAAAGCAGCGCGCAGAAGACATCAGAACAGCCAGTAACTTTTTGGATACAGCTCCGGCAGGGCGCCTGTTGGCCTATCACGACCTGAAAACGGGTGCCGTGGTATTTGACGTGGGTGGCTACAAAGGGGATTGGGCAGCGAATTTGCTTGCTCGACACCAAGTTACTCTGCACATTTTTGAACCTGTCCCAGCGTTCGCTGCTCATCTCAGCACTAGGTTTGGAGAGATTTCGAATGTTCATGTGCACACATTCGGGCTCAGCGATACGGACACCGCTATCGAGATTGGCCTTTCGGAGGACGCCACCAGTGCCTATCGTCCCGCGCAGGCAACGCAGATTGTTGAAATGCGTTCTATGATAAGCTTCATGGATCAACACGGCATCTCGCAAATAGACCTGCTCGCAATCAACTCAGAAGGCGCAGAATTTCCTCTTCTCGAGCATATGATCGAGTCAAATGCTATCTCGACTTGTCATAGGATCTTGGTCCAGTTTCATCGGGTCGTGAAAGACGCTGAAGTGCGGCGGGTGGCAATACAAGCTGCGCTGTCCGAGACACATGACTGCATTTACGACTTTCCCTTTTGCTGGGAGTTGTGGTGCCTTAAACAGGGTACAACATGAAAGTCTTGCTAACTGGCGGGAATGGGATGTTAGGACGCGCCGTTCTCGGTTGCGCGGCAAAACGTCCGGAACTCCATTTTGTTGCACCTGGTCGATCGGTTCTGGACCTCACTAATCGCTCGGCCGTCAGGACGTATTTTTCGAACCACCAGCCCGAAGCCGTGGTTCATCTGGCTGCGCGTGTGGGTGGCATTCAGGCCAATGTCGCTGAGCCCGCTGACTTTTACCTTGAGAATACACTAATCAACTTGAACGTAATTGCCGAAGCACATAACCACGGTGTCCAGCACCTCATCAATATCGGTTCTTCTTGTATGTACCCGAAAGACTACGGCAGAGCTTTGCGGGAAATCGATATTTTAGCCGCACCATTGGAACCGACAAACGAAGGTTATGCCCTGAGCAAAATCGGAGCGGCACGCCATTGCGAATACCTTTCAGCGCAGTATAAACGCCACTACAGGACACTTGTACCGTGCAACTTATATGGCCGGCATGATGAATTCAGGCCTCAACGTAGCCATCTCATTGCAGCTGTAGTTCAAAAAATATCGGATGCCGTTTACCATGGTCAACGCTCCGTTGTTATCTGGGGGGACGGGACGGCTCGCCGGGAGTTTTTATACGTGGATGACTTGGCCAGTTATATAATTTCGTGGATCGGACGCGAGCACCGACTTCCTGGGCTATTAAATGTCGGTGCCGGAACGGACCTCACGGTCTCGGAATATCACGAGATAGCTGCAGAAATAATCGGGTATAATGGCGAGTTCGAGTACGATCTGAACCAGCCAGTTGGTATGAAGCGAAAACTCTTGGACACGACCCTCGCGCAAGAATACGGATGGCAAGCACTAACGCCTATTCGTGAAGGGATTGAAGCTGTTGTTCAGTTCTATCAGGAAAAGATGTTGAATAAGGAACAACAATAGAATGGGACTGCCGCTTGCCACCGACTCTTGGGGCTCAGAAGAATACAGCGCCATTGATCGCGTGGTCGCGTCCGGTCGGTTCACCTGCGGGCCGGAGGTTGCGGCATTTGAAAGCGAGTTCGCCACACATTTTGGTGCACGGCATGCAGTCATGGTCAATTCCGGATCCTCCGCGAACCTGCTCGCGCTAGCTGCCTTGCTTTACACGCCGTCCGTCGACTTAAAACCTGGCGATAGCGTCCTGGTACCAGCAGTATCGTGGTCGACAACGTATTTCCCAGTGCACCAACTTGGACTTGCACTTCGTTTCGTCGATGTTGATCGTCAAACGCTGAACCTAGATCTCAACCTTCTGGAGGCAGCTCTCACTGATGAGGTTCGTGCGGTTTTCGCGGTAAATCTGCTTGGGAACCCTTGCGACTTTGAGGTCCTTTCGGCGTTCTGCACCAAGCACAATCTCATTCTCATTGAAGACAATTGCGAATCAATGGGAGCGAAGGTGGATGGTAAACAAGCTGGAACGTTTGGTATCTGTGGAACATTCAGCAGCTATTTTTCGCATCATATTTCCACCATGGAAGGCGGCGTTGTCGTCACCAATAACGATGAAGTTTACCACCACCTCTTGGCGTTAAGGTCGCACGGATGGACGCGCGAACAACCAAGCGGCAGTAGTTTGACTATCGAAGAAGATAGCTTTGTTCGACGGTTTCGTTTTCTGCTACCCGGGTACAATTTGCGACCGATTGAGATGGAGGGCGCAATTGGCAGGGAACAAGTCCGAAAGATCAAAGCGATTGTCGATCACCGGCGGCAAAACGCCAAAATTTTTTGCGAGTTATTCGGTGAAATGCCAAACATCTGCATCCAACGAGAAGTTGGTGAGAGTTCTTGGTTTGGCTTTGCGATGATCTGCCAGGGGCGTTTGAATGGCCGCAGGGCTGATCTGGTGGCCGCGCTGGAGGATGAGGGCATCGAAACACGGCCTATCGTGGCTGGCAACTTTGCTAAGAACCCAGTCATCAAGCATTTGACCCACAGTTTTGGATCTGCGCTGCCCGTTGCCGATGATATCGACGAGAATGGGCTTTTTATCGGCAACCATCACTATGATATTAGCGACGCCTTGCGCAAATGCCGCGACCTTGTCGAGCGAACAGCGTCTGGATCAGGTGCAGCTCAAAGCTGAGGCGGTACATAAGGTTTGCGCGCAATGTCCAGCAAGGAAATCTGAGTGACAAAAAAAGCTTTGATAACTGGCGTTACAGGTCAAGATGGCGCTTATTTGGCCAGTCTTCTTCTCGAAAAAGGATACGAAGTCCACGGCATCAAGAGGAGAGCATCTTCGTTCAATACAGCGCGGATCGACCCAATTATTCACGATATTCATGAAGACCCATTGCAGTTTCACCTGCACTATGGCGACATGACTGACGCAACCAATATTATACGATTGGTTCAATCTATCCAACCGGACGAAATATACAATTTAGCGGCTCAAAGTCATGTTCAAGTCAGCTTTGAGACGGCCGAATACACCGCTAATGCGGATGCGCTGGGCACATTGCGTTTGCTCGAAGCGATCAGGCTATTAGGGCTAATCGACAAAGTCAGGATTTATCAGGCTTCGACCTCTGAACTGTACGGTAAGGTCCAAGAAACTCCTCAGTCCGAAACGACGCCATTCTACCCTCGCTCGCCTTACGGTGCAGCGAAATTGTATGCCTACTGGATAACTGTGAACTACCGAGAAGCCTACAACCTGTTTGCTTCGAACGGGATCTTGTTCAATCACGAAAGTCCGCTGCGCGGAGAAACGTTTGTCACACGCAAAATTACACGCGCCGTCGCGGCTATCAAGCTAGGGCTCCTGGATACGCTTTATCTGGGCAATCTCAATGCACAACGAGATTGGGGTCATGCACGTGATTATGTCGAAGGCATGTGGAGGATCCTTCAGCATGATCAGCCGGACGACTTTGTACTCGCAACAGGTGTGACACACACCGTACGTCATTTTGCAGAGCTAGCGTTTTCTAAAGTTGGAATAACCATCGAGTGGCATGGCAGTGGCATAAACGAGTTAGGCATCGATTCGTCGACTGGACAACGGCTTGTACGCATTGACCCAAGATATTTCAGGCCTACGGAAGTCGACTTGCTGATAGGAGACGCCTCCAAAGCATTTGAAAAGCTTGGTTGGACAGCGTCGACCACGCTCGATCAATTGGTAGGAGAGATGGTTGAGAGCGACCTTGAAACCATCCCCTTTGAGGAAGCAAATGTTCTGAATCGCCGACATATATCTCCGGGTTAATAGCCTTGGCAGGCTGTCAACTGTATGAATCTCGCTTAATGACAACCGACTCTCCGCGATAATCACAATCGCGAAGGGTCATAACTCTTATTCTCTATGCTTCCGGGGGCCTTCTAGAATCAAATTGCACATATAATTGCACAAATTACTACAAATAATAATCATGAACCATAATATAATATGTACAAAATTCGTCCTTTATACAATATATTCAATAGCGTATTTTCTTATCATTATAGAAATTTATAAAAACTCTCGTCAGAGTTTCCGCGGAAGAACTGGTGGAGTATTTTTCTACTGCCTGAGTCTGAAACCGCTGGTTTGCCGATCCGTTGCAACACAAGCTGAAGGCGCGATTACTCGTTGTGGTGTCGTCCAAGGGCAGGTGATGCAATAGGACTTGTTGCCGCCAGCAGCAATGGCTCGCGCTGCGGTGATGTGCTGGCCACTTTTCCACCGGGCTGAAACTCCCTTAGCGAGCTGTTGTCCACGCTCCGGCCCCACAAACCTTGCATCGCAGCCAGGACACTGGCGCGGAAGGCACGGCATACAAAATTCTAGGCATTTCAGCACAGCGTTGTCCGGTGTCTGCTCTGCCAAGAGCTTCTTGGGCTTTGATGTCCCGTCTGCAAGCCCCATCAGCTTGGAACTCAGCGCAAGTCAGATTCTACGATCTCAGAATTGAAAGATGTCTGGGCGTCTACCGCAACCACCTGCACATACCTAGGGCGCCTCAATCCCACGAAGAGGCTCAATGCTGTCAATAGGCTCAAACGGCAAAACGGACGGTGAAACCAACAGAACATGAGGTCTATCCCGCCATCGTCGGATGCTGAAATGGATCTCAGGCCAGTCAATCATGCCTCGCTGCTGAAGCATCTTAAGGTCGGTTACATAGTCATGTCTGTGCCAATTCTCCATTAGAACAACAGCTCGCCTGGCCATACGGCAGGCGTTCGACAAAGCTACAAAATGCCCATTGCCCGCATGAATGTGCATGATCACGGCCTGCGTGTAGACGACATCCGCTGGACGTAAGTCCGGCGAGTACGGGAGTGTCATATCCCGGGCCTGGACCAACCCACTGAGGTGAGGAGATCGCTGCCGCAAAAAGCTTAGCTGACCCTCAGATCGGTCGTAGCCAAAAAGGTCCAAACCAGGAAAAAGGAGTTGCAAATTGTGCAAATGATCGCCGCCGCCGCAACCTATCTCGATCACCGACGTTACCTGAAGAGCTCCAACCGTTTCATACAGACAGTGGTGATTGGGATGGAGTGGTTTAACGTCGGCCCCAAGAGAGAGAGTTCCATCAACAGTCCACGCAAAATCGCCAGGGGCCAACTTGGTGGTCTGTGTACGCTCAATCCCAACCAATTGCTTGGCATATTGCTCGTTGTAGCTTCCCCAATCAAAGTCGTCTTCCCCACTGGACCCGACGGCTAGGGGAGTTGGACGGCGGGGAAGAACTTTTTTTGCGAACTTGGCAAGCATGGATTGTTTGTTTGAAGGACCAATCGACACCATGCACCACACCTGTGTTCGTAGTGTCAATCATCTACGCCATCCATTCCCATCAGGAGCCTTATGGCATATACCGCCGATCGACGTGCGTAGATTTCAGGGTTAAGTCCTTTTTATGAGCACCAAACATCGATGGAATCAGGTGAACAATGGGTCTTCGAAAGGCGCTGCGCCGTCTGGTATCTAAACATGAGAGGTTGCGCGCACTTGATAGCGAGTCGGCGCGAAAATTCCTAGCGATCTCACCAGATAGCCGACTCTTGAGCTATCACGATTTGAGCCAAATCCGACTGTTTTCGATGTTGGTGGATATAAAGGCGATGGGCCGCACAGAACCTCGCAGTCCATGATGCCGCGGAGCAGAGCAACATGCCCTACGCTGATCACATACGACCCTATGACGTCCCTTGAGTGATCTTGAAAGAGTGCGATCACCTCTCTTATGCTTATCCAAATAGCTTCGATCCACCAACTCAGTATGTGGTTTCGCCAAACACCTGATGACGACGGTGATTGGAACGGGGTGCGCTATACTTTCGACGCCGCAGGCGACTGTACCGACTTCTTGGTTGTATACGACGAAGCGCCAGCCGGTTTCACGACGCGGTTGCCAAGGTCACGGCGAATTCTCTTCTTGAGTGAACCGCAGACCATCAAGCGATATCCGCAGCCCTATCTCGATTGCTTCGGAACTGTTGTGTCCATCTCAGACCAGCCAGGCTACCTGGGCAACCTCATTAGGCACAATCCAGCGCTGCCGTGGTTGTATGGGCTTGATATAAATAACCCCGATGGGCCGCAGAACTTTCTGCGTTGGAATGCGCTAGAACGGGCGGAGACTGCCGCCCATCCGACCCGCGGTGAGCTATCCGTTGTGTGCTCCACAAAGACGATGAATCTGAACCAAGCACGTCGACTACGCTTCTTGGAAATGCTGAAACGGCGGCTGGGTGATCAACTTGCCATTTTTGGGCGTGGCTTCAATCCCATCGAAGACAAGGCGGAGGGGTTAGATGGCTTCCGCTATCATTTGGTACTTGAGAACAATCTGTTGGAGCATGGATGGACCGAAAAGCTGGCGGACCCAATCCTGGCCGGGTGTTTTCCAATTGTCTCGGGTGGCGACAACTTGGGTATGTACTTCAACCCCGGAGGGTTCCGGACCATCAACACCAGGCGGCCTCGTGAGGCTGTCGAAACCGTCCTCGCCATTTTGAAGGAAGACCCAAAACGTCAAGCCGCTGACTTTATGCAGCACAACAAGCAGCGTCTGATGCACGAGCACAATTTCTTCGCTGTGTGCAGCCGGATCGCTCTGGGTCAATCCAATGGCGCCCACACCGGTGCAACGGACAAGGGTTTGTTGGACAAACCAGCAGCTATTCCAAGGCCAGTGCGCAGCCGCATGGACAAGCTGTTGTCGTTGCCAAAGCCCCTGCGCAAACCCTTGCGTTGGCTGTACCTTAACCTGGCGGAGCGAGCTTGATGCCAGACTTGGTTCCGTTGTCGGCGCTACTCAATTCGCGTGACGCCCTGTTCTTCCGGCTATCCGGAGGCCTTGGGAACTTGCTGTTTCAATATATGGCGGGCCAAGCCGCCAGCGTACGGCTAGGTGTCCCCGTCCATTACGTACCGGACGTACCGATGATCCACGGCTCCGGTTTGGAGCGTCTGGGAATTGAAGCAAGTTATGTCGAAGTGCCGCCCGACTTGTTGCGCCGCGTGAGCCGAAAAAGAGATCGGACCGTTGCAGAACACTTGAAATCAACACTGTCCCTTTGGCCTCTCAAGCCCGTGCGTGAGCCGCATTTTCATGTTTGGGAAGGATTCAAAGAGATCAAGCCCGGAAGCCTGGTTTTTGGTTATTGGCAATCACCGCATTACTTCGGCCACCTGCAGGACAAGCTATCGACCGTGTTGCGTCGGCAGCAATTGGAGCAGATGGGGCTCGGAGAGATCGCGGAAACAGTGGCGCGGCCGGGTTCGGTCGGTGTTCATGTTCGCCGCAATGATTTCGCGACCAGCCCGCAGGTGCTTCAAGTTCATGGGTTGATGGAGCGGACCTATTACGATCGCGCGCGGATGACGATTGAAAACACCACCAATGCGAACAGTTTCTTTGTGTTTTCAGATGACCCCGCCGCTGCAGAGGACCTATTGGGCCATTGGCAGAACACGCAGTTCATGCCCATGCGGGAGCAAGAAATCGACATGATCCTGTTGTCGCTTTGCAATAACTTCATCCTGGCCAACAGCACGTTCTCTTGGTGGCCAGCTTTCCTGAGCACCGCGCCAAACAAGCGGGTTGTCGCGCCCCGTTATTGGTTTTCCCGCCAGACCATGCTGCAACGATATACACTCGACCTTCTGCCGGATAGCTGGGTTCAGGTCGCAGGGGAATGATCTAAGAGAATCCGACGGCAAACCACGGCCAGGGCGGTTGAGGCTGCACGAATATCATAAGCTTGGACCGCTCGAGCACGTGCTTTTGCCCCAAATCCCGCAAGCTTGTCAGGTGACTGCAACAAAGAGACCAATGCGGTGGCGATCGCCGGACCGGTGACCGTTCTGAGTGCAATCCCCGTATCCGCAACAACTTCCAGAAATGCCTCCTGCCGCGAATGGACCACCACACAGCCAGCAGTCATCGCCTCCATAGGAAACCTGCCAAAGCCTTCTGGCGCCAAGGATGGAGCGAGGGCCACACTCGCATGGCTTAGCGTCTGCATAACATCGGACAGGGGCGCGTTGAAGGACCATTGTACCTGGCCCATAACGGGTTCAAGCAGCTGTTTCATCTGGGCTTCCGTAGCATCTTCGCCGTCAGGAATGCCGAAGATGCGCAGCCGCCAATTCGGATGCTCTGTAAGAAAGGCAGCACATCCTTCTGCTAGCGCCACGACACCTTTGCTTTCCGCAAGACGACCGGAATAAACAAGCCAGGGTTCTTTGTCTCCATGCGGTCGGAAGGCCCGTGTATCAATCGCGTTCGGGACGGTGAAGTGCGGTGTCCGCTTGAAGGGCGAGCGCATACGCGCCGCGTTGCTTGGATAAATGAGCCCATCGATGGTCCGCAGGTAAGCGGCTTGTCGCCATAAGGCTTTCAGACGTTTTGGGCTCTCCATCCGGTGTCGATGAATCAACACAGGTGTACCCGGGAACCAGCGTTTGATTTGCCGAGCGTATTCAAAGCTGGTTTGGACCCAGTGCACATCTGCCTTTTCAGCAGCCAGTGCCTTTTTGAGCGCTGCTGGATCAACCTCCCTGGCCCGATTGGCCGGAAGTCCATAGAAAGGAACATCCTCAAACGGATCCTCGGTATCTGCAGCCAAAACCCTAGCCGTGGCGCTGATGGGCAGGTGCTTGGCAAGATCACGGACACACAGGTCCATGGCGGTTGCGCCATGGGCAGTGAACCAGCTACCGCGAGGGTAAATCGCCGCTAAGCGCATTGAGAGATGGCCATGACCACTCGCCGGAAAATCGTCGCAGCGTTACGCGGCCAGCTTAGTTGAGCTCTTTGCAACGATACAACCCGCCATCTGTCACTACAAAGTCAATGCGATCGTCCTTCAGGGCACGCAAGCATTCTTGCGGCGTGTTTACGATCGGCTCTTCATGAGCGTTGAAACTGGTGTTCACCATCGCCAAAAGCCCCGTCCGTTCGCCGAAGGCACGGATAATTCTTGCGTAAAGTGGATTATCGCGTTCGCAGACAATCTGTGGCCGAGCGGTTCCGTCAACATGTACCACGGCGGGAATGCGCACGCGCCAGCCTTCACGGACATTGGTCGTTATGGTCATAAACCTACAGGCACGACGATTCCGATCTTCAATTTCAAAGAGCAAATCGGCATGCTCATCCAGCACCACCGGAGCGAAGGGCATGAATTCTGTCCGTTGAAGGCGAGCGTTAAGTGAGTCATTCAGGCCGGAATTGGCCGGGCTGGCGAGGATTGTGCGTGCGCCCAGAGCGCGCGGTCCAAATTCCATACGCCCAGTGTAGATCGCACCGACGTAGCCGTTAGCGCACCATTCTGCGGTCTGATCAACGGGATTACGCTCATCCCGGATTACCGCAGGATCTGCTCCCAAAACCTGATCGATATCGGCGCCATGGTCGCGGCCCAAATAGACAGAATCAAGATGATGGCGTGAAGCAATGAAGCGCTTTGCACCATCGCGCTGCAGCAAAACGTCATAAGCGCCACCAACGCTGATCCCATCGTCAGACATAGCTGGAAAGACAAAAAGCTCCTCGACTTGCGGCAACTCGGCAAGCTTTTGGTTCAACCGCACGTTTGCAAAAATGCCGCCGGCAAGGGCCAATTTCGTCGCGCCCGTTCGATTGAGGAACACAGAAACGCTGCGGCAAACCACCTCTTCGAGGAGTTTCTGAATACTTGCGGCAGCGTTTTCTGGTTCAACCTGTTCTGCCCACTTTGCGATGGCACGCCACATTTGCATGTAGCCTGCGAACGTAGAGGTGACGCGCCCGTCATCCGCGACGCCGAAATACGAGCGCATTTCTTCTAGCAGTACCGGTTGGCCGTAAGCGGCCAGGCCTGTCAGCTTTCCTTCATGTCGATTGGGACGATAGCCCAGAGCCTTGGTCATGGCAGCGTACGCTTGCCCAAGACTGTCTGTTGGTGAGGGCTTTAGTAGTTCACTGTCACCGCCGTAGAGCTCGGAAATTGCTTCCGGTGTCAGATGATAAACGCTGTAATAGATGCCATCACCGCGACCGTCGCCGGTGTAGGCCAACACACTGTCGCCCAAGCAATGGGCCAAAGCGGATAGGGCATGAGCCCTATGGTGGTTGTAGATATGAACAGGCAGATCTTCTCGCAAACCAAGGTCACGCAGCAATGCGGAGTGACTGAAAAGCGTCGTGTGGTCGGTTGTTTTTGCTCGTATTAGTTGGGTTTCCAGATTCGCGTTCCGAGGCATGCGCCCGCGCGATTGCCATCGGTACTGAAGGCGTTTGTACAGTGGCAATCTTGGGAAATAGGTATACGGAAACAATCCTCGGTTGAATGCAAGACAGTCGATGTCGCGCTTGTCGACACCAGCGACCTGCAGCGCTTCGTCAATCGCCTCGAAAGGAATGGCGGCTCCGTCACCTTTCTTCCTTGTCAATCGTTCCTGCGCAATCGCGGACAGCAATGTGTAATCATCCGTAACGGCGGCAGAAGCGTCATGGTATCCGCATTGAAAGGAGAGGATTTTCACAGTAGCGCGCAAGCCTCCTGCGCTTAATGACAATATGCAGTTGATGCACGGCGTGAAGCTCGTTACGACCTTTGTGGTCAGCATCCGATGGAACCGTTTCAGAGCCGTTCAGGCGGCACGCTCGGAAACTAGCCAGACCGATCACATGGTGCAAGCGGCATCGGAGCGTTCGCCCAAAGCAGATGCCTACACTGGCTGCTACCTTTAGACTATGTCCATGCCTTTTACCGCCCCATCCACCCCGTTGTTGAGCGTTGTGCTGCCCGCATACAACGGCATGCCCCATCTGCAGCACGCGCTTGAAAGCGTAAGCGGGCAAACTTTTGGCGATTTCGAAATCGTGGTGGTTGATGATGGCTCGACCGATGAGACTGAGCAGTTCTGTGACAGCTACCGACTGAACGATCCTCGGCTACGGATCGAAAAGCCAGGAAAGCTTGGTTTGGTTGGCGCGCTCAACCATGGACTTGGCGCGGCGCGAGGTACACTGATAGCCCGCATGGACGCCGACGATATTGCCCTACCGACACGTTTTGAAAAGCAAATTGAGGCCCTGCATTCGCGCAAAGACCTTGTGGCAGTTGGCGGACAGATGGCCTTCATGGACGAATTGGGACGGCTTACTGGGCGCACGACGTTGGCGCCGATAGGAGAGCATGATGTTGCCGCCGCTCTGCGATCTGGGAATTGCGTACTGAGTCATCCCACTATCATGATGCAGCGGGAAGCCGTGATCGGTGTCGGAGGATATCGGCAAGCCTATCTTGCAGCGGAGGACATCGACCTTTGGCTGCGCCTTCTAGCAAAAGGCGCTCTGATAGTGACAGACGACCTAGTGTTGCACTATCGCCAACATAACGCGCAGGTTAGCCAGAATCAAAAACTCCGACAGTGGTTCTCGACACAGCTTGCTGTTGCCACCGACGGCATGCGTCGTGCGGGGTACGCAGATCCGACCGGTGCTTTTAACGAACCGGTCGATTGGCATAGTACCCGCCACCGCGGCCAACTTGGGGAATATCTCCTCCCCCTTGTAATGGCCTATGCCTGCATCGACTCTGCCTTGGTAGAAAGCCCACAAGGCGACAAGGGCGAGCTTGCCGAAGGTGCTCTCGATGTCAGCGTAGCACTCGAGGCCCTTCGATACGCTGCCCAAAACGGGCTTGCGGTTTCTCGATTCCGTCAGGAAGCTTGCTTCCGTTTGGCTGCGAAGGCCGCAGCAATGGGAGAACCGAAGCTGCAATGGCGGGCCTTGGTAGCTGCACTGGCAGAAAACCCACGCAGGGCATTGCGCTGGATGACCAAGGGCACGGTACTCTGAGCCCAGAAGGGCAGTCGTTGCGCCTATGAACCCAGACAAAGCGCCGGGCTTGGTAACAAAGAGCAGCAGATGGTGACGGCGGTAGCCGAACCGTCGCAGCTCTGGCGACAGCCCACGCAGGCGCTGCCTCAAGTCCGCATCATGTGGTCGGGTAGATTGTTAGCGGTAGACGCGCGGTGCCATGCCAATCAAGGCACAAGCGTGGCGTTGAGAGTATCCCTTCTCTTTGATGGCCCAGCTCACGGCGTTCCTCCTTGAACTGGGCTTCAGAAGGGTCTGCAAGCTCACTCGAACGCATGGCGTTCGCCTGCTCCCATTCGGAGCATCTCGCGAAGCGTCGATGCATCCATCAGCTGCTCCGCCAGAAGCTTCTTCAGCTTGGCGTTCTCTTCCTCAAGCGCCTTTAACCGTTTGGCATCAGATACTTCCATGCCGCCATACTTCTTACGCCAGGTGTAAAAGGTGGCATCGCTGATGCCGTGCTTTCGGCTCAAATCGCCTGCCGACATGCCAGCTTGGTGTTCCTTCAAGATGCCGTTGATCGGTTCTTCAGAGAACCGTGATCGCTTCATTGCCTGTCTCCGTCGTTGAGGAACAGGCTAACCCAAAATCGGGGACATCTCAGGGGAGCAGGTTACGGTATATGCGTTGAACGCTCCGACTTGGGGCCGAGAGCAGTCAAGCTACTTACTGACGACAAAGAAATTTCAGCCAATAGCACATCAATATGGACTGGTCCGAGGCTGGCGACAGGCTTCCTCGAGGTGGCAACGACCGATCCAAAAGCGAACGGTGGGTCGAGGTGCTTGTCGCAGCACCGCAGAAGACTGGTTTCCTATCCAGCCTTGGCCAGTTCGTCCTGCTCGCTTCTGCGCAGTGCCGCGAAGAACCCATCAACCTCTTGAGACAGCGTGTTGGACTGCTGATTGAGTTCGACAAGGATGGACATCACATCGTCTGCCGCGTCCTTAGCGTGGCCGATGGCTCCGTTAACCTCATGCACGTTGGCCGACAGCACCTGGCTCGCTTCAGCGGTCATTTGAATATTGCTTGAGATCTCTTGGGTTGCCGCACCCTGCTCTTCAATCGCCCCGGCAATGGCAGTTGTCACCGTCTGAACCTCCTCCATCGAAGTGCGGATAGACTGGATGGATGACACCGCATCGCTCGTAGTGCCCTGGATTGATCCAATGTGTTCACTGATTTCTTCGGTGGCTTTCGCCGTTTGGCTTGCCAATGCCTTCACTTCGCTGGCCACCACGGCAAAGCCTTTCCCGGCTTCTCCGGCGCGCGCCGCCTCAATAGTGGCGTTCAGCGCCAGAAGATTGGTCTGTTCGGCAATCTCCTGAATAATCCCAATAACCGAGCCAATACGATCGGCAGCTTCCGACAAGCGCTCGACCTCGGAAGCGGACCGCTCTGTCAGCCCGCCAGCCTCTTCCACGACGTTGTTGGCGTTGGTGACTTGAAGTGCGATTTCTTGAATGGAGGCTGACAGCTCTTCGGTGGCTGAAGCAACGGTCTGTACATTGTTGGATGTTTCCTCCGAGGCAGCAGCTGCCGAGACCGACTCTTCGGACGCTTTGGAGGAGCGCGACGTCAGCCCTTGAGCGGTCTCTTCCATGCGTCGCGAAACATCGCTGACACTACCAAGGACTTCGCCGACTTTGACCTCAAAAGCTGCGATAGCTGAATTGATTTCAGCGGTTCGCTGCTCTCGCTCTTCGATGAGAATATCACCATAGGTCGAGATCGCGAGGTCGAGGTCCATCATGATGGCTTGGTTTGTGGCCTTCATAACGCGCTTCACACGTTTCGGCCTGAAGGCCATTTTGTCCACGATCTTCTCGGTCAGTTCATTCATGACAAACTGATAACCCGCCACATACCAGCTCGGCTCCAGGCCGATACGGGCATGAGCCCGACCAATACGCACAATGCTCTCGACATACTCCCGGTCGAAGGTCGCGGAAAACAACCGTGCCCAGTGTTTCATCTGCGCACTTTCGAGAGTTGCTTGGCGATCCCCCACATGGGCGGCCATGGCGGGTTCGGCCTTCAGATGGTCGTAGAAAGCTTTCAATAGACCGGGCACTTCCGGTTCGATCACCGTCCAGGCTCGACGCATATCTTCTCTCGACTGCGCATCAATGCGCGCGAACCGTAGACGACGTTCCATTGTTTCGATGACTTTGGACATGAGCGCGCATCCCCCGATGTTGGCACACGCCAAGGTTGCGCTCAGGACCTTAAAACTTGCCTAAAAGACAATGCTCTCAGGCTCCTTGATCGCTCCAATAAAACTGACGTTAGGGAATATTGAAGCGTGTTGAGGCCCTCTCCGTCACGCACGCCAGAGCGCGTTCTGTTCATGGCGTAGAATGGTGTCCGACAGGGTGGCAAACTCGCGAATAATAAACTGGCGGAACCGACGAATCGACGGCCCGAGCGGACCATCAGATAGTGTCAAAAGGCCCAGATTCCGCTCAGGGTGACCAATCTTGATGGACAATGCCGACAGCATCTTCTGGCGCCGCAGGGTGAAGACAACCGAATAGGGCAAAACGGTCAGCGCATCCGTGCGCTCAAGAATGTTGACGATGGATGTCAGCGAGCCACCTGTAAAGCTGACCCGAAAATCGCGCATGCCGATGCTGTCCAGGACACTGCGCAGGTCTTCATAGAGCGGGCTATCGGTTGGCGGCGCTATCCAGGAATAGGGCGTAATATCTGACAGCGTGACCGTGCTGCGACTGGCCAGCGGGTGGGTGGCGCCGCAGGCAATCACGTTTCGACCGGGCAGAATCTCGGTGAAAGTGAGCCCTGGCCGCAAGCTCTGCGGCTTCATCGGGCATATAGCAATGTCCAATGTCCCAGCCTCAATACGTTCCAGCAGTTCGCTGGCATAGGCATAGGATTGGTCGATGCGCACATTCGGGTGGCCGGTTTGAAATTCCGCGATCATCCCGGAGATCACACCGTCCATGAAAATCGGGGATCCACCAACGCGCACCACGCCGGAACGACCATCCAGATAACGCTGGACCAATTCCGATGCCGATTGATTGGCTGCCAACACTTTGCGGCCTTCGGCGGCTAGCGCCAAACAAAGTTCGGTTGGTTGCAGCGGACGTCGATTCTTTTCGAACAGTCGGCTCCCCACCCTTGCTTCAAGCATGGCGAGCGTCCGTGAAATGCTAGGTTGGGATTTGCCCAGCGCATCGGCGCCTTCCGTCAATCCGCCATTGTCGACGATGGCGGCAAGTATCTCCAGGTGGCGCGGATCAAACTTCATAACACAAGGTTATATTGATGCGCACAAATTCGATCAAGACCACACAATGTGTGTGTTAGCGTCATCCTTAACTTGGAAAAGACGCCGTTTAGGGCGCGATCCGGAGGACACGTGGCGCACTTTCAATCTCAGTTCGAGGCTCAGTCTGCTGCTGTGCGCGTGCGTTTTGGCGTTGGCGTTCGCAACGATATTGAAAGCGAAGTGGATCGCTTGGGCTGCAAGCGTGCACTCGTTCTTTCCACTTCGCCTCAAGCCGACATCGCAATGGACATGGCGTCAAAGCTGAACGGCAAAGCCGCCGGGGTTTTCACCAAAGCAACGATGCACACACCGGTGGACGTGACCGCTGAGGCCATCGCCCACGCCGAAAGCGTCAATGCTGACTGTGTCGTGGCACTCGGTGGCGGCTCGACCACAGGTCTCGGCAAGGCGATCGCTTACCAAACAGATTTGCCGCAAATCGTTATCCCAACGACCTATGCCGGGTCAGAAGCGACCGCGATCCTTGGCCAGACCGAAGATGGTGTGAAGACCACTGTAACGGACCCCAAGATCCAACCAGAAGTCATTCTCTACGATGCGCAATTGGTCACCACGTTGCCGGTGCCGATGACGGTCACCAGCGCGCTCAACGCGATGGCACACGCGGCTGAGGCGCTTTACGCGGTCAACCGAAATCCGGTTTCCACAATGCTTGCGATTGAGGGCATGTCAGCCTTCCAGCGCGCTTTGCCAAAGGTCATAGCTGATCCGCAAGACACCGACGCGCGGGGCGAGACCCTCTATGGTGCATGGCTCTGCGGCTCCGTTCTAGGGCAGGTCGGCATGGCGCTGCATCATAAGCTTTGCCACACGCTGGGTGGCTCCTTCGACCTACCACACGCGGAAACACACGCCGTCGTGCTACCCCACGCCATCGCCTACAACGCACGCGCTGTTGGTGATCTGTTGCAGCCCATTTGCGATCTGTTTGGCGGCACCAATGCTGGCCTGTCTCTGCATGCCTTTGCCCAATCTGTCGGCGCCCCGATGGCGCTTAAGGACTTCGGCCTTCAGGAAAGCGATCTGGACAAAGCTGCCGAACTCGCCGTCAGCAAACCCTACCCCAATCCACGGCCCGTCGAACGGGATGCGGTCCGCGCTTTGCTTCAAGCGGCGTGGGCGGGCGATGAACCGGTTACCTAAGCACAACAAACAATGAACGATCATCTGGGAGGATGACATGATCACACGTCGTACACTTTTGAAGGGCACTGCAGCGGCTGCCGCAGTAAGTGCCTTCCCGATGCCCGCGATAGCGCAAGGCGCCCGCATCAAGCTTGGCTATGTCAGCCCGCAATCTGGCCCACTTGCGGCCTTTGCTGATGCCGACAACTTCATCCTGTCGAACTTTGCGCAAGCCGCTGTCGCCGAGAACTTCGAAGTGATCGTCAAGGACAGCCAGTCCAACCCGAACCGTGCTGCTGAAGTGGCGCAGGAACTGATCATCGACGATGAAGTGGACCTGCTCTTGGTGGCATCCACACCAGAAACGACCAACCCAGTGGCCACGACCGCAGAACTGGAAGGCATTCCGGTTATTTCAACCGTTGCTCCATGGCAGCCATGGTTCATTGGCCAGCAAGGCAACCCAGGTGACCCATCGAGCTGGCAACCGTTCGACTATGCTTTCCACTTCTTCTGGGGTCTGGAAGATGTGATTTCCGTGTTCACGGCAATGTGGTCACAGCTCAGCACTAACCAATCGGTCGGCGCCCTCTTCCCGAACGACGGCGACGGCAACGCCTGGGGCGACCCAGTTGTTGGTTTCCCACCAGTTTTGGCGGAGCAGGGCTACACGCTAACCGACCCAGGTCGGTATCAGAACCTAACCGACGATTTCACCGCCCAAATTAACGCGTTCAAATCGGACAGTGTGGAAATCGTCACCGGCGTTCCGATCCCGCCAGATTTCACAACCTTCTGGAACCAGGCCAAGCAGCAAGGCTTCACGCCCAAAGCAGCGTCCATCGGCAAGGCCATCCTGTTCCCGCAAGCCGTCGAAGCTCTTGGTGAAACTGGACACAATCTGTCGTCTGAAGTTTGGTGGTCTCCGAGCCACCCGTTCACATCATCCATTAATGGCCTTTCTGCTGGCCAAGTTGCTGAGGCGTACACCGCGGAAACTGGCCGCCAATGGACGCAACCGATCGGGTTCGTGCATGCCCTGTTCGAGATGGCCGTCGACGCGATGAGCCGTGTCGACGACTCCAGCGACGGGGATGCCGTATCCGATGCGATCGCGGCCACAAGCCTCGACACCGTGGTCGGACCGATCGCCTTCAATGGCGCAGGCCTTCCGCCATTTGCAGCGCGCAATGTCGCCAAGACCCCGTTGGTCGGCGGCCAGTGGCGCCTGAAAGACGGTGGCGGCTACGATCTCGTGATCGTTGATAACAGCGATCAACCGTCGATCCCAACCGGCGGGACGATGGAAGAAATCGTCTAACGCGACGCTGTGCGGCAGCTTGGCCGCCGCACTTTCACCAAACCTCCCAACCCGCGCCATGTGGAGCTGGTCATGACCATGCTTGCCTTGCAGAACGTGTCAAAAAGCTTCGGAGCTTTGAAGGTGACAGACGACGTCACGTTCGAGGTCCCGGAAGGCCAGGCGCTAGGCATTATCGGCCCAAATGGCGCGGGTAAATCTACGCTGTTCAACCTCATCACGGGCAACTTGCCAGCGGACAAGGGAAGCATTCATTTCCAAGGGGATGATGTAACGCGCGTCGCGGCAATGCAGCGCTGCATCTCTGGTGTCGGTCGATCATTTCAAATCCCACAGCCCTTTACGCACCTCACGGTCTTCGAGAACCTGCTTGTCGCGGCGACGCATGGTCGCCAGCACACCGAGGGCGAAGTGATGCGCGAATGTGCTGTAATATTGGAGCGCACAGAACTCATCCATCGCGCCAACCAGACATCGGGGTCGCTGTCTCTGTTGGAGCGCAAACGGCTGGAGCTGGCGCGCGCGATGGCGACACATCCCAAGCTTCTCTTGCTCGACGAAATCGCTGGCGGCCTGACGGAGGGCGAATGCCACGCTTTGGTCGAGACCATCAAAGCCATCCATGCCGAAGGCGTCACGATCATCTGGATCGAGCACGTCCTGCATGCCCTCACCTCGGTTGTTGATCGGCTGCTGGTGCTGGACTTCGGCAAGGTGATTGGGATCGGCGATCCGGACACCATCATGGAGTCCAAGGAAGTCAAAGAAATCTATCTAGGGATCGACATCTGATGGCTTTGCTCGAAGTTCAGAATCTGACGGCTCACTATGGCGATTTCCAAGCACTGTTTGGCGTGGATATCTCGCTGGAAGACGGTGAAACGGTCGCCATAATCGGCGCCAATGGTGCCGGGAAAACCACGCTGATGCGTTCCATTGCAGGTGTCCTCATCAACGGCGTCAATACGGTGACGCTTGATGGCGCGCCGATTGGCAATGCTACCGCAGACGAGATCATGGCCCAAGGCGTCGCCATGGTGCCTGAAGGGCGCAAACTGTTTCCATCACTCAGCGTGGAAGAAAACCTGATGATCGGTACCTATGGCCGCAAAACGACGGGTCATTGGAATCTTGAGGCGATCTACGAGCTCTTTCCTATTCTGAAAGAGCGCCGCAACAACCCAGGCACGGCGCTATCCGGCGGCCAACAACAAATGGTCGCTATTGGCCGCGCACTGATGAGCAACCCTCGGGTCTTGTTGTGCGACGAGCTATCGCTTGGTCTCGCACCGGTGGTGATCAAAGATATCTACAAAGCGGTGCCGAAGATCAAAGACGCCGGCGCATCGATCATTGTTGTCGAGCAGGACATCGGACAAGCGATGCAAGTCGCCGACCGCGTCTACTGCATGATGGAAGGGCGCGTCACGCTGACCGGTACACCGGATAGCCTGTCGCGCGAAGCGATCCATGATGCCTACTTTGGAGCAGCCGTATGATCTGGGTCGACACCATCATCCAAGGCATTTTGCTTGGCGGCTTGTATGCGCTGTTCGCGGCCGGGCTGTCTCTCGTGTTCGGTATCATGCGTCTGGTCAACTTGGCGCATGGCGATCTGATTGTCATGGGCGCCTATCTGATCTTGCTGCTTGTGACAATGACGGGGCTGTCGCCCTTTATTGCAGCGGCGATCGCCATCCCCTTCATGTTTGCACTTGGCTACGGCTTGCAAAAGTTCATGCTCAACCGCGTGTTGGGCGATGACATTCTCCCACCGCTCTTGGTGACGTTCGGTCTGTCAGTCGTTCTCCAAAACGCCATGCTGGAAGGTTTCTCCGCCGACAGCCAGCGCTTGCCCACAGGCGCCCTTTCCACGGCATCGGTGGAGGTCGCAGGCATCAACCTTGGCGTTTTACCGCTGCTAACCTTTGGCTCTGCGGTGTTGGTGATCGTAGCACTCAACCAACTGTTCTACCGAACAGAACTGGGCCGGGCATTCCGCGCTACCTCCGACGACTCAACGACCGCTAGCCTGATGGGCATCAAGCCCGCGAACATCTTCGCCATGGCGACGGGGATCGCGCTGATCATCGTGACCATTGCCGCGCTATATCTCGGCATGCGGGCGAACTTCGATCCAAATATTGGCCCTGCCCGTCTCATCTACGCGTTTGAGGCTGTCATCATCGGGGGCCTAGGCTCGCTTTGGGGCACGCTTTTGGGCGGCATTATCATAGGTGTGGCTCAAACCGTCGGCGCGGCCATCAACCCAGAATGGCAGATCCTCGCCGGTCATGTGGCCTTCTTGATTGTCCTTATCATCCGTCCGCGCGGGCTATTCCCGCGAGCCGTCGACTAGGGGGCGACGATGACCGATCACACCATTCCATACGCCGTTCACACAGGAACCCCCGCCTCCAGGATCGCAGGTATTGCAGCACTGATCCTAATCGTGGTGCTCGTGGCCCTACCCGCCTTTGCGTCGCGCAGCTTGATTCAGGACATGTTCTTCATCCTGACCATGCTGGTGTTGGCGCAGTTCTGGAACCTGCTCGCTGGTTATGGTGGCCTGGTTTCCATCGGCCAGCAGGCATTTGTCGGCATCGGCGCTTACGCGATGTTTGGTGTGGTCATTCTGGCTGGCCTAGACCCTGTACCGGCCATCCTGCTCGGCGGGGTTGTTGCCGTCCTGCTTGCGATACCCACCGCGTTCTTCGCCTTCCGCCTGCAGGGTGCCTACTTCGCCATCGGTACCTGGGTGATCGCCGAGGTCGTGCGGCTCCTTACCTCTCAATGGAAGGCGGTCGGTGGTGGCACCGGAACCTCCCTGCCCCGCGACGCCACACGCGAATTGTGGATGACCGAAACCATCGAGACCGTCTTTGGTGTGCGCAACGCCGCAGCCCGCGACATCCTCTCCTACTGGCTCGCTGTCATTCTTTGTGTAGCCACGATTGGCGGGATCTACTGGCTGCTGCGGACCAAACGCGGGCTAGCGCTAGCTGCCGTGCGCGACAATATCGAAGCGGCCAAATCGGTCGGCGTTGATGCCGTGCGCATGAAATGGACAGTTTTCCTCGTTGCGGCGTTCGGAACGGGCATGACAGGCGCACTGATCTATCTTCAAAAAGCCCGCATCTCGCCAGATGCCGCATTCTCGGTGACCGACTGGACGGCGTTTGTCCTCTTCATCGTTGTCATCGGCGGCATCGGAACCATCGAAGGCCCAATCCTTGGCGTTCTGGTCTTCTTCGTTCTGCAAACCCTGCTGGCCGACTATGGCACCTGGTACCTCATGCTGCTCGGGGTCATCGGCATCATCATCATGCTGTTCGCGCCCAAGGGCCTGTGGGGCCTGATCTCAGCACGCAACGGCATCGAACTGTTCCCCGTGCGCCGCCGCTTAACCGGTGGCACGCTCATCAACCCTGACCAAAAGGACACTTAATCATGCGTAAGATTGCGATTGCTGCTGCCTTCTTAGCTTGCTCGGGCCCCGCTTTGGCTGGCGGTCATGGCGGTGGACTGCCCGGAATGACTGGCATGGATCATATTGGTTTCACAGTGCCGGACTTGGAAGAAGCCGTTGCCTTCTTCACCGACACGATGGGGTGCGAAGCGTTCTACCCACTTGGTCCATTCTCCGGTGGAGATTCCACCTGGATGCAGGATCATTTGAATGTTCATCCACGGGCAGAGATTCCGGCTATGCGCTTGGTACGTTGTGGTAACGGCGCGAACTTAGAGATCTTTCAATACACCTCTCCCGACCAGAACCTTCGTGGACCTCGCAACTCTGATGTCGGCGGCCATCACTTGGCGTTCTACACCACCGATATGGAGGCAGCTGTCGCCTATCTAGAGGCCAACGACATCCAAGTTCTTGGATCGCCGACAGAAATGACCGGTGGCCCAAGCGCAGGCGAGACCTGGGTCTATTTCCTTGCACCATGGGGCATGCAACTAGAGCTGGTTAGCTACCCCAACGGGAAGGCCTACGAAGCCGATTATCAGGGGCGTCTTTGGGACCCTCGCTAGACACCAACCCCATCCAACCAACCTATAAGCGCGCATCCGAACGCGCGAACAAGACAAATCACAGGAGCGCTCCATGGCTGACATCACAACCGACGTCTTAATTATTGGTACCGGCCCCGCCGGTTCCTCGATGGCAGCGCTGCTGTCGACTTACGGCATCGAAAACATGGCGGTGAACCGCTACCGCTGGCTCGCCAACACGCCGCGGGCACACATCACCAACCAGCGCACGATGGAAGTGCTGCGCGACCTTGGTAAAGATGTCGAAGACGAGGCCTATATGTTTGCTGCGCATCAGGAACTGATGGGCGAGAATGTGTTTTGTGAAAGCCTGGCGGGCGAAGAGATCGGCCGGATGAAGAGCTGGGGCAACCACCCCATGTCGAAAGCGGAGCATCTGCTCGCCTCTCCGACCATGATGAACGATCTGCCACAAACTTTCATGGAACCGCTTCTGTTCAAGACTGCATGCTCACGCGGCACGCAGGCTCGCCTATCGACCGAATATCTACGTCACGAACAAGATGCCGACGGCGTCACGACAACCTGCCTCGATCGCCTGTCTGGCAAAGAGTTCAACATCCGCTCGCAATATTTGATTGGCGCCGATGGCGGAAACTCCTTGGTTGCCGAGCAAGAGAACATCCCGTTTGCTGGTGAGATGGGCGTTGGCGGATCGATGAACATCATCTTCAAAGCCGACCTTTCCAAATATGTCGCGCATCGGCCATCGGTTCTCTACTGGGTCGTTCAACCAGGCGCCGATGTCGGCGGCATTGGAATGGGCCTTGTCCGCATGGTTCGCCCGTGGAACGAGTGGCTGATCGTTTGGGGCTATGACATCAACCAACCTGCGCCCGATGTGACGGACGAGTTCGCCACCAAGGTTGTGCGTGATCTCGTCGGTGACCAAACCATCAAGCCAGAAATCACGTCCGTGTCGACTTGGACGGTGAACAACAAGTACGCCACCAACATGCAGGCTGGCAGGGTGTTCATTATGGGCGACGCAGCCCACCGCCACCCGCCATCCAACGGCCTTGGATCGAATACGTCGATCCAAGACTCCTTCAATCTAGCTTGGAAGATGGCCGCCGTCGTGAAAGGCCAGGCTGGAGCTAGCCTGCTCGACACCTACTCCGAGGAACGTGCGCCGGTCGCCAAACAGATTGTGACGCGGGCCAACCAGTCCATCGGTGAGTTCGGGCCGATCTTTGAAGCCTTGGGCCTCACCGAATCCACCGACACCGAGGTCATGCAGGCGAACATGGAAAAGCGCTGCGACGCCAACATGGATGCAGAACAACAACGCGCCGCCATCCGCGACGCCATCGCCTTCAAAAAATACGAGTTCGATGCGCACGGCGTAGAAATGAACCAGCGCTACAAATCGACAGCCATCGTGACGGATGGGCAGATGGAACCAGCGTACGAGCTGGACGCCGAATTGCACTACCAGCCAACAACCTGGCCGGGTGCGCGCATCCCACACTCCTGGGTTTACGACCATGATGGTGGCAAGCACTCCACCCTCGACCTGGTCGGCCAAGGGCGCTTCACAATCCTCACCGGCATCAATGGCGAAGCTTGGGCTGCTGCCGCCAAAGCCGTGGGCGAAGCGATGGGCATCGAGATCGCAACCCACGTTATCGGGCCGCGCCGCGAATTGATCGACCACCATGGCGACTGGGCACGGGCCCGCGAGGTGAATGAATCTGGCTGCGTTCTGGTCCGTCCAGATCAGCATGTGGCCTGGCGATGCGACGACCTGGCAGATGACCCTCAGGGCGAACTCACACGTGTGATGGCGTCGCTTCTGCACCGTGATGCAGATGCCAGCCGCCAAGCCGCGCAATAAGGAGCTGATATCTCATGGCTGTCGAAATCGACTTCTTCACCGAAGATCACTCCGTAGAGGCTGTTCTCTCGCGCACAGGGGACGATGCCAATCCTCGACTCGCCGAGGTGACGCGCTCGCTGGTGAAACACCTGCATGCCTTCGTCAAAGACGTGGAGGTGACCCAGGACGAGTGGTGGCAAACCATCGACTTCCTGACGCGCACAGGTCACATCTCGGTCGGGGGGCGTCAGGAGTTCATCCTGCTGTCCGATATTCTGGGCGTCTCCATGCTGGTTGACGCGATTAACCATCGCCGCCCCTCTGGTGCCACCGAAAACACGGTGCAGGGCCCTTTCTACATTGAAGGTGCACCCGAATATCCAATGGGCGCCAACATCACGCTCGACGGCAAGGGCGAGAGCTGCCTGTTCGCAGGCCGTGTGCTCGACCTAGACGGCGCGCCAATCGAAGGCGCGCGCATCGACGTGTGGTGCGACAACCCCGATGGCTTTTACGACGTGCAGCAACCCGATATTCAGCCGAAGAACAACAATCGCGGTGTGTTCACGACCGGCCCAGACGGGACATACCACTTCAAAGGCATTCGCCCGGTGACCTACCCCATCCCCGATGATGGTCCAGTTGGCCAAATGCTGGCAGCGCTCGGCCGCCATCCCAACCGCCCTGCTCACATGCATTTTATGCTGACGGCACCAGGGTATGAGCGCGTCGTCACGCACACCTTTGTCGATGGTGATCAATGGCTTACCTCGGATGCAGTTTTTGGTGTAAAGGCGTCCTTGATTGCATCGATGGAACCTGGTGATCCGGGCGATACGATGTGGAAATCCACCTTTGATTTTGTCATGACGAAAGCGTCCCAATGAGTACCGAAAAGCCCTGCATCATCTGCGTTGCCATCACCGGATCTTTGCCGACCAAGGCGAACAATCCGGCGGTTCCAACGACAGTTCCAGAGCAGGTGGAATCGACCCACGAAGCCTTTGAATCGGGCGCAAGCATCGTCCACGCGCATGTCCGCAACGACGACCAGACCCCGACCAGCGATCCCGAGCGGTTCGCGCGTTTGAAAGAAGGGCTGGAAAAGCATTGCCCTGGAATGATCATCCAGTTTTCGACTGGTGGCCGTTCTGGTGCAGGCCATGAACGCGGAGGTATGCTGCCATTGAAGCCAGATATGGCGTCTTTGTCGGTTGGCTCGAACAACTTCCCCAACAACAAGGTCTATCAGAACAGCCCAGAGCTTATTGAGTGGCTGGCCAGCGAGATGGTCAAATACGACATTAAGCCGGAGATTGAGGCGTTCGACCTGTCGCACATCTTCGAAGCTGCTCGACTTTGGCGGGAGGGGAAAATCGCGGACACGCCGTATATTCAGTTCGTCATGGGCGTGAAGCAGGCCATGCCAGCTGACCGTGCGGTGTTCGACTTCTATGTCGAAACCGTCAAGCGGCTGGTTCCGGAAGGTGAGTGGTGTGCGGCTGGCATTGGCCCGAACCAGATCGTCCTTAATGAGTGGTCGATTGCGGCTGGCGGCCACGCGCGAACCGGTCTTGAAGACAATGTAAGGATTGACCGCGATACGCTCGCCCCTTCCAACGCAGCATTGGTGAAGCGGGCGGTCGAGGTGTGCGAAAAGCATGAGCGGCCGGTGGCCACTTGGGAACAAGCGCGTGCAATTCTTGGCCTACGCCCCATGCAGGCCGCAGCCTAGTCTGCATCTCCCGATTTTCCGACAAGTGCGATCCCTCGGCCGTCATGGCCGGGGCTTTTTTTTGCATTGTTCCGGCCTTACTTCGGCCGTCCGTTCTGTCCTTCTTGAACCGGACCAATCCCCGGATGACCAACCAGGCCAGCGCTTACGTGGTCCATTTTATCGAAAAATCTTCTAAAATCGATATTTTTTGCTTTTAGCGATAATTCGTTGTAGCCTCCCTTTGTCCAATAGGGAGGATCTCATGTTTCCAAAAATCAAAACTCTGGTTGGGGCTGCTGCGCTGACCCTTATCTCCGGTGCAGTTGTGGCTGAAGAGCTACGCATCGGCACCGCATCTCTTGGTGGCGCGTTCTACCCGATGGGTCAGAGCATCTCGAACATGGTCAACCAATACGCCGGCGGTGACATCTCTATGGTGCCGGTCGTGACCGGCGGGTCGGTCCAAAACCCGAATTTGATCAATACCGGCGAAGTCGAAATCGCCATCACGAACAACAACTTGGCCGTTCTCGCGATCAATGGCCGTGGCCCTTATAGCGCCGCCGGACCCATCGAGCTGAGCGCGGTGGCAGCCTTGCACCCGTCAGTCCTTCACATGATGGTTCTGGCTGATAGTGACATCCAGACCTTTGAAGACCTGGCGGGCAAACGCGTTGCGCTCGGCCCGGCAGGTGGCGGCACACTCGGATTTGCCAACTTCCTTTTGCCGCTCCATGACATGTCGATTGAAGACCTAACGCCGAGCTTCGTGTCGTACTCCGACGGTTTCAGCCAGCTGACCGATGGCACGGTCGACGCAACGCTCGCATTGTCGGGCTATCCTGCTGGCGCGGCGATGCAAGCGACGGCCGGGGCCGACCTACGCTTCATCTCCTTCTCGGAAGGAATGTTGGAAGAAGCGCTCGCCGCCAACCCTGCCTTTGTGCGTGTTGAGATTGGTGCGGATGTCTACGGAACCGACGAGCCGGGCATCGCGATCGGCGTCAACAACATGCTGGTGGTTCCGAACTCCCTTGAGGCCGATGTTGTGGAGTCCATTACGGCGGCCATCTTCGATAATCTGGAAGAACTTCAGGCCGAAAACGCCAACGCGCGGCAGATCAATCCTGAAGACTCACTAAGCCTGGCGATCCCGCTGCACCCTGGTGCGCAGGCTTATTTCGACGCCCAATAAGGCGCGGCGCGTGGCCCAAGGGCCGCGCGCAACACCGGAATGGCGGGCATGAAGCGTCACCTGACGATCCAAAATTTGGTCTTCCTGGCTGGTCTTGGGCTGGGCGGCTACCACCTGTTGGTCGTCTCCGGCCTGCTCGCCATCTCGACCATGCCCATGCGGGTTACGCATGTCATGTTGGCGTTCTCACTTCTGTTCGTCATCAAACCCGTGTCGCAGAGCCTGGCAGGCACCAGGCTCAATACTGCTCTATCGCTGATCCTGGTTTGCGCAACGGTTGCAGCGAGTTGGTGGCTGCTCACGCGGTGGAAGCCAATCGCGTTCAGCGGCGGCATCACCAACGATGTTGATTTTTACGCTGGGCTGGTGCTGCTCATCCTGGTGTTTGAAGCAGCAAGACGCGGCATTGGCCTGATCCTAGCGGTGATCACGCTCATCTTTTTCCTTTACCCCTTTATTGCCCCTTACTTGCCTGGCGTGCTCGAAGGGCGCGCATCGACGATACAGCGCATCGTGATCGTGCTGACGACCGACACACAAGGCATCTATGGCATCCCCGTTGGTGTAGCCGCGACCTACATCATCGTCTTCACGATCTTCGGTGCGCTCCTATCCAACTTCGGGGCGGGTGACTTCTTTTTCGATCTGTCCGTGCGCATAACCCGTGGACTACGCGCGGCATCAGCTAAATCCGCTGTGCTGTTCTCAACCCTGATTGGCATGGTCAGTGGTTCTGCAGCGGGCAATGTTGCCGTGACGGGGACGATCACCATCCCGATCATGAAACGTGAGGGCTACAGGCCGCACCAAGCGGCCTCGATCGAGGCGGTGGCATCCACAGGTGGTCAAATCATGCCCCCGGTTATGGGAGCTGCGGCCTTCATCATGGCCGAGATCGTCGGCGTGCCTTACACGCAAATCATGGTGACGGCACTCCTGCCCGCGCTGTTGTTCTTCGGATCAGCCTTTGTGGTGGTCCATTTGCAGGCCGTGAAGTCGGGTATTGAGCCAAGGCCAGCGGAGCGCGATCCCAATCAAGACCCACTCTTGCTGGTGCTCCTGAAAGGCGGCCCGTTCATCGGCGCATTCGGCACACTGCTCGGTATGATGATCATCGGCTATTCGCCGTTTATGGCCTCGCTCTGGGCCATGGGAGTCCTGCTCCTCGGCGACATTATCTGGAAATGCAGATTAGACCGCGCCTTCTTTGAGAAGCTCATCAAGAGCATCTCAGAGGGAGCGCGTTCAGTCGTAACCATATCGGCGGCCTGCGCGGCTGCAGGTGTCATTGCTGGTGTTCTTGGCGTCACCGGTCTTGGCTCCAAAATCGCGACGCTTATCGACCTGGCGTCGGGCGGCTACCTCTTCCTGGCCCTGGTCTTCACGATGATTACGTCGATCATATTGGGCATGGGATTACCGACGACGGCGGCCTACCTAATCTTAGCGACGGTCGTTGCACCGGCCCTGGTCCGGCTGGACGTGCCGATTGTGACGGCGCACTTCTTCGTCTTCTATTATGGCTGCATCTCCACCATTACGCCGCCTGTCGCGCTTGCATCCTATGTTGCGGGAGGCATAGCGGGGGCAGACGTCAACAAGGTGGGCTGGAAGGCCGCGAGTTACGCCGCAACATCTTTCGTGTTGCCCTTTGCCTTCGTTTATGGTCCAGGCATTTTGATGCAAGGCACCCTGCTAGAGAACGGCTTCGCCGTGGTCACTGCAGCGCTAGGCACCGTCTGCATCGCAGTGGCGATCATTGGGTGCCTCAACCGTCAAATCTCCGTTCTGATGCGCATTCTTGCCGCCACCGCTGGTCTCTGCCTGCTGTTCCAAGGGTGGATCAGCGGCGCCATCGGATTGACCCTTTTCCTTATCCTTGTCGCCCTGGATCGTGGGGTACTGCGAACCAAAGCCGTTTCTTAGCGAGGAACCATTATGCACAAAGAGTATCGCCGCGTTGTAACCGGTCACGACGCCGATGGTGTCGCTGTCATCGAAAGCGACCAGATCGCCACGCAGATCCTGCAAAGGCCGAACCGTCCGGGTGTGCGTCTGACAAATTTTTGGCGGACGACCGAAACACCCGCTGAATATGACGGCCCAACCGAAACCTGCACTGGTGATTTCGTTCTTCACCCCCCGAAAAACGGGACGGTTTTTCGCTGCGTGGAGTTCATGCCCGAAGATCCGGACGTCATGGCTCGTCTAAGCAGCGAGGACGGGGCGGCGGCCTTCGCCGAAATGGGTGCAGGCGCCAACGTGGTCCAAGGCGGACGTCACCCTTGGATGCACCGAACCGATTCCGTGGACTATGGCATCGTCCTCAACGGCGAAATCTGGATGCTGATGGACAAGGAAGACGACGATGTCCTGCTGAAGGCGGGTGACGTTGTGGTGCAACGGGGCACCAACCACGCTTGGGCCAATCGCGGGACTGAACCGTGCACGATCATGTTCGTGCTCATCGATGGCGTTACCGAAACAGGAGGTGGCAAAGGCATACCCTCTCGTTGAGTTGACATTTGAACCACGGCGCCCGCCGCGCATTGAAGATACCAGGGCCTCAATCGAGGCTCGTTTGAACCGGTTCGAAAATCGATTTTTCTTGAGCTCTACGGGAAAATATGTACGCTTGAGCTAGGAGACACCATGTCACAACATCGCTCACTGACCTCATTTGCCTATGCCAAGATCCGCGAGATGGTTCTGGCAGGCGAGATCGAGCCTGGCTCAAAAATTCAGATCGATGTCTTGCGGTCCAAACTCGGCATTGGTGCTAGCCCCGTTCGTGAAGCGCTGAGCATCCTATCCTCTGAACAGCTGATCACACGGACAGAGCAACGCGGTTTCCGTGCGGCGGAAATCAGCGCGCAGGACTTCAGCACACTGGTTGAAACGCGTTGTCGCTTAGAGGGTTACGCCCTTCAGGACGCTATTCGCCACGGCGGCGATCGGTGGAAAGAAGGTATCGTTCTGCAGGAGTTTCGCCTGTCGAGCATGGAGCGCAATGATGATGCGCGCACCTGGGAGGCGGTGCACCATGACTTCCACCGCGCGCTGATCGCGGCGTGTCCGTCGCAGTATCTTCTGAACTTCTGTGATCAGCTCTATGACTTGAATGTCCGTTACCGGAACCTGGTCAAGCTTGTCGCGTATCCTGAGCGCAAGATCGAATCAGAGCATGCGGCCATCGCGGAAGCCACTTTGGAGCGTGACGCGCCCCGCGCCGTGAAGCTTCTGGGCGAGCACTATCAGCACACTGGCGATTATGTTTACCAAAAGCTCTCCGAGCAGGAGAAGAACGGCGAACTCCTCGCCAGCGCCTAAGCCAACCGATCGCTGTCAACGATCAGCTTATGCTGGTGGCAAGATGAAGTTGAAATCGACTTTGTTGAACGAGGCGTCCAGCTTGTCTTTGGCTTGAATGTCATCGGCCAGCGCATCGCGCGATCCTGGCATGTACTCCATCACCAGATCAGACCGCACGCCGAACACGGCATCTTCGTCCAAATAGGGGTCATCGCTCGGGAACACCTCGGTTACCAAAGTTCGGAACCCATCGGCGTGGACGATGAAATGCAGGTGGGACGGGCGCCAGGCGTGGCGGCCGGTGGCATCTAGCAGTTCGCCAACCGGGCCGTCGGTGGGCACGAGGTAGGGGGCTGGGCGTACCGTCGACAAGGCGTAGCGGCCATCGGCGCCAGTGATGAGAGAAGCCCTAAGATTGTAGTCGGGCTGCGCCTCGTCTTGGTTGGAATAGAGGCCGTTGTCGGCGGTCTGCCAGATTTCGATATTTGCGCCTTCAATGGGTTGCCCTGACTTATCGCGAACATACCCTTCGACCACAACCTGTTGCCCCTCATTGTCAGCAATCAGATCGCCGCCGACAGGAATCTCAGGCGCGCCCAAAATGTGGAACGGGCCAAGCACCGATGAATTGGTGCAGCCTTCCGGCGAGTTGATCATATCCACCAGCGAGCTAAGCCCCAGCACGTCAGAGAACAGAACAAACTCGTTACGCTCTGGCGTGGATATTTCGCCCGCTTTGGTGAGCAATTCCAAACCCTTGCGCCACTCGTCGTGGGTCAGGTTTACCTCTTTGGCAAAAGCGTGCAGGTGGTTGACCAGTGCAGTTAGCACTTCCTGCAGTCTCGGATCCGTGTCCGGTCCGCTCAGGGACAAAAGCGTTTCGGTCAGCGACTCGGGTGTTACGTTGCGCATGATACGCCTCCAGGTGCAGTGTGACGCGCTATGGCAAAAGCGCCGTCGATAGGATGGGGAATTCGATCAGAATCAGTAGAACAACAAGCATGACACCAGCAAACGGCAGCGCGCCCAAAAAGACGTCCTTCAGCGACACGCGCGGGTCGTCGATCGTACTTTTGATAACAAAACAGGATATGCCAAGTGGCGGCGTCAACAGTCCAATTTCTGCGCCGATCACCACGATGATGCCAAACCAGACCAGGCTAACGCCCAGAGGTTCGACAATCGGCAGGAAGAGCGGCACGACGATCAGAATGATTGAGGCCGTATCGAGCAACGTGCCGAGAAACAGCATCAAGACAACCAGCAACGTCATCACTGCGACGAAGCCAAGATTGTAGGTCTCCAGGAAATCTGCCAGCGCGTTGGGAACCCCAGCAAGGCCGAGCATGCGGCTGTAAATCGATGCGGCCGTGATGAGAAACAGGATCGCCGCTGTGATGTGGCCTGTTTCAAGCAGAGCGCTCCAAAACGTCTTGAGCGTCATGCGTTTACGCGCAATCGCAAGAAGGAGGCCGAGCGCGGCACCAGCGGCGCCAGCTTCAACCGGGGTCAGCCAACCGGTGTAGATGCCACCCAGAACGGTGAGGACCAGCGCGACCAATGGCAGGCAGAGCAGCACCATCTCGCGGTTGGTCAGCAGCCCCTCAATCGCGTCGGCCTGCCCTCGCTCGAGCACTTCCTTTTCCATGACGAAGGTTGGCGTCACCTTGGACATGACAAAGATGGCGAGGATGTAAGCCACCGCCAACATGATTCCCGGGATCACGCCAGCAAGGAACATGTGCCCAACAGATTGCTCGGCAACAATGGCGTAGATGATCAGCATGGCAGACGGCGGAATAATCATGCCAAGCACCGATGATCCGGCAACCACACCAACCGCAAAACGCTTGTTGTAACGCAGCTTCAGCATCTCAGGCACAGCAACCTTGGTGAACACCGAGGCCGAAGCAATCGAGCTGCCCGTCACGGCGGCAAACAGTGCGTTGGCACCGACCGTCGCCATTCCAACGCCGCCCATGATGCGGTGAAAAAGCGTGTTCATCACCCGGTAAACGTCTTCGCCCAGGCCGGCGCGCGCAACGATGAGCCCCATGAAGGTGAACAGGGGTATTGTCGCGAAGGAATACTCCGTCACGCTATCGCTGACGGCGATCTTCAGCAGTGCCAGTGGTAGTTCGAAACTGTCCCGCAGGATCCAAATCGAGACGAAGGAAACGAGGCCCAGCGCAATGGGGATGTAGACCCCCATATAGATCATCACGACGATGGCGATGACCGAAGCGAGCCCGATTTCAAACGGGCTCATGCGCCAGACTCCTCAAGATGCAGGAGTTCCGGTCGCCGTTTGCCAGCAATGGCTTTCGTGGCGAAGATAATCGCGGCCAGCGCGGCAGCGAAGCACACCGCCAGTCGGATTGGCCAGTAAGGCGCTGTGAAAATACCTGGCTGCCCGAAGAAGGACTGGTCTTCCCAAGCACGGATGAATTCCGGCCACATGGCATAGGCGATCAAGCCCATAAAGATCGCGGATGCTGCATCAATCAAGCGTGCGAAAAAACGAGCCACCCCAGGGCGTTTGTTGGCCAAGATCCCCAAGAAACCGTCGGATCGCGTGAGGCGATTGATCCGCACGACGTCTGGCAATTGCAGGAATACAATCATCACCATGAGGAACTGCACGGCTTCGTACGTTCCCCGGAAGGGCGCATTAAAGAGGTTGCGGGACACAACGTCAGCATTGACGAGCACAACCAACCCCAAGACCACGAAAGTGCCAACAGCATTGGCAGAGGTCGCGGCTATGGCTGCCAACCGGGCAACGAAGTTGATCATGCTGGGTTCCGAAAGTTGGTCGGTTGGAAAGGGCTGATCTGGCAGGCCACCAAGGCCCGCCAGATCACGCGGTAGTTCCTAGACTTCGGCTGACCAGTCACGCACTGGTTCAGCGCCACCGTCGCGGAGTTTTTGGATGTAGGCACTCAGCATCGCAGCCCCGTCACGACCCTGATCATTGAGCGTCTGGACCCATTCGGCGGCGACGTTTGGCATCTGTTGAGCCCACGCAGTGCGCTCTTCGGCAGATAGGTCAACAATGGTGCCGCCATTCTCGATGTAGGCCGCTTCCGCTTCGCTTGCGATGCGGGCCGCTTCGTTGGCCATTTCATCGCGGTAAGCAACCGCCGCCGTGCGCAAGGCGGTTTGCTCTGCTTCGCTCAGCGTGTTCCAGAAGTCGCGGTTCGCGGTCAGCGTTTTGCTGTTCACAGCGCCGATGTCGGCACGCAGCATGTGTGGCGCGACTTCGTGGATGGCAAAGGTGCCAGCAGCTTCCGGCCACAGCATAGCTGCGTCGACGACATTGGTTTGCAGCATGTTGTAGAAGTCCGTTAGACCACCGCGAACACCGACGGCGCCTTCAATGCCTTCCAAATACCGTAAATTGTACCCGGCGCCAGCAACCCGTTTGCCCTCGAGGTCCGATAGGCCCGTGATGGGTGTGCGCGAGAACATCTGATAGCTGTTCAGCACGACGCCGGTCGCCAGATAAACCTGGTTCTCGGCTTCAAACTCTTCGCGCATCGACGGGAACTCGTTGGCGATCTCATCGATAGCGCGGGCCACCAACAGCGGATCCGTCGAGATGAAGGGTGTCACGGCCGACATGGCCTGGCTGGGTAGAGCCGACGAGTGGAAGATTGTGGTGACGATGCCCATGTCGCCAAGGCCAAGGCGTAGACCTTCCAGCACGCCACGTGGACGAACAATGGACCCGCCATAGCTTTCCTGGAAGTCGAACGGCTCTTCGCCGGCTTCTTCCATTAGGCGGTTCACTTCAGGGATGTAGAAGTTTGACAGCACTCGAAGCCACATGGCGCGATCAGGATAGCCATCGATCATTGTGATGCGGCGACCCATGGCCTGCGCCGGAGCCGTGAAGCCAAGGCTCGCTGCTGCTCCCAGAGCGCCAAGACCAGCGCCCGCCTTCAGCATGTCACGTCTTGATAGGTTCTTGGTCATGTCATCCTCCCTTTGGATGGTGTCCACGCTTTTCTCTCAACGGTTGTCGTGGAACGTTTGGTGAAGTGTCAGACTAGTCAGAGAAACGAACACGCCTCCTCAAACGGTAGGCGGGGCAATTTCGGGAACAGCGCCGTTTCGTCGCCATACCCAAGATTGAGAAGGAAGTTGGATTTCAGGCTGGTGCCCGCAAAGAACTCTTCATCGACGACCGCGTTGCTGAAACCTGAGATTGGGCCGCAATCGAGGCCAAGTGCGCGGGCCGCGATCATCATCCATGCGCCTTGAAGCGTCGCGTTTCGGTAGGCCGTATCCGCGATGTGGGTGTCTTTCCCGCGGAACATCGGTTTGCGGTCTTCATGCGGGAATAGGTAGTCGAGCCGCTCCCAAAAGGTCAGCTCATTGGCGACAATTACCGTCACAGGGGCCGAAAGAACTTTGGGAACGTTCTTTGGTTTCAGGGATTTGGCCAAGCGATCCTTGGCCTCTGGCGATTGGACGAAGAAAAACCGAGCTGGCGAGCAGTTCATGCTGGTCGGCCCTTCGGCGGTAAGCGCATAAAGCCGTCGCAGCAGAGCTTCATCGACGGGTTTGTTCTGCCAGGCGTAATGCGATCGCGCTTTGCCAAGGATCAGGTCGATCGATGCTCCGTCGAGCGTTGCCATCGCCATGCGGGCGGACCGCACATCGTCTTGCGCTTGTGTGCGGGCGGGATCAAAAGCCTCGGCGGTAGCCAGTTGCGTCATTCGGCAGCCACCCCGGAAACGGCGCTGCCTTCTGCGACGATGGGATTGCGGCAAACACCAATGCCCTCAATCTCAACTTCAACAATGTCGCCATGCTTCATCCAAAGCTGAGGCCGACGCGCATGGCCGACACCCGGAGGCGTGCCAAAGGCGATCATGTCGCCTGGCTCCAACGTCATGATCTCCGACACAATGGCGATGGTTCGCGCCACAGGGAAGATCATGTCAGACGTGTTGCTGTCTTGAACGGTCTGACCATTCAGGCGGGTGCGAATGGCCAGTCCACTTGCGCCTTCCGGCACCTCGTCGGGGGAGACGACTATTGGGCCGACGGCACCCGTGCCATCGAAATTCTTGCCAGCGGTCCACTGGTGGGTTTTGCGCTGATACTCACGCACAGAACCATCGTTGAAGGTCGTGTACCCAAACACATGGTCGAGGGCGTCTTCTTGCTGAATGTGCCGACCGCCCTTGCCAATGATGACCATCAGTTCGGTCTCATAATCGAAGGTATGGGAAGCGGTCGGCAGAATCATAGGCGCTTGCGCCGGGATCATGGATGTCGGCACGCGCAGGAACATCGCTGGGTAGTCCGGGATATCGTAGCCACCTTCGCGTGCATGCTCGGCGAAGTTCAATCCCAGGCAGACGATCTTGCTCGGCCGCGCCAAGGGTAGACCGGGGGTGATATTACCCACATCAAACGTGTCGCCGCCCGCCGAAACTTGCGGCATGGCCAATTCGCCGGAAGCCGTTGTTAGCGCGCTCAAATCGGCATCAGCTTGGATGCGCTGCGCCTTCGTTCCATCAACGGCGAAAATAGACGTTGCCTGTTCGCCAGGCGCTGTCCCTACCAATAATTTCATGACGTATCTCCCAATTGGTCAGATCGTGAACCCATAAAAACGACTTGTCAAATAAAAATCGATATTTTAGCGTTATGTCGGAATTCTTGAGGAGAAGCGCTTGGCATTCGAGACGTCACTGACGAGCCTGTTGAACCGTCTGACAGGGCGGTCGGGGCTTTCGCGTGTCTGGGGCGCCGACGAACAAGCCAACGAATTTGACCTCACATCGCTTTGTCATTCTCTTCTTGGAGCCCGCGGCGAAGCGTCTGGCACCGCGATGGCCGACCGAATCCTGTTGCTCTATGAGACTAAATCGCCGCAGGAGCGGCAGGATTTTTTTTCCGCATTGCGTGACCAGTTCGAGGTTAATCTCGACGAGATACAACTTGCCGTTGATGCGGCGCGCGATGGTTTTCCACAAGCCTACCGAGCACTTCAGAAAGCAGCCGAACCACCACGACAGGAACTGCTTCGCCGTTTGAACTCGGCGCCAAATGGGACAGCGCGCCTCGTTGCCATCCGCGAGGACCTTTTGCGGGCTCTAGACCAAGACCCTTCCTTGGAACCTGTCGATGCGGATTTCCGGCATTTGTTGCGAAGCTGGTTCAACCGCGGCTTCCTGATTGTCTCAGACATCAATTGGTCCACGTCGGCGGAGATCCTCGAGAAAATCATCGCCTATGAGGCCGTCCACGCCATCGATAGCTGGGATGCACTGCGGTTGCGCCTCGTCCCACGGGATAGACGGTGTTTTGCATTCTTCCACCCTGCCATGCCGGACGAACCGTTGATCTTTGTGGAGGTCGCACTCACCCGTGGGATCGCATCAAGCATTCAGACCGTGCTCGATGATGAGCGCGATGCGATTGCGCCGGAAGATGCCAACACAGCGATCTTCTATTCTATCTCAAACTGTCAGGCTGGCCTGGCTGGTGTCTCGTTTGGCTCTTTTCTTATCAAGCAGGTTGCGGCCGACCTGATGCGTGACCTGCCCAACCTCAAGCAGTTCGCCACGTTGTCGCCGATACCCGGGCTCGGTCGGTGGATGAACCAACAGGCGATCTCCGCAGCGGACGGTATTGATGAGAAAGGTGCCTTACAGCCCGAGGTGGCGCGTTATCTTTTGCTTGCGAAAGATGCCAAGGGGCGCCCGATGGATCCAGTTGCCCGCTTCCATCTTGGCAATGGTGCACAGCTCCACGCCATCCACGCGGGCGCCGATACCTCCGAAAACGGGGTGCAGCAGAGCCGCGGCTACATGGTCAATTACCTTTATGAGCTGGACAAAATTGAGCGAAGGCACGAAGCCTTTGTGGCAGGTGATCAATTAGCGGCATCCAAAGAGGTTATGCGGCTGCTGCCGCACCCCAATGAGCCCGACCATGCGCCCCTCGCCTCGCCCAGCAATGCCTAGGAGTATTTCGTTTTGGCTCAGATCCACGCTGCCAATCATCTGATCGACAATCTTGTGGGTGCCGCCGACAAGGATGACGCGCCATTCCTACGTCTGCTGGATGGAACAATCCTCACCCATGGCGCCTTGCGCCAGGCGGTCTCAGACCGTGCCGTCCACCTGGCTAGTCTAGGCCTTGAACCCGGCGGCCGTGTGCTCGCGCAGACCAGCAAACGACCAGAAGCTCTGGTTCTGTATCTGGCCGTCGTTGCCGCAGGAGGTGTCTATGTGCCGCTGAACGTCGGCTACACCGCCGCTGAGCTTGAGTACTTCATAGACGACGCACAGCCGCGCCTCTTCGCCGCCGACAACAATGACAGTCCGGCGGTCGACTTGGCACGCAGGAAGGGCGTTAGGCTTACCTTCCTCGACGACGAGGTTCCCGCCACCGGCGATGCAGCATTGGTCGAGCGCGGTCCTGATGATCTCGCCGCTATCCTCTACACCTCGGGCACCACAGGACGCTCCAAAGGTGCGATGCTCACCCATCGCAATCTCGTATCCAACGCCAGAGCGCTGGTTGAAACATGGCGGTATACAGCGCAAGACGTCCTCATCCACGCTTTACCCATCTTTCATACGCATGGGCTGTTCGTCGCCACAAACGTAACGCTGCTTTCGGGTGCCAGCATGCATTTCCTGCCAGCGTTCGATCTCGACAAGATCGCCGAGCTGTTGCCCTCCTCATCGACCCTGATGGGTGTACCGACTTTCTATACCCGCATGGTCGGCGATGACCGGTTCAATTCCCAAACCATGGGCCATATGCGGCTTTGCATTTCGGGATCTGCGCCGCTCCTTGCCGAAACTCATGCTGCGTTTTCGGCTCAAACTGGCCTCGCTATCCTTGAGCGCTACGGCATGACAGAAACCAACATGATCACGTCCAACCCCTATGAGGGTGACCGACGGGCTGGCACAGTGGGCTTTCCGCTGCCAGACGTTCGGCTTCGCATCGCCGAGCCGGACGACAAGGGCATTGGCGGCATTGAGGTGAAGGGGCCGAACGTGACGCCGGGCTACTGGCAGAACAAAGAAAAGACCGAAGAGAGCTTCACCGCTGACGGGTACTTTATCACCGGCGATCTGGGCCAGATAAGCGACGATGGCTACGTATCGATTGTGGGACGCGCGAAAGATCTCGTGATATCGGGCGGCTACAACATCTACCCCAAAGAGATCGAGGTAGAGATCGACGGCCTGCCCGGTGTGCAGGAAAGCGCTGTGTTTGGCATCCCTCACAAGGACCTTGGCGAGGCTGTTACCGCCGCCGTCGTTCTCCAAGCCGCAGGTGCGCAGGATGAAGAGAGTATCATCGCGGCTTTGAAAGACAGGCTGGCGCGCTTCAAGCAACCGCGAACGGTTCACCTGGTCGACGCCCTGCCGCGTAACACCATGGGCAAAGTGCAGAAGAATATCCTGCGCGATCGGTTCGGCCAGAACAGATAATCGTACGCTTTGCACGACGGTGCCTTGTAGTCTGGGAGGAAAAACCAATGAACTGGGAAGAGTATGGCGCGGCCTGCCGCGAGAGCGGATCCATCGCGCTACAAGTGTTTGCCTGCCAAAGCGCGATGATCAATCACGGGCCGCCACCTGCCGACGTCATGCAGCGGCACAAAGCCTACGTGAAAGACATGGAGGCGCAGGGCAAACTGTTCCTAGCCGGACCATTGTCCGATGAGACAGGAACACAGATGGGTGGCAAGGGGCTGTTGGTTTTCCGCGCCGATACAATTGAAGAGGCGCGTGCCCTTGCAGACGGTGACCCCATGCACAGCGAAGGGGTTCGCAGCTACACCCTCACAGCCTGGAGGCTGAACGAGGGTATGCCGATCCCGGGCATCCGGTTCTCGACGGGCTCGTTTTCTCTTTAGAGCAGTTGAACGGCCTCTTCTTGGAGCCTGAAGCGCGGCTGCACCAACGTCCAACAAGCCGCCCATATTTCATAACATAACGTTATATTAATGCGCGGGAATTCGATCAAGACCGCGCAAGGCGCGTGCTAGCGTCCTCTTCAACTTGGAAAAGACGCTCTCAAGAGCGCGATCCAGAGGAAACCACGCGTTCTTCAAACGCCAATTGAAATCGCATCGCGCCGCGACAGATATCGGCGACTTGGCCGGAGGCGGAGGATCCTCGGCCATCAACGGAGCGCAAGGGAGTACATCAATGAGCAATGAAGCCGCCGACTCAAAGGCTCGCGAAGCAGCGCAAGCGCTGCAAGACGAGGCGTTGACGGCTGATCCAGACACCATCCGGCTTTTGTTCACCGAAGCCCGGACACATTATGGCTGGCAGGATCGCGACGTCAGTGAAGAAACGCTCCAGCAGCTGTTCGCCATCGCCAAGATGGGTCCAACGTCCATGAACCAACAACCCATGCGGGTTTTGTTCATCCGGACCGACGAAGCCAAAGACCGCTTGGAGCCCTGCTTAAACCCCGGCAACAAGCCCAAAATGCGCGCTGCGCCGGTGACCGCGATTATCGCCTACGACCTGAATTTCTGGGAGGAGCTGCCCACGCTCTTTCCACCAAACCCGGACGCGCAGGACATTTTCAAAGACAACGCCACGGCGGCGCAAATCAACGCATTCCGCAATGGCACTTTGCAAGGTGCTTACATGATGCTGGCAGCGCGCGCCTTGGGGCTGGATGTCGGCGGGATGTCTGGTTTCAACAACGCCAAGGTGGATGAAGAATTCTTCCATGGCACGTCGATCAAGTCGAACTTTCTGATCAACATTGGCTACGCGGACACGTCGAAGATTTTCCGCCGTCTGCCACGTCTCGACTACGACAAAGTCTGCCAGACGATCTGACACTCTCGGGAGGAAACATGTCAGGACCACACATCACAAAGCACGACATTCTCGAAGCATCCAAGGGGATGCTACAGAAACAGCTCTATGCCGTGTTCACGACCCCCACCAATGGCATGGGCCCGGTTATGGAGAACATCGAGGAGCATCTGAAGTTTCAGGTCGAGCTAGAGCAAAAGGGCATCATGTTTGGTGCCGGCCCGTTTTGGGCAGACGACGAAACGACTTGGAACGGCGAAGGCATGGTGCTGATCCGTGCTGACAGCCTCGCCCATGCGCAAGAAATCGCCGCGACAGACCCCATGCACAGCTCGGGCGCCCGATCCTTCAAGGTACGTCCATGGCTTTTGAATGAAGGTCGGATCACCGTCACCATCGACTACTCAACCGGCAAACACACAGTCGGATAAATCAATAAAAAACCCCTCAATCACTAACCTCCCGGGAGGAGTACACCATGAAAAATATCGTTGGGGCGCTTGCCCTTAGCCTTGTTGCCACCACCGCCGTTCAGGCCGAAACCTACAATCTCACAATGTCGTCTAGCCACCCCACTGTCCTTCCCTGGGTCGGCCAGTTGTCGTCGCTTGTTGTAGGCGAGACGAATGCTCGCCTCGAAGCCATGGGCTCCGAAGATCGCGTTGAATGGACAGAAGCTTATGGCGGGTCGCTCTATGGCTTCTCGGACACGCTGGAAGCCGTCGGCGACGGCCTGACAGACGCGGGCTGGGTGGGCACCCTGTGGGAAGGCTCTAAGATGCCCCTGCAGAACATGACCTATTTTATGCCCTTCGTGACCGATGATCTTGTCGGCATGCTGCAGGTCCTCAACGAGATGCACCGGGATATCCCTGTGCTCCAGGAGGCCTGGGAAGATGAGAATGTTGTTTTCCTCGGCGCGAGCGGTGTGGAGACCTACCACCTTTTGACCAACTTCCCGGTCAACTCGCTGGCTGACCTAGAAGGACGCCGCATTATGGCGCCTGGACCGTCTGCGAACTGGATCGAGTCGCTCGGCGCTGTTCCTGTAAACGGCGCTCTGCCAACCTACTACAATCAGGTTCAAACGGGTGTTGCTGACGGTATGGTCGTGATCATAACCGGCGCCTTCCCGAACCGCCATTATGAGGTCGCGCCTTATGTGACCCTGGTCGGCATCGGTGCGCACATGACTGGCGGTCTGGGTATCAACCGCGACGTCTGGGAAGACCTCTCCGACGATGTTCGTGCCGTTCTGACCGAACTTGGCGAAGAGTACACGACGGCGCATGCCGAAGAAGTGATTGCACGCTACAACAATTTCCTTGAGCAGCTGCCAGGCGTGGGTGCGACGGTCACCGAGCTTCCAGCCGGTGAGATTCAAGCCTGGAAAGATGGCCTGCCCGACCTGGCTGGCCAATGGGCGGAAGCCAACGCCGACGATGGCGCGGCAGCGGTCATGGACGAGTTTGTTGCTCGTCTTCGCGCCCGGGGCATTGAGCCAGGCATCGACTGGACTGCTCGCTGATCGCGGTCTGAACGGAGGTCAGTGCCATGGCAGACGCTCTTCGCCGCTTTCGTCGTAGCACTGACCAATTAGAAAACGGCGTGTCGCTGGTCACCGGAATAATCAGCGGCGCCGCCTCGATCTGGATATTCGCGCTGATGTGCCTCATCTGCGCGGACATTCTCAGCCGGAACCTCTTCAACGATCCGATCCAGGGCGTGGCTGAGATTGTTGCCAACTCGATCGTCGCGATCGTGTTCCTTCAAGCCGCTCACACACTTATGAGCGGGCGCATGACGCGTACCGACCTGTTCATCGGTTCGCTTGAAGAAAAGCGCCCCTTTGCAGCCGGCGTTATCCGTATCTTCTTTCATCTTGGTGGCGTGTTTGTCTTCGCTGTCATTGCCGAAGGCACGTGGCCGGCGCTGGTTGATGCCTGGGTCGAGGATGAGTTTTTCGGGGCGCAGGGTGTCTTCACTGCCCCTGTTTGGCCGATCAAAGCCTGTCTGTTTGGTGGTTCAATTCTCACCGCGATAGCCTTCGCGGTGCAGCTGCTAAAGGACGTCAAACAGCTCGCTAATGATCGCCGTGTTGAGCCGCTTTCATTTAGACACACCGTCGAACAGCCACCACGGGGGTGGCCATTCTTGGTCGGTTTCCTCTTCCTGCTGGTGATCGGCTATGCATTGGTCGTAGGCGACTTGAGCCGCGTTCAAATCGGTGCTGCGGCCATCGCGTTCATGCTAATTCTTATCCTGTCGGGCGCTCATATTGCGGTGGCGCTGATCCTTCTGTCGTTCATCGGCATCTGGCTTATCCGCGACAACCCAAATGTGGCTGTCCGCTCGCTCGCACTTGCCGCTGGTGGATCGATCAACCGTTACTTGTTCGGCGTTGTCCCATTGTTTGTCCTGATGGGATTGGTCGTTGATGCCGCCGACATTGGCCGCGACGCCTACCGTGTCGCCGCTTGGATGATGCAAAAGATCCGCGGCGGCCTTGGCATGGCGACCGTGGCAGCCAATGCTGTATTCGCCTCCATCACGGGCATTTCCATAGCGTCTGCCGCCGTGTTCTCGCGGGTGGCTGTGCCGCAGATGGTCGCCAATGGCTACAATAAGCGCTTCGCTCTCGGCGTGGTGGCGGGATCATCCGTACTCGGCATGCTCATCCCGCCTAGCCTATTGTTGATCATCTACGCGATTTTGGCTGAGCAATCAGTCGGGGCGCTGTTCCTGGCCGCGATCGTCCCAGGCGGCCTGCTCGCGTTGACGTTTGGCGTCGGCATCTACCTCATGGCACGGTTCCGCCCGACCATGGTCATGCAGTCGGAGCGTCCGAGTGCCGTGATCACCGAGACGTGGTCGTCGGCCATGACCAAACTGGCGCCGATCGCAGTGCTGGTCGCTATCGTGTTGGGCGGGATCTATACGGGCTTCTTCACCCCAACAGAAGCAGGCGCTGCCGGTGCTGCCGCAGCCATCTTGGTAGCCGTCGCCAAGCGCAAACTGACGTTGAAACGCTTCTGGCGCGTCCTGGTCGACACCGGACTGGTTTCGGTCTCCATCCTGTTGTTGATCGTTGCGGCATCCATGTACTCCCGCATGTTGACGCTCTCGACGATCCCGCAGGAGATCACGATGATGTTCGCAGAGATGGGTCTTGGTCTGGCGGGGTTCCTTCTGATCTACATTGTGTTGGTGATCATCATGGGCATGATCCTCGACAGCACCTCGATCATGCTGATCCTGCTTCCCTTGTGTTTGCCGATCGTCACCGAGCTTGGTGGCGACCTGATATGGTTCGGCATTGTCACCGTCATCGCCGTGGAGATTGGACTCCTAACGCCGCCCTTTGGGCTAACCGTCTATGTTGTGAAGGCGACTATATCAGATAGGTCGACCACGCTCGGCGACATCTTTTCGGGCACCTTCCCGTTTGTGGTTATGATGTCGATCGTCACCATCATACTCGCGCTGTTCCCGGCGCTGAGCCTGGTCTTTGAATAGGAGAGAATCGATGCATTTCGTGGTTCATGCGCTCGACAAACCCGACGCTGAAAGCCGCCGCCTTCAGATCATCGACGCGCATCGTGCCTACCTGGAACCGGCAGCCGCCAAACACAATCTAACCTTGTTGCTTTCAGGCCCCCTGAAGTCCGACGATGACAGCAAGATGATCGGTAGCTTTTTCTTGATCGACGCACCCGAACGCGCGCCGATTGAAGCCATGTTTGACGAGGACCCGCTAGCGAAGGCTGGCGTTTGGGGCCAACGCACCATCACGGCCGTCCAGATTCGGACGAACCGCATGTCGACAGGAGGCTGAGTTGGCTGAGTTTGAAGGTGGATGCCTGTGTGGTGCCATTCGCTACGAAGTGTCGGGCAAGCCCGTCAACATGTGGAACTGCCATTGCGATGATTGTCGGCACACATCGGGGGCCAGCTACGCCACCAATGTGTTTGTGAAGATTGCAGACCTGACGATCACCAAGGGCGAGACCAACACCTTTGACCACCAGGCTGACAGCGGTAATACGATGACCAAGCATTTCTGCTCGGCTTGCGGCGCCCAGCTGTTTAACGGCAATTCCGGTCGGCCACAGATCATGGTGGTTCGTGCTGGCACCATCGACGACCCCAGCTTTGTCGAGCCGCGGGCAAACATCTACGCTTCGCGCGCGCTTCCCAGGGCAATCCAGTCGGACGACATCCCCTCGTTCGAGACAATGCCGCCCGATCCATCGGTGTTTTTCACGCCTTAAGTGCCACATCATCTGCGCAAGAGCAGTGTTGAACACTTGAGCGGTGGTGGGTTTTGATCAACCACGGCCTAACAAAAAAGTCGATCTATATGGCCAGCTGGCGCACCAGGGCGTTGGTATTCTGCACCGAGTAGGCCAGATTCCGGGCAATGAGCTTGAACAATTCGACAGCTGCTTGAGGCTCATCTTGTTCGAGGCGCGCAAGGGCTGCTTCGCTGAGGTGCAAGACGCGGCAGTCGGTTTCAGCCACGACATCGGCAGATCGCGGCTGTTGGGTCACGAACGCCATCTCTCCGACAAAGCTCCCCGCGCGTAGTTTGCCCACAAGGATACGCTTGTCGGTGGCTCCTTCTACCCAAATGCTCAACTGCCCCTTCGCTAAAAAGTAGAGATCACCGCTGGTTGCGCCAACCTCGATAATCTTAGTGCCGCTGGTCACGTTTATGGTGTCGAACCATTCATCGGCATTTTCAAACAGGTCGCGTATCGCGCCTTCGGAAATGAGACTGTCTTCCACAGGGCGATCCCCAGACAGAACCTCATCTTCACACCATTTCAACCCGTCATCGAGATCCGGTGCGACGTAACTCAGCGCGCCGTTTGGCGTATCAAGATGCCAGCGCGATAGAATGGCGCGCTGACGCTGACTCAAGTGAGCCAGCACCACGCGAATATCGCGGCGCTCGGCAACTATCATGAGTTTCGCCAATCCGGCGCAAGAGGACGCGTCGATCCCCAGCACGTCTTTGAAACTCAGTATGAGAAATTTTGGTGATCGACCGCCTTCGGTTTCCAACGCGCTGAGCAAACGATCAGCGGTTCCAAAGAACAAATAGCCCTGCAGTGCAAGGATGAGCGTTTCAGATCCATGTTCCTTCAATGCTTGTGCGTCGGTGATCGACCGTTCGACGGCACTGCGCAGTGCTGATCCATCGGACTTCAAGCGAATGATCGGGATTGCCGTGCACGTTGCAACAAACAAGAGGACCGCAAACGCGAGTCCGGCCACCAGCGCAAACAGGATTCCGAAGAACACGGTGACCAGGACAATGGCGAGCGCGATCAACCATTCCGACAGTGGAAGCTGGCGATAGGTCTTGATCAGCCAGTCATTGATCAGCCCGATGCCGATGTACAAAAGAAAGCCCGCCGACACGAAGGCAGGCGTGAAAGCTACAATTGTGCTTGCAAACAACAGACCTAAGAGGATCACCGCTAGGTAAGCGATATGCAGCTCATTATTGCCAGCATTCAAGCGGGCAACAATGGACGATGAGGCGATCGAAGAAAAAGCGGCTGGCCCGCCGATGGCGCCGATGCCAATATTGGCGAAGCCTGAAATTTGCACTTCCCGGTCAGGGTTGATGGTCTCGTCGATCACCAGCTCCAAACCCGAATGGTTCATAGTGCACGACACCAGATTGACCAACGCAGCGCCGGCAATTGTTAGGGACACCAACCCAACACTTGCCCAATCGATGGCGCCATAGAGACCAAAGATCGCCGAAACCGTTAGTTGCTCATCGTGAAGCAACGGCAGCCAACTGTATTGGCGAGCTTCTGCCACTCCGATGCCGGTCGCCCAAAGACCAACGTAAAAGGCGACGAAACCGCCCGAGATCAGCCAAAGAACGTTTATCGCTCCCCGAGGGCCGGTGGAAAACGCAAACAGCGCCAAGCCTAAGGCGACCGCGGGTACGATCACCATCTGATGGTCAGCTTGGCCCAGGGCATGGCTTACGCCTTCAAACCCACTTGCGTCAGACGCCAACAAGATCGCAGCGCTCAAGAGAAGCCAACCGGAACTCGCCAGGAATCCGACGGACACGGAATAGGGTATGAGCTTAAAAACTCTGGCGATCGACGGCGCGCGGATCAGCGCCATCAAAACGCCCGACAGGATGGTGGCCGTTCCGAGCACTGCTAACGCAGTCGCCAACTTCGCTTCAGCTGAGTCAGGGGCTGCGCTCGCCGCCAGCGCTACGGCCGGTGCGATTAAAGCAATGCTGCTGTCCTGAGAAATCGCAATGGAACTCTTGGACTGGCTGAAGACGTATAGCACCAACGCGCCGACAGCCGTACTGATTAAGAATAGGCTGAGGCCAAGAGGAAAGCCGAACGCCAAACCGCCAGAAAAGATGAGCGCGCTGAGCGCGACAGCCGTTCCGAGCGCGTCGAGACCCAGCGCTGCGCCTAGCCCGATTGCTGGGAACGCTTTGTGAACCGCCGATGGTGCTGAACGGCCGGATTCGAGAGGAGAAGAGTCCGAGGAAATAACTTACAACCCAGCTTGGTTCAGTGCGGCGCCGCGCCCAATAATTTCAACAGACCGGGCATCGTAACGTCAGATATCGACCAATGAAAGCGCGCAATCAAGCCCAGTATTCAACAACTTAGCTAGACGGGCGCCGGTCAACGTCTGTCACGCTCGATCCACAATAGCCTCGGCATCGATTTCGACCCGATGATCTCCGATGAGCCCACCAACACGGTACAGCGTGTTGGCTGGCTTGATGTCTCCAAACACTCTGCCGTGCGCGCGCGCGATGGCCTCAACATCATCTTCATGCGTGATGTAAACACGCGTGCGGGCTATATCCTCCACGCTGCCACCCAGCGACGTGACGGCGGCGATGATCCGGTCGAGAATGTAGGTTGTTTGCGCGCCTGCATCTTGAGGTGCGACGGCGCGGTCGACGCCAGCAACGGCTGTAGTACCGGATACCAATATCCGATCGCCGATCCGCTGCGCACGGCAGTAGCCTGCCACATCCTCCCAGTAGGAACCGGTTAGAACCCTGGTGGCATCGCCGATTGCAGGCTGCGGCTCGAACGGCGTGGGAAGCGCGTCCAGATGGTGTGAGAGGTCGCCAGAGGCTGTCAGGAACGGTGGTTTGCGGTATTCGTCTCCACAGTCACCTAGAATTGGAGCCGTGGCAGCGAAGGCTTCGTTCAGAAGGGCGCGATCTGCATCGTCCAAAGCGAAAGTAAACAGTCGCAAATTGTCGGCGGTATGGATGGCTTCTCCCAATCGAGCACCGATGATCACACCGGCAACCCGCTTCTGCTCCAAGACCCATCGGGTTGCGACGTTCGACACCGACACGCCGTGCTTTTTCGCAATTGTATCGGCGGCACGCAGGATCTGCTGAAAGGCGTCCCATCCACCTGCCGCCCCAATGAAGCGGTGATATTTCATCTTCGACCAGTCGGAAATGTTATGCGGTTCGGACTGATCGACCCACTTCTCTGATAGGAAGCCGCCATTCAGTGTTCCATAGCCCAAGAGCCAGGCGCCATGTTTCTCGCACACAGCCGCGAGATCGCCGGCCGCGCGGTGGTCAATCAAGGAAAAGCTCACCTGATTTGTCAGTAGCGGAACTCCGTCGGATAGGGCCAGATTGAAATGCGCAGCATCGAAATTGGTTACGCCCAATTCTGCGATCAAACCTTCCTCACGCAAGCGTGCCAGTTCATGAAGCGCATCGAGCCACTGAGGGTGTTCAAAGCTCCACCAGTGAAATTGCAGCAAATCAACTTGATCCACGCCGAGCCGCCGAAGTCGCTCCTCGACACCGGTGCGCACAATGTCGGGTGTCATTGGCCCAGGAGCAGGACACCATTTGGTGAAAGCCAACGGACGGGGATCATCGCCCCGCGCTAGCAGGCGCCCCGTGATGATTTCCGCACTACCGTAGTGATCGGCCATGTCGAAGGTATTGAACCCGTCCGCCGCATAAGCCGAAAGCCAGTCTGCACCCTGTTCGGGATCAATGGTGTCGCCGCCCTTTTCGATGTCGGCCACCTGCCACAGCCCAGTCAGCGCCCGGGAGATGTTGAGATTTGGGGAAACGTCCAAGCGTTCAGGTTGAATGGTCATGCAGGTCACTTTGGCAGCTGGAAGATTGGATTAAGCCGGAACAATCGAGGCCTATAGACCCACGCTCATGGCAGAGCCGGTACAGATGGAATGGGAGATGGTCATGATCATTGCTGGGGGATCAATGGAAGCGATTGCTATCGTCGGCATGGGCGTTCTTGACAGGGTCGCCTCTTCTTTGTGACTAACCATCACACATCGCTAAATTGACGGCAACCACACCACGTCATGCAGCGAAGAAAGCCCGATCCAGTCCGGGTGTTTGATGGAGAGGGCAACAGATGCACAAGGATGGGGAGCACGGCTTTTGGCTGTATGATTTGCGCGTCGAAACCGTCCTCGACGGCCGCACCCCCGTATGCCGTCACGTGGAGGGAGAATCCTTCCGAGTTGTTGGCGAAGCCCTGGTTTTCGATGAGCCACATACGGTTTCCATGTATGCGCTTGCCGCGCTTCTTCCGCTTCTGCCCGCGAAGCAGCGCGTGACCGATGATGATGATTGGATGAGCACAGACGCGGAGATCGCCTGCCCTGATCCGCACTGCGGCGGACGCTTTCGCGTCATCCGTGAGGGCAAGCGATGGTTCGCCCATGCACAAACCACTGGTCTGCCGGATCAGCGCGAAACACCCTATTGGCAGCAAACCGAAGAATGAGCGTCAAAACAGCACTGCTGAGACCGGAACACCGGATCTCGCGCGTGATTAAGGGTGGCTGGCAGCTGGCCGGAGACCATGGCGAGGTGCGGCCGGACCAAGCCATCGCCGATATGGAAGCCTTTCTGGACACGGGTATCACAACTTACGACTGCGCCGACATCTACACCGGCGTCGAAGAGATGATCGGCACCTTCATCGCCGATGTACGCAGACGCCGCGGATCACAGGTGGCGGACCAAGTGGTCGTTCATACCAAGCTTGTGCCGGATTTGGGCCGACTAGCGGACATTCGACCAGACGAGGTCGAGGCCATCATCGACCGTTCCCTGAAACGCCTGCAGATTGAGCGCCTTCATCTTGTTCAGTTCTTTTGGTGGGACATGTCCGTCGGCAATCCGGTTGAGGCGCTCGACGTTCTGAAGGACTGCCAGCGCAAAGGCAAGATCGCCAATCTCGGCGCCACCAATTGGGATGCGCCGGTCATGAACCGGTTCTGCGACGCTGGCTTCGACATTGTCTCGGCGCAGGTACAGTACTCCGTACTCGATCGACGCCCCGCAGGGGCTTTCAGCAGTTGGGGTTCGAAGCGTGATGTCCAGATTTTGGCCTATGGCACTTTGGCCGGCGGCTTCCTGACCGAGGCTTGGCTCGGCCAACCCGACCCCGGCTTTGCGTTTGAGAACAGAAGCCTGGTGAAATACCGGCTCATCATCGATGAATTTGGGCCTTGGGAGCTTTTCCAAGAGCTGCTTGGCACCCTGAAGGCCATCGGTGACAAACACGGTGTCACGCTTTCAAGCGTTGCCACGCGGTGGGTGTTGGACCAGCCACAGGTCGCCGCGACCATCGTCGGGGCGCGCTATGCACGGCACCTGCCAAAAACCCTGCAAGTCTTCGACTTCGCCCTTGATGATATGGATAGGCAGAGCCTCGCAGGAATTCTGGGCCAGTCCAGCGGTCCGAGCGGACCGGTTTATGGATTGGAGGGCGACCGCACCAGCCGCCACGGGCGGATTATGAAGTACAACCTCAATACCAACCCGGCCGACAAGGTGCACAACGCGTGACCGATATAGCGCTGTCTTTGTTTGGCCTAACGCGCGACTTCGGACAATTCCGGGCGGTCGACGATGTAACATTGGACATCCGCAGCGGCAGTATCACCGGCCTGATTGGCCCCAACGGCGCTGGTAAGACAACTTTGTTCAACATGGTTGCTGGGAGTCTGAAGCCGACGGCGGGCACTGTCGCGTTGAACGGGCGCGACGTCACTGAAAAAACGGCGGACGCCTTGTTTGCAATGGGCCTTGCCCGCACGTTCCAGATCCCCCGACCTTTCAAGCGTATGAGCGTGCTCGACAATCTGTTGCTTGCGCCACCAGCTCAACTTGGCGAGACCGTCCCCGGCGCCTTGTTTCGCAAGCAGAGCGTGGCCACACAGGAAGCAGCACTGCGGGAAAAGGCGCTCGAAATCCTAGAGTTCGTGACCTTGTCGCACCTCGCGGACCACCCCGCTGGCAAGATTTCGGGCGGACAAATGAAACTGCTAGAGCTTGGGCGGGCGCTGATGGGCGATCCTTCCGTTATCCTCCTCGATGAACCGGCCGCAGGGGTGAACCCGACCCTCACCAACATCTTGATCGACCGTATCGAGGAGTTGAACCGGCGCGGTATGACGTTTGTTGTGATCGAACACGACATGGATTTTGTCATGCGCCACTGCGACCCAGTGATCGCGCTGGCCGAAGGCAGGGTGATGTTCCAGGGGACAGCGGACGAGGCCCGCGTAAACCCCGAGCTATTGGATGCCTATTTGGGGGCACCGGTATGACATCCTTGTCTATCGAAGCACTCGAGGCCGGCTATGTGCGCGATCTGCCAATACTGCTTGGTATCAATCTGGTGGCAGCGCAGGCCAAAGTAACCGCCATCATCGGGCCCAACGGTGCCGGCAAATCGACACTCATCAAGGCGGTTGCCGGACTCGTGCCGATCAGCGGCGGTCGAGTGATGTTGGGTGACAAGGACATCACCGGTCTGCGGCCTGATAGGATGGGCGAACATGGCCTCGCCTATGTGCCACAGACCGACAACATCTTTCGCCATCTCACCATTCGCGAGAATCTGGCCTTGGTGCTGCGTCGCTCGGCTGATCCGAAGGGGCGTCTGGTCGAACTCTTCGATATTTTTCCCGCACTGCGAGACAAGCAATCCGAGCGCGCTGGCGCGCTGTCCGGCGGCCAGCGGCAGATGCTCGCTTTCGCAATGGCGCTGGCCAACAAGCCAAGCTTGATGCTGCTGGATGAACCTTCCGCCGGGCTGTCGCCAAAGATCGCCACCGAAGTGCTTGATCTGGTCAGAGGTCTAACGGACCAAGGCGTCACCGTCCTGCTGGTTGAGCAGAACGTGAAGCAGGCACTTCGTGTTGCCGACCATTGCTACATCTTGGCAGAAGGGCAAAACCAGATCGACGGGCCTGCCGCGCAAATCGCCAACGACCCGCTGGTGGGTGAAATCTACCTCGGCGGCAAAAGGATGAGTGCGTAATGATCCAGAGCGTACTCGACGGAGTTCTCACTGGCGCGATCATATCGTTAGGCGCGATTGGCCTTACCCTGATCATGCACATGTTGCGCTTTGCCAACTTTTCCTACGCGGAGCTGCTGGCCATCGGTGCCTATGCGGCTCTTGTATTCGACACCCTCTTTTCGGCGTTGGTGCCCATTTTGGACACCGCCTTCGCGCCGTTGACACTTACTGGCGCCTTGTCGCTTGCAATGGTCATCGCCATGGTGGTGACAGGGCTGTCGGCGGTGGTGATCGACCGGCTGGTGTTTCGACGCATCCGGCAGAAAGCCGATCCGTTATCGATGGTGTTTGCCAGCTTTGGTGTGGCACTGATTATTCGCAATGTTATCATTTTGATCTTCGGCCACCACGCGCAACTCTATTCGCAGGAAATCGCCCGGGCGCATGTTCTGAGCTTTGATCCGCTGATCCTTATCAAGCCGGACCAGGTCTTTGTCTTGGGTCTGGCGCTGGTGCTTATGCTTGCCCTGCACCTCATCCTTACCCGCACAACCTTTGGCTTCGCGATCCGTGCGGTCGCCGAAAACCCAACTTTGGCGCAGGTTGCGGGTGTGCGCCTGTCCACGGTCGTTGTTGCGGTTTGGATCATCGCAGGCAGCCTGTCGGCTGCCGCCGGCACGCTCTACGCGCTCACCAACCAGCTCAATCCGATGCTTGGGCACGTCTTCCTGCTGCCGGTCTTCGCCGCAACGATTGTTGGCGGCATTGGCAGTGTTTATGGCGCGGTCCTTGGGGGCTTTATTGTGGGTATCGCTTCCGGCCTCGCGCTGATGATCTTGCCTGCTGGCTATGCCCCGGCGATGCCATTTCTGATCATCTTGGCGGTCCTGATGCTGCGCCCACAAGGACTATTCGGCGAGGACCCAAGATGATCGGCTTGGTGTCGTATCTCGCGTTCTTCCTAACGATGGCCGGGATCATGGCCATCGTAACGCTCGGTTTGAATCTGCAGTGGGGCTACACCGGATTGTTCAACGGCGGTGTGGTGGCATTTTTTGGTGCCGGTGCCTACGGCACGATGATCCTCGGCAGCAGCCCGGAGCCTGGCCAGTTTGGCGGTTTTGAGCTGCCGTATTTGGTCGCCCTTTTGGGTGGAATACTGTTGGCAGCCGCGCTTGCGTGGGTGGTTGGACTTCTGACGCTCAGGCTCAAACACGATTACCTGGCGATCTCGACCTTCGGTGTCGCGGTTGCGCTGGAGTCGCTTGCCCGCAACGCCCAATGGTTGACCGGCGGCGCACGCGGATTGCGTGGATTCCCAAGGCCATTTGAAGACCTGATCCAAGATACGTTCCTCTATGGACTGTTCTTCCTCGTCATTGTGCTTGCCGTACTTGGGCTCGTTTGGTGGGGTATTGAGCGGCTGGTCCACTCACCCTTTGGGCGGGCACTGCGCGCTATCCGCGAAGACGAGGTAGCGGCGCGGGCGCTCGGCAAGAATCCGGCTCGCCTTCGGCTCTGGTCATTGGTAATCGGCTCGGCGATCATGGGTGCCGGGGGTGGCCTCTATGTTTCCTACACGGCCTTCATCAGCCCGCAGGATTTGCTGCCAGTGCTGACCTTCCAAGTTTGGGCGATGCTGATCGTTGGCGGGGCAGGCAACAACAAGGGAGCGGTGCTCGGGGCGGGGCTCATCTGGGCGGTTTGGACGGTCAGTGGATTTGCTCTCACCCGGCTTGTGCCGGAGTCGATGCAGCTTGACGCAGGATCTATCCAGTACATTCTGATTGGCACGCTCATCGTCACCATGCTTCTATGGCGCCCGGAGGGGCTCCTACCGGAGCGTATTTCCCAAAGACAAACCACGACGGCCAGAAAGGCCGCATTAAAACCCAAGCAGGAGAACAGCTAACAATGAAAAAGACACTTCTTGGTCTGGCCGGTGCCGCAGCACTTGCCATTGGCCTGCAAGCCGCCCCGGCGCAGGCGCAGGACTGTACCGTTGATGTCGGCACGCTTTACCCGACCTCGGTAGATTGGGGACGCCCGATCGCTGAAACGGCACTGTGGGTCGGCGACATGATCAATGAAGCTGGCGGTGTGGACGGCTGCGAGGTCAATATGATCTTGCGCGACGACCAGAACGACAGCCGCGTCGGTGTCGATGCTGCGCGCTCATTGGTCGACCTCGACCAGATTCAGCTGCTGATCGGCACCGTTTCCTCCGGCATCTCGATCCCGATCCTGACGTCGGTTACCGCACCTGCCGGTGTGATGCAGATGTCGTGCTGCTCATCGTCGACCCGACTGACCGAGATTGCGGCATCTGGGGAATCGCGCGGCCTATGGTTCCGCACCTTTGCGACGGCCGATGTTCAGGCAGCGGTTGCGGCCATGCTGGCGCAAGACGCTGGCGTGGAAAACATCACTGTGGTCTTCAAAAACGATGACTGGGGCCAGGACATTGGCCGCATCGCCGCAGAAGCCTTTGAATCGGTTGGGATTGAGGTCAACGCGTCGATTGCCATCAATGATGCACAGCCGAGCTACCGTGCTGAAGCCACGCAGGCGCTGCGTGATCAACCGGGCGCGCTCTATCTGGCGCTTTACCCGACTGAAGGCATTTCCTTCGTACGCGAATGGCTTGGCTTGGGTGGAACGTCGGTGATGATCGGCGCAAACTCGCTGAAGTCTGACGATTTCCGCAGCGCTGTCGGTATCGACAATCTGGGCGACTTCGTCGGAACGGACACCTCCAGCCCTCGGGTGCAAAGCGCTGATGACTTCGTCGCCGCTTACACCGATAATTTTGGCGGCGCGCCAAGCGGCCCAGGTCTGGCCAACAGCTTTGATGCTGCTGCCATCGCCTTGCTTGCCTACCACGCCGCTGGCCAGGACGCGTCGGGTGCGGATATTGCCGCCAAAGTCGCAAGTGTGACCGACCCGGACGGTGAAGCCATCCCAGCCACGGTGGAGGGCTTCGCTCGCGCCATGGAAGTCCTCTCGGACGGCGGCACGGTATCCTACCAAGGCGCAACCGGGGCTGTGACTTTTGATGCCAATGGTAACGTTTCGGCGCCAGCCGTCTCATGGGTGTTTGCTGACGCAGGCCCATCAGAGGAGCGCTACATAACGCTGGAAGAAGTCTCGGCCTTCATGGCATCAATGAACTAGCACCAAGCTGTCCCCGGCCGCTTTGCGCTGGCCGGGGACGGATAACACACGTTGAATCCTTCTGAGCCCCTTACCGTCGCGCTCATTGGCCGTGGTCGAATTGGTAGCGCGGTCGCAGAGGGACTACGTGCCCTGCCCCGTTACGAAGTCGTTGCCATTCTGGGTCGCGACGCCAACGAACTGCCACCTGCTCAACTCACGATCGACGCTGCAGGACCCGACGCGCTGCGCGCCTTTGGAGAGCAAGCACTTGCCCATGGAGACCTTTGGACGGTTGGAGCCTCGGCGCTGACTGACGCCAACTTGCGCGCGCAACTGACGCATCTTGCCACCAAAACTGGACATACTGCACATCTTTTCACGGGGTGGATTTGCGGGCCAACACTATGCCCGCCCAACCTTGCGGCACAGCTCTTTGTTCGACAGACAGCCCCGAACATCGCTGACAGGCCTGGATTGCTCTTTCGAGGTCCTTTGGCCGATGCGGCGCAGCGCTTCCCTGAACATCTGAATTCAGCAACCGCCGCAGCCCTTACCGGCCCAGGTATTGAAGCGACAAGGGTCACGCTCGTTTCGTCGCCGGATCAGGGCCTCCATCAGATTTCGGCACGCTTCCGAATGCCAGGTCAGACCATTCGCACGCGCGTGCGGTTTGATGGCTCCGGGCCGCATCCTGTGGCGGCAGCGATTTTGGCCGCCTTGGCACGTCGATCGCAATCCATCCGATTGGTCCATTAGGGGTAGACACCCTGCCCTAGGCACACTGCCATTGCTGCTCGGTTCCGCATTAAGCTCATAGGCAGATTGGTACTTTTGACCTTCGCTGGGTGGACAGGTCGGTCAGACCGCTTATGGTGGGGTATTGGAAGCGCGTGGAGGCCTTTCGCCAATGAGGGCGAATTGCTTCCCACCCACGCGCACTGCCACATAAGTGCCGAAAGCACGGGAGACCCATTTGATGAACAAGCTGACCCTCGCAGGCCTCGGCCTTGCCACCCTGACGGCTGTCTCAGCCTTTGCAATCGCGCCAGCTGCCGCGCAAGAATGCCCCCTTGATCGCCCAGTTAACATGGCGGGCTTGGGTTACGAATCCCACGCGTTCCACACCAATGTTGCCGCAACGATCATGCGCGAAGGTTTTGGGTGTGAAGTTGAGATCATTCCAGTTGAGACGTTGGCTGGCTTCACCGGCCTGACCCGCGGTGATCTGGACGCCAACATGGAAATATGGACGGCCAACCCACCGCCAGCATGGCAAGAGGGACTGGACGCAGGCATTCTGGTTGATCTTGGACCAAATTTCCCCGCCGCCTTGGAAGGCTGGTTCATCCCACGCTATCTGGTTGAGGGCGACGACGCCCCAGCGCCTGATCTGCGCACACCGGCTGACCTGGCACGGTACGCTGAGCTTTTCTCGGACCCAGAAGATCCTGACAAAGGTCGCTTCTACAACTGCGTTGCGGGTTGGGTCTGTGAAGACATCAACACCCGCAAACTTGAAGCTTACGGCCTAACGGATCTCTTCACCAATTTCCGTCCCGGTTCGGGCGGTGCGATGGCCGCCGATATTATCTCGCGCGTGCGCCGTGAGCGGCCGGTTGTCTTCTACTACTGGGCACCCACCGGGCTGTTCGGTCAAATTGGCGACCAGTTGATCCAGCTGGAAGAAGAGCCTTTCGACCAGGCGATCTGGGACGAAATGCGCGAGGCAGATACGCCAACCCGCACGACGTCTTATCCATCGTCGCCGGTTCATGTTGGAGCGAATGCCGAGTTTGTTGAAGCTGCGCCAGCTTTGGCGGAGTTCCTGACCAACTATGATACGACCACTTTGTCAACGTCTCAGGCGGTTGCCTACATGCAGGAAAACGACGCGGATGCTGACGAAGCCGCCGAGAACTTCCTGGAAACAACCTCTGATTGGGAAAGCTGGGTTCCGGCTGATGTGGCAGCGCGGGTGCGTGCGGCGCTCTAACCTGTCAGGGTACAGAAAAAGAAGCTGGCCTGGCGCGCAAGACGCTTATTAGCCAGCTTCAACCGGTAAAGCGTAGATAGGACGAGACCATGTTTGAAGACCTCGAATGGAATGGCATCTTCATCGATGTTGGCCGGATGGTTCGACGCGCCACAAATGACTTTGTGGAGTTTCTTGTCATCGCCTACGGCGACCAATTTGAGGCATTCTCAAACACCATTCTACGTGTCCTGGTTTGGATTGAGCGCCTGCTACTTGGCCGAACGGAACCCGAACTGTGGTTGCTCGTCCTGTTTGGTGGCTTGATCAGCTTGATGGTCTATCTGATCTCGAAGAACGCTGTGCTGGCCTTTGGCGTCTTTGTCGCCGAGACAGTCCTCTTCTTCATCTCGCGATACACCTTGCCAACCGATCCTGAAAACGGAACTCCGATTGTAACAGGCCAGTTCAATTTGGAACTGGCGTCGTCGCTGATCGTTCCGCTCGGCGTCTTTACTGTTGTCGGACTCGTCCTGCTTCTGATCGTGAAGCAAACTAAACTGGCCTTGGCGGTCATCCCTATGGCCGCCGCCATGCTGTTTCTGTCGGGCTTTACGGTTGAGACGGATAACTCCTTCCGCCCAATGGAGTGGATCTGGGGGCAGGAGCTGCAAATCATCGCTCTGATTATGCTGCTCGCCTACGCGGCCAGCCGAAAAGTGGCACTGGTAGCGGCGATGGGCGTTGCGATGTACGTGATCGGTGCCTTCGACCTATGGGACCAGGCGATGCAGACGATCGCCATCATGTTGGTCTCGATCCTGATTTCGGTGGTCATTGGTGTGCCCGTTGGTGTGTTGATCGCGCGCTCAGATGGCATGCGCAACATCATCAATCCGGTGCTCGATCTCATGCAGACGATCCCGAGCTTCGTTTATCTTATTCCGGCAGTCATGCTGTTCGGCCTCGGCAAGGTACCGGCGATCATCGCGACCGTGATTTACGCCGTCCCGCCGCTCATACGTTTGACCGATTTGGGCATACGCCAGGTGGACGGCGAGGTGACCGAAGCCGGAAGGGCATTCGGGGCAACGCGGTTCCAGGTCTTGAAGGATGTTCAGCTGCCGCTGGCCATGCCGTCCATCATGCAAGGTATCAACCAAACGACGATGATGGCGTTGGCGATGGTTGTCATTGCCTCCATGATCGGCGCGCGCGGGGTCGGTGAGACCGTGTTGCTTGGCCTGCAAACAAACGATCCTGGTCGCGGTCTGCTTGGTGGACTTGCCATCGTTGTGTTGGCCATCGTTTTCGACCGCATCACGCAAGCCTATGGTGCGCGGATGCAAAGCTACCGCGCCGCCGGCCATTGATCACCCGTATCGTGTTAGGAACACATCGTGGCTCTCATTGAAGTCCAGAATGTCACCAAGATCTTTGGTCCCCACCCCAAGGTCGCCCTGCGTCGGGTCAAGGCCGGTATCGGCAAGACCGAGCTCCTGGCCGAGACCGGCCATACCCTCGGCATCCATGATGTCTCACTGTCGATCGAGCAAGGCGAGATCTTCGTGATCATGGGGCTTTCCGGCTCCGGGAAATCCACACTGATCCGTCACTTCAATCGTCTCATCGATCCGACCGACGGCAAGATTATCGTTGATGGAGACGATGTTCTTAAGCTTGGCACCAAAGGATTAGAGAAGTTCCGCCGCAAACGCATGTCGATGGTGTTCCAGCGCTTCGGCCTGTTCCCCCACCGGACAGTTCTGGAAAATGTTGGATACGGACTGGAGGTTCAGGGTGTTGCGCTCGCCGAGCGCCAAGAAAAGGCGCGCGAATGGATCATCCAGGTTGGCCTTGAAGGGTACGAGGACCAGTACCCGAGCCAGCTTTCTGGCGGCATGCAACAGCGTGTTGGCCTGGCGCGCGCATTGGCGACGGATGCCGATATTCTGTTGATGGATGAAGCATTTTCGGCGCTTGATCCGCTCATTCGTTCGCAGATGCAGGATCAGCTGGTCGAACTTCAGGACAAATTTCATAAGACGATCGTCTTCATCACGCACGACCTCGATGAAGCACTGAAGATCGGCGACAAGATCGCCATTCTGAAAGATGGCGTGCTGAGCCAAGTGGGTACCCCGGCAGATATCTTGATGTATCCTGCCGACGACTATGTCGCTGAATTCGTACGCGATGTGAACCGCGCCCGCGTGCTGACCGTGGACGTGGTGGCCAAGCCACCGAAACTGCGCCTTACAGACGAAAACCTTGAACACGCGTTGGCCACCATGCGGTCTGCCGGTGCTGGCGTCGGCTACGTGGTGGAAGATTCCGGTAGTTATGTCGGCTACGTCACCGAAGACACCCTTCAAGAAGCGATCGACGCGCCTGGTGATCCGTCGCTCAGCGACGTCGCTGAAGACGGAACAACGTTGGACGCAGCCAGCTCTATCGAAGAAGCCTTACCAGCGGTTCTCGATACGGAACATCCAGTACCGGTGGTCAGCAAAGATGGCGAGTTGGAGGGTGTGCTGTATCCCGATCAGGTCGGCGAAATTCTGTCACCCAACGCCGTTCATGTCGCCAATGATGATGAACCCACGGCCGCACCGCAATCGGACAGCGAGGCATCATCCAACAAAGGTGCTGGTGACACTGCTGACGGCAGCGCCGCGACCGACAAAACTCCCGCGCCACATGCGTTGGACGTCCCGGACGACGCTCCAAAGGCTTCCTCTTCGGGCGCCCAGTCCGCTCCACACGCTCTGGATCTGCCTGACGATGAAGAGGCCGAAGAGGGATCCCAAAAGGCCAAGATCAGCGCCTAAGCTACTTTGGTTGCCCAGACCGCGCTTTGTTGCACCGCACGCAGAACGTTCGTAAAACAGCGTTGATGAGTAACGATCCAAAGTTCCATATGATCCATGGCGCAGCGCAGCCAGTCGCGCCGTTTTCACACGCCGTGGAAACGGATGGTTGGGTTATTTTGACTGGCCAAATGCCTACGGATCCCGATGATCCTGACGCGCCATTGCCGGACGGTATCGTTGCCCAAACACATGCAGTGATGCGCAATCTAGAGATTGTCTTGAACGGCCTGATGTTGGATCTTTCCCACGTCCTGCAATGCCGCTGCTTTTTGACACATTTCGACCGCGACTATGCGGCCTTCAACGAGACTTATCAGACATACTTTCCGGCTGATCGACGCCCCGCGCGCACAACGGTCGGTGTGACGGGTCTAGCGGTGGGCGCGCTTGTCGAGATCGATATGATCGCCAAGCGACCGATCACAAAAACCGATAGCCCGGTACTGCCCAAAGTCGGGTATTGGTCAGAGCCTGGCGGGTAGCAATGATGGTGCGGTTGCACACTTTGGTCATCGCTCTTCTCGGCGCTTTGCTGCTGGCTTTCCCAGTGCTGGCGCAGTCAAACGGCGATGGGTTGTCAGAATCCAATCCGTTTTCTCAGCTAGTTAATCTCGCCACCGACGGCTCAGAGGAGGGACTAAGTGAACGCGCGCAACAAATAGCGGCTTGGTCGGCGCGATTGGACACTTTGCGGACCGAGTTGGACGCTGGAGGGGCATCGCTCGATCTGCTTGCCAGCATGCGCGACGATGCCCTCAATGTGCGCGATGAAGTGCAGGTGATGGTGGATGAGCTTGCGCCACGTCTTGCTGACGAACGCGCCCTTTTGGACGGGCTCGTGCCAGAAGACGGCACGCTCGCCGACACTCCTGAAATCTTGGCCCAACAGGAGCGGATCGCGCAGCTAGAGTCGGAGCTACAACCGGCGGAATTGCTTGTCGGGCGGGCCAACGCGTTACGCGATGAGATTGTTTCCCTGCGGGCAGAGGAATTTACCCGAGGTTTGTTTCAGCGGTCGTCGAGCTTGATCTCGCTGGATCTTTGGCGTGACGGCCTGGCTGGTATGCCGCGCCTTGCCAACCGCGTCGATAGCACGGCCAAGAGCACGTGGATTACCTTGCAAAGCCGCGCGACCCCTGCGGGTCTTGCAGGACTTGCCGTATTGGTCGTCGTGCTCGTTGCTGCTGCAATTCCCGTTCGCCGCCTGGCCTTGCGCAAAGCTGCCCGCTCGGATGACCTCGACCCAAGCCCATTTCAGAAAACGTTGGGCGCTTTGCGTATCGTTCTCGTTAGCGCGCTCATACCCGCTGTTGGGTTCGCGCTGCTTTTGCTGGCGCTTGATACGATCGGTGGCGTGTCCTTTCGTGCACAGGCGATCCTAGAGAGTGTCGCGCTGCATACGACCCTGTTCTTTTTCATTTCAGGGTCGATCAGGGCCTTCTTGGCGCCTGGACTAGCGCCTTGGCGGTTGGTTCCTGTAGCCGATGGCCATGCGGGAAGGGCTGCTACTTTCTTCCGTGTGGCTGCCGTTGCTTACGTCATAGGCGAAGTATTGCGCGACACAGCTGCATCCTTCGTTTCGCCCTTGGACGTGGTGCAGTTCCTTGAGGCAGCGCCCGCGCTTATTACTGCATTTTCGGTTCTTGCCGGTATCCGTGCCATCGTTCGGGGTTTGATCCCACCCGATCAAGAGGCCACACCGCCGATATCCTATGTCCTGTGGCGTTGGACGGTACCGGTTGCGGGCCTGGCGGCTTTGGCTGTCGTGGTCGCCCAGGTTCTTGGGTTCTTAGCGCTCGCCTCTTTCCTCGTCGATCGTATTGTTTGGTCGACGGTTGTGCTGGTGTCCTTGCATCTATGCGCGACTTTGATTGAAGGCGTCACGTCCGCGACCTTCCAAGAAGACACGAGGACAGCTGATTGGCTGCACGACAATGTTGGTTTGTCGCGCAGCGGATTGGGCCAGTTCGGGGTGCTACTGTCGGGCGGCACAAAGTTGGTTCTGCTCGTCGCCGCAGCCTCTTTGATTATCGCGCCCTTTGGCGTGGAGACCGGCCAACTGAGAGATGTCTTTGGTCGTGTGTTCACCGGCATCGAGATTGGTGGGTTCTCCTTTTCGCTGACCTCGATTGTAGTCGCCTTAGCCTTCGTCTTTGTCGGCGTGGTTTTGACCCGAGCGGTCCAGGGGTGGCTCGACAATCGATATCTGCCAAAGACGTCTCTCGATGATGGTCTCAAAACCTCCATCCGCACTGGTATTGGTTATATCGGTGTCATCGTCGCCGGCTTGGTGGGCCTATCGTATCTGGGCCTCAACCTGGAAAATGTTGCGCTCGTCGCTGGTGCCCTTTCGGTTGGTATCGGCTTCGGGCTCCAGTCCATTGTCTCAAACTTCGTGTCTGGCCTTATTCTGCTCGCAGAACGGCCCTTTAAGCAGGGTGACTGGGTCGTGGTTGGCGACGAGCAGGGCATCGTGAAGCGCATCAATGTGCGTGCCACCGAGATTCAGACCTTTGACCGCGCAACCGTTCTCGTCCCGAACCAGGACTTCATTGCGGGTACCGTCAAGAACAGGGTCCATCGCGACACGCTCGGAAGGATCGATGTACCTGTCGGCGTTGGCTATGACAGCGATCCGGACCGCGTCAAAGAGATATTGCTCGAGATCGCTAACGCTCACCCACAAACCCTGACCTATCCAGAGCCCGCCGTGTTTTTCATCGAGTTCGGCGCGAGTTCGCTCGACTTCATGTTGTTCGCTTATCTTGCGGACGTGGGGAACGGCTACGGTGTGCGTTCGGATATTCGCTTCGAGATATTCCGCCGCTTCAAAGAAGAGGGCATCGAAATTCCGTTTACCCAGTCGGATGTCACCATCCGCAACTTGGATAAGGTGGCCGCGTTGCTCGGCAACCAAACGCAATCGGTCGCAGCAGAAAGCACAGAAACAGTTCAGAATGCCGCAAGTGAGAAAGGGGCTGGCGTTACCACCGTGCCGTACCCCGATCCAGAGATCGAAGAGCAAGCCGATCCGACGCCCGATGATGGCCCTGGGGGGCGCTCCTAGTGCTGGCGCTGCCGCAGCCCTATGACGAGGCTTACGCGTCGTTCAATTGGTCTGTTCCGGATCAGCTGAATCTCGGCGTCCAAATACTGGAAGAGCCGGCGTCGCGCGCTCCCGAAGCAGCCGCCATCATCGATGGGCTCTCCGGCGAAATATCCACATTTGGGGCGTTGGCAGACGAGGCAGTGCGACTTTCTGGGGCCTTGATTGCTTTGGGCGCAAAACGCGGCGACCGTGTTGCGGTAATCGCTCCACAGGGACCTCGAACGCTGGTTGTGCAAGCAGCCATTCTTCGGGCCGGGCTGGTAAGCGTGCCACTGTCTGAGCGCTACGGGCGTGATGCCCTGGATCACCGCATGCGTGACAGCGGGGCGTCCATTGCCTTGGTGTCCGAGACCGGTCGACAAGGGCTGACCGATGTGCGCCACAATCTCCCCGACCTTCAACACGTCATTGGGCTGGATGGTCCTGGCGACGACGTGGAGTCCTATGACGAACTGCTTGAGGCACGTGGTGCAACCATACCGGCGGTGGAAACAGGCCCCGATGATCCCTGCCTGATGATTTACACGTCCGGCACCACGGGGCCCGCTAAAGGTGCGTTGCACGGTCACCGCGTTCTGCTCGGACACATGCCGGGATTTCTGTTTGTTCATGGCGGGTCGGTCGCGACAACGGATGTCTTTTACACCCCGGCCGATTGGGCATGGGCTGGCGGGCTTCTGAACCTATTGTTCCCAGCACTCGCTTCAGGGGCTGCCGTCGTTTCCTTCGCGGAGGCGACTGGGTTCAGTCCAGAGCACACGGCTGATGTTATGAGGGAGCGCGGCGTGACACATGCCTTCCTTCCGCCAACAGCACTCAAACTGATGCGTGCCAAACTATCGGACGAGGCTATACGCTCCATCGGTCTGAGATCTGTTATGTCGGCTGGCGAAGCGCTTGGCAGAGAGACATATGGTTGGGCGGAGGGCGCCTTCGGCTTCGCCGTCAATGAGGCCTACGGCCAGACCGAATGCAATCTCATTATCGGGTCGTCGACCTCGTTCGGCGCGTCCAAACCGGGGGCAACTGGTAAGCCAGTGCCTGGCCATCAGGTTAAGGTTGTGCGTGAAGATGGCCGCGAAACCGAGCCCGGTGAACTGGGCGAGATCGCTATCGTTGTCCCTGACCCTGTGATGTTTCTCGGTTATTGGAATGCCGCGTATGCCACCGAACGCAAATATCTTGAGTCGCCGCAGTACGGGCGTCTGCTCCTAACCGGCGATATGGCCATGCGCGATATCGACGGTTTCATATGGTTCACTGGGCGCGACGACGACGTGATCACCTCGTCTGGTCACCGCATCGGCCCGGGTGAAATCGAAGACAGTTTGATGAGCCATGCTTCTGTTTCCATGGCTGCGGTGATCGGTGTTGCCGATCCGTTGCGGACCCAGATCGTGCGCGCCTTTGTGGTCCTGCGAGATGGATATGAGCCAGACGAGGCGCTTGCCGACGAATTGCGAGCTCATGTGCGCGCCAATCTCGCGGCGCACGAGTATCCACGCGACATCCGTTTCGTGGACTCGCTTCCGACCACAACCACCGGCAAGATCATCCGTCGGATGCTCAAGCAGATCGACTAGGGCTTGCCGGCGAATCTCCTAAACTGAACGCGCTCGCCGCAATGCTTTTTTGACGCTGTCTCGGGCTGCCTTGGCGGATGCGCGTGCTCTCAAACGTGCCTTTTCAGCAAGAACAATGGCATCGTAACCACGACTTCCGCCAGGCGTGAGGTCAATTAGAACGTCGTGGAACATCCAACGATCGTGCCACAACCGATTGGCGACGACGCTGTGTTCATCAGCCAGACTGTCCAACAAAAGGGGCTCGTCCTTTGCCTGTGTCTCTTCCAACAGGTCAAGCGTCAGCCTTGCCAATGACAAGGCCCCCGGCCCTGCCGCCTGGTAAGCTTCGTTGTACGCCGTCTTCCAAGGCATCCAAACGGGTTCCTCGTCCGACCCAGCGCGCAACGACATGGTCGCAGCCAGTGTGGTGGGATTACCACTCTTCGTTATAGTGGTAATATCGATGCGGATACGCTCTTTTAGGGACAAATTACCGGTGACCTCGCGCACAAAGGCGCCATGTCCCGCCGTGCGCAAGGAAGTGCCCTGCTGCCCTTTCCATCCTGCTGCTTCCAGCGCCAAGAATACTTCCACTGCCTCAATAAGCGCCTCGCCGTCCCTGGCCGTGATCGTCGCAAGATCACCAAATACCGACAGCTTACGTTGGCTTGCTTTGATAGACTGAAGGACCTTTTTGCCCAACAAGCTTCGCGGCGAGGCATTACGCGTTTCGGCTAGACTCAAACGCAATCCAGCGCGCTGGTGAGTCACGAGGCGGGTATATCGACGCTTCGTAGCGGCACATACTTCGCTGAAGACGGGCCAAAATGCGTCGTCGGCTGGCACGAACGGTAAGAGCAATACCGTTGGTGGTCCCATCGCCTGTGCTTCATCGAACAACGCAGCCATCGCGGCGTGTGGGTCCTTCGCCGCAATCAGCGGAGTGCCAACCATCGAATAGGGGTGGTGCCAGACACCCAGGGGGGAGAGCGTTGGCAACGGTCCATAGCGTCCACCCATACGCTGCACGGGCATAGCCGCCTGTGGAATGTTGCTTTCAGGCGCCATTGCCGTGAGCACCTGAGCGTTCTCAGGCGCCAAGTATCGTAGCGCCGGCTCCAAAACAGCAGGTTCAAAGAACACGTTACGTTGATAGGCGGACTGCGTCAGGGCATCTAAATCCGGGGGCAACCTCGACTCCCGAAGCGGATAGGTTTCAGCGATGCTCATGCTACCCCCTAGACAATGACGACTTGTTCGAAGTTTGCATTCGTCCAACCGCTCCCGTGAAAATCGTCACATCCAAAGTGCGGTGCACGGCGAAGACGAGAACAGACGCTAGGAACATGGCAACTTGCTCTATATGGCCCATTCCGCATAGCGATAGACCACCCGCGGCAACCGCGAGATCTGGCTTTCCCCCACCGGGGTGGAGTTTGCTTCCCAGACCGGTGGGCAACAACCCCAAAGGATATAAGAACAGCTGCACCGCGCCTTGGTCCCAATGGTCGTTGGGTTCCTTACTAGCAGCGTCAGCTTAAAGCCCGGTTCGCGGCTATGGTGTTCTACTTATGAACGGGTACGCTTAACCGTTCGTCAATGTGCCGCATGATCTTTAACCCGCGTAAACATTGGGGACTGGTCAGATATGCCGACATTATCACTTAAGCAGCGCATCCTTTTCACAAGCGCCATACCACTGATAGCGCTGGTTGCAGTAGCGTCATTTCTTCTCATCAAGACCTGGTTTGACGCGCGTAGCGCGCGGGACATGAGTGAGGTTATTGCCAAGGCAAACTATCTCAGTGGTGTCGTGCACGAACTGCAGCGCGAACGTGGTCAGAGCGCAGGATTTATCAGCTCCAGTGGCTCGAGCTTTAGCGATACCTTGCCGCAACGGCGTCAAGCAACCGATGAAGCCTTCGCTGCAATGGAAGCTGCTTTGACGGATATTTCTCCGCGGGTGGTCAATGCCTTTGCTGGTCAGTTTGAAACTATGCGCGCTGATCGCGATGAAATTCATGCCATGCGCGAACGGGTCGATGGACTTGGAGCCACTGTGCCGGAGATGGCGTCGCTCTACACCGAGGCAATCCAACACATCATCACGACCATCAAAGGCATCAAGGCCTATGCCCCCACAACCGAGATGACGGCATACGCCGAAGCCTACCTGAACCTCATCAAAGCAAAGGAAGCTGCCGGAGTAGAGCGCGCAATGGGTGCCGCTGGATTTGGTGCCGGAGAGTTTGCACCAGGTGTCTATGCCAACATGTTGCGCCTTCAAGGAACGCAGGAAACCGAAATTGATGCCTTCACCCGCCTGGCACCGCAGCATTCTGTCGACGATCTTAATCTGAGCATGACCGCTGAAATTGTCGAACCCTTCGAGCATATGCGCGAAGTAGCGCGCTTGTCGCCCTTCGGCGGCGACCTTGAGGGGATAACGGCTCCCGACTGGTTTGGTGCCTCGACCGCCCGGATTGATGCGCTCAAGCATGTTGAAGACACGCTGATTGCTGATATGCGCCTGTCTGCAGATGCCTATTCGACCTATGAAATTCGGTTGCTGATCATAGAGGCGGCTGCCTTGTTTGTCGTCGTGTTGAGCGCGGTCTTCATGGCTTGGCGTAGTGGCACAAGGATTTCCACGGGCATTGGGCGCATTGATGAAGCCATGCGGAAACTGACAAACGAAGACTACGACTTCGAGATGGTAGACGCCGATAAGAGGGATGAGATCGGGGACATGGCTCGCGCCATGGTCGTCTTCCAGGGCAATGCCTTGGAACGTGCCAAGCTGCGTGAAGAGTCAGACCAAGCCGGAGCTCTGCGCGCAGAGCGACAAACGCGTATCGACACGATGATTGCCACCTTCCGCTCAGAATCTGGCGCGCTGCTTGATGCGGTAGGGCAGAACACGGAAACAATGGACAGTGCTGTGCAAGCGCTCAATGGCGTTGCCGAACTGTCCCGTGATCAGGTGGCGACCACCAGCACAGCCTCCGAAGACGCGTCGTCCAATGTGCAGACCGTTGCCGCAGCGACTGAGGAACTAACGGCTTCGGTTGAAGAGATCTCTCGTCAGGTTGTTCAGACGAACCAGATCGTCGATCAGGCGACCCAATCGGCGGTGGCCTCCTCCGATAGCGTAACCAAGCTCGCGCAAGCCGCTCAAGAGATCGGTGATGTGGTCTCAATCATTCAGGACATCGCCGAGCAAACCAATCTGCTCGCGCTGAACGCAACAATTGAAGCTGCACGGGCTGGTGAAATGGGCAAAGGATTTGCCGTGGTTGCCAGTGAAGTGAAGACGCTCGCCAATCAGACTGCCAAGGCCACCGAGGAGATCGCCGCTCAGATCTCCGGTATTCAGGGGTCAACCAACGAATCCGCTGAGGCAATCCAAGGCATAGCCAACACCATGCGTGACGTGCAAACCTACACCAATGCCATTGCTGCTGCAGTTGAAGAGCAGGGTTCGGCCACGGCTGAGATTTCACGCAATATCAACCAGGCGGCACAGGGCACCACACACGTGAACGGTGCTATGGCGACCATGAGCCAGGCCGTCGATGAAACGTCGCAATCGGCGGCCCAGGTACATGTGGCGTCAGACGAGGTCAGCCAGCGTTCGCAGAGCCTGCGTCGGTTGGTGGATCAGTTCCTCGACGACGTTGCCGCTGCCTAGAGAGAGTTGCGGCTAGGCGGAGAAACCACCTGTCTGCATGTAGTCGTTTTCCTCGGGCGTGGACGCGCGCCCGAGGATCTTGTTGCGGTGAGGGAACCGCCCAAAGCGCTGAATGGCATCCATGTGCATGAGGGCGTAGTGGTAGCCTTCCTTGTGGCCAGTCTGCCGGAACAACGTACACCCAGTCATCTGCGTCTGTAGGTCCTCGCTGTGCATGTAAGGCATATAGAAGAAGGCTCGCGCGACGCCGTAAAAGGCCTTGTCAAAGCGCTTCTCGCGCGCTGAATCGGCCACCCGGACAGCCTTTTCGTCAGACGCGAACGCATCCGGTGTACCGCGAAAGATGTTGCGCGGCAGTTGGTCGAGCAGGATTAGTAGCGCGAGTGTTTCGTGTGGTGTCTGTTCCCAGTGATCGAGTTTTCCGGATCGCGCGTCCTCGACAAGTGCTGAGAAGCGTTTGCGCAACATGTCGTCAGTTTTGTCCGACTGATTGTACCACTTGCTTTCCCCCAAACCCCACCAGGTTTCGAGAACGTCGAGCGCGCGTTCATCCATATCGAGCAACCTCCTCTGGCCAGACAATCGTTTGGCTGGCACATAAGATGTATGAGCGACCAGGAAAAGACGCACGCCTTCGATCGTTTGGTGGATTGCATCGGCCAGCGATGCCCGCTGCCGGTGTTGAAGGCCCGCAAAGCGCTCGGGTCGGTGGCCAACGGCGCCGTGGTGAAGATTGATAGTTCCGATCCGATGGCGATTGTCGATATCGCGCATATGGCACGCGAAGACGGCCACACTATCCTGGATAGGATGGTGGACGGAGATCGGTCTACGTTTTGGATTCGACGCGGTTCTGCCTAAGGCATGCCGCAAACAGATCGCCAACGCGGGCTGATTGGTCGGCCCGTGTGATCACCACTATCTGGGTATGCAACGGCTCCAAATGTTCAATCGCCGTCCCCACGATGGGTCGCGGTGGATGCTGCAACGGTCCGGCTGCGTGGACGGCCCAAGGTTCCGGCTCGGCATTGCCAGCCACCCAGGCAATGCCCTTGATCCGCAACAGATCACCGGGAAAGTTCATCGCCAAAAGGTCCATGAACATGGCCAAGATGCGCGGCTCGAGCGGTTGTCTTGCGTCGACCACAACCGAATAGGCGTGTTGGTGGTCGTGATCATGTGCGTGGTGGTGTTCACCAGATCCATCTTTGGGGCTCACGGTCTCGATGGGAGCGGCTTGGGCCAGCATATCTTGTAGCCAAGTCGGATCGGCGACCAACTCATCCGTTATAGAAAGCGGAGCGTGCGGATTGCGCGCTTTCAGGGCTTGTTTTGCGGCGGCCAGCGTATCGTCATCCACAAGGTCCGTCTTCGAGACCGCCAGCCGGTCCGCCACAGCAATCTGGGCTCGTGCCTCCGACGTGTCGTCCCAAAGCGACGGCTCTTGAGCCGCATCAACCACAGTGATGATACCGCCGACCAGATATCTTAAAGAGAGGTACGGATGCTTGGCAAAAGCCCCCAGGATTGGTGCAGGGTCTGCCAAGCCCGTGGTTTCAATAACCAACTGTTTGAACGGCTTGATCCGGCCGTTATCACGGGCGCGCAGCAGGTCTTCAAGCGTTGCTACCAATGGCCCCTGCAACGTGCAGCAAAGGCATCCCGACGTGAGTTCCTCGATCAGCAAGCCGGAATCACCGGTATCCGTCTCAGCCTCCAAAAACAGGCTATCGAGACCGGCGTCGCCAAACTCATTGACGATCACCAGCGAGTCTTGCAGCGGCTCGGTCCCCAGGAGGCGGTTGAGGAAGGTGGTCTTTCCGGCACCCAAAAAGCCGGACACCACCAGCACCGGCATACGGTCTGGTCGTTGGGCGGACATGAGCGGTTAGTTTGGTCGGGGTATAGGTGCCGGAACCGGTATGGGAACCGCTTGGCCAATATTGTTGCCGGACGATGCGGTTGCGGCGACAGCCACTGTCGGTTCGATGGTCACCGCAGGTCCTTCAGGGCTTGGAGCTATCTGTCCGGGCAAAGCGGCTTGCACCGATTCTGGTAGGTCTCCGGTGCCCTCTGCCGCCATCGCGCGCGAAACCGGATTCGGCACCAACCACCGACCGAGCCGCGCAACGGATGGTCCGGTCGCCCCGCCCAACGAAATACGCAAGGGTTGTGGTTCGCGGATAACCGGGCCGAGCATGACGTCGAGCACATTGATCTCGTCAGCACCGTCGCTTTCGCCACCAGACGATGGAAGAACAATGGCGTCCGAACCATTCGCTGCGAAGGCCGAAGCACTCGCGGCTCCTGCGTAATCGGGCCGGGCCGTACCAAATTGCGCGGCGATTTCCTCCACGCTTGGACGAACCCTTGGACGCTGGCAGACGATTGGGCGCATTCTGGTTGCTTCTGTTTGAACGGCTCCTGTTGGGCTGAATGCGGCGAGCGGTGTCCCTGCGGGCTCAGATCCAAATAAGCCGCCCGCGCGACGGAAACCTTCATCCATTTGGTGAGCAGAGGCAGCGGCGCGCTCCAGGCCGGAGCGGGCTCCAAGCGTAACCGTTATTAGGGTGCGGCCACCACGACGTGCGCCAGCCACCAGGTTGAAACCGGAGTCGCAGATGTAGCCCGTCTTGAAACCAAATGCCCCGCGGTAGCGTTGCAGCAGGATGTTGTGGTTTGTCCACCGCGCCTGACCCAGACGCACGGCGCCCATGTCGTAAAAGTCGTTGTATTCTGGGTACTCGCGCAGCAGCGCGAGGGTGAGAAGTGCAAGGTCGTAGGCTGTCGTCACCTGGCCGCGATCTGGCAAGCCATGAGGATTGGTGAAGGTTGAGCGGTTCATGCCGAGTGCCCGCGCCGCCCGGTTCATCTCGTCGATGAAGGCAGGTTCCGATCCAGACACACTCTCGGCAAGCGCAACGGCGATGTCGTTGGCGCTCTTAACCATCAAAATGCGTAACGCGTTTTCGACGGTGAGAACTTGTCCAACGGCCAAGCCTGCCTTGGATGGGGGCTGTGCTGCCGCGTTGTCGGAGATGGTGACCGGTGACAGCATCGTAACGCGACCCGCACGCACTGCTTGAAAGACCACAAAGGCGGTCATGAGCTTGGTGGTCGATGCTGGGTACCAGGCATCAAAGGCGCGGTTTGACGACAGCACATGCAGGGAATCCACATCAATCGTGATGTTGGGGCCGTCGTAAGGGCCAAGACCAGTGGATTGCGCTCTGGCAAACCCGCTGACGGTCAAGCTGGTCGCCAGCATCACAATGAAGAGTACAGACAAGCGGATGGCGGTCACGGCTACGCGGCCTCATAGTATAAGCGGTGGATGGCATTGCGGGCCGCGCCAATGCAGCGGTCGCGAAACCCGTTCTTTGCATCTGTCATTTCTAGCGGATGTGGCACCACGATGGCAAAGGAAGAGATGCGATTTACTATCACAGCTTTGTTAGTGACGTAGCGAATACGGTTTCCGCCCTAAGTCGGTTTGCCCTTGGACGATTGGCGTACTAAGAAACACGGATAAGCGCTGGCTCTTGGCTCTGCCATCTGTTCAACAATCAGCGTTTTAAGGGAGTGAATGAATGTCACAATCAAACAAGCCGTCCCGTCGGTCCGTTCTGGGTGCCGGTGTTCTGGCAACCGCCCTGACCTTGGGTGTTGTTGCTGCACCTGCGGACACGCAAGCGCAGGATGCTCAGGACTATCTGCTGGCAACCGCCTCCACCGGTGGTACTTATTATCCTGTTGGCGTGGCGCTTTCGACCTTGATCAAGGTTCGTCTGCAGCCGTCTATGGGCATCAACGTTTCGGCGATTAACTCGGCCGGCTCTGGCGAGAACATCGCTTTGCTGCGCGACAACGAAGCACAGTTTGCCATCGTGCAGGGCCTCTTTGGCGCCTATGCTGCCAACGGCACTGGCCCGCTGGCCGAAGCCGGCCCGCAAGAGAGCCTGCGTTCAATCAGCATGCTCTGGCAGAACGTCGAGCACTTCATCGTCCGCTCTGATTTGGTCGATACCGGTACAGTTTCCGACTATGCAGCACTCGCTGGTGAAGCGATGGCGCTGGGCCGTCAGAACTCTGGTACCATCGGTTCGAACCGCACCATCCTTGCCGGTCTCGGCATCGATATGGACGAGACCTATGAGCTGGTTTTCGCCGGTTATGGCCCGTCGGCTGATGCTCTGCAGAACGGTCAAGTCGCTGGCATGTCGACGCCTGCAGGCGCACCAGTTGGCGCGGTATCGCGCGCTTTTGCCGCTATGGGCGATGACATCACGATCCTCGAGTTTACCGAGGAGCAAACCGTTGCTGCCAACGGTGCGTTTGGCGATCTGTGGACACCTTATGTCATCGAAGCTGGTACCTATCCGGGCCAGGACGAAGATGTGAACACCATTGCGCAGCCAAACTTCTTGATGGTGCGCGAGGACCTGCCTGAAGAAACGATCTACGAGATTACCAAGACGATCTACGAGAACCTCGGCTTCTTGCAGGGCATCCACCCAGCCACGAACGCAATGAGCCTTGATGCAGCAATTGCGGGTCTTCCTCTGCCGCTGCATCCTGGCGCCATCCGCTACTACGAAGAGCAGGGCATCGAAGTTCCTGATAGCCTGCGCCCATAAATCGGGCTTTTCTTGCTCAGATAGACGACCCCCGCGCTGCGTTGAGCGGCGCGGGGTTTTTCAAGCCGTTGGTGGAGGCGGATGCGCATGACCGATGCAGATAGCCGGGAATTGGAAGCCGACGTTGGCGAGGTCTCTCCTGACGAAAACACCCGCGCACTTGATGCTGGCCTGATGGGCTGGGTTTTTGGCGGCTTGGCTCTCGCTATTTCGATTTTCCACCTCTACGCCAATTTTATTGGCACCATGTCGACCTTCTGGTTGACGGGAATTCACTTTGCCGGTTTCGCCATGTTGGCCAGCCTGCGCTACCCGATGATTCGAACGCGCTCAGAGGATGCCCAGCGGTTGGTCTTAGCCGTCGACATCGTCTTCGGTATCGTGGTGGCCTCAGCGACTTTGCTCATGATTGGCTCTGAGAATGCCATTTATGCGCGCGGCGTGACCCTGGCTCCGCAAGAATGGGTCTACGGCATCATTGTCATCATTGGCGCTATTGAACTGACTCGTCGGGCGACCGGTGTGATCATTCCCATTTTGATCATTCTGGCGCTGAGCTACCCAGCCGTCTGGGGTCAATATCTAGACGGCGTCTTCCGTTTTGGTGGGCTGTCCACTGAGACAATTCTGTTCCGAACGATCTTCACCGACGAAGGCATGTTTGGCATCATCGCCAATATTTCCGCGACCTTTGTCTTTCTGTTTATACTGTTTGGTGCGTTTCTTGTTCGTTCCGGTGCAGGTGAGTTCATCATCGATCTGGCGCGCGCTCTGGCCGGGCGATTTATCGGTGGCCCTGGCTATGTCGCAGTATTTTCTTCGGGCCTCACGGGCACCATCTCTGGTTCCGCCGTTGCCAATACTGTCTCGACCGGAGTCATCACCATCCCACTTATGAAGCGCTCTGGCTTCCCACCACGTTTTGCTGCGGGAGTTGAGGCTGCGTCGTCGACCGGCGGTCAGCTGATGCCACCGATCATGGGCGCTGGTGCGTTCGTGATGGCGAGCTACACGCAAATCAACTATCTGGACATTGTCGCCGTTAGCTTTCTACCGGCCCTTGTCTACTTCTTTTCGGTCGGCTTCTTTGTGCGCATTGAAGCCAAGAAGTTGAACATGCAAGTCGCCAAGGATGATGCGCCTTCGGCATTTGCAGTTTTGAAGCGCGGCGGGCCCGCTTTCTTGATACCAGTTGCGGTTTTGGTTGGCTTGCTGATCTATGGTTTCACGCCTGTGTTCGCTGCGATATGGGCTATTTTGTCGGTCATCGTCTCGAGTTGGCTCACGCCCAACAAGATGGGCCCGAGGGCTATTCTCGACGCGATGGTTCTTGGCGCCAAAAACATGATCTTGACCGGGGTTTTGCTTGTCTCGGTTGGCGCGATGGTCAATGTCATCGCGATGACGGGGATCGGCAACACGTTCAGTCTCATGATCGCTGAATGGGCGGGCGGCAATTTGCTGATCGCTATTTTGCTGATTGCATTGGCCTCCCTCGTGCTTGGCATGGGGTTGCCCGTGACCGCGGCCTACATCGTGTTGGCCACCCTATCGGCACCGGCGCTGCACGCGCTGATCCAGAATGCACACTTGGTGTCGGCGTTGGTTGACGGCACTATCCCCGAGATCGCGCGCATGTCATTCATGTTGGCGGATCCAACGATCCTCCCTGCCTTGGCAGAACCAATGGCGCGCCCGGACGCAGCGGCGCTGGTCCAATCCATGCCGCAGGAATTGCTGTCGGTTGTTTATCCGCAGGTTCTGGACCCGGCGGTGATCACGACCGCGCTCCTTTCGGCGCACATGATCATCTTCTGGCTCAGTCAGGATTCCAACGTGACGCCGCCAGTCTGTTTGACGGCGTTTGCCGCGGCGGCTATCGCAAAGACAAAGCCAATGGCCACGGGCGTGATGAGCTGGAAGCTCGCGAAAGGCATCTACCTGATGCCAGTCTTGTTCGCCTACACCAACTTCTTGGGCGGAGACTTCTGGGAGTCCATCTCGATCTTCATGGCCGCGACGCTGGGTGTTTATGCGCTTGGCGCGGCGATCGAAGGGCATATGGAGTATCCACTCAATTGGCCGCTGCGTATCATCACGGCCGCCTCAGGTGTCGCGCTGATGTGGCCGAACACGCCGCTGCTCGAAACCGGAGGCGCCCTCGTTGTGCTGGGGATTTTGGCCTGGACCATCAAAAAGGACCGCGTCCGGCAGATGGCGAACAAACAGACCCAAGAGTGAACGGCTCCATTTGGCGGTTGGTGTTACGAAAAACAGCGGATCGTGCCTCGAGTAAGAGAAGAACAGTCTTAGTAAGTTTACGAGGCAAGCCAGCTTAAGTTCCCTTGGCCCTATGAGCCAACCAAAAGGGCAAACATTCAGTACTGTTGTGGTGAAACACGGGACATCAGATCACGTGGTGCACGGTGAGCGACATCATCACTGTTGACGCAGCCCGCTTCCATTGTTCGTCGGGTGTACCGAAAACGAAAACCCACTTGACGCAGCGCCCACAACATTGGCCCATACTGGAACCCGAAGGCTGGATACCGCCTGTCGGTGGCCTCGATGACAGACCGGAGCCAATATCTGGTAACCGGCTGGCTTTCATGGGAAAGAGGTCTCCAATTTGTTGGCACATTGCGCAACCAACTCGAACACCTGGAGCACAAGATGAACGATGTTCTCGATGAATGTGGTGACCTGACCGAGGTCCAGTTCGAAGCCGGAGAGACGCTTTTGGGTGAGGGTGAGGTCGCCGATCGGATGTATGTCCTCATCGACGGCGAGGTCGTCGTTTCGAAGGGGAGCGTGGAAGTCGCCAGGGACCAAAGACCAGGCGCCTTGTTTGGCGAAATGTCGGCCCTGTTGGAGTCGCGCTACAGCGCCTCTGTCAAGGCGGCCACGCCCTTGCGAGCCTATTTCGTGGAAGACCCAATTGACTTCATGACGCGTCGCCCGGGTCTGGCAATCCACGCAGCACGACTGCTGGCTCAACGTCTGCATGATGCGACAACTTATCTCGCTGACCTGAAAGTGCAGTTTAGCGAACGGACCGATCACCTTGGCATGGTGGACCAAGTCCTTGATGCTCTCATGAATCAACAGCGCGCCGTGACGTCCGATGCATCAACGTCTTCGGATGATCCTAGAGTGTAACCCAATCGGGCAAGGATCGCAGAGGTTCCGGCGGCGCAGAGGGCGCATTAAGTGATTGCGTTTGCGCACCGGCGGCGGAAAACCAAATTGCTTGGTTCTGGTCCAAATCAATAGCGATATGGGTTGGGTGCGACCCGGGTTGTTGCCCGGTGTTGAACACCCAAGTTCTGTCAATCCGGTCAATCCAGGAGCCTGCCGGAATAAAGGGCGACTGGTGAACGTGGCCACCAAGAACAAGGTCAGGTTGAAAAACATCGATCCAGGTATTGAGTTCTGGATCCCCAAAATGTCGCTGCCCACCCCAACTGACCGGATTGTCGGCTGGAGGTGCGTGATAAACCCACACCCATCGTTCGTGCTCCAATTTCGAATCCGCTTCCAATTGGGCACCAACCTGCTGTCTGGAATCTGGTCCATCCCACCAAGGAAAGGCAGAGAACCTCACGCCGGATAAATAGCTTGAGCCACCATCTGTGATTATGCCCAGATCATCCAAGGTGCTCATCCAAACAGCCGTTTTTTCGCCGCTGGGAGCTTCGCCATCAAGATCATGATTGCCGGAACAAACAATGACATTCGATTGTTCTGATAACTTGCTGAGATAGGTTTTGAGCACAACAATTTGCGCGCGGCGGTCAACACTAGACGCCAGCTCAAGAAGGTCGCCGGCAATGACGACAGCGTCATAGCCAGAAGCAATCGAGAGCAGCCAATCATACTGCTTCAGCGCGTAGTGAATATCGGCGACAACGACAATCCGCATGCGAGGTCCCTAAGCTTGCAGGAAGCTTTGCGTATCAAACTGCATTGCTGACCGCTACCATCTTGTCGGTCTGACGCGCTTCTATGGCCTGTCGCGAGACCCAGACGGCATAGTTCATGCTACGCCCCGGTCCTTACCTCGCCGCATCACAGAACGATGCGCACAACCGCATCATTCCAGAATAGGACCCCGGCCCTTGGTTGGTTACACTCTTTTTGGTCATTGGCGCGGGCTTGAAGGGCGCCGCTTTTTTGTCGCAGAGAATTGGTGCACGAACCTGATCCACGGCGAAGGGTATTCGTATGCTCTTGCATTAACCTGCAAAGGCTCCGTGATGCGAAAAAAGCCGGACCTGCCGACGAAAACCTGCGCGACCTGCGGCCGCCCATTTGCCTGGCGTAAGAAGTGGGCGAAGGTGTGGGATGAGGTGCGCTACTGCTCACAGCGATGCCGACGCGCGCGCTAACTAAAGGTCGTCCAAAGAATCAAGATAACGGGCAGCGCTGGCCAGATAGTCCCGCTTCTTATCGTCATCCATGCGGTCCCAGGTACGATAGACCTGACCCAACCTCGGATTGTTGCCGAGCTTATCGCGATTGCGGTGCAGGAAATCCCAATAGAGTGGATTGAAGGGACAGGCCCCCTCGCCTGTTCGGCGCTTCACGTCATAAGCGCAGCCGCCGCAATAGTCAGACATCTTGTGAATGTAGTTTCCGCTGGACGCATAAGGTTTGGAGCCGAGCACACCTCCGTCGGCAAATTGGCTCATGCCGATTACGTTGGGCGCTTCCACCCATTCGTAGGCGTCGGCATAAACGGCGAGATACCATTCGTGAACAACGTGCGGATCGACGCCGGCCAACATGGCAAAGTTACCCGTTACCATGAGGCGCTGAATGTGATGAGCATAGGCTTCATCGCGAGTCTGGATTACGGCTGCGGATACACAGGCCATCTTGGTCTCGCCCGTCCAGTAAAAGTCTGGCAGCGGTCGCGAAGCCTGAAGGAAATTCTCCTGCGTATAACCAGGCATTTTCAGCCAGTAGATGCCACGCACAAATTCGCGCCAGCCAATGATCTGGCGGATATACCCTTCGACTGCATTCAGCGGTGCGTGCCCATCATAGTAGGCGCGCTCGACTTTCCGGCAGACGTCAAGCGGGTCCAGCAGACCGGCGTTGATATAAAGGCCAACCAAAGAGTGGTAGAGGAAGCTCTGACCTTCCAACATGGCATCCTGGAAATCGCCGAAGTTCGGCAACGCTTGGTCGACAAAACAATCAAGGGCTCGTTCGGCATCTTCCGCGGTCACGGCAAACCAAAAGCGCTCCAACGTTCCAAAGTGATTGCCGAAACGTTGCTCCACCAGTTCCAAGACTTCGCGCGTGATTTCGTCCGGCTCTACCCTATGCGGCTGCGGCAAGAACAAGTCTGCCGACGCTGGTTTGCGGTTCTCGGCATCAAAGTTCCACTGGCCACCCTCTGGCGCTTCACCGTCCATCAGGAGGCCGGTTTTCTTGCGCATCTCGCGGTAGAAATATTCCATGCGCAATTGCTTGCGCCCCGCAGCCCAATCGACAAACTCGGCATGCGTGGCGACAAAACGATGGTCGTCCAACATGGTGAGGTTGGTACCGTTGGCCTCAGCCCAATCCGCAAGCGCGACTTTAAGGCGGTACTCTCCGGGCTCCGTTACAACGACGGAGGACACGCCCAAGTCTGCCAAGGCACGCTCAGCCTCGCCGGTTAGCGAACCGGCATTGTGTGGGTCATCCAAGCGGGTGTAGCGCACCATCCATCCGGCATCCGACAAGGCGCTAGCAAAGTGACGCATGGCCGAAAACAAGAACGCGATTTTCTTCTTGTGATGGCGCACATAGGTCGCCTCTTCGGCGACCTCCGCCATCAGGATGGTGTCGGTCTCCTGGTCAGCGGCTTGAAGCGATGACAGGTTGGTCGTCAGTTGGTCGCCAAGGACGAGCATAAGTCGTCCGGACGCGTTGTCAGGAGTGTCTTGAGCCATAGGCGCTCACCTAGGACGCCATTCAGCTGAAACCAGCCAAACAGCTGTCTCTAGTGTCGCAGGTCAAGCGTCGAGCAACTTGGCCCCGTCGGCCAGCGTCTTCAGTTTCGCCCAAGCGATCTCGGGATCGACGGCGCCAAAGCCGGCAAAGGTACCGAACCCGCAGTCTGACCCAGCGACAACGCGCTTTGGCCCAACGATATCCACAAAACGTTCAATGCGCTGGCGCACCACTTCTGGGTGCTCGATGAAATTGGTGGTCGAGTCGATGACGCCAGGCACGAGAATCTTGTCGTCCGGGATTTCCGATTTGCGGTCTTTGAACACGGTCCACTCATGGGCGTGGCGAGGATTGGATGTCTCGAACAGCACGGCCCGGGCGTGGGTGCTCATGAGGGTACCGAACACTTCGTTCATCGCGATGTCGCAACAATGGGGTCCTTCATAGTTACCCCAGCAGATGTGGACGCGCACATCCTCTTTTGGGATGTCACGCAACGCGTGGTTCATCGCCTCCACATGCATGTTCGCGACCTCTACAAATTCAGCGTCCGACAAATCATTGAACAGCATGTGCCGCGACAGCGCCAAATCCGGGCAGTCGAGCTGAAGGCGTAAGCCGGCCCCGACAATCGTCTCGTACTCGTCCTTCATCGCGTCGGCGAGCGCAGCGAGATAGGCTTCCCGGGTCGGATAGTAGTCATTCTGAAGGAACAGCGAGATCACACCAGGCGACGCGGCATTCATAAAGCCGCCCGTCGCGCCATATTTCGCCATGGCAGCTTTGAGGTTGTCGATGTCCTTTTGCAGTTCGCCCTGCCCTTTGGATTTCACCTCACCCACGCACATGGGCCGCGCATAGGTCGGGGTGCCCCCATCATCTTTCAGACGCTCGAGAAAAGTTGGGAACATTTTCAGGTCGGCAGGCGCATTGCGCGGGCTGTCACCATTAAAGCCCGTGTAGCGATCCTTCACATAGGTCGCATACGAGATCTTCGACGTCTCGCCATCTGACACATAGTGGATGCCTGCCTCCACCTGCCGCCGCACCACCTCATCCACAGCCTCCGTCATCGCGGCGTCAAAGGCGTCCTGATCATAATCCTCCTCGCGTTCACGGGCGAAAATGAAATCGACGACCTTCTGACTGCGCGGCAGCGAGCCAACATGGGTGGTGTGGATCGGCATGGGTTTGTTCCCTTTTGTTGTTCTGTTGGGGCGCGCCTAGTTTGGCGTCCATGTTTGGCCCGCAGGATCACCGGTGGCAACGATGTGATAGAGAGCTGCGTCACCGGTCATCGACGGCAATGTGCGATGCGCAATGTTCTCCGGCACACTCATCGTGTCGCCTGGTGCGAGCGTGGTGGAGCCGCCTTCCCAATCAATGCGCCAATGGCCTTTCACCGGCATGAGGACCGATGGGTAGTCGTGCTTGTGCATGTGGTCAGACGCGGAAGACCGCGTGATGAGGTCCACTTCAAAGCCTGGCTTGTCTTGGAGCATTCCGTGTTCGCCGATGACCTTGGCGGGTTCCTTGTCGGCAAGGGCCACCATGTCCCAATAGCGGGCGACATAGTTGGGGATCACGTCAGCGGTCGTTGGTTCGGGGAAGGCCTTCAGCTCGTCGTCGGTCAGAAGCGGCATCGGGCTGACACCGTCCGGCAGGCGCTGACCTTCCTTGGTGTCGTAGAGCTTGCCTTCTTCCGACAGCACCAGGCCGTGCGCTTGTGCGTTCTCAATGACCTGCGGCGCCCAGACCACGCCGCCGCCAGCATCATCGCCGCCAAGAATGGCCATGATCATCCCGTAGTCGTTGCCGATGTTTTCAAAGCCACGGAAGATGCCCGTAGGGATGTTGAAGATGTCGCCCTCCTCGAGAACGACTTCACCCGCCGTACCCCAGCGACCCCAGAAGAACCGCCAGCGCCCGGATAGAACGAAGAAGACCTCTGCTGTGCGGTGCGAGTGCAGCGAGTTGAGGCACTTTGGCGGCTGCCCGGCAGCACCAATATTGAAGCCATGCGGAATGGAGATATGCACGTGTTGGTCGGCGCTTTCGGAGACGCCGCCGCCGATAATCGTGAAGTTCTCTTTGCGGTCCGAGCCTGGCGTGTGCGCGTCGATGAACGCCGTCTTGCACGGTTGCAGGTCGCCATAGCGAACGATGCGGGCTTCCATGTCCTGGGGTGTCATGAGGTTTATCCTGTGTGCAGAAGTATCTGTTTCCAAACGGCTATTTCATCGTAGAGCACGAACTCACGCCGCAGGCCCCAAGGGCCGTATTCAGCGTGACTCGCACCCATAATGTGAACGTCGGCGCCTGACGGCGGTCCAAATGGGCCGTAACCTTCATGGCGCCCGGTTAATGACCAGCGAATGGCGGCGCGATCAGGGAATCCATCATCGCTAAGACCAATGCGATGATGGATATCAAAGGTCGCGTCGGGGAACGCAGCGCGCAACGGCAGCCAGAACCCGTCGACGGCTGGCCAGCCATGATCAGATCGGTAACCCGGCATCTCGATCTGACAGGCACGATCATAGTCGCGTTGAACGGCCGAAAAGTCGCCGCGCATCAAGGCACGTAGTGTGTCTTCATAGCGTTGGCCGATCTCATGGTCGTTGCCGCAACCGGTGTAATAGACCGTCTCACCCTCGGTTGGACGGTAGGGGTGTGAGGCTTTCTCCGCGCCACCTTCCTGCTCAATCAGATGGCGTGCGAACTCCCGAACGTCCCATCCGATCTGCCGCGCAAGCGCGCCGTTGTCGCGGATCAGCCACTCGTCATAGATGGTGTCATCCTTGGCCGCGCAATCGGCGATGATCCGGTATCGCAACTGCTTGCCCGAGGCCGGTCCATACAGGCCATCGCGTCCGTGGGTGGCGGTCGAAAGCAGGCGGTGCGAGGAGAGCAAATCTCCGTTCTCCGGACTACCCGACCAGATAACATCCTCGCCGAGCAGTTGCCGGTCCGGTAATTCGGACAGAACCGCCATGGTGGCGTTCATTGACGCCTGATTGCCCACCGAGACACCCATAGGCGTGCGGACGATCACATCTGGTGCGTAGTAGTGATCAAGCGTTGCAATGCCACGGTCTTCCCAAATCTCTTTGGTGATGCCCAGAATGTAATCTGGAAAGTCTTTCCAGCGCTGACTGAAGCCTTTCATCACGCAGATGCTCCCTCCAAAGCCCGTCCCGTTTCCGGGTCAAAACCAGGCCTTGCCTTGTTGAAATCGCGCATGCGCGCCAGAACGTCGACGCCGATTTGCGCATACATATCAATGAGATCGACCATCACCCAGTTTTCTCGGATGAGGCCGGCTTCTAAACGCCAAAAATCAAGCGACCGCATGGTGATGCGCTTGTTGATGGGCGGAATACCAAGCCAGCCATCCTGGCTGATGGTCTGGATCATGTTCGGCCACCCGGTCACAGCCGCGTAATCGCCATCGCCGAAGAAGTGAAAGACGATCTCATCCACATACTGGCCGCGGTCTGGCATGCCATTGAGGAACGGAATCTGATGCCACTTGCGGAACCCTTCGATCCCGCGACCCGTACCGATGCCCGATGGGCCGTACCACGTCATCTTCGGGTGCCAGTAGCGTTCCATCTCCATGAGTTCTGGCCCGCCTTCACCGGGGTGGCGCTTCATGGCCGTCAACATGTCGATGATATGCTGGCGGGTTACAAGGCTCTTTTCAGGATCATAGGGTCCGGGAACCAGCCCATCCTGCTTTGCTGGGGCCGGCACATGCCACTCGCGGCCGAGGCTCGGTTGTAGAGGCCAAGCCCCGGCTTGGATCATCAGTTCGGGAAGGTCCCAAAGCGCTTGAATTTCGACCAGGCGATCACCTTCGATACGGTAGAATTCATGGAAGCGAAGATGCGCAACATGGCGCGTTGGTGGGATGTCAAAAAGCGGTGCGTCGAACGTACCAAGATAGTATCCGGCACAGCCGACCCAATCGGCGCCAGCCTCATCGCTTCCAGCAACGACGATGGTATCGCGCCTCTCAAGATCCGGCATGGCTTTGGCCAAGGCCCCGAAGGCGTTCTCGATTACGCTGTCGACGCCTTGCAAGGTGCCCCACGGATCACCGAGGTGCGCAATCAAATCCTGAGACGCCAAGTCATCCAAAACGCGCCGAAGTTGCTCCAGATCGAAATCATAGAGCGCCTGCCGCAGCGGCGCGATCAAGGCCTTGTTGTGGGTTGGTGTGTCCATGCTCACGCGCTGCCCGACGTTGCAGGAGATGGCGGCGTGCGCTCGCCACGGTCATAGGCCTCCCAACCTTCTCCGTTAAACACATCGACACCCAACTGACTGAGAATATGAGGAAAATCGACCATCACCCAATTGTCGACGATCTTGCCATCGACCACCTTCCAAAAGTCCATGTAGCGGATTTCGACCCGCTTGCCCGTTGGCTCCACCCCCATGAAAGCGCCCGCATGGGTGGCCTCTTGCCGGCCAAAAGCAGCGGCCCACTCGCCCATATACAGGCGCGCCTCATCGATGCAGACCTTATCTTTAAAGGCCGCCTGAAACGGGCGCTGCCAGTTACGCTGAAACGCTTCCAGGCCGCTCTTGCTACCGCAGCCGAAATTACCCATCCAACGAAAGCCGTCGGCGAAGAACTCGCCAATATCATCGATGCGATGGTCATTGAGCCCATCGACCATGTCTTCGATCACACGGCGGGTCTCGTCCGTCTTGGACATATCCGTGTCGCGGCTAAGTTCGGCTTGAACAGGACGTGAGCCTTGCATGCTGATCTTCCTAGTGCTCGAAATTGGATGGAACGGCCGTGATGGGGAACGTCATGCCATTGCCTCCGCCAAAACATCGCGGCCCATTTGCAGGAGAACGTGCGGGACGTCGACAAAGACCCAGTTCTCGACCAGCAGGTCGCCTTCGCGGCGCCACCAGTCGCAAACGCGCATGAACACGCGCTCATTGGTGGGGCCGGTTTCGAGAAAGGCTTTTACGTTGACGCCGGTGAGCGAAGGCCACCCGCCTGAACAGGTGTAGGCACCATCGCCATAGCGGGTGAAATGCTTGGTCATACCGTTGTTGGCGGAGCCGCCCGACCAGCCCTCGAATTGGCTTTCAAACGGTGTTTGGAAGGTCGCGAACTGGTCGATGCCAACAAAAGACCCAAAGGCACCTGGGCCGTACCACATCATGTTGGAGTGCCAAAAAGGCCGCCAGGCTTCGTCGGGTGTGTTGAGACCTGCGAGCATGTTTGTGACGATCGTGTAACTGCGTTCGGCCTCTGCTACTGATCCGTCCTGGTGCAAAACGCCATCGCGCGATGCTGGGCCTTGTATGAGCCCTGTATAACCCCTCGTGAGAGCTGGCCCCGTGGAGATCGGCCAATAACCGGCAGCCACCATCAGTTCGGGAAGGTCGAGGAAAACATAGCTCTCGACAGCAAGGTCGCCTTCCATGCGGTGGAACTCGCCGAACCGCAAATAGGCAAGCGTCCCCGTAGGTTTCAGGCCCAGCCAAGGGTGCGCCCAGTGGCCAACATAGTAGCCAGTGGCGCTGACCCAATCGCCGCCCTCAAAGGACCCGGCCATCACGATGTCATCACGCCGGTAAAGCCCTTGAAAGGCGTGGCTGAGCGGTTCAACGAAGCGCTCAAAATAAGCGTCGCCTGGCATATCGTTGAGTGGGTGCACCACGTTTACGGCCGCGTCGGGCGCAAGAAAAGCGGAGAAGGTACCAGCACTCAGCGGTGGGTGCCGCTGCGCCTCGATGAAGGCAAGGTAGATGTCGCGATGTGTCTTGGGCACGAGGCCGTCCTTTGCAATGTGAATTGCGGGATGATGTCCAGAATCTAGCTCTGGCAGGGCCCCGCTCGGTTCACTGCAAAAGGAATGCGGCCTGGGCGGCGCTTGCGCACGCCAGCCCACCAAGTCATGCCATCATGTTCGTAGGTTCGAAGCGCTGCGGTCACAGGAGGCCCCTACCCCTTCACGGCGCCAGCGGTCAGGCCGCTAACAATTTGGCGCTGGAAGAACATCACCAGGATAAACAAAGGCGCTGTGGCGCTCACCACCGCAGCCACCGCGAACATCACATTGCCTTCGGTTTGTGTCGTGCCAAGGAAGGCGGCAATTGCCGGAACCATGGTGCGGTTGGATTCTTGCAGCACCAACGCCGTCACAGCAAAGTCGTTGTACGCCAAAAGGAAGGAGAACAAGCCTGTGGTTATCACGCCCGGCCACATTACCGGGATAATGACAAAGCGGAACGCCTGGAACTGGGTACACCCATCAACCTTGGCACTCTCATCCAGCTCTTTGGGGATGGATTCAAAGAAGGAGTGCAGCATCCACAGCGTGAACGGCTGATTGATCGCGACCAAAACAATGATCGCCGTTGGCAGGAAGCCCCACACATTCCAATCAAAGAAGACCGGCAGATAACCAGAGACCAAGGTGATTGGCGGCATTGCCCGGAAAATCAGGGCGATGATCAGAAGCCAGAAGACATATTTGTAGCCCGACCGGCTTAGCGCATAGCCGCCAAGCGTGCCGATGGTGAGAGACGTGCACACAACGAAAACACAGACGACGAGCGTGTTGATGACATTGCGCCAGAAGTCTTCCTGGATCCAAGCGCCGGCATAGCCTGCTCCGGTGAACGGACGGCCAAAGGTCTCTTCGGTGTTGCGACCAAAGATGGCGTTGGTCCAGTCGGCAATGGAGAAGAAATCCAGCTCAACCTTGAAGCTTCCCCATAGCGTCCAGAAGAACGGGAAGGCTGCAGCAAGCAGCCAGACCACGATGAAGCTCCAAAGCGCGATTTGGAGTCCTACAGGCTTTCTGTCAGCGGGGGCGGCCATTAACGGGTCCTCCCGCGGAAGTCTTGCCAGGTTCGAATGAGAACCGGCGATAGTAGGATAGCCACACCAAGGATGGTCAGCACCGATGTCGCGGCTGCTGAGGTGAGCTGACGGGTCTCACCAGACAGATCGTTGAATATGATCCAACTGAGCGACTGGGCATGCGCCTGCGCCGTGAAGCCGACAATAGGCTCGAACACCCGGAAATTGTCCATCAACTGGATGAGCGCAACGAAGGTCACGAGCGGCATGAGGTGCGGGATCACGATGTAGCGGATCTGCTCCCACCGGCTGGCGCCATCAATCATTGAGCTCTCAATTGTATCGCGCGGAACGGTTTGCAAACCGGCATAGAAAACGACGAAAGCGAAGGGTGCTGACGACCAAACACCATAGGTGATGAGCGATATCCACATGAGCGGCGTGGACGCTTTCAGCGACAGGTTCGGGTCATCGGCAAGATAAGAGATAAACGTACCCAACACGCCGCGGCTGTCGATCATCCAAAACAGGATAAGCGAGCCCACAAGCGGGGTGACGATCATCGGTAGCAATGAGAAAAAGATCGCAAGCCCCTTAAGGCGGGCGTGAAGCGCGTTGACGGAGATCGCGATGATGAAGCCCAAAACGATCAACATCGGCGTTGTCGTGAACGTGTAGGTCAGCGTGAACGCCATCGCCCGATAGAACGGCAAGTTGCCAAGTTCACCGAAGAACGCGCCGATGGAGTCAGACGAGGACCAGATGTCGCCAATCTCGCCAAATGCCAGATGGTTGCGATCGAGATAGATATCTAGACCACGGAACCGTCCCAGCGGCTCGGCTTCGCGCAGTTCTGCTGTCGCTTGTTGATCGATGGTGGTCTCGGTCGTGCAGCCAAACGGACCACAGTTCTCAGATTCAATCAGAACCGGCTCGTGCGGCGTGAACACTGACTGGAGCAACACCGAGACAATGGGCGCAGCGATGAAGATGAGCATCGCCAGACCGCTCGGAATGAAGAACCAGAAAAATGTTCTATGTTTCATAGGACCAAGATCACTCTCTACTTACCAACGACGACATGTCCGCTGGCAAAGGTGGGCTGGCCAGCCGGTATGACCGGCCAACCCAATAATGTTGCTTAGAGGAATCCCTGCTCTTCAGCAGCCGTGCGATACGCGGCTTCAACGTCCTCGAGCGCCTGCTCGGCAGACTCGCGGCCTTGCATGAAGTCCGTAAGCTCATTGCCCAGAGCCGTGTGCATCAGTCCCATGAACGGCAGCATCGGGTATGGCGCGGTGCCAGCTTGAGCAGCCGCAAACACTCCGGCAGCTTTTTCCGTTGGCTCATAGCCTTCGATCAGCCAAACAGCCTGCGCCGAAACGCCTTCCTGATCCAAGATCGACGGATCGATAGCCCGCTTCATCGCCAAGAACGTGGCTTCCGCATCTTCGTCAGAGATGTTGGCTGCCACGGTCCAGCCGTCCCACCACAGGGTGGAAGCTGGCGTGTCGCCACCACCAACGGTCATCGGTCCGCCCATGGCGGTACCATCGATAACCTCTTGTGGTGTGCCTTCGGCATCGGTCAGAACCGCAGCGCGGCTGCCCCACATGTTCATGATGCCAGCATTGCCAGCACGCCACTCGGCGTTGGCCGCGTTGGAGTCATGGGTAAGGTAATCAGGGTTCATGTACTCGCTGAGCGCTTTCATCATCTCAAGCGCTTGGACGCCAGCTTCCGAGTTGACGCTTGGCTCAGCTGAACCTGGCTCAAAGTGCTGGCCGCCAAAGCCGAGGAACATGTTGTTGAATTCCTGGGCCAGGTTCCAACCAGCGGCGTAAGCACCGGTGACCGGATACTGCATGATGCCAGCTGCGCGGATGGCCTCTGCGACTTCCAACATCCCTTCATAGGTCGTTGGCGGTTCCATGCCGACCTGCTCAAGAACATCCGAGCGATAAACAAGGTGTTGCGCGTTCGCCATGAAGGCCACAGCCATGATCTGGCCGTTCACAGTGATCAGCTGGTTTGGCTGAATTCCCTCACCGTGTTCTGCAACAAGATCATCCAGCGGACGAATGACATCTTCGTTGATCAGCGCCACGATGGAGGAGTTGGCGACGATGGCTGTCGTGTACTCAGCAGGCGTTCCCTGCATGCCTGGCACGTTGATCGTCTGGTGTTCGGACGTGAGGTTCGACGACGTATCAACGCCAGCGTCAGCGCAAGCGACAGCACCGGCACCCACGGTCTGGATGGCTGGGAATTCGTTGCCAACAATGGATACACGGCCAAAGTCCGGACATCCGGCTGTGTGACCACCGGCCATGGCGGGTGAGCCCGTGACGCTGACCGCAGCCGACGTCAAAAGGCCTACAACGCCCAATAGAGCGAGTGATTGTTTCATTGAGAATTCTCCCTTGTTTTGTTTGCTGGCCCGGGGCCAACGCTTTCTTCTCAAAGTTTTGGGGACGGCTTGTCCTCAGGCTGCCCTGCGTTCTCCCGTTGAGGCTTCGAACACATGGCAAATCTCTGGCGGCACCTTGATGGAGACCGGCGAGTCGATCTCTTGACGGTGATCCTTGTGGGCTTTCACGGAGACCAAGGTTCCGCCGGCATTGACGGATATCATCGTCGCGTCGCCCAGCAATTCGAGCGTGTAGACCGGCGCGTTGATCTCGCCTTCTTCAGCCACCACGGCATCTTCGGCGCGGTACCCAACAACAACTGCACCGTCCGGGCCATTGAGCCCTTCGATGCGCACATTGTCGCCGTGGAAGACACCACCTTCGAGGTTGCCTTCCATCAGGTTCATGGCCGGTGAGCCAATGAAGCTGGCGACAAAGGTGTTGGCCGGTTTGTCGTAAATATCGGTTGGCGTACCGACCTGCTGAACCAGACCATTTTTCATGACAACAACTCGGTCGGCGAGTGTCATGGCTTCGATCTGATCGTGCGTCACGTAGATCGTCGTTACGCCTAGCTCGTGACTGAGGTGCTTGATTTGCGCGCGGGTCGAGACGCGCAGCTTCGCATCGAGGTTCGACAGCGGCTCGTCCATCAAGAACACGTTGGGCTGACGAACGATGGCACGCGCCAAGGCGACGCGCTGACGTTGACCGCCCGAGAGTGCCGCTGGCTTTCGGTGAAGGAACTCATCGAGCTCGACCATCGCCGACGCTTTGCGAACCCGCGCCTCGTGCTCGCCTTGCGGAATCTTGCGAACTTTCAGGGGAAAGCGAATGTTCTCGTAGACATTCATGTTCGGATAGAGCGCGTAGCTCTGGAAGACCATCGCAACATCACGGTCTTTCGGATCCAGGTCGTTGACCCGCTTGCCCGCGATGGTGATGTCACCACTAGTTGCTTCTTCCAAACCGGCGATCATGCGCATCGTGGTTGTCTTGCCACAGCCAGAAGGCCCGAGAAGCACCAGGAATTCACGATCGGGGATTGTCAGGTTGAAGTTGTCGACACCGACAAACGTCCCCCATCGCTTGCTGACATTCTTCAATTCGATTTCGGCCATGCCCACTCCCGCGCGGTGGTTTTTGTTCTGGAGCCACGCATCTTTGAGCTTTCACCACATCGCCAAGCATGGCAAGAGCAAATTTGCATACATATGCAAACGGACGCCCGCTTGCTGATTTTGGAGCCACAATGTCTGATTTTCGCGCAACCGCTCACACGTTTCTCAACACGCTTGTTCGCGCGCCGGAATCGGTCCTTACTGACCTGGTCCGCGAGCATCTTTCACCCGATACTATTTGGGATATTTCTCATCCTATCAATAGGTTGGAAGGGCCCGATCAAGTTCTCGAAGGCTTCATCATACCGCTCCGCAATGCACTTACCCGGCTGCAAAGGCGCGACGAAATTTTCATCGGCGGCGCAAATCGGCGCGAGGAAGGCGGTCAGTGGATTGCGGCGGTTACCCACTTTTTGGGCAACTTTGATGCGCCATTTCTAGGTCTAGCACCTTCGAACCACCTTGTGTTTCTGCGCGCAGGCGAGTTTTACCGCATTGATGAAGGCTTTATCACGCAGGCGCGGATCATTCTCGATATTCCCGATATGATCCGTCAATGCGGCGTTCATCCCTTCCCCGGCCCATCCATGGGCCTGGAGACAATGTTCCCTGGTCCGGCAACACATGACGGGGTACTGCCATCCGGTGGCGCGGAGATGGGTTCAGCGTCACTCGATGTGGTTGAGGGCATGATCGCCCACCTTCACGAGTACGATCCGGACACCTTCGCCTCGGACAACCAGACCGGGCAGTCGGGATACTGGCATGAAGACATGCTCTGGTACGGCCCGGCGGGTATCGGTTCCAACTATCTGTGGGACGGCTTTGTTAAGGACCACCGCCGGGGGTTTCTCGAGGCCTTTCCCGACCGGCGAGGCGGCAACCACTTCTGTAGGCTTGGAGACAGCAATTACGCTGCCTTCTCCGGTTGGCCTTCTATGACCATGAGCTTCCAAGGCGATTATCTTGGCGTCAAAGCCGATGGCCGACCTTTGTCCCTGCGGGTCATGGACTTCTACCGCTGCGCCGACGGGAAGATTATAGAGAACTGGGTGATGCTCGATTACATGGAGTTGATGCATCAGATGGGCATCGACCTGATCGCGCGTGCTCAGTCTATTCGAGACGCCTAAGGCGAGAAGGAGGCCAACTTGGCTCACCCACAATCCCGCATCGATGGTGTCCTCTCTGAGGGCGCAGAACTCCGACCCATAGCAACCGGCTTTACCTTCACCGAGGGGCCGATATGGCACCCGGACGAGGCGTGGCTTTTGTTCTCCGATATTGCCGAGAGCATTCAGTACACATGGTCTCCAGATGACGGCGTCAGCATCTTCCGGCGCCCGTCCAACCAGGCCAATGGCAACTTCTTTGATCGAGAAGGACGCGTCGTGAGTTGCGAACACGCGTCATCTCACCTGGTCATCCACGATCATGGCGGCAAGCGGGTGCGGGTGCTGGCGTCGCATTATCAGGGCAAGGAACTGAACTCCCCCAACGATGTGATCTGCGACGGCCAAGGGCGTATCTGGTTCACCGATCCAGCTTTTGGGCGCTTGCGCGAGGATCTAGGCATCTTGCGCGAACAGGAGCAGCCGCATCAGGGCGTGTTCCGCCTCGATCCGGATGGCACGCTCACAATGGTATGCGACGACTTCAAGCAACCCAACGGCCTGTGTCTGTCGAATGACGAAACCCAACTCTTCGTCAACGACAGTTGGGGGCCGACCATACGCCTTTTTGACATCGAAGGCGACGGAAGCCTCAGCGGCGGCGCCGTTTGGGCGACTATTACGGGCGAAGGTGAAGGCGTGCCCGATGGCATGAAGACCGATCTTGAAGCCAGAATCTTCTGCAACGGCCCGGGCGGGGTGCATGTGCTGTCACCAGATGGCGGTTATCTCGGCAAGATTGCAACGCCTGAGAAATCGACCAACTTCTGCTTTGGCGGGCCAGACCACGCGACATTGTTCATAACCGCTTGCACGTCGGTCTATGCCATCGACACGCTCACGAGCGCCAAACCGATGATCCCAGGCTTTGCCCGATAGTAAATCTGGTTGGCAGGCCTTAGACCAAGCCAGCTCATTGACCTCGACGGCGCCGGTCGATTCCACCTCGATGGACAGAAAACTAGGCGCACCAATCCCAACAACGTACATGACTTCTACCTGAGCCCGCGCAGCAGGGATCCCTTACCGATGGCGCTCAGACCGACGGCTGCAAGGATGATGGCGCCCACCAGTATCTCGCGCACATAGCTGTCGACGCGCATTTGAGTGAGCCCGTTGTCGAGCACGCCAAGCACGACCACCCCCGCCAGGGTGGCCAGAACCCGTGGCTGGCCATCGCGGGTCAGCGTCATACCCAGAAACACTGCCGCGATCGCGGTCAGCATCAAACCATCGCCTTGCGTCGGGTTGGCTGAGGCAACGCGGCTTGCGTACATCAAGCCCGCAACGGCTGCGCCGACGCCGGTGAACGCGAACGCCGTCAAACGCAAACGCACAACTTTGATGCCTGCCAACTTGGCAGCCTCGCGGTTTCCGCCGATTGCATAAAGGCGACGCCCATAGCTGGTCTGTTCCAGGACCACCCAGACGATAAAGACGATCAAGAGGGCGACAATCACCAGGTTTGGCAGAACCAATGCGCGTTCGGCCACGGTACCTATTTCTGGCCCAGACCGCGCGAAGTTTCCAAAGGCCTCGGGAATGTCGCGACCAAAGATCGTGCGCCCATCGCTGATGAAAAAGGCCAATCCGCTGAAGATGGTCAGTGTCGCCAACGTCGCGACAAAGGGTAGGACACCCAAGGCGCTGACGATCACGCCATTGAACAGCCCGCCGACGAGGCCAACTGCGACGGCGATGGCGAGTGCGCTCGCGATGGACCAATCTTGTACGAACAGCGACGCAGCCACCACACCGGCCAGCGACGCCATCGACCCGACTGACAGGTCAAAGTCCCCCATAACCATCACGACCGTCATGGTTGCGGCAACCACCGTCAGCATGCTGACCTGCTGCGCGATGTTGAGCCAGTTTCTAACGGTCAGAAACGTGTCCGGCAGGCTGAGTGCAAAAAACAGCACCACGGCAACCATTCCAATCAATCCGCCAAACCGCTTTACGAAGTGCATCATGCGGCCGCCTGCCTGTCGCTTGCGTGGTAGAACCGGGCCAGCAAGTCAGCCTCGGTCAAGCCATCTGTCTCAACGATTTCCGCAAGCTCGCCATCACGCATGATCGCAATGCGATGCGACAGGCCCAAGAGTTCGGGAAGGTCTGACGAAGCAATGATGAAGGCCAGACCATTGTTACTCATGTCGTTGATCAAGCGGTACAGTTCAAACTTTGCCCCAATATCGACGCCACGGGTGGGTTCATCCAGCAACAGCACTTTGGGTTGGCCTGCTAAGGCACGAGCGAACAATACTTTTTGCTGGTTGCCGCCAGACAGTTGATCACAACTTTGCGCCGATGAGGTCGCCTTGATGCGCACATCATCGCCCAGTTGGTCAGCGAGCTTTTTCTGCCGAGTTTGATCCAGGAACACGCCGAGCCGCGCGAGATTGGTCAGATGGGGCAGCGCTATGTTTTCGGTAATCGAACGGCGTAGCATCAGGCCTTGTGCACGCCGCTCCCGCGGTACATAGGCAAAGCCGTTGGCCCAGCCCTCTGACACGGTTTGAGCCGCTGGTTTGTCGTCCAGTCGGACTTCGCCGCCTTGCGTTGGCCTGTCGCCAATCAGGGAACGCAACAGTTCGCCGCGACCTGATCCAGCGAGACCAGCTACTCCCAATATCTCTCCCGCTTTGAGATCAAAATTCGCGCAGCGTATGGGGCCAGCCTTGAGATCGCGCACGTTCAGCACAGTTGCTGCCGTTGGTGAAATGGCGCGGAGCCGTGGGAAAAGGTGGCTCAGATCGCGACCTGTCATCTCCTCGATGATGGAACGTTCATCGGTATCCGCCAGATCGCGGCTCGATATATGGCGGCCATCGCGCAGAACCGACACGCGGTCCGCCAAACGCATGACCTCCGGCATACGATGCGACACGTAAAGCACGCCTGCGCCTTTCGCGATAAGCCCTTGGATGACGGCAAAAAGCCGGTCTGCTTCTTGGGTGGTAAGGGCCGCGGTCGGCTCGTCCATGACGTAGAGCCATGGTTCTGGGCCGTCCCATTTGATCAGTGTGGCAGCGATCCTAACAAGCATTTGGTCGCCGAGCCCCAGGTCCGACATTGGAGCACGAGGATCCAGGCGTGCGAGATCCAGCCGCGCCAGAGCTTGCCTGGCAGCGTCGTTCAAGGCCCGCCAATGCACCAAGCCCAAACGCGTTGGATAGGGATGGTCCAAGTGCATGTTCTCGGCGATTGAGAGGCCTGGAACTGCATGCATTTCTTGATGGATGAACCGTAATCCTGCCCGCCGCATTCCACTTGGGTCGGGATCAGACAGAGGATTGCCATTGAGGGACATCGACCCTTCGTCAGGCAATTCAAGACCAGCGAGCAAACGAATGAGGGTGGACTTCCCGGCGCCATTTTCGCCCATCAGGGCATGCACCTGACCGGCCTTGATGGACATGGAGACACCATCAAGGGCTTGAACGGCACCATAGCGACGGCACACTTCGTGAACGACAAGCTCGGTCATGCGTGCAACTCGGAGGCGCCACCGTGCTGGAGCGCCTCCTGATCAGGTGGTTACTCAGCAGCGTTGACTGAAGTTACCAAGGTGGTTGGGACATAGATGACCTTTTGCACCAGGTCTTCGCCAGCAAGAATACGAGCTACCGTGTCCGCTGTTGTCGATCCGATACCGTCGAAGTCTTGGGCCACCGATGCCTCGAAATTTCCGCCAGCAGCGATGGCGTCGCGCGCCTGCGGGTTGGCATCGATGCCGGTGATCACAATGCCTTCATCCTCACGCCCAGCTGCTTCGATAGCTTGGAGAGCCCCCAACGCCGGCTGATCCCATGCTGCCCAGACGGCCGCGATGCTGCCAGGCTCAGGATTGGCCGCAAGAACGGCCTCCATTTGTGACCGGCTGTCGGCAATGCCGCCGTCGCTGACGTCTGGCGTGATGCGGTCGAGGACTTCAATATCAGGGAAGTTGCCGAAGATGGCGTCGGCGATCACTCCGCGCACCTGTACTGGAGGGAAGGGATCAAAGGTGAACATCACGATATTGCCTTCGCCGCCGATACGGTTGGCAACATAGACGGCCGTCTCGGTGGCCATCGCATACCCATTAGAGGTGATGTTGGCGGCCACCAACGGATCATTGCCTGCGTCCATGCCAACGACGGGAATGCCAGCGTCAGCGGCAGTGCTGAGGCCCGCGCCGATCTGTGCTGGATCGACGTTAATCACGATCGCATCCACGCCCTGGGTCACCACGTCCTCAATGCGGCTAATGACGGCAGCTACATCGCCAGCGGTGTCGATGACATTGAGGTCCCAACCCAGCTCTTCCGCACGGGCGGAAAAGCCGTCGACGTAAAACTGGGTGCCCGGCTGCGCCAAGTAAGGGGTGATGACTGCCACTTCCTGCGCGGCCACTGGTGCAGAAAAGCCGGCAGCTGCAACCGACGCGATAAGAGTGAGACGAAGATTCATTTGGGTTTGCTCCCGGTGGTTTTCTTTTTTCCGTGCGCCTATCTTTGGCACCCGCACCAGCCATCGTCCACGGCTTTGTTGCCCAAGGAGAAATCATGTCGCAGCTTGATCCCGTTCTAATCGGCATTGATGTGGGGACAAGCTCTGTCAAAGCGGTGATGACGGGTCCGGGCAGCGACCTGTTGGACACCTTTGCAAGCGTCCATGAGACAGCGCGTCCTGAACCAGGGGCCGCCGAGCAGGATCCCGACATCTGGGTGCGGCATGTAGGCGAAGCGCTCGCGCGATTTGCTAGACATCCAAAAGCCGCCAATGTGGTTGCCATCGGCGTGACCTCGCAGGTGAACACGCATGTGTTCTGCGATGCTCTTGTTCGCCCGCTGCGTCCAGCGATCACGTGGCAAGACACGCGTGCGGCTGACCAGGCCGCTGCGCTTGATGGCGCGATCACTGAGCAAACGAAGATTGATGCGCTTGGCGCACCTATTCCGATCGATGCCAGTCACGCGCTGTCTCGCATGGCCTGGGTTGCCGCGAACGACCGCGCCGTCTGGCAGGCAACTGATCACGTTCTGTTGCCGAAGGACTATGTGATCGCACAGCTTACAGGCGAAGTATCTGCTGACCCGATTTCCAGTATCGGTTTGGTTGGCGAAGACCACACCTATGCGCGTGTTGTCTTGGACTTGATGCAACGCGCGGCGGAACTGTTGGCACCGCTCCGCGACCCGCTATCAATTGTTGGCCAAGTCTCCCAAGGCCTTCCCTTTGCGGGAACACCCGTTTGTTGCGGGACCATGGATGCATGGGCGAGTATGTTTGGATTGGGTGTCGCTTCCGAGGGGCAGGCCATGTACCTGTCAGGAACCAGTGAAGTCCTCGGCCTGATCTCAGAAAAAGGGGTTGGCTTTCCCGGGATCATCACTTTCCCGACTTGGAGAGGTATTCGACTTCACGCCGGGCCGACACAGTCCGGTGGAGCATCGCTGAACTGGCTGGCCCGCTTGTTGGAGAAGACCGTTGAAGACATCACGTGTCTCGCCCAAGGTGCAGTCATCACACCCGACAGCCCCGTGTTTCTACCGCATCTTGAGGGCGAGCGGGCGCCTCTATGGGATCCGTTCTCTCGCGCCGGGTTTGCCGGCCTCAATAGCGCGCACGGACCACGCGACATCATCATTGCGGTTATGGAAGGCGTTGCGTTTTCGGCGCGTCTCGCCGTGGAGGCGATTGAGCAAAGCGCCAATCAAGACATCCAGGTGATGCGCCATGGCGGCGGTGGAGCCAGCTCGGATGCTTGGTGCCAGATACGCGCAAATGCGCTCGGCAGGCAGCTTGAGCGCGTCGCCAGTCGGTACGCCGGGGCGACAGGCGCCTTGGTCATGGCTGGTACAGCTTGTGGTGAACTTAACAGCCTTGGTGAGGCGACGGCTTCACTCGTCGCCACCGAAACAGTCTTTGAGCCCGTTCCCGCGGCCAGCGCCATGGCCGACGATCGATTTGAACGTTTTCGCCAGCTCTATGAGCAGTTGAAATCGCTGAACGCTGCTTGAGTCCTTCTTGGTCATTCTTTGAACGCGGCGTGTGGCGATCGATCCAACAGACAGCGCTTGGGGGTTGTGCCGTCGGTTATCTTCGGTGCCTAGGCCGCACGAGCAAACAACTGCTCCACGTTCTCAAGTGGATCGTCAAACTGGACGGCCAAACCGTCATCGGTGTGGCGTACAACCTTGGCCTTGACCTTGCTGAAGTTCGACAACTCAAGCAGCAGGTGGTGCCCTATCGGCAGTAGTTCGATGTTTGTCAGTCGCGCGCCAACCTCACTGATATCGACAAACTGCGCATTCTCCCGGCGACCGGCATCCTTAATCACAACCACTTCACTCAGTGCCATGCGAAGAGCGGCGCGACGTTGGGTGACGTCCTCAGTGACTTTGTCGATGAATTGATCGACTTCGTCAGCCATACCTTTTGTAGCAGACGAAAGAATCCCCGCAGCATCGCGAACAGCTTCTGCTTCGCCATTCGTGCTATCAATGGAACCGGAAACGGATTGAACACTGGACAAAACCGTTTCGGTTCCGGTGGAAGCTGCCGCCACAGACTGTGCAATTTCATGCGTTGCTGACTGCTGTTGTTCGACCGAGTTCGCAATATCGGTCGTCAATTGCTGTATCTCCGACACTGCTTCGGTGACTTGAGCGATCGAAGCAACGGTTTGGTTGGTCGAGCCTTGGATTTCCGCTATCTGCGTTCCGATCTCTTCTGTCGCCTTTGCGGTCTGCGTTGCCAGCGCTTTCACCTCCGACGCCACCACAGCAAAACCCTTCCCGGCATCACCGGCGCGGGCTGCTTCTATCGTTGCGTTCAAGGCCAACAGATTTGTTTGCTCAGCAATGTCGCTGATAAGGCTAACGACAGCTCCAATTTTCTCGACCGCTCCATTCAGCTCATTGACCTGGTCGTTAGACGCATCGGCACGCTCTGCGGCATCGGTCATGCGTTTTTGCGCTTGCTCGGTTTGACGACCAATCTCGGCAATGGAGGCCGACAATTCTTCCGCAGCAGCGGCCACCGTTTGGACATTGGCGTTGGCTTCGCCGGTGGCATGGTCTGCGGTTGTTGCATTGCGGGCTGCGGCGTCGGCTGTTGCGTTCAATCGATCAGACGTTTCAAGCAAAGAACCTGCTTGCTGACCGACGTCACTCGTCGCCTTTGTAAGCGTTTGGGAGAACTCTTTGATGAGCCCCTCCATATTCGCTTGCCGGTGACGTTCACGATCACGCTCCTCTACCGCACGTCGCTCAAGCTTCTGTCGTTCAAGAGCGTTTGTTTTGAAGACCTGAACCGCACGGATCATCTCACCGATCTCATCGCTGCGGTTTTCACCGTCAAGCTCAACGTCTATTTCACCAGACGACAGTTTGCGCATCCGCTCGGCAAGCTTGGACAGGCGGCCGGAAACCTGAACTTGGCTGTAATAGAACTGTGCGCCGCAGATCGCGATAACAATGACAAGAATACCAACAAATGTGAGGAAGCTGGTCCAAACTTCGCTGCTGTACTGGGCAATAAAACCAGCGGTCTGATCACCAGCTTGGATCGATAAATCGACAGCAATGTCTAACGCCGCTGTCGACTCAGTAAAGAAGTCGCCAAAGGCGATGGGATAGGGACCGGATGCAAGATCATGGGCCAGAAGGAGCTCGCGCGATTGGCTGTAGTCGCGGAAGTAACCCTGCTCCAACGCGATTACCTGATCACGGATTACTGGGTCAATTCCTTCGAAACCTGCCAGCGCTTTTAGTCGCTCCATCGACGTCACAGCACGGTTGTGGAGCTGGCCCATCTCACCGCGACGGCGCTCCGAGATTGGCTCGCCACTGGCGGTGGCGATAGCCAGATAAGTACGCTCTTGGCCGCCAAACTCGCGCACGGCCCAAGCCTGGGTTTGAATATCGAGAAGCGTCTGCAACCGGCTCGAAACGCGCATGCCGTCGCTGCGCAGCATCGATGGGATCGACGTGATGTCGATGATGGCGCTCTTGAGTGCCGTTGGCAGAGCCTCAATCGCCGTCGTATCTCTTTGGTCGCGGGGAAGCGACAACAAAGCGTCAGCCTCTTGGCGTATGGTCATAATTGCTTGCTCTGCCTCGGACAAACGGCTCGTCACCGCATCCGCAGTCGCTTGATCTAGGTTTATCTGCGCAAGCTGATCACGTGTTTGTTCAAGACTGTCGGCAAATATTGCACGCTGTTGGTCAATCAACTCGCGAAAAGGCGGAGCAATCGGATCTGGTAGGTTCAAAGTGACCTGCATAACCGACCGCTCAAGTGATAGTTCAATGGTCCCGCGATTAAGGATGCTGCCGGTCTCAACGATAAGCCCGGTGTTCAACTGCTGCACCTTTTCGTCGCGCAAGATCAAAAGCTCATAGGCGACGACCCCAACAAACATTATGGCGAGTGAGAGCGACGTAATAAGACTTGTTTGACGGATGTTCATCAGCGACTGACCATTTACTACTTGCGTGATTGTCTTCGAATCCTGCGACTTCGAACAACCTCAAGTTGCTTAGGCAACACTAATATTAAGTAAATTCCCTGACAGTTGAAAGCTTGCAACCGAAAGTTAGCGAACCACTTTGAGTTCCTTCAGCGCCTTGCCCACTGGAGGGCGTATCTTCGTCATCGCAGCGCGCTTGTTGGCGTTCCGCTACAGGGCATTCTAGCCACAGGCACCTTGTCAAATGCGCGAAGCGAAACAGCCATGCCCAAGATCCATCCGATCTTGGTTTGCCTGGCTTAGTTCAACCATCGTCAACTATCGGATCACAGCTGACTGCCGGAGATGGCGATGTCCCTATCGTTTCAGAGCCAATCCTTGAGCCACCAGTAAGGCCCGGAAAACGACGCTCTGTGACCTCAGTCGCCCAGAGATATGCCCTCACGGCGCGGATCTGCACCACCTTGCAGGCCGTCTTGCGTGATCGCGATAGCCTGCAGGCCGGATGTCAACGAGCGCAGATTGACCTCATAACCAAGCGCCAAGAGTGGTTCGGCCAAGACGGTCGCATCGGTCCCTTCCTCCAGATCATAGGTGCCAAACCGGTTTATCAAATGCGGCATGGCGATGGCTGCTTGAATGTCCATCCCCCAGTCAACATAGGCGATGATGGTCTTGGCGACATAGCCGATGATGCGACTGCCACCAGGAGAACCGAGAATCAAAACCGGCGCGCCATCTTTCATCACGATGGTTGGTGCCATCGACGAGCGAGGCCTTTTGCCAGGTTCAAGCCGGTTTGCGATCGGCACACCATCGCGGTGTGTGCGGAAAGAGAAATCCGTGAGTTCGTTGTTCAGCAGGAAGCCACCTGGCGTCATCAGGCGGGATCCGAAGCCATTTTCGATGGTGGTTGTCATCGACAGGGCATTGCCCCGGGCGTCGACAATTGAGATGTGGCTGGTCGATGGTAGCTCAAGAGACTCATCGTCGGCCCAAAGGCTGGCGTGGCTCCACGACGGGTTGCCGGGTACCACTTCCGGTAGGGCGTCGTCTCCGCGCAGCAACTGTGCACGCTCAGACAGATAATCAGCGTCGACCAACCCCTCTGTAGGCATAGGCACGAAATCACTGTCAGCCATGTAGCGACCACGATCGGCAAACGCCAAACGCGAGGCATCGCCAATAATCCGCCAGCTATCAGCGCTGTCGGGTCCGAGAGACGCCAAATCATAGGCGCCCGCCATGCCCAATATTTGGCCGACGGTTAGCGCGCCAGAAGAGGGCGGCCCCATGCCGCAAACATCCAAACCGCGGTAGCCAGCACAGACAGCGGGCCGCTCGACCACGCTGTAGAGGCGCAAATCATCAAGGCTAAGGAGGCCTGGATTGCCTTCCGCCGACCGCACGGTTTCTACAATGGCTTCTGCAATCGGCCCCTCGTACAGGGCTGCCGCTCCCAGGCGTGTCATGGCGCGCAGCGTTGCGCCATAGGCCTCGTTCGACAGCGTGCTTCCTTCCACCAACGGTGCGCCGCCGGGCAAGAAATAGGCCGCTGTTCTTGGGTAGGTGCTCAAACGCTCCTGATCGCGCGCAACGGAAGCCGCCAGCCGCGGCGACACCTCAAAGCCTTGCTCGGCAAGGGAAATGGCAGGCTGAAGCAGGCGACCCCAGTTCGCGGTGCCCCATCGGCGATGGGCTTCTTCCATCAAGGCGGGCGTCCCCGGCGTGCCAACGGATCGCCCGCCGACGACCGCGTCGAAGAACCTCATGGGTTCGCCATCGCCAGTCTGGAAGAGGGTTGGCGAACTGGCGCGTGGTGCGGTCTCGCGACCATCGAGTGTAGTCAGCTCACCCGTCGCGGCGTCGAACCAAACCAAAAACGCGCCACCGCCCAGGCCAGACGATTGCGGTTCAACCAATCCAAGCACGGCTTGCACGGCAACCATGGCATCGGCCGCGGTGCCACCTTCCCTGAGGACTTGTGCACCTGCCTCAACGGCGAGCGGATTGGCCGCGCTGACCATCCAAGTGTCTGCGGTGACCGGCTCGCCATCAGCCTTCAGCGCCTGCGCGGCAAGAGCGTCCTCGGACAAGGTAACTATCTGGCCGGCACCGCTGGCTTCGGGCGAAATATCTTCGCCAGCCTGCTGCGCCACAACGCCTGTCGTCAGCAGGCTGTACACGGCGACCACTAACAATGAGCGCATCTCACCAATCCTTGTCTTTGCGTGTCCAGAGCGAGTGAAGCGGATTTGTTGGTCGCTGTCTCGGACAAAACGACAGAATAGACTGAAACGACCAACGATTTTGAAATCGCACTGGGCGCTCCTAGAGGGGTCATCATTATTAGCCTGAAGTGGCCATTCGGCCGACGCATACTCTGTCAATTGCCTGCTTCGGCTGTCGTTCGGCATGTTCCCAACGACCATTGGGCGAACAAGCAAGTTATTTGTGCAGCACCAGATTGAAGCCCTCATCAGGTGTGGGGACAACCAGGAACCTCGAAACCTGATGGAACTGGTACTCGGTCACCACAAATTGGTGTTTGCCTGACGCATTACGCTGCTTGAGCCTGGCGAGACAGACCTCGTCAGGTGGCGCCAAGACATGTAGCTGATGGGCGACCTTTGCCTGGTCGATGATCCTCCGCATCCACGCGCTACTTTCGAGCGTGTTCGCCTGGAAATCGAGCACAACCGACAAGCCATTGGTATGCGGTCGGTCCGCATAGGTGGTGGCGGCTGGCTTTGGTGCTTCTTGCAATGATCTCGCTGGCGCCTGTGTTTCCGGCGCCTGGCGGTATTCCCAGCAGCTTGTACGAGATGTTGACAGTGGGGCGACCATTCTTCCCGGAGAGGCTTCTGCCGTACGTCCTGCTTGCAACCATTATCCAACTGGATCTTTGGCGATCGGAAAAGCCAGCGCCTCGCACGTTAGCTGCAAGCTGAAGCTCAACTCTTGGTCATGCTGCCCAATCCGGAGCTATTTCGGTTGAACAGTGCCGCATTGGTTGTTGGCGCAGAAGCGCAAAACGATGTCGCCAATTAGCGTCGACCGTTCAGGTGGTGACTTGGTCTCAATTGGCACAAAAACTTCTGGCGCAGCCACTTTGGCAAAAAATTCGATTGTCGCTTTGCTGTGCTCAGATCGGGAACCGTACACGATTGACGGCACCACACTCCACCCTCTGCTTAGAGCCTGCAGCGGCCAAGGGCCATGCCAAGACGAGCGACTGGGGCACAGGCCATCATGCGCTCCAGCCTGAGTTAACGTTGGTACATCTTGGCGGACGCAACCCCGATACACTGCGCTAAGGTGTCGTTCTATAGAAATAAATATACTTGCAGTGGCGGAGAGGGTGTCTGCTAAACCGTAGTCGCATATCGACTCATGGCATGTCGAATTACCGCGGAAATCCAATAGGTTCACAGGTTTTCTGACTAAACACATTGCAAACTGTCTCAGTGTTTCTCATACTTTTTGTTGGGAACAATGTTGGGATAGTTATTCATGCCCAAACTCACGACTAAGCAGGTATCCAACTTAAAGGCACCAGGCTTCTACGGTGACGGCGAAGGTCTGCACTTGAAGGTCAGCAAGCGTGGCGGAAAGTCTTGGATCCTGCGCACGGTGGTGCACGGGAAGAGGCGGGATATCGGACTAGGATCAGCCAGCCTTGTTTCACTAGCCGAAGCACGTGAGAAAAGCCGGTCTTACCGCAAAGTGGCTCGTGAGGGCGGCGATCCAATGTCACTTCGTCGCCAAAAAGAAATCCTGTTCTCTGATGCGGCGAGGCGTGTGCATCAGCAGCGCCAATCAACCTGGAAGAACGGGAAGCACGCGGCGCAATTCCTTTCCACACTCGAAACTTACGCATTCCCATACTTTGGTGATCGACACATCCACACGATTGGCACAGCCGACATTCTCCAGGCCGTCACACCGATATGGACAACCAAACACGAAACGGCGCGTCGTCTGAAACAACGTCTGTCGACCATATTTGATTGGGCCAAGGGCAACGGGTTCTATCCGCATGAAAACCCCGTCAACGGTATCAGCAAGTCACTACCCAAGGTGAACAACAACAAAAAACATATGCCCGCCCTACCCTGGCGTGAACTGCCCGCCTTCATGGAAGACCTGGCACAGCGTGAAGGCGTGTCCGCTCGCGCACTTGAATTTATCGTCCTGACTGCATCGCGATCCAACGAAGCTAGGGGTGCACGCTGGGAAGAAGTCGATTGGGAGGAACAGACTTGGACTGTGCCAGGTGAACGCATGAAGCGTGGAAAGCCGCACCGCGTACCGTTGTCGCCAGCAGCACTGGCTATCCTGGAAAAGCAGCGCGGACTTGATGTTGACTATGTGTTTCCAAGCGGAACGCGCGGATCAGACGGCAAGACACGCCAGCTATCCGTTATGGTGTTCAAATCCCTCTACAAGCGCATGAAACGCTCTGGTTTCACCACTCATGGCTTTCGCAGCACATTTCGTGATTGGTCTGCAGAACAGGCCATGGTGCAACGTGAAGTGGCGGAAATGGCCCTATCCCATGCCGTGGGTAACGCAACGGAACGGGCCTATGCCCGGTCCGACTTGTTTGACCGGCGTCGCAGTCTGATGGATGCTTGGGCGGCCTATGCCACTGGCAAGCAAGGTAACGTCGTGCAGATGGTCCGCTGATGGGTATCGAACCTCCGCCAAAGCCTCGCGAGGAACTAAGCGAAGAGCAGAAGTCAGATCTTCATGCGGCGTTGGCTGATGATCTGCTTGTTCATGGCCTTTATGACGGTGAGAGGCATTTCGTTGTTCAAGGCGAAGACTTCGAACCATTTTTTGGTGGCACCCCCTTACCTGACAGCGGCAGCGACGACGGCCAGAGCTACGAACCAACGCCAGCGAACGATAGCCACTTCAACTTACCTGGTGGCGAGGTCAGCGTTGCGTTCTGGTTGCGCCGATCTGTTGCAGGCAATTCTGAGCGTGGGCCTAATCCCGTGGTTTTCGAGGTAGCATCCCTGCGGACCTATTTCGAAGCACTCTATGAAGATCGCGGATTGGGCGAAGCTGACCGAGCCGACACGTGGATCGTGAAACTTCAACCTTACACACTCAATTGGTTCGTTGTGGTGATCATGTCAGAGTTTGAAAACCTGGACGTCTTGAGTGCAAGCAAAGGGCCATCCGATATCAGCTCAATCGTTGGCTGCGTCGGGCGTTTAGGCCGTCTCATCGAACACTTCCGATGGCGTTTCGCCTATGGCGAGCACGCACTGCGTGGCAAGGGAACGAAAAACGCTGCTAGCAAAGGCGGTGAGGCTAGGTCGGTCAATGCCGCCGCCCAGCGACAAAAGATAATCACGTCGATGCGAGAGTATATCGCGGCAGGCCATTCCATGAGTAACGCAGCACGTCTGACGGCTGAAAAGGGACTGGGAACATCACAGGTCGGCAACACCAGGCTGTGGAGCCGATATACTAAAGCTCGGGACTAGAAAGTCCCAAAAACCATGGACAGTGCCCGCCACTGTCCCAAACGTACCTGCCATCTTCACCCCATTGCAATTTGGATGAGGTGAGCGCAGTGAGCGTCGAACAGCCTGACAGATTGATCCGTGATGTTGAAGGGGCTGCCATGTTTGGCTGCTCCAGGGCTACCTTCTGGCGCCGTGTCAACGATGGAACCGTACCACAACCGGTTCGCATCGGTGGAATGAGCCGGTGGCCCATTACCGAAATCATCGCTGTCATCGAAAAGGCTAAGGCACAACGCGCCGCCTGATCCTCCTTGCAGTTCTCGCTTGTGTTGAGCGAGCAGATCCAGTGGTCGGTCAATGACGGCAGCGCTGGCTTCTGAACGGCATACTGTGGGGCGGGATCCCATGCCAAAGGCAGTCCGTAAGGCCGAAGCCTGATCCCTGGCGCAGCGCATTTTTGTGCCACAAGTAGCGGCCAATCGTTTGGGAGAGGCGCCTCACCAATCGAGCCTGATGCGACGGGCTGGCTCCGACAACCAAGGACCGCTTGCACGCAAAGGCACGGGGACCACCCTGGCATCCTCCACCTCACTGTGGGCCGGGGCTGGTCGTCCTATGCCTTTAGCTCTGGGCTTCACCAACAACCAAGACAGGGACAAGGCACAAACAGCGACTATGAGAACGGTTGCTTGGACAAGCTGCTCCGCAGCTCAAAGGCAATTTGGTGCCAAGTCTGCAGAACATTTCGGATAATATAGGAGCCAAACATGGGCGGACTTGGATCGGGTCAAAAACAAGGACGAGCCAAGGTCGAGGATCTTTGCTCACTCGACATAAACATACTGCTCAAAAGCGGTTGCCTTGAGCCAGGTTGCGTTAGTTCACAAAGCTGGCGGCGCAATGGACAAGTGATTTCAAGGGTACGTTGCGTTGGTGGGAAAGCAGAGCTGCGCCTTATTTACAGATCACTGCAACCTGGCTCCGATTGGCAAGACCGCGACTATGGTGTTCCGATAGAATGGGTGCGTTGCAACTTCGGCGGACAGCGTCCCTACTTCCGATGCCCTGCCCTACACAACGACACACCGTGCCATAAGCGCGTATCCAAGGTTTACGGGGGCGCGATCTTCGCCTGCAGAAATTGCCACAATCTGACCTACTGGAGCCAATCAGCCAGTAAACTTGATCGTCTGATCGAGAAGTCTCATCGCTTGCGGCGCAAGATCGATCGCGCCAGTCAATCCTGCCTAGTCACTCGCCCAAAAGGCATGTGGCAAAGCACCTATGAGCGGCTGATAGACGAGTACTACCAGGCGGAACAGGATGCCAACGACCTATTCATGAAAAGGTTCGCAAGCGACGCCAAATTGTTCTGAAGGGCGTATTTCTATTGGAGCGTTTCCGCAATATCGCCACACAGTTGAAGGTCGCCCATGATGACCGGATCAGCGCCAAAAGCCTGACCCTGAACAGCGTAGTTGCGTTCAAATCGGGCCTGGTACAGATCGGTGATATTCTGAATATCCCTTGCCACCGTGTCCGCAACTTGGTCTACCGAACCGCCCCGAATTGACTGGCTTTGCAAGACTGCCATCCACATGAAAGTCTCTAAGAGACTTCGTGACCGGTTCCATGTCTCATCGCCCATCCCGTTCATAGCCAGTCCACTCCATTACGGCCTTATAGAGTGCTGCGCAGCGCGAAGGAGCGTATGGCGTGGCAGCACTATCGATTAGTTCCCCAAGCGGACGTAATTCCTGCGCAGGCAATTATACGACGCAGAGGAGATAAGGAGCTCAACCAAGCTTTGGATACCTTGAGGGCCCGTATTGATGAGCCGGGCTTATGGCAAGACATAAGAACGCTCGTGAGTTCCAGCGGTCCGGCCGATGAGCACGAGTGGATCGGATTTTGATCCATAGTGTCCCATAGGGACAATAGGGGGTAGAGAGAAGAGGAGCCACAATTGTCGCGGACCGTTTCGGGCTTTCCTGCAGTTAGCCGGAGAAATCAAGGTGCTTTGATCCCCAAGAACAGGACTGTTTTGAGTTAGAGTTTTTCGCTTTAGTTTCCTTGCTGAAACAAGGAGCGGAAGGTATGTGAGCCTCCAAATTGTCGGATGGCCAGAAGGCGTGCCTGTAGCAGAGATCTGTCGCAAGGCCGGGATAAGTCAGGCGACCTACTTCAACTGGAAGAAGAAGTATGCAGGTCTGCTGACGACACAGGCGCGTGATGCACTAACAATCTAACCAGACCACCCAATGTGGGCACACCATTGCGACCAAACACAATCTGATATTTGTCAATTTTCAACACTACAGAAATTGCTAAAATTTTGCCGTATTATGACACGAAGGAAAAATTATGCCGGGGAAACATTTAGTTATTATCGCACCTTTTGTACTACTGGTTACTTTGTCTGCATGTACGTCATATTCGACAGTCCAATCAAATGGGTTTGTGTATCAAACAAGAGATCGACAAACAAATTTGTTTGAACCAGCAGTTTCTGAAAAATCAGTGTGGTACCGAGGGGAATGGCTGGTTTGTAATCGTGGTCGTGATTGTGAACACACGGTCCGAGGGCTCGGCGATCCTGGCCCCACTGAACCCGAACTAAAAGAATTGGAGTCCGCTGACAGTTCAGGCGATGCCGCATCTGGTAACGGACATCCTTGATATAGACGCGTCAGATTAGTGTGCCTGCAACAATAGGCTCGCAACCTAGCAGTTTGAATCCAAACAACGTGAAGGATCATGCTGCCGGATTAATGACTTCTGAAAAAACGTCGGGTGCAAATGTGCAATGGTGCGGTTCGGTCCGTTCTCCTCTCTTGCCGGTGGTGCACTAGGCCGTGTACTCATAAACGGCATCGTCTGGTTTCTGTGGCTGATCGAGCAATGGCGCATCCATTACAACACTGTCAGGCCGCATAGCGCTCTAGGCTACCGTCCGCCCGTGCCGGAAAGCATCATCCCAATGGACCAGAGGCGCGTGGTGCACTAACAGTCTAACCGGACCACCCAATGGGGGCACACCACTTATCCCTCCAGCTGCTTTGTTGGCCTTCGGTATTGGCGTTGGCTGGATTGCGCGTGGCTTTGCTCGCAACGACAGCGAATAACGTCAGAGAGCCTTCAGCCAAAACACCCTCTGTGGTTACCTAAACATACCAACGGGTCACTCAACGCGGGAATAGCGCTTTATTGAACCTCAGAAGCCCGTGAAAGGCGATTTGGGCAATCAGTGTGTCTGAGCGTGCAGAATCCAAATGTTGTCAAAAATGTTGGGAAAGACGGGGGTTAATACCCAATAATTCAATTAAAAAAGATGCTTAGGCAGTTGTTCTGGCGGAGAGGGTGGGATTCGAACCCACGGTACGGTTGCCCGCACGCTGGTTTTCAAGACCAGTGCCTTAAACCACTCGGCCACCTCTCCTTGAGGGGCGTCTTGTCGCTCACAGTTTTCAAACAGGCAAGCCCCAACGGACGTTTTCCTCGGCCTGATTTGCCACAGACAACGTGCCAGCTCTCTTCGGCAAACAAAAGGCCGGGCATATAGCCCGGCCTCCGCAAGTTTCTGTGGTTCATTCAGACCACTCAGCCACCCTAGTTTGGATAGGCGTCGTCGATGCCTTGGATGTAGAAGTTCATCGACAGGATCATGTCGAGTGGCGCCACTTCACCGTCTTCAACAACCAATTCACCTTCTTGGTTGTAGATCGGACCAGTGAAGGGATGGATGTCTCCGGCGATGATGCCTGCCATCGTCTCTTCAGCGACAGCCTGCGTTTCCGGCGCCATGTTGGCGAACGGTGCCATCTGCACCATGCCGGACTCCATAGAGCCCATCGCCGACCCAGTTTCCCATGAGCCATCAGCAACAGCTTGAATGCGCTCGATGTAGTATGGCGTCCAGTTGTTCACGATGGCTGTCAGCTGTGCTTCTGGCGCAAATGCACCCATGTCGGAATCGTTGCCGAAGCCGCGCACGCCGCGCTCTTGCGAAGCCTGCAGCTGGGCGGTCGAGTCCGTGTGCTGAACCAGAATGTCGGCGCCTTGATCAATCAGGGCGTTGGCAGCTTCTGCTTCACGCGGCGGATCATACCAGGTGTTCACCCAGATGATCTTCACTTCCACATCAGGGTTCACAGACTGAGCGCCCAGCATGAAGGCGTTGATGCCGGAAACCACTTCAGGAATCGCGTAAGATGCGATGTAACCAATGGTGTTGGATTCGGTTTCAAGACCAGCAATTTTGCCGAGCACATAGCGGCCTTCATAGAAGTGGCCGTTGTAGTTGGCGAAATTGTCTGCCGAAAGATATCCGGTTGCGTGCTCAAAGCGCACATCTGGGAAGCGCTCAGCAACTTCCATCACCGATTCCATGTAACCGAACGACGTTGCGAAAATAATGTCGTGGCCGGTACGCGCCAGGCGTTCCAAGGCGCGCACAGCGTCGGCGCCTTCTGGAACACTTTCCAAAAAGGTGGTTTCGACTGCATCACCGAGTTCGGCTTCCATAGCCAGGCGGGCCTGGTCGTGGGCATAGGTCCAGCCATGGTCAGACACGGGGCCGACATAGACAAAACCAGCTTTGATGGGGTCGTCAGCCTGTGCGCTGGTCGCCACGCCAAGAGACAGGGCAGCGGCAGCACCAAGAGCCAACAAAGATGAGATGCGTTTGGTCATACGTGCATCCTTTTGCTTGTGTGCATGATGGCGGTTGAAAGAAAGCCTATGCGAAGGGCCATCGCGATCCGCATTGGCTGTTAGATCTATCGATCAGGGACAAAGGCACGCCCCAAGGCCGCAGGGGTGTTGCGACGCATGAGGGCTTGGTTACGGGAGAGCAGGACAAGGGCGATGATGGTCGCCAGATAGGGCAGCATCGTCATGGCCTGGGGTGGCACACGGATACCAAAGGCCTGGGCGTGGAGCTGCAAAATGATCACAGCGCCAAACAGGTAAGCACCCGCGAGTGCCCGCCACGGCAACCAAGTTGCGAACACGACAATGGCAAGCGCAATCCATCCGCGGCCAGCGCTCATGCCTTCGGTCCACTGCGTGGTGAGGACGAGAGACAGATATGCGCCGCCGATTCCCGCGCAAAGGCCGCCAAAGGCGACCGCGCCCATGCGAATGCGCCGTACGTCGCGGCCAATCGCGTGCGCAGCCTCGGCATTTTCACCCGTTGCGCGCAGGACCAGGCCAAGTCGGGTCTTGAACAGGACATAGCTGACGCCTGCCACCAGCGCGAAAGAGAGGTAGACGATGATGTCGCGGTCGAACAAAGCAGGCCCAATAAAGGGAATAGCGCTCAAGCCCGGCAGCGTGATGGCTTCCAATTTCACACCGGGCGTGCCGACGAAACTCTCGCCAATCAGGCCAGCCAAACCGAGGCCGAGGAGCGTCAGCGCAAGGCCGGTCGCGACTTGGTTCGACGCGAGGTAGACGGTGAAAAGACCAAACAGCAGCGCCATGCCGACACCTGCCAAACCGCCAGCGATGACACCCAAATAAGGGTTGCCCGTCGTCAGCGCGACGCCGAACGCCACCACGGCGCCCATGATCATCATGCCCTCAACGCCGAGATTGAGGACGCCGGAACGCTCAACCACCAACTCGCCAATAGACGCCAACACGATGGGCGTTGCCGCGCCAACTATCGTCACCAGTATACCTTCAAGCAGCATCGGCAGCCTCCTTGGCGACGGCTGGTGCCGGATCAGAGCTTGGCTTCGCAGTTGGCGCACGGCGCAGGCGGATTTGGTAGCGCACCAGCGTATCGCAGCCGAGCACAAAGAACAGCAGCATGCCCTGCACCACACGGGCCATCTTATCGGACAGACCTAGGGTGATCTGCGCCGCCTCGCCGCCAAGGTAAGACAACGATAGAAGGAGACCTGCCAACAATATGCCCCACGGATTCAAACGCCCGAGGAAGGCCACGATGATCGCGGTAAAGCCATAACCTGGCGAAATGGTTGGACGCAGCTCACCGATGGGGCCGGCAACTTCCATGATGCCAGCCAGGCCAGCCAAGGCGCCCGAGAACATCAAAGCAAGATAGGTTAGCGTCTTTGAGGAGAAGCCTGCAAAGCGCGCAGCGCGCGGTGCCTCGCCGACGACCTTAAATGCATGACCAACCAGCGTGCGGTTCATGACGAACCACATGACGGGCACCGCAGCGAAAGCAATCAAAATGCCAAGGTGAAGGCGAGATCCCTCCAGCGTCGCCAGCGACTGCTCGTCGGAAAAGTTGCGTGACTCAGGGAAGTTGAAACCTCCCGGGTCACGCCAAGGCCCGCGCACAAGATAGTCGAGGATCAACAGTGCGATGTAGGCCAGCATCAACGATGTCAGGATCTCGTTTGCGCGGAACTTCACCTTTAAAAAGGCCGGGATGCCCGCGTAGAGCGCGCCGCCAACCATGCCAAGAATGAGCATCGCCGGCAGGGTGAGCCAACTCGTCCATTCAGGAAACAGGATCGGCGGTATGGCACCAAACAGCGCGCCGACCGTGAACTGGCCTTCTGCGCCAATGTTCCAAATGTTGGCGCGGTAACAGACAGCCAAACCAAGCGCGATCAAGATCAGCGGCCCTGCCTTGAGAAGCAGTTCATAGACCGACCACAACTCTGTCAGCGGCGCGATGAAATACTCGTAGAGCGCGGCGATGGGGTTGAAACCCATCACCGCGAACATGATACCGGCGGTGACAACCGTCAGGCCAAGCGCCATAAAGGGCGCCGCAATCAGCATGGTCGATGACGGTGCATCACGTTTGACGAGCTCAAGCTGCATGCGACTGCGCCTCGCTCACCTGGCCCGGCTCTGCGCTGGCGGGCGATCCATCACCGCCCATCAGCAATCCAAGCTCTTCAAGCGTCACATGACTTGCGTCCAGTGGCTCTGACAAGCGTCCGTGAGACAGGACGGCGATCTTGTCAGAGATTTGCAGCAGCTCATCAAGGTCTTGGCTGATGACGATCACCGCCGAGCCCGCTTCGGCAAGGTCCAACAAACCTTTGCGGATAAAGCTGGCCGCTGCGGCATCCACGCCCCAGGTCGGCTGATTGACCACCAGCAGCGCGGGCGCCCGTGAGAGTTCGCGGCCGACGACGTATTTTTGCAAGTTACCGCCCGAAAGTGTCGACGCAGCCGGGTCGCCCTTGGCCGAGCGCACATCAAACGTTTCGCGAATGCGGTTGGAGAGCGCGCGGATCACACCAAAACGCATCACGCCGAGCGCCCCAAGCGTACCATCGGATGGCGCTTTGCGGGTGATCAGGGCGTTCTCGCTCAAGGCCATGGCGGGCACAGATGCGTGCCCTGCCCTTTCCTCGGGAATGAACGCTGCGCCAAGTTCACGACGTTTGGAAATCGGCAAAGATCCAACCGGCTTGCCCGCCATACGCACGCCGTCGAGATCGACAAGCGCCTCACCGGAGAGCACATCGAAGAGCTCTTTCTGGCCATTGCCTGCCACACCAGCAACGCCCATCACCTCTCCAGCATGGACACGCAAAGACATGTCTTTCAGGCTCATGCCGAACAGTGTTCCAGGGTCATAGGAGACCTGGTTCAGTTCAAACGACAAAGGCGCGTCGGCTGGAACCGATCCAGCTTTGCGCGTTACCTCGGAAACATCGGACCCTACCATGGCACGCGCTAGCGAAGCAGAACTCTCTTGTCGCGGGTCGGTGCGGGCGACCACTTCGCCGTGACGCATGACGGTCGCGTCGTCGCACAAAGCGCGAACTTCATCGAGTTTGTGCGAGATGTAGAGGATGCTCTTGCCCTCGCTCGATAGCTGACGGAGCACCTTGAACAGAGCTTCGGCCTCCTGAGGGGTAAGCACCGAGGTCGGTTCGTCGAGAATGATCAACGAAGGTTTCTGCAACAGGACCCGCAGAATTTCGACGCGCTGGCGCACGCCAACATCAAGGTCGCCAACGGTGGCATCAGGGTCCACGGCCAAACCGTAACGCTCAACAAATGCCTGCAAATCGACCTTGACCTGTTCCGGCGTCGGCTTGCTGTCGAGTGCAAGGGCGATGTTCTCGGCAACGCTCATCGATTCAAAAAGGGAGAAGTGTTGGAACACCATGCCCACACCAAGCGCGCGCGCTTCATTGGGCGAACTGATGACACGCGGCGTGCCAGCTATGCTGATCGTGCCGGCATCAGGTTGCAGCGTGCCGTACAGCATCTTCACAAGGGTCGATTTTCCCGCGCCATTTTCTCCAAGGAGCGCGTGAATCGACCCTTTTGCGATAGACAGGCTTACCGCGTTCACCGCCTTTAAGGCGCCGAACGATTTCGAGAGACCCTCTACGGTCAGAAGCGGAGTTTCAGTTGCCAATGGCAGCGTTACCCAAATGCAGTTTGACGGCATGCCAAGCCGGCCAGACCATCCTCAAGCCTAACCTTTAGCCATGCCTATTGCCGCGCCAGTTGTGCAATCTAGTGCTACTTTGGGTATCGCGTCCACTGCGACTTAGGCGTGTTCTGCCGCAAAGCTGTGCAGTACCCTCTGCCGTGGGCTGCATGGTGCTTATTCGTTCGGCAACAAAACGGTTCCACCCGTGGTGGCGCGCCCTTCCAAAGCTCTGTGTGCCTCGACAGCTTCGCTGAGCGCAAAGCGTTGGGACACTGGGATTTTTACCGCACCTGAAGAGACGACATCAAGCAGGTCACCGACCGTTTCTTCCAACATCGCGCGAGTCGCTATGTGGGCGAAAAGTGTCGGGCGCGTGACATAGAGCGAGCCCTTGGCGCTGAGAACGCCCAAGTTGAACGCCTCGATGGCGCCAGAGGCATTGCCGAAAGACGCGTACAGGCCGAACGGCTTCAGGCAGTCGAGCGAGCCATCAAAGGTCGCCTGCCCTACCCCATCGAACACGACGTCGCACTTCGCACCATCGGTGATCCGCGCTACTTCGGCGACAAAGTCTTCACTGCGGTAGTTGATGCAATGGGCGTAGCCATGATCTTTCGCCAAAGCGCATTTCTCGTCCGATCCGGCGGTACCGATGGCCGTCGCACCCAAGTGCTTGGCCCACTGCCCGGCGATGAGCCCAACACCACCGGCTGCCGCATGGAACAGCAACGTTGTGTCGGCGGTGACATCGTAGGTTTTGCGCAGCAGGTAGCGCGCCGTCATGCCCTTCAGCATCATGGCGGCGGCCGTTTCGTCATCGATCGCATCGGGGAGCTTCACAGCAATATCCGCCTTGATCAGGCGATGGCGGGCATAACTACCCAACGGACCGACATAGGCAATACGGTCGCCGACGCTCAGGTTGCTGACTTCCGCCCCTACAGCCGTGATAACGCCAGCCCCTTCATGTCCAGGCGTGAACGGTACCCCAGCAGGGGCCGGATAAAGCCCGGTGCGAAAATATACGTCGATGTAGTTGAGGCCGATCGCGCGGTGTTCAACAACAACCTCATCAGGACCTGGATCCGGCAAAGTCGCATCTTCGTATTGCATGACCTCTGGACCACCGATTTGGTGGACCACAATCCGCTGTGTAGGTGTCGGCATGGGGTTTCCTTAATCTATCGTGTCGGCACGATGCCGCATTGACCATCGCGCGTTGCCACGTCACCTAACGCATCAACAGCAAGGAGCAATGGCTTGAACGACCAGAGCACTGTTTTTGATGTCGCCATTTGTGGAACCGGCCCGGCAGGCATGGTCGCGAGCCTCCTTGCGGCCAAAGCGGGTCTAACCACCGCCCTTATCGGGCCAGACATCAATGTGGAGGACCGGCGCACCACGGCGTTGCTCGCTCCATCGCTCGACACGCTGAAAGCCGTTGATCTCGACGAGGCAATCGCCGAGTTCGGCACGCCGCTGGTCACCATGCGACTGATGGACGGGTCGAGGCGGTTGCTGCGCGCGCCCACCGTGTCCTTTGAAGCTCACGAGATCGGGCACAACCTGTTCGGTCTCAATTGCCCCAACGCGCCCTTGAACAAGGCGTTTCATGCGGCTGTTGAGGCCGTACAAGTGCGCAGGTTTGTCGGCACCGTGGTGCGCTACAGTGTAGAGGATGACCCGCTTCAATTAACGCTGTCCGACGGGCAGATCGTGCGCTGCCGGTCGGTCATCGCCGCCGATGGCAAGAATTCGCCAGCCAGACAGGCCGTTGGCGTAGGTGCCAAGCGGTGGACCTACCCACAAACCGCCGCCGTGGGCGTGGTTCGGCATGCAAAGCCGCACGATCATATTTCCACCGAGTTTCACACCGAAAGCGGGCCGTTCACCTTCGTGCCGATGCCCGACGAGGATGGGTCGCATCGCTCCAGCTTTGTTTGCGCTCTGAAGCCAGACCGCGCGCAGGCGCTGGCAGCCATGTCGTTGGAAGACGGTAACCGCTTTTTGGAAGAGCGCGCGCTGCATTTGTTGGGCGCTCTCGAACTGGAAGGCCCGGTTCAACTTTGGCCGCTCGAAGCACTGGTGGCACATCAGTTCGCGGCCAAGGGCGTCTACCTCATCGGCGAAACGGCGCACGCCTTTCCACCGATCGGCGCCCAGGGGCTGAACCTGAGCATCCGCGACGCGCGCGACGCAGTTGAAGTCATTGCGCAAGGCATCGCTGACGGTGCAGAGCTTCGCGGCCATTTGCTTGCTGCCCGTTACACTGCCAAACGCCGCGCTGATGTTTGGTCGCGCACGCTTGGAGTGGATGCTTTGAATCGCTCGCTCCTATCCAACAATCCTCTGGTGCAGGTCGGACGCGTGGCCGCCATGACCGTGGCTGGTATGTCACCAGTGCTGAAGAAGGGCCTGATGGTCGCTGGCCTCGAGCCTCTTGCACTGGGGGGGCTCATTACCGCCTGGCGCTCCAGCACCCGTCAAAGTGAACCGGCCTAGGTCGGGAAGAGATCGTGTGGGATGTGTTCGCCGGTGATGACGAGTATCATCACCGTCAGCGTTGGGATCGATACGATCGTCCCCACCAGCACCATGGACGATGCGCGCTGAACCCACACATCGTATTGGCGCGCCATCACAAAAACGTTCAATGCAGGCGGCAGCGATGCCATGAGGATGGCCGTATAAACCCAGATTGGGTCATAGTCGCCAGCCCAGGATAGAAGCACCCAAATCAACAGTGGGTGGATCACTAGTTTCACCACCAGCAGCCACGGAACCTCCGTTGGCACGCGTGTAATCGGACGCAGCGCAATGGTGACGCCCATCGCGAAAAGCGCACATGGCGCGGCGGCGCCGCTCAAAAAATCAATGACGCGTTGGAGCGGCCCTGGTGTTTGAAACTGGATGGCCGCCGCAGCAATGCCCAGCGCGCTGGCGATGATGAACGGGTGCAACATGATCTTCTTCGCCACCAACAGCGCGATAGCGAGGGGTTTTTGCCGTGCCGTCCCGCTAAGAGCCATAAGAATGGGCGTCAGTGTGAATTGCAGCGCATTGTCGAAACAGAAGATAAGCGCAGTTGGAACGGCAGCCGGGCTGCCCAACACCGACAGGGTAAGACCTGGCCCCATATAGCCAATATTGGAGTATGACCCGGCCACGCCCTGCATCGCGGCCTCCGCGAGCGGTTTGCCACGCACAGCCGCCACAACAACGGCCAGCATATAGACCAGGTAGGCACAAAACGTGGTGACGACGATGAAGGACCAACCTGGCAGTTGATCAAGCGGAGTCGACGATAAAAGGTCGAAAAACAATGCTGGCAAAGCCAGGTAAATGATGAAGACATTCAGCCACGCCAGCCCATCTTCGGGCAGTTTGGCAGTTCGACCGGCGAAATATCCCAAGAAAATAAGCCCGAAGAACGGGGCGACGAGCGCTAGGATATCAGCCATGACAACCTGGATTGAAGATCGTTTGAGCGCGCCCTAGCACACCACCTTGCACTTGCCTATTGCCTGACGGTGCAGACAGCGGTACCGCACGGCTTCATGTTTTCTGCTGTCCGCTACGTTCCCGACCTTATTGCGCTCCGCCTCGTTCGCCTGATCATTCTGGCGCTTGGCATCGAGCGTGGATCAGCTTTCATGGGCTGGGTTTGGCGCACCCTCGCGCCGTTGACAAAACGTCATCCCCGCGCACTTTCGCAGATCGCGGCTTCGATGCCGGAGCTCGACGCCAGTGAGCGCAAGCGAATTGTGCATGACATGTGGGATGGCCTTGGGCAGACGTTCGCTGAGGGTCTGGTGCTCGACAAGTTTGGCGATCACCCCGATTGGATCACCAACAAAAATCCGGAAGTGCTGCACCGCACCGGAGAAAAGCAGAAGACTGGAACCATCTTGGTTTCAATGCATTCGGGCAATTGGGAGGCTTTTGGTCTTGGGGTCGCCAACGAAGGCATCGAGGCCGCCGCCATGTATCAGCCGGTCGCCAATCCCTTGGTGGACCAGGACCTTCAACTACAAAGGGCCGCGTACTGGAAAGCAGGACTGATCATGAAAGGCTCGAACGCGATCAAACGCACAATTGGCCTTCTAAGGTCTGGCAAATCTATCGGTATCTTGGCCGACCACAGGGTTGCGGAAAGCGACACCCACGTTCCCTTTTTTGGAGCACCAGCGCCCACGACACCGCTTCCGGCTTCGCTCGCTCTTAAGACCGGCGCGCGGTTGATTGTCGGGCGCTGCAGACGCGTTGGATTAGCGCGCTACCATGTTGACCTGGTGGAATTACCGGCAGTTCGCACGGACGACCATGCCGCAGACGTCCTTCGCGTAACCGCAGCCATCCATTCTCAGTTTGAGACGTGGATTCGCGAACGACCCCACGAGTGGATGTGGGCTCACCGGCGTTGGTCTCGTGAGGTCAGAAAACCGCTAGAAGCGCAGTCGACGTAGACCAAAGGCGCCTGGCAATTGTGCATCGCAGCATGGCAAGTTGTGTTCTTCGTAACGAGGCCCGTACATGCTTAAAACACCCCATGCATTTTTCCGTCCACTAGCGATCGGCGCTCCGCAGCCGCAAAACGAACCTCCTGTGCGTGTCGAACGGATGATCCACTTTGTCCCGCCGCACATCGACAAAGTCGTCGCCAAACTCGGGTCAATCATTCCCAATGTTGATATCGTCTTGGGTAATCTGGAAGACGCCATCCCCGCAGATCAGAAAGAGGCGGCGCGCGCTGGATTCGTGAGGTTGGCGCGCGAGAATGACTTTGGCCAAACCGGGCTGTGGTCGCGCGTTAATTGCCTCAATTCTCCTTGGGTGCTTGATGATGTCATGACGCTGGTTGGCGAAGTCGGCGACAAGCTTGACGTGATCATGCTGCCAAAGGTCGAAGGTCCGTGGGACATCCATTATCTCGATCAGCTTTTGGCGCAGCTTGAAGCCAAATCAGGTTTGACCAAGCCCATCCAAATTCACGCGATTCTTGAGACCGCCGAGGGCGTGAAGAACGTTGATTCCATCGCGACGGCCAGCCCTCGTATGCATGGCATGAGCCTGGGCCCGGCTGATCTCGCGGCGTCCCGCGGCATGAAGACTACCCGCGTCGGCGGCGGGCACCCGGACTATGTTGTGCTTGCCGACAGCGCTACAGGAGATGCCGCCAGGCCAGGCTATCAACAAGATTTGTGGCATTACACGATGGCCAAGATGGTCGATGCCTGCATGTCCGCCGGCATCAAGGCGTTCTACGGGCCTTTCGGGGACTTTTCAGACCCTGATGCTTGTCGTGCTCAGTTTCGCAATGCTTTCTTGATGGGGTGTGCAGGCGCATGGACATTGCACCCGAGCCAAATCGATATTGCACGCGATGTGTTCAGCCCGCCGGTCGACGAGGTCAAGTTCGCTTTGCGGATCTTGGAGGCGATGCCCGATGGCACCGGCGCGGTAATGATTGACGGGAAAATGCAAGACGATGCGACCTGGAAACAGGCGAAAGTCTTGGCGGACCTTGCCCGCCAAGTCGTCGCCCGTGATCCGGCGTTTGCCGAACGTTATGGGCTATAAGGCCGCAACCTTCTGTTTACCCTAGCGCTTGAAACTAAGGCTCGGCGCCCTTAGCTTCCAGCGCTGAAGGAGATTGGCTCATGTCTTATGAGAAACAACCAATGGAGATGCGCACCGCACGCTATGCGATCGGCGATGTGGTGAAGCATCGCGTGTACCCATTTCGCGGCGTCGTCTTTGATGTGGACCCCGTGTTCAGCAACACTGAAGAGTGGTGGGAAGCGATCCCTGCCGATGTTCGTCCGCACAAGGATCAACCGTTCTATCACCTGCTTGCTGAAAATGAGGAGACAGAATACGTCGCCTATGTCTCGGAGCAAAATCTGCTGCCGGATGATAGCGACCGCCCGTTGCGCAATACCCAGATTGCGGATTTCTTCTATGAGGGTCCAGACGGCGGCCTGATATACGCCGGTCAAGCGCACTAGACCGCGCATCGGGCTAGAAAGAAAAAAGGCGGCCAAGCGGCCGCCTTTTTTTGTGGTGTATCTGTCGGTACGTTATTGATCCTGCATACGCTCGCGCAATTCACGGGCGCGCTGTTCAAGCGCGTTTTGAAGGTCATCGGAAGGCGGCGGCGCATCAGCTGCGGTCTGAGCGGCACGCTGCCGAAGAACCTGCTCTGCAGCAATCAGGACGTTGGAGTCATAGCCCTCGTTGTCATAGGCGGCTGTGAAACCGACCAGCGAGAACGCGAAGGGAACCGCACGACCAGCCTCGTTGAGCGCAGTGACCGTGAATTCACCGCCAGCTTTCATGGCGTTAATGATAGCATCATTGGCTTCAAACTCCACGAAGCAGTTTTGAGGGTAGCAAATTCGGAACTGACCGGTGATCGGCGCTCCGTCGTCAACTTGACCACGAACACCTTCAGGGATCTGCAGGCGCGTTGGCAGAATAGTGACCAACTGGCGTTCCCCGCTCTCCGGTTCAATGATCTGCAGAGCCGCAACAGTTACCCCTTCAACTTGCAACTCCCGCGCACGAATGTTGCAGACGGTCTGGTTGGCCCGTTGGTCGACACCGCACACCTTGATCCAAGTGATATCTGGCAGGGTGTCGGCAAGCGCATTGGCCTCGGCAGGGTCAACGCTCTCGATGATCTGTTGAAGGCGCTGCTCCGGCGTCAGCTGCTGATCGGCGCCTTGAGATAAAACGGTAGAGGGCACAGCGGCCAGACCCACCATAAGCGCCAGACCGCAGGCTGTCTTCGATAGCTGATTGATGGGCAACATCATATTTCTCCATTTGGCAGCCTGTAAGACTGCTCGGCTTAGGTATTCGTGTCTTGGCGCCGGTGCCGACGCCAACAGGATGAACGGGTAAGGGTTCTGCGTTGTTGGTCAAATACGGCGGCGGTATGGCCAAACCCCGATCAATGAGCGTTCGACCTGGACATGCCAAGCGGCGACTTCCTTTAGCCAAACTCTGCTGGAATGACTAGGCCCCCAATCGAGTGAAATTCTTCAACAAACTGGGCATTAGGTCTCGATGCAGGCGCCGCCGTTGTAGACATGGCTAACATGGCGCAGTGTACTAGCAGACGGTCGAATCGAAGCATCGGGTATCGCTATGGATATGACACGCTCTAACAGGATAGCCCTGCAGTTGGGTTTGATGTGTTTTGCAGCTGTTTGCGTGGTTTTGGTCACCCTCGCACCATCAGTCGCGGAAGATGCAGACGGGCTAACCCATGCGATGGCGATGCATGGATCGCCCCTGTACGGACCGGACTTCACCCATTTCAACTATGTTGAACCAGAAGCACCGGTTGGTGGATCAATTCGGTTTGGTCTGCGCGGATCGTTTGACAGCGTCAATCCGCTCATCGTGCGGGGCTCGCCTGTTTGGTGGGTACGAGGCTGGGTTTGGGAAAGCCTGGCAACACGCGGTCGCGATGAGGCGTTTTCATTGTACGGTTTGTTGGCCGAGACCATCATTATGCCGGAAGACAGAACGTACGTAACGTTCGGGATCAATCCCCAAGCGCGCTTTTCCGATGGTGAGCCAGTCACCGTCGACGATGTGATCTTTTCCATGGAAATACTCCGCGAGCATGGCCGCCCAAGTCAAAGGCGGGCCTATGGGCAGATCACCGAGGTTGAGCGCATCGACAACCTGACTGTCACCTTCCACCTGGGTGATGGATCCAACCGTGAATTGCCGCTGCTGCTGGGCTTGATACCTGTTTTGCCGCAACACGTGATGACCGTGGACGCTTTCACAGAGACAAGTTTGGAACTGCCTGTGGGCAGCGGCCCCTACGCACTGACGCGTGTCGATCCGGGGCGCCTTGCTGTTTTTGAGCGGCGTGACGACTATTGGGGCGCTGACTTGCCGGTCAATGTTGGCCAGTACAACGTCGATGAGTGGTCAATCGAGTATTTCCGTGACGAGACGGCGCTTTTCGAGTCCTTTGCAACGGGTCGGTTGCAGCTTTACGCCGAAGGCGACCCTTTGGCTTGGCTGAACGATTACGACTTTCCGGCCGCCCAATCCGGAGACATTGTCCAAAGCGAACTGGTCGATGAACGGCCAAAGGCGCCAAGTGGCTATGTTTTCAATTCACGCCGTGCGCCCTTTGATGATGTGAGGGTTCGGCAGGCGCTGAACCTTCTGTTTGATTTCGCATGGATCAACGATACGATTTTTGCCGGGCAGTATGCGCGCACGCAAGGTTATTTCCATGGGTCGGAACTGTCTTCCATCGGGCAGCCGGCCTCCGAACAAGAACTGGCAATTCTCGGCGATCATGTAGACGCTATCTTTCCAGAGGTACTGGACGGATCCTGGCGCGCGCCAACCTCTGACGGATCTGGCCGCGACCGTGGCAATGTCCGTGCCGCGTTGCAGCTATTCGCGGAAGCCGGGTGGCGGTTGGACGGCCGTCAATTGGTCAATGAGGCTGGAGAACAATTGGCTTTCGAGCTGCTAACGGCATCCTCAAGCGCAGAACGCGTTGCGCTGGCTTACGCCCAAACGCTGGAATTGGCTGGTATCGCGATGACAGTGCGGGTCATCGACAGTGCGCAGTTTCAGGAACGGACCCGGGTGTTTGATTTTGATGCCATTCCGCACACCTGGTTCCAGAGTCTATCACCAGGAAATGAGCAGTATAATCGGTTTGACCCATCAACAGCTGACCAAGAAGGTTCCTTCAATATGGCAGGGATCCGGGAGCCAGGGGTAACCGCAGCTATTGATGCCATTGTCAGCGCCGTCGACCGTGAAGACCTTGTGCACGCTGCCAGAGCGCTCGACCGCCTTTTGATCTCAGGCAGCTATATGGTGCCACATTACCATGCCCCTGCTCAATGGATTGCCCACGCAGACGAGGTGAATTTCCCGTCCGACAACTCTGTGTGGGGTTATCAGTTCTACACGCCCAATACACTCTGGATAGAGGACTAGGTGTGCGCATGACAGGCGATCGCGTCTCAGAACAAGAGACCGTTCAACCCTGCCCCAATTGGGGCGACCTCACCGTTTCGTCTGTCCTGAAGAGATGGGCCGAAACGCGCGGTGACCGGCGGTTCCTCACCGTCCATGATGGACCGAGCCTAACCTTCGCTCAGTCTTATCAGCGCGTTATGACATTGAGCTCAGTGTTTCGATCCCAGGGTTTTGGACCTCGCGACACGATTGCCCTGCGAGCTGGGCGATCCGTTGATGGTCTCCTGGCGTTGCTGGCCGGCATTCACGCGGGCCTAGATGTTTGCCTGATCCCAGAGGGGCTGAGCGTGCGCCAAGCAACTGATGGTGCCGTGGCTTTTGCGCCCAAGGTTGCTATCGATGCCGGCGATCTGAGCATTGAACCCGGTGACAATCTGCGGATCATGGATCTCGCGGCTGGTATGTTTACGGTGCGCTTTGTTGGCTGCTTTGGTGACGCACCTGATGGGCTTGTCGACCTCAACAGCTTGGTCCCAGTTGATCCCGCTGAGGTCGATCCTGTGCTCGACAGCACAGTGTCCGTGCACGCCGTCCAGATTGGAGCAGATGGAAAGGTCATGCGATCGTCGCGCGACCAAAGCCAATTAATGGCTCAGGCACTCGCCAGCGCATCGGCATGCGATTTCACGCCCAACACCAACGTCGCGACGCCGTACGATCTTATTAGCTCCCATGGGTTGTTGGCGGTGGCATTGCCAGCGCTGCTCGTCGGTTGTCAGCTAACGTTATTTGACCCTCTGGAGGCAGATCTAGAACGTCATATCGAGGCTTGGTCGCGCCAGAGCGACGAACGGGTGGCTGCGCTGCCACTGTCGTTCGCCCAAAAAGGAACAAACACTGCATTGGCCCGCGAAGGACGGCGCATCTGGATTGGGCGAGGCGCGGCGCGCGTGAATCCTGATATCGATGGGCAGATACTGATCGACCTTGGTGGCCGGGCAATCCTTCCGGCAGATCAGGATGCAGATGGACAACTGGTCTTGTGTCCTGGAGAAATCGTCGTGTCCCCTAAGGTAGGCGACGCCATGAGCTTTGGGACATTGCGCTTGGAGGGTTCTGCGCAAGCCAATGCTGGTGCGGTGAATCTCATGTCTGGCGAGCTCGCACTAGAAAGTGTGTTATCTGCTCGGATCAATGGGCGGACAAGCCACCCACAGCCGACGGGCGTGTTGGCACGTTTGCAAGACACTACCAACGGCAAACCGGTCTACGTTGTGACCGATCGCGACTCCGACGATATTCAGGTTGGGCAAACTTATGTATCGATTGCGGCTATCAACCGAGCACTTGGCCTTACAGGCCGGTGGCAGGATGCTGGGGCCTTTGCGGTGAAAGACACCCTCCTCGGGTACCGCGTGGAGGTGGCCGTTCGGCCACGCACGAGCGATGACCAGGACAGCAAAATACCGACACTCGATATGGTGCGTGATCTGCTCTGCGAAAGTGGGATCGGTGATGCAGGCTTGCCGGTCCGTATGCATCTGGTGACCCGCATACCTATGCGCGGCAGGGGTGTTGTGGATGTCGATGCCCTGGCCGATTTGGCCTGGGAAACTGATGAACCACTGTCCGATGAATTGGGGAACAGTTTGGATGAAGCGGCGGCCTAGGCCGCTTTCGCAGCTTCATCCTCAGCGATACGCGCAAGTTTCGCCACCAGAACCGCAGCACCTTTGACGCGGTCTTCGACGCGCGCCCAGTTGCGGCTGAGGACGATGCGGTGGTCAGGCTTCACCTTGGCCTGCGCGCCTTGGTCAGAGATGTAGCCCATCAGTCCGACAGGGTTCGGGAAGGTGTTGTTGCGGAAGGCAATAACCGCACCCTTCGGCCCAGTATCGAGCTTTTCGATATGCGCGCGGCGGCAAAGAACCTTGATGTAAACCAGCTTAAGAAGCCCTTCGGCAGACGGCGGCAACGGCCCAAATCTGTCGATCATCTCCGCACCAAACCCATCTATCTCATCGACATTCTCAAGTGCTGACAAACGCCGGTAGAGCTGCAATCGAAGCTGAAGATCGGGCACATAACCTTCGGGTATCATCACCGGTGTGCCGAGCGTAATCTGCGGCGACCATTGGCCGTCATCTTCCTCAAGTGAATCACCGTCTTTCAGGCTGGCCACCGCCTCTTCCAGCATCTGCTGGTAAAGCTCATAGCCGACTTCGCGAATGTGACCCGACTGCTCTTCGCCGAGCAGGTTCCCGGCGCCGCGAATGTCCAGATCATGGCTTGCAAGCTGAAAGCCTGCGCCAAGGTTTTCCAGGCTTTGCAGCACTTTGAGGCGGCGCTCAGCGACGGTCGTGATTGTCTGTTCGGCTGGCACCGTGAAGAGCGCATAGGCGCGCGCTTTCGAACGGCCGACACGGCCACGCAGCTGATACAGCTGCCCCAGCCCAAAGCGATCCGCGCGGTGCACAATCAGAGTGTTGGCCGATGGGATATCAAGGCCGGACTCCACAATGGTCGTCGACAGCAACACATCAAATTTGCCGTCGTAGAAACCTTCCATCACTTCCTCGAGCATACTGGCAGACATTTGGCCATGGCCGACGCCCACCTTTACTTCTGGAACACTCTCTTCAAGGAATTGGCGCACCTCCTCCAAGTCGCGGATGCGCGGCACAACGTAAAAGCTCTGGCCACCGCGAAAATGCTCGCGCAGAAGTGTCTCGCGGATGATCAGCGGGTCGTACGGCGACACAAAGGTCCGCACCGCCAACCGGTCCACCGGAGGGGTTGCGATCAGCGAAAGCTCGCGCACGCCTGTCAGTGCAAGTTGTAGGGTGCGTGGGATCGGTGTGGCAGACAGCGTCAACACATGGACATCGGCACGCATCTCTTTCAAGCGCTCTTTGTGAGCGACGCCGAAATGCTGCTCTTCATCAATGACCAGCAGGCCAAGGTCTTTGAAGTCGACGCTCTTTCCAAGCAAAGCATGGGTGCCAACAACAATGTCGACCGTGCCATCCTTGAGGCCAGCCTTTGTGGCCGCCAGTTCTTTCGAACCAACAAAGCGCGAGGCCTGACGCACATTTACCGGGAAACCTCGAAAACGCTCTTCAAAGGTCGCGAAATGCTGCCGCGCCAGAAGGGTCGTCGGCACGACGACAGCCACCTGGCGACCGGAGAGTGCCACCATGAAGGCAGCACGCAGCGCAACTTCGGTTTTGCCAAAGCCAACGTCACCGCAGACCAGCCGGTCCATGGGCTGGCCCGACGATAGATCGTCAATAACCGCATGGATGGAGTTGAACTGATCTTCGGTTTCTTCATACGGGAACCGTGCCGCAAACTCCTCGTAGAGACCTTCGGGCGGATCAATGAGCGGCGCCGTGCGCATCGCACGCTGCGCGGCGATTTGGATGAGCTTATCCGCCATGTCGCGGATGCGTTTCTTCAGCTTGGCCTTACGCGCCTGCCAGGCACCACCACCGAGCTTATCAAGGTTCGCCTCGGACCCGTCCGCACCGTAGCGCGTGAGAAGTTCGATATTGGTGACAGGCAAGAACAGCTTGTCACCGCCGGCATAGTGCAGCTCCAAGCATTCAATCGGCGCCCCAGCGATATCCAGCGTCATCATCGCGACGAACTTGCCGATGCCATGATCGACATGGACAACCAAGTCGCCGGGCTGAAGCGTCGCCGCATCGGTGAGCGCGTCCTTGTTGGTACGGCGCGTGGTGCCGCGTACCATGCGTTCGCCGAGAATGTCCGTTTCGGTGATGATCGCCAGATCGTTGGTCTCAAACCCTTCCTCGATGGGAAGAACGGCAAGCCCAACAAGCGCCTTGGGCCCCTGCGAGAGCGCGCCCAGATCCGCGATGGGACGGGTATTGGTGAGGTCGTGATCGGCGAGCACTTGCGCCATGCGGTCGCGAGAGCCTTCAGTCCAGCAGGCGACTGTCACCCGCTTGCCAGCCTTAACCAGGGCAGCGGCGTGCTCGCGCACTGCATCGAAGATGTTCTGATCAGCCGTCGCCCGTTCGGCCGCAAAAGACCTACCCGTCGTCGCGCCGCCAGAAACCGTGTTGCGATCGCCCAGATCATCTTCGGCAAAGGGCGAGATATCGATGCGCGCCCGGCCGGACAAAGCCGCTTCAAACCCATCTTGATCCAGATAAAGCGCGTCAGGCGGTGCAGGCTTGTAACCCGCCATCTCGCCCTGCCGTTCCAGCACATCCAGGCGCGCCTGATGATAGTCGGTGATGGTCTCCAACCGCTCCGTCAGCGCCGGACTGGTGAGGTTATCAAGAATGACCGGCGCATCGGGCAGATGATCGGTTAGCGGCACCAGGCTTGGCTCGAAAAAGCCAAGCCAATGCTCCATGCCCTGCACGCGCCTGCCTGAGGATATGGTGGTGTACAGTACATCGTCTCGTGATGGGGCGCCGAACTGCATGGCGTAGGCCCGACGGAAGGAGCGAATGGTCTCCTCGTTGAGGCGTACCTCGCTCATGGGCAAGAGTTCCAGCAACCGCCGGGTCTCTTCTGACCGCTGCGTGTCGATGCTGAACGTACGGATCGATTCCAATGTGTCGCCAAAGAAATCCAGACGCAGTGGCGAAAGGGCACCGGGCGGGAACAGGTCAACGATACCGCCGCGCACGGCATACTCGCCAGCTTCGCGCACGGTCGCGGTGCGGTCATAGCCATTGGCTTCCAGATAGGCGGTCACACTGTCCATCGGCCGCGATTGGCCGGGGGCCAACACCAGCGCTTGGCTCGCCAATACGTCGGCTGGCGGCAGCTTCTGCACCATCGCGTTGACGGTGGTAAGAACGACAAGTGGCGTCTTGGGGCGCGCTTCGCGATAGGCAGCGATGCGCGCCAAAACAGAAAGGCGCTCGGCAACAACCATGGCCGAGGGCGAAACCCTGTCATAGGGTAGACAGTCCCAGGGCGGCAGGTTCAAAACATCCAGTTGCGGGGCAAAAAAAGCCAGCGCTTCTTGGATGGTGCGCGCGCGTGGGCCGTCTCGCGCCACAAACAGAACGGCCCCAGCGCGCTGTTCGGCAATGCGCGCCAAAGCCAAGGGCAGCGCGCCATCCGGCACAGACGACAAGGTGGTCGAGCCGGCTTCATCCAAGTGAAGCGCGGTTTCGGCCTGCGGTGCGATGGATAGAAGGGATGACAGGGGGGATGCCATGGTGGGTCTATCTGCTTGGTTGGGCGCGCAAGCTAACCAATGAATACGGCCCCACCGTCCTTGTGGAACATAATAATACGCTCCAGCAGCGGGCCTTGATAGTTGGTTGGCAGCGGCTCACGCCCGGCTATCCAATTGTAGAGATCGGGTTCAGGCACTTCCAGAAGACGTTCAAAAGCGTCGAGTTCGTCTTCGCTCATCGCGCCCAAATGTTTGTCGGCGAACGAGCCGAGAATGATGTCCAGCTCTTTGGTGCCACGGTGCCATGCGCGGAACATCATCCGCTTGCGGCGGGCGTCCAATCCCTCCGAGGTCCGGCTCATGCCTGTGACCGCGCGGCCAATGGTGTCGTTCATCGTTGTGCCTCGATCTGGTGAGCGCGCAGCTCTAGCGGTGAATGCGCACACTGTCACCCGCTTGCAGACGTTTCTTGTGGTTGGATCGGAGGAAAAATGATCGTAATCAGACCGCATGCGCGACGAACGATTGCAATCGCTGTTTCGGCCAGTTTCAGCTCTGTCTGGGGTTGGCCCTAAGGCCGAGCAGGCTTTGTCTCGTCTTGTCCTGCCTGGTGGCGCGACGCCACCTGCGACTGTCATCGATCTTTTATTGCATTTGCCGGTTGCAGTCGTTGATCGTTCCAAGCGGGTGCCGCTGCGCGACGTCCAACCCGGGACAATCGTTACCGTTGATGTCACGGTTGCCCATGTGAGAGGCATGGAGGGCGCCCGCCACGGACGCCCGGTCCGTATCACAGTAGAAGATGAAACCGGCGACATGGAAGTCGTCTACTTCAATGCCAGACCCGATTGGCTCGCGCCGACCTACGTCGTTGGGCAGCCAATCACGCTTTCCGGCAAGGCGGAGCTTTGGAACGGCGCGCGCCAAATGGTGCACCCGGATTATGCGGTGCCGCGCGACAAGGTGCATACAATCCCGCATTTTGAGCGCATCTACCCGATGACGGCGGGACTTAGCCCGAAATTACTGCGCAAGGCGATCGCCACCGCCCTGCCCTCAGTGCCGCCGCTGCCGGATTGGGTTGAACGATCCTATCCGCAGCTTGGCGCCCTGCCGAGTTTTAGGGAGGCCCTCGATACCGTCCATATCTCTGATGATCCTGGTATTCTCCAAGGCCCGGCGCGGCGACGCCTGGCCTATGATGAGATTCTCTCGGGCCAGCTGGCCCTGGCCCTAATCCGACACTTTTCGATCACCGGGCGCGGGGTGGAGCGCCCCCATTCGGGCCAGCGTGCCCAATCGCTTGTTGAGGCCCTGCCCTTCACCCTTACCGGCGCTCAGAAACGAGCACACCAAGAGATCCGCCAAGACCTGACATCACCAAATCGAATGGTGCGCTTGCTGCAGGGTGATGTGGGCGCCGGCAAAACGCTGGTTGCTCTCTTGGCCATGGCGGATGTGGCGGAGAGCGGCGCACAAAGCGCGCTCATGGCGCCGACAGAAGTGTTGGCCCGGCAGCATTTTGACACGCTTTCCAAGTTCGGACAGCATGCTGGCCTCAACCTGGCCATTCTCACTGGGCGCGAGAAGGGCAAAGCACGCCAAGCGGTTCTGGATGGTCTCGCTGATGGTTCTGTCCATGTCGTTGTCGGCACCCATGCGCTGATTCAAGACCCGGTCGCGTTTCACAATCTGGGCCTCGCCGTCATCGATGAACAACACCGCTTTGGCGTCGCGCAGCGCCTTAAACTGTCTGACAAGGGTGCCGCGACAGACCTTCTTGCCATGACGGCAACGCCGATACCGCGGACTTTGGTCATGGCCTGGTATGGCGATCTCGACGTGTCGAAGCTCGATGAAAAGCCCGCTGGTCGCCAACCCATTGAAACACGTGCCGTTCCCACAGAGCGCCTTGGGGAGGTTGTCGACCGTCTACGAAGTGCCCTGCACGAGGGCGCGAAGGGATACTGGATTTGCCCGCTGGTTGAAGAGAGCGACGAGATCGACCTCACCGCCGCCATTGAACGCTACGCCATGTTGCAAAAGGCGCTTGGCGGGGAGCTGGCAACGCGGGTCGGGCTTGTGCATGGCCGGATGAGCGCGGCTGAAAAGGACGCCGCGATGGCGGACTTCAAAGCAGGAGACACCCGCTTACTTGTTGCAACAACGGTGGTCGAAGTTGGGGTAGATGTCAGCGACGCGACGTTGATGGTGATCGAACAAGCCGAACGCTTCGGGCTGTCTCAGCTGCACCAGCTACGCGGCAGGATTGGCCGCAGCGACGCACAATCCACTTGCCTGATGATGTACCAGGCGCCACTTGGAGCGACCGCCAAAGCGCGGCTGGAGGCCATGCGCGAAACCAATGATGGGTTTATCCTGGCTGAACGCGATCTGGACCTGCGCGGCGCGGGCGACGTCCTCGGCACGCGCCAGAGCGGATTCAAGGATTTCGAGGTCGCTGACGCCGCGCTCGACCGCGATCTAATTGCTTTGGCACATGATGATGCGCGGCTGGTCGTTTCCCAAGACCCGCATCTTCAAAGTGAACGCGGCCAAGCCCTGCGGTTATTGTTGCAGCTGTTCCGGCGTGAGAGCGCGATCCGTTTGATGGCATCTGGTTAGTTGCCGACTAGGCGACCGAGCGCTCCATTTCGCGCGCCTTTCGCTGAGCTTCTTCCGCCATCTCAGCCAACGTTTCTTGGTGATCAGGCACGACCAAACCAGCCGAAATCACAAGCTTCGCACCATCTTCCACGCTCATATCGAGCGCGATGATGTCTTCTTTGGGAACGAACAAGAGAAAGCCCGATGTGGGGTTTGGCGTGGTGGGCAGGAACACGCTGGCCAGCTCCTCCACTTCCCCGTTCGCTCCAATCTTATGGGCAACTTCACCCTTGGTTTCGGTCGATTGGAACACGACCGCCCAAATGCCGGGGCGCGGATACTGAATCAGCCCCACACTTTGGAAATTGCTTGAGCGTTCGTTGAGGACTGTCTCAAAAATCTGCTTCAAGCCGCGATAGAGCGTGCGTACCAGAGGCATTCGATCGAGCAATTGCTCGCCGAAACCGACGACCGAGCGTCCAACCAAATTGGCAGCCAAAAAACCGGTCATCGTCACGATGACCACGGCGGTAATCACGCCAAAGCCAGGAAGAGCGAAGGGTAGGTAGTTGTCTGGGTTATAGGCGGGTGGGATGAGCGGTTTGACGATCTCATCAACCCAGGTCACGAAACTCCAGATCAGATAGCCAGTGATCGTGATCGGCGCGACCACGATAACGCCGGTGAAGAAGTAGTTGCGCAACCTGGCGGCAGGATGAGAGTTGCGTTGTCGTTCGTGATCGTCGTCGTGTTGCATTTCTTCCTGGTCGGGCCGTGGCGTGAAGCCTTTTTGTGCCTCTTTTATGTGGTGCGGTGCGACAACGCGCGCAAGACGTTGAAAATCGCCCTAATAGCTTTGTCGCGTCCCTTTATGAAACGCAAGTCAGACCTACCTATAGTGCCATCTACTTAAGACGAAGGACCCCGCAGGTGGCATCGCCCCACACCGATCCGACAAACGAACCAAGCGGTCGTACGCTCATCGTGATGCGCGTCTATAGCCTTGTCGGTATGGTGCTGCTGGCAATAGGGGTGATTGGGATCTGGATCCCCATCTTACCAACAACAATTTTTCTTATCGGCGCGGCCGCGTGCTTTGCCCGTTCATCGCCTCGGCTCTATGCCTATCTGATGGGGCATCCACGCTTCTCAACCGTTTTGCACGACTGGTTCGAGGAAGGCGCAATATCCAAGAAGGGCAAGGCGGCGGCGCTGTGGGGCATGGGTCTCGGCATGGTGCTGATTGTGCTGGTCACGCGTGATATACTTTGGATCAGCGCCGGTGCGATCGTCTTGCTCGCCAGCGGTTGGTACGTCATGGCCCGGCCTTTGCCGAGCCGCGAGCGCAAACAGGATGCGCTCGAGGCCGCGTGGTTTCGCAAACACACGGCAGACGAGGACTAGCCCGCACTATTCGACGGTGACGGATTTTGCCAAGTTGCGTGGTTGATCGACGTCTGTACCCCGCATCACCGCCGTGTGGTAGGCCATCAACTGAAGCGGTACGGCATAAACAAGCGGTGTGATCGTTGCGGGCATATCCGGCATCACGATGGTCGACACATCGTCCATCGCCAGGTGTTCGGCGCCCTTTTCATCGGTCAACAGGACAATTCTGCCGCCGCGCGCCGCGACCTCTTCCATGTTGGACACGGTTTTTTCAAACACCCTGTCGTGTGGCGCAATGACGATCACAGGCATATCTTTATCGACCAGCGCGATAGGGCCATGCTTCAGTTCGCCAGCCGCATAGCCCTCTGCGTGGATGTAGCTTATTTCTTTCAGCTTTAATGCACCCTCCATCGCCAGGGGGAAGTTTGTACCCCGGCCGAGGAAAAGGGCGTTGGGCGCATGCAGCAGCACATCGCGGCAGATGGTTTCAATGCTCGGTCCGAGCGCCAGAACCTCATTCATCAAGCGTGGAGCCTCGACCAAGGCCGCGACCAACCGGTCTTCGTCATCCTCTGACAAGACGCCCTTAGCGCGACCAATAGCAACCGACAGGCAGGCAAGCACTCCAAGTTGGCAGGTGAAGGCTTTGGTGGATGCCACTGAGACTTCCGGGCCAGCCAAGGTCGGTAGGAGCAGGTCAGATTCACGGGCAATGCTGGATTCTGGCACGTTCACGATGGAAGCGATGGTCTGTTCGCCCTCCCGGCAATAGCGCAGCGACGCAAGCGTGTCTGCTGTTTCGCCAGACTGGGAGATGAAAACGCTCATGCCACCGGGCGCTAACGGGATTTCGCGGTAGCGAAACTCCGAAGCGACATCGATATCGACGGGGATACGTGCAAACCGCTCGCACCAGTACTTGGCGGTCAGGCCGGCAAGGTACGCCGTTCCGCAAGCCGTCATGGTGAGGCGATTGATAGACGACAGGTCGATGGGACTGTTGGGCATCGCCAAGCGGTTCTGCGTCATGTCGATGTAACGCGCCAGCGTATGACCAACCACTTCGGGCTGTTCTGCAATTTCCTTGGCCATGAAATGGCGATGGTTGCCCTTATCGATGACATAGGCGCGCGCCTCAGACACCTGCTTAGCGCGCTGAACCACTTGGCCGGTCTCATCCTCGATAATCACGCCTTGGCGCGACACAATCGCCAAATCGCCTTCTTCTAGATAGGTCACTTCATTGGTGAAGGGCGCCAGGGCGAAGGCATCTGAACCGATGAACATTTGGCCCTCAGCTTCGCCGTGCCCAATCGCCAGCGGTGACCCGCGACGTGCGGCGATCATCAAATCGGGTTGGTCACTGAAAAGAAACGCCAGCCCGAATGCACCTTCCAGCGTTGGCACCACCGCGCGCACCGCAGATATTGGGTCCATCCCCGCATCCATTTGAGCGGCGACCGCATGAGCGATGACTTCGGAATCCGTTTCGGTGGCAAACTGCGCGCCTTTGGCCATCAGGCTATCGCGTAACTCGCGGAAGTTCTCAATGATGCCGTTGTGCACCACAGCGACCGGACCTGCTTGGTGGGGGTGCGCATTGTGTTCGGTGGGCGCTCCGTGCGTCGCCCAGCGGGTGTGGCCAATCCCAGACGAACCCGCAAGCGGTGTGGTATCGAGTTTGGCAGCGAGGTTTTTTAGTTTGCCTTCGGCTCGCACGCGGGTCAGTTGGCCACCTTCGAGTGTGGCAATGCCGGCGGAATCATAACCGCGATATTCCAGGCGCCGCAGGGAATCGACGATATCCGTCGCCACAGGTTCGGAGCCCAAAATCCCAACAATTCCGCACATAGACACCCTCCTATTGATGGACTGCACGCCGAAGATCTGCGGCAACAAAGGCCGCAAAGCGTTAGCGTCTGGTCACCGACTGCGCCAATCACGAGGCCTTTCGAAGCGTATCGTTAAGGCACGCTTATTTCTTGGGCAGCTTGGGCGCCCGACCCGTTAAATTGACCTGCCGGCCACGGGCGACGGCCAGGTCGCCGGATGGAACATCTTTGGTGATCACGCTGCCGGAGCCGACATAGCCGCCATCTTCGATAGCGACCGGAGCCACAAGCGATGCATTGGAACCGATGAAGGCGCCATCACCAATAGTGGTTCTGTGCTTGTTGGCACCATCATAATTGCAGGTGATGGTTCCGGCCCCAACATTGGCATCAACACCAACGGAGGCGTCGCCGATATAGCTCAGATGGTTCACCTTTGCGCCGGCCGCAATGTCGGCGTTTTTGATCTCGCAGAAATTGCCGATGCGCGCGCGCTCGCCAATCCGCGTGCCGGGTCGAAGGCGCGCATAGGGCCCAATGGTTGCGCCACCGGCGACATGGGCTCCTTCAAGATGGCTGAAGGCGCGGATGGCTGCGCCGCTTTCCACAACGACACCTGGGCCAAAGTACACGTTGGGTTCTACCACCACATCGGGTGCGATGGAGGTATCGTGGGCAAGTGTGACCGTTTCTGGCGCCTGCATGGTCACGCCCGACATCATAAGGTCGTGGCGCCGCCGTTCTTGGAAGTCCGCTTCAACCTGCGCCAAATCGACCCGAGTGTTGACCCCGGCGAGGTCAGCCTCATCTGCTAGCGTGTAGCTTACCGTCATACCGGCGGCATTGGCGTGCGCTATCGTGTCGGTCAGGTAGAACTCTCCCTTTGCGTTGGTGTTGGTAAGCTTCGGCAAGAGGTTGTCTAAAATACCTGGGCCAAAGGCCATCAATCCGGAATTGCACAGCGTGATCGACTTTTGCGCTTCTGTGGTTTCCCTGTCTTCTACGATGGCTTGGAGGCGGTCGCCATCTACAACCAGGCGGCCGTAGCTGGATGGGTTCTGTGCGTCGAAACCGACCACCACCATGTCGGTGCCCAATGACAGCTTTTCTAACGCGCCACGCATTAGCTCTGGCTTGACGAGCGGCGCATCGCCCAGCAGCACCATCACCGGCCCGCGCGGTAGCAAACCGGCTTGCTGCACCATCATCACGGCATGGCCAGTGCCAAGACGTTCTTCTTGGACGACCACATCTACGCCATAACCGCGTGCTTCTAGGTCGGCCTCCACAGCTTCGCGGCCATGACCCAAGACCAAACGCGGCCTCGCCATGCCGGCGGCATTGGCTGCTTCCACAACATGGGCGACCAACGGCAAGCCGCCGACTTTGTGCAGAACCTTGGCAAGGTTGGAGCGCATACGCGTCCCCTCGCCTGCAGCCAAGATGATGGCCTGGGGTGCTTCCGATTCGAGAGGTTCAGATGAAGCCATGGGCAAATCCTTATGCGGGTCCATTGGGAGAGACTGCGGAGACCCCTTTCGACACCCCAACATGCTTAACAGTTGTTAACCAATTGCGGCCACGATGCACGAAATCTACCTCAGCGCTTGGCGTTTGTTTGACGACTCAGGCAAATAAGGGGTGGACAACATGATGTCCTATGACGGTCTAGGAAATGGTCTGTGGCAAAGCGCGGCTTTTCGATCAAGAAACCTGTCGAAGGTAAAATGCGCCGCTCCGCTATTATCGCGTGGACGTGCGGCGCTTTGTTTGCCTTTGGCGGCTATATAGGCGCGAGCCACTTCATCCCGGTTGCTAGCAATGGCCCGGGGCTGGCTTACGTCCAGCCGACTGGCTCCCCCACAGATTTTGGTATCGATCCAATCATTACCGGATCGATAGGGGGGCGTGCCACGGGTGCTGTGGGGCCGTTATCCGCCCAAACACGCTTGGATAATTTAACTATGGAAGTCGCGGCGCTTCGAGAATTGGTGGCCGCCACTCAAGCCGCCACAAGAAGCACAAACCGGCGAATTGAAGTTTTGGAGCAAGGCCAATCTTTCACAACGGCCAGTATTGAACCGCAGGCGGGTGTCGCCGGCGATCAGCCCTTGCCCGATCAAATTGAGCCTCTCACGCTTGCGGACACGCCGCGGCCTCGGGTGGTGCTCCCCGCGTCAATTTCAGCAGATGGTGGATCAGTCGCCATTTCAATGCGTCCGCTGGACTTGAGTACCGAGGCCGCAAGGGGCGATGACACAACGCCTACGAGTGACGCAGTTGCCGTTTCTGACCAGCAAACAGAAGCCAGCACCCAAGGACCAGCGATGGTGTCTCAGACCCCGTTCGCGATCGACATTGGCGGCGCGGATACGCTTGAGGGGCTGGACGAATTGTGGATCGAACGGCAAGCCAGCTATGGCGAGATGGTGGCGAACTTGTCGCCGCGTATTCTTTTACAGCAGACCAGTGGAGGTGGGCTGGAACTGCGGCTGGTCGCTGGCCCATTCATCGATGCAGCGGACGCCGCAATCATGTGCGCGCAATTGGTTGCGGCGGGCCTGGATCGCTGTTTACCTGCGGTGTTTGACGGCCAACAATTGGCCCTACGCTAGTTTCTCCAAGTCGATCGGCACTTTGGCCTTTGGCAATACAAAATCTTTTGAAAAACAGCGCGCCTGCCCCTTGAGCCTTGGACATCAGGCTGGTAGGGCACCGCGTGGTGAGAGCCGATAGCTCAGCTGGTAGAGCAACTGACTTTTAATCAGTAGGTCCAGGGTTCGAGCCCCTGTCGGCTCACCATTCTTTCAAAGATATTGCGGACGCCCACAAAAAGACAGCCCACCGCTGGGGCGTCCTCCTTTCCTATGCTGGGTCGCTAACAGGATACTGAAGCGCGACTGCAGACATGTGACGCTGCGCGCTAACGGCACAAAGCTAATCTGGGTGAGATGAGTTGGGTACTGCCGATGGCATGGTAGCGTTTCGGTCCGTACACTGAGGTGTCTGGTCCCAATACGGTGCGGCCATGCCCTAGGATCGAGGTGTCTCGTAGACGCAGTAATTTTTGGTCGTGAAGATCACCCGGGAATCCGGTGAGGATTCACACCGCATGATCGAGTGTGTAATGCCGTTTCGGCGGGCATAGAGCGCCCAGGTTTGCTCCGAGCGGTTGGCCCATTGCACCTCGTCAAGACGCAATCGCCAAACGTGGTAATAGCTTGGCGACCACATCGCGGCACCGCCGCGCTTCCAGTCAATCCACGACTGGCGCTCTGCAACCGATTCAAAAAGCGCAGAAGAGCTAGGTGGGTTCTCTATGAAGAATACCGCATGCTCGGGTGTATTGGTCCTTGCCCAGTCGGCCAGGACTCTCCATTCAGCCGTCTGGGACCACCGGTCCAACATTCGATCAGAAATGATCACAAGGTGGGCTACGCCGCCGTATGCGACAAGTACCAAGGCTAACCACCGCGCCTTGCCATACCCGCTCACAATCGATTGTGGAATGACCAACGAAAGTGCCTTCCATTGGGACGCCGCGACGACTGCAACCAGAGCGACCAGCAAAACAGGAACGCCCAAAACATTCGGTTTCAGACTTCCAATTTCTAAATCGGCGAAGGTGAGCAGCAACACCAGGAGCGGGGCCACGACGTGTTTTTGATACTCTGTGCCCTCGCGCCAGTAGCGGGTGACAAGAACGAGAAGAGCAAGCACCGCAAATAGGTGCAACGTACTGCTCACCCTGAGCAGGTGAAGGTGCAGGATGGCCGGATCGCTGGTGAAATACGGCGCTGCAATGCCAACTAAGTAGACGATGACGAACGATGCATGTGCGACCAGAAAGAGCCGTGATGCTCGTCCGAGCGCAAGCCAAGCGATTGCGCCTGCCAGTGTCAGCAGAGCAAGCTCAGCAATTTCTGCACGGCCAATCGACCAGATAAGGAAATGGTCAGGGTAGTACTCTTCGAGATAGCGTAAATGGTCATATCCGCTTGGCGTTCCGAATTCGGGGTTCGCCAAGACATTGTGAAAGACCGGGGTGGCAAATAGGATCGCGATAATCAGCCCTACTAGTGACTGTCCAGCCAAGATCCGCAGGTTGATACGTTGGGAAGCCAAAAGGGCAATGGTCACCATGATTAGGAGCCCAATGTTCCAAACTCCCATGAACGCGTTAACGAAGAAGATCAGCCCGTTCAGCGCTAGCGCAACCGCAAGGCGCGCTTGAAGGACAAAGTAGACAAGGAGAAGCGTGAGACCATTCCCAATCTCCGAATGTGTAAAGTACCTAACAAAAAGTCCGCCACCGCCCGCGAGCGATGTTCCTTCCATGTAGGGTGTGAGAACCAGTAGAACTGTGAAAATCGCCCGATCAACCGACTTACGGACGCCTAACAGATAGGCGCATGCAAGAAACCCGACGAAAGCCATCCATCTGGATGCGAAATGCAGCGATAGGAACACCCAGGTTGGCTCCACAGTCTCGCCGCTGCCACGCAAGATGAGCCAAATCCCAGACGCGTAGTGGCGTAACGACTGGACGAACGGATCACTCGCAAACTGGGGTTTGTCTAGCAAGCCAGCGACAATTGGCAGATGAAAAAGGTTGTTGTTGACGCCAAACAGGAAACCGCTGGCGATAACGGACGCAAAAGCGCCCACAGCCGCGACAGCAATAAGCTTTGGCCAGTCATTGACAGCCGATAGGTGGTCCCGTTTTGATCCTGGGGCGTCCGTCATAGTGCAGCAGCAAGAACAATAGCCACGGTCAAACCGCCAGCCAGGTAACTTGCGGGATCACGGATAGCAAACTTGACCGGATCATCATCGATTTCGGCTCGATGCGCGAGCAAGAAAACCCTACCCAGCCAATAGGCAAGCACCGGGCAAACAAACCATAGAAATTCCGGTCGCTCGTACAACGCAGCGGCTGTCTGAGATGAGACGTAAAGCGCAAACACCGTAACGGCGTTAAAACTGACAACAGCCATCAGGCCAACAATCGGACTGTCCGAAGCACGATAGCTGCGGCGTCCGAGCCCTGTCACGGTTGGTTCGTCTCGATATTTGATTAGTTCTACGTAGCGCTTCACAAGGGCAAGGCACAGGAAGATAAACATCGAGAAGACCAGCAGCCAATGGGACATGGTTACAGAGATCGCGACGGCGCCGCCGATGACTCTGATGGTGTACATCGCAGCCAAAGCGACAACATCTGCCATCAACCAACGCTTTAGGAAGAGCGAGTAGAAAACGTTCATCAATGCATAGACGGAAACCACAGTGACAAAGGCCGGCGAAACGGCCAGTCCTGCTAACAGTCCAAGGGCAAGCAATAGCGGTGCGGCTATTACCCCTTGGGCTGGCATAATTACCCCGGATGCCAACGCTCGTTTTCGTTTCGTCGGATGAGACCGATCGGCGGTCCGATCCAGCAAGTCGTTCCAAGTGTATCCAGCGGATGCCACCAGCGAAAATGCGATAAACGCCAGTGTTGCAGCGTTCAACGATGACCATTGATACGCTTGCGCCGTAAAAACAGGAACGAAGACAAGCAGATTCTTTGCGTAATGATGGGGACGAACTACGCTCGTCCATGCGCCAAGGGGCAATGTAGCGCTGGGAGACCTCTTCATACTCCGTCCCAAGGATTCACCCGTCCGCACGAAGGACTGCGACAACCGGGGGGCAGCTGGCTTGACTAAGTCAATACCTGTCGGGTTTGCGAGAACTAGCAGTAGATCCAATGTGCGAACCATGCTTGCTTTTTTCGAGGGAATTTACCGCGCCATGCGTGAGTTAGCAAACGTGTCTTACCACAGCGACCGTGTTCGGGTGTGCTGCCTTGCTATTGCGCGCCCACGTTTTCGAGTGCAAGCCCTTTGGCAGCTGTGAATACCATTATGGTGACCACAACCGGTACAGGCAAACTGCCTGGCTCCGGAGCACATTTGGTGGGGATTGTCACATACTTGAGCGCGCCTTTGACGAAAGCGCGAACAGACTGCACCCACCCTAAGCACACCGCAGGTGACTGTTTGCTGACGGTCCTAAACAGATATCCGCCTAGTGCAATTGGGAGCTGGACACTTCTCTCGGTCTTACGCAGAGATAGGCTATCGCTGCAGCGCTAACGCAATAAAACCAACCCTGGAACCTCACGTCCAGCAAATCGAAGTTGCAAAACAAACATGCGTGTAAAGGACAGATTTGTATGAACGTACAAGCCTTAGCCAGAGCTGGTGGGATACTGGTCATGGGGTTGGCTGCGACCTGGCTTTTTGTCGGTACACGCGTACTAAATCCGGAAAATATCGCCTGGATACCAGTACCAGACGGCGATACCATCGCGCATTACATGGGCTGGGTATTCTACCGCAACTCGAGTTGGACTTGGCCGCTTGGCTTGAACCCAACCTATGGGCTAGAGGTCAGCAATAGCATCGTATATTCTGACTCTATTCCATTTATTGCAATCCCACTCAAGGCACTAAATACTTATTTGCCTGAAACATTTCAGTATTTTGGAATCTGGCTACTTTTTTGTTTTCTAATGCAAGCAGCGATTGGCTATCGTCTCATTTCTCTTTTCATTACTAATACTTGGGTTCGGTTCATTGGCGTTGGATTTTTGCTTTCAGCTCCGCCAATGCTCTGGCGGATCCATGGTCACAAAAGCCTTGTAGGTCATTTCCTGCTGCTTGCAGCGCTCTATCTGTTCATGCGTCCTGATCGCCACAAGCATCGCTGGCTCTGGGTGTTGCTTCTGGTAATCTCGACCGGGGTACATGCCTACATTGCAGCTATGGTTGCCCTTTTCTGGATCGCGGATTTGCTGCGCGATGGGTGGACGAACCAACGCGGCCTGGGCGTCCTGTTATCCGAGCTATGTCTAGGTTTGACTATAACAGGGCTGGCAGCTTGGCAGTTTGGGTACTTCACGGTCGGGACCTATATTACTGGCGGAGGTTTCGGCTACTACAAAATGAACCTTCTTTCGGTGATTGATCCCAACAACTGGAGTTACATACTCCCCGATATTCCGGGGCAATCCGGCGAATATGAGGGCTTCAATTATCTTGGTTTGGGGCTGCTCATACTGGTACTTTGGGCCATATTTTGGATTTTCAAAGACCCAGAACCAACGAAGATACTCCTGCGTCGGTATAAGGTGCTCCTGGCCATCGTGATCTTGCTGATCATCTCGGCAACGGCGCTTCGCCCAGCGTTCGGTCCTTGGGAAGTTGACTGGGCTGTTCCATGGCTCGTCGAAGAATCTGTGGGTGGTGTTCTACGAAGCTCAGGTCGCCTGTTTTGGCCTGTCTTCTATCTCATCATTCTTGGGGTGTTTTGGGTATTGAGCCAAAGAGTACCGCACAGAGTGCTGGTACCGGCCCTTTGCCTCACATTAGCGGTACAGCTTGCCGACACCAGCCGCTTCTGGTGGCCGGAACGCCAAACGATGCAAACAGCAGTCCTAGACACTGAGCTGCAGGGTGCACTGGTTGGCGCTTTCTGGGATGATTTGGGACAGCATTACGACGTTTTGCGCCACCTTCCGCCTCAACGCTACTTTTCTGGATGGGCACGACTGGCCGGTTTTGCTGCTCGCCACGGGATGTCTACAGATGTGACCTACTTGGCGCGTGTGAACCGTGGAGTATATCGCAACTTCCAAGCGGAAAGTCTGGAGAACGCTTTAACCGATGACGGGGCATCACGAACCCTTTTCATCATCTCGCCCGACATTGTTGACTCTGTGCAAAGCTCTTTGGATCCTGAACAGGATTTGTTAGCGGAACAAGACGGCTACTGGGTGTGGGCTCCAGGGTTCAAGACGCGATAGATATCCTATGGGCAGCCATTTAGGCTTTTTGGGCCACAATGAAATTCACCCATTGGAGATAGGGCCATGACCGACTTTTATGCGATTATAGATGGCGTGTAGGCAATTGCAGTGCAGCATCAATGCCTTCAGTGTTTTGCCGCCAGTCTGGCGGCTTCGATCGACTACCGCCTGCCGAGTTCATCGAGCAGATCAATCAGGTCGATGTCTGCTCTTTCGGTAAGAGAGACATAGGTGAAGGTCATGGTCTCGCGTTCCTGAACCATGGACGCCGGGTAGCGCAGATAGGCGAGCTCGCGGGACCCAAAGGCGGGCGACGCGGTGCCAAGCTGCCATTTGCTCTCGGTGACCGTATCGACCAGATGCATGGCAAGCCCATCGGTACCCTCGCGGCGAAACGGAATCCCGGCCAGTTCCAGGAAAGCCGGTTTGTCATCGGCCTTGCAGAAGCCGTCGATAAAGGTGCTGGCCAGCGCTTGGAGACGATCGAGCCGCTCTTTTTTCGGGTCCGTGTGCACATGGCTGTGCATGTGATCGTGGCTGTGATTGTGGCCAGGACCATGAGCGTGATCGTTTTGGTGATCATGGTCATGATCATGATCGTGGGTATGGCTGTGCGTCATGGCTGCAAATCCCAGCCTTGACCGTCAACGTCGGGGCCGTGCGGGATGGTCACTGGCTTGTCGATGATCGATTTGTGCGAGCCCAACTTGCCGTGGCTGACAAGCGTACCAAGCACGTCCACGATAACCCGCGTCGCAAGCAACGCGGTGATGTCTGACGTGTCGTAGGGCGGCGACACCTCGACAACTTCAAGCCCACAAATGCCTTCTTTGGCGACCAGTGAAACAAGTTCCAGCGCTTCACGCGGCAGGAAACCACCTGGCTCCGGCCAACCAGTGCCCGGTACGAAGCCGCAGTCGACGCTGTCGATATCAAACGAAATGTAGACAGCGTCGGCATCCTTCCAGGCTAGCTCAAGTGCGCGTGCGGCGGTTTCGGCGAGCCCAAGCTCTTCAATGTCGCGCATGGTGAAGATGTTGGTGTTGCGCTTACGAGCCTCCGTGACGCCTTCGCGTGGAACCTGCCAGCCGCCAATACCCACCTGCACCAGATTGACCGCTGGCACGTTCACCAGGTCCGTCGCATGGAACCACGGCGTGGTGTGCATGCGCTCATCGAGGTCTTTTTCTTGGATGTCGATGTGACGGTCGAAATGGACAATGCCGATACGCTTCGACGTGCACTGTGCGATGCCGCGCACACAGGGAAATCCTATCGAATGGTCGCCACCGATCATGATCGGCAGCGCGCCAGAAGAGGTCACATGGCTCACGGCACGCGAGATTTGGTCGAACGTTTTTTCGATGTTGGCCGGGATGGTAAAAACATCGCCGACGTCGCACAACGTCATCTGCTCGCGCAGATCGATCCCCATCTCATAATTGTAGGGGGTATAGAGCGCGGAGATCTTGCGAACACCTTGCGGGCCGAAACGCGTGCCAGGCCGGTAGGTTGTACCACCATCGAACGGTATGCCGATGATCGCCGCATCATAGGCGCCAACCTTTGTCGCGTCTTCAATGTAGGGTGCCTTCAAGAAGGTATTGATGCCGGCATAATGCGGCAGTTCCCCGCGCGCGAAGGTGGGAATGGACTTATCTTCAATACTGTCGGCGCCGGTAAGGCCCATGCGCAACGCCCATTGGCGCTCTTTTTGCCATGCCGCTGACGGTAGCGTGCCCTCCTTCTCGGCGGACTTCCAGCCACGCATTTGGAGTTTGTCAAAATCCGGATGGTGTTGCCGCGCACGCTGCCCCGCTTTCACGCGGCTGGTCCTGCGTGGTGCGCGTCTCTGTCCGCCGTCGATTGGGTCATACATGGTTCGGCTCCACTTCGGTCATTGTCGTCTAGGCAGGGGTGCTGATCAGCTCTTCGCGGTCAGGCGCGTTTTGTTGGGTTTTGCGATCCAGCGGCAGATCATAGGTGATCGTTGCACCATAGCGTTCTGGTGCCTGTGGGTCATGACGCGTTTTGTCGAATACCAGAACGCGGGTGCCAAGCTTGAAGGCTTCCTCGATATCGTGTGTGACCATGAAGACGGTCATGCGGCGCTCCTGCCACAGGTCCAGCAACAGCTCGTGCATGTCGATGCGGATACCAGGGTCGAGCGCGCCGAATGGCTCATCGAGCAGCAGAACGTCTGGCTTCTTCATCAGTGCTTGCGCTATGGCCAAACGTTGCTGCATGCCCCCGGAAAGCTGGGTGGGGTAACGTTTGCGAGCGGCGGCCAGGCCAATCTTTTCCAACGTCTCGTTCGCCGCCTCGCGCGCGGTTTTGCGCGCTCTAGCAAAGACCCGACCAAAGGCGGCGCTCGTCTCGAACTCGCTGGCCAAAATCAGATTGTCTTCAACTGAGAGATGCGGAAAGACCGAGTAACGTTGGAAGACAATGCCGCGATCGGGCGTCGGTTCGCGTGGCAGAGGTTTGCCCTCCAGCAAAATTTCGCCGGATGTGGGCAGTTCTTGCGACAACAGCATACGCAAGAACGTAGACTTGCCGCAGCCCGATGCACCGACGATGGTGCAGAACGCGCCTGCCGGCACGTCGAGCGATACGCGCTCCAAGACGATTGTATCACCGTAAGCTTTGCCGACATTGCGAACCGCAATACGCGGGGTATCCTCAGCCTCGCTCACAGGCTTTCCCCTTGCATATGATACCAGGGGAAGGCGCGCTTGGAGACCATCAGCAGCAAGCGGTCGAGAATGTAGGCAAGAAGCGTGATCCAGACGACATAAGGCAGGATCACATCCATCGCGAGGAAGCGCCGCACAAGGAAGATGCGGTAGCCCAGCCCTGATGTGGAGGCGATGGCTTCCGCTGAAATAAGAAAGATCCACCCAGGCACGAGCCCCAGTCGGATCGCTGTAATGAGCTTCGGCAAAACTTGGGGCAGCACCGCACGCACCATCATCTGCCAAGTGTTCGCGCCGAGGGTTTGCGCCTTGATGATGAGCTCTTTGGGGATGTCCATCACGGCCTGCGCCATGGAGCGGGTCATCACAGGGGCGGTGCCAAGAGCGACCAGCATGATCTTGGACGCTTCGCCCAAACCCACCATGATGAACAGGATAGGCAGGATCGTGATCGGTGGAATGAGTGAGATTGCCGCGATGAAGGGTGAGAGGGTTGAGCGCACATAAGGTAGGAAGCCGATCAGCACGCCGACGATCAGCGCGAACGTTGTGGCTAGCCCAATACCGAGCCCGAGCCGCCAGAGGCTGTCGATCGTGTCGACCCATAGAAGCAGGTCGCCCGTGCGACGATCGGGCTCGAAAGCCATGCGCCAAAACGTTGATCCCATCTGCTCCAAGGATGGAAGCAGCTTGTCAGCCGGGTTATCAAGGCGGCGATAATGGCTCGCCACCGCGTAAACAATAACGGTCGCCGCGAACGGTATCGCGGCGAGCGTCAGTGCCGTCATTCGGCCGGGGAAACGATTGATAAGGCGCATGACCTAAGCGTTACAAATGTCAGCTCTTACAATGCACCGTCGGCCGCCATTTGCATATACGTGGTGTCGAAACGCAGCTGCACATTGTTCGGATCACCGAAGATGCTCCCATCTGGGAAGCTGACCCCGACAAACTCCGGCGATGGTGCACCCTCACCCAGAATACCTTTATCGAAAAGGAACTCGGCAACGAATTGCATGGTCGTCGGCAGCTCCGGCGCGCTGGTGAAGGCGACAGCATCAGCAGGGTCGAAGAACATGGTCGTCGTGTCCAACTGCGCCTGGTAACCCGCCAGATCCGTTCCGGAGGCCGATGCTAGGGAGTCCAGAACATCGGTGTCACCAGCAGCCATCAGACCCATCACCTCATACCAAGCGCCAACGAGCGCCTTTCCGAAGTCCGGGTTGGCTTCCAGCGTTTCTGTGTTGACCATCATAATGTCTATGATCTCGCCAGGGATGTCAGAGGAGTCGAACACTGAGTTAGACCCTGGTGTCGCGGCGATCTCCGACAGCAGCGGGTTCCACGTGACAACGGATGTCACATCGTTGGTAGCGTAAGCTGCGATCATGTCGGCGTCGGACGTGTTGACGACGGTCAGATCACGCTCGCTGAGGCCGACACCATCCAGTGCACGGGCCAGCAGGTAGTGTGACACGGATAGTTCAACCAAGTTGACGTTCTGCCCGGCCAAGTCGGCGACGCTGTCGCCATCTTTCAGCACGATACCGTCATTGCCATTGGAGAAGTCGCCCACGATCAGGGCTGTGGTGTCGATACCGCCACCCGCAGGGATAGACAGCGCGTCCATGTTGGTCATGGAGCAGCCGTCGAACTCGCCAGCCGTGTATTGATTGATGGATTCGATATAGTCGTTGATCTGCACGATCTCGACTTCGATGCCGTACTTCTCAGCCCATTTATCCATGATGCCGGAGCTTTCCAGATAGCCCCAGGGCATCCAGCCCACGTAGATCGACCAACATACGCTGAATTCGGTGCGTTCTTGGGCCATCGCTGGGCTCCCGCTGGCCGCGATCGCCAGGGTCGCGGACGCTAGAGCCGCCGCCTTGAGTGTCTTGAACATTGTTACTCGCCTCTCTGGTCATTCGGCGGTGACGACCGCCGGTTGAATAGAGGTTTGAGCACGCACGCCGGGAGTGGGTTTGCGCGCGCAAACCTATGCAGTTAACTCCCGGGATTTTGCCCCGCCGTGTTCGCCAGCCCTTTCGACCGGTTGGCAACTCTCGGACCTGCATCGTTGCCGAATGGCAAATGACCGGAACCCTAGATGCCCGCTGCACTGAAGCAGTACTCGCAAAGTCTGTGCCAGGTGAATAAGACCGGTTTCGGACGCGCAATTCGCCGCAAAGTCTGGCAAAAAAAGCTTGAAGTGCCCGCTTTTTGAGCAGCGCACTGTTAGAAGGTCACTTACTTCGTTTTGCCCGCGTAATCGCCCTACGTGAACTGTATATGAGAGGCATCTCAGCGGGGTCTGCCATTTTTTTTAGCTTGCCTGAAAAATATGCAAAGTGTTCCATGGCCCGGTGGTCAGACGTGGCCGCCCAAAGATTTTTTTGAAAGGAGACAGCGTTTTCGAAATGCAATTGGTTCGGCCAACATCATTAGATGAAGCAGTCGCCGCGCTCGGATCAACGGGTGCCGAATTGGTTGCCGGGGGAACTGCATTGCAGCTGACCTGGGAGGCTGGAAAGACTAAGCCACGAAGGCTGGTCGACCTTTCTCGTTTGGATGCGCTCAGAGGAATCCACGAGGAAGATGGTCACATCTCGATCGGTGCGATCACCCCCCTTGCCGACTTATCGTCCAACCCAGTTGTAACGCAGAACGCGCCACTTTTGTCCCGAGCCGTCGCGGACGTGGCTGGTCCGTCCGTCAGAGAGATGGGAACGCTGGGCGGGAATATTGGTTGGGGCATGGGATGTCTGCTCCCAGCCTTATTGGCGCTCGGCGCAGACGTCATCGTCGCCAATGCCGATGGGCAGAAAACGATCGAACTGAAAGACCAACTTGGATCGACTGATCCAGGTGTTTTGGTCGCCATCCACATCCCCAAGCGACCATCCGCGCAATGGACATGGCACAAAACCGGGCTGCGCGCGGCCTTTACACCGGGCATTATAGCTGTTGCCGGCCAATGGCGCCAAACAGGCGGTAAACTACACGATGTGTGTTTGGCGGCAGGATCGGGGGCGACGCCACCTCAGCGAATTTCAACTATCGAGAAGCTCATCGAAGGCACAGATCCGACCAATCTGGCGCAGGAGCAAGTTGAGGCCGCCATCCATGCCCCCAGCGATATCTTACGAACCGGTGCGTATCGGAAACGTGTGGGTGCAGCGGCTCTTTTGGTGGGCCTAAAGGGCCAAAGATCAGCAGATACAAACCTGCATCCGGGAACACCCGCAATGGATGAAAGCCCAAAAGGTGGACGGCTGCTTTCACGAGCAAAAGCCGGGGCCGATTGGCACGTTCGTCCAGACCTCGCGGACAAATTGGACGGCAAGCCCGTCTTTCTAACCGATATGCGCTCCAAAGACATGCTGGTCGCCAAGATCGTTCGTGCGCCATGCCCACACGCGCGCATACTGTCGATCGAAACCAGCAAAGCAGAGAGCCTGCCCGGCGTTCATGCCGTGGTTACACACAAGGACGTGCGCGGCTCCAACGCCTTTGGGATCGTCATCCAAGACCAACCTGCCATGTGCGGTGATGTCGTCCGGTATGAAGGCGATCCGGTCGCCGCCATCGCGGCGGACAACGCAGAAATCGCACAAGCTGCAGCCGAATTGGTTGACGTTGCCTACGAGCGCCTACCAATTGTCAGCGATCCGCTGGCCGCACTAGACCCAACGTTGCCCAAGCTCCATCCAGAAGGCAATCTGCGCAAGGTGGTTCAAAACAAGGTCGGAGACGTCGAAAAGGCATTTGCAGATGCCGCCCATATTGTCGAAGACATTTACGAAACACCGCGCCAGATGCATGGGTTCATGGAGACCGAGGGCGGTTTTGTAGAACCGACCGACAATGGCGGCCTAATTGTCCACGTCGGCGGTCAGTATGGCGCGCGCGATAGACTCCAATTGTCGCGCATACTGAACATTCCAGAAGACAGAATTGAGGTTGTCTCTTCACCAACCGGGGGCGCCTTTGGCGGAAAAGACGAGCTAACCGTTCAACCGGCGCTCGCGCTTCTGGCACTGAAGACGAGAAAGGCCGTCCGCATTCAGCTCTCTCGCGCTGAATCCGCGCGCGCCGGTATCAAGCGCAACCCGTTTCGCATCTTTATGAAGACGGCCTGTGATGCCAACGGCAAACTGGTCGCCCAGCACGTCGAAGCGGTCGCCGATGGGGGAGCCCATGCCAGCTTAAGCCTCGGCGTCATCGAGACGGCAATGGAACACGCTTGCGGCCCTTATGTCGTTCCCAACATCGACGCTGTAGGTCGACTGGTCTCAACGAACAATGGCACGTGCGGTGCCTTTCGAGGCTTTGGCTGTAACGAGATGACCTTCGCCGTGGAGAGCCAAATTGAGCGCTTGGCGCGGATGGTGGGCATCGATGGCCCGGCGATGCGGCGGATCAATATGAGAATACCAGGAATGCCCGGCTATCTCGGGCAGGAACTGGCACCAACCGAACGCCTCTCGGCTATGCTCGACAGCGCCGAGGCGAGCCCACTGTGGGCAATGCCTCAGGGTCTGTCCAGCGACGGTTGCTCATGGATCGGGACAGGCATGGCACTGTGTTACCAGGGCAATGGCCTGGGCACACTGCCCGTCGATGAGGGTGATATCGAACTGGCCCTGGCGCCCGATGGGAAGATTGAGGCCCGCTATGGCATGGATGAGATTGGCCAAGGTCTTGTCCCAGCTGCTCAATCGTCTGTGGCCGACGCTCTAGGGATCGCGCGCGACGATGTTCGTGTGGTTTTTGGGGATACTGCGAGGACACCTGACACCGGATCGACCACCGCCTCTCGTGGTACTTATATGGTGTGGAAGGGTGCACACCAGGCTTCTCCCGGCCTAAGGCGCGATCTCCTGAAACTTTCGGCAGACCATCTGGGGATCGATGCCGACCGATTGAAACTTGTGCCGGGCGGCATCGTGGATCGCGGTTCCAATTCGGCTGACCCAACCCTCACCTTCACCGACCTTGCGCAATGGCTGATCGATGACGATCTTCCAGTCGAGCGCGTATTCTGCACCTATCCGAAAACCAACTACACCGGAGCCAACGCGCATTTCATCTACATCTCGGGCGCGGTCGTCGCACGCGTCGCGATTGATCGCATCACCGGGATGGTGCATGTGCCGAACTTCGAGCAGCACTCAGCCTCGGGCCCCATCCTCGATACCGCATCCTATCTGGGCCAAATGGAAGGCGCGGCGAGCCAAGGCCTTGGCATGACGCTGACGGAGCATATTCAGATCGACGAGGGGCATGTTGTGAATGGCAACTTCGATACCTACGCCATGCCGTCTTTTGCTGACCGACCATCTTCGATGACGACGTTCGCGTTGGAAGAGTTGGATGTTGGAGATCCCTATGGCCCGCGCGGGGTCGGCGAACTGGGCATTGCAGGCGTGGCGCCGGCTGTCACAAACGCGATCGCGAACGCGCTTGCCCTGCGTCCTTCTACAGCATGGCCGACCTGCTTGCCCCTTTCGCCCGAAACACTTCTGGACTTGATGGCCCGCGATGACCGCCAACAGTGAAAGACAGTTGCTCGTGATTTCCTTCACGCTCAACGGTGCACCGGTCGAGTGTGAGGTCGCAACTGAAACCAAATTGGTGGAGGTTCTGCGAGACACACTTCACCTTACGGGCACAAAAATTGGGTGCAGCATTGGTCGCTGTGGTGCCTGCACCGTAAACGTTGAGGGGGTCAGCAAGAACGCCTGCTTGCTGTTTGCATGGCAAGTCGATGGGAGGACCGTCACCACGATTGAAGGCACCGAGACAAACACCGTCGCCGACCTCGTCAAGGCCAGCCTTCTTGAAGAATCGGCATTTCAATGCGGCTATTGTGCGCCCGGATTTGTAATGGCCCTGACCGGACTGCTATCGCGCCAGCCAGATGCGACAGACGAACAGGTCCTTGCCGTGCTGGAAGGAAACATATGCAGGTGTACCGGTTACCACTCGATCGAACGCGGTGCGCTGAATGCAGCTGCTCGTGTGAGAAATAAGTTGGGGTGATGCTGAGAAAAGGCGCGCCAACCGGTTAGAATCCTCGACCGGAACATCAAATCCAAGACCCACAGCAAACCCCAACAAAAGCAAATTTATCGAGATGATCCCGCAAATCCCTTGCCCTTAGGCACCAAAACGCCCAGGAAGCCCTTCTCGACTTGAGCCATAGTGCTCAACGAAGAACTCAGCGCGACTCCACGATCAACTTGCCTCTCCAACCGCGATCAGGCTCTCCGATGCCAGCACCAGTCCAGCTCGCCCTCGCAGGGTTTGGCCTTGTGGGTCACCGCCACGTCGAAGCGGTCGCCCATAGCAAGTCCAGTGTTCTTTCGGCTGTCATTGAGCCCAGCATCACATCTTGCAAAGACGCGGAGACTTTGGGCGTTCCAATCTTCGCAGACTTGGCAACCTTTTTAAGCGAAGGCGATGCGGATGGGGTTATTTTGGCGACGCCAAATGCGCTGCATGTCGAGCAAGGATTAGCCTGCCTGGAGAAAGGCCTGCCGGTGCTCGTCGAGAAACCCATCGCGACGCGTTCGCACGACGCCAAGCAACTGGTCGAACGGTCGAAGGATACGGGTGTCCCGGTGTTGGTCGGTCACCACCGGCGCCACAACCCGCTGATCCATGCTGCCAAGATCGCCATCGAAAACGGCCAGATCGGGGCCATTCGCGCTGTTCAGGGGCAATGCTGGCTTTACAAGCCCGACAGCTATTTCGATGAGGCCGACTGGCGCAAGAGACCCGGTGCCGGACCAATCGCCGTTAACCTTGTCCACGACATCGATACGCTGCGCTATCTGTGCGGCGAAATTCGCACCGTGCGCGCCGTGGCAAGCCCGGCCCGGCGTGGCTATGAAAATGAAGACTTGGCCAGCGCCCTTTTGGAGTTTGAAAGTGGCGCAATTGGCACGCTTTCGGTATCCGACAGCATCGTCGCGCCATGGAGTTGGGAACTCACCGCCAATGAGAACCCTGCTTATCCGGAAACTGATCAGAGCTGCTACACAATCGGTGGATCGCATGGGTCACTATCCCTGCCCGATCTAAGGCTGTGGACGAATGGCCAGGCGGAACGGCATTGGTGGTCGCCCATGGAAACCCACCAATTGCCGCATCAGCCAACCGATCCACTTGTCAATCAGATCGACCATTTTGCTGCTGTCATATCTGGGGACGTCGCCCCGCTGGTCTCCGCCGAAGAGGGCATGCGCAGCCTTAAAGTGGTGGAAGCCATCCAATTGGCAGCGGAAACGAACCAGATCATCAAGCTTGCTCAAATCTAGTCTCTGCTTGGAAATTTGGCTGATCTGTCCGGAATTTGGTTGCGTCAGCGCGTGAGTCGCGCAAAATTCCGCGCGTAAAAAAAACAAAAATACCTCCGGGAGGATACAATGAGTTTCTCTATCACGCGCCGCGCGGCCCTTACCGCTGCGCTGGCAGCTTCCATGGTTGCTGGCGGTGCGATTTCAGGCTTGGCCCAAGATCGCATGACTTTCACCCTGGCTACCGCCGGTTCTGAAACGGACCAACGGTCGGTTGCTATGGCGCAAGTTTTCGCGCCGATGGTTTCTGAATTCGCCGACTATCAGCCAGGCTACAACGCTACTCTGTTTGCTCAGGGAACCGAACTAGAGGCAATCAGCCGTGGCAACCTCACCATGTCGATTGCTTCGGCTCAGGAGTTGGCTCAGTTCTTCCCTGAGTTCTCGATCTTTGCCACCGGCTATGTACACCAAGACGCAGCGCACCAGGTTCGCGTCTTCAACGACACGTTGATGGACTCCTTCAAGCAGACCGTTGAGGACGAGCTTGGCGTGAAGCTTCTGTCGGTCATGTATCTTGGTCGCCGTCACGTGAACCTGCGCCAGACGCGCGAAGAGCTGGACGTGCAAACACCGGCTGACCTGGCAGGCGTTAACCTACGTATGCCTGGCACCGACGCCTGGCAGTTCCTGGGCTCAGCGCTCGGCGCATCGCCAACACCAATGGCCTTCACCGAGGTTTACACTGCGCTGTCGACCGGTGCGGTCGATGGACAAGACAACCCGCTGCCAACGGTTGTTGATGCCAAGTTCTACGAGGTGACCAACCAGATCGCGCTGACGTCGCACCTGGTCGACCTCAACTACGTTGCGTTCTCACTGGAAACCTGGAACAGCCTGTCACCAGAGCAACAACTCACCGTCCAACGGGCGGCTGACGCAGCTGCGGCTTGGGGTCGCCTGCGCCAGTTGGACCTCGAAAACAGCCTTGCTGACCGTATTCGTAGCGAAGGCGTGGAGATCTACACACCAGACCTCGAAGCCTTCCGCACCCACGTGCAGGCGCAGTATGTCGGCAGTGAGTTCGCCGAAAGCTGGCCGGAAGGCGTTCTTGAGCGCATCAACGCACTTGGCAACTAAGCTATCGCGTTGAGTCTCGACACGTGGTGAAACTGTTTTCCACTTGGATCACCCGTGGAACGGAATTCATCGCCGCCAGTTTGCTGGCGGCGATGTTCATCACGTTTCTGCTTCAGATCTTTTCCCGCTACGTTCTTCAAACTCCGTTTGGATGGACGCTCGAATTGTGTCTGATCCTGTGGGTCTGGATTGTGTTCTTCGGTTGCGCCTTTTTGGTGCGGGAGAAGGACCACGTTACGTTCGACATCTTCTACCTGGCCGCTCCGCCGCGCATTCGGCAGGTGCTGGCGTTGATCGCCGCGGCCTCCATCACAATCGGTATGGTTTGGGCGTTCCTACCGACGTGGGACTACATTGACTTCATGAAAATCCGCAAGACGACCACGGTCCGCAATCCGTTGTCGGGCGACAAGATTCCGATGCGGACAATCTTCTCGATATATGCGGTTTTCATGGTGCTCGTAGCTGGTCGCTACGCCTGGCGTTTTGTTGACGTCCTGCGCAAAGGGCCGAGTGACGGATGAAGATGATCACTGTTTGCGCCTTTCCAGCCGCAGCTGAGGCGCGATGAGCTTACAGCTTGCCCTCTGTCTGATAACGCTATTTGCCTTGGCGGGCATCGGCACGCCGATCGGCTATTCGATCATGCTCGCCTCGCTGGTCTATCTGGCAAGTGGAGGCATGGACCTCGCTTTGACCGGCGAGAAGATCCTTCAGGGGCTTTACCAAAGCTTCGTCCTGCTCGCGGTGCCGCTGTTCATCGTGGCTGCCAACATCATGAATGCGGGCACGATCTCCGAGCGCTTGCTGAATTTCTGTATCGCGGTGGTCGGGCGCTTTCGCGGCGGACTTGGACACGTCAATGTTGTGGCGTCGCTGATCTTCTCCGGCATGTCCGGGTCGGCCGTCGCGGACGCTGCTGGCATCGGTAAGATCATCATCCAAATGATGACAAAGGATGGCCGCTACTCCGGTGGTTATGCCGCCGCCATCACCGCCGCCTCCGCCACCATCGGCCCGATTATTCCGCCTTCGATCCCCATGGTGTTGTACGCCTTGGTGTCCAACGCATCGATCGGCTCGCTCTTCCTGGCGGGTATTGTGCCAGGTCTATTGATGGGCGGCTTGCTGATGACGATGAACGCCATCATCGCACGTCGTCGCAATTTCGCCATCGAGGAACCTGTGCCCCTGCGCGAACTACCCGCGATTACAGGCAGGGCGTTTCCAGCGCTCTTGATGCCGGTCATCCTGCTCTACGGCATTTATGGAGGCGTCACGACGCCGACAGAAGCTGCCGCCGTCGCTGCGCTTTATGCGCTCCTCTTGGCGGGCCTGTTCTACCGGGCGCTGACCATCAAAGGGCTCTACCAAATCTTCGTGGAGAGCGCGCGGTCATCCGCCGCCGTGGGTGTGGTGATTGGCGGTGCGCTTATCCTCAACTTCATCGTGGTGTCTGAGAACATCCCAGGCGTCATGTCGGACTACCTGACCGGTATCGACATGCACCCGTTGGTGTTCCTTCTGCTGGTCAATGTGCTGGTTCTGTTGCTTGGCTGTGTCCTAGACGCGACAACGATCATTCTCGTCATCGTTCCGCTGTTCATTCCCACCTGCATCGCGTTGGAAATCGACTTGGTGCACTTCGGCGTGTTGGTTGTCGTCAACTCGATGATCGGGTTGATCACACCGCCCTATGGTATCCTGCTGTTTGTCATCAACGCGGTCACGGGAATTCCACTGCGCGAAATCATCCGCGAGGTGTGGCTGTTCCTCGGGGTGCTCTTGATCGGATTGTTGGTGATGATCCTCTTCCCGGGCGTGGTATTGTTCCTGCCGCGCCTCTTCGGTTATGGCGGATGACAACCCTCAACGAGGCTTGGAACGGTGAGCCATTGCGCGTCGGCTTGATCGGCTGCGGGCGCATCAGCGACGTTTATCTGCGCAACTGCGCAACGTTTCCCGAAATCGAAGTGGTCGCCTGCTCGGCGCTCGAGATGCGGGAAGCTGAAGCCAAGGCTGCGCAGTACGGCATCCCCAGGGCTTGCGGCTCACAAGAGATCCTCGATGACCCGAGCATCGATGCAATCCTGAACCTCACCGTACCTTCCGCCCATGCCGAAATCGCATCTGCAGCGCTGAAGGCTGGCAAGCATGTCTATGGCGAGAAGCCATTCGTGACAGACCTGGCGGAGGGCCGGCGTATTCTCGATCGCGCCCGGGCTAAGGGCCTTAAGGTCGGTTGCGCACCCGACACCTTCCTCGGTAACCGCTGGCAGACTGTTCGGCACCTAATCGATAATGGCGCGATTGGTAAGCCAACTGGCGTGATGGTGCATGTCGGCACACACGGCACCGAACGCCACAACCCAAACCCAGATTTCTATTACGCGAAGGGTGGTGGACCCTTACTGGACTTGGGCCCCTACTACCTGACGGCCCTGGTTTTTTGCCTTGGCCCCATCGCACGCGTGGCCGGGCTGTCGCGGCGCACTTTTGAGCAACGGCAAATTGAGAATGGCCCGCGCGCCGGCGCGTGGATGCCGGTCGAGGTCGACACGCATGTTGTCAGCCTTCTCGAGTTCGAAAGCGGCGTCATCGGTGACATGACGATGAGCTTCGATGTTTGGGATAGCGAAGCGCCTCGGTTGGAGATTTACGGCGAAAATGGCACCATCTGCATCCCTGACCCGGACCCGGTTCATGGCGCCAACATTTTCGGTGGGGAGATCTGGTTGCGAACGCGCGAGACTGCGCGCTGGACCCACCAACCCAGACCAACCGGCCGCGAGGATTGGGAGCAGGTGACGTGTATCGACGGATTTGCGGAAGATAGCCGGGGTTTGGGTCTTGTCGATCTCGCCTACGCTGTTCGAAACAGACGCCCCGTGCGCGCAAGCGGCGACCTAGCCTTCCATGTCTATGAGGTTATGGATGCCATTCTCAGAGCGCCCAGCGAGGGCCGGTATCAGACCGTCGCAAGCCGGGCGTCCCGACCGGATCCGCTTATCGGCTTCGATCAGGTGAACTCCATTGCCAGTTGAAACGCTTGATATAGGCGAACCCTTTTACGGCCTTCGCTTGGTTCATGGCGAACTCGACCATGCCACGGAAGGGCGTGCCATCGTTCTCAACATCGGCAGTCGTCCTGCTGGCATCGAAGGTCAGTATCTCCAGCCGCTAAGCTCCGTGATCGTGCAAGACGTCACTCTAACGGACGTTGAGCGCTGCATCCTGATCGACCGGTTCGACATCCATGCCGATGACGCCTCACTGATGGAAGCCATAAGGAAAAAATGGCCATCAGCCTTCGAAGTGCGCGGAGAAGAGCGCCTGCGCGGTATCGAGCATTACATGTCGCCCAAGCAATGGGTGGGGCAGACAGGATTGACCTTTTACCACTCTGCTTCCGTGCCGCTGAATGTCGGCCTGCATCGTGAGCACCCCTTTTGTCCGGTGCCAGGTTTCCGAGAAGTGCACACCCAGATCACCGGTATCGGCAAAATGCAGCAGTGCCGCGAGAAGTCCCTCGAAACACTGTATCTGGAGGAGATCATGGCACCTGGCATGACGCACAAGCCCATGTTCGACGCCAAGGGAAACTATCCCTGGCACCAGTTTGAAACGATCACGCCCAGCGTCTTCCTTGCCGTGGAGATGTTGCCTGACGGCGCTCCGATTCCAAGCTAGAGGACGTTGCCATGTCGCCTCGCCTGCTTCCTGATCAACTCGATTTCAATGCCCCCTTCCCGCGGCTCAATCGACGCCTACGGCTCGGCGTGGTTGGCGGTGGACGGATATCTGGAACACAGGCTATGGCCGCGCGGATGACCGACCTTTGGGAAGTTACCGCCGGCGCCCTTTCCTCCAATCCATCCAGGGCATCGCAAAGAGCAACTGAGTGGTTCATCAACGCTGATCGCAGCTATGCGAGTTTTGCGGACATGGCGCAGGCCGAAGCAGGCCGCGCTGACGGGGTCGATGCCGTGATGGTGACCACACCAAATCATCTGCACTACGAAGCAGCGCGAGCCTTCATCGAGCATGGCATCGCGGTGATGTGCGACAAGCCTTTGACCAATGATCCCGGTGAGGCTGAGACATTGGCCGCGTTAGGAGCATCCAGCGGCGTGCCATTCGCGGTTGGCTACGTTATGTCCTGCTTTCCCATGGTCCGGCAGGCACGCGAGATCGTCGCCGACCGTGGTGTGGGCAAGATCAACCAAATCCATGTTGAGTTCTTGCAGGATTGGATGACACCACCTGACGCTGGTGTCGCACCGCATGTGCGATGGCGGCTGGACCCAGCAAAATCCGGTCGGTCCAGTTGCACAGCCGACATCGGAACACATGCTGCCCATCTGGCAGAATTTGTCAGCGGATTAACGCTCACCAATGTCCGCGCGGAGATGCATGTTTGCGGCGCGCCCAAACCGCTCGAAGACACTGTGTTCATGTTCACCCGCTTTGACGAAGCTGTGCCAGGGACTTTGATGGCAACACGCCTCGCACCCGGAAACCGTGGCGGATTGCGGCTTCGTATCTTTGGCAGCGAAGGCGGCATTGAGTGGGATCTTGAGGACGCCGATCGCTTGAAATTCAACCGCTTTGGCGAACCAGATCGTGTCCTGACACGCGGGAACGGACAAGGCGTGTCACCAAGCACAGAACGCTTTGTGCGCACCGGGCGCGGATTTCCCGAGGGGATTATCGAAGCCTGGGCCAACCTCTACACGGAGTTCGCGATGGCCGTCGCCGCCCACAAGGATGGCATAGCTCCACCGGCAGACTGGCTTGGATTGCCGATGGTGGATGACGGAGCGGTTGGGGTCCGGTTTGTCGAGGCCGCTGTGAATTCCGCGCAGGCTGATGGCACCTGGTGGAAGGTCTAATCGGCGCCATATTGGGCGCGCAGGTCCCGCACTGCGTTTGCCAGCAACACCAGATCGACCCCGACCGCTGTGAACAGCGATCCCTTGGCGATGTAGTTCTGCGCCGCTGATTTCTCCAACGCCATAACGCCACCAGGTTTGCCGACGGCCCTTAGCCTCTCAAAACCGTTCTCTATGGTCCGAACCACCTCCGGATGGCTCATCTGCCCTGGATAACCCATGCTGGCGCTGAGGTCCGCTGGACCAAAAAACACGGCGTCGACACCATCGACCGACGCGATCTCCTCAAGCGCGTCGACGCCGGCGACCGACTCCACCTGAACGATGAGACAAAGCTCCTCATCGGCGGTCGTGAAGTAGTTCTCCACCTTGCCGTACCGCGTGGCCCGGGTCATACCAGCCATGCCGCGAACGCCGCGCGGTCCATATCGCAAAGCTTGGACGGCGGCTTCAGCCTCCGCTGCAGATTGCACGAACGGGATCATGAGCGTTTGCGCGCCCATATCCAGCAAACGCTTGATGAGGATCGGGTCATTCCCCGCTGCCCGAACAGCCGCTGATACATCCTGCGTTCCGGCAATGGCTTGGAACAACGATTGCACTTCGACCGTTTCAATCGCCGAATGCTCACAATCGACTAGGACCCAATCGAATCCAGCACCGCCCAGAAGTTCGGCGACCGTGTTGCCGCCAATCGTGTTCCACAGGCCCAACTGGTGGTGACCGGACAAGATCGCCGATTTGAAGAGGTTCATTGGGTTGTTCATGCGCCGGGCCATTCTGTTATGTTGCGCTGGATCGTGCTTACGGACCATGGCCGTTTTGCGCAGGTTTGGCCACCGGCCTTGTGCCGACCGTCTGTCGGCTGGACAAGGCATAACTGGCGGCATCAAAGTCCCTGCATGAAAAAAACGGATATCTTGGCGATTGGGGAACCACTGATCGAGATGGTGCGCCGGGACGGCGCGCCCGACGGCCCAGCTACCTACACCAGCGATGTGGGTGGCGACGCCCTCAACGCTTTGGTCGCTGCGGCACGGCAGGGCGCGCGCACGGGGCTTATCTCAGCGGTTGGCGACGATCCCTTCGGGCGCCACATCAGAGCCTTCTGCCAACAGGAGGGCATCGAGACCTCGATGCTCTTGGAGACCTCCGCGCACGCAACCGGCGTATGCTTCATCCATCCCGATCCGGGCGAGAGACATTTCACCTATGCCCGCAGTGGTTCCGCCGCCAGCCACTTCGCCGTCAAGGCCCTGCCCAGGGAGGCGATTGCCGAGGCGAGCGCTCTGCATGTCACCGGGGTGAGCCAAGCCATCAGCGAGACCATGCGCGAAGCGGTGAACGAAGCTGCACAGGTCGCGCGTGCCAATGCAACGCTGGTCTCTTATGACCTGAACCTTCGGCTCAAACTGTGGTCACTCGATGAGGCCAGAGCCTGTATCGATGAATTTCTCCCACTCGCCGATATCGTGCTGCCGTCAGAAGATGAGGCGCAGCTGCTGCTTGGAACCAGTGATACCGAGGCGATCCTTGACCATTTCGCCGGGCGCGGCGCGGCAATAGTCGTGCTCAAGCGCGCCGCCGACGGCGTGATTGTCAGAACGCAGGGCAAGCAAACCGCGATACCGGCACCGCGAGTGGACGCCGTTGATAGTTCGGGCGCTGGCGACAGCTTCGCCGGGGCCTTCCTGGCCTATCTACTCGAAACCGAAGATCCCGTTGAAGCTGCTCGCCGCGCGGTCCGTGTCGCGGCGATAACGGTGACTGGCCACGGTGCTACCGCAGCGATCCCGAGACGCAAGGGTGGTCTATCAGGGTAGCGTGCTGGGAGAGCTGAAGTATCAAGCTTCAGAGGCCTTGATTGGACCCGCAAAGCGGTTCGCGTTGCTGGCGGCAGATATTCTGCAGCCATTACACCACTACTGACATGCTGAACTGGTTCCCGCCGATCGTCTCGCTCGAATGCCATGACGATATCGACGTCGCTCGGGCAGCTGCATTCAGCCAAAGCATGGGACACCGAAGCGATGATGGTCAAGGTGATGGCAACAGATCTGAGCCGATTCATAGCGAACCCCCAGTTTCCCAAAACTATGTTGCCAAATCAGAGACATATCATCTGACCACAAATGTCCGCATCTAGCGCTAGATCCCTAAGCTGGTGGCGAGAAAACCTGAGCTGTTCACGCAATCTCGGAAGACCGCATGAGCACGGCGCCACAGAGCACTTGCCAAGAGGCGAAGATCGTCTATGTACTGTTGCATCCTGCTTTCTACTGCTTCCCCCAACCGTGACGGTGCGTTAGCGCGCCGGTCAGAACCTCCATGCTTTCCCTCAACACGCTTCGGCGCGAGTGGGTGTCAAACCCCCGCGGCGACATTCTTGCTGGCATTGTGGTTGCGCTGGCTCTGATCCCCGAGGCTATCGGCTTTTCGATCATCGCCGGCGTCGACCCCAAGGTTGGTTTGTACGCTTCGTTCTCGATTGCCGTCATTTGCGCCCTGACCGGTGGTCGCCCCGGGATGATATCGGCTGCAACCGCGGCCATCGCCGTGTTGGTTGTACCGCTGGTGCGCGATCATGGTGTTGAGTATCTGTTCGCGGCAACCATTTTGATGGGTGTCTTGCAGGTGATCGCGGGTTTCCTGCGCCTTGATCTGCTGATGCAGTTCGTCTCGCGCTCGGTGGTGACTGGTTTCGTCAATGCACTGGCGATCCTGATCTTCATCGCGCAGATACCGCAGCTGGTCGATGTCACCTGGATTACCTACCCCATGGTCGCGGGCGGCCTCGCCATTATTTACCTGTTTCCTTATCTGACCAAAGCGGTGCCATCGCCACTGGTAGCAATTGTTGTGCTGACGGCGCTGGCCTTGCTGCTGGGCTGGGACGTCAACACGGTCGGCGATATGGGCCAACTGCCGGATGCGCCACCGCACTTCTTCATTCCCAACGTGCCGTTCACGTTGGAGACACTGCAGATCATCTTGCCCTATTCGCTCACCATGGCAGCGGTTGGCCTGTTGGAATCGATGATGACCGCACAGATCGTCGATGATCTCACCGACACCCCGTCGGACAAGGCGCAGGAATCCAAAGCTCAAGGCTTGGCAAATTTCGTCACAGGCTTCTTTGGCGGCATGGGCGGCTGCGCGATGATCGGCCAATCCGTGATCAACGTGAAATCTGGCGGATCGACACGGCTTTCCACCTTTGTGGCGGGCACATTCCTCTTGTTCTTGATCGTTGTGCTTGGGCCGTTCGTCAGCCAGATCCCAATGCCTTCTCTCGTCGCCGTTATGATCATGGTGTCGATTGGTACCTTCTCTTGGAAATCGATACGCGATCTGCGGGTGCATCCGTGGCAATCATCGGTCGTGATGGTGGTGACTGTCGTCGTGGTGGTCTGGACCCACGATCTCGCGCAGGGCGTGGCCGCGGGCGTCATCCTGTCTGGGCTCTTCTTTGCCTCGAAAGTTCGCGGGCTCTTCAACGTTACATCGACGCTTTCCAGCGACGGTCGCACGCGCACTTACAACGTCTCCGGAGAAGTTTTCTTTGCATCAACCGAGCGCTTTGCTGAGGCCTTCGATTTTAAAGAAGTGCTGGACCGCGTCGTGATCGATGTATCCAACGCGCATTTTTGGGACATATCGGCGGTCGGTGTTCTCGACAAGGCTATCCTGAAGTTCCGTCGCGAAGGGGCGAGTGTCGATGTTATCGGTCTTAACGAGAAGAGCGCGATGATGGTGTCGCGCTTTGCCGTCCACGACAAAGAGAATGCGGAAACCACCGCGCCAGGCCATTAGAGACCAAGAGCGATGAAACATATTCTGGCGAGCATTGACGCCTCACCCTATGCAGCACGTGTTTGCAACCTTGCTGCTTGGTCGGCCAAGCGGCTGCAGGCAAGTGTTGAGCTTCTGCACGTCATTCAGCGCAAGAACGCAGCCGCCTCGCGCAATGACCTGTCAGGTGCCATCGGGCTTGGCGTGAAGTCGTCCCTTTTGGAAGAACTCACACAGCTTGACGAGGCAGAAGGCAAGCTAGCTATCGAGCGCGGACGGGTGCTTCTCGATGGTGCTAAAGAGCGCCTGGAAGAGCTTGGCGTCGCCGATATCAGCCTCACGCATCGCCATGGCGGTATTGTTGAAACCATCACCGAGCGCGAGGCGGAAGCCGACTTGATCGTGATAGGCAAGCGCGGGGCGTCCAGCGACTTCGCCAAGGGCCACATCGGTTCCAAGGTCGAACGCGTTGTGCGCGCAAGCTCGAAGCCGGTCGTGATAGCCTCTAGTCGTGGGCCTGACTTGGCAACAGGCCAACCTTCCATTGTGGTCGTTGCCTTTGACGGCGGCCCCGCCTCGAAAGCGGCTCTCAGTTTTGCTGCAGAGTCGGCCCTGTTCTCGGACATCCCGCTCCAAGTCGTCGTGGCTGGCAATGACGATGCAAGAAACCGCACCTGGCTGCAAGCTGCGACGTCGGTCTTACAGGCACACGGACGGAAAGGCGATGTAGTGTTGAAGGAAGGCGCGCCCGATGCGGTGATCGGTACAACAATGAAGGAGAACCCAGAAGGGTTCCTCGTCATGGGTGCTTTTGGGCACTCGCCGCTCCGCACACTCATTGTGGGCTCGACGACGACAGCCATGATCCGAACTGTGCACGCTCCCGTTTTGTTGATGCGTCCATAGCTACCCCACGCTGAGTGGCCACTTTCGAATGCTAAAACCGTCCAGAAAGACGAACGGCTATCCTGCGGGTCGCTGACGTGCTTTGGCGATTGCTTCATGCCGTGCTGACCAGGCGGCTCAGGACGATGACAGTTCCGCTCCAATCGTCAGATGCAACACGCGAGGCTGCGAGTATTGGCGGCCCTACCAACTGACCGAGGCTTGCGGCCATGACCATAAGGCCGCTCAATACGCCCACGAGCACTGGCGAAGGCGCAAAAACCGGGGCGGCCGCAAGCGCTGATGCAGGAACCAGGCCTCCTGCCACGCCAAAGACCAAGTGCAAGGCAATCCGAGCGCTGTCGGGGATCCACTCCCTGAAGACCAGGAGTTCGACAAAGGAAGGGCATTCCAATCGCACCAATCAGCGACAGGCGCCAAATAGGGACTGCTCCACCACGCTGCCAGGCTGCCAAGTGATTGCCGCCAGCGTTCGCAAGCAGGACCATTGCGATGATAGCAAAGTTAAAGGCCGTAAGTGGTTTTCAGTTTCAGCAGATCGACCAAGGCCTTGTCTCGCCTCTCGGTAAGTGTTGCCTCGTCCTGATGGACAAGCTCTCGCTCGACACCATTGATAAGGGCCTCTTTGAGTTCGTTGCTCAACTTGGGATGTCCTAGGTCCCTCCACCGTTCTTCCTGCGTTGGGCCGAGATGATCAAGATAGCCACGATAGCCAGCCTGGCCACCACCCAAATGATAGGTTAGGTGCGGCCCCATGAGGGCCCAGCGCATGCCAGGACCGTAGGCTATCGCCTTGTCGATGTCTTCAACTGTAGCGATGCCTTCAGCGACCATATGCACCGCCTCCCGGTACAGAGCCGACGTGAGGCGGTTGGCCAAATGGCCGGGCACCTCGCGTTTCGCGCGAACGCATACCCTTTGCATGGCTTGATAGAAACGCTCAGCTTGGGCGACGGCCACCTCGGCGGTCTTGTCACCTGCGACGATCTCCACCATGGGCACGAGATGGGGCGGATTCATTGGGTGGGCAACAAGGATGCGCTCTGGTGATTTTGCCGCCGCCTGGATATCGGTCGCGCGCAGCGATGACGTGCTGGAGGCTATCAAAACGTCCGGTCGAACGGCGCTCTCGACGTCGACAATGATAGCCCGCTTGGCATCGAGGTTCTCAGGTCCGTTCTCCTGCACGAAATCGACACTTTGGAGCGCCGCATAATCATGGGACACGATTGGCTTTTTTGGTCGCTCTTGTGTGGCAAGGCCCAGCGCCAAGAGATCAGGCCAAGCCTTATCGAGAAAAATGTCCAGACGGCGCGCAATGGACGGGTCGGGATCAACCACGACAACACGTCGTTCTTTTGCAACGAACAGGCTGGCCCAGCTCATACCGATAAGTCCACCGCCAACAATCCCAACGGTCTTGAATGTCGTCATGTCCAATCGTTTCTGCCCCAGTCTCTTCGGTGGCTTTTCTTACGCCAGCAGCACGATAACTCCGCTTGGCCTTTTTGATCGATCAGGCAAAACGTCAGTCAGGATTAGAAGTGCAGCGGGCTTACACACTTGCCACACGTTGCTACAGATCGCGTCGACCTACGAGCCGGTACTGTGAATGGCCGCCACAATAGCATCAAGACCATCTGTCAGGGCCGCTGGCCCCGGCTGTAGAATGAGCGGTGATTTGATTTCGATGATGCGGGCGTTGCGGACTGCCGGAATCGTGCCCCAACCGGGCCGCGCAGCAATCTTTTCAGGCCGCACCTTCTTGCCACACCAGGACGCCAGAATAACGCTTGGTTCATTCGCGATCACCTGATCAGAGGTAACAATTCGATCGCGCGCGGAAGGTTGATTGGCCTGGATCGGAAAGGCCTCTCGCCCGCCCGCGATCTCGATGAGTTCCGACACCCATTTGATGCCTGATATCATCGGATCGTCCCATTCTTCGAAATAGACCACCGGACGCTGTTGGCCTGCAAATTGTTCGGCGGTTGCTGCCAGCCGAACCTCAATCTGCTTGGCGAGCTGCTCGGCCTCATCCGCCTTGCCTACTGTCGCCCCCAAATGACGGATCATTGCAAGGATGCCCGCAATGTCTCGCTGATTGTAGCCCATAACTGTGATACCGGCCTTCAGAAGGTCTGCGGCAATATCCGCCTGAAGATCAGAAAAGCTGAGCACCAAATCCGGCTCAAGCTCCAAGATTTTGGGTATGTCTGCGGAGGTAAAAGCCGCAATGCGTGGCTTCTCGCGACGCACGCGAGCGGGACGCACCGCGTATCCCGTAACGCCGACGATTTGATCCTCTGCGCCTAGGAGATACAGCGTCTCAACCGTCTCTTCTGTTAGGCAGACGATGCGCTGCGGCGGGAACGTTCTCATCACTGGACATGTCTGGCAGGTCGGCACCTGGTAGACAACATCGTTTCATCAGATTGGCCTCAGCTATAATCGCCAAAGGCGACGATCACCCTTCCTGTATCGCTGTCGGTAATCTGCAAAGCATGCTGCTACTGGGCCGAACTCGTTCAAATCTAGGATAGGACATTGCTAAGGCCATTGATGTCAAAAAGGCTGCCTGATCATGATGGCTTGGCAGACGAACGACTTGGCGACCGTGCTTTCGGTCGGCAAGCGACGTTCTTTTTGGAGGCAGCTCATGCAACAAGGCAGCTGCCGGCGGTATTGGGTGACCTATGACGACATTCTCAGCAAATCTTGGTTTCTTATGGTCGGACCTCAGGCTGCCAGATGCCATCAGAGTCGCCGCAAAAGCCGGGTTTGCAGCGGTGGAATGCCACTGGCCCTATGATACGCCCGTAGAAGAAGTGAGCGCAGCTCTTCGCGAGACGGGACTTCCAATGTTGGGTGTCAACACCATTCGAGGTGATGTGGGTGCCGGAGAGAACGGTCTGGCTGCGGTGCCCGGCCGGACAAAAGAGGCAAGGGCGGCGATTGACCAGTCATTAGACTACGCCTCTGCGGTTGACGCTTATGCGGTGCATGTTATGGCCGGCCGGGCCACCGGTTTGCAGGCAGATCAGACATTCCGGGACAATCTCGCTTACGCCTGCGAGCAGGCTGCGGCCGTCGGGAAAAGCATTCTAATTGAACCGCTGAACCCAAATGACGCGCCTGGTTATTTCCTAGGTTCGACCACACAAGCTGCTGAGATCATTGAGTCAATCCGCGCCCCAAACCTGCGGTTGATGTTCGATTGCTACCATGTCGGGCGTTCCGAGGGAGACGTCACCACGCGCCTTCGGAATTTGTTGCCCGTCATCGGGCATATACAGATTGCTTCCGTCCCCGATCGTGGACCGCCCGACCAAGGGGAGCTTTTTTACCCGGTCATATTCAGCACGCTTCGCGACCTGGGGTGGCGCAAGCCACTTGGTGCCGAGTACAAACCTTTGGGGGCAACCGATCAAACTCTCGGCTGGATGAATCTGGGCTAGCCGATTGGTTCACACGCACGCCCTCGCGACAACGGCAATAACTGGAGCCGAGCAATGGAAATTGGATTTCTCGGGACAGGATTGATGGGGGCGCCTATGGCGCGACGTCTTGCCGAGGCCGGGCACTCCTTGACGGTTTGGAACCGTTCAAAGGCCAAGGCAGCTACGTTGTCTGATTGCGCCATGGTCGCAGACGAGCCGACAAAGGCCGTTCTTGGTGCTGACGTAGTTATCGGCATGTTGGCCGACGGACCGATAACGCGACACGTTATGTCGGATCTCGGTGTTCTGGACAGTTTAGCCCCAGACGCCTTGGTCGTGGATATGGCATCGGTCGATCCTGAAACGGATCAGCTCCTGGCCGAACTATGTGCAGCGCGTGGTTGTATGTTTCTCGATGCGCCGGTTTCCGGTGGCGTTGTGGGTGCGGAAGACGGGACCTTATCGATATTTGTTGGTGGCGATGCCCAGGCGTTCGAATTGGCGAAGCCCGTTTTATCGGGTTTGGGCAGGCCGACCCATCTCGGACCTGTTGGTTCTGGCCAGCTGACAAAACTCGCAAACCAACTGATCGTCGCGGGGACAATTGCGGCGGTAGCTGAGGGCCTGCTTCTTGCTGAGGCCGGAGGGTGTGATCCGGCAAGCGTGCGAAAAGCTCTGATGGGTGGCTTTGCTGACAGCAAAATCTTGGACCTGCATGGCAAGCGCATGGTTGAGGGCGACTACAAGCCCGGTGGGCGCAGCGCTACGCAGTTGAAGGATATCAACAATGCGCTTACTGCCGCCTCTAAGCACGGCATCAACCTGCCATTGGGCGAAACGGTTCAAAAGGCCTTTCGTGACTTGGTCGAGACACACGACGGCGCCGATCTCGATCATGCCGCGTATCACCACTGGCTTAAGATCAAAGGCCAAGCCTGACCTGGCTCTCTCACCGGTTGCCGTTACGAATCAGGCGTTAAAACCGGACCAGTCGGCTCGACTATCGATCGAGTTGCCGTCGTGTGAGCCCAATTATACGCTATGCCTTATGGTACCGGTTGCGCAAATACGTCCTGCCTATAGTCGCGCCGAACGTCTCACCGACGGCGCCGTTCATGTCACGGGCGTCCTTTTGGCATTGATGGCCGTGCCGATGCTGATCTCGAGTACGGTCAATTTGGGCGCTTCGCCCGAAGTCATCATTGGCACGTCAGTGTATGGGACGACACTGCTTGTCTTGCTCACTTGCTCTGCGCTCTATCATACAGCGGAGAGCGACGAATGGCGCAGCATCCTAAAGCGCCTCGACCATTGTGCGATTTTTATCAAAATTGCGGGCACTTACACGCCGTTCATTCTTCTCTCAGGGGCCCATGTTTCCGCCTATCTCGTTGGGCTATGGGGGTCTGCAGCGTGTGGATCGTTGCTCAAGTCAATAGCGCCAGACCGGTTTAGATGGCTGACGCTCGCGCTCTACTTGACAATGGGATGGACCATTGTGTGGGCCGGTGGCGCATTGTTGGAGGACGTGCCACGCACAATCGTGGTGATCATGCTTTTAGGCGGGGTCACATTCACAGTGGGCGTTGTCTTTTACCTCCTCGATACAGTGCCTTTTCACAAAACCATCTGGCACGTTTTCGTCCTGGCTGGCTGTATCCTGTTCTTTACGGCCATTGCGATGCGGGTCGGCTCATTGCCCTTGCCGTTGCCCTAAGGGGTCGGTTGTAGTCCCACGTTTGATCTTGGGATGCATCATGTGCTTCCCGGCGCATGTGCTTGATCAGTTTGTCTTTCACCGGGCGGAGTATCCATCAGAGGGGTGGTTGACAATTCTCAGTCTAGAAGCCGGATCGATGGCTAAGGCTCTTTTGGGATTCAACGAGACCGGAAGGAAAGCCTATGAAAGTCGGAACGCTTGCCATCGCAGTGAGCATGATGGTGGCTCTCGCGCCCCAGGTTCATGGGCAAGACGCAAACCTCGGGCAAAGCCTTTACACAACGAACTGCCAGACTTGCCACGGCAGTTATGGCATTGGCGACGGAGAATTTGCTCAGTTTCTCACCATACGCCCGTCGAACCTGGCCATCTTGTCTTCTGAAAACGATGGCGTCTTCCCTTTTCTAGAGGTTTTTCAGGTCGTTGATGGGCGCACAGGTGTGCGCGGTCACGGCGCCCCGCCTGATATGCCGATCTGGGGATCAGGTTTTGACATGCCAATCTGGGGAGCAGTGTTCGAGCGCGAACTTGGACCTCTTGGCGATGAGTACGGCACGGAATTATTGGTGCGGGCCCGCATTGTCGCACTGGTCGATTATATCGAGACCCTGCAAGTCGACTAGTCAGCGCTTTCGGCGCGCGGCTCTCCTGGCATCTGCTTCAAGGCATATTGTGTCATGAAGGGCCCGATGATCTCAAAGATGATTGTCGTTGCCAGAGTCAACGTGACGATAAGATCGCGGTGATGTGGCAGATGCTCCCCAGCAACAAGGGCCATGCCTATCGCGACTCCGGCCTGCGGCATGAGGGCCAAACCCATGAAGGTGCCTTCGCGTGCAGGCAATCCAGCCAACAGCGCGCCGCTCCATCCACCCAGTAGGCGGCCGACAAAACGGCTTACAACAAAAACAGCCCCAGCGACGCCCACTGCGGACAACGCGCCAACATCCAGTGATGCCCCAGCCATGACAAAGAATAGCAACAGAAAGGGCCATTCGATACGCTCGATCTCATGAAAGGGGCGCTCATGGTGATTGGCCATATTTGCGATGACAGCGCCGCACATCATTCCCGTCAGAAGTGTCGATACGCCAAGATAGACAGACAGCCCGCAGCACAAAAACACAACACCAAGCGCTTCGATGAGCGACGGCTCCCCTGGCTTTAGGCGGCCGGTCAACATAGCAGCCGGAATGCCGAGGACTGCGCCTAGGATAAGGCCGCCTCCGGCCTCAAACAATGCAGATAAAACCGTGCCGCCGCCGGCTCCGGAGCTGCCGCTCAAGAAGGTGGCGATGGACAGCAAAACGCTGAAGAGAAGCAGGCCCCAGGCGTCATCAATGGCAACAATTCCCATAAGGTTGGATGCGAAACGCCCTTCGCGCCCAACTTGCTTAATCACATCTAATGTTGCTGTTGGTGCTGTGGCTGCTGCGATGCCGCCCATCAAAAGCGCAACCGCGGTGGGCAGACCGATTACCATCAAAGCAATCGTCACGACGGTGGCCGTTGCCAGGACCACAGTGATCGAAAGGAACATAATTTCTCGGCCATGGTCCCGAAGAGCATCCCGGCTCAGGGCACTGCCGAGCAAAAAGGCCACCATGGTCAAAGCAAAGTCCGTGTAGAGACCGTTGCCGTTGCTGAGTGCTGTGGGCAGAATGTCCAACACGGGTGGACCAAGGAATGCCCCCAACAACATCACCAGCGTGACGCGCGGCACATGGACAATGCGTCCGAACGCATCGAGCGCAAGCCCACCAAGAAACAGGATACCGATCGCCGCGAGAATTAGGCCCTCATCATGCATAGATCGGTTTGCCCTTCGTTGTGTGCCCCCAAAGCGGCCCAGCAGGGCCGACGAGGAGGCCGCCTTCCTGATGATTCCTAGCCTGGTTAGTCCTTAAGGCGATGCTGCACACGTCGGATATGGCGCAAAGTGTCTGTTAACATCGCGGTCATCAAGCCGAACATCAAAAATCCGTTTGCACCCGTCATACCGCCCAGAATTCGGCTCTCAACGGGAATATGAAGCTCGCCGAGACCCAGTGTTGTATAGGCGACGAGCGAAAAGAACAGAGCCTCTTCCAGCGTCTCAAAAACCTGCGTTGCTTGGAAGACGATTGCCCAAAGCCAAACACCAAACGTCATCATGGTCATTGTGCAAATGATAACCATCGGCACAACGACGAAAGACTTTCGCGCGTGTGGGGGCCTGGCGAGCCAAGGCTCCATCCGCTCAAGCAGGTTGTTTAACGTCCACCACAATAGGGCTCCTCCAAGCAGGGAGACAAGTGTGATGACCGAGCCAAAGAAAAGCTGATTAATCATGGCTCGATCATGAGGGCAATTACGCCGCGGTCAAGCCTCGACACCCAGCGAGGCCTCCTCCATTTGCCGCGCGCGCGGATTGGTTGGGCTTATGACTGTGGTTGGGAAACTTCGCGAAGCTCGACCTCTTCCTCACCCATCCGAAGGGCTGGAGTCTGCGGCGTGGTGTTTCGCGCAGTTGGTGTCGCCTGGAAGTTCGTTTTGTCCTCCCGCAGCACAGCGGCACGGCGGGTGATGCGGTAGGCGGTGTAGCCCACAACACCAAGGTGCGTGACGAGCGTCACCGCAAACAGCCCGTTGGGACCGATCTCACTCATCGCCAGGCCGGCAACCAGCGGGCCAACCATGGAGCCCGATCCAAACAGCAACAACAGCCCACCGGAAGTCCGCACAAAGCTGTCCGGCGAAGCGTGGTCGTTGGCGTGGGATATGGCCAAGGGAAACAGGGTGAAAACGGCCATTCCAAAGGCAATGGCGAAGCTGATCAGAACCAACGGTTCCGGTTCCATTACCGTAAGAAACAAGATGTCCGCAGTGATCGCGAGAAGGGCCACCGCAATCATAACATAGCGCCGATCGACACGGTCCGATATCGCGCCCACAGGCACTTGAATGGCTGCGCTGGCGAGCACAGGCAGTGCCACGAAAAGTGCAACCAAGGTCAGCGGTAATCCCACCTGCTGAGCATAGACGGCCGCCAGGGTCCCGAAGGAGCTGTTAGAGACGCCAAGCAACACAACCACCACAACGGCAACAGGCGAATTACGCCACAATTCGCCGATGTCCAGCTTGGTCTCAACCAGTGGACGTGGCGCCCGCGAGGACGAAACCGCAGTGGGGATGAGCGCCATGCAATATACCATCGCCGCGATGACGAAGAACAGGTAGCCGCGCGTATCGCCAAGAGTCAGGACCAACTGGCCGGCGGTCGTCGCCGACAAGTTGACCATCTGATAGACGCCGAAAACTTTGCCGCGCGACCCGCTGTCGACCTGCTCGTTGAGCCAGCTCTCCACGATCATAGCAGCGCCGGCAAAACAAAAGCCCGACAGGGCGCGCAGCGGAACCCAAGCATAGGGTGTCAGCAGCAGAAGCGACGTAAGAACCGCAAGCGCCGCCAAGGCGGCCATCACAGAGTAAGAGCGAATATGGCCAACCTTGGCCACCAACTTCGAGACGACAAGGCAGCCGGTCACAAAGCCGAACGCCCAGCCAGTGCCGAGGAGACCAAGAGCGAAGGTGGAAAAGCCCTCTTGCTCGCCCCTTACAGGAAGCAAAAGTGCGTTCATGCCGCCCGCAAAAAACAGGAAGGATGATCCCAACAAAAGGGCAGCAATGGGCAGAAGATGGCGTGTCATAGCAATCAGAAGTGAGCAGAAAGGTCGAAGCGGTGTCTACCCCTTCGCGGTCTGCTCCAATGGTGGCGGAGAGATGGCAACAGCCAACTGCGCTAGTATAGCTGGTATGCAATCAGCGCCGACCTGCTGACATTTGCTATCAAAGTACCTAGGTGAACGACAGCAATGACGCCATCTACTAGGCTCTCCGACGATAGGTCTTCCATGCTCGCCACCTCGGCTTTTCCAACATTTGACACAAGCTATGCCCAACTGCCCGGCGCGTTGTTTGCGCGGGTTGAACCCTATGGCGCCTCCAAACCCAACCTGATCCGGGTCAATCAGGCCTTGGCGGAAGTCTTGGGCTTTCGGTTGGATGGGGTGAATGACGATGAGATCGCCGAGATCTTTGTTGGCAACCAGTTGGCGGTTGGCGACCAGCCTTTGGCAATGGCCTATGCAGGCCACCAGTTTGGTCATTTCAACCCGGGGCTGGGCGATGGTCGCGCCATGTTGCTTGGCGAGGTTATCGGCAACGATGGACGGCGCTACGATATCCAGCTCAAAGGCTCGGGCCAGACGCCATATTCGCGCCAGGGCGACGGAAAGGCAGCCCTTGGCCCGGTGCTCCGCGAATATCTGGTCAGCGAGGCCATGGCGGCCCTCGGCATTCCAACGACGCGGGCCCTTGCAGCCGTCACGACTGGTGATCCGGTCCTACGCGAAACGATATTGCCTGGAGCCATGGTGACCCGGGTGGCCTCCAGCCATTTGCGTGTTGGTACATTTGAGCTTGCCGCCTTCCGCCGCGACCAAGACCACCTGTCGGCGCTCGTCGATTATGCCCTGAAGCGTCACGACCCGGACCGAGCAGACAGCGACAACCCGGCATTGGCATTGCTTCAAGGCACCATCGAACGCCAAGCACGCCTCATCGCGCGCTGGATGGGCGTCGGCTTCATCCATGGCGTTATGAACACCGACAATTGCACCATCTCTGGTGAAACCATCGATTACGGCCCCTGCGCCTTCATGGACGGCTATAACCCGCAGCAGGTTTATAGTTCGATTGATCATCAAGGGCGCTATGCATTCGCCAATCAGCCACCCATCGCCCATTGGAACATGGCGGTCCTGGCCGAAGCGCTGCTTCCGTTGATCGACGAGGACAAACAGAAGGCCGTCAAGCTGGCGCAAGATGCGGTTGATGGCTTCCCGGGCTTGTTCCAGGCGGCCTATCTCGACGCTATGCGCGCCAAGCTTGGATTGAAGGAAGCCCAGGAGACGGACGGGACATTGGTTCGTGATCTGTTGCAAACTATGACCGACGCGCAGGCTGATTTCACGCTCACCTTCCGGTCGCTGGCGAATGCGGACGAGAACGAGCCCCCCGTTCTGGAACGCCTGGGAGACGCAGGCAATGCTTGGCTTGCAAGCTGGCGCGCGCGTCGTGCAGGCGAAGGTTTGAGCGCAGACGAGCAGTCGGCGATGATGTTGAAACACAATCCAGCTATCATCCCGCGCAACCATGCTGTCGAAGCCATGATTGTAGCTGGACTGGAAGGCGATTTTCGGCCCTTCCACGCCATGGTTGATGCGCTGGCCGATCCGTACACACAACGCGATCTGCCTGATGAGGCGCAACTGCTGTCACGCCCGCCGGAAGCGAACGAGGTCGTGCATGCAACCTTCTGTGGCACATAGGCGATAGCTCTTGATCCGCAGCGGATGATTGCGCACACAGAACTCAGGGGCTGCGGCTAACGCTGTTGCCGCTTTGTCGCCGGTGCTAGGAAAGGTCTGATGGAAGACGGAACGCCGCCAGGTCTCACAATAGGTGATCGCAGCCAAGGCTATGAAGTCACTGGTCGCGGTGCAATCGCCGGCTATGGTGCTGACTATAGAGGCATCGACACACGCGATAATGACACCGAAATAGCGCTGATTGAACTGGCTACGAACCAAGACCAATCCGAACTGTTCAACCGCTTCCGCGCGTTGGAAAAAATGGCACCCGATTCCGCGCTCGTGTTGGGCCATACCATCGTTCGCTTTGGATCCGGTTCAGCGGTCGTGATTGGGAAAGAACATGCACCGGCGCTCTTTGGGCAGACGCTCGAGAGTTGGATTGACCATCGCAATGGTGTCTTGGTCGCGCAGGATCCAAGTGCGACCATTGTCCCTGACACCATCGGTATGTTCGGAGCCGTTCTGGATGGCCTCATCGCGATGCACGAACGCGGCGTCGCGCATGGTGCCATATCGGCAACCAATGTCTTCAGCGATCGTCAGGGCGCGATACGGTTGTTTGGCCCTTGGCAGGCTGCAGGGGCGCGAGCGGAGGCGACACATAAGCTCTCTCAAGCGCCGGAACTGATTTCAGGCGATGCGCCCAACCCCGCCAGCGATATTTATTCGCTTGCGTCCCTCTATTATCTTGGCGTCACCGGCGACGCGCCACCATCTGCAGATGATCGCCTGGCAGCACGCGCTCAGCGCGATGACGATCCTTACGTGCCCTTAAGCGAGCACCCTTGGCTGCAGGATGAGGTGGGCAAAGAGTTCGCGGTTCTTATGGATAGTGCGATGCGGCTGCATCCAGCAACAAGGCCGCAAAGCCTGGTCGCCTTCCGTTATAGCCTGGCATCGATCACTGAGCGTTTGGGTCACATCCCCGAACCGCCACCCATACCGGCTAACACGCCGCCGCCTATCAGTTCAGCCGATATTGGCACTCGTACATCTCCGCCGCCTTTGCCACCCAAGGCTTCCCGCGGTGCCAACGTACCAACCATCCCAAAACGCAGCAAAGCCAGCACGATTGGGCAGGCACCGCCGCCGCTGCCATCCTCATCCCCTAGCGACAGCCAACCGCGGCGCAAACGGAAAATCGGCATCGGCACCATTGTGAGTTTTGGTGCGGCCTTGGCTTTGGCCTGGTGGGTGGCTTCAGGCGGCATGTTCTCCTCTGGCGAGTCCGAAGTGCCCGTTCGCGAAACGCCTAGGCCAAACCCGGTGGAAAGCGTTGAACAGCCGCGCAAAGGGCCAAGTGCAAACGAACAGGTGGAGGACGACGAGCAGGACGTTGCCGATGGCGTTCTACAGCAATTTTGCAACAGTCGCTTCACGTGGGAAACAGCTCGAGACAGCGGTACAAATGCCTTGCGCGCCTATGTGCAACGCTGCGAAAATATAGAAAGCCCTTTCGTGGATGATGCGCGAGAGATTCTCGGCCTCAACTGACGGTCGGCAGCCCAATAGGATAGCTTGATGATTTCTGACACCGATCCGCGTACTGCTTACGTTAATGGCGACTTCGTACCGCTCGCTGACGCCAAAATATCAGTGCTCGACCGCGGATTTTTGTTTGCCGATGGTGTTTATGAGGTCACAGCAGTGATCGATGGCAAGTTGGTCGACAATGCCGCCCACCTCGCCCGCCTCGAGCGTTCGCTGGGTGAGATCGACATGGCGCATCCAGTGCCTATGGATCAGATAACCGCGCTACAGTTGGAACTTGCCCGACGCAACAACCTGACCGAAGGCGGTATCTACTTACAGGTCACGCGCGGCGCGGCTGAACGCGACTTCGCCTATCCGAAGGATGCCAAACCAAGCCTTGTGATGTTCACCCAGGAACGGAAGCTGGTGGACGACCCGCGCGCGGAAACGGGTGTGCGAGTTGTCACCACGCCGGACCTCCGCTGGAAACGCCGCGACATCAAATCCGTCTCTATGTTGGCGCAGGTGATGGCCAAGCAAGAAGCCGCCAAAGCCGGGGCAACCGAGGCCATCATGGTCGAGGACGGCTATGTGACCGAGGGGTCGTCCTCCACGGCGTGGATGGTGAAGGACGGCAAGCTCATCACCCGCCAATTGAGCAACTCCGTTTTGCCTGGCGTCACGCGCCTTTCGGTTCTGGCGTTGTGCGATGAGCAGGGCCTGGACGTTGAAGAGCGCACTTACACGGTCGAAGAGTTCTACGAAGCGGACGAGATATTCATCACCGCAGCAACCACCCTGGTGATGCCTGTCGTGAAAGTGGATGAGCGCATCTTGTCGAACGGTGCCCCGGGACCCATCGCTTCACGGCTGCGTCAGCTCTATATCGAGATGGCCAAATCCACTAGCGTAAGCTGAGCCTGCCCATAATTTGCACAAATCGGCGCCCGTTCTTGCCCAATTGCTCCCCTTGGCGCGCGCGATTCTCGCGTTACCCTTCTCTTGGTATCCAGAGGAGGTCTGCATGTCCTTACACACATCTCAGAATCCATCCCACTCCGATAACCAGCGCCGCCGGCATGCACGCACCAAGGCGATCTCGCAGCACGAGGAACGCGCGAGCTTCTTGCGTAATTTGGCGTTTGCTGCGCTCTTCGCTGGCGCTTTGGTGTTGGCCTTTGTTGGTTCCGTGCGCGCAAACGAGACGACCAGCCCCGGCATCACGCTTGATGTTCCGTCGGTGACCATCGAGCGCATGCAATCGATCATCACTGCACAGATCGATGCTTTCCTTGCCGATGATGCAGAGGGGGCCTATGCCTATGCTGCGGATGTCGTCAAACAACGATTCCCGACGCCTGCCCAGTTCGTTTCCATGGTTCAGCAGGGCTATCCAGCGGTTTATGCACCGCAAAGCTATGCGTTCTTTGCTTCAGCGCTGACACCGCGCGGTCCGGCGCAACAGGTCGAATTTGTGGGTGAAGATGGCCAGGTGTGGCGCGGCCTTTACACATTCGCTGAAACGCCCGACGGAGAGCTTTTGATCTCTGGCGTGTATCTGCGCCGTCAGAACGCACAGCAAATCTGAAGTTTAGGTGATCGCGGGGATATCGCCGCGATCCCATCCTTCCGTGCAGACAGCGAGATAATCGCCATAGACGCCAGCCTCGATGGCTGCACGAGCACCACGCATCACGTCTTGATAGTAGGCGACGTTGTTCCACGAGAGCAGCATACCACCAAGCGGCTCATTGGTTTTGATGAGGTGGTGAAGATAGGCGCGCGAATAGTCTCGCGCGGCGGGGCATGAGCTCTCTTCGTCCAAGGGCCGTGGATCATCCGCGTGACGGGCGTTCTTTAGGTTTATCTTGCCAAAACGCGTGTAAGCTGTCGCGTGGCGACCAGCACGCGTCGGCATAACGCAATCGAACATATCGACGCCTCTCGCGACAGCCTTCACCAGATCGTCGGGCGTGCCAACACCCATCAGGTAACGCGGTTTGTCGGCTGGTAGCGCCGGACAAGTCTCATCAAGAACGGCCAACATTTCATCTTGCGGCTCTCCGACTGCCAAACCACCAATGGAGTAACCCCAGAAGCCTATATCCGTCAGCAACTGCGCCGATTGAAGGCGCAGCGGGATGTCTGTTCCCCCTTGGACGATACCGTGCAGCCCCTGCCCTTTTGCCGGGCCGCCCAGATCTTCAAAGCCTCGCTTTGAACGTTCGGCCCAGCGCGCAGACAGTTCCATGGCGCGAATGACTTGCGAACGCTCAGCGGGGAGCGCCAAGCATTCGTCGAGCTGCATTTGGATATCCGAACCAAGGAGCGATTGAATTTCCATGGAACGTTCGGGCGACAAATGGTGCTGGGTGCCATCGACATGCGACTTAAACGTCACACCCTGCTCATCCAGTTTTCGCAGCGCGCCCAGCGACATGATCTGAAATCCACCGGAATCGGTCAGGATCGTGTGTGGCCAGCGCATGAAAGTGTGCAAGCCACCCAGCTTGTCCACCCGCTCCGCCGTGGGGCGCAGCATTAGGTGGTAGACGTTGCCCAGGACAACATCGGCTCCCGTGTCACGCACCTGGTCGGTGTACATCGCCTTGACCGTTCCCGCAGTCCCCACCGGCATAAAGGCGGGGGTTTGCACCTGCCCATGTGGCGTTGTGATGGAACCGCGCCGCGCCTTGCCGTCCGTGTGTGAAACCGAAAAAGCGTAAGCCGCGCTCATGGTTTCGCGGCCCAAAGCAGTGACGCGTCGCCGTAGGAATAGAAGCGATACTCATTGGCGATGGCGTGGGCGTAGACGGCCTTCATGCGCTGCAATCCGCACAAGGCGCTCACCAACATGAACAAAGTCGATTTGGGCAAGTGAAAGTTGGTCATCAGTGCGTCAATAGCCCGAAAGCGGTAGCCCGGCGTGATGAAAATGTCTGTTTCTCCCTGGAAGGGCTGAACGCGGCCGGCATCATCAACAGCCGTTTCGAGCGTGCGTAGGCTGGTTGTTCCTACCGATATCACACGGCCACCGGCCGCCCGTGCCTTGTTGATGACGTCCGCCGTTTGCGCGGTCACCTCACCCCACTCGGCGTGCATGGCGTGGTCCTCTGTGTTCTCAACTTTGACAGGCAGGAACGTGCCCATGCCGACGTGCAAGGTGACGAACACCCGTTGAACCCCACACGTGTCGAGGGCTTCGAACAAACGATCGGTGAAGTGCAGGCCAGCCGTTGGCGCGGCAACCGAGCCTTCGGTTTTGGCGTAGACCGTTTGGTAGTCGCTTTTGTCCGCTTCGCGGTAACCGCGCTTGCCCGCGATATAAGGCGGTAGTGGCGGCAGGCCGATGGACTGCAGCGCTATCGCAAAGGCCTCATCGGAACCCTCGAAGGAAAGCGTGATCAGCCCGTCATCATCTTTGGCCTCAACGTTGGCTGTCAGTTGCGGAGGTCCTTCAGCGGGGAAGCGCAGCTGATCTTTGATCTTAATGCGCTTGCCCGGCCTGGCCATCGCTTTCCATATGCGGGCAGAACCAGCGTGCTGGTCGACCAAAGTCACGGAAACTGGCAGCGGCCCGGCGTCGGCGCGATGGCGCATCCCAGCCAGCTGGGCCGGAATGACGCGCGTTTGGTTGAACACCATTACATCGCCGGGCTTAAGGGCCGACGGCAGGTCCGTGACCAGCCGATCAAACATCTGTCCAGAAGGGTCTACTTCAAGAAGCCGCGCGCTATCGCGCGGATTGGCTGGTTCCAGCGCAATCCGTTCCGCGGGAAGGTCGAAGTCAAAGGCATCAACCCGCATGTCCAGTCAGTTGGCCTTAGACCAGCTTGGCCGTATTGATTTGATCGGGATTACGCACGGGCTCGCCACGGGCGAACTGGTCAACAACTTCCATCCCTTCTGTGACTTGCCCCCAAACCGTATATTGGCCGTCAAGGAAGCGGGCATCATCGAAGCAGATGAAAAATTGCGAGTTGGCACTGTCCGGGTTGGCCGCACGGGCCATCGAGCAGATTCCGCGCACGTGCGGCTCGTTCGAAAACTCTTGCTTTAGGTCCGGCAATTTGGAACCGCCCATACCCGTCCCGGTCGGGTCGCCACCTTGTGCCATAAAGCCGTCGATCACGCGGTGGAAAACCACACCATCATAGAAGCCCTCAGAAACGAGCGTTTTGATGCGCTCTACATGGTTCGGAGCGAGATCTGGACGCAACTTGATGGTGACCTCACCCTTTGATGTGTCGAGGACGAGCGTGTTGGAATCGTCGACCATGGGGTAGCCCTTTCGTTCGATTATCTTGAGATTAGCCGTTCAGGTCGGACAGAAGTCGAGCACGGACCATCGCGTCTGGGTCCTCGACCATGCCGTTCCTGCGCGGGTCGCCTCGTTTGATGGCGTCGACCGCGTCCATGCCAGCCACGACGCGGCCAAACACGGTATACTGGCCATTTAGCCCAGGCGCCGGACCAAACATAATGAAAAACTGTGAATTGGCGCTATTCGGATCGTTGGTGCGCGCCATTCCAACAATGCCGCGCTCATAAGCGATCTGCGAAAATTCTGCTGGCAGATCTGCGTAATTCGACCCGCCCGTCCCTGTGCCCGTTGGGTCGCCTGTTTGGGCCATGAAGCCGTCGATCACGCGGTGGAAGACAACTCCGTCGTAGAAGCCCTCGCGGGCCAAGGTTTGAATGCGGCCAACATGTTCGGGCGCAACATTCGGCAGCAGCTCGATATAGATGTTGCCATTATCAACCTCGATCACCAGCACGTTGTCCGGATCGAGATCAGAGACCACTTCTGGCAAGGCATCTTGTGCCGCTGCGACGCCAATGGCGACTACCATGGTGAGGATAAGTGCCAACGCGAAACGTTGAAGAAGGGGGATAACAAAGACGGGCATACACACGCTCACTTTTGGTCAACCGCCCGAAGGTGCGTTTGGGCGGCGGGATAGGAAGGGGCCTTCGCTCAGGATTGCAACGACGCGCGCACCGCTTCTGGCACAAAGGGGCTGATGTCGCCACCCATGCTGGCGATCTGCCGCACCAGCGTGGCGGTAACATGGCGATTGTCGGGCCGGGCTGGCACAAAGACCGTTTCGACCTCCGGTGCCATGGTGGCGTTCATACCGGCCATCTGCATCTCATAGGCGAAGTCTGCAGAGTCGCGCAGCCCGCGCAAAACGATCGTAGCGCCCTGCTCGCGCGCCAGTTCCACCAACAGGCCGGAGAACGCCATGGACTTCACGCGGCCGGCTTCACCCAAACCATCGCCGATGGTTTCAATGAGAGACTGCCGTGTCTCGAGCGCCAGCAGCGGCGTCTTATTGGGGTTCTGACCAATAGCGACGACCACGGTGTCTGCTAGCGCCAGGCCGGCGCGGATCACATCGACATGGCCATTGGTGATGGGATCAAATGAACCTGGGAAAAGCGCAATGCGAGCCATGGGACCTCACGCGTTGAATCTCAGCGCCGTCCTAGCAAGCGGCCATACCACGGGGCAAGGCCGCCGGAAAAAACAAGGAAAATCGGAGAACGAACGATTCGTGACGTCCGTCACAGGATGATGGACTGGGGTGCGGCATGGTGTGTTCATCGAAAGACGGCGCCGACGCACCGCACCAACGAAACCAAATCGAGATCATAAGGACAGACCAATGTTCAACATGACCAAGACTTTGACGATGACGACCCTGGCAATCACAGTCGCAGTTCTGATGGGCCTGTGGTTTGCGAGCACCTCCCCGGCCAACTCTAGCGCCGAGCAAGCTGCACCATCCATGAGCGTCGATGTTCGCCTAGGTGCCGCCGAACTGGACCTCTGCTCCGGTCAAGCCTGGCCACATTTCTCCGAGGGTTGCACCGCATGGATCCAAGCTTCCAGCGACACCGACGGTATCGATCGCACCATCTCAATTGCTAGCCACGACGCAGAACACGGCTTCAGCGTGGTGACCAAAGCTCAGCCACTGGAAGTTGCTTCCAACTAATTTCCCGGGCTCGGAACAGCCGAGACAGACCCGCCCAAACTTTGCCTACCCAATTCAAGTTGACCTCCCAAAATAGCCGCCACTCTTGTCAGAAGGAGTGGCGGTTTTTCTATTATAGTCAGGGATTTACGGCTCGTATCTCACGCGTAATCTAGGCCGCTTTAAGTGGCAGTTTTGAATCTGATTGAGGTGAGCGCGGCCTAAGGTTCCGAGTCCGATTCAAGTCAACCGCTCAACTTATGAATCTGATTCAGGTGCGCTTGGCGCCTCAGGTGATGGGTCGTCGCCAGTGTCTTCAGAACCCGCATCATCGTCCTCGTCATCCTCAGGCTCAGAAACACGCTCGACAGAGACCACCTTGTCGTCATCTCCGACGTTGAAAATGGTCACGCCCTGCGTTGCCCGTCCCGCCACGCGTATGCCATCAACCGGCACGCGGATGAGCTGTCCGCTATTGGAAACGATCATAATCTGATCGGCATTCTCGACCGGGAACGACGCGACGATCGGGCCATTGCGCGGCGTGACCGCCATCGCGGTGATGCCCTTCCCGCCCCGCCCGGAGACACGGTATTCGAAGCTCGATGAGCGTTTGCCATATCCATTCTCGGACATGGCGAGGATAAACTCTTCGGCTGCTGACATCGCAATATAATCGGCTTCCATCAGTTCGGTTTCATCTCCGTCTTCGAGCTCTTCAAGCGGTGCCTCCTCAACCTCGCCTTCAAGCAAACGACGACGTTTGATGTAGGCTGCGCGCTGCGCAGGGGTCGCGTCGTAATGGCGCAGAACAGACATGCCGATAACCTTGTCGCCCTCGGCCAAGGAGATACCGCGTACCCCGGTTGAATCCCGTGATTGGAAGACACGCAGGTCCGCCACTGCAAATCGGATGGCCTGACCCATGGCCGTGGTCAGCAGCAGGTCGTCCTGGTCGGTGCAGACATCCACCGACAGAATGCTCATGCCGTCGCCAAGCTTCATGGCGATCTTGCCGTTGCGATTGATCCGCTGGAAGTCCGACAGCTTGTTGCGCCGCACAGACCCAACATTGGTGCAGAATACCACGTCTAGGTCGGCCCACGTCTCCTCGTCCTCAGGCAGGGGCAAGATAGAGGTGATGCGTTCGCCCTGGCTAAGCGGCAATATGTTGATGAGCGCCTTGCCGCGGGCTTGCGGTGCCGCCAGCGGCAAACGCCACACCTTTTGCCGATAGACCTGTCCATCGGACGAGAAGAACAAGACCGGCGTGTGCGTATTCGCGACAAAGATGCGGGTAACGAAATCCTCATCGCGCGTCGACATGCCAGAACGGCCTTTGCCGCCTCTACGCTGGGCACGATAGGTCGAAAGCGGTACGCGCTTGATGTAGCCAGCGTGGCTGACGGTCACGACCATATCCTCGCGGGCGATGAGGTCTTCGTCTTCAAAGTCCGCGTCGCTTTCGGTTATCTCGGTGCGACGATCATTGGCAAACAACTCGCGCACTTCTGCCAGTTCGCCTTTGATGATGTCGCGTATGCGGGCGCGTGACCCGAGAATGTCGAGATAATCGCGAATTTCGGCGGCAATTTTGTGTAATTCGTCGCCGATCTCGTCTCGGCCGAGCGCCGTCAAACGCTGCAAACGAAGATCAAGGATCGCGCGGGCCTGAGTTTCCGACAGGGTATAGGTGCCGTCTTCGCTCACCATGTAACGTGGGTCAGCAATCAACTCGATCAGCGGGCGAATATCGCCGACTGGCCAGGCGCGGCCCATCAGTTCCGCGCGGGCGGAGGCCGGGTCGGGCGCGGCTCTGATAACACGGATCACTTCATCAATGTTGGCAACGGCAATGGCGAGGCCTGCCAAGACATGGGCGCGGTCGCGCGCTTTGGCGAGGAGAAACTTAGTGCGCCGGGTGACCACCGTCTCGCGGAAGGAGATGAACGCCGACAGCATGTCGGTCAGCGTCATCTGCTCAGGGCGGCCACCATTGAGCGCTACCATGTTGACGCCGAACGTCGATTGAAGCTGCGAGAAGCGGTAGAGCTGATTGAGCACCACTTCGGGCACGGCGTCGCGCTTCAGTTCGATCACCACGCGAATGCCTTGGCGGTCGGATTCGTCGCGAATGTCGCCGATACCTTCGACACGCTTCTCGCGCACAAGCTCGGCGATCTTCTCGATCATTGCCGACTTGTTCACCTGATAGGGAATTTCGGAAACTATCAGCGCTTCGCGGTCCTTGCGAACTTCCTCTGTCTCGACGCGCCCCCGCATGATCACAGACCCGCGTCCGGTCGAATAAGCCTGGCGAATGCCTGTGCGTCCGAGGATCAGGCCGCCGGTTGGGAAATCCGGGCCGGGCATGATCTCCATGAGCTGCTCAAGGTCAATTTCCGGATTGTCGATCATCGCCGTGCAAGCGTCGATAACCTCACCCAAATTGTGTGGCGGAATGTTCGTTGCCATCCCAACGGCGATACCGCCCGCTCCGTTCGTCAGAAGGTTCGGGAAGCGCGCCGGTAGAACCGTGGGTTCAGATTCCGTGTTGTCATAGTTTTCCTGGAAATCGACCGTATCCTTGTCGAGATCCTCGGTGAGGAAGTGTGCCGGGCGCGCCATGCGCACCTCGGTGTAGCGCATGGCTGCTGGCGGATCTCCGTCGATGGAGCCGAAGTTGCCTTGCCCGTCCAGCAGTTCCAAACGCATCGAGAAAGGCTGCGCCATGCGCACCAAAGCTTCGTAGATCGATTGGTCGCCATGCGGGTGATACTTACCGATGACGTCGCCAACGACGCGGGCCGATTTGCGGTAGCCCTTGTTCCAGTCGTAGCCCGACTCATGCATCGAATAGAGAATGCGGCGGTGCACCGGCTTCAAACCATCGCGCACATCTGGCAGAGCGCGCGAGACGATCACGCTCATGGCATAGTCGAGGTACGACTTGCGCATTTCACCGGTTATCGAGACCGTGCGGATGTCGCTTTGGTCGCTGCCGCCTGGGCCGTCATTCTCTGGCGGGGTATCGTCGTCCGGTGTACCGTTTGGCGTGTCGTCTGCCACGTGCGAATCTCACAATTGTTGCGTATTTTTTGATAGCCGATTCAGCGGTCCGGCACAAAGAAACTGGCGGTTTATCAACCGCTCATCGCCGTTCTGAGGCAGGTCCACACTTGCTAACCTGGCAGCCTTCGGCCACAGGTGCCTTGCCATGCTTGAGTTCATCACAAACGCGTTCGTCACGCTGCTCGTCACGATCGACCCGATTGGGCTGGCGCCTTTGTTTGTGACACTGACGCAAGGCATGGATCGCGCCGCCCGCCTTGAGGTGGCGATCCGCGGTTGTATCATCGCGTTTTGTATTCTTCTGGTGTTCGGCCTTGGCGGTCAGGCGTTCCTGGACACGCTTGGCATCACCTTGCCAGCCTTCCGTATTGCTGGCGGTATCTTATTGTTTTGGTTGGCTTTTGATATGGTTTTTGAGCGTCGAACCGAGCGCCGCGACAACACAGCGACGCGCGCCATCGACAAGGATCACATCAAAAATGTCGCCGTGTTTCCGCTTGCGATCCCATTGATGGCTGGCCCCGGCGCCATCGCAGCCATGGTACTGTTGTCGCACGAAGCACGGGAGTTGGCCGGTTGGACGGGCACTGGCGCCCTTGTCGGCGTGTTGGCCGTCATCGTGACGGCCTGTCTGACGGTCTTCCTTCTCGCTGGACGTATTGAGCGCCTCTTGGGCGATACCGGCCGCATCATCTTGACCCGGCTCTTGGGCGTCATTCTATCGGCTCTAGCGGTGCAATTCGTTGCCGACGGCGTCACACAACTGTTTGTGGCGGCCAACCAAGTGGTGCTTTAGCGCCCGTGCGGAGCGGACCAATCGGGCACCTCCGGCCCGATGGGGACGATGCCCAGCGGGTTGCGCTTGGGGTTGGCTGAAAAATAGCCACGCTTGTAGATGTCGAAACGCACCGACTCTGGGACGCCGGGCAGCTGGTACACTGACCGTGTGTAGGGCCACAGATGCTCGTAGCTTTCGAGCTTTTTCAAGTTGCAGCGGAACGCGTAGTGGTAGGCTACGTCAAAGCGGACGAGTGTTGGAAAAAGCCGCAGATCGGCCTCTGTGAGCGTGTCGCCGCATAGGTAGCGATTGTTTGCCAGATGGACATCTAGCCCGTCGAGGGCTTCGAAAACCTCCCAAGCTGCCTTTTCATAGGCTTCTTGCGATTCAGCAAAGCCGGCTCGGTACACACCGTTGTTGATGGTCGTGTAGATATGGGCGTTCCACTGCTCGATCTGATCGATGAGGTGGGTGGGGTACAAATCCGGTCCACCACCAAAAGCCTGCGCCAACATGCGAACAATGTCGGCAGATTCATTGTTGACGATCCTATCGTTTTGCTTGTCCCAAAGCACCGGGACGGTTAGGCGGCCCGTGTATGGCACGGCGTCTCGCGCGTAGACCTCATGCACGGCCTGGACGCCGAACAGCGGGTCCGAGAACTCGCCACTTGCATCGAACACCCAGCCATCGTCGGTCCGATTGGGCTTGGCGTAAGAAACGGAAATCTGGTCGTCGAGCCCCAAAACGGCGCGAGTGAGCAGCGTGCGGTGGGCCCAAGGACAGTTCCAACTAACAAACAAATGGTATCGGCCGGGATCTGCCGTGAAGCCTCCCTCGCCTGTAGGGCCGGGCGCGCCGTCAGCGGTGATCCAATAACGTATGACGCTCTTGGCGCGTTGGAAAGCACCGTCAGGCAGCACCTGCGAAACGTTTTCGCCGTAATGATATTGTCCGTCGACCATGTAGCCCATGCGGAACCTCCGTGTTGGTCGACGAAACTAGGACAGCGTCCTTGATCTGCAAGGCGTCCGGCTGGCCATGTTCAGATCTTGGGTGTCAGGGATCGGCAGTCGGTCAGAAGCGGTCTGCCAGTGGATGATCTGGCACATGTTCCACCAAGTCCCATAGATTGCCATAAAGGTCTTCGAACACCGCGACCTTGCCATAGTCGAATTGGGTCGGTGGGCGGACGAAGGAAATCCCTGCCTCAACATAGCGGTTGTAGTCGCGCTCGAAGTCGTCCGTCTTGAGAAACAGGAAAACCCGGCCACCTGCCTGGTTGCCAATGAAAGCTTCTTGTTCGGGTTTGGACGCCCGCGCGAGAAGGATCGTCGCGCCTGTCGAACCCGGCGGCGCCACAACCACCCAGCGTTTGTCCTGCTCGGCTTGGTAGGTGTCATCGATCAGATCGAAGCCAAGCTTGCCCACATAGAACGCCAACGCCTCATCATAATCACGCACCACAAGGGCTATGTGGAGAAGGGATTGGTGCACCTGCTTCAAGTGGTGTCTCGCAGCATCCCCAGGGCCTAGAACGGAATATCGTCGTCGATATCCCCGCCGATGGCCGGAGCCGGGCCACGGTCTTGTGGCATCGATTGGCCGCCGCCATAACCGCCGCCCATTTGGCCGCCACCCATGCCTTCGCGGTCATTACGCCCGTCCAGCATCGTCAGTTCTCCTCGATAGCGCTGCAGAACAACTTCCGTTGAGTAACGATCCTGACCGTTTTGGTCCTGCCATTTGCGGGTCTGCAACTGGCCTTCGAGATAAACCTTGGAGCCTTTGCGCAGATATTGCTCGGCAACTTTGGCAAGGTTTTCATTAAAGATCACCACACGGTGCCATTCGGTACGCTCACGACGCTCGCCAGATTGGCGATCACGCCACGTTTCTGACGTGGCGACCGACAGGTTCACCACCTTATCGCCCGACTGCAAGCTGCGCACATCTGGGTCCGCACCCAAATTTCCAACCAGAATGACCTTGTTGACTGAGCCTGCCATCATCATCTCCAACACTGACGCGCCATGAACCACACTGGTGTGACGGGCTGTTCGCCCCTCCACAAGGCCAGGTGCGGCACTTGCTTGGTTTTCCACATCCTATCGCCGCTTGTGTCAGGAGACAAGAGATGTTCTATATTTGTTCACTCTTCTGACTCGGCAGCTTTGCACTAGATTGATCAATCGCGCCCTCCCCTACTTCTGAGCCCCTTCGAGACCCGCATGACCAGCGACGCCAAATACCCCAGCAGCACGCCGTCATCCAAGTTCATCACGGTTACCGGTGCACGCGAACACAATCTGAAAAACGTCAATGTGGCCCTGCCGCGTGACAGTTTGGTGGTAATGACTGGCCTGTCAGGCTCAGGCAAGTCATCCCTCGCGTTCGACACGATCTATGCCGAGGGCCAGCGGCGCTATGTGGAGAGCCTGTCGGCCTATGCTCGCCAGTTCCTAGAGATGATGCAGAAACCTGACGTCGATCAGATCGACGGGCTGTCACCGGCAATCTCGATTGAGCAAAAGACGACCAGTCGCAACCCGCGTTCGACGGTCGCAACGGTTACCGAAATCTACGATTATATGCGCCTGCTTTGGGCGCGTGTCGGCATCCCCTACTCCCCGGCGACCGGCCTACCAATCGAAAGCCAGACCGTCAGCCAGATGGTTGATCGAGTGATGGCTTTGCCGGAAGGGACGCGTCTTTATCTGCTCGCGCCGATCGTGCGTCAGCGCAAAGGCGAATACCGCAAAGAAATCGCCGAGCTGATGAAGCAGGGCTATCAGCGCCTCAAGGTCGATGGCGACTACTACGAGATCGCGGATGCGCCCGCGCTCGACAAGAAATACAAGCACGATATCGATGTCGTGGTGGATCGCATTGTCGTGCGCGATGACATCGCCACGCGGCTTGCCGATAGCTTCGAAACAGCCTTGAAGCTGGCCGACGGGTTGGCCGTTGCTGAATTCGCCGACCTTAAAGAGGGCGAACCGTTACCGGAGCGTATCGTTTTCTCAGAACGCTTCGCCTGCCCCGAGTCCGGCTTCACCATCCCGGAGATTGAACCACGCCTGTTCTCGTTCAACTCACCGCAAGGCGCTTGTCCGACGTGCGACGGTTTGGGGACGACGCTTGAATTCGAGGCCGCGCTGGTGGTGCCTGATCCGTCGCTCTCACTGCGCCAAGGCGCGGTGGCCCCATGGGCCAAGACGGGCAACACTTCGCCCTATTATACCCAGACGCTGGAAGCGATCTGCCGCCACTATAAGACGTCCATGGCAAAGCCATGGAGCGAGTTGCCGGAAAAGGTGCGGGACGTGATCCTGTTCGGGTCGGGTGATGAAGACATCACCTTCACGTACGATGATGGACTGCGCAGCTACAAAACCTCCAAGCCCTTTGAAGGCGTGGTGGGCAATATAGAGCGACGCTGGCGTGAGACCGACTCCCAGTGGGTCCGTGATGAACTGTCCCGCTTCCAGTCCAACCGGCCTTGTGAAGTTTGCGAAGGCTATCGCCTGCGCCCGGAATCCCTTGCTGTCAAAATTGCTGGCCAACACATCGGTCATGCCGCGCAGCTATCCATCCGCGACGCCAACACATGGTTCGATGAACTGCCCAGCCAGCTGACAGACAAGCAAAACGAGATCGCGGTTCGCATTCTCAAAGAAATCCGCGATCGCCTGAAGTTTCTCAATGATGTGGGGCTCGACTACCTGACCTTGTCGCGTTCATCCGGCACGCTCTCAGGTGGTGAAAGCCAACGCATTCGCCTTGCCTCGCAGATCGGCTCTGGCCTTACCGGCGTGTTGTATGTGCTCGATGAACCGTCAATCGGCCTCCATCAGCGCGACAATGACCGGCTGTTGGAAACGCTGCGCCATCTGCGCGACCTGGGTAACACGGTGATTGTCGTTGAGCATGACGAGGATGCCGTGCGCACGGCCGATTATGTGGTCGACATTGGCCCCGGCGCTGGCGTGCATGGTGGACAGATTGTGGCTGAAGGGTCTCCGCAAGAAGTTATGGCAAACCCCAACTCGCTGACAGGTCAGTACCTGTCAGGGGCGAAGGCCATCCCGATACCCTCGAAACGGCGCAAAGGCAAAAAGGCACAGACGATTAAGGTCAAAGGCGCGCGCGGCAACAACTTGAAAGGGGTGGATGCCACCGTTCCACTCGGCACCTTCACCTGCGTGACCGGCGTTTCGGGCGGCGGAAAATCCACCTTCTTGCTCGAAACACTCTACAAAACGGCAGCGCGACGCCTGAACGGAGCCCGCGAGAACCCAGCACCACATGACAGCGTCAATGGGCTGGAATTTCTCGATAAGGTGATCGATATTGACCAATCACCGATTGGTCGGACGCCGCGTTCCAACCCAGCAACCTATACAGGTGCTTTCACACCGATCCGTGACTGGTTCGCTGGCCTGCCGGAATCAAAAGCACGCGGCTATCAACCTGGGCGCTTCTCTTTCAACGTGAAAGGTGGGCGCTGCGAAGCCTGCCAGGGTGACGGTGTCATCAAGATCGAGATGCACTTCCTGCCGGACGTTTATGTGACGTGTGATGTCTGCCATGGCAAACGCTACAATCGCGAAACGTTGGAGATCCAGTTCAAAGGAAAAAGCATTGCCGACGTGTTGGACATGACCGTCGAGGAAGGCGCTGAGTTTTTCTCTGCCGTGCCTGCTGTTCGAGACAAGCTGGTGACGCTGAACCGCGTGGGTTTAGGTTACATCAAGGTCGGCCAACAAGCCACGACGCTTTCCGGCGGTGAGGCGCAGCGGGTTAAACTCGCCAAGGAACTCTCGAAGCGATCGACGGGACGCACGCTCTACATTTTGGATGAGCCGACGACGGGCCTCCACTTCCACGACGTCGCCAAATTGCTTGATGTGCTGCACGAGCTGGTTGATCAGGGCAATTCGGTGATTGTGATTGAGCACAACCTCGAGGTGATCAAAACGGCCGACTGGATTATTGATCTCGGCCCTGAAGGCGGCGACGGTGGCGGCGAGTTGGTCGCAGCGGGCACGCCTGAACAGGTCGTCAAAGAACCGCGTTCCTACACCGGCCATTATTTGGCGGAAGTGTTGGCACGCGGTTCTGGCAAGGCGGTTGCGGCCGAATAAACACGGGATATCCCTTGCTTTCTTACCAACACGCCTACCATGCCGGGAACTTGGCGGACGTGCACAAGCACGCCGTACTCGCAATGGCGCTCGCCTATATAGTGAGCAAGGACAAGCCAATCTCCTACCTGGAAACGCATGCTGGCCGAGGGCTGTATGACTTGTCGTCTAAGGAAGCGGCCAAGACAGGAGAGGCGGAACAGGGCGTTGCGCGTGTGCTGGAAAGGTTCCCCATCGACCATCCCTACCGCCAGACTGTGGAGGCAATACGCCAAGCGCATGGGCAGAGCGCCTATCCAGGTTCGCCACTCGTTGCAGCCCATTTTCAACGCAAAGGCGACCGCCTGCAGCTTGCAGAACTGCATCCGCAAGAGCACACAGCATTGGTTGAGGTCATGCCGCGTTCGGGCATCCACATCTATAAAGAGGACGGCTTCCCCTGGGCGGCTCGTGTTTGCCCGCCAACACCAAGACGCGGCCTCATGCTCATCGATCCAAGCTACGAATTGGCGCATGACTACCCCGGCATACCGCCGTTTTTGCAGGGTTTACATAGCCTCTGGCCCGTCGGGGTGATCATGCTGTGGTACCCCATTCTGCAGTCGGGTGAGCATCTCGACATGCTGGATGAGCTCGATCAGGCGGGCTTCCCTGATCCATGGCGCCATGAGGTGCACTTCAGCAAGGCCGGGAAATCACACCGGCTCGAGGGCAGCGGTCTGTTTGTGATCAATACGCCCTATCTTCTGCCTGAGCAGGCAGAGGATCTGGACACCCTTTTGAAGAGCTGATGCCTTAGCCGACCGATGGCCAAATGGCGTACCATTCGCTTAGCGGGAGCACATCCACATCCTCGGCATTGGCGTGGGGCCATGGATCAATTGCCCAATCTTCGCCGGTCGCATCGTCGCGTAGAACGGCGGTGGCATGGGGATAGCGCCCATCGAGGAAGAACCCACGTGCAACCGGGTAGGCTGGCGAGTGATGCGTCAGCAGTCCGTTGTCTGCCAGGAGTAACAACGTGGTCGTCGTGTTGGTTGTCTCGTCGAGACAGTCCATCTGACCTTCAACGCCGGCGTTCCACATATCGAGGCCACCAATATCCGCGTCAGAGCCGACGACCGGTCCCACCCGCGCTTCGACCCACATGACGGCCTCGCGCACCGCAGCCCGCTCTGCGGCGGCATTCTCCTGACCGGCCTGCATGATGCGCGCGAGTGCCGCGACATCTGCCTCTCCCAGGCGTACGGTGGTTTGATGCTGGCATCCGAAGCCATGGCAAATTCCAAGCGTCAATCCAGCAGGCTGCCGAGCATTTTGCGTGGCGTACCAGCCAAGTGGGTTCAATCCGGATGACACGCATCCAGCCAAGGCAAGCACAGCGGCAAGAAGAGCCAAAAAACGTAAGGCAGGAACCAAAACGAACCTTCGATAGCGACCGTTAACAACCCGTGGCTAGCAATGACCGGCTTCGGCGGCAAGAACGGTGTTATCAAGCTCGCGTGATTGCCTTGCGGCGTTGCAATCACGCCACTACAAGCGACCTTCATTCATTTCTGCAGAAGGTGACGCGCGTGAAGCCCATTCACATCATTGGCGGAGGATTGGCTGGATCCGAAGCAGCATGGCAGGCGGCCAATATGGGCGTACCGGTGGTGATCTATGAAATGCGCGGATCGACCGGCCACTCTGGCACCGCAGCTCACAAAACCGATGGGTTGGCAGAGCTCGTGTGCTCCAATTCCTTCCGTTCGGATGATGCGACGTCGAACGCCGTCGGTGTGCTGCACGCCGAGATGCGCAAGCTTGGCTCGCTCATTATGCGCCAAGGCGATGCCCATCAGGTGCCCGCCGGTGGCGCTCTGGCCGTTGACCGCCATGGATTTTCCGACGGGGTCAGCGCAGCGTTGGCAGCCCATCCATTGGTCACGGTTGAGCGCTCTGAGATTTCGGGGCTGCCCCCGGAAGACTGGGACAGCGTCATCATCGCGACGGGCCCCCTCACCGCGCCGACCTTGGCCGAAGCCATTCTTGCGCTGACCGGCGAAGATGCCCTCGCCTTTTTCGATGCGATAGCTCCGATCGTGCATTTTGAATCGATCAACATGGACAAGGCCTGGTTCCAGTCGCGTTACGACAAGGTCGGCCCAGGCGGAACCGGCAAAGATTATATCAACTGCGCGATGGATGAGGCGCTCTACAACAGCTTCATCGACGCGCTGCTTGAGGCTGACGCCCACGATTTCAAAGAGTGGGAGAAGGACACGCCTTACTTTAATGGCTGCTTACCGATTGAGGTGATGGCACAACGCGGACGAGAAACATTGCGGTTCGGGCCCATGAAGCCTGTGGGTCTCACTAACCCGCATGATCCCGAAAATCGGCCCTATGCGGTTGTGCAGCTACGCCAAGACAATGCGCTTGGCACTTTGTTCAACTTGGTTGGGTTCCAGACCAAGATCCGCTACGGCGCGCAGGCCGATATTCTTCGCATGATCCCTGGGTTGGAAAAGGCGAAATTTGCGCGGCTCGGCGGCATGCACCGCAACACCTACCTCAATGCACCGTCGCTTCTCGACAGTCAGATGCGCTTGAAGGCCCAGCCCCGGCTTCGCTTCGCTGGACAGATCACAGGCTGCGAAGGCTATGTGGAATCGGCCAGCATTGGACTGTACACCGGGCGCTTGGCTGCGGCTGAGCGCCTCGGATTAGAGTTGCCAGCACTACCGGCCACAACAGCACTTGGTGCCCTGGTCAACCACATCACAGGTGGTCATGTCGTCGAGGACGGCGATGTTTCTGAAAACAAGCCGCGCTCGTTCCAACCGATGAACATCAATTTCGGCTTGTTTCCGCCGCACGATGGCCCGCTTGTCGATGCCGAAGGCAAGCGCATCAAAGGCAAGGCAAAGGGATTGGCGCGCAAACAAGCCTTGGCCAAAAGGGCGCTCGAGCATTGCGATGGTTGGGTGCAGGCCTTGGACAGTTTGCTGCCGCAAGCCGCCGAGTAGCTGGCTTTAGGTTGCTTTCGACGCACGCCACAGACGATAGAGGCGCCGCCATCGTGGTGCCGTGAGTGGGCGTGCAAATGGATCGTTGGCCCAGCGGTCGGCAGCTTTCAAGGTGTGTCGCGCAAGGCTGAGAGGCAGCCAGACGCCATTGGCCAGCGGATTGGTCGCCTCAGCCTTCTCGGCCTTGTCCCAATGCTCCAATCCATAAGTTGCGAAGGCGCGCAGTGTCTGCTTCAGCGCAGGTGAGGCTTTGCCCGACCTCAGATCTCCGCGTGCCAGGCCGTGTTGGCTCATCATTTCGCTCGGCAGGTAACACTGTCCGCGTGCCACCCACTGCGGAAGGGTCTGCAGTGCATGGCTGACGGTCATCGCCACGCCGCCATGGCCAGCACGATCGGCGAAGCGTGCGGGGCTCTCTCCCGTGAGCACCGACGCGGCAAGCGCCAAAGGCCCGGACATAACTTCACCGGCATAGCCTTCAAAATCGCCAGTCGTCGGCATGGCATCGTCATAAAGGTCGAAAGACCGTGCATCGATGGCACTTAGGAGGGGGGCGGTTGGCAAATTGTGGTCGTGTATGGCGGCCAGGAGCGCTGCAGCAACCGGATTGGCTTCGACCGTGCCATGCGCCGTGCCGGTCAAGGCATCGCGCCACCATTGCAGGCGTATTTCGCCTGCCATCGGGTCAGAAATCAGCGACCGGATGCGGCGAATATCGGCCAAAAAGGCGAAGAGCGCCGTCAAGGCCGGGCGTTTTGCTGCCGGCACAAACAACAGCGCCGCGTACCAATCGAAATCATGGGTACGCAGATGGTCGGTCACATAAGGCGTGGGATCGGAGGACACGGGATCACTTGGCGCTGGAATGGATCGTAGCCTTATGTGAGGGCTTTCAGCGCCGCGGCAACCCGTCGGTCCTCAGACAGCAGCACATTGTAGGTGCGCACCGCGGCCCGTGTTGCACTGATTTCAAGCGCCAAACCTGCCTGCTTCAAGACCTGTTCTGTTTCAGCAGGTAAGACGGCGATGTCGCGCCCCGTACCGATGACCAGGATATCCAGGTCGCTGGCTGCTGCGATGATGGGTTCGAATTGCGCTGGTGTCCAAGAGAAAGCCGACTCCGTCGGGCTCCAGGCTTGGGTCCGGCCAGGTAACCCAATGAGGCTGCCTTGGTGCGACATGTCGGCAAACCGAAACCCAGCGTCAAGGACACTATCGATGGGCGCTTGCGCCGGAAGGAAGCGTTCCTCCTCAGCCATTCGGCTTAGATGGTCGCGGCTGGCGCATCGTCCTCGGTGACGGCATCACCATCATCATCCTTCCCGGATGGTTTGGATGGGCGCAGCTTGAGGTAGACCAGAACTGGCCCAGCGACAAAGATCGACGAGTATGTACCGACAACGACGCCCCAAATCATCGCGGCGGTGAACGATCGAATGATTTCGCCGCCAAAGATAAACAACGACCCGAGGGCGATAAGTGTCGTCACCGAGGTCATGATCGTGCGCGAGAGCATCGAGTTGACCGACAGATCCAAGAGATCGTCGATCAGCATCTTTTTGTAGCGTCGCAGGTTTTCGCGCACCCGGTCGTAAACGACCACCGTATCGTTCAGCGAATAGCCAACAATGGTAAGGATCGCCGCGATGGACGACAGGTTGAACTCCAACCCGGTTATGGAGAACAATCCCAGTGTCAGCACCACATCGTGTATGGTCGCGATGATGGCACCTAGAGCAAATTGCCATTCAAAGCGCACCCAAATGTAGACAAGGATCGCCATAAGAGCTGCCACCACAGCGATGACGCCCGCCGTGGCCAATTCCCCAGAAACGCGCGGTCCAACTACCTCAAAGCGCCTGTACTCAATCGCTTCGTCGCCAAGTTCGGCGCGTACGCGTTCCACGACAGCCTGTTGCGCACGGTCGCCACCTGGCTGCTGCTCAACGCGGATCAGGACGTCAGTTTCGTTGCCGAAAGACTGCACCTCGACATCGCCGAACTGCAACTGGTTGAGCTGGGTGCGGATGCCCGCGACATCGGCAGGGCCATCCGTGGTGCGAATTTCGATGACCGTGCCACCGCGGAAGTCGATACCCAGGTTGAGGCCAATCGCGAAAAACACGCCAAGCGAGACAACCATCGCAACGATGGAAAAGGGGAATGCCCAGTTGCGATACGCCATAAAGCGCAGCTTCGGTTCGGCGGGCAGGTATTTGATCAGGGCAAAGGACATGAGAGCAGACTTTTGCAGAAACCTTTGGGGTGCGACGCTAGATCGGTAGAGCTGTTGGGCGGCGTGACTTAACCCAAAGCGCAATCATCATGCGCGTAAGGGTGTAGGCAGTGAAAACTGTGGTGACGATGCCGATGGCAAGCGTCACCGCGAAGCCACGGACTGGACCTGAACCAAGTTGGAACAGGATGATCGCGGCAATCAGCGTGGTGATGTTCGCATCCAAAATAGTGCGCAGTGCCTCGCGGAATCCAACATCTATGGCGGCGATGGTCTTCCTGCCTCGGCGCACCTCTTCGCGAATACGCTCGAAGATCAGCACGTTGGAATCCACGGCCATACCAACGGTTAGAACAATACCGGCGATACCTGGCAGTGTCAGCGTGGCGCCAAGCACCGAAAGTGCCGCGATAATCAGCGAAATGTTGATGAAGAGCGCCACATTCGCGAACAAGCCGAACATGCCGTAGGACAAGGCCATAAAGATAAGAACGCCAATGGCACCAATGATACCGGCGATTTCACCGGCAGCGATGGAGTCGGCGCCAAGGCCTGGGCCGACGGTGCGTTCCTCGACAATGGTCAGGTCTGCAGGCAACGCGCCCGCACGCAGTAAGATCGCCAAATCGTTGGCAAGTTCTGCGGTGAAGTTGCCCGAAATCTGGCCCGAGCCACCAAGAATGGGCTCGCGAATGACAGGCGCCGAAATCACGTCCTCGTCGAGGACGATCGCGAAGGGTTGTCCAACGTTTTCGGTGGTTGCCTGGCCGAAGATCGTCGCACCAGATGTGTTGAAGCGAAACTGAACGATCGCCTCTTGCGTTTGCTGGTCGAAGCCCGGCTGCGCGTCCGCAAGCTGGTCACCTGTGATCAGAGCACGTGACTGAAGGAGGTAAGGCTGCACGGGCTCGTCCAAGGAGTTGGCCAAGAAGCACCCCGCCGGTGGGCGGGTTCGCAGCGCTTCGTCGACGCTCATCCTTTCGCAAAGCAAGTGGAAGGACAGAGCCGCCGTCTGTTGCAACAGATCTTTGAGGCGCTGTGGGTCATCAAGGCCTGGAACCTGCACCAACACCCGATCCTGGCCTTCACGCTGAATGGTTGGCTCCGTGGTACCCAGCTGATCGATACGGCGGCGAATAACTTCGATGGATTGATCCACCGCTTGCGAGAGCCGAATATTGATGCCTTCGGGCGTGAGCGTCAGTCGGGTCAGACCATCATTCGCAACGTCGACTTCCACATCTGGCGTTTGACCGGCCAAGCTGAACGGATCGGATGGCGCGATAAGGGTTCCGAGCGTGTTACGCGCATCGTCTAGGCGGTCTAGGTCGCGGATACGCAACTGCACGGCGTCGTCTTGTACGCTAAGGCCAGTGTAGCCGATGCGCTCGTTGCGCAAGGAAGTGCGCACATCGTCCTGAAGCACTTCCAGCCGGTCGTTGACCAAGCTGTCGCGCTCAACCTGCAAAAGCAGGTGGGCGCCGCCCTGCAAGTCCAGGCCTAGGACAATTTGCTGCTTAGGCAGAAAATCCGGCCAACGCTCAACAGCTTCCTCGTCGAAAGCATTGGGCACGGCAAAGACAACTGCCGCAATGGCTGCCAGGACAATTAGAGTTGTTTTCCAAGGGGCGAAGTAGAGCATCTGGGCCACGTATCGCGATTAGGGACTGGTGATGCCCGCGCCAAGCGCGGGATCTTGTAAGCTTTAGTCGTTCGCGGCGACTGGTTCGCCTTTGGCACGCACGTCCTGGATCATGGAGCGCACGACGCGGATTTTAACGCCATCGGCGACCTGAACTTCTAGCTCATTGGCTTCGTCATCCAGCACCTTGGTCACTTTGCCGATGATGCCACCCGAGGTAACAATCGTGTCGTTGCGGCGAACGTTGGCGATCATTTCCTTGTGGCGCTTCATCTGTTGGCGCTGCGGGCGAATGATCAAGAACCACATGATCACGAAGATCAGGATGAACGGCAGAATGGACATAACCAGGCTACCGCCACCGGCAGCGCCTGCGGCCTGTGCATAAGCGGGCGTAACGAACATAAAACTCTCCTTCGAAGGCCCACCCGGGTCGTTGTCGGGGGGCCAACTGGTCAATAAACTGTCTGGGTGACCGTTTCGGACGAACTGGCCAGAGCGATCAACAATCACTCAATTGCGCCGTAACGTACCGAAATCCCGGCCGCACGGCTTGGCAGGCCAGGACCGAGCGGTCTAAACGCCACATCCGATTAAGGGTTTCGGCGGCCAATCACAAGAGAGATCACGCGATGAAGGCGTGGCTTTCTGCCGCCGATACTTAACAGAACACGCGAAAGGACAGTCCGTGGCACTGCCTGAAGATTCGAACGCGCTTTTTGAGCGCATTGCGTCTGCGCTGGAGCGGCTGGCACCGCCCGCCGAACAACCGCTTGGCCTAGACCGCGCCGATGCCTTTGTTTGGCGGCCCGATCAGGCCGCGCTACAGCCGCTGGACAAGGTTTCTTCGCTCCCACTCGACCTGTTGAAGGGGATCAACCGAGCACGTGACACTTTGCTGGAGAATACGCAGCGTTTTGCCAATGGGTTCGCCGCCAACAATGCGCTGCTTTGGGGCGCCCGTGGCCAAGGTAAGTCATCGCTCGTGAAGGCCATCCATGCGCATATCAATGAAACGCGCGCCGATGCGTCGCCGCTCAAACTGATCGAAGTCCACCGCGAAGACATCGCCACCTTGCCGGATCTGCTGGGACGACTGCGCGAAAGCCCCATCAGAGCCATCATCTTCTGCGATGACCTGTCATTCGACGAAGGCGAGACGTCCTACAAATCACTGAAAGCCGCACTAGAAGGCGGGCTTGAGGGTCGACCAGAGAATGTTCTGTTCTACGCCACGTCGAACCGCCGCCACCTATTGCCCCGCGACATGATCGACAATGAGCGCGGATCGGCCATCAACCCAGGTGATGCGATTGAGGAAAAGGTCTCGCTATCGGATCGTTTTGGCCTTTGGCTCGGTTTCCACAAATGCTCGCAAGATGAGTATCTGGCGATGATTGATGCCTATCACGCGCATTTTGGATTACCCGGCAGGCCCGACGACTTGCACAAGGACGCTCTGGCTTGGGCAACCACACGCGGCGCGCGCTCAGGACGCGTCGCATGGCAGTTCATCCAAGACAAGGCCGGGGAAGCCGGCCTGTCGGTGCGTTAGCTAGACGGCAGGTAGGGCGACGGATCAACCGGCGTGGTACCGCGGCGGATCTCGAAATGGAGCTGCGGCGTGTCGACGTCGCCCGTGGCGCCAGCGCGGGCAATCACATCGCCGCGCTGCACCCGATCACCGCGTTGAACGTCCAGGCGGCTGTTGTGGGCGTAGGCCGTGACATAACCTCCGCGGTGCTGGACAAGCACTAGATTGCCGAAGCCGCGCAATTCGTTGCCCGCATAGACAACTTCACCCTCTTCGGCCGCCCGGATGGACGCACCTTCAGGCACGGCGATGTTAACACCGTCGTTGCGGGTTCCATTCAGTTGGCCGCCAAAACCAGAGATGACGCGCCCGCGAATTGGCCAGCGGAACTGTAGAGGGGTTTGCTCCGCAATATCGTCATTGCGAGCGACGACCTGCTGGATCGCGGCGGTTTGTTCGACCACCACAGGATCGCTGTCGGCGCGAGGCGGCGTGTAACTGCGTGCCGCGACCACCTGTGCAGGGGTTTGTGTTGGCGCTGGCGAACTGGCCACTGGCGGAAGTGCTTGGCCTGAAGAGGAGACCACCAGACGTTGACCGATACGGATAGCGTTTGGATCAGCAATCTGATTGGCTGCGATTAGTTGCTGCGCCGACATATTGTAGCGTCGTGCGATGGAGTAGAGAGTCTCGCCAGCAGCTACCACATGGGTGCCTGCGCTTGGCATGACCGGTGCTGCAGAGGCCACTGGCGTGGATTGAACCGCGACAGGTGGTTGGGCAGTGGCAACTGTCTGAAGCCAAGCTGGCCGTGGTGTCGGCGCCGGGACCGCGTTGCGTTGGGCGGGAGTTGACCCGGTTACGACAGTGTCAACACCAGCGGATACAGCTGGCGTACCCACGGAAGCTGTTGAATAGACAGGGATAATGATCTGCTGACCAACACGAATGGACCCCGCATTGGTGATGCCGTTGGCTTCCTGCAAGGCCTCGACTGGCACGCCATAGCGCCGTGAGATCGAATAAAGCGTTTCGCCTTGACCAACGGTCACGCGGGTTCCACCAATTGCCGACCAGCCGGGTGCACGGCTTGCGGCAGCTGGCAAGGAAACTGGCGGGCTCTGAACGGATGAAATTGACCCGGTGGTCACCGGCTCAAGCGCGATAGGCCGTGGCGTGATGACTTGCGGGTTGCCAATGGAGGCGGTTGTGAGCGGCGCCGACTGAACAGTCTGAACTTGATAGGTCAACTGCGCTGGCTGCGCCTGGACCGACGGAACTTGAATCGTTCGAGGCTGCTGGGCACCAACAAGCCCACCGGGTGTTTCCGCCAAATGGGTGGTTGGCGCGCTCACCGGCGCACGTTGAACAATGCTGTAGGTTGGCTGTTGCACAACCGGCTGCGGGAGTGCCTGCGGCGCGGGCTGGGCGCTCGCCGTGGGCTGCGCGATGCTGGCGGTTGTCTGCGGGTAACCTGGCGCCGTGTAGTTGGGGGCGCTGTATGGTGCAGGCTGGGTATAGGGCGCAGGTTGGGTCAATGGCTGAGCCGTTGGCGTTACCATCTGCGGCTGGCCGTAGGCGGTCTGAGGCGCCTGCTGGATGACCCTTACCTGCTGAGGCTGTGCCTGATCGACGCCAAAGAAACTCAGGCGATCAGAATCGGATGAACACGCCGAAACGAACAAGGCTGCAGCTGACAGCAAACCAATACGGAACACATTGCGGTGCAACTGACCGGGTGACAGGGTACGCATCACACTTACTCACAACACACAAACTTACTGACAGCATCAAAACACCATTAATCTTGCCGAAGCCTTAAGACCGGACGCTTCGCAAGGATTTGTGAACGATGAAATGTCGGCGATTCGTCTGTGGGCGCTACATTGTGCGCGCAAGACCGGCTTGCAGCGGCACGGTAAAGGCCCTTCCGAGGGGCTGTTGAGTCCAGCTCCCATCAGCGGCTTTGGTGTACCCGACCCAGGTTTGTGTGGGCCCTGCTCCAATCGGCGCGACGAGCGTGCCGCCCGGCGCGAGCTGCTCGCCCCAAGCAGCAGGTGGCGCCTGAACGGAACCCGAGACGAAAATGGCTTGATAAGGCGCCGCGCCCGCCCAACCGGATAAGCCGTCGGCGAGCACCACCTCAACATTGCGCAAGCCCTGGGCGTCCAGCGTGGTGCGCGCGCGATCCACCAAGGTACGATAGCGCTCCAGCGAGATGACCCGGCGGGCGAGTTTGGCAAGAAGAGCGGTAAGATAGCCCGAGCCTGTCCCAATCTCGAGGACCGACATGGAGTCTTGCACGGGAACAGCGTGGAGTAATCGCGCCAAGACGCCCGGCGCCTCCATGATCTGTCCGCAGGCGATTGGGACCAGTCGGTCTGCGTAGGCGTCGTTGGCGTAGTCCGTGGGGGTGAACTGTTCGCGCGGCGTCGATTCAAACGCGCTTACCAGACGATGATCGGTGATGCCCATAGAGCGCAACTGCAGCACGAGGCTGGCGCGGCGCAGGGCATCATCGTTGCTCATCCGGCCAATTCGCTACTGAGAGGATGGGCCATCCAGCCCGAGGGCAGACGCCACGGTGTCCTTCAACGCGTGGTCCGTGAAATCGATGGTGAGCGGCGTCACCGACACATAGCCAGCCCGCACACTCTCCATATCCGTCCCGGTATCCGGCTTTGGTGGCTGACCGCTGTAGCTCAGCCAGAAATAGGCGTTGCCACGTCCGTCCATGCGCTTGTCGATTGATAGGAAGTCGATGTTTCGCCGTCCTTGTGCCGTTACACGGACGCCTTCGATTGCGCCTGGGGCTCGGTTGGGGAAGTTGATGTTGATAAAGGTCTGCCGGGGCAGATCGAGCGCAATCACTTTGCGCAAGATATCAGGCGCCAAGGCTTCGGCAGTTGCGTAAGGCGGCTCGACATCGGGCGCGAAGGAGTAGGCTTGCGACAATGCAATCGAACGAATGCCCAGGATTGTGCCCTCAATGGCCGCTGCCACCGTTCCAGAATAGGTGATGTCTTCGGCCAGATTTTGCCCCTTGTTGATACCTGACAGGATCAAATCCGGTGGTTCGGGCAGTACATGGCCAAGAGCCATCAGCACGCAATCGGTTGGCGTCCCGCGCACGGCGAACGACCGTTCGCCAACCTGGCGCAAACGCAACGGATCATTGAGCGACAAGGAGTGCGCCACACCCGACTGGTCGGTCTCCGGCGCGACCGTCCAGACTTCATCGCCAAGCTCGTGCGCGATGCGCTCAAGGCTCGCAAGACCCGCTGCGTGAATGCCGTCGTCATTAGTGACCAGAATGCGCATCAAACAACCTCTTGGCCATCGGCCGTGATCAGCGTAGTCCCGCCCATATAAGGAACCAAAACGTCCGGAATACGCACACCACCATCTTCCGTTTGGTGGGTTTCCATGACGGCTATCAGAGCACGGCCCGTCGCGACGCCAGAACCGTTCAGCGTGTGGACGAACTGCGGCTTACCGTCTTCATCGCGGTAGCGCGCGTTCATCCGGCGCGCTTGGAAATCACCGCAGGTCGAGCAACTGGAAATCTCTCGATAACGCCCCTGCCCGGGTAACCAGACTTCAATGTCATACGTTTTGCGGGCACCAAAACCCATATCACCGGTAGACAGTACCATCGTGCGAAGGTGCAGCCCGAGATCAGTGAGCACACCTTCAGCGCAGGACGTCATGCGTTCCAGTTCCGCGTCGCTGTCTTTCGGCAGAGTGACTGAAACCATCTCCACTTTGTAGAACTGGTGCTGGCGCAAATAGCCCTTGGTATCGCGACCCGCCGATCCGGCCTCGCCGCGAAAACACGGGGTTAGCGCGGCGACCCGCATAGGCAGCGCTTCGGCATCGACGATGCTTTCGCGCACCAGATTGGTTAGTGGGACCTCGGCGGTCGGCACAAGCCAAAGACTGCTGGCTTCGCCGTCATCGGCGTGTTTGGTGGTGCGGAACTGATCGTCAGCAAACTTGGGCAGCTGGCCCGTCCCAAACATGGCTTCATCGCGCACGAGCAAGGGCGGCGCGACTTCCTGGTAGCCATTTTGACGCGTGTGCTTGTCCAACATGTACTGGCCAAGAGCACGTTCCAACTTGGCGAGCGCACCCTTCATGACACAAAAGCGCGAACCGGACAGTTTTGCAGCCGTTTCAAAATCCATAAGGCCCATGGCCTCGCCGATCTCGAAATGCTCTTTGGCGGCAAAGCTCGGGGTGGTTTTCGTGCCAGACTGGCGAACTTCGACGTTGTCGCCTTCATCGGCGCCAACAGGCACATCATCCAACGGCGTGTTGGGCAGGCCAGACAGCGCGCTTTCGAGCGCTTCGTTGAGCCGCCGCTCTTCCTCTTCACCGTTCTGAATGAAGGCCTTGTGTTTGGCGACCTCGTCGATCAAACGCTGCGCTTCGGCTTCATTGCCGATTGCCTTGGCCTTGCCGATGGCCTTGGACGCGGTATTGCGTGCGTTTTGCGCTTCCTGCAGCTTGGTCAGGTGTTCGCGGCGGGCGTCGTCGAGCTTCAGAATCTCGGCAGCGGCGGGCGCAGCACCACGGCTCTCGAGCGCTGCATCAAGCGCAGCCGGGTTCTCGCGGATGAGGCGGATATCAAGCATGGCGTCTGGATCACGGTGTATGGGCTGCCGCCACGCCCAACCAGGATAGGCCTAGGCGGATGCTTTGGCAGTGGTGTCGGTGTCGTCCTCACCCCGGGCTGCGGCTTGCCGCTTTTCCACGAGTCGAACACACCAGATGGATGCCTCGTAAAGAAGCAAGGTGGGCACCGCAAGACCGATTTGACTGATTGGATCGGGCGGCGTGAGGAAAGCCGCTGCCAGGAACGTCCCCACGATGGCGTATTTGCGCTTCTTGGCAAGTCCATCAGCCGTCACCACACCCATACGACCGAGCAATGTCAGGACGATGGGCAACTGGAAAACGAGACCGAACGCGAAGATCAGCGTCATGATAAGACTGAGATATTCGCTGGTGCGGGCCATAAGCTGAATGCTGGCTTCGCCTTCACCCCCCTGCTGCTCAAAAGAAAGGAAGAAGTTGAGCGCAAGCGGCATGACCACGAAGTAGACGAGCGCCGCACCGCTGGCGAACAGGATGGGCGTAGCAATCAAATATGGTCGCAGTGCCGAGCGTTCGTTGCGATAGAGACCAGGCGCCATGAACATATAGATCTGGCTGGCGATCACAGGGAATGAAACGAAAAGAGCACCAAACAGCGCGATGCGCAGCTGAGTGAAGAAAAACTCTTGCGGTGCTGTGAAGATCAATTCCAGCGCGCTTTGCTCACCACGCGCCTGCTCAAGCGGACCGAGCAAAATGTTAAAAATCGGGTCGGCAATGAAGTAGCAGCCGATAAACGCAATAACGAAGGCAATCACCGCGTAGAGAAGGCGTTGCCGTAGCTCGATAAGGTGGGTGATCAGAGGCGCGCGAGACTGCTCCACCTCATCCTCCACCTCATCTTCCAGCGGATCATCGTCCACCGGCAGTTCCTTAGCGTAAGCCGATGCCTTGGAGTTGGCTTGGTCGGTCGTTGTGTCTGTTGCCGGTTTCAAAGCCAACGGCTCGTTTGTCGCCGCTTCACTCGCCTCGTCTGCCCGGGTGGAAGCATGTACCGGCTGCGCCTTCCTCTCTTCAGAGGACGCCTTTGCTTTTGCGGCTGTGGTCTTACGCTTTGCGGCCGTTGCCTTGGGCTTAGCAGCAGCTTCTTTGGGCTTTGCGTTCGCGGCCTTCGACTTCGCTGTCGTGGTTCTGGGCTTGGCCGTCGTGGTCTTGGGCTTGGCCGTCGTGGTCTTGGGCTTGGCCGTCGTGGTCTTGGGCTTGGCCGTCGACGCTTTGGCCGTTGCTGGCCGTTTTCTTGGAGTCTTTGGTTTTGCGCTCGGCGCGTCGTCACCAGTATCGGGGCGTTCAGCCATCGGTGGCCTTCTCTGTGGCTGGTGCCGCAGCCTTCTTCGCCGCCACCGACGTTAAAGTCGATGTAGGTTTGTCACCTGTTTTGGACGGTGCGGCTTGGCGGGTTTTGGCGGCGGCCTTCGGCTTGCTGGTCTGTTCAGTTTGCACTGCCTTTTGGCTTGCCGCCTTCTTGGCAGCTTGTTCATCCGGCGTACCACGTGGCCCGGTGTCCACCTTACCGATACTCGCAGCATCATCGACCGAGGACTTCAGGCTGTCGCCCACATCAGTCAGCGGCGACATTTCCTTCGCGATGGTTTTTCGGATTTGGGTGGCAGGGTTTAGCGAGCGAACGTCGTCGATCGTTTTCTTGACATCGTCCAATTCCGCTTCCTTCAGCGCATCATTGAACTGGCGCTGGACGGTAGAGGTCATTTGGCGCGCTTGGCGCACAAAGCGACCGATTGCGCGCAACATGCCTGGCAGTTCGCGCGGTCCGACAACGAGAATAGCAATCGCGGCAACCACCATGAGTTCGACGCCGCCGATATCAAACATACCGCCTCCAAGGGCCAATCACGTGCTGTCCCGGCCCAATGCAATGCTCGGGACCAAGCGGACTGAGACGATCCAACTAGCTTTGTTTGGTTTCGTCAGCCTGAGCGGTTGTCGTGGTGCTCACCGTCTCATCAGCGGTGTGCTCGATCGTGCGACCGTCGTTCTTTTCCTCTTCGCCGGCCAGCCCCGTTTTGAAGCTGTTGATGCCTTTTGCGAGGTCACCCATGAACTCGGAGATTTTGCCGCGTCCAAAAAGCAGGACGATCAACAAAACCACCAGCAAGATTTGCATCCAACCTGGAACCATAACGCTACTCCCTTTGCGCCTTTATGCGCGTATCTGCTGCTTGATGCGGCGTTCGCATCTTGTGTGCGATGGAAAGTCCAGCGCACACGTTCATGCGGACTTGCCCTTGAAGGCGATGCCGCGTCAAGCCTCACCGCCGCAAGCATCCGCTCTCGGTTAATCTGTAGGTCCTATCTAGGTGGTATGTCGGGTTTTTCAAAGATCAAAGCCGACCCACAGTCCACAGCAAGGTTGATGGACTGACCTGGATGGTACCGATCCGTGTCTACCGTACGCGCAAAAACGACCCGTTCATAGCCTGGTACGGCAAGGTGGACGAGGTCAGAATCCCCCAGGAACTGGACCGCACGAACTCTGGCCGGAAGCACATGCTCGCCGCCGCTGACTTCGCTCATCGATATGGCCGACTGGCGCACGCCGATCACGACATCAGCACCCTCATCGCAACCAGCAGCTGGCAGGACACCCAACGGCGTCACAACTTGGCCGCCTTGAACGGTGCCTTCAAACTCGTTGAGCTCGTGGAAGAACCGAGCAGCAAATAAGTCAGCAGGTTTGGTGTAAAAGTCTCTAGCATGGCCGTCTTGCACCACCTTGCCGGAGCGCATCAGGACAATTCGATCCGCGATGCGCAACGCTTCGTCAGGATCATGGGTTACAACCACAGTGGTGGCGCGCATTTCCCTCAGAATGGCCAATGTTTCGTCGCGTACGCGGTCGCGCGTGCGCCGATCAAGACCGGAAAAGGGCTCATCCATCAACATTACCCGTGGGCGAGGCACGATCGCACGCGCCAATGCAACACGCTGTTGCATGCCACCAGACAGCATGTGCGGGTGATCATCAGCGGTATGCAGCAGCCCAACCCGCGATAGAGCCCGTTTGGCTTCTTTAAGTCGGTCTTCATTGCTGAGCGACGCCAGCCCAAACATAACGTTCTCGATGACCGTCAAATGAGGAAACAGGGCAAAGTCTTGAAACATCAGGCCCACTTCGCGCTTCTCGGGGACGATGAAGGCGCTCTTGCCCGCGACCAGTCGATCATCGATCAGTATGTTGCCAGCATAGGGCCTCTCAATGCCTGCAAGCAGTCGCAAGAGGGTGGTCTTCCCGCACCCGGAATGGCCGAGTAGACAGACAATCTCACCAGGCTCGATCCGCAATGATACGCCGCGAACCGCGTCCTCAGCACCGTAACTGTGGTAGACGTCCTCCAGCGTCACAGCAGTGGCCACGCTGGCAGGCTGTGTGCCAGGCTGGCCCCAGTCTTGGTCCGACTGGGCGGCAAGCGTGATGCTTTTGTCCATCAAGAGACTGACTCGCCACCTGACTGTGTGGTGGATTGATCATCGCCGCCTGGCTCTTCACCATCTGGCCAAAGCGACATGGCCGCGCGTTCTTCGCTGCCATCAGTAGGTTCTAATGGATCTTCGTCGGGCGCCAATTGGTCTGGATCAAACATCGGCAGCGTCTGATCTGCCCCTTTGGGGATAGCTTCCAATAGGCCGGCGCCCTTGAGTTCGTCCAATCCTGGCAGATCACCGATAGTGGCCAATGTGAACTGATCGAGGAAACTCGGCGTGGTGCCATAGGTTACCGGACGACCAGGTGTGCGGCGACGTCCTCTCATGCGCACCCAGCCAAGCTCAAGCAGAACATCAAGCGTGCCCTTTGAGGCCGATACACCTCGGATATCCTCAATCTCAGCGCGCGTGACCGGTTGATGGTAGGCAATAATGGCAAGCGTTTCGAGCGCCGCGCGTGAGAGCTTCTTCGGCTCTACAGACTTCTCCTCAAACAGGTAGCCAAGGTCGGGTGCCGTTCGAAGGGCGTAACCGCCGGCAATTTCCATGAGCACAATGCCAGAACGATCATAGCGCTGCCTCAGATGGTCCATAACGTCCGACAGGGCCGCGCCAACATGGTCGTTCAGTAGAGCCTTGGGCAGTGGACCATCGGTGGCAAACAGAAGTGCTTCGACAATCCGCACGCCCTCTTCGATTGTGACCTCGGGCAGGCGCTCTTCGGGTTCGCCGGCATGTTCTGCTTCGTCCACTGGCTCGACGGGGTCAGCATCATCCATCATGCGCCCTCCCCCGGTGTCTGGCTCGATTTGGTTGCCGCGCGGACCATCAAGGCGCCGAAGGTTCCCTCCTGGCGCAACTCTACATGGCCTTCGCGCACTAGTTCCAGACTGGCGGCAAAGGCCGAAGCTTTCATTCCGTCTTTCTTGGCGGCAGCCGCGCCTAGCGCGTTATGCGCAGCAAGCACCACGTCAAACGGTGTCCACTGAGCCAAGTCGCCGAGCGCTTTTTCCACATAAGCCCGCGCATCGGCCAACGACCAGACTTCGCGCCGTGCCATGGTGATGGTGCGATCAAGTTTGCGTGCTTGGATAGAAGCATAAGCATCAAGAAGGTCGTACAAGTCCGCCGTCCAACCGGGCTCAGTCACTGTTTCAATGGCGCGCAACTGCGCGCTCGGGAACAGATGCAGGTTCTTGAGTGGTTGACGCCATAGCTCCTCTGACGCCTTGCGTACCGCCGCGAGCTTGCGCAGGCGCAGCGCCAATGCGTCGGCCATCTCCTGCGGATCAGGCTCATCATCCTCAGCTGGATCGGGCAGCAGTAGGCGGGACTTCAAGTAGGCCAGCCAGGCTGCCATGACCAGGTAGTCAGCAGCCAGTTCGAGGCGGCGTGAGCGGGCCTCTTCAATGAACTGTGCGTATTGGTCCACCAATGCCACGATGGAAATATGCTCAAGGTCTACCTTCTGCGTGCGCGCCATGGCAAGCAACAGGTCGATTGGCCCCTCAAAACCATCGACATCAACAACGAACGCATCCGTCGATTCCGGCGTGGGAAGTGTGGTTGAGCTGTCAAATGGGTCAGCCATCGTGCCTTGCGAGTCTCTTTTGCTGCAATCGTCCTGCAGAATTAGCATGCCCCAACGGCGCATTGGAAGCGCTGTGCGCAGTTGAAGCAAAATCTGCCTTCACAAGCACGCCAAAAGGCCACAAGCGCAGAATGCTAGCCTGATTGTATAGCCAGGGTTGGGTCCGGCGATTCGGCATCATCGCTGACCATTGCAAGCAAATGGTCTAGGCGATCTTCCATCGACACTCTATCCAGAGTTTGGTGTCCAGCACGTGACAGAGCCGTATCGCAGCGATCAGCCGCGCGGCCGTCCAACAATGGAACCGACCGGCGTACAGCCTCCATCTCTTCGCGAACCCCGTTGCAATGCAAGGCGATGTCGCAACCAGCCGATAGGGCCAATGCAGCACGCTCGTCGAGATCGCCGGAGAGCGCACCCATTGAAAGGTCATCAGTAATCAACGCACCGTCAAAGCCCAAGTCTTGACGGACAAGGTTGATCATTTTTTGGGACAGCGTCGCAGGGTTATCTGGATCAATCGCTTCAAACACGAGGTGCCCCGTCATCGCCATCGGCAGATCATTAAGCGCGCGAAATGGCGAGAAGTCAGATGCCGCCAGCGTGGCCTGATCGTCGCGAATGCGTGGGAGTTCGAAATGGCTGTCAACAACAGCCCGACCGTGCCCTGGAATGTGTTTGAACACCGGGACTACACCGGCTTGAAGATAGGCTTCAGCGACAGCCCGTCCCAGCACAGCAATCATTTCGGCTGAGGGATCAAAGGCGCGATTACCAATGGCATCTGTGCCGCCAGCAATGCGCAAATCCAATACAGGCGCGCAATTGACGTTTACCCCTACGCTCAGAAGGTCATCGGCCACCATCCAGGCAGCGATCTGCGCTGCCTCCACACCTGAACCAGCCTGCATTCGCTCCAACCGCCCGAACCGGCTTGCTGGTGGGTAGCGGCGCCAATGAGGCGGCTTTAAGCGTTGAACCCGACCGCCTTCCTGATCGATCAAGACAGGGGCATGCCACCCAAGGATATCGCGCACATCGCTGGTTAGCCGACGAACCTGGTCAGGGCGGTCGATATTGCGACCAAATAGAATAATGCCCCAAGGTCTGGATTCGCGAAGATAGGCTCGTTCGAAGTCGGTAATGTCGGTCCCGGACAGACCACAAACAAAGGCGTGGGTTCCTGAGACAGGAACACCCGCAAAGGCTGGGCGTTCGCGAGAAAGTGGATCGACGCTCACGCTTTTGCTGCTTTCCGACGTCCTGAGCGACTATTGGCGTTGGACAAAGCAGTCGCCACCTGCCGCTTGGTAGCGCTGACATAGGCTATCAGCAGCGCCGCGTTCCATCGGTCCAATGCGAACCCGATGGTATATTCCGCGGTCACCCAAATCGGCCCGCTGAATGTTGGGCTGGAAACCGCCGAGGATAGATCCGAACTGGTTCTGTAAACGTGAGAACGTTGCTCTCGCGTCATCCTCGGAGCGCAGGCTCGCCAACTGCACAATGAATTCCCCTGGCGCAACATTCGCTGGCAAGGCCGGTTGCGTGGCCGCGACCTGAGTCGACGCCGGAGCCGCCTGAACTGGTGTCGGCTGAGCTGGCGCTACGTTTGGGGCCGCCAGTTGGATGGGTGTGGTCGTCGGACTGGGTGGCGTCACCGGAGCACTTGCGACTTGCGTTTCGGTTGACGCGGCTGGTGCTGATGTTGCCAATGGCGCTGCTTGCGGAACGCGTACGGTGTCATCCGGGCGCGCAACAGGCGCTGGCGGCAGAGCGGACGTCACCGCCTGTGTGGCCTCGTCAAGTGCTGCTTGCGCAGCCGCCTGGGCACTGTTCTCGACAGTCGCCGCTTGCTGCTGCAAGGCTTGCTCAAGCGCTTCGGTGTTCGTCGATACACCCGTTGATGGGGAAACCGACAAGATTTCGACCGGGCGCGCCTGTGGCGCGTCGAGTTCAGCTTCGGTTGCTGCGGGGGTCGGCTCCGTTGTTGATTCCACGATCGTGCCATCCGCTCGAACGGTCACTGTTCGCACAGCACGGCTGGCGGTGGAGCCAGGCGGCGCTGGAGCGATGTCCACGCTTGGCAGGCGGTCGCCCTCACTCAGATCTAGGCTGGTACTGCCGGGTTGAGGTAAGACGATCCGTGGGTTCTCAGGGTCGCTTTGCGAGGTTTGATCATCGAGCGTTGAAAACACCGCATCGCCTGGCCGCGACTGGTCGATTTCTGGCTCGACCGGCTCGACCTTGTCGTCGTCATCACTTGCCGCAATGACCTGCGGCAGCGGATCATTGACGCTGTTGTCGCCCAAGATGCCAAACGCCAGAACCCCGCCAACGCCCAAAACGGCGACCGCACCAAGACCCATTAGGACAAATTTGTTGATCCCACCACGCGACGTTTCCTCGTCGGGTTCAAATTCATGAAAGTTGACGGTGTCGTTGTCGGCTGCAGGCTCGTTAAACGGCACGCTTGATGGCGGCGCCAGTGGATCCGATCCTGGAGCGAAAGAGGGAGCCGAGGAGAACGCCGGTGCCGCACTCGGTGCTGGGTCCAGAGGTGGTAGGTTGGGCGGCACCGCAGCGCTTGAAGCGGTTGGTGACGGAGGCGGTGCCGTCGTCGGCTCATCCAACGCAAGCGCATCCATAGCCGCCAGGAGATCATCGGTGCCAGATGCTTGGCCACCGCCATCGCTGGTGCGCGGGGTCAGATGGTCGGTAAGGGTGGGCGTGTCAGGCTGCGGCTCATCCTTGGCGCCTTGTAGGTTAAGGTCGCCAAAAGACAAATCCTTGAACAAAGGATCTTCCGATTGACCAGCAAACGGGTCCATCGCCTCGTCGAGAACTTTGTTGCCGCCGGGAATTGGACGCTCACCAAACAATTCGGCTAGCCCTTGGTCGCCAAGTCCGAGATCAAGGGGATCCTTCTCTCTGCCGCCAGCGGGCTCAGATTGGGCACCCGTCGATGCTGTATCTTTGGTGTCATCCATAAGCCGTGCCAACTCTTCGAGCGGGTCGAGCTCTTGACCCGGGCCAGAAGCTGAAGGTTTTTTTGGGTCGCTCATAAGCTTTCCCCGTCAATCCGGCTTGCGTTCGCGCTAAAGCATGGCCATTCCAAGGCGCGAGATACCCAACATAGCGTCGTTGCACCCCACTGTGTCATCCTTAGCGCATTTCGTCGGGCGCCCCAACGCCCAACAACCCCAAACCCTGGCGCAAGGTAAGAGCAAGACCAGCGACCAGCGCCATTCTTGCTCGTGTTAACAATGGGTTATCATGATTAACAAAGCGTAAGTCCACCTCATCCTTGCCGCGGTTCCAATGGCTGTGGAGAGCGCTCGCAAGGTCGTGAAGGAAGAAAGCGATTCGGTGTGGTTCTTTATGTGTTGCCGACGCGGCAAGCACGCGAGGCCAAGACGCCATGAGCCGGATCAACGCGTATTCGCCGGTATCGGTAAGAACCGTGAGGTCTGCATCCTTCAATGCTTCGATGGTGAGGTCTTGGTCCGGATACTCGACCGTGGCAAGTCGAAGGACGGAAGCGCACCGCGCATGGGCGTATTGAACGTAAAAGACCGGGTTGTCTTTCGACTGCTCCGTAACCTTTTGGAAGTCAAAGTCGAGCGGTGCATCATTCTTTCGATAGAGCATCATGAACCGAACGGCGTCCGGACCGACCTCATCCACCACGTCGCGCAAAGTGACGAAATTGCCTGAGCGCTTTGACATGGTAACCGGCTCACCACCGCGAAAGAGCTTGACCAACTGACAAAGGCGGATATCGAGCTCGGCCTTACCGTCGGACATTGCGGTAACAGCTGCTTTCATCCGTTTTACGTAACCACCATGATCAGCGCCAAAAATGTTCACCTGGTTGGTGAAGCCGCGCAGATATTTATCGTAGTGATAGGCGATGTCGGACGCGAAGTAGGTGTAGGAGCCGTCCGATTTCAGCAGGGCGCGGTCGGTGTCGTCGCCAAACTGCGAGGACCGAAACAAAGTTTGCTCGCGGTCTTCCCAATCTTCTGATGGCTCACCCTTAGGCCTCTCCAGATGGCCAACATAGACCAAATCACGTTCTTTGAGCGTCGTGATGGCCTGGGCCACACGATCTCCATCCGCACCGTTTTGAAGGCTCGCTTCGGAGAAGAACACGTCCTGATGGACGTTGAGGCTGGCCAGATCTGCCTTGATCATGGATAGCATGGCATCGATGGTGAAGGCGCGCACCACTGGCAGCCACTGAACTTCCGCCATCTCTTTCAGAGCCATACCATGCTCTTCAGCCAGCGCTTCGCCAACGGGCTTTAGATAGTCACCTGGATATAGGCCTTCGGGTATCGGCCCAATGTCGTCACCGAGGGCCTCCCGGTAACGCAGGAATGCAGACCGCGCGAGTGTGTCCACCTGGCCACCGGCATCGTTGATGTAGTACTCGCGCGTTACCGGATAGCCAGCCGCCTCCAAGACGCCAGCGAGCGCATCACCCACCACTGCGCCACGACAGTGACCCACATGCATTGGGCCGGTTGGGTTGGCCGACACATATTCCACGTTTGTTTTGGGCAAGGTCTCTACATCGCCCAAGACATTGTTGCCGAACCCTTCGCCTTCCTTGAGTATGCGTGCAAGCACACCCTGCCAAAAGCTCGGCTCGACCCGCATATTCAGAAAGCCCGGTCCGGCAACCTCGACATCAGCAAGATCAGGATCGTTTGCCAGTGCTTCGGCCAATTTTTCTGCGATTGCGCGCGGATTGGATTTGAGAGGCTTCGCCAGAACCATGGCGGCATTGGTTGCCAAATCACCATGGCTCTCGTCGCGCGGAGGTTCCACCGTAATGGCGGCAATCGGCAGACCATCTGATTGATCTACGGGAACAATGGCGGCACTTTCGAGCGCAGTGAGCACGCGCGCGCGGAAATCGGCGAAGACGTTATAAGTCGAAGACATAGCTATCCATGCTTGGCAGGGAAAAATCATGCCGCTGGCTGCGGCGATCTTAGATCGCAGCGCCGTATCGCAGGTCCGGCGTATCGTCAAACAGATGCGCATGCAGTTTGAGCGCATAGCGATCTGTCATTCCCGCGATAAAGTCGCAAGTCGCGCGCGCAATTGCGCTGCGGTGCGTTTTCGTTTCAGCGGTGGGTCGCCAGCCGTCGGGCATGCCTTCCGGGTGATCTAGATAGTAGGCAAACAGCTCTCTCAAGACACGGTCAGCCTCAGCGCGCAGCGCCATCATGTCGTCGTTGCGATAGACCGATTTGAAGAGAAAGGTTTTGATCAACCACACATCTTCAGCGACCGCATCGGAAAACACACCAACAGGTTGCCCCGCCTGGCGCACATCATTGACCGACTGAATGCCAAGGGTGGGGATGCGATCTGCCGCATGATCGGTGACATCGTCGATGAGAAGCGTGATCAGGCGCCGTGAAAATTCTCCCATGCGCCGCTCTGGTTCCAGACCTGGGTAGGCCTGATCGATACTGTCGAGTACCGTCGCCACTGTTGGAACGTGCCTGAGCGCATCGACCACGAACAGTCCAGCACGAACGCCGTCGTCAATGTCGTGCGTGTTGTAGGCGATGTCGTCTGCGATTGCTGCGATCTGCGCTTCAAGACAAGCATATTCGGCCAAATCCAAGTCTCCTTGGCTTAGACCATGCCGGCTCATAAAGTCGGTCAGGGCAAATGGCAGCTCACCTTTGAGTTTAGGGTCAAGAACGCTGCCAGCGTCTCCGATGAGTGGGCCGTTGTGTTTGATGATACCGTCCAAGGTCTCACGCGTCAGGTTCAAACCATCAAAGGCCGCATAGCGTTGCTCCAAGAGCGACACGATGCGTAGCGTTTGCGCATTGTGTTCAAAGCCTCCGTAGGGCGCCATCACATCGGCAAGAGCGTCCTCTCCGGTGTGACCGAAAGGCGTGTGGCCCATATCATGGGAAAGCGCCAAGGCCTCCGTTAGGTCACTATCAAGGCTCAAATTGCGCGCCAGCGACCGCGCAATCTGTGCAACCTCGATCGTGTGCGTCAGACGCGTGCGATAATGATCACCCTCTTCGCTGATAAACACCTGAGTCTTGTGGGCCAACCGGCGAAAAGCCTGCGCATGGACAATGCGGTCTCGATCACGGCGAAACGGGCTGCGTCCTGGCGACTCCGCCTCGCTAACGTAGCGGTTCGCGCGATCGTTGGTGCGCGCGGCGTAGGGCGCCAAGTCAGAGGGAGAGGCTTCAGCCATTGTGCGGTACCCAATTGAGGAGCGCAAAAAGTTTGAACTGGAAGCTGTTCATGCTTACCTCTAACTCGACGGGTTTGAGCATGACCAGCGCAGCGAATCGTGCCGCAATTCTATAGGGTATGTCTATGACTGTTCAGTTGAACGAGGATAGCGCGGTAGGAGCACCAACAGAACCGGGTGCTATCTCGGTTTCCCAAAGCGCGCTTGATCGTGTAGCCGTGCTTATGCAAGACGAACCTGCCGGCACGATGCTCCGGGTGAGCGTTGAAGGCGGCGGATGTTCGGGTTTCCAGTACAAGTATGAACTTACCCAAGAGCAATTGGATGACGACCTCGTGCTCGGCGATGACAAGGTGAGCGTTTTGATTGATGCTGTGTCACAACCGTTCCTGGCCGGAAGCGTCATCGACTACAAGGTGAGCTTGATGGGCGCGGCCTTTGAGATCACCAATCCCAATGCGACAGCCTCGTGCGGCTGTGGGACAAGTTTCTCGATCTGATGCAGATCGCCACGTGGAACATCAATGGTGTCAAAGCGCGTATCGATACGGTGCTTGCCTGGCTCAAAGAAGCAAACCCTGACGTTGCTTGCCTCCAAGAAATCAAATCCGCAGATGATCCGTTCCCACGGGGGCGTTTTGAGGATGCTGGTTACCATGTGGAAACGCACGGACAGAAGGGCTTCAACGGCGTCGCGATCCTCTCCAAGACACCTCTGGACGATGTTACACGCGGTTTGCCAGGCGACCCCAACGATGAACAGGCTCGTTTCATCACCGGCTTAGCGCGCGGCGATGGCGAGCAAAATGGCACGCCAGTGCGGGTTGCCTGTCTCTATCTGCCGAACGGAAATCCCATTGGAACCGAGAAGTTTCCCTACAAACTCGCTTGGATGGAGCGCCTCATAGCCTATGCCAGCAAACGTTTGGCACACGAAGAAGCCTTCCTTCTTGCCGGGGACTACAACGTGATTCCCGATGCGCGTGACCTCTATTCAGAAAAAGCCTGGGCCGATGACGCCCTCTACCAGCCCGAGAGCCGAGCCGCGCTGCGCCGCCTTGAATCGCTGGGTTTCACGGACGCCGTGCGCGCCGTGAGCGATGATGTGCATTACACCTTTTGGGACTATCAGGCTGGCGCTTGGCAGAAGAACCACGGCATACGCATTGACCATCTCATGATGTCACCCCAACTGGCGGATCGGCTGATCAAGATACGGGTCGACGACCATGTTCGCGGGTGGGAAAAACCGTCCGACCATGTACCGGTAATTGGCGACTTCGCTCTCTAGGCGTGACTAGGCCGCGTCGGCCTTGTCTTCCAACGGTCCAGAAGGGTGCCAGTGCTCTTTGTGAGCATCGACTACCGGTCGGAAGGCGGCGACGAGATCCTTGTCGAGCTTCTCGGGAATTGCCAACAGCTTGGCGAACGCGTCATCCGGCGACATCTCTGCCTTGTAGGGGCGTAGGTCCACCAGAGCCGTGTATATGTCCACGATCGTCAGACAATGGACCATATGATTGATCTCATTGCCTTTTAGACCGCGCGGATACCCGGTTCCATCAAGAAGCTCATGGTGCGAGTAGGCCAAATCAATCATCAACGGCGTGGCATTGCCGGTTTCCTCAAGGATGCGTTTTCCTTCGGCCGCGTGGGTTTTCATGATCTCGCGCTCTTCAGGTGTGAGCGCCGCAGGCTTGTCGAGGATCGACAATGGAACCGCCATTTTTCCGATGTCATGCAGCAGGGCAGCGCGCGTGAACTGTTGGAGGTCACTGTCATTGACGCCTAGAATGCGCGCCCAAGCCGAGGCGAGGCCGGCAACCTTCATGCAATGGCGTGCTGTCAGAGAATGGTAGCTGTTTACCTCCTCCAACCAGTTGCCAAGGCCATCATCTTCAATTGCAGCACACACCTCTTTGGTGGCAGCGCTTAACGCAACGACTGTCGATTCAGGATCGGTGTTTTCGTCCGAGAAGGCGCTCAGAAACTTGCGCCCTGTGCTTTGGACCGTGGCTGCCGTTTCATTGCGTTCCTGGCTACGCAATTGCGGCATGCGTGTATCAAGGCGCTGAACGGTGTCCAACATGACATCAGGGCGCACAGGCAGTGGAAGCATTTTGTCAGCAAACAAACGCAACGAGGCCGAATACTGGCGCGACACTTTCCTAGGAATGCAAAGAATCCGTGGTTTATGAGCCAGTTTGTGTGTCTCAAGCCACTTGATAAGCGGCTTCATGCCATAGGACGGAAAATCATTGAACGCCAGGATCACCAGATCCGCGCCCATCATCTCTTGCGGTAGCGGGGCCAGCGAGACATGCAAGTCGACAGACATCCGACCATCGAAGGCATCCAGCGCTGTTGCCGACCGAACTGAGCCGTCCGTCAGGGCCAAGATTCTCATGTACCGGCAAATCCTACTTACTACGCTGGCGCAATTGCGCTCTCGTCATCATAGCAATTGGCGGTAAGAGAATGGTTAACGCAGGGGTTAAGCTGCTTTGAAAACTCGCAAAACTCTGGCGGCTACTGAGTAGCAATCTCGTCAATCTGACGGGCATCCAAAACGGAAACGCCATCAGGACTGGTCAGCCACTCCTCGGCCATTTGCAGGGCACGGGCACGCAACTGCGTGTCAGCCAAAGCGAAATATCGCTCTTGTACGTCGCGTACACGGTTCTCCTCGTCTTCAGAAACCGCAAACTCACCTGCAATGAGAAGCCATTTGAGCCCATCTGCATGGCTTGGTCGCATGCCGTCTGCGCCTGCGTACAACAGCTCACCGAGACCAAGTTGAGCGCCCACATGGCCCTTAAGGGCGGCCAAACGCAACCAACGACCGGCTTGGCGGGCATCAGGTTCGCCGCCTTCACCGCGCAAGAGCATCATGCCAAGCTGATACTGTGCCTCCGCATCGCCAAAATACGAAGCCGCATAGGCAAAGATCTGGCGAGACCTATCATGATCGGGACGCAATATATCGCCGATACCGCTGTTGTAGTACGATGCAATCGCAACGAACGCATTGGCGACAAAGCGTGCTTGCGGGGTGTCTGGGCGGTCTTCGGCATGGGCGTTGGCGATCTGTGAGTAGTAGGTGAACGCCCGCGCATCATCCTCGGTGACACCGTCACCGGCCGCATACATGCGCGCCAGTTTCCAGCGTGCAATGGCATGTCCACCTTCCGCAGCGGCTTCCAACGCCTGGAGCGCCGTGTCGACATCGCCGGAGTAGTAGGCGGATGTGCCGGCCACAAACGCCGCACGCGGGTCATCAATCCAGGCATCGGCGGGTGATGTTTGCGCCCAAACCGCGCCTGTGCCCAGGCTCGCCGCATACACGATCACAGCAAGTCCCAGCCCACGCGCTGGCCTGCTCATCCGTATCGCCGCGGCACACAAACGCTGAGCGCGCCGGCTTATAAGTGCATCAAATATCTGCATAAGCTACCTTTTCGGCCGCTCCGCCGGGGTGCGTCACAGCACCATCGCGTGCGGGGCCTACGGTTTGCGCATATTTCCAAAGAACGCCGGAAGTATGTTTGGTTTCGCGCGATTTCCAGGCTTGCTTGCGTTCGGCCAACTCGTCGTCGGATAGATCGACGGCAATGATGCCTTCAACCGCATCAAGCTGGATTATGTCGCCATCTTGAAGAAGCCCAATCGGGCCGCCGACGGCCGCTTCTGGGCCGACATGGCCAATACAGAAACCACGCGTCGCGCCGGAGAAACGGCCGTCCGTGATGAGCGCAATTTTGTCGCCCATGCCTTGTCCGTACAGTGCTGCCGTCGTGGCCAACATCTCGCGCATCCCTGGTCCGCCCTTAGGGCCTTCATAGCGGATCACCAGCACGTCACCTTCTTCGTAGTTTCGGCTTTTGACCGCTTCAAAGCATTCTTCTTCGGAATCGAAGCATCGCGCAGGACCGGTAAATTTCAGGTTGCTCATTCCGGCGACTTTGACGATGGCGCCTTCTGGAGCCAGGTTTCCGGAAAGCCCAACCACGCCGCCGGTCGTGGTGATAGGATTGCTCGCGGGATAAACGACGTCTTGTTCGTCGTTCCACTCCACGCTGTCCATGTTCTCGGCCATCGTGCGGCCGGTCACCGTCATGCAATCGCCGTGCAGGAAGCCATTGTCGAGCAGGGTTTTCATCAGAAGTGGGATACCGCCAACCTCGAACATGTCCTTGGCGACGTATTTCCCGCCCGGTTTCAAATCAGCGATGTAAGGCGTCTTCTTGAAGATCTCAGCAACGTCAAACAGGTCGAACTTGATACCGATCTCATGTGCTATAGCCGGCAAATGCAGCGCCGCGTTGGTCGAGCCGCCTGAAGCAGCCACCACCGTCGCCGCGTTTTCAAGCGCTTCACGGGTAACAATGTCACGCGGGCGGATGTTGCGGGCCAAGAGCTCCATGACTTTTTCGCCTGCAGCAGCGCAGAAACGGTCGCGGATTTCATAAGGCGCGGGGGCGCCGCAAGAGTAGGGCAGAGCAAGGCCGATAGCCTCTGCGACAGTGGCCATGGTGTTGGCCGTGAACTGTGCGCCGCAAGACCCAGCGGATGGGCAAGCGACCTGTTCCAACTCTTCCAGGTCCTCGTCGGACATTTTGCCGACGGAGTGCATGCCGACGGCTTCAAAGACGTCCTGCACGGTCACCTGGCGACCCTTGAATGTGCCTGGCAGGATGGAGCCACCATAAAGGAACACAGACGGCACGTTGAGGCGGACCATCGCCATCATCATGCCAGGCAGCGACTTGTCACAGCCTGCCAGTCCGACCAGCGCATCGTAACAATGGCCGCGCATCGTCAGTTCAACCGAGTCGGTAATCACATCTCGCGAAACCAGCGAGGACTTCATGCCCTCGTGGCCCATGGCAATGCCATCGGTCACTGTGATGGTGCAGAATTCACGCGGCGTGCCATTGGCGGAGGCGACGCCTTTTTTGACGGCCTGTGCCTGACGCATCAGCGCAATGTTGCACGGAGCGGCTTCGTTCCAGCAGGACGCAACACCAACCAAAGGTTGGCCAATCTGTTCTTGCGACAAACCCATTGCATAGAGGTACGAGCGGTGCGGCGCTCGTTGTGGCCCAGACGTCACATAACGGCTGGGTAATTTCGATTTGTCGAAGACCTTGGCGTCCATAATTCCCCCTGGATGCGGCTCTCAATACTGCGTGCCAAACTGCCTCCTAGGAGCCAGGCCACACTCTTCGCGCAAACAGCACCCGGGCTGTCCGCTTGAAGTGGGGCCAAAAGGGGGCAAGTCCATTCACCTGTATCCTATGCCAGTCCAATTCTCCGCGCTGTTGCCTTTTGGCCACAAATCGCATTGAGCGACATGGCGCAAGGCTACTGCAGGCTCAACGTTAACAACAGTTGACGGGGATCATGGCGGGCAGGTCGGATTCGTGCTCGCCTCACATGACGTTGGCGGTCCGACGATGAAAGCAAGGGAACAAGAATGAGCGCAAATCTACCCACACCGAATGGGAAGGCTACACAAGGAGGGGCTGAGGCCTCAGTGGAGACGGTCGACCACCCTACCCCCGATCGACACGATCCTGAGAGCATTCGCCGTTTGTTTGAGACGGGGGAGTATCCTTACAAAACAAAAATACGCCGCCGCGCTTACGAAAATCACAAAGCCGAATTGCAGGTCGAGCTGTTGAAGGTGCAACGCTGGGTTGAGGAAACCGGCCAGCGAATTGTATTGCTGTTCGAAGGGCGCGACGCGGCCGGTAAGGGCGGCACGATCAAGCGCTATATGGAACATATGAACCCGCGTACCGCGCGCGTGGTTGCGCTGGCGAAGCCAACAGAGCGCGAGCGAACGCAGTGGTACTATCAGCGCTATATCGAGCACCTACCTGCCGCCGGTGAAATAGTGATGTTCGACCGGTCCTGGTACAACAGAGCTGGCGTCGAGCGGGTGATGGGTTTCTGCTCGCCTGCAGAATATCTGGAGTTTATGCGCCAAACCCCGTTGTTTGAGCGGATGCTGACGCAGTCCGGAATCCGTCTTTACAAATACTGGTTCTCTGTCAGCCAGGACGAGCAATTGCGCCGCTTCAAGGCGCGCGAAACTGACCCGCTCAAGCAGTGGAAACTGTCTCCGATCGACAAGGCGTCGCTCAATAAATGGGATGACTACACCGAAGCGAAGGAAGCGATGTTCTTCTACACCGACACGGCCGACGCGCCTTGGACTGTTGTGAAGTCAAACGACAAGAAGCGCGCACGCCTTGGCTGCATGCGTCACTTCCTGGATTCGCTTCCCTACCCCGACAAGAGCCGCGACATCACGCGTGGTCCCGACCCGCTGATCGTCGGCCATTCCGCCCATGTCATTCAGCGCGACGAACATATACTCGGCAAGGCACTGCACCCTGAGGGTTTCGGCGCTTAGGTTGGCAGGCGGTCAAACGCCTGTTGGACCTTAGCTTTTTCGCCCTCATAACCGGTACGCTTTTCACGCTCGCCTTGGACCACCTCTTCAGGCGCGCGGGCGGTGAATTTCTCATTGCCGAGCTTCTTGTCGATGCGCGCGATTTCGGCGTCGAGCCGCTCAATCTCTTTGGACAGGCGTGTACGCTCTGCTTCCAGATCGATCACGTCACCAAGGCGCAGGCAAAGTGTCGACTCACCGACCACGACTTGGATCACACCATCGGGCGCATCGTCGGCCACGTCGATGGCCGCAAAACGCCCAACGCGCTCCAGCACCGATGCCTGAGCTTCTAAGCGCGAGCGCGTTTGTGCACTGGCGCCCGCCAACACGGCGCTTAGCTTGGCACTCGGGGCGATGTTCATTTCCGAACGCACCGAGCGGGTCTGCGAGATGAGTTCGATCACCCAGTTGAGGTCGTCAGCGGCATCTTCGTTGGCGTAGTTGAGCGTCGGCCAAGGCGACAACGCGAGCACATGCTCGCGGCCGTGGGCGCCCTCCGTTTCGGCCCAAAGCTGTTCGGTGATGAACGGCATGAACGGGTGCAGCATCGCCAAGATGAGGTCGATGACATACGCCATGGTGGCCCGCGCCTCGTCCTTGGCGGGGCCATCATCACCATTCAGGGTCGGCTTCAGAAGCTCAAGATACCAGTCGCAGAACAGGTTCCAAGTGAACCGGTAGGCGGCACCGGCAGCATCGTTGAAGCGATAGCCATCGAGCGCCTCGTTCACTTCGGCCAATGTCTTGCTTGCCTCGGTCAGAACCCATTGATTGACTGGCTCGGTCACCGCATTTGGATCGAACTCAGCTTGGTGTTCGGCACCATTCAACTGGGCGAAGCGGACGGCGTTCCAAAGCTTGGTCGCAAAGTTGCGATAGCCGCCAATACGTTGGGTCGACAGTTTGATGTCCCGGCCCTGCGCCGCCATCGCCGCCAGGGTAAAGCGCACGGCATCTGCGCCGTACTCGTCGATGAGCACCAGGGGGTCGAGCACATTGCCCTTCGACTTCGACATCTTCTGCCCGTGCTCGTCGCGCACCAAGGCGTGGATGTAAATCGTGTGGAACGGCTCCAACGGCTTGCCATGGTCATCTTTCATGAAATGCAGTCCGAGCATCATCATGCGGGCGACCCAGAAGAAAATGATATCGAAGCCGGTCACCAACACATCCGTCTGGTAGTACCGCTCCAGTTCTGGCGTTTCATCAGGCCAGCCCAGCGTTGAAAATGGCCATAGGCCCGACGAGAACCAGGTATCGAGGACGTCTGGATCACGTGTGATCAGGCTTTCGGGGTGGAAATTGTCGATCTGCTCTTCCAGCCACGCCTTCCACGGGCCTTCGGTGGCCATGTAGTGCTGGATAGCATCGTTGAGCGCGGTCTCTTCGTCCTCAGCAACGAAGACGTGCCCGTCTGGCCCGTACCAAGCCGGGATCTGATGGCCCCACCAGAGCTGGCGCGAAATGCACCAAGGCTCGATGTTCTCCATCCATTCGAAATAGGTTTTCTCCCAGTTTTTTGGGACGAAAACCGTGCGCCCTTCTTTCACCGATGCCAAAGCCGGCTCGGCGAGCGTCTTCGCATCGACGTACCATTGGTCCGTGAGCATCGGCTCGATCACCACCTTGGAGCGATCGCCGAAAGGCTGCATGACCTTCTTGTCTTCAACCATGATCATCAGGCCGTCGGCATCGATATCGGCGACAACGCGTTTGCGCGCATCGAAACGATCCAGGCCGCGATACTCATCCGGCACCAGATTAATGCCGTCGACCTCGTTCTTGTCGGGTTCACCGCCTGCTTCGAGAATTTCTTTGGCCTTCTCGGCTTCACGGGCATAGGGCTCGCCGTCAGCACGCATGGCGCCCTTTTCGTCCATCAAGCGATACATCGGAATGTGGCCGCGGCGGGCGACTTGGTAGTCGTTGAAATCGTGCGCGCCCGTAATTTTCACTGCACCTGAACCGAAGTCTGGGTCAGGGTAGTCGTCGGTGATGATGGGGATCAGGCGGCGATGCTCTTTGGGGCCAACCGGGATCTCACAAAGTTTGCCGACAATTGGTGCATAGCGCTCGTCAGAAGGATGGACGGCCACGGCACCATCGCCGAGCATGGTTTCGGGCCTGGTCGTAGCGATAGAGATATAATCACGCATCTCGCGCAGTGTAACGTTGCCGTCTTCATCCTTCTCAACATACTCGTAGGTCGCGCCACCTTCGAGCGGGTACTTGAAATGCCACATATGGCCATCGACCTCGATGTTCTCGACTTCGAGGTCTGAGATCGCGGTTTCGAACTGTGGGTCCCAGTTCACCAGGCGTTTGTCTTTGTAGATCAGCCCGTCATTGTAGAGCTGAACAAAGACTTTCAAGACGGCCTTAGAAAGCCCCTCATCCATCGTGAACCGCTCGCGCGACCAGTCGCAGGACGCACCCAGTCGCTTGAGCTGGTTGATGATGGTGCCACCGGACTCGTTCTTCCAGGACCAGACATGGTTCAGGAACTCGTCGCGCGTCAGGTTCTTGCGTTGAATTTGCCGCTCAGCCAGTTGACGCTCCACAACCATCTGGGTGGCGATGCCAGCATGGTCGGTGCCAGGCTGCCAGAGCACATCGAAGCCGTGCATGCGTTTCTGGCGGATCAGAATGTCCTGCAGCGTGTTGTTGAGCGCGTGCCCCATATGCAGCGAGCCTGTCACATTGGGCGGCGGAATGACGATGGTGTACGGGTCTTTGCCGTCGCGCTTTCCGGCGCCAGCCGCAAAGGCGTTAGCGCTTGTCCAAGTGTCGTAAATGCGCGCCTCAATGTCGGCGGGCACGAAGGTTTTTTCCATCGTCATGGTCTGGGCCTTGAAGGTCGGTAAGTGGCTCGGACGAGCGCCAACGCACCGTCCTCAGCTGCTGCGTCGTTAAACGCGCACAGATGTGCTGATGTCAACAATGACAGAGGGTTAAGGTGCCCGGTATGCGCTAAGTGCGTGGTCCGCGACGCGCAACCCGTTCGATTTCTTCGCGCACCATTTTCTCGACCATGGTCGGGAGGTTCTCATCAAGCCAGGCTTTGAGCATTGGGCGCAGCATGTCTTGGATCAGTTCCTCGATGGTGCGCGCATTGCCTGACAGCATGGTGGTCGCAAGGCTTGCAAACGCCGCTGACACCGCTTGATCAGACTCGTTGGAAAGCAGCTTCTTCGGCGGCTCGTCAGGATATGGTTCTGCGGTTTCGAACGCCTGCACAGGCTCGTCAAAAGCCGCCTCCGGCTCGGGATCAAGCTCCGGTTCAGGTTCCGGCTCAGGCTCCGGTTCCGGTTCCGGGTCGGAAAAATCCAAGTCTTCAGGCGGATCGAAAGGCTCGTCTATCGTTTCGGCTTGGGCGACTTCACCAAGATCCAAGACGTCCTCTTCGTCATCGTCTGGCTCATCCGACGAAACGGGGACGGCCTCGAAGTCGTCAGCCGCCGCATCGTCATCATCCGCCGAATCATCATCCGCCGACCCGGAGTCGGCAAACAACGCGTCGAGGTCAGATTCAGAAATGTCCTCGTCCGGCGCAGACTCCAATTCTGGTTCGGCCTGGCTGCTAGCTTCGGACTCAGGTGCGTCTTCATCGGAAATGATCTGACGAATAGACGCTAGGATCTCTTCCATTGAAGGTTCAGCATTGGCGCTCGACTTCGACATGACGCACAGCTTTCCATGACGCAGATCCGACATTTGCATCAGCAAACATCGGAAACTCTTGATTCGCTGGCATTATGACACAGTCTGTCACAGACAAACGCCAGTCATAGCAGACGAACCCGTCAACTTTTCTGGGGGAAAGCGATTAACGAAGTGTTAACTATACAAATTCCGCGCATTCTACGCGGCGGATGGACAATCAATCAGCGAAGATTACGCCACCGCGACCATCTGGCGTGCGCAGACCGTACCACTGATCACGCACAGCATCGTAATGCTCTACCGGGTTGTAGGTTGCGACTTGAAGGCCAAGGCTCGCCGCGTCTAACCGGCCGATCGCTGAGGCAAGTGAATAGGATGCAACGACCAAATCGCGGCGCGCGTTCACTTCCGAGATGCGCGCCTCAATCACTTCTTGTTGGCTGTTCAGGACGTCGAGTGTTGTGCGCTGGCCAACACGTTGTTCTTCGATGGTACCCGCAAGGGCCGTCTGCGACGCCGAGACTTGTGCGGTGCTGGCATCGATCTGGGCTCGCGAGGCTTCGAGACCGCCAAAGGCGGCATAAACGGCCGCGCGCACCTGCTCGCGTGCCACGTCAAGTTCTAACCGGCGCTGGCCGAGCGTCTCGATGCTCTGTCGGATAGCCGACGTCGCCCGCCCACCTTGGTAGATAGGTACAGTCAGACGCAACGTCGCCGAGAGTGTATCATTTGGGCCGCCAGCGGTGGGGCCACCGTTGGTCCAAGAGCGCTGTGCCCGACCTTCTAAGTCAACAGAAGGCAGAAGGGCTCCTTCGGCAATGGCGACGGCACTCTGGGCAGCATCGATCTGCGCACGCGCCGCGACAATTGCTGGGTGACTGGTCAGCGCATCATCAAGAGACGCCTGTAACGTCTGCGGCATGCCATTTGTGAAAGGGCTCGGCGTTACCAGCTGGCCAGGGTCGGTGCCAATCACCTGTCGGTAGACGGCATTAGAAGCAATTAGCGCTGCGCGGGCTGCACTCACTTGAGCAAGAGCGAACGCCAACCTTGCATTTGACTGGGCAATATCGGTCCTGGTGCCCTCGCCCACTTCGAAGCGTGCTTCGGATGCACGAACCTGCTCTTCAAGGAAGGCAACATTCTGCTGACGAAGGTGAAGGATCGCCCGGTCGGCAAGCACATCCATATAGGCCTGGGTGGCCGCCACAAAGATGTTCTGCTCAGTGTTCTCGAGACCAGCGCGCGCCGCCGCCACGCCAGCCTCGGCCTGCGCCACGCCGTTTTCCGTCCGAAAACCGCGGAAAATCGGCTGCGCCACCGTCACGCCAACGGTGGATGTCGTCGTATTGAAGGTCGCGTTGGGGGCCCCATTAGGTCGGGTTGCTATCGCGCTGGCCGTGACAGTGCCATCACCAGAGACTGTGGGCCGATACCCTGACAGCGCCTGGGGCACAGTTTCGTCAGTTGCACGGACGCCAGCTCTCGCCGCGTTCAGCTCAGGATTGTTCTGATAAGCCCTCGCCAAGGCACCAGCCAGTGTTTCCGCCGATACCGTGTGGACCGAACCGACACTCGCCACTGCAGCCAGAAACGCCGCGAGTACTTTGACCTTGAACGCCATTACAAACCAAACCCTGAATGCCTGAGGCCTCGCGTCATTCATCGGCACGGGCTCACTCGCCTGTCGCCAGGCTGCTTTTGCGTGTTTACGATTTGTTAAGGTTCGCAAGCTGCAACAGCAAGGGCTGCGCGCCAATTATCGCGCGAACAAAGCTGAAGACAGCTCCTTGATGGCCAAGTGAGGCAAATCGGCAACGGACAAACCAGCATATGGCGGTCAGCCGATTGACCAGTCTCGTGGGGCGCTTGCCTAGAAGACGAACGCTTCCTCAGGCTGAAAACCGGGTAGAGGTGGCGCCGCACAATTGAAAAGCGGCACTGTCGTGTAGCTGTCGCCATCCCGGCGGATGGTCACGGCGCGACCGGCGCCGCCCAATCCAAGCGGTCCAACGAGTGCTCCGTCCTCCCGCAGCTGTTCAATCAGCGCTGTTGGCACAGTCTCGACGGCACCGCCAAGGAAGATCGCGTCAAAGGGGCCTTCAGATGCATAGCCTTGGTCCAGCGGGCCTTCCAAAACGGCAACAGTATCAATATCGGCGTCTGCCAGCGCATCAGTCGCTCGCCGAACCAGTGCTTCCGATGTCTCAAGCGCAACCACCGATCCGCACAGACGTGACAGGATCGCCGACGAGTAACCGGTTAGGCACCCCACATCGAGCACCACACTATCGCGAGACAGGCCGATCGACTGAATCATGCGGGCCAGATGCATAGGGCGCATCATCTTCCGAAACGTATCGTCGTCGGCCACTTCGATCTCAGCATCGCTGTAGGCAAGCGCGCGCTTGCTCTGAGGCACGAAAATCTCGCGCGGGGTAGCGAGGAAGGCTGCTAGAACATCATATTGGAAGACATCAAACGGTCGAAGCTGATTATCGACCATTTTTACACGCTGTTCCGACATCTGAGCGGCAGACTGGGACATGTGCTGTACTTTCTTCGTTGGCAGTGCCCCCGAAAGAGCGGGGCTATGCATTGGTGAGACGCTGCTCGCCGCCTTATGCAAGGGGTTGGTAACATGCGCAAGATGGTGGAAAGGCGCACATGTGAACCGAAGAAGTTTTTGCAGACTTTACGTTACGCAAGTTACCATGCTCACCAAATGGCCTTGCATGCCTTGCAATGCCTTGATAACCGATCACGCAATGGCCTCGTGGCGGAGTGGTTACGCAGCGGATTGCAAATCCGTGTACCCCGGTTCGATTCCGGGCGAGGCCTCCATGCCTCTTGATTGTCAACAAAGCGCGGAAAGGGGCTAGCGCAGCCCAAATGCCTTTGGTATAGCGCGCCATCGCAAGGCTGATCCCCGATAGCTCAGTTGGTAGAGCAAGCGACTGTTAATCGCTGGGTCGTAGGTTCGAGTCCTACTCGGGGAGCCATTTTTCCCATAAATTCAGAGGCTTATCCGCTGGATAAAGGTGATCCGGTACGCGTGCGTCTGCGTAAGCTTGGGTATTCGATCGCCCACAAACTGAGTTCGCCTTGCCCGCCCAATCTTCCACATTAAGCGCACCGGCCTTGGTCTGGTTCCGCGATGATCTTCGTGTCGACGACAATCCCGCGCTGCATGCTGCCGCGGCTGCGGGTCCAGTGCTTGCCGTCTATATCGACGATCGCGAGGTTGGCCCGGCCCATGGCGGAGCTTCGCAATGGTGGCTACACCATAGCCTGTTGGCGCTCACCGCCGATCTGGAAGAACTGGGAGTTCCGCTCTTGCTGCGACAAGGGCGCAGCCAAGACGTCCTCAAGGAGTTGATCGACGAGCACAGTATCGACGCCGTCTTTTGGAACCGTCGCTACACGGCCGCAGGGCTCGCGAGCGATACCGCAATCAAAGCCGACCTCAAAACGCAGGGGCTGCAGGTCGAAAGCTTCAATGCTGGCCTGCTCGCCGAACCGTGGACCGTGAAAACCGGCGCAGGCGGCCCGTTTCGTGTGTTCACGCCCTTTTCTCGGGCCGTGCGCGCAGCAGGTCAACCGCCCCTCCCACAAGCCGCTCCCAAGTCCATCCGCGGCTATCGCGGCCAACTATCTGGCGAGCCTTTGGAAGCGCTGGACTTGCTGCCGACGCAACCGGATTGGGCATCTGGGCTGCGTGACACCTGGCAACCGGGCACCAGCGGCGCGCGGCAACGGCTGAGCCACTTCTTGACCAATAGCCTGACGGGCTACCCTAACGACCGAAATGTCCCGGGGTTGGAAGCAACGACCCGCCTTTCGCCGTATTTGCGGTTTGGTGAAATCTCTCCGCGCGAAGTTTGGCACGCGGCAGAGGTCGCAGATGCACCGCGCGACGCGGTGTTCAAGTTCCATCAGGAACTGCTTTGGCGCGAATTCTCATACCACCTGCTGTACCAGTATCGCGATCTCAGCACCGCGAACTATCAACAGAAGTTCGATACCTTCCCCTGGGCAAACGCCGAACAGGGTGACGGAGCGGCCCACCTGAAAGCGTGGCAGAAGGGGCTTACCGGTTACCCGATTGTGGATGCTGGCATGCGCGAGCTCTGGCACACGGGATGGATGCACAACCGGGTTCGTATGGTTGTTGGTTCGTTTTTGGTGAAGCACCTACTTCTCGACTGGCGGCATGGCGAGCGTTGGTTCTGGGATACGTTGGTCGATGCAGACCCTGCGAACAATGCAGCAAGCTGGCAGTGGGTGGCCGGGACAGGCGCCGACGCAGCGCCCTATTTCCGGATATTCAATCCGGTTCTCCAGGGCGAAAAGTTCGATGGCGACGGCGCCTATACGCGCCACTGGGTTCCCGAAGTTGCAAAACTTCCAAAGAAATACCTGCACAAACCCTGGGAAGCGCCAGCTTCTGTTCTAAGTGATGCAGGCATCACCCTTGGAGAGACCTACCCTCACCCTGTCGTTGACCACGCCAGCGCCCGAGACAAGGCCCTTGCGGCCTTTAAAGCGCTGAAGCCCGCCACCCAAGTCGCCTGACGGTCGACACCCATCCCCCTGCCCCCCAGCCGAAAGACTTTCATGGCCTCCATCGCAGTTATTGGATCAGGTATCGCAGGCAACGCCGCTGCCTGGGCCCTCCATTCCTTCTCCAACCACCAGGTCACGCTTTACGAGAAGCGGCTGCGTCCTGGAGGCCACTCGGCGACGGTCGATGTCCACTATGGCGATCGGACCATCCCGGTGGACACTGGGTTCATTGTCTACAACGGGCGCAACTACCCGGATCTGACGGCATTGTTCTCCCATCTTGGTGTGGAGACCGAGTGGAGTGATATGAGCCTCGGCATTTCCGTCGGCGACGGCGCGTTGGAATGGTCCGGCGATAATCTCGACGCGGTGTTCGCCCAGCGGCGCAATCTGTTGTCGCCGCGCTTTTTGTTGATGCTGCGGTCCATCTTCCGGTTCAACGCAAGCGCGCTTGCAGACCTCAATACAGGGCGGCTAGCGGGCCAATCTCTTGGAGATTACTTGAAGGCGAACCGCTACCCGAAGGGCTTCGTTGAAGATTATCTTGTCCCCATGGGTTCGGCGATTTGGTCAACACCAGACGCGCAGATCATGGACTTTCCCGCAGAAAGCTTTGTTCGCTTCTTTGCCAACCATCGCTTGCTCGAACTGCGCCCGCCTGAATGGCGCACCGTTACCGGTGGCAGCCGCAACTATGTGCAAACCATGCTGGCACCCTTGCAAAACCATGTTCTGCTGGGGCGCCAGGTCACGGGCGTCCGGCGCGCTGCCGTTGGCGTCGAAGTCCGCGATAGCTCTGGCGATGTCCGTACCTTTGACCATGTAATCATGGCCGCGCACAGCGACCAGTCCTTGGCGATGGTGCAAGATGCTTCGTCCGCGGAGGGTTCGATCCTCGAAGACGTTCGTTATCTTCCCAACGATGTCTACTTGCACCGCGACGAAGCTTTGATGCCAAAGCGCAAAAAGGTCTGGGCAGCCTGGAACTATATGGCCCGCGGCCGCACCGCTGATGCCCGCGCCGGTGTTTCGGTGTCCTATTGGATGAACAAGCTGCAGAACATCGACCGGGACTATCCGCTGTTCATCACTTTGAATCCGGGCCAGGATCCAGACCCAGAGAAGGTGTTCTTGCGGACGACCTATGACCACCCACAGTTTGATGCCAAGGCACTGGCGGCACAGAAGCGATTGCCAGATGTCCAGGGGCGCAACGGCCTCTGGTTTGCTGGTGCCTGGACGGGTTATGGTTTCCACGAGGACGGCGTGCGGTCTGGTTTGGATGTGGCTGCTCAGCTTGGCGCTGCCATTCCTTGGCGCGAAGGCATCGTCGATCCGTTGCCCGACATGGAGGATGCCGCGGCAATTGCGGCTGAATAAGGCACTGCATGTTTGATGAACCGGCCATTGCGAGTGACCCCGACCAGGCGCCTAGCGCCCGGTCCGTTGCACAAGATGACCCCGCAGATGCGCCTGTCGTTTCGTCAATCGCTCCACCAGACGCCGCGCTAACGTTGTACGCTGGCCTCGTCATGCACCAACGCATGAAACCGAAACAGCACCGGTTTGCCTACCGTGTCTACTCGGTGTTGATGGACTTGGATCGCCAATCTGAGATCGGATGCCTTAGCCCCTTGATCTCACATAATCGATGGAACCTGTTCTCCGTCCATGACCGTGATCACGGTGCCGCGGACGGCTCGTCCTTACGGGCATGGGCTGACAGAATGCTCGCCGAAGCCGGGCTCGAGCAGCGTGCGCATAGGGTCGTGCTTCTTTGTTACCCACGCATCTTCGGGCTCGTGTTCAACCCGCTGTCCGTCTATTATGCCTACCGCGAGAATGGTGACCTTGTGGGAGTCATTTATGAGGTCCGCAATACATTTGGCGAGCGGCACGCCTATGTCGCCAAAGTGGAACAAGGGCAGCTGCGCCCATCCGGCTTGCGGCAAACCCGGGCGAAATTGTTCTTCGTTTCTCCGTTGATGGACATGGAGATGCGGTACCATTTCAACCTTAAGCCGCCTGGCGATGGCGTCACGATACGGATCCTCGAAACCGACCGCGAAGGCCCTATTTTGGCGGCCACGTTTCACGGATTGGCGCAACCCATTTCGACGACTACATTGCTCGCTCAAGCAATTCGCGTTCCATTTCAGACACTTAAGATTGTTGGCGCAATCCACTATGAGGCCTTGCGCCTTTGGTTGAAGGGCATCAAACTAAGGGACCGCCCGAAGGCGCCACCACGGTTTAGTGTCCGTGACGGGGTTCTGGGGGACAAGACGTAATACCGTGCACTGCGGATAGCACACTTGAACCGGCCAGAAGCCGGACCCCCGCAGAAGGGGTTGCTGTTGAGGAGGACACGCGATGAGCACCGATACGTTGTTCAACGGCGAACGTAACGACAGGCCATCAAAGGGCGGTCAGGCGTTTCGCTTGCGCGATTATACCCCGCTTACACCTGATAACTTCGCTGAGATGACCAAGAAGCTGCCACGTGCCGTGCGTCGGACGCTAGGCTTCGTTGTCGGTTTGAAACACGGCACGCTGGCCATTACCCTGCCAACCGGTGAGCGCTTTCGCATCGAAGGTGAAACCAAAGAGCCTGTGGCAGACCTGTCCATCCACTCTTATGCCTTTATCGGCAATGTGCTTCGCCATGGCGATATCGGTGTCGCTGAGAGTTTCTTTGAAGGGCACTGGACATCGTCAGACGTCACGCGCTTCCTAGAGCTGTTTTGCTACAATGAGCAGATCATCCACGAACAGATTGACGGCAATCCAGTGGCGCGCCTCCTGATGCGCTTCAAACACTGGATGCATCGCAACACCAAAAGCCAAGCACGCAAGAACATCGCCGCACACTACGACCTCGGCAATCGTTTCTATGAGAGCTGGCTCGACCCATCGATGACCTACTCTTCTGCACTTTTTCAAACGGGTGCAAATGACCTCGAAAGCGCTCAGCGCGCCAAGTACAAAGCGCTCGCCGATGCCGCTGATGTGATGGCGGGCGACCATGTGCTTGAGATCGGCTGTGGCTGGGGCGGGTTTGCCGAGTATCTCGCCAAAGAACGCGGTGCTTATGTGCGCGGCCTGACCATCAGCCAAGAGCAGTTTGACTTCGCCACCGAGCGCATGAGGCGCGAAGGCCTCACCGACCATGTCGATATCGTCTTCCAAGACTATCGTGACGAAAGCGGCATGTTTGACCGTATCGTTTCAGTTGAGATGTTCGAGGCAGTCGGTGAAGCTTTTTGGGCGACATATTTTGAAAAGATCAAAGCTTGCCTGAAGCCTTCAGGGCGCGCAGGCATCCAGACGATCACCATTCGTGACGAATATTTCGATCACTATCGTCGCGCGACTGACTTCATTCAACAGTATGTGTTCCCGGGCGGAATGCTGCCGACGCCAACGCATCTGAAGACCCTAGGTGGCGATGCTGGGCTCGATCTCACCAAAACCCGAATTTTTGGCCGCGATTATGCGCGCACGCTCAAAGAATGGCGTGACACCTTCATGGATAGGTGGCCGGAGATTGAGGCGATGGGCTTCGACACCAGGTTTCAAAGGCTTTGGCGCTATTACCTGCACTATTGCGAAGCCGGCTTTCGCGCTGGCAATATCGATGTGCGCCAGGTGGTCTACGCTCACAAGCCGTCTTAAGCGTCGCCCGCGTCTGGGCCTGGTTGGATATTCGGCTTGCTGCGCCAACCGGTCGTGCGGGACACGATCCAGTGGTATAAGTCGAACGGCAAAAGCCGCAGGAACTTCAATTGGTAGGTGAATCGTTTGGGGAAAGTGACCTCGAACGCTTTGCTTTCAATCCCGTCGGCCATCCGCCGCGCTGCGTCATCCGCCTTGAGCAGAAACGGCATGTCAAAGGGATTTTCATCGGTCGCAGGTGTCTCAACAAAGCCTGGATTGACGATCTGAAGCGTGATGCCCATCCGGTCGGTATCAAAGCGCAGAGCTTCGGCCATGTTGATCAAGCCAGCCTTCGTGGCGCCATAGGCCGCTGCCATGGGTAGTCCGGAATAGCCGGCCACAGAGGCCACCAGAACAATTTGGCCGGCACGGCGCTGCTTCATCGACTGTATCAACGGTACCAAGCAGTTTGCCGTGCCTTTGAGGTTGACGTCGAAAGTGGTGTGAAAGGCGTCCAGCTTCGGGTCTGTGGCGTCAATGGGGATGTAGATACCGGCGTTGAGGACCGCGATATCGATCCCGCCGTTTGCGTCCATCGCGCTAACGATAGCCTCCATCCGAGGCGCGTCGATGATATCGCCTTCCTCAATGAACACGTCGACGTCGGGATGATCGGCCTCAATCTGGCTGCGGAGCACCTCCAGCGGGGCGCTTTTGCGCGCGGTCAGCACCAAGCGGTGGCCACGTGATGCCATTTCTTTGGCCAAGGCATAACCCAAGCCAGAACTGGCGCCAGTTATCCAAACAAGCGGCTTCGCCATAACTCTTCCTTGAAGATGCATTGTCACGCGGGGACGGAAATTTGCGGACAATGCCTAGTCTACGCACAAAAACGGCGCCGGATTGCTCAGGCGCCGCTTAACGAGAATTCGAGATAAGCTTATCGGCGGAAGTTGTTCATCAGGCGACCGATCGGCCCGGTCAGTTCGACGGGAGCATCAACAACCGCAAAACAGATGCAGATCTCGCCCGCATCAGCGACCGGACGGTGATTTACATCGTCATCAGCGTAGGCAATGTCGCCCACGCCATAATGGCCGTTCCCATCAGAGAAACCACCTTGCAAGACCAGCGTGATTTCTGACCCGTGGTGCGTGTGCACGGGCATAGCCTTGCCGCCATCAATGCGCAAAAGACTTACTTCGGAGCCGCTATCATCGGGCAAGCGGTACTCCGCCAGACCAGGCATAACGCCTTTCCAAGGAACGTCACTGATTGGCATACCGAGATATTTCTCAAGGGCGCTTGGCGGGTTTCCTTTTGATCCAGCCTCAACTTCTGCAATCGCAGCAAAGACGGCGTCCAGAGATGCACCTTTGTCGCGCAAAGCAACTGGTTCGATAGCATCGAGTACATGCGGATCGAACTGAACAGCATCGGGCTGACCGATGACTTCGCCAACATCGGCGACATCAGACAACCACTTAGCTGAACTCGACATCATCTCAAGGTGGCTCTCAACAAGCACACGAGTCGGCTTGGAAAGCCCACCCAAAGCGTACTCGGCCAGCAATCCCGAGACCATATCTGTCTGACGTGTCGCGTTGATATTCACGCTCAATCTTTCTCGTTCTTTCCAGACCACCACCTTTCGATGCTGGCCAACATAGATTTCTTCAGGCCACCAACAACCGGACAAAAGGCTGATCCGTGTCCTCCAGCCCGAAACCGGTTCGATGCCCGGATTTCCGCCTGTATCACCCCTACGCACAAATGGGGCGACTGGATCATCTGTGCATAAAAAATGACAGTCATTACCAAATTTGCTGTCAGTTTATCTCACAGTTGGTCGCGAGGCAGTAGATACTTCTTTGGCGAAACCGGTTTGGCATTTGGCACGCACTATTGATACCGCCCCTTGGCACCGGCCGCCGATTGCATTGGCCGCCATGGTCTGGTCAAAGCGTTCTGACGCCAACTGAGGAACGACGCTGTGATTGATGCTGTCTATCAGACCGAGCCCTATCTCCGTACGGCTGAGATGACCGTCTTGGGCGTGACCGAAGACGGCGTTTTGGTGGAGCGAACCCACTTCTATCCACAAGGTGGCGGGCAACCGGGCGACCAAGGTATGCTCGAGTTGGCCAACGGCGACATGTTACCGGTCCATGTCACACGCTATAGTCCTGATCGAAATCACGTGCATTTGGTCCTGCGTGAAAAGGATGATCCTATGCCTGCGGGCGTGCTCGAGCTCTCACCGGGCGCCAAATGCGTTGGGCACATCGATTGGCCAACACGGTATCGCTATATGCGTGTGCATACGGCGCTTCACTTGCTTTCCGTGGTCTTGCCCTTCCCGGTCACTGGCGGGCAGATCGGCAACGGCGAAGGGCGGCTCGATTTCAACATCGCTGATGCGGCGTTGGATAAGGACGCATTATCTGAGCAACTGCAAAGCCTTATCGACGGCAACCACCCTGTTTCGCAGGAGTGGATCACGGACGAAGAACTGGATGCTCAGCCGGACCTCGTCAAAACGATGAGCGTCAAACCACCGCGCGGTTCAGGCAGCGTAAGGCTTGTGCGTATTGGAGACATCGACCTGCAGCCCTGTGGTGGAACACATGTCCAAACAACGATCGAAATTGGACGAGCTCAGGTCACCAAGATTGAGAACAAGGGCAAACAAAACCGACGCGTTCGCATCAAGCTGAACGATACGGATGCCCTCTAGGAAGGAAAACTCCCATGCGCCGCGACGAAGTGTTTGTAAGTCCAGACTGGTTGCACGAACGAGTTGGCCACCCTGATGTTCTGCCAATTGATGGGAGTTGGTACCTACCAACCATGATGCGTGATGGCGAACCGCGCGACGGCAAGCGAGAGTTCGATGCCGCTCACATTCCCGGCGCGGTGTTTTTTGATCTCGACGCGAACTCACGCCAAGACACAGATCTGCCCCATATGATGCCCGACCCGATCGCGTTTTCTTCGGCGATGCGCAAATTAGGGGTCGGCGATGGGATGACACTTGTGGTGTACGACGGCGCAGGCTTGTTCTCCGCGCCTCGGGTTTGGTGGATGCTAAAGGTCATGGGCGCGCGCGATGTCTACATCCTGGACGGTGGCCTACCTGCCTGGGAGGCGTCAGACTTTCCCATTTCAGATGAACCCACCAACCGCTCTCCTCGCCATTTCACGGCACGGCTTGACGGGTCAGCCATTGCCGATCTTGCAATGGTCCAAAAGGCAGTCGGCGATGAAAAACTGCGGATTGTCGACGCGCGTCCCAAGGACCGGTTTGAGGGTACTGTCGAGGAGCCAAGACCAGGGCTTCGCGCCGGCCATATATCGGGAGCGCAGTCACTTCCCTTCACCGACCTCATTCAAGATGGTCGCTTGAAAAGTACCAACGAACTTCAGGCCGTATTTGCGTCGGCTGGGATCTCGACGGACGGCCCGATCATTGCCAGCTGTGGATCAGGAGTGTCGGCCGTAACGCTGTCGCTTGGCCTGGCAATCGCTGGCGCAGGCGATGTACGCATTTACGATGGCTCCTGGGCCGAATGGGGCGCGGACACATCCCTGCCAATGGAAACCGGGCCAGCGAACGCCTAACGCTCAGCGAATTGGTGGCGCGTAGATAAGCCCACCTTCGGACCACAGTTCGTTAAGTCCTCGCCCAATACCCAGGTCGGAATTAGTGCCAATGGTGCGATCAAATATCTCACCATAATTGCCGACTTGTGCGATCGCTTGAAGGGCCCAGTCATCGCGCACGCCGAGCAAACTACCAAACGATCCTTCGCCGCCGATCAGCCGCGCAATGGCAGGATTGTCCGTGCCGATGAAGCTCTCGATATTTTGGCTCGTGACGCCCAACTCTTCGGCATTGATAAGGGCGAACAAAACCCAGCGGGCAACGTTGAACCAGGCCGTATCGTTGTTGCGAACGGCCGGGCTGAGCGGTTCTTTGGAGATTACTTCAGGCAAAACGATATGCGCTTCGGGATCGGACAGGTTGAGACGCTGTGCAAACAACCCTGACGTGTCATGCGCGTAAGCATCACAGCGCTGTGATGCGTATGCGGATACAACCTCCGACACGTTCTCAAAGGTCACCAGTTCAAACGGCATGCCACGCGATTCAAAAAAATCGGCCACGTTGAGGACTGCGGTCGTCCCCGCGTTCGCGCAAATCGTCGTGTTGGAAAGCTCCAGCGCTGATGTGATGCCCATGGCCTGCCGAACCATAAACGCTTGGCCGTCATAGTAATTGACCCCGACGAAACTGACGGGGATGCTGGTTTCGCGGGCCATCGTCCAAGTCGAATTGCGCGACAGGATGTCAATTTCACCGTCGACCAAAGCGTCAAAACGTCCGGCTGCACTTAGGGGCGTAAACTGGACTGCCTGCGCGTCGCCAAGAACAGCGGCCGCGAGCGCTCGACAATAATCGACATCAAAGCCCTCCCATTCACCCTCATCGTTTTGCGCCGAGAAGCCTGGTTGGCCCTGAGAAACGCCGCATTGGACGAAACCTTTGGCAAGAACATCATCAAGGGTCGAGGCGGCTTGGGCAACCGGCGTTGTCGCAACGGTCAGCAAAGCGCCCAACACCAGCACGGGTGCGCGTAAGACGATGAGCATTGGCGGAAGGGACATTAATCAACTCTCTGGTGCATAAAAGCTGCAGACCGTGCACATCCGCCCTTGTGCCACGTTCCACTCGCCTGTCAAAAAGCTTTCAGACGATCAATTGGAAGATAGGCCAAAAAACGGCTCACAGCCAACAAAACAATGAAAAAACAAAGGACCTTGGGATGGCGCAGACGCCAAAGGACAAAAAAACAGCTGTAAATTTGGCGGACAAAGCCATCGATACGCAGCTTTCGATTCTTGGCCGCGAATCGCATGACTTTCATGGGTTTGTGAACCCGCCCGTGGTGCGCGCCTCGACAGTGCTGTATCCCGACGCTGAGTCGATGGAATTGCCAGTCGGCCACCCCGATCGACCGCGCTACACCTATGCTATTCACGCCACCCCAACGACGGATGGGCTGACCCAGGCGATCAACGTCCTTGAGGAGGCCTATGACACGGTCTTGGTCCCCTCTGGATTGGCAGCGGTCACCCTCCCCCTCTTGGCATGCGCAAAGCCAGGAAGGAGGGTTCTTGTGCCCGACAATGTGTATGGGCCGACGCGGCGTTTCTGCGGCCAATGCTTGGCGCAGCTTGGCATGGATGTGGTGTTCTATGATCCGCTGATCGGATCTGGGATCGCCGACCTGATGCTACCGAACGGACAGACCATACTGTTCGCCGAAGCGCCTGGCTCTTACACGTTTGAGATGCCAGATCTGGCCGCCTTCTTAGAGGCCTCAGCCGCCAACGACGCGATCACGATGATCGACAACACCTGGGCCACGCCGTTGATCTACAAACCGCTGATCGAAGGCTTTGATTACTCCATCCAGGCGGGAACGAAGTACTACGGCGGCCACTCCGACCTTTTGATCGGATCGGTCTCGTCGACCGAGAAGGCTTGGCCGATGCTTAAGCGGATGCATCTCAATCTAGGCCTGCAAGCCGGCACAGAGGAAGTCTTCCTGACCTTGCGCGGTATACGCACGCTGCGCCTGCGGCTTGACCAGCACGAGAAGACTGCCCTGGAATTGGCGCAGTGGCTGGAAACGCAACCCTTCGTTACCAGGGTGCTTCACCCTGCACTGCCAAGCGACCCAGGGCACGCGCTCTGGAAGAAGCTGTTCAAGGGGCGTGCATCCGGCCTATTTGGTGTCGAGGTCAATGGATCTGCCGATCAAGCGCGCACCATGCTCAACACCTTTCAGCTGTTTGGCCTTGGATATTCCTGGGGCGGCTTCGAGAGCCTTGCAGTCTTGGGACAGCTCGATCAAGCACGCACGGCGCGCCCCTGGACTGGCGGTCCACTCGTTCGCCTTCAAATTGGGTTGGAAGATGTCAACGACCTAAAAGCGGATCTACTAGCGGGCGCAGAAGCTGCGGAATTGCTGACAACTTAACCAGCAGCGTCACCCTAAGGCCTAGCTGCGGCACGACGCTCTGCAAAAATCAGCCAGAGATTGCGTGTGTAGATCAACAAACCTAGCGACTGACCAAGAATGAACACCGGGTCCTGCTGCTCGATGGCGTAAGTGAGCAACATCAACCCACCACCAATCGAGAAAAACCAGAACGGAATCGGCACAATCGATCGTTTGGCGCGCTCAGACGCCAGCCACTGTACGACAAAGCGCATCATGAACATGAACTGAGCAGCCAAACCCCAAACAACCCACCAATCGAACTGGTCGACAAAGACGACCTGAAACCAGGCCAAAAGGTCTTGCAGCATGCGATCTACCGTTCGTGCGATGTTTCGTCGGACGACAATTCAGGTGACGCTTCCTCCGACACAGCAGGGTGTTTTTTGAAGCGGCTCATGAGCCACAACACACCAATGAGGTCAATAGACCCGACCAAGGCACGATCAAGAACACCATATTTCGAGACGCCATGTTGGCGGGGGCGATCGACAACATCGACAAAGTCAACGTCGTATCCCTCGCGCAGGACCAGCGCCGCCATAAACCGGTGACGTCCCTCGAAGTATGGCAACTTCAGAAAAATGTCAGTGTGGACCGCTTTGAACCCGCATCCTGCATCGCGTGTCTTGTCCTTAAGTATCGCGCCACGCAACCGGTTAGCAAAGCGCGATGCGAAACGCTTGAATGCGGTGTCTTTGCGGCCCAGACGCTGCCCGGCGATCATGCCGAACCCTGAGCCTCTGGCAACAAGGGTATCCACGATCGTTGGTATGTAGGCCGGATTGTTCTGGCCATCTCCATCCATACTGATGATGATATCGCCGCGCGCATGCTGGAGACCGGTCCGCTCAGCAGCGCTCTTACCAGACGAAACAGAATGGCTGATCACACGAACATTAGACTTGGTATCAAGACCAGCCTGCATAGCGGCGGTGACGGTGTCGTCCTCTGACCCATCGTTTACAATAACAATCTCGAAGCTACGACCATGAAGAGCATCGACAATCTCGGCAATCAGGGGGGGCAGATTGTCTGCCTCATCCTTGCACGGAATGACGACTGAGAGCATAGGGTCAGCAGCTTCGTCAGTTGGAAGTGACGTCAATACACACAGTCCAGTAAATTGGGTCTTATGGCCCGGAGTGATTGTGGAGCCGGTTAAATCCGGGACTCGCGCTACCTAACCCATCGTCCTAAACAACAAAAGAGGTTCACCGGCTTTCACTCGAAGCTTGGTTATTCACCCGAGGCAAAGACATGCATGTTTAGTTCGTCGCCTCCATTGAAGTTTAGGCCCTCGACACGCGAAAGTAACCGCACCGTGGTCGCACCCGGTTGTGCCTCTGGGTCCATACCGTCGAGCGATGCTGACATTTCAGGCACAAAGCGCGCTTCAACAAATGCGGCACGGCAAGCCCCATCAGCCAGGAAGTCGGCTGCCTCCTCGGCACGAGTGAGTGTGCGAAGGTCCGTTCGGGTCATAAGAACCAGACTTGGTTCGTTGTAGCCTAAGGTGGCAAGTTCGGGATCCTCGCATTGCACGGAATCCAGCGCTGCCGCCAGCTGTGGCGTAATCCAAATGGTTCGCGCGGCTGGAATATAAAACCCAAAGACTCCTTGGTACAGGATCACCACTCCGACCACCGTAAGAATTAGGCTTGCGCGGGCGTGAACGCGGATGAGGAGTAGGAACGCGCCAACGAGCGAAATGAGCGCCAGGAGCGTGAGGAGCACACCCAGCGGGTGGATCGGATCACCGTACATAAACAGAACAATGGGCAGCCCAATCACGCCAGCAGTTGGGATCGCGATAAACAATGCTTTTGCTATAACGGCCAGCCACCCGTCTGGCACCTTTTCATAGACAATCATACGCGCCGCAAGGATCGCCAGTGCTGGATAAATGGGCAGGATGTAGTGCGGTAGTTTGGTGGCAGCGAACTCAAATATCATCCACGTTGGTACAATCCAAGCGACCAAGAAGCGCGTGCTCTTGTCGTGCCAACTGGCAATCGCGAATGGGATAGCGAGAAACGCGAGGGGTGCCAAAGGCCAACCAAGCGCTGGAAAAAAGCCAAACGTGTAAGCTCCCGGTGGTACAAACGGCCGCTCTCGGGATTCCGCAACCTTTTCGAGGAAATCATCTCCGATTGACAGAGCGTAGAACTCACCGGCAGATGTGATTCCAATTGCGATAAACCAAGGCAGGGCGAGGATCAGCATCCACATAAAGCCAAGTCCGGGACGCAGACGCCGTAACCAGGCAACACGGCGCTCAAATACACATGCCAGTGCCGCTGTAGACCCGACGACCATCGGCAAAATAGGCCCTTTGACCAAAAGGCCTGCGGCTGCGGCTGTCCAAAACAGGCCAGCATGCCAAGGTTTGACTGAACTGTCCCGGCGCCCAAGAAATGCCCGGGCCAATATGCCCTGAGCGACTAATATTGTGGCAAACAACACGGCGTCTGTCTTGGCCAGCCTCGCCTCAGCTCCCAGCATGATTGTGAGTGCTACCAACAGCCCAGCGGCGAACGCCACTGGCGGCGCTCCGAAGGCAAGCGCCAACCAATAAACCAGCAACGCCGAAGCGACTGCGCCCACAAACGAAACCGTCCGATAGACCCAAATGGGTGCCTGACCGTCTTCTGCTCCGTAAATTGTGACCGCAATGGACTGCAGCCAATAGATACCTATTGGTTTCTTGTAACGAGGCTCATTTTGGAAACGAATATCGATGTAGTCACCGGTATTGACCATTTGCCGCGTGGCTTGCGAATAGCGCGACTCGTCGCGATCAACTGGCGGAATGGTCGTGAAACCCGGGGTAAAGGCGAGTACAGCCACAGTCGCCACACACACGGCGGCTACAATGCGCAATCGAGCTACTCTGTCGAAGCTCGGTTCTAAGTAGGCCGCCCAACGATCCACCCAGGACCAACGGGGAATCCAGTTTCCGTTGGCGAAAAACGCTGCCATGGCCGCCCGCAGATCGGGCCGTGAAGTTTGCGAACGCGCGGCGCCTGTCTGTTGGACCTGCGCCGCCGGCTCGGCGCTCGGTTGGAAATCGACAGCGGTTTGCTCTGGCATCTCTTCGTCGATCTTGTCGGTAAACTGCGACGTCGCACCTTTCTCCAATCCCGGCGGTGGATCGACCTTTTGCGCCGTCCTACGTGGCCGGCGGGGCATCCGGTTACCACCGGCCAACCGCGCCTTTATGGCAGCCAAAGGGCTCGATCTTGGCGCGTGCGGCTGTGGACCACCGGCTGTTTCGACCTCCATCGTAGGATCAGGGCGTGGTTCGGCCTCGAGGATCTTGGCATCCTGCGCCACCTCTGAGGCTTTGTCGGTTGGATCAGTTAGGACGAGGATTTGTTCTGGGAACGGTTCGGCCCATAGGCCCGCTTCCCTTGCCGCCTCATCTGAAAGCCCCGGGTTCATTCCGGCAGGGCGCTCTTTGGCGCCGCTCTTGTTTGGCCAGAGCGCCTTGGCCTTCGCGCCCATGACACTCAGCTTGGCCGCGATGCCACCTCTTTTCGACCTCGTATCGTTGGTTTTAGCCATTTTGGAATCGTCGGAGGGCTCGGCCATAACCAGGACTGTCTCATGCTCAATACAAGGAAACGTGTTTCGAGGCCGCAGATGGGCTCGCCATTCACTTCGTTTTTCTAGTGTTTAGTGAGAGCTCTGGCGAATGGAAAGCCAATTTTCCAGGCAAGATTTAGCTGTGACTCCCTACCCCAGCGACGGCAACCACATCGCAATCGGGGGGAACGCGATCAGCAGCGCCACCAACAGCAAGGAGCAAAAGATGAACGGAATCGCTGCGATATAGATGTCGCGCATGGTCGTGTCGGCCGGTGCGACGCCCTTCATCACAAACAAGAGCAGTCCAAACGGCGGCGTGGTGAAGCTGATCTCCAGCGCCAACAGCATGATGAGCGCGAACCAAAGGGGCTCAAAGCCGAGGCTCGTGGCCAGCGGAAAGAAGATCGGCACGGTGAGCAGCATGATGGAAATTTGCTCCATGAACATGCCTAGGATCAGCAAGACGCCGAACATCACCAACAGCATTATCACGGGATCAAGGTCGAACCCGGTCGCCCAGGTGATCAAGCCACGCGACCCGCCAGAAAACGCCAAAATTTGCGAGAATGTCGCTGATCCGAAGACGATGAGGTACGCCATTAACGTGACGCGCAACGCGCCGCGCACCGACATTTTCATCGCTTCCCAGGAAAACGCCTTGTAGGCAATGGACAGCAGAATGGCGCCAAGTGCACCGAAAGCGGCCGCCTCGGACGGTGTCGCAAAGCCCGCGATCATCATGATGATGATCACGACCATCAGCCCCACCATCGGCACCACGTCGCGCAGCACCAACATCAACTTCGCGCCGATCGTCAGATGCGGCACCTCATAGGCTGGGGCCGCGGCCGGATCCAACTTCGTCATCACGAAGATCGTCAGAATATAGAGACCCGCCAAAATCAAACCCGGGATCACACCGGCAATCAGGAGGCCACCAACATCAATCTGTGCAAGTGTAGCCAGCAGCACGGCGAGCGCCGAGGGCGGGATGATGATCGCTAGGCCACCGGTACCGAGGATCGGACCAATGGACATCTTTTTCTTGTAACCGCGCGAGGTCATCTCCGGCACCATCAAGGAGCCGAGCAATGCGGTTGAGCCCATCGATGAGCCGGAAAGCGTGGAGAAACCGGTACCACCAAGAACGGTGACGTAAGAAAGGCGGCCCGGAAGCCGACCCAGAAGCTGGTCAATCGCGTTGAACATGCGCTTGCCGAGGCCGGTGTGGAAGAACACCTCGCCCATCAGCAAGAACAAGGGAATGGGCATCAGCGCGAACTTGGTCAGCGCGCCCAAGCCATTGTTGAGGAGCAGCGCAACGCCGCGTTCGCCGCCCATAAACACCCAGGCGCCGAGAATATTCGCCGCCAGGAATGCCAACGCAATCGGCATACCAAGCGCCATAAGCGCAATGATAGCACCCAGCAGGAGGGCAAGCGCTTCATACCATTCCATCAGGGCTGGGCCTTATTCATGAATGCCAGCCTCACCTGAATGCAGAAGGTCGCGACCGAAGGTGAAACGCGCAAATTCAATGGCCATCAAGCCGAAGGAAATCGGGAATGTGATGGTCAGCAGCCAGCGCGGGTAGAAATAGGCGCGCACGTCAAAATCATTGCGCTCAAGGTTGGTCGCGACCAGGTCGATGCCCTTCCAGGTCAGAATGATACACACCACCACACAGGCCGCTGCCACCGCGCGGCTCAACAGACGCCGGAGTGCGGGTGGTAGGATCGCCGTCACCAGCTCGATGTGGACATGGCCCTTTTTGCGCACTAGCCAAGGTGCGCCCAACATCGTCATGTAGAGAATGGCGTATTCCGCCGACGTGAACAGCCAGGCGAAGGGCTGCACACCAGCGTTTCGCATCAGCACCGACAGGACAACCGATACCATCAACCACACCAGCATGCCGGCTGCGACAAGGGCCATCGCATCAACAAAGCGGTCATAGATTTTGGTGAGTGTTGCCAAAGGTCGGCCTTTCACAAGAAAAGCGCGCGGCACCAGCGGGTGGCGCCGCATGCTCTGATCAGTACTTAGTCGGCAGCCGGATCGTAGAAGAGCTCGATCAGGCGGTCATAGTTGTCAGCACCTTGAGGGCTTTCCTCCATAAGGGTGCGCATCCGGTTCCACGTGGTGGAGCGGGCGGCTGCGAGGTAAGCGGCACGGGCATCGCCTTCGAGTTCAAAGACTTGCATGCCACCTTCTTCCAACGCGGCGAAGTCTTCGTCGCGCTTGGCACGCAGGGCCTCCACGCTCATGCGCTCATGTTCGATAGCAACGTCCTGCAGGATCGTTTGCGCTTCTTCAGACAGGCTGTTCCACTTCTCCAGATTCACGATCACACCAAGATCGGTGGAGAAGAAGTTGGGTTCGATGCGCCAGTTCAGGAACTCATTCCAGCGCAGATCGATCAGACCGATTTGGGTCCAACCGGTTGCATCCACCGTGCCACGCTCAAGAGCTGCATAAACCTCGCCAGTTGGCAGGTCGATCACTTGGGCTTGCAGGTAATCCGTGAAGAACGCGTTGTAGACAGCGTTGCCGCGCAGGCGAATATCGTCGATCACCAGGTTGCCATCGCCGTCAACAGAAGGCTCGTTGACGGACCAAAGGTTGTAAGTCACGCCGGAATCGAACCAGCCGAGATAATACAGGCCCATTTTTTCCTGATGGATCTCATTGATCAGGTCGATGCCGCCATTCTCGCGGGTTTCGATGGCCGTCAGGTTTGACGCAACCATCGCGTCTTTCTCCGGCAATGCACCGCCGTAGAAAGAGCCTGGCGTGTAGACCATGTCGACAACACCGTCGCGCACAGCGTCTGGCTGCTGGAACATGCCGATGGCTTCTGGGCCGCCCAGAACCTCGATTTGAACAACACCTTCTCCAGCTTCGTTGACCATGTCGACGAACGACAGGAAGCTTTGCGTGTAAATCAGCGTTTCAGGGAACGCGTGCACCGCGGTGATGGTGTCCTGTGCCCATGCGGCGCTTGCCAACATGGTAGACGCGGCAAGCGTGCCGACGATCAGGTGTTTCTTCATTTGTCCTCTCCTTGTGGGGTTCGGCGGCTTTCTTTGGGCCATCCGAGAGTGGCGCAGTGCGCCGGTTGGGGGTGAGCCAGCGGTCACATGGTTTGCGACAGCTGTGCCCAGGGGCGCCGCACGATGTCATTCTTGCGGAAGGCGGCAATTTCGTTTTGATGGTTGGCAGTCAGATCAATATCGTCCCAGCCTTCGATCAGTTTGGTGCGCCACACGGCGTCGATCGCGAAGGGCACGGTGCGCTGTTTGATCGTTAGGTTTTGGGATTCAAGGTCGATGTGGGCGGAAACGCAATCGCTGGCGATGTCGTCCACCAACATTGCCCAGCTCGCCTCATCGACGCGTGCCGGTAGCAGTCCATTGTTGACGGCGTTGCCCGCAAAAATGTCGCCAAAGCTCGGGGCGATGACAGCTCGAATTCCGAAATCAACCAAAGCGTAGACCGCCGCTTCACGCGACGAGCCAGATCCAAAGTTACGCCCAGCCACCAAGACACTCACTTGATCGTGTCTGTTAAGCGGAAAGTCCTTGATTGCGTTCCCGTCTGTATCAACGCGCTGATCGTACAGCAGGTATTGGCCATACCCTTGGCCGCGCGGTGTCGACATAAAACGCGCCGGTATCAGCTGGTCGGTGTCGACCCCTTCGGCAGGCAAGGTCACGGCTTTGCCGGTATGTGTGGTCCAACCCGCCATGATCAGCCTGCCTTTGCCAAATCAGCAGGTCGGCGCCCAGCAAGCAATGGCCGCACATCGGACAGCGCCCCCTTGACGGCGGCAGCGGCCACCATGGCTGGCGACATCAAATGGGTGCGCGCACCAGGTCCTTGGCGGCCTTTGAAGTTGCGATTTGTTGTCGAGGCACAGCGATTACCGGGAGGCACCAGATCACCGTTCATCGCCACACACATGGAGCAGCCCGCATCGACCCAATCCAGGCCAGCTTGCACGAAGATTGTGTCCAGCCCCTCGGCCTCCGCGAGCCGCTTTACCACCATGGAACCGGGGGAAACTGTACCTGGCACCTTCGCCTTGCGACCGGCCAGAACGGCAGCGGCAGCGCGCAAGTCCTCAATGCGGGCATTGGTGCACGAACCAATGAACACTTGATCGATGGCGACGCCTTCTAGCCGCTGGCCTTTGGATAGGCCCATATAATCCAGCGCATCTTGCGAAGCATTGTCGGGCACGGTCTGCTTGATTGAGGCAGCTTGCTCAGGGCGGATGCCCCAGGTGACAGTTGGCGCGACTTCCAGGGCATCGAGTTCGATCTCACGATCAAAGACTGCACCCGCGTCGCTTTTGAGCGCGGTCCAGTCCTCCAAAGCCTTGTCCCAATCGGCACCCTGGGGCGCGAACGGGCGGCCTTGGACGTAGGCCGCGGTGGTGGCGTCCGGGGCGACCATGCCGCACTTGGCGCCGCCCTCAATCGACAGGTTGCACAGCGTCATTCGGCCTTCCATCGACAGGGCTTCGACGGCAGAACCTGCGTACTCAATAGCGTGGCCGCGTGCGGCATCCCCGCCAAGGACGGATATCCAGTGCAGCGCCATATCTTTCGCGGTGGTTCCAGGAGGCAGCGAGCCCTGAAAAGTGAGGCGCATGGTGCGCGGACGGTTTTGCCAAAGTGTCTGCGTCGCCAAGACGTGGGCGACTTCCGTCGCGCCAATGCCAAAGGCGTAAGCGCCAAAGGCCCCGTGAGTCGACGTGTGGCTATCGCCACAAACGATCATAAGGCCTGGCAGTGTTAGGCCCTGCTCAGGTCCAGCAACGTGTACGATGCCTTGACGCGCATCGTTGAGCCCGAAATGGCGAATGCCATGTGTTCTGGCGTTATCCGATAGCTGGTTGATCATACGGGCAATCGCTGGCGTCGCGCCTCCCGCGTCACGGTTGCGAGTTGGCACATAATGGTCGCTGACCGCTGTGGTCAGTTCGGGATGCGCGACCTTCAGATCGCGCGCTTTGAGCTTGGCAAATGCATGGTGCGAGCCCTCATGCACCAAGTGGCGATCGACCCATAAAAGCGAAGCGCCGTCATCGCGCCGAAACACTTCGTGCGATGCCCAGAGCTTATCGAAGAGGGTCTGTGCGCTCATTGAGACACCTGATCCGTCGTCTGCGGACCGTGGTTCATGTCCACAATAGGTTCCCAGTGGCGGTTGTCGGTGTCGCCGACACGTTCCAAAGACATGGAGAGTTGAAATCTGTCTGGCCGATAGCTGGCAGAAAGATGTTCCACACCGCGCCCATCGGCATCACGGACCACCCGTTCGAGGCTCAGGAGTGCTGACCCAGACGGCACATCCAGCGCCTTGGCGATATCGGGTGATGCCAGTATGGCCGTGACCGATTGTTCCGCACTGGTGATGCGCACGCCACCCAACTCCAACAGCGTGTAGAGCGGTTTGGTGGCCAGATCGGCCTCCGAGTAGCTCAGCGCCACATCTTCAGGAACATGCGTGACCAGGTAAGAAAAGGGCTGGCCGTTCATCAGGCGCACCCGCACCGCCCTCTGGACGCGCGTTCCGGGCTCCAAGCCGAGCGCCGACGCGATGGGCGGGCTCGCCACCTGATAACCAAAGGCCAGCAAGCGGGCTTCTGTCTTCTCGCCCATCTGCGCGATCTGCGGCATCAGGTTCGCGATGTCTGCGGCAATCGTCTGGCTGTTGCCACTGCCGGAGCGCACCACCGAACCGCTGCCGACTTTCTTCTCGATCAGACCGTCTTGTGCCAGCGCATCAAGCGCGCGGCGAATGGTGACGCGCGATACACTATACTGCTCAGCGAGCTTGTGCTCGCCCGGCAATTGGGCACCCACCGGCAACGCTCCGCCGGAGATATCACCCTTCAATAGCAGATAGATCCGTCGGGCCTTGCCACCCTCCGGGATGCTGAAATTTGCGTCTTCAAGCGTGTTTGAAGGCATTGACTTCGCTCCGCGCTGATCCATGTCAGCTTAGAGCGCGCCCGCAAAAAGGCAAGAAATCTAGCAACAAAAATACACATTTATTGTTCTAGATATAATTTCATACCTGTATTATATGCCGTACAGGTTTATGCGAGGCGTATCCATGCCACTGGTCCATGTGACAATGATTGAAGGCTATGACGACGAGGCAAAATCTCGTCTTTGCAGTGCTTTAACGGGCGCCGTGCGCCAAGTCGTGCCGGCCAATCCGGAAGGCATCATCGTGACACTCAACGATGTTCCCGCGGCTGGCTACATGCGCGGTGGTCAGTCTCGACCAGCCGCACCGCCGCTACCTGATGCGGCGCAATTGGTTCATGATTTCCTGGCCAGCATGGAAGCGCGCGACCTCGACGCTGCCAAAGAAAAACTGGCCGCTGGCTTTTCTATGACATTCCCAGGCGGCATCACCATGACGACGCTTGAGGAATTGGTCGCCTGGTCAAAGCCGCGTTATCGGTTCGTCCGCAAGAGCTATGAGCGTTTTGATGTCGCTTCCGGCGATACTGGCCCGGCCGTCTATTGCTTCGGCACGTTGGCGGGCGAATGGCTGGACGGCACGGCTTTCGACAGTATTCGGTTCATTGATCGCTTTGAAACGGCAGGCGGCAAGCTCACTCGACAAGATGTCTGGAATGATATGGGCGAGACGCGCCTCAAGGAGGGCGCGTGAGCGAAACAATAGATCCCATCACGCTGGCTGTTCTCGCCGGTCGCATGGAACAGATCGCCGATGAGATGGACGCGACCCTGTTTCGTAGTGCCTTCAACCCGATCATCGCAGAGGCACACGACGCGTCGCATGGACTTTATGATGCATCGACCGGCGAAACACTGGTTCAAGGCAAGTCGGGCCTGCCGATCTTCGTTGGCGTGATGGCCTTCGCCGTGAAAGCGGTTATCGACAAGGCCGCTCGCGACGGTGACCTTGCCGATGGCGACGTCTACATCTTCAACGATGCGCACATTGGCGGCACCCACCTGTCGGACATGCGTTTGGTGCGGCCCTATTTCCGTGATGGCAAACTGTTTTGCTACCTCGCCTCGGTCGGGCATTGGCACGATCTCGGCGGCGCGGTGCCCGGCAACTACAACCCCTCGGCGCGCGAAGTTTTCCAGGAAGCGGTGGTTCTGCCACCGGTCAAACTGGTGCGCGGCGGCATCTTCCAGAACGACATCCTCGACATCATCGTGCGCAACACGCGGCTGCCGCAATCGGCACGTGGCGATCTTAATGGGCAGCTTGGCGCCTTGGACCTTGGGGTGAAACGCCTAGACGCCCTGCTTGATAGCTATGGTGCGGGCACGGTCTCCAATGCCTTCACCGCGTTGAGTGATCGGGCTGAGGCCCTGATGCGCGGCGAGTTGGAAGGCCTTCCGAACGGACGCTGGGAAGCGACTGACTATCTCGATAATGACGGCATTACGGACGCGGCACTCCCCATCAAGGTTGCGCTCGAAATCGAAAATGACCGCCTCACACTCGACTTCACAGGCAGCGCTCCCTCGACCGCGGGGCCGGTCAACATCGCCCTGCCGACCACCATCGCCTGCTGCTATGTCGCCATTAAACACATCTTCCCGGCCCTGCCCGCCAATGCTGGAGTGATGCGACCGATAACCATCAATGTTCCCGAAAACTCGCTTCTGTCTGCCGAGTTCCCCGCCCCAACTGGCGGCTACACCGAGACCATATTGCGCATGATCGATGTGGTGTTTTCGGCTGCTGCCAAGGCAATTCCAGAGCGGGTCGTTGCCAACGCCTATGGAACGATCAACGCGCTTTCCATCGCTGGTCAGCGCCAGAACGGCCAACGCTGGGTGATGTTCTCATTCTATGGCGGCGGCCATGGCGGTTCGGTCGAAAGCGATGGCCTCAACCACGGCAATGCGCCGATCTCGACCGCGACCATTCCACCAGCGGAAATCCTTGAGGCCGCTTACCCGGTCATGTTCCGCCAATGGGCCCTGCGCCCAGACAGTGCGGGTGCTGGCGCGCATCGCGGCGGGCTTGGCGCGGTCTACGAGATTGAACTGCTCGAACAAGAAGCCGAGGCATTCCTGTTTGGTGAGCGTGGTCGCTTCGCGCCGCAGGGTATTGCGGGTGGTGACGAAGCCGCCACAAACCATTTTGCCTATGAAACAGACACCGGCTGGGAAGAGCCGCCCTTGGTCTCGAAGATGGTTGGCATCCCACTGAAGCGCGGCCAGCGCGTGCGCCTGGAGACACCTGGCGGCGGTGGCTACGGCCCTTCGGTTGATCGTTCAGCCGAAGCCGTTGCGCGCGATGTGTCCCTCGGGTTCCTCTCAAAAACAAAGGCCGACGCAACCTACGGAACCGCTTGGCGGGAGGTTGCGTCATGAGCGTTGTCGGCGTCGATGTCGGCGGCACATTCACCGATATTTTCATCTTGGACGAGAGCACCGGCGAAGCGCGGGTCGCCAAGGTTCCGACCACGCGCCCAGACCAGTCGGGCGGCTTCCTCGATGGTATTGGCCAAGCTGGCGATGATCTATCGGCGGTGACCACCGTCGTTCACGGCACGACGGCAGGCACCAATGCGCTTTTGGAGCGCAAGGGCGCGAAGATCGGCCTCATCACCACGCAGGGCTTCCGCGATGCGCTGGAAATGCGCCGCCGCGACAGGCGCGCGACCTGGGGCCTGCGCGGTGATTTCGAGCCGGTCATCGCGCGCGACAGGCGCTTGGAAGTCCCGGAGCGCACGTTGGCAGATGGCACGGTGCATACGCCGATCGACATCGCGGCTGTTCAAGAGGCCGCGCGCGCCCTGCTCGCCATGGGATGCGAAGCCGTGGCGCTTTCCTTCATCAATGCCTACGCCAACCCGGCCAACGAGAAGACTGCGGCAGAGGCCATTCGGGCCGTCTGGCCCAACCCGCACGTCTCGGCGTCGCACGAGATCTTGCCGGAAATACGCGAATTCGAGCGCACATCAACCACCGCACTCAACGCCTATTTGCAGCCCGAGGTGGCGGGCTATCTTGCCCGCCTCGAAGCGGGCATGAAGGCTGGCGGTTTCGGCGGCGAGTTTCTGCTCGTCCAGTCGAACGGTGGCGTGATGGCGGTCGAAACCGCCTGCCAATTGCCGGTTCGCACGGCCCTTTCTGGGCCGGCGGCTGGGGTTATCGCGGCGGCCTATGTGGCCACCTCCGCTGGCTTTGACAATGTCATCACCGGAGATGTTGGCGGGACCAGCTTTGATGTCTCACTCATCGCTGATGGCCAAAGCGCGTTGGCGGCGCAAACCAGCATCGATTTCGGCATGGTGGTGCGCACACCGATGATCGAGATCACCACCATTGGCGCTGGCGGCGGGTCAATTGCCTGGGTCGATAAGGGCGGCCTCCTAAACATCGGGCCTGAAAGCGCTGGTTCTAACCCAGGCCCGGTGGCCTATGGCCGCGGCAATAACCGGCCCACCGTTACCGACGCCAACATTGTGCTGGGTCGGATTGACGCCGATCGCCCTATTGGCGGTGTGCTGGACCGCCTGGATGTCGAAGCTGCCCGCAATGCCATCGCAGCGCATGTGGGCGAACCGCTTGGCCTGGACCCGGAGGAGGCGGCCGAAGCCATTTTGCGTGTTGCCAACGCCCGCATGGCTGGCGCGATCCGCCTGGTGAGTATCGAGCGTGGTCATGATCCGAAGGGCTTCTCTTACATGCCGTTTGGCGGCGGTGGTGCTTTGCACGCTTGCGCCTTGGTAGACGATTGCGACCTCGCGCGCGCGCTCGTGCCGCGCTATCCAGGCGTTACCTCAGCGCTTGGGTGCGTGATCGCCGATATGCGCCACGATTTCGTGCAAACGATCAATGCCGTCGTCGATGCTGTGGACGCCGCCGAATTGACCGATTTGGTGGCCACGCACCGTGACAAGGGCTCCGGGCTTCTGGAAGCCTCCAAGGTCGCCTTCGAGACAGTGGAGCTGCTGGTTGAGGCCGACATGGCCTATGCCGGCCAGACCCACACTGTGCCGGTTTCGCTTTTGCGCGTGACGGACATGGATAGCGGCTTCGGCGCCGCCTTTTCGCGTGATGAGATCGTGGCCCGCTTTGATGAAACGTATATGGCCGCCTATGGGCGCCTGCTTGATGGTGGCGTTCGGCGTATCCTGAATTTGCGCACCTCGATCATCGGCAAGCGCCCGAAATTTGACCTGACAAGCCTCGCACCCTCCCCCCAAGCGACAGTCGATGCAGCGCATCGTGGCTCGCGATCAGTGCGCATGGCCGGCGCCTGGCACGAAACGGCGCTTTATTCGCGGCTTGACCTGCCTGTTGGCGCAGAAGTCCCCGGCCCTGCGATCCTAGACCAACCGGACACGACCATTTTGGTCGAGCCTGGTTTCGTCGCCCGGGTCGATAGCTTTGGTAATCTCATCTTGCAAAGGGCGCGCTGATGCAGATCGATCCCGCCAAAACGGCGCTCCTGACCATCGACCTTCAGAATGATTTTCTGCACCCTGAAGGCGCCTATGGGCGCGCAGGCCAATCGGCAGAGGCAATCGCTGCGTTGCCCGCTAAGATCAAACCACTGGTTGATGCGTTGCGGGCAGCGGGCGGCACCTATATTTCCGCTCAGTTCACCTTGGTACCAGGCCCAGGCGGCGAACCCCTGATCGCTCCTCATCTGAAGCGCCTTCGACCCTTTCTGACAAAGGGCGACTTTGCGCCGGGCGCCTTCGGCCACACGCTGGTGGACGCCTTGAAACCGGCTGACTATGTGGTGGAAAAGGTCGCCTATTCAGCCTTTTACCAGACCCGGCTAGAATACATCATGCGCGCCGTTGGCATCGACACGCTGATCATTGGCGGCATTGTTACGAATGGCGGCGTCGCCAGCACGGTGCGAGACGCCCATCTGCGGAACATCGAAACGATCCTGCTGACCGATGGCTCGGCGGCCTTTAAGCAAGAGGTGCACGACGCCACAATCGTTTCGCTGGGGACGGTCACGCACGCAATGACCATCGCTGAAGCTCAAACCCTAATCGAGGCCAACGCATGACCCTAAAGAGACGCCTCGAAGACAAAAGCATACTGGTCGCGCCAGGCGTCTATGACGCGCTGACTGCCTCACTGGCGGAAGTTGCCGGGTTTGAAACGCTGTACCTGTCGGGCGCCGCGGTTGCCTACACACGCCTTGGGCGCCCAGATATTGGCCTGACCTCGGTCAGCGAGATGACCGACACCATGATGCTCATCCGCGACCGGACGGATCTGCCGGTGATCATTGATGCGGACACAGGTTTTGGTAATGCGCTCAATGCACAGCGCACCATGCGCCTGTACGAGCGTGCTGGTGCAAATGCCTTGCAGGTGGAAGACCAAACCTACCCCAAGCGCTGTGGGCACTTGGCCGATAAGTCACTCATTTCGACGGCCGAGATGGTCGGCAAACTGCGTGCGATGGCCGATGCGCGTCGCAGCGAGAGAACGCTAATTATCGCCAGAACGGATGCGATTGCCGTGCAAGGTTTTGATGCGGCCCTCGACCGTGCGGAGGCCTATATTGAAGCGGGTGCAGACGCGCTGTTTATCGAGGCCCCACAGAGCCTGGAACAAATGAGCGCGATCGTCAGTCGCTTTGCCGACCGTGTCCCGCTCATGGCCAACATGGTGGAAGGTGGCGCAACACCTATGCGCGGCGTCGACGATTTGGAAGCAGCCGGTTTTTCTCTTGTGATTTTTCCAGGTGGGATCGTCCGCGCCATCGCCCGCACAGCCGAAGACTATTATGCCAGCCTCAAGGCAAACGGCTCCAACGCGCCGTTTAAGGACCGCATGTTCAACTTTGATGGACTCAACCAGCGCCTTGGAACCGACGAGATGCTGGCTGCGGGCCAAAAATATGACGAGGGCGAGATTTGAGCGTTCTACCGCCACCCGCCGACGGCTTTGCCTTTGCCGTGGATACGCTGATCATTGGCGCAGGCTGTGCCGGGCTCACGGCTGCCCTCGCGGCCCAAGAAGCTGGTCAGAGCGTGTTGGTGCTGGAGCGGGACCGGGTGCCGTCTGGCTCGACTGCCTTGTCGGCTGGGCTGATTCCAGCCGCCGGCACGGCGCAACAGCGCGCGGCGGGCATCGATGACACCGCCGAAGAGTTCGCTTCGGACATACTGCGCAAAGCGGCTGGTGAACCCGATCGCGCTCTGGTGGAAACGGTAAGCAACCATGCGGCAGCCGTGATCGAGTGGCTGACAACAGTGCACCAGCTGCCTTTCACCGTGGTGGATGACTTCGATTATCCTGGCCATAGCCATAGGCGCATGCATGGTTTGCCGTCCCGTTCGGGCGCTGATCTTATCAACGCGTTGCGTGAGACCTGCGAAGCACAAGACGTTCTCATCGCGACCGAACGGGTGGTCGAATCCCTGTACGTCAACGAAGGAAGGATGGCTGGCGCGCTGGCCGTCACGCCCGATGGCGCCAAGGAGGCGATTGGCTGCCAAAAGCTGATCCTTGCTTGCAATGGCTTTGGCGGGAATCGCGCCATGGTGCGCGAGCTGACGCCCGCGATCGCCGATGCCCTCTATTTTGGCCATGATGGCAACCAGGGCGACGCCATCCAATGGGGCAAGGCGCTTGGTGCACAGCTGGCCGACCTGGGCAGCTATCAGGGTCACGGCAATGTTGCCCACCCCCATGGCATCCTCATCACCTGGGCGGTCATCACCCAGGGTGGCTTCCAAGTGAACACGCATGGCGACCGATTTTGGGATGAAAGCCAAGGCTATTCTGAGGCTGCACGCTATGTGCTGGAGCAGCCTGACGGGATCGCCTACGCCATTTTTGACGAACGCATCGCCGGTGTTGCTGGGCAGTTCAAAGACTTCCAAGACGCTGAAAGCCAAGGGGCGATTAAGCGCGCGGATAGCGTGTCCGAGCTGGCCGCACTGATCGGCGTCGATGCGGACCGACTCCAGGCCAGCTTTGACAGTGCCAAGAGCACCGACAAGTTTGGCCGCACCTTCAATAGAGCGCTCGCGCTCAAGCCACCCTTTTGCGCGGTGAAGGTTACCGGGGCACTGTTCCACACCCAAGGCGGACTGAAAGTGGGCCGCGATGCCCGGGTGCTGCGACGCGATGGCACCCCCTTTGCCAACTTTTTTGCAACCGGTGGTGCGGCAGGCGGCGTATCAGGAAGCGGCGATAGCGGTTATCTTTCCGGAAACGGACTTCTTTGCGCGGCGGTGCTTGGGCATCTGGCTGGCGCTTACAAAATTGAACCCGACAGCGCCGGCGATGGCCGCGCACAAACACAAGGAGTGCATGCTCATGCTTGATGGACGCGCCAGCGGACACGGCCCCAGCCTCGCACCATTTGATTGGACCGACCCTTTTCATATCAGCGAACAGTTGCACGAAGATGAGCGCTTGATCGTTGAGAGCGCGCAGGCCTACGCGTCTGACAAGCTGATGCCGCGGGTCGAAGAGGCCTATCTGAATGAGGGCGTAGAACCGGCCATTTTTGCAGAGATGGGCGAAATGGGCCTTCTCGGCGTTACGATCCCCGAGCAGTATGGTGGGCTTGGCGCTAGCTATGTTGCCTATGGATTGGTCGCGCGTGAAGTCGAGCGCGTCGATTCCGGCTACCGCTCGATGATGAGCGTTCAGTCGAGCTTGGTGATGTACCCAATTAACGCCTATGGCAGCGATGCGCAGAAGGAAAAATACCTGCCGAAGCTGGCCCGTGGCGAGTTGATCGGTTGCTTTGGCCTGACCGAACCAGATGCTGGGTCTGACCCCGCTGGCATGAAGACGACCGCCAAGAAGACCGATGGCGGCTATGTCATCTCTGGCGCAAAGATGTGGATCTCCAACAGCCCCATCGCCGATGTCTTCGTCGTGTGGGCGAAGTCCGAAGCCCATGGCGGCAAGATCCGCGGCTTCATCCTGGAAAAAGGCATGAAGGGCCTCTCGGCGCCGCAGACCAAGGGCAAGCTCTCGCTGCGTGCCTCGGTTACTGGTGAGATCGTCATGGACGAGGTGGAAGTGGGTGAAGACGCACTGCTGCCCGGTGTGGAAGGGCTGAAAGGCCCGTTTGGCTGCCTCAACCGTGCCCGCTATGGCATTGCTTGGGGTGTGATGGGTGCCGCCGAAGACTGCTGGCATCGCGCTCGTAGCTACGGGTTGGAACGCGTGCAGTTTGATCGTCCGATTGCGCAAACCCAGCTCTTCCAAAAGAAACTCGCCGACATGCAGACCGAGATTGCGCTGGGCCTACAAGGCGCGCTGCGTCTTGGCCGGATGCTGGACGACGGCACCGCAGCACCGGAAATCATCTCGCTGATGAAGCGCAACAATTGCGGTAAGGCGCTGGACATCGCCCGCCACGCCCGCGACATGCATGGCGGCAACGGCATCATGTCCGAGTACCATGTTATGCGCCACGCGCAGAACCTTGAAACGGTGAACACCTATGAGGGAACGCACGACATCCATGCGCTGATCCTCGGTCGTGCGCAGACCGGTTTGCAGGCGTTCTTTTAAATGTCAGACGGACCTGTCGCATCGCAGCCAACTGGCGCGACAGGTGCGGCCCCGGCAGGCGAGCCACCGCTCAAAGGCCTGAAAGTTCTTGAACTGGCACGCATCCTAGCTGGGCCGTGGGCTGGTCAAGTGCTGGCCGACCTTGGCGCGACGGTCATCAAGGTGGAAGGGCCAAAGGGCGATGATACCCGTACCTGGGGGCCACCCTTTGTCGAGCAGGGCGAAGACACCTCCGCCGCCTATTTCTACGCCTGCAATCGCGGCAAACGATCCATCGCTGTCGATCTGAAATCGGCGGAGGGTCAGGCCTTTGTAAAAGGTCTCGCCGCTGAAGCCGACGTTCTGATCGAGAACTTCAAGGTCGGCGGCCTCGCCCGGTTTGGCCTTGACTATGACAGCGTGCGCAAAACCAACCCGCGCATCGTCTACGCCTCGATCACCGGCTTCGGGCAAGATGGGCCTTACGCCAGCCGGGCCGGGTACGATTATCTGCTGCAGGCCATGTCGGGCCTTATGTCGATCACGGGCGAGCCAGACCGCGAGCCGCAAAAGGTCGGCGTTGCCGTGACGGACCTCTTCACTGGGCTTTATGCGGTAATCGGCGTTCAAGCCGCTTTGGCAGAGCGCGAACGCTCCGGTGAGGGCCAACTTATCGATCTCTCGCTGTTCGATGCGGCGACGGCCATGCTTGCCAACCAGGCCACCAATTATTTGGCAAGCGGAACCTCGCCAACGCGGCTGGGCAACGCCCACCCCAACATCGTGCCCTATCAGGTGTTTGCCGTGTCCGACGGTTCGCTTGTGATCGCGGCTGGCAATGATGGTCAGTATCAACGGCTCTGCACGGTTCTGGGCCGAGGCGATCTGATGCAAGATCCTCGTTTTGCAACCAACGCTGGGCGGGTGACCGCCAGGGATATGTTGGTGCCGATGCTGCAGGAAAGCATCGCGACTTGGACACGCGATGCGCTGCTCGCAGCGCTTGAAGGCGCAACCGTGCCCGCCGCGCCAATCAACTCGGTGGCGGATGTGCTGCACGATCCGCAAATCGTTGCTCGGCAGATGATTGTGGAACCAGAAGGCATCGCAGGCTTGCGGTCACCACTGAAGTTCTCGCGCAGCCCTTTGGCGCTCGACAAAACAGCCCCGGCCTTGCCGCCTGTAGCGGCTGATAGCATTCCCGGTTGGGACGACGCGTAGCAAAGACCAGAGCGATGGCAATGCGCTCATCCAGCAAGGGATCAATCATCTACCGACGGTAGGTGATGGACGGAAATCGGGAACTTCCAAAAGCCAGTCCATTCTCAATGCCTCGCCCGAAGCGGAAGTCGGCGGCGGACTTGGGCTTCTCCAAACGGGCGACATCGTCGTTCTCGACCTCACCAATGGCACGTTGAACGTGCAATTGCCATCGGATGAGCGGCAGGCACAGAAGAATGCATGGCAGGCACCAGAACCGCATCACGAGACTCCCTGGCAAGAAATTTCCCGTGCCAATGTCGGTCAGCTTGCCCAAGGCGGGTGCTTAGAATTGTCGACTGCTTATCGGCAGACGTCAAAAATGCTGCCAAGAGACAACCACTGACAAAGTGCTCGCCGTATCTAGGGCTTCGCAAAATCAAAGGCACTGCCTCACACAGAACGATCTGTCATGTCTGTCAGATCGGAAGGATAAATGTCCAATGTTCCGCGAGCGACGACGCGTGAGACCAAAGGCCGCTCCCCGCCCTTTGCAATCGTCCTAAGGTGGGCATCCAACCAGCCAGCTAGGGATTCGAACAAGGTGGGCCATGTCCCATTGTGACTTGGCCTGGTGGTCTTAGCAGTTCCGGTTTTCTAGACCGGCTCCTTGCTTCACCAATCCAAGCCATACCGAACTGGGTCCTGCACTGCGGTCCAATAATAGCCTGCAGTGATAGTATGTACTTCATTTAACAACTCTGCTAAATGACTCTCATGGACACGATGCCTGCCATCTTTTCAGCCCTTAGCGATCCCTGCCGCCTCAGCATTGTGGAATCGCTAATGCGCGAAGGCGAAACCACCGCCGGAGACATTGTCGATCGGTACGACATCTCTGGACCCGCGATCTCACGCCACTTGTCGGTCCTGCGCAATGCCGGACTGGTCTCGCAGCGGATTTCCGGGAAACACCGGTTGTATTCGGTGCGACCGGCCGCCATCCGCGAGGTTGCCGACTGGTCTTTGGATCATCGAGCGTTTTGGGAAGCGAGCATTGATCGCATCGAGGCGGCGCTGAGGGAGGACGAGTAATTGGTCGATGTGGTCAGGTGTGAGCGGACATTGCCTGCGTCCGCCTCACGCGTTTTTGAGATGGTCAGTCAGCCGCAGAACATGGTTCGGTGGTGGGGACACGAGGAAATGATTGTGTCGGACCACAACCTTGATTTCACCCAATCAGGGCCTTGGTTCTCCGTGTTGAGATCGCCAGACGGGAGGCTGCGCAAGGTCTCCGGCATCGTCACGGAAGTTCGCCCACCTCATTTCATCGCTTTCACTTGGGCCTGGCACGAAGGTGGGCCGGGCGGGCCGCGCGGTTCCGAAACACAGGTTACAATCGAAATTGATGAAATCGATGATCGTCGGGCAAAAATGGTGCTCAGCCACTACGATCTAGGCTCCGATTCCGCGCGAGCGGGACACACCAAGGGATGGATTTCCATCTTGGACAAACTGGAGAAGGGGTTGGCCTGACCGCCCCCGCAATAGGAGGAAACCAATGGCAGATTTCATATTCGCGTATCACGGTGGCGGTATGCCTGAGACACCTGAGGAAGGCGCCAAGGCCATGGCCGCATGGCAGGCTTGGTATGGCAGCATGGGCGATGCCATCGTCAATCCAGGTGCGCCAGTCGGCATGTCCATGACCGTCAATGCAAACGGTATGGCGGAAGGCGGTGGAACAAATCCGATCTCAGGTTTTACCGTGGTGAAGGCCGACGACATCAACGCAGCCTGTGAGATGGCGAAAGGGTGTCCTCTGGTCGTGGACGGATCTGGTTCGGTTGAAGTGGCGCCAATCGTCGACATGTAAGCGCCGGCTGGCATCGGCGGGCCGAATCCTCAAACGACGCAGGGAAACCCCTCCCTGCGTCGATAAAGGGCAAGAAAACAGCTGGAAGAAGACAAACCATGAGCCTTCTCGTTCACTACACACTGAAACAGGAAAAGGACAATAATCCGCAGCACGAAGCTATGCGCACGTTGGTGAGCGGCCTCAACGCTGAGGGCATATTGGGCTTGAACTACGCATGCTTCGCGACGGATGATCCCTGTCACTTCATCGGACTGCTCGAGTTCCCCGATGATCACGTCAAGTCGAAATTTCTCAACTCGGCAGCATTCGCTGCTTATCGGGAGGCGATAGGGCCGACTTTGGCCAACCCACCCGAAACCACCAGCATAGTGGCGATTGCATCCACGCGGGACGTATCGTCCGTGTAGGTAGCACCGAAGACAATGCATACAGCCCATAAAAGGTCATTCAGCAGGAGACCTACGTTGCCTAGCGCGATCAATTGAAGGTCCGCTTACGGCCGATACTGTTGAAAAGTCCGCAGCGCCAAACTTGGTCAGAAAACTTGGAACCTGATTTCGACACCTGAACTGCCGGGTAACCTAGTTCTGCCGCCGCACCAATTGTGGATCCAGATTCTGCAATCTCGCCCAATGGCTGCCCAACACGGACTTTTTCAACCGTATCAGCGGAAAGCGGACGTTCTGCCAGCTCTTTGGTGCCTGCAGCACTTAGTGGAGGTCTTTGCCAGCGGACCAAATGACCAGTAATTATGATCACCTTTGATCATTTACGGTCGAAATTGATGTTTTTTGGCTTTTTTCGATTGCGAATGCGCCATAAGCCCTACGTATTAGTGAGTAGGGAGATCGCATGCTCAAAGAACGGCGACAAAAAAGAATACTGGCCGCACTGAACCAAGAAGGCTCCGTTGACATCAACGAGCTGGCGCGGATCATGCCGGAAGTCTCGCGGGTAACGTTGCGCCGTGACATCGCAGATCTGGCGGATGCGGGCGCGCTTAAGCGCACGCATGGCGGCGCCGTGTTAAGCGATGAGCAGCGCCTACAGAACGGCACGACCGGTCCGAACTCAGTTGCGATCGATAGTGTCCAAGCCAACCTTGATGCTCTGGATGCGGTCATCTTACCGCCCATCGAGGGACGTGGCGGCGACGCGCTTCGGCGTCAGATCATTCGTCGTCATTTACCTTTTTTGGCTGAGTCTTCTGCGCAGACCGGCGGAGTTTATCTCGGGCCGAGCAATCGCGATGCTGGCTATGAACTAGGAAAGCTCGCCGGATCGAAGGCAGCCACAGATCAAGTGACGCTTCTGGTCGTCTGCCAACCAGAGCTCGCCAATACGCGGGCGCGCACAGAGGGTTTCTTGGAAGGATTCCGGTCGTGTTTTGCAGGTCAGGTGACCGTAGTGCGGGTCAACGGCAAGGGCAACTACAAGACATCTTATCGGGTCGCGGGTGATGCGCTGAACGCCAATGAAGGTGTGACCATCGGGTTCGGTGTCAACGACCACTCTGCGCTCGGTATCCTGAATGCGGCCGACAAACTGGGGCGCAAGCTGAAGGTTTATGCGTGTGGCGGCGAGCATCCAGACTTCGTTGGACGCCTTGCCAGCAATGGTGCGCTGAAAGCAGTTGCGGCCTTCTTCCCGACGATCGTTGGCGAATATGCGATTGATCTCATTGCCTATGCACTGCGCGGCAACGATCTGCCGCCCGAGGCACTGACGCCTTTTGAGCTGATCACAGCAGATAACCTTACAGATTTCTACGCGACCAAAAAAGGCCATTGGTCGCTGCGAGACGACCACCGCACGCAAATTACCGGTGTTCCTCTTCGACCGGCGATCAGCGGCAAGGTCAAAGGTCGCGTCGGCTTCATGCCGCACTACCCGGCGCATGATTGGTACCGCTCGATGATCCAAGCGATGAAGGCGCGCAGCGCCGAGCATGGTTTGGACCTCATTGTCGAACCGCCGCATCAAGGGATTGCTGCTGAAGTATCGCGCTTGCGGCGTATCGTGGCTGGTGCCGCGCTGGAACGGATTAAGGCCGACCAAACGGTCATCATTGGAGAAGGGGAAACAACCCTCAAGCTGGCCGAGCAAATGCGTGTCCGCGCCTTCGAAGCACCGTCCAGCCTCCACGGCGTAACGGTGATCACCAATGCGCTCGACATCCTGGCGAAGCTGGAAGGAGCGCCAGCGCTCAAAGTGATTTTGACAAGCGGCGAGTATCAAGCGGCTGATCGGTGTTTGGTCGGTCCAAGCCTTGGCGCTCTGTTTGAGCGCATGCGTGCTGACTTGGCTTTTCTTTCGGTCAGTGGCGTCTCGCCAGACTTTGGTATTTCGAACGTCGATGAGCGCCTGGCCTTGGCGGCGTCGCGTTTCGTGCAAGCGTCCAAACGGACGATAGCGCTGGCAGACCACACGCTGGTCGGCGCCGACGCAAACCACCGGATCGCCCCGGTGGGTGATTTTGATGAACTGATTACCGACGATGGCGCGCTTCCGGGCGACCGGCAAAAGCTGCGTGCCGTCGGCGTGGAGGTTTCGATTGCCGATGAACCAGGCACCGAAGCCTCAGAACAAAGCGGGGCCGAGGCCTCGCAGTTTCAAACCGCCTAACGGCACCAACACCTAACTGTCTTAGGGAGGAACCTATGAGACATTCACTGATCGCAACCCTCGCCGCTGGCACCATGCTGGCAACGGGAGCTGCCCATGCTCAAGAGATCACGCTGCAGTTCTGGGACAACCAGCAGACTGAATCCGGTCTGTCGCAGTTCCAGCAAGCCGCTGTCGATCGCTTCATGGAAGAAAACCCAGACATCGCCATCGAAGTGACCACCATTCCCTATCCTGAGTATCAGCAGCGCCTGCTGACAGCGGTTCAAGGCGGAAATGCGCCAGACATCGCCACTCTCGACCAGATATGGGTCGGCGCATTCGCGCAAGCTGGCGCGGTCGCCAACCTCTCCGATCATGCTGATTCATCCGGCCTTGCACGCGACCAGTTCTTCGGTGGCGCTTGGGACTCGGCTGTCTTCAACGACGGATTGTACGGTATCCCGTTCAACGTCGATGTTTGGCAGTTCTCGTTCTACAACGAGGATCTGTTGAGCGCGGCAGGCATCGAGCCCGCTTCCATCACGACCTTTGAAGGTCTGCGCGCTGCGGCTGAAGCATTGACCGGCGACGGTCAGTTCGGTGTCGGTCTGTTTGGTCACCGCGGTGAGGACACTGTGGTGGTGGTGAATTCCTTCATCTTCTCCAATGGTGGTGCCGTGCTCTCGGCTGATGGCTCGTGCGCCCTCAACGAAGCGCCTGCCGTTGAAGCGATGGAGTACCTGCAAGACCTGGCTCAATTCGCGCCGGAAGGTATCCTGAATGCTAACTCGGGCAATATGCGCGAACTGTTCCTCAACGGTTCGTTGGCCATCGAATTCTGGCCAGCGCTTGAACAGCCAACGTTGCAACAGTCCGACATCAACTGGGGCTTCGTGAATGGTACGGCACCCGAAGGTATGACCGCTGTCGGCACCTTTGGTGGCTGGAACCTGGCGATCTTTGAAAGCTCTGAGCACAAAGAGGCCGCCTGGAAGTTCATCGAGTTCATGGTACGTGAAGACGTCAATGGCGATGTGGTCGATCTGATCCCAGCCAACATGGCCGCTGCCGAAGCGTTCCTCGCAGAGAACCGTGAAGGGCCAGAAGCCATCATGGAGCATCTGGGCAATGCGCAAGCACGTCCTCTTTCGGCGCGCTATCTTGAAGTGGCCGACATCCAGATGACCTTGTTCCAGGACATGTTCGATGGCGCCAATGTGCAGGAAGCTGCAGACGCTGCCTGCGCCGACATCGACGCGCTGAACTAACGGCCATCGACCTTTAGGTCGCGTCTCCCCCCACGACAAACCACCGTGCCGCCGATGTTTGGCGGCACGGCCCGCCGATTGGCCTCCTATGCTGATCGTCTACCGAACAGACCCGCCTGAACTTGGTGTTTCATGACCACTCGCGCAGACCGCTGGATGATTTGGGTATTTCTCGCCCCGACATTGCTGCTGCTCGGGGTGTTTCTGTACTACCCGATGGTCGGGACGGTAATCGAAAGTTTCTACGACACGTCCTTCATCAGCCCGGAGCCGCGCTTTGTCGGTTGGGCTGTTTACGAGAAAATCTTGGGCGGCCGTGACTTCAACCAGATCGTCTGGAACTCTGTCGCTTGGACCCTTGGCGTTGTGTTGCTCCAAAACATCTTGGGGTTCTTTGTGGCACTGCTGCTCAATCAGGGTCTGCCCGCGCAGGGCGTGCTGCGCGCCATTGTGATGCTGCCCTTCGTGCTACCTGGCGTGGTTGCCGCGATCCTTTGGCGGTTCATGTACGACCCGCAGCTTGGCTTGGTGAACTCGCTACTCATCCAGTTTGGCATCCTGGAAGACAGCACCGCCTGGCTTGCCTCGTCCGACACCGCGATGATGGCGGTCATCTTCGTTGCGGTGTGGAAGGGCTTCCCCTTTTCGATGCTCATCTATCTTGCCGCTCTGCAAAATGTCGATCGTAGCCAGATCGAGGCCGCCACCTTGGATGGCGCCGGGCCTGTGCGTCGTCTGTTCGACGTGACGCTGCCAGCGATCAAAGACGTCATTTTGGTGAACATCGTGCTCACCTTGATCCTGACCTTCAACTATTTCGACATTGTTTGGGTGCTGACCCGCGGAGGGCCGCAGAACGCGACGCACATCTTCCCCACGCAGATATTCGAAACTGGCTTTGGACAGTTCCGCTTTGGTGAGGCATCAGCCTATGGCGTGTTCTCGATCTTAGTCCTTACCGTTCTGGTCGCGATCTATGTGATCGTCCAACGTGCTGCGGCCAATCGGAGGGCGACGGCATGAAACAGGACCGCAAAACCCGGCTGCTCTTGATTGGCTTCCAGATCCTGGTCGCGATCTTTGTGCTGCTGCCCTTCTTCTGGATGTTTTCGGTCAGCTTGAAACCGACGACCGAGCCCTTCTCGATCCCGGCCCGTTTGTGGCCCGATTCTCCGACGCTGGAGAACTACATCACGGCGTTTCGGCCCGAGTTTCGAACCTACTTCCTGAACTCGATCATCGTCTCGGGCGCGTCGGTGGCCATCACCGTCTCGTTGGGCTTGCTAGCGGCCTACAGCTTTAGCCGCGCGCAACTTGTGCTCATTACTGCGCTCATGAGCTTGGTTGTCTTGGCGCAGATGTTCCCGCATGCGGCCATCATCATCCCGTTTTACAAAATGATGCGCGCCGCCGACCTTCTGAACACCTATTGGTCGCTGATCATCGCCTATGTCTCGGTCACGCTGCCGGTGGCGGTGTGGATGCTGCGCGGCTTCTTGCTCAAGCTTCCGGTATCCCTGGAGGAAGCTGCCGCCATTGATGGCGCCGGCCCGCTGCGGATCTTTTTCGATGTTGTTGTGCCGTTGGCGCGGCCAGGAATTATCGCGACCGCTGTCTATGTTTTGATCGTTACCTGGCAGGAGTTCTTGTTCGCCCTCTCCTTCACCTCAACGAGAGAGATGCGCACGCTGCCTGTCGGGCTGAACGACTTTATCGGCCAGTACGGCATTCGCTACGGGGAACTGATGGCGTCGTCCGTCATGGTGTCGGTGCCCGTGATCGCCGTCTTCTTCTTCTTGCAACGCTATTTCGTCGCCGGTCTGACGGCTGGCGCGGTGAAGGGATAGTCTCGTGGCCCTGCTAGAAACATCCGACCTTCAACCTGGTGTTCACCAGTTTCTGTTCAATCGACCGGACAAGTTGAATGCACTGTCGACCGAGCTTATGGAGCAGTTCGACGCGGCCATTGACGCCGCCATTGCCGACCCATCTGTGCGCGTGATCGTCCTGCGTGGCGCTGGTGGCAAGGCCTTCGTCGCAGGGGCTGATATCGCCGAATACCAAGGTGATCGTCGCCCAGAATTCATCGCCTACCAAATGAATTCGCGGCGCGTATTCGACAAGCTGGAAGCACTGCCCAAACCCGTCATTTGCGGGATAGACGGCTTCGCGCTGGGCGGTGGATTCGAGATCGCTTTGTGTTGCGACATTCTTATCGTCTCGCAGAACGCACAGCTCGGCCTACCCGAAGGACGCCTCGGGTTGTCGCCTGGCGGCGGCGGGACGCAGCGCCTTATCCGGGCGGTCGGCAAATATGCGGCGAGCGACCTGATGTTGGCAGGTTGGCGCATGAGCGGTGCGCGCGCTTACGAACTTGGATTGGCAGCCGAGGTCGTCGAACCCGATGCAATGGACGATGCAATTCTCAAACGCGCCCGCGCGTGCCTGAAGATCGCGCCGTTGGCGCAGGCCGAAATGAAACGGCTGATGCGCGAAGGTTTCGATGCGCCGGCACCGACGGCCAAAAGCTACGAACAAGAAGTGCTTTTCCGCCTCTACTCAACCCATGATGGGCAAGAGGGGATCGACGCGTTCCTCGAAAAACGAGACCCGGACTTTAAGGGGCAATAGATCATGGAATTTGAAGGCAAAGTGGCCGTTGTGACCGGCGCCGCGATGGGCATTGGTAAAGCATGCGCTGATCTTCTGGCTGCACAAGGTGCGAAAGTCGTTCTCGCCGATATTGATGCGCAAGCCGGGCAAGCGGCGGCCGATGCCTTGGGGGAAGCGGCCCGTTTCATCAAGGTCGATGTGCGCAGCATGGACGACATGCAAGCCATGGCAGCGCTCGCTCAAGACGCGTTTGGCGGAACCGATATCCTGGTCAACAATGCTGCTCGCGCCTTGGGCGGTGTGGTGGATGAGATCGAGGAAGATGACTGGCAGACGGTCATCGACACCAACCTGACGAGCGTTTGGCGCGGCATGAAAGTATGCGTGCCTCAGATGCGCTCCCGTGGCGGCGGCTCGGTCGTCAACATGTCGTCGGTCCAAGGTTTGATCGGCTTCAAGGGTTGGCCGGCCTATGCGGCGGCCAAGGGCGGCATCAACGCGCTCACCAAGCAAACGGCGGTGGATTTGGCGCCGCACGGTATTCGCGTCAACGCGGTGGCTCCGGGCACCATCATGACCCCACTGAACCAGAAACTGTTCGATTCCCTAGACGATCCGTCTGAGCTGATTGAGACGTGGAACAAAGCGCACCCCATCGGGCGTTTCGGCGAAGCTGATGAGGTGGCAGAACTGGTGACCTTCCTGGCCAGTGACAGGTCGAGCTTTGTCACTGGCGAGATCATCCGTGTCGACGGCGGTCTTGCGGTGCGGGGAGAGTAGGCAATGGCAACGGTTGAACTCCAAGGCCTTGGCAAACGGTTCGGTGACTACACCGCACTGGAGAGCCTTGATCTGGCGATCGACGATGGCGAGTTTTTGGTGCTGCTTGGACCGTCTGGATGTGGCAAGTCGACGACGATGCGGCTGGTGGCTGGGCTGGAAGAGCCCACCCAAGGTGACATTCTGATCGGCGGCCAGCGGGTGAACGACAAACCCGCGCGTGATCGCGACCTGGCCATGGTGTTCCAGAATTATGCGCTCTATCCGCATATGACGGTTGGCGAGAACATCGGTTATCCGCTGAAAATAGCAGGGCTCGGCAAGGCGGAACGCGCTGAGCGTGTGCGAGGGGCGGCGGCCAAGGTTGAGATGGAGCATTTGCTGACGCGTCGGCCCTCAGAGCTCTCGGGTGGTCAGCGCCAACGGGTTGCCTTGGCCCGCGCCATTGTACGCACCCCACAACTCTTCTTGATGGACGAGCCGCTTTCCAACCTCGACGCCAAACTGCGCACCGTCATGCGTGCCGAGCTCAAGCATCTGCAGAAAGAGCTGGCGACGACGACCATCTATGTGACCCATGATCAAGTTGAAGCGATGACGCTGGCCGACCGGATCGTGATCCTCAATGATGCGCGTATCCAACAGATTGGAACGCCAGCAGAGATCTACGCGCGTCCGGCCAACACGTTCGTAGCAGGCTTTATTGGATCACCTCCGATGAATCTGATCCAGGGTACGTTGGCCGATGGCACGATGACCCATGCAGGCGGCACCCTTGAGGTCTCCGGCGCGCCAGGCGATGTGGTGCTGGGCATTCGGCCAGAAGACATCACTGTCGGTAACGGACAGGGCGATCTTCAGGGAACGGTCTACTCCAGCGAGCTTTTGGGAGACTCGACGCTCCTCAATGTACGCGTCGGCGATGCACTGATTTCCGCGAAGGTAGGGCCTGACGATGGCCGCGATATGGATTCCGCCATCACACTGTCGTTCAACCGCGCGAAAGCCCATGTGTTCGACGCCGAAACCGGCCAAAGGCGGGACTAGGCCGGTGACCAACTTTCGTTTCCATCGTGGTCACACGCCGGTGTTGCCGATCGATCGCGCAACGGTGTTCTTCGATGGCACTTTTTCCGATCCGAAATTGAGCCATCCAGAGGGTGTTGCCGTAGGGCCTGACGGATGGGTTTGGGCGGGCAATCAGGACGGCGATATTGTGCGCGTGTCGCCCGACGGCGCTGCGATGGAAAAGGTCGCATCAACCGGCGGTTTCGCTCTCGGGCTCGCTTTCGACGGTGACAGGTCGTTGTTCATTTGCGACCTGAAACACGCAGCGATCTTTCGGCTCGACATCAAGACCCACAAACTGGCGCGATTTACCAAGCCCGGCATCAAGATCCCAAACTTCCCGTTGGTCGACAAACAGCGCGGTCTGTTGTTCGTCTCCGACAGTCACGCTTCAGGACAGCCCGGTCCCGGTGTTTGGGCTTATGACCTGGCCAGCGGTGAAGGCGCGCTGTGGTACGATCAGCCGCTCAATTTCGCCAATGGGCTGGCCATGCGCCCCGGCGAAGACGCGCTTTATGTTTGTGAGACCTTCGCGCCTTGCATCACCCGCATTGGGATCAATCCAGATGGGTCTGCCGGTGAAGCGACCGTCTTTGCGGGTGACCTGCCGGGTCTACCTGATGGCATCGCCTTCGATGTCGGTGGTAACATGGTGGTTGGTTGTTACGAACCTTCAAGGCTGTTGCGGATCAGCCCCGACGGTGCCCGCACCGACGTTCTAATCGAGGACATCACCGCCCACGCGCTTTGCCATCCGACCAACGTTGCGTTCGGTGGTGATACCTTGTTCACGGCCAATTTGGGGCGATGGCATCTCACCAAGATCGACATGGATATCGGTGCTCCGCCGCTGTGGAGTGTCGCATGACCTATTACGGCCTCACCTGGGATCATCCGCGAGGGTATGATGCGTTGGCCAAAGCGGCGGCAGACGCCAACGCGGCGCGACCCGAGCCGCTTCTTGCTTGGCACAAACAGCCACTTGAAGGTTTTGAGTCAGCGCCGATCGCTCAACTTGCCGCGCGCTATGATCTCCTCGTCCTGGACCATCCGCATGTCGGTGAAGCGGTGACCGGCGATTGCCTGCACCCATTGGAAGACCTCTACTCTCCGGAGCAAATCGCGGCCTGGCAGGCGCAAAGCGTTGGCCCGTCACTGGCATCCTACGCTTGGCAGGGAAAGATATGGGCGCTTCCACTTGATGTGGCGACGCAAGTCATGGTGCGCCGGCAAGACACGATCGCCGAAGCACCAGAAACTTGGGAGCACGTATTGGAAATGGCGAGGCGGCTGCCGGTGGCTCAGTCGCTAGCTGGGCCGCACGCTGTGCTGACGCTGTTTTCGATGGTCGCCGGTATGGGCGGCACCGTTGGCCGCCTGGCGCTGATGACGGACGAACCTGCGTTGCAAGCCCTATCCATTATGCATCAGCTCTATGAACGGCGGCCGGAAGGCAGCGATGCGATCAACCCCATCGCCTTGCTGGAGGCCATGACCAGAGGTGAGATCGACCTTATTCCGCTCGTTTTTGGCTATGTGAACTATGCGCGCTCCAGCGCACACAATCGGCTCAACTTCAGTGACACGATCGGGTTGAGCGGCCCACAAACAGGTGGCGTTCTTGGTGGCACGGGGATCGGATTCGCCAAGCACACAACACCGTCGCAAGAGTTGCTCGACCACATCGCCCACCTGATGGCGCCGCAAACACAACGGTCATTGATCGCTGATTATGGTGGCCAGCCGTCAGCGCGCAGTGCCTGGCAGGATGCGTCCGTGAACAATCACTGGGGCGGGTTCTATGAGAACTGTTTGCGGACAGCGGAAAATGCGCTGCTACGCCCCCGTTTCGATGGCTACATCGCCTTTCAGACGCAAGCCTCCGAGCGCCTGCGCCAAGCGCTTGCCGTGCGCGAACCAGAGACCAAGACGCTTGCCGCGCTGCGTGAGCTTTGGGCCCGCGCGACCAATCACATTTCGCTCGCCAACCAAGCTCAAGCGCGCGACCAAATGCTTTGCCTGTAGGACAATCCATGACCGAAAAAGCTCTCTCTCACATCAAAATCCTCGACTTTTCCCACCTGCTTCAGGGGCCGTTCGCGACGCAACTGCTGGCCGATGCGGGCGCAGATGTGATCAAAATCGAGCGCCCTGGTTCCGGCGACATGTTTCGTTCGCTGACCTTCCGCAACAAATGGGTAGGCGGCGAAGAGAGCCCTAATTTTCTCGCATGGAATCGCAACAAGCGCTCCATCGCGCTCAACCTGAAATCACCTGAGGCGCGCGCTGTGATCATGCGGCTTGCAGAATCCGCCGACGTGGTGGTGCAGAACTTTCGCCCAGGTGTCATGGCGCGCCTTGGCTACGGTTATGAGGACTTCAAGGCCGTCAATCCGCGCATCGTGTATTGCTCCGGCTCCGGCTATGGCGAGGACGGGCCCTATGTGAACCGGCCCGGCCAGGACATGTTGGTGCAGGGGCTGACCGGGGTGATGGCCGCAACCGGCCAAGCCGACCAACCGCCGACGCCGGTTGGCGCTGGCTTTTCTGACCAGGTCGGCGCGATGAACATGGTCTACGCCATTCTCACCGCTTTGTTGTGGCGCGAACGTTCCGGCAAAGGCCAAGAGGTCAAGATCAACCTTCTCGCAGGCATGCTCGCCCACCAGAACCAGGAAATGGTGATGGCGATGAATTTCGGCGAAGATTTTGAGCGCCCCAACTCCGGCATCGGCCACCCTGGCATGGATGCACCGTTTGGAACCTATCCGACCAGCGATGGTTGGGTGACCATTGCGATGAGCCCCTTCAAGACATTGGTAGGCGTGCTCGGCAATGACGCGTTGCTTGCCTATGACGACCCGGAGACTTTGTTCGCCAAGCGCGATGAGGTTTGGCGCAAGCTTGCTGAGGAAACCAAGAAGTGGTCCACCGCTGAACTGATCGATACTTTGCTGGGCGCGGACATTTGGTGTGGCGAGGTGAAAAGCCATCTGGAAGCGACCAAAGACGAGCAGGTGGAACATCTGGGCCTTATCCAGACCTATGAGCACCCGCGGGCCGGTACGGTGAAGACCGTCGGACCTGCCGTCACCTTTAGCGAGACGCCCGCTGCGATTGATCGCCCCGCGCCGCTGGTTGGCGAACACACACGCGATGTGCTGCGCGATGCCGGTTACTCAGACGACGATATCGACCAACTGATGGAAACCGGCGCCGCCGCCTGAACCCATTCCCGACAGAACCCATCCAACACGCGGACCGCAAGACGAGGACAACATGAGACATTCAACCGACCGCATTCTCACCACCCACGTCGGGAGCTTGCCGCGACCGCATGACCTGTTGGATGTTCTCAAAGCGCGCCTCGATGGCGAGCCGGTCGATTGGGACGCGTACGATGCCAAAGTGGCGGATGCCGTGGACCGGATGGTCGCGCAACAGGTCGAGGCAGGGATTGATATTGTCGCCGACGGTGAAATGTCGAAGCCTGGTCACGCCATTTACATTGAAGAACGGCTGTCGGGCTATGAGCAGCGCCCAGGCCATGACACGGGCTACTACGCAGCCGAGAAAGAGGCCTTCCCGGAGTACTACGAAGACTATTTCGCCCGTGCCCATCTTGGTGGCGCGATAGCACCAGCGCACCCGGTCGCTTGTGTCGGACCGGTCAGCTATGTCGGCCATGAGGCGTTGAAAAAGGACCTCGATAACCTGCGCGCATCCTGTGAGAAACACGGCGTCGAAGAGGCCTTCATGCCCTGTGCAGCAGTCACTGGCGTTGGTTTCAACGAGTATTATGACAGCCAGGAAGAGTACATGTATGCCGTCGCCGACGCCTTGGCGGTGGAGTACAACGCAATCATCGACGCTGGGTTCCTGCTACAGGTCGACGATCCTTTTCTACCACATGTCTACATGGACAAGTCCCTCGACGATGCGGCCCGCCTTGCAAAGGCCAATCTGTTCGTCGAGACCGTGAACCACTCGATCAAAGGTATCCCGGCGGAGAAAATTCGCTACCACACCTGTTACGGCATCAATCAGGGCCCGCGCGTTTATGAGCCGGACTTGCCTATGATGATCAACGAGGTTCTCAAGGTGAACGCTGGCGCCTTCTCATTTGAAGCGGGCAACCCACGCCATGAGCATGAGTACCATCTGTGGGAGCATGTGAAGCTGCCAGAAGGCAAGCTTGTCGCGCCTGGCGTCATCACGCACGCCAGCAGCGTGGTCGAGCACCCAGATTACATCGCAGAACGGATCATTCGCTTCGCTGACCGCGTCGGCAAAGAAAACGTCCTTGCTTCCACCGACTGCGGCTTCTCAAGCCAAGCGATCTATAAAACCGAGGTCGAGAACCGTGTGGTGTGGGCGAAGCTCAAATCGCTGGCTGACGGCGCCCGCATTGCGTCGGAGAAGCTCTGGTAGCTGATCTGGACCGGGGCACTAGCTCCTATCGCCGCCAAGGCTCTGGGTTGGAACTGTTCGAAAGGTCGCGGGTCCAAGATTGACCTCGTGATCGTATCGTTTCCCAAGAGCTAGCGAACGTCTGGTTTGGGCGGAGAGCGGACCTTAGAGACCGCTGGGCTCCACAACCTCTCAATCTCCATAGCGGAGGCAAATGAACCGTGGAGAATGATGCCAAGTGTGGGTAGAGTCAGAAGTTGCTCCTACGCTGATGCTCGTATCTTTGACCGCGCCCTATAGCCAGCAAAGCGGACTCGTTTTTGGATGGTGCCCGAACGAGCAAAAATCTATAATCGCAAAAGAGCGAAATCTATCAGCGTTTTGAATTCACATGACATTCGAGCAGCTTCGTACCTTCCTATGGGTTGCCCGCTTAGGCGGGTTTCGCAAGGCGTCGGCGCGGCTGCATCTGTCTCAACCTGCGGTGTCCACGCGCGTTGCGAAACTTGAAGACGAATTGCAGGCGCAGCTCTTCGAGCGCGGACCTGGAGCGCTGGTTCTAACCAAGAAGGGTCAGCAGCTCCTCACGTACGCAGAACAGATGCTGTTCGTCGAAGAGGAGATCAGGAACCGGGTGGCGAATCCAGCGGAGACTGAAGGCCTTTTCCGTCTGGGCGCCTCTGAGACGATTGCCCAGGCCTGGCTCCCCTCTTTCATTGAGGCGCTAAGTCAGCAGTATCCAAGGGTCAACGTAGACCTGACCGTAGATATCTCAATTAACTTGCGCGCGGCGCTCTTAGACCGGCGCCTTGATCTGGCTTTTCTTATGGGTCCGGTCTCCGAGTATTCGGTCGAGAACATGGCACTGCCACCCTTCAGTCTTCATTGGTATAAATCCACCAGGCTCGGTGAGGTCGATTTGGCTGAAATACCGGTCATCACCTATTCGAGCCAGACGCGTCCGTACCGAGAGCTAACATCAGAGTTGGCGCGGCGGGTCGGTCCAAAGTCCCGCGTGTTTACCTCAGCATCTTTGTCGGCAAGTCTGCGAATGATCGCGGCTGGAATTGCTGTTGGTCCCCACCCGCGCGTTCTCGCAGCACCATTCTTGGCGGCCAATGAGGTTGAGGAATTCAACCCAGGCTTTGTGCCACCGGCCTTGGAGTTCACTGCATCCTACCTAGCTGAGCCCCACAACTTCATTGTTGAGAGCGCTGCCCAAACTGCCGCAGATGTCGCCCGTAGCTGGCACGAGAAACATGCTCATTGATCATTTTTTATTATCGCTCTAGATAAAAATTGATAATTTGAACGAATGCTCTGGCTGTGTGAGCGTTAGACACGTCGCACAGGGGATGAGCATGTCTAATTCGACAGCATTGAAGGCGGAAGGTGTCTCACTCGCTGGTCTTTCCAGCGAAGGTATTCGCGCCCGCATTCGTCGCGGGCTCCACACGGCCCATACGGCCGGCCTGGCTCCCGGAAGGCTACAGTGCAACCTCGCAATACTTCCACAAACCTATGCTCTCGATTTTCTGAGGTTCTGCCTACGCAATCCCAAGCCTTGTCCGCTGGTGGGTGTCAGCGATACGGGCGACCCCATGCTGCCCACGCTTGGAGAAGACATCGACATCCGCACCGACGTGCCGCGTTATCGCGTTTTCAAGGACGGCTCGCTTGTCGACGAGGTGACGGATATTTCTGGCTTATGGACCGATGATCTCGTCACCGTCGCGCTAGGGTGCTCTTTCACGTTCGAAAACGCATTGATGCGGGCAAACATCCGCGTTCGCCATATCGAACAGGGGCGGAATGTGCCCATGTTCCGTACCAATATTGATCTCGTGCCCTCGGGACCATTCAGCGGCCAAATGGTGGTGACAATGCGCCCATTGCGCGAGGATCAGGTTGAAGCGGCAACACACATAAGCGCCAGGTATCCACAAGCGCACGGGGCTCCAATAGCTGTTGGAGATCCGGCCAAAATCGGCATTTCGGATCTGAGCCAACCCGATTACGGCGACCCGGTCGACGTGAATGCCGGTGAAATTCCGGTTTACTGGGCATGTGGGGTCACGCCGCAGAACGTACTCCGTGCCGCTCAGCTTCCCATCTGCATCACGCACGCACCTGGCCACATGCTCATTACGGATGTGGCCGAGGATGCTGAAACAACAATCTACCAGGCATCAACCCCACAAGGAGAGACATCATGAAACGCCTCGCATTTGCTCTGGCTGCGACAACAGCCTTTTCCACCCCAGCGCTCGCGGAAGATCTGTCGGTTGTGGGCAGCTGGTCCAGCCTGCCACTTCACATCCAGTATGAGGCACCGTTCTGGTCCGAAACCCTTCCCGGGGCGGGCGACTTCAACGTCGAACTCACGACGCACAATCAAATGGGTCTAGGATTGTCGGAGATTTATCCCTTGCTTGGGCAGGGTGTGTACGATGTTGCCATGACCGTTGCCGACTACGCCGTTGGTGATGCTCCCGAGCTCGAAGGTCTTGATGTTCCTTTGCTGGCGCTGACCGCCGACGAGGCTCGCGCGATGGTGGACGCGGCACGTCCGATGGTCTCTGACATCTATCGCGATCGTTTCAACGCGGAAGTTTTGGCGATCGCTCCGTACCCGCCGCAAGTCGTTTTCTGCAATGCCGAGATCAGCAGCTTCTCTGACCTCGAAGGCCTCAAAGTGCGCGCTTCTGGACGAATGACCGCCCTGTTCTTGGAGGCACTTGGCGCGGAAGGCGTGAATGTGTCTTTCTCTGAAGTTCCCGGCGCATTGCAGAATGGCGTTGTCGATTGTGCTGTAACCGGCGCCGGCTCGGGCTACTCAGCGGGCTGGTGGGAGGTTTCAACCCACCTTCTGCCGATCCCTTTGGGCGGGTGGGACCATGTCGTGACGGCGATGAATGCTGACCGTTGGGATAGCTTGAGCGCTGAAGCCCAAGCAACGATCCGCGAGCAGATTGCTTCGGGATTTGAAGAACCAGCTTGGGCAAGCGCTCAAGATGCCTTGGTCAACGACATCGCGTGTCTGACAGGAAATGGCGATTGCCCGGCTGGCGATTCACGCAGCATGACATTGGTTGAAATCTCCGACGCTGACTTCGAAAACGCCCGCACCATCCTCATCACCGAGGTTCTGCCCGACTGGGCTGAACGGGCAGGTGGTGACTGGGCGACGCGATGGAACGAGTCTGTTGGCCAAGTTGTGGGCGTGACCATCGAGTAACCGCCAACGCATTCTGAGGTAGGACCAATGGAACTGGCGTTGATCGATAAGCTTCGGAAGCTCAACCGCGCGATTGCCTTGATTGTCGGTATCGGCCTCCTCGGCATGGCGGCCTTTGTGGTCGCCGACATTGGGCTTCGCCAGTTTCACGCCTCCTTTGGCGGCTCAGAAGAGCTCGCAGGCTATGCAATGGCGTTGGTGACGTCTTGGGGCATGGCTTACGCTCTTCTGGAGCTCGGTCATATTCGCATTGATATTGTGAGATCGCGGACGCAAGGCCTGTTCCGCGCTCTCTTCGATGTTTTTGCAATGATCGCCATGTCCGGTGTTGTCGTTGCTATAGCGATCAAGTGCTGGCCGGTCGTGGAGCGCGCCATTGAAAACGGCAGTCGCGCCAATACGCCGTTGGCAACGCCGCTGGCATGGGTGCAAGTTCCCTGGTTTGCCGGCTGGGTCTGGTTTGCGATGATGTCCTGTCTGGTGTCCCTAGCTGCGATCAGCCTGGTTGTTCGCGGGCGCCCGAAAGAGACCGAGCCTTTTATCGGCGCGTTTGCCGAACAGGACAGCCTCAAATGATCACATACGTTTCAGTCGGTCTTCTGGCTCTGCTATCCTTGTCCATCCCCGTCGGGATTGTCCTCTTCCTACTTGGGTTCGGCGTTGATCAGTTTTTCTCTGGTTTTCCTTTAAGCCGTGCCTTGGGAAACATGGTCTGGAGTTCATCGAGTTCAGCGACGCTTATTGCTATTCCCTTTTTCGTTTTGTTGGGCGAAATACTGGTGCGATCTGGTGTTGCAACACGCACCTACGCTGCGCTGGATCGCTGGGTAAGTTGGATGCCCGGTGGCTTGGTTCATGCGAACGTTGCAACGGCCACCATGTTTTCAGCAACGTCAGGTTCATCGGTAGCCACAGCAGCAACCGTTGCCACAGTTGCAATGCCTCAAGCGGAAAAGCTTGGCTACGACCCAAAGCTCTTTTCAGGTGCGATCGCAGCGGGCGGTACGCTTGGCATCATGATCCCGCCGTCCATCAATTTGATTGTCTACGGTTTTCTGACGCAATCATCGATACCGCAGCTTTTCCTGGCCGGACTCATTCCGGGATTGGCACTCGCCATGGCGTTCTTGGTCGTTACCGCCATCATTTGTACGATCCGACCTGATCTCGGGGGCAATCGGCGGATCTTCCCATTTTTCCAAATGGCGCGAGCGCTGGTTGATCTGCTGCCTATCCTGCTGCTTTTCGGTCTCATCGTCGGCTCGATCTACCTGGGATGGGCGACGCCTACAGAGGCAGCGGCCGTTGGCGTGACTGGCGCTCTGATCATCGCAACAGCTTTCGGAGGGGTGAGCTGGAAAATGATGCGCGAAAGCCTGCTCGGCACCATCAAAATCACCTCAATGATCATGCTTATCATTATCGGTGCATCGTTCCTGAACTTCACGCTTTCCTCTGCGGGACTTGGTCGCGAACTAACGACGTTTCTCGAAGGGCTTGGGCTTTCACCCCTAGGCTTCATCATGGTCGTGGTCGTCATTTACATCGTGCTTGGATTTTTCATCGAAACGCTATCGCTGATGGTTGTTACCATCCCCATCATTGTTCCGATGGTCCTGGCGCAAGGTTTTGACGTGATCTGGTTTGGCATTCTCATGATCGTTTTGATCGAGATGGCGCTCATCACGCCGCCTGTAGGGCTTAACCTCTACGTGGTGCAGGGCGCGCGGAAATCTGGAAGCCTGAACGAGGTTATGCTCGGCGCCATACCCTACTGCCTGGTTATGCTGGCGATGGCGTTTGCTCTGATCGCATTCCCCAACATCGCGCTGTGGCTGCCATCCGTCTTGGGTGGGTAAAAACAATGCGCTTTGAACTCGACGAGCTATCGATTGAAGTGCCGATTGGCGTCCTAATCATCGCAGGGTGGACAGGCCGCGATGCCGCTGCTGTTCAGCATCACATCGATGAACTCAAGAGCATCGGCGTTGAACCACCCAGCCAGGTACCCCTTTATTACCGCGTATCGAGCGATCTGTTGCTGCAAGCTCAAGAAATACAGGTCTTGGGCCAGGCCACGTCCGGCGAAGTAGAGCCGCTTATCGTTAAACACCAAGGGCAGCTATTCCTTGGGCTTGCTTCCGACCAAACGGATCGGGAGCTAGAGGCGGTGTCCGTTGCGGCATCGAAGCAGGCCTGCGTCAAGCCGGTGTCGCCAACGCTTTGGCGTTTTGAGGAGGTGTCTGCGCATCTCGATCAGCTGCACCTTCATTGCGACATTGAGGAGGATGGCAACTGGGTCTGTTATCAGACTGGTACGCTCGGGATGATCCGTCCTCTTGGTAGCCTTATCGAGGGCGCCGATCTGCGCGATGCCCAGGCAATGTTGTGCGGCACTCTTGGCGCCATTGGCGGCGTGCGCCCTGCAAGCTCCTACAGAATGACGCTGTCGGACCCGGTACTGGGGCGAGCAATTGAGCTTGCCTACAGCGTGCAGCCACTCCCAGTTGTTGCCTGAGGCCTGGCCAGGTGTCTGCAGAGACGGTTCCACATTGGCCGCAAATCCGCACCGCCGGATATGACGGCTTTGTTGTAAGTTTTGGTGACCGACTCAGTGAAGCCGCCAATCGCGCCGCTCTGGCCTTTAGAAGTGCTGTTGAATCTGCAGGCTTTGAAGGCATTGAGGAAAGCTCAGCGTCGCTTGTGTCGACGTATCTACGCTTCAATCCCATAGCGCACACTCACGATGCGATGCGGACGGCCCTTTTGGAGTTGCTTGCTGAAAGAGACTGGTTTGCTAGCACGTTGCCCCAAGGTCGCCGCCTATGGCGCGTTCCTACCGTATTTGGGGGGACTCTAGCCCCCCAATTGACCGAGGCTGCGGCGCTGGCAGGCTTAACCGTTTCCGAGGCTATTAAGTCTTTGTCAACAACGCGTGTGAGGGTGCAGGCTATCGGATTTGCCCCCGGCATGCCCTACCTGGGAGAATTACCCTTGGATTGGGATGTCCCGCGGCGCAATGAGCTTACCCCCCAAGTGCCCATGGGTGCTCTCTGTCTGGCCATTCGTCAGTTCGTTCTGTTCCCGGGGCCTACGCCCACGGGCTGGCATCACGTTGGCCAGACCGCCGTCAGGCTGTTTCAACCGAAGGCCAGCGATCCGTTCCTCTTTCGCGCAGGCGATGAGGTTCTTTTTCAGGCGATCGACGCCGACACTCTAGACGCTATGCGCGAAAGCCAAACGGGCGGCGCCGTTTGTGAAGCCATACAATGACACGTGGCCTTCATGTGAGAAGCGTTGGGCCCAGTGTCACCATACAAGACGCGGGGCGACCCGGATATCTGGCTGAAGGCCTTTCGCGCGGCGGCGCGGTTGACCGCCTAGCACTGCTAGAAGGTGCAGCCCTGCTAAGACAGAGCGAGAACTGCGCCGCGCTGGAAATGGCAGCCGTGGGCGGGGTCTTTGAAGCAACAGAAGACTTGCGCGTCGCTCTTACCGGCGCGCCTATGCGCGCTACCATTGAGGGCAGAAAAGCGGCGTGGAACGCAAGTCATCTTCTGCAGGCAGGGTCCAAATTATCGATTGGTGCTGTCGACGCAGGTTGTTACGGCTACCTGCATATAGGTGGAGGCATTCAAACCGAACCGCTTCTTGGATCACGCAGTGTGCATCTAGCAGCCGGAATTGGTGGGCGGGTTGCTGCTGGCGACTTTATCGAAGCCGGCCCAGAACGCAGAGGTGATTTTGGCCTCAAACTGGACTGCAAAGATCGGCTAGGTGGAGGCTCTGTTCGTATCGTAGCGAGCCTGCAAACGGATCTTTTCTCAACTGAGGAAATCGACCGGTTTGAACGATCGCGCTTCCAAAAGGACATCCGGGCAAATCGGATGGGTGTTCGGCTTCACACAGAACACGCGGGCTTCGAGAGTAAGGTCGGTCTCAGCGTTGTGTCCGAAATCATCGTTCCCGGCGACATCCAGATAACCGGTGATGGTACGCCCTATGTTTTGTTGAGCGAATGTCAGACGACGGGCGGCTATCGACGGATCGGTTCCGTGCTGCCCTCGGACCTTCCACGGGTGGTTCAGGCTCAAGCAGGTGAAGACTTGTGGTTCAGGTTTGTCAGTTTGGAGGAAGCCATAGCGATCGAGGCGCGCTATCACGAGGATAACCGCGGGCTGAAAGCGGCCATCTCACCGCTTATCCGTGACCCTGCTTCTATGCCCGATTTGCTCGCCTACCAGCTGATCAGCGGCGTGACCGCTGGTGACGATGTGGAATGGAGTGCAAATGATCGAGCGCATTGATCTCAACGCAGACCTTGGAGAGAGCGTTGGCCCAAAAATTATCGGAGACGACGACGCCATGCTCGATATTGTGAGCTCGGCCAATGTTGCTTGTGGATTCCACGCGGGCAACCCCGATGTCATGGCACGAACTATGCGTTCGGCTGCTAGGCGCGGCGTGGGTATTGGCGCACATCCAGGCTTCGCAGACTTAGAGGGCTTTGGTCGCAGACGGATGGATTTGCCTGCGGACAGTCTGAGCAACCTTGTTTGCTATCAGGTTGGAGCAGCCCAAGGCATGGCGCACGCCGTCGGTGCAAAACTAAAGCATTTGAAGCTCCACGGCGCGCTGTCCAACATGGCCTGCGAGGATAAGGCTTTGGCGATTACATGCTTTCGCGCCGCTTTGTCAGTCGTTCCTGAACTGGTTGTCGTCGTCCTTCCCGCAACGGCGCAGGAGTTTGCAGCTAAGGAAATTGGTTGTCCGGTTGCCTGCGAGATTTTTTCAGACCGCGCCTACAATGACGACGCAACACTTATAGATCGCAAAGAGGCAGGCGCAGTCATACACAATCCTGAGGTGGCAGCTTCGCGTGTTGTTGAGATGGTCAGAGCGAAATCGATTATCGCGCGAAGTGGGAAGCGGATACCCACACAAATCGATACCATCTGTGTCCATGGCGACACGCCAGACGCCGTAAAGCTCGCAAATGTGACGCGTTCCGCTTTGGAAGACGCTGGGCTGTCTATTGTAGCGTTTGGGTGCTGAACTCCTTGCCTAACTCAACACCCGCTTGGCGCTTTGGTTGTGTGCGCTTTGTCGCCAGCTTTAGTCACTTTGGGCCCGTAAAATGCACGTCCACTATGGGCGGAGAGCGGACGTTCCATCAGACCCACCCGATCCGATCACCGCGCCTTAAGTTGCCGGACAATCTGTGGGGAGCTTTAGGTCTGCTCGTTGACAAGAGCACCCATTGCCTCCATCTACCCGCCACGTCATCGCTTTGCCGCGTGAGCAAGCGGGCTATAGCCCGGCCCCGGCCCTGACGCACCGTTTCCCCACATCACGACGGGTGGACGCAACCCAGGCAGGCAGCCAGGCACATTGAGGTGCGGGTGCTTTTGCTGAGGTTTACCCGCAGGCCAACACGCGATCATCGCTGATTGGTCAACACCGGACGCAGGCGTCCTCGCAAGGACTTATATGAACTTCATTGAACTTGGGCTGAATGCCCGGATGGTCTCTCGGCTGGAGAAGCTGGGATTGACCAAACCAACCCCAATCCAGGAAAAAGCCATTCCACATGCCTTGCAGGGGCGGGACGTGCTCGGCATTGCCCAGACCGGTACAGGCAAAACAGCCGCCTTTGGCATTCCCCTGGTCGTGACACTGTCGAAACAGCAGGAGCGCCGTCGTCCGTACACGGCACGCGGCTTGGTTCTTGCGCCGACGCGAGAGCTTGCTGGCCAGATCGTTGAAAACCTCAAGGGGCTGTCAGCCGATCTCCGCATCATGCTTGTCGTGGGTGGTAAGTCTATCAACGCTCAGGCCGACAAGCTGGCTCGAGGTACGGATATTCTGGTGGCAACGCCGGGCCGACTGATCGACCTGATGGACCGTCAAGCAATCGATCTGAGCCATACGCGATTTCTTGTGTTGGACGAGGCAGACCAGATGCTGGACATCGGCTTTATCCATGCTCTTCGGCGTATTGCGCCGATGCTGAACAGCAACCGTCAGACCATGATGTTCTCTGCGACCATGCCGCAGATCATGGAGGCCTTGTCGCGTGACTATCTCAGTGATGCCGCGCGGGTTGAGGTATCACCGCCGGGAAAAGCCGCCGACAAGGTCAAACAGGCCGTGCACTTCGTGGAGAAAAACAAAAAACAGAACCTGTTGATTGACCTCCTGAGCCGTCATGCAGATGAGCGCACGCTGGTCTTCTCGCGCACGAAGCACGGGGCTGATCGTTTGATGAAATCTCTCGATCGTGCAGGCTTCAAAGCTGCGGCTATCCACGGAAACAAGAGCCAAGGCCAGCGCGACCGGGCGCTTGACGCCTTCCGCGCAGGATCCATTCGCGTCCTCGTTGCGACAGATGTTGCAGCGCGTGGGATTGATATTCCTGGCGTGCGGCACGTCTACAACTTCGATCTGCCCAATGTGGCTGAGAACTACGTGCATCGCATCGGTCGGACCGCTCGGGCGGGTCGTGATGGCAGCGCGGTTGCCTTTTGTGCAGCAGACGAGATGAAAGATCTCAAAGCCATCGAGAAGGTGCTTGGTACCAGGATAGAGGTGGTCGGCGGAGCCGCTTGGAACCCGATGGAGCAAGAACAAGTGCCTTCAAAAAAGCGTCGCCCACGACGACGCAACAGGCGACCGTCCCAACGCCTCGCTGCTTAAGCTCTACCGTGACGCTTCGCGTAGATTGGTTTCGATGGAACCAGATGCGCAGATCTCTGGCTGTGACGGTACAGGCAGTTGGATGTATCGGCGCTTTTGTTCCCGGGTCATCTTGTTTTGACCACGCTTTTGCCGCACACGGTCGTCGTCGACCTTTTGGACTACTTGGTCATTTCGCCCATCATCGGATGGAAGCGCACTTTTCAAGCATCTCTACATTGTTCGAACGAGCAGGTGGCTGGCAATTCCGCTGGCCAGCCTCGCAGTGCACTACTTTGATGAAAGGGTAACTCTGTGCAAACCGGTACTGTGAAATTTTATAACAGCCAAAAAGGCTTTGGCTTCATTCAACCAGATGATGCTGGCCAGAACGACAAAGACGTTTTCGTTCATGCCACCGCACTTGAACGGTGCGGTATCAGCGGTCTGAGCGATGGACAGAAAGTCTCATTTGAGACCGCCGTCGACAAACGCACAGGCAAGTCCGCTGTCAGCAACATCCAGATTGGATAACGCGCTGCTTTAGGTAACTAGGCTAGTTGAATTGAAGGGCGCGGCTTTAGCTGCGCCTTTTCTAATTCTTCGACTGATGAACCAAGCACATAGCCACTCTTGCCAGGGATCGAACTATTTGCCCCAATTCCGAGCCAAAATGGCCCGGACAGTTCTCATTTGGTCGGGAGAACACGTACGCACATGTGCAACTCGGGGTCGCGCGGGTCTTCAACCGACGCCACTGGCGCGCAGCCTCAAACGATATGCCATGTCGCTTACATCAAGGATCAAAGCTCTGCGGTTGCCCGGCCCTCAAAGGCTCCTCAGGGCGGGGAGCCGACCTTGAGCGGTCTAGTTATCGCGCCGCCAGAGTGTGAACGGATCGGGTAGATCAGGATAAGCGTCAGGGCCTGGGGCAATATCTTGGGGGACAAGGCAAGCATCAAGGCGGGCCTTTAGATGAGGCCAATCGATGCCCGCGCCGATGAACACAATCTCTTGGCGGCGGTCGCCCCAAGGCTCCTGCCAGCGCTCCGCTACATAGGTGCGAGCGCTTTCATGATCGGGCCAACGTTCTTTGGGCACGGCAGCCCACCAGGTGCCAATGCGGCTCACGGAGGACAACGCGCCAGCGAGCGAATACTCCGCGACGACATCGGGTTGCGTGGCGATCCAAAAGTGACCCTTGGCGCGGATAACGCCGGGCAGCGGGCCGTTGAGAAGAGCGTGGATCGCCGATGGGTCAAACGGGCTGCGCGCACGATACACATAGGAAGCAACCCCGTATTCCTCAGTTTCAGGTACGTGGTCGGCAAATCCGTATAGCTCTTTGGCCCACATCGGGTGCTCATGGGCAGCCTGAAAGTCAAACAGGCCAGTGTCGAGGATGGTATCGCTTGGAACATCAGAGTGGTTTGTCTCGATGATTTTGGCATCCGCGTTCAAACTACGGATGATCTTGCGCGCGGCATCGGTTCGTTGAGGCCCAGCGTCCTTGGTTTTGTTGAGGACCACTACGTCAGCAAACTCAATCTGATCAGTCAGCAAGTGCACCAGCGTGCGCTCGTCGTCCTCACCCAACGTTTCGCCGCGGTCGCTAAGGAAGTCATGGCTGGAATAGTCCTGGAGAAGGTTCACCGCATCGACGACGGTTACCATCGTATCGAGCCGTGCCACGTCTGATAGGCTTTCGCCCTCCTCGTCACGAAAATCGAAAGTGGCTGCCACCGGTAACGGCTCGGAAATACCGGTGCTCTCAATGAGTAGGTAGTCAAAACGCCCTTCAGCGGCCAAGCGACGAACTTCCGCCAAAAGGTCATCGCGCAAGGTGCAGCAGATGCAACCGTTCGACATCTCAACCAGCGTTTCGTCGGTCCGCGAAAGCTCCGTGTCAGCGCGGACCAAATCCGCGTCGATGTTCACCTCGGACATATCGTTGACAATAACGGCGACACGTCGCCCTTCGCGGTTGTTCAGCACGCGGTTCAAAAGCGTGGTCTTGCCGGCACCCAAAAAGCCAGAGAGCACGGTAACGGGAAGGCGCTGATCAGCCATCATTTCCTCTATAATGTTATCACATCACGCTAACTTGGCCGACGTGTCGGAGGAGCCAAACCACTACGAAGGCCCAACACCAAGCATACGAAGTACGTTAATTCGGCGCCGAGCACCGAGACGGTCAATCGGCGAGCTTGGTGTGGCTCGCCGATCATTTCGCTGTCAGAAGGCGGGTATTAAAGGCAATCCACCAAGGTTGCAGCAATCCCACGGATCACTTGCGGATACAGGTCAGGACCAGGCTCCAAAGACGAGCCAAGTGGGTCAATCACACCGGTTGCTGCGTCAGTTCCATCCAGGACAGTGGCAACCAGTCCTGGGTTGTATTGCGGTTCAGAAAGAACACAGTCGACGCCTTCAGTGGTCACGCGTTCTTGGATTTCAGCGATGCGAGCTGGGCTAGGGTCGGCGGCATCGCCGAGTGCAATGGCACCTGATGCCGAAAAATCGAAGGCCACTTCGAAATATTGGTAGGCATCATGGAACACGACAAAGCTGCTACCGCGTACCGGGTCGAGTAGATCGGAAACTTCGTCCTTGAGCGCGGCCATTTCCTCTTGGCCGGCAGCGGCGTTGGCGAAATAGGCACCTGCATTGTCTGGGTCAGCGGCTGAGAGCTGAGCCGCAATGACATTCAGCCATGCTGCAGCGTTATCCGGCGACAACCAGGCGTGCGGGTCATGTTCGCCATGATCATGCCCATGCTCATCATCGTGTGCGTGTTCGTCATCATGGTCGTGATCGTCGTGGTCATGATCATGATCATCGTCGTGCGCGTGCTCGTCACCATGGTCGTGATCGTCGTGGTCATGATCATCATCGTGCGCGTGTTCGTCATCATGGTCGTGATCGTCGTGGTCATGATCATGATCATCATCGTGTGCGTGCTCGTCACCATGGTCGTGATCGTCGTGGTCATGATCATGATCATCATCGTGTGCGTGCTCGTCACCATGGTCGTGATCGTCGTGGTCATGGTCATGATCATCATCGTGCGCATGCTCGTCGCTATGATCGTGATCATCATGGTCGCCGTGATCATGGCCTTCGAAAAGAGCGCCTTCGCGGAATTCCAATAACTCTGTCTCGTCTGCCTCTAAGAGAGTAGTGACGGAGGCATCCTCGGCCAGCGTTTCAACCGCGTCTTCCAACCAAGGCGTAAGATCTTCACCCATCCAGAACACAAGGTCTGCATCTTGGAGCGCCTGGGCCTCAGACGGACGCAGGCTGTACTCGTGCGGAGATGCACCAGCGGGGATAATCAAGTTTGGAGTACCAACGCCATCCATGACCCGCGCGACAAGCGAGTGTATCGGCGCTATATCGACAGCCACGTTGGGCACGTCGGCCGAGGCCAATGCAGTGCTACTCAGCAAACCAGCTGCAATGGAGAGCGAAAGACGTTTTGTGGACATTGATACCTCTATGTGATCTTATAACGTAACTTTTGAGCTATTTGATATGGAATGACATGACGAGTCAATCGCAACCACTCGCACCTGATCACAACGAACCGGTGGGCTTTGCTGACCACAACCACGAGGTGTGTATCCATAGCGTTTTAGCGGCGGTCGAGGCTCTATGCGAGAACCAAGGCCTGCGCCTAACGCCGGTTCGTCGAAAAGTTCTTGAGTTGTTGCTGAGAGAACACCGTGCACTAGGCGCCTACGCAATTCTTGATTTGTTGGGTGAGGCAGGCTTTGGGACCCAGCCGCCTGTAGCCTACCGCGCACTTAACTTCCTCACCGAGCACGGCTTCGTTCATAAAATCGAACGGTTAAACGCTTTTGTGGCCTGCACCCATCCAAACGATAACCATGCGCCTGCCTTCATGATCTGCCAGAAGTGTGATGCTGTCGCCGAAGTGAATGCTGAACCAGCAAAGGGCGCACTCGGATTGGCTGCCAAAGCACTAGGCTTTCATGTTGAGAAGACAGTCTTTGAAGCCGTGGGCGTATGTCCGCTCTGCGTGGAAAAGGCGCCCAAATGAGTCTGATGACAGTCAAAGACCTGAGTGTTCGCTATGGCGCAAACACAGTCTTAAGAGACGTCAATCTCAAAATTCAACCGGGAGAGATTGTTACGATCGTTGGACCGAATGGATCGGGTAAGACAAGCCTATTGCGTGCGCTCATTGGCGCATTGGAGCCTGCAGACGGCGCTATCGAACGGCGTTATGGTCTTAGAATTGGCTATGTCCCTCAAAGGTTGCATGTTGATCCTACGCTACCCATAACGGTTGAACGCTTCATGCGGCTGGCCGGGAAGGTCGACCGGTCGGCGTGCGCGCAAGCGCTGCAACGGGCCGGTGTGCCTGATCTCCTCAATCGACAGATGTCGCAACTTTCCGGCGGTCAATTCCAGCGTGTCTTGCTGGCCCGCGCCTTGATTAACTCACCTGACCTCCTGCTTCTTGATGAGGCAACACAGGGACTCGACCAATCCGGTTCGGCCGCGTTTTACCAAGAGATTGAGAAGGTGCGGGATGAAACAGGCTGCGCAATCGTCATGATCAGCCACGAACTGCATGTCGTGATGAGCGCGTCCGATCGGGTTGTTTGCCTCAATGGCCATGTTTGTTGTGAGGGAACGCCGGCCTTGGTCGCTTCGGCGCCCGAATATCGCGCACTTTTCGGCACCGGGACCGGCGGTGCCCTCGCCCTCTACCGCCACGATCACGACCATAATCATGACCACGATCATCCCGCCCCGACGCATGAGGCCGCCGAATAATGCTTGATGACTTCATGGTTCGCGCGACTTTGGCTGGGATCGGGGTTGCGTTAGCGGCGGCGCCGCTTGGGTGCTTTGTTGTTTGGCGCCGCATGGCCTACTTTGGTGATGCCACGGCCCATGCCGCCATGCTCGGTGTCGCGTTATCGCTAGCTCTCCAGATGCCAGTCTTCACCGGTACGGTGATGATTGCAATGGCGATGGCTATGACGGTGACGCTGCTTTCGGGTCGCGGCTATGCAATGGATACACTGCTTGGCGTACTTGCACACTCCGCCTTAGCCTTTGGACTAGTTGCCGTATCGTTTTTGTCGGGCATCCGGATTGATCTGATGGCCTACCTGTTTGGCGATATATTAGCGGTATCGCGGACTGACCTTGCCGTCATCTGGGGCGGTGCATTGACGGTTGTAGCTCTGACAGCATGGCGATGGTCACCGTTGCTCACCGCCACGCTAAATGAAGAGTTAGCGTATGCCAGCAACATAAATCCAAAACGCGAACAGCTGATCCTCACGCTCTCTCTGGCGATTACAGTTGCGGTAGCAATCAAGGTTGTTGGTGTGTTGCTCATCGCAGCCCTGCTGATTATTCCGGCAGCTGCAGCTCGAAATATCGCGCGGAACCCTGAAGCTATGGCGTTCATCGCCGCAGTTATTGGCGCAGCATCAGCAGTGGTTGGGCTTCGTGGTGCCTATCTCTTTGACACGCCAGCGGGCCCAACGATCGTTTGTGTCGCAGCTATCATTTTCGCTGCGCTGAGCATTGTTGGTCTTACAAAGCAAGCTTCTCAGAGAACGTAGTCTTTCAAAGCTGAAGGTCCGCTTTGGGCCGGTTGCGGATATGAGACGACTAGCCTGGCAGGGCTAACAATGGCGATTGAAGCTCACTGCATATCGCACTTTTGTTGCGTGGAGCAGCTGCGAACCACGGAAAACCGTTTGTCATCAACGTTAGGCGCTTGCTACACAAACGCAACATGCCCGAAGCGACTTGAGCGCGGAGAACGGGTTAACCCGCTGATTTTCTGAACTATATTTGGCGACCTCGGCAGGATTCGAACCTGCGACCGTCGGATTAGAAGTCCGGTGCTCTATCCAGCTGAGCTACGAGGCCAAACACGGGATGCCACACGCTTGCGCGCGGCTTAGTGGGTCCAAGGAACGCGGCGGTCGTACTTGAAATTGTCGGCATAGGCGACACGGCGTCTGATGCGCTCTTTGGGCTCTTCAACCCGGTAGGCGATGCCGTTGCGCGTGCAATAGGCGATGGCGTCGTCTTTGCTGTCGAACTTCAGCTTGATCTGCGCCTTCATGTCCGACGACGACGTCCAGCCCATCAGGGGCTCGACCGAGCGAGTTTGGTCGCGATCATACTCGAGAAGCCAGTCCTTTGTTTTGCTAAGACCGGACTGCATCGCCGTTTTGGCGGGCCGATAGATGCGCGCAACCATCAGATACCTCTTTCCATCGTGTCTCCGACACTGTGTGTCGGTTGGGTTGGCTCGTGGTCGGGGCAGCAGGATTTGAACCTGCGACCCTCTGTTCCCAAAACAGATGCGCTACCAGGCTGCGCTATGCCCCGTCACGAACAAACACCTTGAAATCACGTGATTTCATAGCACGTTGTTCCACGGTTCCAACCCCGTCAAAACGGTCAAACCACACGAACAACTATGAAGGTATTCGGCACACCGCTCAGGCCCTTGCCGCGAGCGGTGCAGGGCTCATAGCCGAAGCTTTCTCCACGTTCAAGGCTCGGATGGATGTTCTGTGCATGCCCGTGCGCTTTTCATTGCCGCAGGACCAACACAGCCGGCTCGCAGCGCCGGATGCACATTGCATTGTCTACTCCACACCTAAGATCGCATCATGGTTGATTTTATCGCCCGGCGCGAGCCCGATGCGGTCCGCTGTTCCGGCAACAAACTCTAGTACCGCAACCACTGGCCCACGCGACGGAACGGGCCTCAGCGACAGGGGCTCTGTGTCGCGCTCAATACGGTGGACGATGCCTCCCTCGGCAATGAACACCATATCGAGCGACACATAGGTGTCGCGCATCCAAAACGACGATTCACGAGCACGCTCAAAAGGGAACAACATCGCAAAGTCGGGCGCCAAGGCACGGCGGTGCATTAGGCCAAGCGCTTGTTCCTGAGAGGTACGCGCGATTTCAATCATGAAGGCATGCGTACCGGTCGCCGTGTCGATGGTGAGTTCAGATTCCTCAAAGGCCTGCGCGCTGGAGGCCAGCGCTGCCCACATCACAGCGACCATCAACAAGACGGAAAAGCGACAAACAAAGCGATGGTATTGCACAGTCATGCGCATCGCATGCGGGATCAATGTGACGCCGGTATGTTGCTACCGCTGACGGGCCGCACTTCGGATGCCATGCGGCCTTTCGGGCCATCGCCAAAGCGCACCAAGACTTCTTGGCCCGGACGCAGCTCCGTCAGTCCGTAACGGCGCAGCGTTTCCATGTGGACGAAGATGTCGTCGCCATCTTCGCCCTGGGTCAGGAACCCGAACCCGCGGATACGGTTGAACCATTTCACGGTTGCCCGTTCCAGCTCGGACGTTGGTGTCACCTGAACATGCGTGCGCGACGGTGGAAGCTGCGAGGGGTGCAGAGCAGTCGATTCATCCATAGAGAGGATGCGCAGCGCCTGAAGCCCTCTGGGGCGCTCCAGGACCTCCACGACAATACGCGCGCCTTCATAAGCTGTCTGATAGCCATCGCGCCGCAGGCAGGTGACGTGCAGAAGAATGTCCTTCATGCCGTTGTCCGGCACGATGAACCCGAAACCTTTGCCGACATCAAACCATTTGATCTGCCCAGCAACCTCGAAAACGTCGAGGCCCGCTTCGTCGCCAAACTCCGCTAAGAGCTCTGGATCGAGGGGGGGTTTACTCGTCATGACATCCAGCCTTGCCCACGCATTCCGCCACTTCACGCGTTGGAGCCAAATCTCAGATGACGAAAACACCTCATCTCCGTCCGCCGCGACTCGATTCCCTAACCAAAGGATGCCCTCGACAAAGCCATCGCGGCAAGCCCCTTCTCGGAATGTTTATGAGAAATCCAATTCTACCTTTTCTTACGTTACGTTAACTTGAAACGGTTGCGGAAATCACCGTCAATTGGGGGTGTGTATAAGTCGATCACTGCTTTGATCGCTTTTTGCAAATCACCGCTTGAACACCGTGAGGGTGCCGCCTATAAGGTCCGCCTGTTGGCCAACCGCGCCACCGTGCGCGCCCATCGTCTAGTGGTCTAGGACGCCGCCCTTTCACGGCGGAAACACGGGTTCGAGTCCCGTTGGGCGTGCCATTTTTCTGGCAGGAAGAGTTTAGACAGCTGCAGCTAGGCTCTCGCCTGCGGCCATCTGGTGGCCTTTGAGCAGATCCGCCAGCGTGTAGCGGTCTAGAACGTCGACAAACCCGTCATAAGCCGCCGCAAAGATACGGTTGACCGGTGTCACTTGGCGCACGGCGCAATCCACAGGTTCGCCGAAGCAATCCACCACAATGCGCGTCGGCTCTGTGATTCGCAGAACCTGCCCCAAATTGATCTCTTTGGGATCCAGCCCAAGCTTGATGCCGCCACCGCGACCCCGCGCGGTTTCCAGAATCCCCTGCCCGGCCAATTGAGCGACGAGCTTTTGGATGTTGTATTCACTTATCTTTTGCCGCTCAGCGATTTCGCTGGAGCGCACAGCATGCGGCATGGCATGGGCGCAATCGAGCAAGATGCGGATTGCGTAGCTTGTTTGTTTCGATAAACGCATGACCCCTCCGGGTGTCTGAAGAACGAAAATACCGCGAAGCCAATCCTTTGGCCAGTCAGGCGGTTTAGGGCACAAGCCAGGACTGGGAGACGGTGCCGTCACTATCCCAGCTAAACAGCGCCCTGCGGTGCCCTTGGTGTGCGAGGAAGAGCCACTCGATCTGTGAAACCGCCAGCGTCACCGCGACGAAATTCTGCGCGCCTTCTTCCGGATCCTCGCCCGGGGTGAAGGGAATGGCGGTTGGGTCGCTGACGGAGTCACCAGGGGCTGGCACCACGCGGTAGCATTCGCGGGAAAAGTCACGTGTCGCCTGCCATACGGCAGCGCGCAGATCGCCATCTTTGTGGACAGATGCAAGAGCTGTCAGGCGCAACTGAATTTTGGCCTTCGGGTCATAAAGATGGACAGCCACACGGGGATCATCCGCGATTTCCGTCAGCTTTGGTGCGCGGGCATCTGTGTGGAAACGCAAAGTCCGCGATTGCGGGTCGAAGCCACGATTGACGACCGTGCGCATGCGTGGGGCACCATCGGCGCCGATTGTCGCGACCGCGAAGGTGTGCATGCCTGACCGCCGGTCCTTCACACCGCGTTGGATCAGGGCAAGAGCCTGGTCCCGCGTCGCGTCCAAATCATTGTAGTAAGGCGGCAGTGTTTGATCGGTCATACCCCGCAGGTGGCCTCTGCAGGGCGACAGGTCAAGGGTTATGCTCAAGGGGTGGCGATGTCGATGATCCGCATCTGGACCGACTCGCGGCCCTGCCAGCTGTTGATCGACAGAGTGCCCGCAATATGCACCGGCCCGGTGCCCTTGGCGCTGAGGAGCGCCTGACCAACCTCGGTGTCGGCTTGGCGGAAGGCAATGGCCGAGAGTGTCGGCCCCTGCCCGTCGCTGAGCGACACTCGCACATGCCCGGTCCCGACCACGCTGGCATGGGTAACCCGATGGCTTGCCAGAGCGAAGATCGGCTCTGGGAAATCGGTACCGTACGGCCCGGCTTGGTCCAGCGCATGTGTCAGGTCGAGCGAGGCGCCCGTCGCGGTGAGAACGCTGTCGATCTCCAATGTGCGTGCTGCGTCATCGTCGGGTTCGGCCTGCGCCACCAAGTCTTGAAGTCGTTTAGAAAGGCCTGCCCACTGTCCGTCATCGAGCGAGAGCCCAGCTGCCATCGCGTGCCCGCCCCCTTTGGTGGCCAATCCTTCTTCCACCAAGGCATGGACGATCTTGCCAATGTCCACGCCGTGCACGGAGCGGGCAGAGCCCGTCCATGCGCCGTCCTGGGCCAGCGTGAAGGCAAGCGCTGGTTTTTGGAACCGCTCTTTTAGCCGAGCAGCAATCAGGCCAACGACGCCCTGATGCCAAGTATCGTCCCGCAGGATGATGGCCGCGCTCGGTTCACTTGCCTCCACCTTTGCGATGGCGTCGGCGACGGATTCGGCTTCAATTGCCTGGCGCTGCGCGTTGAGCGTATCCAACTCGCGAGCCAGATGATCGGCCTCGGCGGGGTCGTCGCTGATCAATAGGTTCGCCCCCATAGCAGCGTTGCCAATCCGCCCACCGGCGTTGATACGTGGACCGAGAACGAAACCCAGATGGTAAGCGCGCACAGCCCCAGTTAGCCGCGAGGCATTGATGAGGGCACTGAGACCGACATTGCGCCCCATGCCAGCGGCTTGCAGGCCTTTAACGACGAACGCGCGATTGAGACCGACGAGTGGCACCACGTCGGCGACCGTCGCCAAGGCGACCAGATCGAGCATCTCAAGCAGGTCAGGGAGGCTCTTTGGGTCAATCCCGCGATTGCGCAATTCGCGGTTGGCGGCGACCAAGGTCATGAAGGTCACGCCCGCTGCGCACAGGTGCCCGAGCCCGGAGGTGTCGTCGGGCCGATTGGGATTGACCAACGCATTCACACCCGGTCCCAAGTCGCGCATTTGGTGGTGGTCCAAGACGAGCACGCTCAAGCCGCGCTGCACGGCATGGCCGAGAGCCTCATGGCTGGTTGCGCCACAGTCGAGCGTCACGAGCAGGTCGATCCCCTGGTCTGCCAGACCATCGATGGCTGCGATGTTGGGGCCATAGCCCTCAGTGAGACGATCCGGGATATGGATCACCGGTTCTGCCCCCATGACCCGAAGCCAGCGACCGAGCAGAGCGCAGGAAGCGGCGCCATCAACATCATAATCGCCGAAAAGGCCTACCTTGGCCTGGCTCTCCACCGCGTCGGCCAGCAACTGTGCAGCCTTGTCCATATCGCGGAGCGTGTCGGGGTCGGGCATCAAGGCACGGATCGTGGGCTGCAGCGCGTCCGGCGCTGTGTTGCCGTCGAGGCCGCGCCCGGCCAGCACCTGCGCCACCACGCCATGACAGCCGGTGGCGGCGGCAATGGCATCCACCTGGGGCGCATCAACAGGCAGGCGGCGAATCCACCGACGGCCGCCAACCGATTTGGCGACCTTCAAGACCGGCTTCAGCGCGTCAGTCGAGATGGAATTTCTCCAAAAGGGTGTGTTTGCCCTTGATCCAACGCACGGTCTTGGACGCTGAACGCATCACAACCGTGTCTGTGGTGATGACATGCGGGCCGAAATGCACACCGTTGAGCAGATTGCCTTCGGTGACACCGGTTGCCGACAAGATGACGTCGCCGCCCGCCAACTCATGGACTTCGTAGACCTTGTTGGGGTCTTTGACGCCCATACGCAGCGCCCGCGCTTTTTTGTCTTTGGTGTCGAGGATCAAACGGCCTTGCATTTGGCCACCGACACAGCGCAGTGCTGCCGCCGCCAAGACCCCTTCCGGTGCACCGCCGATGCCCAGATAAATGTCGATGCCTGTTTCTTCGGGTGTTGTGCAGTGGATAATACCGGCGATATCGCCGTCCGGGATCAAGCGCAGAGACGCGCCGAGCTGGCGGATTTCGGCAATGAGCGCAGCATGGCGAGGCCGATCCAGGACACATGCGGATACTTGGCTCAAGTCCACGCCCTTCGCTTCAGCGACGGCCTTGATGTTTTCCGTTGGCGTTTTGTCCAGGCCCACCAACCCCTCCGGGTAGCCGGGGCCGATGGCGACCTTGTCCATGTAGACGTCGGGCGCATTCAAAAGGCTGCCTTTTTCGGCCAGCGCGACCACGGCCAAGGAGTTCGGAAGGTTCTTGGCGCACACAGTGGTGCATTCCAGAGGATCGAGCGCGATATCGACTTCCGGCCCGTCCTTGGTGCCAACCTTCTCGCCGATATAGAGCATCGGCGCTTCGTCGCGCTCGCCCTCGCCGATCACCACCTCGCCATCGATCGGCAGCTTGTTAAGTTCTCGGCGCATCGCGTCCACGGCGGCTTGGTCGGCTTCCGTTTCGTTGCCGCGTCCGCGCCAACGCGCCGCCGACACCGCGGCACGTTCCGTCACGCGGACAAGCTCGAGCGTCAAAATGCGCTCCAGGACCAGTTCGCCCGGCGTGAGAATAGAATTGGTCATGCAGGTTACCCTTGTCTGCCGTGTCGGCCGCTAGCGCTCGATTCGAATGATTTGCGGTACCGCATCCACATGCCCGTCTTCGACGATGGCGTCCATAGCTTCGCGCACCGAAAGCTCGAGGGTTTCATGGGTGATGATGATCACCGGCTGATGGGAGTGTGGCCCGGTATCGTTAGGCTTACGACGCTGAACAATGGATTGCAGCGAAATACCGTGCTCCGCCATGCGCTGCGCGATGGCTGCGAAGGCGCCAGGTTTGTCAACAACCGAGAGACGCACATAATAGCCGCCTTCATGCGCGCGCATACGGGCGCGCTGATAGGGCTTGAGTATCTCGCGTGGCAATCGCAGTGGTTTTGGATCGACCCCGCGCGCCAAGTCTTGCAGGTCAGCCAGGACGGATGCCGCAGTGGCATCTCCCCCTGCCCCAGGACCTGACAGAACAATCTCGCCAAGAAGGTCCGTGTCGATGGCGACAGCGTTCAAAACACCGTTGATCTGCGCCAGCGTCGAGTCGAGCGGCAGCATGGTCGGGTGCACGCGCTGTTCGATTCCCGAGTCGGTGGCCTGCGCCACACCCAAGAGCTTGATGCGGTAGCCAAGCTCAGCCGCGGCGACCATATCGTCAGGTGTGATGGCGCGGATGCCCTCAATGTACATGTCGTCGGCTTCAATCTCGGTGCCGAAGGCAAGCGAGGTCAGGATGGCCAGCTTGTGCGCGGTGTCGAAGCCATCAACGTCAAAAGTTGGATCGGCTTCAGCGTAGCCCAGGCGCTGTGCATCGGCCAGAACCTCATCAAAGCCAATGCCCTCGCGCTCCATACGGGTGAGAATATAGTTGCATGTGCCGTTCAAGATGCCCGACACACGGGTGACCGTCTGGCCAGGCACGGCATCGCGCAACGCACGAATGGCCGGGATACCGCCGGCGACGGCGGCTTCGAACAGCAGCGGCACCTTGGCCTTTTCTGCCAGCGAGGCCAGGTGCAGACCATGCGCGGCGAGCAGTGCCTTGTTGGCGGTGATCACCGGCTTGCCAGCCTCAAGCGCAGCTTCGACCACCGCTTTGGCGGCTCCATCTTCACCGCCGATCAGTTCGACCACCAAATCGACATTGGGATCGCGCGCCAGGCCGGCGGCTTCCGTATGGAAGGTCAGTCCAGTTGAATCAAAACCACGATCCTTGCTGGAGTCGCGGGCGCTGACAGCTGTCAGAACCAAGGGGCGGGTGCCTTCCGAGGTCAACTCGGGCTGGCGGGTCAAAAGCAGGCGGGCAAGCGCAGCACCCACGGTGCCAAGTCCTGCGACGCCGACGCGGAGCGGGGTTTCGCTGGTTGAAGAAGTCATGCAGTGCAATCCGCTGCGAACCTTGAACTGGTCCGCAAGTCACGTTGTGGGAGGCGCGCGGTGGGTTTTGCCCTAGCCCCGCGCGCTCAAGGCGACCACGTTATGCAAAGTCTCGTCCGCTGTTTCAAGAAAGCGGCGCAGATTTCGCGCAGCTTGGCGGATACGATCTTTGTTTTCCACCAGGGCGATGCGCACATAATCGTCGCCATGCTCACCGAATCCAACGCCTGGCGCGACCGCAAAATCGGCTTTTTCGATAAGAAGCTTGGAAAATTCCAGGCTTCCCAGATGACGGAACTTTTCCGGAATCGGTGCCCACGCGAACATCGAAGCGGCTGGTTTGGGAACGTCCCAGCCCGCGCGCGCGAAGCTATCGACCAGCACATCGCGGCGATCTTGGTAGATGGCGCGCATCTCATCAACACAGTCTTGTGGGCCGTTGAGGGCCGCCGCAGCCGCCACCTGGATTGGCGTAAAGGCGCCATAATCTAGATAAGACTTGACCCGCGCCAGAGCGGCAATCAGCCGTTCATTGCCGACCGCGAATCCCATGCGCCAACCAGCCATGGAATAGGTTTTCGACATGGAGGTGAATTCAACAGCCACGTCGGTCGCGCCTGGCACCTGAAGGATCGATGGCGGCGGACTGCCATCGAAATAGACCTCCGAATAGGCCAGGTCTGACAGAACGATCAAATCGTTCTTACGCGCAAAGGCCACCACGTCACGGTAAAAGTCGAGATCAGCCACATGCGCCGTTGGGTTCGACGGATAGCACAGAACAAGCGCCAGAGGCTTTGGAATCGAGTGCTGGACGGCCCGTTCAAGCGCATGAAAAAACGCCGGACCAGGTTCACACGGCACGGAGCGCACTGATGCACCCGCCATCAAGAAGCCAAAGGCATGGATGGGATAGCTTGGATTGGGCGCCAAGATGACATCGCCAGGAGCTGTGATGGCCTGGGCCATGTTGGCAAAACCCTCTTTGGAGCCAAGGGTTGCCACAACTTGGGTGTCCGGATTGACGCGCACACCGAATCGGCGGTCGTAGTAGGCCGCTTGTGCCTTGCGCAGCCCCGGGATCCCGCGCGACGCCGAATAGCGGTTCGTGCGCGGCTTACCAACCGTCTCGATCAGCTTCTCATTGATGTGCTGGGGGGTCGGTAAATCTGGGTTGCCCATGCCCAGGTCGATGATGTCCGCGCCCGCCGCTCGCGCCTTCGCTTTGAGCTGGTTGACCTGCTCAAACACGTAAGGGGGCAGACGGCGTACATGGTGGAACTCGTTCATCACGGCCTCGCGACAGCATTAGCGGCGGATGCGTTTTGCTCTCCACCTCCGGAATTTCAACGGTTTTGGCGCCAAAAGAATGGCCTCTTTGCGGCGCATCAAGTCGAAACAGCGCGTTGTGTCTCACAAAGCCCGCCTAAGGGCAATTCACCAGGTGCGGATACTGTCAATCACCTGGAAAGGTGCGCTATGCGGTTTGCAACTAGGCACAATGCGATCTTGTCATTGCACAGGCTGCCGACGCATGGTGAATGAAGCGTTAAAAATGCTAAAGCACCCTTCCGAACGGCAAGCATTGGCCGCTCGGCAATGGGCGGTATGAGGAAACGACAAAGCAATGGCGCAAACGGGCGAAAGCACGGGTTCTACAGGCGGACGTAAACGGGCAGCAGCCAAGTCTAAGACGGCTGCCCGAACGACCACGTCTGGCAAGACAACGACCAAGGCAAAAGCGGTGAACGGTGCCGGCAACGGCACTGCAGCGGCGAAGCCTGCGGCAAAGACAGCCCGTAAGCCTGCAGCTGCCAAGTCTGCACCGGCCAAGACAGCATCATCCAAACCCAAGGCCTCTGCGGCAGCGCCAACCACGACAACCAGGAAGCCTGCGGCAACGCGCAAAGCCACCGCGAAAACAGCAACTGCAGCGAAGACGACCGCAGCAAGAGCGCCTGCTCGACGGTCCACCGCGAAGCCAAAGGCTGCAGCCGCGTCGCCCGCACGCAAGTCGACCCCAACAAAACCGACCGCAGCCAAAACTGCCAGCGCGCGCACGAGCGCTGCGAAGAAAACGGCGGCAAAGGCAGCCGCAGCTAAGACCACCAAGCCTGCTGCGGCCAAGGCGTCCGCCACCAGAAAAACCGCTGCCGCCAAGAAACCGAGCACGATTGTCGAAGCGGCCAAGGCTGCAACCTCGAAGGCTCCGACAGCGGTTCCAACACCGAAAGTCGCGGCAGCCGACCCCGGTTCTCGACCGCTGGAAGACTACGCCATCAACGACCCTGAGGCCTTTGCCGAGAACCTGGGCAAGTTCGTCGAGCAGTCTGGCCGTGTGTGGGCCGCCTACATGCGCCCACGCGAGAGCGGCGACGTACGCCCGGTCCAGGCTGACGAGATGAGCGAAGTGGTCAAAACGCTCAGCCAGGTCTCGGAATATTGGCTTTCCGACCCCAAACGACTTCTTGAAGCACAGACGCGCCTTTGGACTGGCTTCTTTGATCTTTGGACCGGCTCCATGGCCCGCGTTGCCGGCGACGAGGCGAAACCCGCTGTCGAACCGCACCCAAGCGACAGGCGGTTCAAGGATCCGGAATGGTCGCGCAACCAGTTCTTTGACACCCTGAAGCAAGCCTACTTGCTGGTGTCCAACTGGGCGGATGATTTGGTGGATGAGGCGAGCGACCTAGATCCGCACACCAAGCACAAGGCGCAGTTCTACATCAAACAAATCGCCAGCGCTCTCGCGCCGACCAACTTTGTCGGCACCAACCCAGAGCTCATCAAAGAGACGCTCGCCACCAACGGGGAAAACCTGGTGCGTGGCCTTTCGATGCTGGCCGAAGACCTTCAAGAGGGCGAAGGCGACCTCAAAGTGCGCATGACCGACACGCGCAAGTTCACGGTCGGTGAAAACATGGCGACGACGCCGGGCAAGGTCGTCAAGCGCAACGATGTCTGCGAGTTGATCCAATATCAGCCGACGACAGACACTGTGCTGAAACGGCCGTTGCTGATCGTGCCGCCATGGATCAACAAGTTCTATATTCTCGATCTCAACGCCCAGAAGAGCTTCATCCAGTGGGCGGTTGACCAAGGCCACACCGTATTTGTCATCTCTTGGATCAACCCGGATGAGCGCCAGGCCAAGAAGAGCTTCGAGCACTATATGCGCGAAGGCATCATGGAATCGCTCGATGCGATTGCCGACATCACCGGCGAGCGGCAAGTCAATTCCGTTGGTTACTGCGTTGGCGGCACGCTGCTCTCCGTGACGCTTGCTTATATGGCGGCCACCAACGACGACCGGATCGCGTCGGCAACCCTGTTTACGACGCAAGTCGACTTCACCCATGCAGGTGACCTCAAGGTCTTTGTCGACGAAGAGCAGTTGCAGGTGATGGAACAGCAGATGGCTCGGCGTGGCTATCTGGACGGCAAGAAGATGGCGTCGGCATTCAACATGCTGCGCGCCAACGATCTGATCTGGCCCTATGTCATCAACAACTATCTTAAGGGCAAGGATCCACTGCCGTTTGATCTGCTGTACTGGAACTCCGATTCCACGCGCATGCCAGCGGCTAATCACTTGTTCTATCTGCGTAATTGCTACCTCGACAACACGCTATCGCGCGGCAAGATGGTGCTTGATGACGTCAAACTCGACCTGTCGGATGTGAAAATTCCGATCTACAATCTGGCCACGCGCGAAGACCATATTGCGCCGCCGGAGTCGGTGTTCCTTGGCTCACAGTTCTTCGGAGGCGATGTGCGGTATGTGCTGGCGGGGTCCGGGCATATCGCTGGCGTGATCAATCCACCGGCCAAGAATAAGTATCAATATTGGACGGGCGATGCGCCCAAGGGCCGTTATGAAGACTGGGTTGAAGAGGCGTCAGAAACCGCCGGGTCTTGGTGGCCAGATTGGCAGGCCTGGATCGAGAGTATGGTTGGCGAGCGCGTGAAACCTCCAAAGATGGGCTCGCGCATGTACAAGCCCCTTATGGACGCGCCAGGTTCTTACGTTCTGATCAAGGCATAGAGCGCACAAGCGCGTCACGCGGCAATCGATTAGGACGGAACCGCAACTGCTCTGGGCAGGTTACTTTGCCGCAACCTCAGCGGCTGGCGGCTGATCGGCACCAACATCGCCCTTATCTTGAGCCTGATCTGGGTCGGGCGCTTTGTTTGATGCGTTGCCATTGGCGCGCGGATTTTTCGGCATCAAAGGCTTTGGCGTGTTTCGAGCGGCGGCGCGTTCGGCGCGCTGCTGGCGGAAGCGGTCGAGTTCGCGAGAGCGGTCGCCGTCCGCCACCCTTGAGCGACGGGACCCACGACCGGCCGTGGAGGTGTCTTTTGCCTCTGGCGCGTCAGACGATGTGTCAGGCGTTTGCGTTGGCGTCTCAGCTGGCGCGACGTCCTTATCATTGGCCTCGGCCGAAGGCTTGACGGAGCGTTTGGCGGGGCGCCGACTGGAGCGTACTTCCGATGCATCATGCTCTATGATCACAGGTTCTTTGTCGCCTGCATCATCGCCTTGCGCGGCGTGGCCATTGGCTGCGGCGTCTTGTTTTGTGGCATGCGACCGTCGCGCTGGGGACGGTCCTGCATTCTGCCCAGCCCGGCGTTCTCGTTCTTTGAGGTGCTCGGCGAAGCTCATGTTCCGCGGCGATTTGGCTTCGTCTTTGCCGTCTGGCGACGCGGATTCAGGTGGCCGCATCGGGCGTGATGCGTCGGTGCGTTTAGGCTGAGTCTCGTCGGTTACCTTCGGTGCCTGTGCCACAGGTTGGGTCGATTGCGCGACTGCTGGCAAAGCTGGTGCGCTCTCGACCTTGGCGTCTACAACGGGCGTTGGTTCGGCTGGCAGCGCAGCGACCTGTTTCGTTGCCGCAGCGTTCTTCTTCAAAGCTGTCTCTTGGCCGAAGGACCGCAAGAACGTTGGAACACCTGACGCCGGAATCGGATGGCCAAAATGGAAGCCCTGTCCATACTCGCAACCAAGATCGGCCAGAGCACTGGCAGCTTCTTCGCTTTCGATGCCCTCGGCGACGATATCCATGTCGAGATCATGACCGAGCGCGACTATAGCCGCCAGAACGACAGCCGGTTCACCTGGTTGCATGTCAGCAACAAAGGACTGGTCGATCTTGATCGTATCGAATGGGAAGCGCTGCAAATAGGAAAGCGACGAGTAACCCGTCCCGAAATCGTCAAGCGATAGGCCTATGCCCAACTCGCGACAACGCGCCAAGACCTGCGACGCATATTCGGGATTTTCCATTACCAGGGATTCGGTGAGCTCAAGCTTCAAGGCAGCCCCAGACAGATCCGCTCGTGCAAGGATCGCGCGCAGATCATTCAACAGGTCATGGCGCAGCAATTGGCGCGAGGATATGTTGACGCTGGCAAACAGGCCTGCGGCCCTGGAGTCGTTGCGCATCCATCGGTTGAGGTCGCGCGCTGCGCGTTCCAATACGAACAAGCCGACTGGAATGATCAGGCCGGATCGTTCAGCAATTGGAACAAACTCCGCCGGTGCCATTCGTCCGTGCCGCGGGTGATCCCAGCGCAGGAGCGCTTCAAAGCCAACAAGTCTGCGATCTTTGAGCCGGATGATCGGTTGGTAAAAAACGCTGAGCTCGTCATTGTCGAGCGCCTTGCGCAGGTCTGCTTCAACAGCTGCAACTGAACGTCCGTGCTCGCGCAATGAGGGGCGAAACGCTTCGCATCGGTCGCCGCCTAAACGTTTGGCATGCGCCATGGCGATTTCTGCATCGCGTAGGCAGTCTTCCGCGCCCTCTGCGTTTGGATCGTAAGTTGCAACGCCAATGGACACGGTGAGATTGACTTCGTCCTCTCCGAACACCACCGGCGCTTTGAGAGCCCTTCGAATCTGTTCCGTCAGGCGGGCAACGGCGGCCGGTTTTTGTTCCGAAAGGAGCAGAATGCCGAATTGATCACCATTGAAACGGGCCAACGTATCGTTGGGTTTCAAAAGCCGGTCGATGCGCCGCGCCACCATGGTCAATAAGGAATCTGCTGCGCTGGTACCAAGGCTCGCATTGTGTTGCGAGAAATGGTCGACGTTCACGACCACGACGGTGGGACGGGCGATGTTTTCGTTTCCTGCGCGGTCCAGCGCCGACTGGATACGGTCCAAGAAAAGTTCCTGGTTCGGCAAACCTGTTAGGCTGTCATGGATCGCATCACGCAGAAGGCGCTCTTGCGTGGTCTTCATGTCGGTGACATCGAGCATTGTCCCGATGAGACGGAAAACACCCTCTTCTGCAACAACAGGGCGGGCGCGCAGCCTGAACCACTTAAAGTGGCCGTCTTCCGCTCGCATCCGCAAGGTTTGGTCGATACGACCGCGCCCGCTTTCCACCACAGACTCGACCACATGGCGAAAATGATCACGCTCGCCGGGGTGGATATTGCTGATCCATTCTAGGAACGGCCCAGCTAGCGAGCCGCGTTTGAGGCCAAGAATGTCTTCGGTCGCTGGCGACGAATACACCCTGTCTTTCGCCAGGTCCCAATCCCATATCAGGTCCCCCGAACCGCTGAGCGCGAGGACTTTTCGCTCCGAATCGGACACCAATCCTTCAGCAAGTGTTCCGCCCGCAAAAGCGTGTTGCATGACCGTGAAGCCGAGCAGCAATACCAACAGAACCAAACCGCCAGCCAGTGCCGGAGAAACCAAATCGTTGACGATATAGCCAGAGACGGCGAGCCAGGCGGCGAACAGCCAGGCAATCAAGACAATCCAGCTTGGAATAAGGTGCACTGCCCGATCGAAGCCCTGCAACGACATTGGCAAGATCACCAACAGACCGCCTACGCCTATAACACCAAGGCCCATGCGTGCGATGCCCGAGGCTATCTGCGGGTCAAAAACAGCCAAGCCCAGCAAGGACGAAAAGAACGCAGCCCAGACCAAGCCAATGCGGAAGAAAGCGGCGTGGACAGCACCCAAGCTCAGATAGGCATAAATCAGCAGTACGAGCGACGCCGCCAGCACGACTTCAGCGATGGCGCGGCTGACCTGTTCGTCACCCGGTTGGAGATTGAAGATCTGGTTCCAAAAGCCGAACTCGATGGCGAGGTACGCCAAGACCGCCCAGGCGACACCCGCCACTGCGGGGAACATGGCCGAGCGTTTGACGATGAACAGAATGGTCAAGAACAGCGCCAACAGACCTGCGATACCGAGCACGATGCCCTTGTAAAGCGTCGTCGCGTTCACGCTGTCACGGTAGGCATCCTCCTCCCAGAGGATAAGCTGCGGCAAGGTCGCAGTACGTAGCTCAACCACGTAGGTGACCACAGCGCCCGGATCGAGCGTGATCAGGAAGACATCGGCCTCTTGGCTGTCGAGCCGTTCTGGCGCTAATCCTTGGCTGGGCGAAATGGTCACCAGCCGCGATGCGCCAAGGTCAGGCCAAATGATCTGGCTGTCGGCCAACCGAAAATGCGGCGCTACCAAAAGTCGGTCGATTTGTTCGTTCGATGTGTTGGTGAGCGCGAAAACGACCCAATTGCCCGCGCTGTCGGACTCGCGTGCACGCACCTCAATGCGGCGCACAATGCCGTCCAAACCAGGTGCCGTCGATACCTGGATACGATCGCCAACCTCGACAAAACGATCCACAGCCCGTGTCAGGTCCAACGCTTCCACGTCGAGTGGAACGTTGATGGCGTCAAGCGCAGCGGCCGGTAGCGACACCAGCCAAACACACATCAACACAATGGCTTGTAGAAAACGCAACTGGCGTTGTCTCCGTTCAGGCGATCCCTTGCGAGACCCCATATTTAGGCCACGAAAGAGCGCAGCCTATCATGGCGCGAAACAGGATTGGCACCAAGGCCTGGTTCCCTAACGTTTCAATAGGTTGTGCACAAGCGGTCTGCGCCACCGCTGATGCCAAGAAAGTAAACTCAACCTTGAAGGTGCGCCGTCACAAAGGTGATATTTTGGCGAAAAGACGATGGTCCTGCCAGCGGCCATCAATCTTCAAATAGCCTTTGGCCAAGCCTTCCTCATGAAAGCCGACGCGTTTGAGTAAGCCAATGGAGGCTTGGTTGTCAGGCAGGCAAGCGGCCTCAATACGATGCATGCCCAACTCGCCGAACATGAAGGGGAACATGGCGGGCAACACTTCGCTCATATAGCCTTGGCCAGCATGCGATTCGCCCATCCAGTAACCGAGTGAACAGGACTGGCTAACACCAAAGCGGATGTTGGAGATCGTGAGGCCGCCCAACAGTTCTCGATCATTGCGCTTGAATACGAAAAATGCATAGCCCTGCTTGTCGCGTGCATCTTGTGCGTAGCGCCGCAATCGGCGGCGGAACGAGGGGCGTGTCAGCTCGCCCACAGGCCAGCGCGGCTCATAGGGCTGCAAAAAGGCTTGGCTTTGCTCGCGCAAGGCTGCCCAAACCGGGTAGTCGGCCTCCTCCGGCGCGCGGATGTAACACCGATCGCTTTCAAAGATCGGCGGCGCTGACTGCGTAAAGGATCGAAAAATCGTCACGAACTTAGCGAAGGTATCAGGTTGGGGGCACTGCGCTGGCTTGCGGATACCATCGACCAATCGGCCCAAAGGTCAAGAGCTTTGGCATTCCCAACGGCGGCCTTGGCGAATTGGCCGCGCTCCAACACATGCGCCCAGTGCTGGCGAACATCGCCGCGGGTGACAGCGTCGATCTCAGCTTCCAACTGCGCGCGCTCGCGCAATCCTCCCAAACACGCCCATTGGCGCGCATGTCGGGCGGAAACACTGGCAAGGTTCTCTCCCGCCATGGCGAGCGATGCCTTAAACTGGCGCTTGGCAATGGCGAGCTCTTGGTCCGAGACCCCGTCAGCCAAGGCCTCTAACTCATCGTGCAACTTGGCGAGCAGCGTGGGCACCAAATCGGCGGAAGTTGCGGTTTGGATGACGCCCAACGCGCTGTCCGAGTAGATCATCTGGTAGGCATCAATAGCGTAGACGAGGCCAAGCTCCTCACGGATCGCTTGGAACAGGCGCGACGTCATCCCGCCGCCCAGCACCTGCACGACAAAGGCGTGCGTCATCGAGCCTTCTGTCGCAAAGGCTGGCGCTTCCCAGGCAAGCGTGAGGTGCGTGTCTTGCGTGTCGCGGGCTTCAAAGAAGCTCCCCTGATGAAAGACGGGTTGGATGCGCTTGGCCGCCGCCGTGCCCGGTACCAACGGTGCGTGGTGGGTCATCCAGTCCACGATGGATTGGTGATCAACGTTCCCAGCGGCCGACACGATCACCGACTGTGGCGCATAGGTGCGTTGGCAAAAGGCGTTGAGATTGTCGGCATTGAGAGCACGCACGGTCTCGTTTGTGCCGAGGATCGGACGACCGATGGCGTGCGGCCCGAACGCAGCCAGCCCAAGGCCGTCGACCACCCGGTCATCGGCCAAATCATGCGCGGCCGCGATTTCCTGCACCACCACTTCCTGCTCGACAGCGATATCGGTGGCGTCAAAGCGAGGTGCGGTGACAATATCAAACAAAACATCCAGCCCCACTTGCCAATCACTGGCGAGCATGCGCGCCGTGTAACTTGTGGTTTCGGGCGACGTTTCGGCATTGATGTCACCGCCTACAGCCTCAATGTCGGCAACCGTCTGATAGGCGGAACGGGCCTGGGTGCCCTTAAACGCCATGTGCTCCAAAAAGTGCGCGAGGCCATGTTCGCTGGCCAATTCGTCACGCGTACCAGCATCGACAAACACGCCCATGGCCACCGATTCCACGTCGCGGCGGGTTTCGGTGATGACGGTGAGGCCCGAAGGAAGGGTGGTGATCTCGGTCAAGCGGCGTTTTGCGCGATCCGGGCGCGATCCACCACGAAACCTTCCACCGCGTCCTGGTCGTTGGGCAGATGGTCCATGTGTTCGTCGCGCTCCATTAAGTCGCAGAGGTGCGGTGGCAGGGCTGGCGCAACACCGGTCACATCTTCCACCGCTTGTGGGAACTTGGCGGGGTGCGCGGTTGCCAACGTCACCAGCGGAACAGAAGGGTCCAAACCTTCGTTGCCTGCAACCTGCTGCGCCACCGCAACGCCAACTGCAGTGTGCGGATCGAGCAGGTAGTCCTGCGCTTCAAGAACCTTTTTCATGGTTGCGGCCACACTGGCTTCGTCGGCCCGGCCCGCCGAAAAGTCTGCACGGATAGCGGCCAAGGCGGCATCAGGGATGGTGAATGCTCCCGACTGCTTCAGGCTGTCCATCAAGCGCGTCAGGCCAGCGCTATCGCGGTCCATGGCGGCGTAGAGCAAGCGCTCGAAGTTCGAGGAAACCTGTATATCCATCGACGGTGACGAGGTTTGCACCACCGAGGTCGCCTGGTAGCGCCCTGACGCCAGTGTGCGGGCCAGGATGTCGTTGGTGTTGGTCGCGATGATGAGCCGATCGATGGGCAAACCCATTTGCTTGGCGACCCAGCCGGCTAGGATGTCGCCAAAATTGCCCGTTGGCACACAGAAGCTCACTTTGCGGTCTGGTCCACCCAGCGCCAATGCCGCCGTGAAGTAGTAGACAATCTGCGCCACGATGCGCGCCCAGTTGATGGAGTTGACGCCCGAGAGCGCGACGCGGTCACGGAAGGCGGCATGCGTGAACATGGTTTTGACGATGCGCTGACAGTCATCGAATGTCCCGTCAATGGCGAGCGCATGAACATTGCCGTCGGCGCTCGTCGTCATCTGGCGGCGCTGCACATCGGACACCCGGCCATCGGGAAACAGGATGAACATGTCGGTGCGTTCACGGCCAAGGAAAGCGTCGATAGCCGCACCGCCTGTGTCACCGGAGGTTGCGCCCACAATCGTCGCGCGTTGACCACGGTCGGCAAGCACATGATCCATTGACCTTGCCAGGAACTGCATCGCCACATCTTTGAAGGCCAAAGTTTGACCGTGGAACAGCTCCAGCACCCAATGCTGCTCATCCAGTTGAACCAGCGGCGTCACCGCCTCGTGGCGGAACGTGCCGTAAGCGCCTGCAATAATCTCGTGGAGCGTTTCGTCACCAATCGTCCCACCCACAAAGGGTTGGATGACTGCAAAGGCGACATCCTCATAGGACTTGCCGCGCAAGGCGCGAATATCTGCCTGGCTCCATTGCGGAATGCTGTCGGGCACATAAAGGCCGCCATCGGGTGCCAAACCTGCCAACAAGGCGTCAGCAAACGACAGGTCTTTTGAACCGCCACGGGTTGAATGATAGCGCACAGCGCACCTTTTAAAGTTTCGGGCAAAGTGTTGGGGCGAAGCCGGGCATCTGTTACGCCAGTCGGTGCCACGCGTCCAGCGCCCCAATGAAACGGGATCGTGTATGCACCAAACCATAGACGCTTATTGTGAACGGTTGAGCGCCGCCTTCTGGGCGGAGCCGATCAATGCGCTCACCAATTTGGCCTTCCTGTTCGCCGCCTATCTGCTTTTTCAACGCCTGCGCGGAAGCGGCGACACACCCGCTTTGGTGCTGACCGCTCTGATTGCTATTATCGGCATCGGCTCGTTCCTCTTCCATACCTATGCCACCGGGTGGGCGGCGCTGACGGATGTCCTGCCCATCGCGTTGTTCATCGTCTTCGCCGTTGGGCTGGGCCTGAAGCGTCGCTTCGGCCTCGAAACCCAGCCGGCCGCTTTGGGCGCGGTGATCTTTTTGTTCGGCTGTATCTTGATGATGTTCTCACGGCTCATGGTTATCGTGCCAAACGGTTCGGCGGCTTATCTGCCAGCCTTGGCGATGCTCATCATCTTTGCCGTGGCCCTGACGATACGCCGCAATGAGTTCGCCGTCTTCTTCGTTGTGGCGGCACCCGTTTTTGCTGTCTCGCTTTTCCTGCGGACCATCGACCTGCCGCTTTGTCACCATGTCCCTTCCGGCACGCACTTCGCCTGGCACGTGCTGAACGCGATCACACTGTATCTCGTGACCTGGGGATTGACCCGTGAACCACCGAAAGCCGTCCAAACAGTGCCGCCGGATTAGTCTCGCCCAGGCACATTGACGTTGCGAACGCTGTTTTTCCGCCAGGTATAGGCCTCATGGCCGCCAAGTGTGCTAGGCCAGCGGGAAGAGATACGACTCAGGGGGACGTGATGGACGAAGATACGCCGGTGGCGGCCGATGCGGCGCAGAGTGAAAAAGACCAGCTGAGCCAAGCGGCGCTTTTCTTCCACGAGTACCCTCGCCCAGGTAAACTTCAGATCACGGCCACAAAGCCGTTGGGCAACCAGCGCGATTTGGCGCTTGCCTACTCCCCCGGTGTCGCGGCGCCTTGCCTTGAAATTGAGAAAGACCCGCTAACAGCGGCACGCTATACGGCCCGCTCCAATCTGGTGGGGGTCATCTCCAACGGCACAGCGGTTCTTGGCCTCGGCGCCATCGGCGCACTGGCCTCCAAGCCTGTGATGGAGGGAAAGGCCGTCCTGTTCAAAAAATTCGCCGGTGTCGACGTGTTCGACATTGAAGTGGAAGAACGTGACCCGCAGAAGTTCATCGATACCGTGGCTGCGCTTGAGCCAACCTTCGGCGGGATCAATCTCGAAGATATCAAGGCGCCAGAATGCTTCATCATCGAAGAAGCGCTCAAAGAGCGCATGGACATCCCTGTCTTCCATGATGACCAGCACGGCACGGCGATCATCGTCAACGCGGCGGTTCGCAACGCGCTGGAGTTGACCGGCAAGAGCATCAAAGACATCAAGCTGGTCACCGCTGGCGCCGGCGCCGCCGCCCTCGCCTGCCTTGGCCTGTTGGAAGAAGCCGGCCTGCCGCGCGAGAACATTTGGGTCACTGATCTGGAAGGCTGCGTCTATGAGGGCCGTAAGGAACTGATGGACCCCTACAAGGATCGGTACGCCCAGGCGACCGACATGCGCACGTTAAGTGACGTCATTGCGGGCGCCGATGTCTTCCTTGGCCTATCGGCTGGTGGTGTCCTGAAGCCAGAAATGGTGGCGCGCATGGCCGACAAGCCCCTGATCATGGCGTTGGCCAACCCGAACCCAGAAATCGATCCTGCCACGGCACGTGATGTTCGCCCCGACGCGATCATCTGCACCGGGCGCTCAGACTATCCGAACCAAGTCAACAACGTCCTGTGCTTCCCCTACATCTTCCGCGGGGCGTTGGATGTCGGAGCCCGGACGATCAACACCGCTATGAAACTCGCCGCCGTCGAAGCCATCGCGGGCCTTGCCCGCGAGGAGCCATCAGACGTTGCCGCCAAAGCTTACGGCGGACAATCGTCCACCTTCGGGCCGGACTATCTGATCCCGTCGCCGTTCGACAACCGGTTGATTTTGCGGATCGCGCCAGCGGTGGCGCAGGCAGCGATGGGTACGGGAGTCGCCAATCAACCGATGTCAGACATGGACGCTTATATGGACCGGCTCAACCGGTTTGTTTTCCGTTCAGGCCTGATCATGAAGCCAGTGATCGCCCAAGCAAAGGCCGATCCGAAGCGGGTGATTTATGCTGAGGGTGAGGACGAGCGGGCTCTGCGCGCAGCACAGATTGCCTTGGAAGATGGCATCGCCCGGCCCATCCTTATCGGACGCCCCAATGTGATGCTCGACAGGGCCAAACGCTTTGGCCTGAAGCTGAAGCCGGGCATCGATTGCGAGATCATCAACCCAGAAGACGATCCGCGCTACCGCGATTACGTCGACACATATTTTGAAGCAGTGGGCCGGGCTGGTGTGACGCCCGACGCCGCGCGCACGGTGGTGCGCACCAACTCGACCGTGATTGGCGCCATCGCGGTGAAGCTGGGCGACGCCGACGCGCTTCTTTGTGGACTACAGGGCGGCTTCAAAGGCCATGTCGACCACGTGCACGACATTTTGGGTATGGCCCCCGGCGCGCAGGACTATTCCACCCTTTCGCTCTTAATCATGGATAAGGGCGGCTACTTCCTGACTGACACCTATGTCAGCTACGACCCACCGGCGGAGGAGATCGCCGAAACAACAATCCGCGCGGCAAACCATATTCGTCGCTTCGGTATCGAGCCAAAGGCGGCGCTGGTGTCCCACTCCAATTTTGGCTCTCGGCCCACCGAGTCCGCTCTGAAAATGCGCAAGGCGTTTCGAATGCTCCAGGACAAGGGCGTGGACTTTGAATGCGATGGCGAGATGCACGCCGATGTGGCGCTCAGCCAGATCCTGCGTGATCGGGTGATGCCCGAAAGTCACCTGGCGGGCGAGGCGAACCTGCTGGTGATGCCCAACTTGGACGCCGCCAACATCGCGCTCAACATGACCAAGGTGCTTGGTGACGCGTTGCATGTCGGGCCAATCCTGATCGGACCATCCAAACCTGCCCATGTTCTCACCCCGTCGGTCACCAGCCGTGGCGTGGTCAACATGACGGCGCTGGCCAGCGTTGATGCACAGGCAAGCGTGGTTGAAATGGTCTAGAACAGACCGGCGATCAACGGCACAACAATCGCCGTCGCCAGGCCGTTCAGGGCCATCGCTATGCCTGCGAAAAGGCCTGCCACTGGGTTCACCTGGAAGGCGCGTGCCGTGCCTATGCCGTGCGCCGCGACACCGACTGCAAAGCCCCTTGCGGCAGGGTCCCGCACCCGCAGAGCGTTCATCACGGGCGTGACCATGACAGCGCCGAGGATGCCGGTCATGATGACAAAGACCGCCGTCAGCGAAGCAATCCCACCAAACTCAACAGCGATGCCCATGGCAATAGGCGTCGTCACCGATTTGGGCACCAGTGACCAGAGCAATTGGCCTTCCAGCCCGAATGCCAGCGCCAACATCACCACCGTCACCACGGCAGTGAGCGCGCCGGCGATGAGCGCGACCGCGATCGGCAAGGCCTTGGCGCGAACCTCAGGCCAGTTGGTGACCAGTGGTACAGCTAACGAAACCGTGGCAGGCCCCAGCAGAAAGTGGACGAACTGTGCGCCGGAAAAATACGTCGTGTAGCTGGTCGACGTTACCAAAAGAACACAGGCGACCAACCCAGCGGCGATGACAACGGGGTTCATCAACGGATGGCGACCAACGGCCTTGGAAAGTCCGTCGCCGATGGCATAGGCGATCACCGTGACGGTGAGCCACAACAATGGCGTTGCCTCGAGGAAAACCCAGAGTTCCAGGAACTCGGTGACAGGGAACCCGTCCATCAAGCCGCCTCCGTGTCGGACTTGGAACCCGACAGCATGCTGTCAACGGCAACGAACACGAGCGCCGACACAATCAATGTGGCGAGCGTAGATACCGACAGGATGATGATCAGCGGCCAGAAGTCACTGGCGAAGACGCCCAAATGCTGGATAAGGCCGACGGCGGCAGGCACAAACAGCAGCGACAAGTGCCCCAGCAACGTTGTTGCCAGTGGCGCGACCACGGCGCGCAGCGTCGGGACCAACGCCAATAGCAGCGCAAGCGCGACCAAACCGATCACCGGGCCAGGAATGCCGAGACCTAACAGGCGCGCCAGGCCTTCGCCTGCCAATTGCATGCCAAGGACAAGTGAGATCGCATGGATCATAACGGCTCAGCTCCTTTGAGTTGCTGCCACGACTGGGTCGCAGCAAACCACACTTGTCTGTGCCGTAGGAGAAAAAGACCTAGGCCGCGTCCGAATCCAGATCGAGGTCGGCCAGATTCTTCATTGCCGCACGAATGGTCGCGGCTTTGCGTTCCGTTTCTTGCTCCGTGCCGCGCTGTTCTCGCTTTGGCTTGGCAACGCCAAGTTTGCGCACCAACGCCAGATATTGCTTGGCGGGCAAGGCGGGAGCGAACAGGTACCCTTGGGCCTGGCGGATGCCATAGCGTTTCAGATGACCGACCTGGTCGACACGTTCGACGCCTTCAGCGACCACATCCATATCCAGTTGATTGGCAAGCTCGGTTAGCATTTGTGTGATGGCTTCGCCCATGCGGGCTCGGCCAAGCTGGTCGATGAACATCTTGTCGATCTTTACAATGTCGAGCCCAAGCTCCTGCAGGTAAGCCAAACCACCATGTCCGGTTCCCGCATCATCGAGCGCAAGGCGGCAGCCCATACGCTGCAGCTTACGCATAATCACTTTGGCCTGCGATAAGTTCTCGAGCGGGGCCCGTTCGGTGATCTCCAACACCAATTGACCGTAACCGATCGAGGACGGCCCAAAGATAGCTTCCACATCTTCGATGATATCCAGGCTGCTGAAATGCTGGTTGAACAGGTTGATACCAACCTTCAGTGCCGGACGCGAGGCATAGTCTTTCTGTAGGTCGCGTACGACCGCTTGCATGAGCTTGCGAGTCATAGGTATCGCCAGGCCAGTTTGCTCCGCGATTTGAATAAATGTGCCAGGCGAGACCATCGTACCGTCTGGTTTGATCCAACGCACAAGGACTTCGCAGCCCACAAGCTTGCCAGAATCCACATCTATGACCGGTTGGTAATACGGCACGAACTCATTGTGCTGAATGGCGCGCTCAATCTGGTTCGCACGTGCTGGCGTGTGATGAAGCAGTCGCATGATAAGAAGCACAAAGATCGCACTGAAAAGCGCGGCTCCAACGGTTGCCCACAAACGCAGAGGCGCGAACGAAGCTTCGATAATATTGCGGTCCATAGAGACCTGAACCCGCATCGTCCCGTTCGCGATGGGAAGTGACCGCGTGTCAATCTGCGCCCGCCGCGAGCCCTCGTGGAATTGCGCGCTTCGCGCGTACAGCACATCATCGCCCAATTCCCAAACCCCGCCGGCTTCTTTGTCGAGCGCATCAAAAAAGTGTTTGAGCATCTGATGCGGCACAAACAGCGAATGGATTGTCGAACCGTTTGGACGCTCGAGCAGCAGCCCGGTAGCTCTCGCGCCATCGACACGTGCTTGGGAAAGCGTCACGTCACCGCCGGAAAGGGGAATGAAATTGCGCAGCGATTGCACAGCATCAGGCCGTATGTTTGGTGTCGAGCAAAGGACCTCGTGCTCACGCGACAAGACGGCCACCAACGAGATTCCAGGGTCGGACAATGTCAAGGCACGCATACGCTGGAGTTCGGCCTGACCACATTGGTACGTGGAGCCGTCTCCCATATCTCGAAGTACTTGAACGAGCGCGTAAAGCTCATCTTCAACCATCTGGGTAACAAGGACGGCTTGTTCATCCAGATGCTGGCTGGCCATGGTTCTCGCCTTGTGACCGATGAGCCAGTTCACGCCAAAAATGGGGACCAGCGCCAGCAAGCAGCCAATCAAGAAGAACCGTATCTGGCGGACGTCAATTGTCACCGGCTGCCTGTTTCGTACCCGCTCATTCTCGTGAGACGAGGCCAAACATTCTCATGGACATCGCCCAGGTAGCCCCTACGGGCACCACGCTGCGCTAAAGATTGCACCGTGGCACTTGCCATCTGGTAAATAGGTGGCAGCTTTGCTGAAACACACGCTCTAAGTGTGTTGCCCTTTCGCCTATTAAGTGCAATGCACAGGCATCCCCACCGAGCGTTTTGTGGAGTTGCTGAATGGAAGCGCTGTTTATCGGGCACGCCTATATTGACGTTACTTTTCTCGCGGATGCGCTTCCGACGGGTGACAACAAAACCATCGCTAACGATTATGCGGTGTCGTACGGTGGAAACGCCGTCACTGCGGCCTTTGCTGCTGCTAAACTCGGCGTCAAACCAGATTTGTTGTGCACGTCCGCCGATGACTGGCTGTCGCTGATGTTCCGCGAAATGGCGCGGTCATCAGGTGTTCGCATTCACGAACGCAAAGTCTCCGAGGCGTCGCTTTCCTTCATCATGCCCAACAACGGCCAGCGCGCCATCGTGCGCTGCCGCGATGACGACTATTTGCACCCCTTCCCCACACTTAACCTTGATGGCTGTAAGGTTCTGCATGTCGATGGGCACCAGGGAGAGGCTGCCCTGCACTATGCCAAAGCGTGCCGCGATTTAGGGATCGCAACCTCGTTGGATGGTGGCGCCGTGCGCGCCAACACCGATGAATTGCTCAAATATATCGACGTCGCTGTTATCTCTGAGCTTTTCTGCGATCAATGGGGCCTTGATGCCGAGGCGTCTCTTGAGAAGCTCAAAACCTATGGCTGCCGCGTCGGCGGTGTCACAATGGGCGCTGACGGGGTGTTGTTCTACGCCCAAGACGGCGCCATTCAGCACATGAAGGCACTTCCCGTGCCCAAAGAACGCGTTAGAGATACAAACGGCGCGGGCGATATATTCCATGGGGCATACGTCACCTCCATGCTTCAGTTCCCAAGCCGCACGTGGACGGAGCACTTCCGTTTTGCGCGCGCTGCCTCGGCCTATGCCGTTCAACAGCTCGGCAACGAACAAAGTGTGCCAACGCACGACAACATCGAGGCGACGCGCAAAGAGTTTGAGCGGATTTCTGTCTAGCGAACCTAGCTGGTCGCTGGCGGCGGATTAACCCGGATATTGAGTTCGCGCAGCTGCGCCGCGGAGGCAGTGGCAGGCGCGCCCATCAACAGGTCCACCGCCTGCTGGTTCATCGGGAACAGCGCTACCTCCCGCACAGACTTGGCGCCACATAGCAGCATCACGATACGATCGACACCCGCAGCCATACCGCCATGGGGTGGCGCGCCGTATTGGAAGGCTCGATAGAGGCCGCCAAATTGCGTTTCCACCTCGTCGCGCGTCATCCCGGCGATCTCAAAAGCTTTGACCATGAGCTCGGGGATCTGGTTCCGGATGGAACCGGATGCGATCTCGTAGCCGTTGCACACCAAATCGTACTGGTAGGCGCGCAGGGCCAGCAAAGCCTCGTTGCCTTCGGCGTGCGCAGCCTCCAAGGCTTCCAGTCCGCCCTGCGGCATTGAGAATGGGTTGTGCGAGAACTCGACGCGTTTGTTTTCGTCATCCCAGTCGTAGAAGGGGAAGTCGACAATCCAGCACAGATCGAAGCGATCTTCATCGACCAGGTTGAGTTCCGTGCCAACTTGCGTGCGGGCATTGCCAGCGAACGCGGCAAAGTTTCTCGGGTTACCGGCCACGAAGAACGCGGCGTCGCCAGCTTCCAGGCCAAGCTGCGCGCGGATCGCGTCGGTGCGCTCTGGTCCGATATTCTTGGCGAGTGGGCCAGCGCCAGCAAGTGCACCTTCTTCCTCACGCCAGAAAATATAACCGAGGCCCGGCTGGCCTTCGCTTTGCGCCCAGCTGTTCATGCGGTCGCAGAACGCGCGACTGCCGCCGGTTTTGGCGGGGATTGCCCATACTGCGTTGCCGTCTTCTTCAAGCATCCGGGCAAAAATCTTGAAGCCCGAACCACGGAAGTGCTCTGACACGTCCTGCATCTCGATGGGGTTGCGCAAGTCCGGCTTGTCGGACCCATAAAGCCGTATCGCGTCGGCATAAGGGATGCGGCGGAAGGTCGGTGAGACAGGCTTGCCCTCGGCAAATGCTTCAAACGTGGCACGTAGGATCGGCTCCATCGTCTCCCACACCTCTTCCTGGGTGACGAAGCTCATCTCCAGGTCGAGCTGATAGAATTCACCCGGCAGGCGGTCCGCGCGTGGGTCTTCATCGCGGAAGCACGGCGCAATTTGGAAGTAGCGGTCAAAGCCAGCGACCATGAGGAGCTGCTTGTACTGCTGCGGCGCCTGCGGCAACGCATAGAACTGCCCGTGGTGGATACGGCTCGGCACGAGGAAGTCACGCGCGCCTTCGGGCGACGAGGCCGTGAGGATGGGCGTTTGGAACTCGGTGAAGCCCGCCTCTTCCATCCGGGTACGCATGTCGCGCACGACCTTCGTGCGGGTCATGATGTTGGCGTGCAGCGTTTCGCGGCGCAGATCGAGGAAGCGGTAGCGAAGGCGCGTGTCTTCTGGGAAGTCCGGTTCGCCAAACACCTGCAGCGGCAACTCGGCGGATGCGCCCAAAACCTCAATCTCGGTGGCGAAGATCTCGATCTCGCCAGTTGGCAGGGCTTCGTTGACGGTTTCGGCGGTGCGTTCCTTCACCTTGCCGTCAAGACGCAGGCACCATTCAGAGCGCACCGTTTCGGCCAGTGAAAAGGCTGGTGAATCCGGATCGATCACGATCTGTGTCATGCCGTAATGGTCGCGCAGATCGATAAACAGGACCCCGCCATGGTCGCGCACCCGGTGTACCCAGCCGGACAAGCGTACCACGCTGCCAACGTCCGTTTTGCGCAAGGCACCGCATGTGTGCGAGCGGTAGCGATGCAGACCTGTGTCCGACATGAGTGTGTCCTCGAATGTGTGCAAAAGAAGAGGCGCCAACTGGATCGTTGGCGCTAGAGCGTGCGGATTAGCGCCCTATGCGCGATGCCGTCAACCATCTGCTGCGCCGCAGGTTCGCCAACAGCGAAGAAAGGCGTTATGAGCCAAGCATGGACTTGCTGAACACGACCGATTCTCTCGCCGCGCTTTGCCAGCGGCTGGCGCGGGAGCCTTTCATCACCATCGATACCGAGTTTCTGCGCGAAACGACCTTCTGGCCACAACTGTGTCTGGTGCAGTTGGCCGGAGCGCATGAACATGCGCTGATCGATCCTCTGGCTGACAGGATAAACCTCGAACCTTTGTTTGAGCTCCTGGACAATGAGGATGTCTTGAAGGTGTTCCACGCCGGTCGGCAGGATATCGAGATCTTCCAATATCTGAGCGGCTCGATCCCGAGCAATGTCTTCGATACGCAGATAGCCGCCATGGTCTGCGGTTACGGCGACCAGGTTGGGTATGACCAGATCGTCCGCCAGACGGTTGGCGCGAGTATCGATAAGTCGAGCCGCTTCACCGATTGGTCACGCCGACCGCTCAACGACGCGCAAATGGCCTATGCCGCAGCAGATGTAACCCATCTGCGCGACGTATACCGGCATTTGGCAAGCATTCTATCGAAGAAAGACCGGGCGCATTGGGTGGCGGAGGAAATGGCCACACTCCTCGACCCTTCGACCTATTCCGTCGACCCGACCGACGCTTGGCAAAGGCTGAAGTTGCGCGCCCGCAAACCCATAGAATTTGCCGCCCTGAAGGCCGTGGCCCAGTGGCGCGAGGAAGTCGCGCAGGATCGCAACGTTCCCCGGCGACGCATCCTCAAAGACGACGCTCTGTATGAGCTGGCGCAGCAAAGACCGCTCTCTGCGCAAGCACTAAGCCGACTACGGGCCGTGCCACGCGGGTTTGAAAACCAACCCTACGCACGCGCCCTTATCGACGCGTTGAAGGGTGTCGATGCCATTCCGAAGGATGAGCTGCCCAAACTGCCCAAAGCCAAGCGCAACCCAGAGACGGCACCGGCCGTGGCGGAGCTCTTGAAAGTGGCGCTGAAGCTTGTGGCCGAGAAAGAGGGTGTGGCGCCACGCATCATCGCCAATGCCGAGGAACTGGATGCCATCGCCATGCATGGCGACGTTGACGTGAAGACGATGCAAGGTTGGCGGCGTGATCTGTTCGGCGACATGGCGCTCAAAATCCGCGCCGGGGAGATGGCGCTTGGCGTGCGTGGCAAAAAAGCCGTGCTCGTGCCGATGAACGGCGACGACTAACGCACAGCGACCACCGCTTCTTCGCGGCCCGTAATCTTTGCCAAAGCACCCATGCGTTTGGTGAGGCGCTCGCCTTGCAGCCCCGAAAGGTGTTTGGGCAGGACGAGCGTCAGGCGTTTCGGATCGCCGTTTTCCAGATGTGTTTCCGGCAACACACCGGCCATCGATGCGGTCAGGGCGTAGGCAACCCGGAACAAGGCACCAAGCAAACGCGCCTGTCGTGCCAATCGGTCGGGCACAATGGCCTTGAATGGGCGGCTGTGGCTGTCGTCCGACAGCCCCTGGTGGCGATAATAGTTGGCCATCGCGAGATAGAGGCGCCCTGGATGGTCGATCCCGCTGAACGCCCCATGGGCGATGATGTTGTGGCTTTGCTTGCCGCGATAGTCCGGGTGCGCGCGCCATCCGATGTCTGCCAGGAGGCTGGCCGCTGTGCGCAGACGCGCTTCATACTTTGTCTCACCCACCGACAAGGCCTCAAACGCCATGCCCGTCCAGTCTGCCAGCTCTTTGGCGTGTTGCGGCGAGCGTGATCGCAAGATTGCCAGCTCAAAGGCTGCATCCAGCAGCGGATCGCGTTGCTTTTCTGCTTCGTCGAGGGAATCGAACAACAGCCCTTCGCGCACCCCAAGCGCCGACAAGACAATCGTTTCGGGCTGACCGACCTCATAAAGCGCCCGCAGAATGGCCGCGCCGATCGGCAGGTGTGTTTTGCGACTACGCGACACGGACGCCATGGCGGGATTGTCTGAAAGCTTGCCCTTGGCGACGTCCTTGCAAAAGCTGGCGAATTCCGCTGCCTCAACGCTGTACCCATGCATCACCGACAGGGGGTAATCGGTGATGGTCATGTGCAGCTTGGCGAGGTTCCGCCACGAGCCGCCAACAAGGTAAAGCTGGCGCCCGGCAAGGCTGGCTGCGGTTGGATCAACCGCGAGCCTTTGCAGCGCGATGTCATAGGCCGCATCCGGTTTGCCGCCCGCTTCTTCGTGGGTGCGGATGACACCGAGCTTGTGCGACACACCCTCGCCAATATGCCCGGGGGTAACCGTCACCAGCTCCAAGCTGCCGCCACCCAGATCACCGACGATGCCATCAGGCTGATAAAAACCGGACTGCACACCAAGTGCAGCGGCGCGGGCTTCTTCATCACCACTCAGGATGGTCAAAGGCGTCGCAAGGATGCGCTCCGCGTTGGAGATGAAGGCGCTACCGTTCGATGCTTCGCGCACGGCTGCCGTGGCGATGACCTGCAAGCTGCGAATCTGCATTTGGTCGGCAAGGTGGCGGAAACGTGCAAGCGTGGCGAGCGTCAGCTCTACCGCTTCATCGGAAAGCGCGCCTGTCTTCGCGATGCCGCGCCCAAGACCGCACAGAACTTTCTCGTTATAGAGTGGGGTGAGCGCGCGCGAGAGCCGTTCATAGGCCACCAGCCGCACCGAATTGGAGCCGATGTCGATGACGGCGACCGGGCCATAGCCGGCCAGGCGGCCTTGGCCCGGAAAGGGCTCAGGCGGTGCGGCGGGTGAAAAAACGCGGCCGGTTCGCTTGAAGAGATTTTCCACGGCCTGACAGACTTGGGTTGGTCATGAAATAACGATGCGCGTTGAACGGCTCTTCCCCTTCCGCTGGTTCGACCCGGCGGTGGCGTCCGTCCGCCAACAGCTCCCAGCTTTGCTGATTGTCTTTGAGACTTGCAACCATGATTTGGTCTAGGATCTGCGCATGAACGGTTTCGTTGTGGATGGGCACCATCGCTTCCACCCGGCGATCCAGATTGCGCGGCATAAGGTCGGCCGAGCCCATGTAAATTATGGCTTCTTTGCTCGGTAGGCCGGCACCATTGCCAAAGCAGGCGATGCGCGAATGCTCCAAAAAGCGGCCAACAATCGACTTAACCTCAATATTGTCCGACAGGCCCGGCACGCCAGGCCGCAGGCAGCATATGCCACGGATGATGAGGTTGATCTTCACGTTGGCTTGACTGGCTTCGTAGAGCGCATCGATAAGCTGCGCATCGACGAGCGAGTTCATCTTGATCCAGATGGCCGCTGGGCGCCCAGCTCGGGCATGCTCAATCTCGCCGCGAATATGCTCAAGTAGTTTTTGGCGCATGCGGGTGGGTGACACCACCATGGCGTCCAGTTCGGCTGGCTCAGCATAGCCGGTGATAAAGTTGAAGATGCGCGCAACATCACGCGCGATGACTTGGTCCGCTGTGAAGAAGGACAGGTCGGTATAAATCTTCGCGGTGATGGGGTGATAGTTGCCGGTACCGATGTGGCAGAAGCTCATGAGGGCGCCGGCTTCGCGGCGCACCACAAGTGAGAGTTTGGCGTGTGTCTTGAGTTCCAAGAAGCCATAGACAACCTGTACGCCAGCGCGTTCCAAGTCACGCGCCCAACGAATGTTGGCTTCCTCATCAAAACGGGCCTTGAGCTCCACCAACGCCGTGACGGACTTGCCGGCCTCGGCGGCTTCGATCAGTGCGCGGATGATGGGCGAGTTGTTGGATGTGCGATAGAGCGTTTGCTTGATCGCAACGACGTCTGGGTCAGAGGCCGCCTGCGCCAGGAACTGCACAACCGCGTCGAAGCTTTCATAGGGGTGGTGAACCACCAAGTCCTTCTGCCGGATGGCAGCAAAGCAATCGCCGCCATGCTCCCTGATGCGTTCTGGGAAGCGCGGCGAATAGGGCACGAACTTCAGATCGTCGCGGTCGATATCGACCAGTTCCGATAGTTCATTGAGCGCCAACGCGCCTTCCACCTGGAAGACCGCCGCCTCGTCGACTTCAAGCTCGCTCGCGACCAGTTTGCGCAGTGGCGCTGGTGTGGTCGCTTCGATTTCAAGGCGGATCACAGACCCACGTCGGCGGCGTTTCAGTGCGCTTTCGAACAAGCGCACCAAGTCTTCGGCTTCCTCTTCAATCTCCAAGTCGCTGTCGCGGATGACGCGGAAGGCACCAGAACCGGTCACCTCGTAGCCAGGGAACAGGCGGCCAATGAACATGCGCACCACCTGCTCCAGCATGATGGTCCGCTGGCCAGATCCAGATGCTTCAAAGCGCGGTAATTTGACAAACCGCAGGATTTTCGACGGAACGCGGATCAGCGCCGTCATGCTTTCATTGGCGCTGGAGGTCGCGCTTTCGTTCGCCGCGACCTTGGCCAGTTGCAGGGCGATCGAGAATCCGAGGTTCGGGATGAACGGGAATGGATGCGCTGGGTCGACGGCCAGCGGCGTCAAAACCGGAAAGACGTGCGATAGGAAGTAGCCATCAAGCCAATCGCGTTCGCGTGGGTCCAGATCACCAGGTCCGACAATGCTGATGCCATTTTCCGTTAATTCGCCGCGCAAGCCCCGGAACGTCGCCTGCTGGTGCTTAGCAAGGTCCGCCACCTCTTCGCCAATGGCCTCAAGCTGTTCGGCAGGGGTCAGGCCATCATCGGAGCGCTTGTGAATACCCTCGTTCACCTGACCAACGAGGCCAGCGACGCGCACCATAAAGAACTCGTCCAAATTGTTGGCCGAGATCGATAAAAACCGCAGGCGCTCCAAAAGCGGGTGATGGGTGTTGTCAGCCTCTTCCAAAACGCGGCGGTTGAAGCCAAGCCACGACAGTTCCCGGTTGATGAACCTTTCCGGTGACGCCATCAGATGATCGAAGATGGGGCCGTTATCGCCCATGTCTCCCGGGTCATTGGCAGCTTGTAAGGTCGTGCTCATTTGGTCGGTCATCGGAAACCTGTGGTGCGGAAAATCAAACACTCACTGCGAGTGTAGCTCATTCGGGTTAGTGTAAGTGTGTGACAATTCATAGGCTGGTTAATCTGTACCTTCATAGGCAGCGAGGACGTCGCGCGCCAAAGGCTTGGTGATGGAACGCCCTGCTGCCAGGGACTGCTCGTCGATCAACGCAATAAGCCTTTGCAAGTTGGCGTAGGACCGCTCCATGCGTTGCAGCAAATAATCGGCGACAGCTGGGTCTACCATCAATTGCCGGTCAGTGAATTGCTTGACCGCAATCGCCAGGAACAAGCCCTGGTCCGGCATCTCAATCGACGCGCGCACCCCCGCTCGTAGACGAGAGACGGTATCGGGACGCGAGAGGCCCAGCATTTCAGGTGCTTTTGTGCTGGTTACCAACACGGGGCATTGGGAAGCCCGGGCAGCTTCGAGCGTGTGAAAGACAGCGTCTTCGTTGCCGCCAACCCTGCTTTCCAACCCGTCCAAGACAACCGCTTGTGCGGGTCCAGCAGGTGTTTGGAGGTCTGGGATGTTGTCAGCCTCACTCCAAACCACCCTCTCCCACCTGTCTGCAAACACATGTGCCAGATGGGTCTTCCCGGACCCTGGCTCGCCGATCAGGATGCCGACGGGTGTCGGCCAAGCAAGCCCTTGCACCAATTCCAAAGCTGCTAGGTTGGCCGTACCCGACACGTAGTCCTCGGCGGCAAAGGACGGCGTTGGCGCAATGTCGAAGACGAGCTGCCGGTCTGTCATCACGGGTTGTCGGTGGGTGGCGGTTCTCCCCGCCCAACCCCGATCCCTTTGTAATAGACGCTGCGGCGATAATTGTCGGTGCCAAAGCGGGCCAAGACGCCGATCGAAGCGGCAACTGGAACAGCGATCAGCAGCCCGAGGAACCCGTAAAGCGAGCCAAAGGCCAGCATGGCGAAGAACAGCACCACCGGGTGCAAGCCAACGGCGTCACCAACAATCTTGGGCTGCAGAAAGTTACCTTCAACAAACTGGCCAAACACAAAAATGCCCGCGACCACGACGATCCACAGCGGTTCCGACCAAAACTGAACCAGAGCGACGCCAACCGAGGTGCCAAAGCCCACCAGCGAGCCGACATAGGGGATGAAGCTCAAAATGCCTGCGCCCAGGCCGATCAACAGGCCGAAGTTCAAACCTACGGCGGTCAGGGCGACGGCGTAAAAGATGCCCAGGATTGCGCCCAAAACAAACTGGCCGCGCACAAACCCGGCCATCACGCCGTCGATCTTGCCGGCCAGCTCGCGGATGGTGTCGGCATGGTCGCGCGGCAAAAGGCTGTCGATGCGGGCCACCAGATTGTCCCAATCGTATAGCATGTAGACAGCGACGATTGGGGTGACGATGAGGGTTGAGATGATGCCGACAACCGCAGCCCCTTGGTCGAGCAGCAGGCCGCCCACCGCCGCCATGGAACCCGCGTTTTCTTCAATGAAGGTGCGGATGACATCAATGTTCAGCGTGCCGATCCAAGCCATGATGCTGTCGAATGTCATGGCGGCTGGTAGCAACGCTTCGCGGGTTGCCAAGTCTTCCTCGCCATTGGGCGCCATGATGGCGTTGATTGCCTGGAAATCTGCGTCTGACAGGCCGAAGATTGTGCGCAGCGTGTCCGGAATGAAGGGCCGTAGTGCTTCGATGAGACCGATCGACTGCTGGATGAGGACCGGGACGAGCAGCAGCAACCCGACCACCAAAATCAGGATCGCGATCGCGGTGATGGTCAGTGTTGCCCAAAGGCGCGACATGCCGCGTCTCTCGAACCAATCTGCTGCAGGATCAAGCAGATAGGCGATGGCCATGCCAGCAACAAAGGGCAGTAGAATGCTCGAAAAGACGTAGATAAAAGCGACGAAGGCCGCCGCCGCAAGCGCCCAAAACAAGGCTTGCCTTTGGATCGTCATGCTGAGGCTCGTTCCTTTTCTGCCGTTGCGTTGCCCGTAACCAAAACAAGGACATAAGCGGTCTGACCCACAGGTTCCAGCCGCATAGTGCTTGTTTTGCGATAAGAATTCCGGCACCCGGAGGTGGACGAAGGGAAATTCATGAGCGGATCACAGGCTTACAAAGCGGCAGGTGTCGATACCGAAGCGGGCGCTTCGCTGGTCGAGCGGATTAAACCTGCCGTGCGCGCAACGGGCCGGACCGGCTCAAACCCAGACCTTGGCGGCTTTGGTGGTTTGTTCGATCTGGCGGCCTGCGGCTTCAAGGATCCCGTTCTCGTCGCGGCCAATGATGGCGTTGGCACCAAGCTGAAAATCGCGATCGATACCGGCAAGCACGATACGGTCGGCGTCGATCTGGTTGCAATGTGCGCCAACGATCTTGTCGTTCAGGGCGCCGAACCCCTGTTTTTTCTCGATTATTTTGCCACGGGTGCGCTGGACGTGGATGAAGCGGCGCAGGTTGTCGAAGGCATTGCCGATGGCTGCAAACAAGCTGGTTGTGCGCTGATTGGCGGTGAGACAGCGGAAATGCCGTCGCTTTACGCGACTGGAGACTACGACCTCGCCGGCTTCTGCGTTGGCGCAGTGGAACGCGGCACCATTCTACCGCGACCCGATATTGCCGAAGGCGATGTCCTGTTGGGGCTTACATCCTCCGGCTTCCACTCAAATGGCTACTCGCTAATCCGCAAGGTGATATCCGAGGCGGGCCATTCCTACGTTGATACAGCACCCTTCGATCCGAGCCGAACGCTGGGCGATGCTCTTCTCACGCCGACACGAATCTATGTGAAAAGTGTGTTGGGTGCGCAGCGCGACACCCAGGCCATCAAAGGGCTGGCGCACATCACCGGTGGTGGCTTTTTGGAGAACATTCCGCGCATGCTGCCAGACGACCTGGCTGCCGAACTCGACCTGTCCAGCATACAGGTGCCACCCGAAATGCTGTGGCTGGCGGATGCCGCGTCGCTGACACCTCATGACATGCTGGCCACCTTCAATTGCGGGATTGGTATGGTGGCCATTGTGGCCCAAGGCGACGCAGCCAAGGTCAGCGAGACGCTTTCCAAAGCGGGCGAAACGGTGGTGCCGATGGGGCACTTGGTTGTGCGAGCCGACGACCCGGTAGCCATCGCGCAGCCACTTCCAACATGAAGACACCCGTCGCCATTTTGATTTCTGGGCGCGGCTCCAATATGCAGGCGCTGGTCGAAGCTGCCAAAGCGACGGACTATCCGGCCGAGGTGGTGCTGGTGCTCTCCAACCGACCAGACGCTGCGGGTTTGGAATGGGCGCAGGCGCGGGGGCTGGCCACGGCCTGTATCGATCACAAAACCTATGGCCGAGACCGCGAAGCGTTTGAGCGTGCCATGCAAGATGTGCTGGAAGCATCGGGCGCCAAGCTCGTCTGCCTTGCCGGGTTCATGCGCCTACTCACACCCTGGTTCATCGAAACCTGGCACAACAGGTTGATCAACATCCACCCCTCTCTCCTGCCGGCGTTTAAGGGGCTCGACACCCACGAACGGGCTTTGGCGGCTGGGGTGAAGCTGCACGGCTGCACCGTGCATTTCGTACGCCCCGACATGGATGCCGGGCCCATCATCGCCCAGAAAGCCGTACCGGTTCTGGATGACGATGAACCCGACACCTTGGCAGACCGTGTCCTGGCGGTGGAACACACGCTCTACCCGCACGCGCTATCTCAAGTAATCCGTGGGTTGGAGGGTGGTTGGACCATTGAGGATGAGCGCGTGGTTGGGATCGCGCCGCTGGGCTAACGACGCGATCTTGATGGCTTAGCCGCGCGGTGGTGGAGGACGGCGGAAACCTGGCCCGTCATGCAAGCCTGGACGTGGCGGACGCTGACCGACACGCTCGCCTCTTGGACCAGCTGGGGCGCGGCGGGCTTGCACGCCATTGCTGCGGGCGTTCTGGAACTGGAAACTGTCATCGGGCGTCCCAACAAAGCAGCGCGGGATGAATGGGAACTCATCGGTGATGACGTAGTAATAGGTCCCGCCCGGGTACTCTTCGGTGACGCCATAACGACCATTGCAGGCATCCAGATCACCCGTGCCAGCGGCATAGGTCCAGTCCTGGGTGAAGGTGCCATCATAGGTGCCTCCAGGGCCGCTATCGCGGGTGCCGGATTGCAGCACGTAGCTTGAATCCATCTCGACCAGGCCGGAGTTCGGATCATCGGCGTCGGCATAGCTGAGTGGGCCGTAGATGGGGAATCCGTCGGCGGCGTAGCCAATCAGAGTCGGGGTGCCGGATGTCTCCAAAGCGTCGATCAGCGCCTCTGGGATGCCGTGATAATGGTAGGCGCCGTTCGGCTGCACGTGGGCGTTGCTATAGTCGAGCCCGAGATCCGGCCCGTTGACCGAAATCGCCTCGTAGCGCCAGCCCGACGAGCGATCGCGGTTCCAATATTCCGCCGTGCCTGGATCAAAGACCGCCCCGCTGAGCGCCACGCCAAAGATGTAGCCGTCGCTGGCGCTGGTCGAACCATTCGCCGACGGCGTCGCATCGACGGTGAACTGATAGCTCTGTGCCGTGATGGCGTTGGGATTGTTGTTGTTGGGGAAGGCGCCCGTGCTGTGGGTTGGGATACCATCGGCTGTGATGGTGCGCACTGTGCCATTTGACGAAACGGATACCGTAGCGGTTGCTTCCGCTGAGCCAAGCAGGAACTCTTCGAGAAGAAGATCGAGCCAGCTGGCATCGTCATCAACCAAAGCCTGGCCAGTCGCGGCAACCTCGCCGTCATGGCCGTCATGGGCATAGACGCTTGCCGGAAGCGCTGTGGTCGCGAGCAGGACGGCCACCATCGAAGCCATGCCAATGCGTTTGATGAGGGATATGGTGGTGGTCTTGCCTGAGTGGTTGGTGTTGTTGGCCATGGCTCTCGCCCTTTCCTGTCTGTCTTGCTCACGGGGTCGTGAACATGGCGTGAGGATGCGGGCGGGCGTGGCAAGTTACCAGTTAAGGGTGCGTCATGTTCCCGGTTTGTCCGTTACAAGTGCGTCATGACAAATCGGAAAGGTTGGGGCGATTTGGGGCGAGCGCTACTGCCCGAGCAGCCAGGTCAAACCCATGTGGACGCCATGGGTTTCGTACGTCACGGTACCAGGATCGATTATGCCAGTCTCGTCGGCAAAGGCGTCGATCGTCGATCGATACCGGTAGCCAAGGTCCAACAGGAAATTATCGCCAACAGGTTTGCGAACACCGGCGCCAACTTGGAGTGCGAGAGCCGGGCTGAATTCATCGCCGTAGATGGACGTATTAAACTGATAATCTGCTTGAACCATCGCCATGCCGACGCCACCACCAACATAGGGCTGGACATAGCCAAGATCGAAGTCAGCCCAGTAGTTGGTCATGACGGATATTTGGGTTGCGCTGCCATCCAACGGTTCCAGCGGATCGTTGACATCGTTATTGCGCAATTCATCACCCTGCATATGCGAGAAGCCGAGCTCGACTTCTGCACGCAGATAATCGGTGATTTGCTGGCCGTAGGCCACGCTGAGGCCAAAGGCAGGATGGAAGAAGATCGGGTGCGCCGAGTCTTCAAACATCTCGCCCACGGGATTGAGGCCGATCCCGCCAGCCAGACTGACATAAGAACCATTGTCGGCGTTGGGATACATCTCACCGTTCGGCATGGCACCGAAGGCGTAGCTTGCCCCGACTTGTAAGGTCTGGCTGTAGAGCGTGATGCGCGAGTTATCTAGCAAGGATGGACCGTTGGACTGAGCGTCGGTCAGAACCGCGCCGAAAGCGCCCCTTAGGCGATACCCGATGTCAAAGGTCAGGTTAGATGTCGCTTGGTAGCGCAAACCTGCGCCAAACTGGCCCGCGAAAACACCCAATGAACCATCGTAATCGTATTCGTTTGATGAGTAGCCGGTTATGTCGTAGTCGACCAAAGCGAAGCCAAGACCGCCGCCGGCATAAGCTGTGAGTGGCCCTTCTCCGAAATCCTGCCAGAGATTGGCCAGAACAAAGGTCTGATCAAAGCGGCCGCTGTAGGGTAGCGGCGGGGTTTCGGCCAGGTAAGATGGCTCCGAGCGAACAAAGCTGAGCTCCAATTCGCCGCGAAGATGCGGCGCGACCTCGGCACCAATGATAGCCCCAAAGCTCGCGTGAGGGTCGTCGAAAACCGTCTTCGCCTCTTCGCTATTGTCCACGCCCAGGTGAGCGTCCGGTGTCCAGGCGCTCCCAAAGAACCCACCAATGTAGATTGGGGCGTAAAGGTCGGTGGGGTGGTCGCCCTCTCCCTCTCCCTGTCGCTCTCCGAAACGATAAGACAGGCCTGCAGAAAACAGATGTGTGGTGAAATTGCCTTGGCCATAGTCAGGGCTGCCCGGCGTCGGTGGACCCTGTTCATTGCGTGCATTGATGATCGAGAGGAACCGATAACCGAGATCAAGCGTTAGGCGGTCACTCAGGTCAACGCGCGCGCCGGCGCCCACAAGGCCCACGGCGGAAAGATCGTCGCCCTGGAAGCCCTCAGTCACCGAAAGGGCCTCCAGGATGAAATCGTTGGAGGTCCAGGCAATGCCGGCGCCCAGTCCGACGTATGGTGTTACAACGCCAATGCCGGGCAAATCACGCCACAGGCTGGCGGTCAGGGCGACCGCGTCCGTTCCGCCTGATACGATATCGAAATCGCCGGTTTCGTCGTTCGCGCTTGCGAGCTCAAAGTGCATGGCGTCAACCGCCAGTTCACCGCGAAAACCTGAACCGAGGAACGTTCCGACATACACACCGCCGAAGAACGCCGATTCAAACGTCAACTCATAGGTGTCGGAATCCAAGTCGTTCACAGACGGCAAGGGATCGCTCAGCCCAGCTCGCGCACCGACCTAAACATCGTTCGCATGTGCACCGCTGGTGAGCGCCACCAAGGCGGTGGCCGTAAGAAGGCTGAGGCGTGACATAAATCTGGTACTGGGGGGCGAATCGCAACACGCTGTACAATTCCCGCTACGTAATCTGATCACAAGCCTGAAACGCTCGCTCTGGTTGCTTTACGTCGCACTGTTGCAGCCGCGCCACTCAAATGCAGCGACATGAGGCGAAATGCCCAAAATGCGGCTTGGTCAGACGCTCATGCTCGACGTGCAGGCGCGAAATTCCTGAACGGCGGGCGCGGCCCCGGCGAGCGGGACCGATATGGATCGGTCACCCAGCAATGCGGTTGCGGTATGGTTGTATTCAAGCCCGTTCAGCACATTCCCAAAGCCCCGGTCGGTAACGGTCAACGTCGCGCCACCGCCGGAGATCACATGCCGGTCGGTGGTGATGACGTTGCCCAAGGGGCCATCAAACTGCATGGCGAACACCGGGCTGTTCATCCATGGTCGGTCCGGCGTGATCGCGATGGCATAGTCCAGGGTTGCTGGATCATAGGTAACCAAAACCGACGCACTGTCGTCGTCATAGGCCAGCTCGCAGACAATCCCGGACCTGGCTTCCCAGGCAAGCACCGGTGTGGTCGTCAACATTAAGATGGCTATGGCAATCAGGCGCATGATGGGACCCCATATAGCAGACGATACCGCGCTGCGTATCGCATTTTCTCGCCATGGCAGCTGCTCCAAAGGTCGGCGATGCACCCACTCAGCTGCTCACAACGTCCGACACCATTGTGCCCGGCTTCACCTTCGAGCTGGGATTTTTGCGTTGACTCATGTCTTTGTAGGCGTGTGGTTTGGGGAACGCATGACCACGTAGGCAGCGGCTTCGAGAGATCACCATGACCAAACAGGATCCGGGCGACACGCCGCCACAAAAACCACGTGTCCTCCTCGCGCCCCATTTTCGCACGCTGGATCAGGTTTTCGCGCCAGATGACTATGCCCGCCTGGACGGCATGTGTGAGCTTGTGTGGGCACGTGACGAGCCCTTGCCGAAGGATGTTCTCGAGGCCGAGCTGGGCAACATCAACATCATCGTTGGTGCCAGCGTGGACTTGAGTGCGGATCAGATCGCCCGCGCTAAGAACCTTCAAGCGGTGATCGAGATCGGCGGCACCTTTCAGCAGAAGCTCGACTATGAAGCCTGCTTCCAAAACCATGTGCGCGTTCTCAGCTGTTCGCCTGCCTTCGGCCCGCAGGTGGCGGAGATGGCCTTGGCGATGACGCTGGCGAGTTGCCGCAGCCTCGTCGCCCACCATGAAACCATACGCACGGCAAGCGAAATCTGGCAGGACGATGCACCCGGCGACCGGAGTCTCCACGGCGCAGAGCTTGGGTTCATTGGATTTGGTGCGATTGCTCGCCAATTTTTGAAGCTTGTCGCGCCGTTTGGCTGCAAAGTCCGGGTGTTTGACCCCTGGCTACCGACAAGCCAAATCGTTGAGGCTGGCTGCGAGCCCGTTTCGCTGAATGAGCTGATGCGATCTTCCGACATGGTCTACCTGTTCGCACCGCCAACGCATGAGAATTATCACCTCATCGACAGCGCAAAGCTCGCCATGATGCGCCAGCAAGCTCTTCTGGTGGTGATCAGCCGAGCGCATCTGGTGGATTTCGATGCGCTGGTGGAAGCTGTTGGCCATGGCGCCATTCGCGCGGCCATCGACGTGTTTCCAGAAGAGCCGCTGCCGGCCGACCACCCTGTACGCGGCCTGCCAGGCGTTGTCTTGTCCTCGCACCGTGCGACTTCAATCCGGCGCGAACGCCGCGCCATAGGCAGCATGGTGACGGATGATATTGAGCTCATAGCGCGCGGCCTGCCACCAAGCCGTCTGCTCACGATGCAGCCCGAGCTCGTCTCACGCCAGGCCAATGCTGATCGCACGATTTATCGCGGCCTGTACGACGCAAAAAGATAAGTGGCCCGGCAGCGCAATAGCGCGCAAAGCACCGAGGATTTGACGCCAGACCAAGTGCGTTGACGCGATGCCATCGTTAGAGGGCGCATCACGCTCTATCGGATTGGGCTTTGGAAAACAACACAATAAATACAACATATATTAGATCGAATATTCTAGTTGGTAGATTATATATTGTTTCGTTTTCGCATATAAGAGTATAACGCGATTTTTCGCGATTGTTCTTTTAATTAATCAATCTATTTCTTTTACAATCTAAGGAACCGCTGCCACAATTTGTCGATAGCGAACGGGGCTGTCGTCGGCTTTTCGGCACATACCCGACTCCTTTGCAAGCATGCGCTCTGCGAGCCGATTGGTACACAAACGAGCAAGGGGCACCTGTAGAACCTTATAATACCTACGGTTTTCGAGAATGAGAACCGTACACGTCGTGACGCGCATCACAGTTAACGTTCGGTAAATATCCGACTTTGGATGATCGATCTGGCACCCCCCCCCAATCACAAACCCCGCGCCAGGCCGATCATTATAAGGAGACTAACAATGACCTCTACGTCAAAAATCTCGATGCTTGCAGCCCTGGCCTTTGTCGCAACGACCGGTACGGCTTTTGCCGATAACACCGCAGTGGTGCTGCCCCCACCTCCCGATGAATCGCCCGACATCGGTACCCTATCCTCGGCAGGCACCGGGATTGGTCCCGGTGGCAACGTGCCAGGGATTGGATCAGAGCCAGGCCGGGTACAACAATGCGTTGGCCCAGTCGGCTACTGTGAGGAGTTTGCAATTGCGTGTACCTCACAGCCTGATTATGAATTTGAACCATTCCTCCGAAACGAAAACGTCACTTACACGTGTACGCTTCCGCCTTCAGACGATTATCCAAATTTGTTTGAGGTCCTTGGGGATGGCTACTGGATTGCCTATGGCGACGACAGCGACGACGATGACGATAACGATCAGCCAGACGGCGGGCCCGATGATAGCGGTCCTACCGACGATGGCGGGCCGAGCGTGGATGACAACACTGTCGAGTCCGACGAGGTTTAAAGACTGTATTGGGCCCAACAACCACCTGAGTGATGTTGGTCCGCTTGCAGAAGAACTCAAAACGTCGGATGGCGCCACGGTGCCAAACACCACAAAAAAGGGCGACCTAGCAGGCCGCCCTTTTTTGTACCGTGTCTTCGACCAGACTGTTGGTGACTAGCCGACGATTTCCAGCTCAGAGAACCAGTAGGCGATCTCTTCAGCGGCTGTTTCCGGCGCGTCCGAGCCGTGTACCGAGTTTTCGCCGATCGATTCAGCAAACTCCTTGCGGATCGTGCCTTCTTCGGCTTCAGCCGGGTTGGTGGCACCCATCACTTCGCGGTTGCGGGCAATAGCGTCTTCACCTTCCAGCACCTGCACAACGGTCGGGCCCGAGGACATGAAGTCTACCAGCTCGTCAAAGAAGGGGCGCTCGCGGTGCACGGCGTAGAAGCCTTCAGCGTCTTTGCGGCTCATCCACACGCGCTTGGAAGCGACGACACGCAAGCCAGCGGCTTCGAGTTTCGCGGTGATTTGACCAGTCAGATTGCGGCGCGTCGCGTCTGGCTTGATCATGGAGAAAGTACGTTCGATGGCCATCGCGGCAATCCTTATTCACATGGGGGAAACAAATCAGGTCCCGCGAACCATGCACAACCGTGCGGTGCGGGTGCGCGGCGTATAGCCTGCAAGGGTCACAGCTTCAAGACGCCAGCTTCAACGCGTCATGTTGACCGGCGGCTCCCAGGACGCGATCGAACCATACCGCCCATACCTCGTCGCCCGCGAAGATATCGTAGCTGGATGTCGCCTTCGCCCAGCAGAAGGACGCAGCAAGCGCGATATCGGCAAACAGCAATCGGTCACCGCCCAGAAACGGCGCTTCGTCGAGACGACGCCTATAAGGTTTCAAAAAGGTGTGGAGCTTCTCGCGCTCTTTGTCGCGACCCCGCTGCACATCTTCCAAGGTGTGGCCAAAGCGCTTTTCCCGGGTTTCACGGAAATAGGCTTGGTCTGTATCGGTCAGCTGGCTGTGAATGTCCTTGATGATGATGCGCGACAGCGTGGGGTAGAGACTGGTAACGATCACATTGTCGATCAGTGCCGCGTAGGATGCTGTGCCATCGCCGCCGAAGACCGTGACGGTATCGTGGTAGGCTGCCTCCAAATGGGCGCAGATGTTGAAGCTTTCGCGCACCACAAGGTCACCATCCACCAAGACCGGGACCTTGGAATGGCTTCCATCAAGAATGGTGGGGATTTCGGTAAATCGCGTTGGCCGACTTTGAAACGGTAAATCTTTGATGCCCAGCGTCAGCCGCACCCGCCAGGTGTATGGCGAGAAAAGCCGCTCACGTTCGTCGCCGCACAACTCATAAAGTTCCAGCATTGGTCGTCCCCCCGGCGTTTTTGCTCGCATGTGTGATGCTTATGTCGCTAGACCCGCCGCCAAGGCAATGCTAGGCGCCCACCATGCTCGACATTTCCAACCTTACCTACCGGCTCGGCGACCGGCTTTTGTTCGATGGCGCTTCGGCGACGATCCAGCGCGGCGCGAAAGTCGGCTTTGTTGGACGTAACGGGTCAGGCAAGACAACGCTGTTCAAACTGATCCGCGGTGAGATCGCGCCAGAGAGCGGCGAGATCAACTTGCCTCCGCGCATGCGCATGGGTGGCGTCGATCAGGAGGTGCCCGCCGGGCCGCAGGCGTTGCTTGAGATCGTCTTGGCCGCCGACACCGAGCGCGCCGCGTTGATGACCGAAGCAGAAACCGCCACGGACCCAACGCGTATCAGCGACATTCAACTGCGCCTTGCCGATATTGATGCCCATTCCGCCGAGGCACGGGCAGCGCGTATCCTGCAGGGTCTCGGGTTTGACCATGCCGCACAGCAACGCCCCGCGTCCGATTTCTCCGGCGGTTGGCGCATGCGTGTGGCGTTGGCGGCAGTGCTGTTTTCAGCGCCTGACCTTCTCTTGCTCGATGAGCCGACCAACTATCTCGATTTGGAAGGCGCCTTGTGGCTGGAGACCTATCTGGCGCGGTATCCCCATACCTTGATGATCATCTCGCACGACCGCGACCTCCTCAACAGCGCGGTGCGCCAGACTCTGCATCTCGATCAAAGGCGCTTGCAACTTTACGGCGGTCCGTTCGACATTTTCGACAAGCAGCGGCGTTTGCAATTGGCGGTGGAAGAGAAGGCGCAGGCCAAACAAGCGGCCCGCCGCGCCCATATGCAAGCCTTTGTCGATCGCTTCCGCGCCAAGGCCACAAAGGCCAAGCAGGCGCAAAGCCGCTTGAAAATGTTGGAAAAAATGGAGCCTATGGCGCTTCGGGTCGAAGAGCGCGTAGCCCCGTTCCACTTCCAGGGGCCGGACAAGCAAAAGTCTCCGCCGCTCATCAATGGGCGCGATCTGGCCGTAGGGTATGACCCGGGTTCGCCGGTGCTCAAGCGCATGACCTTCCGCATCGACCCGGACGACCGCATCGCTCTGCTCGGCCAGAACGGCAATGGCAAGTCGACGTTTGCCAAAATGATCGCCGGGCGGCTCACGCGCGAAATGGGCGACCTGACCTTCCCCAGCAAGATGAAGGTGGCTTTCTTCACCCAACACCAGCTGGATGACCTCAACCCCAAGCAATCCCCGGTTGAGGCGGTGCGAACCCGTATGCCGGACGCACCCGAAGCGAAGGTACGCGGCCGCGCCGCTCAGATGGGCTTTGACCGTCTGCGCATGGACACGCCAGCTGGTCAGCTTTCCGGTGGTGAGCGCGCGCGGCTGTTGTTGGGTCTGATCACCTTTGATGGATCAGATATCTTGATCCTCGACGAGCCGACCAACCATTTGGATATGGAAAGCCGTGAAGCGCTGGTGGAAGCGCTGTCGGCCTATGACGGCGCGGTGATCATCATTTCGCACGACCGGCATCTCATCGAAGCGACCGCCGACCGCCTGTGGGTGGTGGGCGAGGGCACAGTGAAGCCTTACGAGGATGATCTTGCCGCTTATCGCCAAGCGGTGCTGCGCAACGTCGATGGCGGCAAACAACGTGCGGCCAAAAAGTCTGATGCCAGCAAAAAGCCCGTCGCCAAAGAGCCGGAGAAGGCAAAGCCGACAAAGGTGACAAACGTCTCGCTTCTGAAAAAGCAAGTGGCCGAGACCGAGGCGCGCCTGTCGACAATCCGGGCTGAGCTTGAGAAAATCGACAAGGATCTCGCCCAACCGAAGCTGTTCATCACCGACCCGCAGCGCGCGGCCAAGCTGACTGCGCGGCGGGCCAAGGGCGCCGAAGCACTGGACAGTTGGGAGGCCCGCTGGCTCGATTTGAACGCCGCGCTCGAAGAGGCCGGCGAAAAGGTCTAAACCGCAGGGTTGTTCCGCAACTTGGCCTCAACGGAAGCCGATATGGTTGGCGAAGTTCTCCATGACCGAGGACCACCACAAAACATCATCGCGGAAGGTTTCTGCTGAAATGCCAAAGCGGGCGTTGATGGTCCAAACCACCCAAGCCGTTCCGTCGGAATCGACATAGGCCGTTCCGAAACGCTGCGTGCGGTTCCATTCATTCATCCTCTCCATGGTTATGCCTTCCAAGGTAAAGGATGAGATGAAGGACATGTCTGTGCAATTGGTCTCGCATTCGTGAAAATCGACCGAATAGTTGAGGCCGTTTATCGTTCCAGAGATGTACTCTTGGCCGTCATTGTTGCGATCGATCTGCGCTGAACCAGACTCCGCCAAGATTGGGCACAGCTGCGTTGGATTGGCGAAAACCAAGCCTGTTGTTGCCGCGGTGCCTGTGCAGGAGGGCGAGCGGACAGGTGTCTTTTGAGCCACCGGTGCCGCGGCACCTTCGAGGGGCGCGCTTTGAGCTTGCGGCACCGCTCCTAGAACGATAACGGCCATCCCCAAAGCCAATGCGCCCGCTGAAAGCGCAGCAATCGATTGCCCGTGTTGGACTTTTGCGGTGGCCACGCGTTCACTCCTCACACATTTGTCCCCAAGCCGTCGCGTCGGACGGCTGAACCGTTGCCGATTGTCATCAGACCAACATGGCGAGGCGTATCACGTCAAATCCGCCAATGGAGCAAATGACGCGCTATTGGTCCGCACGTTGCCAAGCGCCTGCTTCGGATTGCTTCCAATAGGACAGATCGTGGCCACCGCCGCGCAGCGTTTTCCAAAGGGTTCGCGCATTGCTCACGGCAACCTGATCGGCACCATCAAACATCACAATCGCCCGCTCATAGGCCGAAAGGGCAGTGTCTTCGTCCGGTTCCGCGCCTTCAACAAAGAAACGCACGGCTGCGCCGTTGGGATTGTCGTTGCCCGTGGCGAGGAAGATTGGCTGCCGATCCGGGCGGGCGTCGCCTTGCGCTGCATGGGGCAGGAACGATGCGTCGCTGAACGTCCACAGATGAGCGTCCAACTCCGCCAACCGTTCCGTATCGCCGACCTCCACAACCACCCGCCAATCGCGCTCCAAGCATTTGGCCAAGAGCTGCGGGAGGGCAGCCTCCAATCGGGTGGTTTGCAGATGGTAGAAGGCGATATCCGTCATCGCGACCCTGCGTCGCCTGCTTTAGGTCTGCTCGTGGACAGCGCGGATGTAATTGTCCAGCAGCCGCACACCAAAGCCCGAGCCAAAGGAATTGTTGATCGACGTTTTGGGCGCGGCCATGGCCGTGCCCGCAACATCAAGATGGGCCCAAGGCGTCTCACCGACAAAGCGGTGCAAGAACTGCGCTGCCGTAATGGAGCCCGCAAAGCGACCACCGGTGTTCTTCATGTCAGCAAACTGCGAGTTGATCATCTTGTCGTAGGCAGGGCCAATGGGCATGCGCCACACCTTCTCGCCGGTGCGCTGCCCGGCTTCGTGCAGGTCAGTGGCCAGATCATCATCGTTGGAGAACAAGCCGGCATATTCCTTGCCGAGCGCCACAAGTATTGCCCCTGTCAGTGTCGCGAGGTTGATCATCACCTTCGGTGAGTAGGTCACGTTGGTGTAGTGCAGCGCATCAGCGAGCACCAAGCGGCCTTCGGCATCGGTATTGATTATCTCGATGGTCTTGCCGGCCATGGAGGTGACGATATCGCCAGGGCGCTGGGCTTTGCCGTCGGGCATGTTTTCCACCAGGCCGATCACGCCGACAACATTAGCATTCGCCTTGCGGGCCGCCAGTGTGTGCATCAGGCCGACAACACAGGCCGCGCCGCCCATATCGCCCTTCATGTCTTCCATGCCGCCAGATGGCTTGATGGAGATGCCTCCAGTGTCGAAAACCACACCCTTGCCAACGATTGCCACGGGTGCGTCGCCTTCTTTGCCGCCCTTCCATTCCATAATCGCCATACGGCCGGGTCGCTCTGAGCCTTGTGCCACGCCAAGAAGCGCGTTCATGCCCAGATCAGTCATGGCCTTGGTGTCGAGAACCGTGACTTCCACCCCCAGATCGGACAAGCTTTCGGCCACACCGGCAAATTCGATCGGGCCAAGCACGTTGGGTGGTTCGTTCACGAGATCGCGGGCGAGGATTGTGCCCGAAGCGATGGCATCGGCGTCCGCAAATGCCGCTTTCACTCCAGCTTCGTCGGCACTGAGCACTGCAATTTCGAGCGATTTTGGAGGCGTTTCCTCTTCATCGCCGTTATCCTCGCTGGGTTGGCTCTTGTAGCGATCAAACTTGTAGGAACCGAGTTTGATGCCGCCTAGAACCGCAGCGGCGTCTGCCGGATCCATGTCGTCGAAGACAATGGTCGCGTTTGCCTTGCCGCTCAGGAGGGCGGCGATTTTGCCGCCCAGCATAAGATGCGGCTCGGGATCTTTGGCTTTGTCTGGGTCGATGCCAACCAGGCTGATCTGGCTGGCGGGAGCATCTTTGAGCGCCAGGACTTTCACGCTTTCACCCCAGCCCGCTTTGAATTTGGCGGCCTGCGCAGCCGCCATCAACCCGCCGGAAGACGCCGCATCCAAGGTTTGCACTGTACCGCCAAACTCGTCCTTCGATGCAGCAAAAACGATCAGAGGACCATCGGCAAGTTCAGGCAGCGCATCGCCAATGGCGTGCGCGGCAAAGGAGTAGGTGATGTTTGGCATAGAGACCTCTTGGAATGGGAAACCGATGCGCCTGGCATCGCGGACATAGGGTACGAGTTGGTCCATGGCGCGCGATTTGGCAAGCGCCGACCAAAAGCTTTGCAGGATTAATGGCTTTGGACGCCAAACAAAGTGGCGTAGTCTGGGTTCGGCGTTTACAGATTCTTTACCCCGTTTCTTGGTCGAACTTTAGCCATTGTGGGCGGCAATGAAGTTTGGGGAAATGGGCAATTTCGCGCGACTGTCATGCGCAGTGCGTACATTGCAAGCTTGCGTCTTGTGGGGAGACACTGGGATTTGAAGATTATTCGAACCAGTCTTCTGGATCGCTACCTGTTTGTGCAGATCCTTGGCACATTCGGGGGCCTGCTGTTGGCGGCGACAGTCGTTGTCGTCTTCGCGATAGCCTTGCGCGAATTTGACGTCATCACCAATCAAGGCGCCGCCTTGGTGACCTTCGCGTTTTTGACGATCCTGAATATGCCGGCCCTGGTCAGTGTGGTTGCCCCCATCGCGTTCTTTTTAGCGCTGTTGATGGTGCTGTATCGCCTAAGCTCAGAGAGCGAGATTGTGGTGGTCAATGCTTCGGGCGGGAGCCCGTTGAGCATGTTGCGGCCAATCCTCGGCGCGGCACTGGTTGTCAGCCTATTTGTCGCATTGCTCGCCCATTTCGTTGCGCCGCCAGCGCAAAAGGCATGGCGTTATGCCATTGCCGATGTCCGGGGCGACCTGTTGGCGACCATTGTAAGGGCCGGCACTTTTTCGTCTGTTCAAGACGGGCTGACCTTTCATTTGCGGGCCCGTGAACCTGGTGGTGTGTTGTCGGACATCATGTTCGCCGATACCCGCGACTATCCCCAAGAGACGATCTATCTCGCCGAAACTGGGCGCATTGTCCGCGGGGAGGAAGGTACTTTCTTGTCCGTCTCCAACGGCGTCATCCAGCGCCGCACGGAATCGGCAAGTGGCCGGATCACCACCGCGCATCTCTTTTTTGACACCTATTCGATCGACTTGAGTTTCGCCGATCAATCGGAACGACCTGGCTTCTTCAAGGCATCTGAGCGATCAACAGCCTACCTTTTGAACCCAGATCCCGATGACCCTTTCTTTCAACGACGCCCAGGCACGGTGCGCGCCGAATTGCACAATCGTCTGGCGATACCACTCTACCCGTTTGCCTACGCCATGATTATGGTTCTGGCACTCGGCACGCCTCACTCAGGTCGTTCTGGTCGTGTACGGCGCATCGGGTTGGCCATATTTGGGGGCGTATTGCTGCTAGGACTGCAATTCGGAGTGCCCATTTTTATTGCTGCTGCGCCCCTGGTTTGGCCTTTCACGTATCTCGTTCCACTGGGCGTGGTGATCTACGGGTGGCTGTTGCTGACCAAGCGCGTGTCCGCACCGGTATCGGTTCAAAAGCTCCTGAATCGATTCAGCCGTCTTCGGCAGACACAGACAGCCGAGTAGATCATGCGTTCATCACGGTCCCTTAACCGCTATTTGGCTCTGATCTTCCTCAAGCACGTTGTCGGGGTGTTCTTCGCGACGTTCTGCCTAATGCTGCTTGTCGATATCCTTGAACTGGCCCGACAAAGCGGCGACGCAGATGTGTCCTTCGTTGTTCTCGCGGCCATATCGATGACACGGATGCCGGCGCTTACGGAAAGTCTCGTACCGTTTGCCGTCTTGATCGCGGCGTTGACAACATTGGTCTCACTCTCGCGTCGCTCCGAATTGGTGGTCGCGCGCGCCTCAGGCGTGTCTGCCTGGCAGTTTTTGCTGCCTTTGGTGGGCGTCGCTGCTGGCGTCGGACTTGCAACAACGCTGATCTACAATCCCGGCTCGGCCACACTGAAAAATGTCTCTGATGCGCTGCTGTCTGAACATTTCGGGGCGAGCATCAACACGGTGGATCCAGAACGCGAGGTTTGGTTCCGCCAATCCATGGGTGAAACCGTCGCGCTTCTGAGGGCAGCGTCGACAACCGATGACGGCACCGTGCTCAACCAGGTCAGCGCTTTGATGTTCGACGCAACTGGCGACTTCTCCCAGCGCATCGATGCCAGCCAAGCGGACCTTCGCGACGGTTCTTGGCACATGAACAACGCCACAATGACCAGCCGCACCGGCGAATCGCGCCAGATTGAAGCTTTTGCGCTAGCCACGCCCCTGACGGCTGATGATGTCCTAGGACGGTTCACACCGCCCAGTGCTGTACCAATTTGGCACTTGCCGACGTTTGCAGAAAAGGCACAACAGGCCGGTATCAGCGCAGATCGCTACCAATTCCAGTTTCAGGCCTTGCTCGCGCGGCCTATGCTGCTTATGGCCATGGTATTGGTTGCAGCGACGGTCTCGTTGCGGTTCTCTCGGCATGGGGGAACGACCAAGCTGGTGATAGCCGGATTGAGCGCAGGGTTCGTCGTGTTTGTAGTCAATGAGTTTGCGGGCGATATTGGGGGCGCTGGTCTGATCAATCCGATTTTTGCTGCCTGGTTGCCACCGATAGCCGCAGGACTGTTTGGCATCACGGCCTTGTTGCATTTGGAGGACGGATAGGCGTGTTGCGTTTTTGCCAACTCCGACTGGCCAAAGGAGCCCTAGCCGTATTGCTGGCGGCAGGCCTGTTTTGGGCTGCGCCACTTTTCACCGCGCCTATGGGTTGGGGAACGCACCAGGCGTCGGCGCAAGCCCTGCGTCTTATCGATCAACCCGACGCCGACGCGCAACTGTTTCTGCAGGCCGATGAACTCATCTATGATGATGCTTCTGAACGGGTCACGGCCATTGGTTCGGTGTCGATCTTCTATGATGGATACACCGTCAATGCGGACGAAGTCATTTATGACCAGGCGCTGGGGCGCGTGCTGGCCTATGGACAGGTGGTCCTGGTCGACCCGGACGGTTCGGTCCTGCGTGCAACGTTCGCGGACCTTAGTGATACTCTGGCGGATGGCTTTGTTGACGCGCTGGACCTGGAAACGCCGGACAGCGGCTACTTCACTGCTCGTAGCGCCACACGACGAGGTGGAACCGTCACCGAGTTCGAAGATGCGACCTATACCGCATGCGAAGCCTGCCCGGAGAACCCAGATCGACCGCGCGCATGGACCTTCCACGCAGACAAGATCACCTATGATGAGGGTGATCAGATGGTGTATTATGAGAATGCCCGTCTCGATTTCTTCGGCATCCCGATGGTTTGGCTGCCTTTCTTCGCCCATGCGGACCCGACAGTGGACCGCAAGACCGGGTTTCTTAGCCCCAACTTCATCGTCGAAAGCGAGCTGGGCGTTGGTCTTTCCACGCCCTACTACATTGCGCTCGATCCAAGCTACGACCTGACACTCACACCGACCGTCTATACCCGTCAGGGTGTGCATGTTGATGCTGCATGGCGGCAACGCCTGGACAATGGGGAGTACAGCGTCAACGTTTCCGGTGTTTACCAACTCGATCCTGGCGCTTTCAACGGCCAGCCTGGCGACGTCGCGTTTCGAGGCGGGGTCGAAAGCCACGGCAGTTTCACGCTCAACTCACGATGGCGCACCGGTTGGAACCTGTATTGGCAATCTGACCGCCGCTATTTCAAAGACTATGCAATCGCCAACACCGGCACTGAGGTGCAATCAGATATTTTTCTGACAGGCCTGGCGGACCGCAGCTACTTCGATGCGCGCGTTCAACGCATTGAGGTGGCAACACTGCGCGAAAGCAACCAAAACCAGCCCTGGACCCTGCCGTCCGTCGATTATGATCGCCGGTTTACGCCTGGTGTTATTGGTGGCGAGGTCCAACTGCTGACGAATGTGGCCGTCAATGTGCGCGAGGATGCCTTTTCCGTCACCAGGACGGTTGGCGGCACACCTGGCGTCAGTGTTTTCGAGGGGTTGGCCGGCCAAGTGGGTCGGGCCACGGTAGATTTGAACTGGCGGCGTGAGTTCGTCGGGCCGCTCGGCCAGGTGTTCACACCGCGCCTTAGCTTGCGTGGCGACTTTGTGAGCTACAATCTAGGAACTGGTTCAGGCGCCCTGTTTGTTGATACGCAAGACGCCTTTGCGCGCGCCATGCCCACGGCTGCGCTGGAATGGCGCTGGCCCTTCCTCATCTCGTCCTATGGCAGCAGTCATGTGGTCGAGCCGGTTGGTCAGTTCATCGTGCGACCGAATGCGACGCACGTCGGCGCGGTCCCGATCGAAGATTCCCAAAGCTTGGTGTTCGACACGTCCAACCTGTTCGATTTGGATAAGTTTTCTGGCTTTGACCAGGTTGAAGGTGGCACGCGGGCCAATGTGGGCGTGCGATATTCAGGAACATTCAACAATGGCATTTCACTCAGCGCAGTGGTCGGCCAGTCCTTTCATATTGCTGGGCAAAATCCCTATGCGGCCGCCAACGGATCGACCCCAACCAACAGTGCTTTGAACTTGCTCGTGCCCAATGGCGTAGACAGCGGCCTCGAAACGAACCGCTCCGATTATGTCGCCTCGTTGACAGCCAGCTTGCGCAACAGCCTATCACTGACGGCATCAGGGCGTTTCGACGAAAACAATCTTGCCTTGCGGCGCGGTGAGTTCATCGCATCAGCGTCCCATGGACGCGTCTCGGGGTCCGCGACCTATGCCTATCTCGCCGCTCAGCCCAATCGCGGCATGTTGATGGATCAACACCAAGTCTTCGGAACAACATCTGTGCGCGTTGACGACAATTGGCAGGTGGTGGGCAGCGTGGCCTACGATATCAATCAAAGCGATGTGCTGGGTGTTGGCGCTGGAATATCCTATGTCTGCGACTGCTTGGGTATTGGGCTGAATTACACCTACACCTCAGCAGCCGCGAATGGCGGTGTTGCTGACCAGCGCTTCTTGCTGAGCTTGTCGATGCGCACCATTGGCGGCGTTGAAACGCTGCAGCTGGACTCGTCGCAGTTCGGCGTGTTCGAAGCCCCTCAATAGAGCGCCGCCGCATGGACGCATTGCGGGCACAATTGCCCGTCACAAGCGCCTTTTTTAACACCTTGCAAACAGGCCTAATCTTTGTCGATGAGCAGGACCACAACCCGATGACCAATCAATCGCGCCCCTTTCGATCGACCGAACTTCCTCTCGGGCTCCGCTCCGGGCGCCTGCGGGTATTCACCGCCGCGAGCCTTATGGCTGTGTTGGTTCTGGCCAACGGTCTGGCTTGGACAAGCGCGGCCATGGCGCAATCGGTCTACACGGCCGTGTTGGTGAACGATGTGCCGATCAGCAATTACGACATCAGTGCCCGTGCGGCCTTGTTGCGCTTGCAGGGTGCATCAAGCAGCCAGGCCACCACGCGGGCAGAAAACGAGCTGATTGATGAGGCTCTGCAACGCGCCGAAGCCCAACGCGCTGGCATCAGCGTGACCTCTGCGGAGGTCGATGGGGCGTTGCAGACCATTGCTGGGCGCAGCAACCTGACCGTCTCACAACTGGGCCAAGCGCTGCGCCAACGTGGTGTTGACTTGGCCAGCTTGCGCGACTCCATTGAAGCACAGATGCTTTGGGATCAGGTAATTCGCGCTCGATTCCAGGCCACCGTTCGAGTCGACGAACAGGATGTTTTGGCAGCGCTTGAGGGTCGCAGCGGCGACGAAGAAACTGAGCTGACGGTCACCGAGTATACCTTGCGCGAGGTGATCTTTGTCGTCCCCGACGGGGCCAGTGCTAACCAGATTGAGCAGCGACGCCGCGAAGCGACAGCTTTCCGCACCCGCTTCGAAAGTTGCGCGGCAGGGGTAACCGCTGCACGCCAGCTCAACGGCGTTATTGTCCAGAGTGAAAGCCGCCGTTTCTCCTCAGATCTCACGCCAGCGCTCAACGAGGCCCTCCAAGAAACGTCTGTTGGGCGCCTGACGCCACCAACGGATGATGCTGAAGGCATTGTGATGATCGCCGTTTGTAACAAGCGCGAAGTGCGTTCCGACGCCGATGCCCGCCGGGATGTCGAAAGCGATCTTCGTCAGGAAGAGGGTCGTCTTTTGTCACGCGGTTTTCTGCGTGATTTGCGCGCCTCGGCTACGATCGTCCGACCCAACTGACGTCTCACAAATGGTGATCCTTCCCCTAGCGGTGTCGATGGGTGAACCTGCTGGCATCGGGCCGGACATTATCCTTCAGGCCTGGCAAGCGCTGCGCACCCAGGACGACGCGCCAACGCTGCTGGTCTTTGGTGATGCAACGCTGTTTGAGGCGCGTGCTGCCAAATTGGGAATTGACTGCCCAGTACACCGGCTGGACGCTGTGCCAACCGATCTTCCGACCGCGTACGGCCTGGCTGTTGTTCATGTTGGCGAGGTACCAGACCAGCCGGGCGTCCTTGACCCACAAACAGGCGCAATCACCGTGGCCACATTGGAAGCTGCCCTACAGGCGGTGCGCGATGGCCTGTGTTTCGGGCTGGTCACCGCACCGATCCACAAGGCCAATTTGTACGCAACAGGCTTTGGCTTTCCGGGCCACACCGAATTCCTGGAAGATTACGCCCGCAAGCATTGGCCCAACCACCATCCGCAAGCGGTGATGATGTTGGCTGGCCCAGAACTGCGCACCGTGCCCGTGACCGTTCATGTGCCGCTTTGCGAGGTTCCAGGCACGCTGAGCAAAGACCAGATTGAAGCTGTGGCGCGCGTGACGGCGCAGGACCTACGCGCGCGGTTCGGGATCGATCAGCCAAGGCTCGCCATCGCTGGCCTGAATCCGCATGCCGGAGAAAAGGGTGCTCTGGGCAAAGAAGACGACGCTATGATCGCACCGGCTATTGAGGCGTTGCGAGCGGAGGGGCTAGACGTTTTCGGCCCACTGCCAGCCGACACCATGTTCCACGCCGAAGCACGTGAGACCTACGATGCGGCGCTGTGCATGTATCACGACCAAGCCCTGGTGCCGGTTAAAACGCTGGACTTTCACGGCACGGTCAACGTGACGTTGGGCCTGCCCTTTGTGCGCACCTCGCCCGATCATGGTACTGCACTTGGCCTGGCTGGCACCGGTAAAGCCTCGCCGCAAAGCATGATTGAAGCCATCAAGCTGGCTGCGCGATTGAGCGAAGCCGATCGCAACCAATGACGCTCGATGACTTGCCCACCGTCCGCCAGGAGGTCGAGAGCTTAGGCCCGGGTGGTGAACGCCTCGGCGCCAAGAAGTCACTTGGGCAGAACTTCCTTTTTGACCTCAACCTCACCCGCAAAATCGCCAGATCGGGTAGCCCGCTTCACGATGGGGTTGTTATTGAAGTCGGGCCCGGTCCAGGCGGCCTTACTCGGGCGCTTCTGCTTGAAGGCGCACAGCAGGTCGTCGCCATTGAGCGCGATGAGCGCTTTCGTCCCATCCTGGACCGCCTGATCGCCGCCAGTGATGGGCGTTTGCACGTTCTGTATGGCGATGCGACGCAGGTGGATATCGCAGGCCTGCTGGGTGGCCAACCGGCACAGATCATCGCCAATCTGCCTTACAATGTCGGCACGCCCTTGTTGGTCGGCTGGCTTCTCAGCGAGCCTTGGCCACCCTGGTTTTCCGGCTTGACGCTGATGTTCCAGCGCGAGGTGGCTCTGCGGATCACTGCGCAAGTGGGCGACCGTCATTATGGCCGGCTTGCGGTGCTGGCGCGATGGCGCTGCATGCCAGAGCTGGTGTTTGATGTTCCTCCGACTGCCTTTGTTCCGCCGCCCAAGGTTACCTCTAGCGTGGTCCATTTGACGCCGCGCGCGGAACCCCTGCCCTGCCGCGCATCAGACTTGGAAAAGGTAGCGGGCGCGGCGTTTGGTCAGCGGCGCAAAATGGTGCGTCAGTCACTCAAAGGCCTTGGTTTTGGCGCAGAAGGATTGGCGGCATTGATGGAAGAGGCTGGGCTGGAAGGCACAGAACGTGCCGAGACGCTGCCGATCGAGACCTTTGTCGCGCTGGCGCGCGGCTACCGATCACGCCTCAGCTGAGATCAATTCCTGCACAACGTCTTCAAGGCCAGGCTGACGGGTGCGACGTACCGTTTCGGCAAGATATATGCCGCGCAGCTCCGTATAGGCCTGCTGAAGCTCGGTGTTGGTGATGACGTAGTCATAGTCACGCCAATGGGTCATCTCATCACGCGCATTCTTGAGGCGTTTTTCGATCACCTCTGGCTTGTCTTCTGCGCGGCGGACAATGCGGGCGCGCAATTCCTCAAAGCTTGGTGGCAAAACAAATACCGTCACGGTGTCTTCCGGCATCGCGGCACGCACCTGTTCGGTGCCTTGCCAGTCAATATCGAAGAGCATGATGTGGCCCTTGGCCAACGCCTGCTCCACCGGCTCGCGCGGCGTGCCGTAGAAATTGCCGTGCACCTCCGCCCATTCCAGCAGTGCTCCCTGGTCGCGCCGCTGATGAAACGTGGCTTCGTCGATGAAGTGATAGTGCGTCCCATCGATTTCCGAGGGGCGGCGCGATCGGGTGGTTACAGAGACCGATAGTTTCGGTGTTGGAAGATCGTCGTCGGCGATGAGTTGGCGCGCCAGGGTCGACTTGCCCGCCCCAGACGGCGACGACAGCACCAAGATGTACCCACGGTTTCGCGACATCACCGCATCCCCCACGCCAATAGCCGTCGATCTATTCGACGTTTTGAACCTGCTCTTTGACATGATCGATCAACGCTTTCAGCGCAAGGCCATGTTGCGTGATGGTGATCGAGCCAGCCTTAGAACAAATTGTATTGGCTTCCCGGTTAAATTCTTGTGCAAGAAAATCGAGCTTACGGCCCACCGGCTCTTTGGCGGCGAGGAGATCGCGGGCCGCGTCGATGTGGGCACACAGGCGCGCCAATTCTTCCTCTATATCGGCTTTGGTCGCTAAAATGGCCGCTTCTTGATGCAGGCGCTGAGGGTCGAGCTGCGATGTATCGCCCAGCAGCTCATCGAGCTGTGCTTTCAGCCGAGCGTGGATGGAGCGAGCCCCGGAATCCGGGCTTTGCGCCAATGCCGTGGTTTCATGCGCAATCGCGTCGATCAGGTCCGCGAGCACGGCGTGCATCGCGTCGCCTTCGGCCGCGCGCATACTCCCCAAACCTTCAGCACATGCTGAGACGGTCTCCAGAACGGCGGCGTCCTGTGCGTCGGCTTCCTCTTGCGAGGGGTCGAGGCCCGCGGCATCCACCATTTCAACGACGCCAGGTAGCGAGAGGAGATCGGTCAGCTTTGGTGGCTCTTCGCCGAGTGTGGCTGCTTGGTCGGCCAATGTGGCGCGCAAGCTTCGCAGCACCTCATCATTGATGCGCGGTTGTCGGCTGGACTCGCGTTGCAGCGACACACTGATATTGGCGTTGCCGCGCCTGATGACCTTTTGAAAGGCGCTGCGGACCGGCTTGTCGAGATGATCAAAACCCGACGGCAGACGAAGCTTGATGTCGCTTGAACGCCCGTTCACGCAGCGCGCCTCAACCTGGATGGATAGGTCGCCATGGCGCTGCTCAGCGCGGGCGAAACCTGTCATGGAAACAAGCGGCATCGACGCCTACTGTGTTTCGGTTGTGGCTTCTGCTTCGGCGTTTGCCTCGGCTTCCGCTTGAGCTGCGGCTTCTGCCTCCGCTGCTTCGCGCGCGGCCTCCCGCTCGCGTTCGATCTCGCGCCAACGCTCAACATTGCGGTTGTGCTCTTCGTAGGTCACTGCAAAAGCGTGGCCTCCGGTTCCGTCCGCTACGAAGAAGAGATCATCGGTGCGCGACGGGTTGGCCACCGCTTCCAGTGACGCACGGCCTGGATTGGCGATCGGGCCAGGTGGCAGGGCCGGAATGGTGTAAGTGTTGTAAGGGTTGGTATCGTCGCGCAGCTGGCTGCGGTAGATGGGACGGGCCTCCATCCAAGCTTCACCACCAAACACGCCATAAAGAATGGTCGGGTCTGACTGCAGGCGCATGCCCTGATTCAGGCGGTTGATGAACACAGCAGCGACCCGGCTGCGCTCGTCGGCGCGGGCTGTCTCTTTTTCGACGATCGATGCCAGCGTCACCAGCTCTTCGGGGGAGTCGATCGGCAGATCATTGACGCGGCGTTCCCAGATCGTCTGAAGCGCAGTTTCTTGCGCGGCGAGCATACGGTCGAGCACGCTTTGACGCGTGGCGTCGCGATCAAACGCATAAGTGCTGGGCAGAAGCGCACCTTCCGGCGGGACCTCGGTGATCTCTCCCGTCAGAAATTCGGTTGCGTTGAGGCGGTTGACGATCTGCAGACTGGTCCAGCCTTCTGGGAAGGTCACCTGGTAAACGACCGTGCGCCCCTCGACCAACATGTCGAGAATGTCTGACATCGACATACCGACTGCGATCGCATACTCGCCGGCCTGCAAGCGCGAGCGTGCCTGGCGGGCCAACACCCCGGCTGTAAAAATGTGCCCGTTGCTGATCACGCCGCGCGTTTCAAGCAATCCAGCGATTTGGCGCGTGGCCATACCACGCTCAATGGTGATCGTTCGGTCCGTCGTGTGCGGACCTTCCGCATTGAATTGGACATTGGCAAAATAGGCCAAGGCCGCGACCAACACGACACCCAGCAACGCTAGCGTAAAAAATCCATTGAACAACACAACAACCGGCGAGCGGGCGCGACGAGCGTGCTTGGCGCTCGGCGGAGGGACCTGCTCAGGCTTAATCGCCTGTGCGGCGCTTCGCGGTTTTTCCTGCAAGCGGCTTGCGTCAGACGCAATCGGATCGGTGGCGTTGCTGTCGCTCATGGTCGGAACGAACCTTCCCCTATCAACAGGTCTTATCCAAGTAGTGTCATCCCCACGCTAAGGCGAGAGGCACGTCTGAGTTTGTCTGCCGCCTGCGGAACCTGAAAGCGACACATTGTGGCGATTCCAAGAGGATGGCTCTGATCGCGTGCACGCGAACATTCGCAGAACATGCGAAGAGGCTCCTGGTCGCCGAGCGATTGGTTATCCCAAGCATTCCACACGCTATCGACAGCTTGTCCACAGGCTCGTTGCTCAGGCGCCAACGCTAGTCGTCGACAGCGCGCAGTACCAACGATGCATTGGTGCCGCCAAAGCCAAACGAATTGGAAAGCGCCGTTCGGATCGGTTTGCTCTTGGCGGTGTGCGGGACGAGGTCGATTGGCGTATCGACCGACGGATTGTCGAGGTTCAACGTTGGCGGCGCAATATTGTTTTCGATGGCCAGGGTCGTGAAGATCGCCTCAACGGCGCCTGCTGCCCCCAAAAGGTGGCCGATCGCCGACTTTGTCGATGACATGGTCAGGTTGCCAGCATCGTCGCCCATCAGGCGTTCAACAGCAGCAAGCTCAATCTCGTCACCAAGCGGCGTCGAGGTGCCATGGGCGTTCACATAGTCCAGTTCCGAGGGCTTGATCCCAGCACGATTGATTGCAGCCGTCATGCATCGGTACGCGCCATCGCCATCTTCGGAAGGCGCGGTAATATGGTACGCATCGCCGGATAGTCCGTAGCCGATCACCTCGGCATAGATTTTCGCGCCGCGTGCTTTGGCATGGTCATAATCTTCTAGGACAACAATGCCCGCGCCCTCGCCCATAACGAACCCATCACGGTCTTTGTCGTAGGGCCGTGAGCCCTTTTGCGGCGTGTCATTGAAGCCGGTCGACAAAGCTTTGCAGGCCGTAAAACCTGCCAATGCGATGCGCCCGAGTGGCGATTCCGAACCGCCTGCCACCATCACGTCGGCATCACCCAACGCGATCAAGCGGGCTGCGTCACCAATGGCGTGGGCACCGGTTGAACACGCCGTGACCACTGCATGGTTTGGCCCCTTCAAACCGTGTTTGATGGACACATAGCCACCAGCCAAATTGATCAAGCGTCCGGGGATGAAGAACGGGCTCAGACGACGCGGCCCCTTTTCCTCCAACAGCAGAGCGCCGTCGGCGATCCCGTTAAGGCCACCAATACCCGATCCGATAAGCGTGCCCGTACGGGTTTGATCCTCGTAGCTTTCGGGATGCCAATCAGCATCGTCCAGCGCTTCATCAGCGGCGGCCATGGCGTAGATGATGAAGTCGTCAACCTTGCGCTGCTCTTTCGGCAGCATGGCCGTGTCGGGATTGAAGGTGCCGTCCGTGCCATCGCCACGGCGAATTTGGCAAGCGATCTGGCACGCCAGGTCGCTGACATCAAAACCCTCCGGTCGACAAGCACCCGACTCGCCCGCGAGGAGGCGAGTCCAGGTCGTCTCAGCGTTGCCGCCCAAAGGCGTCACCATACCGAGGCCGGTGATCACGACGCGGCGCAACTGGATCATTGTCATGGATAGTTATCCTAGAGGGGACCGATAGGAGGCATGGCAAGCGCCGGTTGGCCTGATCGCAGGAATTGCGATCACGCCGGACGCTTTTAATTACTTAGAAGCGCCTTCAAGGAACTTCACAGCATCGCCGACCGTTTGGATGGTTTCAGCCATGTCATCGGGGATTTCGACGTTGAACTCTTCTTCAAACGCCATCACCAATTCCACAGTGTCGAGGCTGTCTGCGCCTAGATCGTCGATGAAGGAAGCTTTCTCTTCCACTTTGTCGGCTTCAACACCGAGATGCTCGACAACAATTTTCTTCACGCGGTCAGCGACATCGCTCATGGGTACATCCTTTCATGATGTGGACTTAAGTGTGCCGGGCAGAGCGCCCTGGGCACTGGAGTTTTAGGCCAATGCGCGGGTTGTGTGTTCGTTTCGCGGCATTCGGTTGTGCGGCCCCTTATCAACCTTGGTGGCAATCAGCAAGTCGGCGGTGCAAACTGATCACACTTGCTGGTGCCACAATCCTTCTGTTTTGCGCCCCTGAAGGCTAGATCATCGCCATGCCACCGTTGACGTGCAGCGTTTGGCCCGTGACGTAGCCAGCCTCATCACTGGCCAGATAGACAACAGCGCTTGCCACCTCCGCTGGGTCGCCCAGGCGGCCCGCCGGAACTTTGGTAAGAATGGTCTCACGTTGCTTGTCATTCAAGACATCGGTCATCGGCGTTGCAATAAAGCCTGGCGCAACACAGTTGACCGTAATCCCGCGTGTGGCGGCTTCTTGCGCCAAGGACTTTGACATGCCGGTCAGGCCAGCCTTGGCAGCAACATAGTTGCCCTGACCCGGGTTACCCATGGTGCCGACGACTGAGGTGATCTGCACGATTCGGCCGTAGCGACGTTTCATCATGCCTTTGATCGCCGCACGCGACAGCTTAAACGCGGCGGTCAGGTTGACCTGGAGAACGGTGTCCCAATCCTCGTCCTTCATCCGCATGAACAGCTGATCGCGCGTGATGCCAGCATTATTGACCAGAATGTCGATGGGCGCGCCGGCGGCTTCCTCAGCGCGTGCAACAAGGCCTTCAACATCATCATTGTCGGAAAGGTTGGCCGTCAGCGGCACCGCAAGGTCACCCAACTCGGCGGCCTTTTCCGCCAGCACCGCTTCGCGGGTACCGGTGATAACGGTCTTGGCGCCGGCGCCAACAAGGGCGCCTGCGATCGCGCCGCCAATACCGCCTGAGGCGCCGGTGACGAGGGCCGTGCGGCCTTCCAATGAAAACATTGTCCTGTCCTTATCGGGTTGGGTTGATCAACGAGAGAAGTGATCAGCGACGCGCTCAACGTCTTCGGCTGTCGCAACATTGAGGATAGTCGCGCCATCAACCATGCGCTTGACCATACCGGACAGCGCTTTGCCAGCGCCTATCTCAACAAAAGTGTCGACGCCGTTGGCGGCCATCCACTCAATGCTGTCGCGCCAGCGTACCCGACCGGTGACCTGTTCCACCAGGCGGGCGCGAATAGCATCTGGCTCGGTGATCGGCGCTGCGATGACGTTGGCAACAATCGGCTTGGCCGGTGCGTTGATGACGGCAGACGCCAGAGCATCGCGCATCACATCAGCGGCGGGTGCCATCAGCGCACAGTGAAAAGGTGCAGAGACCGGGAGAAGCAAGGCGCGGCGTGCACCCATCTCCTTGGCGATCACAAGGGCGCGCTCGACGGCGCTCTTATGTCCGGAAATCACGACCTGGCCTGGCGCATTGTCGTTGGCGGCCTGGCAAACTTCGCCGTCAGCTGCCTTCGAGGCCAATTCTTCGACTGCCGCCAGATCGAGGTTCAGGATCGCGGCCATCGCGCCTTCGCCGACTGGCACAGCACTTTGCATCGCTTCGCCGCGCTTGCGCAGCAGTTTGGCAGCGGTGGCAATGTCGAATGCACCAGCGGCGGCAAGCGCCGAATATTCGCCCAGCGAGTGGCCAGCCAGAAAATCCACATGGGATGCAACGGTGACGCCTTTGGAAGCGAGCGCTTTAACCGCAGCAAGTGAAACCGCCATCAGAGCGGGCTGTGTGTTGGCGGTCAGCGTGAGTTGATCGTCAGGGCCTTCGAAGATGAGCTTTGATAGGTCTTCCCCGAGGGCCGTGTCGACATCCTGAAAAACCGCGCGTGCTTCTGCGAAACCGTCTGCCAGCGATTGACCCATTCCGGCAGCCTGACTGCCTTGGCCGGGGAACAGAAAGGCTGTAGCCATCCCTGTACTTCCTTAAAACGTACATGCGTTGCAATGAGAAGCGCACCGTTTGGCCGCTTCCGGCCCCGAGGTCAAGATGCAGGGCCTTGTGCATGACTGGAAACTGGCGTATGTGCCGCCGGTCTTTCATGGTGAAAGGCTCCGGCCGGGGGTTGAACGGAAGGTCAGCGCAAGCTGGCAGGTGGCGATCAGGGTCACCGGCTTCCCGTGTTCCCGCTCTCGAACCTTTCGAACGGTTCTCCTCTCTCGCGTTGGCGAGATGGATCAGCAGTTCGAAGAGGCTATGCGCCGGATGATCCAACAATGAGGAAAGCCGCATGGCACTCTATGAACATGTGTTCCTCGCCCGGCAGGACGTGTCGCAACAACAGGTTGACGCGCTTGTGGAACAATATACCGGGCTGATTGGCGAGATGGGCGGTTCGGTCGCCAAGACTGAATATTGGGGCATGAAAAGCCTCGCCTTCCGCATCAAGAAAAACCGCAAAGCGCACTACACGCTGATGAACATCGAAGCACCGGCTGCCGCCGTGCAGGAGATGGAGCGTCAGATGGGCATCAACGAAGATGTTCTTCGCTTCATGACCATCCGCGTCGAAGAGCATGAAGAAGGCCCATCGGCGATGATGCGCAAGTCCGACCGTGACGATCGTCGCGGTGGCCGCGGTGGTGACCGCGGTGAACGTGGTGGCGACCGTGAGCGCGGTGAGCGCCGTCCACGCCGCGAAGAAGAGGCTCCAGCAACTGAAACCGAAGGAGGCGAAGAATAATGGCCGCTCCAGCACGCCGTCCGTTTTTCCGCCGTCGCAAGACGTGCCCCTTCTCCGGCGAAAACGCACCGAAGATCGATTACAAAGATGTCCGCTTGATGCAGCGCTACATCTCCGAGCGCGGTAAAATTGTACCGTCTCGTATCACGGCCGTTTCGGCCAAGAAGCAGCGCGAGTTGGCCAAAGCCATCAAGCGTTCGCGCTTCCTGGGCCTGCTGCCTTACGTGGTGAAGTAAGCCACACGACAAGAATGCTGGGGATGCGGGCCGGACGGCTCGTCATGGTTCGCGTCCCCTAACCGCCAGACCAACACCAAGGGTCGCGGGACAGCATGCAGGGTGAAGACCCCTGCTCTGTGGTGCCAAATCTGGCTCCCTGCTGCGCCATCGCGATCCGCAACATAGGATGAGATACGATGGACGTTATTCTCCTCGAACGCGTCGCCAAGCTCGGCCAGATGGGCGAGACCGTCAGAGTTAAGGACGGCTACGCCCGCAACTTCCTTCTGCCGACCGGCAAGGCACTGCGCGCCACCAAAACCAACCTCGCCAAGTTTGAAGCCGAGCGCGCCCAGCTGGAAGCGCGCAATCTTGAGCGCAAACAAGAAGCCGACGGCGTTGCCACAACCCTGGACGGCGCAACCTACGTCATCATCCGCTCGGCGGGTGAAACCGGCCAGCTTTACGGTTCTGTTGCAGCACGCGACATCGCAGAAGCCGCGACCGCTGACGGCGTGACTGTTTCGCGTGCGCAGGTCCGCCTCGACCGTGCCATCAAGACCATCGGCCTGCACCCCATCACCATTCAGCTCCACCCGGAAGTTGAAGTGACCGTGACGGCGAACGTCGCCCGCTCTGAAGATGAAGCGGAACGTCAGGCCGCTGGTGAAGACCTCACCGTTCAGGACTTTGGCGGCTTCGAGTTCGAAGAAGAAACCGACGAGGATGCACCAGACGTCGAGGAAATCTTCGAGAACGCCCCTGAAGAGCTGGTCGACAGCGACGAGGAGGGCGACGCCGAAGGTGAGGCTGAAGCGGAAGCATCGGCTGATGATGAGGCTGACGAAGAGCAAACCTCCTAAGCTGAGTCACCAGGCTGTTGATGCGATTCAACAAGCTCACAATGTGAGTCAGGTGTGAGGGGCGGCGCTTATCCACAGATTGTCCCCAAACCTCACAAAGTGATTCAAGAACAAAAAGCGCCGGGCCAATCCCGGCGTTTTTTTTGGTCAGTTTGTGCGATTCCTCGCACAACATGGTCAGCGATTCAGGTATGGTGCAGCAGCTAAATGAAGGAACCCGATGAACGACATTGCCCCCTTGAATGTTACCAGCAGCGATGCGCTGCGCACCGCCCCTCACAATGCCGAAGCCGAAGCCGGTTTGCTGGGTGCGATCCTCGTCAACAATGAGGCGTTCTATCGGGTCATCGATTTCCTAGAGCCGCAGCACTTCTACCTTGCGCCGCACCAGAAGATTTTTGCCACTATCTCGGAGCTGATCCGAGGCGGCAAAGTGGCGACACCGATCACGGTAAAAACCTATTTCTCCGACTCCGAGACCATCGGCGAGTTGAGTGTGCCGGCCTATCTGCTGCGCCTGCACGCCGACGCCACAAGCATCATCAACGTCATCGATTATGCTGGCATGGTCTATGAGTTGGCGCTGCGCCGGATGCTGATCGGCATCGGCGAGGACATGGTGAATGTCGCCTATGAGGCGAAGGGCGATGTGTCCGCCGATGCGCAGATTGAGAGCGCCGAAAAGCAGCTGTTTTCGCTCGCCGAAAAGGGCCGCGCCGAACAGGGTTTTGTCGGCTTTGGCAGCGCGCTTGAGCAAGCGATCCATATGGCGACCGCAGCCTATCAGCGTGACGGTCAGCTGTCGGGCATGGCCACCTATTTCAAGAACCTCGACCGCCGTATGGGCGGCATGCAGAACTCCGATTTGATCATCCTGGCGGGCCGTCCCGCGATGGGCAAAACCTCGCTCGCCACCAACATCGCCTACAATGTTGCCAAGGCTTGGCGCGGTGGTGCCGGCCCCAACAATGAGGTCGAAACCGAGGCTGGCGGGGTGGTCGGTTTCTTCTCTTTGGAGATGTCATCGGAGCAGCTCGCCACCCGTATTTTGGCCGAGCAATCGGGCGTCTCCTCATCGCGCATTCGCCGTGGTGACATCAAGTCGGACGAGTTCGAAAGGGTCGTGATGGCGAGCCAGGAGATGCACTCCATCCCGCTTTACATCGACCAGACAGGTGGCCTCACCGTCGGCCAGTTGGCGGCCCGGGCGCGGCGCCTGAAACGGCAAAAGGGTCTTGACCTTTTGATTCTGGATTACCTGCAATTGCTGCAAGGTTCTTCACGACGTTCAAGCGAAAATCGGGTTCAAGAGATCACGGAAATTACCACTGGCCTCAAGGCCTTAGCTAAGGAACTCGACGTTCCGATTCTGGCTTTATCCCAGCTTTCGCGTCAGGTTGAGGCGCGTGAAGACAAGCGTCCTCAACTTGCAGATCTACGCGAATCCGGATCCATCGAGCAGGACGCAGACGTGGTGCTGTTCGTGTTCCGCGAAGAGTATTACCTGCAGAACAAAGAGCCCAAGCCCAACACCGAAGAGCACCTTGCCTGGCAGGAAGAGATGGACCGCGTCCATGGCTTGGCAGAGGTCATTATCGGCAAGCAGCGGCACGGCCCGACCGGCACGTCGAAGCTAACCTTCGAAGCCGAGCTGACCCGCTTTGGCGACTATGTCGAAGACGATCATGTGCCCGAGCATTTCTGATGCTTCGGGCGGCACCACGCCCTCTCACTTTGGCGGCCGACTGACCATCGACCTGGACGCGCTCGCCGACAATTGGCGCACGCTGCACAAGCTTGCCGCGCCCGGCGCGTGCGGTGCGGCGGTGAAGGCCGACGCCTATGGTTTGGGTCTGGCACCGGTCGCCAAGAAACTCTGGCAAGCGGGGTGCCGACACTTTTTCGTGGCACTGCCGGAGGAAGGTTTTGCGCTTCGCGCGTTGCTGCCCGATGCCAACATTTTTTGTCTTGGCGGGCTGACGCCGGGCGGCGCAGCAGACTACTTGTCTGCCAATCTCACACCCGTCCTCAACAGCCTGTCCGACGTCGCTGCTTGGGTCGAGGCCGCACCCAACGTGCCAGCGGTGTTGCACGTGGATACGGGCATGAACCGGCTCGGCTTACGATTGGCCGAGGCCGAGGGTTTGGCGGCGACCATGCCCGCCGGGCTCAACCTGCAATGCGTCATGACGCACCTTGCCTGTGCCGACGAGCCAGACCACCCGCTCAACGCCATTCAGGTCGCCAACTTCGAAAAGGCGACGGCGCTCTTCCGGACCATTCCAAACTCGTTCGCCAACTCGGCGGGAACGCTTTTGGGAGGCCCGTACAAGAGCGATCTCTCCCGGCCGGGCATCGCGCTTTATGGTGGCGCGTCGGCGCCTGTCTCGCCCAACCCGATCAAGCCTGTGATCCGTCTTGAAGCGCGGATCATCCAGGTGCGCGACGTGCAGGCGGGCGACGCCGTTGGCTATGGCGCCACACAAACAATGACGCGCGATGGACGCATCGCCATTCTGAGCGCAGGCTATGCCGACGGCTATCACCGCCTTGTCGGATCGGATGACGAGGCGTGCGTGATGATTGGTGACGAGCGCGCGCCGCTGATCGGGCGCATCTCGATGGATCTGACGGCTGTGGATATCTCCGATGTACGCCAGCCTGTCGAGGCCGGTGATTTCGTGGACCTGATCAACGACCGCTACACGGTGGACGATGTTGCACGCTGCGCGCAGACAATTGGCTACGAGATATTGACCGGGTTGGGCCGCCGCTATCACCGCATCTATGTCGGTGGTGCCGATTAGTTTGATCTTGTTTTGTTCTCGTCAATCCGCTACCGTTTCGCGTGTGTGATTCTACGAGTATTTGATCGTCATGGCCAAACGACGCTCCTCCTTTGTTTGCCAGAACTGCGGCACAGCCCATCCGCGCTGGACGGGTAAGTGCGATGGATGTGGCGCCTGGAACTCGCTGGTGGAGGAAAACGCAGCAGGCGGGGGCGGTGCCCTTGGTGGACCTGCCAAATCTGGCAAGGTCCAGGGGCGCGCGGTCTCGCTATCGTCACTCGATCATGTCGAAGAGCCTCTCCCGCGCCTCGCGTCTGGCTTAGGTGAACTCGACCGGGTGACCGGTGGCGGCTTTGTGCGCGGCTCTGCGCTGCTGGTGGGCGGCGATCCGGGCATAGGCAAATCTACATTGTTGATGCAGGTGTGCGCGGCGCTCGCGGCCAAGGGATCGCGCGTTGTCTACATCTCTGGCGAGGAGGCACTTGGCCAAGTGCGGCTGCGCGCCGAACGGCTGGGTGTCAGCGGTGCGCCGGTCGCCATCGCGTCAGAGACCAATCTGGAAGACATCATCGCCACGCTGGAGGACGGGCCGCAGCCTGACCTGGTGGTGCTCGACTCCATCCAAACGCTATGGAGTTCGAGCGTTGACAGCGCGCCGGGCACCGTCACTCAGGTGCGCTCCTGCGCCCAACAAGTCATCCGCTATGCCAAACGCACTGGCGCCAGCGTCATCCTGGTGGGCCATGTCACCAAGGATGGCCAGATCGCCGGTCCGCGTGTGGTGGAGCATATGGTGGATGCAGTGCTCTATTTCGAAGGTGACCGCACGCATCATTTCCGGGTGCTGCGCGGGGTGAAGAACCGCTTCGGCGCGACGGACGAAATCGGTGTCTTCGAAATGACAGGTACGGGCCTTCAGGAGGTGCGCAACCCGTCGGAGCTGTTCTTGGGCGACCGGTTGGTTGAAACACCGGGCTCGGTCGTTTTCGCCGGGATCGAAGGAACCCGGCCCATCTTGGTGGAAATCCAGGCTTTGGTGGCACCCTCGGCACTCGGCACGCCTAGACGCGCCGTTGTTGGGTGGGATTCCAACCGCCTGGCGATGGTGCTTGCTGTGCTGGAAGCGCGTTGCGGTATCCGTTTTTCAGGACATGACGTCTATTTGGCAGTCGCCGGAGGCTTGCGCCTCGCGGAACCCGCAGCGGATCTGGCGGTGGCGGCGGCGCTGATCGCGTCCCTGACCGGCCTGTCGCTGCCCTCCAAGCAGGTCTATTTCGGCGAAATTGGGCTTTCGGGTGCTATCCGATCTGCGCCGCAAGCCGTGCTGCGGATGAAAGAAGCGGCGCGTCTGGGCTTCGAAGAAGCCGTCTCCGCACCACTTCAAAAAGAAAAAGACGCCAAGACCGGGCTGCGCCTGAACGCCCACACCCGGCTCGAGAGCCTTGCCGCCGACCTGGCCGCAGCGGCTGCCGCATCCAACAGACCGATGCAGGCCGCCGAATAGGCCTATCTGTGCACAGATGGCCACAGCTGTAACACAGGTATGACACCAGCCCTCTTGAACGAGTCGGGAGATCGTGGAAAAGACGGGATGGTTGCTCATCCGGCTGTGCGTTGTGCGGCGTGCGCAGGCTGATGCATACCCCCCAGCGCACAGGCCTTTTGGCGGTGCGGCTGCAACCAGCGTAAGAGGCCTGCATTCCATGACACTGACCATTCTCGATGGTGTCGTTCTGGCAGTGGTGTTGCTATCTGCTGTCTTGGCGATGATGCGCGGTTTCCTGCGCGAAGTCCTATCGATTGGCTCTTGGGCTGCTGCCGCCGCTGGTGCCTATTTCCTCTACCCGGCGTTGCTACCGTTTGCGCGCCAGTACATCACCGAGGAAGTTTTCGCGATTGCCGCGGTTGTGGGCGTCTTGTTCTTCCTCATCTTGATCATCGTTTCCTATCTCACGATGCGCCTGTCGGACGCCGTGGCCGACTCCGCTGTTGGTCCGATCGACCGGGCTTTGGGCTTCATTTATGGCGCGGCGCGCGCGGTTCTTCTGTTTGTTATCGCTGCGCTGTTCTTCAATTTCTTCATTCCCGAAAATCCACCGCAATGGGTGGCCGAGTCCCGATCCAAACCCTTCCTCGATGAGTTGGGTGCTGAGCTGCTTGCAATTCTGCCGGATGACCCCGAGGGGCAAATACTGGACCGGCTGCGCGGCGATGAAGACGAAGAGGAAACGGCGGTGCCGGAAGGCACCTAACTGCTGGTGTTTTACAGATGCTGTTTGTTGCAGCATCATGCATGCCGTTGTGTGCGCGCTTGTATCTGCTCGATGAAAGTGTTGGCCGATGGTCGCCTACAATTCCGACGATGACCACTTCCGCGATGAGTGCGGGATTTTTGGCGTGTTTGGCCACCCAGATGCGGCAGCGCTCAACGCGCTAGGCCTCCACGCTCTGCAGCATCGCGGTCAGGAAGCAGCGGGTGTCGTCTCCTTCGACGGGCAGCAATTCTACTCCGAACGCCATATTGGCCTGGTTGGCGACAAGTTTTCCAAGCCGGACGTTGTTGGCCGCCTCAATGGTGACCGCACCATTGGCCATGTGCGCTACTCAACAGCGGGCGGCGCGGGCCTGCGTAATGTACAACCGCTGTTCGCCGAGTTTGCCGGTGGCGGATTCGCCGTGGCGCACAATGGCAACCTCACCAACGCGCAGAAGCTGCAAAATCAGTTGCGCGAAGGCGGCTCGATTTTTCAATCGACCTCAGACACTGAGCCGATCATTCACCTGATCGCGACAAGCAAGGCGAACAACATCGTGTCGCGGCTGACCGAGGCGCTGCGCCAAGTGGAAGGCGCCTACTCGCTGATCGCCTTAACCGAGAAGAAGCTGATCGGCGTTCGTGACCCGCTTGGCGTGCGCCCGCTGATCCTGGGCGAGATCGACGGTGCACCCGTCCTGACGTCGGAAACCTGCGCCCTCGACATTATCGGTGCGGATTTCGTGCGCGATATCGAGCCGGGCGAGATGGTGGTGATTACCGAGAATGGCCTTGAAACCTACCGGCCCTTCGATGCCAAGCCATCGCGCTTTTGTGTGTTCGAATATGTCTATTTCGCTCGCCCAGACTCCATGGTCGAGGGGCGCAATGTTTATGCCGTGCGCAAGCAGATTGGTGCGGAACTGGCCAAAGAGTCGCCGGCGGACGTTGATCTGGTGATCCCCGTTCCTGACTCTGGCACACCGGCCGCTATTGGCTTTGCCGAGGCCTCCGGCATCCGTTTTGACCTTGGCATTGTGCGCAACCACTATGTGGGCCGCACCTTCATTGAGCCGACAGATGCGATCCGCCATATGGGCGTAAAACTGAAGCTAAATCCCAACCGCCTGCTGCTTGAAGGCAAGCGCGTGGTGCTGGTGGATGATTCCATCGTGCGCGGCACGACTTCAAAGAAGATTGTCCAAATGGTGCGCGATGCAGGCGCGCTGGAAGTGCATATGCGCGTTGCTAGTCCGCCGACGCGCGACGCGTGCTATTATGGCGTGGATACGCCAGAGCGCGACAAGCTGATCGCCGCCCAACAGACGGTCCAACAGATCGCGCAATCCATCGGTGTCGACAGCCTTGAGTTCCTTTCGATTGATGGGCTCTACCGCGCCCTTGGCGAAGCGGGCCGCAACAACGACGCGCCACAATTCTGCGACGCTTGCTTCACCGGTGACTATCCGACGCCACTGACGGACCGGTCGGAGAATACGTCGCACCGCCAACGCCTTGTTGAGGCGCGCTAGCCGCCCCACTTGGTGCGCACACCATCACAACGTAACGAGTATCCATGACCGACGCTGCCAATTCCAATGCACCGGCTCCCCAGCCCGGTTCGTCTGACGCCCGGGTTGTTCTTGTCACTGGTGCGTCGCGCGGTATCGGTTATGCGCTGGCCAAAGCCTTTGGGGCCACCGGTGCCCATGTCATCGCCGTGGCGCGGACCACGGGCGGGCTCGAAGATTTGGATGACGAGATCCAAGCCGCTGGTGGATCGACGACCTTGGTGCCGGTCGATCTGCGCGACCATGAAGCGATCGATCGCATGGGCCTGGCGCTCTATGAGCGCTTTGGCCGGCTCGACGTCCTCATCGGCAATGCTGGTGAACTCGGCACCATCACGCCGCTCGCGCACATGAAGCCGAAAGAGTTCGAGAAGATGATCTCGCTCAACGTCACGGCGAATTACCGCTTGATCCGGTCGATGGACCCACTGCTGCGCGCGTCACCGGCTGGGCGCGCTGTTTTTATCACATCGGGTATGGCGAACCAGGCGAAGCCCTTTTGGGCAGGCTATGCGCTGTCGAAGGCCGCTCTCAACGCGATGGTCGGTGTCTATGCCGCAGAGATGGCTAACTCCAGCGTCCGTGTGAACCTGTTGAGCCCCGGCCCCGTGCGCACGGCGCTGCGCGCCCGCGCGGTGCCTGGTGAGGACGCTACACAGCTGCCAGACCCAGAGAGCGTGGTGGAACCGGTGATGCGGCTGGCGTCGGAAGACTTCGACCAGACCGGCATGGTGCTGCACGGGCCAACCGGCGAGCTCACGCCAATCCAACCCTAACTACTGGATTTTGCGCTTCTTCGCCTTGGCTTCGTAGGGGTTCTGGCCCTTGCGCAGATTGAGGCGCAGCGGCACGCCCGGCAAATCGAACGTATCGCGCAGCCCGTTGATCAGATAGCGGCTGTAGCTGCCTGGCAGCGCGTCAGGGCGCGAACAGAACAGGGCGAATGTCGGCGGACGGGCCTTCACTTGGGTCATGTAGCGCAGCTTCAAGCGCCGCCCCGCGACCGCCGGAGGTGGATGCTGCGACAAGGCCGCCGTCAGCCAGCGATTGAGCGCGGCCGTCGAGACGCGGCGGTTCCACACATCGTCCATGTGCAACACGGCCTTGAAAAGCGCATCGGTGCCGCGCCCCTTTAGGCCGGACAAGGGTACCAGAGGCGCGCCGCGCACCTGCGGCAATAGGCGAGTTAGCTCCTCCTCACACTCTTTCAGGAACGCGTCCTTACGCTTGATGAGGTCCCATTTGTTGAGACCGAACACCAGCGCCCTGCCCTCGCGGGCGACAAGATCGGCGATTTGTAGATCCTGCTTCTCAAACGGGCGCTCGGCATCCATCAAGATCACGACACACTCGGCAAACTGCACTGCGTGTAGGGCATCGGCCACCGACAGCTTTTCCAACTTGTCCTGTACCTTGGCCTTACGCCGCATGCCCGCCGTATCGAACAGCTTGAACGGGCGTCCATCGAACACCCAGTCGACGGAAATCGTGTCGCGGGTGATGCCAGCTTCCGGCCCGGTGAGGAGGCGGTTTTCGCCGATCAGATGATTGACCAGAGTGGACTTGCCTGCGTTGGGGCGGCCAACGATCGCAACCCGCAGCGGATGGGTGCGTGGCGGCGCATCGACGATGTCTGGCGTGTTTTCGTCTTCTGGCAGCCAATCAGCATCATCGGTATCAAGCGTTGGATCGTCGTCACTCGGCAAGCCCAAGCGCTCAAACTGTTCATCCAGCGCCTGGAAGAGTTCGCCCATGCCCTCGCCATGCTCGGCGGAGATGGCAACTGGTTCACCGAGCCCTAGCTCATAGGATTCGTAGGCGCCGTCCAAGCCTTTGCGCCCTTCCACCTTGTTGGCGATAAGCACCGTCTTGTCGCCATGGCGGCGCATCAGGTTGGCGAAGGCGGAATCTGTCGGCGTCAAACCCGCGCGGGCATCGATGACGAACAGGCACACATCAGCGTCGTCGATCGCACGTTCTGTCTGGGCCCGCATGCGGCCTTCCAGAGATGCCGCATCGGCCTCTTCTAGGCCCGCCGTATCAACAAGGGTAAAGGTGAGGTCGCCCAGCTTTGCTTCGCCCTCGCGCCGATCGCGTGTGACACCCGGCGTATCATCGACAAGTGCCAGGCGCTTGCCGACCAAGCGGTTGAACAGCGTGGATTTGCCGACGTTTGGGCGCCCTACAATCGCGACGATGGGCGGCGTGGCGGTTGCACCGTGCATGACCAATCAGTTGAGGGCAAGCAGGGTGCCGTCTGCCGCCAGTGCCAGCAAGCGACCGCCCGCTGCGATGGGCCGCAAGAAGATATCCCGCCCGACGCTTGAACGGCTTTGAACTTGCCCGGTCGCCGGATCGACACGCATCACATTGCCTTCGCTGGATGCCACGAACAAAACGTTGTTGGCGAGCGCCGGGCCGGCCCATTGCTCTTCGCCCTCGCCAGACCCTCCAGGCAGCGTTGTTGCCCATTGAATCTCGCCGGAGGTGCGTGACAAAGCCATCAATCGCCCTTCCAGATCGATCAAAAAGATGACGTCGCCGGCAACAATCGGTGTGTGGATGGAGCCGACATTGGTTTCCCATTGACGGTTGCCGCTTTCCAGACCGACGGAAATCGTACGACCGCCGACCCCGGTCGCGATCACCGAGCCGCCCGCGATCACCGGGCTTGCAACAAGATCGCGCAAGCCAGAAAGCGCCTGATAACGCGCACCCGTGACAACGGCATCCGCCCAGCGCGGTTCGCCATCAGCGGTATTCAGCGCAACAATTTCACCCGAAGAATAGGGAACCACCACCGTGTTGCCAGAAACCGCAGGCGTGCCTGATCCCAGAAGTCCGGCCGTCGCGGGGACACCACGGAAGCGCCAACGTTCGGTGCCGTCTTCCACCGCAAAGGCAAACAGCGTGTTGGACTGGCTGACCACATAAACAAGATCACCCGAAACGGTCGGGGCCGAGAGGGCCGGTGTGTCGAGGTCGATAGCCCAGGCGGTTTGCCCGTTGTTCACGTCAAGCGCATACATCTGACCAAAACCGGTGGCCGCGAAGACGCGGCCCGCGCCAACGGCGACCCCTCCAGCAGCAACTTGGCCGTCCTCCTCTTCCGGGCGCAGCGAACGACGCCAGCTTTGTCCGCCACCGGAAATCGCAACGGCGGTGACGTTACCGTTGGGATCAAAAACAAATGCGCGTCCACCAGCGACCACCGGCAGGGACGCCATGCGAACGCGCCGGTTGCCTTGAACGACACCGGCCTGCGCGCTCCAAGTTTGCGCCCCGCTCAGCGCGGCGTGGCCAGGATTGTTGGCCGCGTTACCGCCTGGCTGCGTCCATTCGATGACACCAGCAGGACCGGGAATGGAGACGCTTGTGTTGGTGACGGCCAAAACCGGATCTGCGGCACTGCCAATTGCCTGCCGCTCGCCAGGAAGCCGTGTCTCATCCCCGGCGAAGGGATTGAGATCATACAGTGTGTCGCCGATGCTCTGACAGGCCGCCAAGACCGGCACAGCCATCACAAGGACGAGAATGGGTTTGAGGACACGACGCATCACTAAAGTTCCTCTTAGCTGCCGACGGCGCTAATGCCGTCGCTTGCCAAAACGTCGAGCGCAACACGCGCTCGCGAACGCACGGGTTCCGGGCTTTGAAAATCTCCCACCAGTTCCAAAAACAAAGCCAACGCTTGGTCGCGATTGCCCGCTTTCATGGCAGCAAAGGCACGAATTTCACGCGCAGAATGGGTGTACGGATTGGTGGTATCCGACAATGGCAGAAGCAAGCCTTCCACATCGGCTGGCGCGCCATAGTCAAGCATAAGATAGCCAAGGCGAATGGTGGCAAGGTCGCGCACCAGTTGGTCCTGACTGCCGTCACCGGCAATCGCCCGGAAGGTTGCCATGGCCGCTTCATGGTCGCCTTGCTGGTGCTGTGAGGTGGCCACACGAAACTGCGCCAGCGCAGCATAGCCGGAGGGCCCATCATTCGCGATGGCTTCGAACGCATCAAGCGCAGCGCTTGGGTTGTCCTCCGCCAGTGCAATGGCATCAAGAAAACGGTCGCCCGCTGCGTTGGATTGGCTGGTGGTGTAGGCCTCATAGCCACGCCAGCCCGCCACACCCAAAACCAGAACGATGGCGCCACCGATGACATATTTGCCAAAACGGTCCCACATCCGCTTGGCGCGGTCCTTGCGGATGTCTTCTTCGATTTCGTTGAAAATATCGCTCATAGGATGATCATAAGTCTGTTGGGTGGCCACACCGCGACGGTTGGCGGACCATAGTGATGTCTCTCGCGAACCGCAATTGTGTTGCCGTTAGCCGTTGCCGCTTCCTGTCTGCTTGGTTGACGGCAAGAATGTGGTCAAGGTCGGGTTACGTTTTCTTGCGCACATAGACATTGTCCGGACCGGGGAATGATCGGTCGCGTACAGCGCCTGCGTAGTTGGTGACGGCCTCTTCGATATGGTCGCGGATAGATCCAAATTTCTGGACGAACTTCGGCGTCCATTCGTTGAGGCCGAGCATATCTTCAAGAACCAAGATTTGCCCATCGCACGCCGGTGACGCGCCGATGCCAATCGTAACGATCGGCAGCTCTTCGGTGATCTGGCGGGCCAGTGGCTCCACCGTACCTTCGATGACCATCGCGAAAGCACCCGCATCCGATATCGCCCGCGCATCGGCAAGCGTCTGACGCTCGCTTTCTTCCGATTTGCCTTGGACGCGGAAGCCGCCCATCGTGTTGATGGCCTGCGGGGTGAGGCCGATATGACCCATCACGGGGATGCCGCGGCGCGCCAGAAACTCCACCGTTTCGGCCATGTGCTCGCCACCTTCCATTTTGATGGCGCCAGCACCCGTTTCCTTCATCACGCGGGTCGCTGAATGGAAGGCTTGTTCCTTGCTAGCCTCGTAGGAGCCAAACGGCATATCGACGACGACCAGCGCCTGTTTGGAGCCGCGCATCACGGCAAGGCCCTGGACAATCATCATGTCGAGCGTCACCGGCACGGTGGATTCCATGCCGTGCATGACCATGCCCAGCGAGTCGCCGACCAAAATGAAGTCGACATGCTCATCGAGAATGGATGCTGTGTGCGCGTGATAGGCCGTCAGCGCGACAACCGGGTCGCCGTTTTTGCGTTTGGCAATATCGACAGCCGTTAAGCGGCGCTTGGTGGATTGAACAGACATAATCTCTTCTGTGGCAGATGCAGTTGGGCTGAAACTGGTCGCGCTTCTAGCCGATTGGGGCAATTCCGAACAGCCATTGATGCAACCAAACGATCATCAAAACCCAAACGCCTGAACCAACGACAATGGCGATGATGTCACCTGTCCAACCCTGCGGGGCCGCGGGGTCTGGCGCGCCGCGCCGTTTGACGGCGATACGGTCCACCACAGCCCAGGCAAGGAAGGCACCAAACAGCACCAAGTGCACGCCCAAACCGTTGGCCAGCAGGTGCGCCAGCGCCCAAACCTTGATGGCAACCAGCATTGGGTGTTTCAGCCGTGCTTTGATCTTGGAGGGCACATAGGCGGCAACGAGGAAGATCAGCGCCGGCAGCATCAGCACCAGCGCAATGTGCTTGGTCCAGATCGGCGGTGCCCAGACGAAGCCAAGAGCAGCCTTCGCGTCGGGATAGCCCACAACCAAGAGCATGAATCCAGCCAGCGAAATGATGCTGTAGACGCCCTTCCAGCCCATCTCGCCCAGGCGCGAGACCATCGCCGTGCGCGTCCCTTCCGCAACGATGCGGGTGGAGTGGATGCCCAGAAAAAGGATCAAACCGATAAAAAAGAGCGCCATAGCCGATCTCCAAAGTGGGTTTGTGTCGGCCTATCGCGCATCGCCATGTCTGCGCAATGGCCAATCTGTTGCCTTGAGTCCTCAGCTTATCGAGAAGTGGGCGGCCAAAGGGGACCAGATTCATCAAACCGGTTTACCGCCTATCCACTCTTGTGGTGCACTCTCCCCCGCGCACGGATTATAGTGTGCGTATCGCTGTGATGGAGTGGGTGTGATGGTCTCGCGCTGGATGATGGCCCTAGCCGCAATCGGATTTGCTGGTGTGCTGAGCGTATCGGGAGCGCAGGCATCGGTGATCGCCAAGGTCGATCTATCCGAACAGCGCATGCAAGTGATCGTCGATGGCGAAGTGGTTCATGAATGGAACGTGTCGTCAGGCCGCGCCGGCTATTCGACGCCAACCGGCACATGGCGCCCCTTGCGTATGCACACCATGTGGCGCTCGCGCGCTTACAACAATGCGCCGATGCCGCACGCGATCTTCTTCCAAGGTGGCTACGCTTTCCACGCGACCAACGCGATCAGCCGTCTTGGTTCGCGCGCGTCGCACGGCTGCATCCGCCTGCACCCCGATCATGCACGCACGCTGTTCTCGCTGGTGCGTGACTATGGCCCGCACCGCACGCGCATTCAGATCACAAACTAAGCAAGGCGCGCACTCGGTCCTGCGGAACCGGTATTTTTTGCTTTTTTTCTCTGTTCCTCCGGAACAACTGCTTAGCGCCCAATGACCATGTCTGACATCGATCTCCAGCAAGTTCGCGAACGCCTTGAGGCGATGCGCGTTGCCTTGATCGCCGAGAGCGAGGCGACCAGCGATAGCCGCGCGCCCGTCACGTTGGACCAGCAATCTGTCGGGCGCCTGTCACGCATGGATGCGATGGCCGGACAACATATGGCAGCCGCCAATGAACGCGCCCGCCAAGCGCAGGTCGTGAAAATCGACGCTGCTTTGCGCCGCTTGGATGACGGAGACTACGGCTTCTGCGCCGGGTGCGACGAACCCATCGCGCCCAAGCGCCTCGAAGCCGACCCAACCGCCAGCCTGTGCATCACATGTCAGGGCGCGCGCGAAGGGTGAGCATACCGGCGCATCCGCTGGTCAGCGCGACCTGCGGTTGAATTGCCATGGATGTACGGTATTTGGCATCCCAACACACCTTGGACCGCCTTCGGTTTCTGGTAGTGTATGTCCCCCTCGACGATGCACACCGTGCACGCGCGTTCTTACCCTTCCAAAGGAAACACAATGACCATCACGCTTTATCATGCGCCGGGTGCCTGCTCGACCGCCACCTATGTTTCCCTGCTGGAGGCTGGCGCGGAGTTCAACGTTGAGTTGATCAGCTTGGCCAAAAAAGAGCAGACCTCCGAAAGCTATAAGGCGATCAATCCAAAGCAAAAAGTTCCGTATATGATCATCAACGGAAAGGGCTTGAGCGAAAACACCGCGATGCTGACCTGGATCGCGGACACCTATCCACACGCCAATCTGTTGCCCACCGACACGTTTGATCGGGCGCGCGCCATTTCCCACATGAACTGGTTTTCGTCGGGGATGCACCCGCATATCACCCGCCATTTCCGGGTTGCCAAGTTCTGCAGTGTTGAAAGTGCCCATGAGGATATCAGAGCCAAGGCGAAGGCGATGTTCCTTGAGCAGATGGCCCTTGTCGAAAAGGAACTCGATGGCCGCACCTGGTTCTTTGATCACAACACCGCCTGCGACGCGTACTTCTTCTGGGTCTATGACCGCGCCCTGCGTGAGGACTTCGACCTGTTAGAATTCACCGCTTGCACCGCGCACTACAACGCGATGAAAGAAAGGCCCAACCTTCAAAAGGTGCTCGCCCACAAGTGAGGTTGGGGTTTTAGCCGCGTGAGGCTGAGCAGGTTGACCTAGACCCACCGCTTCTTGCGCGCAGGCTTGCTGGCCAGCTCTCAAACCTCAGGGTTGAGGGCTATCACACGCCTTGACGCCGCCTGCCACGAACGCTCTGCATCAGCTCGTCGCCTTAGGCGTACCAACGAAAACGAAACTGAGGTCCGTCTTGATCAACCAGCAGTCCAGCAGGCTGCTCACGATATGCGAGATGACAATCCAGGCATCAATCTTAGATGCGGCGATGTCTTCGATAACAATGTACCCGTCTGGTTTTATGTGTCGGATGAAGAAATTGAGCGCATTCACATTGGCATCAAGCGCATGCAATCCATCATCGATCATGAGATCGAATTTGGTGCCTTTGAGGTCAATTGCTTCGAAGGTTGTCGGTTCCGTCTGATCGACGAAGACCGTTGTTATCCGCTCGTCTTGAAAAAGAATGCGCCGGTCCACATCAGCCCCGACAATATGGGCCTTGGGCATCAGATCTCTGAACGCCCGCAAGGATGCACCGGGCTGCCCCTGCTCTCCCATATGGGACGCGACATCGCTGTGATGCGTGCCGAGCCCGATCTCAAAGACGGCGTCAGCAGCCTCCAGATCGATAAGTCTGGAGTAGATTTTCTGGTAGCTATGATGCAGTGACTTGTCGCTGCCATGCGCGTCGAAAGCGTGCTTGATGCGCGCTTCGAGGTCTTTATCGACCCTTTCCGTCAGAAAATCATCTTGATCGATGAAACCGGCCTGCCCACCTGATAAGACGTCAACGGTGGTTCGTAGCGATGGAAATACAGCGTTGATTGTCTTTCTGGTGATGCCTTCCAGCATCTGGACGCTGCCATCGCTGTCGGGAGCAAAAGCAGGAAACGCGCTTACGGCATCAAGGTTGGAAGACCTGGCGCGTATCTTTGCCCCCCTGTTCCTGAGCCAACTGAGCAACTTGGGGGCCCTAAACCAACGCACTTAACACTTACTCCCACTCAATCGTACCGGGGGGCTTGCTCGTCACGTCATAGACCACACGGTTGACGCCCTTCACCTCGTTGATAATGCGGGTCGCGGTGTTGGCCAAGAACTGCATGTCATAGTGGTAGAAGTCGGCCGTCATGCCGTCGACAGACGTCACGGCCCGCAGCGCCAGCACGAAATCATAGGTCCGCCCGTCGCCCATCACGCCGACCGTCTGGACCGGTAAGAGCACAGCAAAGGCCTGCCAGATGGCGTCGTACAGGCCAGCATTGCGGATCTCTTCCAGATAGATCGCGTCGGCCTTGCGCAGAATGTCCAGCTTCTCGCGGGTGATCCCGCCTGGGCAGCGGATTGCGAGGCCCGGCCCCGGAAACGGGTGACGTCCGACAAAACGTTCCGGCAGGCCAAGCTCGCGGCCCAGCGCGCGCACCTCGTCCTTGAAAAGTTCGCGCAGTGGCTCAACCAAATCCATGTTCATGCGTTCGGGCAGGCCGCCTACATTGTGGTGGCTCTTGATGGTCACCGATGGCCCGCCGGTGAACGAGACGCTCTCGATCACATCCGGGTAGAGCGTGCCCTGGGCAAGGAAATCCGCCCCGCCAAGCTTGCCCGCCTCGGCCTCAAACGTCTCGATGAACAGGCGACCGATGATCTTGCGCTTCTGCTCAGGATCGGAGACGCCTTCCAGCTCGCCGATAAACGTGTCGGAGGCGTCCACATGCACCAGCGGAATGTTGTATTGCCCGCGGAACATGGAGACCACTTCATCCGCCTCGTTGAGGCGCATCAGCCCATGATCGACAAAGATGCAGGTTAGTTGGTCGCCAATCGCTTCATGGATCAGGACGGCAGCAACAGAAGAATCCACCCCGCCGGAAAGGCCGCAGATCACGCGTCTGTCGCCCACCTGCTCGCGAATGCGGCGCACGGCTTCGTCGCGGAAGGCGCCCATCGACCAGTCGCCGGATAGCCCAGCAATCTTGTGCACGAAGTTAGAGAGCAGTTTGGCGCCATCGGGTGTGTGCACCACTTCGGGGTGGAACATCACGCCGTACATGCGCTTTGCTTCGTTGGCGTAGGCGGCGAAGGGTGCACCTGGTGAGGTCGCCAGCACCTCAAAACCATCGGGCAGCGCGATCACGCGGTCGCCATGGCTCATCCACACCTCGTGGCGCGTGCCTTCGTCCCACACGCCCTCAAACAAGGGCGAGGTTTTGTGCACCTCGACAAAGGCGCGGCCAAACTCGCGGTGGTCGGAGCCTTCCGCCTGCCCGCCATTTTGAATGCACATGGTCATCTGGCCGTAACAGATGCCGAGCACCGGCACGCCGAGGTCGAACACGCGCTGCGGCGCGCGCGGCGAACCCATCTCGGTGGTCGAAGCAGGCCCGCCGGACAGGATCACCGCAGCGGGCTTCAGCCGGTCAATGGCCGCGTCCGCGGATTGGAACGGCACGATCTCGCTGTACACGCCCGCTTCGCGCACACGCCGGGCGATGAGCTGGGTAACCTGCGACCCAAAATCGATGATCAGGACGGTGGCGTGTTCTGCAACCATGTCGGCACGGGGGGAAGCTGTCTCTTGCATCCCCATGGATTAGTGCCGCACCCCGCCCCAATCAATGGGTGGATGGGGAATAGTGGTGGAGGGCTACGCCTGAACCAGCGCGACTAGCAGCCCGCTGAGCCTTTGCATTTCCGGTCCACCGACGGACTCTCGATAGTCCGCTTCAATCTCCAGCTTGATCCGATCGGCATCCGCCAGCGCTTGTCGTCCTTTGTCCGTGAGGTCGACCAAGCGGCCACGCTTGTCGTTTGGGTCTTTGAGGCGGGTGATAACGCCGTGCCGCTCCAACCCGTCCAACGACTGTTGAAGCGCTTGCTTGGTCATACCGGTTCTATCCAGAAGCGTGCTTTGACGCGTGCTCTCACGGTCCAAACAGCCCATGACGTTGGCTCGGCTCTGCGTGAACCAGTCGTGCCCGGCATCGTTCATCGCGGCGATAAACCGTGACAGCCAAGCGCCATAGGCGCGGTTCAGATGGATACCGATATGGTCCGGCGGCAGTGATGACGATTCATTGGTCAAGTTACTTGACTTTCTGGTTTCCACATCGCATGTACAGATAGTCAAGCATATTGACTACCAACTTTGCAAGTGGAGAAAACTATGGACTTCCTGACACCCAGCACCCTCGCCGTACTGATGATCGGCGCAACCCACTATGTCGACATCGGCGCACCGCAAGACGCCGTAATCTTTTATGAAAACGAGACAGTGGCCCACATGGTGCTACCCGACGGCGCATCCTTCACGGGGAATTGGCGCTTAACTGAAGACGGGTATGCCGTGGCTTGGCGTGATGGCCCGTCCGGCACCTGGAAGCTGAGCTACAGCCCGGGCCGCATCGGCTATGTGAACGGCGAAGGCCAAGACTTTGGCCCCATCAGCCGCATCGTCTTCGGCAATCCGGAGGTTTTGCCGACCAGCTAGGCCGCCGACGACGACGACGCAGCGTGGCTCGCCCGGTCAAGCTTGGCCGCCACGTTGCGCGAGAGACTGGCCTGAATGGCCGCGCCGGTTTCCGTGTGCCGACGCACGAAAGCGCGCAATTCCTCGGCGTCGTAGGCCGTGTAGTGCACGGCGTTGGTCACAACCACGTCCGCCGTCGCTGCCCCGCCCGTCTGGAAGCTGATCTCGCCCAAGAAGTCCCCTTCCCCGCAGGCACCGATCACGCGGCCGTTGCGCTCAATCTGCACGGTGCCGCGCGTCAGAACGATGAGATGATCGGGCTTTTCGTTCTGCCGAAAGAGCACCGTATCGGGCGGCGCCGTGTGGCGTGTGCCAAGCGTGAGGAAACGGCGAATTTGCGCCATGCTGGCATCGGGGATCACCGCATCGACCAGCACTTTTTCATCTTCATCCAAAGCGCGGTGGCGGTCCTCATAGGCCATGATGCCAAGCTGGATAAGATTGGTCAGAACAAACAGCGTCTCCCAAATTACCGTCACCGGGTCGCCGAGCCAAAAGAAGCCATAAACAAACGATGCGGTTCCGGCGCCGATGGCGATGATGCGCAGCCACAGCAGGGTGCGCATCATCATCGAGAGGACAAGCAAAGCGTAGGAAATGTGCCCAGCGGTGGTGCCGGGCGCCATGAGCGCCTGCCAGAAATCCGCGCCAAGAAGGTTCAAGAGGGCGACGTCTCCAGCTGGTTGCGCAGCGTGTCGACGGCTTTGGCCAGCTCCGCATCGACGACGTGCAGATAATCCGCCCAGTCGCCAAAGTGGCGCAGTTCCTCGGCGCCGTCGGAAACGCCGCGCAGGCCGCAAAAGGGAACGCCATAGGTCTGGCAAGCACGCACGATGGCAAAGCTCTCCATATCCACCATGTCCGCATCAATGGCATTGTAGTCGCTGCCAGAAATGATGTTGCCGCCTGTCGAAAGCCGCGCCTTCGGCACGCCATCGATCATCGGGTCGACTGGGATCACCGGCGGCTGATCGAGGAAGGGCGTGACACCCTTTTCAAAGCCGATGGGGCTGGCGTCCATGTCGCGGTAGCTGACGGACGAGACCTCATGAACCGTGCCTTGTTCCAGCGTCGCAGACCCGGCAGACCCAAGCGACACTACCAAATCTGGCAAAGGGCGCGCCGTCGCGAGCGCAGCACCAATACCCAGCGCCGCCTCGACAGGGCCAACGCCGACGATCAGCGGCGGTAGGCGCTTCTGCAGCTCATCTTGGTACTCTTGGTCGGTGGCCATCACAAACAGGATGCGGGTCCGGCCCCAGGTCAAGGTGGGCACGTCATTCATGGGCGTGTGCGCTCCAAGCAGGCGATAAAGAAACCATCCGTTGCGGAGGTGGCGGGGGTAAGGCGAAGGCCAAGGTTCCCACTTGCATAATTCCCCACGGCAATAGATGGCAAGATGGCTGGCAGCGCTTCGCGGCCCAGCGCGCTCATCATTTGGTCTGCCGATAGGGGTGCAAAGCCTGGATTGGCTTGCAGAAAGGTGGCGAGCTGATCCTCGTTCTCTTCGGCCAGCACGGAACAGGTGATGTAGGCCAAGCGCCCGCCGGGCTTGGTGAGCGCCGCGGCCTGTTGCAGCACGGTTTTCTGTTCCTCTAGGCGGGTTTGGAGTGCCCCTTCGGACAGGCGCCATTTGGTGTCGGGGTGGCGGCGCCAGGTCCCTGTGCTGGTGCAGGGTGCGTCGACGACAACGATATCGGCGCCATGTTCAGACAGGTCATGGGTGGCGAGCGCGTCCGGGTCGATGACCTGGATGTTGTGCGCCTTTGCACGCTTCACGCGTGGCCACAGATCCTTCATGCGGCGGCGGTCGATATCGTGCGCAAACACTTGCCCGCGGCCGCCCATCGCGACCGAAAGCGCCAAGGATTTGCCCCCCGCCCCGGCGCACAGGTCGAGCACGGTGCGCGGCTTCAAGCCGGCGACGGCGAGATCGGCGGCGAACTGCGATCCAGCATCTTGCACCTCGATCCAGCCCTTCTGGAAGGCTTCGTCGGAGGTAACGTGCGGCGCGCGCCCAAAGCCTTCGGTGGCGGGTATGCGTCGCAGCAGTGGAAAGGCATCAAGCTTGTGCGGGCGGTGGCGGGCAAGCGCCTTGTCCACACGCTCGGGCTTCGAGGTGAACGGATTGAGCCGCAAATCGAGCGGCGCGCGGGCTGCCATGGCGGCGGCTTCGTTGGTCGCGTTTTCGCCGAAAACGCGCTCCAGGTGCGGCCAAACCCAGTTGGGGCAATTCGCGGCAGGTTGCGGGGTATTCGCGGTGGATTCGCGCCTATTCGCGGCGGATTCGCGGACATTCGCAACTGCATTCGCAGCCGTTTCGAGGGCTGCGCGCTCGGCGGCCGACTGGGGTTCTGGCGCGTGCGGATCGCCCGCGAAATCTGGTGGTCCGTCAAGGCCATAGCCAGGTAGCAGGGTAACGGTCGCAAGGATGGCGGCACGGGGGCTGTCATCGCCCATATGGGCCGCCAAAGACCGGCGGTGGCGCAACGCATCATAGACCAGATTGCCAATGGCGGCGCGGTCGCCCGACCCGGCGAAGCGGTGGGTATTGCCCCAGTCTTTCAACACGTTAGCGACGGGTCGATGCTGCGTCTCGATGGTTTCGAGAACCTCGATCGCCGCCGCCAGACGTCCGGGAAGACGCATCTAGACGCCCGTGTTGTAGTTCGGGCTCTCGCGGGTGATTTGCACGTCGTGCGCGTGGCTCTCACGCAGGCCTGCGCCGGTGATCCGCACGAAGCGCGCGGCATCTCGGAAGGCCGGTAGATCGGCCCCGCCGACATAGCCCATGGCGGCGCGGATACCGCCGGTCAGCTGGTGCAAAACACCGTCCACCGGACCCTTATACGCCACCTGCCCCTCGATCCCTTCGGGCACCAATTTCAGTTCGCTGGTCACCTCCGATTGGAAGTAGCGATCCGCCGAGCCGCGGGCCATCGCACCGACCGATCCCATGCCGCGATAGGCTTTGTAGGAGCGACCCTTGTGCAGGTAGACTTCGCCTGGGCTTTCTTCGGTCCCTGCAAGCAACGAGCCAATCATCACCGCAGAAGCGCCAGCGGCGAGTGCTTTGGCGATATCGCCGGATGATTTCACGCCACCATCAGCGATGATGGGAACACCGGATTTGCCAGCTTCGTCAGCAGCTTCCATGACCGCCGACAACTGGGGCACGCCAACGCCGGCGACCACGCGGGTGGTGCAGATGGAGCCTGGACCGATGCCGACTTTCACTGCGTCAGCGCCAGCATCGATAAGCGCCGCAACGCCTTCGCGCGTCGCGACATTGCCGGCAATGATCTGCACTTCATTCGTCTGTTTTTTGACGCGCCCGACAGCATTCAACACACGCTGCGAGTGGCCATGCGCGGTGTCCACAACGATCACATCAACCCCGGCATCTATGAGGCGTTCCGTTCGCTCATAGCCATCATCGCCGACGGTGGTCGCGGCAGCCACGCGCAGACGACCCTGCTCGTCCTTGGCGGCATTGGGGTGGAGCTGCGATTTCTCCATATCTTTCACCGTGATGAGGCCAACACAGTGGTCTGAGCCGTCCACCACAAGCAGCTTCTCGATGCGGTTTTGATGGAGGAGGCGCTTGGCCTCTTCTTGGCTTACGGATTCGCGCACGGTGACCAGATTGTCCCGCGTCATCAGCTCGTAGACCTTCTGTGACGGGTCTGAGGCAAAGCGCACATCGCGGTTGGTCAAAATGCCCACCAGACGCCCGCCGCCGGGCCCTCCTGTGCCACCGCCTTCAGTCACGGGAATGCCGGAAATGCGGTGCTGCGCCATCAAGGCCAGAGCGTCGGCAAGCGTCGCGTCAGGCCCGATGGTGATCGGGTTCACCACCATGCCGGATTCAAACTTTTTGACCTGCCGCACCTGCTCGGCCTGCTCTTCCGGCTCGAGGTTGCGGTGGATCACGCCCATGCCTCCGGCTTGCGCCATCGCGATGGCCAGACGAGCTTCGGTCACCGTGTCCATGGCTGATGAGACGATCGGAATGTTGAGGGAGAGCGTGCGTGTCAGTTGGGTCGCCACATTCACCTCGCCAGGCATGACCTCAGAGTGGCCAGGCAGCAGCAGCACATCATCGAAGGTTAAAGCAGTACCGCCATGCAGCGGCTCAACAAGGTGCGCCATGGGTGTCGTCCATCCGGTTTTTGCAAGCAAACCGGCGGAGCCACGCGACTCGTGCGCCGGTGATGACGTGTACCACGAGGCGACAGGTCGTCAATACGGGCTTCATTAAATGATCGGGGCTGAAAAATTTGACCAATGCACAACGGAGGATAACCATCAATACAATCCTCTTTACGCAGTGGTAATGTATTTTACTATTGAATTTCTGAACTTTATGATTGAATGATTAGCGCTTCCGGATCGTTATCTTTGAGCAAAAACATGAAGCCTGACCTATTCGAAAGTTCGCTGTTTGACCTTATAGATCAACACGCACGCAATCTAGAAGACGCCCTCGAATCTGACGTGATTTTCTATCATGGCAGCATATACCCTAACTATTTTCGAATGTTTCGAAATTTTGTCGAAGAGGTAAAATATAAATCTAATCGAAAAAGCAATGCGATCTCAGTTGTACTTCGAACAGGGGGCGGTTCAGCGGAAACTACTGAACGAATGGTTACCGTGCTTCGGAAACATTATGAAGTTGTAAATTTCATTGTTCCTGACGTCGCCATGTCTGCAGGAACCATTTTTTGTATGTCAGGCAACAAAATCTATATGGACTACGCATCCAGTCTCGGACCAATTGACCCGCAGGTCCCCACTCCGGATTCTGGCGAATATGTGCCCGCTTTGGGATATCTCGACAAGGTTCGAGAGATTACCCAGAAAAACTCATTGCAACCGGCCGACGTGGTGCTGTTGAAAAGCCTGGACTTGGCAAAATTGGCGCTGTTTGAGCAAGCTCGAGATCTTTCTCGTGACCTTCTGAAGAAATGGCTAGTGGAGTACAAATTTCGTGACTGGACCAACCACAGGACAACAGATCCGGGCAGTCCGGTGAGCACAAGCGAAAAGAGAGCTCGAGCCGAGCAGATTGCCACGGATTTGGCTGACCATAAAAAATGGCGGTCGCATGGACGTAATCTGGATGTCGTGAAACTAACGGAATTACGTATCGAGATCGATGATTATTCCGACAATGAGGAGTTGAGAAATTCCATCCGAGCCTATAGCGATCCGTTAACAGGATTCGTGGATCGTGTTCGCGCAGAATTCTATCTTCATTCGCACTATGTCAGTCAGATGTGAGCTATCGATATGAGCGAAATAAAAGAAGTAGAGAAATTGCTTGAAGAATTGGGCGACAAGCACCAATTCGATCAAACTCCAGAAAATCAAGAAGCCGAGCGACTGGCAGAGCTATACAAAGACATAATGCCAGAGCCATATGCCGTTCCCATCGAAAGATACATTGGAACGGCATTCGCGAGCGAGAAATTGGCTAAATAGACGACTTGCTTAGGTTGGTTGTTTGAAGCCTTTGGCCAACACGTAAAGTTCAGGGCTTTCTTTGCGGCTGGCCGGCGGTTTGACGTGTTGCACCGTCTCGAAGGCGGCCTTCAGGTCACGTAGCGCGTCGCCCTCTGTTCCTCCGCGAAAGACCTTGGCCAGAAACGCGCCACCTGGCGCAAGGTTGCGGTACGCAAAATCTGCTGCCAATTCAAACAGATAGGTGGTGCGTAGATGGTCCGTCTTGCGGTGGCCAGTGGTCTCCGCCGCCATGTCGGACAAGACGATGTTGATGGGCCGCCCTTTCATCGCCGCGACCACTTTGTCGGGCGCGTCATCCTCGGTGAAATCATCCTCGAGAAGCACGACGCCAGGAATCGGGTCCATCGGCAGCTTGTCGATACCCACAACAATTGGGTCTTCATCGCTGGAGCGCACACGCTGGGCGGCGACCTGCGCCCAGCCACCCGGCGCGGCACCAAGATCGACCACCGTGCGGCCCGGTCGCAAAAGTTTGTGCTTGTCGTCGATCTCGATCAGCTTAAAGGCAGCCCGGGAGCGCCAACCCTGGCGCTTGGCTTCGGCGACATAAGGGTCGTTGAGCTGGCGCTCGAGCCAGCGGGCTGACGCGTTGGTGCGTTTCTTGGCGGTTTTGACCTTCACATGCAGGTCACCGCGTGGGTTGGACGATTTGGGCACCGCTTTAGCCCTGCGAGGCAGGTTGTACTGGGCGCGTTGACTTGCCGCGATAGCGGTTGCGCCGCCCTCGTGAGCCACCGGTATTGCGGTCGCGGCGCCATACGCCGTCCTGCGCCATCAATTCCACCAACATGCCCTCGCGAAGGCCGCGGTCGGCGACGCGTAGGCGTCCGCATGGCCATTCGCGGCGAATGGCTTCAAAAATTGCGCATCCGGCCAGCACCAAATCTGCCCGATCCGCCCCTATACAAGGGTTGGCGACACGTTCTTCAAAGGTCATGTCGATCAAACGGTCGGTCATGTTGGTAACATCGTCGGCGCCCATCCAGGTGCCATCGACGCGGCGTCGGTCATAGCGCTCCAAACCAAGGTGAACACCGGCCAAGGTGGTCACGGTACCGGACGTGCCAAGCAGGTGCACATTGCCGCCTTGGACGCATTGCGACATCATCTCGCGGGCCGCAAATTCGCCAATCATTTCACGCACTTCGGCGACCATTAGCTCAAAAATCGGACGGTCCACATAGACACCGCCGAAGCTCTCCGCCAGCGTCACCACGCCGACGGGCAGCGACGTCCAAGCGCGGATGAAGCGATGCATATGGGCATGGAAGCGCGGTTTTCCGGCCCGGAAATCGAGGAAGGCCAGCTCTGTCGAGCCCCCACCGATATCGAACAGGATGACGCCATCGGCTTCACGCTCCACCAGCGTAGCGCAGCCAGAGACGGCAAGCCGCGCCTCGGTGCGGCGGTCGGCAATCTCAAGTTCTAGGCCGGTTTCCTTGGCGACCCGGTCGATGAACGCTTCACCGTTCGCCGCCTGTCGGCAGGCTTCGGTGGCAATAAGCTTGCTCCGGACAACTTGCCGACCATCCATTTTCTGGCGGCAGACGCGCAGCGCCTCAACGGCTTTGTCCATGGCCTCTGTGCTAAGATGACCATTAGCGGACAAGCCCGCGCCGAGACGGACAATGCGCGAAAAACTGTCGACAACGCGGAAGCCTGAGCGCGTTGGCTCAGCGACTAGAAGGCGACAATTGTTGGTGCCAAGATCAAGCGCCGCATAACACGGGCGATCGGCATAAGAACGCGATTGTGTGTGATGTTTGTTGTGCAACGGCCGGCCCATGGGCTGGCGCATGTCGCCGGATGGCTTGTGCGGAGTCGCCGCCTGGTGGTGGCCGCCCTTATGTCTATGCTCGTCCACTGTTGCACCTATGGGACAGGCACCGCCAAAGTGAGCTCTCAGCGGACCTGCTTTTCAACTTTCTTCGGGCTGCCTTGGTGTTGCCAATGGCCCCGGTCACTTAGCTGTTACATTAGGGACTGATCGTCGCGCTTGCAACAAAGCGCTGCAAACGAAGTCACTGTTCTGCATTAACGGCTCGCCCGAAAGCCTTGGCCAGCGCGCGCAATTGGCCTAAGTCCCCGTCAGTATTTGCCAATCCTTGTGAGATGCCATGACCAACGACACCACGCCCCTTGAACCAAGCTATGACGTGGTGATTGTCGGGGGTGGCCAGGCGGCAGTGCAGGTGGTGTCGAGCCTGCGCATGAAGCGCTTTGAGGGTAGCATCCTCATCACGGGCGATGAACCTTACGTGCCCTATCAGCGCCCACCCCTTTCCAAGGCAGCCTTGAAGGACGGGCTTGAAGAGACCGCGCTTTGGTTCCGCCCTGGCGCCTTTTTCGAGAAGCAAGGCATCGCCCTGCGCACCTCGCTGGCGGCTACATCGATCAATCGTGATGGGAAAACAGTCACGCTCGCCGATGGGCAAGTGATCGGTTACGGATCGCTGGTTTTGGCGACCGGTGCAACGGTCCGTAATTTGCCCGCGTCGGTCGGCCTGCCAGACGAAAGCACATTCGTTCTGCGTTCGTTTGACGATGCTCTGGCGCTGAGGCCTCGCTTGACAGAGGGTGCCAACATCGCGGTAATTGGCGCTGGGTATATTGGTCTCGAAGTGGCGGCCACCGCCAGACAGCTGGGAGGCCATGTCACGGTGATCGATCTCGCCGAACGCGCCATGCAGCGCACCGCTTCAACGCCGATCTCCAGCTATTTTGAGCAGCTGCACCGCGCGAAGGGTGTCGATCTCTATTTCCAGGACAGCGTCGAACGGGCCGAGGACGGTGTGCTGCACCTTGCCTCTGGTGCCAGCATCCCCTTCGACACAGTGGTTGTGGGGATCGGTGTGACACCCAACCAAGAGCTCGCCGCACACGCTGGGCTCATCTGCGAAGACGGTATTGTGACCGATCTGAATGGGCGCACGAACGACCCCTCCATCTATGCAGCTGGCGACTGTGCTCGCCACGCGCACACTGGATTTGCCGACACCGTGCGGTTGGAGAGCGTGCAGAGTGCCATCGACCAGGGCAAGGTGGTGGCCGATTCCATCTTCGGCGGCAGCGAGGAGCACAGCGCGGTGCCGTGGTTCTGGTCCGACCAGTACGACACAAAACTGCAGGTGGTCGGTGTCGCGACCGATGAATGCGCGGCATTGATCAAAGGCGATCCGCAGTCCGGTAGCTTCGCGGTCTACCATATGCGCGGCGGCGAGCCGGTGTCGGTGGAAGCGGTGAATGCGCCACAGGATTTTGTCGCCGCACGCAAAAGCGTTGGGACCGGTCGTCCCTTGGCAGACGACGTGGTGGCAGCCTTGGAGCCGCTACCCTCCTAAGTGCCAACTGGGGGATAAGGGCGGAGGGTATCCCCGCGCGGCCCAGCGGCGCCTAGGGTTTGGCTCGACAACCCTTCGCGCAAAGGACACCCCATGACCGATCTCTACGCCAGCCATATGTCGGGCCTTGAATCCCCCGCCTACGATGCTTTTGTCATCACACCCACCAACGCTGTCGCGCTCGCCACCGTGACGCGGGCCATTTATGTGGGCACTGGCGGCGACATCGCGCTCACCATGAAGTCCGGCTCAGCCGTCACGTTGAAGAGCGTACCCAGTGGCAGCATCGTGCCGGTGCGCGCCACGGAAGTGGCCGCGACGGGCACCACGGCCTCCAATTTGGTCGGTCTTGCCTGATGCTGGGGCTCGCCATCGGCACCAGGGCCGCAATCCCGCACGACGGCCTGTTTGCGCCTGACGCAGCCTTGGCCATCGACTTTACGAACGGCACCGCGCACCGAGCTGGGGTGAATGCCACCTTTGCTTCTCAGTTCACCACCACGCGGACGACGACCGGTTGGGCAGCGGATACGAGTGGCGTAGTCCAGTCTTTCGCGATGAACACAGCGCGCCTCACCGACCGCGGCCTTGAGCTGGGTGAAGCCGCGACCCGCAGCCATGGCGCTTTCCCGGCCAACGGAGCGAACAGTGGCGCAACATCGGTGGCGCTTGCGGCACAAGGCCTGTTTTCGCCTTATCAGATCACCGGACAGGGAAACGCCAATGACGGCCGCCAGACGGGCAACATCACGGTCACTTCCGGTGCACCGGTGCATTGGCGCGTGCGGCTTCAGGCCGGTACGTCAGGTTCGGTGCAGCTCCGTTTCGTGCTGCCAACACCCGCTACAGCTTCAACAGTTGCCGGGTCAGTGAGCGCGCCGACGGTCGGTGCGGTGAGCGCTGGGGCCGTGTCGCTGATCGGCACCAACACCTTCGCCGACGGAAGCGTCGAACATTGGGGTACCTGGACGCCCAACGCGACGGGTACGGCCCGCCTGCTTGTCGGGCCAAACTCGGCCACCATCGGCGAGACGGTGGATATTTGGGCGGCGCAGCTTACCGACGCGGTGGCCGACTGGATGATCGGTGGTGCGACCAGCGTCACGCAGGCCGCCGATGTGGCGACAATCAATCTGACGGGCCTCAGCTTCACGGCAGGTTTTTTGCTGCGCCTTGATATCGATCTGCTGACCACAGGGCCAACCGTCGAATACACCCGTCTTTACCAGGCAGATGGAGGTACGGACGCCAACAAACTTGCGACCTTCCTTTACCGTCCCACCGCTAACCTACAGATCGAGCAACAAAATGCAGGGGTCAATCAAGGCTATGTGACCCTAGGTGGTATCGCACAGGGGCCAATCAGTGTCACAGTCGGCCATGGTCCAAACTATATTGGCGGCGCGTTGAACGGCACTTTGGTGACGCCCGATCTGTCGGCCACCTATTCACCGCCGACGCGACTGCATGTTGGTTGTATCGAGGACAGCTCACATTTGCCAATCCGGTTGAAGCGGCTGGCGATCTACACCCAAGCGCCGTCGGACACGCGGATCGCTGAAGTCGCCTTTTAGGCCGCCATCCGCGGCAAAGCCTGTCCCACGGCGCGTACGGTTTTGGCAATCGCCTGATAATGCTGCGCCAGCGGGCTCGACCGACGCCAGACAAGGCCAATGCGGCGGTAGGGCTGCGGGTCAGGAAACCGGGAAATCGACACCGGCGCGGACTTGGTTTCCACCGGCACCGCCATTTCAGGGATCAGCGTCACGCCGATCCCCGCGCCGACCATTTGCACCAAGGTCGACAGCGAACTGCCATCCAACGCTTCGCGCGGCAGAACCGGACGCATCTTGCAAAAGGCGAGGGCCTGGTCGCGGAAACAATGCCCCTCCTCCAAGAGCAGCAAGCGCATGGTCTTCAGCCGGTCTGCCGTCGGAACCGGGCGGCCCGCATCGCTTTTCGGGCGCACCAGATAAAACGGCTCCTCCCACAAGGGGGCTTCCGCCAAGCTTGGCTCGGAGATGGGCAGCGCCACCATGGCCATGTCGAGGCTACCGGTCATGACATCGTGCACGAGGCGCGGCGTCATCGACTCGCGGATGTTGAGATCCAGTTCGCCATGATCCCGCGAGAGAGCGGATATCAGCTGCGGCAGGATGTAAGGCGCAATTGTTGGAATCACGCCGAGGCGGAGCTGCCCGGCCAGCCTATCCTGCGCAGCGCGGGCAAAGTCACCCAGCTCTTCGGCCTGCTGCACCAAGGCGCGCGCCCGCTCAATAAAGGCCTCACCAAGCTCCGTCAGGCGTACGCTACGCGCCGTGCGCTCGAACAAGGGCGCGCCCAGACTGTCTTCCAGTTCTTTGATCTGCATCGACAGCGCTGGCTGAGACACGGAACAGGCTTGCGCCGCCCGACCAAAGTGCTGCGTTTGCGCCAAGGAGACGGCATAACGCAATTGTTTCAAGGTGATATTTGTCATCACTTTTTCTTATCAAAATGATCAGCAAATTCAACTTCGCCTGATGGTCTGGACTTGATATAAAACTGCACCAGTTAGCCCGTCGTCAGCCACGACCCGGCAGCTCAAATTCTACCCAATCAAGGATCGGAACATCCCATGGATGACGCAGTTTTTACGAACCTCGACAAGTGCCCTGTCATGCACGGCGGCAACACCGCAATGGACAAGCCAGTCACCAAATGGTGGCCGAATGCGCTTAACCTCGACATCCTGCATCAGCATGGTGCCCGGACCAATCCGATGGACCCGGACTACAAGCACCGCGAAGCCGTGAAGGGCCTGGATTTTGAGGCGGTCAAAGCTGACGTCAAAGCCTTGATGACCGAAAGCCAGGACTGGTGGCCAGCAGACTGGGGTCACTATGGCGGCCTCATGATCCGCCTTGCTTGGCACTCTGCAGGCTCTTACCGCATGGGCGATGGCCGCGGCGGTGCAGGCTCCGGTAACATCCGTTTCGCGCCGCTCAACTCTTGGCCGGACAATGCCAGCCTCGACAAAGCACGCCGCCTGCTCTGGCCGGTGAAGAAGAAGTACGGCAACGCGCTGAGCTGGGCTGACCTGATTATCCTGTCGGGCAACATGGCTTATGAATCCATGGGTCTGAAGACTTTCGGCTTCGGCTTCGGTCGCGAAGACATTTGGGGGCCAGAGACGGACGTTAATTGGGGCACCGAGACCGAATGGCTTGCCCCTAGTGAAAACCGCTACGAAGACCTGGACGACGCCTCAACGCTCTACAATCCGCTCGGCGCGGTGCACATGGGCCTCATCTATGTGAACCCTGAAGGCGTCAACGGGAACCCTGATCCTGCCCGCACCGCCCTGCACGTGCGCGAAACGTTTGCTCGCATGGCCATGAATGACGAAGAAACCGCGGCGCTGACCTGCGGCGGTCACACTGTCGGCAAGGCCCATGGCGGCGGCGGTGCGCACGACCAAATTGGCGCCGAGCCAGAGGGCGGACCGATCCACGCTCAAGGCTTTGGTTGGGCCAACCCAGGTCACAATGCCAAGGCCACCAACGCCTTCACGTCCGGCATTGAAGGCGCTTGGACCAAGCACCCAACACAGTGGGATATGGGCTATTTCGACTATCTGTTCGGCTACGAGTGGGAACTCACCAAGTCGCCAGCCGGAGCCAATCAGTGGCAGCCGATCGATATGCCGGAAGACGAGAAGCCGGTTGACCCGACCGACCCGTCCGCGCGACGCATGCCGATGATGACCGACGCCGATATGGCGATGAAGGTCGACCCGATCTACAACGCGATCTGCCAGAAGTTCCGGGCTGATCCGGAGTATTTCGCGGACACGTTTGGCCGCGCTTGGTTCAAGCTGACCCACCGCGACATGGGTCCGAAGGCTAACTATTTCGGTCCAGACGTCCCAGCTGAAGACCTGATTTGGCAGGACCCGATCCCTGCCGGCTCCACCAGCTACGACGTGGCGTCTGTGAAAGCCAAGATTGCGGCAAGCGGCCTGTCAGCGGCTGAAATGATTGCCACCGCTTGGGACAGTGCACGCACCTTCCGTGGCTCTGATAAGCGCGGCGGTGCCAATGGCGCGCGCATTCGCCTGGCTCCACAAAAAGACTGGTCGGCCAACGAGCCTGCCCGTCTCGCCAAAGTGCTTGGTGTTCTGGAGCCGATCGCCGCTGAGACAGGCGCGTCGGTTGCTGATGTGATCGTGCTGGCCGGCAATGTCGGTGTCGAACATACGATCCAAGCTGCCGGACACACGATGGAGGTGCCCTTTGCACCTGGTCGCGGTGACGCTTCAGACGCACAGACCGATGCCGACAGCTTCGGCGTTCTGGAGCCTCTGGCTGACGGTTTCCGCAACTACCAGCTAGAAGCCTATGCGGTGAGCCCAGAAGAGCTGATGCTCGACAAAGCCCAGTTGCTCGGCCTGACGGCTGCGGAGATGACGGTCCTGCTCGGCGGATTGCGTGTGATGGGCGCCAACCATGGCGGTTCCAAGCATGGCGTGTTCACCGACCGTGAAGGCCAACTGACCAACGACTTCTTCGTCAATCTGACCGACATGGCGTACAGCTGGCATCCGCTAGAGGATGGCACCTATGAGATCCGTGATCGCGCAACGGGCGCCGTGAAATGGACGGCAACCAGCGCAGACCTGGTGTTTGGCTCGAACTCGGTCCTGCGGTCCTATGCGGAAGTCTACGCGCAGGACGACAATGGCGAGAAGTTTGTGAAGGACTTTGTCGCAGCCTGGACCAAAGTGATGAACGCTGATCGGTTCGACTTGCTCTAGGGCTGTCGATCACCAACACTTTTTGAGAAGGCGCGGTCCACAAGCCGCGCCTTTTTTCTTAGGCGGCTGCTAGGAGCCTGCGCGTATCTCCGTGACCTTTGCCACCGCAGCCTTGGCTTTGGCGGTGATGGCGTCCCAATTGTCGGCGGCGATGTCGTCGCGCGTGGCAATCCATGTGCCACCCACAGCCCGGACCAGAGGCATGGATAGCCAATCGGCCAGATTATCCAACGTCACGCCACCTGTCGGATTGAAGCCGACGCCGGTATGCGCATAAGGGCCAGCCACGGCCTTGAGCATCGATGGCCCGCCTGCTGGCATCGCAGGAAAAAACTTCACAAACGTGCAGCCCGCTTTCAGCGCGGCTTGCAGGTCTGTTGGTGTCATGATGCCTGGCGCGAAAGGCAAGCCCTTCTCTTTGGCTTCGGCCATCAAGTCTTCGTCCAGTCCAGGAGCCAGGGCAAAGCGCGCGCTGGCCTCCACACAAGCCTCCACCTGGTCCGACGTGATAACCGTTCCGGCCCCAACCAACATGTCGGGCCGATGCTGCGCCATGGCCTGAATCGTTGCCTTGGCTGCAGGTGTGCGGAAGGTGATCTCTGCGACTGGCAAGCCACCAGCGATGAGTGCATCGGCGAGTGGCAATGCCTTGGATGCATCATCGAGCGCAATCACCGGTACGACGCCCAGGGTGGTAATGTCGTCGAATATGCTCATGAACCGGGCTCCCCGTATGGATTAGGGGATAGCCTCGTTCTGCTGCTCGCACCCCACACTGATCGTTTGGAGACCTTGTAGGTAAATGTTGGCGGCTTGCCAAACCAAAGGCAGCCAGACCTAGGGTCGGAACGGAGGACCGACGATCTGCAGGCCAAAGTCCTCGCCAATCTCGAAGATCTCTTCGAGGTCATCGGGCGCTGTAAGGCCTTGCTCCAGCACCGCAGAATAGAATCCCTCAAAGCCTCCAGGTGAGACAATGATCAGCGTGCGCCCCCCTTGGCTTTCATGGCGGTAGGCATGCTCCACGCCACGGGGCACGAAGATGGATTCTCCCTCTCCAATGGTTGTCTGTTCGCCATCAAGGATGAAGGTCACCACGCCGTCCAATAGGAAGTAGATTTCATCGGCATCTTCGTGGATATGCACAGGCGCATATTCCGGCACGTTTCGGTCGACGATGAACATGCCGAGCGATCCGCCCGACTCTTCCTTGGTCAGCAAGACCTCGATCGTGCTGTCGCCATATTGGACAATGTCATGGGCAAGGGCGGGCGTAGCGATCGCCATCATGGCGGCCAAGGCCAAGGGTGCGTGCAGTGGTGCGTGCTTCATCATCTTCCTCTTCGCTTTGGTGTGGTGGCCCAAACCAACGAGCCTTATATTACGTTACGGAATTTTCACATGGGTGGCTACTTGGCCGTTTTGCGAAGCCATAGTGATCAAGACCGCTGGGTACATCGACCCGCAGACTTGTGACGGCTGGGGCGCAATGCTGGCCTACGGTTTGGCTGGCACAACCATCATTGGGAGTTCATGCCGCTTTCCAATGGGGCACTTGTGGACCGCTTCCAAACCAAGCCACAGCGCATTCTGTGGCCCCAGGAGGCTATCGCGTCGGAGTTTCAATCAGTGTCTGGCAGGACGCAACTGGCCAACCCCTTCGCACAGTTGCCGGGAGAGGATGGGAAGCCAGCCTGAGAGCGATGAACGATCCGCAGATATCGATATTGAACTTGGGTGTCAGGGAATTCTCGCCATGGATCATTGATCGACGCCTTCATGACTACGGCGTGTCGATCGTATGGCTCACAGCACAAGGTTCGCCATCGGGAGCCTTGAGTGCGTTTCTTGGCAACCATCACGTTTGCCAGATCACGGATGATTGGGGTACAGGACGCGATCGTGATCCCCTAGCGTTCAGTTATGCCATCATGCCACCGGATGGTATGGGGGTATCTTGCGACACGATACCCGCGCAACCCAACCCAGGCTAGATACCGACAGTGGCAATACAGACCATGACAGACATTCGATCGGATGCACTGCCTCCACGCGAGGCGCGTCCCGCCGATCCGCTGATCACACTGGTTGTTCCCTGCTATCGCGAGCGAGACGCCATCACGCCCTTTTTGGAGACAGTTGACGAGAGCCTGTCAGGACATCGCCTTGAAATTGTTTTCATCAACGACGGCAGCCCTGATGACACTCTCGCCTTGATGCTCTCAAGCGCAGCGCAAGATGACCGTATCAAGGTCCTCAATCTCAGCAGGAATTTCGGCAAAGAAGCGGCACTGACAGCCGGCATCGACCATGCTGAGGGCGACGTTGTTGTGCCTATCGACGTCGATCTTCAGGACCCACCAAGCGTCATTCTGGAATTCTTGGAATTGTGGCGTCAGGGGTTCGACGTTGTAAATGGGCGACGGGTAGACCGGTCATCTGACACAGTATTCAAACGCTCCACGTCAAAGCTATTCTATCGCTTGTTCAATCGGATCTCAGATCAAGTGATACCCCATGATGTCGGCGATTTCCGATTGATGGATAGAAAAGTCGTCAACCATCTGCGTCGCCTGCCAGAACGCAGCCGGTTTATGAAGGGTCTTTTCGCCTGGATCGGGTTTCCGACGGCCTATGTCGACTATGAACGCCCAGAGCGCCACAGGGGCGAAACGAGTTTCAACTTCTGGAAGCTTTGGCGTTTGGCCGTTGATGGTTTTGTCAACTTTTCGTCGCTACCACTGAGGATCTGGACTTATGTTGGCATCCTCGTGTCCGCTGTGGCGTTTCTTTATGGGTGCCTTATCATTGCGAGGACGCTGATCTATGGCCCCGACGAGCCAGGATACGCTTCCCTGATGACGGTGGTTTTGTTTTTTGGCGGCGTCCAGCTGATTTCGTTGGGCGTGATCGGCGAATATTTGGTTCGCCTGTTTGTCGAGTCGAAAGCTCGACCGATCTATGTCCTAGAAGGTGTGTATGGTGCGGACCGAAGCACCAACGCCGTACCCGATGAACCCCAACGATGACGAAATCCGAGAACGGCGTTCGCTCCAACATCAATATCACCTCCGAAGTGGCGAGCGCGGCTCGCTTCGGGGTTATTGGGCTGTTGGCGGCGGGAATCCACGTCGCGGTCGCGCAGGCATTGCTTTGGCTTTCGCTAGCCGCGCCTTTCGTCGCAAATGCGAGCGGCTTCGCGACTTCTTTTGTGTTCGCTGGGCTGGGCCACTATTATTATAGCTTTGCCGCCAAGAGCCCGATTTGGCGATCTCTTTACCGGTACGGGCTCATCGCCCTAACGGGCTTTGCTATCAATTCCACGATCCTTGTCGTGCTGTTGAGAGAAGGCAGCCTGGATGAATGGGTGGCTCTGCTCATCGCCATTCTCATCGTGCCGGCGGGTTCTTGGCTCCTAAGCAGGCTTTGGGCCTTCGTTTGACCAGGCCAAGTCACCGTCCTTAGGCCTTCGATGGGTGCCAACTGATCAGTTGGGCCGACATACAGCACACACCGACAGCCCAAATAGCCTGTTCATTTGCATGGTCGGCAATTCAATCTGGCAGGCCACGTCAAGCACGGAATTGATAGCTGGATGGTGCTTTTTCAGGTTCGATTTGACGGCCATTCTCTGTGGATTCAACATTCGAACGGCCAACGCCAATGGGAACACGAGCCCATAATAAAAGTGAACCTGAATGGGCCTATATCCTGCGCGCACAATCGTTTCTGTCAGCGTGCGAACTGTATAGCGACGGTAATGCGCAAGGAACACATCGTGGCCGCTCCACAAAAAATTGAATGCGGGCACGGTGATTATGGAAACCGCGTTGTCCGGAACCATGCTCCGGTAGCTGTTGAGCAAACCGGCATCATCTTCAACATGCTCTAAAACGTCCATGAAAAGCACAGCAGAGGCATCGCAATATTCTGGCGCGTTGCGAAAGAGGAGGTTCGCTCCCGCGTGGTCCTCATCGCGATTGTCGTGGTAGCCGATATCCACGCAAAGCGCCCTGTCGATCAGGCCTTGCTCAGCAAGGTGTTTGGGGAAAAAACCCGACCCCGAACCGACATCCATCACGACCCTGTTGAAGTCGTGCGGGAGCAACCTTTGAAGCATTCGGGCTTTGTTTTTGTAGTACCAATGTTGATGGACCGCGTCGCCTAGTACTTCTCCTTCTTTGATGTCCATGAGCGCCTTTTTCGATTCCGCATTGTTGCCTAGAAGGAGGCTGGCGACCCAAGAACCAAATGGACATCAAAGCTCTAAGAAGGGCCACATCAAAAAGCCGCCAGGATTGCCATCGTCGCAATCAGCCTTTGCCGATCGTCATCCATATAGGCGGTGAGACACGCCTGCAACCGTCACTGACTCGCCCACTGAGTTGACCGGGGACGCGGTCCCAAATCGCATAGCCGGTCTTGTTAGGGTGCATCAAAGTCTGGGGCATCAAAGTCTAGCGGACAGGAATTCCATGATGGCTGGGTGCAGACGTCGGGCGGTCTTTCGGCCGATCCACAATAGGGGCCGTGCGATTGCCAGAGCGATGAAGGTTTCCCTCAGGACTTTTGAACGTTACCGCCGTGTTCGAGCACCTCGCCGTCTTACGATAGGGAGACGGCGAACCATCGAAGCAATAGGCTTTCAACACTTGTTGCTGCAACGTGTTTTTTGGCTGGGGAACCTGGACTCGAACCAGGACTGACGGAGTCAGAGTCCGCTATTCTACCATTAAACTATTCCCCAGCGGAGCGCGGGCGATACCATTGCACTTGGCCAAATTCAAGGCCATTCCGGTCGCCCCTCGATCGGGCCAAGCGGCCAGTCCACCGCTGGGCCTAAGCGGTGAAAGCCGTAGACTGCGATCCCAACGCCCCGGAACGTCCTGGTTAGAGGTTCCATCGTTTCCAGATCGGAGAACCTCTCGTCTATCGCCTGGCTCAGGTCGCGCCTCGCAAGCTCGACATATAGACCATTGCCTTCGAACAGGGTCGGGTCGGGCGGTTGCAAATGAACGTACCGCACACGCTCATTGATTTGCACAACGGGCAGGCCAGGATTGTCTCGTAGCGCCCAAGCGAGGCTTGCTGTCGTGCCATAGCTTGTCGTTGCCACGTAGCGCGCCTGATTTGCCTCAGCGACCGCAGCCACGTCGGCCGCGAAGGACTGCCAGCCCCGCATTTGGTTCGTCCGATCCCGCCGACCTTCCAACGTCACAAACGGCATCACCGCGTGCAGGTAGAGGAGCGCCGACAGCACGAACCCCAGCGGGGCCGCAAAGCGGGCGCAAACGGCAAGGACGGCGCGCGCCTTACCGCCCAGCTCGCCAATGCCGAGCGTGGCGCTGGCGGCCAGTATGGCGAAGGCTGGCAAGAGGGGCGCGGGCCAGTTGGGCTGCACACGCGCGAACAAACCGTGCCATATCAGATAGATCAAGAAAGGCGCACTGGTCGCAATCAACAACAGGCTCCCCGTATGGCGCTGACGCAACCCGCGCACAACGCCCCAAACACCAAAGGCAAGAATCAAGGGCGTGGAAAGCGCGACAAAGGCGCCGAAAAACTCTGGTAGGAAACGCAAATCCAAACCACCCGAGCGGGCTCCACGCCCAAATTGCTTCAGAAAGGAGGCCCATTCATAAGTACGGTTCCATTCCAGGACCGGCACAAAAAGCGTGATGGCAATTAATCCGCCGACCCAAAGCTCCCAACGCTTGAGCCATGGACGGCCTTCCGCAGTAACCAGGAGCCAGACGACAAGACCGGCACCGAGGAACAGCACCGAATATTTGGACAACAAGCCAAGTCCAGCGAAGACCCCGACTGCAAGCCACCATTTGGAATTGCCAGAGGCGCGCAATTCGGCCAGCGCCCACAAGGCAAGGCCCCATGCCAGGACGGCGGGTGTATCCGGCGTCATGATCACCGTACCAGCCGCGACAAGCAACATGGCGTTGAACCAAAGCACCGTGAGGGCGGCGACCTGAGAGCCGAACAGAAGATGCGCGGTGCGCCACAGTGCGATCGATCCGATCAAGATCGCAATCGGCCCAAAGGCACGCACACCAAGGGCAGTGTCGCCAAAAAGCGCGGTTCCGGCCGCAATAACCCAAGCCACTGCGGGCGCATGATCCAGATAGCCGTGGGAAGGTGCCAACGACCAGAGCCAATAATAGGCCTCATCTTCCGTCAGATCCGCGCTGGCTGCGACGCCCCAACGAATGACCGTTAGAAGAAACAGAAACAGTACCAGAGCCGTAGGCGGTAACTCTAAGGATGCTGGTCTTGCAGGTGGGGTGATGTCAGACATCGCGCCAGGTCAGCGCTTTCGTGGCCGCATAATTGAAGACGGCGCTCATCAGTGCACCGACGAAACCAGCAATGAGAGGGATGGTTTCATTGTATCCATGTATCCAGGTTGCGACGGAAACATTGGCAAGGGTTCCAAAACTGCAAACCAGGTAAAAGGTCAACAGGCCAACCCAAAAGCTTAGTCCGGTCAGACGTTTATCACGATAGGTGAAGGCGTTGTTGAGCACGTAATTGTAGGTCATCGCCGTCATGGTTGCGCCGAGCTGCGCCCAGGCAAAACCGAGCGCCAAAACCTCGAACAGAGCATACAAGGCAGCCAAATGAACGGCCACGCCGCTTGCTCCAACCAGCGCAAACATGAGGAAGCGGATGGGAATGAGACCGCGGGTCGCCTTAGAGACCAACAGGCCCAAATATTGAGCCGTTACCAGGCTATCGAGTTTTGACTCTCCTTCCAGGCGTTCACGGAATGTGAAGGGGACTTCGACCACCGATAGGTTGTTGCGCGACGTGGCGACGATGTCCAAGAGTATCTTGAAGCCTTCACGAGAGAGGTTTTCCGCGATGCCTTCCACCACATCGCGCCGCACCATGAAAAAGCCGCTCATAGGGTCGGTTAGGGCGACACCCAGGCCACGGCGGGCGAGATTGGTGGCAAGGTCGGAACCCCACTGGCGGATCGCATTCAATCCTTCGCCAGAGGATCCGCCCTCAACATAACGGCTACCAACGGCAATGTCGGCACCGGACCGCAGCGCTTCGAGCATACGCGGCAACACCGTCTCATCATGCTGCAAGTCGGCATCCATAACGGCAACATAAGGTGCGCTCGACGAGAGAATGCCCTCGATACATGCCCCAGCCAGGCCGCGCCTTCCGACCCGCCGAATACAACGAACGCGCGGATCGCGTTCACCGATGGCTTTGGCCGCTTGTGCCGTTCCGTCGGGGCTATCATCGTCGACGTAGATCACCTCCCAGGCAATACCCTCCAGTGCCGCTGTGAGCTTAGCGATCAATGGTTCCACATTGGCCCGTTCATTGTAGGCAGGCACAACCACCGTGAGCTCGGCAACGGCTGGTTGGGTAGGCGTCAGGGATTGGGGGTTGGCATCCATGGCGTTCTGTCGGTTTGATGAACTGGCTTCTTGATCGCATGGGCCGACAATTTGCAAGATGGCGTGCGCGGTCTTGTTGGTTATGCAGGATTGGCCGCCGTCTTATCACCCGCGTGTATGCCTGCGGCAAGCGGCAAACCGAGGCTTAGTTTCGGGTCAATCCATCGTGCCGGCATGCGGTGTATCAGCCATGGGGCGCACGCCTATGCGCTGCTCCCAAAAAAAGAGCGCAGCACAATGGTATCGGATCAGAATCAAGGCGCGTCTTCACCCGAATCGGCGCCTGCCAAGCGCAACTGCACCGGCGGTGTTAGCTCAATGGCCTTGAGGCGTTCCGCAGGTGGTCGCATGTGTTCGAAGACCGGTGCATCAACAAGCCCCGCAGGATTGTGGCGCGCTTCGAAAACCAGATGAACGCCGGCGACGCGCGTTTCGCAGCGCTTGGCGTAGCCCCGATAATCGGGCTCAATCCGAATCGCGCAGGCGCCAAGCGTCCCACGCTGCGCGTCTTGCGGTCCCATGCCGAAGCGAATGATCCATGTCGGCTCTGCGTCGGCCGAGGCGCGCGGCAAATCGAAGATCAGCACGGGTTCGTTCGAGCCCGCCGATCCCGGCGCTGGCCAATCAATCAGTGCAGAGTCCTCGACGCCGATGCGCCAACGGTCGTCACGCAAGCGGTCGATCCAAGCACCAGCAAACGCGGAACGCGCCGACACTAAGTCGTCGATTTGCGACCAAGCAAAGGTCGGACGGTTGTCTGCTGTGACTCCCTCTTGCGTCAGGATGATACGCTCAAAGCCACGCTCCGGAAGCTCCGGTAACGTTCCGCGGCGGCGCGAGAAAGCCCGCAAGGCGTTCAGAGACCCTTGACCGATAAGCCCATCGATCGCACCGCGATAGAAGCCAGCCTCCTTCAAAAAGACCTGAACCTGGCGGCGCATCGGCTGGCTCCAAAACTGGATCGTGTCGCCCGCAGTCGCCAAGTCACGCAAAGACAATTCAAGCAGCGCATGGGCGGCAATGCGGGCGTCCGGCGGCAGGTCCGGGTCGTCCTGATCATCATAAGCGTAGATGTACGGGACCAATGCGAGCGTCACGCCAAGATCGGCCGCCCGACGCAAATGAAAGCGAGCTTGCTCGCCGTCGCGCGGGCCGCCGAGGCCATCAAGCAATAGGAAGCCGAGCTGGTAGTGAGCACGCGGGACGTTAAGTTCGGCTGCCTGCAGGTGTAGGCGCCGAGCGTCATCATAGCGGCCATCCCATTCGGCTAGCATGGCTTCGCTGTAGAGCGCCTCCGGATCAACCGCTGGTTCCGCGACCTCGGCTGCCGACACATCGGTCGGGTCTTGCGCGTGAGCGGGGATCAGGAAACCACAGGACGCCAACCCAGCAAGCGTGATCGCCGCAAACCGGGCATTCCAGACATGGTTCTTCAGCATTCCTCTCCCCTGGAAAGGCTCAGAAGCGATCCTGAGCGGCCCCACCGCCTCGATCTGCGGCCCATAATATGCCGCCAGGTAGTTACCGAAGGCTTCACGCGGTGACCTTGAGGCAGTGTGAGCAAACGTCAAATGCATGCTGATCACAGGTTTGTGATGATCCTTTGTCCCTTGCGACCCGTATCGGACAAGAACATGCTGGACGAGCATATTCACATTTGATATATGCCCGCCCAACATATGATGAGGCCCCTATGAACGTACGCACGCTTTGCCTGGCAATCCTGCATCACCAAGACGCCACAGGCTACGAGATCCGCAAGCTCTCCACCGATGGACGTTACGCCTATTTCGTCGATGCAAGCTTCGGATCGATCTATCCGGCGCTGGCCAAGTTGGAAGATGAGGGATTGGTGAGCTGTCGGCTCGAGCAGCAAGACGGCAAGCCAGCCCGCAAAGTCTACTCCATCAACGAGGCTGGGCGAGACGCATTGCGCGCCAGTTTGCGCGAAAGCCAAACGCCGGACGTCTTTAAGTCCGAGTTTCTCCTTATTGCGATGTGCGCCGACATTCTCGACCTGGGCGACATGGAAAAAGCCGTCGACGTGCACATCAGCCAGGTCGAGGCCGAAATCGTCAAAATTGAAGAGATGACGAATGAACTACCGAAGGATAGTTGGCTGCCCGACTATGGCCTCACCTGTATGAATGTGAAGCTTGAATGGCTTCGCGCGAACCGCGCGAAGATCATCGCCCACAGCACCGAAATTGCCCGTAACGGCCCGCAATCCATATCGCCCGACATGGTGCAGGCTGCTGCCGAATAATGACCTCCCCCCGACCTTTTTGATCTCCAGAACAGACGAAAAACATGGCTTTTCCAATCAAGTTTTCGCACATTCTCGCTGTTGGCCTCGTCGCTGGCGTAGGCTTCTATATGGCTGGTGGCTCGACCATGCTGTCCGGCCAAGGCCCCATTGATCCAGATAACCCTGCAACGGCCGCGACGAACGGCGAGGATATCCCCGACCTGTTCACCGTGCGCGCCCGCGATTTCTCGGAAAGTGAGCGTGCCAATGCGCTGATCATGCGCGGTCGCACCGAGGCCGATGCGACCGTTGCTGTCGCTGCCGAGACCGGCGGACGGGTCGTTGAACTTGCCGTCAGCGAGGGGACGCGCGTTTCGCAAGGCGACGTGCTTTGCCAGTTGGATGAAGCGGTGCGCCAAGCCTCTGTGGCGCAGGCGCGCGCGTCCGTTGCACAGGCGGAGATCGACCTGACTGCCGCACAAGCGCTTGCCGACAATGGCTTCGGCGCGCAAAACCGCGTGCCAGCGTTGCAAGCGGCCTTCGAAGCGGCGCAAGCGGGCCTCGAGCAGGCTGAACTGGACCTTGAGCGGACCGTTATCACGGCGCCGGTCGATGGGTTGGTGCAACTGCCACTCGCCGATGTTGGTGTCCATTTGGACCCTGGCATGGCGTGTGCAACCTTGCTCGACGTGGACCCGCTGGTGATCACTGGCCAAGTGCCAGAGCGTGACATTGCGGCACTTTCTGTTGGCATGGAGGCCGACGCCGTTCTTGTGACCGGTGAAACAACCTCCGGAACGGTGAGCTTCATCTCCGCCGTTGCAGATGATGCGACGCGCACCTTCCGCGTCAATATTGACGTTCCCAATGCCGATGGCGCGCTGCGTGGCGGCGTGACCGCCGAAGCGTCGATCGCGCTTCCACCGGTCGCTGGCCACTTGCTGCCCTTGTCGGTGCTTGGATTGAACGATGAAGGCACCGTTGGTGTGCGAACGCTCGACGCCAAAAACCGTGTTGCCTTCAATCCGATAACGATCCTTGGCGATGAGCGCGAAGGCGTTTGGGTCTCAGGTTTGTCGGGCGATGTTCGGGTGATCGTCGTTGGCCAAGACTTCGTGGAGCCCGGCCAAGAGGTTGCCGTCACCATGGTTGAAGACGGTTTGCTGCAAACCTCGCAAGCGCCCATGATGAGCGACGAAGGAGCAGCCCAATGATTGGCATGCTCGAAATGGTCCTTCGCCGTCCACGCACGGTGGTGACCTTGATGTTGGTGATCATCGCCGCAGGCATTGTCAGCTACATTTCGATCCCCAAAGAAGCCAATCCTGATATCGACGTTCCGGTTTTCTATGTTTCGGTGAACCAGAGCGGCGTATCGCCTGAGGACGCTGAACGCCTTTTGGTGCGGCCGCTGGAAACTCAGCTTCAGGGCCTTGATGGGTTGGACCAGATCACCGCCATCGCATCAGAAAGCCATGCTGGCATCGTGCTGGAGTTCGATATCGCCTTCGATAAGGACGAGGCGATGGCGGACGTACGCGACCGGGTAGACCGGGCGCAGTCGGAAATGCCAGCGGAAGCTGACGAAGCGCAAATCTTCGAAACCAACTTCTCGCTGGTGCCCACCATCACCGTCGCTCTGTCCGGAGAGGTGCCTGAGCGCGCGCTGTATGCCATGGCTCGAGCCCTGCGCGACGAGTTGGAAACCATCGATACGGTGCTTGAGGCCAATCTGGTTGGCCACCGCGAAGAGGTGTTGGAGGTCATCATCGACCTGGCGCGACTGGAAGCCTACAGCATCACGCAGACGCAGCTTCTCAACGCACTACAGACCAACAACGCTTTGGTTCCCGCCGGTGTGTTCGACACCGGCGCAGGTCGCTTCAACATGAAGGTTCCTGGGCTAGTTGAAGACATCGAAGATCTTCTAACGATCTCAATCCTCGAGAACAATGACGGCCAGGTGCTGCTAGGTGATGTGGCCGAGATGCGCCGTACGTTCCAAGACCCAGTGTCCTACACGCGGGTCAATGGCGAGCCCGCCATCGCCGTGGAGGTGATCAAGCGGCTTGGCACCAACATTGTCGAGAACAACATCGCCGTGCGGGAAGTCGTTGAGCGGGTCACCGCTGACTGGCCCGAGCAGGTGCGCGTGGATTACTTGGTCGACCAGTCCAGCTTCATCGATGAGGTGCAAGGCTCGCTCGAAGCATCGATCCTCACGGCGATACTGTTGGTGATGGTCGTCGTCCTATTCGCTCTCGGTCTCAAGTCGGCATTGCTGGTTGGGCTTGCGATCCCGACATCGTTTATGGCGGGCTTCCTGATCCTCTCCACCACGGGCCTGACCGTCAATATGATGGTCATGTTCGGCCTCGTTCTCACCGTTGGCCTACTGGTCGATGGCGCCATTGTAGTCGTCGAATATGCCGATCGGAAGATCGCTGAGGGTGTGGCACACAATGAAGCGTTTATCCGTGCCGCCAAGCTGATGTTCTGGCCGATTGTCTCGTCCACCGCGACGACGCTTGCCGCGTTCTTGCCGATGCTGCTTTGGCCGGGCGTGCCTGGTGAATTCATGAGCTATCTGCCGATCATGGTGATTATCGTTCTGTCAGCGGCGCTTATGACGGCCATGGTGTTCCTGCCCGTCACGGGTGCCCTTGTTGGCCAAATCGCCCACTGGATGGGTCGCCACGCGTTGGGTCTTTGGTCAGGTGTGCTGTCGCTTGCCATCGCGATGGGCGCGATTGGCGCCTTTGCCGGCGTCATCGGTGGCCTCCTCGGCCTCGACACCAGCGCTGGCATGCCCCCTGCCCTGTTTGCGCTCGGAGTGGTGGTTGCGCTGCTCATCTTTGTGCCGCTGCGCGCCCTTTTGGCGCCGTTGGTCCACTGGCAACAGGCACGTGCTGCCAAGGCCGCGGAAGAACGCCGCATTGAGGTGACGAAGCTTTCGGCGGGCGAACATTTCGACATGACGAAAATTCGCGGGTTGACGGGCATTTATGTTCGGACGTTGGCGAGCTTTGCGACCAACAAGGTCGGTAACCTCGTGGCGATCGGCTGTGTGATTGGCCTTGCCTTTATCAGCCTGCAAGCCTTCACCAACGCCAATAATGGCGTGGAATTCTTCGTCGACGAGGAGCCGGATATTGCGGTCCTGCTCATCTCAGCGCGCGGCAACCTGTCGGCTCAAGAAACCCGTGACCTGGTGATCGAGGTCGAAGACCGGATCATCGATTTGGCTGGCGTCCAATCGCTGATGACCACCACGCAGCCCGTGGGTGGCACTGGCGGTGGTGGCGGCGACGCGCTCGGCCTGACGGACGTGCCACCGGATATGATCGGTCAAATCCAGATTGAGCTGGCCGACTACACAAACCGCCGTTCGGCCAGTGAGATCTTTGCCGAGATCGATGTGCGCACCGCAGATCTTGCCGGTATCCGTCTGGAAATCCGCGAGATCGAGGGCGGTCCTCCGACCGGCAAAGACGTGACGCTGGAATTGCGCAGCGCGGATTATGACAGGCTGCTCGCGGCCACACGCGAAGTGCGCGCCTTTGTCGATACGCTGGATGGCCTGCAGGACCTGGAAGATGACACCCCGCTGCCGGGCATTGAGTGGCAAGTGGAAATCGACAGGGAAGAGGCTGGCCGTTTTGGCGCTTCGGTCGCGCAGGTCGGACCAATGCTGCAGCTCGTGACAACCGGTGTCCTAGTCGACACGTACCGCCCGGACGATACGGACGAGGAAGTCGAGATCCGCGTGCGTCTGCCGGAAGACCAGCGCACGCTGGAGCAGATGGATGCGCTCCGCTTAGAAACGTCTCACGGCCAGGTACCGCTCTCCAATTTCGTGACACGTGAAGCGGCACCACGGGTTGCTTCGATCACCCGCATCGACGGCGCCTACGCGATGAACATTAAAGCCAATGCCATCGCGGGTGTGAACTACAACGACAAGGTCGCCGAGATTCAAACCTGGCTGGAAACAGGGGTTCTGCCCGACAATGTGTCCTACCGCTTCCGCGGTGCTGACGAAGAGCAGCAGGAGTCCGGTGCCTTCTTGATGCAAGCGATGCTTGGCTCGTTGTTCTTGATGTTCATCATCCTACTGACGCAGTTCAACTCGTTCTACCAAACGGTGCTGACACTCGCCACGGTGGTGCTCGCGGTGTTTGGTGTGTTGCTTGGCATGGCGATTACGGGGCAAGCCTTCTCGATCATCATGACGGGGACAGGGATCGTCGCGCTTGCGGGGATCGTGGTGAACAACGCCATCGTTTTGATGGACACGTTCAACCGGTTCCGTGAGGACGGCATTGAGACGGTGGAAGCCGCTCTAAAGGCTGCCGCCCAACGTGTTCGCCCAATCTTGCTGACCACGATCACGACCATTGCGGGCCTGATACCCATGGCGCTGCAGATCAACCTAAACTTCTTTGACCGGATCATTCAGGTTGGGTCGATCACGTCGATCTGGTGGGTGCAACTGGCCACCGCGATCATCTCGGGCCTCGCCTTTTCCACGATCCTGACGCTCGTCATCGTGCCGGTGATGCTCTGTGTGCCGACGGTGTGGGGTGGAAGCTTCGTGGTTTGGGATCGCTGGCTCCTGACCAACGTCATGCCCTACCGAGCGTTGGCCAGGGCCTTTGGCCGAGACGTGGCGGAACCGGCCAAAGCCAAGAAGGCTGACAAGCCAGACGCGGCGCCAGCCAATGACGACCGGCGGCCTGACACGGAGCCGCTGCCGCAAGCTGCTGAGTAGCTAAAGAAAAGGCCGCCCACTGGGCGGCCTTTTTCGTTCTATAAGAGCTCTGCGTTAGCCACGCGGCATGGTGCCAGCGTCCAGCATGTTGTCAGGATGATCTGCCGCGCGAATGCGCACCGATGGTTCGCGCATGGTCACCAGTTCTTCGGCGGCTGTGGGGTGAACAGCGATTGTGTTGTCAAAGTCAGCCTTGGTGGCGCCCATGCCAATGGCGATCCCGATCGCCTGGATCAGCTCTCCGGACCCCTCCCCGCACAGGTGCACACCAAGTACTTTGTCGGTGTCGGCATTGACAATGATTTTCATGAGCATCCGCTCATCACGCCCTGGGAAGGCGTGCTTCATGGCGCGGAACTCTGTCTTGTAGATGTCGAGGTTCTTGCACTCTTCTTTGGCTTCTTCTTCCGTCATGCCGATGGTCCCCAGTTCCGGCTGGGAGAAAACGGCTGTCGGGATCAGCGAGTGATCGACGGTGCGAGCATTGTTGCCAAAGACGCTATCAGCAAAAGCATGGCCCTCACGGATGGCGACAGGTGTTAGGTTGGCCCGGTTGGTCACGTCGCCCACGGCATAAATGCTTGGACAGGACGTTTGGCTGTCAGCCGAAACAGGGATGGAATGGTTGCGCCGCGTCTCAATACCCGCCTTTTCTAGTCCAAGGCCTTGGGTGTTGGCCGAGCGTCCAATAGCGAACATGATCTGGTCGGCGATGAGTTCCTCACCAACCGCTGTGTGGGCGCACAGGCGACCATCATCCATTTTCGTGATGTTACGGAAGACATCATCAAAGATGAAGCGCACACCCTTTTTGACCATCTCATCACGCAGATGGCAGCGCAGATCATCATCAAACCCGCGCAGAATGTTTCCGCGCCGATAGATAACGGTGGTGTCGACGCCGAGGCCATTGAAAATGCCCGCGAACTCGATGGCGATGTAGCCAGCACCTGCGATCACAATGCTCTTGGGCAGTTCTTTCAGGTGAAAAGCCTCGTTGGACGTGATCACATGCTCATGGCCCGGCATTTCCGGGTCAACGACCGGCGTGGCGCCCGTCGCGATTAGGATGGTCTTGGCACGGATTACCTGATCATCGGCGAGCAGTTTGACCTCATGGGGGCCTTCCACGACAGCGCGCGTTTTGAAGAGCTGAACGCCAGCTTTTTCGAGATTGGTGCGGTAAATACCGTCAAGACGGTCAATCTCGCGGTCCTTGTGCGCGATCATCTCCGCCCAATTGAAGCTGGTGTCGCCGACCGTCCACCCGAAGCCGCGAGCGTCTTCGAACATCTCCGGGAAATGGGAGGCATAGACCAAGAGCTTCTTCGGGACACAGCCACGGATGACGCAGGTACCGCCATAGCGATATTCTTCCGCCAGGCCGACCCTTGCCCCATGCAGCGCGGCGATGCGGGCGGCGCGGACACCACCGGAACCGCCGCCAATGACAAACAGGTCAAAATCGTAGGCAGGGTCGCTCATAAACAACGTCTTTCGTCGGTCATTTTGAGTAGATCTTTACAGATCGACCCCGCGTTCGGCGAGCATGGTACGCACGCGTTCCAGGAACAGGACACTTATCGAGTCGCCCCACTCGACCGTGGCCGCGAAGGCTTCCTGATCGACTTCTCGGCGCACCTCAAGAAAGCGTTGTCCGACATCGCTTTCGAAAAACGCAACGATCACTTCCAAATCCGACATTGGGTAGGCACGCGCGTAGATCTCAGCAACATCCTGAAACAATGGACCTGTGTTGTCTGCCATCTCAAGGTAGGCCGCATCCGTGACTTCGGTGATAAGCTCAACAATGTCCGGGTTCGTGCCGCCCAGGACCCGAATGATATCGCGGCGCTGTGCGTTGAGGGCGTTGATGTACAGCAGATTCGCGCCGGAAAGTTCCGCATAGCGGGCGGCAAGACGAACATGCTCTTCGCTGATTTCTTGATCTTGCGCATGAACGGGCTGGACGAACGGCAAAGCGCTTCCCGCCATGCCGACCGCGATCAGCGCAGCACCGAACAAGCGGACTGTTTGGGCAACCATGTTGCGCTTCAAGGCTGTGGTTTTCATTGTGTGCCTTTCCTAGGCTCGTTTGCCGCACAAAAAAGATAGGCGGCTAGTTCTTTGATTTCGACTTGGCCACCCTGCAGCCGTCCCGCCGGAGAGCGCATACGGGTTTGACCGCCACATCGCAAGCCCGCGTGAGGAGGTTGGCCAGGTTTGTTACAGGCGCAGACGCTCCGACGCTAAGCGTCCAACGCGATATGACGAACCTGGGTTCGATCGGCCACCAAGGCTTGACTTGCCATGCCGATGAACAGGCCAGTCTCCACAACGCCGGGCACCGCCCGTAGTGCGTCGTCCAGCTTGGCTGGGTCACCAATCGTGGCCAGATGAAGATCAACAATCCAATGGCCGCCATCGGTGACGTAGGCCGCGCTGTCGTCCTCTGATGTGTCCATATTGCGGCGGATGGCCATGTCGGTCGGTAGCCCTTGGTCTAGGCATATCAGCTTGATCATGGCCAGCGTTGCCGAAGCACCAAAGGCATTGATCTCCACCGGCAACGGGAAAGCGCCGAGCTGATCCACCAATTTGCTGGCGTCCGCGATCACCAACATGTCTTTGGCAGCAGCCGCGACAATTTTTTCGCGCAGCAGTGCGCCGCCAGCGCCCTTGATGAGGTTGAGATGGGGATCGATTTCGTCGGCCCCGTCAACGGCGAGGTCCAACACCGGGTCCGCCGCCAAATCTGTAAGTGGAATGGCAAGCTCACGGCATAGGGCTGCAGTTCGCTCGGAGGTGGGCACGCCGCGCACGGTAAGGCCATCTTGCACGCGCGCTGCCAAGGCGCGCAGGAAGGCTTCCGCGGTAGACCCGGTCCCAAGTCCAAGCACCGCACCGTCTTGTACTTGTTCGGCGGCGACGCGGCCAACCTCTCGTTTCAATGCATCTTGGTCCATTGCGTGTAGCGGGTCCTTGTGGTCTTAGCTGCAAACGCTTCCTTTGGCCGGTCGCCTAGCACGAGCCTCGCCGCCGCGCTACTTGACCATACATCGTCTTTCGAAGGTTCCCCATGACCACCACACCGCGCCTGTGCGTTTTCGATCTCGATGGGACGCTGTGCGACACAGCGCCTGACCTTGTTAGCGCGCTGAACCGTGTCCTTGCCGAAGAAGGGCTGCCACAGGCCGACTTTACGCAGGCGCGCGCCTATGTCGGCCATGGGGCCCGCGTGCTGATTGAGCGCGCCCATGCTGCGCATGGCATGACGCTGGATAACGACCAGGCGGTGACGCTCACCGAGCGGTTTGTTGAGCACTATGCCGCCCACATTGCAGACGACACGGTTGCTTTCCCGCATGTTCTGGACGCCATGGATGTCATGGAAACGAACGGCTGGCACTTTGCCATTTGCACCAACAAACGCGAGAGCCTTGCCAGGCAATTGTTGGAGACGATGGGCCTATCGGGGCGTTTTGATGCGATCTGTGGCGGCGACACGTTCGATGTACGCAAACCGGACGGCGGACACATTCTGCAAACGATAGCGCAGGCCGGTGGGAACCCGACAGCGGCTCTGATGATTGGCGATTCCGCACCAGACGTTCTGGCAGCTCAAGACGCCAAAGTGCCTGTGGTGGCGGTGGACTTTGGCTACAGCCAAGGGCCGGTCGAGGCTTTGAATCCAACGGCGATCATCTCCACCTTTGCAGACCTTGCGACCCTGGCAGAGGAGCTGGTTCCAGCGATATCTGCTTGACGCCTGTTCGCGGCTCTGGCAGTAGCCACGCTCCGTTGACGGGCGTGTAGCTCAGCGGGAGAGCACTCGCTTCACACGCGAGCTGCATTCCCTTATTCGTCAATGACTTACGAGGTGGCCGGTGCCCAAATGGCCACTTCGAATTTTTCTGCTACCCGGTAACCTGTTGATCTGGCTGCACTTTTAGCTGGGTCAAAACTGACCGGGATTGATCCTTTTCTTGAAAAAACCCCCGATCCGTACCATCTCGGATCGACGGACACAGGAGGACGTAATGCCCAACTCATACTTCATAGCCTGCGATTACGGCACAGATGGCGAGCCCGTGTGCGCCGTCGTGGAGAACGGAGATACGGTCGTCGGGTTCACCCGAACCTGGAGTGAGGCCGAGGCGTTAATACGTGAGTTTGAGAAAGGGGACCGTGTCCCCCACGCTATTGATTGGGAACCAGGGCATCCGCAAACGCCGTCGCAGCAGCAGGCGACGTCAGCATTTGCTGACCGGCAGCCACGCCAACCTGGGAAATCGGACCAGGGATAGGCAGCATCATCATGCCGTACGCGAAGCCCGGGCTGAACACCAAACGGTAGAAGCTCTTCGCGGCGGTATGCTCGGCAGCCAGGGTGTTCGGTGAGTTCCGGCCACCCAGGCCCGCAGCCTCAAGGCTCTCCCCGATCCACGGCAGATTAGGCAGCGTGCCCTTGGTCACGTTGGCGATGTTGTTCAGGATGTAGCCCAGCGCTGGACCCGCTGTCAGCGAGGTGAGGTCACGTTCGTAGCGCAGCCCGGTCATCGCGTTGATCAGGGGATCGGCCGGGCCGAAGATACCCGAGCGAGAGATGGCCAGCTTGGTCATCCACGCCATCCACTCATCCTCTTCCTCCATCTCCTCCCAGCGCTCGGGCGAGAAGATCGCCTCACGCAGGGTGGACGAGATGAACTGTCCAGCGATCAGGAAGGCGAAGCCGTAAGCCAGGGTGCGGCCCTGCTCGGCGGTCGCGATAGCGTGCGCTGCCAGCTTGCTCTTGCCTGACTTCTGCAGCTCCTCGGCGTAGCGCTTCTCCTCGGCGATGGCGCGGCCATAGACTTCCTGGGTGAACTTAAAGATGAACGACAGCAGGCCGAACACCAGACGCCCGAAGGTGTCCTCGGCATACGGCGACTTGTCGACACGGAACGGGTTTTGAATCGTGGTGTCGACACCGTGGATAATCGCCCACTTGTAATAGTCGCCCATCTCGGTCGACAGCTCGTCATCCGTGACCATCCGGTCGAACTTGTCCTGCAGTATCCACTCAGCGAATTGCTGGTGTTTGTGCGCGGGTATCTTGTACTCGTTGAGACGGGCTTCGAGTTTGCCGTCTGTGTACCCGTGCTTCTTCGCGAACGCCTTATCGGTCACCGCGCGAGCCAGGTTGCGCAGGTGAACGTGGTGGCCGCGCATGGCTGCGATGTTCTGCATGTTGGTCAGCGGGGTGAGCATCGCGCCGTGCCGCATGAAACGTGCAACGAGCTGCTGGCCCGCAATCGGCTGATGGAAATCCATGTCCAAACGGTTGGCGAGAACACTGTCGAAGATCGCGCCGTTGATCAGGCCGATCTCACCAGCGATCCGTGCCATCTCCGCTGTGTCGTCAGACGAGCGGATGATGCTGCCGAGCTGCTTGGCGTACGAGGCGAACGCGGCACCCGCCGCATCAAAGTCACCATCGTTGCGCAGCAGGATCGTCGCTGGTTCGGCGAAGGCCGTCCACATCACGCGGGACAGCATGACGATCTGGTACATGTAGATCATGGAGACCGAGCGATCCAGCGGGGGCGAGTATCGCGTGTTGACGCGGCCGGTCACCTTGTCGAAGAGACCTTTGAACTCGGTGACGTCGTCCATGTCGACGCCGCCATTGCCCGCCTCGTCCAGCGCGAGCTGCAGGATGTTGTCTTTTGACGGATCAGCCAGATCACGCAGGATCGCCTCGCGACCTTTCGGCGTGCGCGGGTTGTACTTAATCGTGCTGACGTTCTTGTTCTCGTCGCGGTTGAGGATTTGGTCGAGAGTCGAGGTGCCCGAAGTCTGACCGAACCGCTCGGTGTACGCGGCAGACTGGTTCATCGATCGCAGGTAGTTCAGCGAGAGCGAGACAGGGTCGGTGTTCAGGTAATCGCGCAGGTACTCTTCCACGCCTTTCGGCAGCGCACGCTTCTTCGTTGAATCAGCGCCGGGCCCAGCGCTGGTGAAGTCCATGGCGTTGCCGGACACGATGCCACGCACCCAGGCTTCCGCACGCATCTTGCTGTACGGAGCTCGGAGCAGCTCAAGCAGATCGCCGCGCAGTTCGGCGACCATGTCGTCGCTGTCCTTGTCTTCCGAGGCACGGCGGGCATCAGAGTATTTTTTGTACGCGTCAGCGATCCGCTGATCGTACATCGAATTGGTGTCGAAGCTGTCAGCGCGGAACGGCTTGGTGGCGGACACGATATCCTCGTGCGACCACTCGCCGATCTCCTGATCGAACCATTCTTCCTGGGCAAACTGAAACGCCTGGAGCAGTTTCTTGCGAGCTTTGGGGTCTTTGTTCGCCTCGTTCACCGCGCGGTTGTTCATCTCGCGGTTCATGTATCCCGCGTAGTCGACGAAGCCCATCTGCACGCCAGCTTTCTCAGCGCGCTTGTAGGCACGTTTGAACTCGTCACGCATCACCCGAGCGACAGCTCGTTCAGCGCGGGTCGCCTGGTGCTTGTCGGGGTGGTCGATCATCCAGTTGTAGATGCGCTTGCCAGCTTCCGGGTCGACCCGACCCATCACAGGGTTCCACAGCTTGTTGGCTTTCAGCGCCTGCTCGATGCGCCACGCGCCAGCCTTCGTCTCGTGCTCAGCCACAGACTCGTAATCGCGGCCTGTGAACTTACCAGTACCCGGCCGGTCGGTCAGGCGGTCACGCAGGAACTTGAGAGCCCACACGCCGATGGCCTTGGCATTCTTGCGCTCGATGGAGGACATGCGGCCCTTCTTCGACTGGAACAGCCCCAGCGCTGCGTCGCGGAACATACCGCGCTGCAGGTTGGTCGGGATGCCAGCCAGCGAGGTGCCGTTCTTAAACGCGTCGGTCAGCCACTTGAAGATGCCGGTCTGCTTGAGCTTGCGATACTGCTGCATCACCCAGCCCCATTCCTTGGAGACCGAGCTGCCCAGGCTGTCGCGCTCTGCGGCTACCTGTTTGCCGTAGGCTGCGCTGTCGAACTGGTTCTCCTCGGCCGGGTCTTTCGCCTTGGGCTGATGGTTGAACAGATCGTGGTTCGCCATCTCCGTGAAGAAGTTTTCCAGCGCGAGGTGGATGCGTGCTTTCTCCGCGCCCTGGGGGAAGTTGCGCTGGGACATATCGCCGGACGCGACAGACTTGGTAACCAGGTCTGCCTGCTCGTAGCCTGCCTGGATAGCCTTGTGCTGCAGGTACTGGTCGACAGCGCGGGCGAGCAGCTCGTACGACTTCTGCTGATAGTCGGCAAACTGAGGACCACCTGCGCCTTCACCCCAATCTTCCGAATCGAGGCGGTAGTCGGAGCTGCGAATACCGGTCCCCTTTGAGTGCTCGATGCTGCGCCCAGACTGCAGGCTCCATAGCAGTGCACGGGCAACGTCGTGAACGCCGTCGCCGTCTTTGATCGCTTTCTGTAGCCGGTCGATGTATTCTTGCATGGACTCAGGGTCCATGGTCATCTCGTTCATCAGGTTGATGAAGGATGCTTCCAGCCAGGACAGCTCCCGCAGGCGGTTCTTCATATGGCGGCCACGGGTGCCCAGCTCACGGGTGAGCAGACCTTCAAGCCCTTTGTCGTTGAGCTGTTTGTGCAGGTACGAGTCCAGCGCGTGCGTCCATTCGTGTTGGAAGGACGCCGCGTCGGTCCCGTTCAGGTTCATGATCGTGCCCGTCGCGCTGTCGACCGAGCCCATCGTCCGGCCGCCAGCGGTATAGTACGCCTCAAGGAGGTTCAGCTTGATCGTGCCAAACAGGCCCATCGCGCCCAGGGGCAAGTTCAGCAGGTAAGCCATCTCGCGCATCGCACGGTGGAAACCGAACAGGGCTTTCGCGATCTGCGCGTTACCTTCGTTATGCTCTTCCTCGATGTGAACGCTGGCGAACTGGAAGCGCTCTTTAATGTCCTTCGTCAGCAGATCGATCTCCTGCTGATGCGACATCTTTTCAGCGTCGGCTTCGTCCACCCCGAGATACTCCAGCGTGTCAGCGCGAGCACCCTGGTATTCGTCTTTATATTTGGACTTCAGGCCGACAGGTTGACGTGCCACACCGATATCCGGGCCGCTCGGCGGCTCAGATTCAGCGGTTGGTGTTTCCTGGGCATCAGGAGCCGCTGTGGCGGTTTCTGGTGTTTCTGGTGCGATCGTACCAGGCGTATCCTCGGAGACCGGCTGTGCCCCGGCTGACGAGGCCGGTGGTGCCTGATCCCGCAGAATGTTGGGGTCGTCAGGGTTGAACGCCCCGCTGTTGCCCGTGGCCGACTTGATCTGCTCGGGGCGGAAGACAGCGTAAGACGTGGTCAGGTTCTCAGACCCGAACTCCCGCACGTTGCGGAGGATCACTCCATCGTACCCGTCAGCCATGGCGTTCTTGATGCCCCGGACATCAGCGGCGTGTTGCCCCTCGGCGTCGACTACCAGCGGGTTCTGCATGGACAGGTACGCGGGGATGACCCGGCTGTCTGTTTGGCCAGCGGCTTGCTCCCGGCTTATTGCGATATCATTCGCGGGGTCCGGGGTGTTGCCGAACCAGATAGCCCCATCCACCGGTAGGCTCGGTGAGCTTCCGGGGTTGAACGTGGTGAAGGCTTCACCCGCTGTACCGTGGTAGACGACCTGTGGGCTACCCTGTTCGTCGACCACACGGCTCTGCCCGAACCACTGCTGGAACTCAGGTGTGCGAGTTTGTGGATCATTTTGGCCAACATTTGAGACACTAGCCTCGTTGTTGATCACAGATGATCCACTAACCGGCTCTACCGATGGGGTCTGTACGTCCTGCGCTGGTGGCGCTTGGGGCGCTGGCTGTGGCTGTAGTTGTGCATCCGGTGCTTGAGGCGCAGCACTAGGTTGCTGTGAAGGAACGGCGCTGACTGGAGCTTGCTCCACAGCAAACCCCTGTGGTGCCTGGGGAGCCACCACAGGCCGTACATCCAGCCCGCCACCGATCTCAGCTCCAGCGGGTATTGGGGCAACCGGTGCCTCCTCGCCCGAAGCGTCCGTGGATACGAACGACGGCGGTACGGTCGGGGTAGGTTGCGGGCCTGGCTGCGCTGGAAGGGGTGCGGCTTGTGGTATGGCATTCGCTGGTCCTTGTTCTGGAGGTATCATGTTGGCCGCCGCCTGGGCGACCGGCGAAGAAGGAGGATTGGCGAGCTGCTCCATGTCGATCACCTGATCGATGTCGGCATCCGTGTCAGTCATTGGCTGACGCAGGTTCGCAAGCACGGAAGCCATCTCGCCAGCCGAGCCAGGTACTTCAAGCAGACCTTCGAGGAGAACCTCGCCCCAGTTTTCTTCGCCACCCGAGGTGATCTGGGCAAGCCGTTCACCGGCCATACCGAAGCCAGCCTGGGTGGCAGCTTCCGCCCCTACCCCGGCAGTCCGTGCGGCAGCGACGCGTGCTACCGAGGGGGCCACGGCGCGACGAGCACCGCCGGTAAGTCCGCTCGCAATAGGCCCAGCGAGACGGCCAATAACACCAGCAGACAGAGCGTCAACGACACCAATGGTGCCAGCGCGAGTAGCCGCGTAGCGACGAGCTTCACCCATGACCTCAGGGTCTTGAAGCAATTGTTCCAGTTGACCGGCATCGACACTCAGCCCCTGTTCTAGCAGTTTCTCTTGAACGGCAGCCGTGTACTCGATGACACCGCCGACAGCCGCGCCACCCGTGGCCGCGCCGACCATACCGCCGACCGGGCCACCCAAGGCTGTACCGGCAGCCAGGCCGGTGACACCACCAGCCAGAGTTCCAGCGATGTTGGGGATTTGCTCGACGATCATGCGACCCGTGGCAGACGGATAATCCAGTACCGTGCCAAACGCCTCACCGAGGCTGCCCGCCTCTTGCAGCTCCTGGCCGAACGCGATGTCGTCAGGTTGCATGGGAGACATGGCTGCCTGGCGAGCATCGGTTTCCAGCCCGGCAATCGCGTCATCCACGTCATACAGGCCGAGATCGGCCGCAGCGATACGCGCACCAGACTGGCGTGTCTGGACAGACCGGTTGAACGGGTCAGCGAAGTTGCGCTCCCACCAAGTACGGGTAGCCGGGTCCACCGGCTGCATGGGGGCAGGCGCTGGAATCGCGGTCCACCCGTCAGCCGAGCTGACAGGCTGATCTACTGTAGGCTGCTGTTCGGCGGGGATTGCCCGCCATCCATCCAAGTTCACCGGCTCTCTTCCCATAAGTGCGAATAGTCTGTTGTGCCAATAAACTGGCCAATCGTCCAGCTCACAGGTTCAAACAGTAGACGCACGAGCTTGCCTTTCAGCGAGCCCTTCTTACGCCAGCCGAGCTGGTGAGCCAGTTCATCGGTACGCCACTTCACCAGCGGGCGCATGATATCGCGTGCCAGTTTGTTGCGTTTCATGAGACGGACATACGGGACAGCCCAGAACATGTAGCCCTGGTACTTCTCGCTGGAGACGTGTTTACGGGTGAAAGTCAGGTTGGCCAGGTGCTCTCGTTTGTTCAGGTCGCCCTGCTGCCAGAAATACGTACAGATCACGGTGCCGCCGCCCATGCCAGACTGACCGCCGGAGCTTTCATAGTTATCGCGGTAGCCCTGAGACGTGGCGTTCCAGCTTGTACGTGGATCATGGCCAGCCCTGTTGTCTGGGCCGGACCAGCTTGAGCTGTTCTCGTTGCCGTAGACCGTATCAATGAACACGTCAGTCGCGCCCGCGCCGGTACCGCCGCTAAAGTTCGGCTTGTTGTTCTGCCAGCTCGGGTTGTCTTTGTTCTTAGGCGCGGCCGGTTGTTGCGGTACGGGGCTCGGTACCGGGTTAGGCGCGGTCGGATCATTGCGCGGGGCATCGATCGGCCGCTGGTATGTGTAGATTTCTTCGATCCAGCGCTGTGGTTCGGGCGGCAGCTCGACAGGCGGGGGCATCCCTGGGTTCGTGCGATCCAGCGAGATGCGGCCCATGGCGTCTTCTGCCAGGCGCTGATGATAGTTGGCCTGTTGGTTCGAGCGCTG